>NZ_LT985209.1 GCF_900289115.1 Janibacter massiliensis | reverse complement strand
GCGGCCTGGACCAGGAGGCTGACGGACAGCATACCGGCAGATATGAAAGAGCCGAGGGTGCTGGTTTTTTTTTCCACGCGAAGGACGCATACGAGGGGGGGGTTCGTCTCCTGGGGCCGGGGGTGGGTTTAAGGGACCGCCGGCGGGGGTACTGGGTCGATCCGGGTCACCGAGCCGGCGATGGCGACCAGCGCCGGGTCGTGGGTCGCGACGACGAGCGATCCCCCGGCCCGCGCGTGCCCGGAGAGGACCCCGGTGACCGCCGACCACGCCCGGCGGTCGAGCCCGGCGGTCGGTTCGTCGGCCAGGACGACCCCGGGTCGGTGCAGCACGGCGGCGGCGGCGGCGAGCCGGCGCTGCTCGCCGCCGGAAAGGGTGATCGCGTCCTGCTCGGCGCGCCCACCGAGGCCGACGGCCTCGAGCAGGGTCACGGCCTGCTCGCGAGCGACGAGCTCGTTCTCGGGGGTCACGGCTCGGGTCGTCACCAGCATCTCGTCGAGGACGCTGCGGGCGACGAGACCGGCCCCGGTCCACTGCGGCACCCACCCGACCCGCGCAGCGAGGGCGCGGCTGTCGAGGTCGCGCGGGTCTGCGTCGCCGGTCCGCGGCGGATCACCGACGACCTCCGCCACCGAGCCCGCCAGGGCCGCGAGGACCGTCGACTTCCCGGCGCCGCTGCGCCCGGTGAGCGCGGCCACGTCCCCTGCTCCCGCCGTCCACGGGCCGATCCGCGCGGTGGTCCGGCGCCGGATGTCGCCGGTGCGCAGCGCCGTCTCCCGCACGACGTCGAAGCCGCCGGTCGTCGTCACCGCCGCTGACGCCGGGGGGGCCAGGGGC
>NZ_LT985208.1 GCF_900289115.1 Janibacter massiliensis | reverse complement strand
CCCGGCGGGCCTCGCCGGCGGTGAGGGTGTGCCCGGTCGGGGTGGATGCCACCGCGGTCGTCTCGTCCTGCAGGTCGCTCAGGCCGGTGGTGACCAGCACGGTCGCGGCGGTCTTGTCGTGGAGGTGGTCGGTCGGCAGCCGCATCAGCAGCGTCGCCAGGTCCTGGCCGTGCCGCCGTTGACGTGCCAGCTGACGGGTCCGGGGGTCGAGGTCCGGGTCCAGCCACGCCGGGCACGCCCGCCCCTGCTCGCCCGGCCCGCCATCACCCCCCCCACGGGCGCCGGTCCCGTGGGCGCCGGTCCCGTGGGCGCCGGTCCCGTGGGCGCCGGTCCCGTGGGCGCCCGTTCCGGGGGCAGCGGCCCGGCGGGTGTCGGTGCGGCGGGGTGAGGCCCTCGCCGCGAGGATGGTCCGCAAGGTGGTCCCGGCCAGGGTGGGGACGGTGAACTGGCCGTGCATCGTCCCGTCGCCGTTGTCCCGGATCCAGAACGAGCACTCCTCCCAGGCCCGGTCCTCGCTGCTGGCGGCCTGGGCGTGCTCGTGCGCGTCGACCTCCACGGTCGGGCGCCCGACCCGTTCGAGGACCCGCGCCGCGGCCCGCCGCAGGTCCCGCGGCCCCCGACCCCGCGCCAGGGCGATCAGCTCCGCCTCGCACCGCTCCCGATCCTCCGACCCCAGATGGTCCGGCAGATCGGCCAGGGCTCGCTGGATCACATCCACGTGCTCCCGCGAGATCGCCCCGGCCAGCTGCGCCCGACCCGTCGCCGACACCGTCACCGGCGCCCCCGGGGCACCGGGCCCCGTCTGCCCGTCCCGGGCCCCGTCCCCACCGTCCTCGACCAGACGCAACCCGCCGCCGTCCGGGCTCGTCGGAGCCGCCAACCCCGCCTCCTGCGCCGGCCGCTTATACACATCTGACGCTGCCGACGACTAGAGAGGCGGGCAGGTAGGAGCAGGGCGCTGAAGCAGGGAAAATGACTCTTATACACATCTGATGCGGCAGACGATCATGAGGGTGTGTAGATACGA
>NZ_LT985207.1 GCF_900289115.1 Janibacter massiliensis | reverse complement strand
CCCGTGGACCCTCCACCCGCCCCCGTCGGGGATCCGCCCGATCTTCTTCACGTGGGGCCTGACCCTTGTTCGTGGACACGCTGATTCCAGCATTGGCTGGGGAAGCGAGATCATGAACCATGGCCAGAAAGAACTACTCCGAGGAGTTCCGCCGGCAGGCGGTCGACCTGTATGAGTCGACTCCGGGAGCGACGCTCCGCGGTATCGCGGAGGACCTCGGGATCGTCCGGGGAACGCTGCGGCAGTGGCTGGAGACTCACGGGACCGGGAAGAAAACGGCGGCTGACGGCACGCTGACAGACAGCCCGTTGCGGTCCGCGCCGACGGCTTCCACATCGGATCCTGATGAGCCGCTCGAGCAGCGCGTGGCACGGCTGGAGGCGGAGAACGCCCAGCTGAGAGCCGAGACGACGAAGCTCACCACAGAGCGGGAGATCCTCCAGAAGGCCGCGAAGTATTTCGCCGGGGAGACGCGCTGGTGAGTCGCTTCCAGTTCGTCGCCGAGAACTCCACCACCTACCCGGTGAAGCGACTGTGCGAGCTCGTCGAGATCGAGCGCTCCTCCTACTACGCCTGGCAGACAGGCACCCCAGCTCGGTCCGCGCGGGCCGCTTCCGATGGCGAGCTGCTCGAGCGGATCCGCATCATCCACGCGGAGGACGATGCCCAAGGCGTCCCGCGGATCACGGCCGAGCTCAACGACGGGGCCGCGCCCGAGGACCGCCTCAACCACAAGCGGGTCGCCCGCGTGATGCGGGAGGCCGGACTCAGCGGGTACGTCAAGAAGCGCAAGCACCGCACGACGGTGCCCGAACCGGCCGACCAGGTCGTTCCTGACCTGCTGAAACGGGATTTCACCGCCGAGGCGCCGAACCAGCGCTACGTCGGCGACATCACCTACCTGCCGCTGTCCGAGGCCAGTGGCGGCGGGAACCTATATCTGGCGACCGTGATCGACTGCCACAGCCGCCGTCTGGTGGGATGGGCCATCGCCGATCACATCCGCACCGACCTCGTCGCCGACGCGCTCAAGGCCGCCGCCGCGACCCGTGGATCTCTGGCAGGAGCGATCTTCCACAGCGACCACGGGTCGGTCGGCGGATTCAACTGGTCGTCGCAACACCTCGATCATGGAGGTGTTCAGGGATGGCGACGAGCGACTGGCGTAGGAAGACCAGCGATGTACCGGAGGG
>NZ_LT985206.1 GCF_900289115.1 Janibacter massiliensis | reverse complement strand
CATGACGAACGGGCGGGGGGGGCCGAGAGCGGGTCGAGGCGGCCCCGGGGACGGGGAGCCGAGGGGGCGGCGAGGGCATGAGGGCGGCCGGGGAGGACCCCCGCGCCGGATAGCGGGCGTCGGGGGGTGGGCCGAGCGGGAAGGCGAGGAAGGAATGAGAGATGGACGTGGGGTTCGGCGCGCAGATGTCACTCATGGCGCGCAGATCCGGTCGGCGGACGCGTCGACGCGCGCGATCGGGGGTGCGTGTCCGCTGCGGTCGCGATCATGTCGGAGCCGCCCCCTAGGCTTGCCGTCCATGGGTCCGCTCCACACCGTTCTCGTCCTGCTCCACACGATCGTCATGGTGGTTCTCATCGCCGCCCCGCTGGTCTACCGCGGTGCGGCGAGCGCGCTGCTGACGTGGGCCGCGCGGCTCCAGCTCCTGCTCGGCCTCGCGCTCGTCGGGATCAACGAGGGGATGGGGGCGGAGCTCAACCACGCGAAGGTCGGGGTCAAGCTCCTCGTCGCGGTCGCCGTCGTCGCCTGCTGCGAGATCGCGTGGGCCAAGCGCAAGCGTGGGGAGTCCTCGCCGCTGCCGTGGGTGGCCCTCGTCCTCACGCTCGTGAACACGGCTGTCGCCTACTTCTGGACCTGATCGCCCCGGCGGGTCACAGGGACCCGATGACCTCGTCCAGCATCGCCTCGGTGAGCCGGCCGGTGAAGGTGTTCTGCTGGCTCACGTGGTAGCTGCCGGCGAGGGTGACCTCGCGGCCCTCGGGGGTGCGCAGAGCCGCCCGAGCGCCGTGCCCGAAACGGGGTGAGGGTCGCGGGACCTGCCAGCCGGCGTGCCGCACACTGGCGAGCGTCGCCGCCCAGCCGATCGAGCCCAGGCAGAGGATCGATCGCACGTGCGGGGCGGACAGCGCGAGGTCGGCGTCCAGCCACGGGGCGCAGGTCGTGCGTTCGTCCGCCGTCGGCTTGTTCTGCGGGGGTGCGCACCGGACCGGGGCGACGATGCGCACGTCCCGGAGCTCGAGCCCATCCCCTGCCGCCCATGCCTGTGGCTGGTTCGCGTACCCCGCCCGGTGCAGCGCGCGGTAGAGCCAGTCGCCGCTCCGGTCGCCCGTGAAGTTGCGCCCGGTGCGATTTGCGCCGTGGGCCGCGGGGGCGAGACCGACGATGAGGATCGAGGCGTCGACCGGTCCGAACCCCGGGACGGGACGACCCCAGTACGGCTCGTCACGGAACGCCGCCCGCTTGGCGACGGCGACCTCCTCGCGCCAGGCGACGAGCCGCGGGCACGCCCGGCAGGTGGTGATCCGGGCGGCGAGCTCGGCGGGGTTCGCCGTCACGGCCAGCCGCTCGACGTCGGCGGCGGCGGTCGCGATCGGGGTCGTCGCGTCGGCGGGGTCGTCCGGCCACCCGGTCCCGGGCGCGACGGGCGAGGTGAACGACCCCCCGACGACGGGGTGCGGCAGGGGCGTTGACTCGAGCATCCCCCCAGTCTGTCGAC
>NZ_LT985205.1 GCF_900289115.1 Janibacter massiliensis | reverse complement strand
CAGCAGCGTGCTCTTCCCGCACCCGCTGGCCCCCATGAGCGCGACGAACTCACCCGCGCCGACCGTCAACGACACCCCGTCGACGGCGACGACCTGCGCCTCGCCCTCCCCGTAGGTCTTGCGGACGCTGCGGACCTCAAGAGCCTGCGACGGCGTCGGATCCATGCCGGTCAGGAACAGCCACCGTTCATGCGCCACGAGATCATGTCGTCGTTGTACGCATCGCCGACGTATCGGACTTCGGTGCGCTGATGCATGTTGTAGCAGTCACCCCGCCCATCGCGGGCGTCGAACCATGCGCCGTTCTGGATGGTCGGGTTCTCCCACGACGACATCGGTTCCGGGGCTGAGGTGTTCGTGGTCGGCTGTCCCTTGGTCTTCCGGGCGATGAGGCCCTGGAAACTGCGGTTGATGTAGATGCATGCCTTGGTGGTACCGGGACAGAGAGTGTCGTTTCCGGAGTGGGCGGGTGTCGCTGCGAGCCCAAGCGAACTGGCGATCGCGACCGTTGCGAGCATCGATCCAAGACGCGTGGTGGTTCCCCCTTGTGAACTTCGCGGTGGCGAAGTAGTTGATTGACGTGACACACGCTTGGTCACTGTCTGTCACATTACTCTCGGCTGCCCGGTGGGCCGACGTTAACGCGTGAACGTCAGATGAATTCAGCCGTGCCAGGCGGCTGCGACGTCAAGCGCGGCCGGTGAGGACTCACGTGGTCAGGAAATCGCCGCCCTGGCCGCTGAACTCCCCGTGGTTGTCGGTGGGGAACTTGTAGTCGGTCGTGACCGGGACGGTGCTGTCGCCATCGGCGTCGGTGGTCTTCTGGTTCTCGCCGGTCGGGTCGTCGGCGGTCTGTGGGTGCTCCTCGCTCATGGGGCTCATCGTCGCAGGAACAGCAGGCTCGGCCCAGCAGGAGGGTGACGGCGCCGGCGATCCCCAGCCAGGTCGCGATGAAGCACGTCGTCGTGATGGACCGGCTGGCTTCTAGGTGTACCCGGCAGAGAGGTTGGTGACACTGGCCCCGGTGGGGAATGGGAGGAGCCTCCCCGGTTGGGTGGAGATGTCTGACGTCTTCACGAAACCGAAGGAGGCCCTCGTGGCCCGCGCTGATGCTCGTCTGAACGTCCACGGCCGGCGGTTCCTGATCGAGCGGGTCATCGACCAGGGCCGGCCGGTGGCGCACGTGGCCAAGGAGCTGGGGATCTCCCGGCAGTGCGCTCACCGGTGGGTGGCGCGGTACCGCTTGCAGGGGCCTGCTGGTCTGGTGGATCGGTCCTGCCGGCCGCGGTCGTGCCCGCGGCGTACCCCGGCGGTGGTGGAGGAGCGGGTGCTGGCGCTGCGCGCGGCCGAGCGTCGGGGGCCGGAGTGGATCGGCGCAGAGCTGGGGATCCCGGCCCGCACGGTCAGCGCGGTCCTGCGCCGGCACCGCGTGCCTTACCTGCGTGAGTGCGACCCGGTGACCGGGCAGGTGATCCGCTCGTCCAAGAGCACCGCGGTGCGCTACGAGCGCTCCCGTGCCGGGGTGCTGGTGCACGTGGACGTGAAGAAGATCGGGCGGATCCCTGACGGGGGCGGGTGGAGGGTCCACGGG
>NZ_LT985204.1 GCF_900289115.1 Janibacter massiliensis | reverse complement strand
GTCAGGGGGTGGGGAGGTGCGAGAGCCAGGTGGTCAGGGTGTCCTCGAGCATGGGGGCGAGGGGGTAGTCCTCCAGCTGGGTGCGGGGGACCCAGGCCGCGGCCGACGTCGAGCCGTCGAGGTCGTGGACGACCGCGTCCGTCGGCTCGGCGCACCGCGCCGTGTGCACCAGCCGCACCGAGTGGAAGTCCTCGACGTGCCCGTCGGGTGCGACCCCGACCCAGTGCCCCGTCCGCACGTCGACGAGCTCGATGTCCGTCACGTGCTGGCCGGTCTCTTCCCACACCTCGCGGATGAGCCCGGTCCGCGGGTCCTCGCCCTCGTCGAGCCCGCCACCGGGAAGGGTCCACCGGCCCGCGGCCGCCCGCACCTTCTCCGACAGCTCGGTCAGCAGCACCCCGCGCTCGGTCTCCACGAGCGCGTAGGCCGCGATCCGCTGCCGGACCCGGGGCAGCTCACCGGGCGCCAGGCGGACGTCCTCGTCGCTCTCGACCGGCGGTGAGGTCGGCCCGGTCGTCGGCTCCGGCGTGGGCCTGTCCCCCGCGACCGCCTCGATGACCAGCCGGCCATCCTCCCCGAACCACGCTCGCTTCACGCCCAGCCACGTGTACCCGCAGTGGTCGAGCACCGCACGCGGGTCTCCCCCGTGGGGCAGGGGCACGGTGCACAGCTCGAGGCCGTCGCGGTCGACGGCGCGGATCGTCACGCTCACGGGGTCATCCTGCCGCCGCCGGAGGGTGGGCTCGATCCCGGGTGGGCTACCCGCGCGTAGGTTCGCTCGTGGTCGGACAGGACCACCGACCAGTCGTGCGGAGCCGGGCGGGCCAGCGCGCCCTCCGTCAGCCGGACCCGCAGACCGTCGTCCCGCGCCACGGCGACGAGGGCCTCGACGAGCCCGGCGTCATCGTCGACGAGCAGCCCGTCGACCCCGTCCCGCACGAGGTCCGCCACCCCGGTCCGCCGCAGCGCGAGCACCGGCAGCCCGCTCGAGCGGGCCTCGAGCGCGGCGATGCCGAACGCCTCCGCCCGGGCGGTGACGAGGTGGACGTCGCTGCGGTGGAAGAGCGCGCGCAGCCCGGGTCGGTCGAGCCGGCCCGCGAGCGCCACCGGTGTGTCAGTCCGCGCCGTGTGCGCCGCAAGCAGCGCTCGCCCCGTCCCGGCCCCCGCCACGGTCGCCCGGACGCCGGCCGGCGCGCCGCGCGCGCCCGGCAGACCTGCCCGGGTCCCTCGGTCGGCCGCGGCGATGATGCGCACCGCCGCGTGCGGCCGCTTGCGCGCGGCGAGCCGCATCGCGAGAGAGACCCGCAACGGACCCTCCCGCCGCGCCGTCGGCCCGGGCGCACCGACCCGCCACCACCCGCCGTCGATCCCGTTGGGCAGGACCTCGATCGGCACCCCCGGTCCCGTGACCCGCGCCAGGTCGAGAGCCGCAGCGGTGGACACCGCGGTGAGCAGCGCCCCCCGCTCCGCCCATCGGCGGGCATGGCCCGCCGCCCGGAGCGCCGGCGCCCACGGCCCGTGGAGGCAGTGCCACGTGAGGACGAGCGGCAGCTCGAGCTCCTGGGCGAGGAACGCCACGTCGGTGGCGACCGGGCTGATCACCCCCATGTGGGCGTGGACGACGTCGAACCGGCCCTCGCGCAGGAGGGGGCGGACGACCCGCCGCGCCGCCGGGTTCACCGGAAGACCGCCGGGCAGCGGGAGCGTCACCCGGTGGACGACCACCCCGCCCTCGACGACGGTCCGGGCTCCCCCGCCGTCCGGGGTCGCCGTGACGACCTCGACCTCGTGCCCGGCACCGACCAGGCGTCCCGCGAGGTCGTGGACCTGCGCCTCGATGCCGCCGAGCCGCGGCGGGTAGCAGTCCGAGACGAGGGCGATCCGCACCCGGCCACCCTCTCACCGACCCGGCCGGGGTGGCCGGGTCGGTGAGAGGGTGACCCCGTGACGACCCCCGACCACCCCGCGCGGCCGTCCCCCGCGCCGGGCCGACGCACCGGCCCCGCGCCGGGGCGGGCGCCTATACACCACTGACGCCCCCGCCGAAACAG
>NZ_LT985203.1 GCF_900289115.1 Janibacter massiliensis | reverse complement strand
TCGAACACGTCGAGGTTCTGGTGGACCTTCTCCCGGTGGCGCTGCCGATCCTCGCGCGTGTAGCTCTGGACGTCGACGTCCTTGCCCATGCCCGGTCCCTCCGTAGCGCCGAGTCGGCCCGGGAGCCCGTCGCGTGGGCTCGGAGATGAGTATAAGAGGCAGCGGCAGGTCCCTCGCCAGGCACATCGACCGGCTCGTCGTGAAGGCGTCCCGCGCCGGTGACGGCTCCCCCGCCCGCGGGCTGGCCTCAGACCCCGACCTCGCCGCCGCGCTCCGCGCCCGCGTCGCCCGCGCGGCTCGCCTCCGGTGGGTCCCGAGCAATGAGCAGGCGCGCCTCGAGGTCGCCACCGCCCGGGCCCGGGCCGCGCTCACGGTCGCGGACCGCTCGGCGGACCTGTACCGGTGGCTCGACACCCCCACGGCCCCCGCGGTGGACCTCGACGCGCCACCGCCGCCGCAGCTCCGGACGGTCACCGTGGACCAGCTCTCCGCGGTGTGGCGCGCCGGGTTCGGCTCTGGTGCGACCAGCGCCGTCGTCAACTTCACCGGCGGAGCGGTCCACGGGCCCGCCGCGGTCCAGTACGGCCACGACCTGGTCAAGGCCGCGGCCGCCGACCCGGGCGCCCGCTACGAGGTCGAGGAACTCGTCACCGCGATCGCCGACGGCCGCTCCTACACCGGGCGCTTCGTGGAGGTGGCCCGATGAGCGACGTCACCCTCCCCACCATCGACATGATCGGCGACGCCACCGAGCTCGCGGACTGGCTGACGTCCCACGGCCTGGACGACGTGCGGACGACCCGGCACGGCGCGGGCATGGACGCTGACGGGAAACCGTTCCTCGCGTCGGTCGGCCTGTCCGCGATCGGTGTCCCGTCGACAGCGGTGTGGTGCGTCACCGCGACAGACCCGGTGGAGACGCTGACCCTCGCGGACGGCGTTGCCGACGAGGTCCTCGCCTGGCCGGTGTTCATGGTCCGGGGTGAGTGACCGATGACCACCACGACGACCGCGGAGTTCCCGGCCCACGAGCACGTCCCCGGCCAGGAACCGCTCCACCTCGACCACCACACCACAGCCCCGGCGTGGGCGCCGGTCGACCAGACCACCGCGAGCCTCCTCGCCCTCATCGACGGCGACCCGATCCACGCCGCCGACCGCGCCCGGGTCATCAACGCGATCATCGCGACCGCCGACGCCGACAACGACCGCGTCGACCCCAACCAACTCCGCACCAGGCTCACCGACGGCAACGGCCAGTCCACCGTCTACCCGGCCACCATCGGCGCCACCGTCAACGCGCTCGCGGCGCGTGGGGTGCTCGTGTCGATCGGGTGGACCACGACCGCGGGTTCGAAGAGCAACAACAACGGCCGCCCGGCCCGGGTCCGCCGCCTCGATCGGCAGCGTCTCGCGGCTGTCCTGGCCGAGGCGCACCGCCCGCGCCGCCGCGCTGGGGGTGACCGGTCGTGATGGACCTCATGACCGCCATCCCGCCGCAGACGTGCCTGCTCGGGATGGCCCTGCTGTGCGCGGCGTGCTGGCTCGCCGACAGGACCGGGGGCACCCGATGACCCGCCGCAGCGAGCACCGCCGCGGCCCCGACGGTCTTTCCCGGCGTCAGCGGCGGGTCCTGGACCGGATCACGCGCTGCTCGTGCGGGTCGTGGGTGGTCCGCTCGTCGCAGTCCGACCCGATCGTGTGCCCGCACATCCCGGACCTGGACAGCTCGGTCGTCCGCCCGCTGACGGTGGAGCGCGTCGCATGACGGTCACCCCCACAGTCCCGGACCTGGCCGTGATCCGGACGTGCCTGGACAACGTCATCGCTGAGGCCACAACCGCGCTGCACGACGCAGGCTCTCACCACGCCGCGGCCGCCGCGTGCGCGCCCCTCGCGACGGCGCTGGTCGCGCTCCGCGACGCGGCCACCGAGATCCGCGTCGCCGAGCTCGTCACCGCGCGAGGAGCCCAGTCTTGACCCACCAGGACACCGGGCCCGTGCTGCCGCCGTCCCTCGTGGCATCCGCGATCGACGCGGAGCGCGCCGCGATCGCCGCCGCCCGGGCTGTCCCGCCCCACCTCGCCGCACCGAAGACCAGACCCGTCCCGTCCGGGTCCACCGTCCTCCGCTTCCAGCCACCCACCCGACACCCGAAGGGAACCACCCGATGAC
>NZ_LT985202.1 GCF_900289115.1 Janibacter massiliensis | reverse complement strand
GTCGACGCCGAGGCCCCTGCCCCTGCGGTCGCGCCACCCGCTCCGCCGGCCGCCTCGGCGTCGACGCCGACCGCCGACCCGCAGGAGCAGTCCGAGGACGAGGACCTGCCCTCCTACGACCACCTGTTCGGGGCGACCGGAGCCCGACCGGAGATGGTCGACGAGCAGCCGGTCGCCGTCGACGGCGGCTCCGTGGCCGCAGCGGGCGGCTTCGACGGCGGGCCCGCCGCGACGGCGAACCCCACGCTCATGCCCGTGGAGGAGCCGGAGCTCCCGTTCCAGCCGGAGCCCGCGCCGTCGGCGCCGGTCGCACCCGCACCCGGGGGTCCGGGCCAGGCCGTCCCGCCGCCGCCGTTCCCCGGTGGCTTCGGCGCCCCCGGCCAGGACCCGATGCCCGCGGGCCCGGGCTACCCGTACGAGACCGCGCCGCCGCACGGCGCTGCGCCCGCGAACGAGCCGGGCGACCTGCCGCCGTCCGCCGAGACGGAACCCGAGGTCCCGGGCCTCATCTCCGTCATCCCGTGGGCCGGTGAGGGCGGTGCCCCGCTGCCCGACGCCCCGAACCCGCCGATCGCCGATCCCGGGTACGTCGCCCAGCCGCACCCCTGGGACCCCGCGGCCACCGGAGCCGAGCAGCACCCCGCGGCCGCGGCACCCGATCAGTACCCCGCGCCGGGGCCGTACGCCGGAGCGCCCCAGCCTCCGCCCTACGGCCACGAGCCGGCCGCAGGTGGCCAGACCGACCAGCCCGCCGGGCCGGTCGTCCTCGCCGTCCTCTGCCCGGCCGGCCACTCGAGCGCCCCGCACGCGTCGACCTGCCGCACGTGCGGCCGGGACATCGCGCCGCAGGAACCCTTCGAGACCCCGCGACCGCCGCTGGGCACCCTGCGCCTGTCGACCGGTGACGTCGTCACGCTCGACCGGGGCGTCATCCTCGGTCGCTCGCCCAAGCCAGCGCCCGACCTCCCGCTCCACCAGCGCCCGCACGCCGTCAAGCTGCCGAGCCCCGACAGCGACATCTCGCGCAACCATGCCGAGCTCGTCCTCGACGGCTGGCACGTCCTCGTCCGCGACCTCGGGTCGACGAACGGCACGACGGTCGCCCTTCCCGGGCAGCCGCCGTTCCGCCTCAGCCCCGGCGACCAGGTGCCGATCGAGCCCGGGACGGTCGTCGTCATCGCCGAGCAGGTGTCGGCCACCTACGAGATCGGGCCCTGATCGACCGATGAGCACGACCGTCCCGCCCCGCATCACGGGCCTCGACTACGTCCAGCCGCTCGGCGCGGGCGGCTACGCCGACGTCTTCCTGTACCAGCAGCAGATGCCGCGGATGCGGGTCGCCGTCAAGGTCCTCAAGACGGACGGGATGACGCCCTCGATCATCCGGCAGTTCAACGACGAGGCCGACACGATGGCCGAGCTGTCGGACCACCCGTTCATCGTCCAGGTGTTCAGCTCCGGGACGACCGAGGACGGGCGGCCCTACCTGGTCATGAAGTACTACCCGCCGCCGAACCTCGCGGCGCGGGCCCGGGCCGAGCGCTTCCCGGTCCAAGAGGTGCTGCGCACGGGCGTCCAGCTCGCGAGCGCGGTCGAGACGGCCCACCGGGCGGGGATCCTCCACCGGGACATCAAGCCGGCGAACGTCCTCGTCAGCCAGTACGGCACGCCCGGCCTCACGGACTTCGGCATCGCCGGTCGTGGCGCCGCGGGGGAGGAGCCGGACGACGACGTCGGTGTCTCCGTCCCCTGGGCGCCGCCGGAGGTCCTCTTCGGGCAGAGCAACGGGGACGTGCGCGGCGACGTCTACTCGCTCGGGGCGACCCTGTGGCAGCTGCTCGTCGGCCGCTCCCCGTTCGAGGTCCCCGGCGGTGACAACGGCACCTCCGCGCTCATGCCGCGGATCCGGTCGAACCCGCCGCCGGCGACCGGGCGCCCCGACGTGCCGCCGTCGCTTGAGCGGCTGCTGGCGCAGGCGATGGCCAAGAACCCGGCGTCCCGCCCGCCGACGGCGATCGACCTCGCCCGTTCGCTGCAGTCGATCGAGCAGGAGCAGCGCTACCCCCGCACGGCGGTCGTCGTCCCGGACGAGCCGGGTGCCGCCGAGGCGACCGGTGCGGCCCACGCCCGCCCCCGCGGCCGCGCCGCCCGCCGCGCGTGGCGCCCGCGCGTCGGGGGGGGCGGCCGCTCCCCCGCCCCTGCCCGCCGCAGGGGCAGGGGCCGGGCGCCGCTCGGCTGCGGGCCGCGCGGGCCCGTCCGCTCCCCCGCCTCACCGCGCCCCCGCGGCTCCGGCGTCGC
>NZ_LT985201.1 GCF_900289115.1 Janibacter massiliensis | reverse complement strand
CTGGCACAACCACGACCGCCTCCACGGCTACCTGGGCGACGTCCCGCCAGCAGAGTTCGAGGAAGCGTTCTACGCTACGCAACGGTCCGACCACCCCTTGGTCGGAATCCAATAGCCCGAGCCTCCATCAGACCCAGTGCGGTTCACTGGGGTGGCGAGGGTCGTCCAGGCGGTCACCAGGTGACCTCCTTGCATCCGGTGTGGGTGTTGGGTTCGACCTGGAGGGTGGCGTGCTCGACGCCGAAGTCGGTGCGCATCACGGTGCGGGCACTGTCCAGGACGGCGTGCGCGTCGGCGCCCTCGTCGGTCATCAGGTGCGCGGTGGCGACGTTCATCCCGGAGGTCAGGGTCCACACGTGCAGGTCGTGCACGTTGCTGACACCCGGGACGCCCGACAGTGCTTGCTCGACGTCGTCCGGTGCCATGTCCGCCGGCGCGTGCTGGCCCAGGACGTTGAGGACCTCGCGGCCCAGGATGACGGCACGGACGGCAACGAAGATGGCGATGGCCAACGCGATCCCGGTGTCCCACCACGCATTGCCGGTCGCGCTCACCATGACTCCGGCGACGATGACACCGACGGATCCGACGGTGTCCGCGACGACCTCGAGGTAGGCGCCCTTGACGTTGAGGCTGTCGCTTGCTCCTCCGCGCAGCAGCAACAGGGCGATGACGTTGATCAGCAGTCCGATGCCGCCGACGATCAGCATCGGCCCGGAGGCGATCTCAGCCGTGTCGCCGATGCGGCCGATGGCCTCCACCGCGATGTAGACCGAGACCCCGAGCATCAGCAACACCGCGAGGCCGGAGGCGAAGACCTCGGCGCGGTAGGACCCGAACGTGCGACGACCGGTGCTGTCCGGGCGCGTCGCGATCCGAGTGGCGACCAACGCCGCACCCAGAGCGACCACATCGGCGGCCATGTGCCCGGCATCGGAGAGCAACGCCAGCGACCCGGACAACAGACCCGCGACGAGCTCGACGACGAAGTAGCCGGCGACGAGGATGAACGCCAACCGCAGCCGCCACCGGTGCGCACCGCCCGCGCTTCCGTGACTGTGCCCGCCACTCATCGGATCACCTCGGTTGCCGTTGCAACTCCGTCGGTAACACCAGTTGCGTCGTGGGCGATGTGCTCCCGGGTCAGGTCGAGCAGCATCCGCACATGAGCGTCCGCGAGCCGATAGAAGACCAGCCGCCCCTGCCTGCGACCCGTGACCACACCTGAGGCGCGCAGCATCCGCAGCGACTGCGACACGGTCGCCTCCTGCGTGCCGGTCGCCGCCGCCAGATCACACACGCACAGCTCACCGGCCTCGAGAAGCGCGAACAACAGCCGCGACCGCGTCAGGTCGCCGAGAAGCTTGAACATGCTCGCCGCTCGCGCCAGATCGTCCGCCGGCAGCGCTGCGTCCAGCACTAGCTGGATCTTCTCTGGATGGAGGCACTGAATTGAGCATCCATCCAAGCCAACAACCTTCTCATCTGAGCGCATGATCAGATGATAGCGGAGGTGGTCAACCAGTCGCGTGGGCGCGGCTGTGGGCGAGGCGGTAGGAGTGGGTGCCGGTTTCGATGATGGTGCCGTTGTAGGTGAGGCGGTCCACGATCGCGGCGCACAGGCGGGGGTCGGTGAAGGTGTCGGTCCACCCGGAGAACGACTGGTTGGACGCGATCGCGATCGAGTTCTTCTCCTCACGTTCGGTCAGGACCTGGAAGAGGAGCTCGGCACCGCGGCGGTCGAGTTCCATGTAGCCCAGCTCGTCGATCATCAGCAGGTCAACGCGGCCGTAGCGGGCGATGGTCTTGGCGAGCTGCTTGTCGTCGGCGGCCTCCACCAACTCGTTCACGAGCTTGGTGGCCAACGTGTACCGCACCCGGTAGCCCTGCTCGGCGGCCGCGGTCCCCAGGGCGATGAGCAGGTGGGACTTGCCGGTGCCGGAGTCCCCGATCAGGCACAACGGGTCACCACGGCGGATCCAGTCGCCCTTGGCGAGCTCGTGCACGGTCGCGGGGTTGATCGCGTCGTTGGCGTCGAAGTCGAAGTCCCCGATCCACTTGTCCCGAGGGAACCCGGCAGCTTTGACGCGGCGCACGGAGGAGCGGCGGTCCCGGTCGTCGACCTCGGCGAGCAGCAACTCGGCCAGAAGCCTTGGTAGGTCAACTGCTCCTTCTTCGCCACGCTCAGTGCCTCGTCGACCAACGCCCGGATCGTGGGCAGGCGCAGCCGGCGGCAGGCCTGGTCGACCGCGGCGACTGCGGCCTCTTCGGTCATGCCGCGCCGGCGGCGGAGCGTTGGACTGACCGGGGTAGCCACTGGTGTCGGGCTCATCAGCTGGTGCTCGCTTTCACATCGTCAGCGGTGGGTGCGGGGCGTCGTCGTGGGAGCAGTTCGTCGTAGGCCGTCACGGACGGGACGGGGCGGGTGGGAGCCTGACCCGGTTTCCCGGACAGTTTCGGTGTGTTGATCATGCCGCGGTTAGCGGCGTGGTGTGAAGGGCTTGGTATTCGTGCGGGCTGAGGTAGCCCAGTGCCGAGTGACGACGGCGGGGGTT
>NZ_LT985200.1 GCF_900289115.1 Janibacter massiliensis | reverse complement strand
CTCGAGACACTCGGCCCGGTCGTGCAACCAGGCCCCGCGCCCGGGGAGCCGGCGGCCGGGATCGGGGCGCGCGACGATCAACCCGTCGGCTCCACGCTCCGCGACCACTCGCAGCAGCACCGACCGGGCGGCACCGCGGCTCGGCCGGGCGCCCCGCGCCCCGGCGGCCCTCGCCCCGGCGGCCCTCGCCCGGGTGCCCCTCGTCCCGGTAACAACCCGTTCGCCCCGAGCCAGGGGATGGGCCAGCGCGAGCGGGCCCCTCGTCCCGGTGGCGGCGAGCCGCGCCCGGGCAACAACCCGTTCAGCCCCAGCCAGGGCATGCCCCGGCCGCGGGGTCCGCAGCAGGGCGGTCGCCCCGGTGGCGCGCCCGGTGCTGCCGGCCCCCGTCCCGGTGGTCCGCGTCCCGCGGCACCGCGTCCCGGCGCCCCGACGCCCGGCATGATGCCCGGCCGCAGCGCGGTCGCCCGTCCGGGCGAGCGTCCGGCCCGCGGTGGTCGTCCCGGTGCGCCCGGTCGTCCGGGTGCCCCCGGCGGCGCCGGTGGCGGCTTCCGCGGTGGCCCCGGCGGCGGTGGCGGTGGCTACCGCGGCGGGCCCGGCGGACGCGGCGGCACGCAGGGTGCCTTCGGTCGCGGTGGCGGCCGGAGCAAGCAGCGCAAGTCCAAGCGCGCGAAGCGGCAGGAGTTCGAGCAGATGCAGGCGCCGTCGATCGGCGGCGTCATCGTCCCCCGGGGCGACGGCTCGACGATCGTGCGCGTGCGCCAGGGTGCGTCCCTGACCGACTTCGCGGACAAGATCAACGCCAACCCGGCGTCGCTCGTCACGGTGCTGTTCAACCTCGGCGAGATGGCCACGGCGACCCAGTCGCTGGACGAGGAGACGTTCCAGCTGCTCGGCGCCGAGCTCGGCTACGACATCCAGATCGTGTCGCCGGAGGAGGAGGAGCGCGAGCTCTTCGACTCCTTCAACATCGACCTCGACATCGACATCGACTCCGAGGACGACGAGGATCTCACCGCGCGGCCCCCGGTCGTCACGGTCATGGGTCACGTCGACCACGGGAAGACCAAGCTCCTCGACGCGATCCGCAACGAGGACGTCCAGGCCGGCGAGGCCGGTGGCATCACGCAGCACATCGGTGCGTACCAGATCCACCGGGAGCACGAGGGCGCGGACCGCGCGCTGACCTTCATCGACACCCCCGGTCACGAGGCGTTCACCGCCATGCGAGCGCGTGGTGCGAAGGTCACCGACATCGCGATCCTCGTCGTCGCGGCCGACGACGGCGTCATGCCGCAGACGATCGAGGCGCTCAACCACGCCCAGGCGGCCGACGTCCCGATCGTCGTCGCGGTCAACAAGATCGACGTCGAGGGCGCCGACCCGGCGAAGGTGCGCGGCCAGCTCACCGAGTACAACCTCATCGCCGAGGAGTACGGCGGCGACACGATGTTCGTCGACGTCTCGGCCAAGCAGGGCCTGAACATCGACGACCTCCTCGAGGCGGTCCTCCTCACCGCGGACGCGGCGCTCGACCTGCGGGCCAACCCGCAGCGGGACGCCCGCGGCGTCGCGATCGAGGCGAACCTCGACAAGGGCCGCGGCGCCACGGCGACCGTCCTCGTCCAGTCGGGCACCCTGCGGGTCGGTGACGCGATCGTCACGGGCGCGTCCTTCGGCCGGGTCCGGGCCATGCTCGACGAGCACGGCCAGCAGGTGGAGGAGGCGACTCCGTCGCGGCCGGTCCAGGTCCTGGGTCTGTCGACCGTGCCCCGCGCCGGGGACACGTTCGTCGTCGCCCCCGACGACCGCACGGCCCGGCAGATCGCGGAGAAGCGCGAGGCCGCCGACCGCCAGGCGAGCCTGGCCAAGGCACGCAAGCGGATCAGTCTCGAGGACCTCGACAAGGTCATCGCCGCCGGCAAGATCGACACGCTCAACCTCATCCTCAAGGGCGACGTGTCCGGCTCGGTCGAGGCGCTCGAGGACGCGCTGCTGCAGATCGACGTCGGTGACGACGTGGACCTGCGGATCATCGACCGCGGCGTCGGTGCGATCACGCTGAACAACATCAACCTCGCGATGGCCTCCGACGCGATCATCATCGGCTTCAACGTGCGGGCCGAGGGTCAGAACGCCGAGGTCGCCGAGCGCGAGGGCGTCGAGATCCGGTACTACTCGGTCATCTACAACGCGATCGAGGAGATCGAGCAGGCGCTCAAGGGCATGCTCAAGCCGGAGTACGAGGAGGTCGAGCTCGGCACGGCGGAGATCCGGGAGATCTTCCGCTCGAGCAAGTTCGGCAACATCGCCGGTTCGATCGTCCGTACCGGGGAGATCAAGCGCGGCGCGAAGGCCCGGATCACCCGCGACGGCGTCGTCGTCGCCGAGGACGTCGAGGTCGCCGGGCTGCGCCGGTTCAAGGACGACGTCACCGAGGTCCGCGAGGGCTTCGAGTGCGGTGTCAACCTCGGCAGCTTCAACGACCTCCAGATCGGTGACCTCATCGCCACCTACGAGATGCGCGAGAAGCCCCGGGTCTGATCACCCCGACGAGGCCCCGGTTCCGCTCAGCGCGGCCGGGGCCTCGCCGTTAGGCTCGCCGCATCGACGAAAGAGAACACCGTGACCATGCCGCCCCCGCCTCCGCCCGGGAGCGACGCGCCCGGGCCGTACCCCGACCCGACGGCGTACCCC
>NZ_LT985199.1 GCF_900289115.1 Janibacter massiliensis | reverse complement strand
GCCCCTGCCCGACCCGACCCGACCCGACCCGGTCCGGAGACCTCGTTTCTGCTGGTTTCTGCTGGGGCCAGCAGAAACTCCTCTTCCGGGGTCGCGCTCGGCGCGTGGTCCCGGTGCTCGGTCGGGGTCGCGCGTCGCGCGGTGTCCCTCGGAGCGACAGCCCACGCGGGTGCGGGGGTCGCGCTCAGCGCGTGGTCCCCGTCTTCCGGGGTCGCGCTCGGCGCGTGGTCCCGGTGCTCGGTCGGGGTCGCGCGTCGCGCGGTGTCCCTCGGAGCGGTCGTGGGCTCGGTGGGGGCGTTGTCCGCCTGGGTGGCGGGTCGCCGGGTGTGGGGGCGTGCGGCGGTGTCCGCCTGGGTGACGGGTCGCCAGGTCTCGGGGAGCGGGAAGTTCTTCGACCTGAGGTAGTCGAGGGTCGCCTCCCCGTACAGCGGCACCCGCGGCGGCGCGGCAGGGGTGGGCTGCTTGGGCCTCGGAAGGTCCGAGATCTCGCTGTTGCACTTGAAGCACGCGACGACGAGATCGTCCGGGGACTTGGCTGGCGTGCCAGGGTCGAGGTGGTGGTACGTGCCGCGACGGTTGCCGCGGCGCTGAGCCCAGTTCACGACCACGCCGCAGTACCGGCAGCCGTCCCCGTCGCGCAGCTTCACGGGGCCGACGAGGTCGGGGTTCGCGATGTCTCGCTTCCGCTCCCGCTCCCAGTCCTGCTCGGCCCTCGAGCGGATGTGCAGGAAGTCGGGGTCGTTGATGAGCTGCCACCACTGGCTCTTCCCGCGACCGTGGCGGGTCAGCAGCCCGGCTTCCTCTGCCTGGGTGAGCAGCACGTCGTGGCGGCCGTTGCCCATCAGCGTTGCGGTGCCCAGGTCGATCCGACCGTCGGTGCGGTGACCGGCCGACTGCATCGCGCAGCGGAGGACGAAGCCGGCGACCTCGTTGAGCGTCGACGGCTCCGCGCCGCGGACCGCCACGAGGGCCATGACCGCGGGGTGGGTGGCGCCGTTGTCACCGGCGCGGAGCCAAGACACGAGCAGGTACCTCCGGGCTGAGGGAAGGGGACAGGGACTGGACAGCGCGTACCGGCATGCGGCCGGTTAGCGCGCACGCCGATCACCCGTCGTCGGAGCGCTCGAGCAGGGCCGGGGCACTCATCGGATCACCCACTCGATCAGCCCGGCGATCGCGTAGAACGCCGTGAAGTAGCCGGCCATCACGACGAGTAGCAGGACCGTCTCGGCCCAGACCTCGGGGTCGCGCACCCCTCGGAGCATCTGGACGAGGGATCGGCCCATCTCGCGCAGGAAGTCGCTCATCGGTCGCACGCTCCTTCGGGTAGGTGAGCCAGCACGATGACCGGGTAGTCCAGCCTTTCCGCGTTCCAGATCGCGTGGCTGTCTCCACCACACTCGTCGCATTCGCCGCCCCATCCGATCTCGGAGCTCCACGGGTCCCCGAGTACAGCACTGGCGGCTTCGGCGTAGGGGCCTGAGAGCATGGCGAGGAAGGTGCGACCAGCGTTATCAACCCCGGCCACTTGGGGATTTTCCCCGGATTCGTTGATGCGATCGAGAAGTCCATAAAGCGCGTCGTAGTCGTTAAGCGTTGAAATCTTCATCGGTCGCACGCTTCCCTTCCGAGTCCCAGCTGTCCTTGCTGCTGAGGCGCAGGATCCGCACCGGGCTCGCAGCACGTCGGGCACTCGCTCTCCTTGCCCGGGACGCGGGTGATGATCCCGCTGCCCATGACGTCGCCCGTCGACGCCATGTGGTCGTGGCGATCCGGCTCGGGGCCGCACGGGTAGGGCTTGATCCGCTCGACGGGGACGCCGTAGTGGTCGGCCCGGTCGTACACCCAGCCCCCGTCGTCGACGAGGCGGGACTCCGCCCACTTCCATGCGGCATCCCCCGCCATCCCCTGGAGGAGCGCGTCGGCGAGGAGAGCCCTGCGCTGGGCGGCGATCAGGCGGGCCACGCGGCAGTTCGTAGCCTCCTTCGCCCATGCGTCCGTCTTCCACGGAGCTTCGAACCACCCGGTCTCGGTGATTTCGAGGCCGATCGCCTGTGCGTAGAGGTAGGGCACCTCGACAGCCAGAGGACGGACCTCGAACTCGCCGGGGTGCGGGTAGAGCTCGTGGGCGTAGCGGCGCTTCGTGCGCATCACGACTCACACCCCATCCCCTTGTCCGGTCCGTTCTGGTCGAGGAGGTCGCGGGCCTCGACGTACACGTCGAGGAGCGCCTCGGCAGCGGCGCGGAGCCTGTTCTTGGTGTCGATGAGGGCGTCGAACCGGTCGGGGTTGCCCGGCCCGACAGTCATCGCGGCGTCCCACAGCTGGGTCTCGAGCTGCTCGGCGCTGATGAGCCCGCCGCTCACGACTGCTGCTCCGGTGACGCGGGGTCGAGGACGACAGGGCCCTTGACGGTGATCTCGGTGAGGGCGGCGGTCTTCCACGTGACCTGGGTCGACCCGTGGACGCCAGCAGCGAACGCGACCTCGACGAATGCGGCGAGGTCGGACAGGGTCAGGCTGCCGCCCTGGGCGCGGTTGGTCGTGGGGGTCGCGCTGATGGTGATGTTGACGCCGTTCATCACTGGTCGCCGTCCTCGTCGGTGTCGGGGGTGGGGAGGTTGCCGTTCTCGTCGAGGCCGTGGTGCTCGCGCTCGAGGTCGGTCCAGGCGTGTCCGGCGCGGTTGAGGGCGTCCACGTAGATGAGGTGCTCGTACCCATCTCCCGGCCAGGGGTTAGCGCGGAGGAGCCACAGGGCGACGGCAGCGCGGTCGGGCCCGAGGCCGACGAGCGCTTCGGACACGGCCGCATCGCGGTCGTCATGGTCGAGGTCCGGGTCCAGGTCGAGGACGGTCGAGGTGGAGGTCCATGCGTCTCGCCCGTCGAAGATGGACAGCCCGTGGAAGCTCCGCTCGCCGACCTCGTCGGTGGCGAGTGCCTCGGACAGGAGGAGGTGGGTGTCGACGTCGGGCGCGAGGAGGTAGTCGCGCAGGTGCTTGGCGGCGACGGTCATGTCGGACTCGAGCCGGGCCTCGCGCTCGGCGCGGGCGGACGCGGCAGCCAGGTCTTCGTCGGACCCGGTGATCGTGTCCCCGCTGGGGCTTTGGCTGGACTCGGCGGGCTCGATGCGCTTGGCGAGGACGAGCCGGTCCGACGACGTCCGGGCGATGACCCACCGGTCGTGGCTGCCCTCGTTGTCGATGATGAGCTGCGCGGTGCGGCGCACGCCGTCCGGGTCGTAGGTGTACGGGATCTGGCCGTGGATGAGCCACTCGCGGCGCGCGATCGCGTCGGGTCCTTCGAGCTGGTCCTCGTTGACCTTCTCCCAGCCGGCGTCGAGGAGGTCCTTCTCGAGCTTCTCGAAGTCCTTCCGCCGCTGCGTCTCGCGCTTCGCCCACTGGCACCTGGCGTCGAAGTTCGGCGTGCCCAGGTGCGCGAGGAGCTCGTCGTGGTGCTCGGCGTCGACGTCGAGGACCGCGAGCGCGTCGGTGATGGTGGCTTGGCCGGTGTGGACGAGGTCGCGGGCGGTGTCGGGGAGCTTGTGGAGTTTGAGGCGGTCGCGGACGCGGCGGCGGGGGAGGCCGGTGCGGGCTGCGATGGTGGGTTGGGTCTCGCCGAGGTCGAGGAGGAGCTGGAAGGCCTCGGCTTCCTCGATGGGGGAGAGGTCGGCGCGGTGCTGGTTCTCGACGATCATCGTCTCGACCTGCTGGGCGCGGGTGGTGAGGTCGGCGCGGACGATCGCGGGGACCTCGGTGAGGCCGGCCTCGCGGGCGGCGGCGGTGCGGCGGTGGCCTGCGAGGAGGACCAGCGCGTCCGGGTCGAGGTCGCCGGTGGTGGTGTCGGTCGGGGGGTGGGCGACGACGATGGGCTCGAGGAGTCCCTTCTCGCGGATGCTGGCCGCGAGGTCGGTGACGTCGCCGACGTCGCGTCGGGGGTTGTCCGGGTGGGGGTGGACGTCGTCGAGGCGGATGACCCGGAACGCGTCGGCGACGTCACCGAC
>NZ_LT985198.1 GCF_900289115.1 Janibacter massiliensis | reverse complement strand
CCTCTGGGCGCTCTTCGGCTGGCTGTGGGGGCGGTCCCCGATGAGGCGGTGCGCCCGCCCCCACAGCCAGCCGAAGAGCGCCCAGAGGACGTCGACGAGGGTGATGATGAACCGGAGGATCATCGCCACCGCGGTCGCCGCCGACCCCGGCATGAGGCCACGCCACAGCAGCACGAGCAGACCCTCGCGCACCCCGAACCCGGCCGGGAGGATGAAGCTGAACATCCCGATCGCGGCGGCGAGCGGGAACCCGCTGATGCTCGACATCGCGAGCTCCGAGACGTCGGCGTGCGGGGCGATGTCCCGGGTGACCACCCAGACGGTCAACCCCGAGGACAGCCACGCCGCGACGAACCACGCCATGGCGACGAGGACGGCCCGCGTCGACAGCGGCTGGTCCATCGGCTCCCGTCGCATGACCCGGAGCGCGAGCGCGATGATCCGGTTGAGGACCGGGGGCCAGAGCGCGAGGAGGATGACGGGCACGGCGACGAGGACGACCCACACGCTCGCCTTCGCCGATCCGCTCCACAGCAGCTGGGGCAGGGCCCCGACGCCGACGAGGACGCCCGCGACGGCGGACAGGATGATGCACATGAGCGAGGCGATCGCCGTGTGCCGGCGCGGGATCTTCGCGGCGGACCCCATCTCCGCCTGGACGACGACGGACCACACCGACCCCGGCACGTACTTGCCCAGCTGACCGACGAAGAAGATGCTCGCAGCCGGTCCGAAACGGACCCTGCTCCCCGCACCGGCGAGCAGCGCCTGCCAGCCGAACAGCGTGAACAGCGGCGCTGCGAACGAACCGACGAAGCACAGCGCGAGCGACCAGGGCGAGACGCGACCGACGTAGGTGACGACGGCTTCCCAGTTCGTCCACACCGCCCAGGTGACCGTGACGACGACCGACACGCCGAGAAGGACCCGCATCGCCGTGAGCAGCCGCGCCCGCGTCCGGGAGCCGGCGGGCCCCTCGCTCGTCGCATCGACAGTCATCAACGCCTCCGGAAGGTGAGTCGGACGACGGCGAACGCCGCGGTCTCGTCGTGGGCCGCGTCGGCGGCCCGCCGCAGCTTCGCCGTCAGGTCCCCGTCGAGGTCCCCGACGAGCCGCAGCCCGAGCCCGTCGGCGCGCGCGACGACACCGCGCAGGTCGGCGGGGGTGACGCAGCCGGGGGCGCCGGCCGGGCCCGCCGCGAGGGTGAGCGACAGCACGCCGCCTGTCCGCAGCGCCCACGACGCCTGGTGCAGCGCGTCGTCGACCTCGGCGAGGTCGCAGTCGTGCGGGTGCAGCCGCGTGATGACGTCGACGCTCGCCGTTCCGAGGTCGAGCACCGAGACGGACGAGCGACCCCCGCTCAGCTCGAGCTCGATGGGGTGGAAGCCGATGGCGCGTGCCCACCGGCCGAACGGCGAGCGGACGCCCGACTCGTCGATGACGGTCGCGGTCTGCCGGTGGTCGTCCCGCAGCCGGAGCACCGCGGCGAGCGCCCCGAGCGCGGCCCACGCGGCGATGGGGTCGAGGGTGCGCGGCAGACCGACCGACCGCGCGAGGGCCCGGGCGTCCTCGGCGTCGGCGTCCAGCCCCAGGACGTCGGTCGGACGCACCCGGTCGGGCAGCTCGTCGCCCGTGAGCAGGACCCGCGGAGGCCGCTGCGCGATCGCCGCACGGGTCGAGGTGCGCAGGCGGGTCGCGATGGCGCGCAGCGCGCTCTCGACGACGGGCTCGTCCCCGTCCCCGCCGACGACGGCCTGCGGCTCGGACCCGGCGACCGACTCGATGGCCGCGACGTACCGCTGCCACGGGGGGGTCAGGTCCGGCGGCCGGACCCCGGAGAGCAGCTCCGTCACCCGGTCGGGATCGGCCAGCGTCGTCAGCGCCGCCACGAGCGCGTCCTCGTCCTCCGCCGGGACGAGGAGGCCGTCGACGCCGTCGCGGACCTGGTCGCCGAACGTCCCGACGTCGGAGGCGAGGACGGCCAGGCCGTGCTGCTGGGCGAGCAGGACGTTCTGGGAGGCGGTCGCCGAGCGGTACGCCAGGGCGAGGACGTCGTGGCGGGCGAGGAGCTCGGGCAGCCGCTCGGCCGGGACGTACCCGCCGTGCACCTCGACCCGGCCCCGCAGCCGGCGATCGGCGGCCAGCCGGCGGATGAGCGGCCCGGTGTCGGACCACATCTCGCCCGCGATGGTGAGGGTCACCCCGGGCACCCGCATCATCGCGCGCAGCAGGAGGTCGATCCCCTTGTAGTGGCGCACCGTCCCCAGGGCGAGCAGCCGCGCCGGGCCGTGGTGCTCGGGTCGCTCTGCGGGCGGGCCGCCGGGCAGGTGGGGCGGCAGGTCGGCCACGACGACCCGCCGGGCGTCGTGCTCGTGCGCCCTGCGGGCCTCCTCGTCGCTGTGCACGACGACGGCGTCGACCCGGCGGAGGAACGACCGCGTCATCGCCTCCGCCCCGGGGTGCACCTCGTGCGGCAGGACGTTGTGCGCGATGACGATCGAGCGCGGTCCCAGCCCCGTCGAGCTCGTCCGCCCGACGCCCGCGGCCTGGAGCAGGGTGAGGCTGCCGGGGATCATGATCGGCATGACGTGGACGACGATGATCGCGTCGACGTCCTGCAGCCGCCGGCCCGTGCGCACCCACGTGTCGGGGCGCCGCCAGCTCATCGAGCGGATCGTCCGGGGGAAGAGGGGGACGTCCGGCGTCCCGCCCGGCACGCCTTCCTCGGAGGGGTAGAAGTTCTTCGGGAACATGTTCGACCAGCTGACGAGCTGGACGTCGTGCCCGGCGGCCTCGAGCGCGTGGGCGAGCTCGGTCGTGTGAGCGGTGACCCCTCCCTTGTACGGGTGGGTCGGTCCGACGATCGCGATGCGCAGGGCCTCGGACGGGCTCACCTGTCTCCCCTTCGGTCGCCGCTCGTGGCGCCGCCGGAAGGGCGCCGGGAGCACCGAGCCTAACGAGCGCGCCCGACGTCGACCGGCCGCCCGGTCCCGGCGCGTCCTACGGTGGGTCCGTGACGCCGACCACGCCCCGCCCCCAGGACCTCCTGCCCGCCCTCGAGCGGGACGACGCGACCACCCCGCGCATCACCTGCTACGACGACCTGGCCGGACCGACGCGCGGCGAGCGGGTCGAGCTGAGCGGTCGGGTCCTGGCCCGCTGGGCGGCGAAGGCGGGCAACGCCCTCCAGGAGGAGCTCGACGTCGCGCCGGGGGACGTCGTCGGGATCGTCCTCGAGCCGCACTGGCGGGCGACCCACTGGCTGCTCGGGGCGTGGCGGGTCGGCGCGTGCGTCCGCGTGGGCGACGGCGCCTCCGGACCGGAGACGACGGTCGTCGTCACGGACGACCCGGCGCTCGCGGCGGAGGTCGTCGACACCGGCCGCCGTGCCGTCCTCGTCTCGCGGGCCGCGCTCGCCCGCACGGCGCACCCCGAGGCGGCGCCCGGCGTCCTCGACGAGGCGACGGAGCTGCCGACCTTCGGCGACGTGCTCGAGCCCTGGGGGACGCCGGACGACGGGGCTGTCGCGCTCGTCGTCGACGGCACGCCGCTGGAGGTCCACGGCGCACCGATCACGACCGACGTCGAGCCGGGCGCCCGGGTCCACCTCGTCGACCCCTCGACCGCCGAGCTCCTCGTCGTCGCGGGCGCGGCGTGGGCGGCCGGCGGCTCGGTCGTCCTCAGCCTCGGGACCGACGAGGACGTGCTCGAGCACCGTGCGGCGATCGAGCGCGTCGACGCGCGGATCGGCTGAGACTCAGCGGTTGGCGCGGGCGACGACCTCGACCTCGAGCGCGCGCCACGTCCGGGACGCGACGACCCCGGTGCCGGCGAGCCCGTGCCGCTGCTGGAGCGCCTTGACGGCCAGCATGGTCCGAGCGCCGAAGTACCCGTCGCTGGTCACGCCGAGGTTGCGCTGGACGGCCTTGACGGGCCAGCCGCGCGAACCCTCCTTGAGGACCGTCGAGCGCCACTTCAGGAGCGGGTGGGCCTGGGCCTCGAGCGCGTCCCAGTCGGCGCGCTGGACGACGCCGTCCGCCCGCAGGTCGTGGGCCTTCTGCCAGCGCTCGAGCGCGAGCTCGGTCCGCGGGCCGAAGACGCCGTCGACCGGGACCCCGACCCCGCGCTGGACGAGCCGCACGGCCTCACCGCGGCTGCCGCGCTTGACCGTCGTGCCCTTGTACCGGGTGTACGCCGTCGTCGTCTCGACGGTCGACGTCCCGGGCTTGGGCGCGACGGGGCGCGGCTTGGGCGCGACGGGGCGGGGTGCGGGCGTGGG
>NZ_LT985197.1 GCF_900289115.1 Janibacter massiliensis | reverse complement strand
CTCTTCAAGATTTCGTTGGCGCGCTTGAGCTCACGGTTCTCCTGCTCCAGAGCCTTCATCTTCGCCGCGTCACTGGTACTGATGCCCGCGACGTGGCCCTCGTCGATATCAGCTTGACGGACCCAGGGCCGGACCGACTCGGTGCCGTACCCCAACTGCTGGGCGACGCGCTGGACCGTGCCGTGCTCTGTGCCTAGCTCTGCGCGCAGAGTCCTGACCATCCGCACCGCAGCGGCCTTCTCGTCAGGGCTGTAGCGACGCGTGGTCGGCTTCCCCGGGGTGGTGTCCTTCGGCATGAGTACATCCTCGTTTCCAAACGATGGAGACTCCAACCAATCCAGTGCGGTTCAAACGATGGTGAAGCCGAGGATAAACAGCAACGCACCCAAGACCATCCGGCCACGGCTGCGCCTCTCCAGTGCTACGTCGGACAGGCCAGTGACGTAGCCGAGATAGCCCGGTACGAGGGGCAGCACGCAGGGCGTGGCGAAGGAAACGAGCCCCGCGAGGGCCGCGACGAGCGCCGCGAGAGGCAGAGCCCCACTGGCGACCTGGTCACTGAGCCCGGTCGTGAAAGCGACGATCATCGGCCCTCCTCGGCGAGGGTGTCCTCGATCAGGCCTTGAAGGGTCGACTGCGTGGTCGCTCCGAGGACAACCGCAGCGATACGACCCTGGCGGTCGAGGACAGCGGTGGAGGGCTGGGTGGTCATTTTGCCTTGCATGGCGATCGAGGTGGTGCCGGACTTGTCGTAGATCGAGGGCCAGGTGAAGCCCCACGTCTTGGCTTGTGATCTGCCGGTCTCCACGGAGGACTCTCGGAAGTTGATCCCGACGAGCTGCACGTCATCGCCCTTGAGCTCTTTGTTGAGCGCGACGAGGTGTGGGGCCTCTTTGGCGCAGGGTCCGCACCAGCTGGCCCAGACGTTGACGACGACGACCTGGCCGCGGTGATCGGCGCTGTCCCACGTCTGGCCGTCAAGCGTTTCACCAGCGAGCTCGACGGGTTCGCCGCGCTGGGTCTCGTCGAAAGCGGTCACGCTGCCGTTCCCGGATCGATAGCCGAGGTCTTGCTCATCCTTGGCACCGGATGAGGAGCACGCGGCGAGACCACCGGTGGCAGCGACAGCACCGGCCGCGGCGAGGAGACTTCGGCGGGAGGGGCAGCGTGCGGTCATTCGGGTCTCATGCTCCTGAGGTCGTCGCCGCGCGTGCGTGGATGCGCGGCGAGGTATCGGGGTCGTCGTTCGTCAGCGCCGAGGCGGCTGGAGGATGCCGCTCGGCCTCTCGGCGTGATGGCGATTCGGTCCACGGGTCAGTGATCACAGGAGCGTGACCCAGTAGTCCCAGAACCTGATAGCGATGAGCACGACGATCACCAGGTACCAAGCGGTCAAGACCGCTGCGCGGTACTCGATGAGCATCGCCACACCGCGGCGCGTGGGCGAAGCGACGGTGCCCCGGTGACGCCGAAGGTTGTGAATGGTGGTGTGCCAGAAGACGGCGATGGTCACGACCCACACGACCATGCAATAGGGACA
This sequence comes from Janibacter massiliensis, assembly GCF_900289115.1. GTDB lineage: Bacteria > Actinomycetota > Actinomycetes > Actinomycetales > Dermatophilaceae > Janibacter_A > Janibacter_A massiliensis. The sequence continues at coordinate 3,252 of NZ_LT985197.1, read as the reverse complement.
CAGTGCGCCGATCACGTACAGACTCTGGAAGATCAGCCAGTGAATGAACACCACCGCGAGGGTCACCGCGGCCTGGGTCGCCACCCACAACCATGCACGAAGGCTTGTGGCACTGACCAGGACTGCTCCAAGCATGGCAAGGGCTGCGAACCCCGCGACTCCGATAAGCGGATTTGGGATACCGAAGGCGTCGGCTTGAGGGGTGACCATGACCGAGCCGCAGGACAGGATCGGGTTGATGCTGCACGAGGGGACGTAGTCCGGGTTCTTGAGCAGCTCGATCTTCTCCACGAGCAGCACGACGGCGCAGAGCAGCCCGACCAGGCCCCCGACGAGGTACAGCCAGCCCAGTCCGCGTGCGTTGAATGCAGCCGCCGGAGTGACGACGGTCGGCTCAGTCTTCGATTGCGGCATCAAGCTTGGTCTCGAAGTCGGCGATGGTGGTCGGCTCGATCTTTTCGCCGTCGAGGAAGAACGTGGGGGTGCCGGTGACGCCCAGTGTCTGGGCGTCCTTCTTGCTCTGCTCGATGCGCTGCGCGGCGGCGGGGTCCTTCAGGCTGGCGCGGTACTGCTTCATGTCCAGCCCCAGCTCCTGGGCATATCCCTCGAAGGTCTTCTCCTTGGACGATTCAGAGTGGCTCCACTCGGCCTGCGTCTCGAAGAGCTTGTCGTGCATTTCCTCGAACTTGTCCTGTTCACGGGCGGCCTCGGCAGCCAGTGCCGCGTTCATCGAGTTTCCGTGGAGGGGGAGGTAGCGCACCACGAAGGTCACGTCTTTGCCGTACTTCTCTCGCAGGTCTGTCATGACGGGGTGGGCTGCACCGCACGCTTCGCACTCGAAGTCGAGGTACTCCACGAACACTGCCTTCTTGCCGGAGGTCAGGCGGGGGCTGTCATCGCGCACCAAGGGCGCGGACGCCCCGCTTCCGGACCCCGTGGGTGCCGCTTCTTCGCCGGCCCGGCTGAACGTCACCGCAGCGACCAATGCCACCAGAACCGCCACGATCATGGCCATGGACAGTTTCAGGCTCTTGCTCATCGGGTTCCAATCATCGAAGGGCGCTGCTGGCGCGCAGAGTAGTCATCGATTCTGGCCTCAGGCTGGGAATGGCGCTGGGTGCGGATGGCTCGCAAACCGTTGGCGATGACGATGACCTCGGCGACCTCGTGGACCAGCACGACCGCGGCCAGACCCAGCACGCCGAACAGGGCGAGCGGGAGGAGCGCGATCAGGGCCACGGACAGGACGACGTTTTGGGTCATGATCGCTCGTCCGCGGCGGGCATGTGCGAGGGCTTGTGGCAGCAGCCGCAGGTCGTGGCCGGTGAAGGCAACGTCTGCGGACTCGACTGCGGCGGCGGAACCGCTGGCGCCCATCGCGATACCGACGGTGGCCGTGGCCAGCGCGGGCGCGTCGTTGATGCCGTCGCCGATCATCGCCGTCGGGGCCGTGGCCATCGAGGCGCGTATGTGGTCGGCCTTGTCCTGGGGCAGGGTCTCCGCGTGAACCTCTCGGATGCCGGCTTCACTGGCGATGGCCTGCGCGGTGCGTGCGTTGTCACCGGTGAGCATCACGGTGGACACCCCCTGCTGGTGCAGGGCGGAGATGGCCTGGGCTGCCTCAGGGCGCAGCTCGTCGCGGACGCCGATCACGCCGCACGCTTGATCGTTGACCTCGACCACAATGAGGCTCATGCCTTGACTGGCCATAGCGTCGGCCTGCCCGCTCAGGTCGGTCGGGGCGACCCAGCGGGGGCTGCCAACGCGTACCCGGAGTCCGTCCACCAACCCGGTGACACCGTGTCCGGCGTGCTCGTGGACGTCGCTCGCCGCAGGATGATCTGGTGAGGCAGCGACCACCGCCGCCGCCAGGGGGTGGGTGCTGGTGGCCTCCAGTGCCGCTGCCAAGGAGAGCACCTCCGCGTCGGTGTGACCGTTGGCCGCGTGAGTGGCCACCACCCGGGGCTCGTTGCGAGTCAGGGTGCCTGTTTTGTCGAAGGCGATCGTGCGGATCGTCCCGAGCTGCTCGAAGGCCGCTCCGGACTTGATGATCACCCCGAACTTGCTGGCCGAGCCGATCGCTGAGATCACCGTGACCGGGACCGCGATCGCCAAGGCGCAGGGTGAGGCCGCGACCAGCACCACCAGCGCACGCTCGATCCACGTCTGTGGGTCGTCCACGACGAACCCGTACGCCGCGATCGCAGCAGCGGCCAGCAGCACCAATGGGACGAGTGGTTGGGCGATGCGGTCAGCCAGGCGCGCACGATCGCCCTTGTTCGCGTGAGCCTGCTCGACGAGCTCGACCATCTGGGTCAGGGAGTTGTCGCGCCCGTCGGCGACTGCTGTGATGCGCAACGTGCCCGAGGTGTTGACCGATCCGGCCGCGATCTCGTCGCCGGGCGCGACTTCGACGGGGATCGACTCTCCGGTGATTGCCGAGGTGTCCAGCCACAAGTGACCCGCCTCGACGACGCCGTCTGTGCTGACCCGGTCGCCAGCGCCGACGAGAAGAACATCGCCCCGCCGAACCTGCTCGGCGGGGATCCGCTCGTCCGTTCCCGCTCGTGAAACGACAGCGGTTTCCGGGATGAGGGACAACAACGCCCGCAGCCCGTGACGGGCCCGGTCCATGGCGCGGTCCTCAAGTGCCTCGGCGATCGAGAACAGAAAGGCCAACGCTGCTGCCTCGCCCACGTGCCCCAGCAGGATGGCGCCTGTACCGGCGATCGTCATCAGCAGGCCCACACCCAACCGGCCCTGCCCACGCCCCGTGATTAGGCGGCGGATCGCTGCCGGAGCAAACGTCCAGGCACCCGCAGCCAAGCCGATCGCGTAGGACAGCACGCTCAGGCCCTCGGCGCCGCCGAATTCCAGCAGCAGTCCGGTCAGCCACAGCACTCCAGCGGCGGCTGGCAGTGCCAAGCCCTGATCACGCCACCACGGCGCGAGATCCTCAGCGACGGGCCCGTCCGTTCCGCAGCACACATCACTCATCGTCAGACCCTCTGCTCATCGGCAACCAGCGCAGGTGTAGTCCCGCAGCACAACGGCACGTCACAGTTCGCGTCCATGCAGGGGACCCCGTCGTCGACCGCCAAGACCACGTCCATCAACGACTCCAAGGAGCCTGACCCGCTTTCCCGGACACCTGAGCTGGGGCGATGATCGTCTCGGAGAGGAGTCTGGAAGATGCCTGCAGCCAAGCCGTTGGAGTTCCGTCGTCGGGCGGTGGCGTTGACCCGGGAGCCG
>NZ_LT985196.1:2343994-2421633 GCF_900289115.1 Janibacter massiliensis | reverse complement strand
CTGCGGAACCCCCCGACCACCCCCCACCCGCCGCGACGCAAGCTCGGGCGGGAGGGGGGTGGTCGGTTCCGCAGCGGGAGCAGGGTGCCCTGGGGCGTGTCGGCGCTGGCCGGCGTCGGCGAGTCGAGATGGGTGGTCATGTCAGGCGTCCGCATCCGCACCCGACCGGCTGCGCGAGACGGCGATCGAGGCAAGGGTGTTGATGATCAGGGTGATGATGAAGAGCACGAGGCCGGCGGACAGCAGGGCCGACAGCTGCGCCTCGGAGGCGTCGCTGAACTTGGTCGCGATGAGCGCCGAGATGGTGTTCGTCCCCGTCTCGATGACGCGGGGCTTGAGGATCTCCGCCTGGTTGATGATGAGGACGACCGCGATCGTCTCTCCGAGGGCGCGGCCGAGGCCGAGCATCGTGCCGCCGATGATGCCGCCGCGACCGAAGGGCAGGACGACGGAGCGGACCATCCCCCAGCGGGTCGAGCCCAGGGCCAGGGCGGCCTCACGCTCACCGGGCGGCGCCTGGGAGAAGACCTCGCGCATCACGGCGCAGATCATCGGCAGCACCATCATCGCGACGGCGATCCCAGCGAGGAAGGCCGATCCCTGGTACTTCAGCGGTTCCGGCATCGCGGCGTCGGGGTCGGTGTCCTTCACCTGGAAGAACGGGAGGAAGCCGAGGTTCTGGTGAAGCCACATCGCGACCTCGCCGACGTGGGGCCGCAGGAGCCAGAAGCCCCAGATGCCGTAGATGAGCGAGGGGACGGCGGCCATGAGGTCCACCGCGGAGATGCACAGGCCCTTGATCCTCGCCGGCGCGTAGTCGCTGATGAACAAGGCGGTGAGGAAGGCCAGCGGAAAGGCGATGACGAGGGCGACGAGCGCGACCGACACCGTGCCGCCGAGCACGGCGGCGATGCCGATCGTGTCCTGCTCGGGGTTCCACTCCGTCTCCGTGAAGAAGGTCCACCCGTACCGCTGGAGGGTCGGGAACCCGCTGTAGAGGAGGAAGAGCCCGATCCCGCCGGTGATGAGGAGCACGACCGTCCCGACGGCGGTGGCGGACCAGGCGAAGACGCGGTCCACGCCGGTGCTGCGACGGTTGAGCTTCCTCGGGCGGTCCTCCACCCCCTCGGGGCGGGTGGGCAGGTAGGTCGTCACGGCCTGTTTTTCCTCATGCTGAAGGGCCCGAACCTTGCCGGGCTGAGTGAAGCGGGGGTGGCCCGGAGGGGCCGTGATCCAGTGTGAATCCGGGGGTGCGGTGCCTCCGACCAGATCCGATGAACGACGGGTGAACATCTCCCTGCGGGTCGGTGACCGACGGGTGGCGACCCGGCGACCGGGGTGCGTCCGCGGCGGTCGCATCCTGAGACCGCCCGTCTCGCAGATTGACACCTCCGACGTCGGCGGGGGAGAGTCGCGGACGTGGCACGCACCGACGTAGTTCCCGGGCGCGCTGGCTGAGCACCCGCCGGCCGGCGCGCGACCCTTCTGTCCCGCCACGGGACCGGGGGGTCGTTCCGTTTCGGGACACGTCCCCCGGCCGCGACGCGGCCGCTCGAGCAGCCGGGCGACCGGCGGACAAGGAAGAGCACGGTGAGCGAGATCAGGTCCCCCGGGCAGACCCCGGGCGCGCCGACCCCGGCGGCGGTGGCCCGGCAGAGCCAGTCCCGCGTCCCGGTCGAGGTCACGGGGGCCCAGGCCCTCGTCCTCTCGCTCGAGAACGTCGGTGCCGAGGTCGTCTTCGGGATCCCCGGCGGGGCGATCCTCCCCGCCTACGACCCCCTCATGGACTCGGTGACGGTCCGCCACGTCCTCTGCCGCCACGAGCAGGGTGCGGGGCACGCCGCCGAGGGCTGGGCCGCGTCGACCGGCAAGGTCGGCGTCTGCATGGCCACCTCCGGCCCGGGCGCGACGAACCTCGTGACCCCGATCGCCGACGCGTACATGGACTCGGTGCCGATGGTCGCGATCACGGGCCAGGTCGCCAGCCGTGCGATCGGCACGGACGCCTTCCAGGAGGCGGACATCCGCGGCATCACGATGCCGATCACGAAGCACAACTACCTCGTCACCGACGCGGCGCAGATCCCGCGGGTCGTCGCCGAGGCGTTCCACGTCGCGTCCACGGGTCGGCCCGGCCCGGTGCTCGTCGACATCGCCAAGGACGCGCTCCAGGCGCGGACGACGTTCGACTGGCCGCCCCGGTTCGACCTTCCCGGGTACCACCCCGTCACGCGGCCGCACGCGAAGCAGATCCGCGAGGCCGCGCGGCTCATCGCGCAGTCCCGGCAGCCCGTCCTCTACGTCGGCGGCGGCGTCATCCGCGGCCGGGCCCACGAGGAGCTGAGGCGGTTCGTCGACCTCACCGGCATCCCGGTCGTCACGACGCTCATGGCCCGCGGGGCGTTCCCCGACAGCCACGAGCTGCACCTGGGCATGCCCGGCATGCACGGGTCGGTGGCGGCGGTCACGGCCTTCCAGAAGGCCGACCTGCTCATCACGCTCGGCGCGCGCTTCGACGACCGGGTCACCGGCGCCCTCGAGTCCTTCGCGCCGCACGCCAAGGTCATCCACGCGGACATCGACCCGGCGGAGATCGGGAAGAACCGCACCGCCGATGTCCCCATCGTCGGCGACGTCAAGGTCGTCCTCGACGAGCTGACCGAGGCCGTCGCGGCCGACCGGGACGGAGACGGCCGGACCCCGGACATCTCGGCGTGGGTGCGCCGCACCCAGGGGTGGAAGCGGACCTTCCCCGTCGGCTACGAGACGAGCTCCGACCCGGAGCACCTCCACCCGCAGTACGTCATCGAGCGACTGGGCGAGCTGTCCGGTCCCGACGCCTTCTACGCCAGCGGCGTGGGCCAGCACCAGATGTGGGCGGCCCAGCTCATCCGCTACGAGCGACCGAACGCCTGGCTGAACTCCGGCGGCGCAGGGACGATGGGTTACTCCGTCCCGGCGGCGATGGGCGCGAAGGCGGCCAACCCGGAGGCCGTCGTGTGGGCCATCGACGGGGACGGGTGTTTCCAGATGACGAACCAGGAGCTCGCGACCTGCGTCATCAACGACATCCCGATCAAGGTCGCGATCATCAACAACAGCAGCCTGGGCATGGTCCGGCAGTGGCAGTCGCTGTTCTACGACAAGCGCTACAGCAACACGGACCTGCACACCTCGATCGGCAGCCGGATCCCGGACTTCGTCATGATGGCGGAGGCCTACGGCTGCCTCGGCCTGCGGTGCGAGCGCCCGGAGGACGTCGACGACGTCATCCGGCAGGCACTGGAGTGCAACGACCGGCCGGTCGTCATCGACTTCGTCGTCGAGCGGGACGCCATGGTGTGGCCGATGGTCCCGGCGGGGCTGAGCAACGACCTCATCCAGGTGGCGAAGGACACGGCGCCCGACTGGGACCGTGAGGAGTCCGAGGCGATCGAGCAGGCGGAGGATGCCGACCATGACGGCGAGTGACCGGAGCAGCAAGCACACCCTGTCGGTCCTCGTCGAGGACAACCCCGGTGTCCTCACGCGCATCTCCGCGCTGTTCTCCCGGCGCGGGTTCAACATCGACAGTCTCGCCGTCGGGCCGACCGAGCACCCCGACGTCTCCCGGATCACCGTCGTCGTCGACGTCGAGGACCACCCGCTGGAGCAGGTGACCAAGCAGCTGAACAAGCTGCTCGAGGTCCTCAAGGTCGTCGAGCTCGACGGCGAGGGGTCGGTCCAGCGCAAGATCGTCCTCGTCAAGGTCCGCGCCGACCGGCAGACCCGCGGCCAGGTCGTCGAGGTCGTCCGCCTCTTCGACGCGAAGGTCGTCGACGTCGCCCCCGACGCCCTGACGATCGAGGCGACGGGCCACTCGGGGAGGATGAAGGCCTTCCTCGAGATCCTCGAGCCGTTCGGCATCAAGGAGCTCGTCGAGTCCGGCATCGTCGCGGTCGGCCGCGGCAGCCGCTCGATGACCGACCGGGCCGGTCGGCCCGCCTGACCCACGACCAGACCTCAGCACCACCGACGAAGGAGCCCCACCATGGCCGAGATCTTCTACGACGACGACGCCGACCTGTCGATCATCCAGGGGCGCAAGGTCGCCGTCATCGGGTACGGCAGCCAGGGTCACGCCCACGCGCTCAACCTCCGCGACTCCGGCGTCGACGTCCGGGTGGGTCTCCAGGAGGGCAGCAAGAGCCGCGCCAAGGCGCAGGACGAGGGCCTGACCGTGAAGACCCCGCGCGAGGCCGCGGAGGAGGCCGACGTCATCGTCATCCTCGCCCCGGACCAGGTCCAGCGGCACCTGTACGCCGACGAGATCGCGCCGGTCCTGTCCGAGGGCGACGTGCTCGTCTTCGGCCACGGGTTCAACATCCGCTTCGGCTACATCCAGCCGCCGGCCGGCGTCGACGTCGTCCTCGTGGCGCCGAAGGCCCCGGGTCACACGGTGCGTCGCGAGTACGTCGCCGGCCGGGGCATCCCGGACATCATCGCGGTCGAGCAGGACGCCTCGGGCCTGGCGTGGGACATCGCCAAGTCGTACGCCAAGGGCATCGGCGGCACGCGGGCCGGCGTCATCAGGACGACCTTCACGGAGGAGACCGAGACCGACCTGTTCGGCGAGCAGGCCGTCCTCTGCGGCGGCATGTCGCACCTCGTCCAGGCCGGTTTCGAGACGCTGACCGAGGCCGGGTACCAGCCGGAGATCGCCTACTTCGAGGTCCTCCACGAGCTCAAGCTCATCGTCGACCTCATGTGGGAGGGCGGCATCGCCAAGCAGCGCTGGTCGATCTCCGACACCGCCGAGTACGGCGACTACGTCTCCGGCCCGCGGGTCATCGACGCCTCGGTGAAGCAGCGGATGGAGGAGGTTCTCGCGGACATTCGTTCCGGCGCCTTCGCCACCCGCTTCATCGAGGACCAGGACAAGGGCGCGCCCGAGTTCCAGCAGCTGCGCGAGAAGGAGGCCGGCCACCCGATCGAGGCGACCGGCAAGACCCTGCGCTCGCACTTCGCGTGGAAGCAGGCCGACGACGACTACACCGAGGGCAGCGCCGCCCGCTGACGTCACGGGGACGACCGACGGAGGGCGGTCCGGGCTGCGGCCCGGACCGCCCTCGTCGTGTCGTCGCGGCATCCCTCGCCCTCGGTCGGTGAACCGGGACGCGGCAGTCTGACCGCATGGTGGGAGGTCGGTCCGCGACTCGGACGGGGTTCTACGATGAGCCCGGCACGTAGTGACCCGGGACCGTGCCCCGGACCCATCATTCGCCCCCACGAAGGAATCGTCCGTGACCAAGCCTGTCGTCCTCCTCGCCGAAGAACTCTCGCCCGCGACCATCGAGGCCCTCGGCCCCGACTTCGAGATCCGTCGCTGCGACGGCGCCAACCGCGACGAGCTGCTGCCCGCGCTCGCGGAGGGTGTCGATGCGGTCCTCATCCGCTCGGCGACGAAGATGGACGCCGAGGCGATCGCCGCCGCGCCCGGCCTGAAGGTCATCGCCCGGGCCGGCGTCGGTCTGGACAACGTCGACGTCCCGGCGGCGACCAAGGCCGGGGTGATGGTCGTCAACGCCCCGACGTCCAACATCACCTCGGCCGCCGAGCTCGCGGTCGGCCTCCTCCTGGCCAGCGCCCGGAACATCGCGCCGGCGAACCAGGCGCTCAAGGGCGGCACGTGGGCCCGCAAGCAGTACGGCGGCGTCGAGGTGCTCGACAAGAAGGTCGGTGTCGTCGGCTTCGGTCGCATCGGCCAGCTCGTCGCCGAGCGGCTCAAGGGCTTCGGCGTCGAGATCCTCGCCTACGACCCGTACGTCTCGGCGCAGCGCGCCGGTCAGCTCGGCGCCCGCCTCGTCACGCTCGACGAGCTGCTGGCGGAGGCCGACTTCATCACCATCCACCTGCCGAAGACGCCCGAGACCCTCGGGCTCATCGGGGAGGAGGCGCTGCGCAAGGTCAAGCCGGGCGTGCACATCGTCAACGCCGCCCGCGGGGGGATCATCGACGAGGCCGCGCTCGCCACGGCGATCGCCGAGGGCCGCGTCGCCGGCGCCGGCATCGACGTCTTCGCCTCGGAGCCGTGCACGGACAGCCCGCTGTTCGAGCACGAGTCGGTCGTCGTCACCCCGCACCTGGGTGCCTCGACCGAGGAGGCGCAGGAGAAGGCCGGCGTCGCCGTCGCCCGCTCGGTGCGGCTGGCGCTGTCCGGCGACCTCGTGCCGGACGCCGTCAACGTCTCCGGCGGCGCCGTCGCCGAGGAGGTCCGCCCCGGCATCGACCTGGTCGAGAAGCTCGGCCGGATCTTCACGGCCATCGCCGGCGCCGTGCCGGTCCAGCTCGACGTCGACGTGCGTGGCGAGATCACCGAGCACGACGTCTCGGTCTGGGGCCTGTCCGCCCTCAAGGGCCTGTTCACGGACGTGACGAGCACCCCGGTCACGTACGTCAACGCACCGCTGCTCGCGGAGGAGCGGGGCGTCGAGACGCGACTGCTGACGGACCCGGTCTCCGAGGACTACCGGAACATCACGACGCTGCGCGGCACGCTGGCCGACGGCCGGCAGCTCGCGGTCGCCGGCACGCTCACCGGACCGAAGATGGTCCAGAAGCTCGTCGGCATCGACGGCCTCGACCTCGAGATCCCGATCAGCCAGCACATGGCCTTCTACCGCTACGAGGACCGCCCGGGCGTCATCGGCACGATCGGCGGTCTCCTGGGCGAGGCGGGGGTGAACATCGCCGGCATGCAGGTCGCCCGTGACGACGAGCAGGGGCAGGCGCTCGTCGCACTCACCCTCGACTCGGCCGTCCCGGCAGACCTTGCCGAGCAGGTGATGTCCCAGGTCGGGGTCGACCAGTTCCGCATCGTCGAGCTCGACTGACGCGTTCACGCAGGCCCGCCACGACCCGAGAGCCGCCCACGGTGACGTGGGCGGCTCTCGTCGTCCCCGCCGACCCCTCACGGGCGGCGGGTCCGGGTCAGGCGACGGAGGGGATGCTGGTCGGGCTGGTCCCGGTGGAGGGGACGGTCGTCCGCGCCGACGTCGCCTCGTCCGACCGCGTCGCCTGCTGGCCGTTGTCGCGCGCCGGGCCGCCGGTGCGCACCTCGACGGACTTCAGGTCGGCGTTGACCTCGACCATGACGCGCTCACCGTTCTTGGTGCCCATGACGTCGTAGGAGCCGTCGGGGTCCTTGCGCACCGACTGGACCGTCACGGCCGAGTCCGTGGTCGTGACCGCCTTGGTGACCTTCGTCGCCTCGTCGCCCGTGACCTCGGTGTGCGCGTGCCCACCGCGGCCCCCCGGGCCGTCCGGACCCTGGTCGCCGGTGCGGATGTCCACGCTCTTGAGGTCGCCGGCGACGCGAGCCATGGCCCGCTCGCCGTCCTTGGTGCCCGCCACCAGGTACGCGCCGTCGTCGGTCTTCCCGACCCGCTCCACGGTGAAACCGGAGTCCTTCGCCCTGACGGCCGCGCCGACCTTCGTCGCCTCCTGCCCGGTGACCGCGGTGAGGTTCATCCCGCCGGGTCCACCGTGGCCGTCACCGGGTCCGGGGCCACCCTGGCGCACCTCGACGGACTTCAGGTCGGCGCTGACCTCGACCATGACGCGCTCACCGTTCTTGGTGCCCATGACGTCGTAGGAGCCGTCGGGGTCCTTGCGCACCGACCCGACCGTCACGGCCGAGTCCGTGGTCGTGACCGCCTTCGTGACCTTCGTCGCCTCGTCGCCCGTGACCTCGGTGTGGGCGTGGCCGCCCCGTCCGCGGTCCGCCTGGGCGGAGGAGGTGCTGGAGCCGGCGGCGTTCGAGTCCGTGGTGGAGTCGGCCCGCGCCAGGGAGGCGCCGGCGAAGACGAGGGAGCCTGCGGTGACGGCGGCGGCCGCACCGGTGACGAGCTTCGTGCTGCTGACCATGATCGGTCCTTTCCGTGGTGGTGTGCTCTGGCCACTTCACGGTCGGGTCCGAACCTGTCGTGAGGCTATGAGGCCGGTGAGGCCTGGCCATGGGCTCGCAGCCGACGTCGTCGTGATCGGTCGAGGACGGACGACTCAGCCCGCCTGCGGACCGGGCGCGGGCAGCGCGACCCGGAACACCGTGCGGCCCGGCGCCGACTCCACGCCGATCGTCCCGCCGTGCGCGACGACGACCGCGTCGGCGATGGACAGTCCCAGGCCCGTGGACCCCTGTCCTCGGACCCGGGCATCGTCGGCGCGGGTGAATCGGGCGAACACGGTGGGCAGGAGATCGCCGGGGATGCCGGGTCCGTCGTCCTCGACCTCCAGAGCCACCCGGTCGACGTCGGGGCGCAGCCGGGTGGTGACGGTGGTCCCCGCGGGGGTGTGGACGCGGGCGTTGGCCAGCAGGTTGACGACGACCTGGGTGAGCCGGGCGGGGTCGCCGACGACCTCCACGGGTTCGTCCGGGAGGTCGAGCCTCCAGCGGTGGTCGGGGCCGGCCGCACGGGCGTCCCCCACCGTGTCCAGCAGCAGCATCGTGAGGTCGACCCTGGTGCGTTCCAGCGGCCGCCCGGCGTCGAGGCGGGCCAGGAGCAGGAGGTCCTCCACCAGCGAGGACATGCGTCCGGCCTCGGACTCGATGCGTCCGAGGGCGTGGCGGACACCGTCCGGGACGGGGTCGGTCTCGCGGCGGGACAGCTCGGCGTACCCCCGGATCGACGCCAGCGGGGTGCGCAGCTCATGGCTCGCGTCGGCGACGAACCGGCGGAGCTGCTGCTCGCTGTCGTGCCGGGCCTGAAGGGCGGCGTCCACGTGGTCGAGCAGGTCGTTGAGGGCTGCGCCGACCTGCCCGACCTCGGTGCGGCGATCGGTGTGCTGGGCCGGGACGCGCTCGGTCAACGAGACCTCGCCGCTGCTCAGGGGCAGGGTGGAGACCCGCCCCGCCGTCGCGGCGACGTGTTCGAGGGGACGCACGTTGACGCGCACGAGCCACGGGATGCCGAGCGCGATCAGCCCCAGCCCGAGCAGGGCAAGGCCGATGGTCACGGTCCGGATGCGGGCGAGGCTGTCCTCGAGGGGACGCATCGAGACCCCGCTGACGACGCGACGACCATCAGGCGTGGTCACCTCGACGAGGCGGTACCGCCCAAGCGTTCCGAGGTCCACCGTGCGTGGCCGCCCGTCGAGACCGGCGGCGAGCAGCGCCGACGCCTGCTGGGCCGACAGCGAGGTCGTGCCGCCTCCGGGGACGCCGACCTGGTTGACCGTCACCGTTCCGGAGTCGGCGGCGAGCACGAGGCCGTCGGTCAGCTGGCGGCCGGGTGGGCGGTGGTCTCGTTCGCCGTCACGATCGGGGCCGACGGCTCGGGCGGCCGTGCTCATCACCCTGGCGTCGAGCTCGCGCTGCAGGGACTGTTCGACGAGGGTGGTCGTCACGAGGCTGGTGAGCAGGGTGACCACGGCGAACAGCGTGAGGATCGAGACGACGAGGCGCCGACGCAGCGTCCAGCCGGAGAACGGCCCGCGGGGGAGATGAGGGCCGGGGGCGGCGGGGGGCGGCGAGGCGGTGCTCACGGCGCCGGCTTGAGGATGTACCCGGCGCCGCGCATCGTGTGGATCATCGGGTCACGACCGGCGTCGACCTTCTTGCGCAGGTAGGAGATGTACAGCTCGACGACGTTGGCCTGCCCGCCGAAGTCGTAGTTCCACACGCGGTCGAGGATCTGGGCCTTGGACAGGACACGCCTCGGGTTGCGCATGAGGTAGCGCAGGAGCTCGAACTCGGTGGCGGTGAGGGCGATCTCCGTGCCGCCGCGGGTGACCTCGTGGCTGTCCTCGTCGAGCGTGAGGTCGCCCACGACGAGCACCGCGCCGGCCGGGCCGGCGGTGACGGCGGTCCGGCGCATGAGGCCCCGCACGCGGGCGACGACCTCCTCGAGGCTGAAGGGCTTGGTGACGTAGTCGTCCCCACCGGCGGTGAGGCCGGCGACCCGGTCCTCGACGGCGTCCTTCGCGGTGAGGAAGAGCACCGGGATGTCGGGGGTGTCGGCCCGCATGCGTCGGAGGACCTCCATCCCGTCGAAGTCCGGCAGCATCATGTCGAGCACGACGGCATCGGGCCGGAACTCCTTGGCGGTTCGGACGGCAGCCAGACCTGCGTGGGCGGTCTGCACCTCCCAGCCCTCGTACCGCATCGCCATCGAGAGCAGCTCGGTGAGGTTGGCCTCGTCGTCGACGACGAGGCCAACCTCACCGAGCTGCTCTCGATGGCGATGCGGTACGAGGGCTGGGAGGTGCNGGAGCGTACCCGGCCTCCGGGGCGACCCCGTCACCCCCGGCAGGCCGCGCGGACACGCTCACGCACAGGACTCGCACAGCCGGGACCCGGCGCCGGCCCGGCGTCCCCGTGTTCCCTGGCCCCATGCCCCCGGCAGCCGGCCCCGCCCTCCCCCGCCCCGACGGCTCCCCCGTCCGCGTCCTCGTCGTCGACGACGAGGACGCGGACGGGGGAGCCGTCGGGGCGGGTGAGGGCGGGGCCGGCTGCAGGTGGCATGGGACCAGTGAACACGGGGACGCCGGTCCGTCGCCGTGTCCCGGCTGTGCGATTCCTGTGCGTGAGCGTTTCCGCGCGTCCTGCCGGGGGTGACGGGGTCGCCCCGGAGGCCGGGTACGCTCCGACGTCACATCCGCGATGCGGGACGGTCGTCCGCATCTCGGACTGCCGCGGCTAGGCTGGCTACCATGACCGAGACGACCGTGGATACTCCTTCGGACACGACGGCCCACGCCCTGGACATCGCCGTCATCGGTGGTGACGGGATCGGTCCGGAGGTCGTCACCGAGGGGCTCAAGGTCCTCGACGCGGCGCTCGAGGGCACCGGCGTGACGGTGAGCCGCACCGAGTACGACCTCGGGGCGCGACGGTGGCACGCCACGGGGGAGACGCTCCCAGAGTCGGTCGTCGAGGAGCTGCGCGGTCAGGATGCGATCCTCCTCGGTGCCATCGGCGATCCGAGCGTCCCCAGCGGCGTCCTCGAGCGTGGGGTCCTGCTCCCGCTGCGATTCGCCCTGGACCACTACGTCAACCTTCGCCCGGCCACGCTCTTCCCGGGGGTGCGCAGCCCGCTCGCCGACCACGTCACCGACGCGGGTATCGACTTCGTCGTCGTCCGGGAGGGTACCGAGGGGCCCTACGTCGGCAACGGGGGCGCGGTCCGCATCGGCACGCCGCACGAGATCGCGACCGAGGTGAGCGTGAACACCCGCTTCGGGGTCGAGCGCGTCGTCCGCGACGCCTTCGCCCGCGCGCAGGCCCGCCCCCGCAAGCACCTCACCCTGGTGCACAAGCACAACGTCCTCGTCCACGCCGGGCACCTGTGGCGCCGGACGGTCGACGAGGTCGGCCGGGAGTTCCCCGACGTCGAGGTCGCCTACCAGCACGTCGACGCCGCGACGATCTTCCTCGCGACGGACCCCGCGCGGTTCGACGTCATCGTCACCGACAACCTCTTCGGCGACATCATCACCGACATCGCGGCCGCGATCGCCGGCGGCATCGGCCTCGCAGCGAGCGGCAACATCAACCCCGACCGGACCACCCCGAGCATGTTCGAGCCGGTCCACGGCTCCGCGCCCGACATCGCCGGCCAGGGCGTCGCCGACCCGACGGCCACCGTCCTGTCCGTCGCGATGCTCCTGCGCCACCTCGGCTTCGACGACCAGGGCGATCGGGTCGAGGCCGCGGTCGCGGCCGACCTCGCCGAGCGCGGGGAGGCACGGCGCTCGACGAGCGACGTCGGCGACGCCATCGCCGCCCGCCTCTGACCCCTCCCAGGGTGGTGCCCCGTCCAGCGGCGCTAGCCTGCCCTCCGACCCGACCGCCCCGAGGAGGAGCCCGATGCCGCTGACGACCGTCCGCACCCCCCACCCCTCCCCGCTGGCCGTCGACGAGCGGGAGGTCATCCTGGCCGCGCCGGGGTTCGGGCAGCACATGACCGACCACATGCTCACCATGGAGTGGTCGCAGGAGTCCGGCTGGAGCGACGCGAGCCTCCAGCCCTACGGCCCGATCCAGCTCGACCCCGCGGCCTCCGTCCTGCACTACGCGCAGGAGATCTTCGAGGGGCTCAAGGCGTACCGCCACGAGGACGGGTCCGTGTGGACCTTCCGTCCGGAGAAGAACGCGGAGCGGCTCAACGCGAGCGCACGACGGATGGTCCTGCCCGAGCTGCCCGCCGAGGACTTCGTCGAGTCGCTGCGGGTCCTCGTCGAGGCGGACGAGGCGTGGGTGCCCGCGTTCGGCGACGGGGAGAAGAGCCTCTACCTGCGGCCGTTCATGTTCGGCTCGGCGGCCTTCCTCGGGCTGCGGCCCTCCACCCGGGTCCGGTACAGCGTCATCGCCTCCCCGGCGGAGTCGATCTTCGTCGGCGGGCCCAAGCCGATCACCCTGTGGATCAGCGAGGGCTACGCCCGCGCCGGCGCCGGTGGCACGGGGGCGGCCAAGTGCGGCGGGAACTACGCCTCGGCCCTCGCGGGGCAGATCGAGGGCTCGGCCAACGGCTGCGACCAGGCCGTGTTCCTCGACTCCGCGACGCACACCAAGGTCGACGAGCTCGGCGGGATGAACGTCTTCTTCGTCATGCGGGACGGCACGCTCGTCACTCCCGAGCTCACCGGCACGATCCTCCCGGGGATCACCCGGATGTCGGTGCTGGAGCTCGCGCACGAGTTCGGCCTGCGCCCGGTCGAGCGCGCCGTGCCGATCCAGGAGTGGAGGGACGGGGTCGTCAGCAGCGAGGTGCTCGAGGTGTTCGCCTGCGGCACCGCCGCGATCATCACCCCGATCGGCGAGCTGCGCTGGGCGGGCGGGAGCGCGCCGTCGACGGCTGGCGAGTTCGGCGGCGAGGTCACCCGCGGGATGCGCGAGCGGCTGCTGTCGATGCAGCAGGGCCGCAGCGAGGACACCTACGGCTGGATGACGCGCCTCGTCTGACGATCCGGACCCCGTGCTCCCACCGGGTCCGGATCGTGGACCCCGCGCGAGGGGTGTCCGCGGGGATGTGGCATCGTGGAGCTCGTGACGATCCGAGCGGCTGCCACCGCGGCCATCATTCTTCGCTAGCGCGACGAGCCACACGCTCGTCGCGCAGACCTCCCGCACCCGGGGGGTCTTTCCTTTTGTCGGCACCCGTGCCGGCGTCGGCGGCACCACAGCGCCGCGGGCGAGGACAGCGTGGGATCCCGGATCGTCGACGTCCCGCGGGGCGGCGCCGCGTTAGGCGTGGCGCCGCCCTGTGGGAGCCGACCTACTTCTGGCGAGGACCGATGGCCGACACGATCCACCTCTACGACACGACGCTGCGCGACGGCGCCCAGCAGGAGGGCATCAACCTCTCCGTGCAGGACAAGCTCGCCATCGCGGCGCAGCTCGACGAGCTGGGCGTGACCTACATCGAGGGCGGGTGGCCGGGCGCGAACCCGACGGACACCGGCTTCTTCGAGGCCGCTACCGGAGGGGCCGACCTGCGGACGGCGCGGTTGGCTGCGTTCGGGGCAACCCGCCGGGCGGGGCGGGCGGCGTCGGAGGACTCCCTGCTGCGGGCGTTGCTCGACTCGGGTACGCCGGTCGTCACCCTCGTCGCGAAGTCCCACGTCGGGCACATCGAGCGGGCGCTGCGGACCGACGTCGAGGAGAACCTCGCGATGATCCGCGACTCCGTCGAGCTCCTCGTGGCCGAGGGCCGGGAGGTCGTCATCGACGCGGAGCACTTCTTCGACGGCTACCTCGACGACCCCGACCACGCCCACCGCGTCGTCGACGCCGCCGCGAGCGCCGGGGCGAGCGCGGTCGTCCTCTGCGACACGAACGGCGGCATGCTGCCGGGCCGGGTCCATGAGGTCGTCGCGGCCGTGACCGCCCGGGCGGGGGTCCGCATCGGGATCCACTGCCACAACGACACCGGGTGCGCGGTCGCGAACTCGCTCGCCGCGGTCGAGGCCGGCGCCCGGCACGTGCAGGGGACGATCAACGGGTACGGCGAGCGGACGGGCAACGCCAACCTCCTGACGATCGTCGCGAACCTCCAGACGAAGATGGGCTTCGAGGTCGTCACCCCGCAGCAGCTGGCCCGGGCGACCCAGGTCGCCAACGTCGTCAGCGAGATCACGAACTTCCCGCCGTACAGCCGGCAGCCGTACGTCGGCTCGAGCGCCTTCGCGCACAAGGGCGGGCTGCACGCGAGCGCGATCAAGGTCGACCCCGACCTCTACCAGCACACCGACCCCGCGCTCTTCGGCAACGGGATGCGCATGCTCGTCTCGGACATGGCGGGTCGGGCGAGCGTCGAGCTCAAGGCCGAGGAGCTCGGCGTGGAGCTCGGCCCCGACTCGGGTGAGGCCGTCGGCCGGGTGCTCGCGACCGTCAAGGAGCTCGAGTCGCGCGGGTACACCTTCGACGCGGCCGACGCCTCGTTCGAGCTGCTCCTGCGGCGCGGGCTCGGGCAGGACGTGCCCCACTACGCCGACATCGAGTCCTGGCGGGTCATCACGGACGCGCGCGGGGACGACGATGCGCTCTCCGAGGCGACGGTGAAGGTCCGCGCCGGCGGGCGGCGGGTCGTCGCGACCGGCGAGGGCAACGGTCCGGTCAACGCGCTCGACCATGCCCTGCGCGAGGCGCTCGCGGAGGTCTACCCCGAGATCGACGCGATGGAGCTGGTCGACTATCGCGTCCGGATCCTCGACGCCGCGCACGGCACGGACGCCGTCACGCGGGTCCTCCTCGAGACCGCCGACCACGACGGCACCTGGGTGACGATCGGTGTCGCCGGGAACATCCTCGAGGCGTCGTGGCAGGCGCTGCGGGAGTCGATCACCTACGGGCTCATGCGGGCGGGTGTGCCGGCGCGCTGAGCAGGAGCGCGTCGCAGACCTCGAGCAGCCGGTGGCGCAGGGCGTTCGAGCGACCCACGAGGTCGCGCTGCCGGTCGACGAACTCGGCCTTCCCGGAGGAGGTCTCGATGCGGACCGGTGGCAGGTCGAAGGCCGCGAGGTCGTAGGGCGAGGCCTGCATGTCGAGCACCCGGACGGCGAGCGCGTGCTCGAAGGCGTCGGCGGTGAGCTCCGACGGGACGGCGGGGGCGAGCTTGAAGCACCACTTGTACACGTCCATGCCGGCATGGAGGCAGCCGGGCTGCTCGTGATGGATCTGGGTCTCGCGGGTCGGGCGCAGCGTGTTGCGCGGCCGGGCGTCGGCGGTGAAGAAGCGGTAGGCGTCGAAGTGGCTGCAGCGGATCCGGTGACCCTCGACGACCGCGTCCGTCTCGGCCTGCGTCAGCCGCAGCGGGAGCGCCTCGTGGCGCTGCTGCCCGGGCGCGAGGCGGTAGACCATCGCCCACTCGTGGAGGCCGAAGCAGGCGGTGGCGGCGGGCCTGGAGAGTGT
The DNA here is from genome assembly GCF_900289115.1 of Janibacter massiliensis. Classification (GTDB taxonomy): domain Bacteria; phylum Actinomycetota; class Actinomycetes; order Actinomycetales; family Dermatophilaceae; genus Janibacter_A; species Janibacter_A massiliensis. The sequence goes on along the minus strand of NZ_LT985196.1, from coordinate 2,406,245 downwards.
TGCGGCGAGCAGGTCCCGGACGAACCGCACGGTCCGGCCGCGGCGCGCGACGAAGGCCTCGGTGTCGAGCCGGACCGTCCCGTCGGCGTCGGTGCGGTGGTGGCTCCGCCCGGCGCAGCCGGCGTCGGCGGCGTCGAGGAGCACCCGCCCGGGGCCGGGCTCCCACCGGCGCAGACGGCCGGGGGAGTGACCGTAGTACTCGACGAGGAAGTCCTCGATCGGGTGCTTCTCGCCGCGGGCCGCCCGGTCGCGGATGCCGGCGGTCAGCGCGTCGACCCGCGCGGCGTGGGCCTCCTGCGCCGGGCGCCACTCCTGGCGGGTCAGGGTCGAGAGCTCCACCGCGCGAACTCTACGGTCACTCGTGCTCGAGCGAGGTCGTCGGGATCTGCGCGCGATCGATGACATCTGCGCGCGATGTTCGGCGCGCAGATGTCAGTTGCGCGCGCAATTGCGACAGGATCGGGGGGCACGCACCTCCAACGACGAAGGGCCTCCCGTGACCATCTCCCGCTTCCGTTCTCTCGCCTCGGCGGCCGCCGCCGTGGCCCTTGCCGTCGGCGTCACCGTCGGTGCCGGTGGCACCGGCGGGCAGGACGCCGCACAGGCCATGGCCGCGGCGACGACGCCGACCCGCTACCTCGCCCTGGGCGACTCCCTCGCCGCCGGCTACCAGCCCGGTCGGGGCGACGCCAAGACGGGCGGCTACGTCGGTTCCGTCGACCGCTACCTCACGTGGAAGCTCGGCAGGAACGTCGCGACGACGAACCTCGCCTGCAGCGGCGAGTCGTCCACGACCATGCTCCTCGCGGGCAAGTGCTCCTACCGCGAGGGCAGCCAGATGCGGGCGGCCGAGGCGTTCCTGCGGCAGCACCGCGGCGAGGTCGCCCTCGTCACCCTCACCCTCGGGGCGAACGACATCCAGCGGTGCGCCCGCGGCGGCGCGATCGATCTCCCCTGCCTCACCGACGGGGCCGGCAAGCTCTTCCGGAACCTCCCCGAGATCTACGGCCGCCTGCGGGCCGCCGCCGGGCCGGACACCCGGATCATCATCACCGACTACTACAACCCCTTCCTCGCGAGCTGGCTCTCGGGGCAGTCGGGCAAGGACGCCGCGAAGCAGTCGGCGCTGGCGAACGTCGCGCTCAAGGAGTACATCGGCGCGACGGCCCGGGCCGCGAACGCCCAGCGGGCCCGCGTCGCCGACGCCTTGCGGGACGACGACACCACGCTCGTCAGCGACCCGACCTACGGCGAGGTGCCGCGCAACGTCCAGATGATCTGCACGAACACGTGGATGTGCACGGACACGAAGGACATCCACGCGAACGACAAGGGCTACCGCCTCATGGCGAACGCCGTCATCGCCCAGTGGCGCACGGGTCTGACGACGACGAACCCGTGATGCGCTGACCGCACGTCGAGGCCCCGTCCGAGCTCGCCGGGACGGGGCCTCGTCGGGTCCCTGGGGTGTCACCTCCGTAGGGTGTCGCCGTGCGCATCGCGAGATTCACCGAGGGAGACGACCCCGCCTACGGCCTGGTCGACGGCACGGGCCAGAAGATCGCCGAGATCACCGGCGACCCGCTCGTCACGCGGATCGAGCTCACGGGCCGGACGCTGAAGGTCGAGGACGTCCGGCTCCTGGCACCGGTCATCCCGCGCAGCAAGGTCATCGGCGTGCGGAGCAACTACGCCGACCACGCCGCGGAGATGGGCAAGGACGTGCCGGCCGAGCCCGGGCTCTTCCTCGTCCCGAACACCGCGGTCGTCGGACCGGGCGACCCCGTCGTCATCCCGCCGGAGACGAGCGAGGTCAGCTACGAGGGCGAGCTGGCCGTCGTCATCGGGCGGATGTGCAAGGACGTCGCGGAGGAGGACGTGCGCAAGGTCGTCCTCGGGTACACGATCGCCAACGACGTCACCGCCCGCGACCTGCAGCGGACCGACGGGCAGTGGGCCCGCGCGAAGGGCTTCGACACCTTCTGCCCGCTCGGGCCGTGGATCGAGACCGAGCTCGACCCGCAGGACTGTGCGATCCGCACGACGGTCGACGGCGAGGTCCGGCAGGACGGCCACAGCAGCGACATGGTCCACGGCGTCGCCGCGGTCATCGCGTACGCCAGCCGCGCGTTCACCCTGCTGCCCGGGGACGTCATCCTCACCGGCACCCCGGCCGGCGTCGGTCCGATCACCGCCGGGCAGCGGTGCGAGATCGAGATCGACCAGATCGGGACCCTGTCGAACCCCTTCGTCGCGAAGGACTGACCAGCCGGCGCGGTCGCGTCCGCCCCCGGCGTCCGCGACTACCATCGAGCGCATCATGAGCAGCTCGCCCACGGACGCCGCGTCCGCACCCGTGCCCACCACGCCGTCGACCCCGGGAGCGCCGCGCCTGCGGATCGCCCCGAGCCCCACGGGAGACCCGCACGTCGGCACGGCGTACATGGCCCTGTTCAACCGCGCCTACGCCCGCCAGCAGGGTGGGTCCTTCGTCCTGCGCGTCGAGGACACCGACCGGGCGCGGTTCGACCCGACGAGCGAGCAGCAGCTGTACGACACGCTCGGCTGGCTCGGCCTCACGTGGGACGAGGGCCCCGACGTCGGCGGCCCGCACGCGCCCTACCGGCAGAGCGAGCGCCTCGACACCTACCGCCCGTACGTCGAGAAGCTCCTCGCGAACGGCAACGCCTACCACTGCTGGTGCTCACCCCAGCGGCTGGCCGAGATGCGCGAGCGGCAGCAGAAGCTCAAGCAGCCGACCGGCTACGACCGGACGTGCCTGGGCAAGACGCGGGAGGAGCGCGCCCAGGAGCCCGGGTTCCAGGAGACGCCCGTCGTCCGCATGCGGATCCCCGACGACGCGCCGACGAGCTTCGAGGACCTCATCCGCGGCACGGTGAGCGCCCCGCGCCCCGACGACCAGGTCATCCTCAAGACCGACGGCTTCCCGACGTACCACCTTGCCGTCGTCGTCGACGACCACGAGATGGGCATCACCCACGTCGTGCGCGGCGAGGAGTGGATCAGCAGCACGCCCAAGCACGTCCTGCTGCACCGGTGGCTCGGCCTCACCCCGCCGGTGTTCGCCCACATGCCGCTGCTGCGCGACACCGACCGCTCGAAGATCTCCAAGCGGAGGAACCCCGCCGCGCGCCTCACGTGGTTCCGCGAAGAGGGCTACCTGCCCGAGGCGGTCGTCAACTTCCTCGCGCTGCTCGCGTACCCGCCGGCGAAGAACGCCGAGGGCGAGGACGTCGAGCAGTTCACCTTCGACGAGTTCGTCGAGCGCTTCGACTGGCGGCTGGTCAACACCGTCGGGCCCGTCTTCGACATGAAGAAGCTCGACTGGCTCAACGGCCAGTGGATCCGCGACCTCGAGCTGAAGGATCTCACCGCCCGGCTGCTGCCGGTCCTCGTCAAGGACGGGATCCTCACCGACAACCCGACCCTGGGGCAGCTGGGGCGCCTGCAGGACGTGGCCGCACTCATCCAGACCCGGATCGCCAGGCTCACCGAGGCCAGCGCGCTCGTCGCCCCGTTCTACGACGCCGACGACGCGCTCGTCGTCGACGAGGAGGCCCGCGCGAAGCTGTCCCCGGACGCCCCCGCGGTGCTCGACGCCGCGATCGCTGCGCTGGAGCCGCTGCAGGAGCCGCCGAGCTTCGACGAGCCCGGCCCTCAGCACTTCGTCGCCGCCGCGATCGAGGCTGCGCTGCGCGCCGCGATCGTCGACGGGATGGGCATCAAGCCGAAGCTCGCCTTCGGCCCGCTGCGGGTAGCGGTCTCCGGGCAGCGGATCAGCCCGCCGCTCTTCGAGTCGATGGAGATCCTCGGGAAGCACTCCACGCTCGCCCGGCTGCGTCGGCTGCGCGCGACCTACGAGGGGTCGCCCGCGGAGGGCTGACCGATTTGGGTGCCACCGACGGGGCCGCTAGACTCTCCCCTCGGTTCACCCACGACCTCGTCGCTCGATCGGCGGCGGGTCAGGGGTTGACACCCCTTGGGGTATGGTGTAATTGGCAACACAGCTGATTCTGGTTCAGTCGTTCTAGGTTCGAGTCCTGGTACCCCAGCGCTGCGGCGGTCCTCCGCCGATTCGGTCGAAACACGCCCGACAGGGTAAGGTTTCGTCTGTTGTTCGCCTGCCGGTCACGGCAGGGTCAGCACCTGGCCCCGTTGTGTAGTGGCCTAGCACGCCGCCCTCTCAAGGCGGTAGCGCGGGTTCGAATCCCGTCGGGGCTACGTGAGGCGAAGGCCCTCCCACCGCGAGAGCGGGCGGGAGGGCCTTCGGCGTTCTCGGGGGCGGTTCAGCCCCAGCGCCAGGCGACGATGAGCAGCTGGGTGACGACGAAACCCGTGAAGAAGTTGAGCGCGAGGAAACGTCGCCAGCCGACGTTCGTCGACTCCGCGGTCTCGTCGGTCACCCCGAGGTGGCGCGCGACGAGCGCGGCGTAGAGGAGGGGCAGCGGGACGGCGAACACCGATGGCCACGGGCCGAATGCCACGAGCCCGGCGCTGAGCACGTAGAGGGCGATCGCGACGACGACGACCGGTCGTGCGCCGAGGACGGTCGCCACCGAGCCGATCCCGGCCGCGCGGTCGGCGCGCACGTCCTGCACGGCCCCGAACGCGTGGCTCGCGCACCCCCAGACGAAGAAGGCCGCGACGAGGAACCAGACGTCCTGCGGCACCGGCCGGTCGGCGAGCACGAGCCCGTAGACGGCGGGGGAGGCGAAGTGGGTGCTCGAGGTGAGGGAGTCGACCCCCGGGCGTTCCTTGAAGCGCAGGATCGGCAGGGAGTAGGCGAGGACGGCCGCCAGGCTCACGGCGAGGACGAGCGCGGCACGACCCGTGCCCTGCGGCACCAGCCACAGGACGAAGGGGACGGGCAGGAGCAGGCTGGCCCAGAGGACGAGGCGGAGCCGGCTGCGGGACAGGAGCGCGCCCTCGGCGCCGCCCTTGCGCGGGTTCTGCTCGTCGGAGTCGATGTCGAAGACGTCGTTCACCCCGTACATCAGCAGGTTGTACGGGACGAGGAAGAACAGCGTGCCCACGACGAGGCGGGCGTCGACGCCCCGCGCGAGCACGAGGTACGCGGCCGCGAACGGGAAGGCGGTGTTCACCCAGCTCAGCGGCCGGGAGGCCAGGACGATCTCGCGCAGCGCCCTCACCGGCGCCCCCGCAGCAGGTGCCACAGCGCGGGCAGGAGCACCAGCGCGACGAGCGGGTACCCGAAGTCCTCCACCGGGGCCCGGCCGATGCGCAGGCCGAGGAGCTGCTCGTTCCCGTACTCGAACAGCCCGGCCGAAATCATCACGTTGTCGAACACCGCCGTGAGGGTGAACATCACCGCTGCGGCCACGAGCGCCGCAGACCAGCGCACCGGGGGGCGGACGACGAGCGCGACGAGCACCGCGACCCCGAGGAAGATCGCGACGAGCACGAGGAAGGTCATCGGCGGTCCCCGAGCCAGCGGTGTGCGGCCGTCCACGCGACCATCGACGACAGGCACAGCAGGAGGAGGAAGAAGAGCTCCTCGACGGGGAAGTGCGGTGCGACGTCGATGCCCGACAGGTACGGGCCGTCACCCTTGACGAAGACCCCGAGCTCGATCCCGACGAGGTCCCACACGCTGAAGAAGAGGACACCGGCGACGAGGACGAGCAGCGCCGGTCGGGGCCGGTCGAAGACGAACAGTCGCCAGCGGTGGTCGATCGCCAGGGTCCCGGCGATGGAGGCCAGCAGCGCCAGCAGATAGAGCCACTGGGTCACGGCGACCACGTGCCGGTGAGCACCCGCCCGGTGAGGACGACCTTCGCCGGGGTGGGGACGTGGACCCGGTCGCCGAAGACGTCGTGGTCCGCCCGCTCGATCCGGTCGAGGATCCCCGAGTACAACGCGTAGGCCGTCGTCACGCAGCGTCGGGCCGCCGACGGCAGGTGGGGCAGGCCCGCGTCCGCCGCGCGGTAGAGCTCGCGGTTGCGGGCGATCTGCCCCCGCATGAACGCACGCCACGGCTCGTCGACCGCCAGACCGGCGCGATAACCGGCGGGGTCGACGCCGGCGGCGCGCAGCTCCGCCTGCGGCAGGTACACCCGGCCACGGCCGAGGTCCTCGCTGACGTCGCGCAGGAAGTTCGTCAGCTGGAAGGCCAGGCCGAGGGAGCGGGCGGGCCCGAGGGCGTGCGGGGAGGTCGCGCCGAGCACGGGGAGCATCATCTCGCCGATCGTCGCCGCGGAACCGTCCATGTACCCCAGGAGGTCGTCCCACGTCTCGTAGCGGGTCGTCGTCAGGTCCTGGCGCATCGCGCCGAAGAACCGGCGGAAGACGGATGGCGCGATGCCGGCGCGCTCGGCGGCGTCCGCCGCGACGGCGAGGACGGGGTCGTCGGTCGGTGCGCCGGCACGCACCTCCTCGAACCGCTGCTCCAGCGCCGTCAGGCGCTGCGCCGTCCCGGCGACGCGGCCGGGCGAGGTGGCCCCCGGGGAGTCGACGACGTCGTCGGCGGTCCGGCACAGCGCGTAGACGGCGTGCACCTGCCGGCGGCGCTCCTCGGGCAGCAGGCGTGCGCCCCAGTAGTACGTCGTCGCGTGCTGGCGGGTGATCGCCTCGGCCCGGCGGTGACCGGCCTCCAGGAGCGCGCTCATGCCCCGGTCCGCAGGTGCTGCTCGACGCGCTCGGCGGCCAGCCGGCCGCTCACCAGGACCATCGGGACACCGACACCGGGCGTCGTCGCCGACCCGGCGAACACCAGGCCCGGGGCCCGGCGATCGATGTTGTGCGGGCGGAACGGGCCGGTCTGGCCGAAGGTGTGGGCCAGGGCGAAGGGAGTCCCTGCAGCCAGGCCCCGAGCGGCCCAGTCGGCGGGCGTGTCCATGTGCTCGACGACGACGTCCGTCGGGTAGCCCTCGGCGTCGAGGAACTCCAGCAGCCGCTCCTTCATCGGGGCGCGCTCGCGGTCCCAGTCGATCCGCCCGTCGAGGTGCGGCACCGGCTCGAGGACGTAGAGCGAGGTGCACCCCTGCGGGGCGAGCCCCGGCTCGGTGAGGCTCGGGACGGACACGAGGCGGGAGGGGTCGGGCATGAGCTCGCGCCGGTCGATGAGCGCGTCGAACGCGCCCTCCCACTCGTGCCCGAAGTGGATGTTGTGGTGCTCGGTGCCGGGGCGGGGAGCACCCCGGACGCCGAGGTGCCAGACGACCGCCGACGGCGCGTACCGGGCCCGGCGGACCCGGCGGGGAGCACGCAGGTCGGGCAGGAGGTCGCGGTAGGCCAGGGGCAGGTCACGCGTGCAGACGACGGCGTCCGCGGGCACGAGCTCGCCGTCCCCGAGCAGCACGCCCGTGACGGCGCCCCCGTCGCCGCGGACGACGGCCGTCACCGTGCTCGACGTGCGGACGGTGGCGCCGGCGTCGACGAGCGCGTCGGCCATCACCTGGGGCACCCGGGAGATCCCGCCGACCGGGAAGTACACCCCGGCGATGCTGTCCATGTACGTGATGACGGCGTAGATCGCGAGGGCCTTCGACGGGGCGATGCCCGCGTACAGCGCCTGGAAGGTGAAGGCGCGGTGGAGTCGCTCGTCGGCGAAGCGCCGCGCGACCGCGGGACCGAGGCGGCCGAAGCCGCCGAGCCGCAGGAGGCGGGCGGCCGCAGCGGGGCGGGAGACGAGGTCGAGCACGGAGTCGAGGTTGCGGTCGATGAAGTTCGGCATCTCGACGTCGTGCAGCTGCGTGAGCCAGTCGACGAAGCCGTCGAACGCGGCCGCGTCCGCCGGTCCGCTGAAGCGCTCGATCTCGGTGCGCATGTCGGCGTGCGCCGAGCGGGTGCGCAGCTCGCTGCCGTCGGCGAAGCAGGACCGGTACGCCGGGTCCAGGCGCCGCACCTGAAGACGATCGGCCAGCCGGGAGCCGACCGCGGCGAGGGCGTCGTCGACGAGGCTCGGCATCGTCAGGACGGTCGGCCCGGTCTCGAACGTGAAGCCGGCGTCCTCGATCCACGCGGCCCGGCCGCCGACGGTCGCCTCCGTCTCGAGGACCGTCACCTCATGACCCGCGCCCCGCAGGTGGCACGCGGCGGACAGGCCCGCGAGCCCCGCCCCGACGACGACGACCCGACTCACGGCATGCTCCCGGCGATCTCGTGGGCGACCGTTTCCAGGTGCCCGCCCGCGGCCTCGGCGCGGGCGGGGTCGAGGACCTCGACCGCCTCGCCGATCAGGTGCTCGACCCGCTGCGCCACGGCCTGCCGCAGGCCGACTGCCTCGAGGTGGGCGGTCAGCTCGGCGACCTCGTCGGTGGCGAGCGCCCGCCCGCTGTCGGTGTCGAGGAGGGCGAGCCCGGCCGGGGGGAGGAGATCCCGGGCGAGCGCCAGCATCATCGTCTGCTTCCGGTCGCGCAGGTCGTCACCGACGGGCTTGCCGGTCCGCTCCGGATCGCCCCACACCCCCAGGGCGTCGTCGCGCAGCGCGAAGGCCTCCCCGACGAGCTCGCCGTACCGGGACAGCTCGCGCAGGACGTCGGGGGAGGCGCTGCCGAGGGTGCCGCCGAGCTCGAGCGGACGCTGGACGGAGTACCGGCCGGTCTTCAGGAGCGCGACCTCGCGGGCGCGGTCCAGGTCGCCGGGACCCGCGGCCGCGGCGAGCACGTCCTGCGCCTGGCCGTCGACGAGCTCGAGCACCATCTCGGCGAACCGGGCGTGGACGGGGGCCGGCAGGGGCGCGGCGAGGACGAGCGCACGGGCGTGCAGGAGGTCGCCCACGAGGACCGCGACGGACTCCGCGAACCGCTGCGGGTCGCCGACCCCGCCGTGGGCGCGGTGGGCCGCTGCCACGGCGACGTGGGTCGTCGGGATGCCGCGCCGGGTCGGGCTCTCGTCCATGACGTCGTCGTGGACGAGGGCGAAGGTGTGCAGCAGCTCCAGCGCGGCGCCGAGCCGGACGAGGTCGGCGGGCTCGGTCGTTCCCGGGGCCGCGGCGTAGGCCCAGCCGGCCCACGCGAGGCCCGGACGGATCCGACCCCCGCCGGAGGCCACCTGCCGGGCCGCCAGGCCCGCGATCGACGTGCCGTCGAGGAGCGGCTCCCGCCGCTCGCCGTCGCCGTGCTCGAGGGTGCGCAGGGCCAGCTCGACGCAGCGCTCGACGTGGTCGGCCGGCACGGCGGGCGCCTGGGCCGGCCGGGCGGGTGGAGCGAGCAACATGGCGTCGATCATTCCACAGTGGAAGCAGTCGGATCGTGGAAGATCCGCCCGCGGGTCAGGCTGCACAGGAGGCGCTCGCCAGGCCCCTGCCGCGCCCAGTGGAGGCGGCAGGTGTGGAACGTCCGCCGGACGCGGGCCGCCATCGCGGCGCGGGAGCCGAACGCGCGCCCCTCGACCGAGACGCGCAGCGCGGGGGTCCATCGGACGCGTGCCAGCGGGCCGAGGGCGAACGCGAGGTCGAGGTCGTCGTGGACGAGGGGGTCGTCGCGGCGGACGACCTCCGACGCCGCGCGCCACGCGCAGGTGCGGATCGCCATGTTCGAGCCCCACAGCGGCGGGTGCCCCATCGACCACCCGACCGCGCGCAGCGGCAGGTGGTAGGCGAGCGCGGCGAGCAGCCCGCGCAGGCCCGGGATGTCGTAGAAGGTCCCCGGGCCGGTGACGGCGTGGACCCGGGGGTCGGCGAGCTCCCGAAGGGCCGTCTCGACCCAGTCGGGGGCGGGGCGGGAGTCGGCGTCGAGCCTGGCGATGACGGTACCGCGGGCCTCGTCGTACCCGGCGGCGGAGGCTGCGCCGACCCCGCGACGGGGCTCCCGGACCACCCGCGCCCCGGCTCCGCGGGCGAGGGCGGCCGTCGCCTCGTCGGCGGCGCCGGGGGAGTTGTCGACGACGATCACCTCGTCGGGTGCTCGGGTCTGCGCGGCCAGCGCGGCGAGGCAGCCCTCGAGGGCGGGGGCGTCGTCGAGCACGGGGATGACGACGCTGACCGTCGGCCGTCCGGGGCCGGGTGTCACGCCGGGCCACCCCCGGGGCGGCCGTCGTCGCGGCGCGCGATCGGCAGAGCGAGCAGCGCCCCGCCGAACGTCCCCACGACCAGGTCGCCGATCGTGTCGTCGTAGCCGACGCCGATCGCGCGCGAGAGGTAGGTGTGGCCCGCCCACTCGCCGACCTCCCACAGCAGGCTGAGGAACGCGGCGAGGCCCAGCAGGTGCCACAGGAGCGCGACGACGGGCATCCCGCGCTCGCCCGGGCTGGAGACGACGACGAGCCGCCAGACGAGGACCGCCGCCGCGGCCGTCCCGACCGCGTGCGCCGGGAGGTCGAGCCACCCGACCCGCTGGTAGAGGCCCGTCACCGCCGCCCACGCCACGGCGAGGAAGACGAGCTGGCAGGCAGCGTCGGTGGCGACGGGCAGGACGAGGGCCCGCAGGAGCATCGCCGCCCCGAGGACGAGGAAGAGGCAGGCCGCCGAGGGCAGGCCCGCCACCCACCAGGCGAGCGGGACGCTCAGCGCCGCGACGACCCGGAGGCCGTCCGTGGGCCACCACCGTCGCTGGGCGCGTTCCCACGCGGACCGGGCCGAGGACATGCCGGACAACCTAGGCGACGGTGGGGCGGGGGCGCGCGCGACGGTGCCCGTGCTGCCTACCCTGTTCCCGGGCCACGAGGCCCGACGGGAAGGAGCGGACGATGGACGAGGGGACCGGCGACGCCCGGCGGGCGGCGGAGGAGCGCGTCTGCGAGGCCGTCCGGGTGCTCTCGCTCGCGATCGACCGCTACGTCACCGAGGTCTCGCGGGTCCTGGGGGTCCCGGCCCGGGACGTGCACGCCATGGGCGTCGTCAAGGGGTGGCCGGGCGCCTCGATCGGTCCTCGCGAGCTCGGTCGGGAGCTCGGGGTCTCCGCGCCGGCGACGACCGCGCTCGTCACGCGGATGACCGGCAGCGGGCACGCCCAACGCTCCGAGCACGGGGTCGACGGCCGCCGGGTGGACGTCCGGCTCACGCCGTCGGGGGAGGACGCCTCGCGTCGCTGCTTCGCCCCGCTCACCGAGCAGATGCGCTCGGTGCTCGCCGAGCTCGACGACGACACCCTCGCGGTCGTCGCCGACGTCATCACCCGGCTGCACGAGGCCGCGCACCGCACCTCACCTGCGCCGATGCGCACGCCGTAGGCTCGCTGCATGACGACGACGCGGCAGGAGACCGACTCGATGGGTGCCGTCGAGGTCGAGGCGAGCCGGTACTGGGGGGCCCAGACGGAGCGGAGCATCCACAACTTCCCGATCGGACGGGACACCTTCGTCTGGGGCCGGCCGATCGTGCGCGCGTTCGGCATCCTCAAGAAGGCCGCCGCTGAGGCCAACGGCGAGCTCCGCGAGCTCGACCCGAAGCTGGCGGCGCTCATCGTGCGGGCCGCGGACGAGGTCATCGCGGGCGACCTCGACGACCACTTCCCGCTCGTCGTCTTCCAGACCGGCTCGGGCACCCAGAGCAACATGAACGCCAACGAGGTCATCGCCAACCGGGCGATCGAGCTCGCCGGCGGGGTGATGGGCAGCAAGACGCCCGTCCACCCCAACGACCACGTCAACCGCGGCCAGAGCAGCAACGACACCTTCCCCACGGCGATGCACATCGCGACGGTCCTCGAGATCCACGAGCGCCTGCTGCCCGACGTCGGACGGCTGCGCGGGACGCTCGCGGCGAAGTCGGAGGAGTACGCCGACGTCGTCAAGGTCGGGCGGACCCACCTCCAGGACGCCACGCCGATCACGCTGGGCCAGGAGATCGGTGGCTGGGTCGCCCAGCTCGACTACGCCCTCGACCAGGTGCGGGCCGCCGCGGAGGGGCTGCTCGACCTCGCCATCGGCGGGACCGCCGTCGGGACGGGCCTCAACGCCCATCCGGGGTTCGGCGCGCTCGCCGCCGAGCGCATCGCCGAGCAGACCGGGCACCCGTTCCGCACGGCGCCGAACGCCTTCGCCGCGCTGTCGGCGCACGACGCGCTCGTCCAGACCTCGGCCGCGCTGCGCACCCTGGCCGGCGCGCTGATGAAGATCGCCAACGACGTCCGCTGGCTCGCGTCCGGGCCGCGCAACGGCATCGGCGAGATCACGATCCCCGCGAACGAGCCGGGCAGCAGCATCATGCCGGGCAAGGTGAACCCGACCCAGTGCGAGGCGCTGACGATGGTGGCGACCCGGGTGTTCGGCAACGACGCGACGGTGGCCTTCGCGGGCAGCCAGGGCAACTTCCAGCTGAACGTCTACAAGCCGGTCATGGTCCATGCGGTGCTCGAGAGCATCCGGCTGCTCGCCGACTCGTGCCTTGCCTTCGACGAGCACTGCGCACACGGGATCGAGCCCAACCTGCCGCGGATCGAGGCCAACCTCGAGTCGAACCTCATGCAGGTCACGGCCCTCAACCGACACATCGGCTACGACGCGGCGGCCACGATCGCCAAGCACGCCCACGCGCGCGGCCTCTCCCTGCGGGATGCGGCGATCGAGCTCGGGACGGTGAGCGCGGAGGACTTCGACCGCTGGGTCGTCCCGCTCGACATGACCCACCCCTGACCTTCGAGGGCGTCGACGACGGTCGGCGCGCGACGGGAGGCCGGCCCGGCGCGCCGCGGATCAGTCGAGGCGGCGTCGAGCCACGTGCTGGTGGGCCAGACGACGCATCGCCGCGACGATCGGGTCGGTGAGGACGGTCCCCGCGGTCGCGACACGAACGGCGTCGCTCGCGTCGCCGCTGGTCAGCGCGAGGTCGACGTCGGCCTCCGCGATCGTCGCGCACCCGTCCGCCATCGCCGTGAGCTGGTCGGCGCCGACCGGTATCCCGGCGGTGCGCGCCGCCTCGAGCGCACCGGTGAGGTCGTGCAGCGCGGGGGTGTCGGGGTCGATCGTCCAGCCGAGACCGGCGACGAACCGGCGCGCCTCGTCGGAGACCTCGTGGTCCCGGTGGCGGGAGGGGAGCGCGCCGTGCGCGATGCCGAGCAGCTCGCTCCGACGCTGCGGCGGGTCGTCGACGACCGCGACGATCCGCCGTGCGTCGGCGATCGACAGGCCGGCCGCGTCGACGAGCGCGCGCACGAGGCGGAGCCGGTCGAGGTGGCCCGCGCTGTAATCGGCCCGTGTGCGCGTCACCGGTGTACCGGGCGGCAGCAGACCCTCGCGCAGGTAGTACTTCACGGTCGCGACCGGCAGGTTCGCAGCCTCGGCCAGCTCCGACAGCGTCATCGGCCCTCCTTCACGGTTGACAGGGATAGTGCCACTCTCCACCATTGGATAGTATCGCTATCCAACTCGTAGGGGTGTGTGATGTCCGTCCGCCAGCAGTGGACCCACGACCACGAGGGTCCGCTCGCCCTCTTCCTCGTCGGCCTGCCGACCCGCCAGCCGTGGCGACCCGACCGGTGGGTGCGCCGCACCCTCCCCGCGGCCACCGGGGCGGTGGTGCTGGAGCGGCGCGGCCGGACGGCGCGCGAGCGGCTGGGCGGGGTGGCGTCCTGATGGCGCCTCTCGTCGTCCTCGTCGCCGTGAGTCTCGTCGCGCGGGCGGCTGGAGCACTTGGCGTGCCCGGCGTCGGATCGTGGGCGTCGGCGATCGCGGTGGGCCTCTCGGCGATGTTCCTCCTCACCGCGTCGGTCCGGCTAAATCCTCGACGCCGGGCAGGGCTCGTCGCGATCGTCCCGCCGGGGATGCCCGCACCGGGGGCGCTCGTCGCGCTCACCGGCGCGTTCGAGGTCGCCGGAGCCGTGGGTCTTCTCGTCCCGCCGTCGCTGGCCGGATGGGTGCGACCGGTGACCGCGGTCTGCCTCGGCGTCCTCCTGCTTGCAATGTTCCCGGCGAACGTGCGTGCTGCACGAGGGGTGCGTCACCCGGATGCGCCGTCGACGCCGTTGGTGCGGAGGGCCGCGATCCAGACCGTCTTCGTCCTTGCCTGCGTCGTCGTGGCGGCGGGGTGACGGACGCCTGACGGGGTACAAGGCTCAGCCGGCGCCGTTCTGCTCCTCCTGCTGCGCGGCGTGCCGGGCAAGGACCTCGGTCAGCTTGTTCGCGCCGGCGATGACGGTGGCCGCGTGGAGGCGGCCAGGCTGACGCGACAGGCGCTCGATCGGTCCCGAGATCGAGACCGCGGCGATGACCCGACCGCTGGGGGAGCGGACGGGGGCCGAGACCGAGGCGACGCCCGCCTCGCGCTCACCGACGCTCTGCGCCCAGCCGCGGCGGCGCACGCCCGAGAGCATCGTCGCGGTGAAGGCCGCGCCCTGCAGGCCACGGTGGAGGCGGTCGGGCTCCTCCCACGCGAGGAGGACCTGGGCCGCGGACCCCGCGTGCATCGTCAGCGTCGCCCCGACGGGGATGGAGTCGCGCAGCCCGATGGGCCGCTCGGCGGCGCTGACGCACACGCGCTGCTCCCCCTGGCGGCGGAAGAGCTGGGCGGACTCGTTCGTGTGGTCCCGCAACGCGCCCAGCACGGGCCCGGCGGCGGCGAGGAGGCGGTCCTCGCCGGCGGCCGCGGCGAGCTCTCCCAGGCGCGGGCCGAGGACGAACCGGCCCTGCATGTCGCGGCCGACGAGGCGATGGTGCTCGAGCGCGACCGCGAGCCGGTGCGCCGTCGGACGCGCCAGACCCGTGGCCGTGACGAGCTGGGCGAGGGTCGACGGGCCCGCCTCGAGCGCACCCAGCACGACCGCCGCCTTGTCGAGAACGCCGACGCCGCTTCCGCTGTCCATGGGGTGATACTGCGATCTCAGACGGTGAGACGCAAGTCCACGGGCTGAAATGTCGTGCGAATCTCACGGAGGGTCCCCACGACCGGGCCCGATCCCGGTGCCGCCCGACCGTCGCGGCGCCTCGTCCGCAGGAAGGTGACCGCCGATGGCCGGCACGCTGGCAGAGAAGGTGTGGGACGCCCACGTCGTCCGACGCGCGCAGGGGGAGCCTGACCTCCTGTACATCGACCTCCACCTCCTCCACGAGGTGACCAGCCCGCAGGCCTTCGACGGTCTGCGCCTGGCCGGGCGCCCCGTGCGTCGGCCTGACCTGACCCTCGCGACCGAGGACCACAACGTCCCGACGACGCCGGGCCCGATCGCGGACCCGATCAGCCTCACCCAGGTCGAGACGCTGCGCGCGAACTGCGCCGAGTTCGGCGTGCCGATCCGTCCGATGGGCGACGTCGACCAGGGCATCGTCCATGTCGTCGGCCCCCAGCTCGGTCTCACCCAGCCCGGCATGACGGTCGTCTGCGGCGACAGCCACACGAGCACGCACGGCGCGTTCGGCGCGCTCGCCTTCGGCATCGGCACCTCCGAGGTCGAGCACGTCCTCGCCACCCAGACCCTTCCGCTCAAGCCGTTCCGGACGATGGCGATCACCGTCCAGGGCACCCCGCCCCCGGGCGTCGGCGCCAAGGACATCGTCCTGGCGGTCATCGCGAAGATCGGCACCGGCGGTGGCCAGGGCTACGTCCTGGAGTACCGCGGCGAGGCCATCGAGGCCCTGTCGATGGAGTCCCGGATGACGGTGTGCAACATGTCGATCGAGGCCGGTGCGCGCGCCGGGATGATCGCCCCCGACGAGACGACCTTCGAGTACCTGCGCGGCCGTCCGCACGCCCCGCAGGGTGCCGACTGGGACGCCGCCGTGGCGGAGTGGCGCACGCTGCGCAGCGACGACGACGCGACCTTCGACGCGGAGGTCGTCATCGACGCCTCTCAGCTCACCCCGTTCGTCACCTGGGGCACGAACCCGGGTCAGGGCCTGCCGCTCGGTGCGGCGGTGCCCGACCCGGAGGCGATGGGTGACGAGAACGAGAAGGCCGCCGCCCGGCGCGCGCTCGAGTACATGGGCCTGACCGCCGGGACCCCGCTGCGCGAGATCGCCGTCGACACGGTCTTCGTCGGCTCCTGCACCAACGGGCGGATCGAGGACCTGCGCGAGGTCGCCGAGATCCTGCGCGGCCGGAGGGTCGCCGACTCCGTGCGGATGCTCGTCGTCCCCGGCTCGGCCCGGGTCCGTATCCAGGCCGAGGAGGAGGGGCTCGGCGCCGTGTTCGACGCCGCCGGGGCGGAGTGGCGCCTTCCCGGCTGCTCGATGTGCCTGGCGATGAACCCCGACAAGCTCACGCCCGGCGAGCGCGCCGCGTCGACGAGCAACCGCAACTTCGAGGGCCGGCAGGGCCCCGGCGGCCGGACGCACCTCGTCAGCCCCGCCGTCGCCGCCGCCACCGCCGTGCGCGGCACCCTGGCCAGCCCGGCCGACCTCGACCCGGTCGACGCGACCGCCTGAGCAGGAGGAGCCACCGTGGAGAAGTTCACGACGCACACCGGGATCGGCGTCCCGCTGCGCCGCAGCAACGTCGACACCGACCAGATCATCCCCGCCGAGTACCTCAAGCGGGTCACCCGGACCGGCTTCGAGGAGGGCCTCTTCGCCGCCTGGCGGGGCGACCCGACGTTCGTCCTCAACGACCCCGCGTACGCCTCCGGCTCCGTGCTCGTCGCCGGACCGGACTTCGGCACCGGCTCCTCCCGCGAGCACGCGGTGTGGGCCCTCACCGGCTACGGCTTCCGCGTCGTCGTCTCGTCCCGGTTCGCCGACATCTTCCGCGGCAACAGCTCGAAGGCCGGACTGCTCGCGGCGCAGGTCACCCAGGACGACGTCGAGCTGCTGTGGAAGCGGCTGGAGTCCGAGCCGGGTGCCGAGATCACCGTCGACCTCGAGTCCAAGCAGATCACCTGCGGCGACCTCGTGTGCCCGTTCGAGGTCGACGACTACACCCGCTGGCGGCTGCTCGAGGGGCTCGACGACATCGGTCTCACGCTGCGCCACGTCGACGCGATCGACGCCTTCGAGGCCTCCCGCCCCGCGCACAAGCCGGCGACCGTCCTCGACTGAGGATCTGCCGGGACCGTTCTGCGAGACGCGTTCCCCGAAACCGTGGACGGCCGCCGGTCCACGGACTACGGTCGCCGGGAGCGACCCGTCCGGTTCGGCGGGTGACCGCCGCCCAGCAACGGAGCTGACGTGAACAAGGCAGAGCTCATCAAGGCGCTCGAGGCCCGCCTGGGCAGCCGCCGCCTGGCTGCGGAGGCGCTCGAGGTCGTCCTCGACGCGATCGTGCGGGAGGTCGCCCGCGGCGGCCGCGTGTCGATCACCGGCTTCGGCACCTTCGACCAGGTGCAGCGCGCGCCGCGGACCGGTCGGAACCCGCGCACCGGGGAGGCCGTGCCGATCCCGACGACGCTCGTCCCGCGGTTCCGCGCGAGCGACAGCTTCAAGGACTACGTCGCCGACCCAGCGTCGCTCCCGGAGTCGGCGCCGGCCGTCGTGCGCGCGGCGCCGGGCACGGCCCGACGGTCCACGGCGACGGAGGGTGCGGCCGAGGCGCCCCGCGGATGATCGGGCCGCGGCGCCCTCCCGGCGGGCGGACCGGGCGACGGTCGATGCCGGGCACCTACCGCGTCGTCGCGGCGATCCTCGCGCCCGTCGTACGGGCGCTCGTCCGCCGCAGCTACCGGGGTCTGGAGCACGTGCCTCCCGAGGGCCCCGCCCTCGTCTGCGTCAACCACATCGGAGCGTTCGACCCGCTCTGCTTCGCCCTGGCCCTCTGGGACAACGACACCCCGGCGCTCTTTCTCGGCAAGGCCGGGATCGTCCGGGCGCCCGTCGTCGGCCCCATCCTCCGGTCCGCGGGGATCGTCCCCGTCGACCGCGAGACCAGCCGTGCGGACGAGGCGTTCGGCGCGGCGGTCACGCTCCTGCGGCGGGGCCGGGTCATCGGCATCTACCCCGAGGGGAGCTTCACCCGCGACCCGGACCTGTGGCCGATGCGAGGGAAGACCGGCGCCGCCCGGCTCGCGCTGAAGACCCGTGCCCCCGTCATCCCGGTCGCGCAGTGGGGCGCGCAGGACGTCGTCATGCCCTACGCGCGGCGCCTGCCCCGGTTCCTGCCCCGCCGCACCATCCACGTCCACGCAGGTCCGGCCGTCGATCTGTCGGACCTGTACGGTCGAGAGGTGACACGCGAGGTGGCGAACGAGGCGACGGACCGGATCATGGCGGCCATCACGGCGCTCCTCGAGGAGGTCCGCGGCGAGAGCGCCCCCGCCGTCCGCTTCGACCCGAAGGCCCACGGGCTGCCCGCGATCGGCCGGTACGACCGGACCGCCGCCCGACGCGAGGCCCGTCGATGACACGGGCGGCCGTCTACGGGACGGGTAGCTGGGGGACCGCCTTCGCGACCCTCCTCGCCGACGCGGGCGCAGACGTGACGATGTGGGGGCGTCGGGCCGCGGTCGTCGACCAGATCAACGCCGGGTGCAACGAGGCGTACCTGCCCGACCACCGGCTTCCGGCGGGGATCCGGGCGACGACCGACCCGGCCGCGGCCGCCGAGGGCGCGGACCATGTCGTGCTCGCCGTCCCGAGCCAGACGCTGCGCGACAACCTCGGGCGCTGGGGCGGTGCCATCCCCTCGGACGCCTCCGTCGTGTCGCTGATGAAGGGCGTCGAGCTCGGGACGACCCGCCGGATGAGCGAGGTCATCACCGAGGTCGCGGAGGTGGAGCCGGAACGGGTCGTCGTCGTCTCCGGCCCCAACCTGGCGCGGGAGATCGTCGAGCGGCACCCGGCCGCATCGGTCGTCGCGTGCGTCGACGACGAGCGGGCCGAGGCGGTGGCCGCCGCGTGCGCCACGCAGACCTTCCGCCCGTACACGACGACGGACGTCGTCGGCGCCGAGATCGGGGGCGCCGTGAAGAACGTCATCGCGCTCGCCGTCGGCATCGCCGAGGGCCTGCACATGGGCGACAACACGAAGGCGACGATCATCACCCGTGGCCTGGCGGAGACGACGCGTCTCGGCGTGGCGCTCGGGGCGCAGCCGATGACCTTCGCCGGGCTCGCCGGCGTCGGGGACCTCATCGCGACGTGCATGTCGCCGCTCTCGCGGAACCGGACGTTCGGGGTCAACCTCGGCCGGGGGATGACGGTCGAGGAGGTCGTCGCCGTGACTCGGCAGACCGCCGAGGGTGTGAAGTCCTGCGGGTCGATCCTGCAGCTCGCCCGGGAGCACGACGTCGACGTGCCGATCACCGAGCAGGTCGTCGAGGTCGTGCACCACGGGCTCGGGGCGCGGGAGGTCGTCGCGCGGCTGCTCGGCCGGGCGCGGAAGGCCGAGACCGACGGGCTGGAGGCCTAGGGGACCGGATGTGACCCCCTACGCGGCCTCCAGGGCCGCGGCCAGGTCCGCCCACAGGTCCTCGACGTCCTCGATGCCGACGGACAGGCGCAGCAGGCTCGTCGGGGTGGTCGTCGGCTCCCCGGGCTGGCGCCGTCGCCGCTCGATCTGCGACTCCACCCCGCCGAGGCTCGTCGAGGGCACCCAGAGCCGGGTCGTGGCGGCCACCGCCTCGGCGATCGCGCCGGTCTCGTCGGCCGGGTCGCCGACCTCGATCGAGATGATCCCGCCGGTGCCGGGGTAGCGGCTGCGCCGGACCGACGGGTGCTCCGCGAGCCGTTGCGCGATGACGGCGGCGTTCGCGCAGGCCCGCTCGAAGCGGACGGCCAGCGTGCGCACGCCGCGCAGCGCCAGCCACGCCTCCATCGGGCCCGGGACGGCGCCACCGAGCGTCCGGCGGGTGTGCAGGCGCTGCAGCAGGGCGTCGTCCCGGGTCACCGTCGCCCCGAGGAGGACGTCGGAGTGCCCCGCGAGGTACTTCGTCGCGGAGTGGACGACGACGTCGACCCCGTCCGCCAGGGGCCGGGCGCCGAGCGGGGTCGCGAAGGTGTTGTCGGCGGCGGTACGGACCCGCAGCGCCCGCGCCGCGGTGGCGAGCGCGGGCAGGTCGGCGACCTCGAGGAGGGGGTTGGTCGGGCTCTCGACCCACAGCAGGTCCGCGCCGGGCAGGGCGGCCAGGACCGCCTCGGTGTCGGCGACGTCGACCCAGCGCACGACCGCACGGCCGCTCGCCTCGGCCTCCCGCAGCCAGGCGACCGTGCCGTTGTACGAGCCCCGCGGAGCGACCACCGTCCCACCCTGCGGCACGAGGGAGAGGACGGCGTCGACCGCGGCCATCCCCGAGGCGAAGGAGAGCGCCGACCCGCCCTCGAGCTCGCCGAGGACGTCCTCGAACGCGGTCCACGTCGGGTTGCCGAACCGGGCGTAGGAGACCGGCCCGTCCTGGACGTACGTCGACGTGAACGTCACCGGCTCGGTGAGCGGGGCACCTGCCCGGGGGTCCGGTCGGCCGCCGTGCACGAGCCGGGTCGCCGGTCGCGGCGTCGGGTCCGGCGCGCCCCCGGCGCGTGCTGGATCGCTCATGGCCGCTCACCGTAGCGGTGCCGGTCGCGGCGTAGGCTCCGTGCGGTGACCGACCAGACCGATCCCCGCCGTCCTCGCGTCGCCGTCGTCTTCGGCGGTCGGTCGAGCGAGCACCCCGTGTCCTGCTCGACGGCGGCCGGCGTCCTGTCCGCGATCGACCGCGAGCGGTTCGACGTCGTGCCCATCGGCATCGCCAAGGACGGCTCGTGGCTCCTCGTCGCCGACGACCCCGAGCCCCTCCGGCTCACCGCGACGCACACCCCCGAGGTCACGCACTCCGGCACCGAGGTGATCCTCCCGACGAGCGCCTCCGACCGCGAGCTCGTCGTCCACGAGCCCGGCGAGGTCCCGCGCGCCTTCGGCGAGGTCGACGTCGTGCTCCCGCTCCTGCACGGCCCGTACGGCGAGGACGGGACGATCCAAGGCCTCCTGGAGCTGTCCGACACGCGGTACGTGGGATCCGGCGTCCTCGCGTCGGCGGCCGGGATGGACAAGCACTACATGAAGGTCGTCTTCGAGGGCGCGGGGCTGCCGGTCGGCCCGTACGAGGTCATCACCGACGCCCGGTGGACCCGCGACCGGGACGGGGCGCTCGCCTCCCTGGACCACCTCGCTGCGCCGCTCTTCGTCAAGCCGTGCCGGGCGGGCTCGTCGATGGGGATCACGAAGGTCGACGACCCCAGCGACAGCGCCGCGCTCGTCGCGGCGGTCGAGGAGGCCCGTCGGCACGACCGCAAGGTCATCGTCGAGCAGGGGATCGCCGGCCGTGAGGTCGAGTGCGCGGTCCTCGAGGCCCGCGACGGTGGGCGCCCGCGCACCTCCGCGCTCGGGGAGGTCGTCGTCGAGGCGGGCGGTGCCCACCAGTTCTACGACTTCGAGGCCAAGTACCTCGACATGACCGGCATCCGGCTCGACTGCCCGGCCGACCTGCCGGAGGACGTCACGGCCCGGGTCCAGGACCTGGCCGCCCGGGTCTTCGAGGCGCTCGGCTGCGAGGGGCTCGCCCGGGTGGACTGCTTCGTCACGTCCGAGGGGGAGGTCGTCGTCAACGAGGTCAACACGATGCCCGGGTTCACCCCGACGTCGATGTACCCGCGGATGTGGGCGCAGAGCGGGCTGCCCTACCGCGAGCTCATCACCGAGCTGCTCGAGCTCGCCCTCGAGCGGCCGACCGGCTTGCGCTGACCCCTCAGACGCAGGCCCGACCGGTCGTCGGCAGGGCCTTCGCGGCCTCGGTGAACGCCGGGGCGAGCAACGGCGCGGGCCCGTGCTCCGCCGGGACGAGGACCTCGATCGCCGGTGACCGCCCGTACGTCGTCAATGCGACGCCGTCGGTGAGCTCGCGGGCGACCCAGTCGACACCGTCGGCGCTGACGCAGGGGTCGGTCGTCGGGGCGGGGGAGGGGACGCCGCACCGCGCGACGACGGCCGGGTCGCCCCACGCCACGGTGGTCGCGTCGCCACCCCGGGTCTCGACGCGCGGGGCCCCGCCGACCGTGTCGGGCCACAGGCCGGCCGCCCGGGCGCACGCCGGGTCACCTGCCTGCGGTGCGGGTGCGACCTGGACCCCGCGGCTGCAGCCGGCGACGGCCGGCAGCACGAGCAGCACGGCCCCGAGGGCCGCTCCGAGGGCGGGCAGGGGACGCAGCGGCATGAGCGTTAGCGTGCCACCTCGGGACCGAGCGTCGCTGAAGGAGGTGGGCCGCGGTGGCTGTGGACGACCGCCCACGGGTCGTGGGAGACCTGGACGAGCGCGGGCTGCTCGAGCTCGTCCTGCCCCGGACGGGGACGGGCAGGGGCGTGCCGGGGGTTGTCGTCCCGGCGGGGGACGACGCGGCCGTCCTCGTCGGGGCCGAGCCGCTCGTCGCCACGACGGACACCCTCGTGCGCGGGAGCGACTGGCGCGACGACTGGTCGACCGGGGACGACGTCGGCCACAAGGCGATCGCGCAGAACGCGGCGGACGTCGCGGCGATGGGCGGGCGCTGCGCCGGCTTCCTCCTCACGCTGGCCGCCGACCCGGACACCTCGCTCGACTGGGTCCTCGCGCTCGCCGACGGCATCGGGCAGGGCGCGGCCCGGGCGGGCGCTCCCGTCGTCGGGGGCGACCTCAGCTCGGCGCCAGCCGGGGTGCTCATCGTCTCGGTGACCGCCCTCGGTGCCCTCGACGGCCCGGCGGTGACCCGGGCCGGAGCCCGACCGGGCCACCGGCTCGCGCTCGCGGGGACGCTCGGGAGGTCGGCCGCCGGGCTCGAGCTCCTCGTCGGTGGCGTGCTCGCCGCCGACGAGCGGTCGGTCGCCGCGGAGTGCCTGGCGCTCCACCGCAGGCCGACGCCGCCCCTGGCGGCCGGACCGGCCGCCGCCGCCGCCGGCGCGAGCGCGATGATCGACCTCTCCGACGGGCTCGCCCGCGACGCCCACCGGGTGGCCCGAGCGAGCGGTGTCGCCCTCGTCCTCGACCCGGCCGCCGTCGCCGTGCACGCCGACCACGTCGCGCAGGCCGTGGGGCGGTCCGCGGCGCGACGGTGCGTCCTCACGGGGGGCGAGGAGCACAGCCTCCTGGCGGCCTTCCCGCCCGACGCTCAGATCCCCCCGCCGTTCGCCGTCGTCGGCGAGGTCGTCGCCGGTCACGGGGTGCGCCTGGGCGACGTCGACCTGCCCGATGCGGGGTGGGACCACTTCGCGCCGTGAGCGTGGCCGATGCCGCCCGGGAACGGCCGGAGCCGGTCACCCCGCGACGGGGTGACCGGCTCCGGGCCGAGCGGCGCAGGGGTCAGCGCTTGACCTTGCCCGCCTTGATGCAGGAGGTGCAGACGTTGAGGCGCTTGGGCGTGACGCCCTTGTCACCGACGAGCGCGCGCACCCGCTGGATGTTCGGGTTCCAGCGTCGCTTCGTGCGACGCTGCGAGAACGAGACGTTGTGACCGAAGCTCGGTCCCTTGCCGCAGACGTCGCAGTTGGCAGCCACGGGGATCTCCTGATGATGTGTAGGTCGTGCAGGTCTGGTGCGCCGGGCCGCCCGCGAGCGGGGGACCGACCGTGACGATCGGGCCTCGTGCGCACCGCGGCCGAGGGCAGGGCGCCACCGGGCAACCGGTCAAGCGTAGCCGAGGACGGTGCGCCGGGCCAAAACGAACGGCCCTGGCACTAGCCTGCACCCGTGCTCACCCACCTCGACGGCCCGGCCGCCCGGCAGTGGGCCGTCCTCACGCGGGCGGCCCTGGCCGCCCGTCGCGCCGAGATCGACGCGCTCAACGTCTACCCCGTGCCCGACGGCGACACGGGCACGAACCTCTACCTCACGTACGACGAGGCGCTCGCCGTCGTCCGCAACGAGAACGAGCGGCGGGGCGTGCTCGGACAGCTGTCGGCCGCGCAGGAGGCGAACGCCCTCGCCCGGGCCATGCTCCTCACGGCTCGTGGCAACTCCGGGGTCATCCTCAGCCAGATCGTCGCGGGGTTCGCCCAGGCCCTCGCCGAGGCCGACACCGGGGACGAGCGCGGGAACGACGCCAAGGCGGTGGCGGCGGGCTTCGCCAGGGGCGCCATCCTCGCCAGGGCGGCGGTGCGCCAGCCCGTCGAGGGAACGATCCTGTCCGTCCTCGACGCCTGCGCCGGGGCCGCCGGGGCCGTCGCCGCGGACGGCGGTGACCTCCGGCGGCTGTGCCACGAGGCGGTCGTGGCCGCGACCCGTGCGCTCGAGCGGACCCCCGAGCAGCTCCCCGTCCTCGCCGACGCAGGCGTCGTCGATGCCGGGGGCGCCGGCCTGCTCGTCCTCGTCGAGTCCCTCGACTGCCTCGTCCAGGGCGAGGCCGCACGGGCCCGCTACCGGCTCGACGACGTGATCCTCAACATCGAGCTCGCCCGGCGCACCGAGTGGGGGCCCGTGCCCGCCACGACGGACCCCACCCGCGCCGTGCGCGACCTGCGCCCGCCGGCCGCGCGGACGCGCGAGGTCGACGTCCCCCGCTTCGAGGTGATGTACCTCCTCGAGAGCCGCGACCAGGACGCGGTGGAGGCGCTGCGCGCCCGGCTCGACGAGATGGGGGACAGCGTCATCGTCGCCGGGACCGAGCCCACGTGGAGCGTCCACGTCCACCTCGACGACGCCGGCGCCGCGATCGAGGCCGGCATGGACGCGGGTCGACCCAGCCGGATCCGCGTCACCGTGCTCGACACCGACGGCGAGCCGGCCGCACCGACCGACGACCCGGCGCACGGGCTCGACGACCCCGCTCGGGAGGCACCCGGTCGGGCGGGCTCGGACGTCGGACCCGGCGGCCCTCTCGGTGTCGTCGCCTGCTCCGTCGGGCCCGGGACCGACGAGATCCACCAGCGGTGCGGTGCGATCCCCGTCCGGTCGGGGCCGGGACGCCGCGCCTCGGTGGGGGAGCTGCTCGACGCGGCCCGGCGGACGGGGGCCTCGACGGTGCTGCTCCTGCCCAACGACCGGGAGACCCGACTGGCGGCCGACGCAGCGAGGACACGAGCCGCCGAGGAGGGTCTCGAGATCGTCGTCCTCGAGACGCGCACCGCGGTGCAGGTGCTCGCCGCCCTGGCCGTGTACGAGCCCGACGACGAGGCCGGCACGAACGTCGTGCGGATGACCCGTGCGCTCGCCGGTACGCGCCACGGCGGCGTGACGACCGCGGTCACCGACGGGTTGACGACCGGCGGGCCCTGCCGGGTCGGGGACGTGCTCGGCATCGTCGGCGGGGACATCGTCATCGTCGGCGACGACCTCGTCACCGTCGCGGGGCAGGTCATCGACAGCCTGGCGCGGGGCGGCGGTGAGCTCGTCACGCTCCTCGTCGGGGACGGGCTCGCCCCCGAGGACGCCGAACGGATCAGCGGACGGGCCTGCCGCACGCACCCGGGGATCGAGGTCGACGTGCTCCGGGGGGGCCAGGCGCACTACCCGTTGCTCGTCGGGGTGGAGTGAGCCGTGGCGGGCCTGGCCACGCCGCTGAAGGGTCTGGTCGGTGGGACGACCGCCGGGTCCCTGCTGCGCGAGCGGGGGATCGCGACGGTCGGTGACCTCCTCGACCTCCTCCCGGTGCGCTACCTCGGGCACGAGGCACACCTGTCCGGTCTCGTCGTCGGCGACCAGGTCGTCGTCGTCGCCCGGGTCAAGGCGGCCACGACCCGTCGGATGCAGAAGCGCCGCGGGACGATGCTCACCGCGACGATCACCGACGGCACCACGGACATCGACATCACCTTCTTCGACGCCCGCGCCCACGAGCACAAGCTCCTCCCCGGCGCCCGGGCGCTCTTCGCGGGGCAGGTGAGCGAGTACCGCGGCCGCCTGCAGCTGGCCCACCCCGGGTACACCATCCTTCCCGAGGAGCTCTCCGAGGCCGAGGTCGCCCAGCGGGGGCCGATCCCTGAGTACCCGTACGTGAAGAAGCTCCACAACTGGACGCTGGCCGAGTGCGTCCGTCTCGTCCTCGACCACCTCGACGACCTGCCAGACCCGCTGCCGGACGAGGTGCGCGCGGCCCACGACCTGCCGGACCTCACGACGACCTACCGGTGGCTGCACCGGCCCGACGACCTGCACCAGGTCGAGCGCGCTCGCGAGCGGCTGCGGATGGAGGAGGCCCTCGTCCTGCAGACCGTCCTCGGCCGACGGCGGCGGGCCCGGGAACGGGAGACGACCCGTCGCCGAGCCGCCGGGTCGCACGGCCTCCTCGCCGCGTTCGACGCCCGGCTGCCCTTCGAGCTCACGGCCGGGCAGCGGGAGGTCGCGGCGACGCTCGCCGCCGAGATGGACCGGCCCACCCCGATGCACCGGCTGCTCCAGGGGGAGGTCGGCTCCGGCAAGACCGTCGTCGCGCTGCGGGCGATGCTCGCGGCGGTCGAGGCAGGCGGGCAGGCCGCGCTGCTCGCCCCGACCGAGGTCCTCGCGATCCAGCACCACCGCTCGATCACCGCCATGCTCGGACCGCTCGCGGAGGGCGGCATGCTCAGCTTCGGCGACGAGGCCGACGCGTCGACCCGGGTCGTCCTGCTCACCGGCTCGATGCCCCGGCGGGCGCGATCGGCGGCCCTGACGGAGATCGCCGCCGGGACCGCCGGGATCGTCGTCGGGACCCACGCGATCTTCCAGGACGTCGTCGAGTTCCACGACCTCGCGCTCGTCGTGGTCGACGAGCAGCACCGGTTCGGGGTCGAGCAGCGCGAGGCCCTGCGGGCCAAGGGCGCCGAGCCGCCGCACGTCCTCGTCATGACGGCCACCCCCATCCCGCGGACCGTCGCGATGACCGTCTACGGCGACATGGAGACCTCCGTCCTGCGGGAGCTGCCCCGTGGCCGCCAGCCGATCACCACGCACGTCGTCCCGGCGGAGAAGCCGGCGTGGGTCGACCGGACGTGGGAGCGGGTCGGCGAGGAGGTGGCCGCCGGCCACCAGGTCTACGTCGTCTGCCCGCGCATCGGCGACGACGGCGACGACGAGCAGCCGACCGGACCGGCCGAGGACGCTCCCGCGCTCGCGCCCCCGGCCGCGGTCCTCGACACGGTCGCAGAGCTGCGCGCGCACCCGGCCCTGGCCGGACGCCGGATCGAACCGATGCACGGCAGGCTCCCCGCGGACGAGAAGGACGCGACGATGTCCGCCTTCGCCGCCGGGGACGTCGACGTCCTCGTCTCGACGACGGTGATCGAGGTCGGGGTCGACGTCGCCAACGCGACGGTCATGGTCGTCCGGGACGCCGACCGCTTCGGGATCAGCCAGCTGCACCAGCTGCGCGGGCGGGTCGGCCGAGGGGGCAACGCCGGGCTGTGCCTGCTCATGACCGGCAGCGAGGTCCCGGCCTCACGGGAACGCCTCGAGGCGGTCGCGGCGACCACCGACGGCTTCGAGCTCGCCCGGGTCGACCTCACCCAGCGGCGCGAGGGCGACGTGCTCGGCGCTGCCCAGAGCGGCCGACGCAGCCGGATCCGGTACCTGCGCCTCACGCAGGACGAGGAGATCATCGCGGCGGCCCGGGAGCACGCGACGGCGCTGCTCGCGGCCGACCCCGACCTGGCGCACCACCCGGTGCTCCGCGAGAGGATCGAGCACTGGCTCGACGACGAGCGGGCCGCGTTCCTGGAGAAGGGCTGAGCAGTGACGAGGATCATCGGGGGTGCTCTCGGGGGGCGTCGGATCGCCGCCCCACCAGGCGCCGGGACCCGTCCGACGAGCGACCGCGTGAGGGAGGCGATCTTCTCGGCGCTCGAGGCGCGGATCGAGCTCGACGGGGTGCACGTGCTCGACCTCTACGCGGGGTCCGGGGCCCTCGGGCTGGAGGCCGCCAGCCGGGGGGCGGCGCGGGTGGTGCTCGTCGAGCACGACCGCCGGGCCGCCGCGACGATCCGCCGGAACGTCGCCGACCTGGGGCTCGACGGGGTCGTGACCGTCGCGGCGCGCGCGGTGTCGGCCGTGCTCGACGGCCCGCCCGCCGACGCCGACCTCGTATTCCTCGATCCTCCCTACGACGTGGGTGAGGACGTCCTCGCGGGAGTCCTCGCCGCCCTCGCCGCGGCCCACCTCACGCCCGAGGCGGTGGTCGTCGTCGAACGATCGTCGCGGTCGCCCGAGCCCACGTGGCCCCCGGGGGTGCATCGGACGGGGGACCGGACCTACGGGGAGACCCGGGTCTGGTACGCGCAGGCGTCGGCGCCGCCGGACCCCGATGGCACGATGGGCCCATGACCACGATCCAGGACATCCCTCGCCCGACGAACGGCGACGTCGTCGAGCTCATCCTTGCCGACCACCGCCTCTTCGAGTCGCTGCTGCGCGAGCTGCGCGACGACACGAGCGACCGTGAGGCCGCCCGGCAGGCGTTCGCCGAGCTGCACGTCGCCCACGCCCTGTCCGAGGAGTCGGAGGTCTATCCCCGGCTCGAGCGCAAGGACGCGATCAGCGACCACGAGGAGGAGCACGGCAGGGAGGAGCACGCCGAGGGTCACGAGGCGCTGCTCGCCCTCCTGGAGTGCGTGGGCACCGACACCCAGAAGTTCGAGGACGCGCTCGAGGAGCTGGCCACGGCGGTCAACCACCACCTGGCCGAGGAGGAGACCTCGATCCTCAACCCTGCGCGTTCCGAGGTGTCCGAGGCCGACCGCCGGGCCCTGGGCGAGCGGTGGCTCGCCGCGCGCAACGAGAAGCTCGCGCAGGGGTGCGCCTCGGTCGAGCAGGTGCGCGCCATCGTCAAGAAGGCCTACGGCGAGGACCTCCTTCCGGCCGACGACGAGGAGTGAGCCGCGACGTGGTCGACGCCGCCCGGCGCTGCGTCTGTCCCGGCTCCTACGACCCCGTGACCGCCGGCCACGTGGACGTGATCGCCCGCGCGGCCCGGCTCTACGACGAGGTGGTCGTCGCCGTGCTGCACAACCCCGCGAAGACGGGGACCTTCACCGTGCCCGAGCGGATCGAGCTCCTTCGCGCCGACCTCGCCGACGCGGGGGTGGAGAACGTCCGCCTCGAGGCCTTCGCGAACCGGCTCCTCGTCGACGTGTGCCGTGACGTCGAGGCGGCGGTCGTCGTCAAGGGTCTGCGCGGGGGTACCGACTTCGCGTACGAGCTGCCGATGGCCCTGATGAACCGCCACCTCTCCGGTGTCGAGACGGTGTTCCTGCCCGGGGACCCCCAGTTCGAGCACGTCTCGAGCTCGCTGGTCAAAGAGGTCGCGCGCTTCGGCGGGGACATCACCGGCCTGGTGAGCGAACGGGTGAGGGCAGCCCTCACCCGTCGGCTCGCGGAGCACGCCTGAGTGCCTCGCACGCTGCCCATCCCGGCCCGGCCCGCGCGATTGGTCCGCGCCGCCCCGCTCCGGTAGCATCGTGCGTCGGTCTGCGCCCAGCAGGCCGGCCCCCCACGTGACTGCGGAGACATGAACACCACCCAGCCCGGCTCCTCCCTGGTGATCGACACCAAGGAGGTCGGTCGGCGACCGGGATCGATGGCGTCCCTGTCCCGCACGATCGAGGCCCCCGCCGATCTCGGCACCGACGTCATCGCGGTGCCCGAGGGCCAGGAGATCGACCTCGACCTCCGGCTCGAGTCGGTCGTCGAGGGCGTGCTCGTCACGGGGACCGGCTCGGCGGTCGCGACCGGGGCCTGCGTCCGGTGCCTGACCGAGGTCCACCCCACGGTGGACATCCGGTTCCAGGAGCTGTTCGTGTGGCCCGACCGCGTCGACCACCACCGCGAGGTGGGGGACGACGAGGACGAGGAGGAGTACCGGATCGAGAACGAGCTCATCGATCTCGAGCCGGTGCTACGGGACACGGTGGTGCCGTCGCTGCCGTTCCAACCGGTGTGCCGGGAGGACTGTCCGGGTCTGTGCTCGCAGTGCGGGGCGCGCCTGGCGGACGATCCGGACCACCAGCACGACGTGATCGACCCGCGGTGGGCAGCGCTCGAGGTGCTCCGCCCGCTGGCCGAGACCGCCGGGGAGTCCCCGGTGGAGACCGACGAAGGAAAGAGGAACTGACGTGGCTGTCCCGAAGCGGAAGATGTCGCGCTCCAACACCCGTTCGCGCCGCGCGAACTGGAAGGCGACGCCGGTCGCGCTGACGACGTGCCCCTCGTGCTCGTCGCCGACGCAGCCCCACGTCGCGTGCCCGACCTGCGGCACGTACAAGGGCCGTCGCTACGAGGTCGCCGAGCGCACCGAGCACCAGGCCTGACCGGACCGGTCGTGGACGACCGATCCGGCAGCAGCCGGCAGCGTCCCGTCGAGGAGTTCTCCACCTACCTCTCCGAGGTGGTCGGAGAGCCCGTCGACGAGGCGCTGCTTCGGCGTGCCCTCACGCACCGCTCGTGGGCGTACGAGAACGGGGGAGTGCCGCACAACGAGCGGCTCGAGTTCCTCGGGGACTCCGTGCTCGGTCTCGTCGTCACCGAGGCGCTCTACCGCGCCCATCCCGACGTGAGCGAGGGTCAGCTGGCCCGGTACCGCGCGTCCGTCGTCAGCACGAAGGCGCTCGCCGAGGTCGGCCGGACGATCGGTCTCGGCGACCACGTGCTGCTCGGCAAGGGCGAGGAGAGCACGGGCGGCCGGGACAAGAGCTCGATCCTCGCCGACACCGTCGAGGCCGTCATCGGGGCGACCTACCTGGCCCAGGGGCCCGACGCGGCGACCCGGCTGGTGCGGCACCTCGTCGACCCGCTGCTCGCGCGGTCGGCGACGCTCGGGGCCGGGCTCGACTGGAAGACGAGCCTGCAGGAGCTGTGCGTCGTCCACTGCCTGCCGTCGCCGCGGTACGAGGGGGAGCACGAGGGCCCCGACCATGCGCGGGTCTTCACCGCGCGCGCCGTCATCGGCGACGAGACCCGCGGCACGGGCACGGGGCGGTCGAAGAAGGTCGCCGAGGCCTGCGCCGCGGAGCAGGCGTACGAGGCGCTGCGGGCGGAGCTCGGGACCGAACGGGCCTGCTGCCCACCCGAGGGCCAGCCCGCCGCGGTCGAGATCGGCACCGAGCCGACCCGGGGCTGAGCCGGTGCCGGAGCTGCCCGAGGTCGAGGTCGTCCGCCGGGGCCTCGCCGACCACGTCGCCGGAAGGCGGGTCAGCGACCTCCAGCTGCGCGGCCACCGCGTCGCGCGCCGTCACCTCGCCGGCCCCGACGATCTCGTCGGTGCGGTCGTCAGTCGGCGGATCGAGCGCGCGTGCCGTCGGGGGAAGTACCTGTGGCTCGACCTCGACGGCGAGCTCGGCCTCGTCGTCCACCTCGGGATGTCGGGCCAGATGCTCGTCGCCGAGCCCGGATCGCCGGACCAGCGCCACCTGCACGCGCGGTTCACCTTCGAGGGCGGCGGGCCGGAGCTGCGGTTCGTCGACCAGCGGACCTTCGGGGGTCTCGCCCTGTCTCCGCTGGGTGCCGACGGGGTGCCCGAGTCCGTCGCCCACATCGCCCGCGACCCCTTCGACCCGGCCTTCGACGCCGCCGCGGTGGCCCGGGCGGCCCAGCGGCGGGAGTCGGCGATCAAGCGGGTCCTCCTCGACCAGCGGCTCGTCTCGGGGATCGGCAACATCTACGCCGACGAGGCGCTGTGGCGGGCCAGCGTGCACGGGGAGCGGCCGGCGTCCCGCCTCACCAAGCCCGCGATCGTGCGGGTGCTCGGGCACGCCCGGGACGTGATGGCGGACTCGTTGGCCCAGGGCGGGACGAGCTTCGATGCGTTGTACGTCAACGTCAACGGCCAGAGCGGTTCAGCAGGCCTCTTTCGAGCTGTCTATGGGCTCGCTGGCCGCCCCTGCAAGCGCTGCGGGACGCCGATCGTGCGGGAGAAGTTCATGAACCGGTCGAGCCACTTCTGCCCCGTCTGCCAGCGAAAACGCTAGTTTGATCGGTTGTTCGCACACCGGCCTCGATCGTGGCACTGCCTTGACACACAGTACGTCAACGTATATCGATCGCTGTCGCCCGGGATGCTGAAAAGCGGGTCACCTTGCTCGTCGGTCAGGCGATGGATCGAGGTCGGCCGAGCCGATTGGCCCGAATGCGCCGAGATCGTGCTTCGTACGCCAGCTCAGGTGCGAACGGTCGGGTGAAGAGCAGCCACGGTCAGCGTCCCAGCCGGGGGAGACGGCCTGCCCGCTCGACCGCTTCGCGGAGCTGCTCCACGGTCGGGGACCCGGCGAGGCCGTCGGGCGTCCGGTACATCCTGCAGGCAAGCCCGACGGGCGCGTCGTGCTCGGCGAACGGGTCCGCGCCGTCGATCAGCACGGTCGGGGATCCGCGGAATCCGAGGCGCTGGGCGTCGTCGAGGGTCTCGATCCGTTGCACGATGAGTGTGGCGTCGGGCCGGTCGCCCACGGCTACGGCCAGCCTGCCGTTCAGGACTGCCCAGTTCGGGCAGCCGTCAAAGTACTGCAATGTGATCTCCATATGCCATGGCCTCAGATCCGGTCGTCAGCGCAGCAGTCGTCAGCGCAGACGGCGTCCGGCCGCTCTCTGGAGGCAGCGACCACTGCAGCATTCTCAGATGAGACTCCGGCTGGGCGCTTGGTGCGCGCGGCGCGCAGACCATTGAGGATGACGACGACCTCCGCGATCTCGTGGACGAGCACCACGGCGGCGAGGCCGAGGACGCCGAACAGGGCGAGCGGGAGCAGTGCGGTGATGATCAGCAGCGAGAGGACGATGTTCTGGTTGATGATGTGCCGTCCGCGCCGTGCGTGGTCGAAGGCGCGCGGCAGCAGCCGCAGGTCGTGCCCGGTGAAGGCGACGTCGGCGGACTCGATCGCTGCGTCGGAGCCGGTCGCGCCCATCGCGATGCCGATGTCCGCGGCGGCCAGCGCCGGGGCGTCGTTGATGCCGTCGCCGATCATCGCGACCGAGCCGTTCCTGCCCAGCCCGCCGATCGCGGTCGCCTTGTCCTCGGGGCGCAGCTCGGCGCGCACGTCCTCGATCCCGGCCTGCGCGGCCAGCGCCCGGGCGGTGCGGGCGTTGTCGCCGGTGAGCATGGTCACCCCGATGCCTCGGTCGGCGAGAGTGCTCACCACCTCGGGGACTTCGGGGCGCAGCTCGTCGCGGACGCCGATCGCGGCGACCGGCGCGCCGTCGCGGTGCACGACGACGACGGTCATTCCCTGCTCCTCCAGGCCCGCGACTCGGTCGGAGAGCGTCCCGGCGTCGAGCCAGCGGGGGCTGCCGACGGTGATCTTGGTCCCGTCGAGGTGGCCCTCGATGCCGTGCCCGGCCCGCTCGGCCACGTCCTCGGCCGCAGGCGCTCCGGGCGAGGCCGCGGTGATCGCGGCGGCCAGCGGGTGGGTGCTGTGCTGCTCCAGCGCCGCGGCCCAGGCCAGCGCCTGCGCGTCGGTGACGCCGTCCGCGGTGAGGACGGCGGTGACGGCGGGCTCGTTGCGGGTCAGGGTGCCGGTCTTGTCGACAGCGACGTGGCGGACCACGCCGAACCGCTCGAACACCGCCCCGGACTTGATGATCACGCCGAACCTGCTCGCCGAGCCGATCGCGGCGACCACGGTGAGCGGCACGGAGATCGCCAGCGCGCACGGCGACGCCGCCACGAGCACCACCAGGGCGCGGGTGATCCACAGCTCCGGGTCGCCGAGCAGCGAGCCGATCAGCGCGACGAGGGCTGCGAGCACGAGCACGCCGGGCACGAGCGGGCGGGCGATGCGGTCGGCGAGGCGGGCGCGGTCGCCCTTCTCGGCCTGCGCCTGCTCCACGAGCTCGACGATCGTGGTCAGCGAGTTGTCGGTGCCCGCCGCGGTCGCCTCGACCTCCAGGGAGCCGGCGGTGTTGATCGCCCCGGCCGACACCGCGTCGCCGGGCTCGACCTCGACCGGGATCGACTCGCCGGTGATCGCGGAGGTGTCCAGGCTGGAGCGACCAGTGCGGACGATCCCGTCGGTCGCGATCCGCTCCCCGGGGCGCACGAGCACGAGCTGCCCGGCCTCCAGGTCCTTCGCCGCGACCTCGACCGAGGCACCGTCTCGTCGGATCGTCGCGGTCTCCGGGACGAGCTTGAGCAGCGCCCGCAGACCGCCGCGGGCGCGGTCCATCGCCTTGTCCTCCAGCGCCTCGGCGATCGAGTACAGGAACGCCAGCGCGGCGGCCTCCTCGACGTAGCCGAGGACCACCGCGCCGACCGCGCTGATCGTCATCAGCAGGCCGATGCCGAGCTTGCGCCTGGTGACGAGGTTCCGCAGCGCGCCGGGCACGAATGTCGACGCGCCCAGCAGCAGGCCGACCCAGAACGCCACCAGAGCGGGAATCTCCTGCCCGGTCCACTCCAGGACCAGGCCGGTGCCGAAGGCGACGCCGGAGAGGACCGGGACCATAATCCCCCGGTGCCTCCACCACGGACGCTCTTCTTCCTCGACCTCTTCGGCCGTCGTGGTCGGCTCGTCGCAGCCGCACGCGGCGCTCACGCGCCGGCTCCCGTCCCGCAGCAGCCCGGCACAGTGCACGCCGAATCCACGCAGGGCGCGTGCTCGTCCACCGCCAGCGTCACGTCGACCAGAGCCGTGAGCGCCGCCGTGAGATGCGGATCGGCGATCTCGTAGCGCGTCTGCCGACCCTCCGGCTCAGCGACCACGATCCCGCAGTCGCGCAGGCAGGTCAGGTGGTTCGAGACGTTTGAGCGCGTCAGCTCCAACTCGCGCGAGAGCACGGCCGGGTAGCTCGGGCCGTCGAGCAGGGTCATCAGGATCCGGGAGCGCGTCGGATCCGCCATGGCCCGGCCGAGCCGGTTCATGACGTCGAGGCGCGAAGCAATAGTCAGCATGCACTGAACTATACAGTCAATGCTGAACTATTGTCGAGTGCAAGGGTCAATGGGGCGGGCGCTGGCCTTCCGTCCTGAGTGGCCCGAGTCAACGAGGCGTCGCGGCCGCGTACGCGTCAAAATCTGACCCGAACTTGTCCCGCAGTGCTCTTTCCTCGGCTCGGATCTGGGTCAGGTCTATCAGGGCGACGAAACCGGCGGCGGGCAGAAGTGCTATCCAGTAGCGGCGGAGGGCCGCGTGGGCGAGAAGAGCAGGCCTGCCATCCCCACATACATCGGGTTGCGAGAGATGCGGAACGTCCCCGCCGTCACTAGCGAAGCCGCGCGATCGACCAACACTGGATCCACGGTCGTGCTGTGGCGTTCCAATGCCGCCGTCGATGCTAGTAGCAGCGCCGCGGACGGGGCTGCCATTGCACAGGCAAGTACCCGTGATGTCCGGGTGGCCCTCGACGCCTTCACGACGCCCGCCTGCGCCGCCGCCGCGCCGAGAGCCAGGAGGAGTGGCGGCACGCGTCTCACGGCTGCTCCTTCGCGCGCCAGGTCGGGACCTCGGCCCCCGGCGTGCCGTCGGCATGGATGGTGATGGTCATAATGCACTGACAGTACAGGATGTGCTGACGTGTCAGTCCTAAGCCATTCGCGTGACCGCTGCGCAGCAGTGGCCGAAGTCCGCTGGCCGAACTGGCGTCCGATGCGGTTGCGGATACGGGTCTACTGTACAGTGGATCCTGACCTATTGGCCGCGATCCGTGTGCCGAGCCGCGACCGTGGAGCCGCAACGGGTCGGCATCGGTGCAGGCCTGGCTACACCGATGGTCGACCGAGACGACCTCGGTGCCCGGACGCCGAACCCCGAAGGACTGATCGATGCCCCGTTCCACCTCCCCGCATCTGGCGCGCCTCGCCGCCGTCGCAGTGCTCGCCTCCGGCATTGCCCTCACAGGCTGCACGACCACCTCACCCGGGGCCGGTTCGGCGCCGGCGAGCAGCCCTGCGAGCGACGCTGATCTCCTCGCCGATCACGGCTTAGCCGGCCTCGATGCAACGCAGATCATCGAGCGGCTGGACGCGATGCCGGTCGAGGACCGCCCGGCCGATCTCATGGCGTCCGTGCGGCCGGACGCCCTCATCCTCACCGATGGGCAGGAGCGCGACTGGCGACTTCCGATGCCCGAGGACGAGGTGTATGTCGCGGTCGCACCCTACCGAGACCAGACGCACGAGTGCTACTTCCACAGCCTGACAACATGCAAGGGTGAGCTCAGTGACACAGAGGTGCGGATCGTGCTGACCAATGCGGATGGGGACGTTCTGATCAATGAGGTCCGTAGGACCTTCGACAACGGCTTCGTCGGAATCTGGGTGCCACGAGGCATTGAAGGAACCCTCACGGTCAAGCATGAAGGCAGTGAAGGCACCGTCGACGTTTCCACCAGGGGCCAGGACGACCCGACCTGCATCACTTCGCTCCATCTGGCCTGAGGACCGCCCGCGACTGGCGGCTCGACCAGCGCTCCCGCCCGGGGTCCCCGCGAAGGTTCGGAACGCGCACGCTACCCATCGGCTGCTGGACGGCTCCGGACGCCTGCCCGCCAAGGCCAAGACCACGGGGCCTCAGGAACGATCGCCGGGCGTGAGTCCGGCGACGAGGTTGAACGCGCCGGTGAGGATGTTGAGCGAGACGACGCCGACGACGTCGGCGATCGCCCGGTCGCTGTGGCCGAGCGCGCGGAGCGCGTCGATCTGCTCGTCGGTGACGGAGGCCGGTTCACGGTAGACCTGCCGGCCGAGCCGGATGATCGCGGCGGTCGGGGGGTCGGACGAGGTGCCCTGACGGGCGAGCTCGATCTCCTCCTCCGCGACGCCGAGGGAGCGCGCGGCCTCGACGTGCGAGGACAGGCACAGGCCGCAGCCCTGCTGCTCCTGGACGGCGATCGAGATCAGCTCGCTGGTCTTCCGGTCGAGCGTGGCGCGGCGCATGGCCCGGCTCAGCTGCAGGTACCCGCCGAGCACGGCCGGCGAGTGGGCCATGGTGGAGACCATGTCGCCCACGGTGCCGTGGCGCTCGACGAGGTCGCCGAGCAGCTCGCGCGACGCGCCGACGGCGGTCTGCGGGCTCAGTCGGTCGAATCGGGGCATGGGTCCCTCCTCCTTCGTGTGCTCGGGTCGTCTTCTCGCCGCGCCGTCAGGAGCGGACGAGCCGGTTGATGGCGTCGCTGGCTTCCTGGATCTTGGCGATGGCCGCGTCCTCGTCGCCTTGCTTGGCGGCGTCGAGGACGCAGTGCTTGAGGTGGTCGTCGAGCAGTCCGGTCGCCACCCCCTGCAGGGCCCGCGTCATAGCGCTGACCTGGGTGAGGATGTCGATGCAGTACTTCTCGTCGTCGATCATCTTGGCGATGCCGCGGGCCTGGCCCTCGATGCGCCTCATGCGCGCCAGGTAGCGGTCCTTGTCGCTGATGTAGCCGTGCTGATGGGCCACAGCGTCGACCTCGGTGGCGGTGTTGTCGGTGGAGGTGCCGAGTGTCATGAGCGTGTCCTTCACTTCTGGCGCTCCAGGACGGAGCGGGTGCTGGCTTGGGGGGTGAGGTCGATGCGACGCAGCAGCTGGGCGTTGAGGGCGACGACGACAGTGGACAGCGACATCAGGATCGCGCCGACCGACATGGGCAGCACGAACCCGAGGGGCGCGAGGACGCCGGCGGCGAGCGGTACGGAGATGAGGTTGTAGCCGGCTGCCCACCACAGGTTCTGCTTCATCTTCCGGTAGGCGGCCCGCGACAGCTGGATGACCGAGAGCACGGAGCGCGGGTCGGAGCTGGCGAGGATGACGCCGGCGGAGGCGATGGCCACGTCGGTGCCGGCCCCGATGGCGATGCCGACGTCGGCCTGGGCCAGCGCCGGGGCGTCGTTGACGCCGTCGCCGACCATGGCGACCTTCTTGCCCTCGTGCTGGAGCTGGGCGACCTTGGCGGACTTGTCCTCGGGGCGGACGCCGGCGAAGACGCGGTCGATGCCGAGCTCCTTTCCGACCTCGTTGGCGACTGCCTCGGCGTCGCCGGTGATCATGACGACCTCGACGCCGAGGCGGTGGAGCGCGTCGACGGCGTCGCGGGACTCTGGGCGGACCTCGTCGGCGAGCTTCAGGCCGCCGATCACTGTCCCGTCGCGCAGGACGTGGAGGATGATCGCGCCCTCGGCGCGCCAGGCGTGGACGGCGTCGATCTCGGACTGCCCGGTCTCCTCGAGCAGGCGGGGTCCGCCGACGCGGATCTCGTGCCCGGCCACGGTCGCGGTGACGCCGACGGCGGGCGAGGAGGAGAACCCGCTGGCGGGCTCGATGGCGAGGCTCTTCTCTTTGGCGGCGGCGACGATGGCCTGGGCGAGGGGGTGCTCGCTGTCGGCCTCGGCGGAGGCGGCCAGGGCGAGGACCTGGTCGGCGTCCAGACCCCCGGTCGGCTCGACGCCGGTGACGGTGGGCTCGCCCCGGGTCAGGGTGCCGGTCTTGTCGAAGAGGACGGCGTCGACCTGGCGCATGGACTCCAGTGCGAGGCGGTCCTTGACCAGGACGCCGCCGCGGGCGGCGCGCTCGGTGGCGATGGAGACGACCAGCGGGATCGCCAGGCCCAGAGCGTGGGGGCAGGCGATGACGAGCACGGTGATGGTGCGGATGACCGCGCCGTCGGGCAGGCCGAAGAGCGTCCACACGGTCGCGGTGACGAGGGCCGCGCCGAGGGCGAACCAGAACAGCAGCGCGGCCGCCTTGTCGGCGATGCGCTGCGCGCGGGAGGACGATCCCTGCGCCTCGGCGACCAGCCGGTTGATCCCGGCCAGCGCGGTGTCGTCGCCGGTGGCGGTGATCTCCACGCGCAGACCGGAGTCGGTGGCCACGGTCCCGGCGGTGACCGGGTCGCCCTCGCCGCGGGCAACCGGGCGCGACTCGCCGGTGATCATCGACTCGTCCATGTCGGCGCGGCCATCGACGACGGTGCCGTCGGCGGGGACGCTGCCGCCGGGGCGGACGATGACGACGTCGCCGACGCGCAGGTCGGCTGGGGCGACCGTGACGACGTCGTCGCCCTCGACGCGCTCGGCCTCGTCGGGCAGGAGCGCGGCCAGGGAGTCCAGCGCAGAGGTGGTCTGGGCCAGGGAGCGCATCTCGATCCAGTGGCCCAGCAGCATGATCACGATCAGCAGCGCCAGCTCCCACCAGAACTCCAGCTCGTGGTGGACGAGACCGATCGTGGCGGCCCAGGAAGCCAGGAACGCGACGGTGATCCCGAGCGCGATCAGCAGCATCATCCCCGGCTGGCGGCTCTTCAGCTCGCTCCAGGCCCCGGTCAGGAACGGCTTCCCGCCCCAGACGTACATGACGGTGCCGAGCACCCCGGCGATCCAGCCCGCCCAGCCGGGCACCGAATAGCCCAGCAGCATGGCGAACATCGGCGAGAACGCGACCACGGGGATTGCGATGACGAGGTTGATCCAGAACAGCCGGCGGAACTGGCCGACATGGTCGCCATGGCCAGCGTGCCCGCCATGGCCACCGTGTTCATCGTGCGCCGCATGGTCGCCATGCTCGGTGTGGTCCACGCCGTGGCCCTCGTGCGCCGCATGCGCGTCGTTGGCCGTCGCAACGGCGTCGTGCCCGCTGTGCGCGGTCTCGTCGGCGACGTCGCCGTGGTGATCATGGTGCGCGGTCGGATCCGTCATTGCTCTTCGCTTCCCCTCGTTCTCCCCGGTCTTTTCCCTTCGATCGGGTCGTGCGTGTCTCGCCGCGGACCCTGGAGGGCCCGCGGCGTCCGGCTCAAGAGGCCGGTTGGATCTCGCTCTCGACGACCCACTTGTGGTTGGTCATCGTCATGCCGTCGGCCTCGTAGTCGACCATGTAGACGGTCTGGTCGGTGGAGGAGGCGATGGTCGCCTTCGCGCCCTTCATGCCCTTCATGTGCTCGGCCTCCAGGGTGACCTCGGTGCCGTCGGCCAGGCGCTGGTCGCCGGCGTCTTTGAGCTCCTCCTGCACGACCCACTTGTGGTCCTTGACCGGCTCGCCGCCGGTCGTCGGCGTGAAGTTCACCGCGTAGGTGTAAGTGTCGAAAGCGCCGACGATTGTCGCGTTCGCCCCGTCCATTCCCTCCATGTGGTCGGCGGTGAGCGTGACCTTCGTGCCGACCGGGTACTTGGGGGAGGTGGCCTTCTCGATGCCGGCGGGAGCAGGTCCGCCGTCCATCGGGTGCTCCATCTCGCCGCCGCTGCCGGTCGAGCTGCTGCCTCCGTGGCCCTGGTGCTGACTGCTCGACGAGGGCGTGGACTGGTCCTGGTCCCCGCCGGTGCTGCACCCGGTGAGCACGAGTGCTCCGCCGAGCACTCCTGCAGCGATGGTCATCATGAAGCGCTTGCGCATAAAGTCTCCTATTCATTCAGTCTTGCCCCATCAACCATATACCCCTGTGGGGTACGGGTCAATTGGGCGATCGGTGGTCCTCGGGCCAGGACGCTCCGATCGAACAGGCCGGGGGGCCGCAGCGGTGATGCCGCTGCCACCGGCGCATCGAAGGGTCAGGCCATGTTGGCGGCGTACTTGGCCGGGTCGGAGTCGAAGGTCGGACCGCAGCCGGCGCAGCAGAGCCAGTAGCGCTGCCCGTCGTAGTCGCGGAAGAGGCCCTGGGCCTCGGCGGCCTTCTTGCTGACCGGGTTGCCGACCATGACGGGGCAGGTCGTGGCGTCCTCGCTGCCGGCGAGGAGGTCTTCGCGGCCGTCTGCATCGACCATGGGGCGCTCTGCGTCGGTCGTGCCGCAGCAGCCGGAGCCGGCGACGGCCGGTGCCTCGGCGGCGGGTGCCTGCTGTGCGGGGGAGATGCTGCAGCAGCTGGCGGGTGCCTGGGATTCGTTGTTCATTCTCAGTGGATGCCTTTCATGTATCGGTACGGTGGATGGTTTGGTCCTGTGGCGTCACTGCTTGGCGACGCTGCGGAACCCGCGCAGGCGGAGGCTGTTGCCGACGACGAAGACGGACGAGAACGCCATCGCCGCGCCTGCGAGCATGGGGTTGAGCATGCCCAGCGCCGCGACCGGGATGGCCGCGACGTTGTAGGCGAAGGCCCAGAAAAGGTTTCCCTTGATCGTGCCCAAAGTCCTGCGGGAAAGGCGGATCGCGTCGACCGCGGCCAGCAGGTCCCCGCGCACCAGTGTGATGTCTGAGGCCTCGATGGCGACGTCGGTGCCGGTGCCCATCGCCAGGCCGAGGTCGGCCTGCGCGAGCACGGGGGCGTCGTTGACGCCGTCGCCGACCATCGCGACGACCTTGCCCTCGCCCTGCAGGCGGGTGACCACGTCGACCTTGTCCTTGGGCAGGACCTCGGCGATCACCTGGTCGATGCCGACCTCGGCGGCGATCCGCTGGGCCACGGCCTCGTTGTCGCCAGTGAGCAGCACCGGGGTCAAGCCCAGGCCCTTCAGGCCTGCGATGGCTTCGGCGCTGGTGGGCTTGACCGTGTCGGCCACGACGAGGATCCCGCGGGCCTGGCCGTCCCAGCCGACGGCGACGACGGTCTTGCCCTCGGCCTCGGCGGCGGCCTTGGCGGCGGCGACGTCCGGGAAGAGGTGCTGGGACCAGTCGGCCAGCAGGGACTCCCGGCCAACGAGCACGGCGTGGCCGTCGACGACGCCCTGGACACCCTTGCCCTCGACGTTGACGAAGTCCTCGGGCGTGGGCAGCTGGCCGACCTCCTGGACCGCGCCCTTGGCGATGGCCTGGGCGATGGGGTGCTCGGAGGCGTCCTCCAATGCGCCGGCGAGGCGGAGCAGCTCGGCGCGGTCGGTGCCGGGTTCGGTGATCGCGTCGACCAGGGTCATCTTGCCGGTGGTCACGGTGCCGGTCTTGTCGAGCACGACGGTGTCGACCTTGCGGGTGGACTCCAGGACCTCGGGGCCCTTGATGAGCACGCCCATCTGCGCGCCGCGGCCGGTGCCGACCAGCAGCGCGGTCGGAGTGGCCAGGCCGAGGGCGCAGGGGCAGGCGATGACGAGGACCGCGACGGCGGCGGTGAACGCGGCCGCGACGCCGGATCCGGATATCAGCCACGCTGCGAGCGCGACGAGGGCGATGACGATCACGATCGGCACGAAGATGCCGGAGATCCGATCGGCCAGGCGCTGGACCTGCGCCTTGCCGGACTGGGCGTCCTCCACCAGCTTGGCCATCTGCGCCAGCTGGGTGTCCGAGCCGACCCGGGTCGCACGGACCACCAGCCTGCCGCCCGCGTTGACGGTCGCGCCGGTGACCGGGTCACCCTCGCGGACCTCCACGGGCACGGACTCGCCCGTGAGCATCGAGGCGTCCACGGCGGAGGTGCCGGAGACGACCACGCCGTCGGTGGCGATCTTCTCGCCGGGGCGGACGACGAACTCGTCGCCCACGGACAGGTCGGAGGTCGAGATCTTGACCTCGGCCCCGTCGCGCAGCACGGAGACCTCCTTCGCGCCGAGCTCGAGCAGTGCCCGCAGCGCGGCTCCGGCCTGGCGCTTGGAGCGCTTCTCGAAGTAGCGGCCGGCGAGGATGAACATGGTCACGCCCGCGGCGGCCTCGAGGTAGATGTTGCCCGCGCCGTCGGAGCGGGCCAAGGCGAACTCGAACGGGTGCTTCATGCCCGGCATACCGGCGTGGCCGAAGAACAGCGCGTACAGCGACCACAGGAACGCCGCCGAGGTACCCATCGAGACGAGCGTGTCCATCGTGGCGGTGCCGTGCTTGAGGTTGGTCCACGCGGCCTTGTGGAATGGCCAGCCCGCCCAGACGATCACCGGCGCGGCCAGCGTGAGGGAGGCCCACTGCCAGTAGGTGAACTGCAGCGCGGGGATCATCGCCATCGCGATCACCGGGACGGTGAGCACGATCGACCCGATCAGCCGCTGCTTGAGCGAGGTCAGCTCCGGATCTGCGTCCTCGTTCTCGCCCGGGGCCGCCTCGGCGGTCTTGGAGCTCGGGGGCTTGGGCAGGGCGGCGGTGTAGCCGGTCTTCTCGACCTCGGCGACCAGCAGGGCCGGGTCGTAGCCTGCGGGCATCGTGACCTTGGCCTTCTCGGTCGCGTAGTTGACGGCGGCGGTGACGCCGTCGAGCTTGTTGAGCTTGCGCTCGATCCGGTTCGCGCAGGAGGCGCAGGTCATCCCGCCGATCTCCAGCTCGATGCCGGCGTCCGCGCTGAGCGGCGCTGGTGCACTCATTCTTCGATCCCTTCTCTGGGCTGTGCGGCGTCCGGTTCCTGCGCAGGGCAGTCTTCTCCGCTTGCGATCAGTCGTGCGCGCTCAGCCCCCGTCGCCGTCGAGGTCGACGGGGAGTCTGAGCAGCGCTGGTGGCGTCGTCAGGCGCGCACGGCGGTGTAGCCGGCCTCCTCGACGGCGGCCAGGACCTTGGCATCGTCGAGGTCCCCCTCGGCGGTGACGACGAGCTTGCCGGTCTGCGCGCTGACCTCGACGTCGGTGACTCCGGGGACCTCGCTGACCTCCTCGCGAACCGACATCTCGCAGTGCCCGCAGGTCATGCCCGTCACCTGGTACTCGTTCGCAGCCATCGGATATCCTCCTCGTTCTCGGTACCCCGGGTGGGTACCTGTACGGGAGCAACCGTATACCCCCATCGGGTATTCCCGCAAGGCGGGCCGGGCTGATCGCCGAATCGGCCGCCGTGCTGAAGGGATACTCCACCGGGGTATGCTGGTGGTGTGCAGACCGCGACCGACGACCCCCGCCGCAGCCGGCACTGGCTGCAGCTGGCCGTCCTCGTCGCGCTGCTGATCGCCGGGCTCCTCGGCATGCACGCGCTGGTCGGCGGGCCCATGCCCGCGACTGCCTCCATCGCCTCCTCGGGCCACGCGTCCCCGGCATCACCCGCCGCCGCGGCCCAGGCGACCGCCGCCCCCGCGTCGGCGACGTACGGAGCGCACGGCATGGTCCACGGCTCCGGCGGCTGCGCCGACGCCATGAACGGCAGTGGCGGCTCCACCTGCGTCTCCGTGCCGACCGGCAAGGACCTTCCGGCCCTGCCGGTCCCGCCCGCCGCCAGCCTGCCCTACCCGGATCTTGCCGCAGCCACGCCGACCCCGCCGTCGCAGACGCCCCGCCGGTTCGCGCTGTCGCACCTGGAGCTGTCGATCCAACGAACGTGAGCAGCCGGGAGCGCCGACGCGGCGCTCCTCCGACCTCCTCGGCGGGGTCCCCGGCCCTGCCCCGCACCTGCGATGCCATCGCGCTCCAACGGCGCTGGCCCTCCTTCGAGGGCCGTCGCCGCCCCGCGTCTCCGATCAACCGTGATCGTCGAGCGCGCCGGCTCGATGCCGTGGCACCGCTCACCATCGACACAGAAGGACATCACCCATGCACTCCACCCTGAACCGCCGCCAGTTCCTGACCGCCGGCGCACTGACCCTCACCGCCGCCGGCCTCGCCGGCTGCAGCTCCAGGTCCGGCTCCGCCACCAATACGACCTCATTCGTCAAGCCCGGCAGCGCCGCCGTCACCGCGGCCGAGGCAAAACGCCGCCGCACCGGGACCGTCGTGCAGCGCACGCTGACCGCCGAACCGGTCACCCTCGACCTCGGCGGGAAGACCGCCAAGACCTGGGCCTACCGCGGAGCATCGGCGACCGAGCCACTGCGCGGCAACGTCGGCGACACCCTGAAAGTGGCGCTGACCAACGACCTGCCCGACCCGACCAGCGTGCACTGGCACGGCCTCGCGCTGCGCAACGACATGGACGGCGTCCCGAACCTCACCCAGAAGCCCGTCCAGCCCGGCGGCTCGTTCGCCTACGAGTTCACCCTCCCCGAGCCGGGCACGTTCTGGTTCCACCCCCACGTCGGCACCCAGCTCGACCGCGGCCTGTACGCGCCGCTGATCATCGACGACCCGAACGAGAAGGCCGACTACGACAAGGAGTGGGTCATCGTCCTGGACGACTGGCTCGACGGCGTGACCGCGACGCCCGACCAGGTCCTCGCCG
This sequence comes from Janibacter massiliensis, assembly GCF_900289115.1. Lineage (GTDB taxonomy): Bacteria > Actinomycetota > Actinomycetes > Actinomycetales > Dermatophilaceae > Janibacter_A > Janibacter_A massiliensis. The sequence continues at coordinate 2,361,682 of NZ_LT985196.1, read as the reverse complement.
AACTCGAGAAGGGCATGATCGACCACGGCGGCATGGACATGGGGCCGATGCGGATGGGCAACACCCTCATGGGCGCAAGCTCGCCGCTGCTCGGCGGCGACGCCGGTGACGTCTACTACCCCCTCTACCTGATCAACGGCAAGCCCGCCAACGACCCGCAGACCTTCACCGCCAAGCCCGGGGAGAGGATCAGGCTGAGGATCATCAACGCCGGCGGCGACACCGCCTTCCGATTCGGCGTCGCCGAGCACCAGCTGACGATCACCCACACCGACGGCTTCCCCGTCGAGCCCTCGAAGGCCGAGAGCGTCGTGCTCGGCATGGGGGAGCGCTACGACGCGGTCATCACCGCCGGCGACGGCGCGTTCGCCGTCATCGCCGAGGCCCTCGGCAAGCAGGACCAGGCCCTCGCCGTCCTGCGCACCGGATCCGGCACCGCACCGACCAAGAAGACGACGCTCCCGCCGACCAAGACCCCCGCCACCGCCTCCGACCTCAGGGCAGCGAGCGCGGTCGGGCTGCCCCAGCGCGCCGTCGACCGGACCCTCGTGCTCGAGCTGACCGGGGGCATGGAGAAGTACGACTGGGCGATCAACGGCAAGCGCATGGACATGGACCGGCCGATGCGCGACGCCCTCGGCATCAAGCAGGGCGAGCGGGTCGCCCTGGAGTTCAAGAACTCGACCACGATGTGGCACCCCATGCACCTGCACGGGCACACCTACCAGCTCCCCGGCGGCGGGCCGCGCAAGGACACTGCGATCGTCCTGCCCGGCAAGGCGCTGCGCGTCGAGTTCGACGCCGACAACCCCGGCCGCTGGCTCACGCACTGCCACAACGTCTACCACGGCGAGGCGGGGATGATGACGACGATCGCCTACCAGGAGAACTGACCGGCTGGCCACGCGCGGCCGCGCAACCCAGCCGGGATGCGTGGCCGCGCATCTCGTCCCGAGGCTCCGACGCCAAACCCGGGCTCCCGGGCCGGCGTCCCGAACAGCGCGCGACATGTTAACGCGATCCTCGCCGGCTGCCCATCAGCCGAATCCACGGCCCCGCCGGCTCGCTGCCTCATCCACGTCGGCAACGTGACTGCGTTCGTCATGAACACGGTGCGCCGCAGCCCGGGGCAGATGCCCAGCTGACGCGGCATGCTTCGACTGCCGCGCGGGCTGCGCATGCTAAATGGAGAACGTCGCCGCTGCGGCGCTCGACGAATGAGTGCCAGAATCGCAGACCGGGGTAACGGGCCACAGCAGCCTGCGCCGATCAAGGAGAGCGGCTGGTCCGCGGCCAGGCGCTCTGCCCGCCAAGCCGCCGACCAGCAGTCGAGCCACAAACTAGACGGCCTTGACCATGGCCATGGTCTTGCCGCAGCAGCACGTCGGGCTCGGCTGGCCGTCGCAGCTGGGCGGGTCTCCCTTGGTCACCGCGAGCTCGCAGCCGCAGGCTTCGTCCGGGCAGCGATACACCTCTCCCTCCTGGAACGACATCGTTCTCACCTCCTTCCTCAAAGCGTCTTCCTCGGACGCGAGCGACACTAGAACCTGGCCCCTGGGTGAAGGTCAACAATGATGCCGAGGAGGAAGATCATGGCAGTCCTGGAGATGACGATCGGCCAGGCGGCCAGGGCCGCAGGGGTCACGCGCAAGCCCGTCCGCGTGTACGAGGCCAAGGGCCTGCTCCCCGAAGTGGCACGCAGCACGGCCGGATACCGCCTCTACACGCCTGCTGATGTAGAACTGCTGACGTTCATCCGCAGAGCCCGCGCTCTCGGACTCCACCTCGATGACGTCCGAGAAGTGCTCGAGATCCGCCACGGCGGGACCCCTCCCTGCGACGCCGTCCGGGACCTGCTCGACGCCCGCATCGAGGAGGTCGACACCGCAGTCGATGACCTCATAGCGCTGCGGAAGACCCTCGTCGACACCCGGCGGGCCGCCGACGAGCGAGCCTGCGAGCCTGCATCGCCCGTCTGCTCGATCATCGAAGACGCGTGAATGCGACAGCCCGCCGACCAGTCTCCCAATCCGACCGCGAGCCTCGTCCGCAAGGATCACTCACACCTGCGTGAAGTTAGCGAACCTCACGGCAGCGGGTAGCCGCCGAGCTGAGCCAGTCCGGTCGGCCCGACCCGTTTCGGTGGGCGTCGGCGAGTAGGTCAACCCACCCGGAGGAGGACCCAGCAACGCGGTTCCCCGATGCAGTCGCATCAGACCCGGCGGCTCTGGCGACACAGTAGACGCTGGTCTGGCAGACAGACTCTACCTTCGACTGGGCCCCATCCCCATTGAAGTCGAGCGGACGTATTCTGAGAGGTGGGGAAGGTGCGTTACCGTGATGCCCATTTGGGCTCAAACCAACATCTGACCAGCGAAAACACGCTCCTGCGAACGCGTCTGAACTTCAACGTAGACTAACGTGGGAAGTCTGGTTCGAGAGGCCCCTTTCGAGCTGTCTATGGGCTCGCCGGGCACCCCTGCAGGCGCTGCGGAACGGCGATCGTGCGGGAGAAGTTCACGAGCCGCTCGAGCCGCTCTTGCCCGGTCTGCCAGCAAAAACGCTCGGTGAGCGGTCGTGCTCGATGCGATCACGAACGGGCGGGCAGCCCTCACGTATGAGAGCATTGCCTCGACCCGCAGTTCGTCAATGTGTCGCGAGCGCCACCGGTGCGGATGTCGGACAGCAGGCCGCCCAGCGCGCTCGCCAAGGTAGTGGATCCGGCCCTTCCGAAGCTGCCGATTCTGATGCCCTGCGACCGCGCTGATTGGTAGGCTCAGCCGAGGTGCCGATGCCAGAACGCACCGTCTGGCCGTCGTGCCTGCGGCTTTCCCTAAGCGGCCTCGGTGTGCCACTGCAGATCGTCTTAAGCCGTAGACATGGGGTCTGTCAGCGCCGCGGACGAACGGCTCTCATGTCTACACGTACCGGCAGACCTGGCCCGCGCTGCACGTCTCGGGCTCGGGTTGCGCCGCGTCGTCCCGGAGGCCGGCGATGGTGTCGCGCAGGGCGGAGAGCTGCGCGATCTGCTGCTCGATGTCGCGCAGGCGCGCGTCGAGCAGCTCGCGCCCGTGGTCGCACGGGGCGTGGCCGGCGTCGCGGATGTCCACGATCTGCCGGATCTGGGCGAGCATGAGGCCGGCGGCTGCCACCGCTGCTGCTGAGCCGAACCCGAATGAAACGAGAACACCCATGACAACCAGACGCGACGCCCGAGCCAGCAGCGGCCTGCCGCTCGGGCCAGGGGCCGTGCTCTTCATGGCCCTCTGCTGCGCACTGCCGCTGCTCATCGCCGGCGGCGTCCTCGCCGGCGTCGGCGGGATCCTCGGCAACCCCTGGGTGCTCGGCACCGGCATCGCGTTCGTGGCGCTCATCGTGCTCATCGCCACCCGCCGAGCCTGCGGCGACCGCACCGGCCACGATTGCTGCCCATGGATTCCAACCACGCCACCGACCAGGCTAAGGGCGGAGCCGATCGGGTTTAGAAAAGGGCCGTCGGCTGGTGCTCCTTCGACTGTTGCCGATAGACGGCTACGTCGCGGACCTTCCTCTGGAGCGCGTGTGGCACGCGCCGCGGTAGTGCTCTGCTGATCTGAAACTGCATTCAGCAGCCTCGCCGCTGGCGATGCCAGCAGGCTGTTTGGATTAACTTTACCCTCGGCTATAATGTCCTGGCAGGAGGTTCCATGAAGATCGGCGAACTAGCTCAGTTGTCTGGCGTGACCACCAAGGCGCTCCGGTACTACGAGTCCATTGGGGTTCTGGCCGAACCGGGGCGTACCACGTCCGGATACCGGGACTACGACGAGTCCTTCATCGATCGGTTGACATTTATCCGCAGCGCCCAGCGGCTGGGGTTTAGTCTGGACGAGGTGAGGGAGATCCTGGCTTTTCGTGAGCGCAACGAGGTCCCGTGTGCCTATGTGCGCGGCGTCCTAGAATCCCAACTGGAGGGAATCGGACAACGCATACGTGAGCTCGTGGTGCTCCAGAAACAGTTGACGGAGATCGTCTCAGAGGCGGACCGGCTCCCCACGGCCGATGACTACTGCACCTGCCGGTTGATTGAGCATGTGCGACAGAAGAGCGGGCCCGCCTCAGACCATCGCGGCTAGACTCCGTCCATCTGACGGCAGGCGTCGGCGGCCTTGCGGCAGGCTTCAGCGCACTCGTCCATGCCGGTGCGTTCGCATTCCTGGGCGCACTGCTCGCAGGCGACGGCGCATACCCGGCACAACTCGGCGGAGAACTGGCTGCCGCGGGCCAGTAACGGAATGCAGGCCCGGCACAGGTCCGCGCAATCAGTGCAGAGCTTGATGCAGCTGGCCAGGTCCTTGTTGCCCTGGTCGGCGCAGTCCTGGGCGCAGGCCTCGCACTTGGCCAGACAGTCGCTGAGGGTGTCGATGAGGTGTTTGGTCTGGTCCTCGATCATGGGCATTTGGGGTACTTCTTTTCCGAGTAGCCACCAGTCTTCTCATCGTGGACCTTCCTCCGCTGGAACGTCAACCGCAGCGGGCACTATCCCGTGGCTGCTCACTTGACCTTCCAGTCGAGTGGAAGGTCTAGTGTGGTTCCATGGCAGACGAACTGACGGCCCGGGGTACTGGCAAGGTGTTCGACGAACACGTGCAGCAGGGCGCACATGGCACCGTGGATGAGGACCTGGAGCGCAATTACGCGTCCGACGTGGTGGTGCTGACCGGGGCCGGTGCGCACCGCGGCCACGAAGGAGTCCGCGAACTGGCCGAGCTGCTGCGCGGGCAGCTGCCGCAGGCCGAATTCACCTATACGGCCCGTGTTTTTGCCGGGGAGGTCGCTTTACTGGAGTGGACCGCCCAGGCGGCGAACGGTGGCCGCGTCGAGGATGGGGCAGATTCTTTTCTCATCCGGAACGGCCGAATCCAGGCCCAAACCATTCACTACACCGTTCTGCCAGGTTCTCGGCAGGACAAGGATCGAAATTGAGGAAAGTGCGAGGTGAGCACCATGGCAACAACAACCGTGACTCTGAAGGTTGAGGGAATGAGCTGCACCGGGTGTGAGCAGCGGTTAGGCACAGCGCTGCGCCGGCTTGAGGGTGTCAGCGAGGCCACAGCCGATCACCGCACCGGTGAACTCAATATTCGGTACGACGCCGACGTGACCGACCGTGAAGCACTCGAAGAACGTGTGGTGACCGCCGGCTACGAGGTCGCCGGCACTGAAGGATCAGCGTAATGACCACGGAGACCGCACCCCAGGACGAGCAGTTGTGGGATGAGGAGCCCAGCCATCTGGAGGGGCACGCTCGGATTCGTGCCCGAATCGCCGGGCTGCACTGCTCGTTGTGTACCGGCACCATTGAAAAGGCGCTGGGCCGCCAGGCCGGGGTTGATCAGGTCGCCGTCAGCCTCACCCACGAGCAGGCGCTCATCGATTATGACCCGAAGCTGATCAAACCGCAGGAAATCCTGAGGACGCTGCGCGATATCGGCTATGACCTGTACGACCCACGGAAGCTGCGCCCCTTTGAGGACGAGGAAGCGGACCTGATCCGGGAAGGCAAAAGGCTGCTGCTGGCGGTCGCCGCCAGCCTGACGGCCATCGCGATGATCCTGGAAGTCTCCGGCATCTGGTCAGTGTTGGTGCCGGCTTCGGTGGTGGTGCTGATGGTTCCCGTCGCCTATGCGATCCTGCTGCCGGCCGGGAAAGCCCGCGCGGCACTGGGTGCCCTGGCGATCATCGCGCCGGCAGCGTTGGCGTACGCCGGCCGGGAAACCGGGCTGATCACCGATCTAATAGCCGGGTGGGTCACCGGTGCTTTGGCCCTGGCCGTGGTGTTCGGTGTTGCCCCGCATATCCTGCGGATGGCGTATCAGGCGGCCCGGCGCGGCATCCTCAACCAACATGTGTTGCTGGAGGTTGGCGCTTTCGCGGGGATTGCCGGCGGCATCATCGGATTGACGGGAGTCCTGCCGGATTATCCGACCGCACCGTTCTTCGCGGTGACCGTGCTGGTGACCAACTACCATATCTTCTCCGAATGGCTCTCGCTGCTGGTGAAGACCCGCTCCAGCCAGGCGGTGCGGAAACTGCTCGAACTGCAACCCGATACCGCACGGCTGGTACGCGATGGCCGCGAAGAGGAAGTGCCGGTAGCCGAGATTAGTGTCGGGGACACTGTGCGGGTCCGTCCCGGCGACCGGGTCCCCGTCGATGGGCAGGTCATCGACGGACACACCACCGTCGATCTGTCCCTGGTGACCGGCGAGCCAGTGCCAACCGAACGCTCAACCGGCGATGAGCTGATCGGCGGGTCCATCAACGGGGCCGGCTCCGTGCTGGTGGAGGTGACCCGCACCGGAGCCGACAGCTTCCTGGCCCAGGTGGTCCGCCACGTCGAAGACGCCCGGGCTCTTAAACCCGGCATCCTGCACCTGGTGGACCGGGTGCTGCGCGTCTACACCCCCACGGTACTCATCGTCGCCGCCCTCGCCCTACTGGGTTGGCTGGCCGGCAGCTGGGTTCTCACCGGAGAGCCGGACGTCCGCCGCGCCGTGTTCGCCGGCATCGGTGTCCTGGTGATGGGCTACCCGTGCGCGGTGGGTATCGCTGCACCGTTGGCGATCGTCCGCGCCGCCGGTGAGGCCGCCGATAAGGGCATCATCATGCGCACGGGCGAAGCATTCCAGACCTTCGGCCAAGTGCGCACGATCGTGCTCGATAAGACCGGAACGCTCACCGAAGGCCGCCCCACGGTCCGTGAAACCGAGGCGATGGGCAATGAGGCGGAACTGCTGGCCATCGCCGCCGCGGCTGAGAACCCCTCCGAGCACCCGCTGGCCCGTGCCATCGTCACCGCCGCCGAACAGCGCGGCCTGACGGTGAAGCCGGTGGATGATTTTGACTCCATCACCGGTTTCGGCGTCAGCGCCTCGATCGAGGGAGACCCCGTCCTAGTGGGCCGACCCGCCTTCCTCCGGGACCAGGGCATCGACCTGAGTCCCTTGTCGTCGGCGGTCACCCGCCTGGAGGGCATTGGCCGCACCGTTGTCGCCGTCGCCGTTGCCGGCCGCCTCCAGGGGGTGATCGCCCTGGGCGATGACATTCGCCCAGACGCTGTCCAAGCGGTTACGGCCATGCGTGAGGCCGGCATCCGCCCGGTGCTGGCCACCGGGGACAACGGCCGCGCCGCGGCCCACGTTGCAGCCGAAGTGGGCATCGAGGATATCCGCGCCGGAATCCTGCCCGAAGAGAAAGCCGCTTTGGTGCGCGAGCTGCAAGACGGCGGCAATCGCGTGGCCATGGTCGGTGACGGCATCAACGACGCACCGGCCCTGATGCAGGCCGACGTCGGAATCGCCATGGGCGGCGGGACCGATATCGCGGTCGAATCCGCCGACGTGGTCATCGTCCGCGACGACCTCACGGCGATCCTCGAAGCCCAGCAGACCAGCCGCGCCAGCTACCGGCGCACCCGACAAAACGTGTCCTTGGCATTCCTGTTCAACGGCATCGGAATCCCAGCAGCCACCACCGGCCTGGTGTACCCGGTCTGGGCCATGGTCGCCATGGCTCTGTCGGTGACCACCATCTTCGTCAACAGCCTCGGCGGCCGGCCCTCCCTGCTGTTCGAAGCCATCGGCAGCGTCGGGCGTACCAGTCCGAATGCCGAGGAGAATGAGAGGCAGAAGTGAGCTGAGCCCCATAATTGACGAGTTCGAGCTGAACAGGGTCACCGGCGGACAAGGACTGGTCTTGCTGGACATCTGGCACGCCCCTGCGCCCCTGCCGGGCACTGGAACCCCGGCTCGACTACTTCGCGTGTCCCTGCGCGTTTGGAGGCTACCGGATTGACGTGGACGTCCAGCTAGACATGGTTGCACGCCGCGACGTCACAAGTATCACAACAATCATCTCCTTGATGTGACGATACCTGGCTGCCGGGCTCATGCTGATGGTCGAGTCTCGAAACTTCGTGTCTGAAACGACTCGTCCGAGAGCAGGATTTCGAAACACTTGATCATGGGTCCAGAGGCCGAGCATCGGCTTTCGGACGCCACTATGGATGCTCAGGAGATCTTGAGGAGGCCCGATGTCCGAGGACGCATGGCTGGTCGTCGTCGCTGTGGCCGAGCGCCACGGCTGCAGTACCAAGACCGTAAGGCGACGAATCAGGCAGGGAGACCTTGCGGCACGCACCGAGAAGGTGGGCGGCCGCGACGGACGCCCGGTGATCAACAACCTGACCCGGTCTCGAACCTGGACTACGCGTTCGGCTCGGCGGTGCACGACGAGCACGTCCGGAGGATCAACGAGGCCGCGCCGCCGCTGAGACGCGAACAGGTGACGGCCATCGCCCAGGTCTTCACTGACCACCCGCTGGAATGAGACGCCAAGCGGAGAAGAGAAGGGGAGGCCGGGACTGCGTCGTAGGCGACGTAGTGCCCATATTCGATGGCGGAGGCGTCCTGTGCGCACGGTCGCGGATGTCCGATTCTTCCTTCGACCGGGCCGTTGGTATGTTGAAGTCGTGAGGTCGTACTCTGGTGTGTAGGCAGCACACGTCATGGCACGTTATTTCGCGGCGAAGTGGCCTCTGACCAGCGGAAACGTCTCCATCAGAGACTCCCAGTTTTTCAATGTATCTATCGTGGGAAGTAGGGCTACTTCGACCGGCGGCTCGACGCGTACGGGCAGGAGGGCCGGCCCTGCTCCCGGTGCGGCACGCCGATCCGCCGCAGCGCATTCATGAACCGCAGCTCGTTCTGGTGCCCACGCTGCCAGCCCAGGCCACGCTCCCGGGGGTAGGGCTCAGAACGGGGGAGAACCGACGTCCGCACCCTCGGTCACTGCGCCCTCTGTGCCAGCGTCGACGAGGTCGCCGCTCGGCTCCATGGCGATCGGGCCGATCGGCGGACCGGCGTGCAGACTGCTCGGCCGCCAGGCCGGGTGGTCGGGGACCGCAGCCGCGTATGCGGTCGGCCACGTGACCCGCTGGGTCCCGCCGGGCGAGGTCCACTCGGTGGTCCCGTCGGCGTGCAGGGTGTGGCGCCACCCCGGTGCGTGCTTGACCCGGTGGTGGTGGCGGCAGAGCCCGGACAGGTTGGCCCCGGCGGTCGGGCCCGCGGGGTAGGGGACTGCGTGGTCGAGGTCGCAGTCGGCGACGCGTCGGCTGCATCCCCACATCCGGCACCGGGTGTCACGAAGCTGCACCAGGCGTCGGACCGCGGGCGAGGGCACGTAGCCCACGGACGAGGTCTCCGAGACGGTCCCCTCCTCGGGATCGAGCAGCGCGCGGGTCACCCGGGTGTCCAGCCGTTCCACGAGGGTCTGGACGACCGACCCGGGGATCCATCCCAGCCGGGGGACCTCCACCCCGCCCACCCACGCCGGAGCGGTCTCGTTCCCGCCCGAGGGAACGAACCCTGGGCGGGCCGGTCCGCAGCCGGATCCAGACCCGGACCCGGACCCGGGCCCGGACCCGTGGACGAGCGCGAGCCCGAGCGTGACGTGGGTGCTCACCTCCACCCCGCGCATTGCGAGGTCCGCCAGCGCCATCGCACGGGCCGCGCCCGCGGTGAGGTCGGGGTCGTCCCGCCGCCGCTGCCGCGCGAGCTGGTCGACGCTCGCGGTGATGACGAGAGCCACCTCGCTCGGCAGCGTCGCGGCGATCACGGTCGTGCCGGTCGGCCCGGGGTAGGTCGTGACATCGGTCCGCGTCGTTCTGTTCTGCGCCGCTCTTGCCTCACGCCACCCCGGGTCGGTCCGGTCGAGCACCCGGCGGCACGCCTGGGCGAGGTCGTGGCGGTCGAGGGCCTGGAGCCGCGGCGTCCGCGTGCCGCGCTTGGCCGCGAGGAGGTGCCCGACGCACGCCCGCACGCCCTGCGAGGAGGCGTCGGCGGTCTCGTCGGCGACCAGACGCAGGGTGTCCTCCGGCACCTCACCCTCGAGCAGCGGGCGCAGGAGCGGGTCGAGATCATGCGCCAGCCGTACCGCCAGCTCGGTCCGGACCCGTGACTCGTGGGGCCGGCAGTCGAGGGTCATCGCGACGACATCGGGCGCCATCTCCGCGACGAGGCCCGGCGGCGTCCGGGTCTCGACGAGCGACCCGTCGGGCCCGCGGTCGTGTCCCCGGCGGCCGATGTCGGCCAGGACGGCCAGCTGTGCGGCGTCGGCGGCCCGGCGCACCCGTTCCAACGACGCTGCGGCCCTCGTCAACGTCTCGAGGTCCTGCGAGGGCGCGAGGGTGGCAGCGGCCATTGCGCCGACCCGCAGGCCGTCGACGATCGTCGCGCACAGGGTGTCGATGTCATCGAACATGTGTACGACTCTGCCGGAGGGGTCCGACAACGGGACCGGGCCTTCGTTCCCACGGCCGGGAACGAACCGTCACCCGCCCGACGATCAGGGCATGGGCTTCGGCGCGAGCTTCACCTTCGTCCCCGTGGCCTCCTCCGACAACCGGGCGAAGGCGGCGCGGATGGTCGAGGCGTAGAGGTGCGCGCCCTCGAGGCTGGGGTGGATGCCGTCGGGCTGGAGCTGATCGGGGCGCGAACGCACCGCCGCGTCCCAGTCGGCGACCTCGACGTTCGCCCGCTCCTTCGCCACCCGCCGCAGCAGGGTGTTGTCCGCCCTCGTGCGCGGCTCGTCGATGTGGATCGTGACGAGGACGACCATCCGGTCCGGCCCGATCCGGTCGAGAACCGCGGTCACGGTCGCCTCGTCGATACCCGCATTCGTCCCGAAGGACATGACGACGGCGCGGCGCAGGGTGTCGCCGGCCCGCTCGACCGCCGCCTCCCCGTCCGACCAGTGCCGGTTCGAGCGCGCGTCGATCTGGATGCCGGGGAAGTAGTACTTCAGCGCGGGGACCGCACCGACCATCATCGAGTCGCCGAAGGCGTCGATCTCCCGCCCCCTCGGCATGGTGAAGTCGTCCCGCAGCACGACCGTCTCGTCCTGCCGGGGCCCGGACGCCGCGGCCTCGTTCGCCTCGATCATCCGCTGCGTCGAGCTCGTGTCGGGCGCGGTGAGGACGACCGTCGTCACCGCGACGGCGGTGAGGAGGCCGGCGGCCAGGGCGATCTTCGCCCGGCGCCCGTCGAGCGGCCCCAGGCGCGCGAGGAGCAGCCGGGCGCAGCCGCGGAAGCCGTGCCGCCGCATCGGCGTCTCGACGAGCCGGAAGGACAGGTCCGCGCACGCCCACGTGACGACGACGGCCCACACCCGGGACCAGAGGAACCGGGCGGTCCCGTCGCTCGCCGGGATGTCCTGGGCGACGACGAGGATGACCGGCCAGTGCCACAGGTACAGCCCGTACGAACGCCGACCGACGGCGGTGAGCGGGCCCCACTCGAGGGCGCGGCGCAGCGGGCCGTCGCGGTCGATCGTCCCGAGGAGGACGCCGGCGGTCGCGAGCGAGGCGAGGGCGATCCCGCCGCGGAAGGTGACCGCGGAGGACTCCGCGAGCACGACGACGAGGAGCGTGAGCACCCCCAGGCTCCCCCCGACGACCCACCGGCGGTACCGCTGCCACGTCACCGTGCTCGTCCACGCGCGGTGCGGTGCCGACCACGCGAACGCGAGCGCCGCGCCGATCATCAGGCCCGTCGCGTGGGTGTCGGTGCCGTAGTAGGCGCGGGTCGCCGAGCCCGGCTCCCACGCTGCGGCCATGAGGATCGTGGAGAGGGTGGCGAGCCCGGCGGCGATACCCGTGCGGACCCGCCACGAGCGCGTGAGCGCGCCCAGGCCGACGACCGCGAACGGCCACAGGAGGTAGAACTGCTCCTCGACGGCGAGCGACCACAGGCTTCGGAACAGCTGGGGGGAGCCGCGGTCGAAGTAGTCCGAGCCCGCGCCGATCTCGAGCCAGTTCGTGCTGAACGTCAGGGCGCCGAGGACCTGCCGGCCGATCCCGACGAGCAGGTCGCGCTCGGACAGGGAGGCGACGAGGACGGACCCGACGACGCACAGCAGGAGCGCCGGCAGGAGTCGTCGGGCGCGCCGGACCCAGAACGAGCGCAGGTCGATACGCCCGGTCCGCTCACCCTCGCGCAGCAGCAGCGTGGTGATGAGGAACCCGGAGACGACGAAGAAGACGTCGACGCCGAGGAAGCCACCGGGCAGCCAGGAACCCTCGAGGTGGTAGACGATGACGGCGATGACCGCCAGCCCGCGCAGGCCGTCGAGCCCGGGAAGGTGGACGCGCGCACGAGGTCGTTCCGGCACGGCCCGCGCCGCGCCGACCGCCTCGGTGGTCGCCGCCATGGTCGTCACCGTAGGGAGCGCGCGTCCGTCGGTCGGGCAGGCGCGCCGGAGCCCGTGCCGCGCTCCTACGCTGGCGTCCGTGAGCACCGACCCGAGCACCACGCCACCCGTCGAGGTCCCCGCCGAGCTGCAGCGCCTGCGGTCGAGCATCGACAACATCGACGCCGCGCTCGTCCACCTGCTCGCCGAGCGGTTCAAGGCGACGCAGCGGGTCGGGGTGCTCAAGGCCGAGCGTGGGCTGCCCCCGGCCGACCCCTCCCGCGAGGAGCGTCAGATCGCCCGGTTGCGCTCGCTTGCGGACGATGCCGGGCTCGACCCGACGTTCGCCGAGAAGTTCCTCACCTTCGTCATCGCCGAGGTCATCCGCCACCACGAGGCCATCGCAGGGGAGGGGGGCGACCGCGGCACGGACCCTGCCCCGGCGATCTTCCACCTCGCGCTCCCGGAGGACTGGGCCCGGGCCCGGGAGGTGGGCGAGTACCGGGTCTCGACCCGCGGGATGACCCTCGAGGAGGTCGGGTTCATCCACGCGAGCGGCCCGCACCAGTGGCAGGGCGTCCGGAGGCGCTTCTACGCAGACGTCGACGGGCCGCTGCTGCTGCTGACCATCGACCCCGCTCGGCTCGAGGCCGAGGTCGTCCGGGAACCCGGTGTGCCCGGCGGTGACGAGCTCTTCCCCCACGTGTACGGGCCGATCCCGGTCGACGCGGTCACCGAGGTCGCCACCATCGAACCGCCCGACTGACATACCGTCGGGGGCATGGCAGGGATTCGGCTCTGGACAGGGGTCGCAGCGCTGGTCGCCGGTCTAGGCCTCGTCGGGTGCAGCGACGACGCGTCACGCGACGCCCCGGTGGGCGATGACCGGTCGGCCACCTCGACGGCTGCGGGCACCACGGGGGTCGATCCGGGGGTCCGTGCAGTCACCCTTGAGCGCGAGGTGCTGGGTGGTCTGCGCGACGCCGCGAAGCACGCTGTGGTGACGGGGACCGTCACCCGGTCGTGGGAAACGACGCCCGATGGTGACACCGACAGCTTCTTGGCGCTCCATGTCGTCACCGTCAAGGTCGACCGCCACCTCACGGCCGTCCGCACGCCGCAGGAGATCGACATTCACAACGGCTACGTCGAGTACGAGCGGGCCGTCCCTGCCTCGTCAGGGGAGGGCGATCGCCAGACCGAGTCCGGCCAGCCCTGGCTGAAGGCCGGGGACGAGGTGCTTCTCGTGCTGGGGGACACGCCTGATCGCCAAGGAGGGCGATCGGTCTGGGGGGCGTTCTCGGCGGGCGGCACGTTCCGGGTCGTCGACGGCCGGGTGGATGTCTCGCCTCGTCGTGACGATCGGCTGGACGATCTCGCCCGTGCGATCGACGGATCGACGATCGATGAGGTCGAGGCACGCCTGAAGACGGCCTGAGTCCTGGCGGGGCGCAGGTAGGGTGGCCCGACCGTCCCCGTCCCCGGAGCCGCCCGCGTGTACGTCAAGAGCCTGACCCTCAAGGGCTTCAAGTCCTTCGCGTCGGCGACCCACCTGCGGCTCGAGCCCGGCATCACGTGCATCGTCGGCCCGAACGGGTCCGGGAAGTCGAACGTCGTCGACGCCCTCGCCTGGGTCATGGGCGAGCAGGGCGCGAAGACCCTGCGCGGCGGGAAGATGGAGGACGTCATCTTCGCCGGCACCTCCGGGCGGCCACCGCTCGGTCGCGCCGAGGTGACGATGACGATCGACAACTCGGACGGCGCCCTGCCGATCGACTACACCGAGGTGACGATCAGCCGGACGATGTTCCGCAACGGCGGGTCCGAGTACGCGATCAACGGCACGAGCTGCCGCCTCCTTGACATCCAGGAGCTGCTGTCCGACTCCGGCATCGGCCGGGAGATGCACGTCATCGTCGGGCAGGGGCAGCTCGACGCCGTCCTGCGCGCCACCCCGGAGGAACGCCGGGGATTCATCGAGGAGGCCGCCGGCGTCCTCAAGCACCGCAAGCGCAAGGAGAAGGCGCTGCGCAAGCTCGAGGGGATGGAGGTAAACCTCGCCCGCCTGGCCGACCTCACGAGCGAGCTGCGGCGTCAGCTCGGTCCCCTCGGTCGTCAGGCCGAGGCCGCCCGCCGCGCCGCGACGATCCAGGCCGACGCCCGGGACGCCCGCTCCCGCCTGCTCGCCGACGACCTCGTCCAGCTGACGTCGGCGCTGGAGCAGGAGGTCGCAGACGAGCGTGCGCTCCTGGCCCGCAGGGCTCGCGCCGAGGAGACCGTCGCGCAGCTGCAGGGACAGACCCGCGCGCTCGACGAGGCCGCCCGGGCCGCAGCGCCCGAGCTCGCCGCCGCGGGGGACCGGTGGGTGCGCCTGCGGTCGCTGGCCGAGCGGCTCGAGGCGACGGCCGCGCTCGCGAGCGACCGGGTGCGCCTGCTCACCCGGGACGACGAGGAGGAGTCGACGAGCGGCCGCGACCCCGAGGAGCTGCGCGCCCAGGCCGCACGGGCCCGTGAGGCCGAGCAGGCGATGCTCGCCGAGGTCGCCGCGGTCCGCGAGAAGGTCGAGGCGGCCGTCGCCGCGAAGGAGGAGGCCGAGTCCGCCCACACCCGCGAGCGCGACCGCCTGGCGGCCCTGGCCCGCGCGGCCGCCGACCGGCGCGAGGGGCTCGCGCGGCTCGCGGGGCAGGTCGGGGCCCGCCGTAGCCGCATCGAGGCCGGTGAGGCCGAGGCCGGTCGGCTCGTCGAGGCCGCGGAGGCTGCCCGGGCGCGCGCAAGCGCCGCGGAGGCGGAGTTCCACGCGCTCGAGGGGACGATCGCCGCCGACGAGTCGGGTGAGGGGGACCTCGACTCCGCGTACGAGGCGGCGGAGGAGGCGGTCCGGGCCGCCGAGGCCGAGGTCGAGCGCCTCGAGACCGGGCGGCGAGCCGTCGAGTCCGCCCGCGGCGCTGCTGCCGCCCGGGTCGAGGCGCTCGCGATGAGCCTGCGTCGCAAGGACGGCGGTGCCGCGCTGCTCGAGCTCGGCGACGACCTCCCGGGGCTCATCGGAGCCCTCCCGACGCTCGTCGACGTCACCGGGGGCCACGAGGCCGCGGTCGCCGCGGCGCTCGGCCAGGCCGCTGACGCCGTCGCCGTCGCGGACACGCCCAGCGCGTTGTCCGCGCTCGACCGGCTGCGCACCGACGACGCCGGTCAGGTCACCGTCGTCGTCGCCGACGCGCCCGCCCCCGCCGCGTCCGACCGCCCGCCGCTGCCCCAGGGAGCCGTGTGGGCGCTCGACATGACGAGCGCCCGCAACGGCGTGGGCGGGGTGCTCGCCCGGGTCCTCGACCTCGTCGCTCTCGTTCCCGATGCGCAGGCCCCCGCCCGCCTCGTCGCCGCCGAGCCGTCGGTCACGGCGGTCACCCCGGACGGGGACGTCGTCACGGCCGCCGGGGTCCGCGGCGGCAGCGCCCCCCCGCCGAGCCAGCTCGAGCTGACCGCCGCGCTCGAGGAGGCGGAGCGTGAGGTCGCCGGCCACGCCGCGCGGGGGGAGGAGATCGGGTTCGCCCTCGTCCCCGCCCGCGAGGCCGTCACCCGGGCCCGCGCCCGGCTGGACGCGGCCCTCGAGGCCCTGCACGAGTCGGACGCCCGGATGTCGGCCGTCGCCGAGAAGCTCGGCTCGTTGCGGGCCGCGGTCCGCACCGCCCACGCCGAGGCCGACCGCACGGAGAAGAACGCCGCCGCGGTCCGGGACCGGCTCGAGGGGGACCGGGTCGAGCTCGCCGGGCTCGAGGAACGGCTCGCCGCCGCGCAGCAGGAGGAGCCGGAGGACGCCGACGACTCGACCGACGAGCGGGACCGGCTCGAGCTCGAGGCATCCCGGGCCCGGACGGCCGAGACCGAGCTCCGGCTCACGCTGCGCACGACCGAGGAGCGGGCGCGGTCCCTGCGCGGCCGAGCCGAGTCGCTCGAGGGCGCCGCGCGCAACGAGCAGGCCGCCCGCGACCGGTTGCGCGCCCGGCGCGAGCGCCGCCGCCGGGAGGCCGAGGTCGCCCGCGCCGTGCACGAGGCCGGGGCATGGGGAGCGGCCCGCATCGCCTCCCTCGTCGGGATCGCCGACGAGCGCCGCCAGGCCGCCCAGCGGGAGCACGACGAGCGCGACGCGGCCCTGCGGCAGGCCCGGGAGCGGCTCGGCGTCGCCCAGGACGAGCTCCGGCAGCTCACCGACAGCGTCCACGCCGACGAGGTCGCCCGCGCCCAGCAGGTCGCGCGCATCGAGCAGCTGCGCGAGCGGGCGGTCGAGGAGCTGGGGATCGACCCCGACGTCCTCGTCGACGAGTTCGGTCCCGACCGCCTCGTCCCGCACGTCCCCGGCCCGGACGACTCGGAGCCGACGGAGGACACCCCCGCTCCCGAGCCGCGCCCGTACGTGCGCGAGGAGCAGGAGAAGCGCCTGCGCACCGCCGAGCGAGGCCTCAAGGCGCTCGGGCGGGTGAACCCGCTCGCCCTCGAGGAGTTCGCCGCGCTCGAGGAACGGCACACCTTCCTCGTGACCCAGCTCGAGGACCTCCGCCGCTCGAAGGCGGACCTGCTCGAGATCGTCAAGGAGGTCGACGAGCGGGTCGAGCGGGTCTTCGGGGAGGCGTTCGCGGACACCGCCGAGCAGTTCGAGCGGGTCTTCGGTCGGCTCTTCCCCGGCGGTGAGGGGCGGCTGGTCCTGACGAACCCCGACGACCTCCTCACGACCGGGCTCGAGGTCGAGGCACGTCCGCCCGGCAAGAAGGTCAAGCGACTGTCGCTGCTGTCGGGCGGGGAGCGCTCGCTCGTCGCGGTCGCGCTGCTCGTGGCGATCTTCAAGGCCCGTCCGAGCCCCTTCTACATCATGGACGAGGTCGAGGCGGCCCTCGACGACACCAACCTCGGGCGCCTCATCACCCTGTTCGAGGAGCTGCGGGACAGCAGCCAGCTCATCGTCATCACCCACCAGAAGAAGACGATGGAGGTCGCCGACGCGCTCTACGGCGTCTCGATGCAGGGCAACGGGATCACCACGGTCGTCAGCCAACGGATCCGCGACGTCGCGCCCGCGGACACGGGGTCGGCCCCGGTCTGATCTCTTCCGCCGTCACGGGGGGGGCCTTCGCGCGTGTCGATTTTGGAGGCGCCGTCGGGCGGGGGACGATGGTGTCATGCTCCTCCCCGTCGTGCTGGCTCTCCTGCTGATCACCGCGCTCTCCCTCGCGGTCATCGCGCTCGTCGCGGTGCCCGCCCGCCGGGAGGGACGTGAGCTGCTGACGGAGCGCGGCGAGGAGGTCGTCGTCAAGGTCCGGCGCAGCACCGACAAGGTCGGGCAGGCCACCTCCGGGATCGCCGGGGCGACGAAGGCCGGCGCCGCGAAGGTCCGTTCGCTCCGCCAGTGACCCCCGGCTCCTGAGCCGATCCCCGCCCGTCCCCGTCCCCGTCCCGGGGGCGGGCGGGGAT
>NZ_LT985196.1:1953500-2343983 GCF_900289115.1 Janibacter massiliensis | reverse complement strand
GTCGTGGGTGGGGCGCGGGGCCGTCTGGTCGAGCGCTGCCGGGCATCCCTGCGAGGATGGCTGGCGTGATGGACATCGACACGCTGACCGAGTACCTGGCCGTCGCCTTCGGGCTGCTCGTCCTGCTCGGCGGGGCTGGCCTGGCCCTGCTGCGCGGGGGGAAGCCGAGCCGGACGAAGGAGATCCCGACCGAGCACCGCCCGCCGGCGCGGCCACGGGGGACGACGGACCACCGGCAGGGGACGATCGTTCTCGACCGCGGGGCGCCGAAGCCCCCGCCGGTGGAGGCGCCCTCGGCGCCCTCGGTTCCTCCCGCGGAACGGCCGGAGCCCGTCGAGGCGGACCGTCAGCCCGAGGTCGTCGAGAACCTCGAGCCATCGATCGAGCAGGCCCCGTCGGACGAGGCGGTCCCCGCGCCGGAGGCGGCAGGAACGGTCGTCGCGCAGCCCCCGGCCGACGTGCCCGCGCCGCCCGAGGAGATCGAGCTCGTCGAGCCCGAGCCGACGCCGGAGCTCGAGCGCCCCGCGCCGTCTCAGGATCGGATGCGCAACCTCCGCTCCCGCCTGGCCCGCTCGAACACCGCGATCGGCAAGGGTCTGCTCGGCCTGCTCTCCGACGGCGCGCTCAGCGAGGAGGACTGGGAGGACGTCGAGGACACCCTCATCCGGGCCGACCTCGGCGTCGACGCGAGCACCGAGCTGACCGACTCCCTGCGCACCCACGTCGCCGTCGACGGCACGACCGACCCGGACGTGGCCCGCGACTGGCTCTTCCACGACATGCTCGAGCTCGTCGACCCGACGATGGAGCGCGGGCTCGCCGCGAGCCGCATGGACGGGCGGCCGGCGTGCATCCTCGTCGTGGGCGTGAACGGCACGGGCAAGACGACGACCGTCGGCAAGCTCGCCCGGGTGCTCGTGGCCAACGACCGCGACGTCGTCCTCGGCGCGGCCGACACCTTCCGGGCCGCCGCGGCCGACCAGCTCGAGACGTGGGGGGCCCGGGTCGGCGTCCCGACCATCCGGTCCGACCGGGACGGCGCCGACCCGGCCGCGGTCGCCTTCGACGCGGTGAAGGCCGCGGCCGAGATGGAGGCCGACTGCGTCATCATCGACACCGCCGGACGGCTGCACAACAAGGTCGGCCTCATGGACGAGCTCGGGAAGATCAAGCGGGTCATCGAGAAGCAGACCCCGATCGACGAGGTGCTCCTCGTCCTCGACGCGACGACCGGCCAGAACGGTCTGGCCCAGGCGAAGGTGTTCGCGCAGGCCGTCGACGTCACCGGCATCGTCCTGACCAAGCTCGACGGGACCGCCAAGGGCGGCATCGTCGTCGCCGTCCAGCGCGAGCTCGGGGTCCCGGTCAAGCTCGTCGGGCTCGGCGAGGGTCCGGACGACCTCGCTCCGTTCGAGCCGGAGGCCTTCGTCGACGCGATCGTCGGCTGATCCCACGTCGCCCGTACCCGGGGCCCGGTCTCGCGATGCGGGACCGGGCCCCGGTCGTCACGGATCTTTTACACGTGACGCGATCCCGAAACGGCGACGAAACATCACGGCGCAGGAGTGGAAACGCGCCCGGGGGAGCGTTCGGGCCATGGAAACCACAGCCCTCCCTCTCGCGCCCGCGGCGCCAGAGCTCGACCCCGCCGCCACGGCGTTCGTGCTCCTCTGCGCCGCTCTCGTCCTCCTGATGACCCCGGCCCTCGCGATCTTCTACGGCGGGATGACTCGGGCGAAGTCCGTCCTCAACATGATGATGATGAGCTTCGGCGCCATGGGCGTCGTCGGCGTCATCTACGTCCTCTTCGGGTACTCGATGAGCTTCGGCCCGAACGACGTCGCCGGCATCATGGCCAACCCGTTCGACAAGGCGGGTCTCGCCGGGGCGATCACCGACGCCGCCGGCGAGGTCTCCCTGGTCGACCCGCTCGGCACCGGCTCGTACATCCCGGAGGCGGCGTTCATCGGCTTCCAGCTGACGTTCGCGATCATCACGGTGGCCCTCATCTCCGGTGCCATCGCCGACCGGGTGAAGTTCGGCACGTGGCTCGTGTTCACCGCGATCTGGGTGACCCTCGTCTACTTCCCCATCGCGCACATGGTGTGGGGCGGTGGCCTGCTCGGCGGGACCGACGAGGGCATCGCCGCGAAGATGTTCGGCGCGACCGACGGCATGGCCGACGTCCTGCCGATCGACTTCGCCGGCGGTACCGTCGTGCACATCAACGCTGGCATCGCCGGTCTCGTCCTGGCGATCATGACCGGCGCCCGCGTCGGCTTCCGCAAGCAGCCGATGCGCCCGCACAACGTCCCCCTCGTCATGCTCGGTGCCGGCCTGCTGTGGTTCGGCTGGTTCGGCTTCAACGCCGGTTCGGAGCTCACGCCCGACGGGACCGCGGCCCTCGCCTGGATCAACACGGCCGCGGCGACCTGCGCCGCCATCCTCGGCTGGCTCGTCGTCGAGCGGATCCGGGACGGCCACGCGACCTCCATCGGTGCGGCCTCCGGTGTCGTCGCCGGGCTCGTGGCGATCACCCCCGCGTGCGGCACGCTCTCCCCGCTCGGCTCGCTCGTCCTCGGTGTCGTCGCCGGCGCGCTCTCCGCCTGGGCGGTCGGCCTGAAGATGACGTTCGGCTTCGACGACTCGCTCGACGTCGTCGGCGTCCACCTCGCTGCCGGTCTCTGGGGCACGATCGGTGCCGGCCTCCTGGCGACCGAGTCCGGGCTGTTCTACGGCCACGGAGCCAAGCAGCTCGCCGTGCAGGTCGTCGTGGCCCTCGCGACGGTCGTCTACAGCGGGGTGCTCACCGCGCTCATCGGTCTCCTGCTCAAGGTGACGATGGGCTGGCGGATCGACCGCGAGCAGGAGGTCGCCGGCATCGACCTCGGCGAGCACGCGGAGACCGCGTACGACCTCGTCGCCCGCGGCGGCCGTATCGGGGCCTCCGGCCACGGCCGGCCGCACGACGCCCGCCACCACGGTGACGAGACGATCGACACCGACCCCACCGACACCCCCACCCAGGGAGCCCTCGCATGAAGCTCGTCACCGCCATCATCAAGCCGCACGTCCTCGATGACGTGAAGGACGCCCTCGAGGCCTTCGGGATCACCGGCATCACCGTCAGCGAGGCGTCCGGGTACGGGCGTCAGCGGGGCCACAGCGAGGTCTACCGCGGCGCGGAGTACCAGGTCGACCTCATCCCGAAGCTCCGCCTGGAGGTCCTCGTCGACGACCCCGACGCGGCGCAGGTCGTCGACGTCATCGTCTCGGCCGCCCGCAGCGGCCGGATCGGCGACGGGAAGGTGTGGGTCGTCCCCGTCGAGGACGTCGTCCGGGTCCGCACCGGCGACCGCGGCGCTGACGCGATCTGAGGCCGACGTGACCACCACCCCCACGGGCCGCCTCCGCCCCGACGCCCATGCGGTGTCGGGGCGGGGGCGGCTCCGCGCTCGCCGCCTGGCCGTCGCCGGCAACCGGTCCTTCGCACCCGGCGCCGGAGCCGCCCGGCGCGCCGCGATCGACGAGGTGACCCGCACCTGGCTCACGGGTCTGTTCGAGGACGCCGGGGGCGGGGGCCTCGACGGCGTCGCGCTCGCCGCCGTCGGTTCCCTGGGACGGCACGAGTCCGGTCCGCTGAGCGACCTCGACCTCGTGCTCCTGCACGACGGTCGTGCCCTGGGGGAGCGCGCTCTCGGGGAGCTGGCCGACCGGCTCTGGTACCCGCTGTGGGAGAGCGGGCTCAAGCTCGACCACTCGGTGCGCTCGGTGCGGGAGTCCCGCCGGGTCGCGGACGTCGACCTCCCGGCGCTCGTCGGCCTCCTCGAGCTCGACCGGGTCGCGGGGGACGAGCTCGTCGTCGCCGCGGCCCGCACGACCGTCGGCCACGACTGGCGGGCACGGGCACGCGAGCGGCTGCCCGAGCTGCTCGACTCCGTGCGCGCCCGGCACGAGCGCTACGGCGAGCTCGCCCAGTCGCAGGTCCTCGATCTCAAGGAGGGCCGCGGCGGGCTGCGGGACGTCACCGTTCTTGCGGCGCTCACCGCGGCGTGGCTCACCGATCGCACGCGGGTCGGCGTTGCCGAGGCCCACACGATGCTCCTCGACGTGCGTGACGCCGTGCAGGTCGTCACCGGCCGCCCGAGCTCCCGGCTGCGGATGGAGGACCGCGACGCCGTCGCCGCTCTTCTCGGCTTCACCGACCCCGACGACCTGCTCGCCGAGGTCGCCCGCGCCGGCGACGACGTCACCTGGGCGCTCGAGATGACGATGCGGCGAGCCCGGCAGGCGAGCGCGGCGCGGGCCCTACGGGTCGGGCCCCGACGCCCCACCCTCGTCCCGCTCGGGCACGGGGTCCACGAGCACGACGGCGAGGCCGTCCTCGGTGCCGGCGCCGACACCACCGACCCCGTGCTCCCGCTGCGCACCGCGGTCGTCGCCGCGCGCGCCGGCCTCCCGCTGTCACCGGCGACGCTGACGACCCTCGCCGGCTGCCCCGACCTGCCGACCCCGTGGCCACCGCTCGCCCGCGAGCTCCTCACCGACCTTCTCGGATCCGGCGACGGCCTGCGGCAGGTGTGGGCCGGCCTCGTGCACGCCGGTCTCGTCGAGCGCTGGCTGCCGGAGTGGAGTGCCGTCCGCAGCCGCCCGCAGCACAACCCCGTGCACCGGCACACCGTCGACCGGCACACCGTGGAGGCGGTGGTCCAGGCCGCTGCCGGCACCCGCGACGTCGCACGGGCGGACCTGCTCGTCCTGTCCGCCCTGCTCCACGACATCGGCAAGGTCGCGGGCGCGCACGACCACTCGGAGGAGGGCGCCCGGCGGGCTGGTCCCATCCTGGCCCGGTGGGGGTGGCCGGAGGACGACGCCGCCGTCGTCGTACGGCTCGTGCGCGAGCACCTCACGCTCGTCGACCTCGCGACCCGTCGCGACGTCGAGGACCCCGCGACGACGGAGGCGCTCCTGACCGCGGTCGACCGGCGCGCAGACATCCTCGACCTCCTCACCGCCCTGTCCCGCGCCGACGCGAGGGCGGCCGGTCCGGGGGCATGGACGCCCTGGCGCTCGACCCTCGTCGACACGCTCACCGCCTCGGCCCGGCGCGCGATCACCCGGGGCACCGACGAGCCGGGCACCCCGCTGGAGCCGGAGACCGTCAGCGTCGACGAGGACGCGCGAGCGACGCTCGCCGCCGGTCGTTCCCACGTGGTGACCGAGCCGACCCCCGGCGGCCACCGGGTGCGGGTCCTCGCGACCGACCGCGCGGGCCTGTTCTCCCGGACGGCAGCCGTGCTGGCCGCCGACGGCATGACCATCCGCCGCGCCCGGCTGCGGACCGCCGACGGGGTCGCCGACGACGTCTGGGACGTCGAGCTGCCCGGGGGCGGCGCGCCCGACCCCGAGCGGATCCGTCGGGCCCTGGACCGGCGCGAGCCACCCCGGCGCCGCCCCGCACCGCGCCGCGGACACGCTCCTGCAGGTCCGCCCGCCCGGGCCTTCGTCGTGCCTGGGGGGTCGTGGGACGCGACCGTCCTCGAGGTGCGGGCCGACGACCGTGTCGGGCTGCTCGCCGACCTGGGCGAGGTCGTCGCCGGGCACGGCTGCTCCCTGCGGTCGGCGCACGTGTCGACCCGCGCCGGTCAGGCGTGCGACACCCTCGTCGTCACGGGCGCCGACGGGCGGGCGCTGGCTCCCGGCGCCTCCGCCGCGCTCCTGGGCGACCTCATGGTCGCGGCGGACGGGCCGGATCGAGGCTGACCCGCCCCACCGCGCCGGGCCCGTCGGTCCACCGCAGGCGCACGGCCCCGGCGGTCGGGCGTGGACGCCAGGTCGCCCGGCACCGTAGCCGTACCCGCGACGTCGGGTGGTCGACCGCGGGGCGGGAGGACGCCGACGGCTACCCTGTCCCGGTGTTCACCACCCTGTCCGACCGCCTGACCGCGACCTTCAAGAACCTTCGCGGCAAGGGGCGCCTCACCGAGTCCGACATCAACAGCACGATCCGGGACATCCGCCGGGCGCTGCTCGATGCCGACGTCGCGCTGCCGGTCGTCAAGGAGTTCACCCGGGCCGTTCGCGAGCGGGCCCTCGGCGCCGAGGTGTCCCAAGCGCTCAACCCCGGCCAGCAGGTCGTGAAGATCGTCAACGACGAGCTCGTCGCCATCCTCGGCGGCCAGACCCGGACCCTGACGTTCGCGAAGAACCCGCCGACCGTCATCATGCTCGCCGGCCTTCAGGGCGCGGGAAAGACGACGCTCGCCGGCAAGCTCGCCTACTCGCTCAAGCAGCAGGGGCACACGCCCGTGCTCGTCGCCGCCGACCTCCAGCGGCCGAACGCCGTCACCCAGCTCGAGGTCGTCGGCGAGCGGGCCGGGGTCCCTGTCTTCGCGCCCGAGCGCGGCAACATCGGCGGCCACGACGCCGTGGGCCCGACCGGCGAGGGGACCCGCAGCTTCGGTGACCCCGTCGCCGTCGCGCAGGCGGGTATCGCGCACGCTCAGCGGGACCAGCGCGACGTCGTCATCGTCGACACCGCCGGCCGCCTGGCCGTCGACGAGAACCTCATGCAGCAGGCCGCGGACATCCGCGCGGCGATCCGGCCCGACGAGGTCCTCTTCGTCATCGACGCGATGATCGGTCAGGCCGCGGTCGAGACGGCCCAGGCGTTCCAGGCGGGGGTGGACTTCACCGGCGTCGTCCTGTCAAAGCTCGACGGTGACGCCCGCGGTGGCGCCGCGCTCTCGGTCGCCTCGGTGACGGGCCGGCCGATCATGTTCTCGTCGACCGGCGAGAAGGTGACCGACTTCGAGGTCTTCCACCCCGACCGGATGGCCAGCCGCATCCTCGACATGGGTGACGTCCTCACTCTCATCGAGCAGGCCGAGCGCGCGTTCGAGCGGGGCCAGGCCGAGGAGATGCAGCGGAAGTTCCTCGCGGCCGAGGACTTCACCTTCGACGACTTCCTCCAGCAGCTCGCCGCCATCAAGAAGATGGGCTCGCTGAAGTCGATGCTCAAGATGATGCCGGGCATGCAGCAGATGAGCGCCCAGCTCGACGCCCTCGACGAGCGCGAGTTCGACCGGGTCGAGGCGATGGTCCGCTCGATGACCCCCTTCGAGCGGAACCACCCCAAGCAGATCAACGGATCGCGTCGCGCCCGCATCGCCAAGGGGTCCGGCGTGACCGTGACCGAGGTCAACCAGCTCCTCGAGCGGTTCGGCGAGGCGCAGAAGATGATGAAGCAGCTCGCCAAGGGTGGCGGCATCCCGGGGATGCCCGGCATGCCTGGCATGGGCGGCGGTCGCAAGAAGCCGGCCAAGCAGCAGAAGAAGAAGGGCAAGTCGGGCAACCCGGCCAAGCGCGCCGAGCAGGAGCGGGCGGCCGCGCAGCGCGCCAGCCAGGGCCCGGCCGGTGGAGCGTTCGGCGCCCCGGGCGGCACCGGCGGCCTGCCCGGCGGGATGGACCCGGCAGCGTTCGACCCGTCTGCGCTCCCCAAGGGCTTCGAGAAGTTCCTCGGGAAGTGATGGAACGCGTCCAGCTCCACCACCGGACGATCGGGGAGTCCGGGCCGCGGGTCGTCTTCGTGCACGGCCTCTTCGGGCAGGGCCGAAACTGGACGCAGATCGCGAAGGCCATCGCGGCCGACGGGTTCCGGTGCACCCTCCTCGACGCGCCCGACCACGGCCGGAGCGGCTGGACCGACGGGTTCACCTACGAGCGGGCGACGGGGATAGTCGCCGACGCGCTCGCCGAGCTCGCGCCGGGGGAGCGGTGGACGCTCGTCGGCCACTCCATGGGCGGCAAGATCGGGATGCTCCTCGCCCTGACCCGACCCGAGCTGCTCGACCGGCTGTGCGTCGTCGACATGTCGCCGCGGCCCTCTGACGCGGCGAGCAGCTTCGACACCTACGTCAGCGCCCTGCAGGGGCTGGATCTGGCGTCGCTCCCGGACCGGGCGAGCGCGGATGCGCGTCTGGCCGTCACGGGCGTCCCGGAACCCTCCGTGCGGGCCTTCTTCCTGCAGAACCTCCGCCGGGAGGGCGAGGGCTGGGCCTGGCAGATGAACCTCGACGTCATCGCCCGCGACCTGGCCCAGCTCGGCGCCTGGCCCGCGCCGGAGGCGACGTGGGACGGTCCCGTGCTCTGGCTCGCCGGCGCGAAGTCCGACTACGTCGACGAGGCGGCCGTGCCGGTGATGCGCGGCTACTTCCCCCGGGTCCGGCTCGTCACGGTCAAGGACGCGGGCCACTGGGTCCACAGCGAGCGGCCGCAGGTCGTCATCGAGGCGCTGCGGGCCTTCCTCCGCTCGCCGGTCGCGGACTAGGTTCGGGTCCATGGCGACGGTGCTGCACCTGACCGGCCCGGTCCTCGCGGGACCGGACGAGGCCCTCGACGAGCTGTGGGTGATCGACGGACGGATCAGCCTCACGCCCCCGGGCCCCGGCCACGACGTGGAGACGATCGAGGGCTGGGTCCTGCCCGGCCTCGTCGACGCCCACTGCCACGTCGGGCTCGACAGGCACGGTGCCGTCGATGCGGAGACGAGCGAGCAGCAGGCGAGGACCGACCGCGACGCCGGCACCCTGCTCATCCGCGACGCCGGATCTCCGGCCGACACCCGATGGATCGACGAGCGGGACGACCTGCCGAAGATCATCCGCGCCGGACGGCACATCGCCCGGACGAAGCGGTACATCCGCAACTTCGCCCACGAGATCGAGCCCGAGCAGCTCGTCTCCCGGGTGCGCGCCGAGGCCCGCGCCGGCGACGGCTGGGTCAAGCTCGTCGGGGACTGGATCGACCGGGACCTGGGCGACCTCGCCCCGTGCTGGCCGGTCGACGTCCTCACCGAGGCGATCGCGGCGGCCCACGAGGAGGGCGCCCGGGTGACGGCCCACTGCTTCGGCGAGCAGTCGCTGCACGACTTCGCCGCCGCCGGGACGGACTGCATCGAGCACGCCACCGGGCTCGTCGACGAGACGATCGAGGCGTTCGCCCGGCGAGGCATCGCCATCGTCCCGACCCTGGTCAACATCGAGACCTTCCCCCGGATCGCCGAGCCGGCCCGGGAGAAGTTCCCCGACTACCACCGGCACATGCTGCAGCTCCACGAGCGGCGCTTCGCCACCATCGCCGCCGCGCACGAGGCCGGGGTGCCGATCTACGTCGGCACCGACGCCGGAGGCTCGCTGCCGCACGGCCTCGTGGCGCAGGAGATGGAGCTGCTCACCCGCGCGGGGATGACGCACACCGAGGCCCTCGCCTCGGCCACGTGGGGGGCACGGGACTGGCTCCGTCGACCGGGCATCGCCGAGGGCGAGGACGCCGACCTCGTCGTCCTCGACAGCGACCCGCGCGAGGACGTCCGGGCGTGCGCGACGCCGCGCAGCATCGTGCTGCGCGGCGCCACGGTCGGGTAGGTCAGGCGGGGGAGCCGACGAGCTCGTCGTCGCGCTCCTCGTCGCGCTCCGGCGCGGAGGCGGGCGAGGCGGCCCGCTCGAGGCGGTGCTGCTTGAGGCTCCAGACCACCGCAGCGATCCAGGTGGCCCAGATGACGCCGTAGACGACCCACTTCACGCCGCTGTCAAGGGCGAGGGCGTCCTTGCCCATGAGAGTGCGCGAGTTCGTGAGGACGATGAGACCGCCGACGAGCGAGCCGAGGATCCGCGGCGGGATGTGCCGGACGAACCAGGCCGCGATCGGGGCGGCGATGAGACCGCCGAGGAGCAGGGCAACGACCCACGTGGCCTCGATGCCCTGCGAGCCGAGGGCGAGGAGGAAGCCGACGCTCGCCGCGAGCGAGACGAGGAACTCGCTGGTGTCGATCGACCCGATCGTCTTGCGCGGCTCGATCCGGCCGCTCGCGAGGAGCGCAGGGGTGCCGACCGGACCCCAGCCGCCGCCGCCGGTCGCGTCGACGAAGCCGGCGAAGAGACCGAGCGGGCCGAGGAAGCGCTTGCGCAGCGGCTGCCCGAGCCGGTCCGTGCGCAGCCCCTTGAGGGTGAACCGGCCGAGGACGTAGAGGCCGAGCGCGAGCAGGATGACGGCCATCACCGGCTTGGCGGTGCTCGTGTCGAGCGAGCTGAGGAAGGTCGCGCCGGCGAAGGCGCCGATCGCACCGGGGATGCCGATCTTGAGGACGACGCCCCAGTCGACGTTGCCGAAGCGCCAGTGCGAGGCGCCAGAGGCGAGCGTGGTGCCGATCTCGGCGAGGTGGACGGTGGCGGACGCGGCGGCCGGGTTCGTGCCGATCGCGAGGAGGAGGGTCGTGGTTGTGACGCCGTAGGCCATGCCGAGCGAGCCGTCGACGAGCTGGGCGAGGAGGCCGACGATGGCCAGGAGGACGAGCTTGCGCAACGGAGGACTCTTTTCCGTGAGGAGTGATACGCAGCCGGGCGGAAGTCCCACTCGGCAGGTGGGATTTGAGCAGGACATGAAGTTATGCGTCAAGTAACACGACGTTATGTCTCAGGATGTGTCCCCTCGACCTGCGGGACGGTGCGGGATACTCGGGCCGTGGACATCTCGGCGCGGGCGGACTACGCGGTCCGGGCGATGCTCACCCTCGCGGCCGAAGGGGGAGCGAGCCCGGTCTCGGTCGACCGCCTGGCCGACGAGCAGGACCTGCCGCGCAAGTTCCTCGAGGCGATCGTGGCCGACCTGCGCCGGGCCGGCCTCGTGACGAGCCGTCGGGGGGCAGCCGGCGGCTACCTCCTCTCGCGGGCACCCACCGAGATCTCGGTGGGCGACGTCCTGCGCGCCGTTGACGGACCGCTCGCCGAGATCCGGCGGCAGCGTCCGCAGGATCTCCGCTACGACGGCGCGGCGACGCACCTGCCCACGGTGTGGGTGGCGCTGCGGGCCGCGTTGCGCGACGTCCTCGACGACACCTCGCTCGCCGACCTCGTCTCCGGCGAGCTGCCCGACCTCGTCACCGAGCTGGCCGCCCGGCCGGACGCGCTGCGCAACCGTTGACCCCTTCGCCCGCGGCGATGCCTGGCCGGCGATTCGGCCGGTGGGGGCCGGTCTGGCACACTGGACAGGCGTAAACCTTCCGGTGGCCATCGTCGCCGGATGCCTACCCCGGGCTCCCGGTACCCCGTGCACTCGGCGCACGGTCTCGCCGCGCCCACGCAGACGAAAGCGAGGCCCTCATGGCCGTCAAGATCCGACTGAAGCGCATGGGCAAGATCCGTGCCCCCTTCTACCGCGTCGTCGTCATGGACTCCCGCACCAAGCGGGACGGTCGGGCGATCGAGGAGATCGGCAAGTACCACCCCACCGAGGAGCCCTCGCTCATCGACATCGACTCCGAGCGTGCGCAGTACTGGCTCTCCCAGGGCGCGCAGCCGACCGAGGCGGTCGAGGCGCTGCTGAAGATCACCGGTGACTGGCAGAAGTTCAAGGGCGAGCCGGGCGCCGAGGGCACCCTCAAGGTCAAGGAGCCGAAGGCCGACAAGAAGGCGCTGTACGAGGCCGCGCTCGCCGCCTCGGGCTCCGACGACGCCGCCGGCGACCCGACGCCGAAGAAGAAGGCCGCGAAGAAGGACGAGACCCCGGCCGCCGAGGCTCCGGCCGCTGCCGACGCCACGCCGGCGGGTGACGCCGAGACCGCCCCGGCCGCCGACACCGACGGTGGCGCCGCCGCTGCCGACGGCCCGGACACCGACGTCGCGACGCCCGAGGCCCCGGCCGACGAGGCGCAGGCCACGGAGGCCACGGAGGCCACGGAGTGACGATCCTCGAGGAGGCGACCGAGCACCTCGTGACCGGGATCGTCGACCACAAGGACGACGTCCGGGTCCGGACGAAGGACCTGCGTCGCGGTTCCCTCGTCGAGGTCCGGGTCCACCCCGACGACCTCGGCCGGGTCATCGGCCGCGGCGGTCGGACGGCGAGCGCGCTGCGCACCGTCGTCCAGGCCATCGCGGGCGACAGCGGCGTGCGGGTCGACATCGTCGACACCGACCGCGTCCGCTGAGCCGCGCCACCCTCTCGACGGGCCCCGCACCACGACGGTGCGGGGCCCGTCGGGCGTTACCGTGTCGCGCATGAGCAGCGCTCCGCAGGGCCACGTCGTCGCCCGCATCGGCAAGGCCCACGGTCTGCGCGGCGAGGTGACCGTCGAGACCCGCACCGACGACCCCGAGCGCCGCTTCCGACCGGGCGTGACGTTCGGGACGGTCGCCCGGACGGGCTCCGGCGTCCCTCGCTCGCTCACCCTCGCGACGGCCCGCCTGCACCGGACGATCTGGCTGCTGTCCTTCGACGGGATCCCCGACCGGACCGGCGCCGAGGGCCTGCGCGACACCCTCCTCACGGTCTCGGCCGCCGACGCCGCCACGGGCGAGGGGGCCGATGACGCCGACGACGAGGGCTGGTACGAGGAGGACCTCGTCGGCCTCGAGGTCGTCACGGCCGACGGCGACCTCGTCGGCACGGTCACCGGGCTGGAGCTCGGCCCGCAGGACCGGCTCGTCGTCGCCGTCGAGGGCGGCGTGGTGCGCATCCCGTTCGTCGAGGAGATCGTCCCCGAGATCGACGAGGACACCCGTCGCGTCGTCGTCGCCCCGCCGGCCGGCCTGCTCGAGCTCGTCGAGGACGAGTGACCGTGCGCATCGACGTCATCACGATCTTCCCCGACTACCTCGCCCCGCTCGACCTGTCCCTCATCGGGAAGGCGCGCACGCGCGGGCTCGTCGACCTGCGGGTCCACGACCTGCGGGCCTGGACCCACGACAACCACAACAGCGTCGACGACGCCCCGTTCGGCGGGGGCGCCGGGATGGTGATGAAGCCGCAGCCGTGGGCGGAGGCGCTCGCCGCCGTGCTCGACGACGGCCGGGCCGAGCTCGGTGCCGACGCCGCGCCCGTCCTCGTCATCCCCGGCCCGAGCGGCGCGCCCTTCACCCAGCCGCAGGCCCACGCCCTCGCCGAGGTCCCCTGGCTGGTGTTCGCGTGCGGCCGGTACGAAGGGATCGACGAGCGGGTCCACGAGCACGCGCGCGAGGACCTCGGGCTCGACACCCGGGTCGTCTCGCTCGGGGACTACGTCCTCAACGGCGGGGAGGTCGCGGTCCTGGCGATCACGGAGGCCGTCGTCCGCCTCCTGCCCGGGGTGGTCGGCAACGAGGCCTCCCTGGTCGAGGAGTCCCACGAGGGTGGGCTGCTCGAGTACCCGGTGTACACCCGGCCCGCGCGATGGACGGCGCCGGGCAGCGACGTCGAACGATCCGTCCCCGACGTCCTTCTCGGCGGCAACCACGCAGAGATCGCCCGGTGGCGGTACGCGCAGCGACTCGCCCGCACCGCCGAGCGGCGCCCCGACCTGCTGAGCGCCCACGAGGCCAGCCGGGCCGACGGGGCGCGCTGACTGCGGATTTCCCGCCCGAGGAGCCCGTCTGGCAGAATCGCCCATCGCGCCCATCCACGTGCCCCTGCCACAGGGGGAGTCCGACGCACCGCGTCGACGCGGCACGGGGCGCACCGAGACCGGGCCCGTTCCAGCCCGTACCTGCCAGTGCACGGTCGACCTGTGGCGGCCGAGGAGAAGAACCATGCAGCGTTTCGACGAGATCGACAGGGCCTCCCTGCGCGAGGACGTCCCCGCCTTCCGCGCCGGTGACACCGTCAAGGTCCACGTCAAGGTCATCGAGGGCAACCGCTCCCGCGTCCAGGTCTTCCAGGGCATCGTCATCCGTCGCCACGGCGGCGGCGTCGGCGAGACCTTCACCGTCCGCAAGGTGTCCTTCGGCGTCGGCGTCGAGCGGACCTTCCCGCTCCACACGCCGGTCATCGACAAGATCGAGGTCGTCACCCGCGGTGACGTCCGCCGCGCGAAGCTCTACTACCTGCGCCAGCTGCGCGGCAAGGCGGCCCGCATCCGCGAGCGTCGCGAGACGCCCGCGAGCTGACCGGGTCTCCCGGGCCACCACGCATGGGTCGTCCCCGCGTCGACGAGTCGGCCCCCGCCACCGCTGCGGGGGCCGACTCGTCGCGTCGCGGCCCGCGGGTGCCCGTGCGCTGGCTGCTCACGATCGCGATCGCCCTCGTCCTCACGGCGCTCGTCCGGACGTTCGTCGCGCAGACCTTCGTCGTGCCGACGGGGTCGATGCAGCCGTCGCTGCACCCGGGGGACCGCATCGTCGTCGCCCGGTGGGTCGACGGGCAGGACCTCCACCGCGGGGATGTCGTCGTCTTCGACGGGACGGACACCTTCGGCCCGGGGCCGGGCGCGGTCGCACCGGTCGAGCCGGAGGGCACGATCGCCAAGGTCGTCCGTGGTGCCGCCGATCTGGCCTCCGTCCGTCTGGGGCGCACCGACTACGTCAAGCGGGTCATCGGCCTGCCCGGCGACCGGGTGGCGTGCCGGGACCGGCGGGTCGTCGTCAACGGCACCCCGCTCGAGGAGCCCTACCTGAGCGAGGGCGTCGAACCCTGCGACACCCCCTTCGACGTGCAGGTCCCCGACGGGCGGATGTTCGTCCTCGGCGACAACCGGCCGGGATCGGCCGACAGCCGCAGCCACCTCGGCGACCCCGGGGGCGGCATGGTCCCGCTCGACGACGTGCTCGGCCGGGTCACGGTGCGCTACTGGCCGGCCTCCCGGGCCGGTTCGCTCGCGGAGTGAGGCCGGCGACACCGCAGCCGAAGGCTGAACGCGCCACCCAGCGCGATCGGCGATGATGTATCCGCTCCGGCCCGGAGCGGGAACCCCTGGACGAGGAGAGCACGTGGCGCACGAGGACGACCTCCGCGACGAGGCCGACGGCGCGACCGCCGAGACCGCCCGCACCCCGGAGCACCGGTCCTTCGGTCAGAGCCTGATCGCCGGGATCAAGGAGGTGGTCGTCGTCGCCGCGATGGCGCTGACCCTGTCCTTCCTCGTCAAGACGTTCCTCTTCCAGGCCTTCTACATCCCGAGCGAGTCGATGGAGGACACCCTCGTCCTCAACGACCGCGTCATCGCCTCGAAGCTCACGCCCGGACCGTTCGAGCTCCACCGCGGGGACATCGTCGTCTTCCGGGACCCGGGCCAGTGGATCCAGTCGAGCGCGACGACCCCGACGGACCGCGGGCCGCTCGTCAACGGCGTGCGCACGGGCCTGACGTGGATCGGCCTGCTCCCCGACACCTCCGAGGGCCACCTCATCAAGCGGGTCGTCGGCCTGCCCGGCGACCACGTCCGCTGCTGCGACGCGCAGGGGAGGGTCTCGATCAACGGCCAGACCGTCGACGAGACGTACCTCAAGGACGGGTCGCTCGAGGCCGAGAAGATGGAGCCCTTCGACATCCGTGTGCCGGCCGGCAAGGTGTGGGTCATGGGGGACAACCGCGGCGACTCCGCCGACAGCCGCCCCCACGACCTCGACTCCGGCGGCGAGAAGGGGTCCGTGAGCGAGGACCTCGTCGTCGGCAAGGCCGTCGCCCTCGTGTGGCCGTTCGACCGGGCCAGGGGGCTCGACGCCCCGGATGCCGTCTTCGCCTCGGTGCCCGAGCCGACCGCGAGCACGGGTGCCGACCGCATGACACCGTCCGGCACGGGGCCGACGTCGACCACCGGCGCCCCGCCGACCCCGGGCGGGGACAGCCCCACGTCGTGACGGGCGCGCCTGCGCGACGCCCGTCGAGCCCGGCCCCGACCCTGCGGGCCGAGCGCGCCCTCCTGCGCTGCGGGCACCGGCTCGTCGCGGGCGTCGACGAGGTCGGACGCGGTGCGCTGGCGGGCCCGGTGAGCGTCGGGGTGGTCGTCGTCGACGAGACCGTGCGGACCGTGCCGGCGGGCACCCGCGACTCCAAGCTCCTGCGCCCGGCGGCCCGCGTGGCCCTCGCGCCGCGGATCCGCCGGTGGGCGGTGGCCAGCGGGGTGGGGCACGCGAGCCCGGCGGAGATCGACGCGGTCGGCATCCTCGCGGCGCTGCGGCTGGCCGCGGACCGGGCGCTCGCGGCCGCGGGTGTCCTCCCGAGCATCGTCGTCCTCGACGGCAGCCACGACTGGTTCACCGATCCGCTGACGGTCGGCCTCCTCGCGGAGGAGGACGACCACGCGGAGGCGGGTCGGCGGCCGACCATCCCCGTGACGACGTTGGTCAAGGCCGACCTGCGGTGCTCCTCGGTCGCCGCGGCGAGCGTCCTGGCCAAGGTCGAGCGGGACGCGCTCATGGTCGAGGCGGCGGTCGAGCAC
Source organism: Janibacter massiliensis (assembly GCF_900289115.1). Classification (GTDB taxonomy): domain Bacteria; phylum Actinomycetota; class Actinomycetes; order Actinomycetales; family Dermatophilaceae; genus Janibacter_A; species Janibacter_A massiliensis. The sequence continues at coordinate 2,327,794 of NZ_LT985196.1, read as the reverse complement.
CCGCGGTACGGCTGGGCGGAGAACAAGGGGTACGCGGCCCCCGAGCACGTCGCCGCGCTCGCCGAGCACGGGCCGTGCGTCCTGCACCGACGCTCGTGGAACCTCCCGGGGACCGTTGGGCATGATGGGTCGCACCCGTCCGCGCCGGACGTGGTGACGTCGCCGCAGGGAGAACGATGAGCTCCGAGGACCTCGAGCAGTACGAGAACGACATGGAGCTCGCGCTCTACCGCGAGTACCGGGACGTCGTCGGCCTCTTCACCCATGTGGTCGAGACGGAGCGCCGCTTCTACCTCGCCAACTCCGTCGAGGTGCGGCCGCGCAGCGACGGCGGCGAGGTGTGGTTCGAGGTGACGATGGAGGACGCCTGGGTCTGGGACATCTACCGTCCGGCCAGGTTCGCGAAGAAGGTGCGCGTCGTGACGTTCAAGGACGTCAACGTCGAGGAGCTCGCGAAGTCCGAGATCGACCTCAGCAAGGAGTTCTGAGCCCCGCCCGCCCGGGGTCTTCCGTCCACAGGCGGTGTCGCGGGAGGTGGTTCGTCCACAGCCGCGGTCGCGCGGTGGGCGGGCGGCCGGTCCGCGCGATGGACTCGTCACCGAGGAGGTGACGGGATGGACCCGACGAAGACCGCCGGCGGCGCGAGGGTGGCCGTGCCCGCGGACCGGAGCGTGCTCGGCGCCAGCGGGGAGGACCTCGCGTGCGCGCACCTGGTACGGCGCGGCATGGTCGTGCTCGACCGCAACTGGCGCTGCCCCCACGGGGAGATCGACGTCGTCGCCCGCGACGGGGACGTCCTCGTCGTCTGCGAGGTGAAGACGCGCCGGAGCCTGACCCACGGCGACCCGGTTGAGGCGGTCACCGCGGCGAAGGTCGCGCGGCTGCGCCGGCTGGCGCACGCGTGGCGCGCGGAGCACCCGGTGCGCGCCCGGGGGATGCGGATCGACGTGATCGGGGTGCTCGCGCGCCCCGGCCGCCCACCCCTGCTGCGCCACGTCGTCGGGGTGGGGTCGTGAGCCTGGGTCTGGCCCGTGCCGTCGCGCTCCAAGGGCTGGAGGGGACCGTCGTCGACGTCGAGTGCCATCGCTCCCCGGGACTGCCGTCGTTCGGCATCGGCGGGCTGCCCGACACCGCGTGCGCCCAGGCCCCGGACCGGGTCCGGTCCGCGGCGATCTCCAGCGGCGTCCCGCTCCCGGCGCACCGCTTCGTCGTCAACCTGTCGCCAGCGGCCATCCGCAAGCAGGGAACCGGGTACGACGCCGGGATCGCCGTCGCTGCGCTGACGGCCTCGGGCGTGGTGCCCGCGGGTGCGGCGACCGACGTCGTCCACGTCGCCGAGCTCGGCCTGGACGGGCGGCTCCGAGGCGTCGGTGGCGTGCTGCCAGCCGTCGCCGGGGCCGTCCGGGCGGGATACCGGCACGTCGTCGTCGCCCAGGAGAACGCGGCCGAGGCCGCGCTCGTCGACGGTGCGGTCGTCCACCCGTACGCGTGCCTGGGTGACCTCGTCGCCGACTACCGAGACCTGGCCGACGGCGGGGTGCTGCCGTGCCGGTCGTTCCCCGCGGGGAAGCCCGGCGAGCAACGGCAGCACGGCGACCTCGCCGACGTCGTCGGTCAGCCGGAGGCTCGCGCGGCGGTCGAGCTCGCGGCCGCCGGCGGCCACCACCTGCTCCTGGGCGGACCGCCCGGCTCCGGCAAGACGATGCTCGCCGAGCGGATGGTGACGATCCTCCCGCCCCTGACGGACGAGGTGGCCCTGGAGGTGATGTCGGTGCGCTCGCTCGCGGGGGAGCTGCACGACGCGTCGGGGCTGGACCGCGTGCCACCGTTCGTCGCCCCGCACCACAGCGCCTCGACGCCGGCGATGGTCGGCGGTGGCTCGTCCGTCATCCGGCCCGGCGCGATCAGCCTGGCCCACGGTGGCGTCCTCTTCCTCGACGAGGCCGCCGAGTTCAAGGCGACGACCCTCCAAACGCTGCGCCAGCCGCTGGAGTCGGGGTGGGTGACGGTCTCCCGGGCCTCGGGGTCGGTCCGGTACCCGGCGCGGGTGCAGCTCGTCATGGCGACGAACCCGTGCCCGTGCGGGCGCGGCTTCGGCGCGGGCGCCGACTGCACGTGCACCCCGACCCAGCGCCGCGCGTACGCCGGCCGGATCGGGGGTCCCCTGCTCGATCGCATCGACCTGCGGATCGACGTCCCGCCGATGACCCGCGCCGGGCTCGCGGGGCCTGCGGGCGAGAGCAGCGCGGTCGTGGCCGAGCGAGTGCGGGCGGCGCGCGCGGTCCAGGCCGACCGGTGGTCCGGGTGCGACTGGCGCCTCAACGCGCAGGCGCCCGGGTCGGTGCTGCGGACCTCGCCGTGGCGTCCGTCCCGGGCGACCACCGCCGGGCTGGACCGCGCGCTCGATCGGGGCGAGGTGACGCTGCGCGGGTACGACCGCGTCCTGCGGGTGGCGTGGACCGTCGCCGACTCGCGGGGCCGGACGGCCCCGGGGCCGGACGAGGTGACGACGGCGATGTTCCTGCGCTCGACGGCGGTGGCGGCATGAGCGCGCCGTCGCCGCGGTGGGCCCGAGCGGCCTGGGCGCGCGTGGCGGAGCCGACGAACGAGACCGTCGCCGGGTGGATCGGCGAGTACGGGCCGGGGGAGGCGTGGGAGCGGCTCGTCGCGGGGGAACTCCCGGTGCCGCAGCGGCTCGCGGCCATCGCTGCCGGGCTCGACCCCGCTGACGAGGCGCGGCGGTGCACCGAGGCCGGTGCGCGCTTCGTCATCCCCGGCGACGACGAGTGGCCTGCCGGTCTCGACGACCTCGAGCACCGACCGTCGGCCCACGGCGGGGTGCCGCTCGGGCTGTGGGTACGAGGCGGGCGGGATCTCGCCGAGGCGGTCGAGCGCTCCGTCGCCCTCGTGGGCTCGCGGGCGAGCACCGCGTACGGCAGCGGGCAGGCCCGGCAGCTCGCGGCCGAGCTCGCCGACCGCGGATGGAGCGTCGTCTCGGGGGCCGCCTACGGCATCGACGGGGCCGCCCACGAGGGCGCGCTCGCGGCCGAGGGGGTGACGGTCGCCGTGCTCGCCGGCGGCGTCGACCGACCGCAGCCTGCGGGGCACGAGCGGCTCGTCGCCCGGATCGCCGAGACCGGGCTCGTCGTGAGCGAGGCCCCTCCCGGCAGAACCGTCCGAGGCAGACACTTCCTCCAGCGCAACCGCATCGTCGCCGCGCTCGCGGGCGCCACCGTCGTGGTCGAGGCCGGTCTGCGGTCGGGGGCCCGGGGGACGGCCAGCGCGGCGGAGCGCCTGGGCCGACCCGTCGGGGCCCTGCCCGGACCGGTGACGAGCATGGCCTCGGCGGGGTGTCACGACCTCGTGCGCAGTGGTCAGGCCGTCCTGGTGACGAACGCGGCGGAGGTCGTCGAGCTCGCGAGCCCGCTCGGAGAGGTCGACGCCGCAACGGTCGAGCCGCCGGAGATCGACCCTCTCGCCGCCAGCGTGCTCGCCGCACTCGACGGGGTCACCGTCGACACGGGTCAGCTCGGGACGATCACGGGCCTGGCGCCGCTCGACCTCCTCGTCCGGCTCGGTGCCCTCGAGGCGGCGGGCCTCGTCGATCGGGACGGCGACCTGTGGACCGCCCGCGCGGGCTAGGGCGGGCGCGTCCTGCTTGCCGGACGACCGCTCCCGTGCCACGGTGCAGGCGTGACCTCCGAGCCCCGGGACCAGCTGCTCGGGGCGTTCTCCACCCATCTGAGGAGCGAGCGCAACCGCTCGGAGCACACCGTCCGGGCCTATCTCGGCGACGTCGAGGGCCTCCTCACGCACGCGGGCGTCGACTCCGCAGCCCAGCTCGGGGACGTCACGCTCGCCGACCTGCGCGGCTGGCTGGGCACGCTCGCGTCGGACGGCGCGGCGCGATCGACCGTGGCCCGCCGGGCGGCCGCCGCCCGGACGTTCTTCCGCTGGGCGCACGACACGGGTCGGGTCGCCCACGACCCCTCGGTCCGCCTCGTCAGCCCGACGCAGCCCCGCCGCCTGCCCGACGTGCTCCGCTCCGCCGACGCCGCGGCCGCTCTCGCCGCCGTGGCCGCGGACGACGCCGACCCGGTCCACCTGCGCGACCGTGCCGTGCTCGAGCTGCTCTACGCCACCGGCGCGCGCGTCTCCGAGCTGGTCGGCCTCGACGTCGACGACATCGACCTCGGGACGCGGACCGCGCGGGTCCTGGGCAAGGGCCGCAAGGAGCGGACCGTGCCCTTCGGCGTCCCGGCCACCGACGCCCTGCGCCACTGGCTCGCCGCGCGTCCGGCGCTCGCGGTCGACGGCTCGGGACCCGCGCTCTTCCTCGGCCGTCGCGGGCGGCGGATCGACCCGCGGCAGGTCCGTCGGGTCGTCCACGAGGCCGTCGCGCACGTCGACGGCGCGCCCGACCTCGCCCCGCACGGGCTGCGCCACAGCGCGGCGACGCATCTCCTCGAGGGCGGCGCCGACCTTCGCTCCGTCCAGGAGATGCTCGGCCACGCCTCCCTCGCGACGACCCAGCTCTACACCCACGTCTCGATCGACCGGCTCCGCACGTCCTACCGGCAGGCGCACCCGCGTGCCTGACCTTGACGACATCCGCACCCGGCGGGAGGCTCGGGTCGCCCGGGCCCGCCGCGCGGCGCAGCGGGGTCGTCATGCGGCCGCGCGCCGACGCCAGCGGATTCCGCCGCAGCGAGGTCGGCTCGGTCGGCGGCACGCCGACCGCGCCCGGCGCCTGCGGCGCACCGGCATCCTCGCGCTCGCCCTCGTCCTCATCGTCCTCGGGGGATGGGCGGTCACCCGGGAGGGTGCGCGGGCCCCCGCCGGGGCGGAAGCGGCCTCGGGAGCCGGGGCAGCCGCGGTCAAGCACGACCCGCGGGGGTCGTCCACGCCGCCGGCCACCGTCCGCCGGGCGACCTCGCCCGCCGCCCGCCGGACGACGCCGGACGACCTGCCGCGGGCCGGCACGGGACGGCTCCGGTTCCTGCCCCTGGTCGCTGTCCCCCGTGCGGACCGCGGTCCCGTCCCAGCCGGGGCGCGCCGGGTGACCTTCACCGTCGAGGCCGAGGGCGGGACCGGTGCGGACGTCGACGCCTTCGCCCGCGAGGTGCCGCGCATCCTCGTCTCTCGGCGCGGCTGGCAGACGGAGATCGGGGTGCGCTTCGTCCAAATGTCGCGCCCGCAGGCGGCGCGCACCGCCCCCGACATCCGCATCACCCTCGCCTCGCCGCGGACCACCGACCGGCTCTGCCGGCCGGCGCAGACCCGCGGCCAGATGTCGTGCTTCAACCGCGGACGGGCCGTCATCAACGCCGTCCGCTGGGAAACCGGAGCGCAGACGTACCACGGTCGACGTGGCCTGTACCGGGTCTACGTCATCAACCACGAGGTCGGTCACGGGCTCGGCCTCGGCCACGAGCACTGCCGGTCGGGCCGCGCCCCCGTGATGCTCCAGCAGACGCTCCGCCTCGAGGGCTGTCGCGCCTGGCCGTACCCGTCGGGCGACGGCAGCATCCAGTACTGACCACCCTCGCGGGCGCCCGCCGTCCGGTCAGGGCGACACCGGCAGCAGGACGATCGGCCCGCCCGTGAGGAGGGGGAGCGGGTCGACGTAGTCCCGCCCGCGGCGGGCGCCGAGGTGCAGGCAGGGCGCCGCGCCGCAGTGCCCGCCCGTCGCCTCGAGGGTGCCGAGCCGCGCGCCTCCGCGGACCTGGTCGCCCCGTCGGGCAGCGGCCGCCACCGGTTCGTACGTGCTCGCGAGCCCGTCGGCGTGGGTCACCGTCACCGTCCCCCGCCCGGCGATCCGCCCGGCGTGGGTGACCACCCCCGCCTCGACCGCCGTGACGGGCGCGCCCGCGGTCGAGAGCACGTCGATGCCGCGGTGCCCGGCCGCGTACGGCGTCGGCGGGCGCTCGAACGGCCGCGCGACGTCATGGCCCGGGCCCACGGGCCAGCGCCATCGCGCCCGCACCGGCGTGGGCGCTGCCGCCGCCTCGACCGTCGACGGGGTGATCTCCGCCCGCGGAGCTGGCGCCGCGGTGACGGAGACGGCCCCGACCGTCGGGACGAGGGCGAGGGCGAGGGCGATCGGGACCCGTGGCATGCCCCCATCACAGCGGTCGCAGCGCGCCGTGGGCAGCCGGCAGCGGGCCGCCGTGGACGAGCCCGAGAGCGACGCCGGGGCTGTGGACTGCGCGGACCCGATTCGTCGCGAGCCCCCCTCGTCCGTAGACTGGGGGCACGCCCGGTTCGCCGGGCGAATTCGCGCGCCTTCCCACCGTTGACGAGACCACTCCGAAACGGGGCGCACCACGGCAGTCCCGACCCCGGTCGGGCGGGGTGCGTGCAGGCGCCAGGAGGGTGACCCGCCGGCCGAGCCGTCGGGGGAGCCCGGACAACTGACAACCGACGAGAGAGGACCACGGCGATGGCCGTCGTCACCATGCGCCAGCTCCTGGAGAGCGGCGTCCACTTCGGGCACCAGACGCGACGCTGGAACCCGAAGATGAAGCGCTTCATCATGACGGAGCGCAACGGGATCTACATCATCGATCTGCAGCAGTCGCTGACGTACATCAACAACGCGTACGAGTTCGTCCGCGAGACCGTCGCCCGCGGCGGCACCGTGCTCTTCGTGGGCACGAAGAAGCAGGCCCAGGAGCCCATCGCCGAGCAGGCGACGCGCGTCGGGATGCCGTACGTCAACCACCGCTGGCTCGGTGGCATGCTCACCAACTTCCAGACGATCTCCAAGCGCCTCACGCGCCTGAAGGAGCTCGAGGAGATCGACTTCGACACGGTGGCCGGTTCCGGCTACACGAAGAAGGAGCTCCTCATCCTCCGCCGCGAGAAGGAGAAGCTCGAGAAGACGCTCGGCGGCGTCCGGGACATGACCAAGGTCCCCTCCGCCGTGTGGATCGTCGACACCAAGAAGGAGCACCTCGCCGTCGACGAGGCCCGCAAGCTCGGGCTGCCGGTCATCGCTATCCTCGACACGAACTGCGACCCCGACGAGGTCGACTACCAGATCCCCGGCAACGACGACGCGATCCGTTCGGTCACCCTGCTGACCCGGGTCGTCGCCGACGCCGTCGCCGAGGGTCTCATGGCCCGCTCGGGCGGCCGGGGCAACGCCTCGTCCGCCGCGGACGAGGAGCCGCTGGCGGAGTGGGAGCGCGAGCTCCTCGCCGGCGCCGAGGGTGAGGCCGCGGCGCAGGCCCCGGCGGACGCCCCGAACGACCAGGCGGTTGCGGAGACGGCCGGCGAGGCCGCCGCGACGGACGCCCCGGTCTCCGAGGGCACGCTCCCGCAGGGTGGCGCGGACGTCTCGACCGACGCGGCGGCGCCGCAGGTCGCGACGGACGAGACCCCCGCCAGCTGAACCACTCGCTGCATCCACCCATCTCCCACACGGAAAGAGCTGGAACACGCATGGCGAACTACACGGCAGCCGACATCAAGGCCCTCCGCGAGTCCACCGGGGCGGGCATGCTCGACGTCAAGAAGGCCCTCGACGAGGCCGACGGCGACACCACGAAGGCGACCGAGATCCTGCGCGTCAAGGGCCTCAAGGGCGTGACGAAGCGCGAGGGTCGGACGACCTCCAACGGGCTCGTCACGGCCAAGGCCGAGGATGGCGTCGGCACCCTCGTCGAGCTCCTCTGCGAGACTGACTTCGTCGCCAAGGGCGAGAAGTTCATCGCCCTCGCCGAGCAGGTCCTCGCGGCGGCCGTCGAGTCGAAGGCGACGAACGCCGAGGAGCTGTACGCCGCGTCGGCGGACGGCAAGACGGTCAAGGAGCTGCTCGACGAGGCGAACGCGACGATCGGCGAGAAGATCGAGGTCAAGCGCGTCGCCCGCGTCGAGGCCCCGACCGTCGTCGCCTACCTGCACAAGACGAGCCCCGACCTGCCCGCGCAGATCGGCGTCCTCCTGGGCACCGAGGGTGGCGACGAGTCCGTCGCCCGTGACGTCGCGATGCACATCGCGGCGTTCAGCCCGACGGTCATGAGCCGCGACGAGGTCGACGAGGCGACGGTCGCCAACGAGCGGCGCATCGCCGAGGAGACGGCCAAGGAGGAGGGCAAGCCCGAGGCCGCCCTCCCCAAGATCGTCGAGGGTCGCGTCAACGGCTACTTCAAGGAGAACGTCCTGCTCGAGCAGCCGTTCGCCAAGGAGCCGAAGAAGACGGTCCAGAAGGTCCTCGACGAGGCGGGTGCGAGCGCGAAGTCCTTCGCCCGCTTCCGCATCGGCGCCGCCTGACCGGCACCACCCACCGCGCGAGCCGCGGACCCCGACCGGGGGTCCGCGGCTCGCGCCGTCTCAGGCCGGAGGGAGGTCTGCCGTCCGGGCGGTGTGCACGGCCCCGACCTGCGTGAGATCGGCCCGGCACCGCCGGATGGCGCACCCCCGTCCGTCCGCGGCAAGAGGCACGCCCTCGGCACGCCACCGGGCGCGCGCCTCGTCCATCAGGTGATCCGGCAGGCGCCCCGAGGCATCGGTGACGCGCCACCAGGCGACGCCCGAGCCGTGGAGCGCCATGACCCGACCCACGTGCCGCGGCCCGCAGCCGGCGAGCTCCCCGACGTCTCCGTAGGTGAGCACCGACCCGTCGGGCACGCACTCCACCGCCCGCAGGATCCGTTCCACGAGGAGCTCGTCCACGCTCAGGACCGCTGCAGCCAGGGCTGGAAGAGCCGGGTGATGAACGGCAGGAAGACGTACGTCATCCACGGGATCGCGAGGCAGCACGTGAGGAGCACCCGCAGGGGCGGGAACCACCCGTGGGTGAGGGGCCCCAGGAGGTAGAACAGCGCCAGGCTCGTGGGGAAGAACGCGCAGAAGATGACGACCATCTGCTTCCACCGCGGCGGCGCCGGGGGCGGCGCGTCGAGGTCGGTCACCCGGCGGTCGTGGGGCTCGTCGAACCATCCCTCGATGCCGGTGCGGTGCTCGACCCGGGTGTCCTCGACGATGCCACTGGCCGACGACAGCCACCAGTCCCGCTCCGGGGAGGCCTCCCACCGGGCGAGGTCCTCCGCGCTGGCGAAGCGGTAGAGCATGTGCCACCGGTCGGAGCCCGAGGCGCTGCGGACGGCCCCGGTCCCGAGGAAGCCGGGGAAGCGTTCGGCCAGGGACGTCCCGGCCTGGGCCCAGGCGGCCATGAGGGCCTCGTCCTCCGGTGCGACGCGGCGGGTGACGGCGACGGTGACGGGAGCGGGGGGCGTCGGGGCGTCGGTGGGTGTTCCGACGCCCGAGCCTGCGGATGGTGACATGCCGCGATTGTGCCGGGTGTGGGAGGATCGCCCGTCGGGACCACCCGGGCCACCGCCCGTGCGCCCCACCCCCGACCCGACCAGGAGGACGACCGTGCCGATGACCGAGCGAACCGCCCCCCGGGTCCTTCTCAAGCTGTCCGGCGAGGTGTTCGGCGGCGGCGCGGTCGGCGTCGACCCCGACGTCGTGCGGGCCATCGCCGCGGAGGTCGCCGAGGCCGCGCGGCAGGGTGTCCAGATCGCCATCGTCATCGGTGGCGGGAACTTCTTCCGCGGCGCCGAGCTGCAGCAGCGCGGCATGGACCGGGCGCGGGCCGACTACATGGGGATGCTGGGCATCGTCATGAACTGCCTCGCGCTGCAGGACTTCCTCGAGAAGGAGGGCATCGACACGCGCGTGCAGACCGCGATCACCATGGGTCAGGTCGCTGAGCCGTACATCCCGCGCCGGGCGAGCCGTCACCTGGAGAAGGGCCGCGTCGTCATCTTCGGCGCCGGTGCCGGTATGCCGTACTTCTCCACCGACACCGTCGCGGCCCAGCGGGCCCTCGAGATCGGGTGCGACCTCGTCCTCGTCGCCAAGAGCGGGGTCGACGGCGTGTACACGGCAGACCCGAACGTCGACCCGACCGCCCGGAAGCTCGACCGGGTGACCTTCGTCGACGCGCTCTCCCAGGGCCTGCGGGTCATGGACCAGACGGCCTTCGCCCTGTGCCAGGAGAACGCCCTGCCGATGCGGATCTTCGGCATGGAGCCGACGGGCAACATCACGCGGGCGCTGCGCGGCGAGGAGATCGGCACGCTCGTCACCGCCGACTGACCACCCATCTGCGAGACTGGCCCCAGCTGCGCCCTCGGGGCGCCGACCGACGACCCGGCACCGCGCCGGACCCACAGGGAGCGACGATGATCGACGAGACGATGCTCGAGGCCGAGGAGAAGATGGAGAAGGCGGTGGAGGTCGCCAAGGAGCACCTCGCCGGCATCCGCACCGGCCGCGTCAACCCCGGCCTGTTCTCCAAGGTCACGGTCGACTACTACGGCGCGCTGACCCCGCTGCAGCAGCTCGCCTCCTTCCAGACGCCCGAGGCCCGCGTCATGCTCATCACGCCGTTCGACAAGGGCGCGATGAGCGACATCGAGAAGGCGCTGCGTGAGTCCGACCTTGGGGCCAACCCGAGCAACGACGGCAACGTCATCCGCATCACCATGCCGGAGCTGACCGCCGAGCGCCGCAAGGAGTACATCAAGCTCGCGCAGTCGCAGGGCGAGGAGGCCAAGGTCTCCGTCCGCCACGTCCGCCGCCACGCGAAGGACCAGCTCGAGAAGCTCGTCAAGGATGGCGAGGTCGGCGAGGACGAGGGCACGCGCGCGGAGAAGGACCTCGACGTGATGACGAAGAAGTTCACCGACCGGATCGACGAGCTGCTCAAGCACAAGGAGGCCGAGCTCCTCGAGGTCTGAGGCCGCTCGCACCCGATGGATACGACGATCGACCCGGTCCCGCGGCACGTGCGGTCGACGGGGGCGACGACCCCGGGTCGCAACCTGCGGGACGCGATCGTCATCGGGGTGGTCCTCGCCGCGCTCGCGCTCGCCTCGCTGCTGCACCCCGTCTTGTTCCTCGTCGTTCTCACGGCGGCGATGCTCATCGGTGCGTACGAGGTCCAGGAGGCGGTGGGCCACGCCCGGCTGGACGTGCCGGTGATCCCCGTGGCGATCGGGATCGTCTCGATGATGGTCGCGGCGTACCTGCGCGGTCCGGAGATGCTCGCGGTCGCGACGGGCCTGTCGATGGTCGCGGTCGTCCTGTGGCGGGCCGCGGACGGATTCACCGCGTCGGCCTCGAGCATCGCCGGCGGGCTGCTCACCCTGCTCTACCCGGCGGCGCTCGGTGGGTTCGCGGCGCTCATGGTCGCCGAGCCCGCGGGCCGGACGAGGATCGCGGTCTTCATCCTCGTCACCGTGTTCTCGGACATCGGCGGGTACGCCGCCGGGGTCCGCTTCGGGCGGCACCCGATGGCCCCCTCGCTCAGCCCGAAGAAGTCGTGGGAGGGCTTCGCCGGGTCCGTCCTCGCGTGCGGCGTCGTCGGCGCCCTGGCGGTGTGGCTCCTGCTCGACGGGGCGTGGTGGGGCGGCGCGGTCCTCGGCGTGCTCGTCGCCGGGTGCGCGACCGTCGGTGACCTCATCGAGTCGAGCATCAAGCGCGACGTCGGCATCAAGGACATGTCCTCCCTCCTGCCCGGGCACGGTGGCCTCATGGACCGGCTCGACTCCCTCGTCGTCTGCGCCCCGGTCGCCTGGGCGGGGCTGCGGATCCTGGTGCCGTACGCATGAGCGACACCTCCGTCCCCCGCGACCCGCCGACGCGCCGTCCGAAGCCCGGAGCGCTCACGTTCGACGCGCCCCGGCGCGGCAAGCCGCCGACCCACCTGGCCGACCTCGACCCGGCGGCGCGCCGGGCCGCGGTGACCGAGCTCGGGCTGCCGGGCTTCCGTGCCGCACAGCTGTCCCGGCACTTCTTCGAGCACCACACGGACGACCCCGCGGAGATGACCGACCTGCCGAAGGCCGGCCGAGAGGAGCTCGTCGCCCGGCTGCTGCCGTCGCTGCTCACCCCGATCCGGTCGATCGAGGCGGACGGCGGGGCGACGACGAAGTCGGTGTGGCGGCTCTTCGACGGCGCGCTCGTCGAGTCGGTCGTCATGCGCTACCCCCGGCGGGCGACGGTGTGCATCTCGAGCCAGGCCGGCTGCGGGATGAACTGCCCGTTCTGCGCGACGGGACAGGAGGGGCTGACCCGCAACCTGTCGACGGCCGAGATCGTCGGGCAGGTCGTCGCCGCGAACCGACTGCTGCGAGAGACCGCCGACGTGGTCGTCGACACCGACGGGGCGGCGCTGGGTGCCGAGGCCGACGACGGCGCTGCGCCGGTGGACCCCGTCGGGCCGCCGCGGGTGACGAACGTCGTCTTCATGGGCATGGGCGAGGCCCTCGCGAACTACCGGGCAGCGATCGGTGCGATCCGCCGGCTCGTCGACCCCGCGCCGGACGGGCTGGGGATGAGCGCGCGGCACCTGACGATGTCGACCGTCGGGCTCGTGCCCGGGATCGACCGGCTCGCGGGGGAGGGGATCCCCGTGACGCTGGCCCTGAGCCTGCACGCCCCGGACGACGAGCTGCGCGACGAGCTCGTCCCGATCAACACCCGGTGGAAGGTCGACGAGGCGATCGACGCCGCCCGCCGCTACTTCGAGGCGACGGGGCGCCGGGTGAGCATCGAGTACGCGCTCATCAAGGACGTCAACGACCAGGCGTGGCGGGCCGATCTCCTCGGCGAGAAGCTCACCGCCCGCGGCCGGGGCTGGGTGCACGTCAACCCCATCCCGCTCAACCCGACACCCGGGTCGCGGTGGACCGCCTCTCGCCCGGGCGTCGAGCAGCAGTTCGTCGAGCGGCTCCGAGCCCACGGCGTGCCGACCACCGTCCGCGACACGCGCGGCAGCGACATCGACGGCGCCTGTGGCCAGCTCGCCGCGTCGACGGCCTGACCTGCGGACGCCCGGGCAGGTGCCCGAGCGCCGGTCGTAAGGTGCGGACGTGCCCGACCGGTCCTTCGTCCTCACCGTCTCCTGCCCCGATCGCGTCGGCATCGTTCACGCGGTCTCCGGCTGGGCCGCCGACCGGGGGCTGACGATCACCGACGCCCAGCAGTTCGGCGACGCGAGCTCAGGGGAGTTCCACCTCCGGATGGAGCTCGCGCCGACGGCCGGCGGGGCCATCGAGGAGCTACGAGCCTCCTTCGCGCCGGTGGCCGAGCGCTTCTCGATGCAGCACGCGCTCCACGACCTGTCCGTGCCGCACCGGCTGCTCGTCCTCGTCTCCCGCCAGGGCCACGTCCTCAACGACCTGCTCTTCCGGGTCCGCACCGGCCAGCTCAACGTGCAGATCCCGGTCATCGTCAGCAACCACCCCGACTTCGCCGAGCTCGCGGCGTGGCACGGCATCCCCTTCGAGCACGTGCCGGTCACCCCCGACACCAAGCCGGCCGCCGAGGCCCGGTTGCGTGAGCTCGTCGCGCGGCACGACGTCGAGACGATCGCCCTGGCGCGCTACATGCAGATCCTCTCGGCGCAGCTGTGCGCCGACCTGCCCGGGCGGATCATCAACATCCACCACTCGCTGCTGCCGTCGTTCAAGGGCGCCAAGCCCTACACGCAGGCGCACGATCGCGGGGTGAAGGTCATCGGGGCGACCGCTCACTACGTCACGGCCGACCTCGACGAGGGACCGATCATCGAGCAGGACTTCCGCCGCGTCGACCACCGGATGTCACCCGAGCAGCTCGCGACCGCCGGTCAGGAGCTCGAGGCGATGGCGTTCGCGCGCGCGATCCGGTGGCACGTCGAGCGTCGGGTGGTCCTGCGCGGTCGACGGACGATCGTCTTCGACTGACCCGGGCAGCCGCGTCAGCCGCGCGCGGCCAGGGCGACCTCACGGGCGTCCTCGACCGTGTCGACGAGGTGGACGCTGGCGCCGAGGGAGCGGCCCTCGCCGAGCGCCCGCAGCACCGGCCACACGGGGACCGTGACCGACCAGTGCTCGACCCCGACGAGGACGAGCGGGGGGACGGGCGCGTCCGGCGCCGCGTAGAACAGCGGCGTCACCGCCTGGAAGATCTCCTGCACCGTCCCCGCGGCGCCGGGCAGGACGACCAAGCCGGCGCTCGACCGGGCCAGGAGGGTGTCCTCGCGCAGCGCGTTCGAGAAGTACTTCGCGATCGCGCCGCAGAAGACGTTCGGCGGCTCGTGGCCGTAGAACCACGTCGGGACGCCGACGGACCGGATGCCGGTCGTCCCGTCGAGCAGCCGCTCCTCCCGGACCCACGCGCGAACCCCCATCGCGGCCTGCGCCCAGTCGTCGATCGAGGGTCGGAACGACGGGACGGTGGCGAGCTCGGCGAGCGCCCGCTCGAGCCGGTCGGTGGTCCCGACGTACGCGCCGAGGTTCGCCGCCTCCATCGCACCGGGGCCGCCCCCGGTGAGGACGACGCGCCCGGCGTGGGCCAGGTCGTGGCCGAGCCGGGCCGCCGCGGCGTAGTCGGCGGTCCCGCGCTCCATCGCGTGCCCGCCCATGACACCGATGACCTCCCGCCCGGCGAGGTGGTCGGTGAGCGCGTCGGTCATCGAGTCGTCGTGGATCGCCCGCAGCAGGGTGACGAAGACATCGCCCTCGAGCGCCGCGTCCCGGGACCACTCGTACGCGCGGGCGTCGGGGGTGTCGGCGTAGCCGCGGGCCGTGAGGCCCTCGTACAGCTCGCCCGGGTGGTAGAGCCCCGCGCGGTAGGGGTTGACCGGGGCGTGCGGATCGGCGGGGAAGACGATCGCCCCGTGCTCCCGGAGGTGGGTCGCGAGCGTGGGGGACAGGGTGCCGCCGAGGACGACGAGCCCGGTGAGGTCCTCCTCGCCGAGGAGGAGGCGCTCGTACGGGTGGAGGTCGAGGTCCTGGATGCGCACGCCGGCCAGCGGCGCCCGCCTCGCGAGCAGGGCGCGCAGCTCGGCCGGGGTCGTCACCTCCCGGGGTGCACCGCGGTGCCCGTCCCGCAGGGCCGGGTGCGTGCGGACCTCGGTCGTCCTCAGGTCCGCGAGCGTCTCGTCCGGGGCGACCATGGCTCGACCATAGGCGGGATCGCCCGCTGGGGTTAGATTCACGCCATGAACTCATTGGGGAGGGCACCGGGGTCCCAGGCCTCCCTGCGCGCCGCGAACCGGGGGCGGGTCCTCGAGGCGCTCGACCGGCACGGCCCGCTGACCCAGGTCGAGATCGCGGCGGCGACCGGGCTCAGCGCCGCGTCCGTGTCGAACCTCGTGCGGGACCTCGTCGCCGACCGCGAGGTGGAGACCTCTCGAGCCGTCCGCAACGGGCGCCGGGCCGCGCTCGTCGCGCCCGTCGGCGGGCGGGGCGTCGTCGCCGGTGTCGCCTTCGGGGACCGGGACGTCCGCCTCGCGCTGGGGACCGGTCCGCGGGACCTGCGCTCGCGGGTGCGTCTTCCGCTGCCCCCGGACCACGTCGCCGACGAGGGTCTGAGCCGGGCCGCGCGACTGGTGAGCGACATGCTCGATTCGACGGGCACCGCACGCACCGACCTGCGGGCCGTCGCCCTGGGACTGCCGGCCCCCGTCGACTCCGTCTCCGGTCACGTCGGGTCCGAGGCGATCCTGCCGGGGTGGCGAGGCGTGGCCGCCGCCAGGGAGCTCGAGACCGCCCTGGGCGTCCCGGTGGTCCTCGACAACACGGCCAACCTCGCCGCGCAGGGGGAGCTGGTCTGCGGAGCCCTCGTCGGCGTCCGGCACGGCTGTCACCTGAAGACCTCCCACGGGATCGGTGCCGGGATCGTCCTCGACGGCCGGGTCCACCGGGGCAGCGCGGGCACGGCCGGGGAGATCGGCCACGTGACGATCGACGAGAACGGCCCCGTGTGCCGCTGCGGCAACCGGGGCTGCCTCGACACGTTCGTCGGGTCGTCGGCCCTGTCGAGCGCGGTCGCGGTCACCCACGGCCATCTCGCGCTCCGGGACCTCGTGGCTCGCGCCCTCGCGGGGGACCCCGGGTGCCGTCGGGTCGTCACCGACGCCGGCCGTCACATCGGCGTCGCGGTGGCCGGCGTGGTCAACCTGCTCAACCCCGAGCGGGTGTCGATCGGCGGGACCCTCGCGCGCACCGGCGACCTGCTCCTCGACCCGATCCGGGAGGGCGTCGAGCGCTGCGCGATCCCCTCGGCCGCGGCGAGCGTGGAGATCGTCCCCGGCTCGCTCGGCGAGGACGCGGACGTCGTCGGCGCGATGGCCGTCGCCGCCGAGCGCGCGTCGACGACCCGTCCGGCGTAAAGGGCGACCGTCCGGCGACACGCCGGCACCTCAGTTGACTTCACTTCTTGACGCCAAGGCTGGGCGAGCGCAGACTCACGGCAGCCCCACCGCTCGGCGAGGCGTCACATCTCAACGAGGAGATCCCCATGAACCGTCCCATCCGTTCCGTCGGTGCCGCTTTCGCCGTCGCCCTGGCGGCCGGCAGCCTCGCGGCCTGCTCGTCGAGCGGCGACTCCGGTGGCGCCGGTGGGGGAGGCGAGGGTGGCGCGAAGAAGATCGCGCTGCTGCTGCCCGAGACGAAGGCCACCCGCTACGAGAGCTTCGACCGCCCGCTCTTCGAGGCCGCGGTCAAGGCCGAGTGCGCCGACTGCGAGGTCATCTACTCCAACGCCGACCAGGACCCGAAGAAGCAGCAGGAGCAGTTCGAGGCGGCCATGACGCAGGGTGCGGACGTCATCGTCCTCGACGCCGTCGACGGCAAGTCCGCCCCGACGATGGTCGCCGACGCCAAGGCCGAGAACGTCCCCGTCATCGCCTACGACCGGTTCGTCAAGGGGGCGGACTACTACGTCTCCTTCGACAACGAGAAGGTCGGCGAGCTGCAGGGCGAGGGCCTGGTCAAGGCGATCGAGGCGACGGGCAAGAAGTCAGGCGACATCGTCATGGTCAACGGCGCCCCGACGGACGCCAACGCCGCCGACTTCAAGGCCGGGGCGCACAAGGTCCTCGACGAGAGCGGCTACACGATCGCCGCCGAGTACGACACCCCCGACTGGAGCCCGGACAAGGCGCAGTCGTGGATGGAGGGCCAGCTGTCGAAGGTCAAGGGCGACCTCGTCGGCGTGTACGCCGCGAACGACGGCACCGCCGGTGGCGTCATCGCCGCGATGAAGGGTGGCGGCGTCAAGGAGCTCCCGCCGGTCGGCGGCCAGGACGCCGAGCTCGCGGCGATCCAGCGGCTGCTCACGGGTGACCAGTCCTTCACCATCTACAAGGCGATCAAGCCCGAGGCCGAGGACGCCGCGAAGAACGCGGTCCGGCTGGCCAACGGCGAGGAGGCCGAGTCGTCGACGGACAAGGACGGGGTCCCCGCCACGCTGCTGGAGCCCGTCGTCGTGACGAAGGACAACATCAAGGACACGGTCGTCGCCGACGAGTTCTACGACGTCTCGAAGATCTGCACCGGTGCGGCCAAGGCGAAGTGCGCCGACGCCGGCCTGAGCTGACGGGGCGGAGGAGCACGTGATGACCACGACCTCGCCCGGTGAGCCGGTGCTGTCGATCACCGGTCTGTCCAAGCGGTTCGGTGCCGTGCAGGCGCTCAAGGACATCGACTTCGACGTCCGTCCGGGCGAGGTCGTGGCCCTTGTCGGCGACAACGGCGCCGGCAAGTCCACCCTCGTCAAGGCCATCGCCGGCGTCTACGTCCCCGACTCCGGCCGGGTGTCCGTCGACGGACGCGAGGTGTCGATCAGCAGTCCGGCCGAGTCCCAGCGGCTCGGGATCGCGACGGTCTACCAGGACCTCGCGCTGTGCGACAACCTCGACGTCGTCGGCAACCTCTTCCTCGGTCGGGAGCTCCGCTCGGGCGGGCTGCTCGACGAGGCCGCGATGGAGCAGGAGAGCTGGCGGCTGCTGCGGCAGCTGAGCGCGAAGATCCCGTCCGTCCGGATCCCCGTGGCCAGCCTCTCCGGCGGCCAGCGGCAGACCGTGGCGATCGCCCGGTCGATCCTCGGCGACCCGAAGATCGTCATGCTCGACGAGCCGACGGCGGCCCTCGGGGTCGCCCAGACGGCCGAGGTGCTCAACCTCGTCGAGCGGCTGCGGGACAACGGCCTCGCCGTCATCCTCATCAGCCACAACATGTCCGACGTGATGGCCGTCGCCGACCGGGTGTGCGTCCTGCGCCTGGGTCGCAACAACGGGACCTTCGACGTCGCGTCGACGAACGTCCAGGAGATCATCGCCGCCATCACGGGGGCGACGAGCAACGCCGTCTCGGCGCGCGCCGCGCGCCGCACGACCGAGGAGGTCGTCCGATGAGCACCACGACGCCGCAGAACCACGACGTCGACCCCACCGCCTCGACCAACGCCGCCGTGCCCGCAGACCGCAGCGACGAACGCCTCGTCGCCCGGCGCTCGGGGGTCGGTGGCACCGTCGCGGAGGCCTGGGACCGGATCCGCTCCGGCGACCTCGGCTCGCTCCCGGTCGTCGTCGGGCTCGTCATCATCTGGGCCGTCTTCGGCAGCCTCAACGACGCCTTCCTCTCCCCGCGCAACCTCGTCAACCTCACCGTGCAGAGCGCGGCCATCGGGACGATCGCCATCGGGATCGTCCTGGTCCTCCTGCTCGGGGAGATCGACCTGTCGGTCGGCTCGGTCAGCGGCCTGGCGTCGGCGATCCTCGCGGTCACCCTCGTCAACCGCGGCTGGCCGCTCGCCCTGGCCCTCGTGGCGACGATCCTCGTCGGCACGCTCATCGGCCTCGTCTACGGCGCGCTGTTCACGAGGTTCGGGGTGCCGAGCTTCGTCATCACCCTCGCGGGCCTCCTCGCCTTCCAAGGACTGCAGCTGTTCGTCCTGGGCAAGGAGGGGACGATCAACCTCGACTTCGACAGCCCGGTCGTCCAGTTCGCGCAGAAGTCGTTCCTCACCCCGGTCGTCTCCTACCTCGTCGCGCTCGCCGCGGTGCTCGCCTACCTGATCGCGCGGGTCGTCTCGGACCGCCGACGGGCCGCGGCCGGGCTCTCGACCGAGGGGCTGGCGGGCACGCTCGTGCGGGCCGCGCTCCTGGCCCTCCTCCTCCTGGCGCCGCTGTGGTACCTCAACCGGGGTCGTGGGCTGTCGGTGATGTTCCTCGTGTTCCTCGCGCTCGTCGTCGTCATGGACGTCGCACTGCGGCGCACCCGGTGGGGACGCTCCGTCATGGCCGTCGGGGGCAACGTCGAGGCCGCGCGGCGGGCGGGCATCAAGGTGAGGGCGATCTACCTGTCGGTCTTCGCGCTGTGCTCGACGTTCGCGGCCCTCGGCGGCATCTTCGCCGCGGCGCGCCTCGCGGCGGCGAACCAGAGCTCCGGTGCGGCCGACACGAACCTCAACGCGATCGCCGCCGCCGTCATCGGTGGGACGAGCCTGTTCGGCGGGCGCGGATCGGCGTGGTCGGCCCTCCTGGGCATCCTCGTCATCACGTCGATCAGCAGCGGGCTCAACCTGCTCGATCTCGACAGCTCGATCCGCTACATGGTCACCGGTGCGGTCCTCCTGCTCGCGGTCATCATCGACTCGGTGAGCCGGCGCACCCGCGCCGCGGCCGGACGGGCCTGACCGCCCGGCACGACGACCGAGGCCCCCGACCGCAACGGTCGGGGGCCTCGGTCGTCGTGGCGTCGATCAGAGGTGCTTCGCGGCGCCCTGGAGGACCGAGCGGAGCCGCTGCTCGATGTCGTCGAACTCCGGCTGCCCGATCGTCAGCGGCGGCGCGAGCTGGATCACCGGGTCGCCCCGGTCGTCGGCGCGGCAGTACAGCCCGGCGTCGAAGAGCGCCTTGCTGAGGTACCCGCGCAGGAGCCGCTCGGACTCCGCCTCGTCGAACGTCTCGCGCGTCGCCTTGTCCTTGACGAGCTCGATCCCGAAGAAGTAGCCCTCGCCGCGGACATCACCGACGAGCGGCAGGTCGAGGAGCTTCTCGAGCGTCCGCCGGAAGGCCGGGCTGTTCTCCTTGACGTGGTCGTTGAGGCCCTCGCGCTCGAAGATGTCGAGGTTGGCCATCGCGACCGCGGCGCTCACCGGGTGACCGCCGAAGGTGAAGCCGTGCGCGTACATCGCCGTGCCCTTCCTGAAGGGCTCGAAGAGACGGTCGCTGGCGATCATCGCGCCGATGGGGGAGTAGCCCGAGGTCATGCCCTTGGCGCACGTGATGATGTCCGGCTGGTACCCGAAGTCGGTCGAGGCGAACATCGACCCGACGCGGCCGAAGGCGCAGATGACCTCGTCGGAGACGAGCAGGACGTCGTACTCGTCGCAGATCTCGCGCACGCGCTCGAAGTACCCGGGCGGCGGCGGGAAGCAGCCACCGGCGTTCTGCACGGGCTCGAGGAAGACGGCCGCGACGGTCTCGGGCCCCTCGAACTCGATCGCCTCGGCGATCCGGTCGGCAGCCCACCGGCCGAACGCCTTGGGGTCGTCGCGCAGGTGCTCGTCGGCGCGGTAGATGTTCGTGTTCGGCACCTTGTGCGCACCGGGCACCAGCGGCTCGAAGTCGGCCTTCAGCGGCGGCAGGCCGGTGATCGACAGGGCGCCCTGCGGCGTGCCGTGGTAGGCGATCGACCGGGAGATGACCTTGTGCTTGTGGGGCTTGCCGGTCATCTTGAAGTACTGCTTGGCCAGCTTCCACGCGGACTCCACGGCCTCGCCGCCGCCGGTGGTGAAGAAGACCCGGTTGAGGTCGCCCGGGGCGCCGGCCGCGAGCCGCTCCGCGAGGTCGATCGCCGCGGGGTGGGCGTACGACCACAGCGGGAAGAACGCGAGCTGCTCGGCCTGCTTGGCGGCCGCCTCGGCGAGCTCGGCCCGGCCGTGCCCGACCTGGACGACGAAGAGGCCCGCAAGCCCGTCGATGTACTCCTTGCCGTTCGCGTCCCAGATCGTGTGGCCCTCGCCGCGGACGATGATCGGGACGTCGTTGCCCTCCTCGAGCACCGAGTGGCGCGTGAAGTGGAGCCACAGGTTGTCCCGGGCGGCCTGCGCGCGCGGCGTACCGAGCGGGGTGCGCCCGGGCTCCGGCGTGCTCGGGGTCTCCTGGTGTGTCGTGGTCATCGTGTTCCCCAGTCGTAGTGCTGCTTGTTGAGTTTCAGATAGACGAAGGTCTCGGTCGTCCGCACGCCGGGCAGCGTGCGGATCCGGGTGGTGAGCAGGTCGAGCAGCTCGTCGTCGTCCTCGCAGACGACCTCCGCGAGGAGGTCGACGCTGCCGGCGGTCGTGACGACGTAGCTGACCTCCGGCATCTCCGTGAGGGCATCCCCGACCGGGCGAAGGTCGCCCTCGACGGTGATGGCGATCATGGCCTGCCGGTGGAAGCCCACCTGGAGCGGATCGGTGACGGCGACGACCTGCATGACGTCGTCCTCGAGGAGGCGTTGCACCCGCTGGCGCACCGCCGTCTCGGAGAGCCCGACCTGCTTGGCGATCGACGCGTACGGCTGGCGGCCGTCCTTCTGGAGCGTCTCGATGATCGCCTTCGAGATGCCGTCGAGCCCGTTCTCGTCCGTGGCGGTCCCACGTCTACGGGGCGGGGGGAATGGCGACATGCGAGCACCGTAGCGCGTGATCCTTGGTCAGGCGACCCCTGTCCGACGCAATTCGTCGTTTCCGGCGTGTTTCATGCCGGTTACCGGCGAAAAAGTCGAAATTCGTTGCGAGTTTCCCTTCCATGGGTGGCGGCGGCGGTCTATGGTCGGGGTCACTTCAAGACCCCTCATCGAGGAGAGGCCAAGCCGTGAGCACCCCCCGCCAGCTGCGCAACTTCGTCAACGGTCAGTACGTCGAGGCCCACGGAGGCCGACGCCAGGACGTCATCGACCCCTCGACCGGCGCGGTCGTCGCCTCCGCCCCGGTCGGGACCGAGGCGGACGTCGACGCGGCCTACGCGGCGGCGGCCACGGCCTTCGAGACCTGGGGGCGGACCACCCCCTCGGAGCGCCAGGCGGCCCTGCTGAAGATCGCCGACGCGTACGAGGCGCGGGCCGAGGAGCTCATCGCCGTCGAGACCGAGAACACCGGCAAGCCGAAGGCGCTCACGGCGTCCGAGGAGATCCCGCCGATGTGCGACCAGATCCGGTTCTTCGCCGGCGCCGCACGGGTCCTCGAGGGGCGCGCCGCGGGGGAATACATGCCGGGCCACACGAGCTGGATCCGCCGTGAGCCCATCGGCGTCGTCGGCCAGGTCACCCCGTGGAACTACCCGATGATGATGGCGGCCTGGAAGATCGCCCCCGCGCTCGCAGCGGGGAACACGATCGTCATCAAGCCGAGCGACACGACCCCGGAGTCGACCCTCCTCATGGCCGAGATCGCCTCGGAGTTCCTCCCCGAGGGCGCGTTCAACGTCGTCACCGGCGACCGGGACACCGGTCGGCTCGTCGTCGAGCACGACACGCCGGGTCTCGTCGCGATCACCGGGTCCGTCCGAGCGGGCATCGAGGTCGCCGGTTCTGCGGCGAAGAACCTCAAGCGGGTCCACCTCGAGCTCGGCGGCAAGGCGCCCGTCGTCGTCTTCGACGACGCCGACATCGAGCAGGCGGTCGCAGGGATCGCCGGCGCCGGGTACTTCAACGCCGGCCAGGACTGCACGGCTGCCACGCGCGTCCTGGCCGCGCCCGGGATCCACGACGACTTCGTCGCCGCGCTGGCCGAGTACGTGAAGAACGAGGTCAGGGTCGGCATGCCCGACGACGCCGACGCGGCCTTCGGGCCGGTGAACAACCGCAACCAGCTCGAGCGGGTCACCGGGTTCATCGACCGGCTGCCCGACCACGCCTCGCTCGCCGCCGGTGGCCACCGGATGGCGTCGATGGGCGACGGCTTCTTCGTCGAGCCGACCGTCGTCTCCGGACTGCGCCAGGACGACGAGGCGATCCAGGACGAGATCTTCGGGCCGGTCATCACGGTCCAGCGCTTCACCGACGAGGACGAGGCGGTCCGCTGGGCCAACGGCGTCGAGTACGGACTCGCGTCGTCGGTGTGGACCCGGGACTTCGGCCGGGCGATGCGCATGAGCACCCGGCTCGACTTCGGCTGCGTGTGGATCAACACCCACATCCCCGTCGTCGCCGAGATGCCGCACGGCGGATTCAAGAAGTCCGGGTACGGCAAGGACCTGTCGATGTACGGGTTCGAGGACTACACCCGGATCAAGCACGTCATGGCAAACATCGAGTCCTGACGGACGGCGGGACCACCCGCACCCCTCCCACCCCGACCCTTCGACGGAAGAAGGCATGCATGGCGCCCTTCCGGCCTCCAGCCGACCCCACCACGCGCGAGCTCCTGCGGCTCGCCTCGACCAGCCTGGCCTCTCGCCGCGCGCTCCTCACGGGTGCGCTCGGCGTCGGCGCCGTGGGTGCCCTCGCCGCGTGCGCCCCGCCGCCCCCGCCAGCCGGTGGCGCCGCCAAGGTCGAGCTCCCCACGGACCGGTCGGCGACCGAGAAGGTCGTCCGCTGGTCGAACTGGGACGCCTACATGGACAAGGACGACTCGGGCAATCACTACCCGACCCTCGAGGCGTTCGAGAAGAAGTCCGGGATCAAGGTCACCTACAGCGTTGATGTCGACGACAACGACAGCTACGTCAACAAGGTCGCGCCGCAGCTGCGGGCCAAGCAGGACATCAAAACCGACATCTTCGTGCTCACCGACTGGATGGCCAACCGTGTCATCCGGGAGGGGCTCGTGCAGCCGCTCGAGCTCATCCAGATGCCGAACGCGGGCAACCTCCTCGAGCCGCTCAAGGAGGTCTCGTTCGACCCGGGCCGGCAGTACTCGCTCACGTGGCAGACGGGTTTCGCCGGCATCGGCTACAACCGCCGGAAGGTGGGACGCGAGCTCAAGACGATCGAGGACCTCTGGGCACCCAACCTCAAGGGCCGGGTCTCGGTCCTGTCCGAGATGCGCGACACCGTCGGCCTCATCATGCAGTCCCAGGGTGTCGACCTCGGCAAGGCGTTCACCAAGGACCAGTTCCAGGCCGGCCTCGACGAGGTCGACAAGCGGATCTCGGACGGCAACATCCGCCGGGTCAAGGGCAACAGCTACATTTCCGACCTCAAGAGCGGGAACGCGGTCGCGGGGATCGTGTGGTCCGGCGACCTCTTTGCCCTGCGCAGCGAGACCGAGGACGACGACTGGCAGTTCGTCATCCCCGAGTCCGGCGGGACGATCTGGAGCGACAACATGATGATCCCGATCACGAGCACCCACCGGCGCAACGCCGAGCGGGTCATGAACTACTACTACGACCCGAAGGTCGCCGCCCAGGTCGCCGCGTGGGTCAACTACGTCTGCCCCGTCCAGGGCGCGCAGGCAGAGATGGAGAAGATCGACCCCGAGCTCGCGAAGAGCCCGTTCATCTTCCCCGACGCCGCGTACATCAGGGAGAAGAACATCCAGGGCTTCGTCGCCCTGAGTCCCGAGGAGGACCAGGAGTACAGCGCCCTCTGGCAGAAGGTGGTCGGCAACTGATGGGCATCTTCGGCTCCCGCGGCTCGACCGCCACCCGGACCCGCGCCGCCACCGGCGACCTCCACCTCGACCACGTGACCAAGGCGTTCGGTGACAACGTCGTCGTCGACGACCTCGAGCTCGTCGTGCCGCGCGGCAGCTTCTTCGCGCTCCTCGGCCCCTCCGGCTGCGGCAAGACGACGACCCTGCGGATGATCGCCGGGCTCGAGCAGCCGACGAAGGGACGGGTCCTCATCGGGGAGACCGACCTCACCGGCACGCGCCCCTACGAGCGCCCGGTGAACACCGTCTTCCAGAGCTACGCGCTCTTCCCGCACCTCACCGTCCGGGACAACGTCGCGTTCGGGCCCCGCCGCCGCGGGGTCAAGGACGCCCACGAGCAGGCCGACGACGCGCTGCGCCTGGTCCAGATGGATCACCTCGCCGGGCGCAAGCCGGGCCAGCTCTCCGGCGGTCAGCAGCAGCGGGTCGCGCTCGCCCGGGCCATCGTCAACCAGCCCGAGGTGCTCCTCCTCGACGAGCCGCTCGGTGCGCTCGACCTCAAGCTGCGGCGCGAGATGCAGCTGGAGCTCAAGCGGATCCAGACCGAGGTCGGGCTGACCTTCGTCCACGTCACCCACGACCAGGAGGAGGCCATGACCATGGCCGACACCGTCGCGGTGATGAACGGCGGGCGGATCGAGCAGATGGGGCACCCCGAGGCGCTCTACGACCTGCCGCGCACGGCCTTCGTCGCGAACTTCGTCGGCCGGTCCAACCTCGGTGCGGCGCAGGTCACCGGGCGGGACGGCGACGCGATCGTCGCCGACGTCGCCGGCACCACCGTGCGCATCCCGGCCGCCCGGGCCGCGGTGACGCAGGGGGAGATCCTCTTCGGGGTCCGACCCGAGAAGGTCCGCATCCTCGAGGAGCGACCGGAGCACGGTGGGAACGACCTCGCCGCCACCGTGCTCGACGTCTCGTTCACGGGCGTCGCCACCGAGTACCTCGTGCAGACCGCGAGCGGGGCGAGGTGGAACGTGCACGAGCAGAACCTCGACGTGGAGCGGAACACCATCCGTCCCGGCGACACCGTGTGGCTCGCGTGGAACTCCGCGCACGCCTTCGCCGTGCCCCGACCGGAGTCGTCGTGAGCGCCGCGCAGGTGGCCGCCCGGTCGGCCGGGACGCCGGGGACCGGTGAGCCGCCGCGGTCCCGCAAGAGCCCGTGGGCGTGGCTGCTCCTGGCGCCGGGCATCGTCTGGCTGCTCGTCTTCTTCGTGTGGCCGCTCGTCCAGCTCGCCGCCGTGTCGCTGCAGAGCGGGTTCCCCGGGTACCCCGGCTACTACTACCGCGACGTCAACGTCGGCAACTACGCCGACGCGATCGCCGAGTACTGGCCGCACCTGCTCCGCTCGCTGCTCTACGGAGCGCTGGCGACGTTCTTCGCCTTCCTCCTGGCCTACCCCCTCGCGTACGCGATGGCGTTCAAGGCCGGCCGCTGGCGGAACGTCATGCTCATCCTCGTCATCGCGCCGTTCTTCACGTCGTTCATCCTCCGGACGATCGCCTGGCGGCAGATCCTCGCCGACGAGGGGCCGGTCGCCACGACCCTGCGGTTCCTCCACCTCCTGCCCGGCGGGCACATCACGGAGACCTGGGTCGCGGTCGTCGCCGGCCTGACGTACAACTTCCTCCCGTTCATGGTCCTGCCGATCTACTCCTCGTTGGAGCGGGCCGACCCGAAGGTCATCGAGGCCGGGGGAGACCTCTACGGCAACGGGCTGACGACCTTCCGGACGGTGACCCTGCCGATGTCGATGCCGGGCGTGCTCGCCGGCACGCTGCTCACCTTCATCCCGGCGGCCGGCGACTACGTCAACGCCGAGCTGCTCGGCTCCGACCGGAGCACGAAGATGGTCGGCAACGTCATCGAGAGCCAGTTCTTCCGCGTGCCCGGTGGCTACCCGACAGCGGCGGCGCTCTCGTTCACCCTGATGGCGATCATCCTCGCCCTCGTATTCCTCTACGTCCGGAAGTTCGGCACCGAGGAGCTCGTCTGATGCGCACCGTCACCCGCTGGATCGCCGACCGCTTCGTCATGATCTCCGCGATCCTCGTCCTGCTGTATCTCTTCCTCCCCGTCGCGTACACCTTCGCCTTCTCGTTCAACGACTACAAGAAGTCGAACATCGTGTGGAACTCTTCCAAGCCCCCGACGCTCAAGCACTGGGCCGACCCGTGCGGGGCCCAGGGGGTGTGCGAGGCGCTCGGGGTGTCCCTGCGGATCGGTGCGCTGTCGACGCTCGTCGCCACCATCCTCGGGACGATGATCGCCTTCGCCCTCGTCCGGCACCGCTTCCGGGGCAAGGCCGCGGCGAACACGCTCGTGTTCGTGCCGATGGCGACGCCGGAGATCGTCCTCGGCGCGAGCCTCCTGACGATCTTCGTCCAGGGGTTCCGGGGGGCCGTCGAGCTGGGCTTCTGGACGGTCTTCATCGCCCACGTGATGTTCTGCCTCAGCTTCGTCGTCGTCACCGTCCGCGCGCGGCTGCAGTCGATGGACGCCCGGATGGAGGAGGCGGCCCAGGACCTGTACGCCGGCCCGGCCGGGACCTTCTGGCGGGTCACCCTCCCGCTCGTCATGCCCGGCATCGTCGGCGCGGCGCTGCTCAGCTTCTCGCTGTCGTTCGACGACTTCATCATCACGAACTTCGTCAGCGGCGACGAGTCGACGTTCCCGAAGTACGTGTACGTGTCCTACCTGCGCGGTATCCCCGCGCAGGCCAACGTCATCGGGTTCTCGATGTTCCTCATCGCGGTGCTGCTCGTCGTCGCCGCCCAGGTCATCGGGTCCCGGAGGAAGGCCTGACATGTCCGGATCGATCAGAGTGCTCATGGTGGGGGCGGGTGGCGTCGGTGACGCCGCCGCGCGGATCGCTGCCGAGCGTGACTTCTACGAGGCATGGGTCGTCGCCGACTACGACCTCGCCCGGGCGGAGGCGACCGTCGCCTCGGTCCGGGAGCGGGCGGGCGAGCGGGCCGACCGGTTCGTCGCCGCCCGGGTCGACGCCTCGGACGAGGCGGCGGTGACGGCGCTCGCCCGGGAGCACGGCGCGACGCACGTCCTCAACGCGGTGGACCCGCGGTTCGTCATGCCGATCTTCCGCGGGGCGCTCGCCGCGGGGGCCGACTACCTCGACATGGCGATGTCGCTGTCGACGCCGCACCCGGACGAGCCCTACGCCAAGGTCGGCCGCAAGCTCGGCGACGAGCAGCTCGCCGCGGCGGGGGAGTGGGAGGCGGCCGGCCGGCTCGCCCTCCTGGGCATCGGCGTCGAGCCGGGCCTGTCCGACGTCTTCGCGCGGTACGCCGCGGACCACCTCTTCTCCTCGATCGACGAGCTCGGTACCCGTGACGGCGCGAACCTCGTCGTGCGGGACGAGGACGGCAACGAGGTCTTCGCGCCCGGCTTCTCGATGTGGACGATCATCGAGGAGTGCCTCAACCCGCCGGTCGTGTGGGAACGGGCCCGTGCCGAGGCCGACGGCGCCTACGACGTCGAGAAGGGCTTCTTCACCCTCCCGCCGTTCAGCGAGCCGGAGGTCTTCGACTTCCCCGAGGGCATCGGTCCGGTCGAGTGCGTCCAGGTCGAGCACGAGGAGGTCCTCCTCATGCCGCGCTGGGTCGACGCGCAGCGGGTCACCTTCAAGTACGGGCTCGGCGAGCAGATGATCTCGATGCTCAAGACCCTCCACGAGCTCGGGCTCGACTCGACCGAGAAGGTGTCCGTCAAGGGCGTCGAGGTCAGCCCGCGTGACGTCGTCGCGGCCTGCCTGCCGGACCCGGCGACGATCGGACCGCGGATGGAGGGCAAGACCTGCGCCGGGCTCTTCGTCACGGGCACCGGGAAGGACGGCGCGCCGCGGGCGACGTACCTCTACCACGTCGTCGACAACGCCGACTCGATGCGGGACTACGACAGTCAGTGCGTCGTCTGGCAGACGGCGCTCAACCCCGTCGTCGCGCTCGAGCTCCTCGCGAACGGCACGTGGTCCGGCGCGGGTGTCCTCGGGCCGGAGGCCTTCGACGCCAAGCCCTTCCTCGACCTGCTCGCCGCGCCCAAGCCCGAGGGCTACGGCGCGCCGTGGGGAATGGAGGATCGGTGACCGCTCTCCTGCTCGAGGGCACCATGTGGTGCCCCGTCTCGGGGGAGACCGACGCACTGGCGATCGAGGACGGGCGCATCGTCGCCCGAGGGGAGGAGGCCCGCCGCTGGGCGACCGACCGCGGCGTGACGGCGACCGACGCCGGGGACGGGCTCCTGCTGCCCGCGCTCGGGGACGGCCACGCCCACCCGCTCTTCGGCGGGCTGGAGGGCAAGGGCCCGGCGGTGCGCGGCGCCTCGTCGGTCGAGGAGATCGTCGAGGCCGTCCGACGGTTCGCCGAGCAGCACCCGGAGCTGCCCGTCATCCGTGGCGCGTCCTACGACGCCAGCCTCGTGCCCGGCGGCCTGTTCGACGCGCGCTGGCTCGACGAGGCGGTCCCGGACCGCCCGGTCGTCCTGCGCGCGTGGGACTACCACACGGTGTGGGTCAACTCGGCGGCGCTCGCGGCCGCCGGCATCGACAGCGACACCCCCGAGCCCGTCCTGGGGCAGATCGACCGCCGCGAGGACGGGTCCCCGCTCGGCACCCTGCGCGAGTGGGGTGCGGTCGACCTCGTCGACGAGGCGCTCGGACCGTGGGAGCTCACCTCGATGGTCGAGGCGGTCGAGACCGCGACGCGGCGCTACCTCGAGCTGGGCATCACCTGGGTCCAGGACGCCTGGGTGACCCCGCTCGAGCTCCCCGCGTGGATCGAGGCCGCGCGCACCGGCCGGCTCCACGCCCGCGTCAACCTCGCCCTCTACGCCGACCCGCGCCGGTGGCCCGACCAGCTCGACGAGCTCCTCGCGATGCGCGAGGCGGTACGGGAGCTGGGGAACCCGATGCTCACGGCGGAGACGGTCAAGTTCTTCGGCGACGGGGTCGTCGAGAACGCGACCGCGGCCCTCCTGTCGCCGTACGCCACGCTCGCCGACGGGCTCGCCCCCGGCAGTCACCGGGAGGCCCACGCGGGGTGCCGCTGCGCGCCGGACGGGATGCTCGTCTGGCCGGCCGACCTCCTCGCCGACGCCCTGACCGCCGTCGACGCACACGGCTTCCAGGCCCACGTCCACGCCATCGGGGACCGGGCCAGCCGGGTCGCCCTCGACGCGATCGAGCACGCGTCCCGCACGAACGGGCCGCGGGACCGCCGTCCCGTCATCGCGCACGTCCAGCTCGTCGACCGGGCCGACCGGGAGCGCTTCGCGGCGCTCGGTGTCGTGGCGAACGCGGAACCCCTGTGGGCCCAGCTCGACGCCCTCATGGAGGTCCTGACGATCCCGCGACTGGGCGACGGACGGGTCGAGGAGCAGTACGCCTTCGCCGATCTCGTCGGTTCCGGCGCGGTCCTCAGCATGGGCTCGGACTGGCCGGTGAGCGCGGCCGAGCCCTTCGCCGGGATCGCCGTCGCGTGCACGCGGCAGACCGACGAGGGTGCCCCGCACGGTGGCTGGGTCCCCGCCCAGCGACTTGCAGTGGCGGACGCCGTGCGGGCCTACACCGCCGGCTGCGCCCACCAGGCCTTCCGTCGTGCCGGGACGCTCGAGGTCGGGGCCGACGCCGACCTCGTGCTCCTCTCGGACGACCCCAGAGCGGCCGCCGACCGGACCGCGCTCGCCCGTATCGGCGCCCGCCGCACGTGGCTCGCCGGCCGTCTCGTGCACGACGCCGACCACCCCCGGTCCTGACCGACCACCGATCCGAAGGAGGCGCCGGATGAGTCAGTCGTCCACGCCAATCAACCCCACGCCAGCCCGTCCCACGCTCGTGCGAGCGCTCGGGATCCCCTCGCTCGTCCTCTTCGGGCTTGCGTACCTCGTCCCGCTCACCGTGTTCACGACCTACGGGATCGTCACGGAGACCACCGGTGGCCGGGTCGCGCTCGCGTACGTCGTCACGACGACGGCGATGGTCTTCACCGCGCTGAGCTACGCGGCCATGGTGCGGGCCTACCCGGTCGCGGGGTCGGCGTACACGTACACGCAGCGCACGTTCGGGGGGCACGCGGGGTTCCTCGCCGGCTGGTCGCTCATGCTCGACTACCTCTTCCTGCCGATGCTCAACTACCTCGTGCTCGGCATCTACATGGAGGCGCAGTTCCCGGCCGTCCCGGCCTGGGCATGGATCGCCGGGGCGGTCGCCCTCGTGACGATCCTCAACGTCGTCGGCATCACGAGCATCGCCCGGGCGAGCAGCATCATCGTCGCGGTCCAGGTCATCTTCATCGTTGTCTTCGCCGTGCTCGCGGTCCGGACCGCGACCGGCGCCCCGGCGGTGGTCAACCCCTTCGTCGGGGACGGCTCCGTCGGCGGGTTGGCGCCGATCCTCGCGGGCGCCGCCATCCTCTGCCTCAGCTTCCTCGGCTTCGACGCGGTCTCGACGATGGCCGAGGAGGCCAAGCGGCCCCGGACGGACATCCCGCGAGCGATCATGATCGTCACGGTGCTCGGCGGGGCGTCCTTCGTCCTCCTCTCCTCCTTGGCGCAGCTGGCCGAGCCCGCGACGACCTTCGAGGACCCGGACGCCGCCACGCTCGAGGTCCTCGCGCGGCTGGCGGGGCCGTGGCTCGCGACCTTCTTCACCGCGGCCTACGTCGCCGGCTGCCTGGGGTCCGCGCTGACCTCGCAGGCGTCGGTGAGCCGGATCATGTACGCCATGGGCCGGGAGGGCGTCCTGCCGCGTCCGCTCGGGACCCTCGCGCCGCGGTGGCGCACGCCGGTCGTGGCCATCGTCCTCGTCGGGCTCGCCTCCCTCGGCGCGATCGTCATCCCGCTGGCCCTGCTGACCTCCGTCATCAGCTTCGGTGCGCTCATCGCGTTCTCCGCGGTCAACCTCGCCGTCGTGAAGCACTACGCGATCGACGGCGGGCGCCGCGGGGGGACGGACCTGCTCCGGTACGTCCTGGCCCCGCTCGTCGGGTTCGCGCTGTGCCTGTGGCTGTGGACCTCGCTCAGCGGCACGTCGCTGAAGGTCGGGCTGGCGTGGCTGGTCGTCGGCGCGATCTGGCTGCTCGTCCTCACCCGGGGATTCCGGCGCCCGCCGCCCGAGCTCGACCTGTCCGAGCAGCCGGTGGTGGGGGATGGCGGAGCCGCCGAAGCCGCCCCGCCCGCCAGTGACCCGCGTCACGCCCGCGATAGCATCGACGCATGACGACCGTGACGAAGGAGTCCGCCCTCGCCGCCGTCCCGGACGGCCTGCTCGTCGGTGGCCGATGGGTCCCCGCGGCATCCGGGAAGACCTTCGAGGTGCGCGACCCGGCGACCGGGGACGTCCTGGCCGCCGTCGCCGACGCGGACGCGGCCGACGCGATCTCCGCGCTCGACGCCGCCGTCGCGGCCCAGCGCGACTGGGCCCGCGTCGCCCCGCGCGAGCGGGCAGAGATCCTCCGATCGGCCTTCGAGCTCCTCACCGAGCGGGCCGAGACCTTCGCCATGCTCATGACCCTCGAGATGGGCAAGCCGCTGTCCGAGGCGCGCGGTGAGGTCGCCTACGGTGCCGAGTTCTTCCGGTGGTTCTCGGAGGAGGCGGTGCGGGTGCACGGGCGGTACGCCGCGTCGCCGGACGGGAAGACCCGCCTGGTGACGATGCGCCAGCCCGTCGGGCCGACGCTGATGATCACGCCGTGGAACTTCCCCCTGGCGATGGGGACCCGCAAGATCGGGCCGGCGATCGCCGCCGGCTGCACGATGGTGGTCAAGCCCGCCCAGGAGACGCCGCTGACGATGATCGCGCTCGCGGCCCTGCTCGAGGAGGTCGGGCTGCCGACCGGGGTGCTCAACCTCGTGACGACCACGACGACGGCCGACGTCATGGGCCCGGTCATCGCCGACCCGCGCCTGCGGAAGCTGACGTTCACCGGGTCGACCGGTGTGGGCAAGAAGCTCGTCGAGCAGTCGGCCGAGCAGCTCCTGCGGGTGTCGATGGAGCTCGGCGGGAACGCCCCGTTCATCGTCTTCGAGGACGCCGACCTCGACGCCGCC
Source organism: Janibacter massiliensis (assembly GCF_900289115.1). GTDB lineage: Bacteria > Actinomycetota > Actinomycetes > Actinomycetales > Dermatophilaceae > Janibacter_A > Janibacter_A massiliensis. The sequence continues at coordinate 2,295,295 of NZ_LT985196.1, read as the reverse complement.
GTCGACGGCGCGATGGTCGCGAAGATGCGCAACATCGGCGAGGCCTGCACCGCGGCGAACCGGTTCCTCGTCCACGCCGACGTCGCCGACGAGTTCGGTGCCAAGCTCACCGAGCGCATGGCGGCGCTCACCGTCGGCGTCGGCACCGAGGAGGGCGTCGACGTCGGCCCGCTCATCACCGAGAAGGCTCGCGCCGGGGTCCAGGAGCTCGTCACCGACGCGGTCGAGCACGGCGCGCGGGCGAGCACGGGCGGACAGGTTCCCGACGGGCCGGGCTGGTTCTACCCGCCGACCGTCCTGCTCGACGTGCCGGCCGACGCCCGGCTCCTGCGCGAGGAGATCTTCGGCCCGGTCGCGCCGATCGTCACCTTCTCGACCGAGGAGGAGGCGCTGGCGATGGCCAACGACAGCGAGTACGGGCTCGCCTCCTACGTCTTCACCCGCGACAGCGCCCGCGTCGTCCGCGTCATGGAGGGCCTCGAGTTCGGCATGGTCGGGGTCAACCAGGGGATCGTCTCGAACCCCGCGGCGCCCTTCGGCGGCGTCAAGCACTCCGGCTTCGGCCGCGAGGGCGGGTTCGAGGGGATCGACGAGTACCTCGAGACGAAGTACGTCGGCATCGCCCTCTGACGCCGGCGAGGGAGAGCGCCCGGGACCCAGGACCATCGTCGATGCGACGGGCATGATGGAGGCGTGATCACCCCAGAGCAGACGCGAGTGACGATGAGCCAGGTCATGCGCTCCTCGGAGGCCAACCTCCTCGGCGGCGTCCACGGCGGGGTGATCATGCGGATCGTCGACGACACCGCGGGGGTCGTCGCCAACCGGTTCGCCGAGGGGCCGGCCGTCACCGCGGTGATGGACGAGATGACCTTCCTCGTCCCCGTGAAGGTCGGGGAGATCCTGCACGCGCAGGCCCAGGTCAACTGGGTCGGCGAGACCTCCCTCGAGGTCGGGGTCCGTGTCGAGGCCGAGCCGTGGGGGGAGATCCGCCCGCGCGTCCACGTCGCCTCGGCCTACCTGCTCATGGTCGCGGTCGACGAGAACGGCGACCCCCGCCCCGTGCGCCCCCTCACCCTCGCNAACAGACGCGGAGCAGAGGCGGCAGCGGCAGCTGTGCATAAGAGATAGCTGTTTCTTGAAACGCATGGCCAATGAAAGAATATTACCCGTCGCTGTTGCACGCAGGCGACGCATCTGAAAAGAAGACAGCACCGCCTCTCGCGCCGCCGCCAGATCCTTCAGCTGCGCGAGCACGAGGACCGGTCCTCGTGACGCGGTCCGTCGCCGTCCTCGGGTCGACCGGGTCGATCGGCACCCAGGCCCTCGACATCATCGGCCGGGAGCCCGGCCGCTTCGCCCTGCGCGCCATCGCCGCCGGCCGCAACGTCGCGCTTGCCGCGGCGCAGGCGGTGCGCTTTCAGGTGCCGCTCGTCGGGGTCGCCGGCGAGCAGACCACGAGCGCCGACGACGTCCGTTCCGCCATCGCGGCTGCGGCCGCCACCGCCGGCCGCAGCGGGTACGACCCCGAGATCGTCACCGGCCCGGAGGCAGCGAGCGTCGTCGCCAGCTGCGGCGCCGACGTCGTCCTCAACGGGATCACGGGAGCGATCGGCCTGCGCCCGACGCTGGCCGCCCTCGCCGCGGGATCGACGCTCGCGCTCGCGAACAAGGAGTCGCTCATCATCGGCGGGCCGGTGGTCCGCGAGGCGGCGGCGCCGGACCAGATCGTCCCCGTCGACTCCGAGCACTCGGCGATCGCCCAGTCCCTCCGGGCGGGCCGCTCGAGCGAGGTCCGCCGACTCGTCGTCACCGCCAGCGGCGGCCCGTTCCGCGGGATGACCCGCAAGCAGCTTGCCGACGTCACCCCCGACGCGGCGCTGAAGCACCCGAACTTCGCCATGGGGCGGGTTATCACGACGAACTCGGCGACCCTCGTCAACAAGGGTCTCGAGCTGATCGAGGCCCACCTGCTCTTCGACGTCCCGATGGAGCGCATCGACGCCGTCGTCCACCCGCAGCAGATCATCCACTCGATGGTCGAGTTCCACGACGGGGCCGTCGTCGCGCAGCTCGGCCTGCCGACGATGGGGGTGCCGATCGCCCTGGGCCTGTCGTGGCCCGACCGGCTCGTCGACGTCGAGACGCCGGTCGACTGGTCACGCGCGATGGACTGGCGCTTCGAGCCGGTCGACGACGACGCATTCCCCGCGGTCCGGATCGCGCGCGAGGTCGGCGCCGCAGGGGGGACCGCCCCGGCCGCCTACAACGCCGCCAACGAGATCGCCGTCGACGCCTTCCACGACGGTCGCGTCGGCTTCCTCGACATCGTCGGGACGGTCGAGCGGGTCGTCGGCGACCACGCGAGCGTCGCGGGCCGGTTCGACGCGACGAGTGTGGAGGGCGTCCTGTCCGCCGACGCCTGGGCGCGCGACCGGGCGCGGGAGCTGCTCGGACTCGGCGCGCACCCGGGCACCGGTGCGATGATCTGACCCATGCTCTACGTCCTGGGGGTCCTCTTCGCCGCGCTCGGCATCGCCGTGTCGATCGCCCTGCACGAGGTCGGCCACCTCGTTCCGGCCAAGCGCTCGGGCCTGCGCGTCCCGCAGTACATGGTCGGATTCGGGCCGACGGTCGTCTCGTGGCGCCGGGGGGAGACCGAGTACGGGATCAAGGCGATCCCGCTCGGGGGCTACGTGAAGATGATCGGGATGTTCCCGCCGAAGGCGGGGCAGCGGGAGGGGACGGTCCGGGCCTCGTCCACGGGCCGGATCGGGCAGCTCATCGACGAGGCCCGCGAGATGTCGCTCGAGGAGATGCAACCCGGGGACGAGAAGCGCGTCTTCTACGCCCTGCCGGTGTGGCGCAAGGTGATGATCATGCTCGGCGGCCCGGTGATGAACCTCCTCATCGCCATCGGGCTCCTCACGGGCATCTACACGGCCCACGGCGTGTACACCGAGACGCCGACGCTCTCGAGCGTCTCCGAGTGCGTCGACTTCACCCGCAGCGCCCAGAGCGCCGCGCAGGAGTGCACCCCCTCGATGCGTCGGGCGCCGGCGAACGTCGCCGGCCTGCGCCCGCAGGACCGCATCGTCGAGGTCGACGGCACCGCCGTGAGCACCTGGGAGGACGTCCGCTCCCGGATCCGCGCCAACCGCGGCGAACCGATGACGCTCGTCGTCGAGCGGGACGGTCGACGGGTGACCAAGACCGCCCGGCCGATCGTCATGGACCTGCCCGTCTACGACCGCAACGGGATGCCCGAGCGCGAGGACGACGGCACCCTCCGGACGGAGAAGGCGGGCTTCCTCGGCGCGTCCGCGACCCCGGCGATCCAGCCGCTCCCGCTCACCCGGGTCCCCGGCCGCATCGGCTCGGACCTGCTCACCGTCGCGAGCGCGGTGACGAAGATCCCGCAGAAGATGGTCGGTGTGGCCAAGGCGGCGACGGGCGCGGAGCGCGAGCAGGACTCACCGATGTCCGTCGTCGGGGTCGGCCGGATCTCCGGCGAGGTCGCCGCGGCCAAGGAGCTCGGCACGGCCCAGGACAAGGTCATCCTCCTGCTGTCGATGCTCGCGCAGCTCAACCTCATGCTCTTCGTCTTCAACCTCATCCCCCTCCTGCCGCTCGACGGCGGCCACGTCGCCGGCGCGCTGTGGGAAGGGACGAAGAAGGGATGGGCCCGGCTGCGTGGCCTGCCGCAACCGGGCCCCGTCGACGTCGCGAAGGCGTTGCCGCTGGCCTACGCGGTGGCCTCGGTCTTCCTCGTGATGACCGCCGTCCTCATGTACGCCGACATCGTCAACCCCGTCCGCCTGAGCGGGTGACGAGCGGCGCGAGGCCGTCCGGCTCGCGCCCAGCCGGCTGAGCGATACTGCATCCATGACTGTCTCCCTCGGCATGCCGGCGCTGCCCGATCCCGTCATCGCACCCCGCCGGAAGACGCGCAAGATCCAGGTCGGCTCCGTGGCCGTCGGGGGAGACGCCCCGATCAGCGTCCAGTCGATGTGCACGACCCCGACGACGGACGTCAACGCCACGCTCCAGCAGATCGCCGAGCTCACCGCGGCCGGGTGCGACATCGTCCGCGTCGCCTGCCCGAGCCAGGACGACGCCGAGGCCCTGCCGGCGATCGCGGCGAAGTCGCAGATCCCCGTCATCGCCGACATCCACTTCCAGCCGAAGTACGTCTTCGCGGCGATCGACGCCGGCTGCGCCGCCGTCCGGGTGAACCCGGGCAACATCCGGCAGTTCGACGACAAGGTCAAGGAGATCGCCGACGCCGCGAAGGCCGCGGGCGTCTCGATCCGCATCGGCGTCAACGCAGGCAGCCTCGACAAGCGGCTGCTCGAGAAGTACGGGAAGCCGACGCCGGAGGCCCTCGTCGAGTCGGCCGTGTGGGAGGCCAGCCTCTTCGAGGAGCACGACTTCCACGACTTCAAGATCTCGGTCAAGCACAACGACCCGGTCGTCATGGTCAAGGCGTACGAGCTGCTCGCCGAGCGGGGCGACTGGCCGCTGCACCTCGGTGTCACCGAGGCCGGTCCGGCCTTCCAGGGGACGATCAAGTCCGCGACGGCCTTCGGGGCCCTGCTCTCCCGGGGCATCGGCGACACGATCCGCGTCTCGCTGTCCGCCCCGCCCGTCGAGGAGGTCAAGGTCGGCAACCAGATCCTCCAGAGCCTGGGCCTCAAGCCGCGCAAGTTGGAGATCGTCAGCTGCCCCAGCTGCGGCCGGGCTCAGGTCGACGTCTACACCCTCGCCGACCAGGTGACGGCCGGGCTCGAGGGGCTCACCGTCCCGCTGCGCGTGGCCGTCATGGGGTGCGTCGTCAACGGCCCCGGCGAGGCGCGCGAGGCCGACCTCGGCGTCGCCTCCGGCAACGGCAAGGGCCAGATCTTCGTCAAGGGTGAGGTCATCAAGACCGTCCCGGAGTCGCAGATCGTCGAGACGCTCATCGAGGAGGCGATGCGGATCGCCGAGGAGATGGGCGAGCCGGTCGACGGCGAGGCGACCCCGACGGTCACCGTCGGCTGAGCCGGCGGGCCCTGCCGGGGCCGCCGGGCCGTCCGATCAGAACAGCAGGTTGAGCAGCAGCGTGCCGATGACGGACAGTGCGATCGACAGGACGATCATCGCGAGGCAGCCGGGCAGGCCGCCGAGGGGTCGGACCTGGATGCGGGGCGTGGGCTCGTTCGACATGGGCACACCGTAGGCGCTGCGGGACGGTGACGCCCCACCCGCAGGGGCGGGGACCTACGCTGTCCCGGTGCCTCTCCTCCCACGTCCGGCCGTGCGTCAGCTGACGCACCGGGACCGGGACGAGGCGCTCGACCTCTGCGCGCGCGACCCGGCCTCGCACGTCTTCGTCGCCTCACGGATCGTCGACGGCGACCTCGACCGTGGCGGTCCCCTCGTGGGGGTTCGCGACGGTGCCGGCCGCCTCACGTCCCTGTGCTGGACCGGCGCGAACATCGTCCCGGTCGAGACGGACGAGGCCGCCCGGCACCTGCTCGCCGACCGCCTCCGGCGTCGATCCCACCAGACCGCGTCGATCCTCGGCCGGGCGCCGGAGGCGCTCGACCTCTGGCGCCGCCTCGAGCCGCACTGGCCGACGCCGCGCAGCGTCCGCGCCGCCCAGCTCCTCCTGGCGCTCGACGCACCACCGTCGGTTCGCGGCATCGAGCCCGACCCGCGCGTGCGCCCCGCCGTACCCAGCGAGGTCCCGATCGTCCGACCGGCCGCCGTCGACATGTTCACGGGGGAGATCGGGTACCCCCCGTACACCGGCTCCGACCGCGCGTACACCGCGCTGCTCGCCGACCTCGTCTCCCGGGGCCGCACGTACGTCGTCGTCGAGGACGGCCGGGTGATCTTCAAGGCCGACGTCGGCTCCGTGGCGCTGGGGTGCGCCCAGGTGCAGGGGGTGTGGCTCGCGCCGGAGCTGCGGGGCGCGGGCCGGTCGGTCGGCCTCATGGCCGCGGTGTGCGAGCAGGTGGCCCGCGACCACGCACCGCTGGTCACCCTCTACGTCAACGAGTACAACCACCCGGCGCGGGCGCTGTACGCCCGGCTCGGGTTCCGCCTCGTCGGGCCCTACGCGACGATCCTCATGTGAGGCCGCAGGGCCCCGTCGTCGGTCCCGGGTGCTTGACTGAGGTCATGGACGCCCACCCCGTCGCCCCGCGCCGCCCCGAGGGGAGTGCGTGATGGCCACCTTGGAGTGGGCCCAGGTGCGCGAGGCCGACCTGCCCGACCTGCAGCGGCTCGCGACAGCGGTCGTCCGGTGGCACGGGGGCCTGCCCGACATGGCCGAGGAGGCCGCGCTCCGCGCCACGTACGTCGACAACCCGTCCATCGGCGGCCGCGACGACCTCGGGGAGCTCGTCGCCGTCGCCGCGGTGGCTCCCGGACCGGGCGGCACCCGCACCGCGACGGCGCTGGTCCACCCGTCCGTGCGTGGCCAGGGCGTCGATGCCCAGGTGGTGCGCTGGTGCGAGGAGCGCTCGGCCGGGCATCGAGTCGTCGTGGCGCTCGACACCGTCCCCCCGCAGGCGGAGTCCGTCCTGTCCGAGGCCGGCTTCCACCGCGTGTTCGGGGAGACGGTGATGCGGCACGGGCTCCGGCACATCCCCGTCGTCCGCCGGCCCGAGGGGCTCGTCGTCCTGCCGTTCACCGAGGACACGGCCAGCGCCTTCCACCACGCGTTCGAGCGCTCGTTCGCCGAACGGCCCGGCTTCGAGCACGTCGACCGCCAGCACTGGGTGGCCTCGCTCGAGGCCGAGGGCGACTTCCGCCCCGAGCTCTCGCGGGTCGCCTTCGACGCGGCCGGCCGCGCCGTCGGCTTCGTCATCCTGTCCGGCGCGTGGATCGAGCAGGTCGGCGTCGACCCGACGTGGCGGGGGAAGGGCCTGGGGGCGCACCTCGTCGCCCGGTCGCTGACCGCGCTCCAGCGCGCCGGGGCGGATCGGGTCTGGCTCGCCGTCGCGAGCGACAACCCCTCTCGCGTCCTCTACGAACGGCTCGGGTTCCGGGCGCGGGGGACCCGCGCCCGCTACGAACGGAGGTCCGATGACCGATGACGGTGGGCGGCACATCGCGCAGCGCGCGGCGGGTGCCACGCTCGGCGGGGTTCTGGCGGTCGCGACGAACGCTCTCGGCGCGCTGCCCCGGGTCAAGCCGCTGCACCCGCGCGGCGAGGTGCACCGGGCGACGGTGGAGGTCGATCAGCCGTGGCCGGAGCTGGGGGTGCCGGTCCTCGCCACGACGGCGGCTCTCCCCGCCCTCGCCCGTCTCTCGCGCGCGACGGGCCTGGCCGAACCGGTCCCCGACGTCAGTGGGTTCGCCCTGCGCGTCGTCGGGCACGGCGACCTGCTCTTCGCCTCGACGGGGACCGGCCGCGTCGGCCGACGCCTCCTCACGCTCCGTCGCGACCGACGGGTCGGGCCGATGACGACGCTCGTCCCGCTGCGCTGCGCGGCGGGCTCGCTCGACCTGCGCGTCGACCACCGCCACGCGGACGAGGCCGTCCTCGCCGGATCGGTCGACGGCAGCCCGTGGCGGGAGATCGCGACGATCCGCTACGGCCGGCGGCTCGACGCGGACGACCAGGACGACGGCTGGCTGCGCATGGACCCCGTCGGAAACCTCCCCACCGGCCTGTCGTGGAGCCCGTTCTGGGTCGCCGCCAGGGACCCGGCGTACCGGCTCGCGCGGAGCCTGAGCAGGGGGTCGTCATGAGCCGGTCGCAGGAGAGCATCACCGACCTCGTGATCAAGGCCGTACCCGAGCACGAGCGCGAGGGGACCCTGACCGACGAGCTCGTCGAGGCCGTGACGAAGGCGCGTCGGGTCGTCGTCATCTCCGGTGCGGGGATCTCGGCGGAGTCCGGCGTCCCGACCTTCCGCGACGCCCAGACGGGCTTCTGGGAGAACTTCGACGCCGCGGCGCTGGCGACCCCGGAGGCGTGGGACGACGACCCGGCGTTCGTCTGGGCCTGGTACGCGTGGCGGGCCGGGCTCGTGCGGTCGGTCGAGCCCAACGACGGCCACCGCGCCCTCGCCGCGTGGGCCGGGCACGCCGACGTCGAGATCATCACGCAGAACGTCGACGACCTGCACGAGCGCGCCGGGTCCGAGGTGCTCGCCCACGTGCACGGCAGCCTCCTGTCGTTCCGCTGCGCCGAGTGTCAGGCGCCGTACGAGGGCGCCGTCGACGTCCCGACCGAGCCCGTCGAGCGGATCGACCCGCCGGTCTGCCCGCGCTGCGGCGGTCTGGTCCGGCCGGGTGTCGTGTGGTTCGGCGAGGCCCTCCCGGAACGGGAGGTGGCCGCCGCGTTGCAGGCCATCGAGTCGTTGGGCCCCACGGACCTGTGTCTCGTCGTCGGCACCTCCGGGGTCGTCTTCCCCGTCGCGGGATGGCCCGCGATCGCCCGCGCCACCGGCGCGACGGTCGTCGAGGTCAACCCCGACGAGACCGAGATCAGCGACATGTGCGACCACCGGGTGCGGGGGACCGCCGCGCAGGTCCTCCCGCTGCTCGAGGCAGCGACACGGGGTGGGACCCCGACGCGGATACCCTGACCCGGTCCGGTCGCCCGACCGCCCTCGCCGAGCCGCCCCAGGAGCACCACCGTGGTCATGCGCATGTCGTCCCTGTTCCTTCGCACCCTGCGCGAGGACCCGGCGGACGCCGAGCTGCCCGGCCACCGCCTGCTCGTGCGCGCCGGGTACGTCCGTCGGGTCGCCCCCGGCATCTACACGTGGCTGCCCATGGGCCTGCGGGTGCTGCGCAAGGTCGAGGCCATCGTCCGCGAGGAGATGGAGGCGATCGGCGCGCAGGAGCTGAGCTTCCCCGCCCTCCTGCCGAAGGAGCCCTACCAGGCGACGAACCGCTGGACCGAGTACGGCGACAACCTCTTCCGCCTGACGGACCGCAAGGACGCCGACCTCCTCCTGGGGCCCACCCACGAGGAGATGTTCACCCTCGCCGTCAAGGACATGTTCACGTCCTACAAGGACCTGCCCGTCAGCCTCTTCCAGGTCCAGACCAAGTACCGCGACGAGGCCCGCCCCCGCGCCGGGGTCCTGCGCGGCCGCGAGTTCGTCATGAAGGACAGCTACTCGTTCGACATCGACGCGGCCGGTCTGCAGCGCAGCTACGACGCGCACCGCGCGGCCTATGTGCGGATCTTCGACCGGCTCGGGTTCGAGTACGTCGTCGTCCAGGCCGACTCCGGAGCGATGGGCGGCTCGGCGAGCGAGGAGTTCCTCGCGGTGAACGAGGGCGGCGAGGACACCTTCGCCCGGTCGACCGGCTCGGACTACGCGGCGAACGTCGAGGCCGTCGAGATCCCGCAGGCCCCGCCGGTCGAGGTCACCGCGGGCCCGGCCCGGGTCGTCGACACCCCCGGGACGCCGACGATCGAGGCGCTCGTCGAGATCCTGCAGGCGCAGCACCCCCGCGCCGACGGCCGCGCGTGGACCGCCGCGGACACCCTGAAGAACGTCGTCGTCATGCTCGTCCACCCCGCCGACGAGGAGCACCCCGAGGGCTGGCGCGAGCCGCTGGTCATCGGCCTGCCCGGCGACCGGGAGGTCGACCCCAAGCGCCTCGAGGTCAAGGTCGCCCCCGCGGAGATCGAGCCCTTCGAGGCGGCCGACTTCGCCCGGTACCCAGCGCTCGTGCGCGGGTACATCGGCCCGCAGGCCCTCGGTGAGGATTCGGCCTCGGGGATCCGGTACCTGCTCGACCCGAGCGTCGCGCAGGGCAGCGCGTGGGTCACGGGGGCGAACGAGGAGGGCAAGCACGTCGTCGACCTCGTCCTGGGCCGCGACTTCACCGCCGACGGGACGATCCAGGCCGCCGCGCTGCGCGAGGGTGACCCGAGCCCCGACGGCACCGGCACCCTGACCCTGGCCCGCGGCATCGAGATGGGGCACATCTTCCAGCTGGGGACGAAGTACGCCGAGGCGCTCGGCCTGAAGGTGCTCGACGAGAACGGGAAGCTGACGACGGTGACGATGGGCAGCTACGGCATCGGGGTCACCCGCGCCGTCGGCGTCATCGCCGAGGACACCCTCGACGACGTCGGCCTGTGCTGGCCGCGCGAGGTCGCCCCGTTCGACGTGCACGTCGTCGCCGCGGGCAAGGGCGAGGAGCTCTTCGCCGCCGCCGGGGAGCTCGCCGAGGGCCTGGAGGCCCGCGGGCTCGAGGTCCTCTACGACGACCGCGCGGGGAAGATCAGCCCCGGGGTGAAGTTCAAGGACGCCGAGCTCATCGGCATCCCGACGATCGTCGTCGTCGGCAAGGGCCTGGCCGACGGGCTGGTCGAGATCAAGGATCGCCGGTCCGGTGAGCGCCGCGAGGTGCCCGTCGCCGAGGCCGTCGACGCGGTGCTGAGCGAGGTCCGCGGCGCGTGAGCGCACCGGCGGACGTCGATCGGCCGCACGTCCTCGTCCTCGGCGGCACGGCCGAGGCCCGGGCGCTCGCGGCCGCGCTCGTCGCCGACGGTGTCGCGGTGACCTCCTCCCTCGCGGGGCGGGTGTCGCAGCCGCGGTTGCCGGTCGGGGAGGTGCGCATCGGCGGGTTCGGGGGCGCGGCCGGGCTCGCCGCGTGGATCGAGGCGCACCGCCCGGCGGCGGTCGTCGACGCGACCCACCCCTTCGCGGCCCGGATGAGCCGCAACGCGGCGCAGGCCGCGGCGGCGACGGGCGTCCCGCTCGCCCGGCTCGCGCGCCCCGGCTGGTCCGGCCACGAGCGGGCGGGGGAGTGGACCTGGGTCGCGGACGTGCCGGCGGCGATCGACGCGGCCGACGCCGCGCGTCGCCCCCTCGTCACGACCGGACGGCAGAGCGTGGGGCACTACCTGTCGGCGTGGGCGCACCGCGAGGTCGTCCTGCGGATCGTCGAGCCGCTGACGGATCCCGCCCCGCCGGCGTGGACCGTCCTGCGCTCCCGCGGGCCTTACGACCTCCCCGGTGAGCGCGAGCTGATGCGCGAGCAGCGGGCCGACCACCTCGTGACGAAGGACTCCGGGGGAACGTTCACGGCGCCGAAGCTCGAGGCCGCGGCCGAGCTGGGGATCCCGGTCGTCGTCGTCGCCCGGCCCGACCCGGTGGTCGGCGTCGAGCAGCGCACCGACGTGCCCGGCACCCTGGACTGGGTCGCGCGAGCACTGCGCGGCTGAAGCGTCAGCGGGTGCGGCGCGCGCGGCTGCGAGCGGCGAGCGCGAGCCGCAGGCCGGCCGCCGCGACGGCGACGACCAGACCGACCCGGCTCGCGAGAGCGTCGGCGCGGGGGATGTCACCCGCGACCGGGTGCGGCCCGCTGCCGAGGACGGCTCGGTCCTCGATCCGCCCGCCGTAGTCGTTCCGGCCCCCGAGGTGGACGCCGAGCGCGGCCGCGAAGGCGGCCTCGACCGGGCCTGCGTTCGGACTGGGGTGCCGCGGGCCGTCGGTGGCGGCGATGCGCACCACCTCCGCGGCCTGCTGCGGTCCGGCGGACACCCCAGCGGCGACAGCCGTGGCGAGCACGGTCACCCGGGCGGGCAACCACCCGAGGAGGTCGTCGAGCCGGGCCGCCGTCCAGCCGTACCGGGCGAAGCGCGGGGAGCGGTGCCCGTGCATCGCGTCGAGGGTGTTCGCAGCGCGGTGGAGGACGACCCCGGACGGCCCGGCGAGCGCCCCCCACACGAGCGTCCCGACGACCGCGTCGGAGGTGTTCTCGGCGACGGACTCGATCGCGGCCCGGGCCACCTCGTCCGCGGACAGCCGGTCGGTCGCGCGCCCGACGATCCGGCCGACCTGCGCGCGGGCACCCGGCAGGTCGTCGGCGGCGAGCCGGTCGTGGACCGCCCTCGCCTCCCGGCCCAGGCTCGTGCCGCCGAGGCTCGCCCACGTCACGGCGGCGGTCGCGACGACGAGCGGAAGGCCGCGACGTCGACCGGCCACGGCCCCGAGGGCGAGCGCGGGAGCGAGGGTGACGGCCTCCCCGACGATCCCGGCCGCCCGCGAGTCGCGGTGCAGCCGGCGCTCGACCCGCCCGGCCCAGGTGCCGAACAGCGCGACGGGGTGGCCACGCTCGGGATCCCCGAACCGGCGGTCGAGGAGGTAGCCGGCGAGGAGCCCGAGCGCGATCGCCCCGTGCCGGTCCGCCTCCGGACGTGCCCCGGCGCGGGTCACGGTGCGTCCAACGGCAGGACCCGCCCGGCGACGACGAGCCGGACCGAGGTCGCGCTCTGCGCGAGTCGCTGGTTGACGAGCCCCAGCTGGTCGGCGAACACCCTGCCCGAGCGGTGCGCGGGCACGACGCCCCAGCCGACCTCGTTCGTCACCGCGACGACGTGCTCGTGGGCGGCCCACGCGGCGACGAGCTCGTCGACGGCCTCGTCGAGCGCCGGGCGCCACTGCGGCGCCGGGGCATCCCAGGCATGCAGCGCGTCGAGGGTCGCCGTCAGCCACGTCCCGACGCAGTCGAGGAGGACCGGACCTCGCCGGTCGCGAAGGACGGTGGCGGCGTCGGGATCCTCGACGGTGGTCCACGTCGCCGGCCGGCGGGCTCGGTGGGCGGCCACGCGTTCGGCCCAGTCGGCGTCGTCCCGGCGCGGACCGCAGGCGAGGTAGGTCACCGGCGTGTCCTCCGGCCGCGCGGGCGGCAGCAGGAGGGACTCGGCGTGCCGGGACTTGCCCGAGCGCACGCCGCCCGTGACGAGGATCCGCGTCCCCGTGGCGCTGGTCGGCGCGGTCATCGCCATCCCGTCGCCAGGGTGACGAGGACGGCGGCGAGGGCGAGCTCGACCGATGCGCCGATCGCGTCGCCGCCGACGCCGCCGAGTCGTCGCGCCGCCAGCGCCCGCAGGACACCGACGACGACCGCGACGCCCGCGCCGGCGACGACCGCCACGACGAGGGCGCGCACCGGGGTCGTGAGGAGCAGCCCGGCTGCGCCGAGCGCGACCGCCCCGGCCGCGAGGGGCAGGGCCGCCAGTGTCGGGGGCACCGTCCCGACGAAGGCCGCGGCCATCCGGGAGCCGGGCGCGGGCTCGGTCCCCGCCCGGCAGGCGAGGGCGCACGCGACCCGGGAGAGCGCGACCGCCGCGGCGACGGGCGCCGCCGCGCGCCAGCCGGCACCGGCGAGCTCGGTGAGGGCAGCGGCCTGCAGCAGGAGCACGAGGACGAGCGCGACGACCCCCATCGGGCCGACGTCCCCGGACCGCAGGATCGTCAGGGCGCGCTCGCGGGTCCAGCCGCCGCCGAGCGCGTCGACGGTGTCGGCGAGCCCGTCGAGGTGGAGTGCCCGCGAGCCGACGGCGAGGACGACGAGGACGAGCAGGGCGGCGATCGACGGCGGCACGCCGAGGGACGGGGTCGCGGGGGCCCCGCCCGCCGCGACGGCGAGCGGGAGCGTCGCGGCCGGGGCCAGGAGCATCGCCGCCCGCGCGCTCGCGGGGGAGACCTCGACCGGTCCGCTGGGGATCACCGTGAGCGTCCCGACCGCCAGCCGGAGGCCGTCGGACCAGCCGCCGCGCCCGGGAACGTCCGTCACGGCAGGTCGAGGGCGTCGACGACCGGGCCGATGACGGTGATCGCGGGCGGGCCGATCCGGGCAGCCGCGGCGGCCTCGGCGATCTGCTCGAGCGTCGCGGCGACGACCCGCTGCTGCGGGGAGGCACCGTCCATGATGCAGGCGGCAGGCGTGGCGGCCGGCAGCCCGGCCGCGACGAGGGTGTGCGCGATGGCGCCGAGGTGGGCGACCCCCATGAGCACGACGATCGTCAGCCCCGCGGCCGCCAGTGCCTCCCACGCCACGTCGCTGCGCGGGTCGTCCGGGGCGACGTGGCCGGAGACGACCGCGACGCCCTGGGTCAGCCCGCGGTGGGTCACGGGGATCCCGGCGAGCGCGGGGACGGAGGTCGCCGACGAGACGCCGGGGATGACCTCGACGGGGACGCCCGCGGCGCGGCACTCCTGCCACTCCTCACCGCCACGGCCGAAGACGAAGCCGTCCCCGCCCTTGAGCCGGACGACGACCTTCCCGGCCCGCGCGTGCTCGACGAGGATCTCGTTGATCCGCTCCTGCGGGGTGAACGGGCCACGCGGGATCTTGCCGACGTGGACGACCTCCGCGTGCGGGGCGTGCTCGGCGATCGCCGCGACCGGGCCCAGCCGGTCGGTGACGACGACGTCGGCCTCCGCGAGCGCGTCGCGCCCGGCGATCGTGAGGAGCCCGGGGTCCCCGGGGCCGCCGCCGACGAGGACGACGCGACCGGTCGCGGGGGTGGGGGTCATGCGCTCCTCCTGGGCAGGACGAGGGCCAGCTCGCGCAGCAGGCCGTCGATGGTGTGCGGGTCGCGGGCAGCGATTCTCACCCACGAGCCGTCGAGCCCGGGGAAGGTGTCGCACCGGCGGACGGCCCAGCCGGCGTCCCGCAAGGCTTCGCGCACCCCGGTACCGACCCGGGCGAGGACGAACGGGGCGCTGCCGTCGACCGCCTCGATCCCGAGCGAGCGGAGGCCGGAGACGAGGTGGGCGGTCCACGCGCGGCCCTCGGTCGCCGTCCGCTCCGCCTCGGCCCGGGCCCGCGGCGTCGCGGTCTCGATCATCGACCGGAGGGCGAGGGAGCCGACGGACCAGTGCGGCTGCTGCGCGGCGAGGGCGGCGACGAGCGCGGGGTCGCCGGCGACGAAACCCGCGCGCAGGCCGGCCATCGACCACGTCTTCGTCAGGGACCGTGCGACGAGGACCCCCGGGCCGGGGTCGACCAGGAGCGACTCCGGCTCGCCGGGGACCGCGTCCATGAACGCCTCGTCGACGAGGAGGACCCGGCCGGGGCGGGCCAGGGCGCGGAGGACGGCGGCCGGGTGGAGCACGCCGGTGGGGTTCGTCGGGTTGCCGACGACGACGAGATCGGCGTCCCCGATCTCCGCGACGGCGGCCGGGGTGAGGGCGAATCCGGTCTCCGGGCGGAGCAGGACGTGCCGGACCGGGTGGCCCGCGGCCCGCAGGGCCGCCTCGGGCTCGGTGAACTGGGGGTGCACGACGACCGCGTCCCGGGGGGTGAGCGCGCGGGCGACGAGCGTGAACGCCTCGGCGCCCCCGGCGGTCGGGAGGACCTGCTCGCGGCGCAGCCCGTGGCGCGCGGCGAGCGCCTTCGTCGCCGGGTACGGGTCAGGGTAGGCCGCGACGGCGCCCAGCTCGTCGGCGAGGGCCTCGACGAGCCACCCCGGCGGGCGCTCGCCGCGGACGTTGACGGCGAGGTCGACCAGGCCGTCGGCGACCTCGACGTCCCCGTGGTGGCGGAGCGGATCGGTCGGCAGGTCGTCGACACCCGGCAGGCCGGCGGCAGCGTCGCGCCCGGCCGCCCGCAGGAGCGGCGCGGGGGCGAGCACGGTCGCGCTCGAGGCCGTCGCGGCGCGCTCGCGGTGCTCGGCCGCGGCGCGGGCGAAGGCGGCGGCGGAGCTCGGGTCACCGGCCCAGTGGGTGTGCAGGTACGAGGCGACGACGCTCGCGCGCCCGGTGCCGGCGGGGTCGAGCGCGAAGCCCTCGGGGACGCCGTCCTCGGCCCCGTGGGCGAGCAGCCAAGCCGCCGGCGCGCCCGCGCCCGGCGTCGTCACCGTCCGGTGGAACTCGTGGCCGGTGACGACGCGCCCGGCCGGGCCGAGGACGGACTCCGTCGCGGCCCGGGCCCGGCGGTAGCCGAGGGTGAGGCGGGGCCCCATCGCCGCGTCCGCGGGGACGGCACCGGTCATCGGGTGGTCCTCGAGCGTCCGGGCGAGGTAGAGCATCCCCGCGCACTCGGCAACCGTCGGCAGCCCGCCCGCGATGGCGTCGCGGATCTGCCCGACGAGCGAGCGGTTCGCCGTGAGCGTGCGGGCGTGGACCTCGGGGAAGCCGCCCCCGAGGTAGAGGCCCGCGGTGCCTGCGGGCAGCGCGACGTCACGGACGGGGTCGATCTCCACGACCTGGCAGCCGGCGGCCTCGAGCAGCTCGGTCGTCTCGGGGTAACGGAAGGTGAAGGCGCGGCCCCCGGCGACGGCGACGACCGGGCCGTCCGACGACGGTCCGGCGGGGTCGGGGTCCGGCAGGCCGAGGGCCGCGGCGGGGGACCAGGCCGTGCCCTGCAGCGGCGGGGCGGCGTGCGCGGCTGCGACGAGCGCGTCGAGGTCGATGTGCTCCTCGGCGCGGTCGGCCAGATGGGTCAGGGTCGCCGCCGCCTCGGGCCGCTCGGCCGCCGGCACGAGCCCCAGGTGGCGGGAGGGGACGTGCATCCGGGCGTCCCGCGGGATGACGCCCCACACCGGGACACCGACGGACTCGACCGCGCGCCGGGCCTCGTCGCCGTGCCGCGTCGTCCCGGCCTTGTTGAGGACCACGCCGGCGATCTGCAGGGCCGGGTCGATCGTCGCCAGGCCGTGGACCGTCGCCGCGACGGTCCGAGAGGTCGAGGAGATGTCGACGACGAGGGCGACCGGGGTGGCCGTGAGGCTCGCGACGTGGGCGCTGCTGGCGAAGCCGTCCTCGCCCAGCCGCCCGTCGAGCAGCCCCATGACGCCCTCGACGAGGCAGACGTCCGCGGGGGTGGGGTGGCTGGCGCCCCGGAGCAGGAGCGGGGCGACGCGCTCGGGCTCGACGAGCCACGGGTCGAGGTTGCGGCTGGGGCGCCCCGTCGCGAGCGCGTGGTAGCCCGGGTCGATGTAGTCGGGGCCGACCTTCGCCGGGGCGACCGAGAGGCCCCGGCGGGCGAGCGCGGCCATGATGCCCACCGCGACGGTCGTCTTGCCGTGCCCGGACGCGGGCGCGGCGAGCATCAGGCGGGACAGGCTCACCACTCGATGCCCCTCTGGCCCTTCTGTCCGCGGTCGAACGGGTGGGTGATCTTCGTCATCTCCGTGGCGAGGTCGGCGATCGCGAGCAGGTCCGGGTGCGGGTCGCGACCGGTGATGACGACGTGCTGGTACCCGGGTCGGTTCTGCAGCACCTCGACGACCTCGGAGACGTCGACCCAGCCCCACTTGAGGACGTAGGTGAACTCGTCGAGGACGTAGAGCTGGTGGGTCTCCGCCTCGATCCGTCGGCGGATCTCCCGCCAGCCCTCGAGCGCGGCCTGCGCGTGGTCCTCCTCGCTGCCCTGCTTGCGCGACCACGACCAGCCGGCGCCCATCTTGTGCCACTCGACCGGGCCGCCCTCGCCGGTCTGCTCGTGCAGCCGGCCGAGCGCGGTGAGCGCGTTCTCCTCGCCGACCCGCCACTTGGCGGACTTGACGAACTGGAAGACGCCGATCGACCAGCCCTGGTTCCAGCCGCGCAGCGCCAGGCCGAAGGCAGCCGTCGACTTGCCCTTGCCGGCGCCGGAGTGGACGACGACGAGCGGGGAGGTGCGGCGCTGCCGGGTCGTCTTCCCGTCGTCGGGGACGGTGGGGACGGTGCCACGGGCCATCAGGCTGCCCTCCGGTCGGTGACGACGTGGACGATCTCCTCGGCCGCGACCTGGCCGAGGGGGAGGTGCTCGGCGTGCAGCCGACGGGCCAGGTCGGCCGCCAGGCCCAGGCGGAAGCCGCCGCTCTCGCAGTCGATGACGACGGTGTGCGCGCGGTCGCCCCAGGCGTCGGCGGCCTCCTGCGCGCGGCGCAGGGCGTCGGGGCCGCTCGTCGCCCGCCCGTCGGTGACGAGGACGACGAGGGGGCGCTGGTGCCGGTCACGGATCCGCTCGAGCTCGAGCACCCGGGCCACCTCGGTCAGGCCCTCGGCGAGCGGGGTCCGCCCGCCGTGCCGCAGCTGCGCGAGCCGGGCGGCGGCCGCGTCGACCGAGGAGGTCGGGGGCAGGACGAGCTGCGCGCCGGCACCGCGGAAGGTGACGAGGCCGACCCGGTCGCGCCGCTGGTAGGCGTCGAGGAGGAGGGAGAGGACCGCCGTCTTCACCTCCTCCATCCGGCGCCGGGCCGCCATCGACCCCGAGGCGTCGACGGCGAGGAGGACGAGGTTCGCCTCCCGGCCGCGGGTGGTCGCGTGCCGCAGGTCGTCGGGGTCGACGTGGGGACGGTGGGCGTCGTGGCGTCCGCCGGACGTCGCGGGGGTGGCGACCGCCCCCCGGGCGGCACTGGCGCGGAGGGTGGCCAGGAGGTGGACCGGCGCCCCGGCGGGCTCACGACCGGGGGCGTGGACGCCGACGACCCGCCCGCGCGGGGTCATCGCCGGGCTGCGTCGGCCGCTCGCGCCGGCGCCGACGCCCCGGACCTCGAGGCGGCGCGTGCGGTACGGCTCGCGAGCCGCGGCGATCCCGACGGGGGCGGCGCCCCGGCCGTCGGCCGGGGTCGGGCGGGGATCGTCCTCGGCCCTGGCATCGCCCTCGGGGCCCTCCGTCGCGCCGTCCCGCGCGGGCTGCTCCGCCGGCGCCGGGTGGTCGGGGGCGTGCGGACCGCCCGCGTCGTCGCCGGGGGTGGTCTCGGTCGCGGGGGCCTCGTCCTCCGGCCCGCCGTCCCTCCGGTCACCGCCCTCGGGTCCGTCGCTGCCGTCGTCCGGGTCCTGCGGCTCGTCCGGCTCGTCGTCGAGGAGGGCGTCGAGGAGGTCCTCGTCGATGCCGGGGGCGTCGAAGGGGGAGCGGCGGCGCCGGTGCGGCAGGGCCAGGAGCGCGGCGACGCGGACGTCCTCCCGGGTCAGGTGGTCCCGCCCGGACCACGCGGCGTGGGCGCAGGCCGTGCGGGCGGTGACGATGTCCGCGCGCATCCCGTCGACGTCGAAGCCCGCGCACACCCGGGCGATCCGCGCGAGGGAGCGGTCGTCGAGCCGCACGTGGGGGAGGGCGGCGCGGGCCTGCGCGATCCGCTCGGTGAGCGCGCTCTCGGTCTCGGCGTAGCGCGCGGCGAAGCCGGCGGGGTCGGCGTCGTAGGCGAGCCGGCGTCGCACGACCTCGGTGCGCTCGCGCGGGTCCCGGCTCGCTGCGACGTGCACGGTGAGCCCGAAGCGGTCGAGCAGCTGCGGGCGCAGCTCCCCCTCCTCGGGGTTCATGGTCCCGACGAGGGTGATCCGGGCCGGGTGCGCGATCGAGACGCCGTCCCGCTCGACGGTGTTGCGGCCCATCGCGGCGGCGTCGAGGAGCACGTCGACGAGGTGGTCGTGCAGGAGGTTCACCTCGTCCACGTAGAGGATCCCGCGGTGGGCCTCGGCGAGCAGGCCCGGCTGGTACACGGCCTCGCCGGCCCCGAGCGCCCGGCGCAGGTCGAGCGAGCCGACGACGCGATCCTCGGTCGCACCGACGGGCAGCTCGACGAGGCGGGCGGGGCGGGTCGTCGTCGCCGCGCCGTCGTGGGGGCCGTCGGGGCAGCCCTCCTCGCGGTCCGGGTCGCAGCCGAACCGGCACCCGGCGACGACGCGCTGCTGCGGGAGGACCTCGGCGAGCGCGCGGACCATCGTCGACTTCGCCGTGCCCTTCTCCCCGCGGACGAGCACACCGCCGATCTCCGGCGAGATGGCGCTCAGCAGCAGGGCGGTGGCGAGGTCGTCGGCACCGACGATCGCCGTGAAGGGGAAGCGGGGTTCAGCCACGACAGCCTCCTGGCGAGTGTCCGCGCTCGCCGTCGACGGGGGACCACAGGTCCGTGGCCCGGTGCCGCGTCAGATGTCCTGGCTGGGCCGTCGAGGGCCGTCACAGTGGCGGGACCGCTCCGGACTCGCACCGGATTCCTCTGGCCCGCGGCGGGGGCCAGCATGCCACACCGGGACCTCGCGGCCGCCGTGCCGCGGGTATCGGTCGTCCCGCATAGAGTCCTGCCCCGTGATCGACGTCGTGGGCCTGGGCGACTCCGGGTGGGAGGGGCTGCCGGACGAGCTGCGGCGGACCGTCGCGGGTGCGGCGGTGCTCCTCGGCGGTCGCCGGCACCTCGAGCTCGTCCCCGAGCGGCCCCGGCAGGACCGCCGGACGTGGCCCTCGCCGCTGCGCGACGGCCTTCCCGCGGTGCTGGCCGAGGTCCAGGGGCGCGGCCCGGTCGTCGCCCTCGCCAGCGGCGACCCGCTCCGGTCGGGGATCGGCACGACCCTCGTCGAGCTCCTGGGGGCCGATGCCGTGCGGATCCACCCGGCCGTGTCCAGCGACACCCTCGCCCGGGCGCGGATGGGCTGGTCGGCGGAGGGCTCGGAGGTCGTCACGCTCGTCGGTCGCGACCTGCGCCGGATCGTGCCGCACCTGCTGCCCGGCGCCCGGCTCGTCGTGCTCTGCGCCGACGGCACCGGGCCGGCTCGGCTCGCCGAGCTGCTCGTCGACGCCGGCCTCGGCGCGAGCACCCTCACCGCCCGCTGGCACCTGGGCGGGCCACGAGAGGGTGCGCTGGCGGCGCGGGCCGACGAGTGGAACCTGGCCAGGACCCCCGACCTCGTCGTCGCCTGCCTCGAGGTCCGCGCCGCGCCCACCGCCGGGTTCCGGTTCGACGCGCTCGGTCCCGCGCCGGGTCGCCCCGAGCACGCGTTCGCCCACGACGGGCAGATCACCAAGCGCGACGTCCGTGCGAGCGCGCTGGCCCACCTGCGGCCCGCACCCGGCGCCCACCTGTGGGACCTCGGCGCCGGCAGCGGGGCCATCGGGCTCGAGTGGTGCCTCGCCGCGCCGGGTGCGCGCTGCACAGCCGTCGAGCGGGATCCCGGCCGGGCGGGGCGGGCCGGGGACAACTCGATCCGCCACGGAGTCGCCGAGCGGCACGCCGTCGTGGTCGGCGACAGCGCCGACCCGGCGGTCCTGACCACGCTCGGGTCGCCCGACGCCGTCTTCGTCGGCGGAGGCCTGAGCGCAGAGCTCCTCGACCGGGTCGTCGCCGCGCTGCCCCGCGGTGGCCGGCTCGTCGCCCACGCCGTCACCCTCGAGAGCGAGGGCCTGCTCGTCGCCGCCCACGCCCGCCTCGCCGAGGCCGGGTGGGACGTCGAGCTCACCCGGGTCGGGATCGAGCACGCCCGGCCGCTCGGCCGGTACCTCGGCTGGACGCCCGCGCGCCCGGTCGTGCAGCTCTCCGCCGTCGCGACAGGAGAACGATGACCGTCCACTTCATCGGCGCCGGACCCGGCGCCGCCGACCTGCTCACCCTCCGCGCCGTGGCGATGCTGCAGCGCAGCCCCGTGTGCCTGTACGCCGGGACCTACCTCGACGCGGAGGTCCTCGGTCACTGCCCTCCGGGCGCGCAGCTCGTCGACACCCAGCGGATGACGCTCGACGAGATCATCGAGGCCATCGTCGCCGCCGACCGGGCGGGCCACGACGTCGCCCGGCTGTGCTCGGGCGACCCGAGCGTGTACTCCGCCGTCGCGGAGCAGGCGCGGCGCCTCGACGCGGCCGGCGTCGCGTGGGACGTCACCCCCGGCGTCCCCGCGTACGCCGCGACGGCCGCGCTCGTCGGGCGCGAGCTCACGGTCCCCGAGGTGGCGCAGTCGGTCGTCCTCACGCGGGCCCAGAAGGACTCGACGAAGATGCCGCCGGGGGAGCAGCTGTCGGCCTTCGCGGCCACGGGCGCCACCCTCGTCCTCCACCTCGCGATCCGGCACACCCGGCGTCTCGCCGACGAGCTCGCCGAACACTACGGCGCCGACTGCCCCGTCGTCGTCGGCTCCCAGGTGAGCCAGCCGGAGGAGCTCGTCCTGCGCGGCACGCTCGCCGACATCGCCGACCAGGTCGAGGAGCACGGGCTGCGGCAGGCCGCCGTCATCCTCGTCGGACGGGCCCTCGCCGCCGAGGGCTTCGTGGAGTCCCACCTCTACTCCTGCACCCGCGACCGCTGAGCGCCTGCGCCGGTCGCGCGCTCGGCTAAGGTGACGACACGCCACCACCGTCCGAAGGGTCAACCCGGTGCAAGTCCGGGACGGTCGCGCCACTGTGAGCGGGTCCTCCGCGAGTCAGGAGCCCTCGGTGCTGGCACCTGGTCCCGGGACGCGTCATCCCGGAGAAAGCACTGACACATGCACATCGCCGAGGGATTCCTCCCCCCGCTCCACGCCGCTGGCTGGACGCTCGTCGCCGCCCCGTTCGTCGTCCACGGCGCCCGCGAGGTCGGTCGCGTCGTCCGCGAGCAGCCCCGCGCCCGGCTCCTGCTCGGGGCCGCCGGGGCCTTCACCTTCGTCCTGTCCGCGATCAAGCTGCCGTCGGTCACCGGCTCGAGCTCGCACCCGACCGGCACGGGCCTGGGCGCGATCCTCTTCCGCCCGCCCGTCATGGCCCTGCTGAGCACGATCGTCCTCCTCTTCCAGGCGCTCCTGCTCGCCCACGGCGGTCTGACGACGCTCGGGGCGAACGTCGTCGCCATGGGTGTCGTCGGCCCGTGGGTGGGGTACGGCGCCTACCGCCTGCTCTCCGGCACCCCGCTGGCGGTGCGGGTGTTCTGCGCCATGGCGCTGGCGGACCTGTCGACCTACGTCATGACGTCGACGCAGCTCGCGCTGGCCTTCCCCGGCGGGGACGTCCTCGGTGCCTGGCTGCGCTTCCTGTCCGTCTTCGCCCTCACGCAGATCCCGCTCGCCGTCGTCGAGGGCCTCGTCGGCGTCGTCGTCGTCAACGCCCTGGTCACGTGGGCGCGCCCGGAGCTGACCGACCTCGGGGTCGTCGCCGACGCCCCGGCCCTTCAGGAGGCCGCCCGTGCGTGACGAGCGAGCCACCGAGCCCACCCCGGTCGCCGACGCCCGGCCGCTGCCCGCCCCGGTGGTCTGGGCGGTCCTCGGGCTGATCGTCCTCGTGCTGGCCGTCGCGCTCGTCCTGGGCACCCGCGCCTCGGCCGGGGCGGACGAGCCCTTCGGCGGGACCGACGCCGCCGTGAGCGAGCAGATCGAGCAGGACGGCCACGAGCCGTGGTTCCAGCCCCTCCTGCCACCCGCGGGCGGGGAGATCGAGTCCGGGCTCTTCGCGCTGCAGGCCGGGCTGGGCGGCGTCGTCCTGGGCTACACCTTCGGGGTCCTGCGGGAGCGGCGCCGGTCCCGGGGGAGCGGCTGACGTGCGGCTCGACGACGCGGCGTGGACGAGCCGCTGGCGTCGCCGGTCGGTCGCCGAGAAGTCCGTGCTCTGCCTCGGGCTGCTCCTCGTCGCCGCGACGACGGGCTCGCCGCTCGTCGCCGCCCTCGTCGGGGCCGTCGTCACCACGCTCGCGCTCGGTGTCGCCCGGGTGCCGGCCCGGGCGTGGGGGGCCGCGCTCCTGGGGCCGCTGGCGTTCGTCCTCGTCGGGGCGCTGACCATCGCCGTCACCGTCGGCGGGCCGACCGCCGACGACCTCTGGCGGGCGGGGCCGGTCGGGATCACCCGCGCCGCGGCGGGATCGGCCCTCCTCGTGGCGCTGCGGGCCACGGCCGCGACGAGCGCGCTGCTGCTGCTCGCGGCGACGACCCCGGTCGTCGAGGTGATCGCCGGCCTGCGGCGGGCGGGTGTCCCCGACGCCGTCGTCGACGTCGCGGCCGTCACCTATCGGATGATCTTCGGACTGCTCGACGCCGCCCGCGCCATCGGCGAGTCGCAGCGCGGCCGCCTCGGCTACGCGACGGGTCGGGCCGCCCGGCGCTCGATCGGCGGGCTCGTCGCGGCCGTCCTCGTCCGCGCGTGGGTGCGAGCCGGTCGGCTCGAGGACGGCCTCGCCGGGCGTGGCGGGGTCGCCTCGGTCCCGCTCGTGCCCGCCCGTCCGGTCTCGATCCCCTTCGTCCTCGCCGCGGCCGCGCTCGTCACCGGGCTCGGCGTGGCCTCGGCCGCGGAGGCCCTGCGATGACGCACCGGCTCGGCTCGTGGTCGCCGCCCGACGACGCCGCCACCGCCCTCGCCGCCCGCGGTGTCCACGCCGGCCACCCCGGCGTGCCTGACGTCCTCGACTGCGTCAGCGCGAGCATCGGCACCGGGGTGCGGACGGCGGTCCTCGGTGCGAACGGCTCGGGCAAGACGACGTTGCTGCGCGTGCTCTCCGGGGCGCACCGGCCGCGCGAGGGGCACGTCGTCACCGGCGGCGAGGTGCTGCGCCACGACCGGGCGGGCCTGCGCGCCCACCGGCAGCGGGTCCAGCTCGTCGCGCAGGACCCGGACGACCAGCTCTTCAGCGCCGACGTCCGCGCCGACGTCTCCTACGGCCCGACGAACCTCGGCCTGCCGGCCGACGAGATCGGCCGGAGGGTCGACGAGGCGCTCGCCCTGCTCGCCGTCACCGACCTCGCGGAGCGCCCGGTCCACCACCTGTCCTTCGGGCAGCGCAAGCGCGTCGCGATCGCCGGCGCGCTCGCGATGCGACCGGCCGTCCTGCTCCTCGACGAGCCGACGGCGGGCCTGGACCCGGCCGGGGTCGACGAGATGCTCGCCGCGCTGGCCACGCTCGAGGCGCACGGGACGACGGTCGTGCTGTCGACGCACGACGTCGATCTCGCGTGGGCCTGGGCGGACGAGGTGCTGCTCGTCGCCGACCACGTCGTCCACCAGGGCAGCCTCGTCGACGCGCTCACCGACGAGCCGCTGCTGGCCGCCGCCCGCCTGCACCTGCCCTGGCCCGTGGCGCTGCTGCGGCGGCTCGGGATCGCGCTCGACCCCCTCGACCCGCCGCGGACGGTCGAGCAGGTTGCGGCGCGGCTCGCCGGATCGGCGTCGCCGGTCGCGGCCCCCGACCCGGGAGCGCGCCCGATCAGGGCCTGATCGACCGCGGGGTCCACACCCGTCCGTCGGGGGTGACCATCGTCGTCGACGCGCCGACGACGACGAGGCAGCCCATGTCGACCGCCTCGACGTCGAGCTCGCCGAGCGTCGTCACCGTGACCGACTCCTGCTCGCGCCCGACGTGGCGGGCGACGACGACGACCCGCTGCGGGCCGACCACCTCGACGAGGAGGTCACGGGCGCGTCCGAGGGTGTCGGGGCGGGAGCGGGAACGCGGGTTGTACAGCGCGACGGCGACGTCCCGGGTGACGAGCGCGGCGAGCCGGTCGGCGAGGACGTCCCACGGCTTGAGGTTGTCGCTGAGGTTGACCAGGGCGTGGTCGCCGCCGAGCACGGCCCCGACGAGCGCGGACGCGGCGTGCGCGGCGGTGACGCCGGGGTGGACGACGACCGGCACGTCGAGGTGCCCCGGGTCCTCGGCGGCGGCCTCGCGGGCCTCGAAGACCGCGGTGGCCATGCCGAAGACCCCGGCGTCGCCACCACTGACGACGGCCACCGACGCACCCGACCGGGCCAGGTCGAGGGCGAGGCGAGCCCGGTCGAGCTCGACGGTGTTGCCGCTGGCGTGGCGCTGCAGGCCCTCGCGCTGCGGCACCCGCGCGACGTAGGGGGCGTAGCCGACGACGTGCTCGACCTGCGCCAGCACCGCGCTCGCCTCGGGGGTGAGCCACCGCTGCGGCCCCGGGCCGAGCCCGACGACGTGGACGGTCCCCGGCGTCCCGGCGGGGACCTTCGCGGCCGCCGGCACGGTGCCAGCCACCGTGGCCGCGACCGCCGACCGGCCCGCGGCGTCGGCCCGCAGGTCCCCGCCGGGGACGACGACGATGGACATATACGGGACGCTGTCGGCGTCGACCTCGGCGACCGGCAGGACCCGCTGGCCCTCGCGGCTCGCGCCCTCGACGTACACCGCCCGCTCGAGCGCCCCCGCCTGCCGCAGCGCCTCGCGCACCGCCGCGAAGGTCCGGCCGAGCTTCATGATGACGGCCGCGTCGGTGTCGGCCAGCCGTCGGGCGAGCTCGGCCACCGGCAGGGTCCCGGGCAGGACGGTGAGGGTGTCCTCGTGGCGGCACAGCCCCGTGCCGACGGCGGCGCTCGCGGCGGCCATCGCCGTGATGCCGGGCACGACCTCGGTCGGGAAGTCCTCCCGCAGCGCGTCGTGGACGTACATGAAGGAGCCGTAGAAGAGCGGGTCCCCCTCGGCGATGACGACGACGCTCCGGCCCGCCGCCAGATGCGCGCGCAGGCGCTCGGCGCACTCGGCGTAGAAGTCGGCGAGCGCGCCGTAGTAGCCGCCGGGGTGGTCGGTCGTCCCGGTCGTCACCGGGTACACGAGCTCCTCCTCGACGACCCCGCCCCGCACGTGCGCGGCCGCGATGGCGCGAGCGGTCGAGGACCGGTGGGCGGCCCGGTGGTAGGCGAGGACGTCGGCGCTCTCGATGAGACCCGCGGCGCGGAGGGTGATCAGGCCCGGGTCGCCCGGGCCGACCCCGACGCCGTAGAGGTGGCCCGGGAGGGCGCGCTCGGTCCCGCTCATGCGAGCTCGTCCGGGTGCGCGAGGGCGTTGAGGGCGGCGGCCGCCATCGCCGAGCCGCCGCGTCGGCCGTGGACGACGACCCACGGCACGGTGCCGCCGGGCAGGGTGTGCTCGGCGAGCGCGACCTTGCTCTCGGCCGAGCCGATGAAGCCGACGGGCATCCCGACGATCGCTGCGGGCCGGGGGGCGCCGTCGTGGAGCATCTCGAGCAGGTGGAACAGGGCGGTCGGGGCGTTGCCGATGGCGACGACCGCGCCCTCGAGCCGGTCGCCCCAGAGCGAGACGGCCGCCGCGGCGCGCGTCGTGCCCCAGGCGCGGGCGAGCCCGGGCACCTGCAGGTCGCGCAGGGTGCACACGACGTCGTTGTCGGCCGGCAGCCGCCGGCGGGTGACGCCCGAGGCGAGCATGTGGCTGTCGGTGAGGATCGGTGCGCCGTCGGCGAGGGCGGTACGGGCGGACCGCACGAGGTCCTCGCTCACGGCGAGGTCGGGGAGGATGCCGGTGTCCCCGGCGGCGTGCGCGACCCGGGTGGCCACGCCGTGGAGGTCGGTGGGCACGGACGAGAGGTCGAGCTCCGCGCGGATCGTGGCGAAGCTGCGCCGGTAGATCTCCTGGCCGTCGCGGACGTAGTCGTACCGCGGGGTGGGCGGCTGGAGCAGGGTCATCGGGCCCTCGTGGGCGTGGCGGATCGTTGGGCGGCGGTGACCTGCGCCGCGCTCGCGGGGCGCAGGACCTGCACGTAGAGGCGGGAGGGGTGGCCGCACGCGCGCTCGCACCCGATGACGTGGACGGGCGGACCGTCCGGGTCGAGCCCTGGCTCCGAGGCACGAGCGATGTCCTGGGTCGGGACGTCGGTGCGGGCGCAGCCGGGGGCGCCGGTGCACGCGCTCACGACGGTCCACGGGGAGGTGGGGTCGAGGACGAGACCGACCTCGGCGAGCCGGGCGGCCGCGTGCTCGGCGGCGGTCGGGACGACGATGCTGCGCCACGGGGTCACCTGGACCTCCGGCGCGACGTCGGCGAGAGCCGCGACGTGCGCGGGCTCCAGGAGGCCGAGCGGGACGTGGGCGACGAGCGCGTCCCCGTGCCGACCCGGCGCGGGCGGGGCGCCGACCTCGGCCACACCTGAGCGGGGAAGGCACGCCTCGGGCAGGACGGCGGCGCGCGCCTGCTCGTCGAGGTCGGCGATGTTCCACGTCCGCTCGTCGGGGCGCAGCCGGAGGAAGCGGGTCAGCGCCTCGGTGAGGACGACGACCGCCTCCTCGAGCGGACCGGTCCACGCGCGACCGGCGGTGACGACGTGGGCCGTGCGCTCCCCGGGATCGACGACGAGGGCGACGTCGTGCGGCGTGCCGAGCGCCGGGCCCCCAGGCCGCGCGACCGCGAGGAGGAAGCGCCCCGGCAGCGCGGCGAGCTCGGGCCGGGCCAGGAGCGCGGCGTCGAGCCGGTCGACGACCGGGCGCAGGTCGGGTTCGAGCGGGTCGGCGACGATGTTGCGCGCCCGCTCGTGCGAGTCCGAGGGGATGGTCCCGGTCGCGGCCAGGCCCGCGACGAGCTCGGCCGGCTGCGGGTCGGGCAGGCCGCGCACCTGCACGCTGCCGCGGGAGGTGAGGGTGATCCGCGGGTCCCCCCAGCGCGCGGCGAGCTCGCTGACGCGCCGCAGCACGGCGGTGGCGACCCAGCCGCCGGGCAGGCGCAGCCGGACGATCGCGCCGTCGGCGGAGACGAAGGGGGACAGCGCCCCCGGGCACCGGTCGCCCCCGGAACGGGTGGCGGCACGGCCCGGTGGCGTCGAGGTCACGGCGGTGGAGCATACGCGTCGACGCTCCGGCGACCGGGCGCCCGGGAGACGGCCGCAGGGGTCCGCCTGCTCTAGGGTGCTGCCTGGCCGCCGCGGCGGAACCCGGTGCGAGTCCGGGACGGTCCCGCCACTGTGAACGAGACGTTCTCGTGAGTCAGACACGCCGGGGTGGCTGGCCCACGACCCCGTGGTGCCCCGCCGACCGCGGGCCGAGGCAGCCCGCTCCAGGAGACCCCGTGCCGAAGCTCGCCCTGCTGTCCACGTCCGACACCGACCTGCTGAGCGCGCGCGCCGCGGCGGACCGGGGCGCCGACTGGGTCGTCGCCAACCCGTCGCGACCGGGTCACACGGACATGGGCGAGATCCTCGACTCCGCCGACGTCATCGTCGCCCGGATCCTCGGCACCCCCGACGACCTGTGCAGCGGGTTCCGGCGGCTCGCGGCGCAGGGCGCCCGGCTCGTCGTCGTCGGCGGCACGCTGGAGCCGGACGCCGCCCTCATGGAGCTGTCGACGGTGCCGGCCGGCGTCGTCGCCGAGGCCCACCGCTACCTCGCCGAGGGCGGGCCGGCCAACCTCGCCCAGCTGCACGCCTTCCTCGGCGACACGCTGCTGCTCACCGGCGAGGCCTTCGAGCCGCCGACGGCGCTCCCGCAGTGGGGCGTCCTCGAGCGCGAGGAGCCGGCGCCCCCGGCCGACAGCCGCGCCCGGCCGAAGGTCGGCGTCCTCATCTACCGCGCGCAGTACGCCGCGGGCAACACCGCGTACGCGCACGCCCTCGCCGACGCGATCGACGCTGCCGGCGGCCACGGCGAGGTCATCCACGCGGCCTCCCTGCGCGACGCCCCGCAGGACCTCCTCGACCATCTGGGGACCCTCGACGCGCTCGTGACGACCGTCCTCGCCGCGGGCGGCACCCGACCGGCGGCCGCCGGCGCGGGGGAGGACGACGAGGCGTGGGAGGTCGAGAAGCTCGCCGCGCTCGACATCCCGATCCTCCAGGGGCTGTGCCTCACGTGGAGCCGCGCCGACTGGCAGGCCTCCGACGACGGGATGAGCCCGCTCGACGTCGCGACGCAGGTCGCGGTCCCCGAGTTCGACGGGCGGCTCATCACCGTCGCCTTCTCCTTCAAGGAGATGGACGAGCAGGGTCTGCCGCGATACGTCGCCGACCCCGAGCGGGCCGAGCGGGTGGCGCGGATCGCCGTCAACCACGCCCGGCTCCGGTCGACCCCGCCGCAGGAGCGGAGGATCGCCGTCGTCCTCTCGGCGTACCCGACGAAGCACTCGCGGCTGGGCAACGCGGTCGGCCTCGACACGCCCGTGTCGACCATCCGCCTGCTGCGGGCGCTGCGCGAGGCGGGCTACGACCTCGGGGACGGCTTCCCCGGGATGGATCCGCTGCCGGAGGTCGAGGGCGAGGCGCCCGACACGACAGCCGGCAACGCGCTCATGCACGCGCTCATCGCCGCCGGCGGGCAGGACGAGGAGTGGCTCACCCAGGAGCAGGTCGAGGGCGCCCAGGTGCGGATCCCTGCCGCGACCTACCAGCCGTGGTTCGACGCGCTGCCCCAGGAGCTGCGCGAGGGGATGACCGAGCACTGGGGGCCGGCGCCCGGTCGGGTGTTCGTCGACGACACGCGGGACCCGGCGGGGGAGATCGTCACCGCCGCCCTCGTCCGCGGCAACGTCGTCCTCCTCGTCCAGCCGCCGCGCGGCTTCGGGGAGAACCCCATCGCCATCTACCACGACCCCGACCTGCCGCCCACCCACCACTACCTCGCGACGTACCGGTGGATCGAGGAGGAGTTCGGCGCGCACGCCGTCGTTCACGTCGGCAAGCACGGCAACCTCGAGTGGCTGCCGGGCAAGAACCTCGCGATGTCGCCCGCGTGCGGGACGGACGCCGCGCTGGGGAACCTCCCGCTGATCTACCCCTTCCTCGTGAACGACCCCGGCGAGGGGACCCAGGCCAAGCGCCGCGCGCACGCGACCGTCGTCGACCACCTCGTCCCGCCGATGGCCCGCGCCGAGTCCTACGGGGACATCGCCCGGCTCGAGCAGCTGCTCGACGAGTACGGCAACGTCACTGCGATGGACCCGGCGAAGGCCCCGGCGCTGCGCGGCGAGATCTGGCAGCTGCTGCACGCCGCGCAGATGCACGTCGACCTCGGCCTCGAGGACGTCGACCTCGACGACGCCGACGGCTTCGACGAGCTCGTCATGCACGTCGACGGGTGGCTGTGCGAGATCAAGGACGTGCAGATCCGCGACGGGCTCCACGTCCTGGGCCAGGCCCCGGAGGGGGACGAGCTCGTCAACCTCGTCCTCGCCGTCCTGCGGGCCTCGCAGATCTTTGCGGGGCAGGTCGGAGCCGTGCCGGGCCTGCGGGCGGCGCTCGGCCTCGTCGAGGACGCCTCGAGCCGCGAGACCGACGACGTCGAGGCCCGGGCGCGCCGCCTCGTCGAGGGGCTCGCGGCGGCGGGCTGGCAGGCGGAGGCCGCGGCGGACGTCGTCGCCGAGGCAGAGCCGGACCTCGCTGCAGCGCCGGCCGCCGAGGTGGCCCGGGTGCTCGCCTTCGCCGCGACGGAGGTCGTGCCGCGGCTCGCCGGCACGGCGCGCGAGATCGCCGTCGTCCTCCACGCGCTCGACGGCGGCTACGTCCCGGCGGGGCCGAGCGGGTCCCCGCTGCGCGGGCTGGTCAACGTCCTGCCGACGGGCCGCAACTTCTACTCCGTCGACCCGAAGGCGATCCCGTCGCGGCTGGCGTACCAGACCGGCACGGCCATGGCCGACTCCCTCCTGGCGCGGTACCGCGAGGAGACCGGCGAGCTGCCGCGCTCGGTCGGACTGTCGATGTGGGGGACGTCCGCGATGCGTACGTCCGGCGACGACATCGGCGAGGTCCTGGCGCTGCTCGGCGTCACGCCCGTCTGGGACGAGCAGTCCCGCCGGGTGACCGGTCTCGAACCGATCCCGCTGGCCGAGCTCGGCCGACCGCGGATCGACGTCACCGTCCGGATCTCCGGTTTCTTCCGGGACGCCTTCCCCCACGTCATCGCGCTCCTCGACGACGCCGTCGCGCTCGTCGCCGGGCTGGAGGAGGACGACGCCGACAACTTCGTCCGGGCGCACGCCCGGGCCGACGAGGCGGAGCACGGTGACGCCCGCCGGGCCCGCACCCGGATCTTCGGCTCGAAGCCCGGCAGCTATGGCGCCGGTGTCCTCCAGGTCGTCGAGTCCGGGAACTGGCGCTCGGACGACGACCTCGCGCAGGTGTACACCGCGTGGGGCGGGTACGCCTACGGTCGGGACCTCGACGGCGCACCCGCCGCCGAGGACATGGAGCGCACCTACCGGCGCATCCAGGTGGCGGCGAAGAACGTCGACAACCGCGAGTCGGACATCCTCGACTCCGACGACTACTTCCAGTACCACGGCGGGATGGTCGCCACCGTGCGGGCGCTGACGGGCCAGGAGCCGAAGGCGTACGTCGGCGACTCGACCTCCCCCGACCAGGTCCGCACCCGCACGCTGCAGGAGGAGACGAACCGCGTCTTCCGCTCGCGTGTGGTCAACCCGCGCTGGGTCGCGGCGATGCAGCGCCACGGGTACAAGGGCGCCTTCGAGCTCGCCGCGACCGTCGACTACCTCTTCGGCTTCGACGCGACTGCGGGCGTCGTCCACGACTGGATGTACGACCGGATCGCCCGCGACTACGTCCTCGACCCGGTCAACCAGGAGTTCATGCGCCGGGCGAACCCGTGGGCGCTGCGCGGGGTCGTCGAGCGGCTGTCCGAGGCCGCCGACCGCGGGCTGTGGGAGGAGCCGGACCCCGAGGTCGTCGCGCAGATGCAGCAGGTCTACCTCGAGATCGAGGGCGACCTCGAGGACGACGGGGACGGGGCGTGACCGAGGAGGGCTCGCGCTACCCCCGCCCCGTGCCGTCGGTCGGGGACGACTCGAGTGCCGCGCAGCGCGCCGCCGACCCCGCCGGCTGGGCGATGGGCGAGGACGTCGTCGAGGCGCTGCGCCGGGTCGTCGGGGCGCGGCGGGACATCCGCCGCTACCGGCCCGACCCCGTTCCCGAGCACCTGCTGCGCGCCGTCCTCGAGGCCGGGCACGCGGCGCCGAGCGTCGGGCACTCCCAGCCGTGGCGCTTCGTCGTCGTCACCGACCCCGGGACCCGCGCGCAGGCCGCGCACCTGGCCGACCGGGCGCGGCTGCAGCAGGCGGCGGGCCTGCTGCCCGACCGGGCCGCGCGGATGCTCGACCTCAAGCTCGAGGGGCTGCGCGAGGCCCCGGTCGGGGTCGTCGTCGCGTGCGACCGCCGCACCCCTGCCTCGGGCGTCCTCGGGCGGGCCACCTTCCCCGACGCCGACCTCTGGTCGTGCGCGACGGCCATCGAGAACATGTGGCTCACGGCCCGCGCCCACGGGCTCGGCATGGGGTGGGTCACCCTCTTCGAGCCCGACGAGCTCGCGGCGCTGCTGCACCTGCCCGAGGGCGTCGAGACGCTCGGCTGGCTGTGCCTGGGCTGGCCCGACGAGCGCCCACCGGAGCCCGGGCTGCAGCGCGCGGCGTGGAGCCGAAAGCTCCCGCTGGACGACGTCATCGTCCGCGAGCGCTGGGACGCGGCGGACGCCCCGGTGCCGGCCGCGTCGCACCTGGCCCCCGGCCCGAGCGCCGACCGGCTCGTCGCGGCGACCGACGAGGCCGACGCCCTGCTGTCCCCGCCGGAGTCGCTCGGCGTCCTCGACCGGGCGGCCAACCGCGTCGTCGCGCTCGGTGGGGCCGACCTCACCTCCGGCACGCTCGTCCTCGTCGGCGCCGACCACCCCGTGACCGCCCACGGCGTGAGCGCCTACCCGGCGAGCACGACCCGCGACGTCCTCACCGCGAGCGTCGAAGGGACCTCGCTCGGGGTGGCGACCGCCCGCGGCGCGGGACTGGCGACGCTCGTCGTCGACGCCGGCGTCAGCGGCGACCCGCTCGCCGGCGCCCGGGTGCACCGTGGGGTCGGGGAGCGGGGCGACCTCCTCGAACGGGATGCGATGACCGAGACCGACACGCGCGCGCTCGTCGCCGCCGGCGAGGGGATCGGCGCCGAGACCGCGGCGCGCGGGCTCGTGTGCCTCGGCGAGGTCGGCATCGGCAACACGACCGTCGCCGCCGCTCTCGCGTGCGCACTGCTGGGGCTGCAGCCGGAGGACGTCGTCGGTCTCGGCGCCGGCTCCGACGCGGGGATGGTCGAGCGGAAGCGCGCCGTCGTCGAGGGTGCCCTCGCGCGGCTGTCGGGGGAGAGCGACCCGCTGCGCCTGCTCGCGGCGCTCGGTGGCCCGGAGATCGCCGTGCTCACGGGCGTCGTCCTCGGCGCCGCGCGTGCCGGTGGCGTCGTCGTCCTCGACGGGCTCGCGGCCTCCCTGCCCGCGGTGGTCGCCAGCCGCCTCGAGCCGGGGGTCCAGGGGCACCTCATCGCCGGTCAGGTGAGCAGGGAGAAGGCGCACGCCCTCGTGCTGCGCGAGCTCGGCCTCGAGCCGCTGCTGTCGTTGCGCCTGCGGTCGGGAGAGGGCGTCGGTGCGTGCCTGGCCGCCTCCCTCGTCCTGCAGACGCTCGCGATGCGTCGGGTCGTCGCGCGGACCCGCTGAGGCGCGTGCTCAGCCGGTGCGGGTGGGCAGCAGGGCGTAGACGTCCATGACCCAGCCGTGCCGCTCGCGCAGCCGGGCGCGGAGGGTGACGATCTCGTCGATGACGTCGGCGAGGCGACCGCGGCGCAGCTCCTGCTGGGGCATGCCCACGTAGGCGCCCCAGACGATCTCGGCGTCGGGGTCCTCGGCGACGAGCTCCCGGCACGCGAGGTGGCCGTCGAGCATGACGACGACCGTGCCGAGGTCGATCCCGGCCTTCGCCGCCCGGCGCCACTGCTCGACGAGCCGGCGCCCGGTCGTCACGTGGACCGGCTCGCCGATCCGGTGCAGCACCACCCCGTGGGCGGCCGCGAGCGCCTGGAACGCCGAGATCCCCGGGACGACGGTGACCTCCGTGGCCATCCGCTCCCCGATCGCGTCGACGACGCGGATCGTGCTGTCGTAGAACGCCGGGTCGCCCCAGACGAGGAAGCCGACGACCGCGCCGTCGGGCAGGGACGCGATCTCCTGCGCGTAGCGGTCGGCCCGGGCGGCGTGCCAGTTGCGGACCCCGGCGGTGTAGGCCTCGCCGCGGCGGGGGGCGTCGGCACCGCGCTGCGGGTCGGGCACGGCGCGGATCTCGTACTCGCGGCCCTCGGGGACGAAGCGCTCGCAGATCGACCGCCGGAGCGCGACGAGCTCGTCGGTGCTCTCGCCCTTGTCGGCGACCAGGAAGACGTCGACCTGCGCGATGGCCGCGGCGGCCTGGGCGGTGACGTGCTCCGGCGAGCCGGCGCCGATCCCGATGACGTGGATGCGGCGCGTCGTGCTCATGCGCGTCCCTTCGTGGTGAGGTCGAGGATGCCGTCGACGTCGACGTGGGCCTCGAGGGCGTCGGCGAGGGCGTCGATCATCCCCTCCCGCCGGCGGGCGAACGGGGGAGCGTCGCGGCAGGGGGTCCACGACGAGCCGGTGCTCGCGGCGACCTCGGTGAGCAGTGCCCGGCGGAAGTCGTCGCACTCGAGCGTGCCGTGCCAGATGGTGCCCGTGGTCGACCCGACCCGGTGCCCGCCGGGGACCTGTTCGCCGCCGGCCGGGGAGACGACGCCGTGGTGGATCTCATACCCCTCGACGGGGTGCCCGCGCCACGTCCCGCGCGGTCGGGCGAGGACCTTCTCGGGGCCGAAGACGACACGTCCGGGCAGGAGGTCGAGCCCGGCCACGGGTCCGCTCGCGCCGCCGTCCTGCTCGACGTCGTCGACGATCTCGGACAGGAGCATCTGGTAGCCGCCGCAGATGCCCAGGACGGGGGCGCCGCGGCGGTGGCGGTCGGTGACGGCGGCGGCGAGGCCGGTCGAGCGCAGCCACTGAAGGTCGGAGACGGTGGCCCGCGAGCCCGGCAGGACGACGAGGTCGGCCTCGCGCACGAGCGCGGAATCACGGGTGACCCGCACGTCGACCCCGGGCTCGGCGGCGAGGGCGTCGACGTCGGTGGCGTTCGAGGTGCGCGGCAGCCGGACGACGGCGACGAGGAGCCGCGAGCTCTCATCGCTCCCGTCGTCGGTGCCGCTGCCCGTGCCCGCCGAACCCCAGGCCCCGACGGAGAGGGCGTCCTCGGAGTCGAGCCACACGTCCGTCAGCCACGGCAGGACCCCGAACGAGGGCATCCCGGTCCGGGCGGTGATCTCGGCGAGCCCCGGCGCGAGGATGTCGGCATCGCCGCGGAACTTGTTGATGACGTAGCCGCGCAGCATCGCGCGGTCGGCGTCGTCGACGAGCGCCCACGTCCCGTAGAGGGCGGCGAGGACCCCACCGCGGTCGATGTCGCCGACGAGGATCGTCGGGAGGTCGAAGCGGCGCGCGAGCCCGAGGTTGACGTAGTCACCGGCGCGCAGGTTGATCTCGGCGGGGGAGCCGGCGCCCTCGCAGACGACGAGGTCGACCTGCGACTCGAGCTCGGCGTACGCCGCGAACGCGGCCTCCGCGAGGTGCGTGCGGCCCGTGGCGTACTCGCCGGCGCGCAGCTCGCCCGCCGGACGACCGCGCAGGACGACATGGGCGCGCCGGTCGCTGCCCGGCTTGAGGAGGACGGGGTTCATCGCCGAGGTCGCCTCGAGCCCCGCGGCCTGCGCCTGGAGGTACTGCGCCCGCCCGATCTCCGTGCCGTCGCGGCAGACCATCGAGTGGTTCGACATGTTCTGGGCCTTGAACGGCGCGACGCGCACCCCTCGGCGGGCGAGGGCGCGGCACAGCCCGGTGACGACGAGGGACTTGCCCGCGTCGGAGCTCGTCCCGGTCACCAGCAGCCCACTCACAGCCGGGGAGTCTAGGCACGGGCCGATCGGCGGCTACGGTGCCGCCGTGCCCCGCCCCCTCGTCCTCCACCTCGTCCGTCACGGCGAGACGACGTGGCACCGGGCCGGTCGCGTGCAGGGCCAGTGGTCCGGGCCGGGCGAGCCGGTGCTCACCCCAGCCGGGCTGGAGCAGGCCCGGGCGGCGGGGCGGGAGCTGCGTGAACGGGTGGACGCCGGTGCCGTGCGCATCGTATCGAGCGACCAGACCCGGGCCGTGCAGACCGCGGAGGTGCTCGCGCGCGAGCTGGGCGAGGTGACCGACCCGGTGCGGCTCGACCCGGCGTGGCGCGAGCAGCGCCTGGGGTCGCTCGAGGGGCGGGTCGCGGCCGAGCTCGTGGCCGAGCCGGTGCCCGACGGGCTCGACGTCAGCGAGGTCGCGTGGGGCGGCGGGGAGTCGATGCGGGCGGTCCACGAGCGGGTCGCGGTGTGGCTGCGCACCGAGGTCGCCGGGCTCGGGCCGGGCGACCTCGTCGTCGTCAGCCACGAGCACACGATCCGGGCCGCGCTCGCCGTCCTCGCCGATCGCGGGTGGCGGGACATCGACTGGGACGCCCCGGTCCCGACGGGGTCGGTCCGCTCCGTGCCGTCGCACCGCTGACCCCAGCGGCTCCGACGTCCCCGCAGCCCGCGTCCCCGGCGGGCGTGGGGCGCCGGGCTAGAGTGACCTGCCGATCCGGCCCCGGACCGCCCACGGAAGGCCCTCATGAGCCCGCAGCCCCTCGTCGCCGCCGCCGACGGATCCGCCATCGGCAACCCGGGACCGGCCGGCTGGGCCTGGTACGTCGACGACGAGCACTGGGCGTGCGGCGGCTGGGACCACGGCACGAACAACATGGGCGAGCTGTGGGCCGTCCTCGACCTGCTCCGCCAGACCGCGCACCTCGACGTCGAGCTGAAGATCCTCTGCGACTCCCAGTACGTCATCAACTCGATCACGAGGTGGATGCCGGGCTGGAAGGCGAAGGGCTGGCGGAAGAAGGACGGCAAGCCGGTCCTCAACGTCGAGATCATCCGGGCGATCGACGAGGCGATGACCGGACGCCGGGTGTCCTTCGAGTGGGTCAAGGGCCACGCGGGGCACGCGCTCAACGAGGAGGCCGACCGGCTGGCCAACGGCGCCGCCCGCGCCCATCAGGCCGGACGCACCCCCGAGCCGGGTCCGGGCTTCGCCGGCGCGCCCATGGCGGTGGCCGCGCCGACGGCACCACCGGGGTCGCCCGTCGCTGGCTCGGGCGCGAGCGACGTCCAGCCCGCGCTGTGGGACGAGGACGTCGAGCCGGACGACGTCGAACGGGTCGTCGCGCTCCAGCGGGAGCTGCTGCGCGACGAGATCCGCGCGGATGCCACCGAGCTCGCCCGGCTGCTCCACCCGCGCT
This sequence comes from Janibacter massiliensis, assembly GCF_900289115.1. Lineage (GTDB taxonomy): Bacteria > Actinomycetota > Actinomycetes > Actinomycetales > Dermatophilaceae > Janibacter_A > Janibacter_A massiliensis. The sequence goes on along the minus strand of NZ_LT985196.1, from coordinate 2,257,956 downwards.
GGGCCGAGATCGGCGCGAGCGGCCGCCTCCTCGACCGGGACGAGGTCGTCGCCGGCCTGCCGCCGACGGGTGCCGAGCTCGAGGTCGTCCGCGCCGAGCGGATCGGCGACGACACGATCCTCCTGCTGTGGCGGGCGGTCGGCGCCCGGGGCGCCAGCCTGCGCTCGTCCCTGTGGATCCGCGAGTCCGGCCGGTGGCGCCAGCTCTTCCACCAGGGCACCGTCGAGGACCAGGGCGCGGTCGACGCGTGAGACCGGGACCGGACGCCGGTGCCTGACCTCCTCTGGCTCGTCCTCGCGGCCTTCGTCGCGGGCTGGATCGACGCGGTCGTCGGCGGTGGGGGGCTCGTCCAGCTGCCCGCGCTCGTCCTCGGGCTGCCGGGCGCGACCCCCGCCCAGCTCCTCGCGACGAACAAGGTGTCCTCGATCCTCGGGACGACGACGAGCGCGGTGACCTTTCTCCGTCGCGTCCGCACCGACCTGCGGACCGCGCTGCCGATGGCCGCCGCGGCGTACCTCGGCGCCGTCGGCGGCGCGCTCATCGGCCTGCACATCCCCAAGGACGCCTTCACCCCGATCGTCCTGCTGCTCCTCGTCGTCGTCGGCGCCCACACGCTCCTGCGCCCGTCGCTCGGGGGCGAGACGAGCCTGCGGTTCGAGGGGGCACGGCACACGACCGCCGCCGTCCTCGTCGGGCTCGGCATCGGGGTGTATGACGGCGCCCTGGGGCCCGGGACGGGCTCGTTCCTCGTCTTCGCGCTCGTCGGCCTCGTCGGGTACGCGTTCCTCGAGGCCTCGGCCAAGGCGAAGATCGCCAACGTCGCGACGAACCTCGGGGCGCTCACCGTCTTCGTCCCCGGTGGGCACGTCCTGTGGACGGTCGGCCTGGCCATGGGCGCGGCGAACGTCGTCGGCGGGTACGTCGGCGCGCGCACGGCGATCGCGCGGGGCAGCGGGTTCGTCCGGGCCGTGTTCCTGCTCGTCGTCGGCGGTTTCGTCGTGCGCCTCGGGGGAGGACTGCTCGGCTGGTGGTGACCGCGGGTGGGGTCAGTCGCAGCCGTCCGGGCCGCACGACGGCCCGGGTTCGAGGTCGAGCCCCGTCAGCGGCGACGCCAGCAGGGGCGGGGCGGCGTCCTCGTGCGCGCCGACGCAGGCCGCGGCTCCGTCGCCCGTCATCCGCTGCGCGACGGTGAGGGCCCAGCCGGCGAACCGCGGAGCGCGGCGGACGGTCCCGGCCATCTGGTCGAGCGCGGCGCGCGCCTCGTCGCTCCGGCCGAGACCGGCCAGGGCGCCCGCGATCGCGCTGATCCCGCACGGCTCGGCGTTGTCGGTGTCCGCACGGGGGCGGAGGAACAGGCGCTCGCCGTCGTGCGGGGTGTCGAACCACGTGCCGTCCCCGTCGCGGAAGCCCTCGACCGCGAGGCCGACGATCCGAGCGGCCGCCGCACGCCACCGCGGCGCGTCCTGCGGGTCGGCCGTGGCGAGCGTGAGGAGCCCCTCGGCGAGGTTCCCGTGGTCCTCCAGCAGCCCGGGCGCCTCCGAGACGACCCCGCCCAGGGACGTCCGCCGCAGCCGCCCGTCGACGAGGTGGAGGTCGAGCACCGTCACCGCCGCGGTCCTTGCGGCCTCGACGAGCTCGGGTCGCTCGAGCAGTCGCCCGGCGTCGGCCAGACCCGCGATCGCCAACCCGTTCCACGCGGTGACGACCTTGTCGTCCCGGGCGGGCTGCGGCCGCTGCGCCCGGGCGGCGCGGAGGCGGTCGCGGACGTCCGCCCACCACGCGGGGTCGTCGGGGTCCTCGCGGAGCTGGAGGGTCGAGGTCCCGTGCTCGAACGTCCCTCCTTCGGTGACGGACAGCAGCCGGGCGGCCCGCGCGCCGTCGTCGGGCCCGAGCACCTCGACGAGCTGCGCCGGGGTCCACACGTACGTCGCGCCCTCGACGCCGTGGGTCCCGCCGCGCCCGTCGGGCACCGTCGTGTCCGCGTCGAGCGAGCTGGCGTACGCGCCCTCGTCGGTGAGCAGGCGGGTCTGGAGGAAGTCGGCGCACATCAGCGCCGTCGACACGAAGAAGGCCGAGCCCGTGGTCGCCGCTGCGACGGCGTAGACCCGCAGGAGGAGGGCGTTGTCGTAGAGCATCTTCTCGAAGTGCGGCACGACCCAGTCGGCGTCGACGGAGTAGCGGGCGAAGCCGCCCTCGAGCTGGTCGTGGAGCCCGCCCCGGGCCATCGCGTCGAGGGTGCCGGTCGACAGGCGCCCGGCCTCGTCGTCGTCGCTGGCGGACCGCTCGAGGAGCCACGCCAGGCACATCGACGGCGGGAACTTCGGGGCGCCGCCGAAGCCGCCCGCCCGCTCGTCGTAGCCGCGGGCCAGGAGGGGCACCGCGTCGTCGAGATCACCGGGGGTCAGGGCCGGGAAGCTCGACGGCCGCGCGGCCTGCGCGAGCTGGTCGGCGATGGACCGCGCCGAGGAGGTCACCCGCTCGCGGTCCTCCTGCCACGCCGTCGAGGCGGCGTCGAGGAGGCGGAGGAAGCCCTCGCGCGGCAGGTAGGTCCCCGCGAAGAAGGGATCCCCGTCCGGGGTGGCGAGCACGGTCATCGGCCAGCCGCCGGACCCGGTGAGCGCCGTCGTCGCCTGCATGTACGCCGCGTCGACGTCGGGCCGTTCCTCCCGGTCCACCTTCACGGCGACGAAGCCCGCCCGCAGCCGCTCGGCGACCTCGCCGTCCTCGAAGGACTCGTGCGCCATGACGTGGCACCAGTGGCAGGCGGCGTAGCCGATCGACACGAGCACCGGGACGCCCCGCTCCCGCGCCTGCGCGAACGCCTCGGGTCCCCACTCGAGCCAGTCGACGGGGTTGTCGGCGTGCTGCCGCAGATAGGGGCTGAGGGAGTCGGCGAGGCGGTTCGTCACGCCCCCACCTGATCACGGGGACCCCGGACGACGCCACACCCGCCCGGGCGGGCTCGAGGAGCCCGATCAGCCGGTCGCGAGCCCCGGCAGGGCGGACGGGCGTCCCCCGAACCTCACCCGCGCCGCCTCGAGCGTCGCGAGCCAGGCGGCGACCTCCTCGCGGTGGCGACCGGCCCGGGCGGGCTCGATCGAGACGAGCAGCCGACCGTGCGTGGACAGGGCTCGCTCCAGCGCGGTCCGGGTCGCCGTCCGCGCGGTCTCTGGGCCGTCGATCTCCGTCGCCGGGCGACCGCCGAGCGGTTCCGGGTCGGCGTCACCCGGCAGTGCGGCCTCCTCGCGTGCAGCGAGGGCGGCGAGCTCGTCCCGCAGCGCCAGGTACGGCCGGCGGGCCGGGGCGTCGGCGGCCCTCCCACCGGTGGGGATCGGCCCGGCGACCCGCGCCGCCGCGACGTCGGCGACGAGCTGCGCATCGCGGGTGGCCTCGAGCGCTGCGGCGATGGTCCGCCCGAGACCGGGGACGGCGCGCGGGGTCCGGCCCAGCGCCCGCTCGAGGGCGGCGGGGGAGTCCGCGAGCTCCGCGGCACGCACGCTCGCGACGACGCGCGCGCTCGCGCCGGTGCTCGCGGTGAGCGCCCGCCCCGTCGCCGTGGCCCGCCCAGCCGTGGCGGTGGCGTCGGCGACGACCGACCCCGGCACCCCGTCGGCGACGAGCGCGCGGGCGAGCGCGTCCGCCCGGACAGCGGCGACGGCTCCCCCTGACCCGCGCAGGGCGGCCAGGAGGGCGAGCAGCTCGGCCTCGGCGGGCACCGGGGTGCGACGCGGGAGGAACGGGACGTCGGGCGCGTCGTCCTCCAGCCGGACCCCGCACCCGCCGACCGTCCCGAGCCCGGCCCAGAGGCCGACGAGGGTCGCGGAGCGCAGCGCGTCACGGCGGGTCGGGCGGCTCACGCCCGGGATCCTCCCACGTCGGCCGAGATCAGGGCCCGTCGGCGGCGTGCCGACGGGGACGACCGGCGGTTAGGGTGGGCTCCCACCTTCCCAACTCCACACGAGGTCGCCATGAGCACGCCCGAGGCTGTCACCGAGCTGGTCGCGGCATCGCTGGCGGCGCTCGACCTCGTCGTCGAGGATGTGACGATCACCCCCGCCGGCGCCCGGCGCGTCGTGCGCATCGCGGTGGACCGCGCGCTCCCGCCCGCCACCGGCCCCGTGACGGAGGCCCCCGCACCGGTCGACCTCGACGCGATCGCCGACGCCACCCGGGTCGTCTCCGACGCGCTCGACACGACCGACGTCCTGGGGTCCCAGCCCTACACCCTCGAGGTGACCACCCCCGGCGTGTCCCGCCCGCTGACGAGCCCGGAGCACTTCCGCCGGAACATCGGACGGCTCGTCGCCGCCACCGCCGCCGGGAGCACGACGACGGGCCGGCTCACCGTCGTCGACGGCGACCGCATCACCCTCGTCGTGCCCGCGACGAAGAAGACCCCCGAACGCACCGTCGAGCTCGACCTCACCGCCCTCGAGCGGGCCCGCGTCGAGGTCGAGTTCACCCGCCCGACCCCCGAGGAGGACTGAGATGGACATCGACGTCGCCATGCTCCGCGCCCTGGAGCGTGAGAAGGACATCCCGCTCGACGTGCTCGTCGACGCGATCGAGGCGGCGCTGCTCGGGGCGTACCTGCGCACCGACGGCGCGCATCGCGCCGCGCGAGCCGAGCTCGACCGCAAGACCGGCCACGTCGTCATCTGGGCGCGTGAGGAGACCCACGTCGAGCTCACCCCCGACGAGGTCGAGGCCATCCGCGCCCAGCGCGGCGAGGACGACGAGCGCCAGCTCCCGACCACCCGCAAGGTCCTCGGCGAGGAGTTCGACGACACACCCTCCGACTTCGGCCGCGTCGCCGCCGCGACCGCCCGGCAGGTCATCGCGCAGCGGATGCGGGACATCGAGGACGAGGCGATCCTCGGCGACTTCAAGGGTCGCGAGGGTGACATCGTCGCCGGCGTCATCCAGCAGAGCCCGAACCCGCGGCACGTCACCGTCGACTTCGGCACCGTCGAGGGGATCCTTCCGCTGGCCGAGCAGGTCCCGGGGGAGACCTACGAGCACGGCACGCGCATCCGCTGCTACGTCGTCTCGGTCAAGCGGGGGCTGCGCGGGCCGGAGATCACCCTCTCGCGCACCCACCCGAACCTCGTGAAGAAGCTCTTCGAGCTCGAGGTCCCCGAGATCGCCGACGGCAGCGTCCAGATCGCGGCCCTGGCGCGGGAGTCGGGGCACCGCACGAAGATCGCCGTCCGCTCCAAGGTCCCCGGCCTCAACGCCAAGGGCGCGTGCATCGGACCGATGGGCCAGCGGGTCCGCGCCGTCATGGCCCAGCTCGGCGGCGAGAAGATCGACATCGTCGACCACAGCGACATCCCGCAGGAGTTCATCGCCGCCGCGCTCTCGCCGAGCAAGGTCGTCTCGGTGACGGTCGTCGACCCCAAGCTGCGCTCGGCGCGGGTGGTCGTGCCCGACTACCAGCTCTCGCTCGCCATCGGCAAGGAGGGGCAGAACGCGCGCCTCGCGGCGAAGCTCACCGGCTGGCGGATCGACATCCGGCCGGACACCGAGCCGGCGGCCGGCGACCCGGGCAGCGCCGGCGACGCGCACCACACCGCACCCTGATGGGTGGGCGCGGCCGGCGCCCGGTTAGACTGACCGATGCCGACCGGGCTGGAACCCGGGCGTCGGGACCCGTCCGCACCTGCGTGGGATGCCGCCGTTCGGATAGCCGGTCGGTGCTGCTGCGAGTGGTCGCGGAGCGTGGAGCCGACGGGTTGATCGTCGCGCGCCCCGATCCCGGCCGCCGGCTCCCCGGGCGCGGGGCCTGGTTGCACGACCGGGCCGAGTGTCTCGAGCTGGCCGAACNGTCAGGGGCCGGGGGGTACGCCGTCGGGTCGGCCCCTGACCCCGGCGCGTCGGCGTACCCCGCCTCGCCAGCCGCTGCTCCGGTGCCGGAGTCGCCCTACCAGCAGGCTCCGTACCAGCAGGCTCCGAGCGCTCCCGGCGCGCAGTACCCGGGACCCGCGGCCAGCGGGTACCCCGGTCCGTACGGCTCGGGCACGGCCCCGACGCAGATGGCTGCCGACCCCCACCGGGGCATGGCGCTCGGCGGCACCATCGCCGGCGGGATCGGCATCCTCTTCGCCTGCTGCTGCACCCCCGTCGGGCTGGTGCTGGGCGTCGTGGGCGCCGTCCTGGGCCACATGGCCCTGTCGGCGATGAAGAGCTCCGGCGTGACGACGAGCAAGGAGCTGGCGACCGCCGCGGTCGCTGCCGGCTGGACCGCTGTCGGGCTCAACGTGGTGATGGCCATCCTCGGCGTGATCCTCAACCTCGGGAGCGCCTTCGGGGGCCTCGACACGATCGGCAGCTAGTTGTTGCTGGCCATAACGTTGTGGTCACGTAGGAAGGTCGCGGCAGGAGGCTCCGCCTCTGCGCGCGTCATCTCGGATTGGCTACAGGTACCTGCAGACCTCGTCGGCGTTGCAGGTCTCGGGTTCGGGTTCTGCGGCTGCGTCGCGGAGGGCGGCAACGTTGTCGCGGAGGGAGACGAGATCCGAGATCTGGCGCTCAATGTCCTTCAGACGAACGTCTAGGAGGTCCCGGACGTGGCCGCAGGGAATCTCGCCTCCATCGCGGATGTCGAGAATCTGTTTGATCTGCGCGAGGGTAAGTCCGGCAGCCTGGCCGCGGTGGATGAAGTCGATCCGAGTCGCTGCTTCCGGATCGTAGTCGCGGTATCCCGACGCGGTGCGCTCGGCCGCGGGAAGCAGGCCCTGCTCCTCGTAGAACCGCAGGGTCTTGGCGGTGGTGCCGGCCGCCTCGGCGAGTTCGCCGATCCTCATCTGGGTCTCCGATGTGTCACAGGTCGCACTTGACCTTCCCCCGTACTGGAAGGTCCATTGTGGCTGCATCAAGAGCAATTCTCAAGACTCAGGGGAGGAATCGGGATGCAGTCCAGGTACGACCTTGCGATCATCGGATCGGGTGGCGCCGCGTTCGCCGCCGCCATCCGCGCGACCACGCTCGGCAAGTCGGTGGTGATGATCGAGCGCGGCACTTTCGGCGGCACGTGCGTGAACACCGGCTGCGTGCCGTCGAAGGCGCTCATCGCCGCCGCTGAGGCCCGCCAGACCGCTGCCGAGGCGGGCAACCGTTTCCCGGGGATCGCCACCACAGCGGACGACGTGGACATGCCCGCGCTGATCAGCAGCAAGCAGGACCTCGTCGAGGAACTTCGGGGTGAGAAGTACGTCGACGTCGCCGACGCCTACGGCTGGCAGATCCGCCACGGCGACGCTGCGTTCGCCGGCACGCCAGAAGCGCCCGTTCTTGAGGTCACCGCGACTGACGGTGCGGTCGAGACGATCGACGCTGATCACTACCTGGTCGCCACCGGCGCCAGCGCATGGGCCCCACCGATCGACGGTCTTGAGGAGGCCGGCTACCTGACCTCGACCACGGCGATGGAGTTGACCAAGGTTCCCGACTCGCTGCTGGTGCTCGGCGGCGGCTACGTCGCCTTGGAGCAGGCCCAACTGTTCGCCCGGCTCGGGTCGAAGGTCACCCTGCTGGTTCGTTCCCGGCTGGCGTCGAAGGAGGAGCCGGAGGTATCCAAGGCGCTGCAGGAGGTCTTCGCCGACGAGGGCATCCGCGTGGTCCGCCGTGCGGTCCCGACCCACGTTGCCCGTGACGACGTCAGGGGCCAGGTTGTTGTCACCGCTGACATCTCCGGCGGCGAGCAGGAATTCCACCCCGAACAGGTCCTCGTCGCCCTCGGCCGCCGACCGGTCACCGATGGGCTGAACCTCGATGCGGTGGAGGTGAAGACCGGCGACACGGGCGAGATCGTGGTCACCGACCAACTGCAGTCCTCCAACCCCCGGATCTGGGCAGCCGGCGACGTGACCGGGCACCCCGAGTTCGTCTACGTCGCCGCCCACCACGGCAACATGGTCGCTGAGAACACGTTCGCTGGCGCTGAGCGGTCGGTGGACCACAGCCGGCTGCCGCGGGTGACCTTCACCAGTCCGGCGATCGGCGCGGTCGGGATGACCGAGGCCCAGGTGCTCGCTGCCGGGATCCGCTGCGACTGCCGCGTCCTGCCGCTGGACTACGTGCCCCGGGCGCTGGTCAACCGCGACACCCGCGGCTTCATCAAGATCGTCGCCAACGCTGAGACCGGCGAGATCCTCGGCCTCACCGCCGTCGCCAAAGACGCCGGCGAGCTCGCCGCCGCCGGTGTCCACATCCTCGGCAAGACCGTCACCGAGGTCGCCGACGCATGGGCGCCCTACCTGACCATGACCGAAGGCATCCGGATCGCCGCCAAGGCCTTCACCACCGACATCTCCAAGCTGTCCTGCTGCGCGTGACCCGCAGCCGACAGCCTCCACCCGACTCATGAAGAAGGTACCGCCATGTCGGAGCTCACGACGCAACTGCCCGAACGACTCAACAACACCGAAGAGACCGGCCTTGACGCCGTCCTATTGATCCCGCTGCTGCGGCTGATCGTCGAGGGCGGCCCGGTCACCGTCGAGCAGTTCGCCGCGGCCGCCGGCCGTCCGGTCGACGACGTACGCACGGGTCTGGCCGCGGTGCCGGACACCGAGTACGACGACCAGGGCCGCATCATCGGCCAGGGCCTCACCCTGCGCCCCACCCCTCACCGGTTCACCGTGGCCGGTGAGGAGCTCTACACCTGGTGCGCCCTGGACACCCTGATCTTTCCGACCCTGCTCGAGCGCGCGGCGAGCGTGGAGTCGGTCTCCCCGACCAGCGGCGAGCCGATCCGGGTCACCATCGACCCCGTCGCCGGCGTCACCAGCGTCGAACCCGCCACCGCGGTGGTGTCGCTGGTCAACCCCGACCAGATCACCTCGATCCGGTCCTCCTTCTGCAACCAGGTCCACTACTTCACCTCCGATGAGGACGCCGCGGGCTGGCTGGCCGAGCACCCCCGCGCCGAGGTCGTGCCCGTGGCCGTTGCCTATCGGATCGGTACCGACCTCACGACCGGCTTCCTCAACCAGTTCCAGGCCAACGCGGCAGTGGCCGACGACGGCCAAGGCCGCTGCTGACCAAGAACACCGAAGGGAACTCCACTCCGATGAAGTCCAACCACGACGACCAACCGGGAGGCAGCGGCCTGCTCCTCGGAGCCGGGGCCGCGCTGCTCATGGTCGCCTGCTGCGCCCTACTTCCCTTGCTCCTCGCCGGTGGTCTGCTGGCCAGTGTCGGCGGGTTCCTTGGCAACCCCTGGGTGATCGGCACCGGCATCGCCGTCCTGGTGCTCGCGGTCCTCGCGACCACGCGGCGCCGCAGCGGCGGCAACAACGCCAGGCATGGCTGTTGCCCGCCTGTGAACTCCACCCACCCCAGCGACACGAAGGACGACCAGAACCGATGACGCTTACCCGCACCCGCCGCGCGACTCTCTCGGTCGCCGGCCTCCTGCTTGCAGGCTCCCTGGCTCTGACCGCCTGCGGAAACACCGACGCCACACCAGCCGCAGATGCGGGCACGCCAGCGGCGGTTACTAGCATCGACGGCCAGATGGTCAGCCTGCCCGCCAGCGGGAAGCCGACCGCGGTGTTCTTCTTCTCCGTCGGCTGCGGCGAATGCGTTGAAGGCGTCCGCTCCCTCGGCGAGGCCGCCACCGCTGCCGAGAAGTCGGGTGCTGGGGCGAGCTTCCTCGCCGTCGACATGGACCCCGGCGAGTCCAAGGAGACCATCGAGGGATTCATGGAGTACGTCGACGCCGAACACGTCCCGGCCGCCATAGACGAGGGTGCCGCCTTGTCCCAGCGATTCGACGTTGCCGCCCTGTCCACCCTCATCGTCATCGACGGCGACGGCAAGGTGACCTTCCGTGCCACCGAGCCCGACGCAAAGACGATCACCGCCGAACTCGTCAAGGCCGGAGCCTGATCCATGGGCGGATTGCTCAGCCTCGCCTTCGCCGCCGGCATGGTGGCGCCGGTCAACCCATGCGGGTTCGCGCTGCTGCCGGCCTGGATTAGCCAGACCCTCGGCGACGCTGACGCCTCGCCCGTCCCGGTGCGGCTGCTGAGGGCCCTGCGGTCCGGAATCGCACTGGCGATCGGGTTCGCCGGCACCCTCGCAGCTGCGGGCCTGCTGGTGAGCGCCGGGGCTCGGGGCCTGATCCAGGCAGCGCCCAAACTCGGTCTCGCCGTAGGCGTCCTACTGGTGCTCCTCGGCCTGTGGATGCTGGCCGGCCGCCAACCGCCCGGATGCTGGTCTTCGGGATCGGCTACGCCCTCGCCTCCCTGTCGTGCACCTTCGGAGTGATCCTTGCTGTCATCGCCCAGGCACAGGCCACCGCCAGCTACGCGGGGCTGCTGCTGGTCTTCGGTGTCTACGCCGCCGGCTCAGCCAGCATCCTGCTGCTGCTCGCACTCGCGACCACCGCCGCGGGTACCGGCCTAACCCGCCACGTCGCACGCCTCGGGAGTTATGGCCCCCGGATCACCGGCGCCGTCTTGCTGCTCACCGGCGTCTACCTCGCGTGGTACTGGTGGCCCGCCGCCACCGCCGACAACAACCTCGTCGCGACCGGCCGTGCCGGCGGTGTCGCCAGGCTCTCAACGACCCTGTCCGGCTGGGTTCAGGCTCACACGGCGCCGATCGCGGCGCTCGCGGTCATCTCCCTCCTCGTAGTACTCGCCCTTGGCGCCGCCCATAGGCGGCGTCGAGCCAGTTCCGAATCGCCGGAGGCCTGCTGCGACACCACGAACGTCGGGCTCGGCGTGTCAGGCGGCGACCACGAGGGTCAGTAGCCGACGGCTGAATGGGGGGCTTGGTCCGGGACTCAGCGACTCGACTGGAACATTCTTCGAAGGACGTGCATAACTCACCGCAACTCGCCACTGTCAGTCGAGGGACGTCGGCGGCTGGTCGAGCGTTGCAAGACCCGGCCGATCGCTCACGTGGCAGCTGAGATGGGAATCTCCCGCGCTACCGCGTCAAAGTGGGTCCATCGCCATCGTGAGTTCGGTGAGGTCGGTCTGCTCGACCGCTCATCGACGCCTAAGCAATCCCCGACAGCCACCCCCAACGTCGTTGTTCGCGAAGTCGAACGCATGCGGCGCGAGCACAAGTGGTCAGCGGCTCGGATCACGTTCGAGCTCGAACAGGTCGGCATTCAGATCAGTCGGCGCACGGTGAGTCGCATCCTCACCGACCTGCAGCTCAACCGGCGCCGCTTCATCGACCCGACCGGGGAAAGTAACCGCGAAGCGAGGAAGATTGTCGCTCGGTGCCCCGGCCACATGGTTCACCTGGACGTCAAGAAGGTCGGCCGAATCCCCGATGGCGGCGGATGGCGGGCTCATGGCAAGGACAGCCCGGAAGCTCGCGCCGTCGCGCGGACGAAAACCCGCGGCACGCGAGCCGGCTACGTCTACCTCCACTCAGCGATTGACGGCTACTCACGCCTCGCGTACACCGAGGCTTTGCCGAACGAGCAGGCCGCGACGGCCGTTGCGTTCCTCGCGCGAGCGCGGGCATGGTTCGCGGCTCATGGCATCACGCACATCGAACGGATCGTGACCGACAACGGATCCTGTTACCGCGCCTCAGCGTTCGCCGATGCACTGGCCGGGTCGCGGCACCAACGGATCACGCCCTACACGCCCCGCCACAACGGAAAGATCGAGCGGTACAACCGGATCCTTGCCGAAGAGTTCCTCTATGCACGGACATGGACCTCAGAAGACGAACGCGCCAACGCCCTCGAGCGCTGGAACCTGCACTACAACTACCACCGCCCGCACGGTGCCGCGGACGGTCAGCCGCCGGCCACGCTCGTGCCAGTTCGCGTCAACAACGTCCTGGCCTCATACAGCTAGTCGGGGTTGTGGCAGGTGTCGCCGACTCGCCTAAGGTGAGGGCGACGGGTCTGTGGTCCCCGGCACATCGTTCGCAACGACGAAGGGAAGAAGCACATGAGTACGACTCCTCCGCCCCCGGGTCAGGCCCCTGACGGTCCGGGGTACCCGGCCTCGGGCGATTTCGGCACCCCCGCCGGCCAGTCGCCGGCCACGCCCTACGGGGCGCCGGCTCCCGGTCCCTATGGTGCGCCCACCCCCACCCCGGCGGGCGGCCCGACCGCCAGCGGGTCGAAGACGATGGGGATTGCCTCGATCGTCACCGGCGTCCTCGGCCTGATCTGCTGCCCGGGCCTGTTCTCGGTGGCCGCGATCATCACCGGCTACCTGGCGAAGAAGGACGGCAACCCGGAGAACGCCAAGCTCGGGAAGATCGGCCTCATCCTCGGCATCGTCGGGCTCGTCCTGGCCATCCTCTGGGGCATCCTCGCGGCGACCGGTGTCATCGACACGAGCTTCAGCGCCAGCGCTGGCTGAGGACCTCGGTCCTGAACGGGGCCGTGCCGCCACCCGGCGGCACGGCCCCGTCCCGTTCCGATCGGGTCGTTAGGGTGGGTTCCCCCCGACCCGAGAGGAGCGCACCATGGTCGACCAGGCCCGCGCCCGCAAGATCGCCTCCCGCATCCGCGAGATCATCGCCGCCGACCTCGGGCAGATCGTCAAGGACCCCGACCTGGGGTTCGTCACCATCACCGACGTCCGCGTCACCGGGGACCTGCAGGACGCGTCGGTCTTCTACACGGTGTACGGCGACGACGACCAGCGGGTGACGAGCTCGGAGATCCTCCAGCGGAACGTCGGCAAGCTGCGCTCGCACGTCGGAGGTCGGCTGGGCATCCGGCTCACCCCGACGCTCGAGCTCATCCCCGACGGGCTGCCGGAGTCGGCCTCGCACCTCGACGACGTCCTGCGCAAGGCGCGCGAGCGGGACGCGCAGCTCGCGGCGGCCGCGAGCGGCGCGAGCTACGCGGCGGGGGAGGACCCGTACAAGCGCCCCGCCGAGGACGACGAGGCCGATGCCCGCGACTGACGGCCTGCTCCTCGTCGACAAGCCGGGTGGCTGGAGCAGCCACGACGTCGTCGCCCGGTCCCGCCGCCTGTGCGGGACCCGCAAGGTGGGACACGCCGGCACCCTCGACCCGATGGCCACCGGGCTCCTCGTCCTGGGGGTGGGGAAGGCCACCCGTCTGCTGACCCATCTCGTCGGCTGCGACAAGGACTACGACGCGACGATCCGGCTCGGCGAGTCGACGATCACCGACGACGCCGAGGGCGAGGTCACCGCCAGCGTCCCGGTGACCGACCTCGACCCGGGGCGGCTCGCCGCGGCGGTGGCTCGCCTCACGGGCGACGTCCAGCAGGTCCCGAGCTCGGTGAGTGCCGTCAAGGTCGACGGGAAGCGCTCCTACCACCGTGTCCGCTCCGGCGAGGACGTCGACCTGCCCGCCCGCCCGGTCCGTGTCGCCCGCTTCGACGTGCTCGCGACCCGGTCGGCGACCGGCGCCAGCGGGGTGCCGGTCCTCGACGTCGACGTGCGGGTCACCGTGAGCTCCGGCACGTACGTGCGGGCGCTCGCCCGGGACCTCGGCACCGACCTCGGGGTCGGCGGCCACCTCGTTGCGCTGCGCCGGACGCGGGTCGGTGGCTTCGACCTCGCCGACGCGCGCCCCCTCGACGACCTGACGGCGGCGTTCGAGCGCGGCGAGGAGATGCCCGTCGTCCCCCTGGTCGACGCCGCGACGGCCGCCTTCCCGACGCGGAGGCTGGACGAGGCCGAGGCCCGGGCGCTGGGCTACGGCCAGCGCATCCCCTCGGCCCAGCCGGGGCGCTCGGATGTCGTCGCGGCGGTGTCGCCGGACGGGACGCTCGTGGCCCTGCTGGACGAGTCGAGGTCCACGGCGAAGGCGCGCGTCACGTTCGCTCCGGCGAGCACCTAGGGTGGCGTCCGTGCACCGCTGGACCGACCTCGCCGACACCCCGCCGCACCTGCGGCCCTGCGTCGCGACGTTCGGCAACTTCGACGGCGTGCACCGCGGCCACCAAGGCATCCTCGGCCGACTGCGGGAGGCCGGTGCCACCCGCGGGCTGCCGACGGTCGCCGTGACGTTCGAGCCTCACCCGGTCACCCTGTTCCACCCCGAGCGCGACCTCCGGCTCATCAGCCCCGGCGTGCTGCGCGACGAGCTCATCGCCGGCCAGGGGGTCGACGGGCTGCTCGTCCTCGAGTTCACCCGCGAGCTCGCGGCGACGTCGGCCCGCGACTGGGTGGTCTCCACCTTCGTCGAGGGGCTCGGTGCGCGGGTCCTCGTCGTCGGGGAGGACACGCGCGGGTTCGGCGCGGGCTACACCGGCGACGTCGGGCTGCTGCGCGAGATCGGGCAGCAGCACGGCTTCGAGGTCGTCGTCTGCGCCGACATGGGCGACGGGGAGCGCTGGTCGTCCTCGGCCGTGCGGACCCATCTCGCCGCGGGCGAGGTCGAGGACGCCGCCGCCGTCCTCGGGCGCCCGCACCGGCTCGTCGGCACGGTCGTCCACGGTCACCACCGGGGGCGGGAGCTCGGGTACCCGACGGCCAACCTCTCGCCGGACGCGCTCGGGCTCGTCCCGGCCGACGGGGTCTACGCGGGCTGGCTGACCCGCCCGGCGCTGCCCGACGGCGCGCCCGACCATCGCCTGCCCGCGGCCATCTCCATCGGGACGAACCCGACCTTCGACGACGTCCACGCCCGCCAGGTGGAGGCGTACGTCCTCGACCGGGACGACCTGGACCTGTACGACGAGCGGGTCTGCCTCGATCTCGTCGCCCGGGTCCGCCCGACCGAGCGCTTCGACTCCGTCGAGGAGCTGCTCGTCGCGATGGCTGGGGACGTCGAGGCCTGCCGCCGCATCCTGACCACGACCGAGGAGACCCGATGAGCCCCCGTGTCCGCATCCCCACGTGGAAGTCGATCAGCGGGCAGGCCCGCGTCGTGCGCCGGGTCATGAACTTCTGGCCGCCGTTCCTCGCCGCCGGCGTGCGGGTGGAGCACATCTCCGACGACTGGCGGGAGGTCCGGCTGCGGCTGAAGCTCACGCCCTACGGACGCAACTACGTCGGTACCCAGTTCGGAGGCTCGATGTTCTCCATGTGCGACCCGTTCTGGATGATCGGCACCCTGAAGAACCTGGGGGAGCGAGACTACATCGTCTGGGACAAGGCGGGGGAGATCGAGTTCCTCGCCCCCGGCCGCACCGACGTGACGACGACGATCCGCATCACCGACGAGCTCCTGGACGAGATCCGCACGGCGACCGCTGGCGGCGACAAGTACCTCGTCTGGTGCGAGAACGACATCGTCGCCACGGACGGGACGGTCGTCGCCCGGAACCGCAAGCAGATCTACGTCCGCCGCAAGCAGAAGGACCGGGCCCTCACCGGCAGCCGACCCGAGATCGCCGCCGGCTGAGTCCCTCGTACCTGCAGTTGGCGACCTGGGCGCTGCCGACGGGCGGGTCATCGCCACTCGCGGCCCGAACTGCAGGTCGCGAGGCCTGTGGATGACGGGCCCGTGGCACCCGCGCGGATCGGAAGACTTCCGGTGTGCCCGACCCCGTCACCGTCCTGGCCCAGCTGGGCGGTCATGCACCGACCTCCCGGCTCGTCGAGCGCGTGGGGCGGGCGTCGGTCCGGGCGGCCCTCGCCAGCGGTGAGATCGCCCGGGTCCGTCCGCGGCACGTCGCCCTGTCGGGACTGGACGGCGCGCAGCTCGCCGCAGCCCGCGTCAACGGCGCCCTCAGCCACTCCTCCGCCCTTTTGGCTGTCGGCATCCCGGTCCTCGATCCGCCGCCGCGACCGCACGTGACGGTCGACCGCTCACGGAAGATCGCGCCCGACCGCCGGCACGGAATGCGGTTGCACTGGGGGAGCGTCAGCGGGGCCGAAGCGGGGGTCCTGCCCCCGACCATCGCGGCCGTCGGGTGCGCGGTCGCCCTTCCCTTCCCCGACGCGCTCGCCGCTGCGGACGGGGTGCTGCGGGCGGGGGTGGACCGTTCGGACCTCGAGGCGGCGGCACGTGGGTGGCCCCGTACCGGCCGGTCGCGGGCACTCGAGGTCGTCCGGCTCGCGTCTCCGCTGGCCGCGAACCCGTTCGAGTCGGCCCTGCGCGCGCTGAGCATCGAGGCGGTGGGGGAGCGGTTCCGGCCGCAGGTGACGGTCTCCGTCGGTGGGCACCGGTTTCGGCCCGATCTCGTCGATCCGGAGCTGCGGATCGTGGCGGAGGCCGACAGCCACGAGTTCCACACCTCGAAGGCGGCGATCGTCCGCGACTGCCACCGCTACGACGAGCTCACGCTGGGCGGCTGGACGGTCCTGCGGTTCGCCTGGCTGCACGTCATGCGAGACCAGGAGTGGTGCCGCGACGTCCTCCGGAGGGCGGTCAGGCGGGCGTCGGGGTCGTAGCGACATGCAGTTCGGCCCGTAGGTGCCGTGCATCCGGCGAGACCACGATGGCGGGACGACGAACTGCCTGTCGCACGGCCGGGGCCCCGGCTGTTTGGGTCGCGTTCCCCGCCGCCGTACCCTTGGGTCGCATGTCCGGTGAGTCCAGATTCAACGACCTCGAGCCGCTCCTCGAGCGCGTCTCGAAGCCGATCCAGTACGTCGGCGGCGAGCTGAACTCCACCGTCAAGGACTGGCACGTCGGCGGCCACGGCCCGGGCGGGGAGGACCTCACCGCCCGCTGGGCGCTCATGTACCCCGACGCCTACGAGGTCGGGGTCCCCAACCAGGGCGTGATGATCCTCTACGAGGTCCTCAACGAGCGCCCCGACACCCTCGCCGAGCGCACCTACGCCGTGTGGCCCGACATGGAGGCGCTCCTGCGTGAGCACCACCTCCCGCAGCTGACCGTCGACGGCCACCGCAGCATCCGTGACTTCGACGTCTTCGGCCTGTCGTTCAGCACCGAGCTCGGGTACACCAACATGCTCACCGCGCTCGACCTGGCCGGGATCCCGCTGCACGCGGCGGACCGCACGGACGCCGACCCGATCGTCGTCATGGGCGGGCACGCCTCCTTCAACCCCGAGCCGGTCGCGGACTTCGTCGACGCGGTCATCGTCGGTGACGGGGAAGAGGCCGTCCTCGCGACGACCGAGCACCTCCTGGCGTGGAAGCGCGAGGGCCGTCCCGGCGGTCGCACCGAGCTGCTGCGCCGGCTCGCGCGCACCGGTGGCGTCTACGTCCCCGCGTTCTACGACGTCACCTACCACGCCGACGGCCGCATCGCCGCCGTCACCCCGAACGACCCGGCCGCCCCGGCACGCGTCTCGAAGCACACCGTCATGGACCTCGACGCCTGGCCGTACCCGAAGAAGCCGCTCGTCCCGCTCGCCGAGTCCGTCCACGAGCGGATGAGCGTCGAGATCTTCCGGGGTTGCACCCGGGGGTGCCGGTTCTGCCAGGCGGGGATGATCACCCGCCCGGTCCGCGAGCGCTCCATCACCGGCATCGGCGAGATGATCGAGCGGGGCCTGCAGGCGACGGGCTTCGAGGAGGTCGGCCTGCTGTCCCTCAGCAGCGCCGACCACACGGAGATCGCCGACCTCACCCGCGGACTGGCCGACCGGTACGAGGGGACGAACACCGGCCTGTCGCTGCCGAGCACCCGCGTCGACGCCTTCAACATCGACCTCGCGAACGAGCTCACTCGCAACGGGCGTCGCTCTGGCCTGACCTTCGCCCCGGAGGGCGGCAGCGAGCGGATCCGCAAGGTCATCAACAAGATGGTCACCGCGGACGACCTCGTGAAGACCGTCGCCGCCGCGTACGGCGCCGGGTGGCGGCAGGTGAAGCTCTACTTCATGTGCGGCCTGCCGACGGAGACCGACGAGGACGTCCTCGAGATCGCCGAGCTCGCCAAGCGGGTCATCGAGACCGGCCGGGAGGTCAGCGGCCGCAAGGACATCCGGTGCACGGTGAGCATCGGCGGCTTCGTCCCCAAGGCGCACACCCCCTTCCAGTGGGCCGCCCAGCTGTCGGCCGAGGAGACCGACGCCCGGCTGCTCAAGCTGCGGGAGGCCATCCGGGCCGACCGGCGGTACGGCAGCTCGATCGGCTTCCGGTACCACGACGGCAAGCCCGGGATCGTCGAGGGCCTCCTCAGCCGCGGCGACCGGCGGGTCGGCCGGGTGATCGAGGCCGTGTGGCGGGCCGGTGGCCGGTTCGACGGGTGGAGCGAGCACTTCTCCTACGAGCGGTGGATGGAGTGCGCGGCGGATGCCTTCGCCGCCCTGCCGCCCGAGGCCGCGGGTGTCGATGTCGCGTGGTTCACGACGCGCGAGCGCGGCGAGGACGAGGTCCTGCCGTGGGACCACATCGACTCCGGGCTCGACCGCGACTGGCTGTGGGACGACTGGCAGGACGCGCTCTCGGAGGTCGAGGTCGAGGACTGCCGCTGGACCCCGTGCTTCGAGTGCGGGGTGTGCCCGCAGATGGGCACGAGCATCGAGATCGGCCCGACCGGCAAGAAGCTCCTGCCGCTCACCGTCGTCTGACCGGCCCGGTCGTAGGCTGACCCGTCATGGTCAGACAGCGCACCCCCGAGGGGCCCCCGCCGCCCCCGCCGGTGCAGAAGCTGCGGATCCGCTATGCCAAGCGTGGCCGGCTGCGGTTCTCCTCCACCCGTGACTTCTCGCGCGCGATCGAGCGGGCCCTTCGCCGGGCTCGCGTGCCGATGGCGTTCTCCGCAGGCTTCCACCCGCACCCGAAGATCAGCTACGCCAACGGCGCCCCGACCGGTGCCGCGAGCGAGGCCGAGTACCTCGAGATCCAGGTCGCGCAGCGGGTCGACCCCCACGCGCTGCGGGCCGACCTCGACGCGGCCCTGCCGGCGGAGCTCGTCGTCGTCGACGTCGTCGAGGCCGGGCCAGGGTCGCTCGCGGACCGGCTCGAGGCGAGCGAGTGGCAGATCGAGCTGCGGGGCTGCCGCGCGCCGGACGCGCGCGCCGCGGTGGAGGACCTGCTGTCCCGGGACGTCGTCGAGGTCACCCGGATGACGAAGAAGGGGCCGCGCACCTTCGACGTCCGTGGTGCGCTCCTCGTCGCCGAGGTGTCTCCCGAGGACGCCGCCTCCGACCCGGCCGGACCCCCTTGTGCGATACTGCGGGTGGTCGTACGGCACACCACACCGGCCGTACGCCCCGACGATGTCCTGACCGCGCTCGACGCCGCGTCCGGGTTCACGCCGCCGGTGCCGCCTCTGGTCACCCGGCTGGCGCAGGGCCCTTGGGTGGCTGACGACGCGCGGGTGGCAGATCCCCTGTCGCCCGACCGGGAGGCCGTCGGCGCCTGACCGGTGACGCGCCGTCCGCGCGAGCCGATCGGTCGCAACCTAGACTTCTTCGGTGGCCCAGCCGCCGACGCGCCCCCGCCGGCGGGACGCCCGGGTACTCCCGTACCGGTGTGGCGGACGAGCCGCCGGCTGGAAGGAAGCCCACGATGGTCTCCGACGAGCCCACGATCCCGGCACCGCTCGACATCGACGTGCCCCCGCCCGCCCTCGACGCGCCCGAGGTGGCGCCGGTCGCCGCCGAGCCCGCTCCGGTCGACGAGCCCACGCCCGAGGACGAGCAGGCCCAGGACGAGCAGGCCGAGCCGGAGGCGGAGGGCGAGGAGGAGCCGCCCGCCCCGGTCCGCCCCACCTTCGGCCTGCTGTTCCAGGCTCCCGAGCCGGTCGCGCCCCGACGCCGCCGGCCTGCGCCGGAGCCAGAGGCCGCGGACGACGATCCCGAGGACGAGCAGGACGCGGTCGGCGACGACTCGGAGGGCGGCGGGACGACGCGCGATCGCATGGACGACGACAC
Organism: Janibacter massiliensis; assembly: GCF_900289115.1. Classification (GTDB taxonomy): domain Bacteria; phylum Actinomycetota; class Actinomycetes; order Actinomycetales; family Dermatophilaceae; genus Janibacter_A; species Janibacter_A massiliensis. The sequence goes on along the minus strand of NZ_LT985196.1, from coordinate 2,238,241 downwards.
CGAGAGCACCGGCGGTGGTCGTCGGCGTCGCCGGCGCGGAGGCCGCGGCCGGAAGAACCGTGCGGAGGATGCCGGGACCGAGGACGACGACTCCGACGAGGCGCAGGACGCCAAGGGCGCCTCGGGCGGTCGCAGCCGCACGGACGACGCCGAGGGCGACGGGTCGGGCGAGAAGGACCAGGACGAGGACTCCACCGACGACGGCGAGGGTGACTCGGACGGGTCGGGCAGCGGGTCGAGCCGCCGCCGTCGTCGCCGCCGCCGGGGCGGCTCGGGCGGGTCCGAGCAGGACGACCCGCCCGGCACCGTGACGAAGGTCCGTGAGGGCCGCAAGGAGCGTGACGAGCCGACCGCCGTCAAGGGGTCGACCCGCCTCGAGGCGAAGAAGCAGCGCCGCCGGGAGGGCCGTGAGGCCGGGCGTCGCCGGACGATCATCACCGAGGCCGAGTTCCTCGCCCGTCGCGAGAGCGTCGAGCGGGTCATGGTCGTGCGTGCCAAGGAGGGACGCACGCAGATCGGCGTCCTCGAGGACGACGTCCTCGTCGAGCACTACGTCTCGCGCGAGACGAGCTCCTCGATGGTCGGCAACGTCTACCTCGGCCGGGTCCAGAACGTCCTGCCCTCGATGGAGGCCGCCTTCGTCGACATCGGCAAGGGGCGCAACGCCGTGCTCTACGCGGGCGAGGTCAACTGGGACGCCGCCGGGCTGGAGAACGGCCAGGCCAAGCGGATCGAGAACGCGCTCAGCGCCGGCGACCCGGTCGTCGTCCAGGTGACGAAGGACCCGATCGGGCACAAGGGCGCCCGCCTCACCTCGCAGGTGAGCCTGCCCGGCCGCTACCTCGTCTACGTCCCCGAGGGGAACATGACGGGCATCTCCCGCAAGCTGCCCGACACCGAGCGTGCCCGGCTCAAGGCGATCCTCAAGGAGGTCGTCCCCAGCGGCGCCGGCGTCATCGTCCGCACGGCCGCCGAGGGTGCCTCGGAGGAGGAGCTGCGTCGCGACGTCGAGCGCCTGACGAAGGCGTGGGAGCGGATCCAGCAGAAGGTCGAGTCGAAGAAGGGCAAGAAGGCGAGCGCGGGCGGGGCGCCGGCCCTGCTCAACGCCGAGCCGGACATGACCGTCCGGGTCATCCGGGACATCTTCAACGAGGACTTCAGCACGCTCGTCGTCTCCGGTGACGCCGCCTGGGACGAGGTCTCGGGGTACCTGCAGGACGTCGCGCCGGACCTTGCGTCCCGCGCCGAGAAGTGGACGGGCACCGAGGACGTCTTCACCGCGCACCGGATCGACGAGCAGATCGCCAAGGCCATGGACCGCAAGGTCTGGCTGAAGTCCGGCGGCTCGCTCGTCATCGACCGCACCGAGGCGATGACCGTCATCGACGTCAACACGGGCAAGTTCACCGGCTCCGGGGGCAACCTCGAGCAGACAGTGACGGAGAACAACATCGAGGCCGCCGAGGAGATCGTCCGCCAGCTCCGGCTGCGGGACATCGGCGGGATCATCGTCATCGACTTCATCGACATGGTCCTCGAGGCCAACCGCGACCTCGTCGTCCGGCGCCTGCTCGAGTGCCTGGGTCGGGACCGGACGAAGCACCAGGTCGCCGAGGTCACCTCGCTCGGGCTGGTCCAGATGACCCGCAAGCGGGTCGGTTCCGGTCTCATCGAGGTCTTCGGCGAGACGTGCGAGTCGTGCAACGGCCGCGGGATCCACGTCCACTCCGAGCCGATCGACCGCTCCGACTCGAACGGCGGTGGAGCCCGAGGCGGCAAGAACGGCACCCACGACGGCGGCAACGACGGCGGCGGCAAGCGGAAGAAGAAGGGCGACTCCGGCAAGGCGAAGGCCGACAAGGAGCCGCCGCGCCCCGCCGGGCCGACGATGGCCGCGATCGCGGCCGGTCTGCACGCCGCCGCGGTGAAGAGCGCCACGGGAGAGGCCCCCGAGGACGACGTCGCCGAGCTCGCCGCCGCCGAGGCGCAGAGCGACCGCGGGCCGGTCGACCTCGACACCTCGCGCGAGCAGAAGGCGCCCGCGGCGGCCGAGGACACCGGCGAGGTCGACTCGTCGCCCGTGCCCGAGCCTGAGCCTCAGCCGCGGAGGCGGAAGAAGCGGGCGCGGGTCGTCGCTGGCGCCGGCGCCCCCGGTGCGGTGCAGGTCCAGCACGTCGAGACCGAGACCACGACGCCCGAGACGGCGGCGACCGACCCGGGTCCGTCGAGCAGCAGCCCGGCCGACGAGCCGCAGGACTGAGGCGGGCCGCCGCCGGCGGTTTGGGCCAGCGCGCTCGGGCCGGTACTCTCGCCCTTCAGGTGCGCCCACCGTGCTGACGCCCCGTCTCGTCCTCGTGACGCCGGGTCCTGTCGGACGGTCCAGACCGAGAGCGCGTGCCGCCCGCAAGTGAAAGTGAGCTCCCCGTGTACGCGATCGTCCGTGCCGGCGGCCGTCAGGAGAAGGTCGCCGTGGGCGACGTCCTCCTCGTCAACAAGGTCGCCGGGTCCGCCGGTGACAGCATCGACCTGACGCCGCTCCTCCTCGTCGACGGCTCGACCGTCACCTCCGACGCCGCCGCCCTGGCGAAGGTGTCCGTCAAGGCCGAGGTCGTCGGTCCCGCCAAGGGCCCGAAGATCACGATCATGAAGTACAAGAACAAGACCGGCTACCGGAAGCGCCAGGGCCACCGCCAGCCGCTCACCCAGATCAAGATCACGGACATCTCGGCCTGACGCGCGGCGTCACCGGGACCCCAGTACGCGAAGGGAACTGACATGGCACACAAGAAGGGTGCGTCCTCGACCCGCAACGGTCGCGACTCCAACCCCCAGTACCTCGGCGTGAAGCGCTTCGGCGGCCAGCAGGTCGGCATCGGCGAGATCATCGTCCGCCAGCGCGGCACCCACTTCCACCCGGGCGAGAACGTCGGTCGCGGTGGCGATGACACGCTGTTCGCGCTCGCGGCCGGTGCCGTCGAGTTCGGGACGAAGCGCGGCCGCAAGGTCGTCAACATCGTCCCGGCGGACGCGACCGCCTGAGCACCGATCATCCCGGCGCGGGCCCAGCCTCGCGCCACCGACGTCGAGGGCGGGTCACGATGGTGACCCGCCCTCGACGCGTACCGCGCCCGACCCACCCCTGACCCTCGAGGAGACCGACGTGACGACCTTCGTCGACCGAGTCGTCCTGCACGTGACCGCCGGGAACGGTGGGCACGGCGTCGCCTCCGTCCACCGGGAGAAGTTCAAGCCGCTCGGCGGCCCCGACGGTGGCAACGGCGGGCACGGCGGCGACGTCGTCCTGGCCGTGGACCCCCAGAGCACGACGCTGCTCGACTACCACCGCAGCCCGCACCGCCGGGCAGGCAACGGCGCGCCCGGCGCCGGGGACGAGCGGCACGGCGCGAACGGCGAGGACCTGATCCTGCCGGTCCCTGCCGGGACGGTGGTGCGCACCCGCGACGGGCGGATCCTCGCCGACCTCGTCGAGGACGACGCGCGGCTCGTCGTCGCGCGCGGCGGCCGCGGCGGGCTGGGCAACAAGGCGCTCGCGAGCCCGCGCCGCAAGGCCCCGGGCTTCGCGCTGCTCGGTGAGCCGGGGGAGGCCCTCGACGTCGTCCTCGAGCTGAAGTCGCTCGCCGACGTCGCGCTCATCGGCTTCCCCAGCGCGGGCAAGTCCTCGCTCGTGTCCGTCCTCTCAGCGGCGCGTCCGAAGATCGCCGACTACCCGTTCACGACGCTCGTGCCGAACCTCGGTGTCGTCACCGCGGGCTCCGAGCGCTTCACCGTCGCCGACGTCCCCGGGCTCATCCCCGGGGCGCACGAGGGACGCGGGCTCGGTCTGGAGTTCCTCCGGCACGTCGAGCGGTGCTCGGTGCTCGTCCACGTCATCGACTGCGCCACCCTCGAGCCCGGCCGCGACCCGATGACCGACCTCGAGGTCATCGAGCACGAGCTGAGCGAGTACGTCGCCGACGACACCCTCGGGGGCAAGCCGCTGTCGGACCGGACCCGGATCGTCGTCCTCAACAAGGCCGACGTGCCCGAGGCGCGCGAGCTCGCCGAGATGGTGCGTCCCGACCTCGAGGAGCGCGGGCTCGAGGTGCACGTCGTCTCTGCGGTGGCGCACTCGGGCCTCAAGGAGCTCACCTTCGCCCTGGCCCGGCACGTCGTGGCGCACCGCGCGGAGATGGCGCAGGTCGACCACGCCCCGCAGCGGGTCGTCCTGCGCCCGCGGGCGGTCGACGACGCGGGCTTCCACGTGCGCCGGGAGAGCACGCCCGAGGGCGAGGCTTATCGCGTCATCGGCGAGCGGCCGACGCGTTGGGTGCGGCAGACCGACTTCAGCAACGACGAGGCCGTCGGCTACCTCGCGGACCGGCTCGCCCGCGCCGGGGTCGAGGAGGCCCTCGTCAAGGCCGGGGCGGTCGCCGGGTCGACCGTCCTCATCGGCGATGCCGACGACGCGGTCGTCTTCGACTGGGAGCCCACCCTGGTCTCCGGGGCGGAGCTGCTCGGCGCCCGCGGGACCGACCTGCGGCTCGAGGAGGCCGGCGGCCGCCGGACGAGCGCGCAGCGGCGCGAGGAGTTCCACGCCCGCAAGGACGCCCAGACCGCCGCCCGCGAGGAGCTCGCCCATGAGCGGCGGGCCGGCGTGTGGCGTGAGGACGATGACTGAGGCCGCGGGCCGGGACGGGCGCTCGCGGGTGCGCGACGCCCGGCGGGTCGTCGTCAAGGTCGGCTCGTCGTCGCTGGCCGGGGCAAACGGTGGCGCCCTCGACCTGGACCGGTTGCGGGGTCTCGTCGATGTCCTGGCCCACCGGCGCCTGGCCGGGTCGCAGGTCGTCCTCGTCTCCTCCGGGGCGATCGCAGCGGGTCTGGGGCCGCTCGGCCTCTCGCGCCGGCCCCGCGCCCTCGCGCTCCAGCAGGCGGCGGCGGCCGTCGGGCAGGGGGCGCTCGTCGCCGCGTACCAGCAGGCCTTCGGTGCCCACGGGCTCACCGTCGGGCAGGTGCTCCTGACGATCGACGACGTCACCCGCCGCGGGCACTACACGAACGCCCGCCGCACGCTCGACGAGCTGCTGCGGCTGGGGGTGGTGCCCGTCGTGAACGAGAACGACACCGTCGCCACCCAGGAGATCCGCTTCGGCGACAACGACCGCCTCGCCGCGCTCGTCGCCCACCTCATCCGCGCCGACGCCCTCGTCCTGCTCACCGACGTCGACGGGCTGTACACCGACAGGCCCGGCCGCCCGGGCGCGCGACGGATCGACCTCGTCGACGACCCGGCGATCCTCGAGCAGATCGAGATCGGTGGAACCGGCTCGTCCGTCGGCTCCGGCGGCATGGCGACGAAGGTGGAGGCGGCGACGATCGCCAACGCCGCCGGGATCCCCGCGGTGCTCACCTCCGCCCCGACCGTCGCTGCCGCGCTGGCGGGGGAGGACGTCGGCACCGTCTTCCTCCCCCCGCGCCAGCGCAAGGCGGCCCGGTCGAGGACTCTGTGGCTGCGGCACGCGACCGCCGCGAAGGGACGTCTCACGGTCGACGACGGCGCGGTGCGGGCGCTCACGACGAAGGGCCGGTCGTTGCTTCCGGCGGGGGTCGTCGGGGTGAGCGGGACCTTCCTCGAGGGGGACGCGGTCGACGTGTGCGCACCGGACGGCTCGGTCGTCGCCCGCGGGCTCGTCGCCTACTCCTCGGCGGAGCTGCCGAAGCTCCTGGGCCGCTCGACCAAGGAGCTCGCGGCCGACCTGGGCCCCGAGTACGAGCGTGAGGTCATCCACCGCGACCACCTCGTGCTCACCACCGACCGCCCCTGACCGCGGCGCAGACCGGCGTGCTCAGCGCACGCGCTGGGCGGTGAACTCGCAGGCCGGGTCGGCGAACGCGTCCTGGGTCTGGACGAGCTGCAGCTCACGGCGGCCGGAGTCGAGCGTCGCCTGCAGCAGCGCGAACACGGAGGACACGGTGCGCTCCAGGGACACGCGCAGGTCGCCCGTCCGCAGCCAGTGCGTCGTGAAGAGGGCTGCGGTCACGTCGCCCGACCCGTTCGCCTTCAGGGGCAGGTGCGGGGTGCGGACGATCCACGCCTCGTCCTCGTGGCAGGCGAGCATCTCGATGGTGTCGCTCGGGCGGTCCGGCCGCAGGACGCTCGTGACGAGCACCGTGGACGGCCCCATCTCGCGGGCGCGGTCGACCGCGGCGAGCGTCGAGCCGAGGTCCGCCGGCTCGGTCTCGGTGAGGAAGCCGAGCTCGAACTGGTTGGGAGTGATGAGGTCGGCCTGCGGGACGACCTCGTCCCGCAGCAGGACGGGGATCGCGGGGTGGACGAAGCAGCCGGACTTCGCGTTGCCCATCACGGGGTCGCACGCGTAGATCGCCTCGGGGTTGGCGGCCTTCGTCCGGGCGACCGCGTCGAGGATCGCCGCGCCGATCTCCTCCCCGCCCTGGTAGCCGGACAGGACGGCGTCGACCTCTGCCAGCGCCCCGCGCTCCTCGACGCCGGTGACGACCTCCCGCACGTCGGACGGCGCCACGAGCGGCCCGCGCCACTGGCCGTAGCCGGTGTGGTTGCTGAAGAGCACCGTGCTCACCGGCCAGACCTCGACGCCCAGACGCTGCATGGGGAAGACGGCGGCCGAGTTCCCGACGTGGCCGTAGGCGACCGCGGACTGGATGGAGAGGATCGTCGTCACCGGGGCATCCTAGGTGTACCCGGCAGAGAGGTTGGTGACACTGGAGCCTGACCCGCTTTCCCGGACACCTGAGCTGGGGCGATGATCGTCTCGGAGAGGAGTCTGGAAGATGCCTGCAGCCAAGCCGTTGGAGTCCCGTCGTCGGGCGGTGGCGGCGACGGGGACGCCGCGCGCGCGGGTGGCCGCCGACGTGGGTCAGGCCCGCCCCGCGCGTGACGCGGTACGGCAGGAGCCGTCGAAGGCCAAGGCCGCGAAGCGGTCGCGCCAGCGCAGCCGCGGCGTCGAGCGCGGCCGGTGAGGGGGCACGTCGTCAGACATCGCCGTTCCGGCCGCTTGACTCACCGTGGTCCCCGGACGCCGATTCATAGGAGTCCAGCCGTCGTCGCGCTGTATATGCGATCAGCCGGCCGGGCGCGTGAGGCGGGCCGGCGGTGATGGCCGGCGTTGTCGGTACAGCACCAGGTTCGTGGCGATGCCAACGGAGACGATGCAGGCGATGAGTACCGAGCCGACCAACAGCCACGGGATGGAAAGAACGAGGTGGGCGTCAGGTACGAAGGCGGTTGGGATGGCCACGGCGACTACTGCTCCGAGGACGGACCATCCGACCGCGGTGATGAGGGGGTAGGAGATATAGGCCGTGGCGACGCAGCGGGTGTACGAGGCGGGGATGCCGACGGCGCGGAGGCCGGTGGCGATGGTGGCGAGGTCGGCGGAGATGCGGCGCGCGACGACCCAGGCCATCGCGCCGACGGCGACAGCGAAGAGCCACGATGCACCGGTCAGCCATAGCGGGAGCTGGAGCGGTGGGGGCGTGTACGGGGTAGTGACGTACTGAGCGTCGAACCCGCCGGCTGTCGGGGCGTTCTTCGCCCGTTGCATGTCTGCGGAAGTGGCTGCGGCGTAGACGAGGGCCGACGGGTTGGCTGGGTGGCTGGGAAGGTTCCGGTCGAGGGTGAGGCCGACCATGAGGTTGGTCCATCCAGGGTCCATCTCAACCGTCGCCGCCGCCGGGGGTTTCCAGGTCCGGCCATCGGGATCGACGCGGAAGGTGGCCGGGCCTTCGCTCTGGAGGAGGACTCCGCCGGTCTCGAGGACGGTGCGTTGGCGGTCGCCGAGGCGGTGGCCGAGGAGGCGTTCGACGTCGGTGACGGTTCTTACCGTCGTCAGCGAGCCGCCGCCGTCGCGGGTGCTCATGCCGACGTTGGTGGTGGCCACCGGGTCGGTGAGGCCGGACGCCTTCTCGAAGTCGGTGCGGATCTGGCGTGGCAGGGCCGCGCCGTTGGCGGTCAGGATGACGCGGTCGCGGGGGATGTCCGTGACCAGGTGCGCTGCGGAGTATGCCTGTTCGGAGGAGAGGGAGGTCGCAAGGCTCAGGACGATGATGGAGGCGGAACACAGCGCCAGGGCGACGGAGGAGACGAGCCCGCCCTGGGTGCGGATCTTGCGGGCGGCGAGGTCCGCCGAGGGACCGGCCATGGCCAGCACTCGAGCTCCTGCGGCCAAGACATCGGGAAGGAGCAACGCCCACGCGAGTGCGAGGGCGAGGACGAGAATCGACAAAGAGTTCGTGCTGGTGCCGGCGGGCGCGACGAGGAGGATCGCCGCGCACAGCAGCGCGACGACAAGGGCGCGCCGCGCGACTGTGAGGAGCCGTCCTCGGTACTGGTTCGTCCTGGGTGAGGTGGTCGGTGGCCGTGCGGTCCACACCCCGACCAGGGCTGCCGAGAGGACGGGGACGAGGACGAGGACGAGGATCTCTGCCAGCGGAACGGAGATGGGTGGCGGTTCGCGAGATGTGGCTTGCAACGCGAGGGGTCTGGCAGCCAGACCGAGGACGTAACCGACGAGCGCAGCGGCCAGACTCACCACGACCGCAGCCGCTGCGTTGGCCGTCACGGTGGCCGTCGTGACGGTCGAGCGGGGGACCCCGACCGCCCGGAGCGTCGGCGCGTTCGCCCGCACCCAGCGGCCGCTGAACAGTGCGAGCAGGGACCCGACCCCGATGAGGAGCAGCGTTGATGGTCCGCGGTAGAGCAGCGGCTTCTTCAGCAGCATGCTCGACTGGTGGCTGCTGGTCATCTCCTCCCGAGTGGTCACCATCATGTCGGTGTCGTCGGGTCCGTCCCCGGTGATCGCCGCAGCCGTCTGCTGCGGGTTCCCTCCCCCGCGCCAGTACGCCACGGTGGAGGTGCTCATCGAGGGGTACCGCTGGATGATCGCCGGGTCGTAGGAGGCCCACGTGCCCGGTGCGGCGTACAGGGTGCGGGCGTCGAGAGCGGAGGCGTTACGCACGACGCCGACGACGCGGAAGGTGACGAGCTTGTTGTCGAGGACGAACCGGTCGCCGGGGCCGACCCCGAGGCCCGTTGCTGCGGCGACCTCACCCGGCCGGGTCGGCCAGCGCCCCTCGACCAGGGTGTCTCGCTGCGGGAACGGGCGGTCCGCCCACGGCCCCTCCTGGTAGGCGACGGGGTCGCCCGCACTGTCGTCGAACAGCCCCTCCAGGCCGAGCCACCCGTAGGCGCGCCGCGTGCTCAGCGCCCGTGCCTCGGCGGCGGTCGGGCCGTGCCCGATGTCGACTGACCTCCATCCCCGGGCGGACGCCTCCGCCTTACCGAGGTCCCACGCGACGCGCTGATCGGCCGACTTGGTGAACGCCATGCTGAACGTGAACGTGAAGGCGAGCAGCGCGACGACCACGCCGACGAGGCCGACGCTCCGACGCAGCGCCGCACTCCGGGTGAACGCGCGCAGCACCGGACCGCTGCGGGACAGGGGCCCGATCACCACTGTCCCCACGCCGAGGGCTGCTCGACGAACCGGCCGTCCTCCATGTGCAGCACCCGGTCGGCCGCGCCGGCCACCCGCGGGTCGTGCGTGACGACGAGNGCCGCCAGGAACCGTCGGGCCCGGATCGGTTACGACTACGTGCACTCAGCCGTCGATGACCATTCCCGCCTGGCCTACAGCGAGATCCACCCCGACGAGAAGGGCACGACCTGCGCGGCGTTCCTGGCCCGCGCCGGTCAGTACTTCGCCGCGCACGGCATCACGCGGATCGAGCAGGTCATCACCGACCCCGACCAGCCGTCTGTCATGAACGTCTCTGCCGGGTACACCTAGGCTTCGGCCATGTCCGACATCGCCCAGCACTCCGACGCCGACTCCCTCGTGCGGGAGCTCGCGACCCGCTCCCGCGCCGCCTCGCACGTCCTCGCCCAGCTGCCGCGCGCCGCGAAGGACACCGCGCTGCGGGCCATCGCCGACGCGCTCGACGCGGCGGTCGAGCCGATCGTCGCGGCGAACGCGGAGGACCTCGAGCGGGGGCGCTCGGGCGGGATGGCGCAGGGGCTGCTCGACCGGCTCGCGCTCGACGAGGGACGTATCCGGGCGATCGCCCAGGCCGTCCGCGACGTCGCGGCGCTGCCCGACCCGGTCGGGGAGGTCGTCCGCGGCTCGACGCTCGCCAACGGCCTCCAGATCCGGGAGGTCCGGGTGCCGATGGGCGTCGTCGGGATGATCTACGAGGCGCGGCCGAACGTCACCGTCGATGCCGCGGCCCTCGCGCTGAAGTCCGGGAACGCCGTCATCCTCCGCGGGGGCTCGGCGGCCGAGTCCTCCAACCGGGCGCTCGTCGGCGCGATCCGGGGCGCGCTCGCCGCGGAGGGGCTGCCGGAGGACGCGGTCCAGCTGCTCGAGGGCGGTCGGGAGGCCGCGACGGCCCTGATGCGTGCCCGCGGCTACGTCGACCTGCTCATCCCGCGCGGGGGAGCGGGCCTGATCCAGCAGGTCGTCTCCGAGTCGACCGTGCCCGTCATCGAGACCGGCGCAGGGGTCTGCCACGTCTACCTCGACGAGGGCGCGGACGCGCAGAAGGCCCGGTCGATCGCCCTCAACTCCAAGACCCACCGGCCGAGCGTGTGCAACGCGGCCGAGACGCTGCTCGTCCACGAGGACGTCGCCGGCACGCTCCTGCCGGACATCCTCGCCGAGCTGGCCGACGCCGGGGTCGAGCTGCACGCCGACGAGCGCGCCGCGGGGGTCGCCGCCCGGGCGGGGGTGGCCACCGTCCCGCTCGAGGAGGGCGACGTCGACACCGAGTGGAACGCGCTCGTCATGTCGGTCGTCACCGTGCCCAGCCTCGACGGCGCCGTCGAGCACGTGCGCCGGCACGGCACCGCGCACACCGAGGTCATCGTCACCGAGGACCGGGCGGCGGCCCGGCGCTGGACGAACGAGGTCGACGCGGCAGCGGTCGTCGTCAACGCCTCGAGCCGGTTCACCGACGGCGGCGAGTTCGGGTTCGGCGCGGAGATCGGCATCTCGACCCAGAAGCTCCACGCCCGCGGCCCGATGGCCCTGCCGGAGCTGACGAGCACGAAGTGGATCGTCGAGGGCGACGGCCAGACCCGATGAGGGCGCCCCGGCGGCGAGCCGGGCACGGGCGGTCGAACGGCGCGAGGGCCTCACGGATGACTCCGTGAGGCCCTCGCCTCGGTGAGGGGATGCCTTGCGGCCCCGCGCGGCGGCGGTACCGACCGGGGTCGGTTCCCACTCGGACCGGCCGGCCACGCCGCCTCACCGCGGCGCCGCCCGCGGCCTCCACCCGAGCGGGCTCGGGCGAGCACCCCTTCGTGAAGGGGCAGGAGTCGTCGTTATCCCTCCGGTCCTCTCGTCGAGCGCGCGGGGCGGCCGGGATCTCCCGACCGCTGGTCCGGCCCGCGACGAGGCTTGAGGTCTTTCCTACGTCCCGGTAACGGCGTGTCGCAAGTCGCTTCACCGACCCGCTCGGCGGTTGCGACGAACGGTCGGCCGTCGTCCGTTCGTCCACAGGAAACGGCCCGGTCCGCCGGGGTTGTCCACACCCCTGTGGGTGGGGCCCGTGGACGACGTGGTCCGGGGTGACCACATCCCGGACACCCGGGCCCGGCCGGTAGGCTTGCGCCCCATGACGATGCTTTCCGTGGCCCAGGACGTCTCGATGGCCCTCACCCGCCTCGTGCTCGAGACCGACGAGGACGCACTCGTGCCGCAGCTGCACCACAAGGAGCTGCCGATGCCGGACTGGGGCTTCGGGCTCCTCGCCGTCGTCCTGTTCGCGCTGGGCCTCGCCGCCGTGTGGTCGTTCCGCCACACCGCGGCCAAGCTCGGTGGGACGGAGGACCACCCCGCGGACCCGTCGCTCGACGGTCCCGTGAACCCCGGGCACGGGGCCCGGCACTGAGCACGCCCGCCACCCGCATCGGGGTCATGGGTGGCACCTTCGACCCGATCCACCACGGGCACCTCGTCGCCGCCAGCGAGGCCGCGGCGCGGTTCGACCTCAACGAGGTCGTCTTCGTCCCCACGGGCCGGCCGTACCAGAAGGACGCGCAGCGCGTCTCGCCCGCCGAGCACCGGTACCTCATGACCGTCGTCGCGACCGCAAGCAACCCGCGGTTCACTGTCAGCCGCGTCGACATCGACCGCGGGGGTCCGACGTACACGATCGACACCCTGCGTGATCTGCACACGAAGCGGCCCGAGGCGGAGCTGTTCTTCATCACCGGCGCCGACGCTCTCGCGAAGATCCTGTCGTGGAAGGACGCGGACGAGATGTTCGAGCTCGCGCACTTCATCGGCGTGACGCGCCCTGGTCACGTCCTGTCGGACAAGGGGCTGCCCGACGACCGGGTGACTCTCCAGGAGGTGCCCGCGATGGCGATCAGCTCGACCGACTGCCGCGCGCGTGTCGCCGCCGACGAGCCCGTCTGGTACCTCGTGCCCGACGGGGTCGTGCAGTACATCGCCAAGCACGGGCTGTACCGGGCGACCGGTGCCAGCCCGGGGAAGCAGGACTGACGTGCCCGCGACCGACCGCGCCATCGAGCTGGCCACGACCGCTGCCGAGGCGGCCTCCGACAAGATCGCGACGACGATCACGGGGATCGACGTCTCCGGCCACCTGCCGCTGACCGACGTCTTCCTCATCGTCTCCGCGAGCACCGAGCGGCAGGTCGGCGCCGTCGTCGACGAGATCGAGGACCGGCTGCGCGAGGAGCACGGCGTCAAGACGATCCGGCGCGAGGGCCAGCGCGAGGGTCGCTGGGTGCTCCTCGACTTCGGCGACGTCGTCGTCCACGTCCAGCACGACGAGGAGCGCGAGTACTACGAGCTCGCCCGGCTGTGGCGCGACTGCCCGGAGATCGACCTGGGCGTCAAGGGCAGCGACCAGACGTGAGCGGGAGCTCGTCGGCGACGGCACAGGTCACCGGGCTCGAGCGGCCCCGGCGGTTGCTCGTCCTGCGGCACGGCCAGACGACCCACAACGCCGGGGGGATCTGGCAGGGGCAGATCGACACCGACCTGTCCGACCTCGGGCGGGAGCAGGCCGCGGCGGCGGCGCGGGCGCTCGGCGGGCGGGGGATCGACGTCGTCGTCGCCTCCGACCTGCGGCGGGCCGCCGACACCGCGCGGACCATCGCCGACGTGCTCGGGCTGGAGGTCCGGCTGGACCGGCGGTTCCGCGAGATCCACGTGGGGGAGTGGGCCGGGCGCACGGTCGCCGAGGTTGCTCGGGCCTACCCGCAGGACATGGAGAGGATGCGCACCGGCGAGGACTTCCGGCGCGGGGTGACGGGCGAGTCGCTGGCCGACGTGGCGGACCGGGTGCTTCCGGCGGCGCAGGAGGTCCTCGCGGCGCTGCCGGCCGGGGGGACGGCCCTGGTCGTCGCCCACGGGGTGTCGGGGCGGACCGTGGCGGCCGAGCTCGCCGGCATCGACGCGCGCACGGCCTGGCTGGCGCTGGGGTCGCTGGAGAACTGCCACTGGGCGGAGGTCGGGGAACGGCCCGGCGGCTGGCGGATCGAGGCGTGGAACGTCGCGTCCTGACCGATTTGGCGAGCACCCTCGCCCGTGGGTAGAGTTACGCAGTCCCCGCGAGGGGGCCCACCCACTCGGGGCTGTAGCGCAGTTGGTAGCGCACCTCCATGGCATGGAGGGGGTCAGGGGTTCGAATCCCCTCAGCTCCACCGCCCGCACCGTGATGGTCCTCGAAGCCCCTCCCGTTCCCGGAGGGGCTTCGTCGTTGCGAGGGTGAGTGCGATGATCACGACGATGGGCGCGAGCTATCCGGACCGGGCGGCGCTGCTGCGGCGGCTGCGGGCCGTGCGCGACCGGATCGACCGCGACTACGCCCAGCCGCTCGACGTCGAGGAGCTCGCAGCCGGGGCGCACCTGTCGGCCCGACACCTCACGCGCGAGTTCACGAAGGCCTACGACGAGACGCCGTACGGGTACCTCATGACGCGCCGGGTCGAGCGGGCGATGGCCCTGCTCCGGGAGACGGACCGCAGCGTGACCGACATCTGCCTGCTCGTCGGTGCGTCCTCGCTCGGCTCCTTCACGACCCGGTTCGGTGAGCTCGTCGGGATGACGCCGACGCAGTACCGGGAACGGGCGCGCCGGAACCTCGCCGGGCTCACCCCGTGCCTCGCGCGGACCGTGACGAAGCCTGTCCGGAATCGAGAAGTGCCGCCGCCGCTGGCTCCGTAACGTCGTCGGCATGGACATCACGATCTTCCAGAGCTTCCTGCCGACCACCGACCCCGAGGCGTCCCTCGCCTTCTACCGCGACGTCCTCGGCTTCGAGGTCCGGCTCGACGTCGGCGAGGGGACGATGCGGTGGATCACCGTCGGCCCCACGGGTCAGGACACCGCGATCGTCCTCCACCCGCCGGGCGTCACGCCGGGCGTCACCGACGACGAGCGTCGCGTCCTCACCGAGCTCGTGACGAAGGGCAGCTATTTCGGCATCAACCTCGTGACCCCCGACCTCGAGGGGGCGTTCGCCCGCATCGTCGAGTCCGGCGCCGAGGTCGTCCAGGAGCCGACCGACCAGCAGTGGGGCAACCGCGACGCGGCCTTCCGTGACCCGTCCGGCAACCTCGTCCGCCTCGTCCAGCGGGACGCCTGATGCCCGGGTTCACCAAGGCCGAGCGGGAGGCGATGGCCGCCCGCGCCGAGGAGCTCAAGGCCGAGGCCTCGAGCGGGAGGAAGGGCAGCCGGAAGGCCAAGGACGAGGTCGCCTGCCTCGACGCGATCGCCGGGATGGACCCCGAGGACAAGGCCGTCGCCGAGCGTGTCCACGCGATCGTCACCCGCACGGCGCCGGACCTCGCGCCGAAGACCTGGTACGGGATGCCCGCGTACGCGGACGCCGACGGCAAGGTCGTCCTCTTCCTCCAGGTCCGCGGCAAGTTCGGCACCCGGTACTGCACCCTCGGCTTCAACGACGTCGCGCGGCTCGACGACGGCTCGATGTGGCCGAGCGCCTACGCTGTGACGAGCATCGACACCGACGTCGAGCAGCGCATCGAGGCCCTCGTCACCCGCGCCTGCGGTCTGGCGGACGACTGATCCCGCGACGGGCGAGGGGTCCCGCCAGATCGGCGGGACCCCCGGCACTCGGTTCAGCGGCGGTCGAGCTGCTCCAGCTCCTCGACGAGGGCCACGCGCTCGGCGGTGCTCAGGTCGCTGCGCTCGATCGTGCGACGCACCTTGTCCCAGCGCTGCGCGTCGACGTCACGCAGGATCTGCATCGTCTCCTGCGGCGAGAGGCCGGACCGGGCGACCCGGCCTCTGAACCCGGCGACCGTGGTGACCACGCGGAACGTCGACGACGCACCCGCCGTGCCGCCCGGGCCGTCGACCCCGGCCGCGACGGTGTGCGTGCCGTAGGAGAGGGTTGCCGTGTCGATCGCGGCGCCGTTCTCGACGCTCTTCCCGTCGAGGGTGATCGTCGTGCTCGTCGCGTCGGTCGTCGTCACGGCGATCGCGAGCAGGTCACCGCGCTCGACCGTGGCACCATCCTTCGGAGCGACGACCGTCACGGTCGGCGCCGCCGGGGTCGGCTGTGCCTCGATCGCCGACTTCCAGCCGATGAACGCGCCGGGACGGTTCGTGATGACGCCGTCGACGTCCTGCGCGACCAGGGTCGCCCAGTCCTTCGGCGAGTCGATCGTCCACGGCATGACGGCGATTCCGGCGGCGTGGAGGTCGGCGACGATGCTGGGTCGCGTCTGCAGGGCGCCGAAGGAGGGGTTGTACGCGACGACGTCGAGGTCCTTGCTGGTCGCCACCGGGTCGGCGTCGAGGCTGCCGCGCAGCAGGCCCCGCTTGATCTCCGGCGCGTGGGCGCGTGCGGAGCGGAGGACGTTGACGTCGAACGACTGGATGACCACGCGGTCGGTCAACCGCCGGTCACGGATCAGGCGGCAGATCCGGGCGACCTCGGCGTCGGTCTCCGGCCCCTTGATCTCGAGCAGGAGCTTGCCCCGACCGACCGCGAACGTGTCGAGGAACTCGGCGAGGGTCGGGACCTCCTGGTCGGCGAACGCCGGCGAGAACCACGAGCCGTTCCTCAGCGCGGCGATGAAGGAGCCGTCGAGGGTCGCGACGTCACCGGTGCCGTTCGTCGTCCTGCTCACCGTCTGGTCGTGCATGATCATCGGCACGCCGTCGGCAGAGGTGTGCACGTCGGTCTCGATGTACTCCGCTCCCGACTTCTGGCTCGCCGCCATCGCCGCGAGGGAGTTCTCCGGGTTGACCTGGCTGTACCCGCGGTGGCCGATCGTCACCGGAAGCTCGCCGTCACCCCGCACGAGCGGCTTCGGGGCGATCTCGGTGACCGTGATGTCGTCGAAGGAGACCGTCGCACCGTCGGCGACGAGCCCGAGGACGCCCTTACTCGTCCGCTCGATGTCGCCCTCGAGCACCTTCGTGCCGTCGTAGGACCACGTGACGTGGTCGCGCTGGACCTCGATCGAGACACGGACGTCGCGCCCGGTGCCGGCGTCGGTGGGGGCCGAGGCGGTGAACGGGACGTTCCACGCGTTCTTGCTCGTCCGGGTGGCGATCTCGATGCCGTTGCTCGCGGTGCTCTGCGACCGCATCACGGCCTGCCACCACGGGACCTGCCCGTCCTTGGGCGTGTCGACCATGATGCCGGTCCAGCGGCCGCTGTTCGCGACCTTCTCGAAGCGCACCGTCGCATCGACGCGGTAGTTCTCCAGGTGCGGGCCGAACGTCAGCCGGGAGATCGACCCGCCCTCGACGACGAGGCGTCCGTCGCGGACGGTCCAGGACCCGCTGACCGGGGTGAACCCGGCGGGCATCGTGCCGGAGTCGAAGGACTCACGCAGGACGACGTCGCCGGGGGCGCTGGTGGCGGGTGCCGGGCTGGAGAAGGCGGGGACGAGGGCCGCGACGACGGCGACGGCGACGGTCACGCCGAGCGGGCGGAGGGTCTGAGGGCGCTTCACGGGGGGTCCGTTCGGTCAGGGGGAGGGGCGGCTCGACGCTAGGGCCGCTGGCGCCGACGTGGGCGAACTCCGGGTGACGGGAGTGCACGCGCTCGGCGAACGGGCGATGACGACGGCGGGTGAGGCAGGCTGGGGGGATGCCTTGGCATCTGTCTACCGCCGCGCTCGAGGCGCTCGGCTGGGTCGGGTCGGCGATCCTCGTCGTCTCGCTCCTGCAGACCCAGCTGCTCCGGCTGCGGGTCATCAACCTGGTCGGGTGCCTCGTGCTCATCGCCTACAACGGGCTGGCGCACGTGTGGCCGATGGTGGGCCTCAACGTCGTCCTCGCCGTCATCAACGTGGTCCAGCTGTCCCGGTCGGTGCGGGAACGCCACGACGCGCAGCGGTACGAGGTCCTGCGGGTGGCCCCCGACGACGCCTACCTGCGGCACGTCCTCACCACGCGGGCCGCGGACATCGCCCGGTTCAACCCCGGCTTCGACCCTGGGGCCGCGTTCGGGGCGGGCGACGAGGCGTACCTCGTCCTCCTCGGCGACGAGACCGTCGGGGTCGTCCTCGTCGAGGACCGCGGCGACGGGCAGGCCCGCATCCGGCTCGACTACGTCACCCCGCGGTTCCGCGACCGCACGCCGGGGGAGTTCGTCCTGGGCCCCGACGGACCGTTCCGCGGCCGCGGCTGGACCCGGGTGACGACGCCGCCGGGGATGCGCGGGGCGTACTACGACCGCCTCGGTTTCCGCCGCGAGGGCGACCACCACGTCCTCGACCTTGCCCCCGAAGGAGACACCCTCGACAGGTGAGACGGTCCGCCGGACCCGTTCCGCGAGGCTCGTCCCGGCCCTACGGTGGGCGCATGTGCGACACGCTCGTCACCGTCACCGCCGACGGGATGATCTTCGGGAAGAACTCCGACCGCGACCCGAACGAGTCGCAGCACCTGGAGCGGGTGCCGGCCCGCACCCACGAGCCGGGCTCGACCGTGCGCTGCACCCACAGCACGATCCCGCAGGTGGAGCGCACGAACGCCCTGCTTGTCTCCCGACCCTGGTGGATGTGGGGAGCGGAGATGGGGACGAACGAGCACGGGGTGACGATCGGCAACGAGGCGGTCTTCACCCGGCGGACGGACCGGGGCGAGCCGACGGGGACGGAGCTGCTCGGGATGGACCTCCTCCGCCTGGCGCTTGAGAGGGCCGACACCGCCGCGGCCGCCGTCGAGGTGATCGTCACCCTCCTCGAACGGCACGGTCAGGGCGGGTCGTGCAGCCACGAGCACCCGCGCTTCACGTACGACAACTCCTTCATCGTCGCCGACCCGACGACCGCGTTCGTCGTCGAGACCGCTGGCCGCCGGTCGGCCGTCGAGGAGGTCACCGGGCCGGGTCGGTCGATCAGCAACGGGCTGACGATCACCGGCTTCGCGCAGGCGCACGCCGACCCGGTCAAGGGGCGCGTCGCCGGGTGCGACGCGCGCCGTGCCCGCACCGAGGCGAGCGCCGCCACGGCGGACGGGGTCGCCGACGTCATCACCGCGCTGCGGGAGCACGACGGTCCGGCTCCGCGGTGGTCGACGGTCAACGGCGCGCTGTCCGCCCCGTGCGCCCACGCCGGGGGCCTGCTCACCTCCACCCAGACGACCGGATCGTGGATCGCCGACCTCCGCGGCCGTCCGACCCACTGGGTCACCGGCACGAGCGCGCCGTGCGTGTCCCTCTTCGTCCCCGAGCCCGCCCCCACCGCCGACCAGGCGCCGAGCGGGCCCCCGCGCGGTGCGGCCACGAGCGGGAACCGGTACGACCACGCCGACCGGTGGTGGCACCACGAGGAGCTGCACCGCCTGGCGATCCGGGACCACGGCGCCGCGCTCGCGCGGTTCGGCGACGAGCTCGACCGGGTCCAGCGCGCCTGGCTCGCCGCCCCCCCGAACCCCGTCGACGCGTGGGAGGTCGCGGACGGCGCCTACGCCCGGTGGGCGGACGACCTGCGCGCCGCCGACCTCCCCGACCGGCGCCCGGCGTGGCTGCGTGCCCTGTGGCGCCGGTGGGACCGCCGGGCGGGGATGCCCGTTCCGGCGGAGCAGAGCGGGGCTGCCGCATGACCGCGCAGCCGTCGGTCGTCGTCATCGGCGCGGGCCTGGCGGGGTTGGCGTGCGCGACCCGGCTGCTCGCGTCCGGTGCCGAGGTCACCGTCCTCGAGGCCCGAAACCGGGTCGGGGGCCGCGTCGAGGGCGGCCACCTGGCCGACGGCACCCCGATCGAGCTCGGCGGCCAGTGGCTCGGCCCCGGCCAGAACCGGATGTACGAGCTCGTCGCCGACCTCGGCCTGGAGACCTTCCGGACGTGGAACGACAAGGGCCGCATGGTCATCGACCTCCGGGGCCGCCGGACGACGATGCGCTCGCACAAGGGCGCCGTCCCTCGGCTGAGCCCGTTCGCGCTCGCCGACCTCGGGCAGGGCCTGGCCCGGTTCACCGCCCTCAGCTCGCGCGTCGACCTGCGCCGGCCGTGGGAGAGCCCCGACGCGCACGACCTCGACGGGCAGACCTTCGAGACGTGGATCCGGCGCACCCTCCGGACCCCGTCGGGCCGGGCGTACTTCCGCATCGCGTGCGAGGCGGTCTTCTCGGCCGACTCGACGGACCTGTCGCTGCTCCACGCCCTCTTCTACAGCCACTCCGGGACCGACCTCGAGACGCTCCTCGCGACCGACGCCGGCGCCCAGCAGGACCGGGTCGTCGGTGGGAGCATCCGCATCGCCGAGGCCATGGCCGCCGCCCTCGGCGACCGGGTCCGGCTCGGCGAGCCGGTCCGGCGGATCGAGCACGACACGGCCGGGGTGCGCGTGGAGACCCGCACCGGCACGGTCGTCACGGCCGACCGGGTCGTCGTCACCCTCCCGCCGACGCTCGCCGGCCGCCTCGAGTACGCGCCGGCCCTGCCGAGCTGGCGCGACCAGCTGACCCAGCGCGTCCCCGCCGGATCGGTCATCAAGTGCTACGCCGCCTACGACCACCCGTTCTGGCGCGACGCGGGGCTCAACGGCCAGGCCGCGAGCGACCGCGGGCCGGTGAAGGTCACCTTCGACAACTCACCGCCGTCGGGGACGCCGGGCATCCTCATGGGCTTCATCGAGGCCGACGACGGTCGGGAGTGGGCCCGACGTCCGGAGCAGGAGCGCCGGGAGGCGGTCCTCGCGTGCTTCGCGCGTTACGTCGGACCGCAGGCGCTCACGCCGGTCCAGTACGTCGAGCGGGACTGGATGGCGCAGGAGTTCTCCCGCGGGTGCTACGGCGCGCACTTCGCCCCGGGGGTGTGGACCGCCTACGGGCACGCCCTGCGGACCCCGGTGGGGCGGATCCACTGGGCGGGCGCGGAGTGCTCCCCGGTGTGGAACGGGTACATGGAGGGTGCCGTCCGGTCCGGCGAGACGACGGCCGCCGAGGTCCTCGCCGCCGGCTGATCGTCACCGCGGCCTGTTCGGCGAACCCCGACGGGTGTGACGAACGCCGCCCCGTTCGAACCCGTCGTGCTTCGCCGAACCCGTCGCAGTTCGGGGCGCCCCGCTTCGTCGAACCCGTCGCGGTTCGGGGGGACCCCGCGCGGCACGCCCGGATCATGGACCCCACGCCAACCCCATGTTTCGGTACGCATAACATTCCCTTATGCATCTGACCCCCGTGCATCTGGCAGGAGCCACCCGATGAGCGCCGACACCCACGCCCGGCCCGGCACCCGCCCGCCGCGGGCGACCAAGCCGAACGGGCAGTGGAAGGTCGACGGCCGCGAGCCGCTCAACGGCAACGAGCGATTCAAGGCGGAGGAGAACAGCCTCGACGTGCGCCAGCGGATCGAGGAGGTCTACGCCAAGGAAGGCTTCGACTCGATCTCCGACGACGACCTCCACGGCCGGTTCCGGTGGTGGGGGCTGTACACCCAGCGTCGCCCCGGCATCGATGGCGGCCGCACCGCCCAGCTCGAGACGAGCGAGCTCGAGGACAGCTACTTCATGATGCGCGTGCGCACCGACGGCGGCGCGATGACGACCGAGCAGCTGCGGGTCGTCGCGGGCATCTCGACCGAGCTCGCGCGCGACACCGCCGACATCTCCGACCGGCAGAACATCCAGTACCACTGGATCCGGGTCGAGGACGTCCCGGAGATCTGGCGCCGGCTCGAGTCGGTCGGCCTGGGCACGACCGAGGCCTGCGGCGACTGCCCGCGCGTCATCCTCGGCAGCCCGCTCGCGGGGGTCGCCGCGAACGAGATCATCGACCCCACCCCGGTCATCGAGGAGATCCAGCGCCGGTTCATCGGGGACCCCGAGCTGGCCAACCTGCCGCGCAAGTTCAAGTCCGCCATCACGGGCCACCCGAGCCTCGACGTGGTCCACGAGATCAACGACATCTCCCTCGTCGGCGTCGTCCACCCCGAGCTCGGCCCCGGCTACGACCTGTGGGTCGGCGGCGGGCTGTCGACGAGCGCCCGGCTCGCGGAGCGGCTCGGCGCCTTCGTCACCGAGGACCAGGCGGCCGACGTCTGGCACGCCGTGGTCCAGATCTTCCGCGACTACGGCTTCCGCCGGCTGCGGAACAAGGCCCGCCTGAAGTTCCTCCTGGCCCAGTGGGGACCGGAGCGCTTCCGGGAGGTCCTCGAGACCGAGTACCTCGGGTACGCCCTGGCCGACGGACCGGCGCCGGAGCAGCCGAGCGCCCCCGGCGACCACGTCGGGGTGCACCTCCAGAAGGACGGCCGCCGGTACGTCGGTGTCGCGCCGCGGGTCGGTCGGGTCAGCGGGTCGATCCTCACCCGGGTCGCCGAGCTCGCCGAGGCGGCCGGGTCGCGACGCGTCCGCCTCACCCCGCACCAGAAGCTCGTCGTCCTCGACGTCGAGCCCGATGCGGTCGACACGCTCGTCGCCGGGCTCGAGGAGCTCGGTCTCACCGCGACGCCGAGCGTCTTCCGGCGGTCGACGATGGCCTGCACGGGCATCGAGTTCTGCAAGCTCGCGATCGTCGAGACGAAGGCGACCGCCGCGGCCGCGATCGACGAGCTCGAGCGCCGCCTTGCCGACCTCGACCTCGACCAGCAGGTCACCCTGCACGTCAACGGCTGCCCGAACAGCTGCGCGCGCATCCAGACCGCGGACATCGGCCTCAAGGGGCAGATCGTCACCACCGACCAGGGGGAGCAGGTCCCGGGCTTCCAGGTCCACCTCGGTGGGACGCTCACCGACTCGCGCAACCCCGACGAGCCGGTGCTCGGCCGGACCCTGCGCGCGCACAAGATCGCGGCCGCCGAGCTGCCCGACTACGTCGAGCGGGTCGTCCGGGCGTGGGACGCCGGGCGGGAGCCCGGTGAGTCCTTCGCCGCTTGGGCCCACCGCGCCGACGAGGAGGCCCTCCGATGACGACGACCCGCACCCGGACCCGCACGCAGGAGGAGCTCGAGACGATCGCGCACGACGGCGCCGAGCGCTTCGCCGACGCCGACGCCGCGACCGTGCTCGCCTGGGCCGCCGAGACCTTCGGCGACGGGCTCGTCGTCGCGTGCTCGATGGCCGACGCCGTCCTGCCGCACCTGGCGTCCGAGGCGCTGCCCGGCGTCGACGTCCTCTTCCTCGAGACGGGGTACCACTTCGCGCAGACGCAGGAGACGAAGGCGGCCGTCGCGGACGCGCTCGACATCACCCTCGTCGAGGCTCTGCCGGAGCTCACCGTCGCCGAGCAGGATGCGAAGTACGGACCGCGGCTGCACGACCGCGACCCCGCGGCCTGCTGCCGGATGCGCAAGGTCGAGCCCCTGCGCCGCGCCCTCTTGGGCTACGACGCCTGGGTGACCGGCGTCCGTCGCGAGGAGGGCCCGACCCGCGCGGACGCGCCCGTCGTGTCGTGGGACGCGGCCCATGGCCTGGTGAAGATCAACCCGCTCGTCACGTGGACGCTCCAGGACCTGATCGACCACACCGAGGCCAACCTCCTGCCCGTCAACCCCCTGCTCGGTCAGGGCTACCCGTCGATCGGGTGCGCCCCCTGCACCCGCCCGGTCGCGCCGGGCGAGGACCCCCGCGCCGGTCGCTGGGCCGGCTTCGCGAAGACCGAGTGCGGCATCCACACGTGAAGACCCCGACGATGACCACCCCGACCCTTGCCCCCACACCGAGCATCCCCGGCGCACCGGCCGACGGCACGCCCGACCTCCTCGACGTCCTCGAGGCCGAGGGCATCCACATCATCCGCGAGGCCACCGCCGAGCTCGAGCGGCCCGTCCTGCTCTTCTCCGGCGGCAAGGACTCCGTCGTCATGCTCCACCTCGCGAGCAAGGCGTTCTGGCCCGCGCCCGTGCCGTTCCCGGTCCTCCACGTCGACACCGGGCACAACTTTCCCGAGGTCCTCGCCTTCCGCGACGCGACGGTCGAACGGCTCGGGCTCCGGCTCGAGGTCGCGTCCGTGCAGGACTACATCGACGACGGCCGGCTGACCGAGCGACCCGACGGCACCCGCAACCCCCTGCAGACGATCCCGCTGCTCGACGCCATCGCCGCGCACCGCTTCGACGGGGTCTTCGGCGGCGGCCGGCGCGACGAGGAGAAGGCCCGCGCGAAGGAGCGCGTCGTCAGCCTCCGGGACGAGTTCGGCCAGTGGGACCCGCGCAACCAGCGCCCCGAGCTGTGGCACCTGTACAACCCGCGCCACCGGCCCGGCGAGCACGTGCGCGTCTTCCCGCTGAGCAACTGGACCGAGCTCGACGTGTGGCGCTACATCGCCCGCGAGGAGATCGAGCTGCCCTCGCTCTACTACGCCCACGAGCGGGAGGTCTACGAGCGCGACGGGATGCTCCTTGCGGTCGGCCCGCACACGAGCGAGGCCGAGGCCGCGCAGGCCGCGCCGCGCAGCGTCCGCTACCGCACCGTCGGTGACATCTCGTGCACCGGCGCCGTCGAGTCGGACGCCGCGGACGTCGATGCGGTCGTCGTCGAGGTCGCGGCGAGCACCCTCACCGAGCGGGGCGCGACCCGCGCCGACGACCGCCTCTCCGAGGCCGCCATGGAGGACCGCAAGAAGGAGGGCTACTTCTGATGAGCACGCTGCTGCGCCTGGCGACGGCCGGTTCCGTCGACGACGGCAAGTCGACACTCGTCGGCCGTCTCCTGCACGACACGAAGAACGTCCTCGCCGACCAGATGCTCTCGATCGAGCGCGTCAGCCGCGAGCGGGGGATGGGTGCGCCCGACCTCGCGCTCCTCACCGACGGCCTGCGCGCCGAGCGGGAGCAGGGCATCACCATCGACGTCGCCCACCGGTACTTCGCGACGGCCAACCGCTCGTTCGTCCTTGCCGACTGCCCCGGTCACGTCGAGTACACGCGGAACATGGTCACCGGGTCCTCGACGGCCGACGCCGTCGTCCTCCTCGTCGACGCCCGCCACGGGGTCATCGAGCAGACCCGGCGGCACCTCGCCGTCGTCGCGCTGCTGCGCACGCCGCACGTCATCGTCGCCGTGAACAAGGTCGACCTCGTCGGGTACTCGCAGGAGCGGTTCGCCGAGGTCGACGCCCAGGTCCGGGCCGCGGCCGCCGAGCTCGGGGTCCGCAAGGTGACGACGGTGCCGGTCTCGGCGCTCGTCGGGGACAACGTCGCGGAGCGCTCCGCGGCGATGCCGTGGTACGAGGGCCCGAGCCTGCTCGAGCTCATCGAGACGATCCCCGTCCTCGACGACACGATCGAGGCACCCTTCCGCCTCCCGGTCCAGCTCGTCGTCCGGCCCCAGGGCGCGGCGATCGGTGCGGACGCCGACCCGAGCCTGCTCGACTACCGCGGCTACGCAGGCCGGATCACCTCCGGCAGCGTCGCGGTGGGCGACGAGGTCGTCGTCCTGCCCTCGGGCCGTCGGTCCAGCGTCGCCGGGATCGATCTCGGCAGCCGCACGCTCGAGCGCGCGAGCGCACCGTCCTCGGTGACGATCCGGCTCACCGACGACGTCGACGTCTCGCGGGGCGACACGCTCGTCACCGCGGAAGACGTGCCGACGCTCACCCGGTCCCTCGACGCGCGGCTGTGCTGGCTGTCCCCGACGCCGCTGCGCGAGCGGGCCAGGGTGCTCGTCAAGCACGGCACGGCGACCGTGACCGCGATCGCCGAGCGGATCGAGAACCGGCTCGACGTCGACACCCTCACCGACGGCCCGGCGGACACGCTCGAGCTCAACGACATCGGCACCGTCGCGCTGCGCCTGGCGTCGCCGATCCCCGCCGAGGAGTACGCCCGCACCCGCGCCGGCGGCGCGCTCGTCGTCGTCGACCCCGCCTCCGGCGCGACGCTGGCCGCGGGCATGGTCGAGTCGATCCGCGCGGAGGGCTGACCCGGTGCTCCTCGACCTCGACCTCACCGACCGTCGGGTCGTCGCCGTCGGCGGCGGGCCCGTGACGGCACGCCGCGTGGCGGCGTTCCTCGAGGACGGTGCACGCGTCACCGTCATCGCCCCGCAGGTGTGCCCGCAGGTGGCGGCCCACGTCGCCGTCGGCGCGGTCGAGCACGCCGCCCGGGCCTGGGACGGTCCGGCCGACCTCGAGGGGGCCTGCCTGGTCCACACCGCCACCGGCGTCCCGGCCGTGGACACCGCCGTCCGCAGGGCCGCCGCGGCCCTGGGCATCTGGGCCATCGACGCGACGGACGCCGCGGCCTCACCGGTCCACGTCCCCGCCCGGGGCGTCGTCCCCGTCTCCGGCGGTCGGCTCAGCGTCGCCGTCCACGCCGGTGGCCATCCGCGACGCGCCGTCGCCGCCCGCGACCTCGCCGTCGCCGCCCTGACCCGCGCCGCCGCCGACGGGCGCCTCGCCCCGGCCGGCTCCCGCTCGCTCGACCGACACTCGGTCACCGCTCGGAGGAGCGCATGAGAAAGCTCGTCATCATCGCCGTCGTCGGCCTGGCCGCCCAGCTCGTCGACGGCGGGCTCGGCATGGGGTACGGCGTCACCTCCACCTCCCTCCTGCTGTCCGCGGCCGCCCTGACGCCCGCCGTCGCGTCGGCGACCGTGCACCTCTCCGAGCTCGGCACCACCGCCGCGTCGGGAATCGCGCACTGGCGGCTGGGCAACGTCGACCGCAACCTCGTCCTGCGACTGGGCCTGCCCGGCGCGATCGGCGCGTTCGCCGGCGCGACCGTCCTGTCGCGGCTGTCGACCGAGGCCGGCGAGCCCGTGATGGCGCTCATCCTCGCTGCGCTCGGTGTCTACGTCATGCTCCGCTTCGCCCTGCGCCCGCCGAAGGTCTCCCAGGCACGCACCTCGCCGCACACCGGCCGGGCCCTCGTCCCGCTCGGCCTCGTCGGAGGCTTCGTCGACGCCACCGGTGGCGGCGGCTGGGGGCCGGTGTCGACGACGAGCCTGCTGTCGGCGGGCAAGACCGCCCCGCGGACGGTCATCGGGTCCGTCGACACCTCGGAGTTCCTCGTCACCCTCGCCGCGAGCCTGGGCTTCCTCGTCGGCCTCGGGGGGTCCGGCATCGACCTGGCGCTCGCCGGCGCGCTGCTCGCCGGCGGTCTCGTCGCCGCGCCGTTCGCCGCGTGGCTCGTCAGCCGGCTGCCGACCGTCGTCCTCGGGACCGCCGTCGGCGGCATCATCGTCCTGACCAACCTGCGCACCCTGCTGTCCGCGCTCGGGGTGGACGGAGACGCGCGGGTGCTCGCCTACATGGTCGTCACCGGCGCGTGGGGCGCGGCCGTCGGTGTCGCCGCGACCCGCCACCGGTTCACCCGACGGTCCGCCGGGGCGGGCGAGATCGAGGGCGCACCCGCGTGAGCGCCCTCGTCGTCCTGGCGCACGGGACGGCTAGCGACGCGGGGACGGCCACGGTCGAGCGCCTCGTCGCCGATGCCGGCCGTCGGCTGCCGGGGGTCGAGGTCCGGCTGGGCTACGTCGACGTGCGCGCGCCGGACCCCGCCCGAGCCCTGGCGGGCACGGTCGATCCCGTCGTCGTCCCCCTGTTCCTCCTCGCCGGCTACCACGTGCGGACCGACGTCCCGGACGCCGTCGCCGCCCACGGCTCCGGCACGGTGACCGAGCACCTCGGGGCCGCGCCGGAGGTGATCACCGCCCTGGCGGGACGCCTCGCCGGCGCCGGAGCGCCGCAGGCCCCCGTGGTGCTCGCGACCGCCGGGTCCTCCGACCCGCGCGCCCGTGCCGAGGTCGAGGTCGTCGCGCGGGCGCTCGCGGACCGGACCAGCCGCGAGGTCGCGGTCGGCGTGCTCTCGGGCGACGGACCCGCCGTGGCCGACGTCGCCGGAGGGCTCGCGCGGCCCGAGTCCCCGGTGCTCCTGGCGCACCTGCTCGCCCCGGGGCACTTCCATCGTCGGCTCGAGGCGGTCGGCGCCGGGCTGGACCTGCCCGTCACCGCGCCGGTCCTGCCCTCGGACGCCGTCGCCGACCTCGTCGTCCGCCGCTACCGCGAGGCGCTCGGGGACTGACCGAGCGGGCCCGTCGCCCGAGGCCGCTGCGATAATCTGGCCCGCCGCCACCGCGTGCACCGACGAGAGACGAAGGACCCCATGACGCAGACGCAGCACCGGTACACCGCGGAGCTCGCCGGGCGGATCGAGACCGCCTGGCAGGACCGGTGGGAGGAGCTGGGCACCTTCCGCGCCCCCAACCCCGCGGGGCCGTGGGCGCAGCCGGAGCAGGTGGCCGAACGCGACGGGCACATGCTCGTCATGGACATGTTCCCCTACCCCTCGGGCGCGGGCCTGCACGTCGGCCACCCCCTCGGGTACATCGCGACGGACGTCGTCGCGCGCTACCACCGGATGCTCGGCAAGAACGTGCTGCACTGCCTCGGGTACGACGCCTTCGGCCTGCCGGCCGAGCAGTACGCGGTCCAGACCGGGCAGCACCCCCGGACGACGACCGAGGACAACATCGCGGTCATGGCGCGGCAGCTGCGCCGACTGGGCCTGGGGCACGACGACCGTCGGGCGATCCGCACGATCGACCCGGACTACTACCGCTGGACGCAGTGGATCTTCCTGCAGATCTTCAACGCCTGGTACGACGAGGAGGCCGTGCGCCCCGACGGCGGCACGGGGCGGGCCCGCCCGATCGCCGAGCTCGTCGCCCAGCTCGAGGCAGGCGAGCGGGAGACGTCGGACGGACGCCCGTGGGCCGAGCTGTCGCAGGCCGAGCGCAGCGAGGAGCTCGCCGGGTACCGGCTCGCGTACACCCACGAGGCCCCGGTCAACTGGGCGCCGGGCCTGGGCACCGTCCTGTCGAACGAGGAGGTGACGAACGACGGCCGCTCCGAGCGCGGGAACTTCCCCGTCTTCAAGAAGAACCTGCGCCAGTGGATGATGCGGATCACCGCGTACGCCGACCGTCTCGCCGACGACCTCGACCGCGTCGACTGGCCCGAGAAGGTCAAGACGATGCAGCGCAACTGGATCGGGCGCAGCACCGGCGCGCAGGTGTCCTTCCCCGTGACGACCGCCGACGGCTCGATCGACGTCATCGAGGTCTTCACGACGCGTCCGGACACCCTCTTCGGCGCGACCTTCATGGTCCTCGCGCCCGAGCACGACCTCGTCGACACGCTCGTCCCGGACGCCTGGCCGGAGGGGACCCGCGACGCGTGGACCGGCGGCGCGGCCACCCCGCGGGAGGCCGTCGACGCCTACCGCCGGGCCGCCTCTCGCAAGAGCGACGTCGAGCGGCAGCGCGAGGACAAGGAGAAGACCGGGGTCTTCACCGGCGCGTTCGCGACGAACCCGCTGTCCGGCGAGCCGGTCCCCGTCTTCGTCGCCGACTACGTCCTCGCCGGCTACGGCACGGGCGCGATCATGGCCGTCCCCGCGCACGACGATCGCGACTTCGACTACGCCCGCGCCTTCGACCTGCCGATCCGGCGGGTCGTCGCGCCCGTCGGCGAGGCGGTCGACCCCGACGCGGAGATGACCGAGGCCTTCACCGGTGCCGGGATCGCCGTCGCCTCGAGCAACGGCGAGGTGAGCCTCGACGGGCTCGGGCTGCAGGAGGCGAAGGCGACGATGATCGCCCACCTCGAGGAGTCGGGGATCGGCGAGGGCAGCGTCACCCATCGGATCCGCGACTGGCTCTTCTCCCGCCAGCGGTACTGGGGCGAGCCGTTCCCCGTCGTCTTCGACGAGGACGGCGTCGCGCACGCCGTGCCGGAGTCGATGCTTCCCGTCGAGCTGCCCGACGTGCCCGACTACAGTCCGCGCACGTTCGAGCCCGAGGACGACTCGTCCTCGCCGGAGCCGCCGCTCGGCCGCGTGCCGGAGTGGGTCGAGGTCGAGCTCGACCTCGGCGACGGCCGGGGCACCCGCCGCTATCGCCGCGAGACGAACACGATGCCGAACTGGGCCGGTTCGTGCTGGTACTACCTGCGCTACCTCGACCCGGCGAACGCCGACGCGCTCGTCGACCCCGAGAACGAGGCGTACTGGATCGGCCCGCGCCCGGAGCCGGTGCCCGGGGCGCCCGCCGGCACGCGCGACCCCGGCGGCGTCGACCTCTACATCGGCGGCGTCGAGCACGCGGTGCTGCACCTGCTGTACGCCCGGTTCTGGCACAAGGTGCTCCACGACCTCGGCCACGTGAGCAGCGAGGAGCCGTTCCGGACGTACTTCAGCCAGGGTTACATCCAGGCGCCGGCGTTCACCGACGACCGCGGTCAGTACGTGCCGGCCGCCGATGTCGAGGAGGTGCCGTCGGCCGACGGGGCCGAGTCGACGTGGACGTGGCAGGGGCAGCCGGTCAACCGCGAGTTCGGCAAGATCGGCAAGTCGCTGAAGAACATGGTCAGCCCCGACGAGATGTACGAGGCGTACGGGGCCGACACCTTCCGGGTCTACGAGATGTCCCTCGGCCCGCTCGAGCAGAGCAAGCCGTGGGACACCCGCGCGGTCGTCGGCAGCCAGCGCTTCCTCCAGCGGCTGTGGCGCAACGTCGTCGACGAGGAGAGCGGGGAGTGCCGCGTCGTCGACGCCCCGCTCGAGGCCGCGACGGCGACCCTTCTGCACCGGACGATCGCGGCCGTCCGGTCGGACTACGCCACGCTCGGGTTCAACACGGCGATCGCCCGTCTCATCGAGCTGAACAACCACCTGACCAAGCTCGACGCGGTGCCGCGCGAGGTGGCGGAGGCGATCGTCCTCATGCTCTCGCCGATCGCGCCGCACGTCGCGGAGGAGCTGTGGCGGCGGCTCGGTCACGAGCACTCACTCGCCTTCGCGCCGTTCCCGGAGGT
Source organism: Janibacter massiliensis (assembly GCF_900289115.1). Classification (GTDB taxonomy): domain Bacteria; phylum Actinomycetota; class Actinomycetes; order Actinomycetales; family Dermatophilaceae; genus Janibacter_A; species Janibacter_A massiliensis. The sequence continues at coordinate 2,207,987 of NZ_LT985196.1, read as the reverse complement.
CGACGAGAGCCTGCTGGTCGAGGACACGGTCACCTGCGTCGTCCAGATCAGGGGAAAGGTCCGCGACCGCGTCGAGGTGCCCGCCGACATCTCCGAGGACGCTCTGCGCGAGCTCGTGCTGGCCCGCGAGAAGGTCGCGGCGGCGACGGCTGGCGGCATCCGCACCGTCGTCGTCCGTGCGCCGAAGCTCGTCAACGTCGTCCCCGCCTGAGCCATGACGACGGGGGCAGGCCTCGAGGGCGACGGAACCGTGGGCCTCGGCGTGCCCGTGACGCCCACGGACGCGTCGGACGACCCGTCGGTCGAGACCGTCGCCTCCGCGGGCGACCCGCCGCCCGCGGAGCAGAAGCCGGTGGCGCTCGTCGTTGACTCGACCGCGTCGCTGCCGGTGGAGCTGGCGGAGGAGTCCGGCGTGATCGTCGTGCCGCTGCACGTCGTCGTCGACGACGAGCAGTTCGTCGAGGGGGTCGACATCACGGCGCAGGAGGTCACCGACGCGTTGCGGCGACGGGCCCCGGTGACGACCTCGCGCCCGTCACCGGACGCCTTCGCCCGCGCCTACGCGACGGCCGCGGAACGGGGCGCGGGCTCGATCGTCTCGGTCCACCCGAGCGCCGAGCTGTCCGGCACGATCGGGTCCGCCCGGCTCGCGGCCGGTCGCGCCGAGCTGCCCGTCCACCTCGTCGACAGCCGCGCCGTCGGGATGGCCGTCGGGCTGGCGGCGGCCCGGGCGGCCCGCGCCGGTCGGCACGGGGGGAACGCCCACGACGTCGTCGACGTCGTCCGCCGCGAGTGCGGGGCGAGCTCGACGATCTTCTACGTCGACTCGCTGGACCACCTCCGACGCGGTGGTCGGATCGGGGCGGGGGCGGCCTTCCTCAGCGCCCGTCTGTCGATCAAGCCGGTGCTCGAGGTCCGCAACGGGGCGATCGTGCCCATCGAGAAGGTGCGGACGGCGACGAAGGCGCTCGCGCGGATCGAGGACATCGTCACCGAGCGCGTCGCGGCCGTCCCGGCCTGGGCCTCCGGCACCGAGATCGTCGTCGAGCACGTCGATGCGGCCGACCGCGCCGAGAGCCTCGCTCGCCGACTCGAGGAGCGCCTGCCACAGGTGGGGTCCGTCTCCGTCGTCGACCTCGCGGCCGTCGTCGCCGTGCACGGCGGCCCGGGGACGATCGGGGTCGCCGTCTGTCCCCACGGCCCGGGTCACGGCGCGCCTCGGGCACACTGATGCCCATGAGCGAGAAGCCCTCCGTGATGTTCGTGTGCGTCCACAACGCCGGGCGGTCCCAGATGGGCGCGGCGTGGACCCGGCACCTGTCCGGCGGTGCGGTCGAGGTGCGCTCGGCCGGGTCCGCCCCGGCCGACTCGATCAACCCGGCGGTCCACGAGGCCATGCTCGAGGTCGGCATCGACCTGGCGGGGGAGACCCCGAAGATCATCACCCCGGAGGCCGTGCAGGCCTCGGACGTCGTCGTGACGATGGGGTGCGGGGACACCTGCCCGTACTTCCCCGGCACGCGCTACGAGGACTGGGTCCTGGAGGACCCGGCGGGGCAGGACGTGGCGATGGTGCGCCGCGTCCGGGACGAGATCCGCGTCCGGGTCGAGACGCTGCTGCGCGACCTCGACGTCCCCGTGGTGGGGTCTGCGGGCTGAGCGGACCTGGTCGGACCGGCGGCCCGGCCTCGTCGCCGTCCACAGCCAGCGGCCGGCGCGTGGTCCGATCCACAGGCGCCTGAGCGAGGGTGATCGCGCCGGGCCGGATCCCTAGCGTCCCGGTCATGCCGCTGACCCGCCAGCACCCGCCGCGCGACCGCCTGCTCGAGATCCTCGCCGAGGTCGCCGACTCCCGGACGCCCGGGGACGACCGCGCGGGTCGAGCGACGAGCGGGGGACCCGGCGACGCGTGGGTGCCCACCCGGGACGACGTCGCCACGGACCCCGCCCCCGACGGCGTCCGCGACGGAGTCCTCCGGCGCCGCGCGCGAGCGGGGACGGCCGCCCCGGCGCCTCTGACGATCCCCCCGGCCCTGCGGGAGGGTCGGCTGGCCGTCGACGGGCGCGTCCTTGCCACGGTGCTCGTCCTCGTCGTCGGGGTGGCCGTCGTCCTGGGGGTTCGGGTCCTGCGCGCCCAGGACGCCGGCACGCCGGTCGCCGCATCCCCGGACGGTGTCGAGCAGACGGGAGACCGCAGCGGCTTCACGTCGACCGCCGGGGCGTCCGCATCGTCGGCCGGCGCTGCGGAGCCGTCGCCGGGTGCCGCGGCGCCCGCCGGCGCACCCGGGGCGACCGGGGAGGTCGTCGTCGACGTCGTCGGGCGCGTCCGCCGGCCGGGGGTGGTGCGGCTGCCGGCGGGTTCCCGGGTGGCCGATGCCGTCCGCAGGGCCGGGGGCGTGCGCCAGCCCGCGCGGACGAGCGACGTCAACATGGCGCGACCGGTCGTCGACGGTGAGCAGATCCGCATCCCCGCGCCGGGTGAGAGACCGTCCGTCCTCGCGCCGTCCGGGCCGGGTGCGCCCGGTGCCGCACCGGCCGGCGGTGCGGCGGGCGGTGCCGGCCAGGTGAACCTCAACGAGGCGGACCAGTCAGCGCTCGAGGAGCTGCCGGGCGTCGGGCCAGTCACGGCGGAAAAGATCCTCGCGTGGCGCACGGAGCACGGTCGGTTCACCTCGGTCGACGAGCTCAAGGAGGTCAGCGGGATCGGCGAGAAGACCTTCGCGGAGATCGCTCCGCACGTCACGGTCTGACGGATGCCGCACCGTGGGCGGGACGCCGACGTACCACGCGGCGACTCTGCCCGTGCCCATCCCCGGCTGGACCTCCGGCTCCTGGTGCCCGCCCTCGTCGCGTGGGCGGGGACCGCGGCGACGATCACGCGTGAGCCCTGGCTCGTCGGTGGGCTCGCGGCGTCGTGCATCGCCGCCGGGGTCGTGCTGCGCGCCCGGCCCCTCGCCGCCCTCGTCCTCCTGGCGACGGGTCTGACGTTGCTCGCGTCCGCGGCCCACGGGTCCGTTCGCACGGCCGGCCCGGTCCCGGGGTGGGCCGCCGCCGGGACCCACGCCCGGATGGAAGGGGTGGTGCTCGCCGAGCCGGTCGTGCTCACGCGGCCCGGCCAGGACGCGGTGACCGTCATCGTCCGGGTCCGGCTCGAGCGGGTGACGGCGCGAGGGCAGACCGCGCGGGTGAGCAGCCCCGTTCTCGTCCGGGGTGACGAGCGGTGGCGCGAGCTCGGCTGGCGAGACCGGGTGCGGTTCGACGGTGGGCTGCGGGCGGCCGATCCAGGCCAGCGCGAGGTCGCCGTCGTCCGGGCCGAGATGCCGGAGGTCGACCCCCGGCCGCCGTGGCTGCGCTCGACCGATCACATGCGGGCGGGGCTGCGGGAGGCGTGCGCCGGGCTGCCCGCCGACTCCCGCGGGCTCCTGCCGGGGCTCGTCGTCGGCGACACCTCCGGCACCCCGCCGGAGCTCACCGACGCGATGACCGAGACCGGGATGTCCCACCTGAGCGCCGTCTCGGGGGAGATTGCACACCGCACATAGTCAAAACCTGGGCCGAGATCAGCCAGTCCCCGCGTTCGGCGGGGTGGGACAGCGAGGTCAGCCCGGGCGTCTGCCCCACACGGTGTCACGGGTTCGGTCCGGGCCGGTGGGGCGGGCGTCGTTCACACCTGTTGACTTATTCGGTTCACTGCGGTTTACTGAGGGTGTTTGCACAGGAGAACACCGAGCCGAGGAGCAGCCATGCTGGACTACGACCACATCGAGCGAGACACCGTCGAGGCCATCGTCACGGCGGCCGCGCTGTCCCCGATCTCGCCCGCCGAGCAGCGCGCGCCTATCGGCGTCGAGGGGCTGTGGGCGCACCACCGCGGCCGCTACGAGCGCCTCACCCAGGTGAGCGCCGAAGCGTCCCGGGTCGACCTCGTCTCCCGCGTGTGGGTGACCCTCGGCACCGGGCCCGGGCCGGCGCTGTCCCTCGAGGACCTCGCCTACGGTGAGGACGACGAGACCGTGATCGCCGCGGCGCTCGAGCGGTGCACCCGGCTCGCGGTCGCGACGGTCCGCACGTGGAGCAGCCAGCAGCGCACGGAGGTCCTCGACGCGGCGCTGGCCCTCATGGTCATCGCACGCAGGGAGGCCGCGCAGCCGCTGTCCTTCCACCTCGACCCCGCGCCCGCGGCTCTCGCGCGAGTCCTTCTGCGCGGCGGTCTCGACGCCGGCGTGATCGAGGCGATGATCGTCGACACCATGACCGAGACGCTCGCTGCCCGGCCGTCGAACGTCCAGCCGGGCTTCCCGGCCGCCACCGCCCGACAGATCCTCGACAGCGCGCAGAGCGTCGAGTGGGCAGACGACGACGTGGACCTCGTCGCGGACGCGGTGCAGACCTACGTGCGCGGCGACCTGGGCTCCATCGCAGCCCGCGCCTCGCACCTGCGGGACCAGGCCACCGCCGCGCAGCAGGAGCGTGACGCCGCGATCCGCGACGCACACGAGCAGGGCGTCTCCCTCACGGACATCGCCTCCACGACCGGTCTCACCAAGGCGCGCATCCACGCGATCGTCAACCGCTGACCGGGCACGACGAAACGGCCCCCGACCTCCCACGAGGGGAGGCCGGGGGCCGTATCGGTCCAGCGCTGATGAGTGCGCGCTTATCAGGTCACAGGAGGTCGTCGACGTCGAGACCCTCGCCGGACGGGCTACCGGGGCGCGGCGCGGCCGAGAGGCCGATCCTGCGGAGTGCGTGGTCGACCTGGGGGATGGCCATCACCCGGGACAGGATCCCGGCCGTGACCGCGATCGCCGCGCCGACCGCGACGAGGGTCGCGTCGAGCCACGCGGGCAGGGTCGCGTGCTGGGCGAGCTCGTCCCGGGCGATGCCGTCGACCGATGGCCACACGATCCCCAGGACGAGGACGATCGAGATCGCCGTCTGGACGATCGTGCGCGCCGCCGCACGCCGCGGGTGCCGCGTCTGAGTCGGGGTCGCCGTCGTCACTTCCGGGCCGCCTTCTTGCGACGCTCCGCAGCGCGGATGATCCGCGCGACCGGCAGCATCAGCGTCGAGTAGCCGAGCGCGCCCGCGACCGAGATCTCCGTCAGCTTCGACCCGTTGATCGCCTTCACGCCCGCGCTGAGCGGGATCTTCGTCGCGAGCAGCGCCTTGATGCCCGCCCGGACCTCCTCGCGCACGACCTCGCGGACGATCGCGCGGATCTTCTTCTCGTCGTCGGTGGTGACCATGAGCTCCTCCTGTGTGGTTCCCCGCGCCACGTCAGCGCGGAAGCGGTCCATGTCGAACGTCGGGTCGACCTTCACCCCGAGGGGGATGGCGACTTCCTTGTGGCCGCGCGGGGGCGCGGCGATCCCGTAGTGCGACTGCAGCGCGGCGACCAGCCGCACGTAGGCGTCGTACATCGCCGGGTCCCACCACGGGCCGAGGCCGTCGTGCTCGGCCTCGATACCGATGGCGTTGCTGTTGCTGTAGCGCCCGTCGATGACCGGCCCGGCGTGCCAGCACTTGCCGGCGGCGATGATGTAGACGACGCCGTCACGGCCGAGCCCGAGCTGCGAGAGCGGGCCCGGCAGGTCGGAGCGGCCGTCACGGACGATGGCCAGGCTCGGATAAGACCCCGTGGCCCGCGCGGACGTCGCGGTGTGGTGGCAGACGATCCCGGACACGGACTGCATCGGTCCGTGGCCGCGGGTGCGCCACCCGGGGACCTCGACGACTCGCAGGCCGCTCTTGCGGCAGGCGTCAGCCAGGTCGGTCAGGTACATGGTGATCCTCCGGGGATGACGAAGCCCCCGGCCGGTGCGGCTCGGGGGCTGGTGGTTCGGGGGTCAGAAGCGCAGGCGCGCCGCGATCTCCGGCGGCAGCGGCGGCAGGGGCGGGACCGTCCCAACCTCGACGCCGGTCCGCAGGGAGACGATGTGCTGAGCGAGGAGCTCCTCGACACGAGTCATCTCGTCCACGCGGCGGGTGAGGTCCGACACTGCGCGCTCGGCCGCAGCGGCCCGGTCCTCCGCCGCGGCGGCACGCCCCATCGAGGCGTCCAGCCGCTCCACGAGGGAGGCGTAGCGGGCCTCCCACTCACCGACGAGGTCGACGTGGTCACGACGGCCGTCCCGGCCGTCCTTGCGGGCCGCGAGGATCGGACCGATGAAAGCCCCTCCGGCGGCCGCAGGCAGGGCCATCTTGAGGATCTCGATGATGAGCCCGTTCACTCGTGACCACCCCGCTCGTCCGCGTCCGCCCGGAGCAGCAGGTTCCGCATCTCGAGCCGCGCCGTGGCCTCCTGGAGCTCGATGAGCCGCCGGAGCGTCAGCACCCACCCGATGAGCCCCACCGCGGCGACGGCGACCCGCAGGCCGCTCATCGTCCCGCCCGTCCCGGTCGCTGCGACGATGAGCCCGCCGTGCAGCGCCGCGAGCGCGGCGAGGGAGAGGATCGCGGTCTGCACGGCCCGCCACCGCCCGAGGATGCCGTAGAAAGCGGCGAGCAGTCCGGCGCCGACCATGCCGACGCCGTAGGCGATGGTCCAGAGGCCGACTGCTGCCTCCATCGCGGCGGACGGCGCGAAGATGCCGACCGCGCCGACAGCTGCGGAGAGGATCGCGTAGGCGATGAGGAGCCATCGCCAGGTCTCGCGACGAGCGGTTGTCATGATGCCGTCCACGGTGCCTCCATCGGTCGGGGTGACTCGCCAAGGGCTCATCGGACGATTGGCCACCCGTGGCCCGGACGGAGCTTCCAGTCGATGCTGGGTCGACCCCAGTCGATGGGCGCCCACTCGGTCAGGTGCCACGGGAAGCCATTGACGTCGAGCGACCCTTCGTACAGGCTCGGGATTTCGCTGACCCACGGGTCCACGCCGGTGAGGTGAATCTCGGTCTGGCAGTTCTCCAGGTTGAAGGCATGGCAGTAGAGGTTCTTGTCGGTCGCCAGCCCGCCGTACTCCTGGAACGCGCGGATGATGAGGCCGGTGAACGGGTGGTAGTCCCGAGGGTCGACCCACTTCGGCAGGCGGCACCACTGACCCTCCACGGGAGCGTTCGGGTCGTCGCTCGTGCCGTCACCGGAGACAGCGGGCCACGAGCACCCCTTCCGCATCTGCGAGGTCGTGAAGCACACTGCGTGATCTATCCGCCCCATCCGCGCCTCGGCCACGCCGATGAACCCCAGCGGGTTGTGCATACCCACTGCCGCGCTCGTCCCGGTGTCCAGCGAGAGCGGGTAGTTGGTCTCAGACAGCCCCGTCAGGCCGGGGCGAGCGATGGAATACCCGGCAGACTGGGAAATCCAGTGGCCGGGCTTGCCGGAGACTGGTCGGACCATGAAGAACTCGCGCATGATCCCGGTCGCCGTGTCGTAGATCGCGATGCTCATGTCCTGGTTGGAAGCAGGCTTCGCCCACGACGGCCACGGGATCGGGCCTTCGAGGTACATCTGCTCGTGCTGCTGGCCCGCCCCCCGAGCGTCGTCCATGTACTGAAACCCGCAGGTGGGGTCTGCGGAGTCCACGACGTAGATCGGGATGGGTCTGGTCCCGAACGCTGACGAGTTGAGGCCCGTCCGGGTGGACGACACCAGCGTCCCGTTGTCCCACATCCACTTCGCGTGCGCGGCCGAGTCCTCGGCGATCGGCATGGCAGAGATGTCGCGCTGGAGGACTGTGCCCTCACCCAGATAGGGCGAGAACGGCGAGACTGCCGACGCCCCTTCGAGTTTGAAGCGGTCCATCTCGCCCGGCTTCCACGCGCCCTCGGAGGGGTGGTAGGTGCGCGGGATGGAGCGCGACCAGTAGCCGTTGTCCTGAGGCCTCCTCACGGCTGCACCGCCCGCGACCCGGCCATGATGCTGTTGACCCGCCATGCGTGGGAGGCGGTGGCGTAGTTCGAGAGGGACACCGCGACGCCCACCATGCGACCACGGGTGCCGGTGATCCCCACGGTGGAGTATGCGTGGTTCTGCCCCGACGGGGCAGTGACCGACAGGGTGTCGCCGGTCCACTCGAACCGCCAGCGACCCTTCGCCGGACCCGCGTAGTTGTAGGCCGGGGAGGTTGTGAGCCCGGTCGCCGAGAGCGTGATCTGCGGGGTCGCGCCCATCGTCACCTTCACGCTCGCGCCGCCGGTGATGGCGTTGCCCGAGATGACCCCGCCGAGGGTGACCGTCCAGCTGGAGGTGCCCGACCCGAACGGCAGGGCATCCACGTCGAAGTCGATGACCTGCGACTGGTCCATCGTCTGGAAGGCCCGCTGCTGCCCCACCCACGCGCCCTTGCCGACGAACTCGATCGCCCCGCCAGCCGTGGCCTTCGTGAGCGTCAGGTCCGGGTTCATGGAGGTGCTGTACCGCCAGTTGATCTGGCTCGCACCGCCGAGCGCGTTGTCCCATGCGCGTGCCGTATTCCACCCCGCGACAGCACCCGCCGGTGCGGTGATGAACTGCTCGCCCGCTGCGAGACCCGTGAAGTCGTCCGAGGACTGGAGCAGGTAGGCGTTGGGGTCGGGGTAGTTCTTCGTCCACGAGTACGGCGAGGTGAGGTAGTAACCGGGCTGGGCGACTGCCGTGACCGTCACGTCGAGCGGCCGGGTCGAGGGGACCGTCACGGTGCCGGTGACGACCCGGCCGTCGTACATGTAGTCCACGCCGACGAACGACGGGACCGAGAACGTGCCCGCGCTGATCTGCCACGCGGGCTCCCGCGGGATCACCGGCACGTCCTGCAGCGGCTCGACCTCCGGCACCCACACCACCGGCACGCCATACATCGTCGTCTCGGTCGGCGGGGTGTCGGACACGACCATCCAGAAGCCCTGCGCCTGCGCCTGCGCCTGCGCGTCCCACGGATCACCCTTGGCGCCCTTCGGCAGCCTGAGATCCAAGATGAGGTTGGGCGCAACTCCCCTGACGGATGCCGAGGCGCCCACTCCAGTCGGGAGGGTCGCCACCTCCCCGATGGTGATGTCCGTGGGCGGGGGCTCCTTACCCGGGCTGCCGCGGCGGACGCGCTCCACCTGGATCGCGTTGCCGCGGTGACCGGCGTGGAACGCGTCGCTGTCGGCGACGAACCCGGCGGCGACGGTGGTGCCGGCTTCCTCGATACGGACCCGCTCGGCGGCGACCGCTGCGGCGGCCTGGTCGGCGGTGAGGTTCCAGGTCGCGAGGTCATCCTCGAGCGTCGCGTCGATGCGGGTGCCGGCGGTGTCGTCGAGGACGAGGGAGACCGGTGGTGCCCACGGGCGGGGCTGCTGATCGGTGTCGCGCAGTGCCGCGGCGAGCGTGGCGGGCTCGCCGCGGGTCACTCGCAGCACCAGTGGTTGAGGCTGGTCGCCGAGGACGAGGACGGGGCGGGTCGGCATGGCAGCTCCTCAGATCGTGCGGGCGGAGATGGTCGTGACGTGCCCGGCCTCGACGGCGCGGGAGAAGCGGTGCTGGATCCGGGTCACACGGGCGCGGATGTCCGGGACCAACCCGGCCGGGTCGCGGAACATAATCGGGTCAGCGAGCTGAAGGCGAAGATCACCCGGGATCGTGACGTCGTCGATCTCCAGCCGTGGGCTGGTGATCGACGACAGCAGCGCCTCCGCGAGCGCGGTCGTGGCGGTCCTGCCCTGGCGCCATGGGCTCTCGTCGAGCTTGAGGATGCGGGTGCCCCAGGCTGCGGTGGCGGCCTGGTCGGTGACGTCGACGACGGCGGGGGGGGGGGGGTGGCGTTTACACACATCGGGCGCCCCCNCGGGGGCGTGGCGGGAGGCGATGAAAAGGGCGGGGTCTCCGGTCTTCACGCCGAACGGGGTGGTGGTGTAGTTGGGCTCGTCGAAGGCCTTGGGCCAGACGGCGTACATCGTGACGCCGGTGGTGTTCTCGACCTCGAGCCGGATGGTGTTGGGCCCGATGGGGTAGGCCGTGGCCCAGATGTAGGTGCCGGCGTTGGTGTAGACGTTGTTGCCGCTCGCGTCGGTGCAGATGACCATGGACGCGGGGAGGTCGTACACGCCGCCGGGGTTGGCCTGGACGAGGTACACCTTGCCGTCGGTGAGCTGCACGGGACGGCCAACATCGATGATGGTCGACGAGTGGCCGTCGTGGAAGGCGAGCGGCTGGTCCGCGACGAACGCTGCGACCTTCGAGGTGGTGGACCCGGTGGGGTACTCCTCGAGGCGGGGTCGTGGTGCGGTTGTGGTGAGCGCGGTTCGGACGCTGTCGAGACGTGCAGATCCGTCGAGGCGGTCGATCGTCTCGGTGTCGAGCGTCAGCACGGGGGACGTCGAGGCGTTGACGGTTGCGCGGGAGCGGTAGGAGAAGCGCCCGCTCTCGTCGAACCCGGCTGCGGCGAACTCGGCCCCGGCGATCTCGCGGATGAGGTCCCACGCCTCACGGGACTGGATCTCGGGCAGAGCTTCCAGGGTGAGCGCGGACTGCTCGACGTCCGCCTGGGGAGTGAAGTCGAGGATCGACGCGTCCGGCACGGTCAGCGCGGTTGTGGAGTCGACGAGGTAGGCAGCCAGCGCCTGCATGCGGCCGGTCTCGACAAGGAGGTGCATCGGGTAATGACCGGCCGCGGTCGGCGGGGACCACGACCCGGACAGCACGACGGTGGTGTCCCTGCGGAGCGACCAGGACCCGGACTGGTGGAGCGCGATGCACCAGTGGTGCCAGCCGCCGTCCGGTTCGGTCCACGAGCCGAGGGTGGTCCAGGACTGCGACCAGTCCTGCCGGGCGAGGACCTGCACCGTCCCGCTCGACGTGCCGTACACCCGGACCTCACCGGTCGACCCGAGCTTGATGGTGATGAAGTCGCCGGCGATGCTCCGGTTCCGGTTGTAGAAGAACTCGGCCATGAAGCGGCACCCCGGGCGCCACGTCGACCACCCTGACGGCCACACGTCGAGCTGCCACGACGGCATGGTCGCGAGCGTGCTGCCGAACCGGCCCTGCGTGAGGAACGAGGCGCCCGGGGGGACGCCCGTCCCCTTTGGTGCCACCCACCCGACGTCTGCGAGCGCGCCGAACGCGAGCGGGACGGAGATGATGCAGTTCGCGCGGGGCGCCGGCGTGTACCGGATGCCGGCGGCGTGGAGCGCGGCGACTACGACGGCCGAGGCGTTCGTCGGGTAGCGCCACAACCGGTTGAACGTCGGGTCCTTGACCGCGCCGAACGCGGGCAGGGAGACGGGCTGGCGGCACCGCTCCTCGAGGCCCAGGGCCTTCCATGTGACGTATCGGGTGTCCTCGGTGAAGTTCGCTTCCCGGGTGACGCCGCGGAAGAGTGGTTGGAGGTCCCCGTCGTACCCGGCGTCGGGGGAGAAGGTTCCTGCGAGCCACCGATCGCGGGAGTCCGCGGGGTGGGGGGCGCCGTCGCGCAGGTCGAGGGTCGCTGAGGCCTCCGTGATCGCTCCGCCGCCGAGGAAGGTGACCTCTTCGGGTGCGTCACCTGCGAGCTCGCGGGTGACGACGAGCTCGACCGCCCGGGACAGGTCGCGGACGTCCGGGCTGATGCCGGGCCGGGTGACCATCTGTCCCGAGACCTGCACGGGGTGGTTCGCGCGGTCGGCGAGCGCCGCGTCCCAGGCCGGTGTCGTGGGCCTCATGCGCGGCCGTCGGCGAGGCTGACGCGGGCCATGGCGCGGGCGAGGACGCGCCCGTCGAGGACCACGGGGATCTCGACCGGGACATCACGCGGACGGGCGGGGCGGAGACCAAACTCGCGACCGCGGTGCAGCGGGACGACCGCCTCGGGGCCGGCCTCGCCGATGAGCGCGAGGGTCGGGGAGCTGACGATGCCACCGCGCGCGAGGGCGGGGACAGGCATGTCGGGCACGGACCAGGACTTGCCGCCGACCCCGGGAACCCACCCGGGGACGGTGAACCCGACCTTGCCGATCGAGCCGTTCCAGGCGCGGGCGACGCCGCGGAGCGCGAAGCGAAAGCCCCTGCTGATGGTGGTCCCGAGGTTCTTGAAGAAGCCCATGATGGGGCGCCACTTGGTGATGAGCAGTCCCATCGGGGTCCACTTGAACACGCTCATGAACGCGTCCTTCAGGATCCCGGCGTAGTGCTTGATCTTGTCGACTACGAACCGGAACACCAGGGGGAAGCCCTTGATCGCGCGGACGATGAACGAGAAGGTCTTGTTCACGCCTTCGCGGAACCAGCCGACCTTCTTGTACATGACGACGATGGCGACGACCGCGACGGCGATCCACGCGAACGGGTTCATTGCCGCGGCGGCCGCGGCCGCGGCGTTCCACGCCCACTGCGCGGCGGTCGCGATTCCGGTGGCTGCTGCGCCGCCGAGCTTCGCGGCGGACGCGACACCCTCGGCTGCGGCCGCTGCGAGGGTGGCCACCTTGAGCGCCAGCATCACGCCGGTGAGGACCCCGAGCGCGGCGACGACGACCTTGACCTTCCCGGGGTTGCTCGCCATCCACGAGGACACCGTCGCGAGCGCGCCCACAAGCTTTGTGACCGTCGGGAGGAGTGACTGACCGAGCTGTGCCTGGGTGTCCTCCCAACTCGCGCTCAGCTTTGCTTGCTGCCGTTCCAGTGTCCCCGACTCGCGGGCCGCAGCGCCGTGCGCGTCCGCGGTCTGCTTTGTGACCAGCGACAGCGCGGCCTGGGCCTTCTGCTGGTCGGTGAGCTGGACCTTCTCGCCGTCCATTGCCTTCGAGAGCCTGGACTTGGCGTTGATCAGCTTGGCCTCAGCGCTCAGTGCCTCGTCGGAACCCTTGCCGTGCTCTCGGAGCGCCTCGGTGTAGTCCCGCTGAGCGAGGATCGCCTTGTTCTGGGCGGCCTTGATCTTGCCGAGGTCCTTGGTCGGCTTCGCGAGCCCCATCGCGAAGGCCTCGGCCTCGATCATGGTGGCGTTCATCGTGACGCCGTACCGCTCGATGGGATCTGTCTCGCCACGCATCGCGGACGCGAGCGCCTCGACGCTCTCCTTCGTGGAGCCGCCGAACTGCGCCGCAAGGTCACCACCGATCGTGATGAGCTTCTCGGTCGACCCGGCGTAGTCCTCGATCCCCTTGTTCTTGAGGCCGGCGCCGAGGACAGTCGCGAGCCTGAGGTACTCGTCCCGGGTGATGCCGAGACTGTCGGCGGCCTTCTTGGACGCCGCGTCGATCTGGCCGGCGTTCTTCTTGAACACGGCCTGCATGCCACCGAGGGACTGCTCCGTCGACGACGCGGCGCGCACCGACGCGGCACCGACGGTGAGTGCGGCGCCACCGACCGCGGCCAGCGCCACGTCGGCGCCGGCGGAGAGCTTGTCGAACTTCCCGCCCTGCTTCTGGGCGGTGTCACCGACCTTGTCGAGCTCCTTCGACGCGCGGTCGCGGGCGATGATGTTGAAGATCAGATCCTTGGCGGCCATGAGCACCTCCTCGGGCGGTCAGTCAGTTCTGGTCGAGCTCGGTCGCCGCGCGGCGCTCCTCCTCGAGCGCGACGTCGCACGCGGCGAGGAAGGCCCAGCACTCGACGAGCGGGAGTGCCCACAGGACGGGCGGTGTCACGCCGGGGAAGAGCCGGGCCACGTGGACCATGCGCGACCGGATCGAGTGGGTGATCCAGTCCTCCCGAGTTACGGGTGGCGCGTCGTCCCGGCTGGCGTCTGCTCGTCGACGGCGGCGCCCCGACCGGAAGCCGGCGGGGCCAGTCGAGGGTCCGGCGCTGCCTCACCGTCGCTGTCGTCGCCGTCGCCGTCCGCGGCATCGGGGACCCACACGTCATCCTCAGCGAGCTCGTCGAGGATCTCCTCGGCGCGCCGGAGCGTGATGAGACGCCCGCGGGAGCGCCACGTGAAGAAGACGACCATCGACGCTGCGACCATCTCGAGCTTGGCCATCTCCTGGACCTTGCCCATCTTCCAGCCGGTCTCCCGCTGGAGTGCTGCGAGGTCCTGCGCGCGGGCCTCGTCCATCGAGACGGCGTCGACCCACTGGTTCTTGAAGTCCTTGTGGCGGAAGCGCATCGTCTGTGCGGGCTCGGACTGGTCGCTCATCGGGTTCTCTCCTGGGGTCGGGTGGTGCATCGGGTCTCGTGGTCGCGGGCGAGTGACGGCACGACGTGGTGCTTTCCGCACCACGCACATCGCCACGGGTCACCCGGTGACTGGCCGGTCACGCCTCGACCTTCTGAAGCGCCTCGGTGAGCGCCTGCTCGATGTTCTTGCGCATGTCGCCGGCTCGGTTCGCGATCGGCTTCCCGAAGTACGGGCGGCCGGCCTGCTCCACCCACGGCACCTGGTCGGCCGTGGTGACGTCCGGGTTGAACCGGATCGGGTGGCGCCACCGCTTCAGGTTGTAGCTGCGAGAGAAGGGCGACCCGTCCCCGCGGATGTGGATCCCCTGACGCCGCTTGCCGGCGACGACCCGCGTCTTGAGATTCTTCTTCACGAACGCCCGCGAGCGCCCGGTCGAGCGGCGCGTGGCGGCCCTGGTGTGGACCGCGACGACCTTACGTCGCTTCTTCGTCACGCCCGTGACGACGCCCGGGGGCGGTTGATCGAGGATCGCCTTCATGTCGTTGATGGCGTCGTCGCCCGACCGGCGTAGCGCGCGACGCGTCGAGCGGGCCAGCGCGGGGTCGAACTCCTTGAGGTCGGCGAGCACCTCACGGAGGTTCGATGTGACGGTGAACGACTCGTTCTGACCAGCGCCGCGGGCGCCGCGGGTGGAGCGTGACGCCACCGGTCAGATCGCGGTGTCGGAGGTGCGGTACGCGACGTAGATCGGCTCGTTGACCTCGTCGTGAAGGCCCACGTACTTGCAGTCGAGCTCGATGACGTCGCCGCCGTTGCTGGTCGGGAAGTCACCCTCGAGGCGGATCTGGGGCACGACGACCTGGAGCGTCGGGTTGATCGTGCTCGCGCCGATCCGGGACGGGTGGGTGAAGGTGAGGACCATCGACAGCGGCGTGTTCGCGAGGTAGGCGTCCCGGAGGATGTTGTCGCTGTACTCCGCCTTCATGGACCCGGTGATCTCCGTCAGGCCGAGCGCGGCCGGGCGGGCCCGGCCCGTTCCGGATCCGAGGTTCCAGCCGTTGTCGTCGAGGTTCCGCTTGACCTCGATGTCCCACTCGGTGATGGTCGCGACCGTCGTCCCACCGGATGCGAGCGCGGTCGCGGTGGGCGGGGTGATGGTGCCGCCGACGGTGATGGCGCCGTGGACGAAGGTGAAGATGTCGGCGCCGACCGCGTAGGACGGGGAGGCGTAGGCGACGTCGTTGCGGACGTCCTTGGCGACCCACTCGGTCTCGACCTGGACCGCGTCACCCTTCTTGGCGCTGATCTTGATCGAGCCGCACTGCGCGCCGATGAACGTGGACGCCTGGATCGCGCCACCCAGGAGGGGGATGCCCTTCTGGATCGTGTACGAGGGGTGCCAGTCGTCCTTGTCGAGGATGTGGACCTGCTGGTAGGCGCCGGTCTGATTCGGGATCGCCGTCGACGTCGAGAGGCCGAACGCGGCGGCGAGGAGCGTCCCGAGCCCCTTCGTGGTGGCCTCGAGCTCGATCGACCCCTCCGCCTTCACCTGGGTGATGCCACGGCGCGATCCGCGCGCGACCTGCGAGCGCGGGCGGAGGCCCTTGCCCTGGTAGAAGGACGGGGCGTAGGTGAGCTTCTCGTTGGTGAACTCGAGGAAGGTCTGGGCGGGGACCGAGGTGCCGTAGACGGTCTCCTTGCCGAGTCCGATGGACAGGTCCTGCTGGGTGCTCACTGGTCCTCCTGGGGGCCGTAGGTGTCGCGGATCTCGTCGCGAGTCATCCCGTCGAGCTCGTCGCTGGTGGCGCCCTGCTCGGTGGCGTAGGCGGCCCAGGTCTCGCGGGAGGCGTTGCCTGCGGGGGCCTTGTCGACCTGCTCGGCGTGGAGGAGCGCGGCAGCCTCGTCGTCCGCGGGCTGCCAGTTCCGGTCCTGCTCAAGGAGGACGCGCGCGTGGTCGGTGGCGACGTCGACCACGGCGTCGGACTCGACGATCGCGCCGAGGAGGGGCACGTCGAGCGCACCGAGGGGGGAGACGTTGCGGATCCTCACGGGGAGCTCCTTCTGGTTGTGCCCGTCACCCGGGCGTGTGCGGTGAACGTGGCGGTGATGTCGATGAACCGGCCCGCGCTCGTGTCTGCGTCGGGGCCAGCGCCGTCCGAGCGGTAGCGGGTCAGGAAGCACTGCCGCACGGTCCCGCGGACGGTGGTGTCCACGACGCGCAGGTGGTGCTCCACGGAGCCGAGGAGGTCGAACGCGCGGGCCGTGAGCTCGTCGTCGACCTCGGACCCTCCGCCCATCGCGAGGGAGAAGAGGACCTCGACCTCGAGCCGCTCCTCGCGGGAGCGTTGGGGCCCCATGGTGGCGACCTCCTGGTCGGCCGTGACCCCACCGATCTGGACGATGGTGTCCGGGAGGGTCGCGCCGTCCGGCGGGCCGAGGGTCACGAGCGCGTCCGCGCCGGACACTTCGAGGAGGTCGGCGACGACGTCGCGGAGCGCCACCCGGAACGACGGGCCGGCGGTGTAGCCGGTCACGCGAACCCCGCGAGGCGGTTCGCTCCGGCGCAGAGCTCGACGACACGGCGGGGGACTGCGAACCCTGACGGGGTCCACTCCGCTCCCGGCGCGCCCCCGCCGGCCGCGCGTCCTGGTCCCTGCTGGCCGAGCTGCCACAGGAACCGGGTTTCCTCGAGGATCGCCAGGCGCACGTTCGGGGGGATCGCGCTCTCACCGGCGCGGTACCGGATGGTCACCGTCCGACCGACCAGCGCCGGCGGGAGGTACACGATCCCGGCTTCCTCGTCCACGTTGGTGGGCCCGAGGGTGACGGGGGCTCCGCCGACGGAGACCTCGAGGACTGCCGCGGCGGTCGGGAGAAGAACCGTGCGCCCCGCGCGCGTCACCGTCAGCACGCCGCGAGCCTCCGTAAGGGGGCCGACGATGTCCTCGACGACCCGCGTGGCCGCCGCCGCGTACAGCATGACCTGGTCACGGAAGCGGACCTGGGTCTGCTCGGAGTCGAACCGCAGGTGCGCGAAGACCTCCTCGTCCGAGACCGGCGTCGCGGCCGGGTCGATCGAGTCCCACCGGATGCCGGCCTCGGACGGGAGGTACACGGTCAGGCGCCGTAGGTCTCGCGGAGCTGGTCGCGGCTCATGTCCGCGACGTCGGCCGCGTCGGCTCCCTGCTCGACCGCGTAGGCGGCCCAGGCCTCGCGGGAGGCGTTGCCCGCCGGGGCCTCGCTGTCGCCGGGCGCGTCAGCGGGGATCCCGGTGCCGTCGATCGGCGGGGTGTCCTCGTGGGGCCCGGTGGGGTACTTGCTGTCGGCGATCGTGGCGGTGTCGAGGCCCTCACCGGCGGGGCCGGCCTTCAGCGGGCGGCGACCGTCCGTCGTGGCCGTCTCGGCGACGACCGGGACGGTCGCGGTCTCGACGTCGTCCGGGTCGATCGCGAGACCCGACCGGACGAGGTCGTTGGCCTCACCCTCGGGCAGCTCGATCTCCTTGCCGGGGGCGGGCCAGTCCTCGCCGTTGCGGGTGCCGGTGATCTGGGCGGCCATGATGACCGTCTTCGTGGCGGGCATGTGCTGTCTCCTCGTGCTCGTGGATGGTTCCGGGTGGAGGGGTGGCCCGACGACCCGACGACGTCGGGCCACCCCGGTCAGGAGGCCGATCAGGCGCCGACGAACGCCTTGATCGCGCCGGACTGGTCGACGAGGAGCCCGTCGCCGCGGACCAGGCACCGGAAGGTGACGAGGTCGTTGCCGAAGGCGTACTCGTCGGACCGCTCGAACCGGACACCGCCGGCGAGACGGACCGTGTACCGGCTCATGTCGCCGAACAGGACGCTCTTCGCGCCCGCCGCGGTGGTCGGCATGAACGGGTCGGTGTGGACCGGCTTGCTCAGGAGGATGTCCGGGGCGTCCGCGGTGAGCGCCGGCTGCCACAGGTACTGGCCGTCCGTGCTCTTCAGCTTGCGGACCGAGCCCATGACCGAGTCCTTCATCAGCCACGCGGCCTGCCGGCTGGCGCGGTAGGGCGCCGTCACCGAGTAGAAGAGGTCGATCAGCTCGTCGGCCTTGGGCGTGGCGGCGGTGCCGGTGACGCCCGCCGTCACGGACCCGATGAGACCGGCGGGCTTGTTGACGCCGTCGCCGTTGATCAGGTCCGCGCCGAGCGTTGCGCCGGCCGACCGGCCGCACTCGTCCGCGAGCCAGCTGGTCAGGTCGACCTTCGAGTCGTTGACGAGCTCGATCGACGCCTGGACGAGGTTCCCGTACTTGAACGCGCCCAGCGTCCGCTTCCCGAAGACCGGGTCGGACTTCGGGATCGCCGTGCCCTCGGGGACGAGCGCCGACGTCACCCCGGAGGTGACGACCGGCATCTCCATCGGCTCGCCGGTGCCGGTCTCGAGGACCGTCGCACCGGCCGCGAGGATGCCGCTGCCCGCGATGAGCCGCTCGACGAGCTGCCCGTAGAAGGTCTTCGGCACCAGCGTGGCGCCGGCGACGGCCGACGTCAGGTCCCGGAACGACTCGCCCGGGGCACGGTCGATCTCGACGGACCGCACCTCACCGGCGAAGAAGGAGCGGATGGCGGCCTCCTGCGCCGCGGCGGGGTCCCCGCCGGACCGCTCCTCGGCGGACGGCGCGAGGTTGCGGAGGGCTACCTCGATCGCGGCGTTGTTCCGCTCGGTCTCGGCGATCTGGTCGATGCGCTGACGGAGCTCGGAGAGGTCCGAGCTCATCCGATCGTACTTCTCCTGCTCCTCGGCGGTGAGGTCGCGGTTCTCCTTCGCCGCGGCGTCGAGTAGCCCCATCGACTCGTTCCAGATGTTCTGACGCTTCTCGGTCAGGGTCTTCGCGAGCGTGCTGCTCATGGTGTCCTCCTGGACTGGGTCTGCCCCGGCACGGGGCTGGATGGCGGTGTGGTGGTGGTTCTGCCGGGTGCGGGTCTCGCTGCCCGGGCCGGGGTGTTACCGGAGCGCGTCGAGCTCGAGGAGTCGACGGCGGAGCGCGACGGACGGGTGCGGTGCTGCCGCTGCCGGGTCCGGTCGTGCCGCCTCGCCCTGGGGCGAGGAGTCCTGGGTGGCGCGGGCCCGCTCGAGCGAGCGGGCCGCGACGGTGGTGTCGAGGTACGCAGGCGAGTTGACGGGCGCGACGTCGATCAGCTTCACCGCGCGGAGGGTTCGCAGCGGGAAGCCCTGATCGGTCACCGACCACTCGTCCTCGATCGTGACAAACGCGAACGAGGACCACTTGAGGTCCCCTCGCTGCGCGAGGGTGTGGACGTCGTTCCCGGCGCTCGTCCCGGGCAGGTCGACCTCGTACAGCAGGCCGGTCCCGTCCACGGAGAGACGGAGGGTTCCCGCCCACGTGGCACCCAGGAGTGCCGCGTCAGCGTGGTTCAGCCGGCACATCACCGGGACGGCGTCTGCGAGGGACTTGTTGAAGGCGGCCGGGTCGACCTGCTCGACGAAGCCGCCGAGGTTCTGGCTGTAGCGGTTGAACACGGCCGCGTACCCGGCGAGGACGCGGCCACCGGAGGGCGACTCGCGCAGCTCGACGGGGCCGAGGTCCGCGCACCGGGTCTCGAGGTTGGGGATGCTCACGGCGCCTCCTTGGGTGCGGTCACGGTGATGGTCGGGGACGTGCTGCGGTAGTTCGCCTGCCACTCGGCGATCTCGTCCGCGGTGAGTGGCGGGCGCTCCTCGAGCGCCCGGCCCTCGGCGTTGGTCTCCATGCCCGTCCGGAGCGCGATCTCGTGCGCCTCCATCCGGGTCTTGAGGTCCGCACGGGCGAGCGCGTCGAGGTTGAAGCGCACGTACTGGGGCCGGGGCAGGCAGGCCGTGAGCGACTCCTCGAGCCGGCGCGTCCAGGGCAGGAGCGTGCGACGGTTCCGCTTCAGCTCGTTCAGCTCGACGGTTGAGTACGTGAGGCTGCCGCCGGCCTTGCCGCCGATGTCCTCCGGTGCCACGCGGAAGATCGCGGCGATCTCCGTCGCGCCCGCCTGAATCGCTTCGAGGAACGCGGCATCGTCCTTGGGCACCTGGAGCGCGGTCCATTCCCAGTCCGACCCGGTGACGAAGATGTCGCGGTCGGCGACGGCGGCCTTGAACCTCGACTTCGCCAGTCGAGCCTGCGCCGCCGAGATCGTCTGCTGCGTGTTCTTCAGCACCCCGGGCGGCATGATCCCGCGGTCGAAGAAGTCCGCGGCGTACTGCTGCGCCTTGTGGCTCTTGGTCAGCTGGACCCGGAAAAGGCTGACCGGGCTCAGGCCGACGAACGAGCCGGGGAGCACGAACGCGGGGATGTGCACCATCGACTCCGCAGGGACCGGGACGTTGCCGACGCGGTACTCCGGGGGCATCCCGGGGACCTTCTCGGTGACGGTCACCCGATCCGGGTGCTGCCACACGATCTTGGACGGCCACCCGTTCGACCCGGTCGCGACGACGACGCCGTAGGCGTTGCCGCGCAGCAGGAGGCTCGTCAGCGCCTGGTGCAGCCAGGGGATCCGACCTCCCCACGGCGCCGGGGTCGCCAGCCACTCCGGCTGGCGCCCCAACGGCGAGCGCGTGCCGTCCCCGGTGTCCCGGTATGCACGGACGGGCGTGGTGGCGATGTCCTCCGCGATCCCGGCGACGGCCGAGTAGACCGGGATGAGGCGCAGCGCGTCGGCCGGGCTGTCACCCATCAGGGCGACGTTGTCACCGCGGCCCCACGCTGACAGACGCTCGGACGCCTCCGGGCCCGCGACCGACCGAGTCTCCGGCCGCCCGAAGAGGAACGTCACGGGCGGTCCTTCGCGCGGGTCTCGTGCGTGCTCCGGGCCGAAAGCAGAGCGGAGATGGCGATGAGCCCGAGGCCACTGGTGAGGCCGGCAGCGGGAGCGTCGAACCTCGGCGGGGTGAGTGCGACAGCCAGGGTGCCGGCCGCGAGGACGAGCAGGATCAGCCCGCAGAGCTCGAGGACGTCGGTCACGAGGTTCGTCGGCATGTGGTCCTCCGTTCAGGGCGGTCGGGTCAGTGCAGGGAGTCGGCGACGGCGTAGTTGGTGGCGTGCCCGTCGACGACGGCCTGCCGGGCGAGAGTGAGTGCGTACAGGGGGGTGATGTCCCCGGTGCCGCGGGCCCATCTGAACGACTTGCCGACGTGCTTCTTCACCGCGGCCTCGAGCGCGTCGTTGACGACCTCGTCGCTCACCAGTGCCAGGCGTCCGACGAGCGCGTCGTCGTAGAACGACCCGCACGCGTCGATGACGCGGGTGGCGGACATCGTCTCGACGCGGAACCGCTCGGCTTTGAGGTCGGGGATCAGCGAGCGCGCTGGACCGCCGGCGTCGACGACCACGACGTTGCCGCCGTGCTCTCTCCTGAGTGCCCGCAGCGTGGAGACGACTGCGGACGTGCCGAGCTGCCGCTCGTAGAGCTCGACGTAGGCGCGGCGTGCCGGGTCGAGCGGCTCGGCGCCCATCCCGATCGACGCGTACTCCCGCTCCGGGCTGACGTCGATCGTCCAGACCGGCGTCCCGGTCCAGGCGTCGACCTCCGGCGAGACGAAGTTCTTCTCGAGCGCCGCCACGGGGATCACCGACGTCGAGATCCTCTTGCGGGGCCACCAGCCCAGCCACGCCCGGTTCCACCCGGTGAGTGCCTCTTCGTCAGCGCCGACCCGGAGGGACATCGTCCGGTCCAGGTTGATCTGATGACCGACCGCGGGGTGAGCCGCCGCGAGGGTCGCGGGGTCGTTCGGATCGGCGTCTTCCGGGGCGGAGTATTCGATGTAGCAGGTCCGAGAGTCGAGGCCCGACTCGACGATCGCGCGACCGAGGTCGACCTTCTTGCGGAGGTAGGTCGAGCGCTCATCGCCAGCGGCCGAGAGCACCCACAGCTGAGATCCGGGGACCGTCATCAGACCCGGCTGGACGCCGTCCTCGTAGGTCGAGTCGACGTGCGCGAACGCCTCGTCGACGTGCGCCTCGTGAAGGGTGTCGCCGTGGCCGCTCTTCCGGGAGATCGCGGAGATACCGAGTTCGGCCCCGGTCGTCCAGTGGACCGTCTCTTCCCCAGGCCGCCAGTTCGGTCTGGTGAGGGTCACCCCGAGCGGAGACGCCGCGAGCGGTCGGTAGATGTCCTGGTTCAGCCGGCGGCGGGCCATCTTCCGGTCCTGGGCGCTGTAGACCATCAGCGCGCTCGAGGTCGTCAGGGCCCGGTGCGTCAGCTTCGCTCGGGAGATCGTCGTCTTCCCTGCTCGACGGAGCACGACGACGATCACGGTGTTGTACCAGAACTGGCCCGTGGCCGGGTCGATCTCGCACGCCACCGCGAGCGCGTCGCGCTGCCACGGCAGGGGCTCCTGGCCGATGGCCCGCATGATCTTCGCGACCTTCCCGCCGCAGGTCTGGCGGGCGGGGTTGCGAGGGGTGGCGAAGCGCGGTTCAGCTGTCATCGGGGCCGAGGAGGCCGGAGAGGTCAGCGGGTACGCCGACACGCGTCCCGGCCTCGACCTTCCGCAGCCTGTCGAACACGTCGAAGAGGCGCGACTGCAGCCCACTGGCCAGGTCCGGGCGCTCGATCGCCGGGAGCTGGTCGAGGATCCGCGCGTTGTACCTGGCCAGCACGAACAGGGTCTGCTTGAACGGCGGCTCACCGATCATCTTCTCGAGCTCCGACGTGAGGGCCGTCTCGATCTCGCCGGGCGCAGCGTTGAAGTCGATGCGTGACTCGACATCGCAGGACACGGGCTGTGCCGGCGGCGGCGTGGGTGCTTCCGCATCACGGGCCACGTCGGTCTCGCGCTTCTTGCGGGCGCGGTACTCGCGGGCGGCCTCGCTGTGCCCAGCGCGGCAGATCCCGCACTTGCATCCGCGGCGGTACCCGGACCGGCCGTGCTTCCTGACCTCGGCCATGGCCGGCCTCCCTTCCGTGGCGCGCCACCCCAGATTCCGCGTGGTGTTTTTTTGGTCGAAGGCGCGGTCGACATCGCGGGCGGCCGCTCAAAGAACTGGCGGCTCGCCGGACGGTGACGGGCGCCGCGGGCGGAGACGGGTCGCCGGGCGCGTCTTCGGCGGGGTGAGTCGCGCCTTCGACCGGCGTCGGTTCTCCTTCGCCTGGTTGCACGTCCTGTGCATCGGCGCCAGGTTCGCCGGGTCGGTCGGGTGACCGCCGTCGACGAGCTCGACGTGGTGGTCGACCGTCGCCGACCATGGGTCGGAGCGCGGGAGGTCGAGGTCGAGCGGGACTCCGGGGTGCGGGCAGTCAGGCCATGCGCAGGTCACGCCGGGGACGAGGACCGCAGCGCGGGCTGCCCGCCACTCCCTGCCCTCGCGGCCAGGTCGGAACTCACGGGGCATGACGAAGGCCCCCGACATTCGATCCGAGGGCCGCCAGCGGGCACAGTTGTCCCGCCTGCATCGAAGGGTACACATCCCCTCCGGCGTCCGCCAGCAGCCCTCCCGCGGCCGCGTGTCGCCCGGTCACGATCCACCGCCGGATGCGTGCGGGCGCCGCCCTGAGCGCCGCCTCGCGCGTTCGCAGTCGAGGACGTCGGCCTCGGTCACGAAGCGCTTCCCGTCGATGACCACCGGCTCGAGGTGGCCCCGCTCGATCCACGCTCGGACCGTGCGTGGCTGGACGCAGGCCAGCCGGGCTGCCTCGGTGGTCGTCAGCAGCGCGACGTCGTCGGTGGTGAGGACGCGAGTCATGCGCGCCGCCGACCGGCCCTGGCAGCCACGCCGAGCGCGTAGTCCCACTGATCGAGCGTCCACACGGCCCCGCACTGCCCGCAGGCGACGTGGGCAGCTCCATCACGGTGCTCGACTGCCCGGCGATCGCACCGCAGGCACGGGGTCTGCAGGCGTTGGACCTCGTCCATCCCCGAGGCGATCTCGAGACGCCGCTCGAGCGTGGTGATCGTCTCCCCGACCTCCTGAGCCTCCGGCAGCGACAGGAGCGCGGCGACCCACTCCACGAGGTAGGCGACCGAGGCGGTGACCGTGTCCTGACCAGGCCGGTGCCGGTCCGCCTGGGTGTGACCTAGATCCTCCCGCACCAGACGCTCCCACCCACGCAGCGCGGCGGCGACCTCGTCCACAACCACGATCGCTGGTGACCCCGCCGGCGAGACCCGCCGGCCACGGCCCCGCGGTTTCACCTCGGACGCGGGCAACGGCGCGAGACGGCCGGCGCCGACCTGTGTCGACAGCCGGCCGGGCGGCGGCGTGGCCACCGCCCACACGCCAGCGACGAGATCGGGGAGGCGACCAAGCGACTCCTGGATCCGCGTCGAGCACGCCGCGCACCACACCGGCGACCCGGGCGCCGGCTCGACCCCGTGCAGGATGAGCGACCGCTCATCATCCGTCGGCTCGCGACCGTCTGCGATCACCGCCGCAGCTGCTCGGCGGGCCCGCGCCTCGGCCGCCCGCCACGCCCGGTTGCACCGGCCTGGGCACGGTGACGTCTGCTCGCTCATCAGGACCTCTCTGCGGTGTGGGCGGGGTGGGTGGCGTAGTGCTCTCGGACCTGGGCGCGGAGCTCGTCGAGGTGCGCGATCGACGGGACTGTGATCTCCCACCCGCAGTACGGCGGCTCCGCACACCGCGCGTACTGCGGTCGAGCCCCAGCGCCGTGGGTGTCCCAGTAGTGCCGATCCCTCATCAACGGGTGATCCCGGACGCGGCCCTCGTCCGACCAGTCACACCCGGGCATCGGGCACCGCGTCCGGTCGACCTCGTCCAGCCGGCGCCGGTCCTCGAGCGACACCACCGGAGCCACGCTCTCCGTGGACGGCTCCGGCTCGACCCGCGACGATGTGCGGCGACGCGCACGAGACCGAGCCGCGAGGCACGACGCGAAGTGCGCCGTCCATCTCAGTCCGTCCGGGCCCCGCTGCCCATCGCGCAGCTGCCGCGCGTCGAGACCCTNAAAGAGGTAGATAGACGGTGAAGGAGAAGATATGAGAATTGAAGAGGGAAGAGGTAGGGAGGGGTGGGGTTTGATGAGGGGGCGTAAGAAGATGAAGTGAGAAGAGAAGATGGGGAGGAGGGGGGGATTGTTGATGTTTTTTTTTTTTTTCAAGCAGAAGACGGCATACGAGATAGGAGTCCGTCTCGTGGGCTCGGAGATGTGTATAAGAGCCGGGGTGGGGAGGTCATCCCGGCGATCACCCGGTCACGAATCGCGACCACACGAGCCACGACGTCCTCCGGGGGCGAGCCGTGCTCCTCGAGCAGCCGCCGGGCCGTCGCACGACCCGCCGCGCGGATCTCCTCGACCTCACGCGCCCGCCGCTCCTCCGCCGGCGTCATGCCGGGACCGGGTCGCGCTTCACCTCGCGCGAGACGCGAGACGCACGGGGCTCGAAGAGGAGACCCGGTGGGGCGCCGAGCGCCTCCTCGATCGCGCGTGCGGTCTCGGGCTTCGCGGTGCGGCGAGCGCCCGAGACGAGGTGGCCGACGGTGGAGCGCGAGACGCGCGCCTGGGTCGCAAGCTCCCGGATCGTGAGGCGCTTGAACTCCATGTACTGCTTCAGCATGTGCGAGTCCCTGAGCTGCATATCGAGCCTCCACTCGGTGCGGACCATCTGACTTCCCCTGACCGTAGACGGTGGTTGTGCGTTGCGCAAGAGAGTAGACGCCAGTAGACGGTTTTGTCTACAGGTTGAGGCGGGGTTTGCCCCAGCATTTTCCGCCAGACCGCGAGTTACACGCGTGGAATCTGTAACCTCACTGTCTACAGCGGAGGTAGACGCCGTCCGCGTGTCGCGAGGAGGGTTGCAGACATGGAGAGGACCCTGTCTGAGCCGTGGGCGACGCGCTTGGTGGAGCGTGGTTTCACGGACCCGCGCTACACCCACGACGTGCCGAGCTTGTCCAGGCTGGCCGAGGCGTGCGGGATGCACACGTCTACGGTGTCGGCCGCGATCAAGGGCACCGGGCGGAAGCCGTCGGCGGAGACCGTCGCGGCGCTCGTCCGTGAGCTCGGCGACGACGTCGCCGGGTGGCTCGGCGAGGCGACGGTGCGGCCGTGGTCGCCGCCGGCGGAGGCATCCCTCCTGACGGACCGGCAGCGGCGCGCCGTCGAGGAGCTGATCCGCTCGATGGCCGAGCGGCCTGAGCTCGGAGAAGTGAGGCCGCGTCTGCGCGCAGTAGACGGCCGTCCACCGACGGGCATCGCTGCCCGCTCGGCCGGCCGCCCCGGCGACGCTGACCGCGCGCGCCTGTCCCAAGACCAGGACGCCCAGACCTAGACCACCGACAACACAACGATCGAAGGGGGCACCATGGCCAAGCGAGACAAGCACGTCGAGGCAGCCCGAGAGCACCTCGAGCAAGGCGAACAGATCCAAGCCGCGGTCGCCGGCGCCTACGAGACGACCCTCATGGGCAGCAAGACCAGCCGCAACGGGGCGCTCATCGCGACCGACCGGCGGGTCCTCTTCTTCGCGAAGAAGATCGGCGGGTACGACCTGGAGTCCTTCCCCTACTCGAACATCTCATCGTTCGAGCAGTCCAAGGGCATGATGGGCCACACCCTCACGTTCTTCGCGTCCGGCAACAAGGTCACCCTGAAGTGGATCAGCGAGGTCGAGGACCTCGCCGGGTTCGTCCAGGTCACCAAGGCCCGGCTCGTGCCCGCCTCCGCCCCTCCCGCGGGCCCCGCCCCGGCTCCGGCCACTGCGCCGGCGGCCGCGCCTGCTACGCCGGCCCCGGCAGACCCGGCCGCGCAGATCATGGACCAGCTCCGGCAACTCGGTGAGCTCCGCGACGCGGGGATCCTCACCGACGACGAGTTCAGCACTAAGAAGGCCGAGCTGCTCGCCCGGCTCTGACATCCGAGGCCGGCACGGCTCTCAGGCAGGAAGAGGGGTCCTGATGGGGTGGTTCACGTCCCTGTTCAAGCGGTCGGCGCAGCCGGCGCACCACCCGGCGGCGCACGCACGGGCAAGTGGGGCGGTGCCGCACGTCCCCGCGCCACCGCAGCTCGGTCGCTACGTCAGCTGGGGGCCTACGCCCATCACCCAAGAGGTCGCGGGAGAAAACTGGTACGACGACGCCTTCCGCCGGCTCCTCCACGGGCATCCCGCCTTCGCCACGCTGCAAGGGCAGGAGATCCGAGACGACGCCGTTCTTGCCCCTGACCCAGGCAACCCCTACGACGCGAACGCGATCAGCGTCCGTGTCCGCGGCGAGCACGTCGGCTACCTGCCTCGAGACGACGCCGCCCGGTGGAACGGTGCACTCACCCACCTCGCCTCCAGGGGCTACGCGCTGCACGCCCCAGCGCGGGTGTGGGCACGCGCCGACGACCGCAGGGTGTACGCGCGGGTCACGGTCCAGCTGCCCGCCGACCCGTCCCACCTCTACGCCGCGAACCCCTTCCCCCAGCAGCCGTGGCGCGCGCTCGAGCCGGGCAACCGCTGCCAAGCCACGAAGGAAGAACCTCACCAAGAACGGCTACTGGGCCTGTACCGCCAGCACGGGCCAGACGCCACCTACGCCGCCGTCCTGACCCTCACCGAGCGCGCCACGAAGACCCAGGTCAAGCAGGTCCTCGAGGTCACCATCGACGGGAACCCGGTCGGAGAGCTCACCCCCACCACCACCGCCAAGTACCTCGCGAGCGCCCAGCAGGCCGCGTCCCGCGGTGAACTCCTCGTCGCACGAGCCTCGATCTACGAGGGGAAGAACAAGCTTGAGGTCCGCCTCGACGCCCGCCAGTACGCTGCAGAGGAGGACCAATGAATCGACGGAAAGCGCGTGGCTAACTACGGGAGCGGAGTCCTCACCCTTCACGAGATCGGACAACTGGAGCGGTCGGCGTGGCGGGCTCGGGTGGTTGGCGTGCTGTCTTGGAAGGCACATCGGGGAGTTGTTGATGTGGCGTGCCGACTCGACCGAGCCGACGCGCAACTCTGCATGCGCGTCGTGCCCAAGCGGCCATCGCAGTACCACCTCATCTACCGGGTGCGTGGAATCCCGCTGCGGAGGGTGGACGTCAACCACCCGCATCGGCCCTTGGGAATCTGCACCCACGAACACGTCTACGACCCACGAACGGGTGATGAACCAGCAGCCAAGCTCCTCGACTTCCCGGCTCCGCCCGCCAATCAGCACACCATCGATCTGGCACTATGGCGCGAGTCGTTCTTCGCGTTCGCAGAACGATGTAACGTCGAAGCAGACCCCGGCTGCTGGATCGACCCCGTGATTGGGGGGCACTGACATCGTGGATACTCGCGGCACGGAAGTGAGCGGCAGCGTACTGCGGAGCCAGCTCCTCGGCTACTTCAACGACGAGGTCAGCGTCGAGCCTTACGGAGACGGTGGCTTCTTGATCTGGATGCCGCTGTTTCACTCGTCCGGTGATGGGGTCAGTCTAACGGTGCGGCCTGAGAGCGGTGGGTGGCTCGTGTCCGACGACGGCACCACGTTGGCAGCGCTAGACCCCTTCGGCGAGCTCTCCGAGCGCGACAGGTTCCAAGAGTCCTGGGGTCGGCTCGCGAGGCCGGGTAACGGCCATGTGCCAGCTGACTCGGTAGGGCCTGAGATCGCCGCCTGGGCTCCGGCTAGCGATCTCGCGGGAGTCGTTTTCCGCGTACTTGAGGCAAGCCTTCGCGCGGAGGGTCTCGCGTACTGCGCAAGCAAGAGCGTTGGTCGTAGTGACGCGAGCTCGATGGTGTACCAAGCGGTGGCCGACGTCGCGCCGCGGGTGCAGAGGAACGCGAAGATCACGATGCGCTCCGGCCGCACGAGGCAGGTGACCGCGGGGGTGATGGATGAACACGACCAGCTTCGGGTCGCCGTTCAGGCGATGACCGGACGCACCCGCGAGCTACGCAACAGGAGCCACGACACCGCGTACTCCATCTTCGGGACGTCCCGGCTCCCGCGCGAACGGCGCCTCGTGGTTGCCGTTGGGAGCCACTCGATGTGGGAGTCGTTCCTCATCGCAGAGGTTGAGGAGGTCGCAGTCGTCCGATTCCTCGACGACCCCGACAGCGTCTATAGGGAGATCGGCAAGTTCGTCGACCTTTGATCGCGGGGTTGTCGGACTCCGCTGGCACCGTCTACGTGGTGACCCGACCACACCCCTGGCGTGATCTGCGTGCCCTTGCGCACGTCACGCTCCATCTCACCGCTGACCTCGGCCCCGGGGTGTGGGGCGCGACAGACGGCGCCCGCCGGATCTGGCTCGACAAGGGCCTGACCCAGCGCGAGCGCAGGTCGACGCTTGCGCACGAGCTCGAGCACCTGCGGCGGGGCCACACGGGGTGTCAGGACCCGGCGACCGAGCGGGCCGTCGAGGCGGCCGCGGCGCGGTACCTGCTGCCGGAGATCCGGGAGATCGCGGATGCGCTCGTGTGGGCCGGCTGCCACCTCGATACGGCCGCCGACGAGCTGTGGGTCGACGAGCAACTCCTGCGAGCGCGGTTGGAGCATCTGCATCCGGCGGAGCGGGCGATCTTGGTGGAGCGGTTGGGGCGGGTGGAGGTGTGGGCGTGAGCGTTGTCGGTGGCGGTGGTGAGGATGCGGGCATGACCGACCCGACGAGCGAGACCGTGCAGGCGCAGCCGCTGACCGATGTGGAGCGGGCGATGCTGGACCTCGAGGGTGGGACGTGGCGCGTGCCTGGGTTGAAGGAGCAGGCGATCAAGGACCGGTTCGGCATGACCAGCACCCGGTACTACCAGCGCCTCAACGGGCTGCTGTCCAGGCGGGAGGCGTGGGAGTACGCGCCGACGACGGTTTCGCGGTTGCGGCGGGTGCGGGCGTCGCACGCCCGGTCGAAGACGGTCCGCCAGTCTGCGTGACCGGCGTGGTCACCAGAGTGGGGTGACCTCGACCGTCTCGGGGTCGAAGGTGCGGCGGCCGCGGCCGGCGGGGAGGATCCGCACGGCGACGAGCTCCCGCACGAGGGACCGGCGGTCCGCGATCGGTGCGGCGTCCCACCAGGCGCTGGGGTCGTCGAACACCGCGGGGTCGACGTTCGAGGGGCGGGCGAGCGCGGTGATGCGGGCGCGGGCGGCGCGGATCTGCGGGCGGAGACGGCCCTCGACGCGGGCGAGCGCGGTGGGGGAGAGGTCACCGTCGGCCGCGGCGTCGATGAACCCGTGGAGTCGCTGCTCGAGCGCGGCGAGCTCGGCCCGGGCGTCCGCGAGGGCGGGGGTGTCGGTGGTGGTGTCGGGGGAGCGGCGGGCGAGGTCGGTGGCCAGGTCGAGGACGACCTGCTCGACGTAGGGATCGACCTTGGAGACGACGCGGGTGATGCGCATGCACCCGCCCTGGGGACTGCAGGAGTAGGACGGCCGTCCGCGGTTGATGAGGACTCGCATTGGCGCGCCGCAGCGGCCGCAGGTCGCGATCCCGGACAGGAGCCAGCGGGCGGTGGAGTCCCCGGACGTCTTGGCTCGGGCGGGGTCGGTGAGGATCGCGACGGCCCGCTCGTGGTCGTCGCGGGAGACGATCGCCGGCCAAGCCGCGTCACCGACGATCTCACCGCGGTGGGTGCGGAGGCCCGCGTGGGTGGGGGAGATCGCCAGGCGGCGGACGGTGGAGCTGAGCCACCCGGAGTGGTGGCGGGACCGCGGTGGCCGCGGTGGTCGCACGCCGCGGGAGTCGAGGTCCCGGGCGATCGCTCGGAGGGTGTCGCCAGCGATGACGCGGCGGACGATCTCCCGGACGATCGGGGCCGTCTCCTCGTCCGGGACCTGCCGGATCAGCGCGCCGGTGCCGCTGTCGTACTCGCGCCGGTACCCGTAGGGGAGCTTCCCGTGCGGGGCGCCGGCGACCGCGCGGGACCGGACGGACCGTAGGAGCCGCTCCGAGGTGCGGGCGGACTCGTCCTGCGCGAGGAGCGCGTCGAGGCCCGTGCGGAACCGCGCGTCCCGCGTCGACAGGTCATGGACGACCCCGGAGTACCCCCACAGGACCCCGTTCTCCGCGCAGAGGTCCGCGAGCTCGGCGTACTCCGCGAGCCGGCGGGTTGCGCGAGACGCCTCCCACGTCAGCAGCACGTCGATCCGCCCCGATGTGACCGCCGACGTGATCGCACCCCACTGCGAGCGCGCGCCCGTGGAGCGGGCGAAGGACGAGGCGGACCCTGTCTCGGTGATGACGTCGACGACGTCCCAGCCCTCGCGGGCTGCCCAGGCGCGGCACTCGGCCTCCTGCTCGGCGACGGAGCGGCCGCCGCGGGCGTCGACGGACACACGGGCGTAGATCAGGGCTCTCACACCCGGGACGATACATCTGTGTCGTGTGCAGTGTCCGGCTCGAACGTGGCGGTCGTGCTCGCGTGCGCGATCGGCCTGGCGCGGGTGCTCGGCCTGCCCCGCCGCTGGCGGCCGTGGGTGGCCGGAGCGCTCCTGCTGTGGTTCGTGGCGCTCGCCCGCCCCGAGCCGAGCGTCATCCGGGCCGCGACGATGGGGGCGATCGGGCTCGTCGGGATGCGCCGGTCGACGAGGGCGGCCGGGCTCCCCGTGCTCGCTGCCGCGATCATCGCGCTGCTGTGCGTCGACCCGTGGCTGTGCCGCTCGTACGGCTTCGCTCTCTCCAGCCTCGCCACGCTCGGCCTCCTCGTCCTCGTCCGTCCGTGGGGGGACGCGGTCAACCGGCGCCTGCCGTGGCGGCTGGGCCGACGGCACCCGTGGCTCGGGCCGGGGCTCGCGCTGCCGGTCGCCGCGCACGTCATGTGCGCCCCGGTCGTCGTCCTGCTGCAGGGGGAGGTCAACGTCGTCGGCATCCTCGCCAACCTCGTCGTCGCGCCGCTCGTCGAGCCGGCGACCCTGGGCGGGGTGGCCGCTGCCCTCGTCGCCCTCGTCGACGTCCGAGTCGCGTCGTGGATCGCGTGGACGGGAGGGGTGCCGGCCGAGATCATCGCCCGCACGGCCCGCGTCTTCGCCGACGTCCCGTACGGGGCGATCCCGTGGCCGGACGGTCCGCTCGGCGCGTGGCTCCTCGCCGGCCTGAGCCTGCTCGTGCTGCTCGCGTGGCCGTGGCTGGCCCACCACGTGACCCATCACCTCGTGGTGGTCGCCGCGCTCGTGGCGACCGCCGCGGGCGCGGCCGTGCCGACCACCGTCGTCACGTGGCCGCCGGACCGGTGGCGCGTCGTCGTCTGCGACGTGGGGCAGGGGGACGCGATCGTCGTGCGCAGCGGGCCGCAGCGTGCCGTCCTCGTCGACACCGGGCCTGACCCCGGGCCGGTCGACTCCTGCCTCGACCGCCTCGGGGTCGCCATCCTCGACGCCGTCGTGCTCAGCCACTTCCACGCCGACCACGCCGGTGGGCTCGCCGGGGCGTACGACGGGCGCCGGGTCGAGCGGCTCCTCACCTCTCCCGTCCGCGAACCGGCCGAGCAGGTCCGGGCCGTCGAGGATCTCGCGGCGGAGCACGACACCCCCGTGTCCGACCTCGTCGCGGGGGACCGGTTCTCGCTCGGGGAGGCGAGCGCGACCGTGTGGTGGCCCGCCCGCCGGATCGGCGACGGGTCGGTGCCGAACAACGCGAGCGTCGTCCTGTCGATCCGCACCGGCGAGGCGCACGCGATGTTCACGGGCGACGTCGAGGCCGAGGCCGGGCGCGCGATCGTCCTGCGGATGCGCCGTGACCCGGCGATGGCGGCCGAGCTCGACGACCTCGACCTGCTCAAGACCCCCCACCACGGCAGCGCGAACCTCGACGAGGAGTTCCTCACGGCGGTCGCCGCGCCCGAGGCGGTCGTCAGCGTCGGCAAGGACAACGACTACGGCCACCCGACCCCGGGACACCTGGCGGTCCTCGGGCGTGCCGGGTCGCGCGTGCACCGCACCGACGAGTGCGGTGACGTGGCCCTCGTCGACGGCGACGGCGGGCTCCGCCTGGTCACCGCGCGGTGAGCGTCAGGCGCCCGGGCCCGCCTCGATCTGCCGGGCGCTCGCGCACAGCGCCTTGAGGGTGGCCTCGACCGCTGGGACGCGCTCCAGGTCGGGGGTGGTCACGACGCTGATCGTGCGTCGGGAGGACTGGGCCAGCGGGCGTATGGCGACGTTCTCGTTCGGCTGGCTCGCCCGGATGAGATCGGGGATGAGCGCGACGCCCAGGCCGGCGGCGACGAACCCCTGGACCGCGACGAAGTCCTCCGTCTCGAACATGACGCTCGGCACGAAGCCTGCACCGTTCGCCAGCTGCAGGAGGTGACCGCGGCAGCGCGGGCAGCCGGCGATCCACTCCTCGTCGGCCAGGTCGGCGAGGTCGACCGTCGGCTGCCGTGCGGCCGGGTGGTTCGTCGGCAGCGCGACCCGCACCTCGTCCTCGATGACCTGCGAGACGACGAGACCCTCGAGGTCCTCCTCGGCGGCGGCCGTCGAGCCCGCGTAGGAGAACGCGACGGCGATGTCGCACTCCCCGGCGCGCAGGGCCGCGATCGACTGCGGCGGCTCGGCCTCGGTGAACGACACGGTGACGTCGGGGTGCGCCTTCCGGACGGCCGCGAGCGCTCGGGGGACGAGGGTGGCCGACGAGCTGGGGAAGGCCATGAGACGCACCCGCCCGGCACGCAGGCCGACGATGGCGGCGACCTCTTCCTCTGCCTCGTCGAGGGCGGCCATGACGGGTGCGGCGTGCCGGGCGAGGGCCTCGCCGGCCTCGGTGAGCCGGACGGAGCGACCGGTGCGCTCGACCAGGACCGTCCCCGTGCGCTGCTCGAGTCGTCGCACCATCTGCGAGATCGCCGGTTGCGAGGAACCGAGGGCGTTCGCCGCGGCCGTGAAGCTGCCGTGGTCGGCGATCGCCTTCATCACGCGCAGGCCGGTGGAGTCGAGCATGGGGGCAGGATAGGCGTCGACGGTCGGGGAGGATGGGGCCGTGCAGATGGAGGCAGGGGCCGTGCGGCGGACGGTGGCGAGCGTTCGCCCGCTCGATGTGACCGTGACGCGACCCGGCACCGTCGAGGAGATCGCCGACAACCTCCGCCCGGCGACCCGCGGTGCGCCCGCGCTCGCCCTCACCGGCGCGGGGGTGTCCACCGACTCGGGGATCCCGGACTACCGCGGCCCGGACGGTCGGCGGCGCGTCGCCCCGATGGAGCTCGCGGAGTTCGTCGGCTCGCCCGAGGCCCGCCGCCGGTACTGGGCTCGCTCGTTCGTCGGGTGGGCGCGGTTCGACGCGGCGCGGCCGAACGGGTGCCACACCGCGCTCACCGCCCTCCAGCGGGCGGGGGTCGTCGGTGGGATCGTCACGCAGAACGTCGACGGGCTGCACCAGCGGGCGGGGGCCACCGACGTCGTCGAGCTCCACGGCTCCCTGTCGGCGGTCGTGTGCCTCGGCTGCGGTGCCCGGACCTCCCGCACCGACCTCGACGTGCGGATACGTGCCGACAACCCCGGGTTCGAGGCGACCTCCGACGAGATCCGTCCCGACGGGGACGTCTCGCTCGAGGCGGCACACGTCGAGCGGTTCGTCGTCCCACGGTGCGCCGCGTGCGGTGCCGACCTCCTCAAGCCGGACGTCGTCTTCTTCGGCGAGTCCGTCCCGCGACCGCTCGTCGACGAGGTGTTCGCACGGGTGGAGGCCGCACCCGCCCTCCTCGTCCTCGGCACGAGCCTCGGGGTGATGTCGGGGCTGCGCTTCGTCCGGCGCGCCGCGGCCCGCGGCATCCCCGTGCTGACGATCACCCGCCGTGCGACCCGCGACGAGCACCTGCACACCGTGCACGTCGACGAGCCGCTCCGGCCGGCGCTGGAGCGGCTCGTCGAGCTCGTCGGCTGAGCGCGGTCAGACGCGGCGCAGGACCGCGGTCACCTTGCCGAGGATCGTCGCGTGGTCCCCGTCGATGGGGTCGAAGGCCGGGTTGTGCGGCATCAGCCGCACCTTGCCGTCGCGGCGCTTGAACGTCTTCACGGTCGCCTCGTTGTCGAGCATCGCCGCGACGATGTCGCCGTTGTCGGCAGTCGGCTGCTGCCGGACGACGACCCAGTCGCCGTCGCAGATGGCCGCGTCGATCATCGAGTCACCGACGACCTGGAGGAGGAACAGCGGACCCTCGCCGACGATCTGCCGGGGGAGGGGGAAGACGTCCTCGACGGACTCCTCGGCCGTGATCGGGACGCCAGCGGCGATCCGCCCCAGGACGGGGACGTAGGACGCCTCCGGGCGCTCGTCGCCCGAGCCCGTCGGGTCGACGCCGTCCGGGCTGGCGCCACCGCGGTAGCCGGTGAGGTCCGACGTCGTGCCCGGGTCGGTCACCTCCGGCCGCACCTGCGACGCCGCGGGGTCGACGACCTCGATGGCCCGGGGACGGTGCGGGTCCCGACGCAGGTACCCCTTGCGCTCGAGGGTGGAGAGCTGGTGGGCGACGCTCGACGGGCTGGTCAGCCCGACCGCGTCGCCGATCTCGCGGATGCTCGGCGGGTACCCGCGGCGCTCGACCTGGGTGCGGATGACCTCGAGGATGCGCTGCTGGCGGACCGTCAGCGCGGTGCCCGTGTCCCGGTCCGGCAGCGCGGTGACGTTCTCCGACCGGGTGCCGGGGGCGTCGTCGGACCCCGTGCCACGGCCTCGCGACTCGCGCGCCATCTCGATCAGTCCTTCCCTCGCGGAGCCGGGCGGGGGCCGTTGTCGGACCTCGCTGGTTGGCTCCTTCTCGTGGGAACAAGCGTACGGATCGCCGGTGCCGCACTCAAACACCTGTTCGACGCGTGTCTTGCCCCGTGTCGAACACGCGTGCTACACATTGGACGTACGTTCGATCGAACAGGGTTTCGAACGTGGCCGGACCAGCCGGTCGCGCAGGACTGGAGGACAGCATGACCGCAGCACTCGCCGACTGGCAGCTGAGCTCGCCCCGCCCTCGCCGCCACCTCGTGCCGGTCCCGACCGGGGGTGCCGTCGTCGTTCGTGAGCCCGCTGTGCGGATCACCCGCCGGGGTCGGCTCGCCCTCACGGTCCTCGTGACGGCCGTCGTCGCGCTGGCCCTGTTCGTCGGCCTGGCCGGCGCCGGCGAGGCCGCCGGGGGAGGCCGCATGGTGACGGTCGCGCCGGGCCAGACCCTGTCGGAGATCGCTGCCGTCGAGATGCCCGGCCGCCCCGTCGCCGAGGCCGTCGTGGCCCTCCGGCTCGCGAACGACCTGCCCGGCGACGGAGTCGCCGCGGGGCAGGAGCTCGTCATCCCGGAGTGAGCCCCAGAGCTCCTCGGTGCACTTCGACCCGGCGCCGAGGTGGGGATCGCCGGTCGCCGCTCGCGGTGGCCGGCGATCGTCATCCCGGCGTGTCGCCCGGATTCTCGGGAGCGCGCGGGACGCGCCCGACCTCGACGCTTGCGCCCTCGTGGGTGATGGGTTGTAATGGCACTACATCTAGTGGTTACACCGATGTGATTCATCCACATGTTGTGCACCATTCGTGCACAAGGAGATCGGTCCTACCCACAGGTTCTCCCCATCCCAGGCACGACCCCGACATGCGAGAGGAGCCCTCGGTGCACTGCCCGTTCTGCCGCAACACCGACTCCCGGGTCGTCGACTCGCGCACCGCGGACGACGGCGGCCAGATCCGGCGCCGGCGCCAGTGCCCGGCGTGCAACCGTCGGTTCACGACCATCGAGACGGCGAGCCTGTCCGTGCTCAAGCGGTCCGGGGTCACCGAGCCGTTCAGCCGGAGCAAGGTCCTCGTCGGCGTCCGCAAGGCCTGCCAGGGGCGCCCGGTGAGCGAGGACGATCTCGCGGTGCTCGCCCAGCAGGTCGAGGAGACGATCCGGTTGGCCGGCAGCGCCGAGGTCGACGCGCACGAGGTCGGCATGGCGATCCTCGGGCCGTTGCGCGAGCTCGACGAGGTCGCCTACCTCCGGTTCGCCTCCGTCTACCAGGGCTTCGACTCCCTCGAGGACTTCGAGGCCGCCATCGCGCTCCTGCGGGCCGAGCGCGAGCCGACCGTCGACGAGCCCGCGACCGCCTGACCCCCCACGACCGCCTGACCCCACGAGCACCGAACACACCGCATCCGCACGCTGCACCCGGACCCACCAGGAGAGTAGGACGATGACCGAGACCGCCGAGACGGCCGCACCCACCCGGCCCGCGAAGGGCCTGACGATCGAGCGCATCTTCACGACGGAGGGCGTCCACCCGTACGACGCCGTCACGTGGGAGTCGCGCGACGTCGTCCAGCAGAACTGGAAGACCGGGGAGACGATCTTCGAGCAGCGAGGCGTCGAGTTCCCCGACTTCTGGTCGGTCAACGCGAGCACGATCGTCACGACGAAGTACTTCCGCGGCGCGGTCGGCACCCCGGAGCGGGAGACCGGCCTCAAGCAGCTGATCGACCGCGTCGTCCTCACGTACGTCCGGGCGGGCCAGGAGCACGGCTACTTCGCGACGGACAAGGACGCGGAGATCTTCGAGCACGAGCTCACCCACGCCCTGCTGCACCAGGTGTTCTCGTTCAACTCGCCGGTGTGGTTCAACGTCGGGACGCGGTCGCCGCAGCAGGTGAGTGCCTGCTTCATCCTCTCCGTCGACGACTCGATGGACTCGATCCTCAACTGGTACAAGGAGGAGGGGTTCATCTTCAAGGGCGGCTCCGGCGCCGGCCTCAACCTCTCCCGCATCCGTTCGAGCAAGGAGCTGCTGTCCTCCGGCGGTACGGCCTCCGGCCCCGTCTCCTTCATGCGCGGCGCCGACGCCTCCGCGGGCACGATCAAGTCGGGCGGCGCGACCCGCCGGGCGGCGAAGATGGTCGTCCTCGACGTCGACCACCCGGACATCGAGGAGTTCGTCGAGACGAAGGCGCGCGAGGAGGACAAGATCCGCGCCCTGCGCGACGCCGGTTTCGACATGGACCTGGGCGGCAAGGACATCGTCTCCGTCCAGTACCAGAACGCCAACAACTCCGTCCGCGTCACCGACGAGTTCATGCGCGCGGTCGAGGAGGGTGCGCAGTTCGGCCTCACCTCCCGCAAGGACGGCTCGGTCATCGAGACCGTCGACGCCCGCGAGCTCATGGGCAAGATCGCCAAGGCCGCGTGGGAGTGCGCCGACCCGGGCATCCAGTACGACGACACGATCAACGACTGGCACACCAACCCCGAGACCGGCCGGATCACCGCCTCGAACCCGTGCAGCGAGTACATGTCGCTCGACAACTCCAGCTGCAACCTCGCCTCGCTCAACCTCCTGAAGTTCCTGCGCGAGGACGACACCTTCGACGCCGAGACCTTCCAGAAGGTCGCCGAGCTCGTCATCACCGCGATGGACATCTCGATCTGCTTCGCCGACTTCCCGACGGAGCCGATCGGCAAGACGACCCGCGACTACCGCCAGCTCGGTATCGGGTACGCCAACCTCGGTGCCCTCCTCATGGCGACGGGCCACGGCTACGACTCCGACGGCGGTCGCGCTCTGGCCGCCGCGATCACCTCCCTGCTCACCGGCGCGGCGTACAAGCGCTCGGCCGAGCTGGCCGGGATCGTCGGCCCGTACGCCGGCTACGCCCGCAACGCCGATGCCCACAAGCGCGTCATGCGCAAGCACCAGGCGGCCAACGACGCCGTCCGCACGGTCGGCACGATGGACAAGGAGATCCACGCGTTCGCCACCCGGGCGTGGGACGCGGTCGTCCGCACGGGAGAGGAGAACGGGTACCGCAACGCGCAGGCCTCCGTCCTGGCCCCCACGGGGACCATCGGCTTCATGATGGACTGCGACACGACGGGCATCGAGCCGGACTTCTCGCTGGTGAAGTTCAAGAAGCTCGTCGGCGGCGGCTCCATGCAGATCGTCAACCTCACGATCCCTCGTGCCCTGAAGAAGCTCGGGTACGCGCAGGAGACGGTCGAGGCGATCGTCGAGTACATCGCCGACAAGGGTCACGTCGTCGACGCCCCCGGCCTGAAGCCGGAGCACTACGAGATCTTCGACACCGCGATGGGCCAGCGGGCGATCTCGCCGATGGGGCACGTGCGGATGATGGCGGCGGTGCAGCCGTTCCTCTCCGGGGCGATCAGCAAGACGGTGAACCTGCCCGAGACCGCGACCGTCGAGGAGATCGAGGACGTCTACGTCCAGGGCTGGAAGATGGGCCTGAAGGCGCTGGCCGTCTACCGCGACAACTGCAAGGTCGGCCAGCCGCTGTCCGACGGCGGGTCGAAGGCCAAGGACGACAAGGCCGAGGCCGAGGCGAAGGCTGAGGCGGAGAAGGTCGTCGAGAAGGTCGTCTACCGCCCGACGCGAGAGCGGCTCCCGAAGCGTCGTGACTCCCGGACGACGTCGTTCGCCATCGGCGGGGCGGAGGGGTACCTCACGGCCGGCACCTACGACGACGGCCGCCTCGGGGAGGTCTTCCTCAAGTTCGGCAAGCAGGGCTCGACGCTCGCCGGTGTCATGGACGCCTTCTCGATCGCGGTGTCCGTCGCGCTGCAGTACGGCGTCCCGCTCGAGACGTACGTCGAGAAGTTCACGAACATGCGCTTCGAGCCGGCCGGCATGACGGACGACCCGGACATCCGGATGGGCCAGTCCCTCGTCGACTACGTCTTCCGCCGCCTGGCGCTCGACCACCTCGACTTCGACACCCGCAGCTACATGGGCATCCACACCGCCCAGGAGCGCGCCCGTCAGCTCGAGACCGGCTCGTACGCGCCGTCGACGGCCGACGACGACGCGGAGTCGATCGAGGAGGAGATGGAGGGCTACAGCCAGTCGCCCGTCACCACCCCCAAGGCCGAGCCGCGCAAGGCCGAGGAGCACGCGGACGAGGTCACCTCGGGCGCGGGCGCCGCGTCGGCCCGGGAGGTCTCGAACGACATCCACTCGAGCCAGGACCTCCTCGAGCAGTTCCAGGGCAAGACGGCGGACGCCCCGATGTGCATGACGTGCGGGACGAAGATGCGCCCCGCCGGCTCCTGCTACGTCTGCGAGGGCTGCGGCTCTACCTCCGGCTGCAGCTGACCACATCTGCCGGCCGCGCGTCCCTCCGCGGGCGACCGGCGCTCCACCGGTGGCCCGGTGCTCTCCCCGAGAGCGCCGGGCCACCGTCGTGCGTCCCCGGCGAGGGACGGATAGCGTCCTGCGCTTGAGCTTCCCACCGCCGCCCGGCACCGGCCCGTAGCCGTCCGGTCCGTACCCGTCCGATCCGTACCCGCCTCACCAGCCGGCCCCGGGTCAGCCCCCGGCCACGGGAGGCACGACCCGAGTCGTCCTGCTCGTCGTCGCGGCCGTCCTCATCCTTCTCGGCCTGTGCTGCGCCGGGATGGGCGTCACGCGGTTGGACGAGATCAGCTACTACCTCGACTGGAACCCCGCTCGCGCCTGGGGGCTCATCACGTACTCGCTCTGCTGCCCGGCGGTCTTCCTCGGCGCGGGCGCCCTCGCGCTCGTGCTCGGTCTCCGTCGGCGCTGACCCTCGCGGTCCCGGCCCGCGCCGCCCGCCCGTCCACACCCGGACCGGGCGCGTGGTGCCCGTCCACAGAAGGCAGTCAGGGCGCGAGGAGGACTCCCGGGGCCCGGCAGCGTGGTCCTCGACCAGGAACCCTCCCGGAGGACGCATCGATGACCAGCACCTGCCCCACGGGCGGCCCGACCCGGCGCGCCGCGCTCGTCGCGCTCGCCGCCGCCACCACGACGATGATCCCCGGGGCCGCCGGGGCGCTCACCCCGTCGCCGATGTACCGACGTCTCGTCATCGACGGGCACGTCATCCGTCGGTTCCCCTGCTCGCTCGGCGACGAGGTAGAGACGACGCACGAGTTCGACGACGTGCGCTTCGTGTCCCGGATCTGGGAGGAGCAGATTCGCGGGGGCTGGCGGGTCGACGTGCGGGCGAGCGTGCTGCGCGGGCGACCGCTGCGCTCGTCGACCGACCTGCGGAGGTGGTTCGTGGCCTACCAGGAGCGTCCCCTCGAGGAGGCCGGGGTGCGAGGTGTCGCCCTCGCGGGCCGGCGCGTCTGGCTGGGTCACGACCAGGCCTTCTGGCTCACCCGGCCGGGGGTGGCCGTCGCCGTCACGGTGGACCGGCGCGCCCACCCCCGCTCGGAGCTGATTGCCGCCGCCACGTCGACGCTCGAGGTGCGGGCGCGGCGCACCTCCTGACGGGGGAGAGCTCCCCCGCGGCGGTCGGTGCGGGGGAACCGGCGTCGGATATCGTCCCCTGTGGACGGGGGCCGCATCCAGTGGACCTCGTGTTCGGACCGACGGCACGGAGGAGTCGAATCATGAGCCAGTGGGCAGAGGGTTGGTACCCCGACCCCGAGAACGACGAGATGATCCGCTGGTGGGACGGCACGGCGTGGACCGAGCACCGTCAGGCCAAGCCCGTCGAGAGCGCCACCGGCACATCCGACGCCGTGGGCGGCGCCGAGGCGACCGCCCCGGCCGACGGCGAGGCGGGGGACCGCACCGTTGCGCGCAACCACCCGATCGGGTCCACCGGCGACGCCTCGGCGACGTCGGACAGCGGGTACGACGCCACCGCTGCCGGCGGGGACCAGGGCTACGAAGCCTCGTCCTACGGACAGTCCTCGTCCTACGGACAGTCCTCGTCCTACGGGCAGAGCTCCGACCAGGGCGGCTACGGGGGCTCGTCCTACGGGCAGGGCGCGACCCCGGGGTACACCCCCGGCCCGGCGTACTCCTCGCCCGCGACGCCCTCCGGGTCGACCGCCGTCGGCGAGCCGAAGAAGCGGCCCGGCTGGCTCATCCCCGCGATCATCGGCGGCTCGCTGCTCCTGCTCCTGCTCTGCGGCGGCGCCCTCGCCTGGTTGCTCATGAAGGACGACGACACCCCGTCCGACCCCCCGTCGTCGAGCTCGTCATCCTCGACCAGCCCCGGCTCGTCCTCGTCCTCGACCAGCCCGAGCACCCCGGTCTCTAGCTCGAGCAGCTCGCCGGCCGGCGGCTCGGTGAAGAAGTCGGGCAACACCTTCTCGGGGACCGGTGACGCGGTCATCGACATCCCCTCGCAGTTCTCCTCGGCGATCGTCGTCGGCACCCACTCGGGGTCGAGCAACTTCATCGTCAACGGCGTCGACGACACCGGCACGATCACCGGCGACCTCGTCTACAACGAGATCGGCAAGGTCACCTCCGCCGAGAGCATCTACGGCATGAAGAGCTACGGCGACAAGCCGGTGAAGCTGAAGGTCCAGGCCGACGGGCCGTGGAAGCTCACCCTCAAGCCCGTCGCCAGCGCCCCGACACTGAAGCTCCCGGCGACGGGAACGAAGTCCAAGGTGTTCAAGTACACCAAGGGCGGCAACGTCTCGTTCACCCACTCGGGCAAGGGGATGTTCCGCGTCGAGGGCGTCGGTGATCCGGGCGGTCCCATCGCCTCCGGCAGGGGCAAGAACACCGCCCGCCAGGCCGTCCCCGACGGTACGAAGTACATCGTCATCAGCGTCGAGGACGGCGGAGCCTGGCGCATGAAGAAGTCGTGACCGCCCAGCCGTCCATCCCCGGTCTGGTCGACCTCGTCGAGATCGGCCGGGGCGGGTTCGGCACCGTCTACCGCGCGACCGAGGAACGGTTCAGTCGCCGCGTCGCGGTGAAGGTCATCCGCGACACCGGCGTGGGCCTGAACGTCAAGGCTCGGTTCGAGCGGGAGTGCCTGGCCCTCGGACGGCTGTCCGGCCACCCGAACATCGTCGCCATCCACGACGCCGGAACCACCGCGGACGGCGACCTCTACCTCTCGATGGAGCTCCTCGGCGGCGGCTCCCTCGCCGATGCGATGCGTCGGCGAGGGACCGTCCGCCCCGAGGACGTCGTCGCGTGGGGCGTCCCGCTGTGCGGCGCGCTCGAGACCGCCCACCGGGCCGGGGTCGTGCACCGCGACCTCAAGCCGGACAACGTCCTCTTCTCGGACTACGGCACGCCGAAGCTCGTGGACTTCGGCATCGCCCGGATGCGGAGCGCCTACGAGACGCGGTCGGGGTACATCACCGCGACGCTCAACCACGCCCCGCCCGAGATCATCTCCGGCCAGCAGGCCGGGCCGGTCACGGACGTCTACTCCTTCGCGTCGGTCCTCCACCAGCTCCTGCGCGGCCTGCCGCCCTTCCTCCGCCCGGAGGAGGACAGCCTCGCGCCGCTCGTCGCGCGGATCGTCTCCGAGGAGCCGCCGGACCTGCGCGCCCTCGGCGTGCCCGTCCCGCTCGCCGACGTCATCCACCGCGCGATGGCGAAGGACCCCGCACAGCGGCCCCAGACGGCGCTCGAGCTCGGCCGGGAGATCGCCGCCGCCGGCCGCGCCATGGGGCTCGACCCGGGAGAGCCACCGGTCAGCTCGGAGCGGGCGACGGACGACGCGGCCGCGCTGCTGAGCCCGCCCTCGGGCCCGCCGACCCCGATGCCCGCGCCCGGATCATCGCTCGGGGCGCCGGCCTCGCCCACCCCGCGCCCGCCGGCGGGAGTCTCCGGCCCGATGCCGTCGAGCGGCAGCTCGGGCACCTACACCCCCGGACCGGGCCTGGGAGGTGCGACCGCGGCCCCGTCCGCCCGGCCCCGGCTGCGGGACCGGCGCGAGGTGCTCGCCGCGGCTGGGGCGAGCGGTCTGTTCCTCCTTCTCGGCGGCGGCGCGGTGGCCGTGACCGTGCTCGGTGGGGAGGACGAGCCGTCCCAGACCGTCCCACCGGACGTGCCGACTTTCGAGCCCCTCGAGAGGTCCGGGACGGGACGAGCCTCGTTCGACCTCCCGGCCGGCGCCACCTACGGACAGGTCCGATACACCTACGACGGCAGCGACACCCTCCGGATCGACCTGCTCGACGGGTCCGGTCTGGCCGGGGAGAGCGTCGCCTTCGCCACGTCGCGCGTCCGTGACGGCTCGAGCTACTTCGGGCTGAGCGAGGGCGGCGAGCCGGCACGGAAGGTGCAGGTCGTCGCGGACGGCAGCTGGACCCTCCGGCTCGAGCCCATCACGCAGGCCGACCCCCTGACCCTTCCCGCGGAGGGCGACGGGAACCGGGTCTTCGACGCCCGCGCCGGTGCGACGCTCGTCGTCGAGGCCGACGACCGGATCGACCTCTACTCGACCAGGGGCGAGAAGGTCGAGCAGGTCACCTCGCTGTACTCCGACACGAGCCAGCCGTTGCGGGTCCCGGCCGAGACCTCCCTGCTCATCGTCAAGGGCGAGGGTTTCTGGAAGATCACCCAGCCCTGACCCTCAGCACTCGATGACGTTGACGGCGAGCCCACCCCGCGCCGTCTCCTTGTACTTCACCTTCATGTCGCGCCCGGTCTCGCGCATCGTCCGGACGACCTTGTCCAGCGAGACGACACCCGACCCGGTGCCGCGCAGCGCGGTGCGCGCGGCGGTGACCGCCTTCACGGAGGCGACGGCGTTGCGCTCGATGCACGGGATCTGCACGAGCCCCCCGACGGGGTCGCAGGTGAGGCCGAGGTTGTGCTCCATCCCGATCTCCGCGGCGTCCTCGACCTGCGCGGGGGACCCTCCGAGGACGGCGGCCATCGCGCCGGCGGCCATCGAGCACGCCGAGCCCACCTCCCCCTGGCAACCGACCTCGGCGCCGGAGATGGAGGCGTTCTCCTTGTAGATGACGCCGATGGCGCCCGCGGTGAGGAGGAAGCGGACGATGGCGCGATCGTCGGTCCCGGGGACGAACTCCGTGCAGTACTTGAGGACGGCCGGGATGATGCCCGCCGCGCCGTTCGTCGGTGCCGTGACGACGCGCCCGCCGGCGGCGTTCTCCTCGTTGACCGCCAGGGCGTAGAGGGTGATCCAGTCCATCCCGCGCAGCGGGTCGCTCGTGTCGGCCTCGACGCGCAGCTTCTGGGCCAGCTGGGGTGCGCGGCGCTTCACCCTCAGGCCTCCCGGGAGCACCCCCTCGGTCTCCATCCC
Organism: Janibacter massiliensis; assembly: GCF_900289115.1. Lineage (GTDB taxonomy): Bacteria > Actinomycetota > Actinomycetes > Actinomycetales > Dermatophilaceae > Janibacter_A > Janibacter_A massiliensis. The sequence goes on along the minus strand of NZ_LT985196.1, from coordinate 2,163,163 downwards.
GTTCGCGATGCACTCGTCCATGACCCCCCACAGGTGCAGGAGCCCGGCCCGCACCTCCTCCTCCGAGCGCCACGCCTTCTCGTTCTCGAGCATGACCCACGCGATCGACATCCCCGTGTCCTCGCACACGGCCAGGAGCTGGTCGCCGGTCGTGAAGGGGTGGGGGACCGGGGTGTCGTCCTCGACGATGCGGGTCGAGCCGTCGGCGTCCTCCCGGACGACGAAGCCGCCACCGACCGAGTAGTACGTGTGCTCGGCGCGGACCGTCCCCGTCCTGTCGGAGGCGGTGAACGTCATCCCGTTGGGGTGCAGGGGGAGGGAGCGGCGGCGGTGGAGGACGAGGTCGGTCTCCGGGTCGAAGTCGATCTCGTGGCTCCCCAGGAGCCGGATCCGCCGGCCAGCGCGGACGTCGTCGACGAGATGCTCCACCTGCCTGGGGTCGCACTCCTCGGGGCGCTCGCCGGCCAGGCCGAGGATGACGGCCTTCGCGGTGCCGTGGCCGTGCCCGGTCGCCCCGAGCGACCCGAAGAGCTCGGCCCGGACCGCCGACGTCTGCTGCAGGAGACCCTCATCGCGCAGCCGCTCGACGAACATGAGCGCGGCGCGCATCGGGCCGACGGTGTGCGAGCTCGACGGACCGATCCCGACGGAGAAGAGGTCGAAGACGCTGAGGGCCATGTCGGTGCTCCACGGGGTCGGTGGCGGGGTCCGCCGCTGTGACGGTGGTCACCGTGCGGCGTCGGCCCACCCTACGCGGGGCCGGTCGCCCGACCTCAGGAGGACGGCGCGAGGGCGCGGGCCACGTGCCTGCCGATCTCCTCGAGCATGCCCTCGCCCTCGGGGATGACGACATCGATAGACCCGTCCGCGTGCATCGCGGCCGCGCTCACGCGCTGGACGTGGGCCATCTCTGCGGCGTGGGCGGCGTCCTTGTGGACGATGGCGCTCGCACCCTCCGGCGGGAGCGGTGAGAGCCAGGCGTCGCCCGCGGCGATCCGGGTCGCAGCCGGGAGGAGGGCGAGCGCGCCACCCCCGGTGCCCTGGCCGAGCAGGACGGCGGCGGTCGGCACAGTGAGCGAGGTGAGGTCGGCGAGGCACCGGGCGATCTCGCCGGCGAGCGCGCCCTGCTCGGCGGTGGCGGAGAGCTCGGCGCCCGGGGTGTCGACGACGGTGAGCAGGGGCAGCCGCAGCTGCTGCGCCAGGGCCATGCCCCGCCGGGCCGTCCGCAGGCCACCGGGACCGATCGGGGCCGGGGCGTCGCGGTCCTGGGCGGCGACGACGCACCGGATCCCGCCGACGGACGCCAGCGCGAGGACGAGCGCCGCGTCCCGTTCGCCCGCGCCGGTGCCCGAGAGCGGGACGACGTCGCTCGCGATCGCTGCGAGGAGGTCGCGAGCGCCCGGCCGCTGCCCCGATCGGGTGCGCTGCACCCGCTCCCACGTCTCCGCCTCGTCGACCGGGACCGACGGCCCCGCGGCGCTGGCCGCGACCGCCGGCGGCGCGGCCGGACCGGACGGGGTCAGGCCCCGCAGCGTCGCGGCGATCCGGTCCCGCAGCTCCTCGAGGGGGACGACGCCGTCGATGACGCCCACCTCGGCGAGGTGCTCCGAGGTCTGCACCCCGGCCGGGAAGGGCGCCCCGTGGAGGACCTCGTACACCGCCGGGCCGAGGAACCCGACGAGCGCGTCCGGCTCGGCCCAGGTCACCTGCGCCAGCGACGCCCACGAGGCGAGCACGCCACCCGTCGTGGGGTGCCGCAGCCAGGCGACGTACGCCAGGCCGGCGCCCGAGTGGGCGTGCACGGCGCGGGCGATGTCGGCCATGCGGACGAACGCCGGCGTGCCCTCCTGCATCCGGGTCCCGCCGCTCGCGGGCAGCCCGACGAGCGGCAGGCGCTCCTCACGCGCCCGCTCGACCACCGCGACGATGCGGTCCGCGGTGGCGGCCCCGATCGAGCCCCCGAGGAAGCGGAACTCGCCGCACACGACCGCCACGTCGGTCCCGTCGATCCGGCCGCGTCCCGTGATGACGGAGTCGTCGGTGCCGGCGCGCTCCCGGGACCGCGCGAGGTCGTCCCGGTAGGACTCCGCAAGACCCGACTCGTCCGCGGGGGAGTCCCACGAGATCCACGTCCCGGGGTCGAGGAGGGTCGCCAAGAGCTCGGCCGAGGTCGCGCGAGGTGCCATGCGCTCCATCCTCCCAGCCGCCGCGCGGGTGCCGCCAAGACGGGCACTAGCCTGTCGGGGTGATCGAGCCCCTGACCATCGCCGTGCACGTCGCGGTCGGGGTCCTCGTGGTGGTTGCCGGCTGGTACCTCGTGCGGGACCGCATCGTCGACGACGGGCTCCTGCTCGTCGCCGCCGTCCTCGAGCTCCTCCTGATCGTCCAGGCCGTGCTCGCCACGGCCCGCTCGGGGCACGTGGTCTCGTCCGCCGAGCGGGCGACCTTCGTCGCGTACGCCCTCACGCTGCCGTTCGTGCCGCCAGCGGTCGCCTTCCTCGCGCTCAAGGAGAAGAGCCGGTGGGCGATGGGGACCGTCGTCGGCGGGGCGCTCGCGGTCGCCGTCATGACGGTCCGGCTCGACCAGATCTGGGGCCTCGGTGGCTGAGCCCGGTTCGCGTCCGTTCCGGGCCCGCGGTCCGGGCCTCGTCCTCGTCGGCCTGTACGGGCTGCTGGCCCTCGCGGCGACGGGGCGGAGCATCCTGCAGATCTCGGAGTACTTCGACCGCGCGCCGTTGTCCTACGTGCTCTCGGCGCTCGCCGCCGTCATCTACGTCGTGGCCACGGTCTGCCTCGCCCGCGGCGACCGCACCTCGAGGCGGGTGGCGATCGCCGCCATCTCCGTCGAGCTCGCGGGTGTCGTCCTCGTGGGGCTCGCGTCGTACCTCGTGCCCGAGCGCTTCCCGGACAAGACGGTGTGGTCCCACCTGGGGGCCGGGTACGGCTACCTGCCGCTCGTCCTGCCCATCCTCGGGCTGTGGTGGCTGCTGAGAGGCGCCTCCCGCGCGCCCTGATCGCCGCGCACCGATCAGGTCCACGATGCGGCTCCGCCTTGTCGCACGGACCGGTCGTGGCTTACCGTCGACCAAGGTCATGAGCGCCAGCGCGAAGCCCCGGCTCGCTGGCCGGCAACCCTCCAACCGCGGTGGGGTGCCCCGGGTGAGGACCTGGCAGGCGTCCGCCTGCAAGCGCGGGAGCCACCTGCCCCATCGGCCCCCGACGCGTCCGTCCACACGGCGCGGGTTCGCGCCGCCGATCGAGAGGTGAACCGATGACGACCGACCCGAGCCAGTGGGCCTTCGAGACCCGCCAGGTCCACGCCGGCCAGGTGCCCGACCCGACGACCGGGGCCCGTGCGCTGCCGATCTACCAGACGACCAGCTACCAGTTCCGGGACACCGAGCACGCGGCGGCCCTGTTCGGGCTGTCGGAGATGGGCAACATCTACACGCGGCTGATGAACCCGACGAACGACGTCGTCGAGCAGCGCATCGCGGCGCTCGAGGGCGGCGTCGGCGCCCTGCTCGTCGCCTCCGGGCAGGCGGCCGAGACCCTCGCGATCATCAACATCGCCGAGGCCGGGGACCACATCGTCGCCGCGGCGCCGCTCTACGGCGGGACGTTCAACCTCATCAAGCGGACGCTGCCCCGATACGGCATCGAGGCGACCTTCGTCGAGGACGTCAACGACGTCCAGGCGTGGCGCGATGCCGTCCGGCCGAACACCAAGCTCTTCTTCGCGGAGACGATCAGCAACCCCCGCTCGGCCGTCCTCGACGTCCGTGCGGTGGCCGACGCTGCTCACGAGGCCGGCGTGCCGCTCGTCGTCGACAACACGATCGCGACCCCGTGGGTGCTCCGGCCCATCGAGCACGGCGCCGACGTCGTCGTCCACTCGGCGACGAAGTACCTCGGCGGGCACGGGACGTCGATCGCCGGCGTCATCGTCGACGCGGGGACCTTCGACTACACGACCGACCCCGAGCGCTTCCCGAGCTACAACACCCCGGACGAGAGCTACCACGGGCTGCGGTACGGCCCGGACCTCGGCGTCGGATCGGCGTTCGGCGCCAACCTGTCGTTCATCCTCAAGGCGCGCGTGCAGCTGCTGCGGGACCTCGGCCCGGCCGCCTCGCCGTTCAACGCCTTCCTCATCGCCCAGGGCATCGAGACCCTGAGCCTGCGCATGGAGCGCCACCTCGAGAACACCCACGCCGTCGCGCGCTTCCTCGAGGGCCACGAGCAGGTCGAGGCCGTGCGCTGGGCCTCGCTGCCGGGGGACGACTACCACGAGGTCGCGCAGCGGTACGCGCCGCGCGGGGCCGGCGCCGTCCTCGGCTTCGAGATCGCGGGCGGGGCCGAGGCGGGCCGCCGGTTCGTCGAGGGCCTGGAGCTGCACAGCCACGTGGCGAACATCGGCGACGTGCGTTCGCTCGCGATCCACCCGTGGACGACGACGCACTCCCAGGGCAGCGACGAGGAGCGGATCGCCGCGGGCGTCACCGCCGGGCTCGTGCGGCTCGCGGTCGGCATCGAGCACATCGACGACATCGTCGCCGATCTCGAGAAGGGCTTCGCGGCCGCCCGCGGCTGATCCCCGGAGCCCGGCCGGGCCCGGCGCCTGTGGAGAACCCACCGGCGCCGGGCCCGATCCTTCGTAGCGTCGATGGCATGACCGAGACGATCCACGTCATCGACACGGAGGTCATCGCCCTCCTCGCCACACGGCTGCGCGACATCGCCGGCGTGCTCGAGGACCTGTGCGGCGACCGCGCGGCCGCCGGGGAACGGTTCCGCCCGTGGTTCCCCAGCGACCAGACCGCCGACGCCTACGGCCACGTCCAGCTCGACTGGGACCGCCACCGCCGCCGGATGCAGGACCGGATGACCGAGACGGCCGACCTCCTCGACCGGGCGGGGACGGCGTACGTGAGGGCGGAGACGTCGGCGGCCCGCTCGCTGGGAGGCCGGTCGTGAGCATCCCCCTCGACGATCCGCCGGGGGGCGATGCGCACGCCCTCCGCCTCGAGGCGACCCGGATGGCGGGGCTCCACGACGACCTCGACGCGATGGCCCGCGTCCTGCGGGGACTCGACGGGGCGGGGTGGTCCTCGCCCTCGGCCGAGGCGCTCGCCGGGCGGCTCGAGGGGATCGCCCTCTTCCTCGAGGGTGTCCGAGACCGTCTCGGGGGCACGCCCGGCCCGCTGCGGGCCTTCGCACGGGCGCTCGACGACGTGAAAGAGGCCGAGAAGCGGGTCGCGGACCGGTGGCAGCGGGCGGTCGACGCCAAGAACGAGATCGAGTCGGCGGGCCAGCGGCCCGGGGAGTCGATCGAGGACTGGCAGCGTCGGGTCGAGGACGCGGACCTGGCCGTCGGGAGGGTCAACGAGGAGCAGGTGTGCTGCCAGGACGATCTGCTCGCCGCCGAACGGCGTTTCGTCGACCAGATGAGCGAGCTGTCCGCAGCGGGGGAGCCCGACCCCGAGGGGTACCACGCCAGCCAGGTCTTCGATGCCGGCGTCGAGCGGGTGACCGGGTGGCTCGAGTCGGTGCCGGTCATCGGGTCGGGGGTCTCCAGCGCAGCGAGCGCGGCGAAGGGCGTCACGTGGACCTACCGCCGGGTGTTCGAGGGGGAGGCCGACCTGCCGAGCACGGAGGAGATCGCCTGGGCCGGGGTCGGGCTGGTCGGTGCGGGCTCCCTCCGGCTGCTGAAGAAGGTGGCAGGCGCCGACGCCGTCGCGAGGGGGAAGGCGGTGAACAAGGACACCCGCCTCTTCGACACGGAGAAGGACGTCGACATCGTCCACCGCGGGCGCCGGGTGACCGTCCCGGCGAAGGTCGCGAACAAGGTCCGCAAGACCCCCGAGCTCGAGCTCGTCGCGGCCTACCGGGAGGACTTCGCCATCGCGGCGGGCGCGACGCCGGGGGCCCGCCGGACGGTCGCGCGGGGGATCGCGACCGTGCACGTGGGGACCACGGCGGCGGAGACGGCGAACGCGCGGATCGAGTCGACGCAAGACCGTCTGGCCCGGCTGCGAGGCACCGAGACGGCGCAGGCACGGACGGTTCGCGAACGGGACGAGCGGGTCGCCCGCCGCGACCTCGTCGGGAAGGAGCAGCCGCTTCTGGCGACGGCCCGCCGCCAGGTCGACCGCGTGCCGGAGCGCCGTCCCTGAGCCGGCCGTATCCTGCTCGCCATGCCCGAACCGACCCCGACGCGCGCCCGCGGCCGGGGGAGGGGCCGCGGGCGTGGGGGCCAGCCGCCGGTCCGGCCGCCGCAGCCCACCCGCGACTGGACCGATCCGCAGCTGCTCCGCTACCCCGCGGAGCTGCCGGTCGTCGAGCGGCGTGACGACATCCTCGCGGCGATCCGCGATCATCAGGTCGTCGTCATCGCCGGGGAGACCGGGTCGGGCAAGACCACGCAGATCCCGAAGATGTGCCTCGAGCTGGGCCGGGGCCGCACCGGGCAGATCGGCCACACCCAGCCGCGCCGGATCGCGGCGCGGTCCGTCGCCGAACGGCTGGCGCAGGAGCTCGACGTCGAGATCGGCGCCGACGTCGGCTACCAGGTCCGGTTCACCGCGAAGGCCACGCGCGCGACCGCCGTGAAGGTGATGACCGACGGGATCCTCCTGTCGGAGATGCAGCGCGACCGGGACCTGCGGCGGTACGACACGATCATCATCGACGAGGCGCACGAGCGCTCCCTCAACATCGACTTCATCCTCGGATACCTCAAGCGGCTGCTGCCGCGCCGGCCCGACCTCAAGGTGATCGTCACCTCCGCCACGATCGACCCGCAGCGGTTCGCCGCGCACTTCGCGGCCCCCGACGGCACCCCGGCGCCGATCATCGAGGTGAGCGGCCGGACCTTCCCCGTCGAGATCCGGTACCGGCCGCTGGCGGGCGAGGACACCGCGGACGACGCGGCCGGCGAGCCGCACGACCAGGTCGCCGGGATCGTCGACGCGGTCTCCGAGCTGTGGACCGAGCCCGACACCGGCGGGCCCCGGGACGTCCTGGTGTTCCTCTCCGGCGAACGGGAGATCCGCGACGCCGCCGACGCGCTCGCGGGCGCGAACCTCCCGGGCACGGAGGTCCTCCCGCTGTACGCCCGGCTGTCGGCTGCCGAGCAGCACCGCGTGTTCGCCCCGCACACCGGACGCCGCATCGTCCTGGCGACGAACGTCGCGGAGACCTCCCTCACCGTCCCGGGCATCCGCTACGTCGTCGACACGGGCACTGCGCGCATCTCCCGCTGGTCGGCCCGGACGAAGGTCCAGCGACTGCCCATCGAGCCGGTCTCGCAGGCGAGCGCGAACCAGCGCGCCGGGCGCTGCGGCCGCGTCGCCGACGGCATCTGCATCCGGCTGTACTCGCAGGACGACTTCGCGGCCCGGCCGGAGTTCACCGATCCGGAGATCCAGCGCACCTCCCTCGCGAGCGTCATCCTGCAGATGACGGCGCTCGGTCTCGGCGACGTCGCCCGGTTCCCGTTCGTCGACCCCCCGGACTCCCGTCAGGTCGCCGACGGCCTGCGCCTCCTCGAGGAGCTCCAGGCGGTCGGGGAGACCGACGAGCGTCGCGGCGGCCGTCGCCTCACCGACGTCGGGCGCGCGCTGGCCCGGCTGCCGCTCGACCCGCGGATGGGGCGGATGCTCGTCGAGGCCGACCGCCTCGGCTGCGTCGCGGAGGTCCTCGTCATCGTCGCCGCGTTGTCCATCCAGGACCCGCGCGAGCGCCCGGTCGACAAGAAGGAGCAGGCCGACCAGGCCCACGCGCGGTTCGCCCGGGAGCACTCCGACTTCGCCTCGTACCTCGCGCTGTGGCGATACCTGCGCCAGCAGCAGCGGGCGCTGTCGGGCAGCGCGTTCCGGCGGATGTGCCAGCGCGAGTACCTGCACTACCTACGGGTGCGCGAGTGGCAGGATCTGCACACCCAGCTGCGGGCGGCGTGCGAGGAGCACGGGATCGACCCGAGCGCCGCGACCGCGGAGCGCGACGCCGAGCCGGACTGGGACCGCATCCACCAGGCCCTGCTGTCCGGTCTGCTCAGCCACGTCGGGGTGCGCGACGAGCAGCGGCGGGACTACCTGGGCGCCCGCGGCGCGCGCTTCTCGATCCAGCCCGGCTCGGCCCTCTTCCGGCGTCAGCCGGCGTTCGTCGTCTCGGCGGAGCTCGTCGAGACGACGAAGGTCTGGGCCCGGACCAACGCCCGCATCGACCCCGCCTGGGCCGAGCGCCTCGGGGCGCACGTCGTCAAGCGCCAGCACTCCGAGCCGCGTTGGTCCCGGCGCCAGGCCGCCGCCGTCGCCACGGAGCGGGTCACCCTGTACGGCGTCCCGCTCGCGACCGATCGCACGGTGCAGCTCGCCCGGATCGACCCCGCCCTCGCACGGGAGCTGTTCATCCGGCACGCGCTCGTCGTGGGCGACTGGGACACCCGCCACGAGGTGATCGCCCACAACCGGGCACTCGTCGAGGACGCCGCGGAGCTCGAGGAGCGCAGCCGACGGCGCGGGCTCGTCGCGGACGACGAGGCGATCATGGCCTTCTACGACACGCGCATCCCCGCGTCCGTCGTGTCCGGGCGCCACTTCGACAGCTGGTGGAAGACCGCCCGCCGCACCGCCCCCGACCTGCTCACCCTCACCGAGGACGTCCTCCTCACCGACGCTGCCGGCGAGATCTCCGGCAGCGACTTCCCCCGCACGTGGCGCACCGGCGAGCTCGAGCTGTCCCTGACCTACCGCTTCGACCCGAGCGCGCCGGACGACGGGGTCACCGTCCACATCCCCGTCGCCGTCCTCAACCAGGTGCCGGACACCGGCTTCGACAGGCTCGTCCCGGGGGTGCGTGAGGACCTCCTCACGGCCCTCATCAAGACGCTCCCGAAGCCGATCCGCCGCCACGTCGTCCCGGCGCCCGACCATGCCCGCGCCGCGTGCGCCGAGATCGCCCGCGCCGAGGCCGCACGGCCGACGGGCCCGGACGGCCCCGACCACGCCGACGACGAACCCCTCGTCGTCGAGCTCGCCCGCATCCTCACGCAGCGTGCGGGGGTGCCGGTCTCGCCGCACGACCTCGACCCCGAGCGGCTGCCGGCCCACCTGCGGATGACCTACGCCGTCGAGGACGGCGGGGGGCGCGTGCTCGGCAGCGGCAAGGATCTCGCAGCGCTGCGCCAGAGCCTCGGCGGGCACCTCCAGAACCGGGTGTCCCGGGCGGGGCGGGCCCTCGAGCGGGCCGGGCTGACCTCGTGGACCATGGGCGAGCTGCCGAGGACCTTCGCCTCCCGGACCGGCGGCCACGAGGTCGTCGGGTACCCGGCGCTCGTCGACGAGGGGGAGAGCGTCGCGGTACGGGTCCTGGCCCATGAGAGCGAGGCCGTCGCCGCTCACCGCCGGGGCGTGCGGCGGCTGCTCGTCCTCGGTACGACCCCGCCGTGGAAGCGGGTCCTCTCCCACCTGGACAACGCGCAGAAGGCGGCGCTGGCCCACAACCCGCACGGCAGCGTCCCGGCCCTGCTCCAGGACTGCCTCGAGGCCGCCGTCGACGACATCGTCGGCCCCGACGCCGAGCGGGAGGTGCGCGACGATCAGGCCTTCGCCGCGGCGCTGTCGGCGGTGCGCACGCACGCCGCGGCCCGCGTCCTGGCCGTGGTGCGCGGCGTGCAGCCCGTGCTCGCGGCGGCGGGACGGGTCACCCTCGCCCTCGACGCGATGGGGCGGCGCACCGACAACGCGGTCCTGCGCGCGACGGCGGCGGACGTGCGCGCCCAGCTCGGGTCCCTCGTCCGGCCAGGTTTCGTCGCGGCCACGGGCCTGTCCCGTCTGCCCGACCTCGAGCGGTACCTCGCCGCGATGGAGCACCGCCTGACCCGCGCGGCCGCCAACCCGCGCGAGGACGTCCTCCAGGCGACCGTGGACCGCGTCGAGGAGCGGTACGCCGACCTCCTCGACGCGCTGCCGGCCACGGCCGCTGCCACCGACGAGGTCCGCGCCATCGCGACGGCGATCGAGGAGCTGCGGGTGTCCCTCTTCGCGCAGCACCTGGGGACGAACGGGCCCGTGTCGGAGAAGCGGGTCCTCAAGGCGATCGACGCCGTGCGCGGGGAATGGTCGCTGCCACCCGACCGTTGACCGACCAGACCCCGGCGAACACCCCAGGAGGCACATCGTGCTCGACCCCGCCGACCTCTTCCGGCTCGAGGCCGACGTCCGGCCGTCGTCGTGGCTGCCCCGGATCGGCTTCAGCGGGCAGGCGACCCCGCGGCCCGCGGAGGAACCCGCCGCGACGACGATGATCGTCGCGCTCGAAGGCTTCCTCGACGCCGGGCAGACCCAGCGGATCCTCGTCGACCACCTGCTGTCCGACGACGTGACCGTCGTCGCCTCGTTCGACGTCGACCAGCTCCTCGACTACCGCGGCCGTCGTCCGGCGATGGTCTTCGAGGAGACCCGCTACGCCGCCTACCAGGACCCCTCGCTCGTGCTGCACCGCCTGCGCGACCGCGACGGCCAGCCCTACCTCCTCCTCCACGGCCCCGAGCCGGACTACCAGTGGGAGCGGTTCATCGAGGCCGTCCGCCAGCTGGCCGACCGCCTCGGCGTGACCCTCGTCGTCCAGGCCCACGGGATCCCCATGGCGGTGCCGCACACCCGGCCCGTCGGGATGACGACCCACACGACGAACGAGCGGCTGGTCGGGGACCTCAAGCCGGTCTTCGGCAAGGTCCAGGTGCCCGCGAGCGTCGCTGCGCTCCTCGAGCTGCGCTTCGGCGAGGCCGGGCGCGACGCCGTCGGTTTCTCCGTCCACGTCCCGCACTACCTGGCACAGGCCGAGTTCCACGACGCGGCGCTGACGGCGCTCAACGCGATCGTCGACGTGAGCGGGCTCAACCTCCCCAACGACGACCTCGTCACGGCGGCGGGGGAGAACCGCGCCGCGATCACGGCCGAGATGGGGGAGAACCCCGAGGTGGCCGAGGCCGTCGGTGCTCTCGAGCGGCAGTACGACCGCTTCGTCGAGGGCGCGGGCAAGAACCTCCTCGGGACGGAGACGAGCCCGCTGCCCTCGGCCGACGAGCTCGGGGCGGAGTTCGAGGACTTCCTCCGCACGGTCGCCGACGAGGGCGAGCAGGAGGGGCCCACGGACGGCGGCCCGCTGCCGCGCTGAGGCTCGCCGTGCAAGGATCGTCCAGACATCCGTTCCCGACCGCAGGGTGTGCGACGCGCGGCGTCCACGCCCGCCAGGAGAGCTGACATGGGCATCATCGACAGGATCACGGGGCGCGGCCGGACGCCGGTCCAGGACACCCGCTCCGCGCTCGAGCGGGCGCAGACCACGAACGACCCGGGCGTCGTCGGTGGCTCGCTGACGAAGTTCGTCGACACCCTCCTCGACGCCGGCATCGACGGCAGGGGTCCGTTCGACCCGGCCCGTCAGGTCGCCGACGAGGCGCTGCGCGCGAACGGCGGGGACGCCGAGAAGGCGATCGACGCGATCGTCCGCAAGCACATCACCCTGGCTGCGGGCAACGGCTTCCTCACGAGCCTCGGCGGGTTCATCACGATGCCCGTCGCGCTCCCGGCGAACGTCCTCGGGTTCTACCTCGTAGCGACGCGGATGACCGCCGCGGTCGCCGCGATCCGCGGGTACGACATCACGAACGAGCAGATCCGCACCGCCGTCCTGCTCAGCCTCGTCGGCGCCGACTCGAGCGACCTGCTGAAGAAGGCCGGCGTCGTCGCCCCCGCGGGCCGGTTGACCAACCTCGCCGCCCAGCGCCTGCCCGGCCCGGCCCTGATGATGGTCAACAAGGCCGTCGGCTTCCGTCTGCTGTCCCGCACGGGCACCGGCGTCCTCAAGCGCTTCGGCCGGGCCGTCCCGGTCCTCGGTGGTGCCGTGGGCGCCGGGACGGACGCCTACCTGCTGAACAAGATCGCCGACCAGTCGCGGGTCGAGTTCCCGCGTCGGGGCTGAGAGGAGACCGCCGTGCGCAAGACGATGGCCAAGGTCGGTGCCCTGCGCACCCTGGCGGCCGCCGTGAAGGACCTCGCCCAGCCCGGCAGCCCCGGGGTCTCCGAGCGGCTCGCCGCGCTGCCGCGGATGGTCGCCGCGGTCCGGTCCGGTCGCTACCGCGGCGTGGGCATGGGACGGCTCGGTCTCATCGCGGCCGGCGTCGCCTACGTCGTCTCACCGGTCGACGTCGTGCCGGAGGGCCTCCTGCTCGTCGCCGGCCTCGCCGACGACGCCATGGTCCTGTCGTGGGTCGCCGCCGCGCTCGTCGAGGAGACGGGTGCCTTCCTCGAGTGGGAGAAGACGCACGGGGGCAAGGGCGGGGGATCGGCCGACCCCAAGGACGAGACGGTCCGCTCGCACGTCGTGCGCTGACGCGGCCGCGTCGTACCCAGGCGGGCCCGCCCGAGCCGCGTTGTGCACAGGGCGCTCGCCGGGGCTGCCCGGTGGGCCCGGCAGGCCCGAATCTTCGAGGCATGACACCTCACTCCCCGGGGCACGACCCCGTCGTCGGCACCACCGTTCGCGGGCTCGCCGAGCTCGCCGTCCTTCTTCCCTTCGCCCTCGGGTACGACCCGGGGTGCAGCCTCGTCGTCGTCTGCCTCGTCGACGGCCGGATGGACCTCGTCGCCCGGTTCGACCTGGATCCCGACGCGTCCGTCGCCACGGCCATGGCGCCCGTCGTCGACGTCGTCGGGCGCGAGATCCCCGACGAGGTCGTCATCCTCGCCCTCGGGGCGCCGGTCGGTGCGAGGCCGCTGCACGACCATGCTGCTCGAGAGGCCGCCCGTGTCCTGCGAGACGCGGGGGTGCTCGTCGGCGCGGTCGCGGTCGTCGACGGGGACCACCTGCACCGTCTGGACCGCCCCGGCGCGCCGGTGCCCCTGCCGACCCCTGCCGAGGTGCCCGCCGTCGCCGACCACGTCGCTGCGGGAGTCCACCCACGTCCGACGCGTGCGGCCCTCGAGGCGGCGGTCGAGGCCGACGAGCGTGCCGTGGAGACCGGGGCCGCCGTCCCGGACGAGGGCAGGACCGCGATCTGCGAGGCTTGGGCCCAGCTGCTCGACCGGCCGGTCGAGGCGGTGCCGCCGCAGGTCCTCGCGACCGCGGTGGCCGCGCTGGTCGACCCGATGGTCCGCGACGGTCTCATGCTGCATCTCTGCCCGGTGGGCGGGGAGGACCCCTCGTGCGGGGGGTGGCGGCCCGCCTTCTCCGCCGCGGTCCCGGACCGGCCGTGGCTCGGGGAGGACACGGCCGCCGAACGCCGGCTCCTTCTCGAGCGGCTGCGCTCCGTCGCGGCGCGAACCCCGGACCGCTGGGCCGCGCCGGTGCTCACGGTGCTCGCGAACACCGCGTGGTGGGTCGGCGACGGGACGCTGGCCGCGGTCGCGCTGGCGCGGGCGCTGCGGGTGGACCCGGGGTACCGGCTCGCCGTGCTCCTCGATCAGCTCGTCAGCCTCGGGGTCCGACGGGAGGCCGGGCGCAGCCGGGCCGCGTGACCGTCCGCCACCGGGTCGACCGCTGCCCACCGACGGCGTCCGCCGTATACTCCCGCGCAGGTCATGAGTTCCAGCGCACAGCCCCGGCTTGCTGGACGGCAACCCTCCTCGCGATGGGGTGCCCCGGGTGATGACCTGGCCCGGCCGTGGTGGTCGGGCAACGCGAGCGCCCAGGAGTGACATGGTTCCCGGACAGCCGCGGCGCGGGTCCCGCGTCGTCGAGCCGCACACCCGTGACGTCGTGTGCCTGGGGGACCTGCGCCTCACCTCGGGCGTCGTCCTGCCGGACGTGCGGCTCGCCGTCGAGACGTGGGGTTCGCTCGCCGCCGACGGGTCGAACGCGGTCCTCGTCGAGCACGCCCTCACGGGGGACAGCCACGTCGCCCCCGCCGGACCCGACGACGCGCCCGGGTGGTGGCCCGGCGTCGTCGGACCCGGCGGGCCGGTCGACACCCGGGAGCACTTCGTCGTCTGCGCGAACGTCCTCGGCGGGTGCAGCGGCTCGACCGGCCCGACGTCGACGGGGCCCGACGGGCAGCCGTGGGGCGGGCGCTTCCCGGCGCTGACGGTGCGCGACCAGGTCGAGGCCGAGGCGCTCCTGTCGGACCGGCTCGGGATCGACCGGTGGGCAGCGGTCCTCGGTGGTTCTCTCGGCGGCACGCGGGTGCTCGAGTGGGTCGCGATGCATCCCGAGCGCGTCGGCACGGCGATCGTCCTGGCGAGCGGTGCCCGCGCGACTGCCGACCAGATCGCGTGGGCACACGCCCAGCTGGCCGCGATCCGGCTCGACCCGGGGTACCGCGACGGCGACTACCTCCGGGAGGGGACCGATCCCTCGCGCGGTCTGGCGATCGCGCGGGCCATCGCGCACACGACGTACCGGACGGCGGCCGAGCTCGAGGACCGTTTCGCCAACGCGACGCGCCCGGCGGACAGCGCGGCTGCCGGCCGGCGTCCGCCGTTCCAGGTGGAGAGCTACCTCGAGCACCACGGCGCCCGGCTGGTGGAGCGGTTCGACGCGGCCACCTACGTCCTGCTCACCGAGGTGCTCAGCACGCACGACGTCACTCGTGGTCGCGGGGATCTGGCGTCGGTCGTCGCCGGCGCGACCGGCCCGGTCGTGGCTGTCGCGGTCGACAGCGACCGTCTCTACCCGGCGCACCTGTCCGCGCAGATCGCGGCGGCGGCGGGGGAGCGGGGCGTGCTGGAGACGATCCACAGCGCACGCGGCCACGACGGGTTCCTCGCCGAGACGGCGCAGCTGGACGCGATCCTCCGTCGCCACGTCCCTCGCACCGGGCCGCGAGCCGGGGCCACCGGCGGGGCGATCTCCGGTAGCGTCGCGGAGGTGGGCTCCCAGGCGGGGTCCCCGGACCGACTGCAGGAGGAACCGTGACCATCGTCGTCGGCTACGTCGAGACCAACGAGGGCCGGGCCGCCTTCGACAAGGCGATCGAGGAGGCGCAGCGACGCGACGCGCGGCTGGTCGTCGTCAGCTCGATCAAGTCCGGGCCGGGCGTCCTGCGGGGTTCGGACCGGGACGACCACCCCGAGGGGCTGCGTGCCGCCGAGGAGAAGCTGTCCGCGAGCGGCGTCGCGCACGAGATCGTCCGCATGGACTCGGGGCACGAGGCCGCGGAGGACCTGCTCGACGTCGCCGCCCGGGAGGACGCGGAGCTCATCGTCATCGGGCTGCGCCGCCGGACCCCGGTCGGCAAGCTCATCCTCGGGTCGAACGCCCAGCGCATCCTTCTCGACGCGTCCTGCCCCGTTCTCGCGGTCAAGTCCTGACGCCCGCCGTGCCCTCGCGCGGGCACGAGATTTATAATGGTGGGAGACCGCGGCGCACGGGGGCGGCATCCCCGGTTCGGCGCCGCACCCCACGACGTGACCCGTCGGCCGTGGTGTTCCCTCGGGGAGCCGCCGCCGGTGGGACGTTCCCTGCACGAGAGGTCCCGTGACGCCAGTGTCTGACCGTTCGACCCCCCCGGCCCTCCCGAAGGAATTCGCCCACGCAGCGCTGCAGGACCTCATGCGCCACGGGGTCGCGGCGGGCTCGGTGTCCGGAGACGAGCTGCGCGCGGCCGCCGAGGCCGCCGGCGTCAAGGAGCCCGCTCGGCTCCGCGCCGTGATGGCGGCGGTGCAGGAGCAGGGCGTCACCGTCCTGCCTCCGTCGGAGGACCGGTCCGCCGAGGCGATGAAGCCGACCAAGAAGACGGCGACCAGGAAGACCGCGGCCACCAAGACGACCGCGGCCAAGAAGACGGCGGCCAAGAAGACGGCGGCCACGAAGTCGACGGCCAAGAAGACCGCGGCCACCAAGACGACCGCGAAGAAGACGGCTACGAGCGGAGCGGCGGCCACGAAGACGACGGCCGCGAAGACGACCGCCAAGAAGACGACGGCGAGGAGTACCGCCGACGCGCAGGTGACCGTGGAGCCGGACGTCACGGATCCCGCCGCCGTCGACGAGCCCTCGGCCGCAGAGAAGACCACGGCAGAGAAGACGACGGCCAAGAAGACGACGGCCAAGAAGACGACGGCCAAGAAGACGACGGCCACGAAGGCGGCTGCCAAGAAGACCACAGCGAAGAAGACCGCGGCCACGAAGTCCGCGGCGAAGAAGACCGCGGCCACGAAGTCCGCGGCGAAGAAGGCTGCCGCCACGAAGACCGCGAAGGCTGCGGAGACGGATGAGTCGGCTGAGGTCTCCGCCGAGGAGCTCGCCGCGCT
Source organism: Janibacter massiliensis (assembly GCF_900289115.1). Classification (GTDB taxonomy): domain Bacteria; phylum Actinomycetota; class Actinomycetes; order Actinomycetales; family Dermatophilaceae; genus Janibacter_A; species Janibacter_A massiliensis. The sequence goes on along the minus strand of NZ_LT985196.1, from coordinate 2,146,907 downwards.
CGACGCCGAGGTGGCGACCCCGGAGGCGAAGGCCACGGCCCAGGGGTCGGAGACGGTGAAGGAGCCGAAGGACTCGACGGAGTCGGAGGCCTCGGAGAGCGCTGGCTTCACCCTGCGCAACGACGACGAGGAGGACGCGCCGGCGCAGCAGGTCGTCACGGCCGGTGCCACCGCCGACCCGGTCAAGGACTACCTCAAGCAGATCGGCAAGGTCGCGCTCCTCAACGCCGAGCAGGAGGTCGAGCTCGCCAAGCGGATCGAGGCCGGGCTCTTCGCCGAGGAGAAGCTGAACTCCGGGGAGAAGGTCGACGCCAAGCTCAAGCGTGAGCTGTGGTGGATCGCCCAGGACGGCAAGAACGCGAAGAACCACCTTCTCGAGGCGAACCTGCGGCTCGTCGTCTCGCTCGCCAAGCGGTACACCGGGCGCGGCATGCTCTTCCTCGACCTCATCCAGGAGGGCAACCTCGGCCTCATCCGTGCGGTCGAGAAGTTCGACTACACCAAGGGCTACAAGTTCTCGACCTACGCGACGTGGTGGATCCGCCAGGCGATCACCCGCGCGATGGCCGACCAGGCGCGCACGATCCGCATCCCCGTCCACATGGTCGAGGTCATCAACAAGCTCGCGCGCGTCCAGCGGCAGATGCTCCAGGACCTCGGTCGCGAGCCCACGCCGGAGGAGCTCGCCAAGGAGCTCGACATGACCCCGGAGAAGGTCGTCGAGGTCCAGAAGTACGGCCGGGAGCCGATCTCGCTGCACACCCCGCTCGGCGAGGACGGCGACTCCGAGTTCGGTGATCTCATCGAGGACTCCGAGGCGGTCGTCCCGGCCGACGCGGTGAGCTTCACGCTCCTGCAGGAGCAGCTGCACTCCGTCCTCGACACGCTGTCCGAGCGGGAGGCGGGTGTCGTCCAGATGCGGTTCGGCCTCACCGACGGTCAGCCGAAGACGCTCGACGAGATCGGGAAGGTCTACGGCGTCACGCGCGAGCGGATCCGTCAGATCGAGAGCAAGACGATGAGCAAGCTGCGCCACCCCAGCCGCTCGCAGGTCCTGCGCGACTACCTCGACTGAGCATCGGGCCGGATCGGGCGGTCTGGCCCGGAATCACGGGGCTTTCGTGCCTGACGAGCGACACGCTAGCACCGCACACCGCTCCTAGTCGAGATATCGCTTAGGCTGGGGGCGTGTCGGAGACCCTGAGCGTGGCGGACCTGCGATCCCTGGCGGTGTCGTGGGCGTTGTCGCTGCGCGCGGATCGCAAGTCGCCGCAGACGCTCAAGGCGTACGGCGACGGGGTGCGGTTCTACCTCGACTGGTGCGAGGCCGGCGGTCACGACGCCCTGCAGCGGGGCACCCTGCGCGCGTGGGTAGCCGACCTGCTCGACGGCGGCGCGGCGGCCTCGACGGCCCGCTCGAGGCAGCTGGCGGTGCGTCGGTTCACCGCCCTGCTCGAGGACGAGGGGGAGGTCCCCGCCGACCCCTTCGTCGGGATCACCGCCCCGAAGCTCGACTCCAAGGTCGTCAACCCGCTCAGCGAGGACGAGCTGCGCGCCCTGCTGCGCTCCTGCCAGCCGCCGAAGGACGCCACCCGCTCCGAGCAGCTGCGCCACCGCCGGGACGAGGCGATCCTGCGCGTCATGCTCGAGACCGGCGCACGGGCCGGGGAGGTCGTCGCCATGACGACTGCCGACGTCGACCTGCTCGCCGGGGTGGCCACGATCCAGCGGGGCAAGGGCGGCAAGGGTCGGACCGTCCCGCTGGGGCCGCACGCGGTCCAGGCGATCGACCGCTACCTACGGCTGCGGCGCGCCCACCGCCTCGCAGACAGCCCGGACCTGTGGCTGGGGGATCGCGGCAAGCAGCTGGCGTACGACGGGCTCCACAAGAGCCTCAAGGCGCGCGCCGAGGCCGCGGGGGTCCAGGGCTTCCATCCCCACCGGATGCGCCACACCGCCGCCCACCGTTGGCTGCGCGCCGGCGGCTCGGAGTCGGGGCTCATGGCCGTGGCCGGGTGGACCCGCCCCGACATGCTCATGCGCTACACGAAGGCGCAGGCGGCCGAGCGCGCCGCCGAGGAGGCCAAGCGGCTGAACCTGGGGGACCTGTGAACGAGCGACCTGCAACCCATGCTGACAGCCCGCTGCACCGTGAGGCCGCCGCCGGTTACGCCCGCGTCCGGGCCGCGAAGGTGCTCAAGGACTACCGCGTGATCGTCTATCGGTGCGAGCGGAGGTGCGCCATGATCGACGTCCTCGCGTTCCCCGCGCCGATCGGTCGCGTGTTCGTAGAGGGTGCGGCCTCCTACTCCAACGAGTTCAACCCGTCGGACCCCGCGACGCCCTCGCAGAACAACTCGACGGACGCCCGCCACTGGCGTCGCCACCTGCTGCTGGACGACGAGGTGCTCGGACTGTCTCCCCGCTGCGGCCACCACCCGCCGAACCTGCCGACCGTGCCGAAGAGCCGGATTGAGCAGGACATCGCCGAGGGCCTGCGCGAGGTCATTCTCACGAAGGACGACCTGCGCAGGATGGCGGACGAGTCCCTCGCCGCGCGGAGGAACGCCAAGCGTCGACAGTCCTCCGACACGCCGTAGCGCGGAGGTTGGTGCGGGGTGCGAGGTTGCCCCGTACACTGTTCTCGTCACGTTGAGCCCGTCATGGAATGACAGCCCCCGGAAGTGGCATCCCGGCGTAGACCCGAAAGGGGTCAGGCTGTCATGCCAGTTCAGAATGACGACACCGGACGCCGTCTTGCGGCGTCGATCGCGGCTCACACGTCTTGGGCGAACACCACCGACCGATCCGGTCGCACCGCCCCTGCCCGTCGCGCGCTCGAGGAGAAGTTCCTCGCCGAGGCCGGGGGAGACCCCAAGCGGGCGGAGCACCTGCGCCGCGCCTACTTCCAGCGCCTGGCCCTGAAGTCGGCGCAGTCCCGCCGCCGCGCCCGCGAGGCGATCGCCGCCGCGCAGGCCGCCGAGGCCGAGCTCGAGGCGGCCGGGGGTGGTGCCGCATGAGCTCCACGACAAACGAACGCCGCCCCGCGGGCAACGGGACGGCGATCCAGAACGCGGGCGAGCGATCCACTGGCAATGCTACCGATCTTCGGGCTCGGGCGCGTCGACACGAGTACGCGATCCTCGTCCTGGCCGAGCGGGTGGACGGGACGGTCGTCTCGAGCTTCTACACCAACCTCCCCGCTGCCGAGCGCAAGGTCACCCGCACCCGTGAGCGCGGGCTGGACGCGACGCTGACCCTGGTGAGGGTGACGCCGGTCCGCGGGGACCTGGCCGCCCTGCTCGCGCTGCCCGAGGCGGTGGCCGAGTGAGCACCTACCTGGAGCTTCGCGCGCAGATCGAGCGCGACCTGACCGACGTCGTGGTCCGGCACGAGAGGGCCGGCTTCGAGGGGATGGAGCTGTGGTCGTCCTCCTGCGAGGAGTCCAGCAGGCACGGCGGCGACGGGGAGTGTGACTGCCCGACCCGCTGTCACCTGTGCCGGGTGGTCCTGCCGGGCGGGATGGTCCGGCCGGTGGCGACGATCCTCCTCGAGCGCCCCTCGGGGACATGGCGGATGCATGCGGACCTGTGCCCGGCCTGCGGCCGGTCTGTCCGCTCGGGCATCGAGGGGGTGGTCCGATGACGACCACGACCCACACGAACGTCCCGCCGCGGCTCCTCGACGAGCACGACTGGCGGGTCTACCTCGAGGGGTACCGGGCGGGGATCGACCGCGGCCGGGAGCTCGAGCGCGAGGACCTGGCGACTTTCCAGCGGGAGGCGATGCGGGTCGTCCACGGCCTGGCGAGCCGTCCGGCCCGTGACGCTGCCCGAGACGCGGAGATCGCGGCCGAGCGCGAGCGGCGGTGGTCGCGTTGATCGGGAAGGACTACCCCGACGTGCCCGACATCGATCCGTTCGCGCCGCAGGACGGTGCTGCGGTGCTGGACGAGGTGGACGCGCTGCTGACGCGGTTCGTCGTGTTCCCCAGCGAGGAGGCCCGGCACGCGGTGGCCCTGTGGTGCGCCCATGCTCACGTCCTCGACGCGTTCGAGACGACCCCGCGCCTGGCGTTCCTGTCGCCGGAGCCGGGGTCGGGCAAGACGCGCGCGCTGGAGATCGTCGAGCTGCTGGTGCCGAGGCCGGTGCTGACGGTCAACGCTTCCCCCGCCTACCTCATCCGCCGGCTGGCCGACGAGGACCGTCCGACCCTGCTGTTCGACGAGATCGACACGGTGTTCGGGCCGAAGGCGAAGAAGGACAACGAGGACGTCCGCGGGCTGCTGAACAGCGGGTACCGGCGCGGGGCGACCTCGGGCCGGTGCGTCGTGAAGCGCAACAGCGTGGAGATCGAGGAGTTCCCCTCGTTCGCCGCCGTGGCCCTGGCCGGCCTGGACGACCTGCCCGACACGATCGGCACCCGGTCGGTCATCGTCAGGATGCGCCGACGGGCACCTTCGGAGCGGGTCGCGCCGTTCCGGCGTCGGCTTCACGAGGTCGAGGGGCACGAGGTCCGGGATCGCCTCGGGTCCTGGGCCGGAAGCCGGTTCCTCGACCTGTCCGACGCATGGCCCGAGCTTCCGGCGTCGGTCCAGGACCGGGACGCCGACGTGTGGGAACCGCTGCTGGCGATCGCCGACGCGGCCGGCGGACGGTGGCCCGACCTGGCTCGGGTTGCGGCGGTTTCGCTGGTTTCGCAATCCCAGGGGGAGCGGGGAGGACTGGGCGTGAAGCTCCTGGCCGACCTGCGCACCGTGTTCGAGGACCGGGACTACATGGGGACCGACGAGATCCTCGATGCCCTGTCCGCCCTCGAGGAGTCCCCGTGGGCCGACCTGAAGGGGCGCGGGTTGGATGCCCGCGGTCTGGCATGGCGGCTGAAGAAGTACGACGTCGCACCGAAGCAGATCAAGGCGATCAACCGGAAGGGGTACCGGCGAGACGACCTGCACGATGCGTGGTCCCGGTACCTGCCGGAGCCTCTCCCCTCCCCCCGGAAGTCCGAAACGAGCGAAACCGGAGAAACCCGGTGCCGCCTGCACGGGAGTGATCTCAAGCCCGACGCGTGCGTGACGTGCGAAGGGATCGCGTCGTGACCGCCCGCGAGCGTCTGACCGACGTCCTCAACGCGCTGTTCGACGGCGGGACGAGGGTCCCGTGCCTGCGGGGATCGGGAGATGCCTGGACCGACGACGACCCGGAGGTCCGCGCCGAGGCCGTCACCGCGTGCAAGCCCTGCCCGGTGCTGGACCTGTGCCACGCCGTGGCGGTCGAGGAGGACCACAAGTTCGGTGTCTGGGCCGGGATCGACCGGACGAAGGGCACCTCGAGGAAGAAGGGGGCGGCCAAGTGACCAAACCCCTGGCGACCCAGATTCCCGACGAGCTGCTGTGGGTCAGGGACCGCAGCGACCTTGCCCGTCGACGCCGCGCGCTGGCGCTCGTCGACTGGTGCCAGCGGCACGGGTGGCGACCCACCTTCGCCGAGCTGGAGGCCGAGCGCGAGAGGCGCGCGGCAGAACACATGACCACGGACGGCACGGAGCCGCCGGAGATGGAAGGGAACACCCAATGAGCAAGACGAAGCCGTACACGATCGACAGCGCGCCCGACGAGCGCCACATCGCCCTCGCAGAGACGCTGGACCGTCTGCGGTCGGCGACCCTGCTGATCGGGGCGTCCGCCGCGAAGGCCGTGAAGGCCGTCATCCCGCTGGGCGTGCGGGTGCCCGAGCCGATCCACGAAGCGGCTGCGCGCCTGCTGGTGGTGAGCGACCGCGCCGCCGAGCTCACCCGCACCCCGGCGGTGGAGTTCACCGCAGAGGACCTGGCGGCCGACGACTGGCGAGACAGGCTCGACAGGTCGGCCACGGCCCGCGCTCGGACACCCGAAGCGCAGAAGCTCGTCGACGAAGCAGTCCGGGGGGCGCACGCCGCGCTCGGAGCGGCCTGCGCTGATGGGCTCGGGGCGGTGGGTGACGAGCTGGAGCGGTGGTTCGTCGACAACCTGGCCGAGCTGGCCCGCGCCGACCTCGAGCCCGAGCCGGCGAACACCTACGGCACCGTGGCGGGCCGGAACGCCGCGCTGCTGAACTTCACCAAGGCCCACGGGCGTCTGATGCTCGCCGGCGGCGGACGGACCACGAACGACATCCCTTCGTGGACGTGGTGGAGGACGCACACCTGGACCCGCGCGGAGTGGAGCGAGATCCTCGACCGGACCGGCCCCAACGCCACGCACCGCGGCCCGAACCCGCTGGCCCTGGCCGTGCAGATCGGTGGTACCCCGAGGCTGGCGCGTTCGGAGTCGCAGGCGTGGGAGGACTACCGGGCGCTCATCGAGGGGCAGCGCGCGGACGCTCTCGAGGACGCCGCACGCACGCCGAGCAGCTTCGCTGTGATCGGTGCGTCGTGGTGAGGCTGTACGACGAGTCGGCCGAGACGGACGTGGCCGAGCGCGCACGGGACCTGCTCGTGGAGATCGAGATGCACCGTGGGGTTCCCCTGCGCGAGTACCTGGTCACCGAGGCCGTGGCCGCCGAGCTGGACCGCCCCGATGGTCACCGCGTCGTCGCCCTCGCACTGGTGGAGGCGTTCACCCGCCCCGCTGCGATCACCGCCGACGTGGCGGGCTGACCCCGATGGACCAGCGCTGGCCGAGAGGCGTACCGCGAACCCCACCCCGGACGGAGACACCTTCCATGCCCTTTGCAACCTCGACCATCCGAGAGCGCGCCCGCCGGCGTGTAGCCGTGCGAGTTCGAGCCGGGGAACCGTGCGCCCTGTGCCGCGAGCCCATCGACCTGAGCCTGCGCTACCCCGACCCGCTGTCGTTCACCGTCGATCACGTCGTGCCGACGAACCGAGGCGGGACCGATGACTACGAGCAGCTGCGCCCTGCTCACTTCCGGTGCAACCGCACCCGCAGCGACGGACCCGACGGAACCGTCGGCCGCAACTCAGGTGCGCTCGGATGAGCCCCCTGCCCCAGCTGCACGGGCTGGCAGCGTCGGACGCCTGGCAACGGGCCGGACTGTCCTCGAGGACCGGAGCCACCGCCGCCGACGCGTGGGCGCACGGGCCGATGACCGTCCCGCCCGAGGTGTGCACCGCCACCGTCTCAGCCGTCACCGACGAGCCCAGCCTCGACCGGCAACCCGGTGCCCCGACCGCGGGGGCGTTCGTCTCCACCTGGTCGCTAGGGGTCCACGCCCTCACCGGGGACGGCATCGGCTCGGTCCGGTCGTGGTGCCCCGCGCTCGACGCGCTGCACCGCAACGCGCTGCCCGCCCCGGCCGAGGTCGTCGCTGTCGCGGCCGAGCTCGTCACCACGATCAACGCGCTGCACTGGCGGCTCGACCTCGATGCACTGTCCCTCATCGTGAAGCGGTACGACCCGTGGGCAGAGCACGACTGGCACATCGACTGGTCGGTCGACCCCACGGCAGCGACCCGACTCCTCGCCCTGTCGGTGCAGCTGTCCGACCCCGACGAGTACGCAGGCGGGGACCTGCTCGTCTGCCCGCCCGGCCCAGGACCGGAGCGCACGACCGTCCTGCGAGCACCCCGCGAGCGGGGCAGCGTCACGGCGTTCCTGCCGTGGGTGCCTCATGCCGTCGAGACCATCGCGCCCCGTGCACCGGGCGGCAGCCGATGGTCGTTGATCGTCAACGGCTGGGGCGCGCCGCTCGTCAGGCCCCAGGGGGGAGACCCCCCATCAGCCCGGCCCGGACACTTCCCGGCATAGGGCCGATCTCTCCCCGAGGGTTTTTTCCACACGCTGTCGAGACCGCCCGATAGCGTCGAGGTATGACTAGACGCACCCCGGACAACCAAGCTAAGGACTTCGCCCAAGGGCTCGCCCTGGGCGTACTGAGCGCTGGTACCGACTGGATCTCCGCCGACAAGCTCCGGTTCGAGTTCGGTCTGAGCCACGCGTGGCGGGAGACCCCGAACCTGCACCGTCGGTTCCCGAGCCTCCTCGGTCCCTCACGTCCTGACCCGATCTACATGCTCCGCAGGAGCGAGAGCCGCCGCGGTCCGATCGTGGCCGCGTGGGCACCGGTCGATCGCGGGTGGCAGCCGTACCTGACGAACGAGGGGTGGGGCATCGATGAGTCGGGGCAGATGTTCTGCGGCTGGACCGAGACCCGCTGGTCCGACTGGCAGCACCTTGGCTCAGAGCTCGTCGCCTACTACGACTCCCCGCCTGGAGCCTGACCCTGCCGCGACCGACTTTCCGGCTGATCCGGCGCACCGGGTATCGGTCGTGGTGCGTGTGTGCCACACTTGTGGGACGGACATCTGGCCGTTGCCCGGATGGACGCGCTACACGACAGAGTAAGGAGTGAGAGTTGTGACCAGTCATGCGATCGGAACCGCCGGGGCGACCGGCTGGGCCTCTCCCCTCATGCGTCGTGCGGCGCAACGCAGCGAGGATCGCGCCATGGCGCGCGAGTACGGACGCCGACAGGATGCAGCCGCAAAGACAGCAGCGCGACTGCTGGCCGACGGCAAGGCGTCCGTTGGCACTCCGAAGCGGGCGCTTCACCTCCCTCGTTGACCGGAGTCTCCCTCACCTTCCGTTTCGCGAAGCGAGGGGATACCGGCGCGTTGCAGGGTTCTCGCTGCGCCCCTGTGGCGCCCTCTCCAAGTGCGGAAACCTGCTGGAGGAGCGTGTATGACCAGCCGTGGGCGGCGGAGGCACAAGCCATGATTCGCGCCCTCCGTCCGCCCGGCGGGCGAGGGAAGCGCCCACGGGTGTTGCTTGCCGAGCTGGACGGGCGGCTCGTCGGGGTTATCGCGTGGAGGCGTGAAGCTATCGACGCGGTACACGTGCAGGTGGGCGGGGTGTCGTTGCAGGCACGTCGGGAGCATCCTCAGCTACGTATCGCCGATGCTCTGATGGACTTTGCACTAGAGAGAATCGCGCAGGAGACTCAAGAGGCCGGGTCTCGGCGAGTCGTGGTGAGCGCTCTGGTTCACCCGAACAATGAGCCCAGTCGCAAATGGTGCGAACGGGCCGGATTCGCCTTGGACAACGAGGACGAAGCGGTTGACGATTACTTGCTCGGTCTCCTCGAACTCGAGTGGTAGCCGAGTGGCCCTGCGGCCGCTACGGTCAACGGCTCGCCCGCCGGAGCCGGGGCGCACTACTGGCGAACCCCCCCAAAGGACCGACCCCGCGTTGTTCGCGCCCACGCCGTCTAGCCCGCCCTCGATTCGAGAGCAGGCTGTCCGCTGACCCGACGCCGGCCGTGCACAGCCGAGGGCGTCGAGCGACCTGCGCCGGTTCGCAGGCCTAGAGGTCAATCACCGGGGGCGTTCGAGTTGGTTCGCGTCCTGGTCCCCGTTGTCGTGTCGGGGTGACGCGCGCGGCCGATGCCCTGTCGAGAGCCGCGCGGGGGTGAGGGTCAGGCGGAGAAGCCGACCCGTGCCGCTGCTCGGGCCGCCTTCCGCTCGGGGGCGCTCATCGCCCGCATCCGCCACCGGATCGTCGGCTCGTCGACCGAGCACTCCTGCGCCCATTCGGCCCACGACCGAGCCCACCGGGCCGCCTCGAGCACCTCCTCGACGTCCGGCAGGAGCCACAGCGCGGCCGTGAGCCGTACCTGATCCTCGACCGCCTTCGGCTGGCGGGTGGAGTGTCCCGCGTACAGGTGGACGAGCTCATGGGTCAGGGTGCAGCGCGCCTCGAGCTGCCCGAGGCGGGCGTTGAGCCAGATGTGCTGCCCGTCGGTCGCGCCCCAGAACCCGTTGGGCAGGTCGTCGCGGACCGAGACGATGATGCCCGCGGCCCGGACGTGCTCCCACGGGTCGAACCGGACGTCACCGGCGCACGGGACGGGGACGAGCGTCGAGGTCGCCGGAGCAGACCTGGCCGCAGTGCTCGACGGGCTCACGGCCGCTCGCCCTTCCCATGTGCGATCGCTCGCCCGAAGGCGTCCGTCGTCATGGCCGCGTAGTCGACCGTCGCCTCGTTCACGGTCGCCTCGAGGTGCTGCTCGGGCGTCTGGCACCGCGAGCAGAGGAAGCCGGCGAACCGGCCGGCGTCGAACACGACGTTCGCCTCGGGGTCGTTCTTCACCCGTCGGGAGCAGGACGAGCACCGGCCTCGCCTGGCCTCCTCGGTGAGATTCACCCGCGGCGTCATCGCTGGTCCCCGAACGTCATCGCGACGACGAGCATCCCCAGCAGGGTCACCGCGCCGATGCTGGCGACCTGCGAGCCGTGGGAGAGGTACCAGGTCAGAGCGTCCACGAGGCACCCCCGGAGACCGCGAGAGCGGCCGCGACGAGCGCGGGGACCAGACGGAGGGCGTCCTGCGACGAGAGCACCGGATCGTCCACCAGGTCGTCGGGCAGGAAGATGCGGCCGGGTCCCTCGAGCGGCTGCTCGACGTCGAGGGTGAACCCGCAGACCGTGACGCTTCCGACGTGAGCCGGAGCGTCCTGCTCGGGGTCGGTGTGACGACGGCACCACGACGGGCAGTCGAACGGGGCGGAGTTGGGTACGGTGATGGGCACGGCAGACCTCCTATGTCTGTCGTCGGACCCCCGGACGTTCCCGCGTCGCGGGGGTCACCCCTAGTCGGGGATATTACGCACTACAGCGCTCCTGACCCCGGTCCAGAATCCGGCGAAATCCGTTCCGGTGCACAGTGTTCGGGCAGTCCCTAGTGCGCGACTACCTCGACTGAGCGGTCCACCAGGTCGCGATCGAGGATCCGGGCCACAGCGCGGCGCGGGCCCGAGCGCCGGTTCGCCGTGACCGCCTCGATCGTCGCGTCGACGTCCCTCCGGACCGCCCCGGCGTCGATCGTCGTCTCGTCGGGGTCCGCGTAGCGCGCCTCCTCGACGGCTGCGACCACCCGTCCGAGCGGTGCGCGCCCCGCCTCGCGCAGGGTGGCCCGCCCCGCGAGGTCCGCGGCCCGATCCCGGGGGGAGAGCCGCGCGTCCGACACGACACCGAGGTCGGCGAGGCGTGCCAGGAGACGGCGCCACTCGACCTCGACCGCCATCGCTGCGTCAGCGGCGCGGGAGCGGGCGCGCCGCTCACCGACCCGTCGCAGCGCCGGCCCGGTCACGAGAGCGACGGGCAGCAGCAGGCCGAGCCACGGCCACGAGGGGGAGCGGGGAGATGTGACCTCCTCGCCGGGGGGTGCGGTGCCGGCAGCGACCTCCGGCCCGGTGGTCCGCCGGGAGGGCGCGCTCGACTCGGGTCGGTCGACGACGTCGCTGGACGTCGGGCTCGACGAGGGGGTTTCCGAGTCGGCGCGGCGGTCGCGCACGGCCCACGGGGGCAGAGAGCTGCCCGAGGCGCCGGGCGTCGGCTCGAAGCGCACCCACCCGACACCCTCGAACCACAGCTCGGGCCACGCGTGGGCGTCCGTGGTGAGGACGGTGCGGACCCCGTTCTCGTCGGGGCGCCCCGGCAGGAAGCCGACGACCATGCGGGCCGGGATGCCGCGGGACCGGGCCATGAGCACCATCGCCGCCGCGAACTGCTGGCAGTACCCCTGCCGGGTCTCCAGGAAGTGGGAGACCGGGTCGAGCGGCGCGCCCCCGGGGCCGGAGCGCGGCGGCGCCAGCACGAGGCTGTACCGGAACGGCGGGCCGCGCAGGTGGTCCTGGATCGCCGTCGCGACGTCGAGCGGGTCGCTCCGGTCGCCGGCGGCCGCGTCGGCCTCCTCGGTGACGCGGGTGGCGGACGCCGGGTCGAGCTGCAGCCACGGCTCGAGCGCGGCCTCGTCCCCGGTCCCACGGCTGGCGAGGCGGGAGCGGGAGGGAGTGACGTCGCGGACGGTGAGGACGTACCGGTCGAGGCGACCAGCGGTCGTGACGATGCCCGCGGGGCTGACCCGCATCCGCGCGGGGCCGGTCGCCGCGACCACCCCGGAGGGCGCTGCGACCTGAGGAGGAGCGAGGTGGTTCTCGAGGACCTCGGCCCGCCGCCGGGTGACCTCGGTCGGCGGGAGCCCCGCCCCGGCCGGGGAGGTCGGGCCGTCGGTCGAACCGGGACGGAAGCCGTCGAACCACGAGGCCCCTTCCCACGTGTTCAGCGCGGCCACCGACACGGCCAACGGGTCCGGGGTCGGGTCGTTCGTGCGGTAGCGGAGCACGACGCGCTCGGACCGGGCCGTGAGGTTGCGTGCGAGGTCGGTCTCGTCCTCGAGCCGCACCGGTCCGTCTGCGGACCCGGGCCCGCCAGCGCGACGCGCGAGACCGTCCGTGACGGACCGGGGCGTCATCTCCGGCGCCAGGGCCGGGAGCGCGACCGAGAGGGCCAGCGCGAGGGCGGCGACGAGCGCACCGGCGGCCGTGATGCTCCCGGCCCCGTCCCGCCGCCGTCCGTCGGAGCCGAGCGGCACCGAGGTGGACCAGCGGCGCAGCTCGATCGTGCCGTCGAGGGCGAGGAGGGTCAGCCACGCGGCGGCGGCCCCGGCGAACGCGAGCACCGGTGCGCCGCCGGGCGAGTTCGCCGCGCCCGCGAGATGGACGACGAGCACGGGGACGCCGGCGAGCACCGGCATCCGGCAGGTGACGGACAACCCGTCGACGAGCAGGGTGATCAGGCCCGTGACGAGGCAGAGCCCCGCGACGACGCCCGGAGTGGTCGGCGCAGGCGCGGCGTACGTCATCAGGGTGTGCCGGGCGTCGCGGATCAGCCCGCCCACGCTCTCGGCGACGGCGACCGGGGACAGCGACCCGGTCGTCGTCCACGCCCACGCCACGACGAGACCCAGGAGCTGCACGGCGAGCACCGCCCACCACCGCCGGGTCACCGCGCGTGCGGCGACGCCGGTGATCGTCACCAGCACCGCCAGACCGATCGACCGGCTGAACCAGCCCCGGCCGTCGAACACCGGCAGGAGCGCCGCGGTGGCCGCGAGCGAGAGGACCAGGGCCACGAGGGCCGACCCGGGCCGGGCGCGGGCGATCACGCGAGCTCCCCGGCCTCGGTCGCGTCCGCCCACGCCGCTGCGACCGCGGTCGCCGGCCCGGTCCGGGCGACCACCCACCCCGCCCGGGCGAGCGCCGAGAGGGCCTCGCCGCCCGACGCCGACTCCGCGTCGTCGACCCGCCACGCGGCCGGGTCGGGCAGGAGCGCGACGGCGCGCCGGCCAGCGGTCGCGAGCGGCTGCAGCGCGCGGATGTCGTCGGCGTCGACGAGGCCACCGACGAGCACGACGAGACCGGTGTCGGAGCGGGGTCCCGACGCCCGTCGGACGAGCTCGGGCAGCCGTGCGCCGTGGGGCTGGAGGAGAGCGAGCCGGTCGACGATCGTCTCGGGCGTCCCGGGTCCGTCGGCAGGGTCGTCGACCACGAGGTCGACGTCGAACCCACGCCCGGCGAGGTGCGTCGCCACCGAGGCCGCCGCGCTCACCGCCCACTCGAACGTCCCGACCGCGCCCGACCCGAGGTGGCGGTCCGGGCGGGGGTCGAGCACGACGGTCGCCGACCGTCGGCTCGGCAGATCCTCCTGACGGACCATGACCTCGCCCGTGCGCGCCGTCGCCGGCCAGTGGACCCGGCGCAGCTCGTCGCCCTCCCGGTACTCCCGGACGGTGACGTCGTCGTGGCCGTGCGCCGCGGACCGGTGCCGCGCGGCGCCCTCGCCGACGGCCATCGCCCCCGCGGCGGGCAGCCCGTCGAGGCGGACCAGCCGGGGGAGCGCGACGAGCTCCGCCTCGCCCCCGACGAGCGCGCGGCGCTGGGTGAGCCCGAGCGGGTCGGCCTGGGCGACCGCGAGCGGCCCGAGCCGGTGCCGGCCCCGGGCGGTGGGACGGACGCCGTACGTCAGCCGGCACGACGCGTCACCCCGCAGGCCCGGGACGACGAACCGGGGACGGTCGCCCAGCGCGTAACCGAGCGTCTCCTCCGCGCGGACGGCGGGCGAGGCGCCCCCCCGCGGCGCCGCGACGACGAGGGTGACGGTCGTCGGCTCGTCCACCTGCACCCGTGCCGGGCGGACGACACGCTCGACGGTCAGGTCGAGCGTCCGCCGCGCGGCGAACGCCGCTGCCACGAGGACCACCCCGCCCAGGAGCGTGCCGATGCGGACGAGGTCGATCGATCCGAGCGCGAACCCGCACGGGACGAGGGCCACCCCGCACGCGAGCACGGTCCTGCCTCGCTGGGTGAGGCTGCGGCTGACGGCACCCACGTGCCGTCAGCGGGCCGGTGCCGGCACGGGGACGCGGCGCAGGAGGTCCTCGACGATCGTCTCGGCGGAGTGGCCGGCGATCCGCCCCTCGGGCGACAGCAGGATCCGGTGCGCCAGGACCGGCACCGCGACGCCCTGGACGTCCTCCGGCAGGACGTGCGGACGACCGAGCACGGCCGCGCGGGCTCGAGCCGCGCGCAGCAGGTGGAGGGTCGCCCGGGGGGAGGCGCCGAGCGCGATCTCGTTGCTCGTGCGCGTGGCCGTCGCGAGGTCGACGACGTACTGGCGCAGGGCCGGCGCGGCGTGGACCCAGGTCGTGGTCTCGACGAGGCGCGCCACCGTCGTCGCGTCGGTCACGGGGCGCAGGTCCGCCAGCGGCGAGCGTCCGCCGTGGTGCTCCAGCATCGCCACCTCGCTGCGCTGGGACGGGTAGCCGATCGACACCCGTGCCATGAAGCGGTCGCGCTGGGCCTCTGGCAGGGGGTAGGTCCCCTCCATCTCGACCGGGTTCTGCGTCGCGACGACGATGAACGGGCGGGGGAGCAGGTGGGTGCGGCCGTCGACCGAGACCTGCCCCTCCTCCATGCATTCCAGCAGCGCGGACTGGGTCTTCGGCGACGCGCGGTTGATCTCGTCCCCGATGACGACGTTGGCGAAGATCGCGCCGGGCCGGAACTCGAACTCGTGGCGCTCCTGGTGGAAGACCGAGACGCCGGTGACATCGCTCGGCAGGAGGTCGGGGGTGAACTGGATCCGTCGCGTCGTCGCACCCATGGCCTGCCCGAGCGTCTTGGCCAGCACGGTCTTGCCGACCCCGGGGACGTCCTCGAGCAGCAGGTGCCCGCCGGCGAGCAGGACCGTGACCGCGGTCCTCACGACCTCCGGCTTCCCCTCGACGACGGCGTTCACCGCGTCCTGCAGACGTCGGGCGACATCGGCGAGCTCGCCGAGCCGCTGCGCTCGCTCCTCGCGGTCGGGGCGCGATGCACCCCGGCCAGGCCGCACGGTCGGGTCCGTCCCCTGGGCCACCGCGTCCCCTTCCGCGTCGTGCTCCGGCATGGGGCCGCATCCTGCCCCACTTCCCTCCACGTCGCCTGCAACCCCCTGACCTGTGGCAGAGCCCTCCACCGTCCTCCACCGGCTGCCGCGCCCGGCGTTTCGCGGCTGGACGGGGGTGGACGGGCAAATGAGTGGGGGATCAGAGCCCTGTTTGGGTGCCTTCGGGGGAGAA
This sequence comes from Janibacter massiliensis, assembly GCF_900289115.1. Classification (GTDB taxonomy): domain Bacteria; phylum Actinomycetota; class Actinomycetes; order Actinomycetales; family Dermatophilaceae; genus Janibacter_A; species Janibacter_A massiliensis. The sequence continues at coordinate 2,131,510 of NZ_LT985196.1, read as the reverse complement.
GTGGAGTAAAGTGGAGGACATCGGAGCGAGGTGTCGGTGCGGGTCGAAGGGGAGGTGGTCACCGTGTTCCTCGGGACCCACACGCCCCGGCTCGACGACAAGGGGCGGCTGATCCTCCCCGCCAAGTTCCGCGACCGGCTCGCCGGCGGCCTCGTCATGACCCGCGGCCAGGAGCGCTGCGTCTACGTCTTCCCGATGGACGAGTTCGAGCGGGTCGCGACGCAGATGCAGCAGGCCCCGACCACGTCCAAGGCCGTCCGGGACTACATGCGCGTCTTCCTCTCCGGCGCCTTCGACGAGATCCCCGACAAGCAGGGGCGCGTCACCGTGCCGCCGACCCTGCGGACCTACGCCGGCCTGACGAAGGAGCTCACGGTCATCGGCGCGGGCAACCGTGTCGAGCTGTGGGACTCCGGCGCCTGGGGCGACTACCTCGAGTCGACCGAGCAGGCGTTCGCCGACCAGTCCGAGGAGGTCGTGCCCGGACTCCTCTGATCGTCACGGCCCTGCCGTGCGGCCTCCAGCCGTTCGTCGCCGACGCGTCTTCCCCCGCGTCGGACCGGACGGATGGGGACCACGCGGCAGGGCCGGGGCCACCGAAGGCCGCACGACCGCCCACACCCCCGACCACCTACCGACGAGAGACCGAAGGAGGAGCACCGATGGCACCGACCGACCGTCCGATCGACGAGCTGCACGTCCCGGTCCTGCGCGACCGCATCGTCGACCTCCTCGCCCCGGCGCTCTCCCGGCCCGGGGCGGTGCACGTCGACGGGACGCTCGGGATGGCCGGGCACGCGCTGGCCGTCCTCGAGGCCTTCCCGCAGGCGCGCCTCGTCGGGATCGACCGTGACCCCCAGGCGCTCGACGTCGCTCGGGAGCGGCTCTCCGCCCACGCCGACCGCGTCGACCTCGTCCACGCCACCTACGACGAGGTCGCCGACGTCCTCGACGACCTCGCGATCCCCGAGGTCGACGGCGCGCTCTTCGACCTCGGCGTCTCCTCCCTCCAGCTCGACGAGGCCGACCGCGGGTTCGCCTACGCGCAGGACGCCCCCCTCGACATGCGCATGGACCAGAGCACCGGCCGCAGCGCCGCCGAGCTGCTCGCGGAGGCGGACGTCGACGAGCTGACCCGGATCATCCGCGAGCACGGCGAGGAGCGCTTCGCCCGACGGGTGGCCCAGGGGATCGTCCGGGCGCGCGAGACCGCGCCCCTGACCCGCACCCACGAGCTCGTCGAGATCTGCCGGGCGGCCGTCCCCGCGGCCTCCCAACGCTCGGGCGGGCACCCTGCCAAGCGGACCTTCCAGGCGCTGCGCATCGAGGTCAACGCCGAGCTGTCGGGCTGGGCGGACGCGCTCCCGGCGGCCGTCGGCCGGCTGCGCACCGGGGGTCGCATCGCCGTCCTGTCCTACCACTCGCTCGAGGACCGCATCACCAAGCGCGTCCTGTCCGCCGGCGCCACGAGCACCGCCCCGCCGGACCTGCCCGTCGAGCTCCCGGAGCACGCGCCGTACCTGCGGCTGCTCACCCGGGGCGCCGAGGCGCCCTCCCAGTCCGAACAGCTCGACAATCCCCGCTCCGCGTCGGCGCGCCTCCGGGCCGCCGAGCGGGTGCGCGATACGAAGGGAACCGCACGATGAGCCAGCTGACCGTCGCCCGACCGGCGCCGCTGCCATCCGGGACGAGCCGGACCCGGCCGCGGCGTGATCTGCGCGTCGTCGACGCGACCGGCGCTGCCGACGGCGGGTGGTTCCGGTGGCTGTGCGGGGGGCTCCTCGTCGCCGGCCTGCTCGCCGTCCTCCTGCTCAACACGGCCCTCGTCCAGGGCTCGTTCCGCCACAACGAGCTCGAGGCGCGCTCGGCGGAGCTGTCCGACCGGCAGGAGGCGCTCACCCAGGAGATCGACGAGCAGAGCGCGCCCGCGCGCCTGGCCGAGCGGGCGCACGGCATGGGGATGGTCCCCGCGACGTCCACCGCGTACATCCGCCTGTCCGACCACTCGGTCGTCGGCGTGGCGAAGGCGTCGACCGACGACCGCCGCTTTAGCGTGGTGACGAAGCCGGGCTCGTCGAGCCCCGACGCCCGCTGACCAGCACCCAGCCGCCCTCGACCCGCGAGGTCCCGTGACGCAGAAGCGCCCCACCGCCCGCCGCCCGGCCACCCCGGTGCGGCGGTCGACGGCGTCCGCCAAGCCCGCCCGGGGGCGCGCCGCGCCGCGACGGACGGTCCCGAAGGGCGCCACCGCGACGCGGGCGGGCTCGACGCGCGGCCGCCCGATCCCGCGACGGTCCCCCTCGGCCGCCCGGCCCCGGCCGACCCGCCGCCGGATCGGCGGGATGCTCGTCGGGCTCCTGTTCGTCCTGTCCATCTTCGCCGCGCAGCTCGTCCGGATCCAGGGGTTCGACTCGGCCGCGGTCTCCGCGCAGGCCATCCAGGGCCGGACCGCGACCCAGGCGATCCCCGCGGTGCGCGGCACGATCTACGACGGGCGGGGCACGGTCCTCGCCCAGAGCGTCGAGCGACGGGTCGTCGCCGCCGACCAGACCGCGGTGCCCGAGTACGAGAAGACGGTCAACGACCGCCTTCGGACGGTCGGCGTCGCCGGCGCCGCCAAGGACCTCGCACCCCTGCTCCGCATCGACGAGGTCACCCTGCGACGTGCGCTCACGGGGGACAGCCGCTACCGGATCCTGTCGAAGAACGTCTCGCCGCTGACGTGGCGAAAGATCCGCGCGCTCGGCATCCCCGGCATCTCGAGCACCCGCGAGAGCGAGCGGAAGTACCCCCAGGGGACGACCGCGGCCTCCCTCGTCGGGTTCGTCATCGACGGCGGCAAGCCGGGCGGCGGCGTCGAGCTGTGGAAGGACGCCGACCTCAAGGGGGAGGCCGGCACCGAGACGTACGAGATCGGCCAGGACGGCGACCGGCTGCCCACCGGCATCCACGAGGTCGTCGACGGCCGCCGCGGGAGCGACCTGCGGCTGACGATCGACAACGACATCCAGTGGTACGCCCAGAACGCGCTCGCCAAGAAGGTCCGCGAGACCGACGCGCTCTCGGGCACCGTCGTCGTCCAGCGGGCCAGGACCGGGGAGATCCTCGCGCTCGCCTCGTACCCGACCTTCGATCCCAACCACGTCGGCTCGTCCTCGGGTCGGCTGGACAACCTCGCCTTCACCGACACCTTCGAGCCGGGCTCGACCGCGAAGGTCATGCTCGCCGCCGCGGCCGTCGAGGAGGGCGTCGTCACACCGTCGACGCCGATGATCATCCCGCCGACACTGCCGCGCTCGGACACCTCGTTCCGCGACAGCCACCCCCACGGGACCCTCCACCTCACGTTCGCGGGGGCGCTCGCCCAGTCGAGCAACATGGGGATGATCCTCGCCGGCGAGAAGATGTCGGCGAAGACCCTCGACGACTACTACCGACGGTTCGGCCTGGGGTCGCCCAGCGGGACGGGATTCCCCGGGGAGACCGCCGGCATCCTCACGCCCGTCGACGAGATGAACGGCACCCAGCGGTACACCGTGATGTTCGGCCAGGGCCTGTCGGTGACCGCCGTCCAGGCGGCCGGTGTCTTCCAGACCATCGCCAACGACGGGGTCCGCCTCCCCCCGACCCTCGTGTCCGCCTCCCGCGCCCCTGGCGGCGAGTGGGTGCAGGCGCCGCGGCCGACGGGCGTCCGCGTCGTCTCGACCAAGGCGGCCCGGGAGACCAACCGCATGCTCGAGGGTGTCGTGTCTGCGGAGGGCACCGCCCCCGAGGCGCGGGTCCCCGGCTATCGCGTGGCGGGCAAGACGGGAACGGCCGACCGGTACGACCAGGCGAGCGGTGGGTACGCCGGCAAGACTGCCAGCTTCATCGGCTTCGCGCCCGCCGAGGACCCGCAGCTCGTCGTGTCGGTCATCATCCAGCGCCCCGTCAAGGGGTACTACGGCGGTCTCGTCGCGGGCCCCGTCTTCCGGGACGTGATGACCGCCGCGCTGCACCGGGAGCAGATCGCGCCGACCCCCGGGACGCGGTCGCCTCGCATCCGCACGGTCCTGCCGAGCGCGCCCTCGCCGAACGACCCGAAGGTGCTGCGCGACCGGGGCAACCCGGACCGCGGCTAGGGTTGCCCCTCGTGCCGACCGGAGACCGACCCCTGCGCCCGGACCACGTCAGCCCGGCCCGCCTCGCCGACATCGCCGCGGATCTCGGTGCGCTGCCTGCCGCCGGGAGCGACGCGGAGCAGCTCGCCGCCACCGCAGTCACCGGGGTGACCCTGTCCTCCCTCGGCGTCGTCCCGGGGGACCTGCTCGCGGCCCTGCCCGGGGCGAACGCGCACGGCGCGACGTACGCCGCAGGAGGCGTCGAGGCCGGTGCCGTCGCCGTCCTCACCGACCCCGCTGGCGCGCAGATCATCGGTGGGGCCCCGGTGCCGGTCCTCGTCGTCGACGACCCGCGCTCCCGCCTCGCCGAGGTGGCCGCGCGCGTCTACGGCACCGCGACCCACCGTCCGCGCGCGGTCGGGATCACCGGGACGAACGGCAAGACGACGTGCGCCTACCTCGTCGCCTCCGCGCTCGAGGCGCTCGGTCGGTCCACGGGGGTCATCGGCACGATCGAGACCCGCATCGGGGAGCGCCGGGTACGCAGCGTCCGGACCACCCCGGAGGCCCCGGACGTCCACGCGCTCCTGGCCGTCATGGCGCAGGAGGGCATCGCCGACTGCGTCATGGAGGTCTCGAGCCACGCGCTGACCCTCCACCGGGTCGACGGCATCGTCTTCGACGTCGCGCTCTTCACAAACCTCTCCCAGGACCACCTCGACTTCCACGGGTCGATGGAGGAGTACTTCGCCGCTAAGGCCTCGCTGTTCACCCCCGCGCGGTCCCACCGCGGGGTCGTCTGCGTCGACGACGAGTGGGGGCGCCGGCTCGCGACGACGGCTTCCGTCTCGGTCACGACCGTCGCGACCGTCGACGGCGTCGACGCCGACTGGCGGGCGCGGCCGACCGACGACGAGGGCGGCTTCGTCCTCGAGGGGGCCGGGACCGCCCTGGATCTCCGGTCCGGTCTCCCGGGAGACTTCAACGTCGCCAACACGGCGCTGGCCGCGGTGGCCCTGCACGTCCTGGGCACCCCGATCGACGCGATCGCCCCGGCGATCCTCGTCCCGCCGGTCGTGCCCGGCCGGATGGAGCGGGTCACCACCAGCGCCGACGACGACGACCTGCCCGAGGTCGTCGTCGACTTCGCCCACACGCCGGACGCCGTGGCGAGCGCGCTGGCAGCGCTCCGGCCGCGCGCCCGGGGTGACCTCGTCTGCGTCCTGGGCGCCGGGGGAGACCGCGACCGCGGCAAGCGACCCGGCATGGGTGCCGCCGGTGCCGCCGGTGCCGACGTCCTCGTCGTCACCGACGACAACCCCCGCAGCGAGGACCCCGCGTCGATCCGGGCGGCGGTCCTCGACGGCGCGCGGTCGGTCGAGGACGGGGCCGAGATCGTCGAGATCGCCGACCGGGCCGAGGCCGTCCGCACCGCCGTGCTCGACCTCGGGCGCCGTCGCGCGGGGTCGGTCGTCGTCGTCCTCGGCAAGGGGCACGAGACCGGCCAGGAGGTCGCGGGTGTCGTCCACGACCACGACGACCGCACCGTCGCCCGCAGCGCCCTCGAGGAGGCCACCGCGTGATCCCCATGACCCTCACCGAGATCGCCGAGGTCGTCGGCGCGCGGATCGTCGGACCCGATGGCGGCGACGCTCGTCCCGAGGAGGGCGAGCTCGTCGTCGACGCCCCCGTCGTCACCGACTCGCGCGAGGTGACCCCCGGCGCGCTGTACGTCGCCCGCGTCGGCGAGACCACCGACGGTCACCGGTTCGTCCCCGCGGCGCGGGACGCGGGTGCCGTGGCGTCGCTGACCACCCGGCCGGTCAAGGGCGCGGTGTGCCTCGTCGTCGACGACGTCCAGGAGGCCTTCGTCGCGCTCTCGAGGCACGTCGTCGACACCCTCGCGGCGCCGGAGCGCGGGAGCGAGGCGCTCGTGGTCGTCGGCATCACCGGCTCTTCGGGGAAGACGAGCACGAAGGACCTCCTGGCACACGTGCTGCGCGGCTCGGGCGAGACCGTCGCGCCGGTCGGCTCGCTCAACTCCGAGGTCGGCGTGCCGTTGACCGTCTGCCGGGTCACGGGGGCCACCCGGTTCCTCGTCGTCGAGATGGGCGCCCGGGGGATCGGTCACATCGAGTACCTCACCCGGATCGCCCCGCCGCGCATCGCCGCCGTGCTCAACGTCGGCACCGCCCACGTCGGCGAGTTCGGCTCCCGCGCGAACATCGCCCGTGCCAAGAGCGAGATCGTCGCCGCGCTGCCGAGCGCGGCCGACGGCGGCGTGGCGGTCCTCACCGCCGACGACGACGCGGTGCGGGCCATGAGCGCGCTCACCCCGGCCGAGGTCGTCCTCGTCGGGCGGGCGGCGGACGCGGACCTGCGCGCGATCGACGTCCGGCTCGACGACGCCGCCCGCCCCTCGTTCACCGTCGTCGCCGGGACCGAGCAGGTCCCCGTGGTCCTCCCGCTCCACGGCGTCCACCACGTGGCCAACGCCCTCACCGTCCTGGCGGTCGCCCGCGCCTGCGGGGTGGACCTCGCGGAGGCCGCCGCCCGTCTGCGTGACGCGGTGCCGGAGAGCCGCTGGCGCATGGAGGTGTCGACGACGCCGGGCGGGGTCACCGTCGTGAACGACGCGTACAACGCCAACCCGGACTCCGCGGCCGCCGCCCTCGAGGCGCTCGTCGCGATGAGCGCCGGCCGCCGCACGTGGGCGGTCCTGGGGGCGATGCTCGAGCTGGGTGACGAGTCGGACGCCGAGCACGCCCGCACCGGCGCGCTCGCCCGCGACCTCGGGGTCCACCGGGTCGTCGCCGTCGGCGAGACCGCCCGCCCGGTCGCCGACGGCGCGGCCGGGGGAGGGACGGAGACGACCTGGGTCCCGGACGTCGACGCCGCCGAGGAGCTCATCCGCCGCGACACGCGCCCGGGAGACGTCGTCCTGCTCAAGTCGAGCAGGGACGCCGGGCTACGGTTCCTCGGAGACCGGGTGACCGGCCGGACCGACACCGCCCCCACGGAGGCTCCCTCGTGCTAGTCGTGCTGTTCGCAGCGACGTTCTCGCTCATCCTCGCGCTGCTGGGGACGCCGATGCTCATCCGGCTCCTCGTCAAGCGGGGGTACGGCCAGTTCATCCGCGACGACGGCCCGACGAGCCACCACACGAAGCGTGGGACCCCGACGATGGGCGGTCTCGTCATCATCGGCGCCTCGCTGCTCGCCTACGCCCTCGCCCACCTGGCGGTGTGGAGCCCGGTGACCCCGAGCGGCCTGCTCGTCCTCTTCCTCATGACCGGCCTGGGCATCGTCGGGTTACTCGACGACTACATCAAGATCTCCAAGCAGCGCAGCCTCGGGCTCAACAGCAAGCAGAAGCTCGCCGGCCAGATCCTCGTCGCGGTGATCTTCTCCGTCCTCGCGCTGCGCTTCCCCGACGAGCGGGGCATCACCCCGGCATCCACGGCGATCTCCTTCGTCCGGGACACCGGGTTCGACCTCGCCGCGGCCGGTGGCTTCGTCGGCCTGGTGCTCTTCGTGCTGTGGGCCAACCTCATGATCGCCGGGACCTCCAACGGGGTGAACCTCACCGACGGGCTCGACGGGCTCGCCACGGGCGCCTCGACGATGGTCTTCGCCGCCTACGTCCTCATCGGGATCTGGACGTTCAACCAGAACTGCGCCCTGACCGTCGACGCCCGCTGCTACGACGTCCGAGACGCCCACGACCTCGCCGTCGTCGCGGCGTGCGGCATGGGGGCCTGCTTCGGCTTCCTGTGGTGGAACGCCTCCCCGGCGAAGATCTTCATGGGTGACACCGGCTCGCTGGCCCTCGGCGGCGCCCTCGCCGGCCTGGCGATCGTGTCCCGCACCGAGCTGCTCATCGTCGTCCTCGGCGGGCTCTTCGTCATCATCACGATGTCGGTGATCATCCAGGTCGCCTCGTTCAAGTCGACGGGCAAGCGGGTCTTCCGGATGGCGCCGCTGCAGCACCACTTCGAGCTCCTCGGCTGGCAGGAGGTGACGATCGTCATCCGGTTCTGGATCATCGCCGGCCTCTTCGTCGCCCTCGGTCTCGGGCTCTTCTACGCCGAGTGGGTCGTCGGCGGGTGAGGACACGCACCACCGACCTCACGCACCGCGACGGGCCGTGGGCGGGTCTGCGGGTCCTCGTCGCCGGCTTCGGCGTCAGCGGCCAGGCGGCCGCCGACGCGCTGCTCCAGGTCGATGCGGACGTGCGCGTCGTCGACGCGAAGGAGCCCGCCCCGGGGTCCCGCGGGCACGAGCTCGTCGAGATCCTCGGGGTCCTCGGTGCCCGCCTCGACTTCGGGCCCGGTGCGACGACGGCCCTGCCCGACGACCTCGACCTCGTCGTCACCTCGCCCGGCTGGCGTCCCGACCAGCCCCTGCTGGCCGCCGCCGCGGAGGCGGGGGTTCCGGTGTGGGGCGAGGTCGAGCTCGCGTGGCGCATGCGACCGGAGACCGGCGCCGCCCCGTGGCTCACGCTCACGGGGACGAACGGCAAGACGACGACGGTCCAGATGCTCGCCTCGATCCTCCGGGCGGCCGGTCTGCGGGCGACAAGCGCGGGGAACGTCGGCACGCCGATCCTCGACGCCGTCCTCGACCCCGAGCCCTACGACGTCATCGCCGTCGAGCTCTCGTCCTTCCAGCTGCACTGGAGCCACAGCCTCCGCCCGCGGGCCTCGGCCTGCCTGAACATCGCCCCGGACCACGTCGACTGGCACGGCTCGTTCGAGGCGTACCGGGACGCGAAGGCGAAGATCTACGAGAACACCGAAGTCGCGTGCGTGTACGCGGTCGACGAGCCCGAGACGATGGCGATGGTCGAGCAGGCCGAGGTCGTCGAGGGGTGCCGCGCTATCGGTGTCACCCGCGGCGTGCCGGGGTTGTCGATGGTCGGTGTCGTCGAGGACGTCCTCGCCGACCGCGCGTTCGTGGAGGATCGCCGCACGAGCGCCGCGGAGCTGGGGACGCTCGCCGACCTCGCGCCGCCGGGCACCGACCCCTCGGCCGTCGCGCCCCACCTGCTGGCCGACGCCCTCACCGCCGCCGCCCTCGCTCGCGCCCACGGCGTGCCCGCCTCGGCCGTCCGGGACGGCCTGCGTGCGTTCCGGCCCGAGCCGCACCGCGCCGCGCTCGTCGCCACGGTCGACGGCGTCACCTTCGTCGACGACTCGAAGGCGACGAACCCGCACGCGGCCGCCGCCTCCCTCGCGGCGCACGAGAGCGTCGTGTGGATCGCCGGCGGTCTGCTCAAGGGCGCGGACGTCGATCCCCTCGTCGAGGCCCACGGCGCCCGGCTGCGCGCGGCCGTCCTCATCGGCGCCGACCGGGCGCAGATCGCCGCGGCACTTTCCCGACACGCGCCCGATGTCCCGGTCATCGACATCGATGCCACCGACACTGCTGGCATGGACCTCGCGGTCGACGCCGCGATCGGTGCCGCGCGTCCGGGTGACGTGGTGCTCCTGGCCCCGGCCGCGGCGTCGATGGACATGTTCCGCGACTACGGCGCCCGCGGCGACGCGTTCGTCGCGGCCGTGGCGCGAGCATCCGGGGCAGGTGACGGCACGAGCGAGGAGGACCGGTGAGCAGCGCGACCGCCAGCGGCATCCGTCGTGACCGTCCCTCGGCTACCCTCGACGCCCCCGCCGGCCGGGTCGCCTCCCGGATGGACGCGCCGACGACGTCCTACTACCTCGTCGTCGCCGTGGTCTCCCTCCTCGTCGGGATCGGGCTCGTCATGGTCCTGTCCGCGTCCATGGTCGTCGCGGCCAAGGAGTCCGGATCGTCGTTCGGCACCTTCCTCAAGCAGCTCCTGTTCGCCGCCCTCGGCACCGTCGTCATCGCGTGGGCCTGCCGCCGCACGCCGGCCTTCTGGCGGCGGGTCGCGCCACCGGCGCTCCTGGCGACGATCCTCCTGCAGGCCCTCGTCCTCTTCACCCCGTTCGGCGCCGAGGTCAACGGCAACCGCAACTGGCTCGACCTCGGCGTCGTCATGGCGCAGCCGAGCGAGCTGGGGAAGATCGCGCTGGTCCTCTACGGCGCGACGATGCTCACCCGTCGGCGATCCCGGGCCGGGAACCTCACGGACGCCCTCGTGCCCTTCGTCATCCCCGGTGCCGCGGGCGTCCTGCTCGGCGTCATGCTCGGCCACGACCTCGGGACGGCGCTCGTCCTGTGCGCCATCGTCGCCGCGGTCCTCTTCGCCGCGGGCGTCCCGGGTCGCTACTTCGCCGCCGGGGGCGCGCTCGCCGCGGTCCTCATCACGCTCGTGACGGTGACGAGCGAGAACCGGATGACCCGCATCCGCGTGTGGCTCGACCCGAGCAGCTGCGACCCCTTCGGCGCCTGCCGCCAGCCCCTGCACGGTCGCTACGCGCTGGCCGACGGCGGCTGGTGGGGCGTGGGCCTCGGCCAGAGCCGCGAGAAGTGGGGCTGGTTGTCCGAGCCGCACAACGACTTCATCTTCGCGATCATCGGCGAGGAGCTCGGCCTCTTCGGCTCGCTCCTCGTCCTGGGGCTGTTCGCCGCGTTCGCGCTCGTCTCCTACCGGATCGTCAGCCGGACGCAGGACCAGTTCGTCCGCATCGCGACCGCGGGCATCCTTGCGTGGGTGACGGTGCAGGCCATCGTCAACATCGGGGCGGTCATCGGCCTGCTGCCCGTCATCGGCGTCCCGCTGCCCCTCGTCTCGTCCGGTGGTTCCGCCCTCGTGACGACGATGCTGGCCGCCGGGATCCTCCTGTCCTTCGCGCGGGCGGAGCCGGGCTGCGCCGAGGCGCTCGCCGTCCGCCGGGGCATGCTGCGGCGCACCCTCGCCGTCGTCCCCGTCCCTCGCCGTCGTACGGCATCCCTGCCCACCCCGTCGAAGAACCGCGACCCGAAGAAGAGGAGGCGCTGACCCGATGGCCGCTGCGCCCCACCCGTCCGGCCTGCCCGGCTCCGTCCTCCTCGCCGGTGGGGGCACGGCCGGCCACGTCTCCCCGCTGCTCGCCCTCGCCGAGCACCTGCGCGAGCAGCGCCCCGACATCCGGATCCGGGTCCTGGGGACGGCCGAGGGCCTGGAGTCCCGGCTCGTCCCCGAGCGCGGCCTCGAGCTCGTCGTCGTGCCGAAGGTCCCCATGCCGCGCCGCCCGTCGGTGGTCGCCGCGCGCTTCCCGCAGCTCCTCGCGGTCGCGGTCAACGTCGCGACCCGGGCGATCCGCGAGAACGACGCAGAGGTCGTCGTCGGCTTCGGCGGCTACGTCGCGACCCCCGCCTACCTCGCCGCGCGCCGGACCCGGACCCCGATCGTCGTCCACGAGCAGAACGCCCGGGCCGGGATCGCCAACCGGCTCGGTGCCCGGCTCACCCGGCACGTGGGCGTCACCTTCGCCTCGACCGATCTGCGCGGCGGCACGCGCGTCGGAATGCCGTTGCGCCGGGAGATCGCCGACCTCGACCGTCCCGCCCGCCGACCGGAGGCGATCGAGCACTTCGGTCTCGAGCCGGACCGCCCGACCCTCCTCGTCACGGGCGGATCGCTCGGCGCGCAGCGGCTCAACGAGGCGTTCGCCGGTGCCGCCGCCGACCTCACGGCCGCGGGGATCCAGGTCCTGCACCTCACCGGCGCCGGCAAGGAGGTCGTCCCGCCGGAGGACACGCCCGGAGCCGCCCGTTACGTCGTGCGGGCCTACACCGACCGGATGGACCTCGCCTACGCCGCCGCCGACCTCGTCGTCGGCCGGGCGGGCGCGAACACGGTGTGCGAGCTCACGGCGGTCGGCCTGCCCGCGATCTACGTCCCGCTGCCCATCGGCAACGGGGAGCAGCGGCTCAACGCAGCGGACGTCGTCGCCGCGGGCGGCGGCCGGCTCGTCGAGGACGCGCTCGTGACCCCCGACTGGGTGCGCAGCGCGGTGGTGCCCCTGCTCCTGGACCGGGAGGCGACGACCGACATGGCGCGGCGTGCCGCGGCGATGGGGGAGCGGCACGGCGATGCCCGCCTCGCCGATCTCGTCCGCGCGGCCGTGCGCTGACCGTGCCGCCCCTCCCCGCACCCCAGGAGCGACCGTGCTCGGCGTGAACCCCCGCTTCGACTTCATCGCCTCCGTCCCGGCGGACGTGGCCGACCCCGACGCCCCCGGCCGGGTCCATCTCGTCGCCATCGGCGGGGCCGGGGTGTCGGCGGGCGCGCGCCCGCTGCTCGAGCGCGGCGTCGCCGTGAGCGGGTCCGACGCCAAGGACTCCCCGGCCCTCGCGGACCTCGCCGAGCGGGGCGCCGAGGTCCACGTGGGGCACGATCCGGCGCACGTCGACGGCGCCCGCGCCCTCGTCATCTCCTCGGCCATCCCGGAGACGAACGTCGAGGTCGTCGCCGCCCGCGACCGCGGCATCCCCGTGCTCCACCGGGCCCAGGCGCTCGCCGCGTGCACCGCCGGTCGACGGGTCCTGGCCGTCGCCGGCGCCAACGGGAAGACGACGACCTCCTCGCTGCTGACCGTCGCGCTCACCGCCGCGGGGGCCGAGCCGTCGTTCGCGCTCGGCGGCGAGCTGCGGGCCGAGGGCACGAACGCGCGTCTGCGCGATGGCGAGGCGTTCGTCGTCGAGGCCGACGAGTCGGACGGGTCGTTCCTCTGCTACCGCCCCGAGGTCGCCGTCGTGACCAACGTCCAGCCCGACCACCTCGACTTCTACGGGGACCTCGCGCACGTCGAGGCCGCCTACCGGGACTTCGTCCGCACGATCCGCCCCGGCGGGATGCTCGTCGCCTGCGCCGACGACGCGGGGTCGGCGGCCCTGGCCCGGGCCGTCCGCTCCGGGGAGGGCCCCGGCGCCGGGGCCCGTGTCATCACCTACGGGACCGCCCCCGAGGCGGACGTGCACATCGCGGACATCGACCTCGGGCCGAAGGGGAGCCGCGCGGTGCTCGTCGTGCGCGCGGACGGTGTCGAGCAGACCCACGAGCTCGTCCTCACCGTCCCGGGGGAGCACAACGTCCGCAACGCCGCGGCTGCCTGGGCCGCTGCCGTCCTCGGGGTCGGGGCGGACGGCGACGGGGTGCTGCGCGGCCTGGCGGAGTTCGGTGGCACCCGACGACGCTTCGAGCGCCGCGGCGTCGTCGACGGGATCGCCGTCGTCGACGACTACGCGCACAACGTCGGCAAGGTCGAGGCCGTCGTGCGCACCGCGAAGGACATCGTCGGGCCCGACCACCGGCTCGTCGTCGTCTTCCAGCCCCACCTCTTCTCCCGCACGCGCGACTTCGCGCCGGGGTTCGCCGACGCGCTCGCCCCCGCCGACGAGGTCGTCCTCCTGCCGGTGTACGGCGCGCGGGAGGAGCCGGTCGAGGGCGTCGGCCCGGAGCTGATCGCGGCGCCCCTGCGGGACGGGGGGCGCTCGGTCCACGTCCTCGAGGACGAGGAGGTTCCGGCGTGGGCCGCCGCGCAGCGGGCGGCCGGGCGTCTCGGGGCCGGTGACCTGCTCATGACGGTCGGCGCCGGGGACGTCACCCGCCTCGGCCCGCTGATCCTCACCGCCCTCGAGGACGCGCGCCCGTGAGCCGGGGGACCGCGAGCCGGGCGACGAGGGAGCGGCTGGCCGCGGCCCGCTCCACCCGCGAGCGGTTCGAGGAGCGTGCCGACGCGGTGCGCCGCCGCCGCCGACTGCAGATCGGCGGCGGGCTGACCGCGGTCCTCGTGCTGCTCGGCGTGGCGTGGCTCCTGCTCGCCTCTCCGTTCCTCCGGGTCGAGCGGGTCGAGGTCCTCGGGGCGCAGCAGCGGGACGTGCCGCAGGTGCGTGCCGTCGTCGACGACCAGATCGGCCGCCCGATGGCGCTCGTCGACCGGTCGGACCTCGTCGACGCGCTCGAGGCGGAGCCGACGGTGGCCCGTGCCGAGGTCTCCCGCGCGTGGCCCCACGGCCTGCGCGTCGTCGTCACGCCCCGGGAGCCGGTCCTCGCCGTCCGGCGCGTCGTCGCCGGGAAGGCAGCGGTCGACCTCGTCGACGGCTCGGGCGCCGTGGTGCGGACGGAGCGGCGGGCGCCGAAGGGCCTTCCGACGGTGGCGGCCGACCGCAGGTCCGACGAGCTCTCCGCACGGAGCGTGAAGGCAGCGCTGTCGGTCATCGAGTCCCTGCCGCCGTCCATCACCGCCCGGGTCGGGGAGATCACCCTCGGCACGGCGGACCAGGTGTCCTTCACCGTCGGGCCGACGACGGTGATCTGGGGGACCGGCGACGACGCGGCGCTCAAGAGCGACGTGGTGCGCACCCTTCTCCGGGGCCGCCCGAAGGTCATCGACGTCAGCGCGCCCCGGACGCCGGTGACGCGCTGAGGTCGGGCCACGCGCCTGGGACTCACGCTCTGGTCGAGGTCGAGGCGCGACACGCGCACGAGGTCGTTGCAGGTCGGCGGGCGGCTGCCTAACGTCGGCACCACACCGGGCGTGACCAAACCGTAACCCTGAACCTGAGGTTGAGAGTTCGGACCGGGAGCGCCCGCAGGACCCACCACCGAAAGGCCCCCTCGTGGCAGCACCGCAGAACTACCTGGCCGTCATCAAGGTCGTCGGCATCGGCGGGGGCGGTGTCAACGCCATCAACCGGATGATCGACGTGGGTCTCAAGGGCGTCGAGTTCATCGCGGTGAACACCGACGCCCAGGCGCTCCTCATGAGCGACGCGGACGTCAAGCTCGACGTCGGCCGCGAGCTCACCCGGGGCCTCGGCGCAGGGGCCGACCCGGAGGTCGGGCGCAAGGCGGCCGAGGACCACGCCGAGGAGATCGAGGAGGTCCTCAAGGGGGCCGACATGGTCTTCGTCACCGCCGGCGAGGGCGGCGGCACGGGCACGGGTGGCGCGCCGGTCGTCGCGAAGATCGCCAAGAGCCTGGGTGCCCTGACCATCGGCGTCGTCACGCGCCCGTTCACCTTCGAGGGACGCCGGCGGGCCAACCAGGCCGAGAGCGGGATCGCCGCCCTGCGGGACGAGGTCGACACCCTCATCGTCATCCCGAACGACCGGCTCCTGTCGATCAGCGACCGGAACGTCAGCATGATCGACGCCTTCCACAGCGCCGACCAGGTCCTCCTCTCCGGCGTCCAGGGGATCACCGACCTCATCACCACGCCGGGCCTGATCAACCTCGACTTCGCGGACGTCAAGTCCGTCATGCAGGGCGCCGGGTCGGCGCTCATGGGCATCGGGTCCGCGCGCGGCGAGGACCGGGCGATCCAGGCCGCCGAGCTCGCCATCTCCTCGCCCCTGCTCGAGGCGAGCATCGACGGGGCCCACGGCGTCCTGCTGTCGGTCCAGGGCGGCTCGGACCTCGGGCTGTTCGAGATCAACGAGGCGGCCCGCCTGGTCCAGGAGGCCGCGCACCCCGAGGCGAACATCATCTTCGGCGCGGTCATCGACGACGCGCTCGGCGACGAGGTGCGCGTCACCGTCATCGCCGCCGGGTTCGACGGTGGCTCGCCGCAGCAGCGCAAGGACGACCGCGCCCTGGGCAGCATCCAGGGCCGGCCGCAGCCCGGGCACCAGGTCCCCACCACCCCGGCGCAGCCGCAGCCGGCGCCGGCCGCGCAGCCCGCGCCGCAGCAGCGCCCGACGTCGGTCGACGACGAGGCCACGGCGCAGCAGGCGCAGACGGCGTCGAACGAGCCGAGCCAACCGGTGCAGCCGCCGGTGGTCGTCCGCGCCCCGCGCCCGGACGTCCCCGTCCCCCCGCGTCAGGTCGAGACGGGGCGCGAGGACGACCTCGACGTCCCCGACTTCCTCAAGTGATCGACCCGCACGAGGTCGCATGATCCGCTGGCGCGAGGACGACGCCGCTCTGACGATGGTCTTCACCGATCGTCGGGGCGGCGTCTCGCGTGCGCCGTGGGACTCGTTCAACCTCGGGGGGCACGTGGAGGACGACCCTGCGGCGGTGGCCGAGAACCGCGCGCGGCTGGCCGAGGCGGTCGGCGTCGCCGGCGATCGGCTCGTCGGGCTGGACCAGGTGCACGGTGCGGAGGTCGCGCACGTGCGCGAGAAGCCCGCGGTCGCGCCGACCGCCGACGCGCTCGTCACCGACGTGGCGGATCTGGCGCTCATGGTTCTCGTCGCGGACTGCACGCCCGTCCTCCTGGCCGACGCCGAGGCGGGAGTCGTCGGCGCGGCCCACGCCGGGCGGCCGGGGATGGTGGCCGGCGTCGTCCCCGCCACGGTCGAGGCCATGCGCGAGCTCGGGGCGCGGCGCATCCACGCGGTCGTCGGGCCGTCCGTGTGCGGGCGCTGCTACGAGGTCCCGGCGCAGATGCGAGACGTCGCCGCAGAGCGCAGCCCGGCCTCGCGCGCCGTGACGTGGGCGGGCACCCCGGCGATCGACGTCGCCGCGGGCGTCGTCGAGCAGCTCGCCGATCTCGATGTCCCCGTCCGCTGGGTGCCGGGATGCACCCGGGAGGACGACGACCTCTTCTCCTACCGCCGCGACGGGCGGACCGGTCGGACCGCGGGCGTGATCGTGCGGCGCTCGGCATGACCGGGCGCCGCGAGGAGCTGCGTGCCGGGCTGGACGCCGTCCGGGGCCGGATCGACGCCGCGTGCGCCGCAGCCGGCCGGGACCCGGCGGAGGTCACCCTCGTCGTCGTGACGAAGTTCTTCCCCCGCACCGACGTCGACGTGCTCCACGAGCTCGGGGTGCGGGACGTGGGGGAGAACCGCGACCAGGAGGCGGCCGAGAAGCTCGACCCGCGGGACCGGCCGGCCGATCTCACCGTCCACTTCATCGGCCAGCTCCAGTCGAACAAGGCCGGGTCCGTCGCCTCGTACGCGGACGTCGTCCACTCGATCGACCGTCCCAAGCTCGTCCCGGCGCTCGAGCGCGGCGCGCACCGTGCCGGCCGTCGGCTGGCCGGCCTCGTGCAGGTGAACCTCGACGAGGACGCCGCGGCCGGGCGCGGCGGCGCGGCACCGACCGACGTCCCCGCGCTGTGCGAGACGGTCGCCGGATCCTCGCTCGAGCTGCGCGGTCTCATGGCCGTCGCCCCCCTGGGGGTCGATCCCCGTCCGGCCTTCGAGCGCCTCCACGCCCTGGCCGAGCGGGTCCGCCGGGACCACCCCGGAGCGTCGTGGATCTCCGCGGGCATGAGCGGCGACCTCGAGGCCGCGATCGACGCCGGTGCGACACACCTGCGTGTCGGCAGCGCAATCCTCGGTTCCCGTCCGCCTCACGCGTAACGTCGCTCGCGCACGGGTGGCGGTGCGGCCGAGACGGAGACCGCACCGAGACGACATGGCCCAAGGAGTCAGGACGATGGCCGGAGCACTGCGCAACACGATGGTCTGGCTCGGCTTCGCCGAGGACGAGCGCGACCGCGAGGACTACTACGACGACGAGTACGACACCCACGCCGAGGCGGACGACCGCGGCCACGGGGCGTACCGCCACGAGGACGACGACCATGGCCACACCGCCGAGGTGACCCAGCTGCGGCGCACGCCGGTGAGCGCGGTCGTGCGCGACGTCGAGGTCGGCGGGCTCAACCGCATCACGACGATCCACCCGCGCACGTACAACGAGGCGAAGACGATCGGCGAGTCGTTCCGCGACAACACCCCGGTCATCATGAACCTCACGGACATGGACGACGCCGACGCCAAGCGTCTCGTCGACTTCGCCGCCGGGCTCGTCTTCGGTCTCCACGGGTCGATCGAGCGGGTGACGAGCAAGGTGTTCCTGCTCTCGCCGGCCCACATCGAGGTCGCCGCCGAGGAGCCGGGCGCCGTCCGGGCCGACCGCACGATCTTTAACCAGAGCTGACCGCGGATCACGGTCCCGGGGTCCGTCGTGGCTGAGGTGTGGGCGGTCGTCCGTCTCGTCCTGTACCTCTACCTCGTGCTGCTCCTGATCCGGCTCGTGCTCGAGTGGATCCAGGTGTTCGCGCGCGACTGGCGCCCTCGCGGCGTCGTCCTCGTCCTGGCCGAGGGCGTCTACACGGCGACCGATCCGCCGCTGCGCGCCCTGCGCAAGGTCATCCCGCCCCTGCGGATCGGTTCCGTCCAGCTCGACCTGAGCTTCTTGCTCCTGACGTTCGTGCTGTGGTTCCTCGTCGGTCTGTGACCCTTCTCGCGGCCCGACCGTCCCCCGGCTGCCCGGATGACCTAATGTTTGTACGAACCACACCTGCATCACCAATCTCGGGACCCCACCTCGACGGGCCGTCCCACCTGAGCCTCGAGGAGACGACATGGCGCTGACGCCCGAGGATGTCCTCAACAAGACCTTCACCCAGACCCAGTTCCGTCGCGGGTACGACGAGCGCGAGGTCGACGACTTCCTCGACGAGATCGTCGCCGAGATGCGTCGGATGATGAAGGAGAGCGACGAGCTCCGATCGGGCGTCGGACGGGGTGGGGCCGCCAGTGCCGTTCCCGCCGCAGCCGCCGTCGCCGACACCCGCGAGCTCGACGCCCTCCGCCAGTCGCACACCGACCTGCAGGCCAAGTTCGACGACCTCCGCGGTGTGCTCGACAAGGAGCGCGCCGGCCGGGCCGAGGCCGAGAAGCGACTCGCCGACGGTCAGCGGACCATCGATGACGCGGTCCGCCGCGCGGACGCCGCCGAGAGCCGCGCTGAGGCGGCCGAGGCCCGGGTGAAGGAGCTCGAGGCGCGGCTCCGTTCGACCGAGGAGGGGGAGCAGGCCCGCTCGCAGGCCCAGGGCGCCGTCGCCGGGGCCGATCGCGACGCCCAGGCCCGGATCGCCGAGATCAACCGCCGTGCGGAGGAGGCCGAGCGTGCGGCCCAGGAGCGCATGCGCGTCGTCCAGGCCCGTGCGCAGGAGGCCGAGCAGGAGTCGCAGGCGCGGATCGCCAAGGCGAAGCAGGACGCGGAGGCCGCCGAGGTCGAGGCCCGCCGCGCTCGGGAGTCGCAGCCCGAGCAGCCCGCCGCCCTCGCCGCGCCCGCAGCCGCGCCGGCCCCCAGCGGAGAGGCGAACAGCCTCATCGCCCTTGCGCAGCGCCTGCACGACGAGCACGTCGCCGAGGGCCAGGCCCGGCACGACCAGCTCATCGCCGAGGCGAAGACCCAGAGCTCCCAGATGCTCTCCGAGGCGACCTCGAAGCGCGACCAGCTCATCGCCGAGGGCACGACCAACCGCGACCAGCTCGTCGCCGAGGGCACGACCAAGCGGGACCAGCTCGTCACCGAGGGCACGACCAAGCGGGACCAGCTCGTGTCGGAGGCTCAGCGCACCTCGCAGACGCTCGTGAAGGACGCCGAGACGCAGAAGCAGCGCATCGTCGGGGAGATGACCCGCGAGCGGGACGGTCTGCAGTCGAAGATCGACGACCTGCGCAGCTTCGAGCAGGACTACCGCGGCCGTCTCAAGGAGTTCATCACGGGTCAGCTGCGGGTTCTCGACGCCGCACCCGAGGACAGCCGCCAGAACGGCTGACGTCGTCGCGGCCCGGCGCCGCCGTCCTGAGAGGGGCCGATCCGACCACGGATCGGCCCCTCTCGTCATGCTGGCCGCGCCGATGCCGGACTCGCCGGACGTCAGGCGCCCCGACCTCCGCCTCGTGCCCTATCCTCGGGCCCCAACGCCCGCGGTACGCGGGATCAGAGGAGAGGCGGCACCGATGGCCATCAGGCGGACGTCCGTGTCGTCACTCGTGGGGGCCGCGGCCTCGCTCGTCCGATCGCGTCGGACAGCGGAGCCGACGGACGCGAACCAGGAGGAGACTGCGGTGGCGAAGGCGTCGAGCGAGAAGAAGTCGGCGACGAAGAAGACGACCGCGAAGAAGTCAGCCGCCGAGAAGCCGGCGGCGAAGAAGCCGACCACCGCGAAGAAGTCGGCCGCGAAGAAGTCGGCCGCCAAGAAGCCGACCGCCAAGAAGCCGACCACCGCGAAGAAGTCGGCCGCCAAGAAGCCGACCACCGCGAAGAAGTCGGCCGCTAAGAAGCCGGCCACTGCGAAGAAGTCGACCACCAAGAAGTCGACCACCGCCAAGAAGACGGCGAGGGCGTCGGTGGCGAAGCCGTCGAAGACGACGGCCACGTCTCTCCTGGTGCGCGAGGGGGAGGACCCGTGGACCAGGACCGAGCTCGCCGAGGTCAAGACCCAGCTCGTGGCCGAGCTCGACCGGCTCGAGACGGAGATCCGTGACCACGACCGCGACATCCTCGTCCTCATGAGCGACACCGGGGACGGCGCGGGAGACGACCAGGCCGACGCCGGCGCGAAGACCTTCGAGCGCGAGCAGGAGATCTCGCTCGCCAACAACGCGCGGGCCCTCCACGACCAGGCGACCCGGGCGCTGGAGAGCATCGAGGCCGGGACGTACGGTCGGTGCGAGGCGTGCGGCGGTGCCGTGGGCAAGATGCGGCTGCAGGCCAACCCGCGTGCGACCCTGTGCGTGCCATGCAAGACGAAGCAGGAACGCCACTGACCACCGACCGCCCGGCGAGCTCTGCCGCGACCCCCGGCACCGACCGCAGCGCGTCTCGTCCTTCCAGCGCCCGGTCCCCCCTCGGCGCCGCCCTCGCCTGCGCGCTGCTCGTCCTCGTTCTCGACCAGGGGTCGAAGGCGTGGGCGCTCACCGCGCTCGACGAGCGGGCGCGCCCGCTCCTGGGGGATCTCGTCATGCTCCGGCTCATCCGCAACCCCGGGGCGGCCTTCAGCCTCGGGGCCGGATCGACGCTTCTCATGACCCTGATCGCGGCCGCGATCACCGTCGCGCTCGTCGTCGTCCTGCGCAGGACGACGGACCGCTCCCTGGCGGTCGGGCTCGGCGCGGTCCTGGGGGGCGCGCTCGGCAATCTCCTCGACCGCCTGTTCCGGGCGCCCGGCCCCGGGCGCGGGCACGTCGTCGACTTCCTCGACTACGGCGGCCTCTTCGTCGGCAACCTCGCGGACATCGCGATCGTCCTCGCCGGTGCGTACGTCGCCTGGCGCTGGCAGGCCGCCGACGAGACCACCGCGACGGGGGATCGGCATGGGTGACCACCGCACCGTTCTCGTCCCGGACGGCCTCGACGGCGAGCGGATCGACGCGACCCTCGCGCGGGTCTTCGGGCTGTCCCGCACGCAGGCCGCGACCCTGGCCGCCGACGGCCGCGTGAGTCTCGACGGCGCTGTCGTCGGCAAGTCCGCCCGGGCGGTGGCCGGGGCGATGCTCGAGGTCGAGCTGCCGAGCGCGCCGACGAGCCCGACCCTCGAGGTCGTCGCCGAACCGGTCCCCGGCATGCGGATCGTCCACGACGACGACGACATCGTCGTCGTCGACAAGCCCGTCGGGGTCGCCGCCCACCCGAGCGTCGGCTGGACCGGTCCGACGGTGCTCGGCGGGCTCGCCGCGGCCGGCTACCGGATCAGCACGAGCGGCGCGAGCGAGCGCCAGGGGATCGTCTCCCGGCTCGACGTCGGCACATCGGGCCTCATGGTCGTGTGCAAGAGCGAGCTCGCCTACAGCGTCCTCAAGCGGGCCTTCAAGGAGCGGACGGTCGACAAGACGTACCACGCGCTCGTCCAGGGACTGCCCGACCCGCACGTCGGGACCGTCGACGCGCCCATCGGCCGCCACCCGGGGCACGACTACAAGTTCGCCGTCATGGACTCCGGCAAGCACGCCGTGACCCACTACGAGCTGCTCGAGGCCTACCGCCACGCTAGTCTGCTCGAGGTCCACCTCGAGACCGGACGCACCCACCAGATCCGCGTCCACATGGCGGCTCTGCGTCACCCCTGCGTCGGCGACCCGCTGTACGGGGCGGACCCGACGCTCGGCGCCCGCCTCGGCCTCGAGCGCCAGTGGCTCCACGCGATGGGTCTGGGCTTCGTCCACCCGGGGACGGGACGGTACGTCGAGTTCGAGAGCACGTACCCCGAGGACCTCCAGACGGCGATCGACCGGTTGTCGGAGGGGTCGCCGTAGGATCGGCCCGATGTCCGATCAGCTGCCCCGCGAGAAGAACTTCGTCCACCTCCACAACCACACCGAGTACTCGATGCTCGACGGTGCGGCGCGGATCGACGACATGTTCTCCATCGCCCAGGAGATGGGCATGCCGGCGATCGCGACGACCGACCACGGGTACCTCTTCGGCGCGTACGAGTTCTGGTCCAAGTCCCGCAAGTACGACGTCAAGCCGATCATCGGGCTCGAGGCGTACGTCGCGCCCGGTACCCACCGCAGCGACCGGACCCGGGTGAAGTGGGGGGACGAGCGGACCCGTCCGGGCGACGACGTCTCCGGCGGTGGCGCGTACACCCACATGACCCTGCTCGCCCGGAACAACCAGGGCATGCACAACCTGTTCAAGATGGGCTCGATCGCCTCGCTCGACCAGGTGTACGCCAAGTGGCCGCGGCTGGACCGCGAGCTGCTCTCGACCTACGGCGACGGGCTCATCGCGACGACCGGGTGCCCGTCGGGGGAGATCCAGACCCGGATCCGCCTGGGGCAGTACGACAAGGCCCTCGCGGCCGCCGCCGAGTTCCGGGACATCTTCGGCGCGGAGCACTACTTCTGCGAGCTCATGGACCACGGGGTGGAGATCGAGCGGCGCGTCCGGGAGGACCTGCTCCGGCTCGCCAAGGACCTCAACCTGCCGCTGCTCGCGACGAACGACCTGCACTACGCCCGCAAGGGCGACGCGGTGGCCCACGACGCGCTGCTGTGCATCAACTCGGGCTCGACGCTGCTGGACCAGGGCCGCTTCCGCTTCGAGGGCGACGGGTACTACGTGAAGTCGCCCGCGGAGATGCGCGAGATCTGGCGCGAGCTGCCGGAGGCGTGCGACAACACCCTGCTCGTGGCCGACATGTGCGAGGTCTCCTTCACCGAGGGGGAGGGGCGGTACATGCCGCGCTTCCCCTGCCCCGAGGGTGAGGACGAGCGCAGCTGGTTCATCAAGGAGGTCAACGCCGGCCTGCGGCGGCGCTTCCCCGACGGCGTCCCGGACTACGCCCAGAAGCAGGCGGACTTCGAGATCGACGTCATCGTCGGCAAGGGGTACCCGGGCTACTTCCTCGTCGTCGCCGACTTCATCAACTGGGCGAAGACGAACGGCATCCGGGTGGGCCCGGGACGCGGTTCCGGTGCCGGGTCGATGTGCGCGTACGCGATGGGCATCACCGACCTCGACCCCGTGCCCCACGGCCTCATCTTCGAGCGGTTCCTCAACCCCGAGCGGAAGTCGATGCCCGACTTCGACGTCGACTTCGACGAGCGCCGGCGGGGCGAGGTCATCCACTACGTCACGGAGAAGTACGGCTCCGAGCGGGTCGCGCAGATCGTCACCTACGGCACGATCAAGGCGAAGCAGGCCGTCAAGGACGCCGGGCGCGTCCTCGGGCACCCCTTCGCCATGGGCGAGAAGCTGACGAAGGCGATGCCGCCGGACGTCATGGGCAAGGGCGTCCCGCTGTCGAAGATCTGGGACGAGAGCCACCCGCGCTACGGCGAGGGCGTCGACTTCCGCGCGCTCGTCGAGAGCGAGCCGGGGGCGGCCGAGGTCATCGAGACGGCGAAGGGTCTCGAGGGCCTGAAGCGCCAGTGGGGCGTCCACGCTGCCGGCGTCATCATGTCGAGCGAGCCGCTCATCGACGTCATCCCGATCATGCGGCGGCTGCAGGACGGGCAGGTCATCACGCAGTTCGACTACCCCAGCTGCGAGGAGCTCGGGCTGGTCAAGATGGACTTCCTCGGTCTGCGGAACCTGACGATCCTCGACGACGCGATCGACAACGTCCGCCAGAACCGCGGCGAGGAGATCGACCTCGACGCGCTGAGCAAGGACATGACCGACCCGGCGACCTACCGGCTCCTGGGTCGGGGTGACACCCTCGGCGTCTTCCAGCTCGACGGCGGCGGCATGCGGACCCTGCTGCGGCTCATGCAGCCGGACAACTTCGAGGACATCTCCGCGGCGCTCGCGCTCTACCGTCCGGGCCCGATGGGCGCGAACGCGCACACGAACTTCGCGCTGCGCAAGAACGGCAAGCAGCCGGTCGACTACATCCACCCCGAGCTCACCGAGGCGCTGACGCCGATCCTCGGCATGACCTACGGCCTGATCATCTATCAGGAGCAGGTCATGGAGATCGCCCAGAAGCTCGCCGGGTACACCCTCGGCAACGCCGACCTCCTCCGGCGCGCCATGGGCAAGAAGAAGAAGGAGGTCCTCGACGCGGAGTACGTCAACTTCGAGAAGGGGATGCTGGACAACGGCTACTCCGCGGACGCGGTGAAGACCCTGTGGGACATCCTCCTGCCGTTCTCGGACTACGCGTTCAACAAGGCCCACACCGCGGCGTACGGCGTCGTCTCGTACTGGACCGGCTACCTCAAGGCGAACTACCAGGCCGAGTACATGGCCGCGCTGCTGACGAGCGTGCGGGACGACAAGGACAAGTCGGCCCTGTACCTGGGGGAGTGCCGACGGATGGGGATCAAGGTCCTCCCGCCGGACGTCAACGAGTCGGTCGCGAACTTCACCGCCGTCGGCTCCGACATCCGCTTCGGGCTCGAGGCGATCCGCAACGTCGGGCGCAACGTCGTCGACGCGATCGTCACCGCCCGCGAGGAGCAGGGGCCGTTCACCTCCTTCCTCGACTTCCTCTCCAAGTGCCCGGCGGTCGTGTGCAACAAGCGGACGATCGAGTCGCTCATCAAGGGCGGGGCGTTCGACGGGCTCGGGCATCCCCGCCAGGGCGTGACGATCCGGCACGAGGAGTACGTCGACCACTTCGTCGCCGTGAAGAAGCAGGAGGCGATCGGCCAGGACTCGCTGTGGGACATGTTCGGCGGGGACGACGACTCCGGGACCGACTCGCTCGCTGGTCTGCCGCCGATCCCCGACCTCGAGTGGGACAAGGCGACGAAGCTCGCCCACGAACGGGACATGCTCGGGCTGTACGTCTCGGACCACCCCCTGTTCGGCATCGAGCACGTCATCCACCGGGCGGCCGACCTCACGGTCGCGGCCCTCACCGATCCCGAGGCCGGCAGGCCGGACGGGTCGACGGTCACCGTGGCGGGCCTGGTCACGGGGCTGCAGCTGAAGCGAACGAAGAAGGGCGACCTCTGGGCGATCGTCACGCTCGAGGACCTCGAGGGCTCGATCGAGTGCCTCTTCTTCCCCAGCTCCTACCTCACGGTCTCGACGATCCTGCAGGCCGATCTCGTCTGCTCCATCCGGGGACGGGTGAAGCGGGACGAGGACTCGGTGGCCCTGCACGCGCAGGACCTGACCGTCCTCGACGTGAGCGACGGGCCCAGGCCACCGATCGTCCTGACGATGGACACCCACCGCGCGACCGAGGAGCGGATCGCGGAGCTGCGGTCGATCCTCGCCCAGCATCCCGGGTCGACGGAGGTCCACGTGCGGCTCGTCCAGAACGGCCGGTCGGTGCTGCTGCGGCTGAGCACCGACTACAACGTCGACGCGACCGAGGCCCTCTTCGGTGACCTCAAGGCGCTGCTCGGCCCGCGGGGGGTGTCCGCGTGACGGCCGGGCCAACCCCGCCGGTCGCGGCGCGCGGCGAGCACCGCCGGGAGCACCACGGCGACGTCGTCGACGACCCGTACGAGTGGCTTCGGGACAAGGACGATCCCGCGGTCCTCGCCCATCTCGAGGCCGAGAACACGTGGTCGGAGGCCCGCACGGCCCACCTCGCTCCGCTGCGCGAGGCGATCTTCGAGGAGATCCGCTCCCGGGTGCAGGAGACCGACGTCGCCGTCCCTGTCGCCGACGGGCCGTGGTGGTACTACTCGCGCACCGTCGAGGGTCAGCAGTACGCGGTGCACTGCCGCGCGCCCCGGACGGAGGGCGACCCGGTCCCCGTGCCCGCCGACGGTCAGGGGCTGCCGGGCGAGGTCGTCCTCGTCGACGGCAACGCGCTCGCCGAGGGCCACGACTTCTTCTCGCTCGGTGGTCTCGTCGTCAGCCGGGACCACGGGCGGCTCGCGTACGCCGTCGACCTCTCCGGGGACGAGCGGTTCGACGTCACCGTCGTCGACCTCGCCACCGGTGACGTCCTCGACACGGCGATCACCGGCGCGGGGTACGGGCTCGCGTTCTCCGGCGACGGGGAGCACCTCTTCCACGTCGAGGTCGACGACGCGTGGCGGCCGCACCGGGTGCACCGGCACCGGGTCGGTACGGACCGTGCGGCCGACGTCGAGGTCTTCCACGAGAGCGACGAGCGGTTCTGGATGGGCCTGGGCAGCTCGCGCGACGAGCGGTGGGTCGTGCTGTCGCTCGGCTCGAAGGACACGAGCGAGGTGTGGCTGCTCGACTCGCAGGACGCCGAGGCGCCCTTCCGCTGCGTCGCCCCCCGCCGCGAGGGCGTCGAGTACGACATCGAGCCGCACCACGACGGGCTCTACGTCATCCACACCGCCGACCGGCCCGACGGCGACCTCGCGTGGGCGCCGATCGACGCGACCGGCCCGCAGGCGTGGGTGCCGCTCCTGTCGTCGGAGCCCGGCCAGCGGTTCACCGGCGTCGACGCGTTCGACCGGGCGCTCGTCCTCGGGCTGCGGCACGACGGTGTGCCCGCCCTCGCGCTGCTGCCCACGGTGACCGATCGCGCCATCGCGCCGGACGAGGTGCGGATCGTCGACCTCGGCGACCCGCTGGCCTCGACGAGCGCCTCGGACACCCCGGACGCGGCCTCGCCCGTCGTGCGCGTCGTCCACGAGTCGTGGGTCGGGCCGCGGTCGGTGCACGACGTCGACCTGACGACGGGTGGGTCGACGCTGCTGCGCCGCCAGCCCGTGCGCGGCGACTGGGATCCCGAGCGTTATGTGGCGACCCGCGAGTGGGTCACCGCCGAGGACGGCGCGCAGGTGCCCCTGTCGGTCATCCGGCGGCGGGATGTCGAGCCCGACGGGACCGCGCCCGGTCTGCTCACCGGGTACGGCTCGTACGAGATCTCCTCCGACCCCTACTTCTCGGTCGCCCGGCTCAGCCTGCTCGACCGCGGGGTCGTCTTCGCCATCGCGCACGTGCGTGGCGGCGGCGAGATGGGCCGCGCCTGGTACGAGCAGGGCCGGCTGAACGCCAAGCCGACGACCTTCTCCGACTTCGTCGCTTGCGGGCGTCACCTCGTCGACGCCGGGTGGGTCGCCCGCGACCGCCTCGCCGCCGAGGGCGGGTCCGCGGGCGGTCTCCTCATCGGCGCGGCGGTCAACCTCGACCCGGGACTCTTCCGCGTGGTCCATGCCGCGGTGCCCTTCGTCGACGCCTTGACGACGATCCTCCGGCCGGAGCTGCCGCTCACCGTGGGGGAGTGGGAGGAGTGGGGCAACCCGCTCGAGGACGCGGCCGTGTACGCGGTGATGAAGGGGTACGCGCCGTACGAGAACGTCCGACCGGTCGAGTACCCCGCCATCCTCGCGACCACCTCGCTCAACGACACCCGGGTGTTCTTCACCGAGCCGGCGAAGTGGATCGCCCGGCTGCGGGAGACGGTGACGAACGACCCGGTGCAGCGGCCGATCCTTCTGCGGACCGAGATGGAGGCCGGGCACGGCGGGCGCAGCGGCCGGTACGACGCCTGGCACCAGCTTGCGTGGGAGTGGGCGTTCGTCCTCGACCAGCTGGGGCTCAGCGCCTGATGGCGTCCCCGATATGAGCGTTGGCATGATTCCCCGCCCGATATCAGCGATGACCTGATATCTATGCCCGTATCAGGTACGGTTTGCTCGTGGCCACCCCCGAGCGACGCGTCGCCGTCATCCTCGATCTCGTCCGCTCGCGCCAGGCGTCGGACCGGAAGGATCTTCACGACCGGTTCGCTGCGGCACTGAACCAGGTCAACGAGGAGGTGGGCGCGATCCAGCCGCTGGCGGTCGTCGTCGGGGACGAGGCCCAAGGGGTCTACGCGACCCTCGGTGGGGCCATCGACGCCGCGTGGCGGGTGCGGCTGCTGCTCCTGCCGGAGCACGACGCCCGGGCCGGCATCGGCGTCGGGACCCTCGAGGTGCTCGACGCCGCGACGAACGTCCAGGACGGGCCCGCGTGGTGGGCCGCGCGAGAGGCGCTCCAGGCCGCGGAGGAGACGGCCACGCGCCCCGGGTCGAGCGGCGTGCGGACCGGGGTACGAGCCGCGCAGGACGATCCCGTCGCATGGGCGGCCGACGTCGCCGTCCGTTGTCGGGACGCCGTGGTGGGATCACTTCCCGACACCGCACGATCGGTCCTGGGAGGTCTCATGCGTGGCGAACGGCAGCAGGACATCGCTGACCGGCTCGGCATCAGCCAGTCGGCGGTGTCGCAGCGCGCCACCCGCGCGGACGTCGACGTGCTGCGCGTCGTCGCGACCGATCTCGCGGGGCTGCCGTGACCTGGTTCGCCGTGGCGCTCGTCGCGATCGGGCTGGCCGACCTCGTCGGGTCCGTCCTGTCGGACGACCGGCACCCGCGTCCGGCGACGCTCGTCACCAGCGCGAGCGCGGCGACCGGGGTGGCCGTCGCGATCGTCCTGCACCTCACCGGCGGGCTCGTCCACCCACGAGATCTGCTCGCGCTGGCGATCACCGTCGTCGGCGTCGTCGCGTGGCGGGTGACATCGGCCGGTGCCCGGGAGGACCGGGTCCCGGCGGGTGCGGCTCTCGGGGTCCTCGGCGGGACGCTCCTGCTCCTGCTCGCCCTGTCCGGCGGGGCGTCGCCCCTCGGTGGGCCGTTGGCGCGGTGGCTGCAGGGGGTGCAGTGGCCCGGAGCGCACGTGCCGACGCCGACGAAGGCGCTGCTCGTCGCCGGTCTCTTGCTGGTCCAGCTGAGCACCGGCAACCTCGTCGTCCGGCTCGTCCTGCGCAGCATCGGTGCGCTGCGGCCGCCGGGGACCGAGCCGTCGGAGGAGATCCGCGGCGGGCGTCTGCTCGGTCCGCTCGAGCGGGTGCTCATCCTCGGGCTGGGGCTGGCGGGGCAGGTGACGGCGGCGAGCCTGGTCATCGCGGCCAAGGGCCTCATCCGCTTCCCCGAGCTGCAGTCCAGCAGCCGGGCCGATGACGACGGCGCGGCGCCGGACATGCGCATCCATGCCCTGACCCAGTACTTCCTCGTCGGCAGCTTCGTCAGCTGGCTCGTCGCCCTCGCCTCGGTCGGTCTGGGGCGCTGAGGCATCACCGTTGTCGGACCTGCCCCGTAGGTTCGAGATCGAGGACGGGGCGCAGGGTCCCGCTCCGGGAGGGAGTGGCATGACGGCACCGCGGCACATCGACTGGGACACGGTCCAGTCGGCCTTCACCTTCGCCCTGGGCGAGCACGGAGACCAAGCCCGCAAGGGCACCGACATCCCGTACATGGCGCACCTGTGGGGCGTCGCGGCGCTCGTCCTCGAGCACGGCGGTCGGACCGAGCACGTGGGCGCGGCGCTCCTGCACGACACGGCCGAGGACCAGGGTGGTGAGGAGACTCTCGCGCGGGTCGAGGCGGAGTTCGGTGGCGAGGTCGCCGGGATCGTCCGGGCGCTGTCCGATGCGATGCCGGCGGCGGGGGAGGCCAAGCCGCCCTGGCACGAGCGGAAGCGGGCGTACGTCGCTTCGCTCGGGGACGAGCCCGTCGACGTTCAGCTCGTCAGCGCCGCGGACAAGCTGAACAACCTGCGCGCGACGATCGCCGACCTCCGCACCGAGGGGCCCGTGTTCTGGCAGCGCTTCCGCACCTCGGACCCGCAGGACCACCTCTGGTACTACCGGTCCCTCGTCGAGACGTACGAGGCGCGAGCCGCCGACGACCCGGGCCTCGCCGGGCTGGCGCGGGAGCTCCGGGCCGGGCTGACCGAGCTGGTGCGCCTCGTCGAGGACGGCGACGCCCGATGACGGTCACCTGCGAGGAGTGCGGCTCGGAGACCGTCGTCCGGTGCGTGCTCGGCCTGCCGACCGTCGAGACCGCCGAGGCGGTCGAGCGCGACCCGAACCTCGAGCTCGGCGGCTGCGTCATCACCCCCGCGACGTGGGACTCCCGCTGCCGCGACTGCGGCCACACCGTTGGACTAGAGCGCGGAAAGCGATCCGCAGCCGACGGCGGATGAATCCCGGAGGGTTTAGGTTCGGGACGTCCGCTGTCCGCGGTTGGAGTCCCAGGGGTGATGGAACGTGAAGCGTCAGGTGCCCGGAATCTGGGCGATGGAGGCGCCGTGGTCATCGGATGTCGCCGACCGGCGTACGGTCCTCCCGCTGTTCGAGGCCTTAGGCCAGTCGCAGGCGGCGAACTTCGTCCGACTGCAGATCAACCGACGCGCGGACCTCGTCGAGGCCCTCCGCAAGTGGAGCCTGAAGAAGCACGGCCAGTTCGAGATCGGGTACTTCGGTATGCACGGCTATCCCGGGGGCATCTCCATCGGGAAGGATGACATCGACCTCGTGAAGCTCGCTGACGAGCTGAGCGGCCGGGGTCTCGCGGAGAAGACGATTCACTTCAGCGGTTGCTCAGTCCTCAGGGGCGAAGGAAGGAGCGAAGAGATCCTTGACGCGTTTCATTGCAGGGCGGTCAGCGGGTTCACCAAACCGGTGGAGTTTCTCGAGGGGCTCGGTTTTGAGCTGATCTTTTTCGACGTCATCACCCAGTTCACCTACCTGGGATCCGCAAAGAAGTATCTCGAAAAGAACTACGGCGAGCTCATCGATCGGCTGGGTTTCGCTTTTGAGGTGCGGTAACGAGAGCGTGTCCGGTGTCAGAATCAGGGAGGACGACGAGTGCGGTTGGAAGACATTCGGCCCGACATGCGGGTGGCAGGGGTCGTCCCCGGCGGCCTGGTGACCGTCGTCGCAGCGCAGTCGTACGGCCCCGATGCCGTCCGCCTGACGTACACCGATCCGCAGGGGAGCCTCGCTCAGCGAGTGCTCTTCCGTTCCGACGAGGCGGCCCTCGCGCATGTCCACGCCGCCGGTGCGCCTTTCGACGCAGACCCGGAGAAGTTCAAGCTCGCCGCAGAGGCCCAGCGGATCCAGCTCGCCGGCCTCTACGACCCGATGCTCGCCGTCGCGACGAGCAACATCGAGCCCCTCCCGCACCAGATCCGGGCCGTCTACGGCGAGCTCTTCCCCCGCACCCCGCTGCGATTCCTCCTCGCCGACGACCCCGGCGCGGGCAAGACGATCATGGCCGGCCTCTACATCAAGGAGCTCCTGCTCCGCGACGACGTGAAGCGCTGCCTCGTCGTCGCGCCTGGCGGGCTCGTCGAGCAGTGGCAGGACGAGCTGTTCCTCAAGTTCGGGCTCTCCTTCGACATCCTCACCCGTGAGTCCGTCACCGCGGCGATGCACACCTCCGTCTTCGAGAAGCACCCGCTCCTCATCGCCCGGATGGACCAGCTCTCCCGCAACGAGGACCTGCGCGCCCAGCTCGAGCAGAGCGAGTGGGATCTCGTCATCGTCCGCGGTCGTCGAGCAGACGCTCGACGAACGCGCCGTACGCGCCGGAGCGGTGCCGCAGGTGGACCTCGAGGATCCAGAACAGCCGGCGTCCGTCGGGGCCGGCGCCCCGCAGGGGTCGGTCGTTGCCCGGGGCGAGATAGTTCGCTTTCGCGTCGTCCGGAATCCGCGCGTGCGGGAATGACCCGATGAGGTGTCCGACGTGCTTCTCCGCGTGCTCGTAGCCCGCCTCCGCGATCCGCGCACGGACGTCGGCGAACAGCTCGGCCCCGGTCATGCCCGGCGCCGCGAGGAACGCGGAGTGTGACTCCACCCAGATCCGCTCGGCCGCCTCCGCGATCGCGTGCATCTCCGGGTCGTCGCCGACGACGTACGTCCGTCCGATGTCGGCCTCCCACTCGGCGAAGACCGGCCCCAGGTCGACGAAGCAGATGTCGTTCTCGCCCAGGACGTGCTCGGGCGGGTTCACGGAGTACGGGTGGACCGTGTTCGGACCGCCACGCAGGATCCGCTTGTGCCAGAACCGGCGCGTGCCGAGCTCGCCCTTGGCGATGTCACGGATCTCGTCGGACATCTCCCGCTCCGACCGGCCCCCGCGGATCAACCCCCGCGACTCCACCGCGTCGAAGATCGCGAACGCCTTCGCCTCGGCTTCCCGCAGTGCCGCGAGCCGGTCGTCATCGGTGCCCGCGGTCTGGCCCTCGTCGCTCATGCCCCGACGGTACCGGGCGCTCGGTTGGGAACACGTGGCCACCGGCCCGAAATCCGCCGAAGTCCGTCGCTCCAGCGGAGGATCATGCTGGAGAACCGTGCAAGTGCGCGCCAATTCGACGGATTCCGTTGTGGCGAACATCCCCCGTCCACCCCTATGGTCGCCCCATGACGACGCTCATCCCGCACTGGATCCGCGGCGCTGAGGCCTCCGGTACCTCCGGCCGCACCGCCCCCGTCCACAACCCCGCCACCGGCGAGCAGACCGCCGAGGTCGCCCTCGCCAGCACCGACGACGTCGCGACCGCCGTCGCCTCGGCGAAGGAGGCGGCGATCGCCTGGCGCGAGTCGAGCCTCAGCCGACGCAGCGCCGTCCTCTTCGCGTTCCGGCAGCTGCTGCACGAGCGCACGGACGAGCTCGCCGCGATCATCACGGCCGAGCACGGCAAGGTTCTCTCCGACGCCGCCGGCGAGATCGCCCGGGGGCTGGAGAACGTCGAGTTCGCCACGGGCGTCCCGAACCTCCTCAAGGGCGGGTTCTCCGAGCAGGCATCGACCGGCGTCGACGTGTACTCGATGCGCCAGCCGCTCGGCGTCGTCGCCGGCATCACCCCGTTCAACTTCCCCGCGATGGTCCCGCTGTGGATGTGCGCGAACGCCATCGCCTGCGGCAACGCCTTCGTCCTCAAGCCGAGCGAGAAGGACCCGAGCGCCGCGAACTGGATCGCCAGGCTCTGGCAGGAGGCCGGGCTCCCCGACGGCGTCTTCACCGTCGTCCACGGCGACAAGGAGGCGGTCGACGCGCTCCTGACCCACCCCGACGTCTCCGCGATCAGCTTCGTCGGCTCCACCCCGATCGCGAAGTACATCTACGAGACCGGCACGAGCCACGGCAAGCGCGTCCAGGCGCTCGGCGGCGCGAAGAACCACGCGCTCGTCCTGCCCGACGCCGACCTCGACATGGCCGCCGACGCCCTCGTGTCCGCGGCGTACGGCGCGGCGGGGGAGCGGTGCATGGCGCTGTCCGTCGCGGTCGCCGTCGGGGACATCGGCGACGAGCTCGTCGCGAAGGTCGCCCAGCGCCTGCCGGGCCTGCGGGTCGGCGACGGCGCCGCCGAGGGCACCGACATGGGGCCCCTCATCACCGCCGAGCACCGCGACAAGGTGCGCGGGTACATCGACGCCGGCGAGGCCGCGGGCGCGACGCTCGTCGCGGACGGGCGGACGGGCGACCACCCGCAGGGGGGCTACTTCCTCGGGACGACCCTGCTCGACCACGTCACGCCCGAGATGACCGTCTACACCGACGAGATCTTCGGCCCGGTGCTGTCGGTCGTGCGCGTCGAGACGTACGAGGAGGGCCTGGAGCTCATCAACTCCAACCAGTACGCGAACGGCACGGCGATCTTCACCCGCGACGGGGGTGCCGCCCGCGCGTTCCAGCACGACGTCCACGTCGGAATGGTCGGCATCAACGTGCCGATCCCCGTCCCCGTCGCCTACTACTCGTTCGGCGGGTGGAAGGACAGCCTCTTCGGCGACACCCACATGTACGGGCCAGAGGGCATCAACTTCTACACCCGCGGCAAGGTCGTCACGCAGCGCTGGCCCGACCCGGCGACCTCGACGATCGACCTCGGCTTCCCGCGGACCCGGTGATCGCGATGACCGAGTCCCCGTACCTCAAGGACGTCCGTGAGGCCGACCAGGCCCGTGTCCGCCGTGACGATCGCGCCCACGTCTTCCACTCGTGGTCGGCGCAGGGATCGATCGACCCGCTGCCCATCGCGAGCGCCGAGGGCTCCTCCTTCACCGACTACGACGGCAACCGCTACCTCGACTTCTCGAGCCAGCTGGTGAACGTCAACATCGGGTACAACCACCCCCGGCTCATCGAGGCGATCCAGGAGCAGGCCGGCCGCCTGACGACGATCAGCCCGGCGTTCGCCAACGACGCCCGGTCCGAGGCCGCACGGCTCATCGTCGAGAAGAGCCCGTTCGACGACGGGATGGTGTTCTTCACCAACGGCGGGGCCGAGGCGACGGAGAACGCGCTGCGGATGGCGCGGCTGCACACCGGCCGGCAGAAGGTCATGGCCGCGTACCGGAGCTACCACGGCGCGACGGCAGGGGCGATCGCCGTCACCGGTGACCCGCGTCGCTGGCCGAACGAGCCGGGCGTCCCGGGCATCGTCCGGTACTGGGGCCCGTACGCCTACCGTTCTGCCTTCCACGCGGCCGACGAGCAGCAGGAGTGCGAGCGGGCGCTGGCCCACCTGCGGGACACGATCATGGTCGAGGGGCCGCAGGCGATCGCCGCGATCCTTCTCGAGACGGTCGTCGGCACGAACGGGATCCTCGTCCCGCCGCCGGGGTACCTCGCGGGCGTGCGCGCGCTGTGCGACGAGTTCGGCATCGTGATGATCGCCGACGAGGTCATGGCCGGGTTCGGACGCTGCGGCGAGTGGTTCGCCATCCAGCACTGGGACGTCACGCCGGACCTCATCACCTTCGCCAAGGGTGTGAACTCCGGCTACGTCCCGCTCGGCGGCGTGGTCATCAGCCGGGCGGTCGCGGACACCTTCACCGATCGGGCGTTCCCCGGCGGCCTGACGTACTCCGGTCACCCGCTCGCGTGCGCCAGCGCGGTCGCAAGCATCCGGATCATGGAGGACGAGGGTGTCCTCGAGCACGTCCGCGACATGGGCGAGCGGGTCATCGGCCCGTCGCTGCGCGAGATCGCGCAGCGGCACCGCAGCGTCGGCGAGGTCCGCGGCCTGGGGATGTTCTGGGCGGTGGAGCTCGTCCGGGACCGCGAGACCCGGGAGCCGCTCGTGCCCTTCAACGCCGCGGGTCCGGCGGCCGCGCCGATGACGGCGTTCGCGGCGGCGTGCCGGGAGCGCGGGCTGTGGCCGTTCGTCCACTTCAACCGCACCCACGTCGTGCCGCCGTGCACGACGAGCGAGGACGAGCTGCGACGCGGTCTGGAGATCCTCGACGCGGCGCTCAGCGTCGCCGACGAGCACATCGCCTGAGGCCTCGAGGGCTGTTCCTCACCCGCCGGGCATGCAGAAGGGCTTGATGGGGCCGGTTGTGCCTGCTCGGCGATCTTCTGCATGTCCGGCGGGCTGTGGTGCCCGGCGGAACAGCGCGGCGGGGCGGCCGCGCAGACCGGAGGTGGACTGGACCCGGCCGCCCTTGACCTCGGGCACGAGCCACTCCTTCATCCGGCGCGCGAAGTTGTCCTTGTGGAGACGGTCCCCGACGACGGCCTCGTGGACGCGTCGCAGCTGGAGCAGCGTGAACGGCTCCGGGAGGAACCCGTCCGGGTCCGGGCGGACACCGATGAGGCGCTGGCGGATCTCGTAGCGTGCGCGCAGGTCGTCGACGGCGGCGCGCACGATCTCGTCGTGGTCGAACAGCAGCCCGGTCTCGCCCTCGAGCGTCCCATCGGGCTCGACCCGGACCAGGTCGCCCCGGGCGCCCGCGACCGCCTGCTCGGGAAGCGTGAGGGCATGGGCGGCCGACATCACCCAGCTGCGGTCGTCCCGGCCGGGATCGTCGAAGAGTCGCAGCAGCCGGGGGCGGACCGCAGATCCGGCCTCGATCCCCACCTTGCGCCGCAGCACGTCGGCGGTGGTCTCGGCGATCGTCGCCCGTTCGCGGACGAATCCGCCGGGGAGCGCACGACCGGCCGGGCCGTCGCGGTCCTGCACGAGCAGGCGCAGGACGGGGTCGGCCGAGGGGCGCGTCACGGTGAGGATCGCGAGGTCCACCGCCAGCCCGGGACGGGGGTAGTCGTCCAGTCCGCGGAGCGTTGTCACACCTCTACTTTAGCGTGGGACACGTCCAAAAGATCGGTGCTGGGATGCACCGCACGAGCACGGAGGTGCGGCATGACCCGTTCCACTCCCGATCGGCCCACGGCCGATCACGACGCCCCGGTGTCGTACGACTGGATCCACCTCGAGCACGACCTCGTCGGGTGGCTCATGTCCGCCGTCGGTCACGACGAGCCCAGCCGACTCGTCGTCGAGCTGCCCGGCGGCGGTCGGCACGCCTCGGTCGTCCTCGCGACGAACCCGTCGGTCAAGGGCCTGCGCGGCGACATCCGCGGTGGCGGCCTGGCACCCGAGGTGGCCAAGATGCTCCCCACGCTCGGCTGGATGAGCGACGGTGCGCACACATGGACCACCTTCCGCGCGGCCGACGACCACAGCCCGATCGTCCGGGAGATGCTCCTGGCGCTCCGCGACGGGTACGGCATCCCCGACCCGGGCCTGCTGACCTACCGCGCGTGGGGGCCGGTCGCCGACGAGGCGCAGGACCTCGGCATCCAGGCGACCGAGACGGTGACGGTCGAGCACCAGCAGGACGCGACCGTGGTTCACGACGTCCTCACGACCGCGGATCTGCGCGCGCGGCTCGTCGACATCGTCCGCGAGCTCTACGAGACGGAGCCGGAGGTCGATGACGACGGGGACGTGGTGCTCCACCACGCGGGACAGAGGGTCTGGGTCGGGCCGATCGGCGACTCGTTGGTCGTGCGGGTCTTCGCCCGCGTCGTCCACGGGGTGTACTCCCGCAGGGCGGCCGCGACCGAGATCGCGATCCTCAACCGGGACCACTCGCTCGTTCGCTTCGACCTGCGCGGGCGGGACGTCTGGCTCGCCGTGGACCTGCCGTCGTCGCCCTTCGTGCCCGACCACCTCGTCGGGGCGCTGGCCGGGGTGTTCGCGGCGATCGACCGGAACCGAGCCGACCTCGCGCTGCGAGTGCGCGGGCGGGAGGGATGAGCATGAAGCTGACCACTGCACAGATGGACCGCGCGTGCGGCGCCGTCCTCGGCTCGGCCGCGGGCGACGCGCTCGGCGCGGGGTACGAGTTCGGCTGCGCCACCGTCGGACCGGAGGGTCCACGGATGATCGGCGGCGGGCTCGGCGACTTCGAGCCGGGGGAGTGGACGGACGACACGTCGATGACGTGGTGCGTCCTCGACGTCGCGGCGAGCGGGGTGGACCTGCGCAGCGCCGAGGGGCTCGACGCGGTGGCGGCCCGCTTCGCCGAGTGGGCCGGGTCGCACCCGCCGGACATCGGCATCCAGACGCGGTCGGTGCTGGGGGCGGTCGGCAGGAACCCGACCGGCGCCGACCTCACGTCGGCCGCCGCTCGACTCCACGAGCGGACGGGGCGCACGGCCGGCAACGGGTCGCTCATGCGGACCGCCGCGGTCGCACCGCCGTTCCTCGACGACCCGGAGGGGCTCACCGAGGCAGCACGCGCCGTCAGCGCCCTGACGCACACCGATCCGCGGGCCGGCGAGGCGTGCGTGCTGTGGTGCCACGCGATCCGCCGCGCGGTGCTGCGCGGCGACCTCGACGTCCGGGCCGGGCTCGAGCAGCTCGACGCGGAGGCGGCCGCGTACTGGGGCGAGCGGATCGACGAGGCCGAGGACGAGCAGCCCGAGCGGTTCACGCCGAACGGCTGGGTGGTCACGGCGTTCCAGGCCGCGTGGTCGGCGATCCACCACACGCCCGTGCCCGAGGACGACCCGCGGGCCCACCTCGAGGACGCGCTGGCCCGGGCGATCGGGATCGGGCACGACACGGACACGGTCGCGGCGATCGCCGGGGCCCTCCTGGGCGCTCGGTGGGGGGCGTCGGCCGTGCCGGCGCGGTGGCGGCGGATCCTGCACGGGTACCCGGGGCTGACGGGGGAGCGGCTCGTCGAGCTCGCGCACCTGGCGGCTGGGGGTCCGGTCTCGCAGGGATGGCCGGGGACCGACCGGATCGACTACTCGTCCTGGGGTGACCGGCCGACGATCGTGCAGCACCCGTTCGACGAGGGGGTGTGGCTGGGGAACGCGGTGGCGCTCGACGGCCTCGCGCCGGAGGTGACGGCGGTCGTGAGCCTGTGCCGGATCGGGACGCAGCAGATCCGGCAGGACCTCACCGGCGTCGGCTTCCGCCTCGTCGACAGCGCCGACCCCGAGGCGAACCCCAACCTCGACTTCGTGCTGCGGGACGCGGCGCGGACGGTGGCCGACCTGCGCGACGAGGGCCACGTCGTGTTCCTGCACTGCGTTGCCGGGCAGAGCAGGACGCCGACGGTCGCCGCGGCGTACGCGATGCTCCGTGGCGTCGAGCCCGACCGGGCGCTGCGGGAGGTCTGCGCAGTCCTCCCGGACGCACGCCCGAACAGCGAGTTCCGCCGGGCCCTACGCCGCCTGGCGTGAGCAGCGCGGCCGGCCGGGCTCGGACGCTCGTTGTCGGGGGTCACCGCTAGGTTCGCACCCATGAAGAGGGTCGAGGACGACGCCGCGGCGAGTGCGCTGGCCGCCCGCCTGAACGGGGTCGACCGCAAGAAGCCGATCGTCGTGGTGACGACCTCTTCGGGACGCACCGAGCCGTGGATCGACGTCAGCATGATCGAACGTGAGCTCGACGGCCTGGCCGAGGTCGTCCTCATGCCGACCGGCCCGTTCACGTGGTCCTTCTCCGCCGCGATGCCACCCATGACGCAGGTGTACGGCGGCGCCGGCAGGGTCTATCCGATCGGGCTGGAGTGGGCGTCGAGGCCGAGCCTGTCACCCCTGCGGTTCGCCTTCAGCGAGGCTGAGGGCGCACGTGCGACCGAGCTGCTCATCGACGACGCGGTGGGGATGGCTGCACAGGCGGGGCTCATCGGGGGTGGGCCGCCCGCGCGGCGCCGTGAGGTCACGGGTGTCGTCAAGGGCATCATCGCGGGGAGGGCGATTATCGAGCTGGGTTCCGGGGGCGTCGCCTCCATCGCACCGGCGCTCGCGGTGGAAGCGGTCGCCATCGAGCGACAGTTCCGGGTAGGCCAGGCGGTGGCTGGCTTGCACGACTCCCGCACGGGCTGGCTCGACGTGCGCAGGGCGGTGCTGGCGCCGCGGGATGCGCTCGACGGCTACGGCGTGGGGGACGTCGTCCTCGCGGAGGTGGGCGAGGTCGTAGAAGCGGAGGCCGAGCTGTTCCTCCATCCGCGGCAGGCGGTCACGGTCACGCGTGACGCCATCACCGGGAACGACCTCGACGACCTGCGTGCGCTGTTGTCGAGAGGAGAGGTTGTCGTCGCGCGGGTGACGACCGCCGGGGCGCGGTGGTCGTTGTCGATGCTGGACGTCGACGACGACGAGGAGCCCGTGCCCGCGGCCAGCCTGCTGCCCGGTGGCCCGCCGTGGCTGATGCCGCCGACGGACGAGGCGAGCCTCCTTGCGGTCGAGCAGGTGGAGGACGAGCCGGCGCCGGTCGACGCACCTCCCGCGGTGGAGACAGCGACGACGGAGACCGACGCGTCCGTGCCGCCGAACCCAGCCGCGCCCGCCGTGGTGCACCCCGAGCCCGTGGTGCCGACGGCCCTCGCGCGACCTGCGCCGACCCCGCGGTTGCTCGACCGGTCAGGGCGGTACGACGACGCCGTTCCGCCCCCGCCCGAGACGGTGAACCCCGCCCCGTCGTCCGTCCCTGCGGCCGATGCCGCGCCCGTGGCTCCGATCCCCGCCGACCAGCCCGGGGTGCCTGCTCCACGGCCTGACGCCGCCACGGCCGCGCTCGAGGCGCAGGTTGCCGCCCTGCGGCAGGAGAACGCCGCCTTGGCGGCGGAGATCGCGCTTCTTGGGGCTGAACGATCGCGACTGAGCGTGCAGGTGGAACGGCAGAAGGAGCAGCTGCAGGCTCAGCGGACGATGCTTCGCAAGGCCAAGGGCTCTCCGAGCGCAGCGGCCGGCCCCCAGTTCGCCGATGCCGAGCAGGGTTTCCGGTACGACGTGCTCACGTCCTGGGCGTCGCGGACGCCCGTGGGGGAGCAGGGATCGCTGCCGCTGCCGGACTTCCGGATCGGTCCGTACTTCATCGATGCGCTCCAGCGACTGCAGGGCATCAAGCAGGCGAAGGTCGCCGATGTCGTCGTCGAGGTCGTGACCGACCGCGCGAAGGATCTGCCCGGGCGGGAGTTGCACCAGTACCGCGAGGCGGACGGCGGGAACGCGCCCGGGGTCCGTCGCTCCACGGACGACGCCGTCATGTGGCGCGTCAACCTCCAGACGAACAGCGCATCGGCCCGGCGGCTGCACTACTGGGTGCTACCCGGAGGCGAGGTCGAGCTGTGGCACGTCGGCACGCACGACGAACGCCCCCCGCTGGCGTGAGGTCCGGCGGCGAGCGCAGGGTCGGCGGCGCCTCGCTGCCCCACAGATCAGGACACCCGTCCGAGGCGCGGCTCCGCCCGACGACGAGAGGGCTGGGCCGCCCGCTCGTTCACGCGACCTCGGACCACCCTTGGCATTCGGCCCACTCGACGAGGACCTCACGTGCCTTCTTCTCGATCTGACGGATGCGCTCGCGCGTCACGCCGAAGTGCTGGCCGATGGCCTCGAGCGTCATCGGCTCACCCGTCGTGATCCCGAACCGCATCTGGAGCACCTCGACGGCCCTGACGCCAAGACCGGGGGTGCCCTCGAGATGCTCGAACGCCGCAGCTAGGAGCGTCTCCGCCCCGAGGCGGGAGACCAGCAGGTCGACCGGGTTGTCGGCGTCGTCCTCGACGTCCAGGTCCTCCACGAGCGTCTCGAGGCTGACATGCCGGTGGCGGGTCGTCGCCGCAGTGGCAACCTCGCGCGCGCTCGCTCCACCGAGCGCCTCGGGCGTCCGCACTGCCTCGTCCCACGTGAGCCCCGCGTTCCGGCGCGCAGCGTCGATGGCTCGAGCCGTGTCGAGCACGTGGACCGGGAAGCGGATGAGGCGACCCTCGTCGTCCGCGGCCCGACCGATCGCCTGCCGGATCCACCACGTGGCATACGTGGAGAACTTGGTTCCTGCCGTGTAGTCGAACTTCTGCACCGCCCGGATCAGGCCGAACATGCCCGCCTGCTGCAGGTCGTCAAAGGTCATGCCCCCGTGCGCGCGGAGCAGGTACTTCGCAGCGAGGCTGGCGACGAGCCGGGTGTTGGCGAGGACCATGCGCTCGAACGCCTCGTCACCCTCGCGCACCACGTGCTCCAGGGCTCGTCGCTCGGTTCGCTTCCGCTCGACCGGCTCATCCAGGGCCGCTCGGGCGAGGACGCCGGCCTCGATCCGCTTGGCGAGCATCACCTCGTCCTCGGCGGTGAGGAGCGCGACCTGCCGGCACCGCTGCTGGAACGCGCTGGCGCCGATCGACGGCGAGTCCTTCCACTCGTCGTCCGCCGTCGGACCGGCGACCCACGGCGTCGGGTCCTCGGCTGGGTCGCTCGTTGGGGCCGCCGGGACGAGGCGTGCACCCTCACGGAACGTGTGCTCGACGATCGAGGCGAAGGTGGCGTCGGTGAGCCGGGCGTCGGCGGCGACTTCCGAGGCGTCTGCGACGTGCGCGTCGCGGGTGGTCGTCATCACAAGGACATGCCTACCGGCGAGGTCCGACAACGCTCCGGCCGTAGCCCGGGGGCCGGTGCTCGAGCCCGGGCAGGCGGTCAGCCGGCGCGGTCGCCGTCGATGCCGAACGCGCCGGCCCGCCGGAGACGGGCCTCGAGGGACTTCTCCGTGCGAACGGCGAAGGTGTTCGTCAGGTGTGTCTTGTCCCGCAGCACGATGGTGTTGTCGATGATGGGCGCCGACGTGCCCCCGTGAACGGTGGCGCGGTTGATGAGGTCGTTCATCGAGACGAGCTCCATGTCGGTGCCCTTGACCGCCTCCCGCATCGCGGGGGTGGTGCTGCCGTCCCAGTCCTTCGTCCCGCGGCGGCCGAAACCGCAGTAGGTGCGGGCGTTGAGCTTCTCCCGCCGCGCGGTCGCGAGGCATGCCGGGACCCCATCGGCGAGGCGGGCCTCGGAGGGATCGGGCTTCGGGGTGTCGGCGACGAGGATGACCTTCCCCGCCCCGGCCTTCCGCAGCCTGCGGTTCGCATCACGGATGCCCTCGGCCGACACCCGGGAGGTCGTCGACATGAGCACGAGGTCCGGGCGGTCACGCCTGACGTGCGCGAGCACCTTCGCCGAGTACGCCCTCGACGAGCGCGTGGTCCCTTCCCGGAGGAAGGCGAACGCCGTGCCGGACCTCGTGCGCGGGTAGAGGCGCCATCCGTGCCTGCTCCCGATCGTGGACAGCGGCGTCCACCACTGGGCCATCATCGAGTCGCCGACGAGGTACACCTTGACCGGACCCTCGCCGAAGGATCGTGTCGAGGGTTCTGCCGCCTCCGCGAGCCGGTGGTCCTGCGAAGGGTAGATGGAGGCGACATCGTCCACCGCGGCCTCGATCGCGGGCCTGATCGCCGGGTTGCCAGCCCAACGGTTGTACCGAGGGCGTGGTGCCTGGCGGCGCGGCG
Organism: Janibacter massiliensis; assembly: GCF_900289115.1. Taxonomy (GTDB): domain Bacteria; phylum Actinomycetota; class Actinomycetes; order Actinomycetales; family Dermatophilaceae; genus Janibacter_A; species Janibacter_A massiliensis. The sequence continues at coordinate 2,089,008 of NZ_LT985196.1, read as the reverse complement.
CGCGGTCGCGGGAGACGGACCGGGCGGGCTTCTGCGTGGCGGTCTGGGTCTCGCGCACCGGCCGGGGACCGGGGTCGTCCGAGCGGGCACAACCCGCGAGCAGGCAGGGAACGAGAAGGACGATGGCCAGGAACGCCCCCACCATCTCCCTGCGGTTCATCCGCCACCCTCCGTCTCGAGCCGCGTGCGCGCCCATCATCGGCGACGATGACCGTCTCCGGCGAACCGGGCCGGGCCGCGAGTGCGCCGAACGCCCACGCCGTCGACCCACCCTACGGAGGGTGATGGCCCGCTCCACGCCTCACTACCGTCGACGTCATGACGGCCCCGCCCGCCCGCTCCGACGCCCTCGCCCGCCGCCTGCTGACGTCCGGGGTGCTCTTCGGCATCGGGGTCGCCGCCTTCGTCGACGAGACGGTCTTCCACCAGCTGCTCCACTGGCACCACTTCTACGACCGGTCGACCACCCGGGTGGGTCTCGTCTCGGACGGCCTGTTCCACGCCTTCGGCTGGTTCACGGCGGTCGCCGGGCTGTTCCTCCTCGCCGACGTCCGGCGGCGCGGGGGTCCCCGGCTGCCGCGGTGGTGGCCCGCGGTCGCGATCGGGGCCGGCGGTTTCCAGCTGTTCGACGGCACGATCAACCACAAGCTGCTCCGCGTCCATCAGCTGCGGTACGAACCGATCCCGATCACCACCCCCGGTGGTGGCCCGTACGAGCCGGTCGACAACCTCGTCGTCTATGACGTCGTGTGGTTGATCGTCGCCATCGCGCTCATCGTCGTCGGAACCTGGCTGTGGCGGTCGGGGTCGCGCGGTCGCGGGGCGGCCCGTGCATGAGCACGCGGCGGGGTCGTCGATCCCGCTGACCGCGGTCGTCCTGGGCGGGGCGCTGCTCGTCCTGCTCGGTGCCTACCTGGCCGCGGTCGTGGCGGGCGCCCGGCGGGGTCGACGATGGCCGGTGTGGCGCACCGGGTGCGCGTCGCCGGGGTGGTGTGCGGCCTGGTCGCGGTCGGGCCGCTGGGCTCCGCCGCGCCCCACGACTTCGTCGCCCACATGTGGGGGCACCTGCTGCTCGGGATGGCCGGGCCGCTGCTGCTCGTCCTGTCCGCACCCGTCACGGTCGCGCTGCGCGGGCTGCCCGTGCGGGCGGCCCGTTCGCTCTCGGCGGTGCTCGCCAGCCCGTACGTCCGCACCATCGCACACCCGGTGACGGCGGCGACGCTCAACGTCGGTGGCCTCTGGTTGCTCTACACGACTTCGCTGCACGGCTGGATGCACACCTCGAACGTGTGGCACCTCGTCATCCACGCGCACGTTCTGCTCGCCGGATGGGTCTTCACCGCGGCCATCCTCCAGGTCGACCCGGTCGCGCACCCGACGAGCCATCGGTTGCGCGCCGGGGTGCTCATCGGCTTCCTCGCGCTCCACTCGATCCTCGCCAAGCGCATCTACGCCCACCCGCCCGCGGGGGTTCCCACGGGCGAGGCGCAGGCCGGTGCGCAGCTCATGTACTACGGCGGCGACTACATCGACGTCGTGCTCATCGCCCTGCTCTGCCTCGACTGGTACCGGCGCGCCGCGGTGACCAATCCCGTCCCGCCAGCGGCCGTCTCCGCTCGATCCTGACAACGGGCACGAGGAGGGTGTAGAGGTGTATCACGGGTGTATCGTGGGTGCATGGCGCTGAACATCAAGAATCCCAAGGTGCAGGAGCTCGCGCGGCGGGCTGCCGAGGCGACCGGCCGCACCCAGGTGTCGGTGATGGAGGAGGCTCTCGAGCGGTTCCTCGCCGGGGCCACGCAGGTGCGTACCACCGACGCCAACGACCGGGCGCGCACCCTCATCGCGCAGCTCCAGGCCGAGTTCGGTCCCGAGGACCTCGCTGGGGCGCACGCCGATCTGGCCGACCTGTATGACTCGGACGGACTGCCTCGATGATCGTCGACACGTCGGCCCTGGTGGCGATCGTCATGGGCGAGTCCGACGCAGACCTCCTGGTGGAGACCCTCCTCGGTGCGACGTCACTGTCCATCTCCGCCGCTACGTACGTCGAGTGCGGGATCGTCGTCGACCGGCGAGCCAGCCCGGCCGGTCGCCGTCGGTTCGACGAGCTCCTGCGCGTCCTGGGGGTCAGGGTGCGGGACGTCGCTGCGGAGGAAGCCCGCGTCGCGCGGGCGGCCTATCGAGACTTCGGACGGGGCAGCGGGCACCCGGCTGGCCTGAACCTTGGCGATTGTTTCAGCTATGCCGCCGCCATCACCGCCGACGAGCCGCTCCTGTACAAGGGTGAGGACTTCGCACACACGGACGTTCGGCCTGCCCTCAGCAGGTGATGCACATGTCAGGCGCTGACCACGCGAGAGGGCCGGCGCCACTCCGTGGCACCGACCCTCTCGCGTTCACCGCTCGATCAGATGTCGAAGTACATCTCGAACTCGTGCGGGTGCGGACGGAGCTGCAGGGGCGCGACCTCGTTCTCGCGCTTCCACGCGATCCACGTGTCGATGAGGTCCTGGGTGAAGACGTCGCCCTCGAGCAGGAACTCGTGGTCGGCCTCCAGGGCCTTGAGCACCTCGGGCAGCGTCGTCGGGACCTGCTCGATCGCGTCGTGCTCCTCGGGGGGCAGCTCGTAGAGGTCCTTGTCGATCGGCTCCGGCGGCTCGATGCGGTTCTTGATGCCGTCGATGCCCGCCATCATCTGCGCCGCGAAGCACAGGTAGGGGTTGGCCGACGGGTCGGGGATGCGGAACTCGACGCGCTTGGCCTTCGGGTTGTTGCCCGTGATCGGGATGCGGATGCACGCCGAGCGGTTGCGGGCCGAGTACACGAGGTTGATCGGGGCCTCGAAGCCCGGGACCAGGCGGTGGTAGCTGTTGGCCGTCGGGTTGGTGAACGCGAGCAGCGCGGGGGCGTGCTTGAGCAGGCCACCGATGTACCAGCGCGCGATGTCCGACAGGCCGCCGTAGCCCTGCTCGTCGTAGAACAGCGGCTCACCGTCCTTCCACAGCGACTGGTGGGTGTGCATGCCCGAGCCGTTGTCACCGAAGATCGGCTTGGGCATGAACGTCACCGTCTTGCCCAGCTCCCACGCCGTGTTCTTGATGACGTACTTGAACTTCATGACGTCGTCGCCGGCCTGGAGCAGCGTGTTGAACCGGTAGTTGATCTCCTGCTGCCCGGCCGTGCCGACCTCGTGGTGGCTGCGCTCGACGGTGATTCCGACCTTGTTCAGGTTGAGGCACATCTTGTCGCGGATGTCGGCGAAGTGGTCCACCGGCGGCACGGGGAAGTACCCGCCCTTGAACCGCGTCTTGTACCCCTTGTTGCCGCCCTCCTCCTCGCGGCCGGAGTTCCACGCGGCCTCGATGGAGTCGATGTGGTAGTAGCTGCTCTGCGCCTTCGTCTCGAACCGGACGTCGTCGAAGGCGTAGAACTCGGCCTCGGCGCCGAAGAACGCGGTGTCGGCGATCCCGGTGGACTTCAGGTACGCCTCGGCCTTCGCCGCGATGTTGCGCGGGTCGCGCGAGTAGGGCTCCCCGGTGAACGGGTCGACGATCGAGAAGTTCATGATGAGCGTCTTCTCTTCCCGGAACGGGTCGAGGTAGGCGCTCTTCGGGTCCGGCACGAGCTTCATGTCCGACTCGTGGATGGCCTGGAAGCCGCGGATCGAGGAACCGTCGAACATCTGGCCCTCGGTGAAGAAGTCCTCGTCGAGCGTCTCGGCCGGGACGTTGAAGTGCTGCATGATGCCGGGCAGGTCGCAGAAGCGGATGTCGACGAACTTGACATCCTCGTCCTTGATGTAGGCCAGCACCTCGGCGGCGTCGGTGAACACACCATCCTCCTGGGGTGGGTCGTCGTGGTCGGTGTCCACCTTACGTTCGGGCCGTGTCTCCGCCGTGACCCGCGTGTTTCGGCCGTGTTACAGGCGCGAGCCGTCTCACATTCCAGAACCCCGCGGTCGGAGGGTGAGATCGTCGGTCGGCGGGCTAGGGTCCTCATCCGTGACGACCGACGACTCCGACGCCGCCGCGCCGACCGACCCCGGCCACGCGCAGCTCGGGCGTCGGGTGCTGGCCCTCGCCATCGACTGGGCCGCGTGCAACCTCATCGCCTTCGGGCTCGTCGCGCGGGTGTGGGACATGCCACCGGAGTGGCGCTCCTTAGGTCCGCTGGTCGTCCTGCTGGTGGAGAACGCGGTGCTGGTCGCCCTTGCCGGCGGGACGCTCGGCCATCGACTGATCGGGCTCGGCGTGGTGGCGCCCGGTCGCGCTCGGCCCACCCTGGTCCAGTCGACGATCCGCGCCGTGCTCCTGTGCCTGCTCGTCCCGGCAGTCGTCATGGACGGCAACGGCCGAGGGCTGCACGACATGGCCGCGGGGACGATCCTCCGCAGGACCCAGGAGTCCGGCCAGGCCTGAGGCGTCGGCCCCGGACCTACCGGGCGAGAACTGCGGGCCGGTCGCGGCCCCACCCTTCACCTTCGCTCCGCGAGCGACGTCGAACACGCCCATAGGGATAAGGTGGCGTTATCGCTGACCATGTATTACGTTATGCATCGGTCACGAGCCCCAGCGTCAAGACCCGGCTGGCTGGGCGGCAACCCTCTGATGCAGCGGGGTGCACCGGGACGACGACCAGGCCGGTGCCCGCACCGGCAAGTGCACGCGGCCACCACCTGCGACCTCCGAGGAGCCCAGATGTCCACGACGCCATCCACGCGCGGGACCACCGTCGTCGAGCTGGCCACGCCCGCCGGTGTCGAGCCGCACCGCCCCACGCGCCGGCCCGCGTCCCCGTCGGCGTCCCGACCCCGGTTCGGTGTTCCGCCGCTCCTCGGACGGATCGGGCTGCGCCTGCTGTCGGCAGCGATCCTCGTGCTCCTGTGGTGGGCGGTCTCTGCCGCCGGCGAGCCGGATCCAACCCTCCGGCCATCGCCCGGGCTCGTCTGGCAGACGCTCGTCGACCTCTCCAGCCCGGCCAGCGGCGGATACAACGGCCTCACCTGGTGGCAGCACCTCGAGGTGAGTCTGCAGCGGGTCGGACTCGGCGCCGGGTTCGGCATCGCGGGGGGCCTCATCCTCGGACTGCTCATGGGTGTCGTCGCACCGCTGCGGATCGCCGTCGAACCCCTGCTCACCTTCGTCCGCAACCTCCCGCCCCTGGCGTACTTCAGCCTCGTCGTCATCTGGTTCGGCATCGACGAGACCCCCAAGGTCATCCTGCTGGCCATCGCCGCCCTCCCGCCGGTCGCCGTCGTCACCGCGGGCGCGGTCCTGGGGGCTCCCCGCTCGCTCCTCGAGGCGGGCCGATCGATCGGCCTCGGGCGCGCGGGCGTCGTACGGCACGTCGTCATCCCGTCGGCGCTGCCGGAGGTGCTCACCGGCATCCGGCTCTCGGTGGCGATCGCCTACTCGTCCCTCGTCGCCGCGGAGACCGTCAACGGGCTGCCGGGCATCGGCGGGATGGTGCGTGACGCGCAGGCCTACAACAACACCGCCGTCGTCGTCGTCGGCATCCTCGCCATCGGCTTCTCCGGCCTGCTCATCGACAGTGCCATCGCCGCCGTCGCCGACCGCGTCGCGCCGTGGCGCGGCAACTCCTGACCCATGACCTCCAAGATCCATCCACCGAAAGGAAACACCGTGTCCACCACGCCCTCGCCCCAGCTCACCCGCCGCTCGGCCCTCACCGCCGCGGTCCTCACTCTGGGGCTGGGTGCCGCCGGCTGCTCCACCTCCTCCACGAGCTCGAGCAAGGGCAAGGGCAGCAAGACGGTCATCCGGATCGCGTACCAGAAGTTCCCCAGCGGGGACCTCATCGTGAAGAACCAGAAGCTGCTCGAGAAGGCCCTCCCGGACTACACGATCGAGTGGAAGGCCTTCGACTCCGGCGCCAGCATCAACACCGCGTTCATCGCCGAGGCGGTCGACATCGGGGCGATCGGCTCCAGCCCGGTCGCCCGAGGTCTGTCCGAGCCGCTGAACATCCCGTACTCGGTCGCCTACATCCTCGACGTGGCCGGCAAGAACGAGGCACTCGTCGCGCGGAACGCAGCCGGGGTGTCGTCAGTGAAGGACCTGCGGGGCAAGCGCATCGCCACCCCGTTCGCCTCGACGGCGCACTACAGCCTCCTCGCCGCGCTCGATCGCGAGGGCCTGTCCGACACGGACGTCACGCTCGTCGACCTCCAGCCCCAGGACATCCTCGCGGCCTGGAAGCGGGGAGACATCGACGCCGCGTACGTGTGGCTGCCGGTCCTGGAGACGCTGCGCAAGGACGGCAAGACTCTCGTCACCAGCGCCGAGCTGGCCAAGGGCGGCAAGCCCACCCTCGACCTCGGGGTCGTGAGCAACACGCTGGCCGCCGAGCGCCCAGAGGTCATCGACGCGTGGCGGAAGGTCCAGACCGAGGCCACGACGCTCATCCGGGAGAAGTCGGATCAGGCCGCGAAGGCGGTGGCCGCCGAGCTGGGCGTCACCCCGGAGGAAGCCTCGGGCCAGCTGTCCCAGGGAGTGTTCCTCTCGCCGCAGGAGCAGACCAGCGCCACGTGGCTCGGCACGGACGGCGCGCCGGGTGCGGTCGCGAAGAACCTCCACGACGCCGCCACGTTCCTCGCCGGACTGGACAAGATCCCGGCAGCCCCAGCCGAGGACGTCTTCCGCAAGGCGATCTACACGAAGGGCCTCCCCGGTGTCCTCGGCAAGTGACGACGACGCGCCCGTGCTCGAGGCGCGCGGGGTCGTCCATCGGTACGGCTCCGGCCGGACCGCGACGACGGCGCTCGGACCGGTCGACCTGACCATCCGGCGGGGCGAGTTCGTCGTCGTCGTCGGGGCGTCCGGATGTGGGAAGAGCACGCTGCTGCGCCTCGTGGCCGGCTTCGAGGACCCCACCGAAGGGACGGTCCTCGTGGATGGCGCGGCCGCTCGACCGGGCCGCTCGGGCATCGTCTTCCAGCAGCCGAGGCTCCTGCCGTGGCGCACCGTCGGTGGAAACATCGACCTCGCTCTCGCCACCGGGGGAGTCCCGGCGGACGAGCGCACCGCCCAGCGGGAGGCCCTCCTCGAGCAGGTCGGTCTGCCGGGCGTGTCGCACCGGAGGACGTGGGAGCTGTCGGGCGGTCAGCAGCAGCGGGTCGCCATCGCCCGCGCGCTCGCGGTGCCCTCGGACCTGCTGCTCCTCGACGAGCCGTTCGCCGCGCTCGACGCGTTGACCCGCGAGCGCCTGCAGGAGGACCTGCGCGGCTCGAGCGCCAGCCGGGACCGGACGTCGATCTTCGTGACGCACAGCGTCGACGAGGCGGTCTTCCTCGGGAGCCGCATCGTCGTGCTGTCCCGCTCACCGGGTCGGATCGCCCTCGACGTCCCGGTCCCGCTCCCGCGCGACGGTACCGACCCGCTCGCCGTCCGTTCCCACCCGCAGTTCGCAGCCCTCCGGCAGATCGTCAGCGCCGAGCTGCGCGCCGCCGCCGCCTGATCAGACCAGCCTCGACGAAAGGACCGCCATGACCACCATCGCCACCGCGCCCGCGACCCCGAGCCTCCGAGCCGGGCTGGAGCTCGAACGGCTCGGGCCAGGCTTCGGCGCCATCGTGCACGGGATCGACCTTCGGCGTCCGACCGAGGTCCAGATGGAGCAGCTCCGCGGCGCCCTCGTGGAGCACAAGGTCCTCTTCTTCCGCGGGCAGGACCTCGCCGACGCCGACCAGGTCGCGTTCGCCTCCCGGCTCGGGAAGCCCACCGCAGGCCACCCGGTCGCCGCGACCGCCGCGGCCCACGCCGAGATCTACCCGATCGACAGCACGGACCCGGAGTTCTCGTTCTCCGACGAGTGGCACACCGACGTGACCTTCATGCAGACCCCTCCGGCGGCCTCCGTGCTGCGGGCGGTGCGGCTGCCGGACACCGGCGGCGACACGAGCTGGGCCGACTCGCAGCTGGCCTACGAGTCCCTCTCGGAGCCCGTGCGCCGCCTCGTCGACGGGCTGACCGCCGTCCACGACGGGAACCGGGAGTGGGGGGCCTACCTGCGCCGCCATGGCGGGCGCGGCAACGAGTGGGACGGCCGGACGGTCACCGGCCTGACGCCGGTCGAGCATCCCGTCGTGCGCGTGCACCCCGTGAGCGGGCGGCGCGGGCTCTTCGTCAACCCGGGGTTCACCTCGCACATCGTCGGCGTCTCGGACGCCGAGAGCCGGGGGATCCTTGACCTGCTCTACGCACACCTGACCAAGCCCGAGCACACCATCCGGCACCGCTGGGCGGTCGGGGACGTCGGGGTGTGGGACAACCGCTCGACGGCCCACTATGCGAACAGGGACTACACCCAGCCCAGGGTCATGGCCCGCGTGACGATCAGGGGCGACCGACCCGTCGGGCCGACCACCTGACCCCGGTGGTGGACCCGACGCGGCGCTGCGGGGTCAGCGGCCTCGCAGCGCCCGTCGGTCCATCCGGGCACGGGTCGGGTCGACGCCCGCGGGGATGTTCTGCCGCATCCCGGGGATCGACCGCAGCCGCTTGTTGACCACGGCCATCTCGTCCTTGCTCAGCACGGGCTTGAGCCGCGTCAGGGTGCGGGTGATCTTCGAGACCGGCAGGTCGTCCTCGCCGGTGCCGACGTGGAAGGTGTGGACCGCGACGCCGGGCGCGACGCGCTCGACCTTCTTCTTCTCCTTGGCCAGCAGCTTCTCCGCCCGACCACGCGGACCCTCGGCGAGCAGCACGACACCCGGCCGGCCGAGCGCGCGGAAGACCAGCGCGGTGCTCGCGAGGTCGCCGCCGCGCTGGGCCTCGGCCGCGACGGGCTCCTGGTCGGTGTACCACCCGCGCAGCGAGCCCATCGCCCCGGAGGTCGCCCCCGGCTGGCCCTCGATCTGCTTGTACGCCGCCTTCTCACCGCGGCGGCCGAGGACGACGATCGCGGCGACGACCGCGAACGGCAGAGCGATGAGCAGCCCGACCCACCAGGGCCCGAAGAAGGATCCGATGAGCGTGCCGAGCAGGAGGACGACGACGGCGGCGCCGACCATCCACAGGCCGATCTGCGGATCGACCGGCTTGATCGTCCGGTAGACCGTCACCATCTGCTTGAGCGGGTTCTGCTTCTTGCCCGCGCCGTCGGTCCCCTCCGCTGCCGGTGGCTTCCTCGCGCCCTTGGTGGCGGCCGTCGCGCCCGTGCTCTTCGGGGCCTTCGTGTCCTTGCGTGCCATCGTGGGTCGGCTCAGCTCTCTGTCGATCCGGCCGCGACGAGGGACGCGGCCTCCTGTCGGGCGGGGGAGGAGTTCTCGGCCAGGTGGGCCAGGTGCTCGGGCACGGGTCGGCCCCAGCGGCGCATCGCCTGCGCCCACAGCCGACCGGCACGGTACGACGAACGCACGAGCGGCCCGGCCATGACGCCCTTGAACCCGACCTCCTCGGCCAGGTCGCTCCAGTGGAGGAACTCCTCGGGCTTGACCCACCGGTCGATCGGGTGGTGCGTCGGCGACGGCCGCAGGTACTGCGTGATCGTGAGGATGTCGCAGCCGGCGTCGTGCAGGTCGCGGATCGCGGCCTCGATCTCGTCCTCGCGCTCACCCATGCCGAGGATGAGGTTCGACTTCGTCACCAGCTCCGCATCGCGCGCCATCGTCAGCACGCGCAGCGACTTCTCGTAGGTGAACGCCGGGCGGATCCGCTTGAAGATCCGCGGCACGGTCTCGAGGTTGTGGGCGAAGACCTCGGGCCGGGCGTCGAACACCTGGCCCACGAGCTCCGGCCGCGCGCCGAAGTCCGGCGGCAGGATCTCGACGCCGGTGGTCGGATTCATCGCGTGGATCTCCCGGATCGTGTCCGCGTACAGCCTCGCCGCACCGTCCGGCTGGTCGTCGCGGGCCACGCCCGTCACGGTCGAGTACCGCAGCCCCATCTGGCGGACCGACTCGGCGACCCGTCGGGGCTCGTCGAGGTCGAGCGCCGCAGGCCGGCCCGTCGCGATGTCGCAGAAGTCGCACCGCCGCGTGCAGACGTCACCGCCGATGAGGAAGGTCGCCTCGCGGTCCTCCCAGCACTCGAAGATGTTCGGGCAGCCCGCCTCCTCGCACACCGTGTGGAGCCCGCCGCCCTTCACGAGCGAGCGGATCTGCGTGTACTCCGGGCCCATCTTCGCGGTCGTGCGGATCCAGCTCGGCTTGCGCTCGATCGGGGTCTGCGCGTTGCGGGCCTCGACACGGAGCAGACGACGGCCCTCGGGGGCGACGGTCACGTGCTCTCCTGCGGAACTCGGGGGCGGTCCGGGGTCGCCGGACAGGGACTCCAGCCTACGCGCCGGGGCCGCGGGCGGGGCCGTCGGGCCGCCCCCACGGCACCGGGCGGGAGCGCTAGATTGGACCCGAGGCCGGAAGCCCGGCCGGAGCCCGCGTGCCGACGCCGGGTCGGCCGCGCCCGTGGGAAGGACGCCACATGAGCGAGAACCCCAGGAACGCCGAGCTGACGGTGGACGAGCCCATCGGCGTGATGACCGCCGACGAGTGCTGGCAGATGCTCAAGGAGAACGAGTTCGGCCGTCTCGCCTTCCACCTGGCCGGCGAGGTCCACATCACGCCGATCAACTACGCGGTCGACAACCGGACGATGCTCTTCCGGACGGCGGAGGGCAACAAGCTGCTCGGGGTCGTCATGAACGCCGACGTCGCGTTCGAGATCGACGACTACACGGACGACACCGCGGCCAGCGTCATCGTCCGCGGCCGTGCCCGCGTCCTCGAGGGCGACGAGGTCTACCGTGCCGAGTCGCTGCCGCTGCGACCGTGGGTGCCGACCGTGAAGAACGTCGTCGTCGAGATCGAGCCGACGGAGCTGAGCGGCCGCCGGTTCCGGCTCGACAAGCCGTGGACGCACCTGCACTGACCAGGCGCGAGCGTGCCCCGCTGCGACCCCGAACCCCTCAGGCGAGGACGTCGACGAGGTGCCGCTCGAGCACCGGCAGCACCTCCGCGACGGGGACGTCCCGACCGAGCTCCCGGCTGAGCGAGGTCACCCCGGCGTCGGCGATCCCGCACGCGATGACGTTGTCGGCCCACGACAGGTCTGGGTCGCAGTTGAGCGCGAACCCGTGCATCGTCACGTCCCGGCTCACCCGGATGCCGATGGCCCCGACCTTCCGGTCCGGCCCCCGGTCGTCGGCGAGCACCCAGACGCCGCTGCGGCCCTCGACGCGGTCGACCGCGACGCCGATCTCGGTGCACGTGCGGACCATCACCTCCTCGAGGCGCCGGACGTGCGCGACGACGTCGACCGGTGACGGCAGCCGCACGATCGGGTACCCCGTGATCTGGCCGGGACCGTGCCACGTCACCTTCCCCCCGCGATCGACGTCGATGACCGTGGTCCCGTCGAACGGCCGCTCGTGCGGCTCGGTCCGCTTGCCGGCGGTGTAGACGGCCCTGTGCTCGAGCAGCAGCACGGTGTCCTCCCGCAGCCCGTCGGCGACCTCCGCGTGGATCCGACGCTGCTCGTCCCACGCCTGCGTGTAGTCGACGGTGTCCGGCGAGAAGCCAAGGTGCTCGATCCGCATGACCGGCATCCTAGGTGTGCGTGACGCAGGTCATAGCGCTGGCTGCCGCCGGCCGGGCCTGTGGACAACCGCCCGGCAGGACGGGTCAGGTCCGGCACCGTGGAGACGTGCGACGCGAAGAGGGAACGAGGACGACGCCGGGGCGACCGGACGGCCACGAGCCGCCGGAGGTGCCCGGGTACGAGATCGACCGGTACATCGGCGGCGGCGGCACCAGCCACGTCTGGGCGGGGTGCTGCTCCGCGGACGGGGGCGCCCGCGCGATCAAGATCGTCGCGGCCGACGCGAGCGAGCACGCGATACGGGAGTTCGCCGTGCTCCAGGACCTCGCCGTCGACCACGTCGTCCGGCTGCACGAGACGATCAGTCTCCCCGGCGGGCGGATCGCGCTCGTGCTCGATCTCGCCGAGGGCGGCAGCCTCGCGGACACCGTGAGCGCCCGGGGCCACCTGTCCGCCGGGGAGACGGTGACGGTCCTCGCGCCGGTCGCCCGCGCCGTCGCCGGGCTCCACGCCACGGGGATCGTGCACGGCGACCTCACCCCGGGAAACGTCCTGCTCGACCTGTCAGGCCGGCCGGTGGTCGCCGACCTCGGCGTGCCCCGGCTCGTCGGCGAGGCCCCCGGCCCGACGTTCGGGACCGACGGGTGGACCCCTCCCGAGGTGGAGGCCGGGGGAGACCCCGTGGCGGCGTCGGACGTGCACGCCCTCGGGGTGCTCGGGTGGTACTGCCTCACCGGCGCGATCCCCGCCCTCGCACCCGCCCGCAAGGACCTGGCCGAGCTCATCCACGCGCCCGTCCCGGTCCCGCTCGTCGAGGTGATCCGGCGGTGCCTCGCGGCCGACCCCGCCGACCGTCCGTCGGCGGCCGACGTCGCGACCGCGGTCTTCGACGCCGCCGAGCCCGAGCCCATCCGCCTCGTCGTGGGGGAGAGTGCGGTCCGAGGCCTGACGCGGCGCATCCGGGAGGGCTCCCGCGGGGAGCCGGCCGGGCCGGGTCGGTGGTGGGACGACCCTGTCCCGACGGTCGAGGTCCCGATGACTCGTCGCGAGCGACGGAGGGCCGAACGCGCCCGCACCCGCCGCGCCGAGAGCAGCGGGCCCCCGTCGGCTGCGCGCCGGGTGGTGTCGGGCAGGGCCGCGATCCTGGTGGCGTCCGTGATGCTCGTCGGCGCCGCGGCGGTGCCGTGGGACCGGGTCGCCTCGCGAGCCGAGGCGACCCCGGCCGTGGCCCCGCCGGGAGCAGCGTCCGCGGAGGCGCCGTCCCCAGCGAGCCCGCCGGCGTCCGGCCCGCCCTCGACGGGACGGTCGTCCGCGCAGCCTCGCGGCACGGTGCCTGCCCTGTCCGACCGCTCCGCGCCACGACGTCGGCCGGGAGCCGTCATCGCGGCCCTGGCCCGGCTGCGGGCGGAGGCGATGAACGCAGGGAGCCCCGAGATGCTGGCTCGGACGACCGTCGACGGCTCTCCGGCGGCACGGACCGACCGCGCGCTGCTGCGCCGCCTGGACCGCACGGGCACCCGCTACTCCGGGGTGGCCTTCACGGTCGACGCGTCGCGGGCGATCCGGGGACCGGCCGGTGGACGGGCCACGGTCACCGCCGTCGTCGCGACGGCGCAGCACGCGCGGCTCGGCGCGGACGGCACGCGGGAGGCAGTCCGCGCGGAACCGGGCCGCCGGCTCACGTTCGAACTGCGGTTCGACGACGGAGCCTGGCGGATCAGCGCGATCCGCTGAGGCCGGTCACGCCTCGGAGCTGCCGGAGTCGTCGGCCGGCGTCTCGGGCTCCTCCTGGGGCGGCTGCTCCAGCTCGAGGGCCCATGTGAGGGCGTCGGAGAGTGTTCCGTGCTCGAACGTGAAACCGCTGCCCAGGAGCACCGACGGGATGGCCCGTTGGCTCGCGAGGAGATCATCGGCGAACTCGCCCGCGACGAGTCGCATGGCGGGGGAGGGAGCCGGGATGAGGGTCGGGCGGTGGAGCCGCTGCCCGATCATGTGCGCGAGGTCCCGCTGGGGGATCGGGGCGGGGCCGACGACGTTGACGGGGCCGGTGATCTCGGGCCGGTCGAGCAGGTGGAGGATCGCCCCCACCTCGTCGACGAGGCTGATCGTGGGCCACCACTGCTTGCCGGACCCCAGCGGGCCACCGAGACCCGCCCGCGTGAGGCGACGCAGCTTGGCGAGCGCGCCGCCGTCGGGTGCGAGGACGATCCCGGTCCGCAGGACGGCGACCGACACCCCCGCGTCCGCGGCCTCGGCGGTCGCTGCCTCCCAGTCCCGGCAGACGTCGGCGAGGAAGCCGTCGCCCGGTCCCGACGTCTCCGACAGGACCGAGTCGCCACGGTCGCCGTAGTAGCCGACGGCCGAGGCGTTGAGCCACCGGGTGGGCCCCTGGTCCTGCGCCGCGAGGGCCGCGAGCGTCCGCGCGAGGAGCGTCGTGCTCTCGACCCGGGAGGAACGGATCAGCTCCTTGTACGACGACGTCCAGCGATGGTCGCCGACGCCGACCCCGCACAGGTTGACGACTGCGTCCGCGTCGCCGAGGTGCGCCGGGTCCAGGGCGCCCTCGCTCGGGTCCCACTGGCGCTCGTCCGCCCTCGTCGGCTCGCGCCGGACGAGGCGGGTGACCTCGTCGCCGCGGGCCCGCAGCGCATCGACGAGGGCGGAACCGATGAGGCCGGACGCGCCGGCGACGACGACGTGCATCAGACCTCGAACGCACCACCCTCGAGGCGGTCCTTGACCGTCCCGAGGAACCTGGCGGCGTCCGCACCGTCGACGACCCGGTGGTCGTACGACATCGCGAGGTACATCATCGACCGGACGGCGATGGTCTCGCCGCCGTCGGCGTCGGTGACGACGACGGGGCGCTTGACGATCGCGCCCGTCCCCAGCATGCCGACCTGCGGCTGGTTGAGGATCGGGGTGTCGAAGAGGGCGCCGCGGCTGCCGGTGTTGGTGATCGTGAACGTTCCCCCCGAGAGGTCGTCGGGGGTGATCTTGTTCGTCCGGGTGCGGTCGGCGACATCGGCGATCGCGCGTGCGAGGCCGGCGATGTTGAGGTCGCCCGCGTGCTTGACGACCGGCGTGAGCAGCCCGCGCTCGGTGTCGACGGCGATGGAGAGGTTCTCCTCCCCGTGGTACACGATCTCGTCGCCCTCGACGCTGGCGTTGATGCCCGGGTGCGCCTTGAGCGCCTCGGCCGTCGCCAGCGCGATGAACGGCAGGAACGACAGCTTGGTGCCCTCGCGGCGCTCGAACTCGGCCTTCGCCCGGTCCCGGACGCGAGCGACCTTCGTCATGTCGACCTCGACGACCGTCGTCAGCTGCGCCGAGACCTGGAGCGACTCGACCATCCGCTGCGCGATGACCTTCCGCAGCCGGCTCATCTTCTCCCGCGACCCGCGCTTGGCCGGGTCGACCGTGGAGCGGTTGCGGTCGCCGGTCGAGGCCGCCTGCTGCGCGGCCGACTCCTGGGCCGGGGCCGCCTGCTGCGCGGCCGGCGCCGGGGCGCTCGCCGCCTTCGCCTTCTCGGCCGCGTCGAGGACGTCCTGCTTGCGGATGCGGCCACCGACGCCCGTGCCCTCGACGGAGGCGAGGTCGACGCCCTTGTCGGCCGCGAGCTTGCGGACCAGCGGCGTGACGTAGGCCGACGCATCGCTCCGGTCCGCAGACTCCTGCGGGGTGTTGGGCGTGGACTGCGCCTGCGGTGCCGGGGCCTGGGGCTGGGACTGCTTCCGCTCAGTGGGGTCGGCGGGGCCGCCCTCGCGGGAGGAGTCCTGCTCCGGGTCGGCGTCGCCGGCTGGCGAGTCGTCGGGGTCGCCCGCCTCGCCGTCGGCCGGGAGCGCCTCGGCGGCGCTGTCCTCGTCCGAACCCTGCGGCTCGGCGGGCTGCTCGGCCGTCTCCTCGGCGGCCTGCGGCGCCTGGGCCTCCGACGCCTGGGCCTCCGACGCCTGCGCCGCGGGCGCCGAGTCGCCGCCGCCGATGACCGCGAGGTCGGCACCGACCTCGACGGTCTCGTCCTCCTGCACGAGGATCGTGCGGAGCGTCCCCGCGACCGGGGACGGGATCTCGGTGTCGACCTTGTCCGTGGAGACCTCGAGGAGGGGCTCGTCGACGGCGACCTCGTCGCCCTCGGCCTTGAGCCAGCGGGTGACGGTGCCCTCCGTGACGGACTCGCCGAGGGCGGGCATCTGGACGGTCGTGCCCTCGCCACCGGCGTCGCCGGTGTCGGCGGTCGGCTTCTCGGCGGGCTCCGCGCGCTCGGTCGAGGGCGCCTCGTCGGGCTCGTCGGCGCTCTGCTCCTGGGCGGGCTCGCCGGGCGCCTCGTCCTGCGCGGCGTCGGCCGCCTGCTGGGCCGGGGCGGCCTCCGCGTCCGCGGAGTCCGACGACCCCGAGTCGGCCGCGGGGCCGTCCCCGATGACGGCGAGATCGGCGCCGACCTCGACGGTCTCGTCCTCCTCGACGAGGATCTCCTGGAGCGTCCCCGCGACGGGCGAGGGGATCTCGGTGTCGACCTTGTCGGTGGAGACCTCGAGGAGCGGCTCGTCGACGGCGACCTCGTCCCCGACGGACTTCAGCCAGCGGGTCACGGTGCCCTCGGTGACGGACTCGCCCAGGGCCGGCATGGTCACGCGCTCAGACATGAACTTCATTCTCCTCGGTCGCTCGGGTCGACGTCGTACCCCGGAGCACCGGGAGCGACGGCCTCGGAGTCCACCCTCTCACGTGCGGGTGTGTCGTGGGACACCCCCGCCTCTGTCGACTGCTCCGCGCACGCGGGCGCCACACCGGCGGCTCGCTCCCGCTCCTCGAGCATCGCCTCCTGCGCGGTCCACAGCTCTTTGAGGGGGACGTAGTCGGGCGTCCACGGCTTGCGCGCACCAGCCCAGTGGATGATCGCGGGATCGACGACCGTCTCCTGGGTGGGGCGCGCGTTCCACTTCGGCTCGAGGGAGGCTCGGTTCGCCCCGGTGTAGAGGTTGAGGATCTGCTGGTCGTGCATCCCGAAGCACGAGGCGTAGGGGACGAATCGTCGGCAGAAGTCGTCGGCGCGCATCCGGTCCAGGTCCATGACGAGGATCCCGGCGTTGAACCCGACGAAGTCGAACGGGTGGCGCGCCGTCTCCCGGCGGATGAGGTCCGCGGCGACCTCGGGGTCCAGGCCCGTGCGCGAGGCCGGGCCGAAGATCGCCTCGTACCCGGAGCGCATCTGCGAGACCTCGGAGTCCCGTCCGGCGAGGGGGTGGCCCTCGAGGTCGGCCTCGTCGAGCTCGGCGAGGTCCCCGAGCGGGAGCGTGTCGATGTCGTGGTAGATCACCCGCGGCACGTCGTCGAGGACCTCGGGCAGCAGGAGCCGATCCATCGTCGACACGGTGATGTGGGGGATCATCGACCGGATCTCGCCGTACTGGACCGCATCGCACGGCAGCCAGTCGAAGGTGATCGTCGGGAAGAGACGCGCCAGCGCGTCGATGTCGGTCTGGTCGTGGTCGCGGCAGAGGACGTGCAGGACGAGCGGGCGCGTGGTGTTGCGGACCATGGCGTCGACGACGACCCGGAACTGCGCCTTGAGGTTGCCATCGAGCGCCAGGACGACGTGCAGCTCCTCGCCCTGGGGGCCGGCAGCGGTGCGCTCGACGCGGACCCGGCGGGCGCGGATCGCCGCGGCCGCGGCTGCGGTGTCGAGCATCGAGGGGAGCTCGACGTCTGCCTCGTGCCGCTCCTTGGCGGCGACGACGAGGGGCTCGACGGCCTCCGCCCACCGGCGCCGCACCTCCTCCTCCGGCTCCCCGGCGAGGATCGCCCACATGGGCGGCTCGAGGATCTCGGCGATGCCGGCACCCATCGCGTGGACCTCGGCATCGGTGAGGGGCGCCAGCCCGTGGAACCGGATGTCCGCGGGGTTGCCGGGCACGAAGTCGACCTCGCGGCCGAGCGCCCGGGCGGGCAGGTAGGAGTGCAGGCGCTTGGTGATGACCCTGCCCACCTCGGAGGTGTAGCGGTCGAGGCTCGCCAGCGCGACGTCCAAGTTCTCCGCGAGCGAGGCGGTGGCCACCTCCGGGCGCTCGTTGCGGACGGTCTCCGCGCCCTTCGGTGCCGGCGCGTCGACGTAGAGGTCGGGGGCGTCCGGCGCCGGACGGGGAGCGTCGTCCGGCTTGACGTACCGGACGGTCGTCGTGAGGCATCCGGAGAAGAACGCCGGGATGCCGAGCCCGAGCAGGATGTCGACCGTCGTCCAGTCCCGGCAGCCGATGGGCGCGTGCTTCCGCAGGTACTCGATCGACGTCTCGTCGAGCATGGTGCGACGGTTGACGTGGAACGAGACGAAGATCGGTCGGACTCGGTCGGTGAACGGGAAGTCGTGCCGGACCCCGCCGATGCGGTGGGCGTACCAGCCGAAGGCCAGCAGCCACGTCCCGTCTGGGACCGCCGACCAGTGCGAGGCGTCCCGGTCGACCTGGAAGAGGGCGACCTCGCGCTCGGGCCCTTCGACCCGCAGGGCACGAGAAACCCTCTGCTGCAGCCTGGCGGCGAACCGGCCCAGTTCGTCGTCGCCGAAGCGGACGCCGGTCTGGCGCGCCAGGTGCGCGAGGGAGGCGATGGTCTGGACGTAGTCACCGATGTTGGTCGAGGTGCTGCGCAGGTCGGGCTGGTCGTACCCCATGACGCCGAACGCGACAGCGCCCTCTGCGAGCTCGGGCTCGGGCGGGGCGCCAGCGACGACTCGCGGGACCCAGCGGCGGGCCCATTCCAGGTCGGCCCGATCGCGGGCGAGCGCGTCGGCGTCCACGCCCGAGGAGGCCTCGGCGAGCGCGACGGCCTCGGACAGACGTGCCAGGAGCGTCGGCACCGGCTCGACGAGGTCGTACCCGATGCAGCGCCGCAGGACGTTGTTCCACGTGCGTGCAGGCAGCGGGGATGCCTCGGCGGCGGTGAGGAGTCCGACGGCACGGACGAGCTCGTCCCGGTCGAACTCGCCGGCGAGGAGGACGTACTCGTCGACGGCGTGGGCGAGCCAGACCTCATCGGGCAGCTCGGTCAGCCGCTCCCACGCAAACTGCGGCAACCCGCTGCGGTGGGCGAGCAGGCCCGTGCCGAGCAGACCGGCCGTCCGGGTGGCCTCGTTGGCGTGCATCCACTCGGCGACGCGTCGGATGGTGCCGGACTCGGTCGAACCGGGCACAAGACGGACGAGGTCGGCGATCGCGGCTTCGAGGCCCTCACCGCGGGCGAGGACGTGCAGGAAGGCGCTCAGCCGGACGGTATCCCGGACCGAGCGCTCGGCGACGGCCCGCTCCTTCGGGTCGGGCGCGTCCGGGGAGGGCTCGCCGAGGGTGGCCGGTTCGACGTCGAGACCGGCGGCACGCAGGCCCCGGTAGGCACGCGCGTACCGGATCACGCGCTCGCCGTTGAAGCGTCGTCGATCGGCCTCTG
This sequence comes from Janibacter massiliensis, assembly GCF_900289115.1. GTDB lineage: Bacteria > Actinomycetota > Actinomycetes > Actinomycetales > Dermatophilaceae > Janibacter_A > Janibacter_A massiliensis. Next base: position 2,070,016 of record NZ_LT985196.1, on the reverse strand, counting down.
CGGCGAGCGCCCGATCCCGGCGCCCGACCTTGTCCTCGAGCTGTCGGACCGTGCGCTCCAGCTTGGCGGTGCGCTCCCGTTCCGCGTCGAGGGCTCGCCGGAGCTGGTCGTGCACGGCGGGGCTGAGGGGGTCCGGCAGGACGTTGGCCGCCGCGCGCAGCCGGCGGCGGGCGCTGGCCGCGCCGCGCTCGACGATGCCCGAGGTGGGACGGTCGCTCATGTCGTCATCGGTTCCGGTCACGCGGCCACCCTAGGGGTGGGCGCCGACGTCGGGTGGGCGGCTCGCGCGTCAGGCCCGGTCGCGCAGGTACCGCACGAGCGTCGTCACCCCGGCGCCCGTGCCGCCCTTGCCGACGTGACCCCACGGCGCGTCCGCGTTGAACGACGGTCCGGCGATGTCGAGGTGCGCCCACGGGATCGGCGTGCGGTCGTCCGGGGTGACCGCGAACTCCTTGAGGAAGAGGCCGGCGGTGAGCGCCCCACCCATCCGTCCGGCCTTGTGGGCGATGTCGGCGACGGGGGAGTCCAGGCTCGGGCGCAGGTGGGCGGGCAGCGGGAGCTCCCACGCGTCCTCGCCCGCGCGCCCGGCCGCCTCGAGGATGTCGGAGGTGACCGGCGCCGCGCCCATGACCCCGGTGGTGCGGGACCCGAGGGCGACCATGCACGCACCCGTGAGGGTCGCGATGTCGATGATCGCGTCGGGGTTCTCCTCCGCAGCGAGGCAGATGCCGTCGGCGAGGACCATCCGTCCCTCGGCGTCGGTGTCGAGGACCTCGACGGTCATCCCGTCACGCATCGTCACGATGTCGCCCGGCCGCTGCGCGTTCCCGTCGGGCATGTTCTCGGCGAGGCAGAGGTAGCCCGTCACCGCGACCGGCAGCCCCGTGCGCGCGGCAGCGAGGACGGCCCCGGCGACCGCCGCGGCGCCACCCATGTCCGACTTCATCTGCCACATGTCCGCCGAGGGCTTGATGCAGATGCCGCCGGTGTCGAAGGTGATGCCCTTGCCGACGAGCGCCACGTGGCCGGTGGACCGACGCGGCCGGTAGCTGAGGACCGCGATGCGCGGCGGGCGGGCGGACCCGCGGCCGACACCGATGATGCCCCCGCACCCGAGCTCCTCGAGCTCCTTCTCGTCGATGACCCGCAGCTCGACCGGGGCGTCGTCCGCAGCGATCCGCTCCCGGACCCGGTCGACGAAGGACTGCGGGTAGAGGACGTTCGGCGCCGTGTTGACGAGGTCCCGCGCCCAGGCGACGGACTCGGCCGCCACCCGCGCCGTCTCGACCCGGTCACGCCCCTCGCGCACCCGCAGGCCGCCCCCGATGGTGATTTCGGCGACCCCGGCCGGACCGCGGTCGTTCATGCCACCGCCCCCGCGACGGTCGCCCTTGTGGGCCGTGAAGGTGTAGGCCCCGAGCAGCGCGCCCTCGGTCACGGCCTCGAGCGCGTCCGCGTCGGCGGCCGGGAGGTCGACGAGGACGCTGGAGGACGCCGGCAGGGCCGTCGCGGCACGCAGCGCAGCACCGGCCGCCTCGCGCAGGGTCGCGGGCGAGGGCGCCTCGCCCAGACCGACGAGAACGACGGCGCTCGCCCGGAGGCCTGCCGTCGCCGGGACGACGTGCACCTGCCCGGCCCGGCCCGTCGCGCCGACGGTGGCGGCAGCGGCCAGCAGCGCGGCCGCGGGACGCCGGGAGAGGGCGTGACCGAGGACCAGTCGGGCCCCGTCACCGTCCGGTGCCACCCCGAGGACGAGGACGTCGGTCGCGCCGTCGAGGTCGGGCTTCGGGGTGTAGGTCACGAGGGTCACGCGAGCGCTCCTGAGGGGGTCGGTCCGGGGTGTCAGCGCACCCTAACGCCCCTTGTGACCGGGCGCACAGGGCGCGCGCGGCGGGGGGATAGCCTCGCGGCATGACCGACAGCACCGGCACCCTCAAGACCTCGCCCCTCCACGACCGGCACGTCACGCTCGGCGCGAAGATGGCCGACTTCGGAGGCTGGGAGATGCCGATCGAGTACCCGGGCGGGGGCGTCGTCGCCGAGCACACCGCGGTCCGGGAGCGGGTGGGGGTCTTCGACGTCTCCCACCTCGGCAAGGCGCGCATCTCCGGACCGGGAGCGGCCGACTTCGTCAACGCGTGCCTGACGAACGACCTGCGACGGATCACCCCCGGCAAGGCCCAGTACACGCTGTGCTGCAGCGAGGACGGTGGCGTCGTCGACGACCTCATCGCCTACCTCCGGTCCGAGGAAGACGTCTTCCTCGTGCCCAACGCCGCGAACACCTCCCGCGTCGTCGAGCTCCTCGCCGCGGCGGCGCCGCAGGGCATCACCGTGGAGAACCTCCACGACCGGTACGGGGTCGTCGCCGTCCAGGGCCCGCGCAGCGACGAGCTGCTGCGCGCCCTCGGCCTGCCGGCCGACCACGACTACATGTCGTTCGTCGAGGTGGACCACGAGGGCGCGCCGCTCATCGTCTGCCGGACGGGCTACACGGGGGAGAAGGGGTACGAGCTCGTGCCCGCCTGGGACGGCGCGGGCGCGCTGTGGGACGCGCTCATGGCCGCGGGCGCGCAGCTCGAGGGCCTGCCGTGCGGGCTCGGCGCCCGGGACACCCTCCGCACCGAGATGGGATACCCGCTCCACGGCAACGACCTCGGACCGGAGATCACGCCGGTGATGGCCGGCTCGTCCTGGGCGGTCGGGTGGGACAAGCCGACGTTCTGGGGCAAGGACGCGCTCGCGGCTCAGCGGGCTGCCAAGGAGTGTCGTGTCATGCGGGGGCTCGTCGTCACCGGCCGGGGCATCCCGCGCAGCCGCTGCCGCGTCGACGTCGACGGCGCAGAGGTCGGCGTGGTCACGTCGGGCACCTTCTCGCCCACCCGACGGCAGGGGATCGCGCTCGCCCTGCTCGACCGGTCGGTGTCGCTCGGGGACACGGTGAGCGTCGACGTGCGGGGTCGCTCCGTCGAGGCCGAGGTGGTCCGGCCGCCTTTCGTCGAGGTGGGCGTCCGCGAGGCCTGAGGTGGGAGGCCGTCCCGACCCGGCCGTCAGGGCGAGGTCACTCCGGGGCGGCCAGGCTCATCGGGCCGTACACCACCTCGCCGTCCCGACGGAGGGTGACCTCCGCGACCCCGGCGTCGACGCACGCCTGCCAGTTCTCCGAGAACCACGCCTCCGCGTCGGCCTGGGTGGGGAAGGCCGCGTGCGAGGGGCCCTCGGCCCCCGTGACGAGGTCGCCGCCGGCATCCAGGTAGTCCCACGTGTAGCGCTCGCTCATGGCCGTCACCCTAGCGGCGCGCGGCGACGACGATCAGTCGACGGCGGCGCCGCGCTCGACCATCGGCCGGGGCATCCGCAGGCGCCGCAGCTGGAAGGTGCGCGTGACGAGGTAGAGCGCAACGCCTCGCAGCGGCGTGTCGGGCCCGAACCGCGTGAGGATCCGGCGCTTCGTGCGGAACCACAGCACGATCGCGTCGATGATCGCCACGACGAGCAGGCCGTAGGTCAGGAGGTAGCCGTACGTCGCCCAGCCGCGGGCGATGACGGAGAAGAGCAGCACGAGGATCATGAGGGGCAGGACGAGCTCGCCGAGGCTCCACCGGGCGTCCACGACGTCCCGGACGTAGCGGCGGACGGGGCCCTTGTCCCGCTCGGGCAGGTGGCGGTCGTCACCGGTGAGCATGGCCTCCCGACGCCGTTCGGCCTCGGCGCGGCGGGACGCCTTCGGGTCGTTGCCGACGAGTGGTTTGCGGCGCTTCGCCTCCTGCTCGCGTCGCTTGGGGGTCGGCCGGTTCTTCGCGCCCTCCCGGCGGGGGTGGGCGGCATCGGCGTCGACCGGCGCCGCCGTCCGCGCACGACCCGCCGCGGTGGCCCCGGTCGATCCCGACTTCTCCGTCTTCCTACGTCCCAGCACGGGGAGAACCATAGGTCCCGTACCCGCTAGGACACCGCGGATAGGGTCGCGGCCATGCCGGAGCCGACCCTCACCCCCGCCGAGACCGCCGCGATCCGCGAGCGGGTCGTCGGCCTCATGCCTGCCGTCCTCGACGACCTGCGCGCGCTCACCCGGATCCCGAGCGTCAGCCTCGGCAGCTTCGACCAGGCGCGCGTCGAGGAGTCGGCGGAGGTGACCGCCCGCCTGCTGCGCGCCGAGGGCCTCGAGGTGGAGATCGTCCGGGAGGACGGGGGACGGCCCGCAGTCATCGGTCGGAGCGAGGGCCCGGCCGGCGCGCCGCGGGTGCTCCTCTACGCCCACCACGACGTCCAACCGCCCGGCGACGCCGCCGAGTGGGACAGCCACCCGTTCGAGCCGACCGAGCGCGACGGTCGGCTGTACGGCCGCGGCGCCGCCGACGACAAAGCCGGCATCATGGCGCACGTGGCCGCCCTGCGAGCCCACGCCGGTGATCTGCCGGTCGGGGTCACGGTGTTCGTCGAGGGTGAGGAGGAGGTCGGCAGCGACTCCCTCGCCACCGTGCTGGAGCGCCACGGGGACCGGCTCGACGCGGACGTCATCGTCCTCGCGGACGCGATGAACTGGGAGGTCGGCACGCCCGCGCTCACGACGACGCTGCGCGGCCTCGTCCGCGCGGACATCACCGTCTCCACGCTCGACCACGGCGTCCACTCGGGGATGTTCGGTGGTCCGCTGCCCGACGCGCTGACCGCGCTCTGCCGCCTGCTGGCGACCCTCCACGACGCGGCCGGGGACGTCGCGGTGGCGGGGCTGGACCACGCCGAGGCGGCCGACCTCGACTACGACGAGGCGCGCCTGCGGGCCGAGTCCGGTGCGCTCGAGGGCACCGCCCTCATCGGGTCAGGCTCGATCCTCTCGCGGCTGTGGACGCGTCCGGCGCTCAGCGTCATCGGCCTCGACGCCCCGGCCGTCGAGGCCGCCTCGAACACCCTCGTCCCGTCGGCCCGCGCACGGGTGTCGATGCGTCTGGCGCCCACCCAGGACCCCGGCCGTGCCTTCGAGGCGCTCCGGGAGCACCTGCTGTCGCGGGCGCCGTGGGGCGCCTCCGTCGAGGTGACCCTCTCCGACGAGGGGCCCGGCTTCGCGGCGGCGACGGACGGTGCGGCCCACGACGAGGCCCGCGCGGCGTTCGCCGACGCGTGGGGCGCCGCGCCGGTCGAGATCGGGTGCGGCGGGTCGATCCCCTTCGTGGCCGCGTTCGCCGAGCGCTTCCCCGAGGCCGCCATCCTCGTCACGGGGGTCGAGGACCCCGACACCCGGGCGCACGGTGCGAACGAGTCGCTCCACCTCGGTGAGTTCGAGCGCGTCTGCGTCGCCGAGGCGCTGCTCCTGGCCCGTCTCGGTCGACTCCCGACCGGCCCGCGCGGCTCGGACTGACCCCGGCGGGCAGGGTCCGGCTCGCTACCGTGGGCGGATGCACGTGCTCATCGCCCCGGACTGTTACACCGGCACCCTCACGGCGACCCAGGCCGCGGAGGCGATCGCGGCCGGCTGGCGCGAGCGCGCGCCGGACGACCTGCTCACCCTCGTGCCGCTGTCGGACGGCGGCCCCGGCTTCATCGACGTGCTCGCCCCGGGCGGTCCGGGGCGTCCGGCGGGGGAGACCGTCGCGGTCACCGTCTCCGACCCGCTCGGTCGGGACGTCCCCGCGCTGATCCTCCTCACGGGGGAGGGGCACGGCGGCGAGGGCGTGCCGACCGCATGGATCGAATCAGCCCAGGCGTGCGGCCTGCACCTGCTCGGTGCGGCCGAGCGCGACCCCCGGGTGACGGGGACGGCCGGCCTGGGGATGCTCCTCGACGCAGCCCTCGCGGCAGGGGCTCGGCGCATCGTCGTCGGCCTCGGCGGGAGCGGGACGAACGACGGGGGAGCAGGCATGCTCGCGGCTCTCGGGGCGGGCGACGACCCGGTCCTGCGCTGCGGCGGTCTCGGCCTGGCCGACCTGCCCGACGACGCCCTCCCGCGGATCGCCGAGGTGCGGCGCCGTCTCGCGGGGGTCGAGCTCATCGCGGCGACGGACGTCGACAACCCGCTCCTGGGCCTGCAGGGGGCGAGCGCCGTCTACGCCCCGCAGAAGGGGGCGGACCCGCAGACCGCCCAGGACCTCGAGCGGGCGCTCGGCCGGTGGCACGAGGTCGTCGGCCGCAGCCTTCCGGCCGAGCGGGACCTGCTCACCGGTCGAGCACGCCGCCTCGATCGCGAGCCCGGCGCCGGTGCCGCCGGGGGGATCGGCTACGCGCTCCTGGTCCTCGGCGCCGTGCGGCGCAGCGGCATGGCGATGGTGCTCGACGAGCTCGGTGTCGACGAGGTCCTCGCGGCCGCAGACCTCGTCGTCACGGGGGAGGGCTGCCTGGACTGGCAGTCCCTGCGCGGGAAGGTCGTCGCCGGGGTGGCGCAGCGGGCCCAACGCACCGCCACGCCCGTCGTCGTCGTCCCGGGGCAGGCGCTCGTCGGGCGCCGCGAGACGATGGCCGTCGGGATCAACGGGTGCTACCCCGTCGCCGTCACGCCCGAGGAGGTGGAGGCGGCGATGGCCGACCCCGTCGGCACGCTCCGTGCGCGGGCCGCGGCCGTCGCGGGCACCTGGTCGCCCCGGCGGTGACCGCCCGCACCGGTCGTGACCGACCGGTGCGTATCCTCGGTCGCGGGAACAGCGGCACCCGCCGTCGCGTTGACGCCGCTGGACACACCCGCACACCCACGATCCGAAGGGGCTCCCATGAGCGTCCAGAACGAGACCACGCCGACCACCGACACGGCTCCCGCCACGACGCACGGCGTCACGCTGACCGACGTCGCCGCGGGCAAGGTCAGGTCGCTCCTGGAGCAGGAGGGTCGGGACGACCTGCGCCTGCGCGTCGGCGTCCAGCCGGGCGGCTGCAGCGGCCTGATCTACCAGCTGTACTTCGACGAGCGCACCCTCGACGGCGACCTGGTCCGCGACTTCGACGGTGTCGAGGTCGTCGTCGACCGGATGAGCGCTCCCTACCTCGACGGCGCGTCCATCGACTTCGCGGACACGATCGAGAAGCAGGGCTTCACGATCGACAACCCGAACGCGGGCAGCTCGTGCGCCTGCGGCGACTCCTTCAGCTGAGCCGATCCGTCGTCGGCGTCGTTCCCGCGGCGTGGACACGCCGTGGCTGAGCCCGACTCAGGCCCGAAACGCGTCGAGGTCGGCGACGCAGTCGGCGGCGCTCTCGAGCGTCCGCGGGTCCTCCGTGACGCAGCGCGGGGTCCATGGGCGCGCGGGGGTACGGCGCAGCCGGCCCGCCGCGACGATCCGTCGGCAGTCGTCCGCGAGGTCGGTGACGGTCCCGGTGTCGAGGGCGTCGATGGGAGTGGGCTCGTTCTCGCTCATGCCCCGGCACCGTACTCCGATGTGATCCAGGACACACGCGCCGACCCGCGGTAGCTGCGCCGTCGTGCGTGCCGTCCTGCGGCGCTCGCTACGATCCCCGGCGTGCACATCGCCATCTGCGGGTCCATCGCGACCGACCACCTCATGACCTTCGGCGGGAAGTTCGCCGACTCCTTCGTCGCCGAGCAGCTCGACAAGATCTCGGTGTCCTTCCTGGCCGACGACCTCCAGATCCGGAGGGGCGGTGTCGGCGGCAACATCGCGTTCGGCATGGCGAGCCTGGGTCAGCGCCCCGCCCTCGTGGGTGCTGCGGGCGTCGACTTCGATGACTACCGCAGCTGGCTCGAGCGCCACGGCGTCGACTGCGAGTCCGTGAAGATCTCCGACACCCGTCACACCGCGCGGTTCGTCTGCACGACCGACACCGAGCTGGCCCAGATGGCGACCTTCTACCCGGGCGCGATGTCCGAGGCCCGGGAGGTCGAGCTCAAGCCGGTCGCCGACCGCCTGGGCGGCCTCGACCTCGTGCTCATCGGCCCGGACGACCCCGAGGCCATGGTCCGGCACACGCAGGAGTGCCGCGACCGGTCCCTGCCGTTCGTCGCCGACCCCAGCCAGCAGCTCGCGTGGGGTGACGGGCCGATGATCCGCTCCCTCATCGAGGGCGCGACGTACCTCGTGACGAACGAGTACGAGTCGCACCTGGTCGAGCAGAAGACGGGCTGGAGCGCCGAGGAGATCGCGGAGCGGGTGACGACCCGCGTCATCACCCGCGGCGCCGACGGGGTGTCGGTCGTCACCCGCGGTGAAGAGCCGGTCCAGGTGCCCGTGGTGCCGGCTGCGTCGGTCGCGGACCCCACCGGCGTCGGCGACGCCTTCCGCGCCGGCTTCCTCACCGGTCTCGCGCACGGGCTGTCGCACGAGCGGTGCGCCCAGCTCGGCACGGCGCTCGCCACGGAGTGCCTCGAGACGGTGGGGACCCAGGAGTACGTCCTGACCGGGGACGAGTTCCTCGGACGGCTCGCGGGGGTCCACGGCGACGGGGCCGCCGAGGAGCTCCGCTCGGTCATCTCCTTCCCGCGTCCCTGACCGGTGTCGCCGGGCGTCCCCTTCCCGCCCCGAGAGGTCCCGCCGTCCGCGTGGCCGTTCGACGCCCTCGTCCTCGAGGACGGCGACGAGCGGCCGTTCGCCGGGGGTGACCTCGACCCCGGGACGCTGATCGCGGCCTACCGGGCGGGGTTCTTCCCCATGGGGCTGGGCGACGAGGGGCGACCGCCCCTGGGCTGGTGGTCGCCCGACCCGCGAGGGATCCTCCCGCTGGACGGGCTGCACGTGAGCCGGAGCCTGCGCCGGTCGGTGCGGCGGTTCGAGATCACCGTCGACACCGCCTTCGAGGCCGTGCTCGAGGGGTGCGCCGACCCGGCCCGGGACGGTCGGTGGATCACCCCGGAGATCGCCGCCGCCTACGGTCGGCTGCACCGTCTCGGCTGGGCCCACAGCGTGGAGGTCTGGGACGGCGAGGAGCTCGCCGGTGGCCTCTACGGGGTGGCGGTCGCCGGGCTGTTCGCGGGGGAGTCGATGTTCCATCGGGCGACCGACGCCTCGAAGGTGGCCCTCGTCGCCCTCGTCGAGATGGTCCGCGCGGACGGCGATCCCCGGCGGCTGGTCGACGTCCAGTGGCGCACCGACCACCTCGCCTCCCTGGGCGTCGTCGATGTGCCTCGGCGCGAGTACCGGCGACGCCTCGCCGACGCCCTGGCTGCGCCGCCCCTCGACGTCGTGCGCCACGGACCGTCGCCCCGCTGAGGGTCCGGCCCCCGCCGCGGGCCGTTCGCCGGGCCGAGGCGCTCCGGCAGGACGACGCGCCCGTCCCCCGCCGTCGACCGATCCCGCTGCTGCGGTAGCGTTTGCTCGTCTCCCGTCCGCCCGATCCAGAAGCAGGTGCCCGTTGAGTCGTCCCGATCTCGACACGCCACACCGTCCGAGGGCGCTGCGCGCTGCCGGCGGTCTCGCACTGGCGTCCGTCCTCATGACCGCGTGCGGCGCGGTCGGCGTCAACACGAGGGTCGAGGACGGCTACCTGCCCCGCCCCATCACCGAGGACGCCGAGCTCATCCGGAACTTCTGGGTGTACACGTGGATCGCCGCGCTCCTCGTGGGCGCGCTGGTCCTCGCGCTCTCCTTCTGGTGCTGGGCGATGTACCGCAAGAAGAAGGGCGACGAGACGCTGCCCGAGCAGCTGCAGTACAACATCCCGCTCGAGATCCTCTACACGATCGTCCCGATCCTCGCGCTCGCCGCGCTGTTCTTCTGGAACAACAAGGTGGCCGCGACCGCGATGGGCACGGAGACCGAGCCCGACAACGTCGTCAACGTCGTCGGGAAGCAGTGGAGCTGGGACTTCAACTACACGTCCGAGAACGTCCACGAGGCCGGCACGCAGGCGCAGCTCACGGGTAGGCCCGCCGCGGAGCAGCAGCTGCCCGAGCTGTGGATCCCGGTGAACGAGCGGACCGAGTTCCAGCTGACGGCCCGCGACGTCAACCACTCCTTCTGGGTCCCCGAGTTCCTCAAGAAGCTCGACATGATCCCCGGCCGCGTCAACACCTTCCAGGTGACGCCGACCGAGGAGGGCGAGTTCATCGGCAAGTGCGCCGAGCTGTGCGGCTCCTACCACGCCCAGATGCTCTTCCGCCTCAAGGTCGTCTCGCGCGAGGAGTTCGACGCCCACATGAAGGACCTCGAGAAGCGCGGCCAGACCGGCACGCTCGGCAACGACGTCAACCGCGAGCCCATCGCCCCGGCCGACCGGGACGAGCTCACGACCACCGGGAGCAACGAATGACCGTCGCACGCGAGAGTCTCGGACCGGACACCCTGCCGGTCGGCGCGACGATCGGCGCCAAGCGCGAGTCGAGCATGGGTTCGCTCGTCGTGAAGTGGCTGACGAGCACCGACCACAAGGTCATCGGCAACCTCTACTTCATCTCCTCGTTCATCTTCTTCCTCATCGGCGGGATCATGGCTCTCCTGATCCGCCTCGAGCTCTGGGCGCCCGGGCTCCAGGTCGTCGACGACCCCGAGCAGTTCAACCAGCTGTTCACCATGCACGGCACGGTGATGCTGCTGCTCTTCGCGACCCCGGCCTTCGCCGCGTTCGCGAACGCGTTCATGCCGCTGCAGATCGGTGCGCCGGACGTGGCGTTCCCGCGGCTGAACATGTTCGCGTACTGGCTCTACCTCTTCGGCGGCATCATCGCCTCGGCCGGCTTCCTCACCCCCCAGGGCGCGGCGGGCTTCGGGTGGACCGCGTACTCGCCGCTGGCGAACTCCGACTACAGCCCCGGCCTCGGCGGTGACCTGTGGGTCTTCGGCCTCGCTCTCGGTGGCTTCTCGTCGATCTTCGGTGCCGTCAACTTCATCACCACGATCCTGTGCATGCGCGCCCCGGGCATGACGATGTTCCGGATGCCGATCTTCACGTGGACCGTGCTCATCACCTCGATCCTCGTCCTCATGGCGTTCCCGGTCCTCGCGGCCGCGCTCATCGGCCTGGGGGTGGACCGGAAGTTCGACGCCCACATCTTCGACCCCGCGACCGGCGGACCCGTGCTCTGGCAGCACCTGTTCTGGTTCTTCGGGCACCCCGAGGTGTACGTCCTCGCGTTGCCGTTCTTCGGCGTGATCTCGGAGATCATCCCGGTCTTCAGCCGCAAGCCGATCTTCGGGTACAAGACGCTCGTCTTCGCCACCATCGCCATCGCGGCGCTGTCGGTGAGCGTCTGGGCCCACCACATGTACGTCACCGGGCAGGTCCTGCTGCCCTTCTTCGCGATCATGACGATGGCGATCGCCGTCCCGACCGGCGTGAAGTTCTTCAACTGGATCGGCACGATGTGGGGTGGCAAGCTCACGTTCGAGACGCCGATGCTGTGGGCGATGGGCTTCCTGGTGACCTTCCTCTTCGGTGGTCTGACCGGCGTCATCCTCGCGGCCCCGGCCCTCGACTTCCAGGTGTCGGACACGTACTTCGTCGTCGCGCACTTCCACTACGTCCTCTTCGGGACGATCGTCTTCTCCTTCTTCGGCGGCCTGTTCTTCTGGTGGCCCAAGCTCACGGGGAAGATGCTCGACGAGAAGCTCGGCAAGCTGCAGTTCTGGCTGCTGTTCATCGGCTTCCACACGACCTTCCTCATCCAGCACTGGCTGGGTGCCGAGCGCATGCCGCGCCGGTACGCCGACTACATGCCCGGTGAGGGGCTCCAGCTGGGCAACCAGATCTCGACGATCGGCTCGTTCGTCCTCGCCGTCTCGTTCCTGCCGTTCTTCTACAACGTCTGGAAGACGACGAAGTACGGCGAGCGTGTGACGGTCGACGACCCGTGGGGCTACGGCAACTCGCTCGAGTGGGCGACGTCGTGCCCGCCGCCGCGGCACAACTTCGACTCCATCCCGCGGATCCGTTCCGAGCGTCCGGCGTTCGACCTCCACCACGGCGAGGACCTCGCTGGCGACGTGGTCGAGCCGAGCGTCGCACCGGCGACCCGCACCACCCGCGGCGCCACGGCCGCCCACGACAAGGAGGCCTGACCGATGAAGGTCGAGCGCGATCTCTTCGCCGTCATCGGCACGTTCTTCGTCATCGTGGCGATCGTGTACGGCGTCGTCACCGGGTGGGGCGAGCCGGTCGGGGTCGCCTGCATGGGCCTGTGCGCCGGTCTCGGCTACATGATCGCGGGGTACCTGCACGCGACCGGTCGACGTCTCGGACTGCGTCCCGAGGACGACTCCGACGGCGAGATCGCCCAGCAGGCCGGCGAGTACGGCGTCTTCTCGCCGGGCAGCTGGTGGCCGCTCTGGCTCGCGCTGGCAACGGCGATGCTCTCCCTCGGTGTCGCCGTGGGGTGGTGGTTCTTCATCATCGGCGCCGTCGTCGGTCTCGTCGCGCTCCTGGGCTGGACGTTCGAGTCCTACACGGGAAAGCACTCGCTCTGACGGTGGGCACCGCCCGGTCGGCAGCCAGTATGCCGTTCGGACGTCGCCGGGCGCACAGCCGCTCGGCGGCAGTCGCCGCGATCGTCGCCGGTCTGCTCGGCCTGCCGGTGACCTTGGCTGCGTGCAGCGCGGTGCCGCGCGGGTCGGGGAGTCCTGCGACCGGTTCGTCCACGACGTCGACGTCGACCACGCCGGAGCCGACGCCCCCGGAGATCGGGATGACACCGGCGAAGGGGTCGATCGGCGCGCTGCCGACCGACCCGGTGACCGTCACCGTCGTCATGGGGGACCTCGACTCGGTGAGCGTCACGGACCCGGGCGGGACGAAGGTCCCGGGCTCGATCGACGGTGCGCGGTGGCGCAGCACCGAGGGGGCTCGCCTCAAGCCCAGCACCACCTACACCGTGCGGGTACGGGCCACGGGCACCGACGGCACCCCCGCGGCCTTCACCGGATCGTTCACGACCCGCACGCCGAAGGTCACCGCGACGTACTCCCTGCCCTACGGTGACTCGACGGTCGGGACCGGCATGCCGGCGACCGTCCAGTTCGACTCCCCGGTCGAGACGCCCGCGATGCGACGCGAGATCGAGAAGCGGGTGCGCATCACGACGACCCCCAGGACCGAGGGGTCGTGGGGCTGGCTCGACGACCGTCAGCTCATGTGGCGCCCGAAGACGTACTGGCAGCCAGGGACGAAGGTCACGGTGCGGACGCCGTTCACGGGGTTCCAGACCGGCAAGGACAAATGGGTCGCCAACGACGACGGTGGGACGATGACGATCGGCCGTTCGATGACGAGCCTCGTCGACATGAACAAGCACGTGATGACCGTCAAGCGCGACGGCGCGGTCGTTCGGCGGATCCCGGTGAGCACGGGCCGTCCCGGGCCGGAGACCGAGACCCGCTCCGGGGTGAAGGTCGTCATGTCGAAGGAGCCGACCGTGACGATGGACTCGGCCACGGTCGGCATCGAGAAGGGCGAGCCCGGCTACTACAAGCTGGACACGCGGTGGAACATGCGGGTGACGTGGACGGGGGAGTACCTCCACTCCGCCCCGTGGTCCGTCGGCTCGCAGGGCTCGTCGAACGTGTCGCACGGGTGCGTCAACATGGCGCCGGAGAACGCGAAGTGGATGTTCGACAACTCGATGATCGGTGACGTCGTCGACTTCACGGGGTCCTCGCGCGTCTTCCAGCCGACGGAGGGCATCGGGGTCTGGCAGTACTCGTGGGCCGAGTGGCAGAAGCGCAGCGCCCTGCGCTGACGCGGTCTGGGCACGTCTCGTTCCGGCGCGCTGTCCTCCGGGGACCCGGCGCCGGGTCAGCCCCAGCCGAGGGCGTGCAGGCGGTCCTCCTCGATACCGAAGTGGTGCGCGATCTCGTGCACCACGGTCACGGCGACCTCGTCCTGAACCTCCTCGGAGGAGCGGCACGTGGCCAGGGTCGGGACCCGGAAGACGGTGATCCGGTCCGGGAGGACGGCGCCCCACGGGTCGGTGCGCTCCGTCCGCGGCAGGCCCTCGTAGATGCCGAGGAGGTCGGGCGGAAGATCCGGGGCGGGGTGGTCCTCGACGAGGAAGACGACGTTGTCGAGGAGGTCCATGAGCTCGGAGGGGACCTCGTCGAGGGCGGCCGAGACCGCCTGCTCGAAGGCCTGCCTGCCCAGGAAGGCACAACGGTCGTCGTCGGTGGGCACGGGCGTCAGCCTGCCATCATCGGGTCATGACCACCGTCCGGATCGCCGTCCGGGTCCGACCCGGTGCCTCACGGACGCGGGTCGGTGGTCGGTACGGGGAGGACGACCCACCGGTGCTGGGTGTCTCCGTCACCCAGAGGGCGGTCGACGGCGCCGCGACGAGCCGGACGAAGATCCTCGAGATCCGTGCAGCCTCGGAGGACGATGCGGCCGCAGTGCAGGCCCGGTGGGAGGAGCTGCTCGGGGCCTGAGCGCGGTGTCCCGGCCGAAGGGCCACACGCCGGTGCCCCCAGCACGTGATCGCGCTGGGGGCACCGGTCGGGGAGCGAGGTCGCTCGTCAGTCGCGACCCAGGCCTCGCTCGCCAGCGGTGTTGCCCGAGGCGACGGCCTCGCGGTGCTGGTGCTCGATGCTGTCGCCGTCGTGCCCGCCGTGGTCGTGGTGGGCCGCCTGGAGCTCTGCCGGGGTGACCGGGTCGATGCTGTCGGCGAAGTAGAAGTGCGACAGACGGGACCGGAGCTTGGCCAGACCCTGGCGGCGGCGCGAGACGCCGTTGCCGTCCTCCGGGGCCTCGATCCCGACGGGGACGTGCGCCTCGTGCTGGACGAGGTTCCACCGGGTGTACTCGTCGAGCGGCTCGTGGGCCTCGAAGAAGCGACCCTCGGGCGTACGGATGATCCGTGCGGTCTCGCGGCCGTGGAGGACCTTGTCCCGGTCGGCCCGCTGGAGGCTGATGCAGATCCGCTTCGTCGCCCAGAAGACGATGACCGGCAGGACGAACACCGAGATCCGGAACAGGTTCGTGATGTCGTTGATGGACAGGTTGAACTTGATCGCCATGATGTCGTTGCTCGCGGCGAACAGCAGCACGCCGTAGAAGGTCATGGCCGCCATGCCGAGCGCCGTACGGACCGGCATGTTCCGGGGCCGGTCGAGAAGGTGGTGCTCCCGCTTGTCGCCGGTCACCCAGGCCTCGAGGAACGGGTAGGCACCCATGAGGCCGTACATGACGGGGATGAGCATGAGCGCGCCGATCGCGACGTTGAGGCTCCACGTGTAGCCGAAGGTGGTGAACTCGAGCCAGCCCGGGAGGAGGCGGAGCGCGCCGTCGGCGAAGCCCATGTACCAGTCGGGCTGGGCGCCGGCGGTCGTCGCGTTCGGGTCGTACGGGCCGTAGACCCAGATCGCGTTGATCTGCACGAGCGCCGAGATGAGCGCGAGGATGCCGAAGACGATGAAGAAGAAGCCGCCGGCCTTCGCCGCGTACACCGGCATGACCGGATACCCGACGACGTTGTCGTTCGTCTTGCCCGGGCCGGGGTACTGCGTGTGCTTCTGCAGCGCCACGAGGACGATGTGGGCGGTGAACAGGCCGATGAGCAGGGCCGGGAGAAGCAGGATGTGCACCGAGTACAGGCGCGGGATGATGTCCTCGCCCGGGAACGCGCCACCGAAGGCCGCGTACGAGAGGTACGAGCCGATGATCGGGGCGGAGAGCATGAAGCCCTGGGCGGCGCGGAGACCGGTGCCGGAGAGGAGGTCGTCCGGCAGCGAGTAGCCCGCGAAGCCCTCGACGAGCGCCAGCATGGACAGCAGCGTGCCGATGACCCAGTTGAGCTCGCGCGGCTTGCGGAACGCGCCGGTGAAGAACACGCGCAGCATGTGGACCGACAGGGAGACGATGAACATCAGGGCGGCCCAGTGGTGCAGCTGCCGGATGAGCAACCCACCCTTGACGTCGAACGAGATGTCGAGGGTCGAGGCGTAGGCCTCCGACATCTCGACGCCCCGCAGCGGCGCGTAGGAGCCCTCGTACACCGTGTGCCCGGCGCTCGGGGTGAACCAGAACGTGAGGAAGGTCCCGGTCAGCAGGCAGATGATCATCGAGTACATCGCGATCTCGCCGAGCATGAACGACCAGTGGTCCGGGAAGACCTTCTTGAGGAGGTACCCGACGCCCTTGGCGGCGCCGGTGCGGTCGTCGACCCAGCCAGCGATGCCACCGGCCCGCCGGGCGGCGGCGCTCGGCGAGGGCTTGACGGGCGCATCGTCGGCGCGGATCGCGTCGACGGGACGGTTGGCAGGGACGGTGCTCACTTCTCACGCTCCCAGAAGCTGGGGCCGACGGGTTCCTGGAACGGCTTCTCGGCGATGAGGTAGCCCTCGTCGTCGACGGTGATGGGCAGCTGGGGGAGCGGCCGCTTCGCCGGGCCGAAGACGACCTTGCAGTCGTCCGTCACGTCGAAGGTCGACTGGTGGCACGGGCAGAGGAGGTGGTGGGTCGTCTGCTCGTACAGGCCGACCGGGCAGCCGACGTGGGTGCAGATCTTCGAGTAGGCGACGATCCCCTCGTGACCCCAGTCGAGCTCCTTCTGGGACTTGATGTCCTTGGGGTCGAGCCGCATGACGATGACCGAGGCCTTCGCCTTGTAGTCGAGGACGTGGTGCTCCTCGTCGAGGAGGCCCTCCGGCTGCACGTGGAAGACGGACCCGATCGTCACGTCGGAGGCCCGGATGGGGGTGTTCTCGGGGTCACGGACGAGGCGCGGCTTGCTGAACGCGTACGACCCGTCGCGCCGCTTCTTGCCGTTCCAGTAGGTGTGGCGGAGGTCCTCGGTGGCCTCACCCATCGGGCCGAGGCTGCCGACGACCTGGACGAGCAGCGGGATGGCGAAGAGGCCCATCGCAGCACCGAACGTGTACTTGACCATCGGGCGCCGCTTGAGCTGGGCTCCCTCGCCACCCTCGGTGAGGGTCTGGACGAAGCCGGCGCGAGCCTCGTCGCTCGAGCGCAGCGGGTGGCGCTCCTCGATCACCTCGGTGTCGGGCATGAGCGTCTTGGCCCAGTGCACGGCACCGAGACCGATCCCGAGCAGCGACAGACCGAGCCCGGTGCCGAGGAGGACGTTCGAGACGCTCGTGCGACCGATGCCGGGCACCCACGTCTGCTCGTCCGTCCCGAACATGAAGTAGGCGACGAGGAAGAGGAGCGTGCCGAGGATCGACAGGAGGAACAGGCCGGCGACCTGCTTCTCGGCGCGCTTGGCGGCCTTCTCATCCGTGTCTGCCAGGCGGTGGACGTGGGCCGGCAGGCCGGGGTTCTCGAAGCGCTCGGGCGTGCCGATGGCGGGCTCGTGGGCGACGACGTCACCCGTCGGGATGGCCGCGCCGTGGCCGGGGCTCACCGTGCGCGCGCCGCCCTCGGCCGGTCGGTCCTGCTCGTTCATACGGGGTTCCTGTCTGCGTTCTTCAGGGGAGCGGGTGCGTCAGGCGGACTTCTGGCCGAGCCAGACGGCCGCACCGACGAGGATGAGCAGGCCGAAGATCCAGGCGAACATGCCCTCAGAGACGGGACCGAGGGAGCCGAGGGCCTGGCCGCCGGGGTTGCCCTCCTCGTCCATGCTCTTGAGGTAGGCGATGACGTCCCGCTTGTCCTCCGGCGAGAGGTTCTTGTCGTTGAAGACGGGCATCGACTGCGGGCCGGTCTCCATCGCCTCGAAGATGTGCTTCTCCTCGACGCCGATGAGCGGCGGCGCGTACTTGCCGCGGGTCAGCGCACCGCCCGCACCGCGCGCGTTGTGGCACATCGCGCAGTTGACGCGGTAGATCTGGCCGCCGCGGGCCGGGTCACCGGCCTTCGCGTCGAGCCACTTGGCCTCGGGGACGGCCGGACCGGGCGAGAGGGACGCGACGTAGGCGGCCATCGCCGCGATCTGCTCGTCGTCGAACTTCACGTCCGTGCCCCGCGGCGCCTGGGCGCCGGGGTTCATCAACGGCATCCGGCCCGTACCGACCTGGAAGTCGACCGCTGCGGCGCCGACGCCGGCCAGGCTCGGGCCCGACTTCGTGCCGGTCCCGTTCTTGCCGTGGCACGTCGCGCAGTTGGCGACGAAGAGCTCCTTGCCGTACGCGACCTGGTCGGCGCCGGCGGCGGTCGACGCGGCGGTGGCCTGCTTCGGGGCCAGGGCCGCGTAGGCGGTGCCCGTGAGCAGGAGGCCGAGGAGGAGCAGGAGGACGACGGCCGCGGGGTGGCGTCGGTTGGTCAGGGCGTTCACGAGGTTCCTGTCGTCGGTCGGCGGCGGGAGGGGAGGGTCACTTCAGGATGTAGATGCAGAAGAAGAGACCGATCCACACCACGTCGACGAAGTGCCAGTAGTAGGAGGCGGCGATCGCCCCGGAGGCCTGGTGGTGGCCGTAGCGCCGGGAGGTGAAGGTCCGGCCGATGATCAGGAGGAAGAAGATGAGGCCGCCGGTGACGTGGATCGCGTGCAGGCCCGTCGTGAGGTAGAAGATCGAGCCGTACCCGTCGGAGCTGAGGGTGAGTCCCTCGCTGATGAGCGTCGCGTACTCGACGACCTGACCGCTGACGAAGATCGCGCCGAAGATGTACGTCAGGACGTACCACTCGCGCATGCCCCACGAGCCGACCTGCAGGAGCGACCCGGTCCGGTAGGGCTGGAGCTTCTCCGCCTTCCACACGCCGAGCTGGCACCAGACCGACGAGAGGACGAGCAGGAAGGTGTTCGCCGCGGCGAACGGCACGTTGAGCATCTCGGAGCGGTCGGCCCACAGCTCGGGCGCCTGCGAGCGGATCGTGAAGAACATCGCGAACAGGCCGGCGAAGAACATCAGCTCGCTCGACAGCCACACGATCGTGCCCACGGACACGAGGTCCGGGCGGGTGACGGGACCGGTCGACGGCGGGCGCGACAGATCGACGGCGGGGGTCGTCGGATGCGCGGGCGCGGTGGCGGGCTGCGCGGCGGGTACGGATGTCACGCGCGCCATTATGTCGGTACCGGTGGGGAAAGTCGTGCCCACCCCCCGACTCGGTGCGTCGCCCCGTGAGATCGGTACGATCGCGCGCATGACCGCGAGCCCCGCACACCCGACGTCGACCCCCGTCCGGCCGTCCGGCCCCGGCGCCACGCCGGCCGCGGTGCGCAGCGTCGACGTCGTGCTCTACAGCGACGACATCACGACGCGGGACGCGGTGCGGGTCGGTGTCGGCCGGCGGCCGGCGCGCGACGTCGAGGTCGCGTCGTGGCGGGAGGGCGCGACGGCGCCCGCCGTGCTCGAGGCGGTCGAGAGCGGCGCCTTCGACCTCGTCGTGCTCGACGGCGAGGCCAACCCGGTCGGCGGCATGGGCCTGTGCCGACAGCTCAAGGCCGAGGTCCCCGACTGCCCTCCGGTGATCGTCATCACCGGCCGTCCGCAGGACGGGTGGCTCGCGACGTGGTCCCTCGCCGACGGGGTCGCCTCGCACCCGATCGACGGCGTGGAGATCGCCGACGTCGTCGCCGGCCTCGCCCGGTCCCTGGGCGCGTGACCGGCGACGCGACGCGCACCGGCACGACGATGACGACCTGGCCGGACCTGCTCTCGCTGCTCCTGCGGGGCGAGGACCTCCCTCCGGAGGACACCCGCTGGGCGATGGACCGGGTCATGGCGGGGGAGGCCACCCCGGTGCAGGTCGCCGGCTTCCTCGTGGCGCTCCGCGCGAAGGGGGAGACGGTCGCCGAGCTGCGGGCGCTGGCCGACGGGATGCTCGGCGTCGCGCGACGCATCGAGGTCGACGGGCCGGCGCTCGACATCGTCGGCACGGGCGGGGACCGTTCGAACTCCGTCAACATCTCGACGATGGCAGCGGTGGTGTGCGCGGGGGCCGGGGTCCGGGTCGTCAAGCACGGCAACCGGTCGGCCTCGAGCACGACGGGGACGGCCGACGTCCTCGAGCACCTCGGCGTCGTCCTCGGGCTCACCCCGGAGCAGGTCGTCGCCGTCGCGGAGCAGGCAGGAATCACCTTCTGCTTCGCCCAGACGTTCCACCCCTCGATGCGTCACGCCGCCGCGGCCCGCAAGGAGCTCGGGGTCCCGACGGCCTTCAACGTCCTGGGCCCCCTGACCAACCCCGCTCAGCCCCGCTTCAGCGCCATCGGTGCCGCCGACCCGCGCGTCGCGCCGCTCATGGCCGGGGTGTTCGCAGACCGGGGCGCCGAGGCCCTCGTCTTCCGTGGGGACGACGGCCTCGACGAGCTGACGACCTCGACGACCTCGCGCCTGTGGTGGGTCGTCGACGGTCACGTGAGCGAGCACGTCGTCGACCCCGCCCGCCTCGGGCTGGCGATCAGCCCCCGCGAGGCGCTCGTCGGCGGGGAGGCCGACTACAACGCAGACGTCGCCCGGCGCACGTGGGCCGGTGAACGGGGGCCCGTCCGCGACGCGGTCGTCCTCAACGCCGGTGCGGCGCTGGCGCTCGCGGCCGCCGACGGCGCGCCCGTGGCGGACGTCGACGCGGCGATCCGCGCGGGGATCGAGCGGGCCGAGGAGGCGATCGACTCCGGCGCTGCCACCGCGCAGCTCGAGCGGTGGGTGACGGTCAGCTCCGCGATCGCCTCGTCCTGAGCCGAGCGCCCGGACGCGGTCGCGTCACTCGATACCCAGGCTGAACGCGGCCTCGAGGTCGTGCGACGAGTAGGTCCGGAAGGCGATGTGCGTGCTCGTGCCCACGACACCGTCGACCTTGTTGAGGCGGCCGGCGATGACGTCGTCGAGCTCCTCGTGCGCGCGGACCCGGACCATCGCGATGAGGTCGGCGTCGCCCGCCACCGAGTAGACCTCGGTGACCCCGTCGAGGCCGGCGATGGCCTCGGCGACCTCGGGTATGCGGTGGACCTCGGCGTTGATGAGGACGATGGCGGTGATCACCGTTCCACCCTAGCGACCCGGTCAGGACGCGAAGCCGACGGCGCCGCGTGCGGACTGGGCCACCGGCTCGAGCCGGGCCCATGCGGACTGCGCGCCACCGACGGGGCAGTCCCACACCCCGTCGAGGTGGACGAGGCGTACCCCCGGCTGCTCGAGCCACCGCAGGAGGATGTCCGTCTCCTCCGGGATCGTCGCCCCCAGGACGGTGTCCGGTACCGGCACCACCTCCGCGGTCGCGCGCATCGCGTCGATCGCCGGGACGGGGTCGACCCCGGGACGGACCGACACGGATGCGGCGAACCGGCCGTGCCGCACGCAGATCGCCTCCCAGCCGCCCGCGGGCAGCCGCCGGGCAGCCACGAGCTCGGGGCTGGCGGCCAGCGGGGCGATCCGCTGTGCCCGGGACGCGCCCCGGACGAGGGCGAGGGTGCGGTCACGGACGGTCGCTGCCTCCTCGAACCGCTCGGACGCCGCGAGCTCGGCCATGCGTGCCGTCAGGGCCTCGACGACCGACGACGCGTCGCCGGCCATGACGGTGACGATGTCGTCGACGACGGCCCGGTACTCGTCGACGTCGACCGAACCCGTGCACGGTGCGACGCACCGGCCCATCTCGGCGAGCGCGCACGCGCCGCCGGGGGGTGTGCGGGCGGAGATCCGGGTCGTGCACCGGCGGATCGGCACCGCCTCGTGCAGCGCCTCGACCGCCTCCGTCGCGACCGCGCGGGACGGGAAGGGCCCGACGTGGATGTCGCCGGCGCGCACCCGGCCTACGATGCTCAGCCGGGGGAACGGCTCGTCGGTGATCCGGACCCAGGCCGCCCTGTCCGGGCGGGTCGACCGGCGGTTGAACCGCGGCCGGTGCTCGGCGATGAGCCGGACCTCCCGGACCTGTGCCTCGACCCTGGTGGCGCAGACGATCGGGGTGACCGAGGTGGCGAGGGCGACCATGTCCCGCATCCGGCGCCGGCGCTCGGCTGCGGTGAAGTACGTGAGGACCCGGGTGCGGATGTCGCCGGAGGTGCCGACGTACAGGGGGGTGCCCGCGTCGTCGGAGAACACGTAGACGCCGGGGGAGTGCGGCAGGCCGTCGGCGAGGTGCCGCTTGCGCCGGGTCGACGCCGGGACCCGCGCGCTGTAGCTGCGCAGCTCCTCGAGGCTGGAGACGCCGAGCGTGCCGACCCGTTCGATGAGGCCGTGGAGGACGTCGACCGTGGCCCGGGCGTCGTCGAGCGCCCGGTGGGTCGGCTGCACGGACGCACCGAAGACCCTCGCGAGCGTCGCGAGCTTGTGGTTGGGGGCCTCGTCCTTGGTCACGAGCTGGCGGGCGAGGTGCACGGTGTCGAGGACCTGGAAGCCCGGCCACGGGGTGCCGGTCCGTTCGGCAGCGGCCTTGAGGAAGCCGATGTCGAAGCGCGCGTTGTGCGCGACGAGGACGGCCCCGCGGGCGAACTCGAGGAAGGCCGGCAGCGCCGCGTCGATCCGGGGCGCGTCCCGGACCATCGCGTCGGTGATCCCCGTCAGGGTCTGGATGAAGGGGGGGATGGCGCACCCGGGGTCGACGAAGGTCTGCAGCTCCCCGAGGACGACCCCGCCCCGCACCCGCACCGCGCCGATCTCCGTGATCCCGCACTCGGCCGGGTTGCCGCCCGTCGTCTCGAGGTCGACGACGACGAAGGTCGTCTCCGACAGGGCGGTGCCCAGGTCGAGGACGTCCTGCACCATCTGCATGCCGACGACCGTAGGAGAGGGGGCCGACAACGCCACGGACCCACGCCGGGCCGGACCGGTCGACGGCGGTCGCACGTGCCCTCTCGATGGTCCGACGCGAGGTCGTCGGGCGTTGTCGGTGGTCGTCCGTAGCGTCGTCGGTGCCGGTGGAGGACCGGCCGGCGCCCCGGCGCCGCGACGAAGGAAGGCCGCCATGATCATCGACTGCGACAGCTGCCCCGTCCGGGGTCACCGCTGCGACGACTGCGTCATCGGGCTCGCGCTGACCGGCCCCACCGTCCCCCTCGACGCCCTCGAGGCGCACGCGGTGGATCTCTTCGCCAGGGCGGGGCTCGTCACGGCGAGGGAGGCGGCCGGCGCGGTCGCCCGCCGCGAGCCGTGGGCGACCCGGAACGCCGCAGCGGGGTGACACCCGGTCGGTGCCACCCCGCTGCGACGCCCCGCGGTGCGGGAGGGATCAGCCGTAGATGTCCTCGATGGCGTTGGCGTAGTCGCGCATCACGACGGACCGCTTGAGCTTCAACGACGGCGTGAGGTGACCCGAGTCCTCCGTGAAGTCGCCCTCGAGGACGATGAACTTGCGGATCGACTCCGCCTTGGAGACCGCGTTGTTCGCGTCGTCGACGGCGTCCTGGATGGCTCCGAGAACCTTCTCGTTCGTCCGGGCGTCCTCGATCGAGATCCCCTCGAGGCCGTTGTTGGCGGCCCAGCCGGGAAGCATCTCGGGGTCGAGGGTGACAAGCGCGGCGATGAACGGACGCTGGTCGCCGACCACCATGCACTGCGACACGAGCGGATGGGCCCGCAGCCGGTCCTCGAGGACGGCCGGGGCGACGTTCTTGCCGCCGGCGGTCACGAGGATCTCCTTCTTCCGGCCCGTGATCGTCAGGTAGCCGTCCTCGTCGAGCTCGCCGATGTCCCCGGTGTGGAACCAGCCGTCACGGATGGCTTCCGCCGTCGCCTTCTCGTTGTTGCGGTAACCGGTGAAGATGTTCACGCCCTGCGCGAGGACCTCGCCGTCCTCGGCGATGCGGACACCGCATCCCGGCAGCGGCAGGCCGACCGTGCCGATCTTCACCCGGTCGGGCACGTTGACCGTGATCGGGGCGGTCGTCTCCGTGAGGCCGTACCCCTCGAGGATCGTCACCCCGATGCCGCGGAAGAAGTGCCCCAGGCGCGTACCGAGCGGCGCGCCGCCCGAGACGGCGTACCGCGTCTGGCCGCCCATCTTCGTGCGGATCTTCGAGTACACGAGCTTGTCGTACAGGGCGTGCCGCGCCTTGAGGGCGAAGGGCACCCGGCCCGTGTCCACGGCCTCGGACCACGCGATCGCGGTCGCGGCCGCCGCGTCGAAGATCTTGCCCTTGGCGCTCGAGCTCGCGTGGGCCTGCTCCTGCGCCTTGTTGTAGATCTTCTCGAAGACCCGGGGGACGGCGAGGATGAACGTCGGCCGGAACGCCCCGAAGTCGTCGAGGATGTTCGCCAGGTTCGAGCTGTGACCCATCCGCGCCTCGCCGACGACCGCGAGCACCTCGATGAAGCGCGCGAAGACGTGCGCCAGCGGGAGGAAGAGCAGGGTCGAGGCACCCTCGGCGGAGACGACGTCGCCGAGCCGGCTGACCGTGTTCTCAACCAGCCCGAGGAAGTTGTCGTGGGTGAGCTCGCAGCCCTTGGGCCGGCCGGTCGTCCCGGAGGTGTAGATGATCGTCGCGATCGAGTCGCGGCCCAGCGCGTCGCGACGCGCGTCGAGCTCGACGTCGCCGATGCCGGCGCCCGAGGCGGCGAGCGTCTCCAGGTCACCCGCGTCGAGCTGCCAGACGTGCGCGAGCGTCGGGAGCGCGTCGCGCACCGACTCCACGACCGCGAGGTGGCCCGGCGTCTCGACGACGATCGCCACGGCGCCGGAGTCCTCGACGATCCACTGCACCTGCTCGGCGGAGCTCGTCTCGTAGACCGGGACGACGACCGCGCCGGCCGTCCACGCCGCGAAGTCGACGACCGTCCACTCGTAGCGGGTCTTGCTCATGATCGCGATGCGGTCGCCCGGTTGGATCCCGGCGGCCACGAAGCCCCTGGCGACCGCGTCGACGGTGTCACGGAACTGCGTGGTCGTGACGTCCGTCCACCCGCCGTCGTCGGTCGGCTTGCTGAAGGCCACACGCTCGGGGGCCCGCTCCGCGTTGCGGTGGGGCAGGTCGGCGAGGCTGTCCCCCGGCGCACCGGTGGTGAGGGCTGGGGTCACGTTCTCCTGCACGGGGTCTCCTTTGATCGACGTGCGGCCGGTGCACACATTACCGGTCGGGAACCGGGAACGGGTCTTCGCGTCGATTCCGTGATGGAACCGGTCGCTGGGGTCTCGCGACCTGAGACGATCAACCCGTGCCCATCCCTCTCCGGACCCCGTCGGACCACGTGGTGGACCTCGTCGACGAGTCCTTCGTGCGTGCTCGGCCCACCGTGCTGCGCGCCGTCCTCGAGGACCCGCGTCTGGATGCCCTCGTGTGGCCGGGGCACGAGGTGAGCGTCACCCGTGACCGCGGCCACAAGGGCCGGCACTACGCCGTCGCCGGGCGGATCACCGGGGTGGCCGAGGTCTGGCTCGAGCCCTTCGACGACGGGACGATCGTCCACCACTACGTCCGGGGGACCACGCGGGCGCTGACCGCCCGGTCCGCGCGGGCCGCGGTCGCCGCGCACCGACGCCGCTTCAAGATCGTCCTCAATGCCGTCAAGGACGCCCTCGAGGCGGATACCCTCTCGTCATGGCCGAACGCACCCGCTCCAGCATCGTCATCGCCGCCGATCCCGGGGCCGTCCTCGACGTGATCGCCGATCTCGAGTCCTACCCGGAGTGGGCGCCCGAGTTCACGGAGATCGAGATCCTCGCCGAGGATGGGGACGGGTGGCCGGACCAGGTCCGGATGTCCCTCGACGCCACGGCGGTGAAGGACACCTACGTCCTCGACTACGACTGGGACGTCGCCGAGGACGGTACGGGCACGGTCTCCTGGCACCTCGTCGAGGCGACCGTCCTCAAGGCGCTCGACGGCGCGTACGTCCTCGCCCAGCACGACGGCGGCACGGAGGTGACCTACGACCTCACCGTCGACGTCCGCATCCCCATGCTCGGGATGCTCAAGCGGAAGGCCGAGAAGGTCATCATCGACACGGCTCTGAAGAACCTGAAGAAGCGCGTCGAGTCCCTGACGGGGTGACCCAGCTGGAGGTCCACGTCGGCCCCGACCGCCGGGAGACCGTGTCGCGTGCGGTGCGGAGCGCGGTGCTGAGCGCTGACCGGCACGGCGGCGCGACGCTGCTCACCCGGGGGGACCGGCACCGGCCTGACGGGGTGCGCGCGGCGCTCCCGGGTGCCGATCCGAGCGGTGACCCGATCGGCCCGGGGGTCGTCTGGACCGACGTGGCGCGTTGGCCCGAGGGCGCCGGGACGGCCTTGCTCGTGGCGGCGACGGTCGGCCTGGGCGCGGACGGGCCAGCGGTCCGCGCCGCGATGAGCCCTCGTCTCCTCGACGCGGTGCCCCTGCTCGAGGCCGTCGACGCCGCCGCCGAGGGTGCGGTGGTCCTCGCCCTGACGGAGGATGACCTCCTCATGTGGCTCGAGGCCGTCTCCGTCGGACCCGGGATCGTCCGGCAGCTTCGCGGGGTGCTCGCCCGGTCCGCGGACCTGGGGGATCCGGTCGCCGTCGCGGCCGACCTCGACGCGCTCGAGGCGACGTTGAGGCGTGGCAACGCCGTCGTCGACTCGGTGCGGGTGGTCCTGCCGTCGAACGGCGCGGGGCTGACGGCGGCGCTCGGTGTCCACGGCCTCCGTCCCGACGTCGTTCCGCCGGCGGCGCCGCGACGTGCGGACGGGCTCGCCCACCGGGGGGTCACCGCCTCTGCGCGCCGGGAACCCGCGGCCCGGGTCGAGCCCACGGTCGAGCGTGTCGGAACCGGGTACCGGTTCGTCCTCGACCTGCCCGAGGTGACCGCGGACGAGGTCGAGCTGTCCCGTCACGACGACGCCCTGCAGCTGTCCGCCCACGGCACGATGCGGGTGGTGCCCCTCCCGCCGGGCCTGAGACGATGCGCCGTCGAGCGTGCCGGCCTCGCGGGCGGCAGGCTCACCCTCGACCTCGTCCCTGATCCCGCCCGGTGGCCCCGATGACCGACGACCCGACGGCACCCTGCTCGGCATGTCCGCTCTGCCGCGCCCGGAGCGCCGCCGGTCGGGTCTCGCCGCGCACCCGCGCCGCCGTCGTCACAGCCGCGGTGGATCTCGTCACCGCCGTGGCCGCCGCCCTCGCCGAGATCGTCGTGCCGGGGGCCGAGGACGCCGAGGGCGCGGAGGACGAGGCCGCCGCGGCGAACCACGACGGGCCCATCCCGGTCCACGACGACGAGGCCGACGGGACCATCGCGCGACGCCGCGCCTGAGCCCCGGGTCAGACGCGTGCGCCGTCCGGGTGGTCGTCGTCGATGGGCTGCCGGTGACGCGGCTGGCGCATCACCATGACGCCGAACCCGGCAGCGGCGAGCGCGATGCCGAGCCACATCCACCACGGTGAGGCGCCCGGGTCGAAGAACGCGACCCAGAGCAGGAGCGCCGGCCCCGCGACGAGACCGATCGTCGCGACCCAGAACCCCGTGTCGCTCGCCGGGGGGAGGGCCGGTCGGGGTGGGACGAACTCCGCGTCATGGGCTGCGCCGTCCTCGTCGTCGTCCACCCCCGCGGCGAGGACCCCGTCGAGGAGCGATCCGGTGCTGCCCCGCCACGGGGCGTCGACGCCCGGCGCCACCGGCAGGGAACGGATCCCGCTCGCCGGCTCGGGCGCCCCGTCGGGTTCGGGCTCGATCGGGACGTCCCAGTCACCGACGATCGCGTCGAACCGCCGTCGGATCTCCTCGTCGTCGTCGGACCTGCGGGCCTGCTCCACGCCGCTCATCCTCGCACGCGCCGTGCCCCGGCCTGACGGCTCCTTCGCCGACGACGTGACCTGCACTACAGTGCCTCCGGCGGGACCGACCGGCCGGTCGGGCCCGGGTCGACGTCTCGGCGCGGAGGTGCGGGCAGGTGCTCTACTGGACGTTGAAGCGCGTGCTGCTCGGTCCGCTGCTGCGGGTGCTCTTCCGCCCGTGGGTCGAGGGTGGCGAGCACGTCCCCCGGCAGGGCGGGGCCATCCTCGCGAGCAACCACCTGTCGTTCTCCGACTCCTTCTTCCTCCCGCTCATGTGCGAGCGGCGGATCACGTTCCTCGCCAAGTCGGACTACTTCACCGGGACCGGCCTCAAGGGGTGGTTCTCCCGCAGCTTCTTCGCCGGGGTCGGCCAGGTCCCGATCGACCGGTCCGGCGGCCGGGCGAGCGAGGCCGCGCTGAACACCGGTCTGCGGATCCTGCGCCGGGGCGAGCTGCTCGGGCTCTACCCCGAGGGCACGAGGAGCCCCGACGGTCGTCTCTACCGGGGTCGGACCGGCGTCGCCCGGATGGCGCTGGAGGCCGGGGTGCCCGTGATCCCCGTCGTCATGGTCGGCACGGACAAGGCCCAGCCCACCGGGAAGATCATCCCGAACATCACCCGTGTCGGGATGCGGTTCGGCGAGCCGCTCGACTTCTCCCGGTACGAGGGTATGGCCGGGGACCGCTTCGTCCTCCGGTCGATCACCGACGAGATCATGTACGCCCTCATGGAGCTCTCGGGCCAGGAGTACGTCGACATGTACGCGACGTCGATGAAGGAACGGATCCTCGCCGCGGCCAAGGAGAAGGCCGCACGCCTGCAGGAGGCGGCGCGCCCGGGGCGGACGAACGAGGACCTCGAGCAGGCTCTCGACGCCGTCGACGACGAGCCTGCGGCCCGCTCGCGCGCCAGCTCCGCCTGACGCGATGACCGGGCGCAGGGCCCAGGAGGTCGCTTTCGTCCAGGCCGCGACGGGTGGCGCCCTCGGCTACCACTGGATGACCCTCGTCTACGTCTCGTGGGTGTCGTGGCAGTGGCAGGACCGCATGTCCCGGCCGTGGCTGGCGGTCGCCGCCGTCGTCGCCATGACGGCCGTGACCGCGCTCGCGACGGTGCTTCGTCGGGCGACAGTACCCCTCGTCCTCGCGGGCCTCGCGGTCGCCGCCCTGGGCATCGTGCTCACCGTCGACGCCTACCCCCGCTCCGAGGTGGCCGTGGGCGTCCCGACGCTGACGGGGGTGTGGAGCGCCGCGCCCGTGCTCCTGGCCGCCGTCCGGTGGGGCGCGCGGGGCGGGCTCGCGTCCGGGGTGTTCATCGCGACCGTCAACTTGCTCTCGGGGTCCGTCAGCTCGACCACCCTGCACAGCATCGTCCTGCTCCTGCTCGCCGGGGGGATCCTCGGGTGGGCCTTCGACGTCGCCCGGGTCACCCAGGCGCGGATGGTGGCGGCGCTCGCCGCCCAGGAACGGATGGCCGAGCGGGAGCGCCTGAGCCGAGCCGTGCACGACGGGGTTCTCCAGACCTTGGCCTTCATCAACCGCCGCGGTCACGAGATCGGCGGTGAGGCGGCCGAGCTCGCCGACCTCGCCGCGGACTCGGAGTCGTCGCTGCGCACGCTCATCGCGCGGGCTCCCGAGGCCTCCGCGGTCGCCGCCGACGACACGGGGCGGACGGGGAGGGTCGACCTCGGTGAGCTGCTGGGCCCGTTCGCCTCCGAACGGGTCGACGTCGTCCGGCCCGCGGACCCGGTCATCGTCCCCTTGCACGTCGGCACCGAGCTGCGCGACGCCGTCGGGGCGGCCCTCGACAACGTCCGGCAGCATGCCGGGGACGGGGCCCGCACCTGGATCCTCGTCGAGGACGAGGGTGACGAGATCCTCCTGACCGTCCGCGACGACGGTGTGGGGACGACGGCGCAGCGGCTCGCCGAGGCCGAGGCGGCGGGCCGCCTCGGTGTGGCATCCTCGATCCGCGGCCGGGTCACCGATCTCGGCGGCCGGGCGACCTGGGCGACGGCGCCGGGGTCCGGCTGCACGATCACCCTCTCCGTCCCGGTCCCGCAGGAGCGCACGCCGGCCCCGGCGTGAGCCACGGCGAGCGACGAGGACGCACGATGGACGAGCAGGCCCCGACGACGACGGCACCCCTGGAGAAGCCCCTCACCGTCCTCGTCGCCGACGACCACCCCCTGTGGCGCGACGCCCTCGCCCGTGACCTGGCCGATCACGGCATCGACGTCGTCGGCACGGCGGGCGACGGTCCGGCGGCGGTGGCGCGGACCCGGGCGACCCGACCCGAGGTGCTGCTGCTCGACCTCAACCTGCCCGAGATGCGCGGCGACGAGGTCACGCGCGAGCTGGGCGACGTCCCCACCCGGGTCCTCATCCTCTCCGCGAGCGGCGAGGAGTCGGACGTGCTGTCGGCCGTCAAGGCCGGGGCTCAGGGGTATCTCGTCAAGTCCGCCTCGAGCGAGCAGATCCTCGAGGCCGTCCACGCGACCGCCCGGGGGGAGGCCGTGTTCACGCCCGGGCTCGCCGGGCTCGTCCTCGGCGAGTTCCGCCAGATGAAGAAGGAGCAGGCGGCGACCTCGAACGCGCACCCCGTCCCCGAGCTGACGCCCCGCGAGGTCGAGATCCTGCGCCACGTCGCGACGGGCATGGGGAGCAAGGAGATCGCGGCGCTGCTGTTCATCTCGCACCGCACGGTCCAGAACCACGTCCAGAACATCCTCGGCAAGCTCCACCTCCACAACCGGGTCGAGCTGACCCGGTTCGCGATGGAGCGGGGGATCGAGCCGCCCGCGTGACGGCGACGGCGGCCCGGCCATCCACGTGGTGGGCCGGTCGGGCCTGCCGGACGTGCGCGCCTATCCTTGCGGGCGTGACCACGCCGACGACCATCGACGAGCACCACCACGCGAGCCTCGGAGCGAACGCGAAGCTGCCGGCCGCGCAGCAGCCGGAGTGGCCCGACCAGGCCGCTGTCCAGGAGGTGCGCCGCACCCTCGCGGCCCAGCCGCCCCTCGTCTTCGCCGGTGAGTGCGACGTCCTCACGAACCACCTCGCGGCCGCCGCACGCGGCGAGGCGTTCGTCCTCCAGGGCGGCGACTGCGCGGAGACCTTCGAGAACGTCACCGCCGAGAACATCCGCAACCGGGTGAAGACGCTGTTGCAGATGGCCGCCGTGCTCACGTACGGCGCCTCGCTGCCGGTGGTCAAGGTGGGTCGGATGGCCGGCCAGTTCGCCAAGCCCCGCAGCAGCACGACCGAGACCCGCGACGGGGTCACGCTCCCGGCCTACCGCGGTGACATGGTCAACGCCTTCGACTTCACCCCCGAGGCGCGCACCCCGGACCCGCAGCGGCTGCTGCACGGGTACCACGCGTCCGCGTCGACGCTCAACCTCGTGCGTGCGTTCACCACCGGGGGTTTCGCCGATCTGCGGCACGTGCACGACTGGAACCGCGGCTTCATCGCCAACACGGCCAACACGCGCTACGAAGGCCTGGCGCGCGACATCGACAAGGCGATGCGGTTCATGTCGGCGTGCGGCGCGGACTTCGACGCGATGCGCACGACGGAGTTCTTCGCCGCCCACGAGGGGCTCCTCCTCGACTACGAGCGTCCGATGACGCGGGTGGACTCACGCACGGGTGACCTCTACGACACCGCGGGCCACTTCATCTGGGTCGGGGAGCGAACCCGCGGGCTCTCCGACGCCCACGTCGACTTCGTCTCCCGGATCCAGAACCCGGTCGGGGTCAAGCTGTCGCAGAACGCGAGCGCCGACGACGTCGCCGAGCTCATCGAGCGCATCGACCCGCAGCGCCGCCCCGGCCGCCTCACGTTCATCACGCGGATGGGCGCCGGTCGGGTGCGGGAGGCGCTCCCGGGGATCGTCGAGGCCGTCCGGCGGACCGGCGCGACCGTGACGTGGATCTGCGACCCGATGCACGGCAACACCTTCACCTCGGCGTCCGGGTACAAGACGCGCGACTTCGAGGACGTCGTCGAGGAGGTGCGCGGTTTCTTCGAGGTCCACCGTGAGCTCGGGACCGTGCCCGGCGGCATCCACGTCGAGCTCACCGGCAACGACGTCACCGAGTGCGTGGGCGGCGCGGAGCGGATCGCCGACGCGGATCTCTCGCAGCGGTACGAGAGCCTGTGCGACCCGCGGTTGAACCACCAGCAGTCGCTCGAGCTCGCCTTCCTCGTCGCGGAGATGCTCGCGACCGACTGACCCTCAGGCGTCGTGGTGGAGGGCCTCGCTCGGCGGGTCCTCCACCGCGGGCGTCGTGCTGCTCCGCCCGGCGAGCTCGGCGACGTACATCGCGGCGAGGACGAGCGCGCCGCCGAGAAGCATGCGCGCGGTCGCGCTCTCGCCGCCGAGCAGGACCGCGAAGAGTGCGGCGAAGACCGGCTCGAGGGTCATGACGACCGCGGCACGGGTGGCGCTGAGGTGCGCCTGGGCCCACGTCTGGGCGAGCAGGGCGCCCGCGCCGGCGGCGAGAGCCATGTAGACGAGGGCGGCCCACTGCCCGCCGTCCCGGGGAAGGGTGATTCCGCCGGGCGCGGCGAAGGGGAGGCAGACGATCGCGATCGTCGCGGACTGGACGACGGCGAGGCCGACGGCCCGCTCGGGCGTGCTCCACCGGCCCAGCGCGATGATGTGCAGCGCGTAGACGACGGCCGAGCCCAGCGTCAGGGCCTCGCCCGCCCCGACGCTCACCCCGCGCAGCGAGAGGATGGCCAGGCCCGCGGTCGACAGCGCGACGGCGATCCACGTCGAGGCCTCGATCCGTTCCCGCAGCAGGAGCGCGGTGATCGCGGGCGTGAGCACGACGTACATGCCCGTGATGAAGCCGGAGACCGACGCGGAGGTGTGCTCGAGCCCGACGGTCTGCAGCAGCTGGGCGGCTCCGTACAGGGCGCCGAGCCCGATGCCGACGAGGACGTCCCGGCGGGTGAGCGCCCGCACGGGTCGGTGGAGGACGAGCGCCACCGCGATCGCGGCGATCGCGAACCGGACGGTGAGGAAGTCCGCGCTCGGGACGACCCGGACGAGGTCTCGGATGAGGAAGAACGTCGACCCCCAGACGGCGGTGACGGCGACGAGCAGGCCGGTCGCTGCGAGCTCGCTGCGGCCCCTCTCGTCGGCCCCGGTCCTCCGAGTCACATCGACCGGCGCAGCCGCTCGACCCGACGGAGGTACCGGCGGGTGTCGGGGTAGAGGCCGTGCTGCTGGACGGAGGCCAGGCCCTGGTAGTAGCCGGCGATCGCCTCGGCCCGGGTGTCCGCGGAGCGGGTGAGGACGCGCAGCAGCACCACGCCGGAGGTGATGTTGTCCTGCGTCTCGAGGGGGTCCAGGCGGCGCCCGGCGAGCTGCGAGGTCCACTCCACCGTGCTCGGCACGACCTGCATGACCCCGACCGCGTTCGCGACGCTCACCTGCCGCTGGTCCCAGCCCGACTCCTGGTAGCCGATCGCCAGCGCGAGCCGGGGATCGACCCCGTGGGCGCGCGCCGTGCGGACGATCATCGCCCGGACCGCGTCTCTGCTGGGGACCTCTCGGCCCGCGAGTGCCCGTCGGTTCCGCTCGGCCGCGGCGACGACGGCGCGGGGGTAGTCACGGCCCTCGAAGGTGTTCTCGTCGAACCGGGGGGAGGTCGAGCGCGCCGCGGTGCCCGGCACCCGCAGACGTCGGCCGACCGCGAGGGGATCGCTGGGGGAGATGCCGTTGAGCTTCGCCAGACGCGCCACCGTCGTCCCGCTCTCGGCGGCGATGCCCGAGAGGGTGTCGCCGGGGCGCACGAGGTGGACCGAGCCCGGGTCGCGGGTCTTGGTCACCGGGCGGGACGACGAGCGGGACGCCGGACGTGCGGCGGTCGCCCGGGCCGCGCCCCGGAGGGGGACCTCGAGCACCTCCCCGGTCATGATCATCCGCCGCGAGCCGAGATCGTTGCGCCGGACGAGCGTCGCCACGTCGACCCCGTGGCGCATCGAGATGCCGAAGAGGGTCTCGCCGGGCCGGACCGTGTGCCGGGTCCAGCGGCGGTCGTCGTGCGTCGCCAGCACGGGGGCCGTCTCGGGCAGGTCGACGGTGGGGGGCACGGTCGCGGGCGGGAGAACGGGGGCCATGGTCGCTTCCTGGGTCGGGTGGGCACGTGACGGGTGGTGCCCGTGTGACGTGCGCGCTCGGCGCGACGCTACCCCGGTGAGCGCCACGCGCTGCGGTAGCGTCGCGGCGTGCCGACGACCGATCCGACCGACGCGCCGCTCGAGAGCCTGTCCGCCGAGTGGCTGACCATGCCGGACCTCGCCGAGCGGTTGGGGATGCGCCTGCAGGACGCGCGCCGGCTCCTGGAGGACCGGGACCTCGTCGCGTGCCGGATCGGGGAGCGGAGCGTCCTCGCCGTCCCGGCCGAGTTCCTTGCCCCCGAGCCCGACCTCCACGGCCGGATCCCGGACACGCCTGCGGCCGGCGAGCGCCCGGTACCCCTCGCGGCCCTGCGCGGCACGATCACCGTCCTCGGCGACGCCGGCCTGAGGGACGAGGAGATCGTGCGCTGGCTCCTCACCCCGGACGCCACCCTGCCGGCCGGACCCCATCCGGCGGCGGCGATCCGCGCCG
Organism: Janibacter massiliensis; assembly: GCF_900289115.1. GTDB lineage: Bacteria > Actinomycetota > Actinomycetes > Actinomycetales > Dermatophilaceae > Janibacter_A > Janibacter_A massiliensis. The sequence continues at coordinate 2,035,958 of NZ_LT985196.1, read as the reverse complement.
GCTTCAAGACCGAGGTGCGCCGCCGGGCGATGGAGTCGGCCTGGTGAGATGGCGGTCGGCAGGGCGCCGACCCACGGTCAGCTCGACCGGGCGGTCGTCACGTCGATGAGGTCGCCGAGCACGCCGCGCGCCTGGGCGTCGATGTCGGCCGCCGCCAGGTGCGCCCGCGCCGAGCCCGCGAGCCGTGCGATCTCCGCCTCGACGGCCGCGAGCGCGCCGGAACCGGCCATGAGATCGCGCACGCGCTCGACACCCTCCTCGTCCAGCTCCGTGCCGAGCGCGCCGACGAGGGCCGCTGCCTCGGTCGCGCCCGCCAGCTCCAGGGTCCGGGCGACGAGCACGGTGCGCTTGCCCTCCCGCAGGTCGTCACCCGCGGGCTTGCCGGTGATCGCGGGGTCACCGAAGACGCCGAGGACGTCGTCGCGCAGCTGGAAGGCGTGCCCGAGGTCCAGCCCGTAGGCCCCGAGCGCCGAGACGGTCGCCTCGTCGGCCCCACCGACGCGGGCGCCGATGACGAGCGGGTGCTCGATGGAGTACTTCGCGCTCTTGTAGCGGATGACGTGGTGCGCCCGTGCTGCTCGCTCGTTCGTGGAGATGTCGTCCCACGGTCGGACGGACTCGACGACGTCGAGGAACTGCCCCGCCATGAGCTGCGTGCGCATCCGGTCGAACGTCGCCCGGCCCCGGGCGAGTGCCTCCGGTGGGAGCCCGGAGGTCGCGTACATCTCGTCCGCCCACGTGAGGCAGAGGTTTCCGGCGAGGATCGCCCCCGCGGCGCCGAAGCGGTCGGCGTCCCCGAGCCAGCCGCGCGCGACGTGCTGCCTGGCCATCGCCCGGTGGGCCGCCGGTTGTCCGCGGCGGGTGTCGCTGTCGTCCATGACGTCGTCGTGGATGAGCGCCGCCACCTGGAACATCTCCATGCTCGACGCGAGCCGGACCGCGCCCGCCCCGGCCCCGAGGTCGGGGTTGGCACCCCGCAGGCCCCAGTGGAGGAAGGCCGCGCGCAGCCGCTTGCCGCCGGCGAGCAGCCGCGCGATCGCATCGACGAGCTCGAGGACGTCCGGGCCGAGCTCGGCCAGGACCGTGCGCTGGGTGACGAGCTCGCCGTCGAGGCACGCCTGGACCCGGGGGCGCAGGTCGGCGACGTCGAGCGGGTGCGTCACGAAGACCTCCGGGGCCGGTGAGGTGGGTCACGACCCGCACGCAGGGCGGGTCGCGCCCAGCCTACGTGGCGGCCTCGTCACTAGGATCGCGCCCATGTCGCAGCCCGAGCCCGAGACGATCCCCGCCCGCCTGCGCGCCGACCACGTCTCCGTCAGCTTCGAGTTCTTCCCGCCGAAGGACGACGCGGGTGAGGACGTGCTCTGGGAGGCGATCCGGCGGCTCGAGCGGGTCTCGCCGGACTTCGTCTCGGTGACCTACGGCGCGGGCGGCACGACGCAGGACCGCACGGTGCGGATCACCGAGGAGATCTCGCGGCGGACCTCCCTGACGGCGATGGCGCACCTCACGTGCGTCGGCAAGTCGGTCCGCGAGCTCGAGGACGTCCTCGACGAGTTCGCCGACGCGGGCATCGACCACGTCCTCGCCCTGCGTGGCGACCCGCCCGGCGACGTCCGCGCGACGTGGACCGCCCATCCCGAAGGGCTGACGTACGCCTCCGAGCTCGTCGAGCTCATCGCGCGCCGGGGCGGGTTCGAGATCGGCGTCGCCGCGTTCCCCGACGTCCACCCCGAGTCCGCCGACCTCGACGCCGACGTCGAGACCCTCGTCCGCAAGGCGGAGGCGGGTGCCTCCTTCGCCGTCACCCAGATGGTGTTCGACCCCGAGACGTACCTCGCCCTCCGCGACCGGGTGAACGCGCGCGTCGACCTGCCGATCACCGCCGGGATCATGCCGATCACCAACCTCAAGCAGATCCGGCGCATGTCGGAGCTCATGGGCACCCCGATCCCGGCGGCCACCGTGGAGCGGCTGCACGCGGTCGAGGGCGACCCCGCCGCGGTGCGGGCCGAGGGGATCGCGATCGCCATCGAGATGTGCCAGCGACTTCTCGACGAGGGCGTACCCGGGCTGCACTTCATCACGATGAACCGGTCGACGGCGACGCTCGAGGTCCACGGCGCGCTCGGTCTCGGGGACCGCTGACGCCGGCCCCGCTGGCGTCCGGGCGCGCCGACCCGTACGATCGGCCCCAGATCGAACATGTGTTCGATCGGTCGGGCGGGTCGGGATCGGAGCAGCAGCATGGGACTGCCGTTGGAGTCCGCGGGCGAGCACCTCAGGGCGGCCGGGGCCACGAGCTCACCGCTGGAACGGGCGCTGCACGCTCGCATCGCAGCGCGTCGGGCCGCCGCGGAGGTCCTCGCGGGCGGTCGACGTGCCCGGGTGGATGGTGACGCGGTGTGGGAGGTCCTGCCGGACGTCGCGCCGGAGCTGGGGGAGTGGGCCCGGTACTTCTCCGACGCCGACCTGCGCGACCTCGGCGTGAGCCGGCCGGCGTCGCCGCGCGAGGTCGACGACCTCCTGCGTGGCTCCTCCGACTTCGTCACGCTCGTCGCCGGCCGCCTGGAGGTACCCCCACCCGTCGCCGGGACGCTGCCGCTCGCGCCGCTGCGGGTGGCGCGCGGCGTCCGCGTCGGGGGACGGGCCTAGGGTGGCAGCGAGCGCGGCGAAGGAGACGAGGGTGACCACGGAGCGACGGCAGCAGCGACGCGGCGGCGTCGAGACGGGCCTGCGGACAGGAGCGGTCTGGCGGGCGATCGACGCCCTCGTCGCCGGACGCCAGCAGGACATCGGCCGACCGCTGCGGGTGCTCGACCTCGGCGGCGGAACGGGCGGTCTGGCCGTCGCCCTCGCCGAGCGCGGCCACACGGTGACCGTCGTCGACCCCAACCTCGACGCCCTCGCCTCCCTGCGGCGGCGCGCGGCCGAGTCGAGCGCGGGCAGCCGGGTCACGGCCGTGCAGGGGGACGCCGAGACCCTCGAGGGCCTGGGGGACCTGCAGGGCGTCGACCTCGTCTGCTGCCACGGCACGCTCGAGGTCGTCGACGACCCGGAGACGACCATCGCCCGCATCGCCGACGTCCTCCGTCCCGGCGCCCACCTCTCGCTCGTCACCGCCCAGCGCGCTGCGGCCGTGCTCGCGCGGGTGCTCGCCGGTCAGTTCGGTCAGGCCCGGTCGGTCGTCACCGACCCCGACGGCCGGTACGGGCCCAAGGACCCCCTGCCGCGCAGGTTCCACCGGGCCGAGCTCGAACAGCTCCTCCACGGGTGCGGCTTCACCGTCGAGCAGGTCCAAGGGGTGCGGATGTTCAGCGACCTCGTGCCGTCCGCCCTCCTCGACTCCGACGCCGCCCGTGCCGCCCTCCTCGAGCTGGAGGAGGCGGTGCTCGCCGACCCCGACACCGCGTTCCTCGCCGGCATCGGGACGAGCGTCCACGTCATCGCCAGCCGTGACTGACCCCCGGCGCAGCGGGGCGACGTGAGTCGGCGCCGGTTCGTCGCGCCGCCTCGGGAGAGCTCCGACCCGCCCGACGACACCGGGTGCACGATCCTCCACGTCGACATGGACGCGTTCTACGCGTCGGCGACCCTCCGCACCCGCCCGGAGCTCCACGGCCGCCCCGTCATCATCGGCGGCTCGGGCCGGTCGGTCGTCCTCTCGGCCACCTACGAGGCGCGGGCGCACGGGGTGACCTCGGCGATGCCGATGGCCCGCGCCGTCCGGCTGTGCCCGGAGGCGGTCGTCCTGCCGCCCGAGCACGCTCTGTACGCCGAGATCTCCCGCGCCGTGATGGCCGTCTTCCACGACGTGACGCCGCTCGTCGAGCCGCTCTCGCTCGACGAGGCCTTCCTGGAGGTCTCCGGGGCGATCCGGCTGCTGGGGAACCCGGCGTCGATCGGTGCGGCGATCCGTGCCCGGGTCGAGGACGAGCAGGGGATCACGTGCTCCGTCGGGGTGGCTCCGACGAAGTTCCTCGCCAAGATCGCCTCCGGGCTCGCGAAGCCGGACGGGATGATCGTCGTGCCCGTCGCCGAGGCCGTCACCTTCGTCCGCAGCCTGCCGGTCGGGGCGCTGTGGGGCGTGGGGGACCGGACCGAGGAGCGGCTCGTCGCCGCCGGGATCCGGACGGTCGCGGACATCGCCACGGCGCGCCGGGCCGATCTCGAGCGCGCCGTGGGCCTCGCCGCGGCCGCGCACCTGAGGGAGCTGGCCGACGGCCGGGATCCGCGCCGGGTGCAGCCCGAGCGCGCGGGCAAGAGCATCGGGTCGAACCGGACCTTCGAGACCGACCTCACCGATGCCGACGACCTCGACCGTGCCCTGCTCGCCCTGGCGGGGCGCACCTGCGCGCGGGCCCGGGCGCAGGGTGTCCTCGGGCGGACCGTCGCCCTGTCCGTCCGCTGGTCGGACTTCACGACGGTGACCCGGTCGCGGACGCTCGAGGTGCCGACGGACAGCACCCGCACGGTGCACCGGACCGCGGCGGCGCTGCTGGCCGAGCTCGCACCGCGCGGCCGACCCGTGCGCCTCCTGGGCGTCCGGCTCGAGCAGCTCTCGGACGCGTCCGTGACGCCCGTGCAGGTCACCCTCGACGAGCCCGAGCACGGGTGGCGGGACGCCGAGCGCGCCGCGGACCGCATCGGGGAACGGTTCGGCTCGGGCGCGGTCCGGCCCGCCAGCCTCCTCGGCGATGGGCGGCCGTCTTCCCGTCGTCAGGGTCCCGGCCTATCCTGAGGTTCCCGAACCGACGACGGACGACGAGGAGGTCCCCGTGCCGCTGTCCGAGCGCGAGCAGCAGATGCTCGACGAGATGGAGCAGGCGCTCATCGCGGAGGACCCTCGGTTCGCCAGCAGCATGCGGGGTTCCACACCGACGCGGCGGGCCCGCCTCGGGCGCACCCACCTGCTAGGGCTCCTCGGCGCGGTCGGCGGGCTCGTGCTGGTGGCCGTCGGGGTCTACGCCCAGCTCGTCTGGCTCGGCGGCATCGGCTTCGCGCTGCTTGTCGCCGGAGCCGTTCTCGCGCTCGCCCCGGTGCCGCAGACGCTGTCGGCGCTGGACGACACGGGTCGGCCGACGGTGTCGCGACGGACCGGGCGACCCGGTGCCGCTCGACGGGACCGGAGCCGCTCGGAGTTCATGTCGATGCTCGAGGACCGCTGGGAGCGCCGGCGCAACGGCTGGTGAGCGGGCGGCTCAGAACGCCAAGGCGCTGGTCGCCCACACGCCGCCGATGACGACGGCTGTCCCGAGCTCGATCCCCATCGAGTGCAGCACGCCCACGAGCGCCCGCTTCGTCGCGTACCACGCCCGTCCGAGGTCGCGGGTGCGCGTGTACTCCACGCCGAGGACCCCGAGGACGAAACCGACGGGGAGCCCGACGACCGGGATGACGAAGAAGCCCACGATGCCCGCGAGCGCACCGACGAGCAGGGTCGAGCCGCCGACCCCTTGGCGCTTCATGCGGCGCCCGGGGATCGTCACCTGGAGGACCATCCCGAGCGCCCACAGCGCCGCGACGACGGCGAGCGTGAGCCAGGCTGCCACGTCGTTCTCCCCGATCGCCCACACGAGCACGGCCACGACGCAGAGCATGAGCCCCGGCAGCACGGGGATGACGATCCCGGCCAGGCCGACGACGTAGATGACGAGCGCGACCCACGGGAGGACCTGCGAGGGGTCGGGCCCCGCGGTCGCGAGGACGTTCACCGCTCGTCGGCGGGGGCCGTCGGGGTCGTCTCCTGCAGGCTCGCGCTGTGGTCCTCGATCTCGGCGAGGTGGCGCAGGCGGGGCAGGTGCTCGCGGCCGTGGTGGGCGCAGAAGAGCAGCTCGCCCCCGGCGTGGAGGCGGGCGCGGACGTATGCCTTGGCGCCGCAGCGGTCGCACCGGTCCGCGGCGGTCAGGGGTGCTGCGATCGCGGTGTTCATGGTGCGCCTTCCTTCGGTGGTTCGTTCTCGCCGCAGGATGCCGGGCGGGCGATCCTGCGTCGAGGGTGGTCAACAGTCAAGCACGCCGGTTCGTTCCCGCCGGGTAGGACCGGCCGCGCGGCCGCGGTCGTCGACCGTCCCTCCGTCGCGCCTCCCCGGCCTCCACCGCGCGCCCGCCTACCCTGCTGCGGTGCCGATCGACAGCGCGAAGAAGGCCGCGACGAGCAAGTCCGCCCCCGAGTACACCGCCCACCACCTGCAGGTCCTCGAGGGGCTCGAGGCCGTGCGGAAGCGGCCGGGCATGTACATCGGTTCGACCGACGGTCGCGGCCTCATGCACTGCCTGTGGGAGATCATCGACAACGCAGTCGACGAGGCCCTCGGGGGCCACGGCGACCGGATCGAGGTCGTCCTGCACGCCGACGGGTCCGTCGAGGTCCGCGACCGCGCGCGCGGCATCCCCGTCGACATCGAGCCGCGTACCGGGCTGACCGGCGTCGAGGTCGTCTTCACCAAGCTTCACGCCGGCGGCAAGTTCGGCGGGGGCTCCTACACGGCCTCCGGTGGTCTGCACGGCGTCGGGGCCTCCGTCGTCAACGCCCTCTCGGCCCGGCTCGACGTCGAGGTCGACCGCGGTGGCAAGACGTACGCGATGAGCTTCCGGCGCGGCGAGCCGGGGACCTTCTCCGACGTCGCGGGGTCCGCCGGTGCCAAGGACCCCGGCAACCCCTTCACGCCGTACGAACAGGGCAGCGAGCTCGCGGTCGTGGGGAAGGCGAAGCGGGGGGTCACCGGGACGCGGGTGCGGTACTGGGCCGACCCGCAGATCTTCGTCAAGGACGCCCAGTTCGACGTCGACGCGCTCGTCCGACGCGCGCGCCAGACGTCCTTCCTCGTCCCGGGCCTGACGATCGTCGTCCGCGACGAGCGGGGACTGCCCGGCACGCCGGGGGAGGACGGGCCGCACGAGGAGGTCTTCCACCACGAGGGCGGGATCGCCGAGTTCGTCGAGTTCCTCGCTCCCGACCCGTCCGTGACCGACGTGTGGCGCCTGACGGGGTCGGGGACCTTCACCGAGACGGTGCCCGTCCTCGACGCCGCGGGGCACATGACCCCGACCGAGGTCGAGCGCGAGTGCGCGGTCGACGTCGCCGTGCGGTGGGGGACCGGCTACGACGAGAAGGTGACGAGCTTCGTCAACATCATCGCGACCCCCAAGGGCGGCACCCACGTGTCCGGGTTCGAGCAGGCGCTGCTCAAGGTCTTCCGCAAGCAGCTCGAGGTGAACGCTCGCCGGCTCAAGCTCGGGCAGGACAAGGTCGACAAGGACGACGTCCTCGCCGGCCTCACCGCGGTCGTCACCGTCCGGCTGGCCGAGCCGCAGTTCGAGGGCCAGACGAAGGAGATCTTCGGCACACCGGCGGTCCGCGCGATCGTGGCCAAGGTCGTCGAGAAGGAGCTCACCGCCCGCCTGGCGTCGACCAAGCGAGACGAGAAGGCCCAGGCGGGACAGCTGCTGGAGAAGGTCGTCGCCGAGATGCGCTCGCGGATCTCCGCACGCCTGCACAAGGAGACGCAGCGCCGGAAGAACGCGCTCGAGTCCTCGACGCTCCCGGCCAAGCTGCGGGACTGCCGGAGCAAGGACGTGGAGGGCACCGAGCTGTTCATCGTCGAGGGGGACAGCGCGATGGGAACGGCCAAGGAGGCCCGCGACAGCGAGTTCCAGGCGCTGCTGCCCATCCGGGGGAAGATCCTCAACGTCCAGAAGGCGTCGATCACCGACATGCTGAAGAACGCCGAGTGCGCCTCGATCATCCAGGTCGTCGGCGCAGGCTCGGGCCGGTCCTTCGACCTCGAGGCCGTGCGCTACGGGCGGATCATCATCATGACGGACGCCGACGTCGACGGCGCCCACATCCGCACCCTGCTGCTGACCCTGTTCTTCCGTTACATGCGGCCGCTCGTCGAGGCCGGGCGGGTCTACGCCGCCGTCCCCCCGCTGCACCGGATCCAGACGGTCGCGCAGGGATCGCGCAAGGGTGAGCTGCACTACACGTACAGCGAGGCCGAGATGCGGCGCACCGTGGCCGCGCTCAACCGCAAGGGCCGGGCGATCAAGCAGCCCATCCAGCGGTACAAGGGCCTGGGGGAGATGGACGCCGACCAGCTCGCGGAGACGACGATGGACCCCCGGCACCGCACGCTCCGGCGGGTCACCCTCGCCGACGCGGCCGCGGCGGACGAGGTCTTCGACCTCCTCATGGGGGCCGAGGTGGCCCCTCGGCGCGACTTCATCGTCTCGAGCGCGGGCACCCTCGACGCCGACCGGATCGACGCCTAGGCGACGGCGTCTCGTCACGGCCTCGCGGAGAGTCAGGCGACCTGAACGCGCTGGTCGCCGATGACGTACTCGATGGCCATCGAGCCGCCGACGGCTTCCAGGTAGTTGCGGATCGTGCTGACCTTGGCGTTGTCGATGTCCCCGTTCTCGATCTTGGACACCTGCCGTTGGCCGACACCGATGCGTTCGGCGACCTGAGCCTGGGTCAGGCCGGCCTGCTCGCGCAGCTCACAACGCTAGGTACTGCCGACTCCGCAGCGCAGTAGCCATCACGTCACCCGCAGTCGGCGCTGAACCGCGGAAGCGACGCGAGTCGCATGTCGGGGGTGCAATACCCGCCCGCCCGCAGGCCTCGGCGTTACCGTTGCCTCCACAGGGTGCGCGGGGCGATCTATTGGTCCCCCGGCATCGGACCCGCACCAGGCGAGCGAGAGGGACGACGATGTCCGCGAACGACAGCGGCGCGACGGCGGTCGCCGACGCCACCCCCAGCGGCACTCAAGGCGGGGGTGAGCTCAAGCGGGCCATCGGCCCCAAGCTGCTGCTCCTGTTCATCATCGGCGACATCCTCGGTACGGGGATCTACGCCCTCGTCGGGAAGGTCGCCGGCGAGGTCGGGGGTGCCGCGTGGCTGCCGCTGATCGTCGCGTTCGTCATCGCGCTCCTCACGGCGGCGTCCTACCTCGAGCTGGTGACGAAGTACCCGCAGGCCGCGGGTGCCGCGCTCTACACGCACAAGGCGTTCGGCATCCACTTCCTGACGTTCATGGTCGCCTTCACGGTCATGTCCTCGGGCATCACGTCGGCGTCGACCGCTGCGCAGGCGTTCGCCGAGAACTTCGCCAAGGGCTTCGGTCTCGACCCCAAGGACTCCGGGCTCGTCCTGACGATGGCCATCGTGTTCATCACGCTGGTCGCGATCGTCAACTTCATCGGCGTCAGCCACAGCGTCACGGCGAACATCGTCCTCACGGTGATCGAGCTCACCGGCCTCCTGCTCGTCATCGGGGTCGGCTTCTGGGCCGCGAGCCAGGGCAAGGCCGACTTCTCCCGCGCGGTCGTCTTCGACAGCCCTTCGGACAAGTCGACCTTCCTGGCGATCACGGCCGCGACGTCGCTCGCGTTCTTCGCCATGGTCGGCTTCGAGGATGCGGTGAACATGGCCGAGGAGACCCACGAGCCGTCGAGGATCTTCCCCCGGATCATGTTCACCGGTCTGGGGATCACCGCCGTCATCTACGTCCTGGTGTCCGTCCTCGCGGTCGCGGTGGTGCCCGTCGACCAGCTCTCCGCCAGCAAGACCCCGCTCGTCGACGTCGTCCACATGGGCGCGCCGGGCGTGCCGATCGACACGATCTTCCCCTTCATCTCGATGTTCGCCGTCGCGAACACCGCGCTGCTCAACATGCTCATGGCGAGCCGACTGGTGTACGGGCTCGCACGGCAGGCCGTCCTGCCGCCGGTCTTCGGCCGGGTGCACAGCGGCCGCCAGTCGCCGTGGGTCGCGATCCTCTTCACCACGGCTCTGGCGTACGGCCTCATCACCGTCGTGACGATGAACGCCTCGTCGGTCGTCAAGGAGCTCGGCGGGACGACAGCGCTCCTCCTGCTCTCCGTATTCGCGATCGTCAACGTCGCGGTCCTCGTCCTGCGGAAGGACACGGTCGCCCACCGGCACTTCCGGACCTCGAAGGTCGTGGCCGTCGCCGGCGCCGTCGCGTGCCTCTACTTCGTCCTGCCGATCACGGGTCGCCCGGCGATCCAGTACGCGATCGCGGGCGGGCTCCTTGCGCTCGGCGTCCTGCTGTGGCTCCTCGCGTGGATGGCCAACCGAGGCCTGCACGCGCGGTCGACGTACATGCGGGACCCGGAGAACCTCGGCGGCTGAGCACGCCGATCGACGAACGGCACGGACCGGGCGGTCCGTGCCGTTCGTCGTCGGGGCTGTCGGTCGGTCGAGCCCGTCAGTCGGTGACGGGTGCCGGGGGCAGCGCGCCGATCGCGGCGATGATCCCGGCGGCCGGCTCGCCGCTGCCGTCGCGCTTCCCGGTCGCCTCCGGCAGGCGGACGGCGGCCCCGGCAGAGGTCGCTGCGCGCGCGTGAGCCGGGCCGACCCACGCCAGCCGCAGGACGTCCTCCCCGGCCCGGAACCGGTGCGCGCGCACCCCGCCGGTCGCGCGGCCCTTGCCGGGGTACTCGCTGAACGGCGTCACCTTGATCGACCCCGCCTCGGTGCCCGGGAGGGCGTCCCGGCTGCCCGCGATCGTCACGGCGACGTTCTCCTCGGCGGGGGAGACCGCGGCGAACGCGACGACCCTCGCCCCCGGCCCGAGCTTGATGCCGGCGACGCCGCCGGCCGACCGGCCCTGCGGGCGGACGGCGGACGCGGGGAAGTGGAGCAGCTGGCCGTCGGAGGCGACGAGGACGAGCTCGACGTCGTCGGCGGGGAGGTCGACCGCCCCGACCACCTGGTCGCCGTCCTTGAGCGTGATCACGGGCCAGTCCGTCGCCCTGGCGGGAGGCGCCTCGGGAGCGACCCGCTTGACCACGCCGTGGGCGGTCGCGAGGGCCACGCCGGCCCGGCCCGCGGCTGCCGGGTCGATCGTCACGAGCGCGAGCGACTCCTCCCCGTCGGCGAGGGCGACGTGCGCGGCGACGGGGCTGCCCCCGGACAGCGACGGCGCGGCGTCCGTGCCGGGGATCGTCGGGATCTCCAGGACTGAGAGGCGCACCGCTCGTCCGCGGGTGGTGACGACCGCGACCTCACCCCGGGCCGTCGCCGGCACGGCCGAGGCGATCGCGTCGTGCGTGACGCGGGCGCCGGAGATCCCCGGGCGGGTCGCGTCGGCGGTCCGCGCGAGCATCCCGGTGGTCGACAGCAGGACCCAGCACGGGTCGTCGGTCACCTCGAGCGGCGCGGCCGCTGCTGGCGTGCCCGCCGACTCGAGCAGGACGGTCCGTCGGGGGGTGCCGTGCTCCTTCGCGACGGCGGCGAGCTCCGCGGAGACGACCTTGCGGAGCGAGGCGTCGTTCGCGAGCAGCTCCCGCAGCTCCTCGATGGCCGAGCGCAGCTCCTCCTGCTCCTTCTCGAGCTCGAGGCGGGAGAACTTCGTCAACCGGCGCAGCTGGAGGTCGAGGATGTACGACGCCTGGGCCTCGGACAGCTCGAAGACGACCATGAGCCGGTCGCGGGCCGTGCCCGCGTCGTCGCTGCTGCGGATGACCTGGATGACCTCGTCGATGTCGAGGATCGCGACGAGCAGGCCCTCGACGAGGTGGAGCCGCTCGAGCGCCCGGTCGAGACGGTGCTGGGAGCGCCGCCGGACGACGTCGATGCGAAAGTCGACGTAGACGGTCAGGAGCTCCTTCAGCCCCATCGTCCGCGGTGTGCCGTCGACGAGGGCGACGTTGTTGATGCCGAAGCTGTCCTCCATCGGCGTCAGCCGGTACAGGTCCTCGAGGACGGCCTCGGGGTTGAAGCCGTTCTTCACCTCGATGACCAGCTGCATGCCCGCCTGCCGGTCGGACAGGTCGGTGATGTCGGCGATCCCCTGCAGCTTCTTGGCCTGGACGAGGTCCTTGACCTTCTCGATGACCTTCTCGGGGCCGACGAGGTAGGGCAGCTCGGTGACGACGATGCCGCGTCGGCGGGCCGAGGTCTTCTCGACCCGGGCCGTGGCCCGGGTGCGGAAGGTGCCGCGGCCGGTGAGGTAGGCGTCCCTGATGCCCTCGAGCCCGACGATGCGCCCCCCGCCGGGAAGGTCCGGCCCGGGGACGAAGCGCATGAGCTCGGTGAGCGATGCCTCGGGGTGAGCGATGAGGTGCCGGGCGGCCGCGACGACCTCGCCGAGGTTGTGCGGCGGCATGTTGGTCGCCATGCCGACGGCGATCCCGGTCGTCCCGTTGACGAGGAGGTTGGGGTAGGCGGCCGGGAGCACCCCGGGCTGGGTCAGCTGCTCGTCGTAGTTGGGGACGAAGTCGACCGTGTCCTCCGACAGGCCGGTGATCATGTGGAGCGCGGCGGGGGCCATCCGCGCCTCGGTGTACCGGGAGGCCGCGGGGCCGTCGTCGAGCGAGCCGAAGTTGCCGTGCCCGTCGACGAGCGGCAGCCGCATCGCGAACGGCTGGGCCATGCGGACGAGTGCCTCGTAGATCGCCGTGTCGCCGTGCGGGTGGTACTTGCCCATGACGTCGCCGACGACGCGCGAGGACTTCACGTGCCCCCGGTCGGGGCGCAGGCCCATCTCCGACATGGACCAGAGGATCCGCCGGTGCACGGGCTTGAGACCGTCCCGCGCGTCGGGGAGGGCTCGTGAGTGGATGACCGAGACGGAGTACTCGAGGAACGCGTTCCGCATCTCGTCCGTGACGTCGATGTCGACGATCGTCTCGTCGATCTGCGGGGCGGGCGGTGCGCTCGGGCGTCGGGCCATCGGTGGGGCGGCTCCTGCGGCGGGGACGGGGACCGGCCCATCCTCGCCCAGCCCGCGCTCGGCGGACCGGCGGCGCGCCGGTCGGCCGTCCGGGTCGGGCGGGGAGGGACGCGTGCCCCGTGGGCCCGCCACGCGTCTGCCATCCTGAGGGGCATGGCCGACCCAGAGCTGCCCCCGGGCTACCCGGCGGGTGCCGAGGCGGACGTCGTCCTGCGGGACGGCTCCGTCTCGCGCGTGCGCCCGATCGTGCCGTCGGACGGCGACCTCATCCGCGCCTTCCACGCCCAGCAGTCGGAGGAGTCGATCTACCTCCGCTTCTTCGCCCCCCTCCGTGAGCTGAGCGCCAAGGACATCCACCGCTTCACCCACGTCGACTACGTCGACCGGATGGCCCTCGTCGCCCTCGTGCACGACGAGATCGTCGGCATCGGACGGTACGACCGGGTCAGCCCGAGCAGCGCCGAGGTCGCGTTCAACGTCAGCGACCACCACCACGGCAAGGGCATCGGGTCGGTCATGCTCGAGCACCTCGCCGCGATCGCCCAGGAGCACGGGATCACCCGGTTCGAGGCCGAGGTTCTCCCGCAGAACCGGAAGATGCTCGGGGTGTTCTCCGACGCCGGGTACGAGGTGTCGCGGCGCTTCGAGGACGGCGTCGTCATGGTCCACTTCGACATCGAACCGACGGAGCAGAGCCAGTCGGTGCGGCTGGCGCGGGAGCACCGGGCAGAGGTGGCGAGCATCCAGTCGCTGCTGCACCCGGCGTCCGTCGCGGTCGTCGGCGCCAGCCGCGCCCCCGGCACCATCGGGTACTCCCTCCTGGCGCACATCGTCGACTCCGGCTTCACCGGCACGGTGCACGCCGTCAACCCCAGCGGGGGGACGATCGCCGGGATCGAGGCGGTCGCCCGGCTGTCCGACATCGACGAGCCGGTCGACCTCGCCGTCGTCGCGGTCCCCGCACCCGCCGTGCTCGACGTCGTCGAGGAGGCGGCGCGGACCGGCGTGCGCTCGCTGCTCGTCATCTCCTCCGGGTTCGCGGAGGCGGGGGAGGAGGGGCGGCGACTGCAGGACCGGCTCCTGCGGACCGCCCGGGAGCACGGGATGCGGGTCGTCGGTCCGAACTCCTTCGGGGTCGCGAACACCGACCCGGGCGTGCGCCTCAACGCGACGCTCGCGCCCCAGCTGCCCCCGGCCGGTCACTTCGGTCTCTTCTCCCAGAGCGGTGCGCTCGGCGTCGCGGTGCTGGCCTCCGCGGCGTCACGCAACCTGGGCATCTCGGTGTTCGCCTCGGCGGGCAACCGTGTCGACGTGTCCGGCAACGACGTCATGCAGTACTGGATCGACGACGACGCGACGAGCGCGGTCGGTCTCTACCTGGAGTCGATGGGCAACCCGCGCAAGTTCTCCCGCATCGCGCGCAACCTCGCGGTGACGAAGCCCGTCATCGTCGTGCGGTCGGGCGTGTCGAGCTTCGGCGCCCCGCCCGGGCACCGGGTCCGTCCGACGAAGGCGCGCCCGGCGGCGTTCGCCTCGATGCTCCGGCAGGCCGGCGTCATCCGCGTCGAGAACGTCCACCAGATGCTCGACGTCGCCCAGCTCGTCGTGCACCAGCCGCTGCCGCGGGGGCCGAGGGTCGCGGTCGTCGGCAACTCCTCCCAGCTCGGCGCCCTCACGGCCGACGCCTGCGTCAGCTGGGGGCTGCAGGTGGTGCACGGTCCGGTCTCGCTGTCGACCGTGGCATCCGCGGCGGCCTTCCGTGACGCGCTGGCCGCAGCGGTCGCGGACGAGTCGGTCGACTGCATCGTCGCGTGCTTCATCCCGCCGATCGGGGCCCTCGATGAGGAGGTCCTCGACGCGGTCCGCCAGACGGCGGCCACGACCGACAAGACGTTCGTCGCGACCCTCCTCGGGCTGCGCGGCGTCGACCCGGGGCGCGACGCGAGCGAGACCGGTGCCGTCCCGGGGATGCGGTCCACCGACCTGCTCACCGAGCGTCCGGCCGAGGACTCCGCCAGCCCCCGGGAGGCGATCCCGCTCTATCCCATGACCGAGGACGCGGTCCGGGCGCTCTCGGCGGCGGTCGGCTACGGGCTGTGGCGGGAGAAGGACAAGGGCACACCGGTGGTCGTCCACGACGTCGACCGAGCCGCGGCGCGGGCGGTCGTCGAGCGGGTGCTCGGGGACGACCCGGAGGGCCGCGTCCTCACGGTCGACGAGACGGGCGAGCTGCTGGCTGCGTACGGGATCTCGCTGTGGCCCGTGCGGGAGGCCGGAAGCGCCGACGAGGCGGTCGCCGTCGCCGACGAGCTCGGCTACCCGGTCGTCGTCAAGTCGCTCTCGCCGCTCGTGCGCGGGCACTCCGTCCTCGAGGGCATCCGGGTCGACCTCGACACCCCCGAGGACGTGCGCCGGGCCTTCACGACCCTCGACGCGCGGCTCGCCCCGATCGACGCGAACCACTTCGTCGTCCAGCGGATGGCGCCGGCCGGGGTGGCCTGCGTCCTCACCGGCGACGAGGACCCGCTGTTCGGGCCCGTCGTCAGCTTCGGCCTCGCCGGGCCCGCGACGGAGCTGCTGGGCGACATCGCCTACCGCATCCCGCCGATGACCGACGTCGACGTCCGCGAGCTCATCACCTCGATCAAGGCGGCGCCGTTGCTCCAGGGGCACCGGGGGACGGAACCGGTCGACCTCGAGGCGGTCGCCGACGTCGTGGCCCGCGTCTCGCAGATGTCCGACGACCTGCCCGAGCTCGCGTCGGTGACGCTCAACCCGCTGGTCGCCCACGCCCGCGGCTGCGAGGTGCTCGGCGCCACCGCCGTGCTCGCCGCCGTCGAGCGCCGCACCGACCCCGGCCGCCGCACGCTCACCTGAGTGGCACGATGGACCGGTGCGTCCCGAGCCCGTGAGCGACCTGTCCGCCGTCCCGCTTCCCGAGGGTCTCGTCGCGGCCATCGAACGCGCGGGCTACTACCCCGAGCTCGTCGCCGACGTCGTGCGCGCCGCTCTCGGGCGGGACCGGGTCGAGGGGCACCTGGTCCACCTCGAGACGACCTTCGACCGGGGTGACGTGCGCCGGCACGTCACCGTCCTCGTCCTCACCGGGACCCGCCTGGTCGTCGCGCACGCGGACGACCACGCCGAGGGGGCCGGGCCGACGTCGGAGGTCGCGACCGCGACGACGGAGTCGGTGCCCCGCTCGGCGCTGCGGGCGGTCATGCTCACGCACGTCGTCCCGGACCCGGCCAGCTACGTCCCCGGCCAGCTCGGTCGGGAGGTGACGTTGACGATCGGGTGGGGTGCGGTCAACCGGGTCGACGTCATGCCCGCGACGTGCGGCGACCCGGGCTGCGAGGCCGACCACGGCTACGAGGGGACCGTGTCCGCCGACGACATCGCGCTGCGGATCAGTGCGGAGGCCGACGGCCCCGACGCGCTCGCCGACGCGATGGAGTTCGCCCGGACCCTCTCGACCGTCGTCGGCGCGTGACCGGTTTCGTCCCCGTCGTCCCGCGGTACGGCCAGGCGTCCCTGCCCGCGGTGCTGCCCCGGGTCCTCGCCGACCTGCTCGGGGACGGCGAGGGGCCACGGGTTCGCTCCGCCGTCGTCGTCCTCGTCGACGGGCTCGGGGCGCGCCTGCTCGAGCGGCGCGGGGGGCACGCGCCCTTCCTGCGGTCCCTCCTGCCGGCGGGGTCGGTCGTCGACTGCGGGTTCCCGACGACGACCGCGACGTCCATGGGCTCCTTCGGCACCGGACTGGCGCCGGGTGCCCACGGGCTCGTCGGGTACGAGGTGCTCGACCCGGCCACCGACCGCGTCTTCAACGAGCTCTCGTGGGAGCACGGGCCCGCGCCGCGCCGCTGGCAGCCGCACCCGACGGTCTTCGAGCGGGCCGTGGCGGACGGGGTGGCGGTGACGCGGATCGGCCCGGGGTTCTTCGACGGCTCCGGCCTGACGGAGGCGGCCCTGCGCGGTGGGCGGTTCGTCGCCGCGGGCTCGCTCGCCGACCGGGTCGACGCCGCCGTGCGGACGGTCCGGGAGCAGCCGCGCTCGCTCGTCTACCTCTACTGGGGCGACCTCGACAAGGTCGGCCACGTGCACGGGTGCGGGTCCTGGCAGTGGGGCGACGAGCTGACGGCGGTCGACGGCGAGCTCGCTCGCCTGGCCCGGTGCCTCCCGCCGGGCACGAGCCTGCACGTCACCGCCGACCACGGGATGGTCGACGTCCCCGACTCCGGTCGCCTCGAGCTCGCCGACGCGCCCGACCTCGAGGCCGGCGTCCGCCTCGTCGCGGGTGAGCCGAGGTCGCTCCAGCTCCACGTCCGCCCCGGGGCGCTCGACGACGTCGTCGCGGCCTGGCGGGGCAGGTTCGGCGCGGGTGCCGCGGTCCGCACGCGGGCCGAGGCCGTCGCGGAGCGGTGGTTCGGTGATGTCCGGCCGGAGGTGGCCGCGCGGATCGGTGACGTCGTCGTCGCGATGGGCCCCGGGCTGTCGGTCGTCGACTCCCGGCGCCAGCGGCCGCAGCTCGTCGCGCTGCGCGGGGTCCACGGGTCCCTCACCGACGACGAGGTCGCCGTGCCGTGGTTGACGGTGACGGCGTGACCGGGGGAGCGTGCGGCCATGGCTGAGCTCGTCTTCTGGTCCGGGACCATGGACTGCGGGAAGTCGACCCTCGCCCTGCAGATCGATCACAACCACCGCGCACGCGGACGTCGCGGCCTCATCTTCACGCGGCTCGACCGGGCCGGTGACCACGTGCTGTCCTCGCGCCTGGGCCTGTCGACGGCCGCGAACGAGGTCCCGGAGGACCTCGACCTGTGGGACACGGTCGTCGATCAGCTGACGGCCGGCGACCGCATCGACTACCTCCTGTGCGACGAGGTGCAGTTCTACACGCCCGCCCAGGTCGAGCAGCTCGCGCAGATCGTCGACGACCTCGACATCGACGTGTTCGCCTTCGGGATCACGGCCGACTTCCGCGCCCGGCTGTTCCCGGGGTCGCAGCGGCTCATCGAGCTCGCCGACCGGGTGCAGGTGCTGCAGGTGGAGGCCCTGTGCTGGTGCGGTCGCCGCGGGACGCACAACGCCCGCGTCGTCGACGGGGTGATGACCCTCGAGGGGGAGCAGGTCGTCGTCGGCGACACCGCCTCGGAGGCCGACGGGCCGGGCGGGTCGAGCTCGACCGTCGAGTACGAGGTCCTCTGCCGCCGCCACTTCATGCGCCGGATGACCTCGGGCGCGGCCCGGGCGGCCGCGCCGTCGGCGGAGACGCTGCCGTTCGACCTCGTCGCCTGCCCGGTCCCGCCGCGCTGCTGACGTCCTCTCGCCGGCGGCCGCCCGCGTGACGGACCCGGCGTCCTCCCCGTGGCCCGGAGGGGCTCGTCAGCGGCGGGGGCGGCCTGCTCCGAACATGACGTCGTCCCAGCTGGGGACGGACGGACGACGCTTGCGGCCCGTCTCCGCCGCGGCGGGGGCGTCCTTCCGCCCGCGCGACCCGTTCTCGTTCCCGTCCTCGTCCTCGGCGGGGGCGTCGGGGGCGTCGTCGAGCTCCTCCACCGGGTCGGCCGCGTCCTCGGCGGGTTCCTCGGCGGCGTCCCCCCGGTCGTCCGGCGTCTCCTGCGGGCCGTCGTCCGGCGCGCCCTCGGTCACCCGACGGTCGTCCTCGGTGACGGCGTCGTCGTCGCTCGGACCGTCGACCGCGCCCTCGTGCGGGGTGGGCGTCGACGGAGTCGGCCCCGTCTCGGTGGGCGCGGCCCCGCCCTCGTCGTGCGGGTGGGTGCCGCGCGCAGCGGGAGGAGGACCGGCCGGCTCGGTCGCGAGCGGTTCGAGGGGGAGGGCGTCCGCGGGCGGGTCGACGACGGACACGAGCCGCGCCGGACCCTGCCCACGCGAGCGGCGCGCCCGCCGTCGGGCGCCGGAGTGGTTGCGCACCGAGCTCGCGAGGTCGTTCTCCGAGTCGTGGCTCGCCGGGTGACGCTTCAGGCGGTCGGTGCGCTCGGCCTCGGCGTCGAACACCTCGTCCGGACCGGCGAGCCGGTGGGGCACGGGGATCGGGCCGGCGGGGGTGTCGTCCTCGGTGAGCCACCGTGCCTCGTCGTCGACGGGCAGCGCCGTGCGGGTCTCGGGGTCGACGTGCCAGCGCGCTGCGCGGGTCCGGCTTCCGGCGGCGAACTCGACGGTGACGTTCCAGGTGCCGTCCTCGCCGCGGTACGCGTCCCACGTCGCGCCGTCCGCCGCGACGCCCCGCGCCGCGAGCCGCTCCCCGACCCGCCCGCCGAGCGTCTCCTCGCCCCGGCCGTCCCCGCCGCGCACCCGCAGGACGACGTCACGGGCGAGGTTCGCCACGTGCTCGCGCTCCGCCAGGACGGGACCCTCGAAGCGCGCGACCCGCTCGATGCTCCACCCGGTGCGCTCCGCGACCTCTCGGGCGCTCGCGCCGGCCCGGATCATCGCCTGGATGTCCCGCGGCCGGACGCCGTTGTCGATCTCGATCTGCAGCTGGCCCAGCCGCGGGCGGTCACGCCGGGTGGCGGCCCGCAGGGCGTCGTCGATCCGGACGCGGTACCGGCCGCCGTCACGATCGGCGAGGAGCAGGTGCTCGCCGTCCTCGTGCACGCCGATGAGGCGCAGGTCGTGCATCGCGAGGTCCCTTCGTCGGTCGGGCCGCGGCGTCCGGGCGCCGGGCTTCGGCATCGACGATGCCACCGCACCGGCTTCGACCAGCGGCACCACGCCGGTCGGGCGCCCGCCGGTAGCGTGGATGCCGTGGAAGCACGCCCCGACGCCCTCGCGCCCTACGACGCGATCCTCCTCGTCTCCTTCGGCGGGCCGGAGGGCCCCGACGAGGTGCTCCCGTTCCTCCGGCGGGTGACCGCCGGGCGCGGGATCCCGGACGAGCGACTCGTCGAGGTCGGGCGGCACTACGCGCTCTTCGGCGGCCGCAGCCCCATCAACGACGCGAACCGGGCCCTCATCGCCGACCTCCGGGCGCGGCTCGACGCCCGCGGGATCGACGTCCCGATCGCCTGGGGCAACCGCAACTCTTCGCCCTTCCTCGCTGACGCCGCCGCCGAGCTGGCCGACGGCGGGGCCCGCCGGGTCCTCGCGCTCCTCACGAGCGTGTGGTCGAGCTGGTCCTCGTGCCGCCAGTACCGCGAGAACCTCGCCGACGCCTTCCCCGCGGAGCTCGGGATCGAGGTCGACAAGGTGCGCCCGTACGGACCCACGCCGGCCTTCGGCGAGCCCGCGGCGCAGCTCGTGCTCGCCGCGGTCCGGGACGCGCTCACCCGCTACCCCGCGCAGGACGTCCACGTCCTGCACGTCACCCACTCGATCCCGCTGTCGATGGACGAGACCTCCGGGCCCGGTGACGGGCCCGGGCACCTGTACACGACGCAGCAGCGGCAGGTCGCCGCAGGGATCCACGAGCGGATCTCCGCCGAGCTCGGGGTCGAGGTGGAGGGGGAGCTGTCGTTCTGCTCGCGGTCCGGGCCACCGAGCCAGCCCTGGCTCGAGCCGGACGTCGGCGACCGCATCGCGCAGCTCGCGGCGGCCGGGACGCGCTGCGTGATCGTCCACCCCATCGGTTTCGTCTCCGACCACATGGAGGTCGTCTACGACCTCGACACCGAGGCGGCCGCGGTCGCGCAGGACGCCGGGGTCGAGATGATCCGAGTCCCGACCGTCGGCACCCACCCGGCCTTCCACGAGGGGCTCGTCGACCTCCTCCTCGAGCGCGCCGCGCACGCGCGCGGCGAGGACGCGGGGCCGCTCGTGTGGCCCGCCGGGGCCGACGTCCGGCCCGACGTGTGCGCCCCCGGGTGCTGCCCGAACCTCCGCGCGGACCGTCCGGCGCTCTGCGGGGCCGACCGGTGAGCGGTGGTCCCGAGGCCCCGCCCGTACCGGCCGGCATCGACGTCAGCGCGCTCGCCGGGATCGCCCTCGAGGTCGCGACCGGCGCCGCCGACCTCGTGGCCGGCGCGAGCGCCGCGGACCGCGTCGTCGCGTCGACGAAGACGAGCGCCGTCGACGTCGTCACCGCGATGGACCAGCGCTCCCAGGACCACCTGCGTGCCGAGCTGGCCCGCCTGCGGCCCGACGACGGCTTCCACGGCGAGGAGGAGGGCGGCCACACCGGGACGACCGGCGTCACGTGGGTCGTCGACCCCATCGACGGCACGGTGAACTACCTCTACGGCATCCCCGCGTGGTCGGTCTCCGTGGCGGCGGTCGTCGGGGACCCGACCGTCCGCGGGGCGTGGCGGCCCGTCGCGGGCGCCGTCATCGACCCGCTGGGTCCCGAGCGCTTCGCGGCCGCTCTCGGCCGTGGCGCCCGGCGGTGGGGTCCCGGCGACCCGACCGACGGCCCCGGCCGCCCGATCTCGGTGAGCGGCGCCACCGACCTGTCGACCAGCCTCGTCGGGACCGGATTCGGGTACGACGCCCGCCGTCGCGCGTGGCAGGCGGCCGTCCTCGCGCACGTCCTGCCGCAGGTGCGCGACATCCGTCGCTTCGGCAGCGCCGCGCTCGACCTGTGCCACGTGGCCTCCGGGCGCCTCGATGCGTACTGGGAGCGTGGTCTGCACCCGTGGGACATGGCCGCGGCCTGGCTCGTCGTCACCGAGGCGGGGGGAGCCGTCGACGACGCGCAGGGCGGCGCCCCCGGCAACGCGATGACCCTGGCCGCCGCCCCGGGGGTCCACCCCGCCCTCGTCGCCGCGGTCGCCGAGGCGGCCGCCACGGTGGCTCCGGACGAGGCGCCGGTCCTGCCGTCCTGACTCAGCGCCCGAGCGCGAGGTCCGGGTGCGCGGCGTCGTCCCCCGCCCGCTCGCCGCCGCGCTCGTCCACCTCGGCGCGGATCCAGGTCCCGATGCGGCGCGGCAGGTCCTCGGGGTCTCGCGCCCAGCGGGTGTGCCCCGGTGCGCTCGCCTCGCCGTGATGGTGCCGGGTGACGCGGGCTCCGGGCATGAGTCGCAGCAGGGCGTCGACGCTGGGCGGTGGGGTGTAGCGGTCGCCCTCGACGTCGACCGCGAGGACGGGCAGGTCGAGCGGGGCGAGGCCCGGCGCACGGTCGAGCCCGGCGACGAGACCGCCGCGCCGTGCCATGCGCGCCCAGTCCGCAATCGTCGCCCGCGTCTGCCGACCCCCGAACCCGAGGCGATCGCCGGGCCAGTACCCGAGGACCTGGCTGATGGCTGCGGCGAGCTGGGTCTGGACGAGGATCGGCGCGGCTCGACGCCCGTACGACCGCCAGTGCGGCGAGCCGGAGGCGACGAGGACGAGTCCGGCCGCCGCCCCGGGGTGACGCGACAGGAGCGCCGCGGACAGGTGCCCGCCGAGGCTGTGGCCGACGAGCACCGGGTCGCGGCCGTCGCCGAGGGTGCCCACGACGTCGATCGCCGGCGCGACGACGTGCTCCTCGAGCGCCGCGTACCCGTCGCCCGCGGGGTACCGGCCGCGATGGCCGCGGGGCACCTGGGGGAGGGTGACCACCCCGGTGGTCAACCCCGCCGCGGCGAGGGCGTCGACGAAGGGCGCGTAGTACCCGGAGGGGACGCCCATGGCGGGCACGACGAGCACCGGGCGGCCCGGGGCGTTCTCCGGCAGGGCCCCGAGGACCTCGAGGTCGCCGATGGCGTGGGGGATCGAGCCGAGACTCTCCATGGGCCGCACCGTAGCCGTACCGGCGGGTAACCGCGCTGCGCCGACCCCGGTGTGGCACGACCACGTCGCATGGGGCACAATCCGCGCGCACGGACATCGTCCGATGGCCGGCTGGAGCGGAGACCTCCGCCACGGAAGGGATGAGATGGCGACCGACTACGACGCGCCGCGCAAGACCGACGACGAGATGTCCGAGGACTCCCTCGAGGAGCTGAAGGCGCGCCGGGTCGACAAGAGCGCCTCCTCCGTCGACGTCGACGAGACCGAGCAGGCCGAGGGCTTCGAGCTGCCGGGTGCCGACCTCTCCGACCAGGAGCTCGCCGTCCAGGTCGTCCCGCGCCAGTCCGACGAGTTCACGTGCAGCAGCTGCTTCCTCGTCCATCACGTGAGCCAGATCGCCGACGAGAACGGCGGCCAGCCGATCTGCCGTGAGTGCGCCGCCTGATCCCGTGACCGCGCGCCCGACCGTCCCGTGGCGGCGCCTGCACCCGGCCGCCGTCGCTCCGCGCTACGCGCGGCCCGGGGATGCCGGGGCGGACCTCACCTCGGTCGAGGACGCGACGATCGAGCCCGGGCATCGGGTCCTCGTGCGGACGGGCATCGCGCTCGCGGTCCCGGACGGCTGGGTGGGACTCGTCCACCCGCGGTCGGGTCTCGCCGCGCGGCACGGTGTCACCGTCGTCAACGCGCCGGGCACGGTCGACTCCGGCTACCGGGGCGAGATCCTCGTCAACCTGATCAACCTCGACCCTGCCGAGGCCTTCACCGTCCGCACGGGTGACCGCATCGCCCAGCTCGTGCTGCAGGAGGTCGGGGAGGCCCTCTTCGAGGAGACCGATTCGCTCTCGGAAACGGAACGGGGCGAGACTGGTCACGGGTCCACCGGGGGATTCGACCGACCCTCCCCGCCGACGACAGGACGATGACCATGTTCGGGCGACGCACGAAGAAGACGGCTCCCGCCGAGGCGGTCGAGGAGTCGACCCCGGTCGAGCCCGGCGCCGGGCCGTTCGACGCCGCCCAGGTCACCGAGCGGGGCGATCGCATCGACCTCGGCGCGCTGTGGCTGCCGGGGCTGCCGGGGATGGAGCTGCGCCTGGAGGTCGACCGCGAGACCGACGAGGTCTCCTCCGTCCAAGCCGTCATGGACGAGTCCGCGCTGCAGCTCCAGGCGTTCGCCGCGCCGCGCACCAGCGGGATCTGGGACGGGGTCCGCCGCGAGATCGCCGATGCGATCGTCGCCGCCGGGGGGACCGCCGACGAGGTCGACGGTCCGCTCGGCGCCGAGCTGCGGTGCCGGATGCCGCAGGCCGGTCCCGACGGGCGCACCGTCTTCGCGCCCGCCCGGTTCCTCGGGTTCGACGGACCGCGCTGGTTCCTGCGCGGGGTCCTCTCCGGCCCTGCCGCCATCGACGTGGACGCGGCCGCCGCGCTCGTCGGGGTCTTTCGTGACGTCGTCGTCCACCGCGGCAGCGGTCCCATGGCCCCGCGCGAGATGCTTCCCCTGACGATGCCCGAGCTCCCGTCGGGAGTCGGCGAGGTCGACGAGTCCGAGCGGGAGGCCGAGAAGGAGGGCGAGGACGATCTCCGCCCCTTCGAGCGCGGCCCCGAGCTGACCGAGACCCGCTGATGGGTCGCCTCGGCCGCTGGGTCGCCAGCCTGACGAGCCCCACCGACCGTCTCGAGGCCGACGAGCTCGCCACCGACCGGGACCGCTTCGGGGGCACCCCGCTCGCGGCCGTGTGCGGCGGCGACGAGGTGACGGTGTGCGGGACGGTCCGCTCGACGAACCTCGCGCCGCGGGCCGATGTCCCCGCCTACGTGGTCGAGCTGTACGACGGGTCCTCGGCCCTGCGCCTGGTGTGGCTCGGGCGCCGGACGATCCGCGGTGTCGAGCCGGGGGTCTATCTCCGGGCCCGGGGGCGGATCACCGAGCACCGCCGCGGGGTGACGATGTTCAACCCCGCCTACGAGATCATCCCCGACCGGGCGACGCAGCCCGGACGCTGAGCAGTCGTTCGAGCTCGCCGAGCTCGTTCGGCACCGTGAGGAAGAGCAGCTCGTCGCCTGCCTCGAGGCTGTCGTCGCGGGTCGGTGCGATCGGGCGGCCGTCGCGGATGATGCCCACGAGCACGGTGTCCGCCGGGAAGTCCACGTCCCCGACCCGGGCTCCGACGACCGGGTTCCCGGTCGGCAGGGTCAGCTCGACCATCGAGGCACGGCCCTGCTGGAACTCGAAGATGTGGACCAGCTGCCCGACGGTGACGGCCTCCTCGACGAGCGCCGTCATGAGGCGGGGGGTGGACACCGCCACGTCGACGCCCCACGAGTCGTCGAACATCCACTCGTTCTTGGGGTTGTTCACCCGTCCGACGGTCCGAGGCACGCCGAACTCCGTCTTGGCCAGGAGCGACACGACGAGGTTCGCCTTGTCGTCACCGGTCGCCGCGACGACGACGTCGCAGTCGACGAGTCCCGCCTCCTGCAGGGTCGAGATCTCGCAGGCGTCGCCGGAGAGCCAGTGGGCCTCGGGGACCTTCGCCACCCGGGACTCGTTGGCGTCCTTGTCGACGAGGAGGACGACGTGCCCGTGGGCGAGCAGCTCCCGGGCGATGGACCGGCCGACGCTGCCCGCGCCGGCGATGACGACTCGCATCGTGCCTCTTCTCAGTGGTGTGCGACGGGCGGCGCGGCGAGGATCGCCTCGACCTCGCGCAGCCGCGCCCGCTCGATGGCCAGGTGCACGAGGTCGCCCTCCTGGTGGACCGTGTCGGCGTGCGGGACGAATCCCTCGCCGAGCCGCGTGACGAAGGCGACGCGTGCGCCGCTGGCCGTCTCGAGGTCGGTGAGGCGGCGGCCGATCCAGTCGGGGGAGACCGGGACCTCGGCGATGACGACCTTGCCGGAGGACTCAGTGAAGGCCGGCAGCGCGCCCTCGGGCAGCAGCCGCCGCAGCATCTGGTCCGAGGTCCACTTCACCGTGGCGACGGTGGGGATGCCCAGCCGCTGGTAGATCTCGGCGCGGGCGGGGTCGTAGATGCGCGCGACGACGGTCTCGACGCCGAAGGTCTCCCGGGCGACCCGTGCCGTGAGGATGTTCGAGTTGTCGCCCGAGGACACGGCGGCGAGGGCGTCCGCGCGCTCGATCCCGGCGGCGACGAGCGTGTCTCGGTCGAACCCGACACCGGTGACGCGACGGCCACCGAACTGGGGGCCGAGACGCCGGAAGGCGAGCTCGTCCTGGTCGACGACCGCGACCTCGTGGCCGCGCCGGTCGAGCGCCCGAGCCAGCGAGGCGCCGACGCGTCCGCAGCCCATGATGACGAAGTGCACGGCTCGACGGTACACGCCAGCCCGGTGGACCGGCCCCGGTCGTAGAGTGGGCGATCGTGGCTCCCGGACGCGTCCTCAAGCGCCTCGTCCTCGGTCGGAAGATGCGCAGCGACCGGCTCGGCGAGACCCTGCTGCCGAAGAAGCTCGCCCTGCCGATCTTCGCCAGCGACGCACTCTCGTCGGTGGCCTACGCGCCGGACGAGATCTTCCTGACCCTCGGTCTCGCCGGCGGCGCGCTCGCGCTCACGGCCTCGTGGAAGATCGCCCTGCTCGTCGTCCTCGTCATGGTCGTCGTCGTCGCCTCTTACCGGCAGAACGTCCACGCCTATCCCTCGGGTGGTGGCGACTACGAGGTGGCCAACGCGAACCTCGGGCCGCGGGCGGGCCTGACCGTCGCCAGCGCCCTCCTCGTCGACTACGTGCTGACGGTCGCCGTGTCGATCAGCTCCGGGGTCCAGAACGCGAGCACGGCGATGTCCTTCGTCCGGGGCCACGAGGCGGAGGTCGCGGTGCTCCTCATCGTGCTGCTCGCTGCGATGAACCTGCGCGGCGTGCGGGAGTCGGGGATGGCGTTCGCCGTGCCGACGTACCTCTTCATGCTCACCGTCGCGGCGATGGCGGTGACGGGGCTCGTGCGCCGGGCGTCGGGGACGCTGCCGATGGCCGAGAGCGCGGCCTTCGAGCTCCGCCCGGAGCCCGGGTACGAGGCGCTCGGCGGGCTGGCCATGGCCTTCCTCCTGCTGCGGGCGTTCTCCTCGGGGTGCGCGGCGCTCACCGGCGTCGAGGCGATCAGCAACGGAGTGCCCGCCTTCCGCGAGCCGAAGAGCCGCAACGCCGCGACCACGCTCCTGCTCATGGGCGGGATCGCGATCGCGATGCTCCTGTCGATGATCCTGCTGGCCAGGTGGACGGGGGTCCGGTTCGCCGAGGACCCGGCCACCCAGCTGACCCGCGACGGGGTGCCGGTCGGCGACGGCTACGTCCAGGAGACCGTCATGGGTCAGGTGAGCCAGTCGGTCTTCTCCGGCTTCCAGCCGGGGGTCGTGCTCGTGTCCGTCGTCACCGGCATCATCCTCGTCCTCGCGGCGAACACGGCCTTCAACGGCTTCCCGGTCCTCGCCTCGATCCTCGCCCGGGACGGGTACCTGCCGCGCCAGCTGCACACCAGGGGGGATCGCCTCGCCTTCAGCAACGGGATCCTCTTCCTCGCCGGGGCCGCGATCGCGCTCGTCGTCATCTACGACGCGGAGGTCACCCGGCTCATCCAGCTGTACATCGTCGGGGTGTTCGTCAGCTTCACCCTGAGCCAGATCGGCATGATCCGGCACTGGAACCGGGTGCTCGCCGGGTCGCCGGACCCCGCCGAGGTCGGGCGGATCCACCGCAGCCGCGTCATCAACCTCGTCGGCGCGATCATGTCGGGCACCGTCCTCGTCGTCGTCCTGCTGACGAAGTTCGTCCACGGCGCGGGCTTCGCCGTGGCTGCGATGGCCGTGCTGTTCGTGCTGATGATCGGCATCCGGCGGCACTACGCGCGGGTGGCCGACGAGATCGCGGTACGGGAGGACGACGTCCGGGGGTACATCCTCCCCTCGCGGGTGCACGCCGTCGTCCTCGTGAGCAAGATCCACAAGCCCGCGATCCGCGCGCTCGCCTACGCCCGTGCGACCCGCCCGACGACCCTGGAGGCTCTGACGGTGAGCGTCGACACCGCCGAGACCCGGGCCCTGCAGGAGGAGTGGGACCGGCGCGACATCCCCGTACCCCTCACCGTGCTCGACAGCCCGTACCGGGAGATCACCAACCCTGTCGTCACGTACGTCAAGCAGATCCGACGGGACAGCCCGCGCGACCTCGTCGTCGTCTTCGTCCCGCAGTACGTGCTCGGACGCTGGTACGAGCAGCTGCTGCACAACCAGAGCGCGCTGCGGCTGAAGACCAGGCTCCTCTTCGAGCCCGGCGTGATGATCTCCGCCGTGCCCTGGCAGCTGCGCTCGGCCGAGGGGCAGGAGGAGCTCTTCGACGACGCCCCGCCGACCGTGGGCTCGGTGCGGATGGGACAGGGATGAGCGAGCAGCAGCGGGCCGTCGGCGAGGGTCTCACGGGCGATGACCTCCTCGAGGGGGTCGAGGTCGACGTCGAGGTCGAGCGGTACGCGCACGGGGGGCACTGCGTCGCCCGGCACGACGGGCGGGTCCTCTTCGTGCGGCACACCCTGCCGGGGGAGCGGGTGCGGGCCCGGGTGACGGAGTCGACCCCCGGCCGCTCCTTCGTCCGGGCCGACGCCGTCGAGGTGCTGCGCGCCGCGCCGGAGCGGGTCGAGCGGCGCTGCGGGTGGTCGGGGCCCGGCCTGTGCGGGGGCTGCGACCTCCAGCACGTCGAGCTCGCCGCGCAGCGCCGCCTCAAGGCGGCCGCGGTCGCTGCGTCGATGGAGCGGATCGGTGGGCTCGACGTCACCGGGCTCCTCGCGCCGGAGGCCGAGCCGGTGGCGGGTGACGAGTCGGGCCTGCGGTGGCGGACCCGGACGACCTTCGCCGTCGACGATCGTGGCCGACCCGGCCTGCGGGCGCACCGCAGCCACGAGATCGTCCCCGTCGACGACTGCCCGATCACCGTCCGTCCCGCCCTGGCGACCGGGGTGCTCGAGCAGGACTGGGAGGGCGCGCTCGCGGTCACGGCGGTCGCCCCGTCGGTCGGCGATCCCGTCCTCGTGCCGGTGGGGGAGCGGGGCCGCCCCCTGCACGAGGTCCCGCGGGTGACGGAGGCGGTGGCGACCCCGGAGGGGGAGCGGCGCTGGACCATCGGGGCCCGCGGGTTCTGGCAGGTCCACCCCGGCGCGCCCGCGACCCTCGTGTCCGCGGTGCTCGAGGCGGCCGCCGTGCAGCCGGGCGACCGGGTCCTCGACCTCTACTGCGGCGCGGGCCTGCTCACCCTGCCGCTGGCCGAGGCGACGGGAGACGGCGGCCAGGTCGTCGGCGTCGAGGCGGCCGGCCCTGCCGTCGACGACGCGCGGGCCGCCCTGGCCGAGCACCCGTGGGTGGCCCTCGTGGCGAGCCGGGTGGACGAGGCCTTCGGACTGGCCCGCACGGACCCCGGCCGTCGGCGACCGCGCCGAGGACGCACCCGCGGCGGGCCGCGGGCGCGCCACGACCTGCTCCCCCCGACGGCGGACGTCGTGGTGCTCGACCCACCGAGAGAGGGTGCGGGCGCTGCCGTCGTCGCGGCGATCGCCGACCTGCGACCCAGAACCGTCGTCCACGTCGCCTGCGACCCGGCGGCCCTCGCGCGGGACGCGGCCGCGTTCGTCGCCCGCGGCTACGAGCTGAGCGCGCTGCGGGCGTTCGACGCCTTCCCCATGACCCACCACGTCGAGTGCGTCGCGACCTTCCGGCGCGCCGACGCGGTGTGATAGAAATATCTTGACGTCAAGATATCTCCGACACGAGAGCGAGGACCGGTCGTGACGAACCCGGACAGCTTCACCTCCCGCGGCACCCTCGAGGTGGGCGGCAAGGAGTACGAGATCCACCGCATCAGCACGGTCGAGGGCCACGAGAACCTGCCGTACAGCCTCAAGGTCCTCCTCGAGAACCTGCTGCGGACCGAGGACGGTGCGAACGTCACCGCCGACCACATACGCGCCCTCGGCTCGTGGGACGAGACGGCGCAGCCGAGCACCGAGATCCAGTTCACCCCGGCTCGCGTCATCATGCAGGACTTCACCGGCGTCCCCTGCGTCGTCGACCTCGCGACGATGCGTGAGGCCGTCGCCGACCTCGGCGGCGACCCGAGCCGGATCAACCCGCTCGCCCCCGCCGAGCTCGTCATCGACCACTCCGTGCAGATCGACGTCTTCGGCACGAAGGACGCCTTCGAGAAGAACGTCGAGATCGAGTACGGCCGGAACAGGGAGCGGTACCAGTTCCTCCGCTGGGGCCAGACCGCCTTCGACGACTTCAAGGTCGTCCCGCCGGGCACGGGCATCGTCCACCAGGTCAACATCGAGCACCTCGCGCGGGTGACGATGACCCGCGAGGCCGACGGCAAGACCGTCGCCTACCCCGACACCTGCGTCGGCACCGACTCGCACACGACGATGGAGAACGGCCTCGGCGTCCTCGGCTGGGGCGTCGGCGGTATCGAGGCCGAGGCCGCGATGCTCGGTCAGCCCGTCTCGATGCTCATCCCGCGGGTCGTCGGCTTCAGGCTCTCCGGCGAGATGCAGCCGGGTGTCACGGCGACCGACGTCGTCCTCACGATCACCGACATGCTCCGCCGCCACGGCGTCGTCGGGAAGTTCGTCGAGTTCTACGGGGAGGGCGTCGCCGCGCTCCCGCTCGCCAACCGGGCGACGATCGGCAACATGAGCCCTGAGTTCGGCTCGACGTGCGCCATCTTCCCCATCGACGACGTCACGCTCGACTACCTCCGGCTCACCGGCCGCTCCGACGAGCAGGTCGCTCTCACCGAGGCGTACGCCAAGGAGCAGGGCATGTGGCTGGACCCGACGGCCGAGCCGCGCTTCTCCGAGAAGATCGAGCTCGACCTCTCCTCCGTCGTCCCGTCCATCGCAGGCCCGAAGCGGCCCCAGGACCGCATCGTCCTGACGGAGGCGAAGGAGTCCTTCCGCAAGGTGCTCCCGACGTACGTGAACCACGACGAGGGCGCCCCGGGCCAGGCGACCTCCTTCCCGGCCAGCGACCCCTCGCCGCAGGGAGCCGAGGACGGCCTCAACGGCGGGCAGAAGCCCGCCGAGCAGGGCGACGGCGACACCCGCCCGACCCGAAAGGTCCGGGTGACGATCGACGGCACGGAGACGGAGATCGACCACGGCATCGTCGCCATCGCGTCGATCACCTCGTGCACGAACACCTCCAACCCCTCGGTGATGATGGCGGCGGGCATGCTCGCGAAGAACGCCGTCGAGAAGGGCCTGCAGGTCAAGCCGTGGGTGAAGACCTCGATGGCGCCCGGCTCGAAGGTCGTCACGGGCTACTACGAGAAGGCGGGCCTGTGGCCCTACCTCGACCAGCTCGGCTACAACCTCGTCGGCTACGGCTGCGCGACCTGCATCGGCAACTCCGGTCCGCTGCCGGAGGCGGTCTCCGCCGCGGTCAACGAGAACGACCTCGCCGTCGTCGCGGTCCTGTCCGGCAACCGCAACTTCGAGGGCCGGATCAACCCCGACGTGAAGATGAACTACCTCGCGTCGCCGCCGCTCGTCGTCGCCTACGCCCTCGCCGGCACGATGGACTTCGACTTCGACACGCAGCCGCTCGGCCAGGACCAGGCGGGCAACGACGTCTTCCTCAAGGACATCTGGCCCTCCGCGCAGGACGTCGAGGCGACGATCGCCCAGGCCATCACCAAGGACCTCTTCGTCGAGGACTACGCCGACGTCTTCGCCGGTGACGACCGGTGGCGCTCGCTCCCGACGCCCGAGGGGCAGACCTTCGCCTGGGACGCCGAGTCGACCTACGTCCGCAAGCCCCCGTACTTCGAGGGGATGGGTATGGAGGCCGCTCCGGTCGAGGACATCAGCGGTGCCCGGGTGCTGGCGCTGCTCGGCGACTCGGTGACGACCGACCACATCAGCCCGGCCGGTGCGATCAAGGCCGACAGCCCCGCGGGCCGGTACCTCGCCGAGCACGGCATCGACCGGAAGGACTTCAACTCCTACGGGTCGCGCCGCGGCAACCACGAGGTGATGATCCGCGGGACGTTCGCGAACATCCGCCTGAAGAACCTCCTCCTCGACGGGGTCGAGGGCGGCTTCACGCGCAACTTCCTCGCCGGGGGCGAGCAGACGACGATCTACGACGCGTCGGTCGCCTACCAGGAGGCCGGTGTCCCGCTCGTCGTCCTCGCAGGCGCGGAGTACGGGTCCGGCAGCTCCCGGGACTGGGCGGCCAAGGGCACGAGCCTGCTCGGGGTCCGCGCGGTCATCGCGCAGTCCTACGAGCGGATCCACCGCAGCAACCTCATCGGCATGGGGGTCGTCCCGCTCCAGTTCCCCGAGGGGCAGAGCGCGCAGTCGCTCGGCCTCGACGGCACGGAGACGTTCGACATCTCCGGTCTGACGGCCCTCAACGAGGGCACGACGCCGCGCACGGTGTCGGTCACGGCGACGAAGGAGGGTGGCGAGCAGGTCACCTTCGACGCGGTGGTCCGCATCGACACGCCCGGTGAGGCGGACTACTACCGCAACGGCGGCATCCTGCAGTACGTCCTCCGGTCGCTCGTGAAGTGATCCGCTGACGTTCGTCGCGACCCCCGGGACACGCCAGTCCCGGGGGTCGCGGCAGTCCAGACAACGTTCGGGACCGCCCGCCTACACTGCGGTGATGCCCCTCAGGAAGGACCCCTCCTCGTGACCCACCTCGAGTCGATCACCGGCCCCGCCGACGTCAAGGCGATGTCGCGGCAGCAGATCGAGGAGCTCGCGCAGGAGATCCGGGACTTCCTCGTGCGGGAGGTCTCCCGCACCGGGGGGCACCTCGGCCCGAACCTCGGGGTCGTCGAGCTGACGATCGCGCTGCACCGGGTGTTCGACTCGCCGGCCGACGCGATCGTCTTCGACACCGGCCACCAGAGCTACGTGCACAAGATCCTCACCGGCCGCACCGACTTCTCCACCCTCCGCCAGCGCGACGGGCTCGCGGGCTACCCCAGCCGGGCGGAGTCCGAGCACGACCACGTCGAGAACTCCCACGCGTCGACGTCGCTGTCCTGGGCGGAGGGCATCGCGACCGGCCGGCGGCTGCGCGGGGAGCGGGCCCACACGGTCGCGGTCATCGGAGACGGCGCGCTCACGGGGGGCATGGCGTGGGAGGCGCTGAACAACATCGCCGCCGACAAGGACCTCCCCCTGGTCATCGTCGTCAACGACAACGAGCGCTCCTACGCGCCGACCATCGGGGGCCTGGCCGACCACCTGGCGATGCTCCGCACGAGCCGGCAGTACGAGCAGGTCCTCGCCTTCGGCAAGGAGGCGTTGCCAAAGGCTCCCCTCGTCGGCCGGACGGCGTACCAGGCGTTCCACTCGCTGAAGAAGGGCGCCAAGGACTTCTGGGCGCCGCAGGGCATGTTCGAGGACCTCGGCATCAAGTACCTCGGTCCGGTCGACGGGCACGACGAGGAGGCGCTCGAGCAGGCCCTCCGCCGGGCGAAGGCGTACGGCGGGCCGGTCCTCGTCCACTTCATCACGCAGAAGGGGCGCGGCTACGACAAGGCGGTCGACGACATCGCCGACCAGTTCCACGCCGTCGGGAAGATCAACCCCGAGACCGGCCTGCCCCTGGAGATCGCCGGCCGCAGCTGGACCGACGAGTTCAGCGACGAGCTCCTGCGCATCGGCCACGAGCGTCGGGACGTCGTCGCGATCACCGCGGCGATGATGATGCCGGTCGGCCTCCAGCCGTTCGCCGATGCCTTCCCCGACCGGATCTTCGACGTCGGCATCGCCGAGCAGCACGGCGCGACGATGGCCGCCGGGCTCGCCCATGCGGGTCTGCACCCGGTCGTCGCGATCTACGCGACCTTCCTCAACCGCGCCTTCGACCAGCTCCTCATGGACTGCGCGCTGCACCGCGAGGCCGTCACCTTCGTCCTCGACCGCGCCGGGGTCACCGGCCCGGACGGGCCGAGCCACCACGGCATGTGGGATCTCGCCCTGCTGGCGATGGTGCCCGGTGCCCGGGTCGCTGCCCCGCGCGACGGGGAGCAGATCAAGGTGGCGCTGCGCGAGGCCGTGGGGGTCGACGACGGGCCGACCGTCATCCGCTTCCCGAAGGGCTCGATCGCCGCACCCATCGAGGCCGTTCGGGTCGCCGACGGGCTCGACGTCCTCCTCGAGACGGACGAGGGGGCGTGCGAGGTCCTCGTCGTCTCGGTCGGGGCGATGGCGACGATCGCGACGACGCTTGCCGAGCACCTCGCCGACGACGGCCACCGCGTGCGCGTGGTCGACCCGCGCTGGGTCCTGCCGGTGCCGGAGGCGCTCGTCGAGCAGGGCCGCGGTGCCGCGCACGTCGTCGTCCTCGAGGACGGCAACGTCGCCGGCGGTGTCGGCGCGGAGGTCCAGCGCGTCCTCGACGAGGCCGACGTCCGCGCCCGGGTGCACCGCTTCGGCCTGCCGAAGGAGTTCATCGACCATGCCTCCCGGGGCCAGGTGCTCGAGGCAGCCGGTCTCACCGCGAGCCGCCTTGCCGAGCGCCTGCGGGACCGGCTCGGCTGAGCCGGAAGGGAAGGAGCTCGACGGCCCGCGCCGGATGGCGCGGGCCGCCGTGCGTCCGGGCGGAGGCTCAGATGTCCCTGAAGGTCTCGACCGTGGCGCCGAGGTCGTTGAGCCGGTTGGCCAGGTCCTCGTACCCGCGGTTGATGACGTAGACGTTCCGCAGGATCGAGGTCCCGGGCGCGGCGAGCATCGCCAGCAGGATGACGACGCCGGGCCGCAGCGCGGGCGGGCAGACGACCTCTGCCGCGCGCCAGCGGGTCGGGCCGTTCATGAGGACCCGATGGGGGTCGAGCAGCTGGACCCGCGCTCCGACCTTCGTCAGCTCGGTGAGGTAGATCGCGCGGTTCTCGTACACCCAGTCGTGGACCATCGTCTGGCCCTCGGCGCACGCCGCGATGAGCGCGAAGAAGGGCAGGTTGTCGATGTTGAGCCCGGGGAAGGGCAGCGGGTGGATCTTGTCGATGGGCGCCTTGAGCGGACCGGGCACGGTCGTGATGTCGACCAGACGGGTCCGTCCGTTCGCGGAGACGTACTCGTCGGTGAGGTCGTAGCGCATCCCCATCGTCTCGAGCGTCGCCAGCTCGATCTCGAGGAACTCGATCGGCGCCCGGCGGATGGTGATCGCCGACTCCGTCACGACCGCGGCCGCGATGAGGCTCATCGCCTCGATCGGGTCCTCGCTCGGTGAGTACTCGACGTCCACGTCGATCGACGCGCGGCCACGCACCCGCAGGGTCGTCGTGCCGATCCCGTCGATCTCGACCCCGAGCTCCTGCAGGAAGAAGCACAGGTCCTGGACCATGTAGTTGCTCGAGGCGTTGCGGATGACGGTCTTGCCCTCGTGCCGCGCGGCGGCCATGAGGATGTTCTCGGTGACCGTGTCGCCGCGCTCGGTGAGGACGATGGCGCGGTCGGGGGAGACCCCCGGGGTGACGGCGGCCTCGTACCAGCCGTGCGTCGCCGTGACGTCGAGCCCGAAGCGGCGCAGGGACGCCAGGTGCGGCTCGACGGTCCGGGTGCCGAGGTCGCAGCCGCCCGCGTACGGCAGGCGGAAGGCCCGGGCCTCGTGCAGCAGCGGGCCGAGGAACATGATGACCGTGCGCGTCCGTCGGGCGGCCTCCTCGTCGATCGAGTCGAGGTCGAGCTGCTCGGGCGGGCAGATCTCGAGGTCGTTCGTGCCCGGCAGCCAGCGAGTCTTCACGCCGATGGAGGCGAGGACCTCGAGGATCCGGTTGACCTCCTCGATCCGGGCGAGGTTGCGCAGCGTCGTGCGACCCTTGTTCAGCAGGCTCGCGCACAGCAGGGCGACCGCGGCGTTCTTGCTCGTCTTCACGTCGATCGCACCCGAGAGCTTCTGGCCGCCGACGACCCGGAGGTTCACGGGGCCGGGCTGGCCGAGGGCGACGAACTCGCTGTCGAGCGCCTCGCCGATCCGGGCGAGCATCTCGAGGCTGAGGTTCTGCTTGCCCGACTCGATCCGGGTGACGGCGCCCTGGCTCGTGCCGAGCTCCTTGGCGAGGTCGCACTGCGACATGCCCTTGTGCCGTCGGGCGTCCCGGATGAGGGAGCCGACCTTGATCAGGTAGTCATCGGTCATTGCGGCACGGTAACTCATATATGAGTTCAGGCGAACCCGGACGCGCCGACGGCCGCCCCGGATCCCGGGACGGCCGTCGGCGCGCGGTGCGATCGATCAGGCCGGGACGCTCGCCACGCCGGGGGCGTGGAACCGGGCTCCGTTGACCTTCTCCGAGACGCCCTCGCGGTCCAGCAGCGGCGTGACGCCACCGTTCCAGAACTGGAAGCCGGCACCCGTGATGAGGGCGAGGTCGATGTCCTTGGCCTCCTGTGCGACGCCCTCGTCGAGCATCGTGCGGACCTCCTCGGCGATGACCGACAGGATCCGCTCGCGGACCTCCTCGGCGGTGAGCTCCACCGGGTTCTCCGGGGCGACCTGCGCCGCGAGGAGCTCCGGGTCCGGCTTCGGCGTGCCGTCGTCCCAGACGTAGTAGCCCGGCTTCTTCATCTCGACCATCTTCTGCAGGTTCGGTGAGACGTAGAACCGGTCGCCGAGCTCGCGGTGCAGCGTCTCGCTGTTGTGCAGCGCGATCGCCGGGCCGACGAGCCCGAGGAGGACGAACGGCGGCATCGGCGCGAGGCCGGCGACGCCCTTCTCCGCGACGTCGACGGGGGTGCCCTCGTCGACGATCTTGCTGAACTCGCCCATGAAGCGGCCCAGGAGGCGGTTCGTGATGAAGGAGGCGCTGTCCTTGACGAGGATGCACGTCTTCTTCAGCTGCTTGCCCGTCGCGAAGGCCGTGGCGAGCGTCGCGTCGTCCGTCTTCTCGCCCGGGATGATCTCCAGCAGCGGCATGACGGCGACCGGGTTGAAGAAGTGGAAGCCGACGACCCGCTCGGGGTTCTGCAGCTCGGAGGCCATCTCCGTGATCGACAGCGACGAGGTGTTCGAGGCCAGGACGCACTCGGGCGAGACGATCGCCTCGACCTCGGCCCAGACCGTCTTCTTCACCGACATCTCCTCGAAGACGGCCTCGATGACGAAGTCGGCGTCCGCGAAGCCGTCCTTGCTCGTCGACCCGCTGACGAGGGCCTTGAGCTGGTTGGCCTTGTCCTGGGTGATCTTCCCCTTCGCGAGGGAGGTGTCGATCGCGTTGTGGACGTACCCGACACCCTTGTCGACCCGCTCCTGGTCGAGGTCGGTCATGACGACCGGGACCTTGAGGGAGCGGACGAAGAGCATCGCGAGCTGGCTGGCCATGAGGCCGGCACCGACGATGCCGACCTTCGTCACCTTGCGCGCGAGCGACTTGTCCGGCGCGCCGGCCGGGCGCTTGGCCCGCTTCTGGACGAGGTCGAACGAGTAGAGACCGGCGCGCAGCTCGTCGGACATGAGCAGGTCGGCCAGCGCGTCGTCCTCGGCCGCGAACGCCTCGTCCCGGTCGGCCGTGCGGGCCGCCTCGACGAGCTCGATCGCGCGGTAGGGCGCCGGGCTCTTGCCCGAGGTCTTCGCGTCGGCGACGGCCTTGGCCTTCTGCACCGCGGCGGTCCACGCGGCCTCGTCGGCCGTGTGGTCGGTGCGCTCGACCATCTCCTGCCCGGTGACGACCCGCGCGGCCCACCGGAGGGACTCGGTGAGGAAGTCGACCGGCTCGATCATCACGTCGGCCAGCCCGAGCTCGAAGGCCTGCGGGCCCTTGAGCATCCGGTTCTGGCTCAGCGGGTTGTCGATGATCATCTTCAGCGCGTTCGCCGGGCCGATGAGGCGCGGGGTGAGGTAGCACCCGCCCCAGCCGGGGACGAGGCCGAGGAAGCACTCCGGGAAGGCGATCGCCGGGACGCCGGAGCTGATCGAGCGGTAGTCGCAGGCGAGGGCGATCTCGACGCCGCCACCCATCGCGGCGCCGTTGACGAACGCGAACGTCGGGACCGGCAGGTCCATGATCGCGGCGAACGCGGTGTGCCCGCTGCGGGCGATCTCGAGCGCCTTGTCGCGCGTTGTCACGCTCGGGACGCCCGTGAGGTCGGCGCCGACGGCGAAGATGAACGGCTTGCCGGTGATGCCGACGGCCTGGATCTCACCGGCCTCCGCGCGCTCGCGCAGCCGCTCGATCGTGGCCGTGAGACCGGCGACGGTCGCCGGGCCGAAGGTGTTCGGCTTGGAGTGGTCGAAGCCGTTGTCGAGGGTGATCAGGGCCATGGTGCCGACGTCGCCGGCGAGCTGGACGTCCTGCACCGGGGTGCGGGTGATGACCTCGTCGGGGAAGTCCGCCGTGGGCTGGACCTGCTGCGTCTCCGTGCTCATGGCTCAGTTCTCCTTGCCGTAGTCGGCGTGGTGCGGGTTCTCCCAGATGACGGCGCCGCCCATGCCGATGCCGATGCACATCGCGGTCATGCCGTAGCGGACGTCCGGGTTCTCCTCGAACTGACGCGCGAGCTGGTTCATCAGGCGCACGCCGGAGGAGGCGAGGGGGTGACCGGTGGCGATGGCGCCGCCGTACTTGTTGACCTTGTCGCTGTCGTCGGGGATCCCGAAGTGGTCGAGGAAGGCGACGACCTGGACGGCGAAGGCCTCGTTGAGCTCGAACAGACCGATGTCGTCGATGGTGAGGCCGGCCTTGGCGAGGGCCTTCTCGGCGGCCGGGACGGGGCCGTAGCCCATGACCTCGGGCTCGACGCCGACGAAGGCGAACTCGACGAGCCGCATCTTCACCGGCAGGCCGAGCTCCTTGGCCGTCTCCTCGGCGGCGAGGATGCACGCCGTCGCGCCGTCGTTGAGGCCAGCGGCGTTACCGGCCGTGACCTTGCCGTGCGGGCGGAACGGCGTCTTGAGCTTCTGCAGGTCCTCCATCGTCGTCTGCGGACGCGGGGGCTCGTCGGTCGTCGCCAGGCCCCAGCCCTTGACGTCGTGACGCGTCGCGACCGGCACCAGGTCGGGCTGGATCTTGTTCTCGGCGTACGCCTGGGCGAGCTTGCGCTGGCTGTTCAGGGCGTACTCGTCCGAGCGCTCCTTCGTCAGCTGCGGGTAGCGGTCGTGCAGGTTCTCGGCCGTCTTGCCCATGACGAGCGCGCTCGGGTCGACGAGCTTCTCGGCGACGATGCGCGGGTTGGGGTCCGCACCCTCGCCCATGGGGTGGCGCCCCATGTGCTCGACGCCGCCGGCGACGGCGAGGTCGATCGCACCGAAGGAGATCGCGCCCGCGACGTTCGTGACGGCCGTCATGGCGCCGGCGCACATGCGGTCGACCGAGTAGCCCGGGGTCGTCTTCGGCAGGCCGGACAGGAGCGCGGCCATCCGGCCGAGCGTCAGGCCCTGGTCACCGGTCTGGGTGGTCGCCGCGATGGCGACCTCCTCGACCTTCGCGGGGTCGAGGTCGGGGTTGCGGCGGAGGAGCTCGCGGATGCAGGTGATGACGAGGTCGTCGGCGCGGGTCTGGGCGTACATGCCCTTCTCGCCGGCCTTGCCGAACGGCGTACGGACACCGTCGACGAACACGACCTCTCGCAGGGTGCGGGGCACGATGGGGCCTTCCTGGTGAGGGTGCGGCTGGGTGCCGGGCGAGCACGCCCGGTCCCGCTCAGGCTACTAAGCACCCGCTCACCCGCACAGGCCCACCCGCGTGAGCGCCGTCACGGGTCTCGTCAGTCGGGATGGGCGGCGAATGCCGCCACCAGCAGCGGCACGACGATCTCGCGCTGCCAGGGCCGCGCTCCGAGCTCGGCCAGCGCGCGGTCGAACGCCGGGGCGTCCGGGTCG
Organism: Janibacter massiliensis; assembly: GCF_900289115.1. GTDB lineage: Bacteria > Actinomycetota > Actinomycetes > Actinomycetales > Dermatophilaceae > Janibacter_A > Janibacter_A massiliensis. Next base: position 1,996,742 of record NZ_LT985196.1, on the reverse strand, counting down.
GTCGGCGGCCGCCAGATGACGCGGCGGAGGGAGTCGGGGGAGCAGATGTTCTCGACGGGCACCGAACGCTCGTCCGAGAACGCCGCGAGCGCCTCGCGGACGTCGGCGAGCCGGGCCGCGGCCGTCGGGTCGCGGTCGCTCCACGAGCGGGCCGGGGGAGGGCCGTCGCTCTTGAGCGCGGCCGCGGGCAGCCGCCGCTCGGGCAGCTCCCGGGCGCGGTCGAGCGCGGCGAGCCACACGTCGGCGTGCTTGCGGATGGCCTTGTGGCCCGACGGCAGGCCGGAGACGTCGTGCGGGTCCGCGGTGACGATGTCGACGATCGCCTGGTCGGGCATGATCCGGCCGGGGGAGACGTCCTTCTCCCGGGCGATGTCGTCCCGGGCGAACCACACCTCGCGCACGGCGGCCATGGCCCGTGGTTTGCGCAGCCGGTGCGTGCCGGAGGTCCGGCGCCACGGGTCGACCTTGACGGTCGGCTCCCACGTCAGGAGCGCCTCGAACTCCTGGCGGGCCCACTCGGACTTCCCCGCGCGGGCGAGGTCGATCCCCATGAGGTTGCGGACCTCGGCAAGGACCTCGACGTCGAGCGCGGCGTACCGCAGCCACGGCTCCGGCAGCGGGCGGGTGGACCAGTCGACCGCCGAGTGCTCCTTCGCGAGGGTGACCCCCAGGTAGTGCTCGACGACGGCCGCGAGGCCGACACGTGGCAGCCCGAGCAGCCGACCGCCGAGCTCGGTGTCGAACAGCTGGCGCGGGCGCAGGCCGACCTCCGCGAGGCACGCGAGGTCCTGCGAGGCGGCGTGCAGGAGCCACTCGGCCGACCCGATGGCCTCGTCGAGCGGGGTGAGGTCCGGCAGCTGGATCGGGTCGATGAGCCAGGTCCCGCTGCCCTCGCGGCGGACCTGGACGAGGTAGGCGCGCTGGCCGTACCGGTAGCCCGAGGCGCGCTCGGCGTCGAGCGCGACCGGCCCGACACCGCCGGCGATCGCGGCGGCGCACTCGGCGAGCTCGCGCTCGGACCCGATGACCGCCGGGATGCCGTCAGCGGGCTCGGACAGCTTGGGCAGGGGCACCTCGGCGGGCTCGTCCGGCTCGTCGGGCAGGGGGAGGCTCCCGGCGTCGGGCGTGCGGGACGCGGTCATCGGCGCCTCCCCGGGAGGGCCACGACACCCTCGGGCAGCGGGGGGAGGCCGGCGATGGTGCACAGCAGGTCGGACCACGCGAGGAAGTGGTCGCCGGCGTTCTCGTCGAGCGGGCTCCACGAGGCGCGGACCTCCATCTCGACGCTCGGCGCCTTGTCGGCGAGGTCGGCGAAGGACTCGGAGACGACCCGGGTCACCGTGCCCGCGGGGCGGAGGTAGTCGATGCCGCGGGCGTCGAGCGCGTCGACGAGCCACGACCAGCCGACGGACCCGAGCACGGGGTCGTGGGCGAGCTCCGGCTCGAGAGCCGCGCGGGTGAAGGTGACGACCCGCCACGGGCCGCCCCACGGCTCGGGCTCGGCGGGGTCGTGCAGGAGCACGAACCGGCCCGACGCCAGCTCCTCGGCGTCCTCCTCGTCCGGTGCGCCGAGGACGTCCGCGGTCAGGGCCATGGCGTACGGCGCGAGCCGGGTCGGTGCCGGCACCTCGGTCACGACGACCTGGGGGCGGACCCGGGCGTCACGCAGCTGGGCCATGGCGACGGCGACGTCGGCCGGCGGCAGGCCGGGTGCGGGGCGACGGGACACACCGGCAGCGTAGGTCCGGCGCAGGTGACCGGCCGGGTGCCACGCCGGGGCGCGGTGCCCCGGCGTGGCACCCGGCCGGTCACCTGCCGCGGACCACCGCTCCCCGGGTGTCCCCTCGCCCCCCCCCCCGCCCGCCCCCCGCCCACCTCCCCGGCCCCCTGGCCCCGCCCCGCCGCGCCCCGGGCCCCCCCCCCGCCCTTCCCCTTTACCCCACTCGCGCCGCCGGCCAACACAGACGATGCGCACCCCGCTGACCCCCCTCGNTCATCGGCCTCGCCGGTGCGCCGTTCACGCTCGCCTCCTACCTCGTCGAGGGCGGCCCGAGCCGCAACCACGAGCGGACGAAGGCGCTCATGCACGGGGACCCGCAGCTGTGGAGCGACCTGTGCGCCCGTCTCGCCCGCATCTCCGGGGCGTTCCTGCGGGTGCAGGTCGAGGCCGGCGCGAGCGCCGTCCAGCTCTTCGACTCCTGGGCCGGCGCCCTCTCGCGCGCGGACTACGTCCGGCACGTGCAGCCGCACTCCGCGGCGGCGCTCGCGGCGCTCGAGGGGCTCGACGTCCCGAAGATCCACTTCGGCGTCGGCACCGGCGAGCTGCTCGCGCAGATGAGCGAGGTCGGCTGCGACGTCATCGGTGTCGACTACCGGGTGAGCATCCCCGACGCCCTCGAGCGCACCGGGTCGAGACTGCCCGTGCAGGGCAACCTCGACCCGGCGCTGCTCTTCGCCCCGTGGGAGCCGCTGGCGTCACGCGTGCGGGCGATCCTCACCGAGGGCGCCGCCGCCCCCGGGCACATCTTCAACCTCGGTCACGGGGTTCTGCCGAGCACCGACCCCGACGTGCTGACCCGGGTCGTGGACCTCGTCCACGAGCACTCGCGGCGCTGACCCCGCCCGTGCCCGGCGGTGCCGGCGCAGCCACCACACGGCGGGCCCCACGAGCAGGGCGAGGGCGACGACGAACGGCAGGAGCGCGCCAAGGAGCGTGAGCACGGCCGTGACCGACCACAGGAACGCCGACCAGCCCCGCTTCAGCCCAGCGACGAAACCGGTCTCCTCCTCCTCGCTGGCGAGGGCGGCGTCGGTCGTCAGCTCGACGGAGATCGACGACATCGACGTGCGCTCCTCGAGGGACTTCATCTGCGCCAGCGTCGTCTCCAGCTCGCTCTGGCGGGTCGTCAGCTCCGACTCGAGCGCGATGACGTCGTCGAGGGAGGTGGCCTTCGCCAGCAGGCGCTGGATGCGCTGGATGCCCAGCCTCATCGTTCGCACCCGGGCCTTGGTGTCGACGTACTGGGTCGTGACGTCCTCGACCGAGCTCGACCGGGACAGCAGCGTTCCCTTGCCCGCGACCTGACGCATCGCCTCGGCGTGCTTGGCGGTCGGCACCTTGATCGTCACCCGGCCCCACGTGCTCGTGGTCCGCTCGCGCGAGGCCGATCCGAGGTTCTCGGAGTGGACGTAGCCGCCCAGCTCGTCGGCCACCGCGGCGACGTCGCTGCTCGCGCGGGCCACGTCGTCGACCTCGAGGGACATCGTCGCCTGGCGCACGAGCCGGCGGTCGACCGGAGCGGTCTGCTGCGCGCGGCCCGGGCTCTCCGCCGAACGGGTCGCAGCCTTGCTCGGCGCGCCCGCTGCATCGGCGGACGTCGATCTCACCCCGGACGCCGGTGGAGCGGCGGCGTCCGACCGGTCGCCCTCGGACGCGCATGCCCCCAGGGTGCCGAGCCCGAGGACGAGGGCGGTCATGACACCGGCGATCCGCCGGGCGCGCCGTCCGGCCCGGGCAGCGGGTGCGGCCCTGCCCGTGGTGGTCGACCCACCGCTGGTCGTCGTCGCCGTGCTGGTGGTGCTCATGGTGATCGCGCCTGCCTCTCCCTGTCGTGACCGGGTCCCCTCCGGTACGTGTCGGTGGTCCGACGGTGTGGGCCGGTGATCGGTTCCCTCCCGGGTGGGACGGCGCTGGGCCGGGTGAGACAGTGGGGCCATGCAGCCCCGGACAGGTTACGTCGTCGTCGTCGTCGGTGCCGGGATCGCCGGGCTCAGCGCGGCGCACGCGATCCTCGCGGACGACCACGGGGCTGGCGCTGACGCGCCACGGGTGACCGTCCTCGAGGCCGCCGACCGGGTCGGGGGCGTCCTGCACGGGGTGGAGGTCGGCGGCCAGGTCGTCGACGTCGGCGCCGAGTCGATGCTCTACGGCAACGACGACGCGCGGTGGCTCGTGTCCAGCCTCGGCCTGGACGACCGGATCACCCACCCCGCGACGACCTCGGCATCGGTGTGGTCGCGCGGCCGGCTCGTGCCCCTCCCCAAGGGGACCCTCATGGGCGTGCCGCGCTCTCCCCGAGGTGCGGGCGACGTCCTGACCGAGGACGAGGCCGCCGACCTGCGCGAGGCCTCCACCGTGCAGCACCCGCCGGTCCACCTGCCCGACCTGCCGGTCGGTCCGGCACTGGCGGAACGGGTGGGCCGCGCCGTCGTCGACCGCCTCGTCGAGCCGCTGCTCGGCGGGGTCTACGCGGGCCGCGTCGACGACCTGTCGATGCGCTCGACGATGCCGCGGCTGTGGACGGCCGTCGCCGCCGGCGAGCCCGTGCTCGACGCCGTCGCGGCGATCGTGCCCGAGCCGCGGGAGCCCGACCCGGACGCACCTCCGCGCCACGTCTTCTTCACGATCGAGGGCGGGACGAACGTCGTCCCGCGCGTCCTCCACGACCGCCTCCTCGCCGACGGTGCGGACGTCCGCACCGGGTGGCCCGTCGAACGGATCGAACCGCTCGGTGATCGGTACCGCGTCGTCGGACCCCACGGGGCGATCGAGGCGGACGCCGTCGTCGTCGCACTGCCGGCGCCGCAGGCCGCGGGCGTCCTCGCGGCCTTCGTCCCCGCCGCGGCCCACGCGCTCGTCGGGGTCGAGCTCGCGTCGATGGCGGTCGTCACGATGGCCTTCGACCGGACCGAGATCGGCGCGCTTCCCGGGTCGGGCTTTCTCGTGCCCGCCGTCGAGCGCCGCGACATCAAGGCCGCGACCTTCAGCAGCGGCAAGTGGCCGTGGGTCGACGCGCTCTCGCCCGACACGGTGTGGCTGCGCACCTCGCTCGGCCGCGCGGGGGAGGCGGAGGTCCTGGACCTGCCCGACGAGCAGATCCTCGACCTGGCGCTGGCCGACCTGGCCGCCGCGCTCGGCCGGGAGCTGCCGACGCCCGTGGACACCCACGTGCAGCGCTGGGTGGGCGGCCTGCCGCAGTACGGCGTCGGCCACGCCGACCGGGTGGGGACCGTGCGGGCCGCGGTCGGACGTCTTCCGGGCCTCGCCGTCGCCGGTGCCACCTACGACGGCGTCGGCATCGCGGCCACCATCGGATCGGCGCGGGCCGCGGCTCGCATCGTCCGCGACCACCTCGCCGGCGCAGCGGCCGGCACCCTCACCGAAGGAGACGCAGGATGACCACGCACGCCCCCGGGTCCCGCCAGGACAACCCGTCGTTCGAGAAGCCGTCGCCCGCGCGCATGCGGGAGATCAACGACACGATCCGCTACTCGATGTGGTCCGTCTTCGCGGTGACGAGCCCGCTCGGGGACGAGCGCGACGCGACCGCTGCCGAGGTCGAGCAGCTCGTCGAGGACCTGACGGCCGCGGGGGTCGCGATCCGTGGGTTCTACGACGTCGCCGGGCTGCGCGGGGACGCCGACCTCATGGTGTGGTGGCACGCAGAGACGATCGAGCAGCTTCAGGACGCCTACCACCGCCTGCTGCGCACCCACCTCGGCCAGCACCTCGAGCCCGTGTGGAGCAGCGCGGCCCTGCACCGCCCGGCGGAGTTCAACAAGAGCCACATCCCGGCCTTCATGGCCGACGAGACGCCGAAGCGTTACGTCTGCGTGTACCCGTTCGTCCGGTCGTACGACTGGTACGTCATGGACGAGAAGGAGCGCCGCGACATGCTCGTCGAGCACGGTCAGATGGCGCGCGACTACCCCGACGTGCGGGCGAACACCATCGCGTCGTTCGCGCTGGGGGACTACGAGTGGCTGCTGGCGTTCGAGGCCGACGAGCTGCACCGGATCGTCGACCTCATGCGTGAGCTGCGGGCCTCGCGGGCGCGGCTCCACGTCCGCGAGGAGATCCCGTTCTTCACCGGTCCCCGGGTGGAGATCGTCGACCTCGTCGGCCGCCTCCGCTGACGGTCAGCCCTTCGGGCGCAGCCGGACCGCGATGGAGTTGATGCAGTAGCGCTGGTCGGTCGGGGTCGGGTAGCCCTCGCCCTCGAAGACGTGCCCCAGGTGGCTGCCGCACGTCGCGCACCGCACCTCCGTCCGCGGGCGGCCGGGGATCGAGGTGTCCTCGAGGTACTCGACGGCGTCCCCGGCGAGCGGGGTGAAGAACGAGGGCCACCCGCAGTGGCTCTCGAACTTCGTCTCGGACGTGAAGAGGTCGGCGCCGCAGGCGCGGCAGGAGTACGTGCCCTCGGTCGTCGCGTCCGTGTACTCACCGGTGAACGGGCGCTCCGTGCCGCCCTGGCGCAGGACGCCGTACTCGTCGCGAGAGAGCCGCTCGCGCCACTGCGCGTCGGTGAGGGTGACCGGGTACTCGCGCCCGGAGGGGGTCAGGCCGTGCTCACTCATGCGGCCACCCTAGGCCGCCGGACATGCAGAAGACCGGGTGGAGGGGGGCTCGCAGACGGTTTCGCGCGCTTCTGCATGTCCGTCGGGTGGCGCGCGGGGCCTAGCGTGGGCGCATGGCCAAGAGCGCAGCGGCGATGGTGACGGTCGGCGACCGGGAGGTGCGGGTCTCCAGCCCGGACAGGGTCGTCTACGAGGCGACCGAGCGCACCCCGCAGATCACCAAGCTGGAGGTGTGCGAGTACGTCGCCGCCGTCGGGGACGTGATGATGCGCAGCATCGGCGAGCGCCCCACCGCCATGGAGCGCTGGCCCGACGGCTGGCGGGACGGGATGCGCCTGGCGACGGGGCCCCAGGACCGGGAGGGTGACGGCTTCTACCAGAAGCGGCTCCCGCGCGGCGCACCCGACTTCGTCGAGACGGTGCGGATCCAGTTCCCCGGTGGCCGCTTCGCCGACGAGCTGTGCCCGACCGAGCCGGCCTCCCTCGTGTGGGCCGCGCAGATGGGCACCCTGACCTTCCACCCGTGGCCGGTGCGCCGGGCCGACGTCGACCACCCCGACGAGCTGCGCATCGACCTCGACCCCCAGCCGGGGACGACCTTCCGCGATGCCCAGCGGGTCGCCGCCGTGACGAGGCAGCTGCTGGAGGAGCTCGGGCTGCGCGGGTACCCCAAGACCAGCGGCAACCGCGGGGTTCACGTCTACGTGCGGATCGAGCCCAGGTGGACCTTCGACGAGGTGCGGCACGCCGCGATCGGCCTGGGGCGCGAGCTCGAGCGCCGCGACGAGGGGGTGACGACCGCGTGGTGGAAGGAGGAGCGCGGCGAGCGGATCTTCGTCGACTACAACCAGAACCTGCGCGACCGGACGATCGCCAGCGCGTGGAGCCTGCGGGCCCGCCCGGGAGCCCCGGTGAGCACGCCCGTGACGTGGGAGCAGCTCGCCGCGGTCGACGACCCGCGGGCGTTCAACCTGACGACCGTCGCCGACCACCTCGCGGACGGTGACCCGTGGGCCGACATGGAGCAGACGCATCACTCCATCGAGCCCCTGCTCGAGCTGTGGGAGACCCTGCCCGGCGGTGAGCTCAGCTGGCCGCCGGACTACCCCAAGCAGCCGGGGGAGCCGCCCAGGGTCCAGCCGAGCAAGAAGGTCGCCGCGCACTGGGACGAGGACGGCAACCGGGTCGACTGACCCTCACTCGTCGGCGAGCACCTCGGCGAGGTCGTAGGCGGTCGCCCGGTCGACCTGGTCGAGGGTGCAGTCGGCGGGGTCCTTGTCGGGCCGCCAGCGGACGAGCTGGACGGCGTGCCGGAAGCGGTCACCCTCGAGCTGGTCGAAGGCGACCTCGACGACTCGTTCGGGCCGCAGCGGGACGAAGCCGATGTCCTTGTTGCTGCTGAACCGGGAGCGCTCGGTCTCGGCGCGTGCGGGGTTCCCGTCGTCGTCGCGCACGACGAGCGGGGCGAGCTCGTCGACGAGCTCGAGCCGGCGCTTGGCGGTGAACGCCGCGATGCCTCCGACGTTGACGAGCCGCGCGTCGTCGCCGTCGCCGGTGTGCAGGCCGAGCAGGAGGGAGCCGACGCCTGAGCCGGAGGTGTGGACGCGGTAGCCGACGACGACGGCGTCGGCGGTGCGCTTGTGCTTCACCTTGAGCATCGTCCGCCGGCCCGGGGCGTACGGAGCGGCGGCGGGCTTGGCGATCACCCCGTCGAGGCCGGCGCCCTCGAAGCGGGTGAACCAGTCCTGCGCGACGGCGGGGTCGTCCGTGACCCGGGTGAGGTGGATCGGCCCGTCCGCGACGCGTGCGAACAGGGTCTCGAGCCGGGCGCGCCGGTCCGCGAAAGCGAGGTCCATGACGTCGCTGCCGTCCGCGTCGACGAGGAGGTCGAACGCGACGACCTCGGCGGGCGTCTGGGAGGACAGCTTCTCGATGCGTGAGGCCGCCGGGTGGATCCGCTGGGAGAGCGCCTCCCACGACAGGTGCTCCGCGCCCGGGGACCCGGCGCGCACGACGATCTCCCCGTCGATGGCGCAGCGGTCCGGCAGCAGCCGGCGGCACGCGTCGACGACCTCGGGGAAGTACCGGGTCAGGGGCTTCTTCCCCCGGCTGGCGAGCTCGACCTCGTCGCCGTCCTTGAGCACGACGCACCGGAAGCCGTCCCACTTGGGCTCGTAGAGGTAGCCGCCGTCGACGGCGTCCCCGCCCGGGACCGCCGGTGCGGCCTTGGCGAGCATCGGCGTGACCGGCAGGTCGATGGGGAGGTCCATGCGCCTCATCGTGCCCGACCGGGCCGCTGGCAGGATGCCCGTGTGGACACGAACTCGGGACGGTCGGTGTGGTCGAACCGCGCATGGGCGGCGGCCCGGCTCGGTGGTGCGGCCGGTGGCGCGGCGGCGCTCGGCGCGGGCGCGGTCTGGGTCGGGGGAGCGGCGTACTTCGCGCGCCGCGTCGTCACTCCCGACCGGCGCAAGCCCAACGACCAGGAGATCCGCGCCGTCCGGGTCGGGGAGATCGACCTCGCGATCACGCCGGACTCGACGGTCCCCGGCCGGTACGGGCTGTGGATCGGCGCGGGCGATGACACCCACGTGCGGATCGGTGACGTCCTGTCGGTCGACGAGGCCGCCGGGACGGTGACGCGCGAGCTCATCGGCGTCGACTTCGGCGAGCTCGTCGTCGGCCCCGCGCGGTGGGACCAGTACTTCTTCGGTGAGACGCCGCAGCGCTCGCTCGGCCTGCCGACGACCGACGTCCTCGTCCGCAGCGACATCGGCGACCTGCCGGCCTGGCTCGTGCCGGCGGCGGGGGAGTCGACCCGCTGGGCGATCACCGTGCACGGGCGTGGCGCGCGACGGCTCGAGGGGCTGCGCGCCGTGCCCACTCTCCACGCGGCCGGGTACACGACGCTCGTCCCGGCGTACCGCAACGACGAGGAGGCGCCGCCCGGCCCCGACGGTCGGTACAACCTGGGCCTGAGCGAGTGGCGGGACATCGAGGCCGCCATGCGCTTCGCCATCGACCACGGGGCGCGCGAGATCGACCTCGTCGGCTGGTCGATGGGCGGCGCGATCATCCTCCAGCTGCTCGACCGGTCCGAGCTCGCCGGCCGCGTGACGAAGATCGTCCTCGACGGTCCGGTCGTGTCGTGGTCGGAGGTGCTCCTGCACCATGCGCGGCTCAACCGCGTGCCGCGCCCCATCGGCCGGCTCGGGACCTCGCTGCTCGGACGGCGGTCGGCGCGACGGTTCGTCGGGGTGCACGAGCCGATCGACGTCGCCGTCACCGACTGGGTGAACCGGGCCGAGGAGCTGCGGACGCCGATGCTCCTCATCCACTCCCGCGACGACGAGTTCGTCCCGGTCGAGTCCTCCCGCGCGCTCGCGGCTGCCCGGCCGGATCTCATCCGCTACGAGGAGTGGGAGCACGCCCGGCACTGCAAGGAGTGGAACGTCGACCCCGAACGATGGGAGCGCGTGGTCCGGGAGTTCATCTCCTGACGGCCCGGCCCGGGCTCACCGGCGTACGCCCCAGAGCCCCAGGAGGGTGCCGTCCTGCTCCAGGAGGTGCACGGGCTCGAGGGCGACCTCCGGCGCGGGGGGTGCGACGATCCGCGGGTGGTCTCCGCCGACGAGCCGGGGCACCCACGTGAGTGCGAGCTCGTCGACGACGCCCGCGCGCAGCGCCGCGGCGAGCAGGTGCGGTCCGCCCTCGAGGACGACGTGCTCGAGGCCCCGCTCTCGGAGTCTGTCGAGCGCGACGACGAGGTCGACCTTCCCGTCGGCGTTCGCGGGGCAGCGGATGAGGTCCTCCTCGCCGAGCACGCGCCGGGCCTCGCGCAGTGCATCCTCGGGCGCGCACGTGACGAGCAGGACGGAGCCGGTCCCGGGGCTGCGCGGGTGTGCGGATGCCGGCAGGCGACCGGCGCCCGAGACGACCGCGAGGACGGGCCCGTCGGGGTCCTCCTCCCGCAACGGCGGGTACCCCTCGGCGTCGACCGTGCCGGCACCGACGAGCACGACGTCCGCGTGGTGGCGGGTCGCGGCGAAGGCCCGGGCGTCGACCGTGTCGTTGATCGAGGAGGAGGTGCCGTCGCTGCCGGTGGCCGCCCCGTCGACCGTGCTCACCATCATCGCCCGCACGCTGCGCCGCGGGGAGGGCCGGTAGAGCGAGCGGAGGACGTGGTCGGAGACCGGGCCAGCGATCGGCGGGAGGAGGCTGCGCACGGGGTCAGTGTTCCCGAGCGGTCGCTGTCCCACGGTCCGGGTTCACCTTGTGTTCACCTGCCATCATGGGGTGATGACGACCACCACACCCGAGCCCAGCCCCAGTCGGCGTTCGCCGCGCGCGGCCTCGACCGCCGCCACGAAGACGACCGCGGCCACGAAGAAGACGACCACGGCGCGGAAGACGACCGCGGCGAAGCGGACGACCGCGGCGGCATCGAAGCCCGCTGCGAAGAAGACGACCGCGGCGGCGTCGAAGACCACGGCGAAGAAGACGACCGCGACCGCCCCGAGCCCGGTCTCCGCGGCCTCACCGTCCGCGGTGCCCGCCCCGACGCCTGCCCGGGCGCGCCGCCGCCGCCCGACACCGGACGCGATCGTCGAGCGGGTCATCGCCAACGCCAAGAAGGTCGCCAAGAAGGAGGCGAAGGCAGAGGCCATCCGTCGCGGCAAGAGCAAGGCGAAGCGTGCCAAGCAGGTCGCGAAGGCCGTCCAGGGCACCCACTCGTTCTCCGAGGCTCTGCGTGCCCAGGAGGGCTTCGTCCTCGCCGACCTCGATCCGCGATCGACTCCGAACTTCGAGGGCGACAAGACCGAGGCAGAGGCTCAGCTGATCGCCCTCTCCGAGCGGGCCGCCGAGCTGCAGGAGCGGCTGTTCGCCCAGTCGAAGGGGGGTGCCACCCAGGCCGTGCTGCTCGTCATCCAGGGGATGGACACCTCCGGTAAGGGCGGCATCATGCGGCACGTCGTCGGGGCGGTCGACCCGCAGGGCGTCGACATCACGGCGTTCAAGGCCCCGACCGCGGAGGAGCGTCGCCACCCCTTCCTGTGGCGCATCCGCAACGCGCTGCCCACGCCTGGCCAGATCGGCGTCTTCGACCGCAGCCACTACGAGGACGTGCTCATCGGCAAGGTGCGCCAGCTCGCGCCGCCGGCGACGATCTCCCGGCGCTACGGTCAGATCAACACCTTCGAGGCGAACGTCGTCGCCGACGGCACGACGATCATCAAGGTGATGCTCCACATCAGCTCGCAGGAGCAGAAGGAGCGCCTCGCCGCCCGCCTCGACCGGCCGGACAAGCACTGGAAGTACAACCCCGGCGACATCGACGAGCGCGCCCTGTGGACGGACTACCAGGCCGCGTACCAGACGGCGATCGAGAAGACGTCGACCGATCACGCGCCGTGGTTCGTCGTCCCGGCAGACCGAAAGTGGTACGCGCGGCTGGCCGTGATGAACCTCCTCGTCGAGCACCTCGAGGCGCTCGACCCCCAGTGGCCGGCGGCGGACTTCGACGTCGAGGCGGAGAAGAAGCGACTGGCCGCGACCTGAGGCTCGCTCACCGTGGTGGGGCCGTCCGGGGTCAACCCGGGCGGCCCCCACCCGCGCCGGGCGGCTCGTCACGTGCTCGTCACCCGTCGTCCACCCCCGGTTTGGTCATGGTGTGGCGCATGGGCTAATGTCTGTCCGCACCCGCGGGGACGACGGTCACCAAGGGATGTGCGGATGTAGCTCAGTTGGTAGAGCGCAACCTTGCCAAGGTTGAGGTCGCCGGTTCGAGGCCGGTCATCCGCTCGGAGGGTGTACGTAGCCCCCACACTGGTGGAGTGGCCGAGAGGCGAGGCAGCGGCCTGCAAAGCCGTTTACACGGGTTCAAATCCCGTCTCCACCTCGAGGTCCACCCCTCACGGGCGATTGGCGCAGCGGTAGCGCGCTTCCTTGACACGGAAGAGGTCACTGGTTCAAACCCAGTATCGCCCACCATCGAGATTGGCCCCTGACCTGCGGAAACGCGAATCAGGGGCCCTTCGCGTGCCAGATTCGTGCCCAGACGGCGGCCTGTGATGGCGCACGCCCCGGGCGATCCGGCCGGTTATTCCATCGTGGAACCATCTCGTATGGTCGTCCTGTGAAGATGAATGCGTTCTCTCCTCTCCAGCGGTCGCTCGCCCAGGCGGTGCGCAACCGGGTCGCAGGCGAGGATGCGGACGAGCGGGCAGAGATCATCTGGCGATCGCCGGGGGAGCGCAGGTTCGTCCCGGAGGACCCCGTCTGGCGGGTGCACGCCGACGCCGCGATGTTCCCCGGCGGGGTGGCCTCGCTCCTGCTGCAGATGCTCCACCCCATGGCGATGGCCGGGGTGGCGGGCCACTCGGGCTACCGGAGCGACCCGTGGGGGCGCCTGCAGCGCACGAGCACGTACATCGCGACGACAACCTTCGGCACGATCGAGCATGCCCAGGCGACGATCGACCACGTCCGGAGCATCCACGCCCGGGTCCGCGGAAAGGACGCGCTCGGTCGCCCGTACCGCGCCGACGACCCGCACCTGCTCATGTGGGTGCACGTCGCCGAGATCGCCTCGTTCCTCCGCGCGTTCCAGCGGTACGGCGCCGACCCGTTGACGCCGCAGGAGTGCGACACCTACGTCGAGCAGGCCGGCTGGTCGGCGGAGCGGCTCGGGGTGATCGACCCGCCGCGCACGCTCGCCGAGCTCGAGTCCGTGCTCGCGGCCTACCGACCCGAGCTCACGGCCACCGATGCCGCGCTCGACGCGGCGCGCTTCCTCCTCGTCGAGCCGCCCCTCCCGCTCGCGGCCAGGCCCGGGTACTGGGCCATCGCATCGGGCGGGGTCGCGCTCCTCGACCCGTGGGCACGCCGAGAGCTCCGACTGCCCTCGTCGGCGCTCCTCGCCCGAGGCGTCATGGCCCCGGTGGGTCGTGCCAGCACGGCCATGGTGCGCTGGGCGATGGCCGGGACGGAGCGCACCTCGGCCTGACGGGACGCGCCGACCCCGCCCGCCGGGCCCCTGACCGGGACCGCAGCCAGATGGGGCCGGGCGCGATCGCTCGTCAGGCGCCCGGCGTCGGCACGCCGTCGAGAGAGGGCACCTGGCCAGCGACGTCCGTGAGGTGCGACCCCTGCCCGAGCACCTCGATCCCGCCGAGCGCGATCTCGTCGACGACGCCACCCTCGGCCACCTCGAAGGTCGTGACGTCGTCGCCGCGGGTCCGCAGGGCACCCTTCACGGCGATGCGCCCGAGCTCTCCGCCGCTCTTGACGCTCAGCGCGATGGCCTTGAGCTTCGTCTGCTTGCCCTTGACCAGGCTCATCCCCTCGCCGCCGTGGGTCTCGACGTCACCGCGCACGGTGAGGGAGTTCATCGGCTTGCTCACCTGGACGCCGACCGACCCGTCCCCGGTCGTGGTGATCTGGTCGAAGATCGCCTCGGGCAGGCTTCCGTCGTAGAGGTTGAATCCCCGAGCCCCGGACCCCGTCGTGACGATCGGGCCGTTGACCTCGAGCCGCCCGATGTCGCCGAAGTTCACGAAGCCGATGCCGGACGGGCCGGTGGTCGTCACCTGGGCCTGGGCGACCCACTCGGCGACCTCGCCCCAGTTGCGAGCGTCGCCCCATCTCCCTCGCCTCGGAGCGTGGCTCCCTCGGGCAGGGTGATGGACGGGGACCCGCTGATGGTCCCTTCGACGACGATCTCGACGATGCCGTCCTGGATGGCGCTGGAGAGCTCGGCGGCGGTGGTGACGACAGGGCTCATGTCTCCACCGTAGCCACGCGGTTCGGCAGGATGGGCCCATGAGCGACGAGGCCGACCGGGGGTACCCGTACGTCATGGACGTGCCGACGCGGTGGAACGACAACGACGTCTACGGGCACGTGAACAACACCGTCCACTACGCCGCGATGGACACGGTCATCAACGCGTGGATGATCGGGCAGGGCGCGCTCGACATCGGGGAGGGCGACACGATCGGTCTGTGCGTCGAGTCGGGCTGCCGCTACCTCGCGCCGATGGAGTACCCGGACACGATGCGCGTCGGCCTGCGCGCGGCGAAGGTCGGCACGAGCAGCATCGTCTGGGAGACGGCGATCGATCGAGCCAGCGACGGCGAGCGCGTCGCCGAGGGGCGCTTCGTCCACGTCTTCGTCGACCGCGCCACGCGCCGACCGGCGCCGCTCACCGACACGCTCCGGACGGCTGTGGAGGCCCTCGCATGAGCGCTCCGACGACCACCCGCGCCGCCGTCCTCACCCAGATCGGTGCGCAGGCGCCGTACGCCGGCTCCCGACCGCTGTCCGTCGAGGAGCTCGAGCTCGCTGCGCCCGGCCCCGGCGAGGCGCTCGTGCGGATCGGCGCCGCGGGGGTGTGCCACTCCGACCTGTCCGTCGTCGACGGGGTCCGTCCGCGCCCGGTCCCGATGGCACTGGGGCACGAGGCCTCTGGCTGGGTCGAGGCCGTCGGTCCCGGTGTCCGCGGCGTCGAGGTCGGCCAGCAGGTCGTCTTCGCCTTCGTTCCCTCGTGCGGGAACTGCGTCCCGTGCACGAGCGGCCGGCCCGCCCTGTGCGAGCCCGGCGCCGCCGCGAACACCGCCGGGTCGCTGCTGTCCGGGGCCCGCCCGCTCCGCCGCGCCGACGGCACGAAGGTGCACAGCCACCTCGGGGTCTCCGGGTTCGCGACCCGCACCGTCGCCGACGCGGCCTCCCTCGTCCCGCTCGAGGACGAGGTCCCCGCGACGACGGCCGCCCTCCTCGGGTGCGCGACGCTCACCGGGATCGGCGCCGTCCTCAACACCGCCCGAGCCGAGGCCGGGTCGACGGCCCTCGTCGTCGGCCTCGGGGGAGTGGGTCTCTCGGCCGTCATGGGCGCCGCGGTCGCCGGGTGCCGCCGCATCGTCGCCGTCGACCTCGACCCGGCGAAGGCCGAGCTCGCCCGACGGGTCGGCGCGACCGACGTCCTCACCGGCGGGGACGACACCGACGAGCTCGTCGCCGCGGTGAAGGACCTCACCGGGGGCGGCGCCGACACCGCGGTCGAGGCCGTCGGTCACACCGGCGCCCTCGCCCTCGCCTACGGCGCGACGGCCCGCGGAGGGACGACCGTCTCCGTCGGGCTGCCCCGACCGGGCGCGACCTTCGAGCTGCCCGCGCTGAGTCTCGTCGCCGAGGAGCGGCGCCTCGTCGGCTCGTACATGGGCTCGTCCGTGCCGCGTCGGGACGTGCCGCGGTACGCCGCACTGCACGCCCGGGGTCTGCTCCCCATCGACGCCCTCGCCGGCGACTCCTGGCCCCTCGACGAGGTGAACGAGGCGATGGACGCCTTGGCCGGTGGGGCGGTCGGTCGCCAGATCCTGGCGATCGGCGACTGAGCACCACGGCGAGCGTTCGGCCGCCCTATGCTCGTCACGTGCGCACCTTGCCCGTCCTCGTCGTCGCGCCCGCGCTGACGCTTGGCGGCTGCGGCGTTGCCGGCGGCGATGACTCCGGCACGACACCGACGGGGGAACCACAGACCCTCGAGGCCGCGACCGCCGCACGCCAGGAGCTCGACGACGCCTCGGCCACCGGCGACTGGAAGCGGGTGTACCTGCGCCTGAGCAACGAGATCCGCTCGGTCTACACCGAGACCGAGATGACCGACATGTTCGAGGTGTGCTCGGGGAAGGGCGCACCGACCTCGGTGGCCACGGGGGTCCGCCTCACCGACCCGACCCACGCGCAGGTCAAGGTGACGACGACCCAGGACGGCGACTCGTGGGTGGCGACGATGGTCTACGAGGATGGCCGCTGGCACTCGGTCGGGGGTGAGGGCCTGCGTGAGAACGTGCGCAAGCGCACCCCAGCGACCAAGATCATCGAGGACTGTCGCGCCGAGCTGACGAAGGCCGAGCAGGAGCTGAAGAGGTCCCAGGCGACGCCGCCACCGTCGGAGTGACCCCGGGGAGTCCTCCCCATGGCGAGCACGGATCTGCCCGACCGGCACGAGCCAGACCGATGTCGTCTGACCCGAGCCCTAGAGTGGCGGGCATGTCAAGCGAAACCCAGTCGAGCCAGCCCGTGCAGTGGACGATCGCCCACGAGTCCTTCGAGGACATCCGGTACGAGAAGAGCGTCGAGGGGATCGCGAAGATCACCATCTGCCGCCCAGAGGTTCGCAACGCGTTCCGGCCGCAGACGATCATGGAGATCTCGACCGCACTCACCCTCGCCCGGGAGGACGGCGAGGTCGGGGTGATCGTGCTCACCGGCGAGGGCCCGGACGCGTTCTGCTCCGGCGGCGACCAGCGGGTCCGCGGGGACTCGGGCTACCTCACCGAGCCCGGCAAGGAGGGTGCGGTGGGCCGGTTCCACGTCACGGACCTGCACCTGCAGATCCGCCGGCTCCCCAAGCCGGTCGTCGCGATGGTCGCCGGGTACGCGGTCGGCGGTGGCCACGTCCTTCACCTCGTCTGCGACCTGACCATCGCTGCCGACAACGCGAAGTTCGGCCAGGTTGGCCCCAAGGTCGGCTCGTTCGACGGTGGCTACGGCGCCAGCCTGCTCGCCGAGCTCGTCGGGGTGAAGAAGGCCAAGGAGATCTGGTTCCTGTGCCGGATGTACTCGGCGCAGGAGGCCCTCGACATGGGCCTGGTCAACACCGTCGTCCCGCTCGACCGGCTGGAGGACGAGACCGTCCAGTGGTGCCGCGAGATGCTCGTGAAGTCGCCGTTCGCGCTGCGGCTGATGAAGGCCAGCTTCAACGCGGCCGAGGACGGCATGGCCGGAATCCAGCAGCTCGCCCATGACGCGAACCTCCTGTTCTACGCCTCGGAGGAGGCCCGCGAGGGCCGCGAGGCGTACAAGGAGAAGCGCACCCCCGACTTCGGCCAGTTCCCCCGCCGCGCCTGAGGCCGTGGGGGCCGCGGTTCCCAGCATCCGCCCGCTGCAGGGTGAGAAGGTGGTCCGTATGGACAACGACGTTCGGGTGTGGGTGGACGGCGCGCTCGTCGACCCGCAGGCGCCGACCGTGCGGGCGCTCGACCACGGCGTGACCGTGGGCGACGGGGCGTTCGAGACGGCGAAGATCGACCGCGGGGTCGTCTTCGCTGCCACCCGGCACCTCCGGAGGCTCGATCGCACCCTGGCCGGCCTCGGGCTGCCGCCCGCCGACCACGACGCGATTGCCGCGGGGATCGAGGCCGTCCTCGCCGCTGGCCGGCCGATCGAGTTCGGCCGCCTGCGGTACACCGTCACCGGGGGGATGGGCCCGCTCGGGTCGGACCGCTCCGACGCCCCCGCGACCTACATCGTGCTCGCCGCCGAGCAGCCCCACCCTCCGGCCTCCGCCGGCGTCGCCCTCGTGCCGTGGACGCGCAACGAGCGGTCGGCGGTGGCCGGGCTGAAGACGACGTCGTACGCCGAGAACGTCGTCGCGCTCCGACGTGCGCAGGAGCTCGGGGCGATCGAGGCGCTCGTGACCAACACCGGGGGCCTGCTGTGCGAGGGCACGGGATCGAACGTCTTCCTCGTCGAGGGCGAGCGGGTGGTCACCCCCGCCCTGGCATCGGGATGCCTGGCCGGGATCACGCGTGAGCTCGTCATCGAGTGGGGCCGCGAGGCCGGGTTCGACGTCGTCGAGGAGCCGATCGAGGTCGACCGGTTGCCCACTGCGGACGAGGTCTTCATCACGAGCTCGACGAAGGACGTCCTGCCGGTCGACACGGTGCTCGACGCCCGGACCGACGAGGTGACGACGCGCACGGTCGCCCCCGGTCCCGTCACCGCCGAGCTCGCCGCGACGTTCGCCCGGTTCGCTGCAGAGCGGAACGACCCGTGACGAGCGCACTCGAGCGCTGGCGGGCGCGGCGGGAGGCCGACCCGTGGACGCCGGACGACGAGATCCGCCGTGGCGAGGGTCACTGGGAGCGCCTCCTGCGGATGCAGCGCGAGGCCGCCGGGCGGGCCAAGGAGGAGTCCGACGCTCGCTTCGCCGACGACAACATCACCGTGGACGCGCACGAGGACCAGATCGCCTGGCGACGCGCGATCCGACGCAACCCGGTGGCCAACGTCGTCTACCGCGCGGTCCTGGGGATCGTCGGTCTCGGGCTCATCCTCGTCGGCATCCCGATGGTGCCGTTCGTCGGACCGGGCTGGCTCGTCATCTTCTTCGGCATCGCGATCTGGGCGACCGAGTTCGAGTTCGCCCAGCGCTTGCTGCGCGTCGGCAAGGCCCGCGTCCAGGCGCAGGAACGGTGGGTGCGCACCCTCCCGTGGAGCTGGCGCATCATCGGCGCGATCCTCACGACGATCTTCGCGTGGGGGTGCGTGTACGCCTCGTTCATGCTCACCGGCATCCCCGGGTGGGTGCCCGACGTCATCGAGCACCGCCTCGTGCAGCTGCCGGGGCTCGACCCGTCCTGACGGCCCACCCGATTTCGAGGTGCGCGGGCCGGACCGGTACCATCTGCGGGTTGCCGGCCCGTCAGGGCTGGACCTGGACGTATAGCTCAGCTGGTTAGAGCGCTCGCTTCACACGCGAGAGGTCAGGGGTTCGAGTCCCTTTACGTCCACCAGCCACGATCGGCCTCTCACCTGGGCAAACGCCAGGTCAGAGGCCGTTCGTCTACCTGCTTGCATCGCGAGATGCATCGGATGGGTCGGTTTTTGGCATAGATATGGCCCCGCCACGGCGGTCACCGTGCGGGGCCTGACGAGAGATCTAGGAGGTCTCCCGTGGTTGCCAGCGTACTCGTCTCAGCTCCCGGGCATCTAGTCCCGGTCGAGCGAAAGCACGACTGGAGCGACCTGTGTCGCTCTGTGCGTCCGGGAGACCCGGGCGCTCACTCGACCGCACCCATTCCCGCTTAGCCGCTCCAGGGGCCCGTCAGGGCCCGGCGCGGCGCTCCAGGGCATCAGCCGCGCGTGACGGTCGCGAGAGTCAACGCCACCCGTCCGAACCAACTCGACCGCCTCCGGTGACTTTCCACCAAGACCCGCAGAACCGGCTCGGGTCGCCCTGTCGCCAGGCTGTGCACGGCCTCGAAGGGGTTCGCGGACAGCCTGCTCTCATTTCGAGGGCGGGCTAGAAGGGTTGGGTCGGCATGACCGTGGTGAGAAGTGAAGGGAGGGTGCCCCAGAAGTCTGTCTTGCGCAGTTGAGTCCCCGATAGTGGTGTAGCGCTGCGTGTTCCTTGGTGGGGTGATCAGGCAGTCAGGGCGGGCAGTTCATCGGCTCCGACCTCGGGTTCGGTGGTGGGCACGATGGTGATGCGGGAGCGGGCCAGGACGTCGAGTCCGAGGTAGCGGCGGCCTTCGGCCCCTTCGTCTGTTTGCTCGGCCAGGACCGCGCCGACGAGCCGGACGATGGCATCGCGGTTGGGGAAGATCCCCACGGCGTCGGTGCGCCGGCGGATCTCCTTGTTGAGGCGCTCGGTCGGGTTGTTCGACCAGATCTGGGTCCAGATCTCTTTGGGGAACGCAGTGAACGAGAGCAGGTCGGCACGAGCACGGTCGAGGTGCTCGAACACCTCGGGCAGCTTCTCCTGGCCGTAGTCCAGGAGACGGTCGAACTGGGCGTGGACCGCGGTCGCGTCGGGCTGGTCGTACACGCTGTGCAGCATGGCCTTGACCGCTGGCCACATGCTCTTGGGGGTCACGCCCATCAGGTTGAACGCATAGTGGGTGCGGCACCGCTGCCAGCTGGCGCCGGGCAGGTTCGCCGCGATCGCCTCGACCAGCCCGGCGTGGGCGTCGGAGGTGACCCACCGGACCCCGGTCAGGCCGCGGGCTGCCAGGTCGGCGAAGAACTCGTTCCACGCGGCCCCCGTTTCGGCGGTGGCGACCCGCATCCCGAGGACCACGGGTGGCCGTCGTTGTTCACCCCGGTCGCGAGCAGCACGACCGCGTTGATCACGCGGTCACCTTTACGGACCTTCATCGTCAGCGCGTCGGCGGTCACGAACGTGAACGGGCCGGCATCACCAAGGGGTCGGTGGCGGAAGTCCTCGACGATGGCATCCAGGTCGGCGGCCATGCGAGAGACCTGGGACTTCGACAGGCCGTCGATGCCGAGGGTCTTGACCAGCTTGTCCATGCGGCGCGTGGACACGCCAGCGAGGTAGCAGTCGGCCACGACCGTGATCAGCGCGGACTCCGAACGCTTGCGGCGCTCCAGGAGCCACTCGGGGAAGTAGGTGCCCTGGCGGAGCTTGGGATCGCGACGTCGATGGTTCCGACCCGGGTATCGAGGTCGCGGTGCCGGTAGCCGTTGCGCTGACTCGTGCGGCCCGGTGTCGGCCGGCCGTACTCGGCACCGACGACAGCGTCAGCGTCAGCGGACAGCAGGGCGTTGATGATCGACTGGAGCAGGGTGCGCATCAGATCAGGGCTGGCCTCAGCGAGGGCTTCACCGAGCAGGCCGGCGGGGTCGACAATGTGTGGAGCGGTCATCGTGATGTTTCCGTTCGAGAGAGCTGTGGAAGGTGAACTCGAAGGATCACGCGGTGGCCGCGCCTGCGTCCACGACCGGGACGAACTCAGCGACCGCGCTACACCACTATCGGGGACTCAACTGTCTGAACTGGCCCCACTGGCGACGCGCCGGGGTGGTTGTGACGGTTTGATCTGGCCCCACCTCAGCCTTGCTTTCATCGGAGCACTCGAGGGATCGGGGTTGGGATGGGATCACGTGTGGAGTTGTTCGCTGCGATACGTCGGGACGCGCGGGTCGAGGAGGTCTCCATCCGCGAGCTCGCCCGCCGTCATGGGGTCCACCGGCGCACCGTCCGGCGGGCCCTCGCCGCAGCCGAGCCACCGACCCGTAAGGCACCGACGAGGTCTTCGCCACGGTTGGACCCGTTTAAGGACGCCATCGACGGCATGCTCCGCGCGGATCTGGACGCGCCCAAGAAGCAGCGCCACACCGCAACCCGGATCCTCGCTCGCCTCGTCGACGAACACTCAGCTACCGGGTTGCCGTATTCGACGGTGCGTGACTACGTCCGGGTGCGGCGGGCACAGATCGACCTCGAGGGAGCGCGCCACTTGGAGGCGTTCATCGCACAACAACACGGCCCGGGCGAGGAGGCCGAGGTCGACTTCGGCGAGGTCTGGGTCGTCCTCGGCGGGGTGAAGACCAAGTGCTACATGTTCGTGCTCTGGCTCTCCCACTCGGGCAGGGCGATCCATCGGGTGTACCCCACCCAGGCTCAGGAAGCTTTCCTCCAAGGGCATATCGAAGCGTTCGACGCCATCGGCGGCGTCCCGACCCGGCACATCAAGTACGACAACCTGACCTCGGCCGTCACGAACGTCATCTACGGCCCGGGCCGGGCCCGCAACGAGAACGATCGGTGGGTGCTGTTCCGGTCGCACTACGGGTTCGACGCGTTCTACTGCAGCCCGGCATCGAGGGCGCTCACGAGAAGGGTGGCGTCGAAGGCGCGGTCGGCTGGTTCCGTCGCAACCACCTGGTCCCGATGCCCGAGGTCGATTCCCTTGACGACCTCAACGAGCAGATCAAGAGGTGGGAGGCCGCTGACGAGGGCCGGCGCATCAGCGGGCATGTCCTGACCATCGGCCACGACCTCGCGCTCGAGCAGCCATTGCTTCGACCGCTGCCCATGGAGGTGTTCGAGCCCGGACTGGTGCTCCACCCCCGTGTTGACCGGTCCTCGATGATCACGGTGCGGATGGTGAAGTACTCCGTCCCGGCACACCTCATCGGGCGACGAGTCCGCGTCAGCCTGCGCGCGACCGAGGTCGTCGTGTTCGAGGGCCGCAGCGTGGCGGCGGTCCATCCACGGGTCGTGGCCCGCGGCACCAGCCACGTCACCCTCGATCACTACCTTGGAGGTGCTGCGGTTCAAACCAGGCGCCCTGCCCGGGTCGACCGCCTTGGCCCAGGCCCGTGCAGCCGGCGTGTTTACGCCGGCACATGAAGCGTTCTGGGCCGCCTCGAGGAAGGTCAACGGCGACGCCGACGGCACCCGCGAACTCGTCGACGTCCTCCTACTCCACCGCTCCCTCACGACCGAGCAGGTGACTGCTGGGATCATCGCCGCCCTGTCCGTGGGCGCAGTGTCCGCCGACGTCGTCGCCGTCGAAGCCCGCCGCCACACCGCGAACGAGGCCGCTGCGTCCGGAATGGGTGGGGCCGGCCCGGACCGTCATCTCGTTGCTCGAAGTAGTGAACGTGAGCAACGCGTTGTCAGCCTGACCCAGCGCCGCCTGACCGACCCGGCAGCAGTGATCGCCGGCCTACCACCCGACACCGGAGCCTGACCCGCTTTCCCGGACACCTGAGCTGGGGCGATGATCGTCTCGGAGAGGAGTCTGGAAGATGCCTGCAGCCAAGCCGTTGGAGTTCCGTCGTCGGGCGGTGGCGTTGACCCGGGAGCCGGGCGCGTCGNCGGAGCCTGACCCGCTTTCCCGGACACCTGAGCTGGGGCGATGATCGTCTCGGAGAGGAGTCTGGAAGATGCCTGCAGCCAAGCCGTTGGAGTTCCGTCGTCGGGCGGTGGCGTTGACCCGGGAGCCGGGCGCGTCGGTGGCTTCGATCGCGAAGGATCTGGGGATCAGCGAGTCGTGCTTGCGCCGGTGGATGGCCCGTGACGACGTCGATTCAGGGCGTAGGGAGGGCGTGTCGAGCGCCGAGCGGGAGGAGCTGGTGCGGCTGCGTCGGGAGAATCGTCGTCAGGCGATGGAGATCGAGATCCTCAAGCGCGCGTCGGCGTACTTCGCGCAGGAGAACGTTCTCCCAAAATGAGTGCCGGCCTGGTCCGTGAGCTGGCCGCTGAGGGGTTTCCCGTGGCGGTGACCTGCCGGGTGCTGAACATTCCTCGCTCGTCGTACTACGACAGCCAGGGCCGGGCGCCCTCGGCGCGGGCGGCCCAGGACGCGGCCCTGAGCGCGACGATCGCGACAGTCCATGCAGCCTCGAGAGGCACGTACGGTGCGCCACGGGTGCATGCCGAGCTGCGCTTGGGGATGGGCGTGGCGGTCGGCCGCAAGCGTGTGGCCCGGTTGATGCGTCAGCAGGGGTTGGTGGGCGTGTGCCACCATCGCAAGGGCCGTGGGCATCGTCCGGTGCCGGCCGTGCACGAGGACCTCGTGCAGCGCCGGTTCGTCGCGGACGCGCCCGACCGGGTCTGGTTCACCGACGTGACGCAGCACCGGGCCGCGGACGGGTGGGTGTACTGCTGCGCGGTCATCGACGCCTGCACCCGCAGGGTCGTGGGCTGGTCGATCGCCGACCACATCCGCTCCGAGCTGGTCGTGGACGCGCTGCAGATGGCCCGCTGGCAACGCCGGCCACCACCGGGCACGATCGTGCACTCAGACCGCGGGTCGGCCTACACCTCGTGGGTGTTCGGTCACCGGCTGCGGGAGGCAGGGCTGCTCGGCTCGATGGGTCGCGTCGCGTCGAGTGTCGACAACGCCCTCATCGAGTCGTTCTGGTCGACGATGCAACGCGAGCTGCTCGACCGCCGGCACTGGACCAGCCGCGTCGAGCTGGCCTCGGCGATCTTCGAGTGGATCGAGGGCTGGTACAACCCCCGCCGTCGTCACTCGGCACTGGGCTACCTCAGCCCGCACGAATACCAAGCCCTTCACACCACGCCGCTAACCGCGGCATGATCAACACACCGAAACTGTCCGGGAAACCGGGTCAGGCTCCGAAGGCATCCGCTACTCGACGGGCTGGGCCGACACGGACGTCCGGATCGACGTCGCACTCCACGAGGGCCTCGTGATCGCCGTCGCGACATCCACGCGCCCCGACAGTCGCACCCGCCACAGTTCGGACTGGCGTGAGGCGTGCGCCGCGTGCGGGGAGTACTTCGCGGCGGACACCTCATCCGGGCAGTGCGCCAACTGTGGGGACTGGAAGTGTCCGGAGTGCCGGGGTTGCGAGTGCTCGAACTCGAAGGCCGTGGTCTGCACCCGGTGCTTCGTGGCGCTCTCCGTGGTCGAAGTCGGGAAGGGACTGACGGTCCACGAGGACTGTTGAGCGGCGGTGCTGCGCGGGTGATGGACAAAAGTGCCCGATCCTTAGGGACCTACCCCCACCGGGCAAGGAGCGTTTCCGCAGGTCAGGGAGTTGTGGGAACTTCACACCCTGCGTCGTTCCCAGGCCGATCGAGGCTCAGACCGGCGTGGACGGCCCTGCGTGGCGCTTGAACACGCGGCCCGTGGTGAGCATCTCGACCCGGCGCACGACCCCCGTGAGATGGGTGTCGACGAGCGCCACCAGGGCCGGTGCCGACTCGGTCGCGACGTTCTCGACGAGGGTGCTCGGGCCGCTGGTGACGGCGAAGAACCGGCACTCCGGCAGGGCCTGAAGACGGGTGCCTGCCTCGACGATGTCCCCGGGTTCGGCCAGGTGCTCGGTCCGTGACGGTGTGCTTCGCGCCCGGACGAGACGCCACCTGCGACCCGAAGCCCGGGAGGGTGCGGCCCACGACGCGGATCAGCCCCCGGGCGTGCAGGGAGTGGTAGCGGCGGGAGACGGTTCGCTCGCTGACGTCCAGCTGCTGGGCGAGTACCGCGAACGGCGACGTCGGATCGGCGTCGAGGAGGGTCAGCAGGCGCCGGTCCACGGTGTCGATCACGCGACGCACCCTCCGGGGACGTGACTGCTGGACCTGCGCAGCGTAGCGCCGGGTGTCCTCGGCCTCCCTCACCGCGATCGGGAATCGGATGGTCGATCTCCGGGCGCGTTGTGTGTCGGAAACCTGCACGCGTGCAGCCCGGGGCTCGCGCCGTTGGTTCCCTGTGCCGAACTCGCAGCGCACAGGAGGACGGATGGCACACGCAGCCACCCCGACACAACTGGCCGAACCGGTGGCACCGGTCGCCCACGGCACACCGCTGGTGGCGGCGGCGTCTCTCGCAGCACTCGTGGTGGCGCTGCAGCAGACGCTCGTCGTGCCGGCGATCCCGCGCTTGCCGGGGATCCTCGGGGCATCGCCCAGCAGCGTCTCCTG
This sequence comes from Janibacter massiliensis, assembly GCF_900289115.1. Taxonomy (GTDB): domain Bacteria; phylum Actinomycetota; class Actinomycetes; order Actinomycetales; family Dermatophilaceae; genus Janibacter_A; species Janibacter_A massiliensis. The sequence continues at coordinate 1,971,394 of NZ_LT985196.1, read as the reverse complement.
GGCGGTCACCGCCACCCTCCTGGCGGGCGCTGCCTCGACGCCGATCGTCTCGCGCCTGGCCGACATGGTCGGCAAGAAGAGGATGATGCTGATCTCGATCGCGTTCGTCCTGGTCGGATCGCTGCTCGCGCCCCTGGGCGGGCTGCCGACGATCATCCTCGGACGCGCCGGGGGCCGGCCCGACCGACCGACCGGCCCCGGATCAGCCCGAGGTCTCGCCGAGGAACTCGAGCAGCTCGGTGTCGCGCCACGCGTTCGGGATCGCGAAGGCGTCGATCAGGGTTTGGGCGTGCGGCCGCAGCTGGGCGCACAGCTCGTCCACCCGCGCGATGACGCCCTTGGCCTGCGCGTGGTTCAGGCGGCCGTGCTCGAGGAACCACGCCCGGTTGGCCTCGATCGTCGCGAACACGTAGAGGTCGCACACGAGGTCGAGCACCTCCCGGGCGTCCTCGTCCTCGCAGGCGTCGATGGCGCTGACGAACGCCTCGAGGACGACCCGGTCGACGTGGGCGCGCGCGGTCTCCAGCAGGTGCGGCTGCGCGTCGTTGAAGATCTCGAACGAGTCCGCGCCGTCCTCGCCCGCGCGGCGCAGCCGCATCGCCGCCGTCTCGAGCAGGTGGCTCTCCCGGTCCTCGAAGAGCGACAGCTGACCCCCACGGTCACCCAGGGCGTCGTCCGCGTCGCGCCCGGGCGCCCCGCTGATGAGCCGCTGGATCAGGGACCCGCCGATCGTCCGCTCGATGACCGACTCCGTCACCTGCCGCGCCCCGAAGAAGAAGGCGCCGCGGGTGTCGAGCTCGTGGAACGCGTCCTTGTACTGCGTGAGCAGCCCCTTGGCGACGAGCTGCAGCAGGACGGTGTTGTCGCCCTCGAACGTCGTGAAGACGTCGGTGTCCGCCTTGAGGTCGTCGAACCGGTTGGCCGACAGGTACCCGGCGCCGCCGCACGCCTCGCGGCACGTCTGGATCGTGTCGGTCGCGTGCCTCGTCGTCACCGCCTTGATCCCGGCCGCCCGCGCCTCGAGCTCGCGCTGGGCGTGCTCGGAGGTGTCCTGCCCGCTCGCGACCTCGTGCATCCGCTCGACGAGAGCGTTCTGCGCGAGCATGAGCGCGTAGCTCGAGGCGAGCGGCACGAGGAGCTTCCGCTGGTGGGCCCGGTAGTCGAGGATCGTCACCTCCCCGTCACCGTCGCCGGACTCGAACTGGGTCCGGTGCAGCCCGTAGGTGATCGCCAGGGTCAGCGCTGTCCGCGTCGCTGCGCCGGCCCCGCCGGCCACGCTGATCCGACCCCGCACGAGCGTGCCGAGCATGGTGAAGAAGCGGCGCCCGCGGCTCTCGATGGGGGAGTGGTAGCGCCCCTCGTCGTCGATCGAGCCGTAGCGGTCGAGGAGATTCGCCCGCGGGACCCGGACCTGGTCGAACGTGAGCCGCCCGTTGTCGACCCCGCGCAAGCCCATCTTCGCGCCGCAGTCCCCGATGGTCACGCCGGGCATCGGGGACCCCTGCTCGTCCCGGATGGGCACGAGCACGCAGTGGACGCCGTGGTCCTCGCCGTCGACGACGAGCTGGGCGAAGACGGCGGCCATCCGGGCATCGCGCGCGGCGTTGCCGATGTAGTCCTTCCGGGCCCGCAGGTCCGGGGTGTGGACGACGATCTCGTCGGTCGCCGCGTCGTAGGTCGCGGTCGTGAGCAGGGCCTGCACGTCGGAGCCGTGGCCCGTCTCCGTCATCGCGAAGCACCCCAGGAGGGAGCCGTCGATCATCCCCGGCAGGAACTCCCGGTGGTGCCGCTCGGTCCCCAGGTTCGCGATCGCGCCGCCGAACAGACCGAACTGGACGCCCGCCTTGACGAAGATCGACAGGTCGGCGTGCCCGAGCATCTCGAAGGCCGTCACCGAGGCGCCGTGACGCCCCGTGCCGCCCTGCTCGGGGGACAGGCCGTCCCGGGCGAAGTCCGTGTGCGTCAGCTCGAGGATCGCCTCGAGCGTGCGCTGCCGGTGGGTCTCGATGTCGAGCAGCTCGGTGGGCGGGGCGAACGCCGCCGGGTCGATCTCACGCCGCACGCGCTGGCGCGTCTCCTCCCACCGCCCGTCGAGGACGTGCCGGATCCGTTCGGCGAGCTGCTCCGTCGCGGCCATGCCCTGCATGGTTGCACGACGGGACCGGCTCGGTCAGCGTGCGGGCCGGAGAACGTCCCCGACCCCGCTCCACGCCAGGGTCGTCAGGTGCTCGACGAGCTGCGCCCGCGGCATGGCGTCCGTCCCGCCCGCGAGCCACGTGTCGGCGGCCGCGCGGACCATCCCCACGAGCGCCTCACCCCACACCCGCGCCGGTGCCTCGTCGATCCCGGCCGCCCGCATCGACACCGCGAGCATCTCCGAGACGGCACCGGCCATCCGGCTCGTCGCCTCCCCGGCCGGGTCGTCCTCGGCGCTCGACCCCGCCCGCAGCAGGGGAGCGGCGACGATGAACCGGTAGACCTCCGGCTGCTCCTGGACGAGGGAGAGGTAGGAGTCGATCGCGGCGCCGATCACGCCCCTCGGGTCCTCCGGCACCCGCGCGGGGGCCTCGGCCGCGTCGGCGTCGGAACCGGACAGGGTTCGCCGGAGCTTGGCGAGGACGATCCGGTCCACCCGCTCCGCTACCGCCCGGTACAGGCCCGCCCGGTCGTGGAAGTGGCGGTAGAAGACCGTCTTGCTCGTCCCGGCGACCGAGGCGATCTCGTCCATCCCGGCGCCCGCGCCGCGCTCCTCGATCGCGGTGATCGCGGCGGTGACGAGCTCGGCCCGGCGGGCCTGCCGGTGTCCCTCCCAGCGCGCGCTGCGCCCGTCGACGTCGGCGCCGGTCGTGGGCGTACGGTCGGGGGTGTGGTTCACGCGGGAACGGTAGCAGGTACTGACCGTACCTGTTACCGTGCGTCCCGCGTACTTGTCGCCGGTTCGCGACGCCCGCCCACCCATCAGGAGTGATTGATCGTGGCCCTCACCGCACCCCGCCGTGTCGCCGTCCTCGGCGGCAACCGCATCCCCTTCGCCCGGCAGTTCAAGGAGTACGCCGAGGCCTCCAACCAGGACATGCTGACCTCGGCCCTCGAGGGCCTCGTCGCCCGGTACGGCCTGGCTGGGGAGCGCCTCGGCGAGGTCGTCGCGGGAGCCGTCATCAAGCACTCGCGCGACTTCAACCTCACGCGCGAGGTCGTCCTCGGCTCCTCGCTCGCGCCCACGACGTCGGCCTACGACATCCAGCAGGCCTGCGGCACCGGTCTGCAGGCGGCCATCCTCGTCGCCAACAAGATCGCGCTGGGCCAGATCGACAGCGGCATCGCCGGCGGCGTCGACACCGCCTCCGACGCCCCGATCATGGTGAGCGAGAAGCTCCGCCGGAAGCTGCTCAAGGCCAACCGCGCGAAGACGACCGCGGACAAGGTGAAGACCCTCGGCTCGATCCGCCCGGGCGACATCGGCATCGCCACGCCGGCCAACGTCGAGCCGCGCACCGGCCTGTCCATGGGCGACCACATGGCGATCACCGCGAAGAAGTGGGGGATCACCCGCGAGGCCCAGGACGCCCTCGCCGCGGCATCGCACAAGAACCTCGCCGCCGCCTACGACCGCGGCTTCTTCGACGACCTCATCACCTCCTTCCGCGGCGTCTCGCGCGACACCAACCTCCGCCACGACAGCAGCGTGGAGAAGCTCGCCAAGCTCAAGCCGGTCTTCGGCAAGGGCGACAACGCGACGATGACGGCCGGCAACTCGACGCCCCTGACGGACGGCGCCTCGGTCGTCCTCATGGGCTCGGAGGACTGGGCCGCCGAGCACGGCCTGACGCCCCTGGCGTACTTCGTCGACGGCGAGGCGGCAGCGGTCGACTACGTCCACGGCGCCGAGGGTCTGCTCATGGCGCCGGCCTACGCGATCCCGCGCATGCTCCAGCGCAACGGTCTGACCCTGCAGGACTTCGACTTCTACGAGATTCACGAGGCCTTCGCCTCGACCGTCCTGTCGACGCTCAAGGCATGGGAGGACGAGACGTTCTGCCGCGAGCGCCTCGGGCTCGACGCGCCGCTCGGCTCGATCGACCGGAGCAAGCTCAACGTCAACGGTTCCTCCCTCGCCGCGGGCCACCCGTTCGCCGCGACCGGCGGCCGGATCCTCGCCTCGCTCTCGAAGATGCTCCACGAGAAGGGCACGGGCAGCCGCGGCCTCATCTCGATCTGCGCGGCGGGCGGCCAGGGCGTCGTCGCCATCGTCGAGGGCGCCTGAGCGCACCCCGGGACACCAGACCACCTGAGAACCAGGAGAGACCCCATGGCATTCGACTACGGCAAGTTCGTCAGCTCCGGCGTCGGCAAGCAGCTCGCCACCGCCCTCGGCCTCCCTCGGCCCTCGCGGCTGCGTCGCCACGAGCCGGGTGACCCGCTCATCGGCGGCGCGGTCCTCGTCGCCGGGCACGGTGATGCGCCCGTCGCCGAGCTCCTCACCGGCGCCCTGTCGGCCGACGTCCAGATCGCGACCAGCCCGTCGACCTCGGTGTCGGGGGTCGTCGTCGACATGACGCAGATCGAGACCCCGGCCGACCTCGAGACGCTGCGCGGCATCGTCGGCCCGGCCCTGAAGACGCTCGGGGCGACCGGTCGGGTCATCGTCATCGGGCGTCCCGTCGAGGACGCGAGCTCCGTGGCGCAGTCCGCGGCCCGCCGGGCGCTCGAGGGCATCGTCCGATCCATCGGCAAGGAGATGCGCGGCGGCGGCACGGCGAACACCGTGTACGTCGCCGAGGGTGCGGACGAGGGCGTCATCGCCCCGGTCCGGTTCTTCCTCTCCGGCCGATCGGCCTACGTCTCCGCGCAGGTGGTCCACGTCGGGTCGCCGGTCGCCCCGATCGAGCAGCCGGCCGACCTCGACCGGCCGCTCGCGGGGAAGGTCGCGATCGTCACCGGCGCGGCCCGGGGCATCGGTGCCTCGATCGCCGAGGTCCTCTCGCGCGACGGCGCGACCATCGTCGCCGTCGACATCCCCGCGGCGGGCGGCCCGCTGAGCGAGGTCGCGAACCGCCTGGGCGGCACCGCGCTCCAGGTCGACGTCACCGCGCAGGACGCGGGGGAGAAGATCGTCGAGCACGCGAAGGCCCGCCACGGCGGCTTCGACATCGTCGTCCACAACGCCGGCATCACCCGCGACAAGCTCCTCGCGAACACCGACGCCGACCGCTGGGACTCCGTGCTCCAGGTCAACCTCCTGTCGATCCTGCGGATGAACGAGGCGCTCGTCCCGGCCATCAACGACGGCGGGCACATCGTCAACGTCGCCTCGATCGCCGGCATCGCCGGCAACCGCGGTCAGACGAACTACGCGGCCTCGAAGGCCGGTGTCATCGGGATGACCAGAGCGCTCGCGACGGACCCGCAGGTGATCGCCAAGGGGGTCACCGTCAACGCCGTCGCGCCGGGCTTCATCGAGACCGAGATGACCGCGAAGGTGCCCTTCGCCACGCGCGAGGCCGGTCGGCTCATGAACTCGCTGTCGCAGGGCGGAAAGCCGGTCGACGTCGCCGAGACGATCGGCTTCCTCGCCTGGGACTCCAACCGCGGCGTCACCGGCAACACCGTCCGCGTCTGCGGCCAGATGCTCCTCGGTGCCTGACATGACGGGCGAGAGCACCGAGCCGACGATCGAGACGCTGCCGCGCACGCCGGTCCTCGCGCCGATCCTCGCGCGGTCCGTCCTCGGCGGGAAGAAGTCGGGCCGGGGTGAGCTGCCGACCACCAGGCTGCGCGTCGAGAACGTCCGGATCGACCGGGATCACCTGACGGACTACGAGCGGCTGTGCGGCTTCACCGTCGACGACGTCCTCCCGCACACGTACCCGCACGTGCTCGGGTTCGGCCTCCAGGCCGAGCTCATGGCGCGACGGTCCTTCCCCCTGCCCCTCGCCGGTCTCGTCCACATCGAGAACGAGATCACGGTGCGGCGACGGCTCACCGCGCAGGACGAGCTGACGCTCACCGTCCACGCCGAGCGGATGCGCGCACACCCGAAGGGCACGCAGGTCGACCTCGTCACGGAGGTCACCGTCGACGGGGAGTCCGCGTGGTCGGGGCGGAGCACCTACCTCAAGCGGGGCAAGGGCGACCCGGAGGCCGAGCGAGGCGCAGCGGCCCCGCCGATGCCGACGGGGTTCGCCGCCGCGCAGTGGAGCCTCGACGGTGGCCTCGGTCGGCGGTACGGCGCGGTCTCCGGCGACGTCAACCCGATCCACCTCCACCCGCTGACGGCGAAGGCGATGGGCTTCCCTCGCGCCATAGCCCACGGCATGTGGACCTACGCCCGGGTGCTGGGTGCCCTGGGGCGTCGCCCGGAGGGCCCGTCGACGTCGCACGTGTGGTTCATGAAGCCGGTGCTCCTGCCCGGGAAGGTCGACCTCGTCGTCTCCGGGACGGTCGCCGACGGGCAGGTCGTCGCCGGGCTCCGGGACAGCCGGCGACCGAAGACCGAGCACCTCGTCCTCACCCTGGACTGAGCACCCGCTCGCCAGGCAGAAGGCCTCCGGGAGCGCCCGCACGGCGCCGCCGGGGGCCTTCTGCCTGCTCGGGGGGATGACCGTCGCGGCGAAACCACCCGGCCGTAGGCGGGCGGGGCCGACTAGAGTCGTCCGAGCGCCGGACCGGCGCCGCACCCCGCCGAGAAGGAGCCGCACCGTGGCCAGCCAGCTGACCCTCACCGTCGCCGGAGACGAGCGGAGCGTCGAGCCCGGCACGACGGCGGCCGACCTCTTCGGCGACGACCGCACCGTCCTCGTCGCGCGGGTGAACGGCGAGCTGCGAGACCTCACCCACGTGCTCGCAGACGGGGACGTCGTCGAGCCCGTGACGGCGCAGGAGCAGGACGGTCTCGACGTCCTGCGGCACTCGACCGCCCACGTCCTCGCGCAGGCGGTCCAGCAGCTCGACCCCGATGCCAAGCTCGGCATCGGGCCGCCGGTGCGCGACGGCTTCTACTACGACTTCGACGTCGCCGAGCCGTTCACCCCCGACGACCTCAAGGCCCTCGAGAAGGCGATGCAGAAGATCATCAACGAGGGGCAGACCTTCGTCCGTCGGGAGGTCACCGACGAGGCCGCGCTCGAGGAGCTCGCCGCAGAGCCGTACAAGTGCGAGCTCATCGGCCTCAAGGGTGGCTCGGCCGAGGACGCCGCGGAGGGGGCCTCGGTCGAGGTCGGCGGTGCACAGCTGACGATCTACGACAACGTCCGCAAGGACGGCACCGTCGCGTGGGGCGACCTGTGCCGCGGCCCGCACATCCCGAGCACCAAGCTCATCGGCAACGCCTTCAAGGTGATGCGCAGCGCGGCGGCGTACTGGCGCGGTAGCGAGAAGAACCCGCAGCTGCAGCGGATCTACGGCACCACGTGGCCGACGAAGGACGAGCTCAAGGCGTACCTCGACCGGCTCGCCGAGGCCGAGCGCCGCGACCACCGCAAGCTCGGTCCCGAGCTCGACCTCTTCAGCTTCCCCAGCACCATCGGCCCGGGCCTGCCCGTCTTCCACCCCAGGGGCGGGGTCATCAAGCGGGAGATGGAGGACTACGTCCGCCGCCGGCACATCGAGGAGGGCTTCCAGTACGTCGGCACCCCGCACGTGGCCAAGGAGGACCTCTTCTACACCTCCGGGCACCTGCCGTACTACGCCGACGGCATGTTCCCGCCGCTCGACGTCGACGGGCAGGCGTACCGCCTCAAGGCGATGAACTGCCCGATGCACAACGAGATCTTCCGCAGCCGCGGGCGGTCCTACCGGGAACTGCCGCTGCGGTTCTTCGAGTTCGGCACCGTCTACCGGGACGAGAAGTCCGGTGTGCTCTCGGGTCTGACCCGGGTGCGGATGATCACCCAGGACGACAGCCACAGCTACGTCACGCCGGAGCAGGCGCCGGACGAGATCCGCCACCTGCTCGACTTCGTCCTCGGTCTGCTGCGTGACTTCGGCCTCGACGACTTCTACCTCGAGCTGAGCACGCGCGACGAGGACGGGGACAAGAAGGACAAGTTCATCGGGTCCGACGAGGAGTGGGCCACGGCGACGGCGACGCTGGAGAAGGTCGCGACGGAGACCGGCCTCGAGCTCGTCCCGGACCCGGGCGGCGCGGCGTACTACGGCCCGAAGATCTCGGTCCAGGCGCGGGACGCCATCGGTCGGACGTGGCAGATGAGCACGATCCAGTACGACTTCAACATGGCGCGGCGGTTCGAGCTCGAGTACCAGGCCGCCGACGGCTCCCGCCAGAGCCCGGTGATGATCCACTCGGCGAAGTTCGGCTCGATCGAGCGCTTCATCGGCGTGCTCATCGAGCACTACGCGGGGGCGTTCCCCGTGTGGCTCTCGCCGGTCCAGGCGCTCGGTGTGCCCGTGGCCGAGGACTTCGAGCCGTACCTGCAGGAGGTGCTCGACCGCCTGGCGGTCGCCGGGGTGCGCGTCGAGATGGACGCGAGCGACGACCGCTTCCCGAAGAAGATCCGCAACGCCAGCAAGTCCAAGGTGCCGTTCGTCCTCATCGCCGGGGCGGAGGACCAGGCGGCCGGTGCCGTGTCCTTCCGCTACCGCGACGGCTCCCAGGAGAACGGCGTGCCGGTCGAGGCCGCGATCGAGAAGATCACGCGCGCGATCGCGGACCGGGTCCAGGTTTGAGCGACCGGTGAACGTCACCGTCCGGCCGATCGAGCGCACCGACGCGTTCGCCCTGGCGGCCCTGCGGATCCAGGAGGACCGGCAGCAGGGCTGCGAGGCGCGGCCGGGGTTCCTGCGCGAGTACGCCGACGCGCTGCTGCAGGAGTGGGACCACCGGAGGGGGTGGATCGCCGAGCTGGACGACGGCTCGCCGGTCGGGTGCGCGCTGGTCATGCGGGTCCGGACGCTGCCCTCGCTGTCGCGTGAGGGCCGCGCCGAGGGGTGGTACCTCGAGCACGTGTTCGTCGTCCCGGGCCACCGGGGCACGGGGATCGGCCGCCGCCTCCGTGCGGCGGTCCAGGACGCCGCCCGCGACACGGGCATCGTCCTAGGATCGCCCCATGCCTGACACGCCGATCCCGCAGGCCAGTCCGGAGCCGACGCCCGCGGGTGAGTACGCGGGGCTGCAGGACGGCTTCGAGCGGCTGTGGACCCCGCACCGGATGGCGTACGTGCGCGGCGAGCGGCCCAGCGACGAGGCGGGGGACGGCTGCCCCTTCTGCGCAGCGCCCGGCAAGGACGACGCCGACGGGCTCATCGTCCACCGCGGCGAGCACTGCTACGTCGTGATGAACCTCTTTCCGTACAACCCGGGTCACGTCCTCGTGTGCCCGTACCGCCACGTACCGCTGTACGTCGACCTCACGGGGGTCGAGCTCGCCGAGTTCACCGCGCTGACGCGGGCGGCGATCCGCACCCTGGAGAGGTCCTCACGCCCGCACGGGTTCAACCTCGGGATGAACCAAGGCGCGGTCGCGGGCGCCGGCGTCGCCGCCCACCTGCACCAGCACGTCGTCCCGCGCTGGGGCGGAGACGCCAACTTCCTCCCGATCGTCGGACGGACGAAGGCGCTGCCGATGCTGCTCGAGGACGTCCGGCAAAGCTTGCTCGAGGCGTGGCCGGGCGAGCCGACCCCGGACTGACCGGGGCCGGCCCGCGCCCGGAGCGCCTGACCGGGGCGCAGCCGGGTCAGCGACCGGCGCCCTGCGCTCCTCCAGCCGGGTCGAGGGTCGGTAGGGTGGCGACCGCCATGCTCAACCGCTACGCGCGCGCCCTGTTCACGCGCCTCCTCTCGCCGATCGCGCGGGGACTGCTGCGGCTCGGCGTGAGCCCGGATGCCGTGACGATCATCGGGACCCTCGGCGTGTGCCTGGGTGCGCTCGTGCTCTTCCCCCAGGGGCGCCTGTTCGGCGGGGTCGTCGTCATCACCGTGTTCGTCTTCTCCGACATGATCGACGGGATGATGGCCCGCGAGCAGGGACGAACCGGGCCATGGGGTGCCTTCCTCGACTCGACCCTCGACCGGTTCGGCGACGCCGCGGTCTTCGCCGCCCTCGCGTGGTGGTACCTCGATGGCGGTCAGCACCGGCTGACGGGTCTGCTCGCGCTGCTGTGCCTCGTCCTCGGTTTCGTCGTGTCCTACGTGCGGGCACGCGCCGAGGGGCTCGGGATGACCGCGGCGGGTGGGATCGCCGAGCGTGCCGACCGTCTCGTCGCCGCCCTGGTGACCACCGGGCTCGTCGGGCTCGGGCTGCCGCGGGTCGTGCTCACGGTCGTGCTCGCTCTCATCGCCCTCGCCAGTGCCGCGACGATCGCCCACCGGGTCGCTGCGGTCCACCGCCAGTCCCACGAGGCTCGATCGGCGTGAGCCTCGGGCGGATGGCGCTGCGGGACGCGCTCGTCACGGCGGGCTTCCGCGGCGGCTGGGCGGCCGTCCGGAACCTCGAGGAGGGCCCCGCGCTCCGGCTCGTCGACCGGGCCGCCGAGGTCGTCCACCGGCGCGGCGGGGCCGGGGTGGACCGGATGCGCAGCAACTACGCGACGGTTCGGCCCGACCTGTCCGACGCTGCCGTCGAGGACCTGGTCGCCGAGGGTGTCCGCGGCTACCTGCGCTACTGGTGGTCGGTGTTCCGGCTGCCCGCGCTCGCCCCGTCGACCCTCGCGGCCTCGGTCCGGCTCGTCGGCGACGGTCCGGCTCGGGCTCACCTGGCCGCGGGACGCTCCGTCGTCCTCTTCCTCGGCCACATGGGGGACTGGGACCTCGCCGGCGCCTGGTCGCAGCGTCACTTCGCGCCCGTCGTCACGGTCGCCGAGCGGCTCCGCCCGGAGGAGGTCTTCGACGAGTTCGTCCGCTTCCGGACCGGGCTCGGCATGACGATCCTTCCGCTCACCGGTGGTCCGCCGGTGGTGCCCGCCCTGCAGGGGCACATCACCGACCTCCGTGGCGGCCCGTTCCTCGTCCCGCTGCTGTCCGACCGGGATCTGCGGCGGACGGGGGTCGAGGTCGACCTCTGCGGCTCGCCCGCCCGCGTCGCGACCGGCCCCACGGTCCTCGCCGCGTCCACCGGCGCCGCGCTGTTCCCCCTCTCGATACGGCAGGCGAGCCGGGCCGACGGCGGGTACGGGATCGAGTGCATCTTCCACGACGAGGTCGTGGTGCCACGAGCCGAAGGCGCTGGCCGGCCGGACCCGGACGTCATCAGGGCGGCGACCCAGGCCTGCATCGCCGCGCTCGGCACGACCATCGCGGCGGAGCCGCACCAGTGGCACATGATGCAACCCGTGTTCACGGTCGACCTCGACCCGGCGCGGTCCCGATGAGCCGGGCGGCGCTGCGGGTCGGCCTCGTCTGCCCGTACTCCCTCGACGTGCCCGGCGGGGTCCAGGCCCACGTGCTGGGGCTCGCCGAGCAGCTCGCCCGGCGCGGCTGCCTCGTCTCGGTCCTCGCGCCCGGGCAGCCGCGCGAGGAGGTCGCCGGCGTCCGCGTCGTCTCTGCGGGCCGTGCCGTGCCCGTGCCGTTCAACGGCTCCGTCGCGCGGATCACCCCCGGACCGGTGGCGGCCCGGGCCGCGCGTCGCTGGCTGGCCGGGGGCGTGGCCGGGGGCCCGTTCGACCTCGTCCACGTCCACGAGCCGACGGTCCCGAGCGTCTCCATGGTCGTCGCGCGCGCCGCGCAGGTGCCGGTCGTCGCGACCTTCCACGCGGCCCTCGCCTCGCCCTGGGTCCTCGACGCGGGTCGGTGCGTCGTCGGTCCCGTGCTGCGGCGGGTCGACGTCGCGCTCGCCGTGAGCCGCACGGCGGCCGAGACGATCGCACCCCACCTGCGCCAGCGGCCGGTCGTCGTGCCCAACGGCATCCAGCTGTTGGGCGACTCGACACGAGCGGGGCGTCGCGTGCGAGCGGCCGCCCCACCGCGGGTCGTCGCCCTTGGCCGGATGGGCGAGCCACGCAAGGGTCTCGACGTCCTCCTGGCGGCCGCACGTCGGATCGGTGCCCGCGCCGAGGTGGTGGTCGCGGGTCCGGTCGCCGGCATCGACGTCGCCCGCGCCCGCGACGCCGGGGTCACCGTCCTGGGCCCGGTGCCCGAGGCCGACAAGGAGGCGCTCGTCGGTGGGGCGACCGTCTTCGTCGCGCCGCACACCTCGGGGGAGTCGTTCGGCATCGTCCTGCTCGAGGCGCTGCGAGCCGGCGCCCCCGTCGTCGCGAGCGACATCCCCGCGTTCCGTGAGGTGCTCGCGGACGGGGGCGCGGGGATCCTCGTGCCGCCCGGAGACCCCGACGCCCTCGCCGGTGCGATCACCGGGCTGCTCGAGGACGCCGAGGCACGCGCCGGTCTGGTCGACCGCGGCCTCGCGCGCGTCGCCGATTTCGCATGGCCGGTGGTCACGGACCGTGTCCTGGACGCCTATCGGCGGACAGGGGTCCCGGTCGGGGTGGAAGGGTCCCTAGACTCACCGGGCCCCACGCCTGCACCAGCCCCTGAGGATGTTCGATGACCCAGCCGTCCCCCGCCCCCGACGCCACCCCCACGACCGGGACGACCCGCGTCAAGCGCGGCATGGCCGAGATGCTCAAGGGCGGCGTGATCATGGACGTCGTCACCCCCGAGCAGGCCCGGATCGCCGAGGACGCCGGTGCCGTCGCCGTCATGGCGCTCGAGCGGGTCCCGGCCGACATCCGTGCCCAGGGCGGGGTGTCCCGGATGAGCGACCCCGACATGATCGCCGGGATCATCGACGCGGTCTCGATCCCCGTGATGGCCAAGGCCCGGATCGGGCACTTCGTCGAGGCCCAGGTCCTGCAGTCCCTCGGTGTCGACTACATCGACGAGTCTGAGGTCCTCACCCCCGCCGACTACGCCAACCACATCGACAAGTGGGCCTTCACCGTCCCCTTCGTCTGCGGCGCGACCAACCTCGGCGAGGCGCTCCGTCGGATCACCGAGGGCGCGGCGATGATCCGCAGCAAGGGTGAGGCCGGCACCGGCGACGTGTCGAACGCGACGACCCACATGCGGGCGATGCGCACCGAGATCCGCCGGCTGCAGAACCTTCCGGAGGACGAGCTGTACGTCGCGGCGAAGGAGCTGCAGGCCCCCTACGACCTGGTCGCCGAGGTCGCTCGGACCGGCTCGCTGCCCGTCGTCCTCTTCACCGCTGGCGGCATCGCGACCCCCGCCGACGCGGCGATGATGATGCAGCTCGGCGCCGAGGGCGTCTTCGTCGGTTCGGGCATCTTCAAGTCCGGCAACCCCGCCCAGCGCGCCGCGGCCATCGTCAAGGCGACGACCTTCCACGACGACCCGGCGGTCATCGCCGACGTGAGCCGCGGCCTCGGGGAGGCCATGGTCGGGATCAACGTCGACGAGATCGCCCAGCCCCACCGCCTGGCCGAGCGCGGCTGGTGAGCACGGTGCCCGCGGACCCCTCCTCGGGCAGGATGACGGCATGAGCCAGATCACGACATCACTCCTCGCCCTCGACCCGTTCGCGGTGGTCGGGCAGGCGCAGGCCCTCGTGGCCCACGCCGCGGACCAGCCGTGGGTCGCCGACCTGGCGGAGGTCGTCACCCGGCGCCGGCGTCGCAGCGGCGGCGGGATCAGCCTCTTCGGGTGCTGCTGCCTGCTCCTGCTGGCCGTCGCGGCCGGCGTCGTCTTCCTCGTGTGGAAGTCGCAGCAGAACAAGACCCCGCAGCACCAGATGGTCGGCCACCACTAGGCACCCCACGCGACGCAGCCGGGCACCCCCGTCCCGCCGCCGCCGGGGCAGGACGCCGCGCCCGCGCCCGGGCAGGGGCAGGGCCAGGCGTACCCGCCGGCGCCGGGGCAGACCCCGGGCCACCCCGCCCCGCCGCCGCCCGGCGGCCACGGCGCCTGATCGAGCCACCCGAGATGAACCGCCCCGTCCGCCGCGTGCGGACGGGGCGGTACCGTTCCCGGCCGTGTCAGATGCGAACCGCCCCAGGATCGGGGTCCTTGCACTCCAGGGCGACGTCCGAGAGCACAGACGCGTCCTGGAGGCCGTGGGCGCGTCGACGACCGCGGTACGGCGACCGCAGGAGCTCGACGGGCTCGACGGGCTCGTCCTGCCCGGCGGCGAGTCGACGGTCATCGACCGCCTTGCCGGGATCTTCGGGCTGAGGGAGCCCCTGCGCGCCGCCATCGCTGGCGGGCTCCCCGTCTACGGGTCGTGCGCCGGGATGATCCTCCTGGCCGACCGCATCCTCGACGCGCACCGTGACCAGCAGACCTTCGGCGGGCTCCACGCGACGGTGCGGCGGAACGCCTTCGGCCGGCAGGTCGACTCCCACGAGATCGACCTCGACATCGAGGGCATCCCCGGCGGGCCCGTGCACGCGGTCTTCATCCGCGCACCGTGGGTCGAGGAGTGGGAGACCGATGTGGACGTCCTCGCTTCCGTGGAGGTCGCGGGGACCACGCGCGCCGTGGCGGTCCAGCAGGGGCGGGTGCTCGCGACGAGCTTCCACCCCGAGGTGACCGGCGACCGCCGGATCCACCGCCATTTCGTCGAGCGGGTCGTCGGCGCCTGAGGCGGGGGGGCGACCCCCGGTGACTACAGTGGGCCGCTGAGCCAGCGCCGGTCAGAGGGAAGAGAGAGACGTGAGCGGACACTCCAAGTGGGCGACGACGAAGCACAAGAAGGCGGCCATCGACGCCAAGCGCGGCAAGCTCTTCGCCAAGCTCATCAAGAACATCGAGGTCGCGGCCCGGACCGGCGGCGGTGACCCGGCGGGCAACCCGACCCTCTACGACGCGATCCAGAAGGCGAAGAAGAGCTCGGTCCCGAACGACAACATCGACCGGGCCGTCAAGCGCGGCTCCGGCGCCGAGGCCGGCGGCGCGGACTGGGAGACGATCACCTACGAGGGCTACGCACCCGGTGGTGTCGCGATCCTCATCGAGTGCCTCACCGACAACCGCAACCGGGCGGCGGCCGAGGTGCGCACCGCACTGTCCCGCAACGGCGGCAGCCTTGCCGACCCGGGGTCGGTCTCCTACCTCTTCACCCGCAAGGGCGTCGTCGTCGTGCCCAAGGCCGACGGCGTCACCGAGGACTCCCTGCTCGAGGTCGTCCTCGACGCTGGCGCCGAGGAGGTCAACGACCTCGGTGAGGCGTTCGAGATCGTCTCCGAGGCGGCGGACTTCGTCGAGGTCCGCAAGGCGATCCAGGAGGCGGGCATCGACTACGAGTCGGCCGAGGCCTCCTTCAAGCCGAGCGTCGAGGTCCCGCTCGACGCCGACGGCGCGCGGAAGATGATCCGCGTCGTCGAGGCGCTCGAGGACAGCGACGACGTCCAGGACGTGTACGCGAACGGCGACATCCCCGACGACGTCGTCGCGCAGCTCGACGAGGACTGATACCCCGGGACGGCTCGGGCGGCGGGCGTGTTGCTCGCCGCCCGAGCCGTCCGGCGTCTGTAGCCTGAGATCGAACACCTGTCCACATCGTCCGCAGGAGGCCCGTCGTGCGCACCCTCGGTGTCGACCCGGGCCTGACCCGGTGCGGCCTCGGCGTCGTCGACGGCCCCAGGCCCGGCCGTGCGGCGTCCGGCCGTGGGGGACTGTCGCTCGTCGCCGTCGGGGTGGTCCGCACCCCCGCGGGCTCCGATCCCGGCGAGCGGCTGCTCTTCCTCAGCGACGAGGTCGAGCGCTGGCTCGACCGCTTCGAGCCCGACGCCGTCGCGATCGAGCGGGTGTACGCCGGGCAGAACACGCCGAACGTCATGTCGACCGCGCAGGCGTCCGGCGTCGTCATGCTCGCCGCCGCCCGCCGCGGCCTCCCGGTCGTGCTCCACACCCCGACCGAGGTCAAGGCCGCGGTCACCGGATCGGGCCGTGCGGACAAGGCCCAGGTGGCGGCGATGGTCGTGCGGATCCTCGGGCTGGAGACCGCGCCCCGGCCGGCGGACGCGGCCGACGCGCTCGCCGTGGCCATCTGCCGCCAGTGGCGGGGGGCCGGGTCGGACCGCCTCGCGGTGGCCGCCGCCTCCGAGCGTGCGCGGATCGCGGCGGTGGCCCGATGATCGCCTCGCTGTCCGGCACGGTCTCGCACGTCGGCCTTGACCACCTTGTCCTCGACGTCGGTGGCGTCGGGATGCTTGTGCGGACGACGCCCCGGGTGATGGGCGAGCTGCGCGTCGGCGCGAGCGCCACCCTCGCGACGACCCTCGTGGTGCGCGAGGACTCGCTCACCCTCTTCGGCTTCGCAGACCCGGGGGAGAGGGACGTCTTCGAGTCGGTGCAGACGGTGTCCGGGGTCGGCCCGCGCATCGCCCTGGCCATGCTCTCCGTGCTCACGCCCGACGCGATCGCGGCCGCGGTGTCCACCGACGACGTCGCCACGCTGACGAAGGTGCCCGGCATCGGGAAGAAGGGGGCCGAGCGGCTCTGCCTGGAGCTGCGCGACAAGGTCCCGTCGACGATCGGCACGGGAGCGGGCGGGGCAGGCGAGGCCGCATCGGCCCCGGTCGTCACGACCGGCTGGGCCGGCCAGGTGACCGATGCGCTCGTCGGGCTGGGGTACACGACCAAGCAGGCCGAGTCCGCCGTGTCGGCCGTCGCCGACTCCCTGCCGGCCGATGCCCCCGTCGGGGACGCGCTGCGCACCGCACTGCGGGGGCTCGGCTCGTGACCGGCGAGCCCCGGCCGGGGTTCCGGTCGGAGATCGTCGAGGGCTTCGGAGGTGGGCGCGAGGACGACGGATCCTTCGACGCCACCGCCCGCATCGTCGACCCGGGCGGCGCCGACGACGAGCGCGCGGTCGAGGTCGCCCTGCGTCCCCGGCGGCTGAGCGAGTTCCCGGGCCAGCCGCGGGTGCGCGACCAGCTCGGTCTCGTCCTCGAGGCCGCGCGGCGGCGGGGGAGCGTGCCCGACCACGTCCTCCTGTCCGGTCCGCCCGGCCTGGGCAAGACGACCTTGGCGATGATCGTCGCCGCCGAGCTCGAGCGCCCGATCCGGGTGACGAGCGGGCCGGCGATCCAGCATGCGGGCGACCTCGCCTCGGTGCTGTCCTCCCTCGTCGAGGGGGAGGTCCTCTTCCTCGACGAGATCCACCGCATGTCCCGCACCGCCGAGGAGATGCTCTACCTGGCGATGGAGGACTTCCGCGTCGACATCATCGTCGGAAAGGGGCCGGGCGCGACCGCGATCCCCCTCGAGCTGCCGCCGTTCACCGTCGTCGGTGCGACGACGCGGGCCGGTCTCCTGCCCGCGCCCCTGCGAGACCGGTTCGGGTTCACCGGCCACCTCGACTTCTACGACGTCGCCGACCTCGAGGCGATCCTCGTCCGCTCCGCCGGCCTGCTCGCCCTGACGGCCGACGACGAGGCGCTCACCGAGATCGCCGGCCGGTCGCGGGGCACACCTCGGATCGCCAACCGGCTGCTGCGCCGGGTGCGGGACTGGGCCCAGGTCCACGGCGACGGGACCGTCACGTGCGACGCCGCACGGGCCGCCCTCGCCCTCTTCGACGTCGGGCTCGTAGCACTTGGTGATCGTGCCTTGACGACAGACGTTGTAGAGAACCGTGGCGCGTGATCGCTCGCGGCAAATGCCTTGGGCGACTGGCTGCGTGAAAGCCGGCGTGCAACGCCGAGCGGTGTTGTCATTGGACATCGGGCGGCGACCCACCCAGTTCTCGCAGGTATAGATGTATTTGGTCGAGCCCGGGATCACGTCGACGACGAGGGGCGTGCGGCAGATCGCTTCGCCTTCCTCGACCTTCGTGCCCGAGTTGCAGCTCGCCTCGTAATAGCCGGTGCTGCCGCTCGGCGGGAGCGGCTTGCAGCTGCCGTCGGTTGCGCCCATCGATTGTCCGTCGAGGTAGCTGTTCGGATCCTTCTCGACGTCCTGCGCACGGGTGATCTCGTTT
>NZ_LT985196.1:1825751-1953489 GCF_900289115.1 Janibacter massiliensis | reverse complement strand
TCGGAGTTTGTTGTAGCGGTCCGGGGTCGCCCTGTGACGGGCGCCGCTCTATTGGGGGGCGGGGCCGGATGTGTAGAGGAGACGGGGGTGAGGAGAGCGACACGGTGGAGACCGTCGCCGAGCCGTACCTCGTCCGGGAGGGGCTGATCCTGCGCACGCCTCGCGGGCGGGCGGCCACGGGTGCCGCGTGGAAGCACCTCGGCATGTCCCCGCCGCCCGGCCACCAGGGCGAGCTCGGGCTGGCCTGAGACCGACCGCCTCGGAACCGGCGCGGGCCACGGGGCGTTCACCCCTCCGGCGCGGGTCTGACCTAGACTCGCTCCTCGGCCCGGGGCACCGGGCCTGAACCCGTCCCGAGGCGCGGCCACCGGCCCGCCGATCCGGCCCGTCAGGAGCATCGCCCCGTGGCCTCGACCCGCACGACGACCAGCGCCAAGCGGACCCTCGCGGCGATGATCGCCCTCACCCTCCTGCTCGGCGGGGCCCTCCTGGGGCTCCACCGCTGGAACGACGCGACGCTCACCCCGCGACTGGGACTCGACCTCGAGGGCGGCACCGAGATGGTTCTCGCGCCGCGGGTCGAGGACGGCGCGGAACCGAGCGCACAGCAGATCGAGCAGGCGCGGGACATCATCGTCCAGCGCGTCGACAGCCAGGGCGTGTCCGGTGCAGAGGTGACGACCCGAGGCGGCTCCAGCATCGTCGTGACGATGCCCGGTACCCCTTCCCAGCGCACCGTCGACGCCATCCGCGCGAGCTCGCAGATGCAGTTCCGCCCCGTGTTCTTCATCGGTCCGGGGTCGCCCGAGCCCGCGCCGGCGGGCACGTCGCCCGCTGAGGGCTCGGGCTCGGCGAAGAAGGGCTCGACCTCGTCCACCACGACGAAGAGGCCGTCCTCGACCTCCGCGCCCGGCGGTGCGGCGGGCAACCACGCCCCGCTGCCCGCGGAGACCTCCCCGTCGACGACGAAGGCGTCCTCGACGAAGGACTCGTCGACGGGATCTGGAACGGCGCCCGTCCCGGCCTCCGAGGCGAAGCCGAAGAAGGACGACCCGCTCGACCCCAGCTGGGTGACGCCGGCGGTCGTCGAGCAGTTCGTCGCCCTGGACTGCGCGAAGGAGACGTCCCGGAAGGCCGTCCGGGGCAGCTCCGACAAGGCGATCGTGGCGTGCTCCCGGGACGGCGAGATGAAGTACATCCTCGGGCCGGTGGCGATCAGCGGCGACCAGATCAAGGACGCCTCCGCCGGGTTCAGGACGAACCAACAGGGCCAGACGACGAACGAGCCGGAGATCGCGCTCAGCTTCAACGACGACGCGACGGCTGCGTACCGCGACCTCAGCCGCCGCATGGTGCAGCTGCCCCAGCCCGGCGCGTCCCAGGCGCCCGCACCGCTCAACGCGCTCGCCACGGTCCTCGACGGCGAGGTGCTCATCGCGCCCGGCTTCAACGAGCCGATCCCGAACGGGCAGGCGAGCGTCACGGGCGGCTTCACCATCCAGGAGGCCCGCGACCTCGCCCGGTCCCTGAAGTTCGGCGCCCTGCCGATCTCCTTCGACCTCGACGGCCGGTCGACGATCAGCCCGACCCTCGGGTCCGAGCAGCTGCGCTACGGGCTGTGGGCCGGTCTCATCGGCCTCGTCCTCGTCGTCCTCTACTCCCTCGCCCAGTACCGGGTGCTCGGGCTCGTCACCGTCGGCTCGATGCTCCTCGCGGCGCTCCTGACGTACCTCGCGATCGCCCTGCTGGGGTGGACGAGCAACTACCGGCTCGACATGGCCGGCATCACCGGCCTCATCGTCGCGATCGGCGTCACGGCCGACAGCTTCATCGTCTACTTCGAACGGATCCGTGACGAGCTGCGTGACGGCCGGTCCCTCCGTTCTGCCGTGGACACCGCGTGGTCGCGTGCCCGCCGCACCATCTTCGCGGCCGACGGCGTCAACTTCCTCGCGGCCGCCGTGCTCTACCTCCTCGCCTCGAGCGGGGTCCGGGGCTTCGCCTTCACCCTGGGGCTGACGACCCTCATCGACCTGCTCGTCGTCGTCATGTTCACCCATCCCCTCGTCACCCTCCTCGCCCAGCGGAAGTTCTTCGCCGACGGGCACCCGGCGTCCGGTCTCGACCCCTCGACCCTCGGCCCCGGGACCACCCGGTACGTCGGGCGCGGGCAGTTCCGCCCGGCCCCCGGGACCGGCGACGGCGCGACCGCGGCGCCGGCCGCCGGCACGGAAGGAGCGGCCCTGTGAGCCGGTTCAACGACTTCGGCAACGCCCTCTACTCGGGCGAGCGGTCGATCGACTTCATCCGGGGTCGGCGCCGGTGGTTCGCGATCTCGGCGGTCCTGCTCGCCCTCGCCCTCAGCGGGCTGGGCGTCCGGGGCCTCAACCTCGGGCTCGAGTTCCGCGGCGGCTCGGAGGTGCGGGTCAGCCAGGCGAAGGACCTCACCGATTACGAGTCCCGAGCGCAGGACGCCGTCGGTGCCGTCGTCCCGGGGGCTCCGGCCAAGGTGACGAAGATCGGCGCGGAGACGATCCGGGTGCAGACGGAGGAGCTCACCGAGGCGCAGAACACGAAGGTCGGGCAGGCGCTCGGCAAGGAGTTCGGCAGCACCGAGGTGACGACGAACTTCATCGGACCGTCGTGGGGCGCCTCCGTGAGCAAGCAGGCGTTGCGGGCGCTCGTCGTCTTCGTCATCCTCGTCGCGCTCGTCATGGGGCTGTACTTCCGCACGTGGACGATGGCCGTGGCCGCGCTCGTCGCGCTGCTGCACGACATGGTCGCCACCGTCGGGATCTATGCGCTCAGCGGATTCGAGGTGTCGCCGGCGACGATGATCGGCTTCCTCACCGTCCTCGGGTACAGCCTGTACGACACCGTCGTCGTCTTCGACAAGGTGCGGGAGAACACGACCGCCGCCTTCGCCACGGGGCGGCGGACCTACGACGAGGCGGCGAACCACGCCGTCAACCAGACCATCGTCCGGTCGATCAACACGACCGTCGTCGCCCTCCTGCCGATCGCCGCCGTCCTCGCCGTCGGCTTCGCGCGGATCGGGCCCGGCACGCTCCTCGACCTCTCGCTGGCCCTCTTCATCGGCATGGCGGTCGGCGCGTACTCGTCGATCTTCCTGGCCACCCCGATCTTGGCGATGCTCCGCGCCCGCGACCCGAAGGTGGTCGCGCTCCGGCAGCAGGTCGCAGCGCGGGAGGCGGCGCTCGAGGTCGACGGTCGGGCGGCCGACCCCGTGCGGGAGCGCGTGGAGACGGTGTCGCGCGCCGAGCGCCGGGGTGTCGCACCCGCGGCGGCCTCCGTCGCCGTCGGCGAGAACGCCTCGTCGGCCGCCGGGCCGGACGAGGCGACCCGGCAGGCGCCGCTGGCCGGGGCGGACGAGGACGCGACCCTCACCGGTCGCAAGGTCCACCGGTGGGCCCAGGAGGCTCCCGCGCCGCGCCGTGCCCGCACCAACCGACGGACGGACTGACGGTGACGGACAGCCATCTCGCCGACCGCGTCGCGGCACTCGTGAGGGACGTGCCGGACTTCCCGAAGCCGGGCATCCTGTTCAAGGACATCACGCCGCTGCTGGCCGACGGGGCGACGATGCGGGCTCTCGTCGAGAACCTCGCCGGGCGCCACCGGGACGCGGAGATCGTCGCCGGGATCGAGGCGCGGGGGTTCGTCCTCGGTGCAGCGCTCGCGCACGAGCTGGGTGTCGGGTTCGTCCCCGTCCGCAAGGCGGGCAAGCTGCCCGGGGACGTCGTCGGGCGGGCCTACGGCCTGGAGTACGGGACGGCCGAGATCGAGGTCCCGGCGGACACCCCGGCGCGCGGGCGCCGCGTCGTCCTCGTCGACGACCTGCTGGCGACCGGCGGCACGGCGGCCGCGGCGTGGGACCTGCTCGAGTCGGTCGGGGCGCACGTCGTCGCCCTCGAGGTCGTCATCGAGCTCCAGGAGCTCGGCGGGCGCGCGGCCCTGGGCACCCGCGACGTGCGGGCGGTCCTGTCGGTCTGAGCGCGATGGGCACGGTCTAGCATCTGTCCATGAACGAGCCGGCCAGCACCCCGACGCACGGTTTCTCCGCGCGGGGGCTCGTTCGTGGCCGGCTCGCGCGACTCAGTGGCGGACGCACGTCGACCGCAGTCCTCGACCCGCTGCTGCAGACCCTGCGCCGCACCCACCCGCGTGCCAACACCGCGCTCGTGCTGCGCGCCTACGAGGTGGCAGCCCGCTGCCACGAGGGTCAGACCCGCAAGTCGGGCGACCCCTACATCACGCACCCGCTCGCCGTCGCGCAGATCCTCGCCGAGCTCGGCATGACCTCGACGACGATCGCCGCCGCGCTCCTGCACGACACCGTCGAGGACACCGACTACTCCTTGGCCCAGCTCGAGGCCGACTTCGGGCCGGAGATCGCCAAGCTCGTCGACGGCGTGACGAAGCTCGACAAGGTCACCTACGGGGAGTCCGCCCAGGCCGAGACGGTCCGGAAGATGGTCGTGGCGATGGCCCGCGACATCCGCGTCCTCGTCATCAAGCTCGCCGACCGCCTTCACAACGCCCGGACGTGGAAGCACGTCTCCTCCTCGTCGGCCGAGCGGAAGGCGAAGGAGACGCTCGAGATCTACGCGCCGCTGGCCCATCGCCTCGGCATGAACACGATCAAGTGGGAGCTGGAGGACCTGTCGTTCGCCACGCTCTACCCGGGCGTCTACGACGAGATCGTCCGGCTCGTCGCCGACCGGACGCCGGCGCGGGAGGAGTACCTCGCGATCGTGCGGGAGCAGGTCTCGGCGGACCTGCGCGACGCGAAGATCAAGGCGGTGGTCACCGGACGCCCCAAGCACTACTACTCCGTGTACCAGAAGATGATCGTCGGCGGTCGGGACTTCGACGAGATCTACGACCTCGTCGCGGTGCGGGTCCTCGTCGACACGGTGCGCGACTGCTACGCGGTGCTCGGCGCCCTCCACGCGCGGTGGAACCCCTTGCCCGGGCGGTTCAAGGACTACATCGCGATGCCGAAGTTCAACATGTACCAGTCGCTGCACACGACGGTCGTCGGCCCGCAGGGCAAGCCCGTGGAGATCCAGATCCGCACCCACCTCATGCACCGCCGGGCGGAGTACGGCGTCGCCGCGCACTGGAAGTACAAGGAGGACCGCGGGACGTCCGCGAACCGTTCCGGGGGCGGGGACACCCCGGCGAACGACATGGTGTGGCTGCGCCAGCTGCTCGACTGGCAGAAGGAGACGGCCGACCCGGGGGAGTTCCTCGACTCCCTGCGGTTCGAGATGAACGCCGGCGAGGTGTTCGTCTTCACGCCCAAGGGCGAGGTCATCGCCCTGCCTGCCGGCTCCACCCCGATCGACTTCGCCTACGCCGTCCACACGGAGGTCGGCCACCACTGCGTCGGGGCGCGGGTCAACGGCCGGCTCGTCGCCCTCGACCGCCCCCTGGAGAACGGCGACGCCGTCGAGGTGCTCACCTCGCGGGCCGAGGGCGCGGGTCCGAGCCGGGACTGGCTCGACATCGTGCGGTCGCCCCGGGCGCGGAACAAGATCCGCCAGTGGTTCACCAAGGAACGCCGGGAGGAGATGGTCGAGGCGGGCAAGGACGGGCTGGCGCGGGCGATGCGCCAGAAGAACCTCCCGCTGCAGCGCCTGACGACGGTCGAGTCGCTCACCGCCGTCGCCGGCGACCTCGGCCTGAAGGACATCGAGTCGCTCTACGCAGCGATGGGCGAGAACCACGTCTCGCCGCAGCACGTCGTGGAGCGGCTCGTCGCCGTCGCCGGGGGAGAGGCCGGCGCGACCGAGGACCTCGCCGAGGCCACGATCCCGCGCGCCGAGCCGCGCCGGCCTCGCGACGGCGACCCCGGGGTGACCGTCCGCGGGATGGACGACGTGCTGGTCAAGCTCGCGCGCTGCTGCACCCCCGTGCCGGGGGACTCGATCATGGGCTACATCACCCGCGGCAACGGGGTCTCCGTGCACCGCACCGACTGCACGAACGCGGACTCCCTGCGTTCGGAGCCGGACCGCATCACCGAGGTGTCGTGGACCTCGTCCCAGGGCGGCAGCGTCTTCCTCGTCCAGCTCCAGGTGGAGGCGCTCGACCGCGCCGGGCTGCTGTCGGACATCACCCGCGCCCTCTCCGAGGCGGGGGTGAACATCCTCGAGGCCCGGGTCCACACCTCACGGGACCGCGTCGCCGTCTCCAACTTCACGTTCGAGATGGGTGACGCGACGCACCTGGACCACGTCATCCGGTCGGTCCGGCGGGTCGACGCGGTCTTCGACGCCTACCGGGTCACCGGCCGACGCAGCCCGTCCCGGATCGGCACGGGGGCCGGACGGGCCGACTGAGCGTCAGGCGAAGTCGGACAGGCTCGTCCGGGCCTGCGCCAGCCACGCCTCCTGGGTGCGGATCTTCTCCTCGAGGTCGGCAACCTTCTTCGCGCGGCCCTTGGCGCGCGCCTCCTCGAGGTCCTCGCGGGTCTTGGCAAGGGACGCCTCGAGCTGGGTGACCATCGAGCTCGCCCGGGCGGCCGCCTCGGGGTTGCTCTTCGACCACCGGGCGTCCTCCGCCTCGCGGACGGCGCTCTCGATCTTCCGCAGCGCGCCCTCCGTGCGCTCGACGTCCGCGCGCGGGACCTTGCCGGCCTTCTCCCACCGGTCCTGGATCGTCCGCAGCTGCGCCTTCGCCCGCTCGACGTCGGACACGGGCAGGATCTTCTGCGCCTCCGCCAGGAGGGCTTCCTTCACCTCGAGGTTGGGGCGGTAGGACTCGTCCTCCTCGGCGGCGACGCGGTCCTTGGCCTCGAAGAACGCGTCCTGCGCGGCGCGGAAGCGCTCCCACAGGGCGTCGTCGTCGGACCGTGAGGCGCGGCCGGCGCGGCGCCACTGGTCCATGAGCCGCTTGAACGCGCCCGCCGTCGTGCCCCAGTCCGTGCTCGTCGAGAGCTTCTCGGCCTCGGCGACGAGCGCCTCCTTCTCGGCCTTCGCCGCGCCGCGGGTCTCCTCGAGCTGGGCGAAGTGGGCCTTGCGCATCTTGTCGAAGCCGTTGCGGGCGCGGGCGAACCGCTCCCACAGCTTCGCCTCGACGTCCTTGTCGAGCCGAGCGCCCGAGCGCTGGTGGTTCTTCCACTCCTCGAGCAGCTCGCGCATCCGTCCGCTGCTCTGCTTCCACTGGATCGACTGCTCGGGCTGCGCCGCGATCGTCTCGGCCTCCGCCACGAGAGCCTCACGGGCCGTCGTCGCCTCGGCCTTGGCCTGCGCCCTGGCGGCGGACTCGGTCTTCCGCTTCTGCGCGACAGCGGTCTCGATCCTCTCGACGACCTCCCGCAACCGCCCCAGGTCCCCGACGATGTTCGGCTCGACCGTCTGCTCCTTGAGCTTCTTCAGGCCGTCCTGGAGCTCCTTGGCCGTCACCTCGGGGGAGGAGGCGCGCCGCTGCAGGAGGTCTGCCGACGCGTAGAGCTCGTCGTACTTGCGCGCGAAGTACTGGAGGGCGTCCTCGGCCGAGGCGCCGGGGTAGGAGCCGACGGCCCGCTCGCTCTCGCCCTCGCTGACAAAGACCGTCCCGTCCTCCGCGACCCGCCCGAAGCGGGCGCTGTCCGACGGGGCGTGAGCGACGACCGGCGCGGCAGCCGGCCGCGGGCGAGGCCGCGCGAGGGCTGCGGGGGAGGGCACCGGTCCCGGCCGCGGGGCCGGCGTCGGGGTCGGTGCGGCCTCGCCGGCCGGGGGGTTCTGCTCGCTCACGGTCACGCCTTCGTCGTCGGTGGTCCACGTCCCCGTGCCGGATCGGCGCGCGGGTGGGGTCGACGATATCGACTTCGGGGGCCCGGGGCGGTGATCGGTAGTCTTCGGCGGTGCTCACCGTCGCCTTCCCCGCCGCCGCGTTCGGGACCAACTGCTACGTCCTGGCCCCCGACGAGGGGGAGGAGTGCGTCGTCGTCGACCCGGGCATCGGGGTGGAGGAGACCCTGCGCGAGGTCCTCGACCAGCACCGGCTGCGCCCGGCGGCGGTCCTCCTCACCCACGGCCACGTCGATCACGTGTACTCGGTCACCCCGGTGTGCGGTGGCTCCGTGGCGGCGCACATCCACGAGGCCGACCGCTACCGGCTGGTCGACCCGCTCGGCGGTCTGGACGCCGGCCTGCTGGGCATGTTCGAGCAGCAGTTCGGGCGGCGGGCGTCGTGGCGCGAGCCCGAGGACGTCGTCGAGCTCGCCGACGGGCAGACCCTGACCGTCGCGGGGATCGAGGTCGAGGTCCTCCACGCCCCCGGCCACACCGAGGGGTCGGCGATGTTCGCGCTCGACCGGGTGCCCGACGGCGTCCCCGACGAGGCGGGCGTCGACCGCACGCTCATCAGCGGCGACGTCCTCTTCGCCGGGTCCATCGGGCGGACCGACCTGCCGGGTGGCTCCGCCGAGGCGATGCAGCGGTCGCTGCGCGACGTCGTCCTGCCCCGGCCGGACTCGACCCTCGTCCTTCCCGGCCACGGCCCGGCGACGACGATCGCCGCCGAGCGCACGACCAACCCCTACCTGCGAGGACTCGCGTGACCGACCAGCGCCCCCGACCGACGAAGGTCCTGCCGATCTCGGGCTTCCCCGAGCTGCTCCCGGCGGAGCGGATCGTCGAGCAGCACTTCATCGACGTCATCCGCGAGACCTTCGAGCTCCACGGCTACCCCTCGATCGAGACGCGCGCCGTCGAGCCGGTCGACCGGCTGCTGGGCAAGGGCGGTGACGCCGACAAGGAGATCTACGGCATCAGCCGGCTCGCGGCTGGGGAGGAGGACGCGAAGGAGCCGCAGCTCGGCCTGCACTTCGACCTCACGGTCCCGTTCGCGCGGTACGTGCTCGAGAACGCCGGGCGGCTGTCGTTCCCGTTCCGACGCCACCAGATCCAGAAGGTGTGGCGTGGCGAGCGACCCCAGGAGGGCCGGTACCGCGAGTTCTACCAGGCGGACATCGACGTCGTGGACGTCGGCGAGCTGGCGCCGCACTTCGAGGCCGAGATGCCCCTCGTCGTGGCCGAGATCTTCCGGCGGCTCCCGCTGCCCGCCCCGATGACGATCCAGGTGAACAACCGGAAGATCCCCGAGGGCTTCTACCGCGGCATCGGGATCGACGACGTCGCCGGCACCCTGCGGATCGTCGACAAGCTCGACAAGATCGGTCCGGAGAAGGTCGCCGGCCTGCTCGTCGAGGCAGGGCGCACCCCGCAGCAGGCGCAGCAGTGCCTCGACCTCGCGGCGATCCGCACACCCGATGCGTCCTTCGTCGACCGTGTCCGGGAGCTCGGTGTCGACCACCCCGTCCTCGAGCAGGGGCTGGCCGCCCTCGCGGCGGTCATCACCACCGGGCTGGAGAACGCCCCGGGCGCGATGGTGGCCGACCTGCGGATCGCGCGGGGGCTCGACTACTACACGGGGACCGTCTACGAGACGCAGCTGGCGGGGTACGAGTCGTGGGGCTCGTTCTGCTCGGGCGGCCGCTACGACGAGCTCGCGAGCGACGGCCGGACGACCTACCCCGGCGTGGGGATCTCGATCGGTCTCGGCCGACTGCTCGGCCTGCTCCTCGGGCAGGGGCTGGTCACCGCGACCCGCTCGACCCCCTCCGCCGTCCTCGTGGCGGTGACGGACGAGGACGGACGAGCGAGCAGCCAGGCCGTCGCGACCGCCCTGCGTGCCCGCGGGATCCCGTGCGAGGTGGCGCCGACGGCGGCGAGGTTCGGCAAGCAGATCCGCTTCGCCGAGCGGCGCGGGATCCCCTTCGTGTGGTTCGTCGGGGCGGGCGATGACGGGTCAGACCAGGTCAAGGACATCCGCACGGGCGACCAGCTCGACGCCGAGGCCGGCTCGTGGGTCTGCCCGGCGGAGGACCTCCACCCGCGGGTGGTCGCGGCCGGCTAGGCCGAGGGCGGGGGGCGCAGGCCGACCGTCCTCAGCTCGAGGAGCGCGAGCTCGCGGATGACGCGGGCATCCCCGGCCCGCCACGCGCCGGCCGGGTCGTCGGTGATCGCGGCAAGGCGCGGCAGCGGCTGGTTCGCCATGGCCCGCAGCGCGAACAGGTCGAGGTCCGGCGCGCCGTCGACGAGGCGCTGCGAGGCTCCCGCGAGCCGGGCGAAGCGCACCCGGCGCAGGAGCCACCAGCCGCCGACGACGAGGATCGGCAGCAGCGCGGTCGTCAGCCCGAGCAGGAGCGCCAGCCGTTCGACGGCGACGACGAGGTCGTGCCCGGCGGTCTCGATGGAGGTCCCGGCGCCAGCGGCCTCCCGGAAGGGCCCGGCGACCCGGTCGTCGAGGATCGGCAGGTCGTCCACCTGGCTCCCGGCGCCGTCCATCCGACCCCGGAAGTCACGACCGGCCTCCTCGAGCCGGTGCCCAGGAGCCGCCAACCGCATCGTCGCCCGGTGGACCACGGTGCCGACCCACGCCCAGGCCAGGCACCACGCACCGACGAGGAGATCCCCGGCCATCTGGGCGCCGCGGCGCGCGGGAATGTCCGCATACGGTTTCATGAGGATCTCGTCTCCCTGTCCGGGTCTACACTCCGCACGACGCTGTGAGCGGCGTCACGTCGATGACAGCTGGGTCCTCGACACGATGTCAGACAAGGACGGTCGAACGTGAAGGTCGGAATCCCTCGCGAGATCAAGAACCACGAGTACCGGGTGGCCATCACCCCGGTGGGCGTGCGTGAGCTCGTCGACCACGGGCACGACGTGGTCATCGAGAAGGGAGCGGGTCTCGGCTCGGCGATACCCGACGACGAGTTCGCCGCCCAGGGCGCGCGGATCATCGACTCCGCGGACGACGTCTGGGGCGAGGCCGACATGGTCCTCAAGGTCAAGGAGCCCGTCGCGGAGGAGTACCACCGCCTCCGGGAGGGCCTGACCCTCTTCACCTACCTCCACCTCGCGGCGGACGAGCCGCTGACCCGGCGGCTCGTCGAGACGAAGGTGACGGCGATCGCCTACGAGACGGTCCGGCTGCCCTCGGGGCTCCTCCCGCTGCTGTACCCGATGTCGGAGGTCGCTGGCTGCCTCGCGCCCCAGGTCGGTGCGCAGGCGCTGCACAAGGCTGCCGGTGGCCGCGGCGTCCTCATGGGTGGTGTCGGCGGCGTGGCGAACGCCAAGGTCGTCGTCCTCGGTGCCGGTGTGGCCGGGCAGAACGCCGCGAACATCGCGCTCGGCATGGGCGCGGACGTCACGCTGCTCGACACCGACCTCGAGAAGCTGCGGCAGAGCTTCTGGCGCTGGGACAACCGGGTCCACCAGATCGCCTCGTCCGCGCTCTCCGTGCGGGAGCAGGTCCTCCAGGCCGACATGGTCATCGGCACGGTCCTCATCCCCGGTGCGAAGGCCCCCAAGCTCGTCACCGACGAGATGGTCGCCCAGATGAAGCCGGGGTCGGTCCTCGTCGACGTCGCGATCGACCAGGGTGGGTGCTTCGAGAACAGCCGCCCGACGACGCACGCCGACCCGACCTTCACGGTGCACGACTCGACGTACTACTGCGTCGCGAACATGCCGGGCGCCGTGCCGAACACGTCGACGTGGGCCCTGACGAACGCGACGCTCCCGTACGCGGTCCGGCTCGCGGACACCGGCTGGGAGCAGGCGCTGCGGGAGGACCCGGCCCTGGCGCTCGGGCTGAACACGCACGCCGGCGAGGTCGTCTGCGGCCCCGTGGCGGAGGCGTTCGGCATGGAGCACCGCCCGCTGTCCGAGGTCCTCGCCTGAGCGGCCCCGACACGCCCCGCACGGCCCGGTCCACCCCGATGGACCGGGCCGTCGGTGCGTGGACCAGCCATCTGCGGGTCGAGCGCGGCCTGTCCGAGAACCCCCTTGCCGCCTACCGCCGGGACGCGCGGCGGTGGGTCGAGTTCCTCGCCGGCCGCGGCATCGACGACCCGACCGGGGTCGGGCGGGACGACGTCACGGCGTTCCTGCGCCACCTGCGGGAGGGTGACGCGGACCACCGCCCGCTCGCCGCGAGCTCGGCGTCGCGCACCCTCGTCGCCGTGCGCCGGCTGCACGCCTTCCTCGCGCTCGAGGGTGTGACGAGCGACGACCCGGCCGCGGCGGTCACGCCTCCCGGGTCCGGGCTCAGCCTGCCGAAGGCGATCTCGCTCCCCGAGGTCGAGCGCCTGCTCGACGCCGCGAGCGTCGGCGACACACCCGTGTCGCTGCGGGACCGGGCGCTGCTGGAGGTCCTCTACGGCTGCGGCCTGCGGATCTCCGAGGCGGTCGGTCTCGACGTTGACGACGTCGCCGGGGTGCTCGACGGCGGTCACGACACCGGCCCGCCCGTGGTCCGGGTGACGGGGAAGGGGGACAAGCAGCGACTGGTCCCCGTCGGTTCGTACGCCAGCGCCGCGCTCGGCGCCTGGCTCGTGCGGGGGCGTCCGGCGCTCTCGAGCCGGAGCACCCCGGCGCTGTTCCTCAACCAGCGCGGGGGGAGGCTCTCCCGGCAGAGCGCCTGGGCGCTCATCGGCGCCGCCGCCGATCGTGCCGGTCTGTCCGGACACGTCAGCCCGCACACGCTGCGGCACTCCTTCGCCACCCATCTGCTCGAGGGCGGCGCGGACGTCCGCGTGGTCCAGGAGCTGCTCGGGCACGCCTCCGTGACGACGACCCAGATCTACACGCTCGTCACGGCCCAGCAGCTGCGCGAGGTGTACGCGCAGGCCCATCCGCGGGCGCGGTGACCGCCTGCGTCAGGTCGGAGGTGGATAATGTCGGTTGATCCGCGCGATGCCGATCGCTGCACCGAGAACCGGAGGACCGACGACGTGTCGACCGAGCTGAACCCGCCCGCCGACGGCTCGGGGGACGACGGCCGCACGCTCCCGCTCGTCGACGTCGCGCGACCCCACGGCCAGACCGAGGCGGAGATCGTCGCCGCCGGACGCCCG
Source organism: Janibacter massiliensis (assembly GCF_900289115.1). Classification (GTDB taxonomy): domain Bacteria; phylum Actinomycetota; class Actinomycetes; order Actinomycetales; family Dermatophilaceae; genus Janibacter_A; species Janibacter_A massiliensis. Next base: position 1,940,552 of record NZ_LT985196.1, on the reverse strand, counting down.
GGCCCGACCGGCCGCCCGCTGCCCGACTTCCCCGAGCCGCCGCCGCTGAGCTCGCACGGCCCGGCGCGGATCATCGCGATGTGCAACCAGAAGGGCGGCGTCGGCAAGACGACGACGACCATCAACCTCGGTGCCGCGCTGGCCGAGTACGGCCGTCGGGTCCTGCTCGTCGACTTCGACCCGCAGGGCGCCCTCTCGGTCGGGCTCGGCGTCCCGACCCACCAGCTCGACACGACGATCTACACCCTCCTGGTCGAGCGCGGCCACGACATCCGCGACGTCATCCAGAAGACCGCGACCGAGAACCTCGACGTCGTGCCCGCGAACATCGACCTGTCCGCGGCGGAGGTCCAGCTCGTCGGCGAGGTGGCCCGTGAGCAGATCCTCGCGCGCGTGCTGCGACCCGTCCTCGACGACTACGACGTCATCCTCGTCGACTGCCAGCCGTCCCTGGGTCTGCTCACCGTCAACGCCCTCACGGCGGCGCACGGGGTGATCATCCCGCTGGAGACCGAGTACTTCGCGATGCGCGGTGTCGCGCTCCTCGTCGAGACGATCGAGAAGATCGTCGACCGGCTCAACCCGCGGCTGCAGATCGACGGGATCCTCGCCACGATGTTCGACGGGCGCACCCTCCACAGCCGCGAGGTCGTCCAGAGCGTCGTCGGCCACTTCGGCGAGACCGTCTTCCACACGGTGATCAGCCGGACGGTGAAGTTCCCCGACGCGACCCTGGCCGCAGAGCCGATCACCTCCTACGCCTCGGCGCACCAGGGTGCGAACGCCTACCGACAGCTCGCCCGCGAGCTCATCTCCCGCGGCGGCGCGCCCTGACCACGGAGGCACCGGCCGTCCCCGGCGGGGTCCTCACCCGTCGTGCCGCCCCGTCGGTCTTCGAGGTCCACCTCGAGAACTTCGAGGGGCCCTTCGACCTGCTGCTGGGGCTCATCGGCAAGCACGAGCTCGACATCACCGAGGTCGCCCTCGCCACGGTCACGGACGAGTTCATCGCCCACCTGCGGGCGATGCGGGAGAGCGAGGCCGAGGAGGACCTGTCGCAGACGAGCGAGTTCCTCCTCGTCGCGGCGACCCTCCTCGACCTCAAGGCCGCCCGCCTGCTGCCGACGGCCTCCGTCGAGGACGACGAGGACATCGCGCTCCTCGAGGCGCGCGACCTGCTCTTCGCCCGGCTCCTGCAGTACCGCGCCTTCAAGGACGTCGCAGCGCTCATGCAGGAGCGGCTAGAGACCACCGCGCTCTCGACCCCGCGGCTGGCGGGGCTCGAGGCCCGCTTCGCCGCGCTCCTGCCCGAGCTCGTCCTCCACGTCACGCCGGACCAGCTGGCGATGATCGCCGCCCGGGCGATGACGCCCAAGGAACCGCCGACCGTGGGTCTGGGGCACCTGCACGCTCCCGCCGTCAGCGTCCGCGAGCAGGCCGTGATCATCACGCAGCGGCTGCGGCGAGCGGGCACGGCCTCGTTCCGCACCCTCGTCGCGGACGCCGACTCGACCCTCGTCATCGTCGCCCGGTTCCTCGCGGTCCTCGAGCTGTTCCGTGACCGCGCGGTCGACGTCGCCCAGCCGGAGCCCCTCGGCGACATCGACGTCACGTGGACCGGGCCGGACGACGGCACGGTCGACGTCGGTCAGGAGTTCGACGAGGGCGACGCCCAGCACGATGGCCCAGCCGCAGAAGAGGAGAGGTGATGGTCGTGACCGACCAGCCCACGAGCGACGAAGCAGGCGGGGCCGCCCCGCTCGCCCTCGACGTCCACGCGACGCCCGGAGGCGCTCGCGGGGCGCTCGAGGCGGTGCTCATGGTCGTCGAGGAGCCGATCGCGGACGTCGACCTCGCAGCCGCCCTGGAGATGCCCGTCGAGGAGGTGCGCGCCCACCTGCGCGGCCTCGAGGACGAGTACGCCGCGGCGCACCGCGGGTTCTGCCTGCGCGAGGCCGGGGGCGGGTGGCGGTTCTACTCGCGCGCCGACTACGCCCACGTGGTCGAGCGGTTCGTCGTCGGTGGTCAGACCGCCCGCCTGACGCAGGCGGCCCTCGAGACGCTCGCCGTCGTCGCCTACCGGCAGCCGATCTCCCGCTCGCGCATCGGCGCGGTGCGAGGCGTCAACGTCGACGGGGTCGTGCGGACCCTGCTCACCCGCGGCCTCATCGAGGAGTGCGGGCACGACGGGGAGGGCGGGGCGATCCTCTACGGGACGACCCCGTACTTCCTCGAGCGCATGGGCCTGAACGACCTCGACGAGCTCCCGCCGATCGCCCCGCACCTGCCCGATCCCGAGGCGATCGACGAGCTCGCGGCGGTGCGGTCGTGAGCCCCGCGGCGCGTGGCGGCGGCCGTGGATCCGGCGGGCGCGGATCCGGCGGGCGCGGATCCGGCGGGCGCGGATCCGGTGGGCACGCATCCGGCGGGCGCGCAGGCGGCGGATCGGGACGTGCCGCCGGCGGGCGGGGCCGGCCGACCGGCCCGCGGCGTCCGATCGCCAAGACCCGGGCGGATCAGCCCACCCATCCGCCCCGCGAGCGCGCGCAGGGGCCGACGGTCGACGTGCACGACCCCGACGGCGAGCGACTGCAGAAGGTCCTCGCGTCGGCCGGTGTCGGCTCCCGCCGCGCCTGCGAGGAGCTCATCAGCCAGGGTCGGGTGGAGGTCGACGGCCAGGTCGTCACCGAGCTCGGCGTGCGCATCGACCCCTCGCGGCGCACCGTGCACGTCGACGGGGTCCGGGTCCAGCTCGACGAGTCGAAGGTCTACCTCGCGTTCAACAAGCCCGCGGGCGTCGTGACGACGATGAGCGACGAGCTCGGTCGGCCGTGCATCGGTGACTACCTCGAGTCCCGCCCGGAGCGGCTCTTCCACGTCGGCCGGCTCGACGCGGAGACGGAGGGGCTGCTCCTCCTGACCAACGACGGCGAGCTCGCCCACCGGCTCCAGCACCCCCAGTACGGGGTGCTCAAGACCTACCTCGCCGAAGTCCGCGGCCCGATCCCGAAGGACCTCGGTCGACGGCTGCGCGAGGGCGTGGAGCTCGACGACGGCCCGGTGCAGGTGGACTCGTTCAAGGTCGTCGACTCCCGGCCGGGCAAGGCGCTGCTGGAGATCGTCCTGCACGAGGGCCGCAACCACATCGTCCGTCGCATGCTCGACGAGGTCGGCCACCCCGTCCTCAGTCTCGTCCGCACCCAGGTCGGCCCGATCCGGCTGGGGGACACCCGCCAGGGTCGCTGGCGGGCGCTCAGCCGGGACGAGGTCGGGGCGCTGCACTCGGCGGCCGGGCTGTGACCCGCGTCCACGTCATCGGCGCCGGCCTGCTCGGCGCCAGCACCGGGCTCGCCCTGCGCCGGGCCGGTCACGAGGTCACCCTCGCCGACACCTCGCCGACGGCGGCCGCCCTCGCGCGCGACCTCGGCGCGGGGGAGCTGGCCGACGCGACGAGCGCCGTCCCCGAGGTCGTCGTCGTCGCCACGCCGCCGGACGTCACGCCGGACGTGGTCGTCCGCGCCCTCGGCCAGTGGCCGCAGGCGGTCGTCACGGACGTCGCCTCGGTCAAGGGCGCGGTCCTGCGAGCCGTGCGTGCGGGCCTCGCCGACTCGGGCGCGGAGGACCAGCTCGCCCGCTACGTCGGCTCCCACCCGATGGCCGGCCGCGAACGATCCGGCGCGATCGCGGCCCGGGCCGACCTCTTCGACGGTCGCGCGTGGGTCGTCAGCCCGCATCCGGCGAGCGACCCCGCAGCGGTCGGCGCGGTGCGCTCTCTCGCGGCCGGCACCGGCGCCGCCGTCGTCGAGATGGGACCGGACGAGCACGACGCGGCCGTGGCGGTCGTCTCGCACGTGCCCCAGGTCGCCTCCACCCTCGTCGCGGGTCGCCTCGCCTCGGTCGCGCCCGAGGCGCTCGGTCTGGCCGGGCAGGGCGTGCGCGACGTGACCCGGATAGCCGCGTCCGACCCCGTGCTGTGGACCCAGATCCTCGCCGGCAACGCCCCGGCCGTCGCAGGCGTCCTCGAGTCGCTCCGGGACGACCTCGACCGCGTCATCGCCGCGCTGCGGGCGCTCGAGACCGCCGGACCGGCTCCGTCGAGCGCTGCGGCGCCGGGAACCCGGGCGGTCCTCGCCGGGGTGCTCGAGGCCGGCAACGTCGGGCGGGCGCTCGTCCCGGGCAAGCACGGGGCACCGCCGACCCCGTACGCCCTGGTCGAGGTCATCGTCCCGGACGAGCCCGGTGCGCTCGCGCGGCTGCTCACCGATGTCGGGGACGCCGGGGTCAACCTCGAGGAGCTGCGGATCGACCACGGTCTGGGCCAGCCGTTCGGGCTCGCCGAGGTCGCCGTGCTGCCGGCCGCGGCCGCACCGCTCACCGCGGCGCTCCGTGAACGCGGCTGGCGCCTCACCGGCGACTAGGATCGACCCCCATGACCGCATCCTCGAGCCCAGTGACCATCGCCGTCGACGGTCCCTCCGGGTCGGGGAAGTCGAGCGTGTCCCGCGCGGTGGCGGCAGCCTTGGGGTTCGGGTACCTCGACACGGGAGCGATGTACCGGGCCCTCACGTGGTGGTGCCTCGACCAGGGAATCGACACGGCCGACCTGCCCGCGGTCGCCCGCGCGGCCGAGACATTCCCGCTCGAGCAGGGCAGCGACCCGAAGGCGCCCGCCGTGACCGTCGGCGGGGCCGACGTGAGCGACGAGATCCGGTCGACGCGGATCACGGGCGCGGTGACCGCGGTGGCGACCAACCCCGACGTGCGTCCGGTCCTCCAGCGCCGTCAGCGCGAGGCGATGGCGGAGATCGCGGCCCGCACGGGCGGGGTGGTCGCCGAGGGCCGCGACATCACGACCGTCGTGGCTCCCGATGCCGATGTCCGGGTCCTCATCACGGCGAGCGAGGAGGCCCGGCTCCGCCGCCGGTCCGGTGACGTCGCCGCGGCGGGGGAGGAGGTCGACGCCGCGACCCTACGCGCTCAGGTGCTCGACCGCGACGCGGCCGACTCCGCCGTTTCCTCTTTCCTCACCGCCTCGGAGGGCGTCGCGACCCTGGACACCTCCGAGCTGTCCTTCGAGGACAGCGTGGCCGCGGTCCTGGCACTCGTCGCCTCTCGGCCGACGGCGCCCGTCGGCACCGCGGCAGAGGACGACGAGGCCGAGGACGACGAGGCCGTCGAGCGGGCGCTGCGCGCCGGGCTGGAGGAGTTCGAGCTCGACGAGACCGACCTCGCGCTGCTCCAGCCCGACGAGGTCCGCGACGTGTGGGAGGAGGACGGACCCCACCCCGTCGTCGCCGTGGTCGGTCGCCCCAACGTCGGCAAGTCCACCCTCGTCAACCGGGTCCTGCGACGCCGCGAGGCGGTCGTCGAGGACGTCCCCGGCGTCACCCGCGACCGCGTCTCCTACGACGCGGAGTGGGCCGGTCGCCGGTTCACGCTCGTCGACACCGGGGGCTGGGAGATCGACGCGACCGGGATCCACCTACGGGTCGCCGAGCAGGCGGAGGTCGCCATCGAGCTCGCGGACGCGGTGCTCTTCGTCGTCGACTCGAAGGTCGGCGCGACCGACGACGACGAGGCGGTCGTCAAGCTGCTGCGGCGGTCGGGCAAGCCCGTCGTCCTCGTCGCGAACAAGGTCGACGACCAGCGCGGCGAGTCCGACGCCGCGGCGCTGTGGAACCTCGGGCTGGGCCAGCCGTGGCCGGTCTCGGCCCTGCACGGGCGGGGGAGCGGGGACGCTCTCGATGCCCTGCTCGACGTCCTGCCCGAGAAGTCGGCGGTCGCGCCGGCGGGGCCCGGGGACGGGCTGCGTCGGGTCGCGCTCGTCGGTCGGCCGAACGTCGGCAAGTCGAGTCTGCTGAACAAGCTCGTCGGGTCCGAGCGGGTCGTCGTCGACTCGGTGGCGGGGACGACCCGCGACCCGGTCGACGAGGTCATCGACCTCGGTGGCCGCTCGTGGCGCTTCGTCGACACCGCGGGCATCCGCCGCCGCGTGCACCAGACCCGCGGCGCCGACTTCTACGCCTCGCTGCGGACGCAGACCGCGCTGGAGAAGGCCGAGGTCGCGGTTGTGCTCATCGACGCCGAGCAGTCCATCGCCGAGCAGGACATCCGCGTCGTCAGCCAGGTGATCGAGGCCGGCCGTGCCCTCGTGCTCGCGTTCAACAAGTGGGACCTGCTCGACGAGGAGCGGCGGTACTACCTCGAGCGGGAGATCGAGCGCGAGCTCGTCCAGACGACGTGGGCGCCGCGGGTGAACATCTCCGCCAGGACGGGGCGTCACGTCGACAAGCTCGTCCCCGCCCTCGACACGGCCCTCGCCAGCTGGGACGCGCGGATCCCGACGGCGCGGCTCAACGCCTTCCTCGGGGAGATCGTCGCCGCCCACCCGCACCCGGTTCGCAGCGGCAAGCAGCCAAGGATCCTCTTCGGCACGCAGGCCGGCACCCGGCCGCCGCGGTTCGTCATCTTCGCCTCGGGCTTCATCGAGGCCGGCTACCGCCGCTTCATCGAACGCCGCCTGCGGGAGGAGTTCGGCTTCGAGGGGACGCCGATCGAGATCTCGGTCCGGGTCCGGGAGAAGCGCCGCGACCGCCGCTGAGGCTCAGCGCAGGAGGAACCAGCCGTAGACCACCGTCCCCCCGACGCCGAGCGCCACGAGCAGCCCGAGGTAGGCGAGGACGAGCCGGGTGTCCCGCAGCTTGCACCGCGAGGTGAGCAGACCGGCGCGGCGGGCCTGCCAGTACCCGGCGAACCCGAGCGCGGCGAAGAACGTCAGGGCGACCGGCCCGAGCAGCCAGCCCAGGAGCGCGACCGTCGCGAAGACGCACAGCCGGAGCGGGTCGAAGGGCGCCGCGTCGCCGGCGTCTCGCTGCGGCGCGTTCGGCGACGGCAGGCTCGGATCGGGGAGGAGTCGCTCGCTCACCGGGTCGCCCCGATCGCCAGGTCGACCGGCACGGGGGCGGGCGCGGAGCGGCTCCCGACGCCGATCTTCTGCGCGGCGAGCGGGCCCCACGCCTGGACGGCGCAGAACGGGGCGCACTGGTCCGCGCCCGGGTCCGACCCGCCGGTGCCGTCGGCACGGGTGCCGACGTGGACGCAGCACTGGGTCAGGCGCTCCTCGATCATCGTGCTCATGTCCATGAACGGCTTGACGCTGATCCGCTTCACGCGGTCGGCGAGCAGGCGCCTCAGCCGGTCCTGACCGCCGGGCAGCCGGGATCCGGCCAGCGTCGCGAGCGTCGACATCCCGATGTCGCAGCTGTCGCAGACGCCCTTCCACAGGTCGCCGACCTGCGGGTGGGACAGCGAGGTGCTGTCCGACATGAGACCGAGCAACGACTCCTTGACGACGGTGCGCATCTGCGCGGGCAGGTCCTGGTCGGTGATCCGGTTGGCGACGTCCTCCGGCACGAGGTCGAGCCACTCGAGCAGGCGGTCGTGGCCGATGACCTCCGTGAGCGAGCGCCAGGTGACCGAGTCGTCCTTGAGCATGTACCCGACGGATGCGCAGTGCGGGTGGCTGCAGGGGAGCGCGGTGAGGTCGCGCCACGTGACGAGGCCGTCGGTCTGCGGACCCATCCGTGCGAGCACCCCGGTGTGGGTGAGGCGGTCCGTCGGGTCTATCGCGCCGGAGCGCCCGGACCCGAACTGCGGCTGGATCGACACCCCGCACACGAAGGGCGTCTCGAGGCTGCGGAGGATGACATGGCCGATCTCGTCGTCGTTGACGCCGAGCGCCGCGGTCATCGTCAGGGTGACGAAGACACCCGCGCCCGAGAGTCGCTCGATCGCCGCGTCCTTGAAGGCCCGCAGGTCGCCGCCGCGGTGGTGGCGGGACGACGGCTCGCTGTGCCCGTCGTACTGGAGGTACACCTCGACCCGCTGGTGGTGCCGGGCGAAGAGGGCGAGCAGCGCGTCGTCCTTGGCGATCGTCAGGCCGTTGGTGTTGACGAGGATCCGGACGATGGGCCGGGCGACGAGCTCGTCGAGCAGACGAGCGAACTGTGGGTGGAGCGTCGGTTCACCGCCGGAGAGCATGACGACGTCGAGCCGGCCGCCCTCCCGCGCGAGCCGGGCGTCGACGTTGGTCAGGACGTCCTGGACCGGCGCGACACCGGTCAGCGCCGGCGCGGAGTCGGCGAAGCACGTCGGGCAGGCAAGGTTGCAGCGCTCCGTGACGTCCTCGAGGAGGATGCACGTGTGCTGGGTCTGCATCTCCGGCAGGCCGTGGAGGTAGGCCGAGGGCACGGGCAGGTAGTTGCCGGGGGAGTCGGCGACGTGGGACTTCGTCGGGGCCGTCCACGTCTCGAGGTAGGAAAGGATCTCGGGCGACTCGTCGTACAACGTGCGGATGAAGCCGTGGACGGGGCAGCCCCGCTCGAGCCAGATCCGACCGTCACGTTCGGCGAGCCAGCCCGACAGCCGTCGGACGTCCGCGAGGGCGCGCTGCGGGTCCTCCTCGTGGCAGGACGGGCAGAAGGCGTTGACGTAACGGTGGATCCGATCCCCTCGCAGGGGGCGGCCCGGCCCGACGACGGGCTGCGGCGTGCGGCGGCTCACCCGTCGATCCCCGCGATCGCGATGAAGCACGCCCCGGCCGTGCCGATGAGGTAGAAGCCGCACATCGTCAGCAGGACGATGCCGAGGGGACGCGTCCGGTGGAACGCGATCGCGATCGGACCGGCGACGATCGCCACGACGGGGATGCCGATGAGCAGGCCCCAGAGGATCTCGACGCCGATGCCGCTCGCGTACCAGCTCGCAAGCGCGATGAGGCAGGGGATCAGCAGACCGAGGCCCGCGCCGACGAGGAGGGCGAGCATCGTCACGCTCACGGCCAGGATGCTCGGGCCACCGCCGGGCGGCCCCGGGTACGGGGGTGGCGGCGCGGCTGCGGGTGGTGGGGGCTGCTCAGGCGGTGGTTGGGTCATCGGCCATTCCTTCGTCGGGTCGGGGTCGGCGGAGCGCGACGACGCACCGCCAGGCGAGCAGCGGCGCGGTCGCGAGGATGAAGAGCTGAGGCCGGGTGAGACCGGCGAGCGCCACGTCGTTCCCGCGGACGAACTCGATGAGGAACCGGAACGCCGCGTACCCGCTGAGGTAGGGCAGGAGCAGGTCGGCGGGCCGGGCCAGGGCGTCCCGGTAGCGGGTGAGCAGCAGGAGGGCGAGGGCGTGGAACACCATCTCGAGGTAGAACGTCGGGTGCATCACGGTGCCCGGGAGGACCCCCCACTGGACGGCCTCCGCCGCGTCGGCCCGGATGCCGAAGGGGAGGGGGCTCGGCCGTCCGGGGTACTCGGTGAGCAGACAGCCGACCCGACCGATCGCCATGCCTGCGGCGACGGCCGGGGCGAAGAGGGCTCCCGTCCGCTCCCGGTAGCCGACGAGGAGCTTGCCGACGTGGACCCCGAGCCACGCGAACACCAGTCCCGAGAGGATGCTGCGGTTCCCGTAGAGCCAGTGCACGACGAAGGGGTCGACGTCGCTCGGGTGGACCGTGCGGAGCCACGTCCCGGCCCGCGCCCCCACGGCGCCGAACGCGAGCGACATCGCGACGACCGCGACGAGACGCTCGTCGTCGAGCCCGCGACGAGTGGCCTCGCCGATGAACACGAGGGCTGCCGCAACGACTCCGAGAAGGACCCACGAGTCGTGGGTCAGGGACGTCCCGGTGAGGAGCAGTCCTGCGATCCCGTTGCCGTCACCCCCGCCCATGGCCAACCACGCTACCGGCGGTTTCGCCGTGGGCTGTGCGCTGCGCTATGGTTGCGTGTCGCTCTCGACCCCGCGGTCGGGGGCGTCCGTTCGGTCCCGAACCGGACGAGCCACGGGCTGTGGCGCAGCTTGGTAGCGCACTTGACTGGGGGTCAAGGGGTCGCAGGTTCAAATCCTGTCAGCCCGACCAGCGAACAGCGTTGCGACGGAGCGGTTTCCACGACACGGGAAGCCGCTCTGTTCGGTTCCGGGAGGCGGTTCGACCGGTCTCGCTAGGCTGGCGGCCCGGTTGACGAGCGACGAGGGAGGTGCGATGAACCAGCGACGCCCCGACGCCTCGATGACCCTCCTCACCGAGCTGTTCGACCACCCGCTCGACCCCGGGTACGCGGCGGCCTCGGAGGCTCGCACGCGCCGCGGCGGGCCCGCGGCCAGGCCCGTGCGCGCCCCGGTCGTTGCCGTTGCCGCGGTCTGCATCGGCCTCCTGTTCACGGTCGGTGCGCGCACCCTCGGGTCGGACCGGGTCGCCGACGGCAAGCGTGCGCTCATCGACCAGATCACGACGCGCGAGGCCGAGGTCGAGGACCGCACGCAGACTGCGCTGAACCTGCAGTCGGAGGTGAACGCGCTCGAGGGCGAAGCCGCCACGCAGGCCGGATCCTCCGCCGCGCGCCTCGACCGTCTGCGGCTGGCCGCCGGAGCGACGGCGGTGACCGGGCCCGGCATCGTCGTCACTCTCGACGACGCACCGAGCGTGACGCCGGACGACGGTGGCGACTCGCGGGGGGCCACCGGTGGGACCCCCGAGGGCACGGTCCTCAGCCGCGACCTGCAGATCGTGACGAACGGGCTGTGGCAGGCCGGTGCCGAGGCCATTGCCATCAACGGGCGGCGCCTGACCTCCCGCAGCTCGATCCGGTTCGCCGGCGAGGCGATCCTCGTCGACTACCGGCCTCTGTCGCCGCCCTACGTCGTCTCGGCGATCGGGGACCCCGACGCCCTGCGGACCGGCCTCGCCGCGAACGACGGCGGCGCCTATCTCGCCGCGCTCGAGAACAACTACGGGGTTCGCGGCTCGATCGAACCGTCCGACGAGATCCGGCTGCCCGCCGCAGTGTCCCTGTCGACCCGCGTCTCCAAGCCCGCCCCGACGTCATCGACGGAGAGCCCCTCGTGATCCCCGCCCTCGGCCTGCTCATCGGCATCGTCCTGGGGGTGGTGCTCGACCCCCAGGTCCCGATCTGGCTCCAGCCCTACCTGCCCATCGCGGTCATTGCCGCGCTCGACGCGGTCTTCGGCGCGGTCCGGGCCGTCCTCGACGGGATCTTCGACGACCGGGTCTTCGTCATCTCCTTCCTGTCCAACGTTCTCGTCGCGGCGTTCATCGTCTTCCTCGGCGACCAGCTCGGCGTCGGTTCCCAGCTGTCCACCGGCGTCGTCGTGGTCCTCGGCGTGCGGATCTTCTCCAACGTCGCCTCCATCCGCCGACACCTCTTCAGGGCGTGACCATGGACGGCAGGCACGCGGCCCCGACCCCGCACGGCGACGAGGTGTCCCCGGGTGCGACGGCCGCGCGCACGTCGGTGGACGGCCGGGCCGCGTGGCGCCGTCTGCGGCGGATGGGCCGCGCGCGGGCGAGCCGCTCGAACCTCCTCGCAGGTCTGCTCGCCGCGCTGCTGGGGTTCGGCATCGCCACCCAGGTCCGAGAGACGCAGTCCCAGGGGTTGGAGGACCTGCGCGAGGACGAGCTCGTGCGCATCCTCGACGACGTGGACCAGAACGGGAACCGGCTCGACTCGCAGATCCGCGAGCTCGAGCGGTCCCGGGACGAGCTCACGGCGGCCCGCGGCGACGACAAGGCCGTCGAGGACGCGGCCCGCGAACGGCTCGACACCCTCGGCATCCTCTCCGGCACGGTCGCCGCGGTCGGCCCCGGGGTCGTCATCACCATCGACGATCCGAACGAGAAGGTCGGGGCCGTCGCGGTGCTCGACGCGGTGCAGGAGCTGCGCGACGCCGGTGCCGAGGCGATCGCCGTCGGCGACGAGCGGGTCATCGCCTCGACGTGGTTCGCCGATCGGGACGGCGAGCTGGTCGTCAGCGGCCGCCCCGTCGACCGGCCGCTGCGGATCACGGCGATCGGTGACCCGGGGACCATGGCGTCCGCACTGGCGATCCCCGGCGGCGTGAGCGAGTCCGTGCGCCGTCTCGGTGGCGAGACCGCCGTCGAGCGGCGATCGAGGGTCCGCGTGCCCGCGTTGCACGACGTTCCGGCCGGTCGATACGCTCGCAGCGTCCCGGAGGAGTCGGCTGAGCGCCCCTCCTCGTGATCCCCCTGCCGGCGCTGTCGGTGCGACCCCGGGCGATGACGCCCCGACACGAAGGAGTGCCATGAGCGACCTCGACCACCCCGACGACCTGCGGTACACCGATGACCACGAGTGGGTCCGGAGCACCGGCGAGGGTCGCGCGCGTGTCGGCATCACCGCCTACGCCCAGGATGCGCTCGGCGATGTCGTCTACGTCAGCCTCCCCGAGGTCGGGGCCGAGGTCGCCGAGAAGGACTCCTGCGGCGAGGTCGAGTCGACGAAGTCCGTGAGCGACCTCTACGCCCCCGTCGCGGGCAGGGTCGTGGCCGTCAACGAGGCGCTCGACGCCAACCCCGAGCTCGTCAACAGCGACCCGTACGGCGAGGGCTGGATGTACGAGATCGAGCTGTCCGACCCGAGCTCGCTCGACGGCCTCAAGGACGCCGCGACCTACCGCTCCCTGCTTTCCTGACCCCACCCGGTGGCCTCGCTGCCGCCGCGACCGAAGGACCGACGATGACGCCGAACGAGTTCGAGGCCACCCCGGGCCGGCCCGACCCCGCGACCCAGCAGCTCCAGGGAGTCCCGGCCGACGCCGTCTTCCCCCCGGCGGACGACGAGGTCCACCTCTCGCGCGACGAGCAGGCGACGGTCGCTGCGCTGCACCCGGGCACCGCGCTCCTCATCGTCCTGCGGGGCCCGAACAGCGGCGCCCGCTTCCTTCTCGACGACACCGAGGTCTCCGCCGGCCGCGGCCCGGACTGCGACATCTTCTTCGACGACGTCACGGTCTCGCGCAAGCACGCCATCTTCACGAGCACCCCCGAGGGCTTCACGGTGCGCGACGTCGGCTCGCTCAACGGCACCTACGTCAACCGCGAGCGGATCGACCAGACGGTGCTGCGCACCGGCGACGAGGTGCAGATCGGCAAGTTCCGCCTCGTCTTCTACGCAGCCCGCGGCTGACCCGTGGCGGCGCACGCCGCACGGGTGACCATCGGCGCGGTCCTGGACCGACTCCGGCCGGAGTTCCCGGCGATCACGGTGTCGAAGATCCGCTTCCTCGAGGAGCAGGGTCTGGTCGTCCCCGAGCGGACCGCATCCGGGTACCGGAAGTTCAGCGAGGAGGACGTCGAGCGGATCCGGTACGTCCTGCGCGCCCAGCGCGACCGGTTCCTCCCGCTCAAGGTCATCCGGGCCGAGCTCGATGCCGGGGCACTCCACGACACCGCCCGTCCGACGACCTCGGAGGCCGACGACAACGCCCACGCCCGTGGGGCCGGCGACGGCGACGACGGCGGTGCCGAGACCCTCGAGCCGGTCGACACCGAGGAGCTGTGCCGTCGAGCCGGGATCGACCGCGGCCTCTTCCGGGACCTCGTCACCTTCGGCTTCCTCGCCCGTGACGACACCGGGCGCTTTGGGCCCGAGGACGTCGCTGTCGCCGCGGCCGCCGGTGCGCTCGTCGCCCGTGGGGTGGAGGTGCGCCACCTGCGACCCTTCCGCACGGCGGCCGAGCGGGAGGTCGAGCTCGTCGAGCACGTCGTCGGTCTGGCGCGGATGCGCGGGCGAGGTGACGACGAGGCAGGCCGTGCCGGGGACGTCACCGCGCAGGCTCTCGCCGAGGCGGCCGCACTGCACGAGGCGCTCGTCGTGCGGGGCGCTCGCGCGGGTGGTCTACGGTGAAGGCGTGATTCGCGTCGACCTCGTCGGAGTCCGCGTCGAGCTGCCGTCCTCGACCCCCGTCGTCCTGCTGCGCGAGCGCGGCGGCGATCGGGTCGTGCCGATCTGGATCGGGGCGACGGAGGCCGCGGCCATCGCGTTCGCGACCCAGGGCGTCGAGCCGCCTCGGCCGCTGACCCACGACCTCCTGCTCGACGTCGTCGAGGCCTTGGGGCGACGGGTGCGCTCGGTGACGATCGACTCCCTCGAGGGCGGCGTGTACCGGGGGACCCTCGTCCTCGAGACGGGCGAGGAAGGGGAGCCGACGCGGGTCGACTGCCGACCCTCGGACGGGATCGCCGTCGCCGTGCGGGCCGGGTGCCCGATCCTCGTCGAACCGGGCATCGTCGACGAGGTCGGCCTCCAGCTCGACCTCGACGAGGACGGCGACGAGGACGCCGAGTCCGCGGGCGAGGATGCCGCCGAGCAGGTGGAGCGGTTCAAGGAGTTCCTCGACCACGTGTCACCGGAGGACTTCGAACGTCCGCCGTCATGACCGACACGCCGGGGCGCTCCCGCGTCCGGTCGTTGACCCTCCCACCGGGCGCACGTACCGTCGAACCGCGCCACCGGGGCGCGATGTGTGCCCGCAGGGGCAGGGTGTCTGAGGAGGCACGGTGAGCGCGCAGGACGAGCCGACCCAGGTGAGGTCGAGCGGCATGTCGCAGGGCGTCCTCTTCGACGACGACCTCCCCGACCTGTCGGAGGATCTCGGCTATCGCGGACCTGCCGCGTGCAAGGCCGCTGGCATCACCTACCGGCAGCTCGACTACTGGGCGCGCACCGGGCTGGTCGAGCCGTCCGTCCGCGGTGCCGCCGGTTCGGGCAGCCAGCGTCTGTACGGCTTCCGGGACATCCTCGTGCTCAAGGTCGTCAAGCGCCTGCTCGACACCGGTGTCTCGCTCCAGCAGATCCGGACGGCCATCCAGACCCTGCGCGAGCGCGGCGTCGAGGACCTCGCTCAGATCACCCTCATGAGCGACGGCGCCTCCATCTACGAGTGCACCTCGGCCGACGAGATCATCGACCTCGTCCAGGGCGGGCAGGGCGTCTTCGGTATCGCGGTCGGTCGAGTCTGGCGCGAGGTCGAGGGCTCGCTCGCCGAGCTGCCGAGCGAGCGGTTCGGGGACGAGGCGCCAGCCGAGCACCCGGGCGACGAGCTGTCGGCCCGCCGGCGCGCGAAGCTCGCCTGACCCGCGTTGCCGGGGCCCGCTGGTACGATCGGGCCCGCCGATCACCCCGCGGGGGAGAGTCCCGGGCCAGCTGCGTGCCGGGCGCCGAAGGTGCATTCCTCCCCGAAACCTCTCAGGCAGACGGACCCCGCGGATCAGGCATCGTTGGAGGCCACCGGCGGTCGACTGCGGGGGAAGGGCTCAGCCGTGCCCGTGCCTCGAGGAGTCGCGATGACCGCCCCGCACCTGCCCGCCTTCGCCGACCGACACATCGGACCGTCACCCAGCGACGTCGACACCATGCTGGCCACCGTAGGCCGGGCCAGCCTCGACGCCCTCACCGACGCAGCGATCCCGGCGGTGATCCGCGCCACGGGCGCGCTGGACATCGAGCCGTCGCCCTCGGAGCTCGCGGTGCTCGAGGAGCTGCGGGCCATCGCCTCCCGCAACCGCGTCGTCACCTCGATGATCGGTCTGGGCTACCACGGCACGGTGACCCCGGCCGTCATCCAGCGCAACGTCCTGGAGAACCCGGCCTGGTACACCGCGTACACGCCGTACCAGCCGGAGATCTCGCAGGGCCGGCTCGAGGCCCTGCTCAACTTCCAGACCGTCGTCTCGGACCTCACGGGGCTGCCGACGGCGGGCGCGTCCCTGCTGGACGAGGCCACCGCCGCCGCCGAGGCCATGACGCTCATGCGGCGGGGGAGCCGGGTCTCGCAGGACGCCGTGCTCCTGCTCGACGAGCACCTCCTGCCCCAGTCCAGGGCAGTCATCGAGACCCGCGCCCAGCCTCTGGGGCTCCCCGTCGTCACGGCGGACCTGTCCGGCGTGGACTCGCCGGAGACGCTCCGGGCCGCCGCGGGCGACCGCGAGGTCTTCGGCGTCATCGTCCAGTACCCGGGCGCCGACGGCCTCGTGCGCGACTTCCGGGCGCTGACGGCAGCCGCGCACGAGGCGGGGGCGCTGGTCACCGCGGCGTGCGACCTGCTCGCGCTGACGCTCCTCACCCCTCCGGCCGAGTGGGGGGCTGACGTCGCGGTCGGGTCCAGCCAGCGCTTCGGCGTGCCGATGGGCTTCGGCGGTCCCCACGCGGGGTACATGAGCGTCCGATCCGGCCTCGAGCGGACGATGCCGGGACGACTCGTCGGGGTCTCGGTCGATGCCGACAGCGCCCCCGCGTACCGCCTGGCGCTGCAGACCCGCGAGCAGCACATCCGCCGGGAGAAGGCGACGTCGAACATCTGCACCGCCCAGGTCCTGCTCGCCGTCATGGCGTCGATGTACGCGGTGTACCACGGGCCCGACGGCCTGCGACGGATCGCCCGCGACGTGCACACCAAGGCCCTCGCGGTGGCCGACGGCCTGCGTGCCGGTGGCCTTGCCGTCGCCGAAGGCCCGTTCTTCGACACCGTGAGGGTCACCGCGCCCGGACGGGCCGAGGAGCTGCGGCTGGCGGCTCTCGAAGCCGGGATCAACGTCCTCGCCGTCGGTGCGGACGTCGTGCAGGTCACCGTCGACGAGACGACCGATGCGCGCGAGATCGCCGCCGTGGTCGAGGCGCTCGGGGGCACCGCGGCCGGCAACCCCGGCACGGACGAGGGTGTGTCGGAGGTCGTCGACGTCGTCTCTGCCGACGGCGGCGAGGTTCAGGACTGGGACGCTCGGTTCCGCCGGACGAGCGATTTCCTCACCCACCCCGTCTTCCACGACCACCGCAGCGAGACGGCGATGCTGCGGTACCTGCGTCGGCTCGCCGACAAGGACTTCGCTCTCGACCGCGGCATGATCCCGCTCGGGTCGTGCACGATGAAGCTCAACGCAACGACCGAGATGGCCGCGATCACGTGGCCGGAGTTCAGCCAGCTGCACCCCTTCGCGCCCGCGGACCAGACCGAGGGCATCCGCGACCTCGTCGCGCAGCTGTCGCAGTGGCTGTGCCGGATCACCGGGTACGACGCGGTCTCGCTGCAGCCGAACGCCGGGTCGCAGGGTGAGCTCGCCGGTCTCCTCGCGATCCGCGCGTATCACGCGAGCCGCGGCGAGGGTGCCCGCAACATCTGCCTCATCCCCGCGAGCGCGCACGGCACGAACGCCGCGAGCGCGGTCATGGCCGGGATGAAGGTCGTCGTCGTCAAGACCGCCGAGGGCGGCGACGTCGACATGGACGACCTGCAGGCGAAGGTCGAGCAGCACCGCGACACCCTCGCGGCGATCATGGTCACCTACCCCTCGACGCACGGTGTCTTCGAGGACACGATCTCCAAGCTGTGCTCGCTCGTGCACGACGCCGGTGGTCAGGTCTACGTCGACGGCGCCAACCTCAACGCGCTGGTGGGGCTGGCGCAGCCGGGTGACTTCGGCGCCGACGTCAGCCACCTCAACCTGCACAAGACGTTCTGCATCCCGCACGGCGGTGGCGGTCCGGGGGTCGGTCCGGTCGCGGTGCGCAGCCACCTGGCGCCGCACCTGCCGAACCACCCGCTGGCGCCGGAGTGCGGTCCGGCGTCGGGTGTGGGTCCGGTGTCGGCCGCCCCGTACGGCTCGGCGAGCATCCTGCCCATCTCGTGGGCGTACATCCGGCTCATGGGCGGAGCGGGCCTGGCCCGGGCCACCCAGGTCGCGGTGCTCAACGCGAACTACGTCGCCACGCGGCTGCGGGAGCACTACCCGGTCCTGTACGCGGGGGAGGGCGGGCTCGTGGCCCACGAGTGCATCCTCGACCTGCGGGGGCTGACGAAGGAGACGGGCGTGACGGTCGACGACGTCGCCAAGCGCCTCATCGACTTCGGCTTCCACGCGCCGACGATGTCGTTCCCGGTCGCGGGGACCCTCATGGTCGAGCCGACGGAGTCGGAGGACCTGCGCGAGATCGACCGGTTCTGCGACGCGATGATCGCGATCCGGCGCGAGATCGACGCGGTCGCCGCGGGCGCGGACGTGTCGACCAGCGCGTTGCGCAACGCGCCGCACACGGCCGAGATGCTCGTGGGGGCCTGGGACCTGCCGTACGACCGGGCCACTGCGGTCTACCCCGACGGTGTGGACCCGTCGTCGAAGTACTGGCCGCCGGTGCGACGGATCGACGGTGCGTACGGCGACCGGCACCTCGTGTGCTCCTGCCCGAGCCCGGAGGAGCTCGCCGAGCAGTCCTGACCGGTCCTTGGCCGCCCGCTCCCGGCATCCGGGGTCGGGCGGTCAGCCCGTGGCGGCGACGTCGACGATCTCGAGGGTCGAGCCGTGCTGGGTCTTCAGCAGGCGGATCTGCGTCGGGATCCGCTGACGCAGCTCGGCGACGTGGCTGACGATGCCGACCGACCGTCCGCCGTCCCGGAGGCCGTCCAGCACGCCCATGACCTGCTCCAGCGCGTCCTCGTCGAGCGTGCCGAAGCCCTCGTCGACGAAGAGCGTCTGCAGGTCGAACCCGCCGGACTCCTCCCGGACCGCGTCGGCCAGACCGAGAGCCAGCGCGAGGGAGACGACGAACGACTCGCCGCCGGACAGGGTCCCGGTCGGGCGTTCGTCGCCGGTCCACAGGTCGCGCACCTTCAGGCCCAGCCCGCCCTTGCGCCGTGCGTCGGTGCGGCTGTCGTCGTGGAAGAGCTCGTAGCGGCCGTCCGCCATGACCGAGAGGCGTTCGTTGGCCAGCTCCGCGGTCCGTTCCAGACGGGCAGCGAGGACGTACGTCGACAGGCTCATGCCCTTGCTGTTGTCGGGCCCGGACCCGGCAGTCGTCGTCGCGAGCCGTTCGAGGACGGCATGCTGCGCGGCGGCTGGTCCGAGGTCGGCGAGGGTGCGCGTGATCGAGGTGGCCAGCCGCCGGACCTGCTTGAGGTCGTTGGCGGTCGTGCCGTGCCGGACGTGTGCGGCGTCGGCGGCTGCTGAGGCGGCGGCGTCGGCCTCCGTGAGCGCGTCGAGGTCCGGTGGCTCGGCCTCGAGGGCGGCCGTCACATCAGCTTCGGCCAGGACCGCGCGAGCGGCCGCGCGGGCGGTCTCGTCGCGGCGCAGGAGTCCCGTGAGGTGCTCGATCTCGTCGCGGGGCAGGGCGGCCGCCCGGGCCTCGTCGGCGTCCTCGAGCTGCTGCTCGGCGAGCGACGCCTGCATCGCCGCGTCTGCCTCCGCGCACGCCTCTGCGGCCGCCGCACGGGCGGTGAGGGCGGCAGCGAGTCGTTCGACCGCGTCTTCGACGGCGAGATGGTTCTCGCCCCAAGTGGTCGCGGCGACCCCGAGGCCCTCCGGGTCAGGCGTCTCGACCACGTTGGGTCCTTGTGCTTCGCCGGCCTCCGTGACGCACGGGCAGGCCGCATGCGCGGCAAGGGCCGAGCGGACCTCCTCAGCGGTCGACGTGAGGTAGGCGATCGCCCGGTCCCGCAGGGCGGTGGCCTCCCGGAGCTCGGACAGGCGCGCGGTCTCCTCCTCCTCCGCGCCGGTCAGGGCGTCCCGGGCGACGGCGAGGCCCGCCTGGGCATCGGGAACGGTCGTTGCCAGTGCCGCCAGCTCGGTCAAGGTGGCGCGAGCACCGGCGAGGTCCTGGCCGATCTCCTCGAGGGTGCGCGTCTCCCCGGCGAGGTCGCTGCGCACGGCCTCCAACCGGGCGTCAGTCGCCGCGACCTCTCCACGGGCGACGTCCAGCGCGGCAGCGGCGGTCTCGACGGTCGCCGCGGCGGCATCGATGGCCTCGGGGGTGACACCGCTGACCGGGCTGGCAGGGCGCGGGTGCTCGGTGGCACCGCAGACGGCGCAGGGATCGCCGGGGACCAGCCCTGCAGCGAGCTCGCCGGCCATGTCGTCGAGCCGCGCCTTCTGGAGGGACAGCAGGTGCGAGCGCGCGTCTGCGTGGGCGTCGCGCGCGTCGCGCTCGGCGTCCTGTCGTGCGGTGAGGTCCGCCGCCAGCGACGCCTCGGTGCGTCGGGCCCGTTCGAGACGGCGGAGCTCGTCGACCGCCGCCTGCGCAGACTCCGCCCGCGGGACGGCCGTCCGCGCGGTCGCGAGGGACTGCTCGGCCGACTCGACGGCAGCGCGGAGGGTCGTACGCGTCTCGTCGTCGAGCAGCGGGGTGGACAGGTCAGCGACCCGTGCGCGCGTGCGATCGACCTCCTGCTCGGCATCCGGCAGGGCGGCGGCGCGAGTGGCGGCGGTGTGCAGGTCCTCGGTGCATGCCGCCAGCGCGGCGCGGACGGGTTCGAGGACATCCAAGGCGTCCGCCGACCGGAGATCGTGCGGCAACCGGTCGTCGGCCCGCGCGCCCGAGACCGAGCTGTCGGCCTCGGCAAGGCGGGCGCGGGCACGGTCGGCGGCGCGGATCTCACCGAGCACCGCCTCGGCGCGCCGGGCCAGGTCGAGCCGGTCCCGCTGGGCGGCCCGCTCGTCGGCGACGGCGTCGAGCTCCGCCAGTCGCGTCTGGGCGGCCTCGCCACGGGCCCGGCGGTCGAGCAGGGCTCGGGCGTTCTCGGTCGCCGACCGGGCGGCCCCGGCGAGACCTCGGAGGCGGTCAGCCTCGGTCATCGCCGCAGTTGCTCGCTCATCGAGCGCGGCCACGAGGGTGGCGAGCGCCTCCGGCAGATCGTCGTGGTCGACCTCCGCCCACGTGGCTGGGAGGGCGTCGAGCTCGGGCATCTCGTCGTCGATCTGCAGCAGCACCTCGTCGAGGGCACGCTCGTCGTGCTCGACCGACTGCCGGGTGGCCGCGACGAGCTGGCTCGAGCGACGGCGCTCCTCGGTCAGCCAGGCCTCGAGGTCCGCGTACGTCTGGACGTCGAACAGTCGTCGCAGGAGGTCGGCGCGGGCGGCGTCGTCGGACCTGAGGAAGGCCGCGAACTCGCCCTGGGGGAGGAGCACCACCCGGTTGAACTGGTGGAGGTCCATCCCCAAGACCTCACCGACCAGGTGACCGGCCTCGTCCTGGTTGTTGGCGACCGTCGTGCGCGCGCCGCCCTCGCCGATCTCGTGGACGACGACCGACGACTTCTCCTTCGTCGTCCCGGTCCCACGCTTCTTCGGCCGCTCCCACTCGGGGTGCCGTTCGATCTGCAGCCGGCGTCCCTGTGCCGTGAGCTCGAGGACGACTCCGGGGATCGCGCCCGGTGCGGCGTGGGACGAGCGGAGCGACCCGGGGCGCCGTTCCCCGGGGACGCGCCCGTACAGCGCGAAGCACACCGCGTCGAGGAGCGTCGTCTTTCCCGAGCCGGTCGGGCCCTGGATGAGGAAGAGGCCCGCCGAGCCGACCTCGTCGAAGTCGACCTCGACGGTGTCGGCGAACGGCCCGAAGGCGGTGACGGTGAGGCGGTGGAGCTGCACGGGCGCTCCCTCAGGCCGAGACGGCGGCGGTGGTCACCGCGACGCCCTCGTCGTCCCGGGCTGCCCGGGCACGCCGGGACTCTTCGAGCCCACGACCGAGGAGGCCCAGCTCGGCGTCGTCGGGCCCGGCGCCGGACCGGACGTCGGTGAGGAAGTCCGCGCACACGTCGAGGGGGGCGCGCTGCGCCACGCGCTGCGCGTACGTCCGGATCGGGGTCACCGTTCCCTGGGGGTCGAACTGGAGGGAGAGGACACCGGGGAAGCGGCGACGAAGCCGGTCCATCGCGCCGAGCGGGCGAATGGTGTCGGTGAGGACCACCTGCACCCACGCGTCCTCGGCATCGGTGTGCCGGCGGTCCGAGAGGAGCTCCTCCAGCGTGCCGCGAAGGACCGCCAGGCGTCGGATGACGGGGGCCGCGACGTCGGTGACCTCCGTGCGCCCGGTGGCAGGGTCGATGTCGACGAGGTGAGAGCCCTTGGAGTGGGCGGCCTCGCTGAACGACATCGCCACCGGGGAGCCGGAGTAGCGGACCGTCTCGGACAGCTGCTGGCGTCCGTGGAGATGTCCGAGCGCGACGTACGAGACGCCGTCGAAGACGGACAGCGGCACGTTCGCGACGCCGCCGACGGTGATGTCCCGCTCGGAGTCGCTCGCCGCGCCCCCGGTCGCGAAGCAGTGCGCCAGCACGATCGATGCGGGGCCCCGCTGCTCGCGGTCGGCGCGGATGCGGGTCATCGCCCCCGTCATCACGGCGGTGTGCGACCGCTCGTCGACCTCGAGCGGACCGGTGACGGAGGCGGCCGCCGGGTCCAGGTAGGGGACGGCGTAGACCGCGACGTCCCCGATCATCACCGGGTCGGCCACCGCCGAGACGTCGGAGCGCACGTGGACGCCCGCGGAGGTGAGCAGGCGAGCACCGAACCCCATCCGGCGGGCCGAGTCGTGGTTGCCGCTCGAGAGCACCACCTGCGCGCCCGCGCCGACGAGCCGGTTGAGGGTGTCGTCGAGCATCTCGACGGCGTCCGGGCCCGGGAGCGCCCGGTCGTAGACGTCACCCGCGACGAGGACGGCGTCGACCTTCTCCGAGCGCACCGTGTCGACCAGGTGGTCGACGAAGGCAGCATGCGCCTGGGCCAGTCCCTCGCGGTGGAAGCAGCGGCCCAGGTGCCAGTCGGATGTGTGCAGGAACCTCATGCCAGCAACGCTATGAGCGGGGTCCGACAACGATCCTGCGGCGCGCCGTGGACGCCCACTCCCGCCGATACCGCCACGTGTGATGGGATTCCCGGACCGGTCCGCGGACGGGCCGACTCGGCGCTACGGAGGGACCGGGCATGGGCAAGGACGTCGACGTCCAGAGCTACACGCGCGAGGATCGGCAGCGCCACCGGGAGAAGGTCCACCAGAACCTCGACGTGTTCGAGCGGATGCTCGCGGAGTCGCAGTTCGACGACGAGCGTCCCATGACCGGGCTCGAGATCGAGCTCAACCTCGTGGACGAGGAGGGCAACCCCAGCTTCCACAACGCCGAGGTCCTCGCGGCGATCGCAGACCCGAGCTACCAGACGGAGCTGGCGCAGTACAACATCGAGCTCAACGTCGACCCCAGGCCGCTGCCGGGCGAGAGTGCGCTGACCCTCGAGGAGGATCTGCGCGCGTCGCTCAACACCGCGGATGCCCGGGCTCGTGAAGTCGGCTCGCACATCATCCCCATCGGGATCCTGCCGACCCTGCGCCCCGAGCACTTCGAGGGCGAGTGGATGAGTGACAACAACCGGTACGTCGCCCTCAACGACTCGATCTTCGTGGCGCGCGGCGAGGACGTGGCGATCGACATCGAAGGACCGACGGGGGAGCGGGTCCACACCTTCGCCGGCTCGATCGCTCCGGAGTCGGCGTGCACCTCCGTGCAGCTGCACCTGCAGGTGTCGCCGGCCGACTTCGCGCCGCACTGGAACGCCGCCCAGGCGGTCTGCGGCCCTCAGCTCGCCCTGGCGGCGAACAGCCCCTACTTGTTCGGGCAGCGGCTGCACGCGGAGACGCGAATCGAGCTGTTCGCGCAGGCGACCGACACCCGACCCATCGAGCTGAAGAACCAGGGGGTCCGCCCGCGCGTGTTCTTCGGGGAGCGGTGGGTGACGTCGATCTTCGACCTGTTCGAGGAGAACGTGCGGTACTTCCCGGCCCTGCTCGCGGACACCAGCGACGAGGATCCGATCGCGGTGCTCGAGGCCGGCGGGACGCCGAGGCTGCCCGAGCTCTGCCTGCACAACGGGACCGTGTACCGCTGGAACCGGCCGATCTACGACACCAACGACGGGCGTCCG
This sequence comes from Janibacter massiliensis, assembly GCF_900289115.1. Taxonomy (GTDB): domain Bacteria; phylum Actinomycetota; class Actinomycetes; order Actinomycetales; family Dermatophilaceae; genus Janibacter_A; species Janibacter_A massiliensis. Next base: position 1,917,007 of record NZ_LT985196.1, on the reverse strand, counting down.
CACCTGCGGGTCGAGAACCGGGTGCTCCCGGCCGGGCCGACGATCGCCGACATCATGGCCAATGCCGCGTTCTACTACGGGCTGGTGCGGGCGCTGGCCTACGAGGACCGCCCCATCTGGACCCGCCTGAGCTTCGCCGCAGCCGAGCAGAACTTTCGCGCCTGCGCCCGGGATGGCCTCGACGCCCGCGTCTACTGGCCCGGGATCGGAGACCTCACCGCCGACGAGCTCGTTCTGCGGCACCTCATCCCGACGGCCGAGCGGGGCCTCGACGACTGGGGCGTGGCGCAGAGCGTCCGCGACCGGTACCTCGGGATCCTCGAAGGCCGATGCACGAGCGGGGTCAACGGTGCCGTGTGGCAGACGCGCGCGGTGGAACGGTTCCAGGAGTCCGGCCTCGACCGGGCGGAGGCGCTGCGGCGGATGACCGGTCTCTACCTCGAGCACGCGCACACGAACGAGCCGGTGCACACGTGGGCGCTGCCGTGACCGTTCAGCCCAGCCCGTCCGCGGGAACGTTCCAGGCGCGGATGCAGGGAACGCCGTGGTGGTGGCCGAGGACCGACACGCACCCGGCGTCGAGCATGATCTGCGCGCCGAACCGGGGTGCCTGGCGCAGGTAGACGGAGGCCAGGACACGTAGTGCCTGCCCGTGCCCGACGAGGACGACGTCCCGCTGCTCGAGGTCGCCCGCGATGCGATCGAGGATCCGAGAGGCTCGGGCGGCGACCTCCTCGACCGTCTCGCCGGGCGTCTCACCCGGGACGACACCGTCTTCGAAGACCGTCCACGGGCGCCCGAGGGACTGCGAGATCTCCTCGGTGGTCCGTCCCTCGTACGCGCCGTAGTCCCATTCGAGGAGGTCGTCATCGATGTCGGGGCGGAGGCCTGCGAGCTCCGCGGTCCTGCGCGCGCGGGCGAGCGGCGACGCGAACGACCGGCCGATGTCGAAGCGAGTCAGCACGCCGCGGAGGGCCCGGGCGTCGTCCTCACCCTCGGGCAGCAGCGGTAGGTCGGTGAGACCCGTGTGCTGACCCGAGCGGGACCACTCGGTCTGCCCGTGGCGGACGAGGACGAGCTGGCCCTTCGGCGCGTCGGTGGTCATGCGGCGACCCTAGCCGCGCAGCGGCGTGGAGCGTGCGGGTCGTCAGCGTCGGACGAGCCGGTTCTTGGCGGTCAGGACGGTCATGGGTTCTTCGGTGCCGTCGATGGTGACCGTGTCGGGGATGGGGTGCCAGGGGCCGTCGTCGATCCGGAACTCCCCGCTGTAGGTGACGTCGGCCCGCAGCGAGTAGCGCCCCTTCGTCTCGTACTTGTGGGTGATCCCTCCATCGGGGTACTCACCACCCCAGTCCGAGGTCGGCCCGGTGGAGGTGCCGTCGCCGTGGTCGTAGGTGACGCTGCGGAAGGTGGGCCTGATGTCGACGTCGTACCCGTAGAAGCGGGCCCGGTCGGGGGTGTCGATCTCCTGCGGCTCGAACCCGGCCTCGGGGAAGTCGAGCTGCAGGTAGACGGGGACGGTGACGAGAGTTCGGTTCTTCGGCGGGTCGAGGATCAGCTGCGGCACGGAGAAGTCGGTGTCGTGGAACGCGCGACGGATCTCGTCGGCGCCGGGGACGCGCCCGTCCTCTGGCAGGTGGGTCTCGGGGCAGATGACGCCCTCCTCGCGCCAGTTGCCCTCGACCGACTGGTCCGCGCCCGGCGCGACGGACCACACCTCCCGCCACCCGGTCACGGTCGCGCACCGGGCGTCCTTCCGCAGGCAGTTGTCCTCGGTTGTCTCGCCCCGCTCCCACGGCACCTCACCCCGGCACCCGTCCACCCCGAAGTACAACCGCGGAGGCACCCCGGTCGTGACGGACGTCTCCGCAACCTTCGCGACAGACTCGGAGGTGAAGAGGCCGACGGTCACGCCTCTTGGCCCGGTATGACCGTCGATTTCGCCGGAGTATGCCGCTCCGGGCAGGATTAGCGTGGCGCTCAGAGACACAGCGAGAATCCACCCGAGGCACCTGCGATTCATGCTTTTGATACCTCAAGCATGCGCCAACCGTCGGCCCGCCAAGAAACGACATAGAACAACTTGAACGGGGGGACCGGTTCATTGACGTGCCGGACCCTTCCTGATTTGTCCACCTCGTTAGCGCGCAACTCCGTGAGGGTCACGGCCACGGTCACATCAGACTCCGACCGCGCCCCGCCGGTTCCGATGTATTTCGCTCGGAAGATCGATCCGTCGTAGCGCGTGCCGGCGTCCCTCATGGCAGTTAGACGCTTAGCAGTGCTAGAGCAGAACGCGCACCCGCTAGCGCCAAGACCCTTGACGAGGCTCGGGTCGCCGGTGCGATAAGCGCGGTCAAGCTGCTGGTTATAAAACTGAACAAAGGCTGCCGCGCCGGCGTCTGTATTCTTTGTCGCGGCCTCGGGGATGCTTGCGCGGGCGCCGGTGGCGGTCGGCGTCGAGGTCTTGTCCGTGGTCGAGCTGCTCGTGGGCCCGGCGGATCCCCTCGTGGACGACGAGGAGCTCGTCGCGGTCGACGACGTGGAGGTCAAACCGCTGCTGCCGTCGTTGCCGCCACACGCGGCCATTGAGGCGAGCCCGGCCACGGACAGGGCAACGGCGGCGATCTGCTTCGGTCGGCTCACGGGTGCTCCTCGGTTCGGTCGACTGTCGTCCTGCTGCCGGGGGAGGAGCGACCTCCCCCGAGGTCCGGCACCGAGCCTAGAGAAGAATGCGGATTCCGCGCTGCAGCTGTCCACAGACGAGCTTCAGCCCACCCGGGCGGCGCCGCGCCCTACGCTGGAGCATGGCCCGTTTCGTGGAGCTCCACCCCGACAACCCCCAGCAGCGCACCGTCGACCAGGTCGTCGAGCGCATCCGAGGCGGCGCGCTCGTCGCCTACCCGACCGACTCCGGCTACGCGCTCGGTGGCCGCCTCGACGACGCCGAGCTCAAGGACCGGATCGCGCGGATCCGCCGCCTCGACGCCAAGCACCACTACACGCTCGTGTGCCGCGACTTCGCCCAGCTCGGCCAGTTCGTCCACGTCGACAACAGCGTCTTCCGCGCCATCAAGGCCGCCACGCCCGGCCCGTACACCTTCATCCTCCCGGCGACGAAGGAGGTGCCCAAGCGACTCCTCCACCCGAAGAAGAAGACCGTCGGCGTGCGGATCCCTGACCACCCCGTCCCGCTCGCCCTGCTCGACGCCCTCGGCGAGCCGGTACTTTCCAGCACGCTCATCCTCCCGGGGCAGGACCAGCCCCCGGCCGACGGCTGGACGATCAAGGAGGAGCTCGACCACGTTGTCGACATCGTTATCGAGGCGGGGGAGTGCCCGGCACAGCCGACCACCGTCATCGACTACCGCGAGCTACCGCCCGTGATCGCCCGCGTGGGGGCGGGGGACCCGACCCCGTTCGAGGCGTGAGGGCTCAGGCCGTCGCCTCGCGCAACGCTCGAAGCACCCGGGCGTCGATCCCGCCGGGGGCCAGCCGCATCTCGTAGTTCTCCACCCCGGCCCACGCCTCGAGAGCACGCTCGGCGTCATCGGCGGTCGCCGGGTGGCCCAACCGGGTCAGCCGCTCTGCGACCTCCGCGGCGAGGTCCCCGACGAGCGGGGCGACGTCCTCCGGGGGACCGCTGATGAGCTCGTGCAGGTCCAGCAGCCGCTCCAGCTCGCGCGGCGCCTCCGGGTGGTCGTCGACCCTCAGGTCCGCAAGGACTCCCGCGTGGTCGTAGCCCGTCCCGGCCTGGACGGCGATCAGCGCGGCACCCTGCCGACCGCGGCGGTCGCCCCCGGCGGCGTCCCCGGCGAGCAGCGCGGCCAGGAGACGTCGGGGCAGGGGCGCTCCCGCCGTGGTGAGCCACGCTCGCTCCATCGCGTCGACGACCTCGGCGCCGGCGAGGATGTTGCCCTGGATCGCGTAGCCGGACTCGTCGTCGCCCCCCGCGACGCCGCCGGCCCAGTCCATGCACGACCCCCCGGTGAAGGTCGCCTGGCTGTCGACCCCGACAACCCCGACCTGCCGCTCGGCCGCGTGCTCGTCGGTCGAGGTCAGCCGGCGCACCGTCTCGGCGGCGTCGTGCCCCTGCGCGAGCAGCGCGAGCCCGTCCTCCTTGTACGAGATCCGCGCGAACGACTGCGTCGCCACCGCGCCGACCCCGACCCGCGCCGCCGGGACCATCGCCCCCACGGCGGGGAACTTGCTGGCGACCGCCACGCCGTACGCGTCACCGACCCGCGCCACGATGGAGAACGTCATCTCAGGCCACCTCGACCCGGGACGCGACGAAGGCCGCCACACACGCGCGCACGTCCTCCGCGGATTGGACCCGGCCTCGGGCGGCCGGGTGTACTACCCACATGGCTCCCACTCCTGATCGGGCGGCAGATGGCTGCCTGCTGCTCACACTGGGCGCTGGCGGGTCGCGGCTGGCGATCAGCGCGCGGCGCGGCGGTGCCCCGTGGCTGCACGATACCGAGATCGCCGTCGAGGCCCACCCGTGGAGCGGCACTCTCAAGGGCACGCACACCGAGGACGACCTGCGGCGCTTCGCTGCAGAGCTGCGCACGGAGGGGGTGCCGCGCAGCGTGCAGCTCGGCGGCGACCGTTCCCCGGAGCTCGTGCTCGAGATCGCGCAGCAGCGGGGCGCCAACCCGCACCTGCTGGCGATCGAGGCACGCAGCTCATGGACCGGTGACGACCCGTACCCGTGCCTGACCTGGCTGCTCTTCGACGTGGAACGCGAGGTGCTGCAGCGCGCGAGTGAGCGCGTCGAGGCATATCTCAACGCCTGAGCGCCAGGCTCGCAGCCAGCCCAGCAGCGCGAGAACCTCGTCTCAGGCCACCTCGTCCCGGGACGCGACGAAGGACGCGACGCACGCGCGCACGTCCTCCTCGGAGTGCGCAGCGCTCAGCTGCACCCGGATGCGTGCCCGCGCGTGCGGCACGACCGGGAAAGAGAACGCGACGACGTAGACGCCTCGGCGGAGCATCGCTTCCGCGATCGTGCCGGCCTGCCGCGCCCCCTCATCGCCCGGGAACATGACGGGCGTGATCGGGTGCTGCCCGGGCAGCAGGTCGAACCCCGCCTCGGTCATGAGACGACGGAACAGCTCGGTGTTGCGGCGCAGCGTGGCGCGGGCATCGTCGGAGACCCGGGCGATCCGAAGGGCGGCCCTGGACCCGGCGACGACCGACGGGGCGACGGCGTTCGAGAACAGGTAGGGCCGGCTCCGCTGGCGAAGGAGCGCGACGATCTCCCGGTGGCCGCTGACGAAGCCGCCGGACGCGCCGCCCAGCGCCTTCCCGAGCGTTCCGGTGACGATGTCGACGCGGTCCTGCACCCCGCAGGCCTCGGGGGTGCCGCGTCCGGTCGGGCCGACGAACCCCGTCGCGTGGGAGTCGTCGACGAGCACGAGGGCGCCGAACTCCTCGGCGAGGTCGCAGATCTCGCGCAGCGGCGCGATCGAACCGTCCATGGAGAAGACGCCATCGGTGGCGATGAGGACCCGGTTCGCCCCGTCTCCACGCATCCTCTCGAGCTGTGCGCGCAGGTCGTCCATGTCCGCGTTGCGGTACCGGTAGCGCGTGGCCCTTGACAGGCGCACGCCGTCGATGATTGACGCGTGGTTGAGCTCGTCGGAGACGATCGCGTCACCCTCGCCGCAGAGCACCTCGAATACGCCGCCGTTCGCGTCGAAGCAGCTGCTGTAGAGAATCGTGTCCTCCGTCCCGAGGAACTCCGACAGCTCTCGCTCGAGCAGCGTGTGCTGCTCCTGCGTCCCGCAGATGAACCGGACGCTCGCCATGCCGAAGCCGAGCTCGTCGAGCGCGTCCTTCGCGGCGGCGACGACGGCGGGGTGGTCGGCGAGCCCCAGGTAGTTGTTGGCGCAGAAGTTCAGCGCCTCGCCCGTCGTCGTCGTGACATGGGAGCCCTGCGGTGTCGTCAGCAGGCGCTCCCGCTTCGTCAACCCTGCGTTCTCGATCTCGGCCAGGGCGGCGGTCAGCTCGTTCTTGATCGTGTACACGGGTGCTCAGCTCCAGTCGATGAGGACCTTGCCGCACCGCCCGGAGCGGGCGATGTCGAAGGCCTGCTGCCAGTCGTCGGCGGGGACGTGGTGGGTGATCACGGACGTGACGGCGGTCCGTAGCTCGGGCGACGTGGAGAGCATCGCGCTCATCGCGTACCAGGTGTCGCGAACCCCTCGGCCATGCCGAGCGCGGTGACGGCGTCCCCGAGCGAGGACGACCGGGCGTCGACCACGTGGTCGGCACCGGCACGGCGGGCCAGCTCGAGCCGCTCGGGCGAGACGTCACTGACGGCGATGAAACGGGCGCCCGCGTGCCGCGCGATGGCCGTCGCCATCACCCCGATGGGCCCGGCCCCGGTGATGGCCACGTCCTCCCCCACGAGGGGGAAGGACAGGGCCGTGTGCGTCGCATTGCCCAGCGGGTCGAACACGGCGGCGAGGTCGGGGTCGATATCGGCGTGCTGAACCCATACGTTGCTCGCGGGGACGACCACCTGCTCGGCGAACGCCCCGTCTCGGTTGACCCCGATCCCGACGGTCGGGATGCACAGGTGACGGCGCCCGGCGCGGCAGTTCCGGCATCGGCCGCAGACCACGTGCCCCTCACCGGAGACGAGCGCACCGACCTCGATCCCCTCGACATCGCGTCCGACCTCGATCACCGTGCCCGAGAACTCGTGGCCGAGCACCAACGGGGCGCGGACGGTCGAGGCAGCCCAGTCGTCCCACGCCTGGAGGTGCAGGTCCGTGCCGCAGAGCCCGGTGCGGGCGACCCGGATGCGCACGTCGAGCGGTCCGCAGTCGGGCTCCTGGACATCCGTCATCTCCAGCCCCGGGCCGGGCCTGGTCTTGACGATCGCACGCACCGTGACCTCCTGCTCAGTCCTCGCGCTGCCAAGGGTGGAACGGCGGCATGTCCTGGCTCACCCGGGAGGTGTACAGCGGGTCCCGCTTCTCGAGGAAGGAGGCGACCCCCTCCTCGCCGTCGCCGAAGCTCGTCCACCACATCGCGAGGGACTCCACCCGGTGCGCCTCGACGGGGTGGGGCTGGGCGCTGTTGCGGTACATCATCTGGCGGGTGAGAGCGATCCCGACGGGGGAGCGGTACCGGGTGAACCGCGCGGCCAGCTCGTACGCCGCGGGGAGGAGCTCGTCGGGCTCGTGCACGGAGCGGACCAGACCGAGCTCCAGTGCCCGGGTGGCGTCCACGATGTCACCGGTGTAGGCGAGCTCGAGCGCGGTCGGCAGCCCGACGATCCGGGGGAGGAACCACGTGCTGCACGCCTCCGGGACGATCCCGATCTTGCCGAAGACGAACCCGATCCGGCCCTTCGTCGACATGAGCCGGGCATCCATCGGAAGGGTCATGGTCGCCCCGATCCCGACGGCCGGGCCGTTGATCGCGGCAATGATCGGCTTGGGGCATGCGTACGCGGCGAGCGAGACGCGGCCCCCCGTGTCCCGGATCCCCTCGATGACGGCCGGGTCGTGGAACCCCTCCGTCACCTCGGCCATACCGGGGTCGACGCCCTCCGCGAGCCCGAAGACGTTGCCCCCGACCGACAGGTCCATCCCGGCGCAGAACGCCCGGCCCTCGCCGGTGACGACGACCGCGCGGGCCTCGTCGTCGGTGGCCACGTACCGGTACACGGACTCGAGCTCGTCTGCCATGCGGACGGTGAACGCGTTGAGCGCGTCCGGGCGGGCGAGCGTGACGGTCGCGATGCCGTCGGTGACCTCGTACCGGATCGTCTCGAAGTCCTCGGGCGCGATGGCCGGGGCGGGGAAGCGGCCGCTCATCGGGTGCCCCCGCCGCACAGCTGCTCGCGGGCGGCCTCGTACTCCTCGGCGAGCCGGACGACGAGGTCCCGCGCCGGCAGCACCGCGTCGATGGCGCCGCTGCCCTGGCCGGCTGACCAGATGTCGCGCCACGCCTTCGCCTCGCTCGTCGGCTTCGCCGGCACGGCGCCACCCTCGCCCTCTGCGTGGGGGTTGGTCACGTGGCTGAGGTCGACCTTCTCCGGCTCGGCGAGGTGCTCGGGGTCCAGGCCCGCGGCGACGATGCTCTCCCGAAGGAAGTTCGCGGGGATCGTCGAGATCGCCGGGGTGTAGACGATGTCGGCCGCGCCGGCGTCGACGATCATCTCGCGGTACCCGTCGCTGGCCATCGACTCCTCCGTCGCGATGAAGCGGGTGCCGAGATAGGCGAGGTCGGCGCCCATCGCGCGGGCAGCCAGGACGTCCCGCCCGGTCGAGAGGCACCCGGCCAGGAGGATCGTGCCCTCGAACCACGGCCGGACTTCTGCCATGAGCGCGAACGGGTTGAGGCTGCCCGCGTGCCCGCCCGCACCGGCGGAGACGAGGATCAGGCCGTCGACGCCGACGGCGGCGGCCTTGCGGGCGTGGGCGACCCCGGTGACGTCGTGGAAGACGAGGCCGCCGTAGGAGTGGACCGCCTCGACGACCTCGGTGGCCGCGCCGAGCGAGGTGATGACGAGGGGAACCTCGTGCTCGACGATGACCTCGAGGTCGGCCTGCAGCCGCGGGTTCGTCCGGTGCGCGATGAGGTTGACGCCGTAGGGCGCGGAACCCGGGGTCGCGCCGAGCTCCTCGTCGATCCGGGTGAGCCACTCGTCGAGCCCTGCGGTCGTCCTCTGGTTGAGCGCGGGGAGCGTGCCGAGCGCGCCCGCCTTGCACGTCTCGATGACGAGCTCCGGCCCGGACACGAGGAACATCGGGGCGGCGACGACGGGGACGCGCAGGCGTCCCTCGAGCTGGCTGGGCAGTGGCACGTGGATCTCCCCGGGGTGGTCGGTGGACGGACTGCTTCAGCCTAGGTCCGGGCGAGGTGGACGAGGACCTCTGCGTGCGCCGTGTGGGGGAACATGTCGAAGAGGCGGGCCCGCTCGACTCGGTACGAAGGGAGCTCGGCCACGTCGCGGGCGAGGGTCGTCGGGTTGCAGCTGCTGTAGACGACGTGCGGCACGGCCACGTCCTCGATCCAGGTCGTGAGCGCCGCGCCGATCCCGCGTCGGGGCGGGTTGACGACGAGCACGTCGGGCCGACCGTGCTCGGCCGTGGCGGTGGCCGCGTCGGCGGCGACGAACCGGACCTCCGCCTCCGCCCCGAGACCGGCGGCCGTCGCGCGGGCGGCCTCGATGGCCTCGGGGGAGAGCTCGATCCCGAGGACCCGCGCGGGTCGGGCCGGGGCGACGGCGGCGTGCAGGGCGAAGCCTCCGACGCCGCAGTAGAGGTCCCACAGCGAGCTGGGTGCCGTAGCCGTCGCCCACTCGGTGGCCGTCCGGTACAGCTCGGCGGCGACCGCGGTGTTCGTCTGGAAGAAGCTGCGCGGGCCCAGGCGCAACGCCGCCGACGGCAGCCGCATCGGCAGGTGGTCGGCGTCGCTGAGCACGCGTTCCTGCTCACCCTCGAGGATCGCGGCGTGGGCCGGCTGGAGGTTCGCGGTGACCACCCGCAGCCCGGGGACGGCGGCGAGGAGATCGGGGACGGCGGCCTCGAGGCGACGGAGCTGCCCCTCGGACCGGAGGACGAACCGGGCCATGAGCTCGCCGTCGGGGGAGACGGTGAGCAGGAGGTGCTTGAGCTCGCCCGTGCGTCGAGCCACGTCGTACGGCGTCAGGCCGAGCTCGTCGATCGCCGCGGCCAGGCGGGGGATGGCGTCGGCGATGACGGGGTCGTGGATCGGGCAGTCACGCAGGTCGACCCCGAGCCCGTCGCCGTCGAGGATCCCGAGCGTCACCGCGCCACGGCGTCCGCCGACGACGAGCTTCGCCTTGTTCCGGAAGCCCGACGGGCGCGACGGGTGCGGCGGCTCCCAGGCACCGGGGCCGACGTGCGCGGCGAGGGCTGTCGCGACCGCCGACTGCTTCCGTTCGAGCTGGGTGGGGAGGTCCAAGGGGAGCCAGGTGCAGGAGCGGCAGGTCCCGGCGTCGAAGTACCCGCACGGGATCCCGACGGAGCGGGTCTCGGGGGCGGTCGGCACCGGAGAATCGTCCCAGAGCCGGGCCGCGAACGAGGTCTGGGTCAGGCCGGGTTCAGACCGCGGTCGGGTTGATCCGCTGGCGGAGGGTGTGCTGCGCGCCGGCCGGCACGACGATCGGGCCGTCGTGCACGGCCGCTGTCTCGATGCACACGAACCGGGTCCACGCGTCGTCGGGCAGGTCACCCATGCTCGCAGCCTTCTCCGACCACGGGTTCCACACGACCGTCTTCGTCCCGCCCTCGGAGGAGACCTCGAGCCGACGCGCACCGTCGTCGAGGGCGACCGTGCCGGAGGCGTCGTACACGCGGTCGGTCTCGCCCGCGAACCGCACGGCGCCCTCCTGCGGGCCCGTCTCGTCGCCGGTCACCTTGTCGAGATAGCTGGCTCCCTCGAGCCCGGCGATCGAGGTCGTCCGCACGTCCTCCACGGCGAGGTAGGTGTGCAACGCGGCCTCGACGTCGGCGTCGGCGAGCGCGTGGATCGTCAGGGCGAGGTCGAGCTCCCGCCCGAGCGTGACGACGTAGGACAGGCCGACGGCCGGGTAGGGGGCGTCGGGCGCGATCGAACGAGCGACCGGCGCGGTGAGGCCGAAGGTGAGTCGAACGTCGTCACCGTCGCGCTGCACGTCGAGCGGCTCCCACTCGGTGAGCCGGACCGGGCCGTGGCTGGGGGAGAGGTCGCCGTCCCGGCCGGGCCCGAACCACGGGAAGCAGATCGGCACGCCACCACGGATCGCGGTCCCGGGGGAGAAGCGGGCCTCCGGGCTGAGGTACAGGACGGGGGCGGACCCCTCCGGGGTCCACGCGGTGACGTGGGCGCCGTGGAGGTGGACGGTCGCCGTGCACGCCGGGGTGTCGACGGCGAACGCGGGCAGGCCGTGGTCGGCGACGGCGGTGACGCCCGCCGGCAGCTGGGTGAGGTCCATGCCGCCACTCTCGCAGGGCGCTCGTCGGTGGTGCCACCGGCACCGGCTAGCGTCGGCAGCATGACCGTGACGACCCCGCCCGACCGGTACGACTCCGACCCGGTGTGGGTCGCGCAGTACCCGCCGGGGGTTCCCGCCCGCGTCGACGTCCCCGAGGTCTCGCTCGGGGACGTGCTGCGGCAGGCGGTCGACCGGCACGGGTCGCACCCGGCGATCGACTTCTACGGGTCGGTGACGACGTACGAGAAGCTGGCCGACGAGGTGCACCGGGCGGCGCGCGCCCTGCTCGACCTCGGGGTCGGGAAGGGTGACCGGGTCGCCATCGCCCTGCCGTCGTGCCCGCAGGCCGTCGTCGCGTTCTACGCCGTCGTCGAGGTCGGCGCCATCGCCGTCGAGCTCAACCCGCTCTACACCCACGACGAGCTCGAGCACACCTTCACCGACCACGGTGCCCGGGTGGCCATCGTCTGGGACAAGCTCGCCGACGTCATCGCGTCGATGCCCGTCGAGGGGCTGCAGGTCCTCACCGTCGACGTGACGCGTGACCTGCCGCGCACGAAGCGGTGGGCGCTGCGGCTCCCGGTGCCTGCGGCGCGTCGGACGCGTGCGGCACTGACGGCCCGGACGAGCGTCGGCACGCCGTGGCACCGGGTCGTCGCTGCGGTGCGCGACACCTCGCCGCTCGAGGCCCGGGCCACCGGTGAGGACGTCGCGGTGCTGCTCTACACGGGTGGCACGACGGGCGTGCCGAAGGCAGCGATGCTCACCCACCGCAACCTCGCCGCGAACGTGGAGCAGAGCGCGGCCTGGGTGCCGGAGCTGCGGCACGGCGAGGAGGTCTTCTACGGGATCCTCCCGATGTTCCACGCCTACGGCGTCATGCTGTGCATCCTGTCCGCGGTGCGGGTGGGGGCGTGCACCGTCCTCTTCCCGCGCTTCGACGTGGACCAGGTCATCGAGGCGATGGGTCGGCGGCCCGCCACCTTCCTGCCCGGTGTACCGCCGATCTACGACCAGCTCGCCCGGGCGGCCGAGGAGGGCCGCGTCGATCTCACCTCCATCCGCTGGGGGCTCTCCGGCGCCATGCCGCTCCCGCCCGAGCTGGTCGAGCGGTTCGAGCGGCTCTCGGGAGGGACGCTCGTCGAGGGGTACGGGATGACGGAGACCTCGCCGATCACCGTCGGCAACCCCGTCGGACCGACCCGCCGGCCGGGTTCGGTCGGCGTTCCCTTCCCGTCGACGGAGGTCCGAGTCGTCGACCCCGAGGACCCGTCGACGGACCGACCGACGGGGGAGCCGGGGGAGCTGCTCGTGCGGGGTCCGCAGGTCTTCGTCGGCTACTGGAACCGTCCGGAGGAGACCGAGCGCGTCCTGCTGGGCGACGGGTGGCTGCGAACCGGGGACGTCGCAACGATCGATGCGGCAGGGTTCGTCACGATCGTCGACCGGCTCAAGGACCTCATCATCACCGGCGGGTTCAATGTCCACCCGTCCGAGGTCGAGGACGTGCTGCGGACCCATTCCAGCGTCGAGGACGTCGCCGTCGTCGGTCTCCCGGGCACGGCGGGGAGCGAGGACGTCGTCGCTGCGGTCGTCCTGGCCGACGGTCACGACCTCGACGTCGCCGTACTGCGCGCGCACGCCCGCGAGCACCTCGCGGGCTACAAGGTCCCGCGCGACGCGGTCGTCGTCGAGGACCTGCCGCGCTCGGCGATCGGCAAGGTGCTGCACAAGGACGTCCGGGCCGACGTCGCCGCCCGGCTGAAGCGGCGCTGAATCCCGCGCTCAGTCCGCCGACGGCCTCGCCCGGCCCGCCTTCGTCTCCGAGCGGCGGCGCTTGGCGTCGAGGCGGCGGCACTGGGAACCGCGAGTCGGCCGGGTCGCACGGCGTGACGGGGGAGCGGGGGCGAGGGCGTCCCTGAGAAGGGTCGCGATCCTTGCCCGGGCCGCCGCCCGGTTCCGGCGCTGCGAGCGGTGCTCGGATGCGTCGACGGTGAGGACCGTCCCGGCGAGTCGGTCGCGCAGCCGGTCGAGGGCGCGTCGTCGCTGGTCGTCGGTCAGGGCGGTCGTCGTCGCGAGGTCGAGCGACAGCTGGACGCGGGAATCGGTCGTGTTGACACCCTGGCCACCCGGGCCGGAGGAACGAGAGAAGCGCTCGACGAGGTCCCCGGCGGCGATGACGAGCCCGCGCGGAAGGCCCGGCCCGGGTGGGACACGCAGGTGGCCGTCGCTCGTCATGGACCCAGTGTGGCCACGGATGGGGAGGGGGGCGACCTCCTGAGGACGTCTTGCAGCGCTTATCAACGTGACATAATGTGCATTATCGGCACTTGAGGAGCGGTCCGGGGGAATCGACCATGACGCCACGTTCCCCGGACCATGTGAGGCGGGAGGTCACACTCCGAGGTACTCCGCGAGGTGCTTCCCGGTGAGCGTCGAGGCGTCCGCGACGAGCTCGGCGGGCGTCCCGGTGAAGACGACCCGACCGCCGTCGTGGCCGGCGCCCGGACCGATGTCGATGATGTGGTCGGCATGTGCCATGACCGCCTGGTGATGCTCGATGACGATGGCGCTCTTGCCGCCGTCGACGAGCCGGTCGAGCAGGCCGAGGAGCTGCTCGACGTCGGCGAGGTGCAGGCCGGTCGTCGGCTCGTCGAGGACGTAGACCTCGCACTTCTCGCCCATCTGGACGGCGAGCTTGAGTCGCTGCCGCTCGCCCCCGGACAGCGTCGTCAACGGCTGCCCGATCGTCAGGTAGCCCAGGCCGACGTCCTCGAGCCTGCCCAGGATCGTGTGCGCAGCCTTGACCGCCGACTCGCCCTCAGCGAAGAACGCGCGGGCCTCACGGACGGACATCTCGAGGACGTCCGCGATGCTCCGGCCGCCGAGGGTGTGCTCGAGCACCTCGGCACCGAACCGGCGACCCTCGCACTCCGGGCACGGCGTCGAGGGACTGGCCATCATCCCAAGATCCGTCTCGACGACCCCCGTGCCGGAGCAGACCGGGCACGCCCCGTCCGAGTTGGGGCTGAACAGCGCGGGCTTGACGCCGTTGGCCTTCGCGAACGCCTTGCGGATCGGCTCGAGGAGTCCGGAGTACGTCGCCGGGTTGGACCGGCGCGACCCGCGGATCGGGCTCTGGTCGATGACGACGACCCCGTCGCGCCCGGCGACCGACCCGTGGATGAGTGAGCTCTTCCCCGACCCGGCGACGCCGGTGACGACCGTGAGGACGCCGAGCGGGATGTCGACGTCGACGTCCTTGAGGTTGTGCGTGCTTGCCCTGCGGACCTCGATCGCCCCCTCGGGCTCTCGCACGCTGTCCTTGAGCGCCGCCCGGTCGTCGAGATGGCGTCCGGTGACGGTGCCGCTCCCCCGCAGTCCCTCGATGTCACCCTCGAAGCAGATTCGGCCGCCGTCGGCCCCGGCACCCGGACCGAGGTCGACGACGTGGTCGGCGATCGCGATGAGCTCCGGCTTGTGCTCGACGACCAGGACGGTGTTTCCCTTGTCCCGAAGCCGTCGCAGCAGCTCGTTCATCCGCGCGATGTCGTGCGGGTGCAGCCCCGTCGTCGGCTCGTCGAAGACGTAGGTGATGTCCGTCAGCGAGCTGCCCAGGTGCCGGATCATCTTCGTCCGCTGCGCCTCTCCCCCGGACAACGTGCCGGACGGCCGGTCGAGCGAGAGGTACCCGAGACCGATCTCGACGAAGGAGTCGAGCAGGTGCGACAGCGACTCCAGCAGCGGCGCGACCGACGGCTCGTCCAGCGTCCGCACCCATTGCGCGAGATCGCTGATCTGCATCGCGCAGCAGTCGGCGATGTTCTTGCCAGCGATCCTCGATGACCGAGCACCCTCCGACAGCCGCGTCCCCTCGCACTCCGGGCACGCCATGAACGTCACGGCACGGTCGACGAAGGCGCGGACGTGCGGCTGCATCGCCTCCTGGTCCTTGCTCAGCATCGACTTGCGGATCCGCGGGATGAGGCCCTCGTACGTCATGTTGATCCCGGCGATCTTCATCCGCTCGGGCTCGTGGTGGAGGAAGTCGTGCCGCTGCTTCTTCGTGTACGCCTTGATCGGCCGGTCGGGGTCGAGCAGGCCGCTCTCCATGTACATGCGCATGTTCCAGCCGCCGAGGTTGTAGCCGGGGATCGTCACGGCGCCCTCGGCGAGCGACTTCTCCTCGTCGAACAGCTCGGCGAGGTCGAGGTCGGACACGGTGCCGCGGCCCTCGCAGCGCGGGCACATCCCCCCGGTGATGCTGAACTCGCGCCGCTCCTTGACCTTCTCCCCGCCCTTCTCGACCGTCACTGCGCCCGCCCCGCTGATCGAGGCCACGTTGAACGAGAACGCCTGCGGCGAGCCGATGTGCGGGACGCCGCAGCGGGAGAACAGGACACGCAGGAGGGCGTTGGCGTCCGTCGCGGTACCCACGGTCGAGCGGACGTCGCCGCCCATCCGCTGCTGGTCGACGAGGATCGCCGTCGTCAGTCCCTCGAGGACGTCGACGTCGGGGCGCGCCAGGCTCGGCATGAAGCCTTGGACGAACGCGCTGTACGTCTCGTTGATCATCCGCTGCGACTCGGCGGCGATCGTGGCGAACACGAGCGAGCTCTTTCCCGACCCGGACACGCCCGTAAACACGGTAAGACGCCGTTTCGGCAGGTCGAGGTCGACGCCGCGCAGGTTGTTCTCCCGGGCGCCGCGCACCCGGATGAGGTCGTGGCCGTCGGCGGGGTGGGTGCTGGCGAGGGTCGTCACGGCGACACCCTCTCACCCGTGCGGGTGGCTGAGCACCCGCTCGAGAACGACCCGCGGGCCGGGTCGGCACCGCGTACCATCGTGGAGGCCCCCGTCACACGCACCCCAGGAGCCCCCCGTGCCTCGCCGCCCCGGAGCGATCGTCTCGGCTCTCGTCGCCGCGCTCGTGGTCGGTGCACCGGCCGCCGTGGCCGCGGACTCCTCCCCCTCGACGACGGGCACGAGCTCCACGACCTCGACTACCTCGAGAAACTCTTCGAGCAGCTCCTCGAGCACCCGGACGCCGACCTCGAGCCGCCCGACGACGACCGGCCGCACGCCTACGCCCAGCCCGACGTCGACCCGCACCCCGTCGTCGACCTCGACCCGGGCGCCGAGCCAGGACCCGGCGTCCTCGTCGACGGGCACGAGTGCCACCTCGACGACGAGCACGACGGACCCGTTCGCCTACACGAGGCCGCCGGCCGGCCAGCTCAGTCCGGACGCGCTGTCCTCGGCCGACGCCCAGGCGCAGATCGACGAGGCCCGAGCGCTCGTGGACCGGATCCTCGCCGGCAACCTCGAGCTCGCGACCGCGGTCGCGCGGCTCGAACGCAGCGCGATGAAGGCGAACGCGTTGCTCGAACGACTGGCCGAGGCGAAGCGGGCGGAGCGCAAGGCCCAGCGCAAGGCCGCCCACGCACGCAAGGCCCTTCGTACGTTCGACGGGCGCCTGTCGAAGGGGCGGGACGACCTTCGCGGCTGGGCGGTCGCCGTGTACACGGAGGGTGAGTACTCCGAGAACCTGGCTCTTCTCGACGCCCTCAAGGCCGAGGGCGACTCCCCCGCGAGCCCGATGGGCGACATCGCCTACCTCACGGACGAGAAGATCGACGCCGTCGCCCTCCTGCGCGAGGAGCGGGACGAGCAGCGCCGACTCACCGACGAGGCAACCACCGCGACACGGCGTGCGACGACCGAGCGCAAGAAGGCAGAGAAGGCCCGAACGTCGCTCTCGGCCGTCCTCAAGGAGCGCCGACGCGAGCTGCGGGACATCAAGGACCGGCACCGGGACGAGCTCGAGAAGGCTGGCCCGGTCGCCTCCTCCCTCATCGGTCTCGTCGACCCGGACGCCCAGGACGCCCGGGACGCACTCATGGCGGCGATGCGCGAGGCCAACGTCGACGTCGCCGCGTTCGACGCCGGCAAGCCGTGCTCCGACGACGAGACCGAGTACCCGAACGGCCAGGTGCCGCCGTCCGCGCTCTGCCCGCTCATCGGCGGCAACGGTGAGGCGGCCCGCCCCGGCGCCGCGGCGGCCTTCAACGCGATGAGCAAGGCGTACGCCAAGGAGACCGGGCACCTGCTCTGCGTCACCGACGGCTACCGCTCGTACGCCGAGCAGGTGCTGGTCAAGGCGCAGCGCGGCGGGTGGGCGGCCACGCCCGGTCGCAGCAACCACGGTTTCGGCGTCGCCGTCGACCTGTGCGGCGGCGTGGAGGACTTCGGACACCCCGCCCACCTGTGGATGAAGCAGAACGCCGCGCTGTACGGCTGGTACCACCCCGCCTGGGCTGAGCCGAACGGCGCGCTCCCGGAGCCTTGGCACTGGGAGTACGCGGGGTGAGCGGTCCGGCCGCGAGCGAGGCCCGGGTCGGGCCGGTCTCCCCCATCGCGACAGAGGCGCCGGGCGCGCCGGCGCGCCGCTGGCGACGGTCATGGTACTGGTACGACTGGGCCAACTCGGCGTTCGTCACCACGACCGGCACCGTGCTCTTCGGCCCCTACCTCACGGCTGTCGCGACGGAGGATGCCTGTCCGGGGCTCGCTGAGGACGCGACGTGCGGCACCGACCTCCGGGTCCTCGGGGTCCCGGTCGACCCCGGCTCGGTCGCCGCGTACACGGTGACCGTCGCGACGATCGTCTCGGCGATCCTCCTCGTGTTCGTCGGCGCGCTGGCCGACCGCTCCCCCCGCCCGGCGCGGCTCCTCGGCGGCTTCGCCTGGACCGGAGCCCTCGCCGCGGCGCTCATGGTGCTCGTCACCGGGAGCGCCTGGGAGCTCGGCGCCATCCTGATGATCGTCGCGACCGTCGCGCTCGGAGCATCCCTCGTCGTCTACGACGCCCTGCTCTGCCGGATCGCCCATCCGGACGACCGGGACGCGGTGTCCTCTCGCGGCTGGGCCCTCGGCTACCTCGGCGGTGGGCTGCTCCTCGTGGCGAACCTCGCGCTGGTCTCCCTCACCCCCTTCGGCCTGTCGACGGGCGACGCCGTCCGCCTCTGCCTGCTGTCGGCGGGGCTGTGGTGGGCGGCCTTCACTCTCATCCCCGTCGTCGGGCTGCGCCGGGTCCGCGGGCTGGGGCGCGCTGCCCCCGGCACCGGCCGCGGGATCGTCCGGGGTTCCCTCGGCCAGCTCCGGGACACCTTCATCGACCTGCGCCGGTACCCCCAGACGATGAGCTTCCTCGCCGCCTACCTCTTCTTCAACGACGGCATCCAGACGGTGATCGCGGCCTCGGCGATCTACGCGGTGGAGGAGATCGGATTCGCGGAGAGCCAGCTCATGGCCCTCATCCTCGTCGTGCAGTTCGTCGCGTTCGGCGGGGCGCTGCTCTTCGGGCTCATCGCCGCGCGGGCGGGGGCGAAGCGGACGGTCCTGGGCGGAATCGGGCTGTGGACCGGGGTCGTCGTCGCCGCCTACCTGCTCCCCAACGGCCGTTTCCTGCCGTTCGTCGCCCTCGGTGTCGTCATCGGGGTCGTCCTCGGCGGGACCCAAGCCCTCTCCCGCTCGCTCTACAGCCAGCTCGTCCCGGCCGACCGGGAGGCCGAGTACTTCAGCCTGTACCAGGCGATGGAGCGCGGGACGAGCTGGTTCGGGATGCTGACCTTCGGCCTGGTCCATCAGCTCACGGGTTCCTACCGGCTCGCGATCATCGCGCTCATCGTCTTCTTCGTCGTCGGCGGGGTGCTCCTCGCCCGGGTCGACGTGCGCCGCGGCATCCGTGAGGCGGGCAACGAGGTGCCCGCGGTCGCCTGACACAATGTGTGATCTCGATCACATGGCGCCGCATTTGGGTATGGCATCCACGTCATTGAATGCTGAAGGGATGTCCCCCCAGCCAGCCGGGCTGCGGCACCTTCCCCAGACCTCTAGGAGAGTTCATGGCAGAGCGCACCCTTCGTGGCACGCGGATGGTCTCCTTCAGCATGGAGACGACCGCGAACGTCGTCCCGAGCGAGCGGCAGATCGTCGTCTACGTGTGCGAGCACGAGCACCGCACCGAGCTGCCGTTCTCCATCGAGGCCGACGTCCCGCCGACGTGGGAGTGCCGCTGCGGCGAGGAAGCCCGGCTGCTCGACGGTCCCGCTCCGGAGGAGAAGCCGGTCAAGCCGCAGCGCACCCACTGGGACATGCTGCTCGAGCGCCGCTCGATCCCTGAGCTCGAGGAGCTGCTCGAGGAGCGGCTCGAGCTCCTTCGGGAGAAGCGCGGCGAGAAGACCCGGCGGCGCTCCGCCTGATCCCGCCCGTACCAAGGGGACCGACCCGATCGGGTCGGTCCCCTTCCGCGTCCACTCTCAGAGAACCTCGCCCTCGATGATGTCGTCGGCCGCGTCGGGGTGGGTGCCCGCGCCGGGTCGTTGTCGGGGCGTGCGGATCGTCGTCACGGATCTCCCGAGCAGCCTCCGCCGGATCGCGCCCTCGAGCATCCGACGCGCGACGGGTCGGGTGAACGGCAGCACGCAGAAGAACCCGACGACGTCGCTGACGAACCCGGGGGTGAGCAGCAGCGTCCCGCCCACGAGGACGAGGATGCCCTCGGTCAGCTCACGCGCCGGCATGCGACCGGTCCGCAGGGCCGACCGGAGAGCCTGCCAGGCGCGGCCGCCCTCCCGCTGGACGACCCACGCCCCGATCGCCGACTCGAGCAGGAGCAGACCGAGGGTCGGCCAGCCGCCGATCGTCCGGCCGACGGCGACGATGACCGCGACCTCGACGATCGGCACGACGAGCAGGAGGATCGCGAGGATCCCCAGCACCCGCGACCGTCGGCCCGCCATCAGGTCAGGTCGTGCCAGGACTCGCCCGGGCGCCACCCGAGGAGCCGTCCGAGCTGCGCCGCCCGGTGCTTCACGCCCCACTGACCGACGCGGACCATGGCCTCGCGGACGATGTCCCCGTTCATCTTCGAGTCGCCGATCTCCCGCTCGACGAACGAGATGGGCACCTCGACGACCGTGAGGCCCCGGTCGAGGGCGCGGCGGGTGAGGTCGATCTGGAAGCAGTACCCCGCGCTGGCGACGTCCGAGAGCGCCATCTTCTCCAGCGCGGTGGCGCGGTACACCCGGAAGCCCGCGGTGCAGTCGTGCACCGGCACGCCGAGGAGGAGGCGCGTGTAGAGGCTGCCCCCGCGGCTGATGAGCTGCCGGCTCAGCGGCCAGTTCACCGTCTCCCCGCCCTTGACCCAGCGGGATCCGATGACCAGGTCCGCGGTCGTCGCGGCGTCGAGCATCGCCGGAAGGTGCTCGGGGCGGTGCGAGCCATCCGCGTCCATCTCGATCATCGCGTCGTAGCCGCGCTCGGCGGCCCACGCGAACCCGGCGAGGTACGCCGCGCCCAGGCCCTGCTTGCCGGGCCGGTGGAGGACGTGGACCTGACGGTCGGTCGCCGCGATCTCGTCGGCGACCTCGCCCGTCCCGTCCGGGGAGTTGTCGTCGAGGACGAGCACGTCGAGCCACGGCACGGCGGCACGGACCCGCTCGATGATCAGCGGCAGGTTCTCCCGCTCGTTGTACGTCGGGACGAGAACCACGGCCCGCTGGATGGGCTTGCGGGCACGGCGGGCGTTCTCAGGCACGAAGGCGGTCCTTCTCGCGGTCGGTCGGCGGGGTCGGCCGGGTGGCATTCCGCCCGAGTCTACGGCGCGGTCCGCCGCGACCGGCGAACCACAGCGCGACGAGTCCGAGGCCGGCGAGCACCTCCGGCAGCGGGCCGACCCGGTCGGCGATCGTCCGTCCGGCCCGCGCCACCGGCTCGCCGCGGACCTGGGCCGCGGTGAAGAGCTCCGTCCGGCCGCTGAGGGAGCCGTCCGGGGCGATGAAGGCACTCACCCCGACGGTCGAGACGTGCGCGACGGCTCGCCCGTGCTCGACGGCGCGCAACCGGGAGATCGCCAGCTGCTGGGTCGACTCGGCCGTGCGGCCGAAGGTGGCGTTGTTCGTCTGGACGACGAGGACCGACTCCCGGTCCGGGTGCTGGGTCACCGCCTCGCGGACGAGGCCGTCGTAGGCGACCTCGAAGCAGATCGACGGGACGAGGTCGACGGTGGCCCCACCCGGGGTCTGCACCGGCATGGCCGCGCTCCCCCGGCCTCGCGCGAAACCGACCCGGACGAGGTCGACCTTGTCGCTGAACAGCCGGAAGAAGGAGCGGTACGGGACGTACTCGGCGAACGGCACGGGGTGCTGCTTGACGTACTGCTGCGAGGGAGCGTCCTCGCCGGGGCGGTAGAGCAGGCTGGCGTTCGACACCTCGGGCGCGGGCTCGTCGAGGATCGCACCGACGAGGACGGGGGCGCCGGCTGCGTCGACGGCTCGCTGCACCTGGGCCTTCGCGTCGGCGTTGCGCAGCGGGTCGATGTCCGAGGAGTTCTCCGGCCACAGGTAGGCCGCGGGCGGGGTGCCGTCGCGCTCGGCCGCGCGCTGCGTGCCGCGCACGTGGTTGTCGAGCACCGCCCGGCGCTCGGCGTTGAAGTCGAGCCCTTCGCGCGGCGTGTTCCCCTGGACGAGGGTGAGCGGCGTCGGGGTGCCGTCCGTCGGGACGGGGGTGGCGGTGACGGCGAGCAGGACGAGGGCCAGGGCAGCTGCCGGGGCGGCTCCGTACCGCAGGAGCTCCGGCCGGGTCCACCGGGTGACGACGAGCAGGTGCAGGGCCGCACCGATCGCCGCGACGGCGAAGGTGACGAGGGGCGCTCCGCCGAGCGCCGCGAGCCGGAGGAGGGGTCCGTCCGTCTGGCCGAAGGCGAGCCGGGCCCACGGGAAGCCCCCGAACGGCCATGACCCACGCAGCCACTCCTGCGCGACCCAGCCCAGCGGGACCGCGAGGGCGACGAGGGCGTCGCGCGCAGCGGTCGGCGGGCGGCGCAGCAGCCGGCGATGGATCGCGGCCACGAGGGCGCACATCGCGGCGACGTAGAGCGCCTCGACGGTCGCCAGGACCAACCACGGCACCGGACCGACGAAGATGCCCGACCACGACAGGGTGGGGACGAAGCAGGCCAGCCCGCCGACGAGACCGAGGATGGCCGCGGTCCGAGGACGGGTCCCGAGGATCGCCGCGGACAGCAGGGCGACGCCGACCGGCCCCAGCGCGGGGACGTTCGCGTCAGGGAAGGTCAGCCAGACGCAGAGGCCGCCGACGACCGCGAGGGCGAGTCTCCCCGGCAGGGGCAGGTCGAGCCCGCGCAGCGACCCGGCTGGTCGGCCATCACCGGCGCCCGGGGGGTCTGCTCGGGTCTCGTCCGGGACGTCGATGGCGGTGCTCACCGGAGAACCATAACGAGGCCGTGCGTCAGTCGCGTGGTGGTACGACGACGACGCCGCGCGCCGTGGTCGCGACGATCGGGGGTCGCAGGACTCGGGCTGCCGACGGGGCGGCCCCGGGCTCGTCGGCGGCCGACCGCGCGACGACCCGCACGGTGAAGATCATCTCCCGGCTGCGGGTCCCGGCCCGCACGAGCTCGGCCTCGATCTCGATGCAGTCGCCGACGCGCACCGGTGCGGTGAACTGCACGTCGGAGTAGCTGGCGAACAGTCCCTCGTCGCCGTCGGTACGGATGCACAGCTCGGTCGCGACGTCGCCGAACGCGGCCAGCGAGTAGGCGCCGTCGACGAGGTTGCCGGCGTAGTGGGCGTGCGAGTACGGGACGTACCGCCGATGGACCACCGTGGCCCCGATCTCGGGGCGGGTCTGGCTCTGGTCGGTCATGCGGGATCTCCTCCGGGACGGTCGACGAGCGCGTGGACGAGGTAGCTGGCGACCTCGCCGGGGGTGGTCCCCCGACCGAAGACCTTGTCGACGCCGAGCCGCTGCGCCGAGTCCTCCTCGAACCGGGGCCCGCCCACGATGAGGAGGGGCACCTCTCCCTCAGGGAAGGCCTCCCGGAAGGCCGCGGACATCGCGGTCGTGTTGTGGATGTGGGCGTCCCGCTGGGTGACGACCTGACTGACGAGGACGGCGTCGGCGCGCTCGGCGCGGGCCGCGGCCACGAGCTCGGGGACGAGTACCTGCGCACCGAGGTTCACGACCCTCATCTCGCGCTGGTACTCCAGCCCCTTCTCCCCCGCGAAGCCCTTGATGTTGAGGATGGCGTCGATGCCGACCGTGTGGGCGTCCGTGCCGATGCACGCACCGACGACGACGAGCTTGCGACGCAGCCGCTCACGGATGGCGGCGTCGACCTCCTTGGGGGTGAGCAGCGGGTGGTCGCGCTCGTCGACGGCGACCTGGGAGAGGTCGACGAGGTGGGTCACCGAGCCGTAGACGACGAAGAAGGTGTGCGTCTCGCCGACGGGGGCGGAGTGCACGAGCAGGGCCGGATCCAGGCCCATCTTCCGGGCGAGCTGCAGCGCCCCGCCGTCGGCGAGCTTGCCGTGCGGGACGGGCAGGGTGAAGGACAGCTGGATCATGCCGTCCCCGGTCGTGTCGCCGTACGGACGGACGATCGTCGCCTGGTCGTCGCGGGGCAGGCTGTCGCTCATCGGGCAGTCCATTCCTCGAGCGCGTCGATCGCGGGGTTGCTGTAGGCCTCGTCCTTGACCGCGACCCCGTCGAGGCCCTTGCCCTTGTCCGCCGGGCGCTTCATCAGCCCGAAGGTCCCGTCGGCGATGGCGGCGAGCAGGGGCGGGTCTCCGGCCTGGTCGACATCGCCCGCGATGTCCTCGAGGAGCGCGACTGCCTCGGCGAGCACCTCTTGGGCGCGGTTCTGCACGAATCCGTCACGCGGGGGACGGAAGTCCTCGGTGAGCCCGTCGGCGGCGTCGAGGACGTACCGGACGTTCTGCAGGGCGATGTCCCGGTCGGACAGGAACGGCGTGACGACCGCCTCGGTCATCATCCCGACGAGCAGGATGCCCTGGCCGGTCATGAGCCCGGCGAGGTTGAAGAAGCCGTCGAGGAGGTTCCCGCGAAAGACGTCGCCGGTCATGTGCTTCGTGGGCGGCATCCACTTCAGCGGTGCGTCCGGGAAGAGGGTCCGCGCGAGCAGCGCGTGGGCGAGCTCCAGCCGGAACGAGCGCGGGACGGACGGGTCGATCTCGAACGCGTGGCCGAGCCCGAGCTGCCAGTCCGCGAGCCCGGCCTCCCGGGCGAAGTACTCGTTGAGCAGCTGGCTCACCGTCACGGTGTGGGCGGCCTCGACGGCGTCCGCGGTCGTCAGGTAGTTGTCCTCGCCGGTGTTGATGATGATCCCGGCGCGTGCGTGCACCTGGCGGCTGAACCGCTGGTCGACGAAGGTGCGGATCGGGTTGATGTCCCTGAAGAGGATCCCGTACATCGAGTCGTTGAGCATCATGTCGAGACGCTCCATCCCGGCGAGCGCGGCGATCTCCGGCATGCACAGCCCGGAGGCGTAGTTCGTCAGCCGCACGTACCGGCCGAGCTCACGGCTCGTCTCGTCGAGGGCCGCCCGCATGAGCCGGAAGTTCTCCTGCGTCGCCTACGTCCCGGCGTACCCCTCGTGGGTCTCGCCCTCGGGGACGAAGTCGAGGAGCGACTGCCCCGTCGATCTGATGACGGCGATGATGTCCGCACCGGCCCGAGCCGCGGCCCGCGCCTGGGGGATGTCCTCGCGGATGTCGCCCGTCGCGACGATGAGGTAGACCCACGGCCGGCGGGGTGCGTCACCGACCTGCGCGATGAACTCCTCCCGCTCGCGCCGACGCGCGTCGAGCCGGTCCATCCCTCGGCTCACGTGCTCGTGGGCGAGCTCGTCGGCGTGCTCGACCGGGCCGGTGGGATCGAAGCGGACTGAGCCGGAGGCGGCCATCTGGGCCAGCGCGAGCAGGTCGGGAGCCGTCCCGTCGGCAATCCGCGCGAACGCCGGGCGGCAGACGCCAGCACCGAGGCCGACGTCCGCGCGGACCGCGTCGACGAGGTGGTTGACCCACGGGACGCCCTCGTGGTCGGCGCCGGCGAGCCCGGCGAGCCGGAGGGTGGCCCGCTCGACGGCGACGGTCGTGTGGCGGCGGGCAAGGTCGACGACGGGTTCACCGACGGTCCTGGCGAGAGCGCGGGCCCGCGCGACGATGGCGGGATCCAGCTCGATCAGCGGCGCAGCTGCCGAAGACACGAGCTGCATCGTAGGGCGAGCGCAATGATTCGCGCGGCAACCCGCTGAGAGGTGAAAATCCTTCGGTTTGCGCGGCCGCGGCGGGCAGGGTCGTTAGCGTGGCGACGTGATCGTGCTGCCAGAGCGGGCGAACCCCCGGGACGAGGCCACCCCCACCCCCACCTCCGCCCGCGCTCGGCAGGCCCAGGTCTCCGTCCGCGAGCTGTTCGCCGGGTCGTTTCTCGGGCTCCCGCTGACCCACCTCGCGCGGACCGCCTGGCCCGCGCCGGAACTCGGTGTCCGGGTGCGCGGCCCGTGGCACTACTGGTGGCAGGCTCACTACCTCGACTGCATCGTCGACGCAGGCTGGCGCGAGCTCGCGGACCGTCCCGAGCGCCCCGACGTGGCCGCTTCCCTCATCCGCGACGCCGCCCGTCTGGTCCGCACGATCCGCCTGCGCAACGGGTGGCGGATCATCAACTCCTACTACGACGACATGGCCTGGCTCGCCCTTGCGCTGGAGCGGTTCGGCGACCTCGTCGCGGCGCGCGACCGCTCGGCCGGCCGACTGGCGGCCATGGCCCGGGTGCTGCGCGACCAGGTCGCGTCGGCGGAGTCCGACGACCTCGGCGGCGGGGTGTTCTGGCACACCGCCCGGTCCTTCAAGAACGTCCCGGCGACCGCTCCGGCGGCCATCCTGCTCGCCCGCGCCGGTGAGTTCGCACGGGCGCGGCAGCACATCGACTGGATCCACGAACGGCTGCTCGACCCCGCGACGGGCCTGGTCCTCGACGGCATCGAGCTCGAGCGCGCCGACCATCCGCCGGTCACCTCGATCTGGACCTACAACCAAGGGACGGTGCTGGGCGCCCTCGCGGCGCTCGCCTCGGGCCCGCAGTCACGGCCGGAGGACGCGAACCGCGCGGCGGCGCTCGTCGACGTCGTGGCGCGCGAGCTGTGCCGCCCCACCGACGCGGGGCCCGTCGCCCGGACCGAGGGCGGTGCGGACAGCGGCCTGTTCACCGGGATCCTCCTGCGGTACCTCGCCGTCGTCGCCGTCACCGCCGAGCTCCCCGACCGCACCCGGGACCTCGCCGCGGCGATGGTGCGGGCGACCGCCGAGGCGTTCTGGCAGGGGCGCCGGACGGTCACCTCCGGTCGCGGTCGCCCCTGCCTCGTCCTCCCCACCCGCACCGACGGTCGACCGGACCCGGAGGGCCCGGTCGAGCTGTCGACGCAGCTTCAGGCCTGGATGGCCCTCGAGGCGGCCGCGGCCCTGGACCGCCTCGACGCGGCGGGGGTCGGCTGAGTCCGGCCGCGCTCAGCCCTTCCGGTGGCGACGTGGCGAACATGCCGTGGAAGAACCTCGAGGCCTTCCTCACCCGCCTGCTCGAGATCGACTCGATCCGCGACATCCGGCTCGCGACGAAGGCCCTCATGGGTCTGCCGCAGCACTGGCTGGCGCCCGAGACGGTCGAGGGCGTGGGTCGGGTCGCGTCCATCGCTCGCGAGCGCGGCGTGCACCTCGCGGTCCACACCCACGTCAACGCGGCGCAGTCCCTCACCCCGCTGGTCGCGCGGGCTGCCCGGGCGCTCACCGACGCGGGCGTGCCGAACATCCGCAACCAGGGCGTCCTCATGGCCGGGGTGAACGACTCGACCGAGGCCCTGCTCGACCTGTGCTTCGCGCTCCAGGACGAGGCCGGCATCACGCCGTACTACTTCTACATGTGCGGCATGATCCCCGGCAGCGAGCACTGGCGGCTCTCGCTCGCCCGGGCGCAGGAGCTCCAGCACTCGATCATGGGCTACCTGCCAGGCTTCGCGACGCCGCGGATCGTGTGCGACGTGCCGTTCGTCGGAAAGCGGTGGGTCCACCAGGTCGACGAGTACGACACCGAGCGGGGCATCTCCTCGTGGCGCAAGAACTACCGCACCTCCATCGAGGCCGATGTCGAGGACGCGCTCGAGAAGCACCACGTGTACTACGACCCGATCCACACCCTCGCTGCCGCGGGCCAGCAGTGGTGGACGCAGCACGGCAGCGATCCGCACGGGCTCTCGCACGCCGCGCACGCCTGAGCCTGCGGGCGCGGTACTCCCCCTGAGCCTGGGTGCGGGTCACTCCCAGGGCGTGGACAGCACGACCGTCGTGCGGGTCGAGACCCGGGCCGCGGCCCGGATCCGCGCCAGGAGGTCCTCGAGGTCGCCGGGGGTGCCCACCCGCACCTTGATCAGGTAGTTCGCCTGTCCGGCGGTGGAGTGGCACGCCTCGATCTCGGGCAGGTCGCGCAACCGCTCGGGCACGTCGTCCGGCGCGGAGTCGTCGAATGGCGTGATCGCGACGAACGCTGTCAGGGGGGTACCGAGCGCGGCGGAGTCGACGACCGCCGTGTACCCGGTGATCACGCCACGCTCCTCGAGACGGCGCACCCGCTGGTGCACGGCGGACGTCGACAGGTTGAGGGCGCGTCCCAGGTCGGTGTAGCTCGTGCGGCCGTCGGCGCGCAGGAGCTCGACGATGCGGCGGTCGGTCTCTTCCACGAGCGCAAGGTAGCGCGCCGGGGGGTGTGCCATCGTGTCGCCATGGCCGACCCCGGACAGGACACCCGCGCCCGACTCATGCTGCTCGACGCGGCCAGCCTGTACTTCCGGGCCTTCCACGGCGTCCCGGACCGCCGCTCGTCGTCCGGCCAGCCGCCGACGAACGCGGTGCGCGGCTTCCTCGACATGGTCGCGACGCTCGTCACGCGGTACCGGCCCACCCACCTCGTGGCCTGCTGGGACGACGACTGGCGTCCCCAGTTCCGGGTCGACCTGATCCCCTCCTACAAGGCGCACCGGGTCGCGCAGGAGACCGCCCACGAGGGTGTGCCGGACGAGCAGGAGGCCCCGGACGAGCTCGAGGTCCAGGTCCCCGTCATCGCACGGGCCCTCGAGGTCCTCGGGATCGCCCGCGTCGGCGTGCTCGGGCACGAGGCCGACGACGTCATCGGCAGCTACGCCCAGCAGTGGTCCGACCGCGCCGACGTCCTCGTGGTCACGGGTGATCGCGACCTCTTCCAGCTCGTCGACGACGCCCGTGGCGTGCGGGTGCTCTACACCGCGCGGGGCGGCGTGCGCGACGCCGACGTCGTCGACGAGGCCTTCCTGACGCAGAAGTACCGCGTGGCCGACGGCACGGCCTACGGGCAGATGTCGATCCTGCGGGGCGACACCAGCGACGGGCTGCCCGGAGTCGCGGGCATCGGCGAGAAGACGGCCGCCGACCTGATCGAGCGGTTCGGCACGGTCGAGGCGGTGCGCGTGGCCGCAGCCGACCCCTCCTCCCCCGGGCTCACCCCCGCTCGGCGGCGCCGGATCGTGGAGGCGGCGGACTACCTCGACGTCGCGGGGGACGTCGTCCTCGTCCGCCGCGGCCTCGAGCTCCCCGCCGCCGAGCCCCTCCTGCCGATCCCGGACCCCGCGGCGTTCGCCGCGTTCGCCGACGAGGTCGGGCTCGGGACGACCGCCGACCGGGTCCTCGCGGCCCTCACCGTCACCACCTGACCGGACGAGCCGCGACGACCGTTCGGGCGCGTCAGTCGAGCCGGTCGGTCGCGACGACGCCGCGCATGATCGCTGCCGCGGCCGAGCGGGCGTTCCTCCGCAGCGGGTCCTCGCTGGCGTTCGCCAGCTGCCCCAGGAGGTCGACGACCTGCTTCGCGCGGCGGACGAAGTCGCCGGCCGCGAGCTCCTGGTCGCGCAGCACCTCCTCGAGCCCGCGCCCGCTCGTCCACCGGTGCATCGACCACGCGATCCCGGCATCCGGCGCTGCCGGCGACTCGAGGTCGCGCTCGGCCTCGCGAGCGACGATCGTCTCCCACAGCCGCGACATCTCCTCCCACGCCTCGTCGACGGCTGCCGTGGGCAGGCGCGGCGAGAGGTCGCTCGGCTCGCCCCGGGGCTCGTGGACGAGGGTGGAGACGACGGCGGCCAGCTCGGCCGGGTCCAGACGCCGCCAGAGGTCGGTGCGGATGCACTCGGCGACGAGGAGGTCCTTCTCGCTGTAGAGGCGGCGCAGCCGCTGCCCCGCGTCGGTCACGGACTCGCCGTCGTCGGCGAGATAGCCCAGCTCGACGAGGACGGCGCAGATCCGGTCGAACCGGGCGGCCACCGACCCCGTCCGGCTGTCGACCTTCCGCTGCAGGCCGACGTTCTCGCGCTTGAGCTTCCACCACCGCTCCGACCAGCGGGCGTGCTCCTCGCGGCCGGGGCAGTCGTGGCAGGGGTGCTCCCGCAGGCGCTGCCGGAGTCGCTCGACGTGGTCCCGGTCGTCGGGGCCGGTGGCAGCGGCGGACGCGCGTGGCGGTGGTTCGTGCGGGGTGCTCGTGCGGAGCGAGGTCGCGAGGTCCCGGCGGGCGCGGGGGGACTTGGGGTTGAATCCCCGCGGCACGTCGATCCGGGTCGCCGGCGCCACCGGGCCGTCGAGGTCGCCGGCGAAGAGGCGGCGGTACTGCTTGTCCTCGGTGACGACCCCGGGTGCGGCGTCCTGCCCCGGTCTCGGTCGAGCGGGGTGGACGACGACGACCCACCCGGGACGTCGGCCTCCGCCGACGTGGACGACGTCCCCGACGCGCAGCTCCTCGAGGCTGACGGCGGTCTCCGCCCGACGCTGGGCGTTGCGGCGGCGCTTCCCGGACTTCTCGGCCTCGGACACCTGGTGGCGCAGCGCCGCGTACTCGCGGAAGTCCCCGCGGTCGCAGTGCATCGCCTCGGCGTAGCCCTCGAGCGCCTCGTCGTTCCGGCGCACCTGCGTCGCGATCGAGACGACGGAGCGGTCCGCCTGGAACTGGGCGAAGGAGGTCTCGAGGATCTCCCGGGCCACGCCCCGGCCGACCTGGGCGACGAGGTTGACGGCCATGTTGTACGTCGGCCGGAAGCTGCTGCGCAGCGGGTAGGTCCGCGTGGACGCCAGGCCGGCGACCTCGACGGGGTCGACCCCGCGCTGCCACACGACGATCGCGTGGCCCTCGACGTCGATGCCCCGCCGCCCGGCCCGACCCGTGAGCTGGGTGTACTCGGCTGGCGACAGGGGGACGTGGGCCTCGCCGTTCCACTTGACGAGCTTCTCGATGACGACCGACCGCGCCGGCATGTTGATGCCCAGCGCCAGGGTCTCCGTCGCGAAGACCGCGCGCACCCGCCCCTCGACGAAGAGCTCCTCGACGATCTCCCGGAAGACCGGGAGCATCCCGGCGTGGTGGGCCGCGAAACCGCGGGCCAGCCCCTCGACGAAGTCGTGGTAGCCGAGGACCCCCAGGTCCTCGGAGTCGATCGACGCGACCCGCTCCTCGACGTACCACCGGATCCTCGACCCGTCCGCCTCCGGCACGAGCCGCAGCCCGCTCGCGAGCATCTGCTCGACCGCGGCGTCGCACCCGGCCCGGCTGAAGATGAACGTGATCGCGGGGAGGAGCTCGGCCTCCTCGAGCTGTCGGATCACCTCGACGCGGGAGGCGCGGACCGGCTGCCGCGGGCCCCGTGGCTCCTCGCCGCGGGCCCGGTGGTCGACGTCCCGCCGGCCGCCGCGGGGACCGCGCCGGCCGAACTCGCGGCCGCTCCCCCGCTCCCCGCGGGGCGGGCCGGAGCGTTCGACGTCCCGGATCGCCTCGAGCAGCCGCGGGTCGACCCGTCCAGGGGTGGGTCTGGTGTCCGGCGTCTCGTCGGCGAAGAGGTCGTACATCCGGCGGCCGACCTGCATGTGCTGCCACAGCGGCACCGGTCGGTGCTCGGACAGGACGATGGCCGTGTCCCCGCGGACCTGGTCGAGCCAGGCGCCGAACTCCTCGGCGTTGCTCACGGTCGCGGACAGGGAGACCACCTGCACCCGGTCCGGGAGCTGGATGAGGACCTCCTCCCACACCGGGCCGCGGAAGCGGTCGGCGAGGTAGTGGACCTCGTCCATGACGACGAACGCGAGCCCGTCGAGGGTGCTCGAGCCGGCGTAGATCATGTTCCGCAGGACCTCGGTCGTCATGACGACGATCGGTGCCTCGCCGTCGATCGAGGTGTCACCGGTGAGGAGGCCGACTTTCCCGGCGCCGTGGCGGGCGAGCAGGTCGCGGTACTTCTGGTTCGACAGCGCCTTGATGGGCGTGGTGTAGAACGCCTTCTGCCCGCGGGCGAGGGCGAGGTGGACGGCGAACTCCCCGACGACGGTCTTCCCCGAACCGGTCGGCGCGGCGACCAGCACCCCGCGGCCGGACTCCAGGGCCTCGCAGGCCTCGACCTGGAAGCCGTCGAGCTCGAAGTCGAGGGCCGCTGCGAAGCGGGTCAGCTCCGGCGAGCCGAAGCCGGGACGGCGGGCAGCGGCGTACCGCTCGGCGGGCGAAGGCATGCCGTCACGCTACGGCAGCGACTCAGAGGACCGAGGCCTCGTCGTCCGCCAGGCCCATCCACTCCGGTTCCTCGGCCTTCCGGCGCCGGTCGTTGAGGAAGGCGACGCCCACGGCGAAGAAGTAGAGGACGACGAGCGGGCCGCCCATCAGGAACATCGTGTACGGGTCGGGTGTCGGGGTGGCGATCGCCGCCGCGAGGAAGATGAGCACGACCGCCGGACGCCAGCCGTTGAGCATCACGCGGGCCGGGAGGACGTGGAGCATGTTCGCGCCGACGAGGAAGACCGGGAGCAGCCACGCAAGGCCGAAGATGAGGATGAACCGGGTGACGAACTTGAAGTACATGTCCGCCTCGGGCAGGTTCGCCGCGCCGTCGGGGGTGATCCCCAGCAGGAACTGGATCGCCTTCGGCAGCGTCATGTAGCCGAACCAGCAGCCGGCGAGGAAGAGCGGGACGCTCGCCGCGACGAACAGGAGCGAGATCCGCTTCTCCTTCGTCGTCAGGCCGGGGGCGAGGAACGCCCACGCCTCGTACAGCCACACCGGGCTGGAGATGATGACGCCGATCCAGATGGCCAGCGAGAGTCGCTGGCTGAAGGCGGCGGTGATCCCCGCGTAGTTGAGCGCGATGAGTGCGGAGTCGTCACCGCGCTGACGGGCGAGATCGGTCAGCGGAGCGGTGAGATGCGCGTACACCGGGTCGAAGAGGTACCACCCGGCGATCGCACCGAGGAGGAGCGCCGCTGCCGAGATCAGCAGGCGGCGGCGGAACTCGAGAAGGTGCTCCTTGAGGGACATCCGCCCCTCGGGGTTGCGCTTGGCGCGTGCTCCCACGAACGGGCGTGGGTCAGCGGACCGTGCCGGACTGGTTGTCCGTGCTCGGGCTGTTGTCCTCGAGGACCGGGCCGGGCTCGATGCGTCGCTCGGTCACGGGACCCTGCTCGGTCGTCTCGCCCGGGATGGAGGTGTGGCCGGTGGCCTGCCGCTCCTTGTCGTCGTTCTTCATCTCGTTCATCTCCGACTTGAAGACGCGGGCCGACCGGCCGATGCTGCGCGCGGCGTCGGGCAGCTTCTTGAACCCGAAGAGCAGCAGGACGAGCAGAGCGATGATGATGAGCTCGGGAGCTTGCAGACCAAACATGGTCAGGGCCTCTCAGTGACGTTTCGTGGTGCCCGCAGGGGCCGGGCTGCGTGGTTCATGCTACGCCGGGGCCGGGTCGTACCCGACCAGTCCCGCGCGGGCGGCCTCAGCGACCCGGCTCGCCAGGCGCGCAGGCTCGAGCACGCGTCCGGAGCTCCCGAGGCGGAGCGCCAGGCGCACGAGCCAGTCCTCGCTGCTCACCCGGAGCCGGACGCGCAGCCGCCCCTCCCCCAGCTCCTCGACCGACTCGACCGGCACGTACTCGGCGACCCAGCGCCCGGTCGGCTCGAGCTCGAGCACCGCGGTCGGGTCGTCCTCGCCGGGGGCGAAGGCGTGCTCGTCGAGGACGTTGGGCCGGGCGTCCGCCGGCGGGGTGCCGTCCACGTCCAGGACCGTCGCCGACCGGATACGGCTCACGCGGAACGTCCGGACCCCCTCGGCGCGGTGGCACCACGCCTCGAGGTACACCGTGCCGTCGGGCGCGGTGACGAGCCGCATCGGGTCGACCTCACGCTGCGTCTCGTCGTCGCGGCTCGCGACGAGGTAGACCAGCCGGACGCGCCGGTGCCGGTCGAGCGCGTCGCGAAGGGCGGTCAGGGTTGCGTCCACGTCGGTCCGGGCGTCCCTGGCGACGGCGATCTCGGCGCGCGCGCCGTCACCAGCCGTGGTCGCGGCCTCGAGCTTCGCCCGCACGCTCTCGAGCGCGTCGAGGTCGGTGGCCCCCGGCACCGTCGCCAGGCTCTCCAGCCCGAGCAGCAGCGCGAGGGCCTCGTCGTGGCCGATGCGCA
Source organism: Janibacter massiliensis (assembly GCF_900289115.1). Taxonomy (GTDB): domain Bacteria; phylum Actinomycetota; class Actinomycetes; order Actinomycetales; family Dermatophilaceae; genus Janibacter_A; species Janibacter_A massiliensis. Next base: position 1,883,661 of record NZ_LT985196.1, on the reverse strand, counting down.
GCGGACGGGCGATCGTGTCCGCGTTGTGGATGACGATGCGGCCCGACTCGTACGCGACGTCGATCATCTCGTCGGGCATCGTCCCGTAGCCGCACATGAGGACGAGGTCGAGGTCGTCCTGGAGCTGCTCCGGGGTGATCCCGAGCTGACGCGCGGCCTCGTCGACCTCGATCCCCTGCCGGTCGTTCAACCACGGGACGAGCGCGAGCAGGCGGGTGAGGCGTTCGGTGGCGGTCTCGACCGGCGGGCGGGTCCTGCTCATGCACCGCTCCTCTCGTCGTGCGCGGCCAAGCTGGCACGCAGGCGGCTGACGACCGCCTCCCGTAGGTGCGCCGGTTGCTCGACGACGACGTCGCCGCCGTACGAGGCCACCTCGTCGGCGAAGGCGTCGAGGATCCCGTGGTCGATGTCGATCAGGTCCCACTCGTCGTCGACCTCCCCGACCGTCCGGGCGCGACGTCGCAGCTCGTGACCGGCCCCGGCGCGCACCCGAAGGACCGCCGGGCTCGGCGTGATCGTCGTCAGGCCCCGGAAGGACTCCTCGACCATCGCCACCCCGTCGTGGTCGGCCGGTACCTCGAAGGCGCCCCCTCGTCCGACCGCGCGCACCTCCCCGACGACGCGCGAGAGCCGGAAGACCCGACGGTCGTCGCGGCCCAGGTCGTGCCCGGTGAGGTACCACCGGCCTCTCCAGCGGACGAGGCCCCACGGCTGGACCCGCCGCTCCACGGTCTCCGCCGAGCCGTGCGAGCGGTAGCCGAACTCGATGACCCGCCGCTGCCGGCAGGCGGCACGCACCGGGTCGAAGGCAGGGTCCGGGGGGGCGGCGAGCCGCTCGAGCAGGGCGACCGGGCGGGCCAGCTCGTCCCCGTCGGCACCGACGGCGAGCTTCTGGAGCGCGAGCGTGGCGGGCCGGGCGAGCGAGGCGTGCTGCCACTCCCGCGCAGCGAGGCCCAGGACAGCGAGCTCCTGGGGGGTGAGCTCGAGGTCCGGCAGCGCGTAGTCGGCGGGATCGATCCGGTACCCGACCTCGTCCTCGAAGGCGACGGTGACGGTCTCGGTGCGGACCGGGATCCCGAGCGTACGCAGGTCGTCCTTGTCGCGCTCGAACATCCGCTCGAACGCGTCATCGGATGCGACCGAGCGGTACTGCTCGACGACGCGCCTGATCCGCTCGCGGGGCAGCGGCTGCCGCGCCTCGAGCAGGCACATCGTCAGGTTCATCAACCGCTCGGTCTTGCCCCGAGGGGTGTTCGTCGCGGGCATGGCCGCTGGTGCGTCGCTCAGCCGACCCGGACGAGGTCGACGACGAAGATCAGCGTCTCCCCCGGCTTGATGGCGGCGCCTGCCCCGCGGTCGCCGTAGCCCAGGTGCGGGGGGATGACGAGCTTGCGCCGTCCTCCCTCGCGCATGCCGAGGATGCCCTTGTCCCAGCCCGGGATGACCTGGCCGACGCCGACGACGAACGCGAGCGGCTCGCCGCGGTTCCACGAGGCGTCGAACTCCTCGCCGGTCGAGTGGGCGACGCCGACGTAGTGGGCCTTGATGCGCGACCCCGCGGTCGCCTCCGCGCCGTCACCGACGGTGATGTCCTCGATGACGAGGTCGTCCGGCGCCTCACCGGGGAAGTCGATCTCGGGCTTGGTGGTGCTGGGGTCGAACGGCATCGCTGCTCCTGTCGTGAGGGGGTCGTGGTGGTCGGCGGTCAGACGACGCCGAGGATGTCGATGACGAACACGAGGGTGTCGGTGCCCTTGATCCCGCCCTGCGGGTTGCCCTTCGATCCGTAGCCGTCCTTGGGCGGGACGACCATGAGCACACGGCTGCCGACCTTCTTGCCGATGAGGCCGGTGTCCCACGCCTTGATGACACCGCCCTGACCGACGGTGAAGTTGAACGGCTCGCCTCGCTCGAGGCTGGAGTCGAACACCTTGCCGTTCCGGTACAGGGCACCGGTGTAGTGCACGTAGACCGTGTCGCCCTTCTTCACGGCAGGGCCATCGCCGGTGACGAGGTCCTGGACGACGAGCTTCTTCGACGGCGCCGCCTTGGGCATGGTGATGGTCGCGGGCTTCTTGCCGTCGGCCTTGACGGTCGGGAGCCCCTTCTTGGCGGGCACGGCCTTCCCCTCCGCCTTCGTGAGGAGGGTCGTCGCCTTCTTGATGTCCATCTCGATGAGGACGGGGTCCTCGGCGGTCATGCCGACCTGCGGGTTCCCCTGCGGGCCGAACACGTCCTTGCCCGGCAGCGCGGTGATCACCCGGCTGCCGACCTTCTTGCCGACGAGGACGTCACGCACGCCCTTCGGCACGGACGGGGAGAAGAGCGGGAGGGTGGCCGGGTCCTGGGTGTAGGACTCGTTGACGACCTTGCCGTCCTTGCCGTTGACGATCGCGATGTCGAGAGTGACCAGGTCGCCCTTCGTCACCTCCGCACCATCGCCCTCGGTGAGCACGCGCGAGACCGCCTTGTCGGCCTTGAGCGGCTTCTCCTTGAGGTCGAAGGTCGGGGCGGTCTTGTCGTCGCCGCCCGTGACCTCGACCTTCTCCAGGACCCCGTCCGGGTCGGACTTCGAGTTCGCCTGATCGGTCGCCGAGGATCCGCAGGCGGTGAGCCCGAGGGCGAGGGCGAGGACGGTGGCGGCGATGCGCGGTCGGAGCACGGGGTTCCTTCGGTCTGGGGAGCCGGGGGCTCGGCGGGACCGGTCCACCCTAGCCTCAGCGACTGGGCAGTCGCTGAGGACGGATCACGGCGTGGGCGGCCGGGGCGCCGGCCGCGAGGCCTCCTCGAGGAGGCGGTCGACCCGGTCGTCGTGGGACCGGAACGGGTCCTTGCACAGGACCGTGCGCTGCCCGGCGTCGTTGAGCTTGAGGTGGACCCAGTCGACCGTGAAGTCGCGGTCGTGCTCTCTCGCGGCCCGGACGAAGTCCCCGCGCAGCCGCGCCCGCGTCGTCTGGGGGGGAATCGTCGTCGCGTCGGCGATCTCGGCCGGGTCGGTGATCCGGCGGGCACGCCCGGCCCGCTCCAGGAGCCGGAAGACCCCGCGGTCAGGGTCGATGTCGTGGTAGGCGAGATCGAGCTGGGCGATGCGCGGCGAGTCGAGGTCGAGCCCGTGACGGGTGGCGTAGGTGTCGAGGAGGCGCCGTTTGACGACCCAGTCGATCTCCGTGTCGACGAGCTCCGGCCGGTCCTCGTCGACGGCACGCACGGCCCGCGTCCACAGGTCGAGGACGGACGCGGTCGTCGGGTCGTCCATGCCGTGCTCCGCGGCGTGGGCGGTGGCCCGCTCGCAGAGCGCTCGCTGGACGTCGAGGGCGGTGATCGTGCCTCCACCGGCCCGCTCGGCCGTCGTCCGACCGGTGGCGTCGGTGCTGAACGCCCGGATGGCCCGGATGGGGTTGGCCAGGGCGAGCTCCGGCATCTCGATGCCGCTCTCGATCATGTGCAGCACGAGGTGGCACGCCCCGACCTTGAGCAAGGTGGTCGGCTCGGCCATGTTCGAGTCGCCGACGATGACGTGCAGCCGCCGGTGGTGCTCGGGGTCCGCGTGCGGCTCGTCCCGGGTGTTGATGATCGGTCTCGAGCGCGTCGTCGCCGAGCTCACGCCCTCCCACACCTGGTCGGCCCGCTGGCTGAGGGCGTACGTCGCCCCCCGCGGTCCGCGCACGACCCGGCCGGCACCGCACACGAGCTGCCGGGTGACGAGGAACGGCAGGAGCGCGTCCGCCGCCCCGGCGAAGTCGGTCTCCCGCCCGACCAGGTAGTTCTCGTGGCAGCCGTAGGAGTTGCCATTCGCGTCGACGTTGTTCTTGAAGACGTAGATCGTCCCCGCGACGCCGGCCTCCCTCAGGCCTGCCTGCGCCTGACGGGCCAGGTCCGCGACGATCGCCTCCCCCGCACGGTCCTGGACGAGGACCTGGCGCGGGTCGTCGCACTCGGCCGTCGCGTACTCCGGGTGGGAGCCGACGTCGAGGTAGAGCCGCGCGCCGTTGGTGAGGAAGACGTTGCTCGAGCGCCCGAAGCGCACCACGGGCCGGAACAGGTGCCGGGCCACCTCGTCCGGGGTAAGGGTCCGCTGCCCATCGTCCGAGCACGTGATGCCGAACTCGGTCTCGATCCCGAAGATGCGGCGCGTCAGCCCGCCGGTCGCGGTCATCGCCACAGGCTAACGAGCCCGGTGTCGCGCAGCACCTTGCGCCCTCGGCCAGCGGCGGTTCAGGGATGGCTGGTTGGATCGACCCGACCATCCCGCCGTCGCCCCCGAGGAGGCCCCGTGACCACGCCGATCCCCTTCAGAGTCGTGCTGCGTGGTTACGACCCGGTCCAGGTCGACCAGGCGCACGCCGATCTCGAGCGCGCGGTCCAGACGGCGCGCGAGGAGGCGGCACGCCTGGGATCGGAGGCGGCTCGCCTGCGGGCCGAGGCCGAGGAACGCCTCAGCTCGAGCCGGTCGAGCGAGCGCGAGCTGCGCGAGCGGGCCAAGGAGCTCGACCAGCGGGAGCGGGATGCCGAGCGCCACCGCAAGACCCTGAGGCTCAAGGAGGATGAGGTCTCGCGGCTCACGGCTCGGGTGCGGGAGCTCGAGGGCGCGCTGGCCGCGACCCGCGACGAGCTTGCCTCGACGTCGACCCAGCTCGCGGAGGCCCATGCCTCGCCGCGGGTCCTCGTCGAGGGCGACTACTCGACCCTCGGCCCCCGGATCAGCCAGATCCTCACCCTCGCCGAGGAGGAGGCTGCCGCGCTGCGGTCGACGGCGCAGGACGAGGCGGAGGAGCTGCGGCGCGTCACGCACGAGCAGACGACCCGGCTGCGGGAACGCACCGAGGCGGAGTGCACCCGCACCACCGAGGAGGCTCGCGCCGAGGCGACGGCGCTCGTCGCGGGCGCCAAGGATGAGGCCGCGGCGATCCTCGAGCATGCCCAGCAGGAGTCCAGGGTCCGACGGGAGGAGGCATCCGCTCGCCACGAGGAGGCCGTGGCGCGGTCCGCCCAGCTCGTCGGGGAGGTCGAGCGGGACCTGGCGGCGCGCCGCGAGGCGGTGCTCGCCGAGCTCGAGGGGCAGCGCACCACCCAGGCCGAGCGGCAGGCCGCTGCCGAGGCCCGGATCGAGGCGACGGAGGCCGAGGCCGACACGATCGCGGAGCGGGCCCGCACCCGGGCCGACGAGGTCCTCGCGCGAGCCCGCCGGGAGGCGGACACGCTGCTGTCGGAGGCCCGCGCCCGAGTCGAGCGCATCCGGCGCGACGGTGAGCGGGAGATCGCCGCTCTCACGGAGCGCCGGGAGGCGGTGAGCTCTCAGCTGGCCCATCTGCGCGGGCTGCTGGGCGCGGTCGGAGGCAGCGAGGAGGTCCCGGCTCCGGACGACGCGCCGGACGACGCGCCGGACGAGGCCGCGAACGCCGAGCCCTCGCAGGGCGAGGACCCGCAGGCCGCGGACTCCTCGCCTGGTGACGAGCCGTCAGACGACCGGTCGGACGGCGGGGACCCGCCCCAGGGTCACTGACCGCCCTTCTGGACGAAGCCGGACACGAACTCCTCGGCGTTGGTCTCGAGGACCCCGTCGATCTCGGCGAGGACGTCATCGAGATCGGCACCCCGCGTCGCGGCGTGCTGCTGGGCTGCGCCGACCTCGTCCGGGCCGGCGTCACCGCCGTCGTCGGGACCGCCGTGGGATCGGACGTGCTCATGGCCTGCCATCGCTGCTCCTTCGGGGTGCGGACGTTCAGGACACCATGCCACCGACGGCGTCCAGCGCATCGTCGGCATCGTCCAGCGCGGCCTCCATGTCGGCCCGACCGCAGGCAGCGGGCTCGGGCAGTGCGACCCTCCGCAGCTGTCTGGCGTCACCGGTCCCCCGGCCCACGGTGACCGAGTCCCAGGATGCGGTGACGACGTCCCCGGGGAACCGTCGGACGAGCTCGCCCCGCAGCCACGCCCGGGTCGATCCCGGAGGCAGGGTCACGGCGTCCGCGATCTCCTCGGGCGTGGCCAGGCAGCGAAGAGCGCCCCGGCGGCGCAGCCGGTGGGCGATCCCTCGGTCGGGCCGGACGTCGGACCACTGGATGTCGATGGCGGCCAGTCGGGGGTCGTCCCAAGCCATGCCGTCCCGGTCGCGGTAGGCCTGCAGGAGGGTGAGCTTCGCCAGCCACTCGACGTCGCTGGCGACGGACTCCCGATCGCCCCGGAGCCCGGCGAGCACCCGTTCCCACGTGCCGACCACCTCGGCGGTCTCGGTGTCCACCTCGCCCCCGGCGACCGTCCCGAGGTGGCGGCGGACCCGGGCGAGGTAGTCCTCCTGGACGTCCAGCGCCGTCAGGCGCCTGCCGTCCTCGAGCGTGACCGTCGCCGTCAGGCTCGGATCGTGGCTCACCGCGCGGACCGCCGCCACGGGGTCGGCCAGCCGCAGCGGCTCCCCGAGGGTGCCGTGCTCGAGCATCGACAGGACGAGGGAGGTCGTCCCCAGCGCGAGCAGCGTCGGCGTGTCGGCATGGGTGGCGTCCCCGATGATGACGTGCAGCCGGCGATACCGGTCCGGGTCGGCGTGGGGCTCGTCGCGGGTGTTGACGATCGGCCGGTTGAGCGTCGTCTCGAGCGCGACCACGGACTCCATGAAGTCGCTGCGCTGGCCGAGCTGGAAGCCCGGGCGGTCGGAGCGCTGACCGATGCCGACCCGTCCGGTGCCGCAGAGCACCTGCCGGGTCACGAGGAAGGGGACGAGCGCGGCGACGACGTCCGAGAACTCGACGGCACGGTCGAGGAGGAAGTTCTCGTGCGTGCCGTAGGACGCGCCCTTGCCGTCGGTGTTGTTCTTGTAGAGGTTGATGCCCGGTGGCGCCGCGGCGAGGCGGTCGACCGCGCGTGCCATGACGACCTCGCCCGCCCGGTCCCACACGATCCCCTCGCGCGGGGTGAGCACCTCCGGCGAGGAGTACTCCGGATGGGCGTGGTCGACGTAGAGCCGCGCCCCGTTGGTGAGGACGAGGTTGGGCACACCCGGGTCCTCCGTGTCCGTGAGCTGCGAGGGGTGGGCCTGTTCGCGATCACGGGTGAATCCCCGGGCGTCGTCGAGCGGGCTCTCGTCGGCGTAGTCCCACCGGGGCCGGGCCGTCGTCACCCCGGGCAGCGCCGCGTAGGCGCGGACGACCGCGGCGGAGGCGGTCATGGCGTTCGCCATCGGCGCCCCGGGCACCGATATCCCGTACTCGGTCTCGATCCCCATGATGCGGCGCACGCCGCCGCGCATCGTGCCGTCCGCCATACGGTTCACCCTACGGGCGCCGGACGCGGGACAATCGGTCCGTGACCTCCCGTCGAGCCCGACCCCTTGCACCCGACGCGCTTCCTCGCCGCACCGCGGTGCTCGCCGTCGCGTCCCGCTGGGTGAGCCGGCCGGTCGACCAGACCCCGCCGCGGCTCCTCGCCCGCCTCCAGGCGCCGCCGCCGCGCGCCCGCTGGCCCATCTCCCTCGTCACCGGCGCGATCGACCGCAGCGTGACCTCGACCGACGCGTGGATCACGGCCCGCGACGGCGGCCGGATGCTCGTGCGGACCCACACCCCGACCGCGGCGCGGGTCGGCCCGGTGCCGCTGCTCGTCCTCGTCCACGGGGGCGGCTTCGCGCTGGGGCACGTGCGCGGGTACGACCCGCTGGCCACCCACCTCGCGGCCCGGATCGGCGCGATCGTCGCGATGCCGAACTACCGCAAGGCGCCGCAGCACCTCGCCCCCACGGCCGTCCACGACACCATGGACGCAACGACGTGGCTCCTCTCGGAGGCGGCGGCCCTGCGCATCGACCCCAGCCGCATCGGTCTCGCCGGGGACAGCGCCGGAGGGAACATCGCGGCGGTCCTGGCCCAGCACCTGCGGGACGAGGGCCTCGCCGTGCGCCACCAGGCCCTCCTCTACCCGGCGACCGACCTGCGGGAGCGACCCGAGATCGTCGCTCTCGGGGAGGGACCCGAGCACCCGATCCTCACCGTCGCGATGACCGCGGCGTTCCGGGCGGGCTACCTCGGGACGGACCAGGACGGCGCCGACCCCCTCCTCTCGCCGATCCTCGGGGACCTGCACGGCCTGCCGCCGGCGCTCGTCCAGACGGCGGACCTCGACCCGCTGCGGGACGACGGCCTCGCCTACGCGGACGCCCTGCGCGCCGCAGGTGTGCCGGTCGTCTCGACCACCTACCCGAACACCCCGCACGGGTACGCGTCCTTCCCGGGCCTCACGGCCCACGGCTGGGCCGCCCGTGAGGAGCTCGTCCGAGAGATCGCCCGCCACCTGCTCCCGACCGTCCCGATCACCGATCACGCTTCGCGTCCCCTCGGCGAAGGGCGGCGAGGATGAGCACCCCCGGTCCGGACCCCCGCTTCGGCGGCTCCCTCGAGGACCTCCCGCCCGACGCCGACGACCTCGGCCCGCGCTGGACGACGGGATCGTGGTCCTTCACCTGGGGGCGCTCCCAGACCCTCGCGCTCGTCCTCGACGTCCTGCTCGTGGTCGTCTTCGCGGTCGTCGGCCGGTCCTCGCACGCGGAGGGGATCGATGCCGCCGGGGTACTGACGACCGCCTGGCCCTTCCTCGTGGGCCTGGGCCTCGGCTGGTTGCTCGTCCTGGGCACCCTCGGCCGCTGGCCCGCGGCAGCCTGGCACGGCGTCCCCGTCTGGCTCTCGACCGTCTTCGGCGGGATGGCGGTCCGCCAGGCCGTCGGCCAGGGCACCGCCCTGCCCTTCGTCGTCGTCGCGACCCTCGTCGCCGGGGCCTTCCTGCTCGGGTGGCGGGCGATCGCATCCCTCGCCCGGCTCGCTCGTCGCCGAGCGGCCGGCTAGTCGACCGCCGGCTCGCCGGCCGACCGGTCGACGAGCGACCGGAGCGCGACGACCTTCTCGCCCCGTCGGCCGCTCACCCGCGCCCACGACGCGGGGTCGGAGGTGTTCGGCAGGTCTTCGTTCTCGAGGAGCTCCGCCGCCACGCCGGCGAGGAGGTGCTCGGTGCGCAGCCCCCGCCGACCGCTGGCGATCAGTTCCTTGATCGCCCGCTTCTTCGCGCGGTCGACGACGTTCTGGATCATCGCGCCGGAGGCGAAGTCACCGAGGTGGAGGACCTCGTGACGCCCGCTGGCGTACGTGATCTCGATGAACCGGTTCTCGGGGGTGGGTGCGTACATCCGCTCCACCGCCGCGTCGATCATCGCGCGGACGGCCGCCTCGGCCGACCCGTGCCGCTCCCGCTCCTCCTCGGCGATCGGCAACGCGGGGGTGAGGTAGCGCGCGAAGATCTCACGGGCACCGTCGGCGTCCGGGCGGTCGATCCGGATCTTCACGTCGAGCCGACCGGGGCGGAGGATCGCCGGGTCGATCATGTCCTCGCGGTTGGTCGCCCCGATGACGATGACGTTCTCGAGGCCCTCGACGCCGTCGATCTCGGCGAGCAGCTGCGGCACGATCGTCGTCTCGACGTCGCTCGAGACACCCGACCCGCGGGTGCGGAACAGGCTGTCCATCTCGTCGAAGAAGACGACGACGGGCATGCCGTCCCCGGCCTTCGACCGGGCCCGCTCGAAGATGAGCCGGATGTGACGCTCGGTCTCGCCGACGTACTTGTTGAGCAGCTCGGGGCCCTTGATGTTGAGGAAGTACGCCGTCGGGACGTCCCGGCCGCGGTCCTGCGCCACCCGGCGGGCGAGCGAGGCGGCCACCGCCTTGGCGATCATCGTCTTCCCGTTGCCCGGGGGACCGTAGAGGAGCACACCCTTCGGCGGCTTCAGCCCGTGCTCGGCGTAGAGCTCGGGGTGCAGCCACGGCAGCTCGACGGCGTCGCGGATCGCCTCGATCTGGGAGGACAGCCCACCGATGTCGTCGTAGGAGACGTCCGGAACCTCCTCGAGGACGAGGTCGGCCACCTCGGCCTTGTCGATCGGCTCGTGCGCGATGCCCGCCTTGGTGTCGATCCGCACCGAGTCTCCGGGGCGGAGGCGACCCACGAGGCCGCCGGCGAGGCGGACCACCCGTTCCTCGTCCTGCCGCACCCGGACGAGGACGCGCTCGGGGTCGACGACCTCGGTGACCATGACGACCTCGCCGGTGTCCTCCGGCGGGTGCACGCTGACGACGTTCATCGCCTCGTTGAGCCGGACGTCCGCGCCGATCGCCAGCGCGGAGCGCTCGACCTCGGGCGACACGGCGACGTTCATGCGCCGGCCGTGGTTGAGCACGTCGACCGTGCCGTCCGCGTGGCAGCGCGTGAGGGTGGCGTACGGCGACGGGGGCTGCCCGAGCCGCTCGACCTCGGCGCGCAGGGTCGTGATCTGCTCCCGCGCGTCCTTGATCGTGCGGACGAGTCGCTCGTTCTGCGCCGCGAGGGTCTGGGCGTTGGACCGCGCCCGCGCGAGCTCGGCGCGCTCCTGCGCGGTCATGCCTCCCCCGCCCGCTTCCTGCTCAGGCGTCATGGCCCGCTTCCTCGAGCAGCCCCATGCTGCGGCGCAGCCTGCGGACCTTCTTCTCCGAGGCGACCCGCTCCCCCAGCGCCTCGGGGGTCCAGTCCTCGTCCGGGACCGTGACGGGCCCCAGGTGCTCGACGGGACCGGTGTCGGCGGCGTCCCCGGACGAGGCGGCGTCCTCGCCGTAGGCGCCCTTGCTCGGGCGTCGCTTCCGCAGCGGCGGTGCCGTGTCGGGGGCGAGTCGGCGGGTCGTGATGAGGAAGCCCGTGTGGCCGTGCATCCGATGCTGCGGGCGGACGGCCAGGCCCTCGAGGTGCCAGCCGCGCACCAGCGACTCCCATGCGCTCGGCTCCGTGTACCCACCGTGCTCGCGCATCGCCTCGGCGACCTTGCTCAGCTGGGTGGCGGTCGCGACGTAGCAGATGAGCAGGCCGCCCGGCACGAGGGCCTCGGCGACGACGTCGAGGCACTCCCACGGGGCGAGCATGTCGAGCACGACGCGGTCGACGGTCCCGGGCTCCACCGCGGCGGGCAGCTCCTCGACGAGGTCGCCGACGGTGACCGTCCACGCGGGGTGGTCGGTGCCGAAGAACGCCCGGGCGTTGGCCTTGGCGATGGCCGCGAAGTCCTCCCGGCGCTCGAAGCTGTGCACCGTGCCGGTGTCGCCGACGGCGCGCAGGAGCGACATCGAGAGGGCCCCCGACCCGACACCGGCCTCGACGACGACCGCGCCGGGGAAGACGTCCCCCATGGTGACGATCTGCCCGGCGTCCTTCGGGTAGACGACGGCGGCGCCGCGCGGCATCGACATCACGTAGTCGGCGAGCAGGGGCCGGAGCGCGAGGTACTCGACGCCGGCAGTGTTCGTCACCGTCGACCCGTCGGGCGCTCCGATGAGCTCGTCGTGGGTGATGTGACCACGGTGGGTGTGGAACTGCTTCCCCGGGGTGAGGGTGATCGTGTGCAGCCGTCCCTTGGGGTCGGTGAGCTGGACCCGGTCGCCCTCTCGGAAGGGGCCTCGGCGCAGGTCGGTTCCGGTCGCGGTCATGGGGGTCGAGTCTAGGCCCGCCCGCGGTCGCCCGACACCGCCCGCACGAGCGTTCCGGCCGTCGTCACGCCGTAGGGCCTGCCGTGGGCGTCGGTGACCACGAGGTACCCGTCTCGGCCGTCGAGCGTGCCCAGCAGCGGCTCGAGCGTCCCGTCCGGCGCCGCGGCGACGACGCGGTCGGGCGGGACGGCGGCGAGGACGGCCTCGACCCGCGTGGAGTCCCGTTCGCCGGGTGGCACGGCCGTCGTGGCGCGCGGGTCGACGACACCGGTGATGCGACCGGCCTCGACGACGACCGCAGCCGTCCCCGGGACGAGGGCCCCGAGCCACGTGCCGGGCGGGACGGTGACCGTCGGGAGGATCACGTCCCGCAGGCGGACCTGCTCGACCGCCCGGAGCAGCCGCGCGCTGCGCACCGCCCCCCACGCGCCCCGCGCGACGAAGACGGCGACGACGACCGACCAGAGGAGGCCGACGGGCGCGGCGCCCCCGAGCAGCGGCAGGGCGACGAACCACAGCGCGACGAGGACGGCGGCGGCGATCCCGCACCAGCCGGCGACCGCGCGCGCGGTGGAGCGCCGGCCGGTGGCACCCCACACCCCGGCCTCGACGACCTGCCCGCCGTCGAAGGGCAGCCCCGGGAGGAGGTTGAAGAGCGCGAGCGCGACGTTGAGGACCCCGAACCCGCCGACGACCAGGAGGGCGACGCCGTCCAGCAGCGGCCGGAGTCCCAGGGCCGCGACGCCGAGCACGCCGTTCGTCACGGGGCCGGACAGCGCGATGAGAGCGGTGCTGCCGGGACCGGCGCGGCGCCCGTCGTACGTCGTGTGGCCGCCCCAGACGTCGAGGACGATCCGGTGGACCGGTAGCCCCCGAGCGCGGGCCACGGCCGCGTGGGCCCCCTCGTGGAGCAGGACGGACACGGCGAGGAGGACGACGTAGACGGCAGCCACGCCGTAGGCGCCCGCGCCGAGCTCCGGGTGGGATCGGGCGGTCTGACCCCCGACGACGACGAGGATGAGCACGGCGAGCACCGGCCAGGTCCCCGACAGATGGATCGGGACGCCACCGATCGTGGCGACGCGCAGACCGCTGCCCGGCTCGGGCGACTGGCTCGACATGGCGGCGACGGTACCCGCCGCACCTGCTGGGATACTGCGGCCATGACGTGGCGACCGGATGCGACCGAGCAGCTCACCGAGATCCTCCGCGAGCGGATCCTCGTCCTCGACGGTGCGATGGGCACGATGATCCAGCGCCACCAGCTCACCGAGGAGGACTACCGGGGCGAGCGATTCGCCGCCTGGCCGAGCGACCTGCGGGGCAACAACGACCTGCTGTCGATCACCGCGCCGGAGGTCATCCGGGAGATCCATGCCGAGTACCTCGAGGCCGGCGCGGACCTCATCGAGACGAACACCTTCAACGCCCAGCGCATCTCGATGGCCGACTACGGCATGGAGGACCTGACGGTCGAGCTCAACGAGGCCTCGGCCCGCCTGGCGCGCGAGGCCGCGGACGCCGCGGAGGCGGAGGACCCCAGCCGACCCCGGTTCGTCCTCGGCGCCCTCGGCCCGACGAACCGCACCGCGTCGATCTCGCCGGACGTCAACGACCCGGGCGCGCGGAACACGAGCTTCGACGAGCTCGCAGGCGCCTACCTCGAGCAGGCCCGCGCCCTCGTCGACGGCGGCGTCGACGTCCTGCTCATCGAGACGATCTTCGACACCCTCAACGCCAAGGCTGCGATCTTCGCGTGCGAGACGCTCTTCGAGGAGACCGGCCGCCGGTGGCCGATCATCCTGTCGGGCACCATCACCGATGCCTCCGGACGGACCCTGTCGGGCCAGACCACCGAGGCGTTCTGGTACTCAGTGCGGCACGCGAGGCCCCTGGCCATCGGGCTCAACTGCGCGCTCGGCGCGGACGAGATGCGCCCGTACGTCCAGGAGCTCTCGCGTCTGGCGGACACCTTCGTCTCGCTCTACCCCAACGCCGGTCTGCCGAACGCCTTCGGCGAGTACGACGAGACCCCACAGGAGATGGCCAAGGTCGTCTCTGCGTACGCACAGGAGGGTCTGGTCAACATCGTCGGCGGGTGCTGCGGCACCGGCCCCGACCACATCCGGGAGTTCTCCGCCGCCGTCGCGGGCGTCACCCCCCGGGAGCGGGCGCAGGTCCCGCCCGCCCTGCGCCTGTCGGGCCTCGAGCCGCTCGTCGTCACGGAGGACTCGCTCTTCGTCAACGTCGGCGAGCGGACGAACATCACCGGCTCGGCCCGCTTCCGCAAGCTCATCCAGAACGAGGACTACCCCACGGCGCTGGCGGTCGCGCGCCAGCAGGTCGAGAACGGCGCCCAGGTCATCGACGTCAACATGGACGAGGGGATGATCGACGGCGTCGCCGCGATGGACCGCTTCCTCAAGCTCGTCGCCACCGAGCCGGACATCTGCAAGGTGCCGGTCATGGTCGACTCGAGCAAGTGGGAGGTCATCGAGGCCGGCCTCAAGTGCATCCAGGGCAAGTCGATCGTCAACTCGATCTCGATGAAGGAGGGCGTGGAGCCGTTCGTCGAGCACGCCCGGCTGTGCCGCAAGCACGGTGCAGCGATCGTCGTCATGGCGTTCGACGAGGACGGCCAGGCCGACACCCTCGAGCGACGCAAGGAGATCTGCGAGCGGGCCTACCGGATCCTCGTCGACGACGTCGGGTACCCGCCGCACGACATCATCTTCGACCCGAACATCTTCGCCGTCGCGACGGGCATCGAGGAGCACGCCACCTACGGCACCGACTTCATCGAGGGCACCCGGTGGATCAAGGAGAACCTGCCCGGGGCGCTCGTCTCCGGTGGCGTCTCGAACGTCTCCTTCAGCTTCCGCGGCAACAACCCGGTCCGCGAGGCGATCCACGCGGTGTTCCTGTACCACGCGATCCGCGCCGGGATGGACATGGGCATCGTCAACGCCGGTGCGCTCGTCGTCTACGACGAGGTGGACGAGAGGCTCCGGGAGCGGATCGAGGACGTCATCCTCAACCGCCGGCCCGACGCGACGGAGCGCCTGCTCGAGATCGCCGGGGACTACGCCGCCGACGGCGGCGCCAGGGAGGTCGCCGCGGAGGAGTGGCGCGACCTGCCCGTCGGGGAGCGCATCACCCACTCCCTCGTCAAGGGCATCGACGACCACGTCGAGTCCGACACCGAGGAGCTGCGCGCGCAGATCGAGGCCCGCGGCGGCAAGCCGATCGAGGTCATCGAGGGCCCCCTCATGGACGGGATGAACGTCGTCGGCGACCTCTTCGGGGCGGGGAAGATGTTCCTCCCCCAGGTGGTGAAGTCGGCCCGGGTGATGAAGAAGGCCGTGGCCTACCTCATTCCCTTCATCGAGGCGGAGAAGGTGGCCTCGGGCGACATGAGCTCGAACGCCAAGGGCAAGGTCGTCATGGCGACGGTCAAGGGCGACGTCCACGACATCGGCAAGAACATCGTCGGGGTCGTCCTCCAGTGCAACAACTATGACGTGGTCGACCTCGGCGTCATGGTCCCGACCGCGACGATCCTCGACCGCGCGGAGGAGGAGAACGCCGACGTCATCGGCCTGTCCGGCCTCATCACCCCGAGCCTGGACGAGATGGTCGGTGTCGCGACGGAGATGCAGCGCCGCGGCATGGATGTCCCGCTCCTGCTCGGTGGCGCGACGACGAGCAAGGCCCACACGGCGGTGAAGGTCGACCAGCGCTACGACGGGCCGGTCGTCTGGGTCAAGGACGCCTCGCGCTCGGTGCCGGTCGTCGCCTCGCTGCTGTCCCCCGCCGGGCGCCAGGCGCTCGTCGAGCAGACCGCCGGCGAGTACGCCTCGCTCCGCGAGCGGCACGCGGCCAAGACCGGGGACCGGCCCGCCCTGACGATCGAGCAGGCCCGGGCGAACCGGACGCCGATCGAGGACTGGCCGGCCGTCGAGCCGGCGATGCTCCGTGACGGGGGCGAGCAGGTGACGGTCCTGCGCGACTACCCCCTGGCAGAGCTGCGGGAGTTCATCGACTGGCAGCCGTTCTTCAACGCGTGGGAGATGAAGGGCTCCTACCCGGACATCCTCCACAACCCGACGACGGGCGAGGCGGCGCGAAAGCTCTTCGAGGACGGTCAGCGGATGCTCGACCGCGCGATCGAGGAGGGCTGGCTCACGGCGAACGGGGTCATCGGCCTCTTCCCGGCGAACACCGTCGGCGACGACATCGAGATCTACACCGGGCCGGACCGCGCCCAGGTCCGGGAGACGCTGCGGATGCTGCGCCAGCAAGGCAAGCACCGCGACGGTGTGCCCAACCGCTCGCTCGCCGACTTCGTCGCACCGAAGGAGAGCGGGGTCGCCGACCACGTCGGCGCCTTCGCGGTGACCGCCGGCCTCGGGATCCGGGAGCGGATCGAGGCGTTCAAGGCCGAGCACGACGACTACAGCGCGATCCTCCTGGAGTCGCTCGCCGACCGGCTCGCCGAGTCCTTCGCCGAGCGGCTGCACCAGCGGGTCCGCACCGAGTTCTGGGGACACGCCCCGCAGGAGGAGCTCGGTAACGACGACCTCATCAAGGAGCGCTACGAGGGCATCCGTCCCGCTCCCGGCTACCCGGCATGCCCCGACCACACGGAGAAGCTGACCCTGTGGCGCCTGCTCGACGTCGAGCAGAACACCGGGATCGAGCTCACGGAGGGCATGGCCATGTGGCCGGGTGCGTCGGTCTCGGGCTGGTACTTCTCGCACCCGAGCAGCCAGTACTTCGT
This sequence comes from Janibacter massiliensis, assembly GCF_900289115.1. Taxonomy (GTDB): domain Bacteria; phylum Actinomycetota; class Actinomycetes; order Actinomycetales; family Dermatophilaceae; genus Janibacter_A; species Janibacter_A massiliensis. The sequence goes on along the minus strand of NZ_LT985196.1, from coordinate 1,867,395 downwards.
CGTCGGACGGGTCGGCAAGGACCAGGTCGAGGACTACGCGCGACGCAAGGGATGGTCGCTCGAGGAGGCCGAGCGCTGGCTGTCGCCCAACCTCGGGTACGTCCCGGAGGCCTGAGCGTTGTCGGTGCCCGGGCCTAGCGTCGACACCATGACGACGACCGCCAGCCCGACCGCGCGCCCGCTGCGGGCCGCCCTGTCGCCCAGCCGGGCGGCGGACTTCAAGCAGTGCCCCCTGCTGTACCGCTTCCGGGTGATCGACCGGATCGAGGGTCCGCCCTCACCCGCTGCGGCCCGCGGGACGCTCGTGCACGCCGCCCTGGAGCGGCTGTTCGACCTGCCCGCGGCGGAACGCTCGCCCGAGGCCGCTGTCGGCCTGCTTCGCCCCGAGTGGGAGCGGCTGGTGCGTGAGGAACCGGAGCTCGCGACCCTCATCGCCGGAGACGCTGTGCCGACGGACGGGTCGGAGATCGCGGACGGCGCGGGCGTCGACGAGGCGACGTGGTTCGGCGACGCGGAGGCCCTCGTGCGCCGCTGGTTCACCCTCGAGGATCCGACGTGCCTCGAGCCGGCGGAACGGGAGCTCTACGTCGAGGCGGACGTCGACGGCCTCACCCTGCGCGGGTACGTCGACCGGCTCGACGTCGCCCCCGACGGTCGGGTGCGGGTCGTCGACTACAAGACCGGTCGCGCGCCGAGCGAGCTGTTCGAGGGCAAGGCCCTGTTCCAGATGAAGTTCTACGCCCTCGTGCTGTGGCGGTCCCGGGGTGTCATGCCCACCCTGCTGCAGCTCGTGTATCTCGGCGACGGCCAGATCGTCCGCTACGCCCCCGACGAGGCCGACCTGCGGGCGCTCGAGCGCAACGTCGCCGCGGTGTGGCAGGCCATCCGCCGTGCGGCGGAGACCGGCGACTGGCGCCCCCGGACCTCGCGCCTGTGCGACTGGTGCGACTTCCGCGACCTCTGCCCCGAGTGGGGCGGCACTCCCCCGCCGCTGCCGGACAACGCCCGGGCCCTGGCCGTCGACCCCTCGGCCGCCGGGGAACCGGAGGTCGCGCAGGACTGACCGGTCAGCGCCCCAAGGCCGGATGCAGGTCAGCCACTCCCATGCCGCGCAGGCTCGGGATCTGGACCGATCCCTCGGTGCGCGGGACGGGGACGACGTGCGGCACCGCAAGGGTCGGCACGCCGGCGGCCACGGCCGAGGCCACCCCCTTCGGGGAGTCCTCGATGGCGACGCACTCCCCCGGTCGGACACCCAGCCGGTCGGCGGCGACGAGGTAGGCCTCCGGGTCAGGTTTGCCGCGGGTCACCGCGTCCCCGGTGACGACGGTGGCGAAGGTCCCCTCGGGCAGCTCGTCGACGACTGCCCTCGCCAGCGAGGTCCACGACATCGTCACGAGCGCGCAGGGCACGCCGTGCCGTCGGCAGTCGGCGAGCAGCTCCTGCGCCCCCGGACGCCACGGCACGTGGGCGCGGACCTGCTCGATGACCCGGACGAGAAGACGTTCGACGACCTCGGCCGGGGCGAGCGTGACCGGAGAGTGGGCGATGACGAACTCGGCCGACGTGATGAGGTCGTTCCCCACGAGCTCCGTCCCGAGCTCGTCGGTCCACGTCCCGCCGAACTCCTCGACCAGCTCGTGCTCGGCAATCATCCAGTACGGCTCGGTGTCGACAAGGGTTCCATCCATGTCCCACAGCACGGCGGCGGGCAGGGCGTTCGGCGTCTCCGTCACGCGCGGCAGCCTAGGCTGATCGGACGGACCTGCTGAGAGGAGGGCGATCGATGATCGAGCTGATGAATGTCCCGCCCTTGCACGACCCGGTCATGGTGGTGGCGTTCGAGGGGTGGAACGACGCCGGCGATGCTGCCTCCGGCGCGCTCGGGCACCTGGTCGACCTCTGGGACCCGCGTCCCATCGCTGCCCTCGACCCGGAGGACTACTACGACTTCCAGGTCACCCGTCCGCGGATGGTCGCCGAAGGCGTGCGCCGCCGGGTGCAGTGGCGGACGACGCGCGTGCTGCACGCTCCCGTGCAGCGGGTCGGCCGCCGGGACGTGATCCTCGTGCAGGGCATCGAGCCGTCCTTCCGGTGGCGACGCTTCAGCACGGAGATCGTCGAGCTCGCCGAGGACCTCGGGGTGGGCGCCGTCGTCACGCTCGGCGCACTCATGGCGGACGTGGCCCACACCCGCGAGATCCCGGTAACCGCCACCTCCGAGAACGAGGCGACGATCCACCGGTACGACCTCGAGCGCAGCACCTACGAGGGCCCCACCGGCATCACCGGGGTCCTGGCGGACGCGGTGGACCAGGCGGGGCTCACGTCGATCTCCTGCTGGGTCGCCGTGCCCCACTACGCCGGCGTCGCGCCCTCGCCCAAGGCGACCCTGGCGCTGCTCGCCCGGGTGGAGTCCCTCATCGAGGTGCCGATCGAGGCCGGAGCGCTGCCGGAGGCAGCGCGGGAGTGGGAGGCGACGATCGACGAGATCGCAGCCGACGACGACGAGGTCACCGAGTACGTCCAGGCGCTCGAGGAGGCGCAGGACACAGCCGGTCTCCCGCAGGCCTCGGGTGACGCGATCGCGCGCGAGTTCGAGGCCTACCTGCGCGACCAAGGTCCGGGCGGCAAGGACCTCACCGGCTGAGGACGGCGACCCGCGGCCGCGCGGTCGGTCAGAGTCGGACCCCGAGCACCCGGTCGACGAGGCGTCCGAGGAGGCTCGGGGCCTGCGGGTCGTCGCCGCCGACGGACAGCGCCGCATCCACCCACCGGTCGACGGCTGCCAGGGCGCGCGGCGTGCCCAGGTCCTCCGCGACGGCGGCGCGGACCGCGCGCACGCATCCATCGGCGCCCGGTCCTGCGGGCAGCGCGACGGCCGACCGCCATCGGTCGAGCCGTGCCCGCGCGGCGTCGAGGTCGCTGTCGAACCACTCCCAGTCGTCCCGGTAGTGGTGGGCGAGAACAGCGAGACGGACGGCCATCGGGTCGACGCCCGCCTCACGCAGCGTCGAGACCCGGACGAGGTTGCCCTTCGACTTGCTCATTTTCTCGCCGTGCAGCGCGACCATCCCCTGGTGGGCGTAGCAGCGGGCGAAGGGGCCGCCGTCGATCGCGCGGGACTGCAGCGCCGACATCTCGTGGTGGGGGAAGACGAGGTCGCTCCCGCCGCCCTGGACGTCGATCGGGGCGCCGAGGTACCGCCGGGCGATGGCCGTGCACTCCACGTGCCAGCCGGGTCTGCCTCGACCGAGGCTCCCGCCGTCCCAGGCCGGCTCACCCGGCCGCTCGGCGCGCCAGAGGAGGGGATCGAGCGGGTCCCGCTTGCCGGCCCTCCCCGGGTCGCCGCCTCGCTCCGCCGACAGCGCGAGGAGCTCCCCGCGCCCGGCTTGGGTCACCTCACCGACACCGCCGAGGGAGAGCGTGTCGAGGTAGACGTCCGCCGGGCCCTGCGGGTCGTTCGGGTCCACGGGCAGCAGGTACGCGTGGCCGCTGGCGTCGATCTCCCGGACGACGGCCGCGATCTCCTCCATCGACTCGACGACGCCGACGTAGTGCCGGGGCGGGATGACGGCGAGGGCCTCCATGTCCGCGTGGAAGAGCGCGATCTGGTCGGTCGCGAGGGCCGTCCAGTCGACGCCGTCACGTGCCGCCCGCTCGAGCAGCGGCTCGTCGACGTCCGTGACGTTCTGGACGTAGGCGACATCGTGCCCCGCGTCGAGCAACGAGCGGTGGAGGACGTCGAAGGCGATGTAGGTGGCCGCGTGCCCGAGATGGGTGGTGTCGTAGGGCGTGACGCCGCAGACGTACAGCCGTGCCTCGTCGCCCGGCTCGACCGGCCGGAGCACTCCGCTCGCCGTGTCGTGGAGCCGTGGCTGGGGGCCTAGGCCGGGGACGTCGGGGACGGGAGGGGTGGGCCAGGCTTGCACGGGGTGAGCCTAGGTCAGGCCGGTGGCCACGGGAGCGGGGGCCATCCGTCCGTGGGCGCGGGGTGGACGCCGCAGGCCAGGAGAGCGTTCACGCGGTCCTCCAGGGCGGCGATCTCCGGGACCGTCAAGAGGGTGCCGAGCTCGTCTCGGAGTCCGTCACGCTCGAGCGCCGCGGCGAGGGTCTCGAGCTTGCGGGCGTCCGGCTCGGGCAGCGGCTGACCCGCCCATGCCCACAGCACCGTGCGCAACTTCGGGTCGACGTGGAGCGAGACCGCGTTGTCGATGGCGTGGATGCCCTCGTCGGAGGCGAGGACGTGGCCCGCCTTGCGGTCGCTGGAGTTGAGCGCGGCGTCGAGGACCGCGAGCGATCGCAGCCGGGGGTCGTCGCGGTGGTGCACGACCACGTCCGCCCCACCCTCGTCCTCCCCGACGACGATCCCGAGATGGTCGTCGGGCACCTCGTCGAGGACGTCGAGGTCGACCGCCGCGGGGGCCGGGGCCGTGCGGTCGCCGATCCACGTCTGCAGGGAGCCGGGGCCGCCCGGGCCGTCGCGCAGGACCGTGGGCGGGACGAGGCCCCAGCCACCGGTGCGGGAGACGAGGTAGGCGGCGCGCTCGCGCCGGGCGAGGGTCCCGTCGGGGAAGTCCCACAGCGGCCGCTCACCCGCCTCCGGCTTGAAGACGGCCAGTCCCGTCCCGTCGTGCCGGACGTCGACGAGGAAGGCGATGTTCGACGCCCCGGTGATGCGGGCCAGCGGCCGGATATCCCCGGTCTCGAGCTCGTGCTCGTCGGGACGTCCGAGGGTCACCTGCGGTAGCCGTTGGCCCGGGGACAGACGTGGCCGACCGGGTCGATCGGGCCGCTGCAGAAGGGGCACGCCGGCCGGCCCTGCGCGACGACCGCGAGGGCACGCGTGCCGAAGGCGCGGGCCGCGCCCGGTGCGAGGACCGCCCGCAGCCCCCGGGCGGGGCCCTCCTCCGGGTCATCGGGGTCCCGGTCGTATGCCTCGACGACGACGACCTTTCGCTGGGCGTCCCAGGACAGCGCGATCGCGCTGACCCGGAAGTCCTCCTCGATGGGCGTGGTCAGCGGCTCGTTGTCGACGTCCACGGCGTCGACGACCGCCGGGCCGACCATCTCGTCGAGCAGGTCGCCGACGCGCTCCGCGAGCGCCTGCACCTGCAGCTTCTCGAGGGCTGCGCTGACCAGCCGGCCGCCGCCCGCGGCCTGCACGAAGAAGGTGCGCTGGCCGGGCATGCCCACGGTTCCGACGACGAACCTGTCCGGCGGGTCGAACTCCACGAGGGACATGGCCCGACCCTAACGGGTGACCGGGGCGCCGCCGGTGTCCCCTCCGACGGTCGGCCCGTCGGTGCGACGGGCGTGCGCCAGGCGGTCGCCGACCGGGGACCGGGTGACGTTCGCGAACAGGAGGGCGGGCCGCTCGCCGAGCGTGACCGCGCTGAGGGACCCGGGGTCGAGGTGGAAGCGCTGGAAGCCTGCGAGGCCGACCCCCACGGCGTTCGCCAGGACGGATTTGATCGGGTCACCGTGGCTGACCGCGACCCACACCGCGTCCGTCCCGTGCGTCTCGTCGACGGTGCGGCCGATCCGCTCGACGGCGGCCCACGTCCTGTCGGCCATCGCGGCGATCGACTCGGTCTCGTGCTCCGGGTGCGCGGGGAAGGTCACGCTCGCCGGGTCGTCCTGCACCGCTCGCCACAGCGGCTCCTGGGCGAGCTCGGCGATGGCCCGTCCGGTCCACGCGCCGTACCGGCACTCCCCCAGGTCCACCTCCTCCAGGCGTCTCAGCCCGGGCAGTGCGTCCAGGAGGGGCCGGGCCGTCTCGCGGCACCGCTGCAGGGGGCTGCACACCACGAGGACGGGGGCGGCGTCGACGAGTGCCCGCGCCGCGGCCGCTGCGTCCGCGCGCCCGGTCTCGTCGAGGTGCACGTCGGGCATCCATCCGGCGAGCACGCCCGCGGCGTTCGCGCTCGAGCGGCCGTGACGGAGGAGGACGCAGGTGCTCACCGGTTCAGGGTAGGTGCTGGCGACATGGACAATGTCCGCCGTGATCGTCGACCAAGCGGTGTACCGGGACGGCAAGCGTCGTCCCTGCGAGGACCTCAGTGACGAGCTCGCCCGCATCCGCGCGGACGAGGACTCGAGCTCGTTCATCTGGATCGGTCTGAAGAACCCCTCGGACCGCGAGTTCGCCGTCGTCAACGACGAGCTCGAGCTGCACCCGCTCGCGGTCGAGGACGCGATCGAGGGCCGTCAGCGGGGGAAGATCGAGCGCTACGACGGGACGATGTTCGCCGTCCTCAAGACGCTGCGCTACATCGAGGCGACGTCCGACGTCGAGACCGGCGAGGTCATGCTCTTCATCGGTGACCGGTTCGTCGTCACGGTCCGCCGGGGCGAGGCGAGCCCGCTCAAGGACGTCCGGGCGAGCCTCGAGGCCGACCCCGACCGGCTCCGCCTGGGCGCTGTCTCGGTCCTCCACGCCGTCCTCGACGCCGTGGTCGACCAGTACGTCTACGTCGAGTCCGAGGTCCAGCGGGACCTGGAGGAGATCGAGGAACAGATCTTCGCGGACGGCGGGCACGTCTCCTCGCAGGACATCTACAAGCTCAAGCGGGAGGTGCTCGAGTTCAAACGGGCCGTCAAGCCGCTGGAGCACCCGTTGTCGCTGCTGGTGGGTGAGCAGACGCCCATCAAGAGCCGCGAGGCCCGGCTGCTCCTGCGGGACGTCGCCGACCACCTCGGCCAGGCCATCGACAACGCGGAGTCCCAGGACCGGCTCCTGTCGGACATCCTTGCGGCGCACCTCGCCCAGGTCGGGGTCCAGCAGAACGCGGACATGCGCAAGATCTCGGCATGGGTCGCGATCGCTGCCGTGCCGACGATGATCGCGGGCGTCTACGGGATGAACTTCGAGTACATGCCCGAGCTCACCGCCAGCATTCCGTGGCGCGGCGAGCACCTGCGGATCGGCTACTTCGTCGTCCTCGCGGTGATGGTGCTGGCCTGCTGGTTGCTCTATCGGACGTTCCGCCGCTCCGGCTGGCTCTGACCGATCAGGTCGCGCTGATCGCGCCCGCCGCCAGAGCACCGGCCAGGACGATGCCCAGGCCGACGCGGTACCAGACGAAGGCGAGCAGGGTGTTGCTCGCGACGAAGCGCAGCAGCCACGCGATCGAGGCATAGGCGACGAGGAAGGCGACGACCGTCCCGACGATCATCGGCCCGATCCCCAGGTGGACCAGCTCGTGCCGGGCGTCGACTGCCTCGAAGATGCCCCCGGCCGTGAGGGCGGGGATCGCCATGAAGAACGACAGCTCCGTCGCGGTCACCCGGTCGAGGCCGCGCAGCAGACCGGCGGAGATCGTCGCGCCGCTGCGGGAGACCCCGGGGATGAGCGAGAAGCACTGCCCCAGGCCGATGAGGACGCCGTCGACGACGGTCACCCGACCCTCGCCGCGGATCGCGTCGCGCCGCTCGAGCGCGGCGTGATGACGCTCGGCGACGACCATGACGGCGCTCCACAGCACCAGGGCTGCGGCGACGACCCACAGGCTGCGCAGCGGTCCGGCGATGACGTCCTTGCCGAGGAATCCGACGATCCCGACGGGCAGGGACCCGATGATGACGGCCCAGGCGAGGTTCCAGTCGGGGTGCTGGCGGGCCTGCGCCGACCCCAGGCCGCGGGCCCAGGCGCCGACGAGGCGGGCGATCTTCCGGGCGAAGTAGAGGAAGGTCGCGCAGATCGCCCCGAACTGGATCATCACGGTGTACGCGGTGACCGCGGGGTGGTCGACGGGCAACCCGAGCAGCTTCTCGGTGATCGTCAGGTGCCCGGTGGACGAGACCGGCAGGAACTCGGTGAGCCCCTCGACCACCCCGAGGATGATCGCGTCGAGATAGCTGAGGTCTGGCGTGGTGGCGACGTCGAGGAGCACGGCGGACATGCTCGCACGGGCGCCCGCCGGGCGCCTGGAAGGAGCCGATGACCGGCGAGCCCCTCAGTCGTCGGTGTCGAGGTCCTCGTCGTCGAGCCCGGTGTACCGGCGAGGGGTCTCGTCCTCGTCGTCGAGATCATCCTCGTCCTCGTCCTCGTCGTCGAGGCCGGTGTAGATGTCGAGCGGGGTCATCTCTCCGTACGCCTCGAGCAGCGCATCGTCGTACGCCTCGAAGGCGTCGGCGAGGTCGTCGTAGGCGGCGATGACGACAGGGTCGTCCTCGCCCCGCCGGGACGCGGAGGCTTCGAGGTGCCGCTCGAGGGCCGTGACGAAGGTGGCCAAGGCCTGCCGGGGGTCCGCGCTCATGGGGCGACGGTATCCCGCCGACGGCCGACGCGGGAGATCCGGCGGCCATCCTGTTGCCGCGTCGGCCGACCCGGCCCCCTCAGGAGGTCGCGACGAGGCGGCGCAGCACCTTGACGCCGAACGTGAGCGCGTCCACCGGGACCCGCTCGTCGATCCCGTGGAACATCGGCGCGAACGGCAGGTCCTCGGGCAGGCGCAGCGGCGCGAAGCCGTACCCCGTGATGCCGAGGGTCGCCAACGCCTTGTTGTCCGTGCCGCCGGACAGGCAGTACGGCAGGACGGTCGCGCCCGGGTCCTCGGCCCCGATCGCGGCGATCATGGCCTCGACCAGCGGGCCCTCGAGGTCGGTCTCGAGGGCGATGTCCCGGTGGTGCACCTCGACCTCGACGTGCGGCCCGGCGAGCTCGCGGATCGTCGCCATGACGTCGTCCTCGTGACCGGGCAGGAAGCGGCAGTCGATCGCCGCCGTCGCCGTCTGCGGGACGACGTTGTGCTTGTAGCCGCCGGAGAGCACGGTCGGGTTCGAGGTGTCCCGCAGCGTCCCCCGAACGAAACCGGCTGCACCCGGGATGGTCGCGAGCAGGCCCTCGACGTCCTCCACCGGGATCCCCGTCAGTCGGCTGAGGCCGGCGAGCAGGTCGCGGACGGAGTCGATGTGCTGCCCGGGCCACTCGTGATCGGCGATCCTCGCGACCGCACCGGCGAGGTGGGCGATGGGGTTGTCGTCGTTCGGGACCGACCCGTGGCCGGCCGTCCCCCGGGCCCGCAGGGTGAGCCAGGCGATCCCCTTCTCGGCGGTCTGGAGCAGGTAGGCCCGCGCCCGCCCGCCCTCCGGGGTCGGCACGGTGACGCTGTACCCGCCGACCTCGCTGACCGCCTCCGAGACGCCCGCGAACACCTCGGGGTGCTCCTGGGCCATGAACTGCGACCCGTGCTCCCCGCCGGCCTCCTCGTCGGCGAAGAAGACGACGACGAGGTCGCGCGGGGGCAGAACACCAGCGCGGGCGTTCTCCCGGACGAGCGCGAGGATCATCGCGTCCATCCCCTTCATGTCCACGGCTCCGCGGCCCCAGACGCACCCGTCACGCAGCTCGCCCGAGAACGGGTCCACCTGCCAGTCGGCGGCCTCGGCGGGCACGACGTCGAGGTGGCCGTGCAGGCACAACCCGGGGCGAACAGGGTCGGCGCCGGGGATGCGCACCGCGACGCTCACCCGCCTGGGCGCAGACTCGAAGGTCCGGGGTTCCAGACCGACCTCGCGCAGCTGCTCCACGACGTAGCGCGCGGCCTCGGCCTCGCCCGGCCCGCTGCCGTCCCCGTAGTTGGAGCTGTCGATCCGGATGAGCTCCTGGCAGAGCCGGACGACCTCGTCCTCGGCGGTGATCTCGGGCATGCGCGTCAGCCTACGGTCCGGCGCCGCGGGCGGTCGTCGGCTAGAAAGGAGGCATGACCGCAGACCGACCGGCCTTCACCTTCTCCGGCCCGTTCGACGGCCAGCTCGTCGCCACGTCGATCCACGCCGGCCACGACGTCCGGGCCGACCTGGCACGACGCATGGTCCTCGACGAGGACCTGCGCTTCCGCGAGGAGGACCCGTTCACCGACCGGATCAGCGGCCGGATGCCGTCGGTGGTGCGCGTCCACCGCTCGCGCTTCGAGGTCGACCTCAACCGAGACCGGGAGGGCGCGGTCTACGCCACGCCCGACGACTGCTGGGGACTGGTCGTCTGGGAGGGCGAGAGGCTCGACGAGGACGCCGCGGAGGAGAGCCGGCGGCTGCACGACGAGTTCTACGCGCAGCTGGCCCGTCACCTCGACCCGATCGCCGCGCGCGGGCCGTTCGTCCTCTACGACTGCCACTCCTACAACCACCGGCGAGACGGCGCCGACGCACCGCCTGCCCCGGTGGCCGACAACCCGCAGGTGAACCTCGGGACGGGCTCTCTCGACCGGGAGCGGTTCGCCCCGGTCGTCGACGCCTTCACCCAGGCCCTCTCGGCGCGATCGACGGTCGAGGGTCCGATCGACGTGCGTGAGAACGTCCGGTTCCGGGGAGCTCATCTCGCTCGCTGGGTCCACGAGCGTTACCCCGGCACCGGCTGCGCCCTTGCTCTGGAGTTCAAGAAGACGTACATGGACGAGTGGACCGGCACGCCGCAGGACGAGGTGATCGATCAGCTCGCGGCCGCGCTCGAGGCCACGGCCGAGCCCGTGCTGGCCGCGCTGGCCCAGGTGCGTCGATGACGGACCAGCGGCCGGGGCTCGCGCCCACGGACCTCGCGGTCGATCACGCCCTCTCGCGCCTCGCGGAGGGTGTGCGCCTGCTGCTCGCGATCACCCCCGTCGACGTCGCCGAGGAGAAGGCCCGCTTCCTCGCCGACGGGACCGAGCCCGAGTTCACGTACCGGGAGCCGGACACCGACCCCGCCGTCCTGACCGCCGAGATCGAGGCGATCGACGTGGACGGCGTCGAGGACGTCACCCTGGCGCACCTGCTGCGCAGCAAGCGGGACGAGATGCGCCTGCAGGCGCGGCTGCTCGCGCAGCGCTGCACTCCGGAGTTCCGGTCGACGAGCGAGCTGCTGTTCGGCGGGGTCGACGACCGGCTGCGCGAGGTGGCCACCGCGATCGTCTCGGCCGTGCCGGCCCCCGTCGAGGACCGGGCGAAGGTCGGCGCGCAGGCGGTCCACGAGCGCGCGATGGTCGAGATCGAGGCGTACCGGCAGACGGACCCCGACGTCGAGATGCACTCGCGCATCCGTGACGACGTCACCGGCGTCCTCGTCGAGGGCGACAGCCTCCTCATCAGCACCGACGCGCGCGTCGACACCGTGCGTCTCGACGCCCTCGTCCACCACGAGGTGGGGACCCACCTGGTGACTCACGCCAACGGGTCCCGCCAGCCCGTGACGCTCCTGTCCAACGGCTTCGCCGGGTACGACGAGACGCAGGAGGGTCTGGCCGTTCTGGGCGAGATCGCCTGCGGGGGCCTGACCGTCTCCCGGCTCCGGCAGCTGGGCGGTCGGGTCCTCGCTGTCGACCGGATGCTGGCCGGTGCGTCCTTCGGCGAGAACCACGCCGCCCTCGTCTCAGAGGGGTTCAGCCCGGGCGGCGCGTTCACGACGGCGATGCGCGTGCACCGCGCCGGCGGCCTGACCAAGGACGCCATCTACCTGCGCGGGCTGCTCGAGCTGCTCGACCACGTCCGAGACGGCGGTGAGCTCGAGCCGTTCTTCCTCGGCAAGTTCCGGCTGCGCGACCTGCCCCTCGTCGCGGACCTGCGCGACCGCGGGCTGCTCGAACCGCCCGCGCTGCGGCCCCGCCACCTGGCCGACGAGGCCGCCGCAGCTCGCATCCACGAGGCGGCCCACGCCGACTCCCTCCTCGACCTCGCCCAGCACTGACCGGCGTCACCCGACACACCCCAGGAGAGCCCATGAAGATCGGCTTCGTCGTCAACGACATCGCCACCGAGAAGCACCTGTACACCACGACCCGCCTCGCGCTGGCCGCGACCCGGATGGGGCACGAGGCGTGCTTCACCGGAATCGGCGACTTCGGGTACGAGCCCGACGGCTCGCTCGCCGGCACGGTCCAGCAGGCGCCCGGCACGAAGTACCGGTCCCTCGAGCGGTACCTGAAGGACGTGCAGCAGGCCGACGCGGAGGTCGCCTCGCTCGATGAGTTCGACGCCGTCATGCTCCGGAGCGACCCGGCCGACGACGCGACCGAGAACCCGTGGGCGAACACCGCCGGGGTGGCCTTCGGGCAGCTCATGGCCCAGAACGGCGTCCTCGTCGTCAACGACCCGACGAACCTCGCCCACGCGCTGTCGAAGGCGTACTTCCAGCACTTCCCCGAGGCCGTGCGCCCCCACACCCTCATTTCGCGCGACGAGGACCGCATCGAGGAGTTCATCGACGACCTCGGCGGTCGCGCCGTGCTCAAGCCGCTCCAGGGCTCCGGCGGCAGCGGCGTCTTCCTCGTCGACCGGAAGGAGTCGCCGAACCTGTCCCAGATCGTCGAGGCGATCTCCCGCGACGGCTACGTCGTCGCGCAGGAGTATCTGCCCGCCGCCAAGGACGGGGACGTGCGGATGTTCGTCATGAACGGCCAGCCGCTGGTCGTCGACGGGGAGTACGCGGCCTTCCGCAGGACGAGCCAGACCGACGACCTCCGGTCGAACATGTCGGCTGGGGGCACGGCGTCGAAGGTCGACGTCACCGACGAGATGCTCCAGCTCGTCGACGCCGTACGGCCCAAGCTCATCGCCGACGGCATGTTCCTGGTCGGGCTCGACATCGTCGGCGACAAGCTGATGGAGGTCAACGTGTTCTCCCCCGGCGGCCTCGGCAGCTGCCAGAGCCTGTACGGCGTCGACTTCGCCCCGGCGATCATCGAGGACATCGAGCGCAAGGTGTCGATCCGCCGCCACTACGGCGACCAGATCGGCAACACGCGCCTGGCGACCCTCTGAGCCCGGTGCGACGCGTGGGGCGCGGGTCGATTTCGGCAAGCGAGCCCGACGGTGCTAACGTAGCCCGTCGTCGCGAGCGCGCCCCACGTGTTCGCAGACCACCTGTCCGGGTGGCGGAATTGGCAGACGCGCTAGCTTGAGGTGCTAGTGCCCTTTATCGGGCATGGGGGTTCAAGTCCCCCCTCGGACACCGCATCACGACAGCCCCGGTTCGCCGGGGCTGTCGCCGTTCTGGGCCCCGTCGTGCCACGGGCTCGTGTGGACATCGCCCAGCGAGCGACCTGCGATCCCGGCGCAGGGCCGCCAGCGCAACCGTCGGGTCACGATCACGTTCCAGGCCGGAGGTGCCCGATGACGACGATCCGCGACCGTGCACGCCGTGCCGCCCTGCGCGCCGGGGCCGTCGGCCTCGTCCTGTCGACCGGCCTTGCCGGGTGCAGCCTGGGGAACGACACCGGCTCCGACGGTCCGCCCGCGACTGCGAGCTCCAGCGAATCGTCTGCTTCCGGCGAGGCGCCGCGTGCGGAGAAGGTGTACTCGGGGAAGAAGACGTTCGAGATCACCGAGGACATGCTCGCGATCAGCCAGGGCGCGCCGAAGGCGACCCTTCGGGGCAAGCTTCGCGCCGAGGGCGCGGACCGGGAGGCTCCGCTCGACGTCCCCGCGAAGATCGGTGTGGTCAGGGTCGAGGCGGGCCGGACCGCGACCCGGCTCGTGTGGGAGCTGAGCGCCACGCGTCCGGCGAGCGTCAGCAGCCTCGCCTCGGAGTACTACGGCCAGCCGGACCTCGTCACCTTCGTCGACGTCGAGGCGCGCAAGCGGTACCACGTGCTCACCGTGGTCGACGGCAAGTGCCTGTGCAGCGAGAAGCCCGATGACATCGTCTCCAAGCCCTTCCGCATGACGTGGCTGTACCCGCCGCTGCCGGACGGCGTGACGAAGGTTCGCGTCGAGGCACCGTTCTTCAACGCGCAGATGGTCGACGTCACGCGCTGACCCTGCGGGTCGGAGGCTAGGGTTCGCCCGTGCTCGACGACGCCCGGATCACCCGGTACGCGGTCCCCCTCCGCGAGGGCGGGTCGCTCCCGGGTGTCGTCGAGGCGGACGACTGCGGGACGTACGTCGCCAAGTTCCGCGGCGCCGGCCAGGGCCTGAAGGTCCTCGTCGCCGAGGTGATCGTCGCCGGGGTGGCTGCCCGACTGGGCATCCGGGTCCCGCGGCTCGCCGTCCTCGACCTGTCCCGGGACATCGCGCGGTACGAGGCGGACGAGGAGGTCCAGGACCTGCTCACCGCCTCGGTCGGCACGAACCTCGGTGTCGACTTCCTGCCCGGAGCCTTCGGCTACGACGGCTCCCGCCCGGCCGGGCGCGCCGAGGCGGAGGCCATCGTCTGGCTCGACGCGTTCACGGCGAACGTCGACCGCACGTGGGCCAACCCGAACCTCCTCGTGTGGCACGGCGACCTCTGGGCGATCGACCACGGTGCAGCGCTGTACGTCCACCACGCGTGGCCGCGGCGGGCCCCCGACCCCGCGGCGTTCGCCGCCCAGCCGTTCGCCTCGGCGGATCACGCCCTGCGTGAGCGGTGCGTGTCCCTGCGCGAGGTGGACTCCCGGGCGACCGAGATCCTCACCGCGGACACGCTCGTCGCGATCGTCGACGAGGTCCCGGAGAGCTGGCTCGAGACCACCGGCGCCCTGCCGACGCCGAACGACGTCCGGCAGGCCTATGTCGACCTGCTCCTCGCGCGCCTGGCGGGCGACCGTCCCTGGCTGCCGGAGGACCTGCGATGAGCGATCTCCTCCCGTACCAGTACGTCGTCCTGCGCTGCGTGCCGCGGGCCGACCGGGATGAGCATCTCAACGTGGGGGTCGTCCTGCACTGCCAGGCCGCCGACCACCTCGCCGTGGGCGCGCACCTGGATCGAGAGCGGCTCGCCGCGGCCTTCCCGTCCCTCGACCTCGATGCCCTGGACGCCGCGCTCGTCGTCGTCGACGACGTGTGCCGAGGGATTGCCGGCGCCGGCCGTCCCGATCTTCCGACGCCCGGACGTCGCTTCGGCTGGCTCAGCGCCCCCCGCAGCACGGTCCTGCGTCCCTCAGCGGTCCACAGCGGTCTGACGCTCGACCCTGCGGCAGAGATCGACACGCTGCTCGATCGCCTCGTCAGGTGACGCGGATCTCATAGGGTCGTGGCATGGCACTCGACCGACCTGTCGCACCCGACCCCTACGAGCTGCTCCCGACCGTCCCCTCGTTCGCCGTGACGAGCGAGTCCTTCGAGGACGGCGCCACCCTGCCCGACCGCCACGTCTACGACGACGGCGGTTACCCCGGCGCGAACATGTCCCCGCACCTGGCGTGGTCCGGCTTCCCCGAGGAGACCGAGTCCTTCGTCGTCACGTGCTTCGACCCCGACGCACCGACGCCGGCCGGCTTCTGGCACTGGGCCGTCATCGGCCTGCCGGCCTCGTGCACCGAGCTCGAGGTCGACGCAGGCACGCTCGACGGCGACGAGCTGCCCCGCGGCGCCTTCACCCTGGCCAACGACATGGGCGGCCGCGACTACCTCGGGCCCTGCCCGCCTCCCGGAGACCGGGCCCACCGGTACGTCTTCGCCGTCCACGCGCTCGACACCGCGGACCTCGACATCCGGGACTCCAGCACCCCGACGGCGGCGGCCTTCCAGTACCTCTCCCACACGATCGCGCGCGGCACGATCACCGGGACGTACGCGGAGCCTCCGCGCGAGGCCTGACCTCCCACCGCGTCAGGACGGCGGCAGGCGCAGGGCCCACGCGGCCACGGCGCCTGCCGCCGCCACGTTGAGCGAGTCCACTCCCCCGGCCATGGGGATCGTCACGGTGACGTCCGCCGCCGCGACCGTCCTGCGGGACAGGCCGTCGCCCTCCGTCCCCAGGACGAGCGCGAGACGCTCCGGTGGGTCGGCCGCGAGCTCGTCGAGTGTGATCGCATCGTCGGCGAGGGCGAGCGCGGCCACGGTGAAGCCGAGGTCGCGCAGCACCTCGACGCCGCCGGGCCAGGGGTCGATGCGCGTCCACGGCACCTGGAAGACCGTGCCCATCGACACCCGGACCGAGCGCCGGTAGAGCGGATCGGCGCACCGCGGGGTGACGAGGATGGCATCGACCCCCAGGCCCGCCGCGGACCGGAAGACCGCACCGACGTTCGTGTGGTCGACGACGTCCTCGACGACGAGCACCCGCCGGGCGTCGGCGACGACCTCCGCGACCGGGGGCAGGACGGGACGGTGCATCGACGCAAGAGCACCGCGGTGCAGGTGGAAGCCGGTGATTCCCTCGATGACGTCCGGTTCTCCGACGTACACGGGCACGCCTGCGGCCTCGGCCTGTGCGACGACGTCCTCGAGGTCCTCGAGCCACCGGGCGGCCATGAGGTAGCTGCGCGGCCGGTGACCGGCGGCCAGCGCGCGTCGGATGACCTTCTCCGACTCGGCGACGTAGAGCCCGCCCTCCGGCTCGAGGACGCGACGGAGGGCGACGTCCGTGAGGCTCACGTAGTCGGCGAGGCGGTCGTCGTGCGGGTCGGTGAGGACGGTCGGCATCAGCGGCCCACCGCCACGGCGATGCCGACGAGCCCCACGAGGACGATGACCGCCCGCAGCACGGTCGGCGGCAGTCGCCGACCGACCCGGGCGCCGAGCCAACCGCCGACGAGCGAGCCGATCACGAGGACCCCGACGACGTCCCAGCGAACCAGACCCGGCCGGAGAACGAGGAAGACGAGCGAGGACGCCGCGTTGTTCGCGGTCGCCAGGAGGTTCTTCCAGCCGTTGAGGACCTGCAGCGGCAGGGCGACGAGGACGCCGAGCACCCCCATGAGGATCACGCCCTGCGCCGCTCCGAAGTACCCGCCGTACACCCCGACGAGCCCGACACCCACCGGCAGCAGCCGGCGCATCCATGCGGGCTCTCCGGCCCCCTCGTTCCCCTCGTGGTGGTGACGGCGTACCCATTCCTGGATCCGCGGGCCGAGGACGACGAGCGCGAGCCCCAGGAGGATGAGCACCGGGACGGCGACCTCGAACACCTGCGGCGGGAGGGCGAGAAGGAGGACCGCGCCGGTCGCGCCACCGAGCAGCGCCCACGGGAGGAGCCGCAGCACCCGCGCCGCACTGGTGGACAGCTCGCGGCGGTAGCCCCACATCCCCGATACGCCACCGCCGAGGAGGCCAAGCCCGTTCGAGGCGTTCGCGGTGAGCGGCGGGATCCCGACGAGCAGGAGCGCGGGGAAGGTGACCAGCGTCCCGGAGCCGACGACCGTGTTGATGAGGCCGGCCCACACGGCGGCGACGAGCACGATGAGGATCTCGACGCCGGACACCCGGCCACCCTAGTCGGGGGCCGGGCGTCGTAGCCGCGGGGGCGCTGCGTGCGTCAGAG
The DNA here is from genome assembly GCF_900289115.1 of Janibacter massiliensis. GTDB lineage: Bacteria > Actinomycetota > Actinomycetes > Actinomycetales > Dermatophilaceae > Janibacter_A > Janibacter_A massiliensis. The sequence continues at coordinate 1,850,234 of NZ_LT985196.1, read as the reverse complement.
GCCGGGCGTCCCGGGGGTCGCCGGCGGCCCCGCGGGGCGCTCCACGGGCGGCGGCATGTCCGCCGGCTCGACCGCGACCGGCGGCTGGGGCGCGACCGGCGCCGAGGTCTCCGGCGGCAGGGGCGGCACGTTCGGGTCGGGGGTCGCCGCCGGCTGCACCCGGCCGACCGGCGTCGCGTGCTCGCTCGCCTCCTTGCTGGCGCGACCGGCCTGGCCCCGGGCCTCGGCCAGAGCCTTCGCGGGGTCCTCGAGGGCCATGTCGGCGAAGGCGTCCTCGTCCGACCCCTCCGGCTCGACCCACGCGTCGTCGTCGAGGTTCGGCGGCTGGCCGTCCGGCGTGCTGCCGAGGGCCCCGCCGATGCTGCGCAGGGCGTCGGTCAGCTCGCTCGGGACGATCCACATCTTGTTGCTGTCGCCGCGAGCGATCTGCGGAAGGACCTGCAGGTACTGGTACGCGAGCAGCCGCTGGGTCGGCTTCCCCCGGTGGATGGCGTCGAAGACCTGCTTGATGGCGCGGGCCTGACCCTGCGCCTCGAGAACCCGGGCCTGGGCCGAACCCTCGGCGCGCAGGATCGCCGACTGCTTGTCACCCTCGGCGGTGAGGATCTGGGACTGCTTGACGCCCTCGGCGTTGAGGATGGCGGCGCGGCGGTCACGCTCGGCCTTCATCTGCTTCTCCATCGACTCCTGGACCGACATCGGCGGGTCGATGGACTTCAGCTCGACGCGGTTGACCCGGATCCCCCAACGGCCGGTCGCCTCGTCGAGGGCCCCGCGGAGCTGGCTGTTGATCTGGTCGCGGCTGGTGAGGGTCTGCTCCAGGTCCAGCGAACCGATGACGTTGCGGAGCGTCGTCACCGTCAGCTGCTCGATGCCCTGGATGAAGTTCGCGATCTCGTACACGGCCGACTTCGCGTCGATCACCGTGTAGTAGATGACGGTGTCGATGTTGACGACGAGGTTGTCGGAGGTGATCACCGGCTGCGGCGGGAAGGACACGACCTGCTCGCGCAGGTCGATGTTCGCCCGGACCTTGTCGACGAACGGCACGAGGATGTGGATGCCGCCCTCGAGCGTGCGGTGGTACTTGCCGAGCCGCTCGATGATGAGCGAGGTCTGCTGCGGCACGATCCGCACGGTCTTGAACAGGAGCACGAGCCCGAACAGCACGAGCGCGAGCAGGAACACCGGGATGACGAACTCCATGGATCCCCCTTGAGATCGACGACACCGCGAGCGGTGGGCCGGGCGAGCCGACCGTGATCAGTATGTCGGACGGCCCCGACGACGTCAGCGGGCGCCGGGCTCCTCCGGGACGACGACGGCGACCGCACCCTCGATGCGCAGGACCCGGACCTCCTCGCCCGGTTCGATCCGGCGGACGTCGTCGGGCACGCGCGCGCTCCACGTCTCGCCGGCCAGACGCACACGGCCGTCGACCTCGGTCACCGGCTCGAGGACGCGGGCCTCCCGGCCGACGAGCGCCGCCGCCCCGATCGGGCCGGAATCTCCCGGCCGGGTCAGCTGTCGCTTGGCGATCGGGCGGACGACCCCGACGAGCAGGAGCGCCACGACGACGGCGACGACCACCTGCAGCACGAGTCCCCCGCCCAGCGCGGCGACGATCGCCGCGGCAACCGCGCCGCCCGCGAGCATGACGAACACGAGGTCGACGGTCATCGCCTCGATGGCGACGAGCACGAGCGCGAGCCCCATCCACGCCAGCCAGCCGTTCTGGTCCATCCACTCCATCGTGAGTCCCTCCTGCCGGGTGCGGTCGTCCCTCAGTCTGCCGTGCGGGCCCGGGCGAACCAGCGGTTGCCGGAGCGTTCGAGCGACAGCGGAAGGCCGAACGTCGCCGACAGGTTCTCCGCCGTGAGCGCGAGCTCGATCGGTCCCTGTGCGACGACCCGCCCCTCGCGCAGGAGCAGCACGTCGGTGAAGTGCGGCGGGATCTCCTCGACGTGGTGGGTCACGAGGACGAGGGCCGGGGCCTCCACGTCGCCGGCGATCGCGCCCAGCCGGGCGACGAGGTCCTCGCGGCCGGCGAGGTCCAGCCCGGCGGCCGGCTCGTCGAGCAGGAGCAGCTCGGGATCGGTCATGAGGGCACGGGCGATCTGCACCCGCTTGCGCTCCCCCTCGGACAGGGTGCCGTACGTCCGTCCCGCAAGATGCTCGGCGCCGAGCGCCTCGAGCAGCCCTGCGGCGCGGGCGTGGTCGAGATCGTCGTACGGCTCGCGCCACCGGCCGACGACCCCCCAGGAGGCGGTGACGACGACGTCGCGCACGGTCTCGGAGGCCGGGATGGCCTCGGCGAGGGCGGCGCTGGCGAGGCCGATCCGGGGCCGGAGGTCGAAGACGTCGACCGCGCCCAGGACCTCGCCCAGGACGCCGGCCACACCGGCGGAGGGATGCAGGCGCCCGGCCGCGAGCTGCAGCAGGGTCGTCTTGCCCGCACCGTTCGGTCCGAGCACGACCCAGCGCTGGCCCTCCTCGACCTCCCAGTCGATCCCCTCGACGAGGGTCGCACCGCCGCGTCGGACGCTCACTCCGGCGAAGGCGAGGACGTCAGTCATGACCTCGACCCTAGCCGCCGCGGCTCGCCCCCAGGGGGCCCCGCCTACGATGCCGCGGTGCTCGACCTGCCCGCCGCCGTCCGTCTCGCCCTGTGGGCGACGGTCGGCTGGAACCGGCCGGGCGTCGACCCCGCGGCGGCCGCCGCCGCCGGCCTGGCGGTCGCGGACGACGTCGCGGGACTCGATGCGGAGCTCGTCGCCGGGTTGCACGCGTTGGGGGAACGCGCCGCCCTCGCCGTCCTCCCCGAGGACGGCGCACCGAGCCCGCTGCTGCGTGCACCGGCCGGTGTCGTCGCCGAGGTCGTCGACGCAGGCGGCGCGGTGCTCTTCCCGATGACCGGGACCGTGCTCGTCGTCGCCGCCTCCGGGTACGGGCCCGCGGGCGACCGCGGCACCCGGATCCAGGTCCACCGCGCGGACGCCGATCCAGTCCCCCGGCACCGGGTCGAGGCCCTCGACGTCCGGGAGTCCGGCCGCGCCTTGGCGAGCGACCTGCGGGAGGCGACGCTCGACCTCGAGCGGATCGGCGGCACGCCCTTCGTCGGCGCGCTCGTCGACGACCTGCGGGACAGCGCCGTCGGGGCGTCCTGGGGCCTGCCGCCGGGCATCGACCGGCGCGCGCTGGAGACCATCACCCGCGCCGGGACGGTCGTCGCGGTGTGCGACGCGGCCGTCTCCGCGCCGAGCGGGGCGCTGACCGCCGTCCACCACGGTGAACGGGACGCCGCGATCCGTCGGCTGCGGGGGCGGGCGCTGCGCCACCTCGAGGACGCGACGAACGCCGCCGTCGCGATCGCGGCCGGCTGGCGCTCCTGACGCCGCGGGCTCAGCCCGCGAGGGCCCTGCGGTAGACGCCGACCGTCGTCTCCGCGATCGCGTCCCAGGAGAAGTGCTCGACCGCCCGCTCGCGACCCGCCGCACCGAGCCGCCGCGCCCGCTCGGGGTCCGACACCGCGTCCGTGAGCGCGGCCGCGAGGTCGGAGACGAAGCGGTCCGGGTCGACCGGCGTCCCGGTCCCGTCGTCGACCTGCTCGATCGGCACGAGCCACCCGGTCGTCCCGTCGAGCACGACCTCGGGGATACCGCCGGTGGCGGTCCCGACGACGGGCAGGCCGCACGCCATCGCCTCGAGGTTGACGATGCCGAGCGGCTCGTACACCGAGGGGCAGACGAAGACGGTGGCGGCGGACAGGATCGCCACGACCTTCTCTCGCGGGAGCATCTCGCTGATCCACACGATGCCCTCGCGCTCGGTCCGCAGCTCGGCGATGAGCCCCTCGGCCTCGGCCTTGATCTCGGGGGTGTCGGGTGCCCCCGCGCAGAGGACGACCTGCACCTGCGGAGGTAGCTGGGCGAGGGCCCGCAGGAGGTACGGCAGGCCCTTCTGCCGGGTGATCCGACCGACGAACACCACCGTCGGTGCGTCCGGGTCGATCCCGAGGGCACGCAGGGCGTCCGGGTCCTGGACCGGGCGCCAGAGCTGCGTGTCGATCCCGTTGTGGACGACCTCGACGCGCTCGGGGTCGACGTCGGGGTACGCCCGCAGGATGTCCGCCCGCATCCCGGCGGAGACCGCGATGATCCGGGCCGCGGACAGGTACGCCGTCCGCTCGATCCAGGACGACAGCCGGTAGCCCCCGCCGAGCTGCTCGGCCTTCCACGGGCGCAGGGGCTCGAGGGAGTGGGCCGAGACGACGTGCGGCACGCCGCCGAGCAGGCTGGCGACGTGCCCGCCGAGGTTGGCGTACCAGGTGTGCGAGTGCACGAGGTCGGCGGCCGGCGCGCCGTCGGGTGAGGCGACGACGTCGGCCGCCATCGCCAGGTCGACCCCCATCGTGGCGAGCGCCGCGTTCGCGGCCCGCAGCCGGGCATCCTCGGCGTACGACCACGTGCCCGCCTCGTCGCGATCTCCCCCGAAGGCCCGGACCCGCACGTCGACGTCGTCCCGACGGCGCAGCGCCCGGGTCAGCTCGGCCACGTGCACCCCGGCTCCGCCGTAGATCTCGGGGGGGTACTCCTTGCTGAGGATGTCGATGCGCACGTCCTGAATCTAGACCCGGACGGGGTGTGCGCGGACGCCACCACGGTCGTAGGTTGGAGGCATGCCATACCGCTCCGGTGGACCGAAGGTGCTCGCGATCGTCCTCGCCGGAGGGGAGGGCAAACGGCTGATGCCGCTGACGGCCGACCGGGCCAAGCCCGCGGTCCCGTTCGGTGGTCAGTACCGCCTCATCGACTTCGCCCTGAGCAACGTCGTCAACTCCGGCTGCCTCAAGGTCGTCGTCCTCACGCAGTACAAGTCCCACAGCCTCGACCGGCACGTGACGAAGACGTGGCGGATGCCGACGATGCTCGGCCACTACGTCGCCCCGATCCCGGCCCAGCAGCGGCGCGGCAAGTCGTGGTACCTCGGCAGCGCCGACGCGATCTTCCAGAGCCTGAACACGATCCACGACGAGCGGCCCGACATCGTCATCGTCGTCGGCGCGGACCACGTGTACCGGATGGACTTCTCCCAGATGATCCAGCAGCACGTGGAGACGGGCGCGGGCGTCACCGTCGCGGCCATCCGCCAGCCGATCGCGATGTCCGACCAGTTCGGGGTCATCGAGGTCGATCCCGCCGAGCCGCGTCGCATCGCCGCCTTCCGCGAGAAGCCGAAGGAGACCTCTGGCCTGCCCGACGCACCCGACGAGATCTTCGCCTCGATGGGCAACTACGTCTTCGACGCCGACGTGCTCGAGCGGGCGGTGACGGAGGACCACCACCGCGAGGGCAGCAAGCACGACATGGGCGGGGACATCGTCCCGGCCTTCGTCGCGACCGGCGACGCGTGGGCGTACGACTTCAAGGACAACGTCGTCCCCGGGGCCACCGACCGCGACCGCGGGTACTGGCGCGACGTGGGGACGATCGACTCGTACTACGAGGCGCACATGGACCTCACGTCGATCCACCCGATCTTCAACCTCTACAACGAGGCGTGGCCGATCTTCACCGACCCGGGCATCCATCCGCCGGCGAAGTTCGTCCACGGCGACACCGGCGGGTTCGGCGGAGCGCTCAACTCGATGGTCTCCCCCGGCGTCGTCGTCTCCGGCAGCCGCGTCGACAACAGCGTCCTCTCGCCACGCGTCTTCGTCCGCAGCTACGCGACGGTCAACGACTCCGTCCTCCTCGACGGCGTACGGGTCGGTCGGCACGCCCAGGTCCGCAGGGCGATCATCGACAAGAACGTCGTGGTCCCGGAGGGGACGACCATCGGTGTCGACCACGAGCACGACCTCGCACGCGGCTTCGTCGTGACCGAGTCCGGAATCACCGTCGTCGGCAAGGAGCAGGAGGTCCGGCCGTGACCGACGCCCCGACGTGCGCCCTCGTCGTCACCGCGGCCGCGGGCACCGAAGCCCTCGACACCGTCCTCGGCTCGGCCGTGTCGGCGATCGAGGCCGCCGGCGGCTCGACCCACGGGACCCGGTCGCTCGACGGTCCGTGCACGCGGGCCACCCTCGTCGAGGTCCAGGGCCTCGGGCTCGACGCGGCGCGCTCGGCCGTCGCGCCCTGCGCAGCCGACGACGTCGACGTCAACGTCGTCCCCGGGTCCGCGCTCGGCCCCGGACCACGACTCGTCGTCCTCGACGTCGACTCGACCCTCATCGAGGACGAGGTCATCGAGCTCCTCGCGGACGCGGCCGGAACGCGCGAGGAGGTCGCGGCCGTCACGGAACGCGCGATGCGCGGCGAGCTCGACTTCGCCGAGAGCCTCCATGCGCGGGTCGCGACCCTGGCGGGCCTGCCGACCTCCGTGCTGCACGACGCGCGCCGCCGGGTGCGGTACACCCCGGGCGTGGGCCGGCTCGCCGCGACCGTCCGGGCGACCGGCGGCACCGTCGCGGTGGTCTCCGGCGGCTTCCAGGAGATTGTCGACCAGCTCGTCGCCCCGCTGGCGATCGACCACGCCGAGGCCAACCGTCTGGGCACCGACGGCGGTCAGCTGACCGGCACCGTCGCGGGAGCCGTCGTCGACCCCGACCGCAAGCAGGCCTTCCTCACCGAGCTGGCCGAGCAGCTCGGGATCCCGCAGGCACGGACGGTCGCCATCGGCGACGGCGCCAACGACCTGCGGATGATCGCGGCGGCCGGGGTGGGCATCGCGTTCTGCGCGAAGGCCGTCGTGCGCGAGGCGGCGCCGTGCTCGCTGCGCACGCGTCGTCTCGACCTCGTCCTCGCCCTGCTGGGGATCGGCGAGGACGCCGTGAGCGACGTGCCCGACCCCCGCGCGTAGGCTGGCCGGGTGCCGCCGGCCGTCCAGTCGATCACCGATCTCCCTCAGGCTCCCGCCGAGGAGCAGGCCGACCGTGCCCGCAAGTACCTCGTGATGATGGCCATCCGCACCGCCTGCTTCCTCCTCGTCTTCGTCGTCGACGGGTGGCTGCGGATCGTCCCCGTCGTGCTCGCGACCGTCCTGCCGTACATCGCCGTCGTCGTCGCGAACGCGGTCGGCAGCCGCGGCGCCGAGCCCGCGCGCCCGGTGGGTCCGGTCGAGACCGGACCCCGCCGGATCGAGGCATGAGCCCGACCCCGGGGTCGGAGGCCGTGTGCAGCGCCAAGGGGTGCCGTGCCCGCGCCACCTCGGCCCTGCTGTGGAACAACCCGCGGCTGCACGAGGACTCGCGCCGCAAGGTCTGGCTGGCCTGCGAGGACCACGTCGGCTCGCTGGGTGACTTCCTGGGCCTGCGCGGGTTCCTCCGGTCCACGGTCCCGGTCGAGCAGATCCCCGAGGGCGCCGGGTGAGCGAGGTCGTTCCCTCCTGGCCACGGGTGCTGCTCCGGCGCGACTGGGTGCTCGCACTGCTCGCCTCCGTGGTGTTCGCGGTCGCCGCGTGGTTCCTCGGCCAGTGGCAGTGGCACCGCTACGAGGCCCGGCACGAGCGTGCGCAGCTCGTGCAGGCCCACTACGACGCCCCGCCGGTGCCCGTGACCGAGGTCGTCGGCGACGCCCCGCTGGATCCCTCCCGGGAGTGGACGACGGTCATGGCCACGGGCCGGTACGACACGGCGCGCACGATCTTCGTGCGCAACCGGCCGCTCGAGGGAACCTACGGATACGAGGTCCTCGTCCCCCTGCGCACCGCCGACGGTGTCGTCCTCGTCGACCGGGGCTGGGTGCCGAACTCCGACGAGGGCGCCGCCGTGCTCCCGGACGTGCCGGAGCCGCCGCCGGGCGAGGTCACCGTCACCGGCTGGCTGCGCCGCGCGGAGAGCGAACCGAGCGAGCCGCTCCCCCGCCCCCAGCTCGGGACGATCGACCTCGACGCAGCCGCCCACCTCGCGGGCGGACCGGTCCTGGGCGGCTACGTCGTCCTCGACGAGGAGCGGGCCGGCGGCGTCCCGACCCCGCCGGAGCGTCGGCCGGCGCGGCTGGCCGAGCCGACGACCGGCACCGGTCCGCACCTGTTCTACGCGTTCCAGTGGTGGGCCGCGATGCCGATCGGCTTCGTCCTCGTCGCCCTCGGCGTCCGACGGCAGGTCGCCGATGCCCGCTGGCGCGCCGAAGGCCACGAAGGCCCGCGGGAGCGGCCGAGGAAGGTCCGCATCTGGGACGAGGAGGACGCCTGAGCGGACCCCGGCCTCAGGCGTCGGCGAACTGCGTCCGGTAGAGGTCGGCGTACAGGCCGCCCGCCGCGAGCAGGTCGGGGTGGGTGCCCCGCTCGACGATCCGGCCGTCCTGGACGACGAGGATCTGGTCGGCCCCGCGGACGGTCGACAAGCGATGGGCGATGACGAGCGCCGTCCGTCCGTGGAGCGCGACGTCGAGCGCGCGCTGGACGGCCGCCTCGGACTCGCTGTCCAGGTGGGCCGTCGCCTCGTCGAGGACGATGACCCCGGGCGAGCGCAGCAGGAGCCGGGCGATCGCCAGTCGCTGCTTCTCCCCGCCGGAGAGCCGGTGCCCGCGGTCGCCGACGACGGTCTCGAGCCCGGCCGGCAGACGGCGGACGAGATCTCCGACCTGCGCCGCGTCGAGGGCGGCCCAGATCTGCTCGTCCGTGGCGTCGGGCTTGGCGAGGACGAGGTTCTCGCGGATCGTGTCGTGGAACATGTGGGCGTCTTGGGTGACCATCCCGATCCGGTTCCGGACGCTGGCCAGGGACGCATCCCGCAGGTCGGTCCCACCGACCTCGACGATCCCGTCCGTCGGGTCGTAGAGGCGCGCGACGAGCGTGGTCAGAGTGGTCTTGCCGGAGCCGCTCGGGCCGACGAGCGCGACGAGCTGGCCGGGCTCGACGGCGAGGTCGATGTCGCGCAGCACCGGACCTGACCCCTTCCGGTCCCCCGGCGCCGTGCTCTCGAGCGAGCGGAGCGAGATCTCGTCGGCGGACGGGTAGGCGAAGGAGACCCCCCGCATCCGCACCGACAACGAGCCGCCGGGCAGCTCGATCGCACCGGTGCGCTCGACGATCGCCGGGCGGAGGTCGAGGACCTCGAAGATCCGCTGGAACGACACGAGCGCCGTCATGACGTCGACGCGGATGTTCGACAGCGAGGTGAGCGGACCGTAGAGGCGCGTGAGGAGCGCTGCGAGGGCCAGCAGCGTCCCCACGGACAGGGAGCCGTTGATCGCGAGGATCCCGCCGAGGCCGTAGACGATCGCCGTGGCGAGGGCGGCGACGAGGGTGAGCGCGGCCATGAAGAAGGTGCGGTTGACGGCGAGGGCGATACCGAGGTCACGCACCCGTGCGGCCCGCCGGGTGTACTCGGCCGACTCGCGGTCGGGATCGCCGAAGAGCTTGACGAGCATCGCCCCGCCGACGTTGAACCGCTCGGTCATCCGCGAGCCCATGTCGGCGTTCATCGTCATCTGCTCGCGGGTGAGACCGGCGAGCCGCTGCCCCATCCAACGGGCGGCGAGGACGAAGAGCGGCACGAGAAGCAGCGAGACGAGGGTGATCTGCCAGGACAGAGCGAACATCGCGGCGAGCACGAGGGCGACGGAGATCGTGTTGCTCACCGCCCCCGACAGGACGCTGGAGAAGGCCGCCTGCGCCCCGATGACGTCGGTGTTGAGGCGGGTCACGAGAGAGCCGGTCTGCGCCCGGGTGAAGAACGCGATCGGTTGCTCCTGGACGTGCCGGAACACCTGGCTGCGCAGGTCGAGGATGAGGCCCTCCCCGATGCGGGCGGAGTACCACCGCTGGACGAGGGTGAGGACGGCCTCGGCGACGGCGATCGCGGCGACCGCCAGGGCCGTGAGGACGACGACCCGGCGGTCACCGGGGATGACGCCGTCGTCGACGACGGTCTTCAGTGCCAACGGGGCGGCGACCGACGTCAGGGCCGCGAGGGTGACGATCACGAGGAAGACGGCGATGGTGCCCCGGTACGGACGGGCGTACGACAGCACGCGGCGGGTCGTTCCCCGGGGGACCGACTCGTCGACGACGGAGGAGTCCCGGCCCATCGTCCGGGCCACGCCCCAGGCTCCTGCCGCCATGCGACCACCGCTCTTTCGTCCGACACCGCTGCCGGGGTCGGCAACGCCCGGGTCGGCGAATCCCTTCCCGGGCCGGGCTCACGCGAGGCTGATGAGGTCCCGGTAGTCCGGTCCCCAGAGGTCCTCGACCCCGTCGGGCAGGAGGAGGATCCGCTCCGGCTCGAGCGCGTCGACCGCGCCCTCGTCGTGCGTGACCATGACGACCGCGCCCGTGTACGTCGAGAGCGCCCCGAGGATCTCCGCGCGCGAGGCGGGGTCGAGGTTGTTCGTCGGCTCGTCGAGCAAGAGGACGTTCGCGCTCGAGACGACGAGCGTCGCGAGGGACAGACGGGTCTTCTCCCCGCCGGACAGGACCCGGGCGGGCTTGTCGACGTCGTCCCCGGAGAAGAGGAAGCTGCCGAGCACCTTGCGCACCTCGGTCTCCCCGAGGTCCGGGGCGGCCGACTTCATGTTCTCCAGGACCGACCGGTCGACGTCGAGGTTCTCGTGCTCCTGGGCGTAGTACCCGAGCTTGAGCCCGTGGCCGGGCTCGACCTGGCCGGTGTCGGGCTCGTCGACCCCGGCGAGCATCCGCAGCAGCGTCGTCTTCCCCGCGCCGTTGAGCCCGAGGACGACGACGCGCGATCCCCGGTCGATGGCGAGGTCGACGTCGGTGAAGATCTCCTGGCTGCCGTAGCTGCGCGAGAGGCCCGAGGCCCGCAGCGGGGTCTTGCCGCAGGGCGCGGGGGTCGGGAAGCGCAGCTTGGCGACCTTGTCGGTCTGCCGCTCGCCCTCGAGCCCGGCGAGCATCTTCTCGGCCCGCCGGATCATCTGCTGCGCGGCGGTCGCCTTCGTCGCCTTCGCGCGCATCTTCTCGGCCTGCTCGAGCAGGGCGCCGGCCTTCTTCTGGGCGTTCGCGCTCTCCCGCTTGCGGCGCCGCTCGTCGGTCTCCCGCTGGGTGAGGTAGTTCTTCCACCCCATGTTGTAGACGTCGATCTCGCCCCGGTTCGCGTCGAGGTGGAAGACGCGGTTGACGACGACCGAGAGGAGGTCGACGTCGTGGCTGATGATGACCAGACCCCCGGAGTACCCCTTGAGGTGGTCGCGCAGCCAGGCGATCGAGTCGGCGTCGAGGTGGTTCGTCGGCTCGTCGAGCAGCAGGGTCTCCGCGCCCGAGAAGAGGATCCGGGCGAGCTCGACCCGGCGGCGCTGACCGCCGGAGAGCGACCCGAGCTCCTGGTCCATCCGCTGCTCGTCGATGCCGAGCGCCGAGGCGATGGACGCGGCCTCGGACTCGGCCGCGTACCCGCCGGCAGAGGCGAACTCGTCCTCGAGCCGGGCGTAGCGGCGCATCGCCTTCTCCCGGATCGCGTCGTCCGCGGCGGCCATCCGCTGCTCGGCCAGGCGCCGGTCGCGGACGATGGTGTCGAGCCCCCGGGCGGAGAGGATCCGCTCCCGGGCGGTGACGGTGAGGTCGCCCGTGCGGGGGTCCTGCGGGAGGTAACCGACCTCGCCCGAGGTCGTCACCGTGCCGGCGGCCGCCTGGCCCTGCCCGGCGAGCACCTTCGTCAGGGTCGTCTTCCCCGCGCCGTTGCGCCCGACGAGCCCGACCCGGTCACCCGGTGCGACCCGGAAGCTCGCGTCGTCGAGGAGGATCCGGGACCCCGCGCGCAGCTCGATCCCACTGGCGACGATCACGGTGCTCCTGCAGGTCGACGAGGGGTTCGGGGTGCCGAGGCGGTCCCGAACGATCGGGGGAGGGCGCACGCGGCCGGGTTAGTCTATGGCCCGCACGCCCGCGGGCCTGATCGCCCACGTCCCGGAAGGCCCACCGTGAGCTTCAACGAGAACGCCCAGATCGACACCTCGAACGTCAGCAGCGGAGGCGGCGGGCGCGGCCCGATGATCGCCGGCGGCGGCGGCATCCTCGGCCTCATCATCGCCATCGTCGGCTATCTCCTGTTCCCCAATGGAGCTGACCCGACCGGGGGCAGCGCGGGCGGTCAGTCCTACCAGGAGGCCCCGCAGAGCTGGGTGAAGGAGAACTGCAAGACCGGAAAGGACGCGAACGAGGACGACCGCTGCCTCGTCGCCGCGACCGCCTACTCGGCCGAGACGTACTGGGAGACCGCCTATACCGGCCAGCGCCGCGCCTTCGAGCCCGCGCAGACCGTCGTCTACGAGGGCGCGACGCAGTCCGCCTGCGGCACGGCGAGCAACCAGGTCGGCCCCTTCTACTGCCCCACGGACGAGACGATCTACGTCGACGCGAGCTTCTTCGGGCTGCTCGAGCGGATGGGCTCCAGCGACGGTCAGCTGGCCAAGGAGTACGTCGTCGCCCACGAGTACGGCCACCACATCCAGCACCTCTACAACCTGCTCGGGCGTGCGCAGCAGGACGCCAGGGGCGAGCAGTCCGGAGCCGTGCGCGTCGAGCTCATGGCCGACTGCCTCGCCGGCATGTGGGCGCAGCACGCGTCGAGCACCGACTCCGGCAACGGGACGCCGTTCCTCAAGGGTGTGACCGAGCAGGACGTGCAGGACGCGCTGTCGGCAGCGAAGGCCGTCGGTGACGACACGATCCAGGAGACGCAGGTCGGACGCGTCAACCGCGAGTCGTGGACCCACGGGTCGGCGCAGGCGCGCCAGAAGTGGCTCATGCGCGGCATGAACGCCCAGAGCATCAACGAGTGCGACACCTTCGCCGTCCGGGACGTCGAGAACCCCTGATCCAGGGCGACCCGCTGCACGAGCGCCCCGTCGGACCTCTGGTCCGGCGGGGCGCTCGCCGCTCATTCCTCGATCGTCACGCGCACGGCACGGGCGCGCTCGAGCGCCGTGCGGAGGACGTCGAGGCGTGGGTCGGGCAGGTCGAAGAGCTCCCGGCGCGGGAGGCCGGCGACCTCGGGCAGTGCGCGGAGGGCGTCGGCGACGAGCTGGCGGTCGCCTCCGATGACGAGTGCCTGCGCCGGTGCGCGGTCGGTGAGGATCCTCGCCAGGTGCCCCGCGGCAGCATCGACCAGCTCATCGGCCTGGTTCCCCCGCCGGCGGGCGTACCGCTGCTGGGACCACCCGCCGGCCTTCGTCCGCGACTGGACGTACCGGGTCCCGGTCTTGTGAGCGACGAGCGAGCCACCGGCCACGAGCCCGACCGCGTACCCGCCGCGGCGGAGCAGCAGCAGGGCGAGCGGGTCGTGGTCGAAGCGGTCGACGGCGACCACGCGCTGGGCCGGGTCGGGGCCGGGGTTGTTCGCCGTGAACCGGTCGAGCCAGGCGGTCAACCGGTCCGGGGCGACCTCGACGAGCCGCTCAGCCACCGGTGCCGAGCGCCGCGGCCAGCACCTCGCCGAAGGCGGGCATGACGGCCGGGCACATCTCGGTCTGGGTGAGCTGGACGACGAACCGGCCGTCGGGCAGGAGCGCGAAGTCGGTCCCGGCGCCGCCGGACCACGAGAACATGCCCCGCTGCTCGCCCTCGGTCACGACCGCGCCGCCGTAACCCCATCCGAGCCCGTCCCAGAACGAGTCCGACCACGCGAAGCTGCCCGGCGTCTTCAGCACGGGGTCGACCTGGTCGCGCACCATCTCCCCGCGCAGCCCGTCCGAGAGGTACGTCGAGCCGTCCGCCGCCCGTCCATCGACGAGCATCGCGAGGAAGGCCGCGTAGTCCGAGGCGGTGGAGACGAGCTCCCCGTGGCTCACGTCGACCGGCGGCGTCCCGGCGTACGGCCCGCCCGCCGCCGGCTCGACCTCGACGAGGCGGCCGTCCTCGAGCCGGTACGCGCCGACGAGCCGGTGTCGCTCGTCCTCCGGCACCCAGGACCCGGTGTCCGGCATCCCGAGCGGGTCGAGCACGACGCGCCGAAGATGGTCCTCGAGCGTCGTGCCGGCCCGCCTGGCCAGGAGGATCCCGAGCAGCGCGAACGAGTGGTGGTAGCGCCACACCGCTCCGGGGTGCCCGACGAGCGGGTGCGCGGCCAGGCGCGATAGCCACTCGTCGGCACCGAGCGGGCTGGGTGCCGGGCCGGCGTCCGTGCCGTCCCGCTCCATCGCCTCGCCGAGCGGCGAGCGGGGGTCGACGACACCGATGCCGCTCGTGCACGTGAGGAGGTGGCGGACCCGGATCGGACCGTCGGCGGGCACCGTCTCGTCCAGTGGCGAGGTCGGGGTGCGCAGCACGGGCCGATCTGCCAGTTCGGGGAGCCAGCGGTCGACCGGGTCGTCAAGCGACAGCGCGCCCTCCTGCACCGCGCGGAGGGTCGCGGCGGCCACGACGGCCTTCGTCATCGACTGGATGCGGAAGATGCTCTCCGTCGACATCGGCGCACCCTCGAGGTCGGCGCGGCCGAGCGAGACGACGTCGAGCTCGTCCCGGCCCCGGCCCACGGCGAGCACGCCGCCGGTGAAGGTCCCCGCGGCCACGTGCCGGAGCAGGACGTCGGCCGCCGATTCGATCCTCATGCGACGTTCCTTCCAGCGAGGGGCGCCCGCGGCAACCGTCAGAGGTTGAAGCCGAGCGCGCGCAGCTGCTCGCGACCGTCGTCGGTGATCTTGTCCGGACCCCACGGCGGCATCCACACCCAGTTGATCCGGTGGCCGGCCACGAGGCCCTCGAGCGCCTGGGCCGCCTGGTCCTCGATCACGTCGGTCAGCGGGCACGCCGCCGAGGTGAGGGTCATGTCGACGATCGCGTGGTTGGCCGGGTCGACGGTCACCCCGTAGACGAGACCGAGGTCGACGACGTTGATGCCCAGCTCGGGGTCGACGACGTCGCGCAGCGCCTCCTCGACGTCGGCGACGTTGGCCGGGGTGGGGGTGGGGGTCTCGCTCATGCCTGGTCCTCCTCGTTCGGCAGCGTGTGGCCGCTGCGGTGGAGCGCGTCGCTGAAGGCCATCCAGCCCAGGAGCGCGCACTTGACCCGCGCGGGGTACTTCGCGACACCAGCCAGGGCTACCCCGTCGCCGACGACCTCCTCGTCGCCGGGGTCCTCCCCCTTGGACGTGAGCATCGCCCGCATCGCGGCGTGCACCGGCGCGGCCTCCGCGAGGGTGAGGCCGGTGACCTCCTCGGCGAGCATCGACGTCGAGGCCATGGAGATCGAGCACCCGAGGGCGTCGTAGGAGATGTCGGCGACCCGGGCGTCCTCGCCCTCGCCCTCGACGTGGACGCGGAGGGTCACCTCGTCCCCGCACGTCGGGTTCACGTGGTGCACCTCGGCCTCGAAGGGCTCCCGGAGCCCGGCGTGCCGGGGGTGCTTGCTGTGATCGAGGATGAGCTCTTGGTAGAGGTCCATCAGGCTTCGCTCCCGTCGGTGTCGAGTCCGAAGACGGCGGGGACGCGGTCGAGCGCCTCGAGGAAGGCGTCGATCTCCCCCGGCGTCGTGTAGACCGCCAGGCTCGCCCTCGTGCTCGCGGCGACCCCGAACCGGCGGTGCAGCGGCCACGCGCAGTGGTGCCCGACACGCACGGCGACCCCGGCGTGGTCGAGGACCTGCCCGACGTCGTGGGCGTGCACCCCGTCGACGACGAAGGCGACGGCCCCGCCCCGCTCCCGCAGGTCCGTCGGTCCGACGACCCGCACCCACGGGCGCTCGGCGAGACCGGCGAGGAGCCGCTCGGTGAGGGCCTGCTCGTGGGCGTGGACCCGGTCCATCCCGATCGCGGTGAGCCAGTCGCACGCGGCGGCGAGCCCGACCGCCTGCGCGGTCATGGGCACGCCCGCCTCGAAGCGCTGCGGCGGCGGTGCGTACGTCGAGCCCTCCACGCGGACGGTCTCGATCATCGAGCCGCCGGTGATGAACGGCGGCATCGCGGCGAGCAGGTCCGGCCGCCCCCAGAGAACGCCGATCCCCGTCGGCCCGAGCATCTTGTGCCCGGAGAACGCCAGGACGTCGACGTCGAGCTCGCGTACGTCGACCGGCAGGTGCGGTACGGACTGGCACGCGTCGAGGACGACGAGCGCGCCGACCGACCGGGCGGCGTCCCGCAGCGCCGCGACGGGGCTGAGCGTCCCGAGGACGTTGCTCACGTGGGTGAAGGCGACGACCTTCGTACGGTCCGTGACGAGCTCGTCGACGGCCGACAGGTCGATCCGACCCTCGTCGTCGAGACCGAACCACCGCAGCGTCGCCCCCGTGCGCCGGCACAGCTCCTGCCACGGCACGAGGTTCGCGTGGTGCTCGGCCTCGGTAACGACCACCTCGTCGCCGGGGCTCAGGGCGAACCGCTCGCTTCCCTCGATGGCCGGGTGGGGCGAGACGGCGAAGGCGTTCGCGACGAGGTTGAGCGACTCGGTGGCGTTCTTCGTGAACACGATCTCGTCCGGTGTCGCGCCGATGAAGGCGGCGATCGTGGCCCGGGCCTGCTCGTACGCCTCCGTCGCCTCCTCGGAGAGCGCGTGCGCGCCGCGGTGCGGCGCCGAGTTCAGGCGCTCGTAGAACGCCCGCTCGGCGTCGAGCACCCGGGTCGGCTTGTGCGAGGTCGCCCCGGAGTCGAGGTAGACCAGCGGCGCGCCGTCCCGGACGGTCCGCCCCAAGATGGGGAACTGGGCGCGGATGGCCTCGAGCTCGGCGTCCGTGAAGGGGGTGGCCGTCATCAGGCCCCGGTCGCGACGAAGCGGTCGTAGCCCTCGGCCTCGAGCCGGTCGGCCAGCTCGGGGCCACCCTCCTCGGCGATCCGCCCGTCGACGAAGACGTGGACGAAGTCCGGACGGATGTACGTGAGGATGCGCGTGTAGTGCGTGATGAGAAGGACGCCCGCGTCGGTCGTGGCCTTCGCGCGGTTGACGCCCTCCGAGACGACCCGCAGCGCGTCGACGTCGAGGCCGGAGTCCGTCTCGTCGAGCACGGCGAACTTCGGCTTGAGGAGCTCGAGCTGGAGGATCTCGTGCCGCTTCTTCTCCCCGCCGGAGAACCCCTCGTTGACGTTGCGCTCGGCGAACGCCGGGTCCATCCGCAGGCCGTCCATCGCGCCGCGGACCTCCTTGACCCAGGTCCGCAGCTTCGGAGCCTGACCGTCGACGGCGGTCTTCGCCGTGCGGAGGAAGTTGCTCACCGTGACGCCGGGGACCTCGACGGGGTACTGCATCGCGAGGAAGAGGCCCGCGCGGGCGCGCTCATCGACGCTCATCGCGAGGACGTCCTCGCCGTCGAGCGTGACGCTGCCGCTCGTCACCGTGTACTTCGGGTGACCCGCGATCGAGTAGGCGAGGGTCGACTTGCCGGACCCGTTCGGACCCATGATCGCGTGGGTCTCACCCGACCGGATCGTCAGGTCGACGCCCTTGAGGATCTCCTTGGGCCCGTCCTCGGTGTCGACGCTCACGTGCAGGTCGCGAATCTCGAGCGTTGCCATGGTCATGCTCCTTGGGTGGTCTGGTCGGTTCCGGCGAGGGCGACGTGCACGCGCCCGTCCTCGACGGTCACGGTGTGGACGGCGACGGGCTGGGTCGCCGGGAGGTTCTGCGGCTGGCCGGTGCGCAGGTCGAACCGGGAGGCGTGCAGCCAGCACTCGATGAGGCAGCCCTCGACCTCACCCTCGGAGAGGGAGACGTTCGCGTGCGTGCACGTGTCGTCGATGGCGTGCACCTCGCCGTCCTCGGTCCGCACGATCGACACGATCCGGCCGTCGACGTCCGCCTTGGCGGCACCGACCTCCGGGAGCTCGTCGAGGTCGCACACGTAGGTGCCGATCACGCGTCGTCCTCCTCGTTGGTCCCGGCGGGGGCGACGTGGCCGAGCTCGGCGTCGATCGCTCCCATGAGGCGCTCCTCGATCTCGTCGATGCCGATGCGGTCGACGATCGCGGCGAAGAAGCCCCGGAGCACCAGGCGTCGGGCCTCGTCCGCGGGGATCCCCCGAGCCTGGAGGTAGAACAGCTGCTCGTCGTCGAACCGGCCGGTCGCCGAGGCGTGCCCGGCGCCGGCGATCTCGCCCGTCTCGATCTCGAGGTTGGGGACGGAGTCAGCGCGCGCACCGTCGGTGAGGACGAGGTTGCGGTTGATCTCGTACGTCTCGGTGCCCTCGGCCGCGGCGCGGATGAGGACGTCCCCGATCCACACCGTGTGGGCGGTCTCGCCGAGGAGGGCGCCCTTGTACTCCACGTTGCTCTGGCAGCGCGGCGCCTCGTGGTCGACGAAGAGCCGGTGCTCGAGGTGCTGGCCGTCGTCGGCGAGGTAGACCCCGAGCCCCTCGAAGGATCCGCCCGGGCCGGCGTACGTGGCGTTCACGTCGAGCCGGACCAGGCTCCCGCCGAGGCTGACCGCGACGTGCCGGACGCGCGCGTCACGACCGACGACGACGTCGTGCTGACCCACGTGAAGGGTCCCGTCGGCCCACTCCTGCGTCGTGACCACCGTGAGGTCGGCGCCGTCCTCGGCGAGGATCGTCACGACCTCCGCATGGTCGGCGGACCCGGTGTGCTCCAGGACGACGGTGCTCCGGGAGAAACGGCCGGCGCGAACCATGAGGTGGCCGTGCACGAGGGTGTCGCCCTCGCCCCCGAGCGTGAGCCGCACCGGCTGCGCGAGCGTCGTCTCGCGCGGGATGTCGACGACGGTGACCCCGCCGCTGCGGGCCGCAGCCACTGCCGCGGCCCGGTCCGCGGGCGCGGGCACGCCGAGCGCGCGCCACTCCTGCACGGAGATGGTCGAGGCCGTCACGCCCTCGGGGATGTCGGTGCCGACCTCGAGCGACGCGCCGGTGGTCTCGTCGCGGAAGAACGCCCCGAGACGGTCGACCGGGGTGAAGCGCCACTCCTCCTCGCGACCGGTCGGCCGAGGGAAGTCGGCCGGGTCGAAGGAGCGCGTGCGCTCGGAGCGGGACTGGTCCGGCTTGGCCGCCGCGCAGCCCGAGCCGTCGTGGCCCGGGGTCACCGGGTCGGCGGCGTCGGGGCGGGCGAGCTGCGCCGTGTCGTCCGTGATGAGGCCCATCAGCCCACCGACCCTTCCATCTGGAGCTCGATGAGGCGGTTGAGCTCGAGGGCGTACTCCATCGGCAGCTCCCGGGCGATCGGCTCGACGAAGCCGCGCACGACCATCGCCATCGCCTCCTCCTCGGACAGCCCGCGGGACATGAGGTAGAAGAGCTGGTCGTCCGACACCTTCGAGACGGTCGCCTCGTGGCCCATCTGGACGTCGTCCTCGCGGACGTCGACGTAGGGGTAGGTGTCCGAGCGGCTGATCGTGTCGACGAGCAGCGCATCGCACACGACCGAGCTCTTGCTGTTCTCCGCACCCTCGAGCACCTGGACGAGGCCCCGGTAGGACGTCCGGCCGCCCCCGCGCGCGACGGACTTGCTGACGATCGAGCTGCTCGTGTTCGGCGCCGCGTGGACCATCTTCGCGCCGGCGTCCTGGTGCTGGCCCTCGCCGGCGAACGCGATCGACAGCGTCTCGCCCCGGGCGTGCTCACCCATGAGGAAGACGGCCGGGTACTTCATCGTCACCTTCGACCCGATGTTCCCGTCGACCCACTCCATCGTCGCGCCGGCCTCGCACGTCGCGCGCTTCGTCACGAGGTTGTACACGTTGTTCGACCAGTTCTGGATCGTCGTGTACCGGACGCGGGCACCCTTCTTGACGACGATCTCGACGACGGCGCTGTGGAGGCTGTCGGTCTTGTAGATCGGCGCGGTGCAGCCCTCGACGTAGTGCACGTAGCTGCCCTCGTCGGCGATGATGAGCGTCCGCTCGAACTGGCCCATGTTCTCGGTGTTGATCCGGAAGTAGGCCTGCAGCGGGATGTCGACGTGGACGCCCGGGGGCACGTAGATGAACGACCCGCCGGACCAGACCGCGGTGTTGAGCGCGGCGAACTTGTTGTCCCCGGCGGGGATGACGGTGCCGAAGTACTCGCGGAAGAGGTCCTCGTGCTCGCGCAGACCGGTGTCGGTGTCGACGAAGATGACGCCCTTCTCCTCCAGGTCCTCGCGGATCTGGTGGTAGACGACCTCAGACTCGTACTGGGCGGCGACGCCGGCGATGAGCCGCTGCTTCTCGGCCTCGGGGATGCCGAGCTTGTCGTACGTGTTCTTGATGTCCTCGGGCAGCTCGTCCCAGGAGGTCGCCTGCTTCTCCGTCGAGCGGACGAAGTACTTGATGTTCTGGAAGTCGATACCCGTGAGGTCGCTGCCCCAGCTCGGCATCGGCTTCTTGTCGAAGAGCGTGAGCGACTTCAGCCGCAGGGTGCGCATCCACTCCGGCTCGGACTTTCGGACGCTGATGTCCTCGACGACCGCCGGGGACAGCCCGCGCTGGGCGGACGCACCGGCGTTGTCGGCGTCGTGCCAGCCGTACTCGTACCGGCCGAGGTCCTTCAGCCCCGGGTTGAGCTCCTCGATCGAGGGGGTGGCTTCGGTGGTCATCGGGTCCGCCCTTCCGTGGGGGATGTGGTGCTGGACGTGCGGGTCGTCCCGGACGCGGTGGCCGGGACGTGGGTCGTGCAGACGTGGTCGCCGTGGGCGAGGGTCGCCAGGCGCTGGACGTGGACGCCGATGAGCCGGGAGAAGGTCTCGGTCTCGGCGTCGCAGAGGACGGGGAACTCCCCCGCGACCTCGTGGACGGGGCAGTGGCCCTGGCACAGCTGGAGCCCGGCCCCGGGGTGGTCGCCCACGGGGCGGGTCGACGCGGCGAAGCCGTCCCGGCGCAGCGCGCCGACGAGGGCCTGGGTGCGCTCCTGCGGGTCGTCCCCGACGTCGGCGAGCTCCCGGGCGTACCGCGCCTCGAGCCGCGCCGTGCGCTCGCGCGCGAACCGCGCGACCGCGTCGGAGCCGCCGAGCTCGGCGATGAAGCGGACGGCGTCGACGGCGATGTCGTCGTACGCGCTCTGGAGGACGCCGTGGCCCTCGTCGCTGACGACGAACGCCTTCGCCGGCCGACCGCGGCCCCCGCTGTGCTGCTCCTCGCGGACCTCGATCGTGCCGTCGGCGACGAGCGCCTCGAGGTGGCGACGGACCCCGGCCGGGGTGAGGCCGAGCTCCTCGGCGACCCCCACGGCGGTGACCGGGCCGGAGCGGGTCACGACCTCGAGGACGCGCGCGCGGGTGCCGCCCTCGGTGCGTGCCGTCTCCGGAGTCGTCATAAACACAACAGGAACGTTACCAAAATCCGCTGGACGCCCCGACAGCAGGGGGTCGCGCTCTCCCTAGACTGCGCCGCGTGCCCGCTGTCGAGGTCGACTCGCTCGTGCGCCGCTTCGGCCCGGTGACGGCCGTCGACGGTGCCACCTTCGCCTGCGAGGCGGGAGCGGTCACCTGCGTCCTGGGACCCAACGGCGCTGGCAAGACGACGACGATCGAGTGCCTCGAAGGCCTCCAGCGCCCTGACGGGGGCCGCGTGCGCGTGCTCGGGGCCGACCCGTGGCGCGCCGACGCCGACCATCGTGCGCGGGTGGGCGTCATGCTCCAGGACGGCGGTCTCCCCCAGTCGGTCCGGCCCATCGTCCTGCTGCGGCACATCGCTTCCCTCCACGCGGGCCGCACGCGCGTCGACGAGCTCGTCGAGCGGCTGGGGATCGGCGGTTTCGCCGGCACGAGCATCCGACGGCTCAGCGGCGGTCAGCGCCAGCGCGTCGCCCTCGCGGCAGCCCTCGTCGCCGACCCGGAGGTCGCCTTCCTCGACGAGCCGTCCGCCGGGCTCGATCCCTACGCCCGCCGGGACGTGTGGGACCTCGTCCGCGCCGCGGCCGACCGGGGCTGCGCCGCCGTGGTCACGACGCACTCGTTCGAGGAGGCCGCCCGTCTGGCCGACCGCGTCATCATCATGGCGGCCGGGCGAGTCGTCGCCGACGGGACGGTCGGGCAGCTCGCACCGGACGGCGATCTCGAGGCCGCCTTCTTCGAGACGACGAGGACGGCCAGACGATGACCGGATCCGCCGAGGGCGCCCCGGACCGACCGTCCGCCGCGAGCGGCGTCCGCCGCGCCCTGGCAGAGGCCCGATTCGAGGCGGGGATCATGCTCCGCAACGGCGAGCAGCTCCTCGTCGCGCTCGTCCTGCCGGCGCTGGCCCTCGTCGGCCTCACCCGGGCCCCGTGGCCCGACCTGGGACCGCACCCCCGGATCGACGTCGTCGCCCCCGGCGTGCTCGCCCTCGCCGTCGTCTCTAGTGCCTTCACCGCACAGGCGATCCAGACCGGGTTCGACCGCCGGTACGGGGTGCTGCGGCAGCTCGGGACGACCCCGCTCGGGAGCGGGGGGCTCCTCGCGGGCAAGGCGATGGCTGTCCTCGTCGTCCTGGCCGTGCAGGTCGTCGCCCTGGGCGGGCTCGCGCTGGGCCTGGGCTGGCGGCCTCACGCCCTGCTCTGGCTCGAGCTCGTTCCGCTGCTGGCCCTCGGCGCCTGGGTCTGCGTCGCGCTGGCCCTCGTCCTCGCGGGCGCATTCCGTGCCGAGGCCGTGCTCGCCCTCGCGAACCTCATCTGGGTCCTCGTCCTGGGTTTCGGAGGTGTCGTCGCGCCGCCGGCGGGGCTTACGGCGTCCGTCGTCTCCCTGCTGCCCCCCGGTGCACTCGCCGGAGCGCTGCGCTCGGCATCCGTCGAGGGCGCCACAGCCATTCTTCAGGTCTGTGCACTGATCATGTGGGCGGCCGTGGCCACCGCCGTCGTCACCCGAACCTTCGACTGGAGGGACTGATCCGTGCTCCTTGCGACCAACCCGTTCGACTCCGTCGGTGGCCTCCCACCCACGTCCTCGTCGTCCACGCGGTCGTGGTGCTCACCCCGTTGGCGGTCCTTGCGGTGTGGGCCTACCTCGCCCGGCCGGGGTGGCGGCTTGCGCTGCGCTGGCCCGCAGTGGCGCTCGTCCTCGGTTCGGCGGTCAGCGCCTTCGTGGCCGCGGGCAGCGGGGAGGAGCTCGCGCGGCGGGTGACCGCCATCGGGAAGGGCAGCCCGGCCCTGCGCACCCACGTCGAGGCCGGGGACCAGGCCCGGATCGTCATCGTCGCGTTCGCCGTCCTCGCGCTGGCGGCGCTGCTCTGGGCGCTCGCGCCAGGGGTGGACCGTGGCGCGGCCGTCCGGGTCGTCGCGACGGTCATCGTGGCGCTGGCCTCCATCGCGGCGCTCGTCGCCGTGATCCGTGCCGGCCGGATTGAGGGGCTCCCCCGGCCGGTCGCCGGTCGGGCCCCGGCCCTACCCTCGACGGGTGACCGGACCCGCTGCTGCACCTCCCGCATCGACCGCGCCTGCGGCTGGGCACGCCCGCCGCTGGGCTGCCTGGGTGTTCTTGGCGAACCTCGTCGCGCAGCTCGGGATCATCGTGACCGGTGGTCTGGTCCGGGTCACCGGCAGCGGCCTGGGCTGCCCCACGTGGCCGCAGTGCGTGCCCGGGTCGTACACCCCGACCTACGAGCAGGCCGAGGGGTTCCACAAGTACATCGAGTTCGGGAACCGGACCCTGACGGGGGTGCTCGGTGTCGTGGCACTGCTCGCCGTGGTGGCTGCCTACCGGGCCACCGATCGGCGGCGGCACGTCGCACCGGCCGCGTGGGCCGTCCTCGTGGGGGTCGTCGTCCAGGCGGTGCTCGGGGGTCTGACGGTGCTCTTCGGGCTGCACCCGGCGACGGTCGCCACCCACTTCCTCGTATCGGCGGTCCTCGTCGCGGTGTCCACCTACCTCTGGCGCCGTGCCACCGAACCCGCGGGTGAGCTCGCGCCGCTCGCCCCGCCGCTGGTCCGGCGGGCCGCGGCGCTCGCCTGCGCCGTCGGTGCCCTCGTCCTCGTCCTCGGCACGGTCGTCACCGGCTCGGGGCCGCACTCCGGCGACGCGGACACGCCCGCCCGGTTCGGCTTCGACCCGCGGACGATCTCGTGGCTCCACGCCGACGCGGTGATGCTCTTCACCGGGCTGGTCATCGCCATGGTGCTCGCGACGCATCTCGTCGCCGCCGACGAGCGGCCGAAGCGGGGCTGGCTGCTCGTGCTGGTCGTGACGCTGGCCCAGGGCCTCCTCGGCTACGTCCAGTACATGACGAAGCTCCCGGAGGCGCTCGTCGTCGCCCACATGCTCGGCGCCGCCCTCCTCGTCGTCGCTCTCACCATGGGAACCATGTCCCTCCGCGGCGCACCCTCCGCCTGACCACCCCCTGCTTGCCCTGCAATTGCGCGCGCAATTGCCATCTGCGCGCGATATATCGCGCGCAGATGCCCCGTTCAGCGCGCAGATCGACGCGTTGGCCATCGAGCCCGCGATAGGCGGCGAGCTGCACTCCCCCTCGGCATGCCTCGGCAAGCGCAGAGTCCCGCACCCCTGATCACGACGGCGTCGCCCAGCCCAGCCCGCGGGTGGGGACGCCTGCGACGGTCGACATCCCGACGACGGACCTCCTCGCGAGCTCGCGAGATCCGCGCGTCACATGGCGCAGGCGCGCGTGATGTTTGGAGCGCAGATGTCACTTGCGCGCGCAATTGCGAAGAAGCGCTGGAGGGGGCAGGCGGGGCCGGGCGGGG
>NZ_LT985196.1:1336469-1825745 GCF_900289115.1 Janibacter massiliensis | reverse complement strand
GGACGCGGCTACACGCGAGTACTACACCCTTCTATTCGGCGGCGGCGCAAGAGGGGTATAGGAGGAAGGGTGCAGCAGCGGATCGATCGCGATGGCGAGGAAGACGATCGTCACGTAGGTGATCGAGTAGTGGAACAGGCGCATCGGGCGGAGGACCGCCTGCGGCTCCCCGCGGTCGGCGGCGGCCTTGAGGCGGTGGGCCTCCGCGAGGAACAAGCCGCCCGCCACCACGGCCGCGGCGGTGTAGAACCACCCCATCGACGCCACCGGCACGAGTGCCAGCGTCGTGGCGACCATGACCCACGAGTAGACGACGATCTTCGTCGCGACGTTCCCCCGCTCCTGCACGACCGGGAGCATCGGCACCCCGGCGCGGGCGTAGTCGTCGGTGAACCGCATCGACAGCGGCCAGTAGTGCGGCGGCGTCCAGAAGAAGATGACGAGGAAGAGCACGAGGGCCGGCCATCCGACGGTCCCGGTCACGGCCGACCACCCGATGAGGACGGGCATGCACCCGGCTGCGCCTCCCCAGACGATGTTCTGGCTCGTCCGGCGCTTGAGCACGATCGTGTAGCCGACGGCGTACATGACGATCGCGGCGAGAGACAGTGCCGCCGACAGCGCGTTGACGAGCACGGCCAGCCACACGGTCGACAGCACCGTGAGCACCGCGCCGAAGACCACCCCGGCCGTCGGGGAGATCTCGCCGGTCGCCATCGGACGGTTGCGCGTCCGGTCCATCACCGCGTCGATGTCACGGTCGTAGACGCAGTTGAACGTGTTGGCCGCTCCCGCGCTCAACGTCCCGCCGACGAGCGTCGCGACGACGAGCCAGAGGTCGGGCACGCCCCGAGCCGCGAGGAACATCACGGGCACGGTCGTCACGAGAAGCAGCTCGATGATCCGCGGCTTCGTCAGCGACACGTAGTTCGCGACGGTCCGACGCCAGCCGCGGGGGGTCACCGGGCCCGAGACTGTCGGTGGCGTGTCGACTGCGGTCACGAGGTCCTCGGGGAAGCGCGCGGGCGGGCGAGGGAATCGCCCATGGCCATCCATCGTATCGCCCATCGCCACGACGACGACCGCGGCCACCACCCCTGACGACCCTTGCGACGCAGGTCACCTCGCGGTCTAGGCTGGCCGGGACGCAAGCGTGCCGTTCGCTCCGCGGGCGGCGCCCGACGAAAGGTCCCTCGTGGCGAGCTCCCGCACCACCTCCCGAACGTCCCGGTCGAGCGCGCGGAAGCGGTCCTCCGACCTCCGTCCGCCCGTCGCCCGCCGCGCGAAGTGGTCCGACCTCGACGTCCGCGCCGTCGACACCGGGCGGCTCCTGGCCGCCGACGCGGTCCAGAAGGTCGGCAACGGGCACCCCGGCACGGCGATGAGCCTGTCGCCCGCCGCGTACCTGCTCTACCAGAACGTCATGCGGCACGACCCGAGCGACCCCACGTGGCTCGGCCGTGACCGGTTCGTCCTCTCCTGCGGCCACTCGAGCCTCACGCAGTACGTCCAGCTCTTCCTGTCCGGCTACGGCCTCGAGCTCGACGACCTCAAGGCCCTCCGGACGTGGGGCAGCCTCACCCCCGGCCACCCCGAGGTCAACCACACCCCCGGCGTCGAGATCACGACCGGCCCGCTCGGCTCCGGCCTCGCGTCCGCCGTCGGCATGGCCGCCGCGCAGCGCCGGGAGCGCGGCCTCCTCGACCCTGACGCCAAGCCGGGCGAGAGCCCGTTCGACCACCACGTGTGGGTCATCGCCTCCGACGGCGACCTCCAGGAAGGCGTCTCGGCGGAGGCCTCGTCGTTCGCCGGCCACCAGCAGCTGGGCAACCTCACGGTCATCTACGACCAGAACCAGATCTCCATCGAGGACGACACCGACATCTCCTTCTCGGAGGACGTCGCCCTGCGCTACGAGGCGTACGGCTGGCAGGTCATCACCGTCGACTGGCGCGCCGACGCCGCAGACGGCAAGGGCGGCCACGACTACGTTGAGAACATCGACGCGCTCCTGGCCGCGTGCGAGAAGTCCCGCCGTACCCGGACCAAGCCCACGCTCATCGTCCTGCGCACGATCATCGCCTGGCCGGCACCGACGAAGCAGGACACCGGCAAGTCGCACGGCTCGGCTCTCGGGGCCGAGGAGATCGCTGCGACGAAGGAGCTGCTGGGCTTCGACCCGGCGAAGGACTTCCAGGTCGACCGCGCCGTCCTCGCCCACACCCGCAAGGTCGTCAAGCGCGGCAAGAAGGCCCACGCCGACTGGGACAAGGCGCTGCGACGCTGGCGGAAGAAGAACCCCGAGCGATCGGCCCTCCTCGACCGCCTCGTCGCCGGCGAGCTGCCCGACGGCCTGCGTGACGCGCTGCCGACCTTCGAGCCGGACGAGAAGGGCATCGCCACCCGAGCCGCGTCCGGGAAGGTCCTGGGCGCCCTCGCGCCGGTCATGCCGGAGCTGTGGGGCGGCTCGGCGGACCTCGCCGAGTCCAACAACACGACGATGGCGGACGAGCCCTCGTTCGTGCCGACCGGGAAGCAGACCCGGACCTGGAAGGGCGGGCCCTACGGCCGCACCCTCCACTTCGGCATCCGGGAGAACGGGATGGGGATGATCCTCAACGGGATCGCGCTGTCCGGCCTGACCCGGCCCTACGGCGGCACGTTCCTCGTCTTCTCCGACTACATGCGCCCCGCGGTCCGACTCGCCGCCATCCAGCAGCTGCCGGTGACCTACGTCTGGACGCACGACTCCATCGGGCTCGGCGAGGACGGGCCGACCCACCAGCCGATCGAGCACCTGGCGTCGCTGCGCGCGATGCCCGGGCTCGACGTCGTGCGCCCGGCGGACGCCAACGAGACCGCGGCGGCGTGGGCCCAGATCCTCGAGAACGGTGCCACCGCCGGCCTCGCCCTCAGCCGCCAGGGGCTGCCGATCCTCGACCGGACCGAGTACGCGGACACCTCGGGCGTGGCCAAGGGCGCCTACGTCCTGGCCGAGGCGAGCACCGGTTCCCCGGAGGTCCTCCTCATCGCCACCGGTTCCGAGGTGCACGTCGCCCTCGAGGCGCGCGCGACGCTCGAGAAGGCCGGCACCCCGACCCGCGTGGTGTCGATGCCGTGCCGCGAGTGGTTCGAGAAGCAGCCCA
Organism: Janibacter massiliensis; assembly: GCF_900289115.1. Taxonomy (GTDB): domain Bacteria; phylum Actinomycetota; class Actinomycetes; order Actinomycetales; family Dermatophilaceae; genus Janibacter_A; species Janibacter_A massiliensis. The sequence goes on along the minus strand of NZ_LT985196.1, from coordinate 1,822,599 downwards.
AGCGTTACCAGGACGAGGTCCTGCCGCCCGAGGTCCGGGCGCGGGTCAGCGTCGAGGCCGGAGTCGCCCAGGGCTGGCGCGAGATCGTCGGCGACCACGGCCGGAGCGTCAGCATCGAGCACTTCGGCGCCTCCGCCGACGCGGCGACCCTGTTCCGTGAGTTCGGTTTCTCCCCCAAGGACGTCGTCAAGGCGGCGCGCGACTCGCTGAAGGCCGTCGCGAAGGCTGGCGCCGCGGTCCCGGGCGTCACCGCGACGGCCCCGCGGTCGGTCGTCGACACCGGCACCGACCGCCCGGCGCCGGGGGACGTCCCGATGTCGCAGATGGCCGGCGGCGAGTCCGGACCGGTCGGATCGGCCACGCAGTCGAGCGCGGACGCCGAGCAGAAGACGACGGCGACCAAGAAGGCCTCGAAGACCGCGGAGAAGGCGACCGCCAAGAAGGCGACCGCGGAGAAGGCGTCGAGCAAGAAGACCGCGAAGAAGGCGGCGTCGAAGAAGGCGGCGAAGGCCGCAACGAAGGGGTCGGGCAGCACCCGCTCGGCCGTCCTCGCCCTCGCCGACGCGGGCGTCTCGGTGTGGCTCGACGACCTCTCCCGCACGCGGATCAGCGGCGGCGACCTCGCGCGGGCCGTCGAGGAGACCGGCGTCGTCGGGGTGACGACGAACCCGTCGATCTTCCAAGCGGCGCTCGCCGAGGGTGAGGCCTACACCGACCAGCTCACCGAGCTCGTCCGGGGTGGGGCCGACGTCGACGCCGCCGTCACGGCGATGACGACGGAGGACGTCCGCAACGCCTGCGACGTCCTCATGCCCGTCCACGACCGCAGCGAAGGGGTCGACGGACGGGTGTCCATCGAGGTGGACCCCCGCCTCGCCCACGACACCGAGGGCACGATCGCCCAGGCGAAGGAGCTCTGGGAGGCGATCGACCGCCCGAACCTCCTCGTGAAGATCCCGGCGACGGTCGAGGGCCTGCCCGCGATCACGGAGACCCTCGCGGCGGGGATCAGTGTCAACGTCACGCTCATCTTCTCGCTCGAGCGGTACCGCGAGGTCATGAACGCCTTCCTCCAGGGCCTCGAGCGCGCCCGCACCGCCGGGCACGACCTGTCCACCATCCACTCGGTCGCGTCGTTCTTCGTCTCGCGCGTCGACACCGAGATCGACTCGCGCCTCGAGGCGATCGGCACGGACGAGGCCTTGGCGCTGCGCGGCAAGGCGGGCCTGGCGAACGCCCGGCTCGCCTACGAGGCCTACGAGGAGGTCTTCTCGACGCCGCGGTGGGCGAACCTCGCCGACGCCGGAGCCCGCCCGCAGCGGCCGCTGTGGGCCTCGACCGGCGTGAAGAACCCGGACTACCCGGACACGATGTACGTCACCGAGCTCGTCGCCCCCGGCACCGTCAACACGATGCCGGAGAAGACGCTGCTGGCCGTCACCGACCACGGCGAGGTGGACGGCGACACGATCTCGGGCACGTACGAGGAGTCGACGCGCGTCCTCGACGCGATCGAGCGTCTCGGCGTCGGCTACGACGAGGTCACCGCACAGCTCGAGCGCGAGGGCGTCGCGAAGTTCGAGGACGCCTGGGGCGAGCTGCTCGAGGGCGTCCGCGCGGAGATGAGGAAGGTGAAGGGATGACCAGCGTCGACGTGACCGCCACGGGACCGGCCGCCGAGGCGGTCCGCCGGCACGTGCCGGACCTCGTGCACGAGCGGTTCGCCAGCCGGCTGTTCGACACCGATGCCACCCTCTGGGGCCCTGCGGCCGAGCCCGAGGCGAGCAAGCGGCTGGGCTGGCTGGGCCTGCCGCGGTCGTCGCGTCCGCTCGTCGGGGAGCTCGCAGCCCTGCGGGACGAGCTGACGGACCGCGGCGTCGACCGGGTCGTCCTGTGCGGCATGGGGGGCTCGTCGCTCGCGCCCGAGGTCATCTGCGCGACCGCAGGCGTCCCGCTCGTCGTCCTCGACTCCTCGCACCCGGACCAGGTCCGGCGGGCCCTGACCGACCTCGAGCGCACCGTCGTCGTCGTCTCGAGCAAGTCCGGGTCGACGGTGGAGACCGACAGCCAGCGACGCATCTTCGAGCAGGCGTTCGCCGACGCCGGGCTCGAGGTCCGCGACCACCTCGTCGTCGTCACCGACCCGGGGTCGCCGCTCGACGAGGACGCCCGCGGACGGGGGCTGCGGGTCGTCAACGCCGACCCGAGCGTCGGCGGCCGCTACTCGGCGCTCACGGCCTTCGGGCTCGTCCCGAGCGCGCTCGCCGGCGTCGACATCGAGGCGCTCCTCGACGACGCCGAGGCCGTCGTCGACGTCCTCGCCGAGGACGACGAGGGCAACCCGGGTCTGCGCCTGGGCGCTGCGATGGCCGGCACCGACCCGCTGAGGGACAAGCTCGTGCTCGCTCCCGCGGGCACGCACGTCGTCGGTTTCGCGGACTGGGCCGAGCAGCTCATCGCCGAGTCGACGGGCAAGGACGGCACCGGGATCCTCCCGGTCGTCCTCGAGTCCGTCGACCAGACCGAGGGACGGGAGCAGCCCGACGACGTCACGCTGGTCCGCCTCGTCGACCCCGAGGACGAGCCGACGGTCACGGACGGGTCGTCGTCCGTCGTTGCCGTCGGCGGCAGCCTCGGCGCCCAGCTCCTCTTGTGGGAGGTCGCCACCGCTGTCGCCGGTCGGATCTTGGAGATCAATCCCTTCGACCAGCCCGACGTCGAGAGCGCGAAGCAGGCCGCGCGCGACCTCCTCGACGGCGGGTCGTCGGACGTCGACGTCCCCCAGTCGGTCGACGGGGACGTCGAGATCCGCACGACGGGCGAGGAGGGCCTGTCGATCGCGGCGACCGTCGAGGAGGCGCTCGCCGCCCTCCTCACGCGACTGGACACCGACCACGGGTACCTCGCCGTCATGGCCTATCTCGACCGCGAGGGTGACTCCCCGCTCGCCGGTGTCGACGAGGCCCTCGCGGCGCGCACCGGTCGGCCCGTGACGTTCGGGTGGGGGCCACGCTTCCTCCACTCGACGGGGCAGTACCACAAGGGCGGACCCGCGACCGGCGTCTACCTCCAGATCACCGACACCCCCCGCGAGGACATGCCCGTCCCCGGACGTGACTTCACGCTGGGTCAGTTCATCGCCGCGCAGGCCGGTGGGGATGCCGCGGTCCTCCACGAGACGGGGCGGCCGGTCCTCCGGCTGCACGCGAGGACGCCCGAGGGTGTCGCGCGGATCGCGGACGCGCTGCGGGCCCAGGGATGACCCCGGCGCGGATCGCGGCCGGTCGGAACCCGCTGCGGGACCACCGTGACAAGCGGCTGCCGAAGATCGCCGGGCCGTGCGCGCTCGTGCTCTTCGGTGTGACCGGCGACCTCGCGACGAAGAAGCTCATGCCGGCGATCTACGACCTCGCGAACCGCGGGCTGCTCCCGCCCGGCTTCTCGCTCGTCGGTTTCGCCCGGCGGGACTGGGAGGACCAGGACTTCGGGAAGATCGTCCACGACGCCGTCCGGCAGCGGGCCCGGACACCCTTCCGGGAGGACGTGTGGCGCGCCCTCGCCGAGGGCATCCGGTTCGTGCCCGGCACCTTCGACGACGACGCCGCCTTCGACCTCCTCGCCGAGACGGTGCGCGAGCTCGACCAGGAGCGCGGCACCGGGGGCAACCACGCCTTCTACCTCTCGATCCCGCCGGCCTTCTTCTCGACCGTGTGCCAGCAGCTCGAGCGCTGCGGTCTGACGCACGCCGAGGGCGACGCGTGGCGCCGGGTCGTCATCGAGAAGCCGTTCGGGCACGACCTGCAGAGCGCCCGCGAGCTCAACGCGATCGTCGAGAGCGTCTTCCCCCCCGACTCCGTGTTCCGGATCGACCACTACCTGGGCAAGGAGACGGTGCAGAACCTCCTGGCCCTCCGGTTCGCGAACCAGATGTTCGAGCCGATCTGGAACAACCACCACATCGACCACGTGCAGATCACGATGGCCGAGGACATCGGCATCAGCGGCCGCGCCGGGTACTACGACGGGATCGGCGCCGCGCGGGACGTCATCCAGAACCACCTGCTGCAGCTGCTGGCCCTCACGGCGATGGAGGAGCCGATCTCGTTCGACGCCCAGCACCTTCGGGCGGAGAAGGAGAAGGTGCTGGCCTCCGTCCGCGTCGGCGACGACCTCGCGTCCTCGACCGTGCGCGGGCAGTACGCACCCGGCTGGCAGGGTGGCGAGGAGGTCGGCGGCTATCTCGACGAGCGCGGGGTGGACCCGCAGTCGAGCACGGAGACGTTCGCCGCCGTCCGGCTCGAGATCGACACCCGACGGTGGGCCGGCGTGCCCTTCTACCTCCGCACGGGCAAGCGCCTGGCCAAGCGGGTCACCGAGATCGCGGTCGTCTTCAAGACGGCGCCGCACCTCCCGTTCTCGGACACCGAGACCGAGGAGCTCGGTCAGAACGCGATCGTCATCCGGGTGCAGCCGGACGAGGGCGTGACGATGCGCTTCGGAGCGAAGGTGCCCGGTGCCCAGATGGAGGTCCGCGACGTGACGATGGACTTCGGGTACGGCCGGGCGTTCACGGAGTCGAGTCCGGAGGCCTACGAGCGGCTCATCCTCGACGTCCTCCTGGGCGACCCCCCGCTCTTCCCCCGCCACGAGGAGGTCGAGCTCTCCTGGGCGATCCTCGACCCCATCGAGGAGCACTGGGCGCGGCAGAAGAGCCGGCTGCCGCAGTACCCGGCCGGCGGGTGGGGGCCCGAGGAGGCCGACGAGATGATGGCCCGTGACGGCCGCACGTGGAGGATGCCGTGATCATCGACCTGCCGAGCACGACCACCGGGGAGGTGAGCAAGCGCCTCGTCCGGATGCGTGCCGATGTCGGCGCGATGGCCCTGGGCCGCGTCCTCACCCTCGTCATCGTCGTCGACGACGAGCACGTCGACGAGGCCATCGAGGTCGCGAACACCGCCAGCCGTCAGCACCCGTGCCGGATCGTCGTCGTCGCCGGCGGCAACAAGCGCGGCCGTGCGCGGCTCGACGCCCAGATCCGGGTGGGCGGGGACGCCGGGGCGAGCGAGGTCGTCGTCATGCGCCTCTACGGCCGCCTGAGCGCCCAGGGCCGCAGCGTCGCGCTCCCGCTCGTGCTGCCCGACTCCCCCATCGTCGCCTGGTGGCCCCGCACCGCGCCCGCAGACGTCGCGAACGACCCCATCGGGTCCCTCGCCCAGCGTCGGATCACCGACGCCTCCCAGGCGCGCAACGTCCGCACGGAGCTGTCGAAGCGGGCCGAGACGTACGTCGACGGCGACACCGATCTCGCGTGGACCCGGGTGACGCTGTGGCGCGGGCTGCTCGCCGCGGCGCTGGATCAAGCCCCGTTCTCGCCCGTGACGGAAGCGACGGTGGTCGGCGCCGGGGACTCGCCGTCGGCGCAGCTCCTCGCGGCCTGGCTCGCTCACTCCCTCAGGTGCCCCGTGCGCCTCGCCCGGTCGGTCCAGGGCTCGGGGATCGTCAGCGTCCGCCTGGCCCGGTCGGTCGGGACCATCGATCTGGTCCGACCCGAGGGAGACACCGCAACGCTCATCCAGGACGGCCAGCCCGACCGGAAGATCGCCCTCCCCCACCGCAGCGACGCCGAGTGCCTTGCGGACGAGCTGCGCCGACTCGACCCCGACGAGGTGTACGAGGACGCGCTGGTGCGGGGCATGCCCATCGTCCGCCGGACCCGCTCGACGACGGCCAGCGAGGCGGTCGCGGCCGGGGTCGCCCCCTCGACGGAGCACGCCCGCAAGGTCGCGGACCGACTCGAGCGCGAGAGCTCGGCGCGCGGCTCGAGCGTCATGGTCGAGGCACGCACGCCGCCCGCGGACGCCGACGACGCGGCCGTCCACGACGCGGCCGCCCGCAAGCTCGAGGAGAAGCGCGATGGCTGAGGCAGAGCTCGTCGTCCGACGCGACAGGGACGCGCTCGCCGCCACCGTCGCCGAGCGCCTCGCCGGCGCGGTCGAGGCCGCGATCGGCAGGCGCGGCGTCGCGCACGTCGTGCTCACCGGCGGGTCGATGGGGTCGGCGGTCGTCGCCGCCACCGTTGCCGCGGCCGTCCAGCGGCCCCTGCCGGCGACCGGGCTGCACCTGTGGTGGGGCGACGAGCGCTTCCTGCCCGTCGGTGACCCGCAGCGGAACGACACCCAGAACGACGAGGCGGGGCTGCTGCGGCTCGGGGTACCCACGACGCAGCAGCACCGCGTCCTCGGACCCGATGCCGGCGTCACCATGGACGAGTCGGCCCGCGCCTACGGCGCCGAGCTCGCCGAGCACGGCGTCGACGTGTTCGACGTCGTGCTCTTGGGGGTCGGTCCGGACGGGCACGTCGCTTCGCTCTTCCCGCACCACGAGGCCCAGCGGGAGGTGGGCGAGGTTGTCGCCGTCGACGCATCCCCCAAGCCACCGCCGCAGCGGGTGTCCATGACGTTCGACCGACTGGGGGCCAGCCGTGAGGTCTGGTTCGTCGTCAGCGGGGCGGAGAAGGCCGAGGCCGTGCGTCGGGCGCGCGGCTCGCAGGACGGCTGGGAGTGCCCGGCCAGCGTCGTGCGCGGCCGTGAGGCGACCGTCTGGTTCGTCGACGAGGCAGCCGCGGGACGCTGAGCGCGCTCCGGGGAGGGGCCCCTCAGCGGATCAAACCCCGCTCCCGCAGCTCGCCCAGGCGCTCCTGCAGGATCGCCTCCCCCTCGCTGTCGGAGCGACGCTCCTTCACGTACGCCAGGTGCGTCTTGTACGGCTCGACCTTCGGCGGTGCGGGCGGGTTGTCCTTGTCCCGGCCTGCCGGGAAGCCGCAGCGCGGGCAGTCCCACTCCTCGGGGATCGCTACGCCCTCCTCCTGGGCGAAGCTCGGACGAGTCTCGTGCTGGTTCGCGCACCAGTAGCTGACGAAGACGCGGGGTGCGGCCTCGCCGCGCTCGGCCTCGCCCATCGGCCCGGCGCCGACCCGGCTGCCGCGGATCGCGTTGCCACCTGCCACCATGAGCTGCTCCGATCAGTTCGCGAAACGGTCGACCATGCCGACACCGACGACGGCGACGATCCAGACGAGCGCGATGACGATGGTGAATCGCGTGAGGTTCCGCTCGGCCACGGACGAGGAACCGAGCGAGGTCGACATGCCGCCGCCGAACATGTCCGACATGCCCCCGCCCTTCCCCTTGTGGAGGAGGATCAGCAGGGTCAGGAAGAGACCCGAGATGACCAGCAGGATCTGCAGGCCGATGCGCAGTGCGTCCACGGACGTCCTTTGCTCGTGTGTGGTGCGACGAGGGCAAGGGTAACGCCCGTCGCACCGGTGGTCAGAGGGTCCCGACGTGATCCCGGTAGCGGCAGATCGACGCGAACTCCTCCGCGTCGAGCGAGGCGCCACCGACCAGGGCGCCGTCGACGTCCTCCTGAGCCATGATCTGCGCGACGTTCCCGGACTTCACCGAGCCGCCGTAGAGGATGCGGACGCCGTCGGCGAGCTCGCGCGAGTACATCTCCGCGAGCGTCGCGCGGATCGCCGCGCAGACCTCCTGGGCATCCTCCGGGGTGGCGACCTCGCCGGTCCCGATGGCCCACACGGGCTCGTAGGCGATGACGAGGCTCGCCGCCTGGTCCGCGGGGAGGTCCGCGAGGGCCGCCCGGACCTGACCGACGACGTGCTCGACGTGGCGCCCCTCCGTGCGGACGTCGAGCCCCTCGCCGCAGCACACGATGGGGGTCAGCCCGTGCCGGTACGCCGCGGCGATCTTCGCGGAGACGACGGCGTCGTCCTCGTGGTGGTACTCGCGCCGCTCGCTGTGGCCCACGGCGACGTAGGTGCACCCGAGCTTCGACAGGAAGGCACCGGAGACCTCGCCCGTGTAGGCGCCGGAGTCGTGCGCGGAGAGGTCCTGCGCGCCGTACCGCAGGGCGAGCCGGTCGCCCTCGACGAGGGTCTGGACCGAGCGGAGGTCGGTGAACGGCGGCAGGACCGCGACCTCGACGACGCCGAAGTCGTGCTTGGCGTCCCGCAGCGTCCAGTCCAGCTTCTGCACGAGGTGCGTGCCCTGGAGGTGGTCGAGGTTCATCTTCCAGTTGCCCGCCATGAGGGGGGTGCGCGACATGTCAGGCTCCCTCCCCGTCGAGGACGGCGACGCCGGGCAGCTCCTTGCCCTCGAGGAACTCGAGGGAGGCGCCACCACCGGTCGAGATGTGCCCGAAGTCCTCGTCGGCGAACCCGAGCTGGCGGACGGCGGCGGCCGAGTCCCCGCCGCCGACGACCGTGAGGGCGCCGCTCGACGTCGCGTCCTTGAGCGCCTGGGCGACGGCCTTCGTCCCGGCGGCGTAGGGCGCCATCTCGAAGGCCCCCATCGGGCCGTTCCAGAAGACGGTTCGGCAGTCGGCGAGCTTCTCCGCGTAGAGCGCCGCCGACTCCGGGCCGATGTCCAGGCCCATCTGGTCGGCGGGGATCGCGCCGACCGCGACGACCTCGTGGGGCACGTCCGCGGAGAACTCCGGCGCGACGACGACGTCGACGGGCAGGACGATCTCGACCCCGGACTCCTTGGCGCGCTCGAGGTACTCGCGGCAGGTGTCAACCTGCTCGGCGTCGAGGAGGCTCTTGCCCACCTCGAGTCCCTGCGCCTTGAGGAAGGTGAAGAGCATCCCGCCGCCGATGAGGAGGCGGTCGGCGGTCGTCATGAGGTTCTCGATGACCGCGAGCTTGTCGGCGACCTTCGCCCCACCGAGGACGACCGCGTAGGGCCGCTCGGGGTCGACGGTCAGGCGCCGGAGCACCTCGACCTCGGCCTGGACGAGTCCGCCCATGGCCGAGGGGAGCTTCTGCGCGATGTCGTAGACCGACGCCTGCTTCCGGTGGACGACGCCGAAGCCGTCGGACACGTACAGGTCGGCCAGCGACGCGAGCTCGTCGGCGAAGGCGGCGCGCTCGGCGTCGTCCTTGCTCGTCTCACCCGCGTTGAACCGGAGGTTCTCCAGCAGCACGACGTCGCCGTCGGCCATGCCCGCGACGGCCGCCTTCGCCGACTCGCCCACGGTGTCCTGAGCGAACGTCACCGGACGGCCGAGCAGCTCCGCGAGCCGGTCGACGACGGGCGTGAGGGAGTACTTCGCCTCCGGCGCGCCCTTGGGCCGGCCGAGGTGGGCGCACACGACGACGCGTGCGCCCGCCTCGGCGAGGGCCGAGATGGTCGGCACCGACGCGCGGACCCGGCCGTCGTCGGTGATCTTCGTCCCGTCGAGCGGGACGTTGAGGTCGGATCGGACGAGGACGCGCTTGCCGCGCACGTCACCGAGGTCCTTGATCGTCTTCACGGTGCGGTGCCTTCCAACGGTGGGGCGAGGTCGGTCAGAGGGACTGGCCGACGTGGAGGACGAGGTCGGCGAGGCGGTTGGAGTAGCCCCACTCGTTGTCGTACCAGCCGACGACCTTGACCTGGTTGCCGATGACCTTGGTCAGACCGGCGTCGAAGATGCACGAGTGCGGGTCGGTGACGATGTCGGCCGACACGATCGGGTCCTCCGTGTACTTGAGGATGCCCTTGAGATCGCCCTCGGCGGCCTTCTTGATCGCGGCGTTGACCTCCTCGACCGTCACCTCACGGCTGGCCTCGAAGGTCAGGTCGGTGGCCGAACCGGTCGGGGTCGGCACGCGCAGCGCGTACCCGTCGAACTTGCCCTTGAGCTCGGGCAGGACGAGGGCGACCGCCTTCGCGGCGCCGGTCGACGTCGGGATGATCGAGAGCGCGGCAGCGCGGGCACGACGCATGTCCTTGTGCGGGCCGTCGAGAAGGTTCTGGTCCTGGGTGTACGCGTGGACCGTCGTCATCAGGCCCTTGACGATGCCGAACTCCTCGTTGAGGACCTTGGCCATCGGCGCGAGGCAGTTCGTCGTGCAGGAGGCGTTGGAGATGACGGTGTGCTTGCTGCCGTCGTAGTCCTGGTGGTTGACGCCCATGACGAACGTCGCGTCCTCGTTCTTCGCCGGCGCGGAGATGATGACCTTCTTCGCACCGCCCTCGAGGTGGGCCTTCGCGGCGGTGGCGTCGGTGAACCGACCGGTCGACTCGATGACGACGTCGGCACCGGCCTCGCCCCACGCGATCGCCGCCGGGTCCTTCTCCGCGAAGACGCGGATCTTCTTGCCGTCGACCGTGATCGACTCCTCGTCGGCCGTGACGTCGGCGTCCAGGACCCCGAGCACCGAGTCGTACTTGAGGAGGTGGGCGATGCTCTTGTTGTCCATGAGGTCGTTGGCGGCGACGATCTCGATGTCGGCGCCCGACGCCTGCACGGCACGGAAGAAGTTACGGCCGATGCGGCCGAAGCCGTTGATTCCGACGCGAACGGTCACAGGATGCTGCCTTCCAGACGGTGGATGGCCGCCGGGACCGGCGGCCCTTGCCACCCCCAACCCTATGCCCATCGGGTCGTCTCGTGGGCCCGGGGTGAGCGACCACCGCAGGGGTTCAGCCGTCGAGCATGTCCGGGGTCAGCGAGGCCTCCGTGTCGGGGATGCCCAGCTCTGCTGCGCGCTTGTCCGCCATCGCCAGGAGCCTGCGGATCCGCCCCGCGACGGCGTCCTTCGTCATGGGCGGGTCCGCGAGCCTGCCGAGCTCCTCCAGGGAGGCCTGCTTGTGCTGGACGCGCAGCTCGCCAGCGGTCCGCAGGTGGTCCGGGATGTCCTCGCCGAGGATCTCCAGGGCCCGCTGGACCCGCGCGCCGGCCGCGACGGCCGCGCGGGCGGAGCGACGGAGGTTCGCGTCGTCGAAGTTCGCCAGCCGGTTGGCCGTCGCCCGGACCTCGCGCCGCATCCGGCGCTCCTCCCACGCGAGGACCGCGTCGTGGGCACCGAGCCGCGTGAGCATCGCGGCGATGGCGTCCCCGTCCCGCATGACGACCCGGTCGACGCCGCGGACCTCGCGGGCCTTCGCCGACAGCCCGAGCCGCCGCGCCGCCCCGACGAGGGCCAAGGCCGACTCCGGGCCGGGGCACGTGATCTCGAGCGAGGACGAGCGTCCGGGCTCGGTGAGCGAGCCGTGCGCGAGGAAGGCACCGCGCCAGGCGGCCTCGGCGTCGCAGACCCGACCACCGACGACCTTCGGGGGCAGACCGCGCACGGGACGGCCGCGCCCGTCGACGAGACCGGTCTGCCGGGCGAGCGCCTCCCCGTCCTTGCTCACGCGGACGACGTACCGGGTCCCCTTCCGCAGCCCGCTCGCAGCGAGCACGAGGAGGTCGCTCTCGTGGCCGTAGAGGTCGGCGATCTCGGAACGGAGCCGGCGCGCGACGTGCGCGGTGTCGAGCTCGGCCTCGACGACGATCCGGCCGCCGATGATGTGCAGACCGCCGGCGAAACGCAGCGTCGAGGCGACCTCGGCCTTGCGGCAGCAGGTCTTCGTCACCTCGTGCCGGCTCAGCTCGTCCTTCACCTTCGAGGTCATCGCCATGGCGGCCATCCTGCCACCGGCACCCTCCGGGTGTCCGCGCCGAGGCGACCTGGGGACCTCACGCGAACAGGTCCGAGAACGCCGCACCGAGCCGCAGCGGGTCGTGGACACCGCGCTCGCCGCGCAGGCCCATGCGCTGCACGACGAGGTGGGCGCCGAAGGCCCGGCACGCCTCCTCGAGCTCCTCGACGTCGTCGACGACGGTCGGGTCGGCCAGGACCGTGTCGAGCCGCAGATCCGGCGCGTGGTCGCGCAGGCTCTCGAGATGGCCGGGCGCCGACCAGCCGCTGGTCTCGGAGGTGTCGAGCTCGAGATTGAGGACGAGGGCGCGACGGCCCGGCGCCGAGACGACGGCCTCGCGCAGCCGGGGGACGAGCAGGTGCGGCAGGACCGAGGTGTACCAGGACCCGGGCCCCAGGACGATCCAGTCCGCGCCCTCGATCGCGGCGAGGGTCTCCGCCGGGATCTCGGGATCGGCAGGCTCGACCGCGACGGACTCGACGAGGCCCGGCGTCCGGGCCACCTCGACCTGGCCGGCGACCTCGGTGACCTCGTCGGGGCGGGCGGGGTCGTCACCGCGGACGCGGGCGCGCATCTGCAACGGTGTCGAGGCCATCGGCAGGACCCTCCCCCGCGCCCCGAGCAGCCGGGCGACGAGGTCGAGCCCCCGGACGGGGTCGCTGTGCTGCTGCCAGAGGGTGACGATGAGGAGGTTGCCGAGCGCGTGCCCGGAGAGGTCACCATCGCCGACGAACCGGTGCTGCAGGACGTCCCGCCAGATGTGCCCCCACTCGCTGTCGTCGCACAGCGCCGCGAGCGCCATGCGCAGGTCGCCCGGGGGCAGCACGTCGAAATCCCGCCGGAGCCGTCCGCTCGACCCGCCATTGTCGGCGACCGTGACGATCGCGGTGATGTCCTCGACGACGAGACGAAGGGCTGCGAGCGAGGCCGCGAGGCCGTGCCCGCCGCCGAGCGCGACGACCCGCGGGCCGGTGCCGCGCCCCGGCAGCGGCAGCCGCGCCATCACTCTCGCCCCAGGTCGCGGTGGACCACGAAGGTCGCGACGTCCTCGGACGCCAGGCGACCCCGCAGGGCCTCGGCCATGGCGACCGACCGGTGCTTGCCGCCGGTGCAGCCGACCGCGAGCGTGACGTAGCGCCGCTCCTCGCGGATGTACCCGGCGACCACCGGCTCGAGCATCCGCTCGACCCCCGTGAGGAACTCCTCGGCGCCCTCCTGGCGCAGAACGTAGGACGCGACGGCGTCGTCCCGCCCGGTCGAGGACCGCAGCTCCGGCACCCAGTACGGGTTCGGCAGGAAGCGCATGTCGAAGACGAAGTCGGCGTCCAGCGGCACCCCGTACTTGAACCCGAAGGACAGGACGGCCATGCGGAGCCGGTGGCGGTCGACCCCCGCGAACAGCGGGGTGATCTTCCGGGCGAGCTGGTGGACGTTGAGGCCCGAGGTGTCGATGACGACGTCGGCGGACGACCGGAGATCGGCCATGACGAGCCGCTCGCGCTGGATGCCGTCGAGCAGGCGTCCGTCCCCCTGCAGCGGGTGGGGACGCCGGACGCTCTCGAAACGCCGCACGAGGGCCTCGTCCGTGGCGTCGAGGAAGACGGTGTGCGGGTGCCAGCCGCGGTTGCGCATGTCCGCGAGCGCACCGGAGAGCTGGGCGAAGAAGTTGCGCGAGCGCACGTCGACGACGACGGCGACCCGGACGGTGCGGTCCTCGGGGGTGTGGCTGCGCATCCGCACCGCGAGGTCGGCGACGGACTGCAGCAGCTGCGGCGGGAGGTTGTCGATGACGTACCAGCCCGCGTCCTCCATGACGTTCCCGGTCGTCGAGCGGCCGGCGCCGCTCATCCCCGTGAGCACGACGAACTCGATCGAGGACGGTTGCGACTCCCGGTGGTACACCGGGATCCGGCCGGTCGGGGTGTCTGCCGCGATGGTCACGGGGTCGGCGTACCGACGGTCGGGGGTCTGCTCGCTCATCGCGCGGCCTCTCCGGGGTTCGGCGGGGGTGGCGGGTCAATGATCTCGCCCGTCGCGGGGTCGACCGCAACCCCGGGTTCTTCTGCGGCGAGCCGCTCGGCGACCGTCGCCGCGAGGGCGGGCCCGACCCCCTTCACCTCGGTCAGCTCCTCGACGGTGGCCGCACGGATCTGCGCGACGGACCCGAAGTGCGTGAGCAGGGCGCGCTGCCGGGCCGGCCCGAGGCCGGGGATGCCGTCGAGCGCCGACGTCGTCATGGCCTTGCTCCGCCGCTCCCGGTGGAAGGTGATCGCGAACCGGTGGGCCTCGTCCCGGACCCGCTGGAGCAGGTAGAGGCCCTCCGAGGTGCGCGGAAGGATGACCGGGAAGTCGTCGCCCGGCAGCCACACCTCCTCGAGCCGCTTCGCCAGCCCGACGACGCGCACGTCCTCGACGCCGAGCTCGTCGAGCACGCGCTGGGCCGCGTTGACCTGGGGCAGGCCCCCGTCGACGACGATGAGGTTCGGGGGGTAGGCGAAGCGCCGCGGGCGGCCGGTCTCGGGGTCGACCGGCTGGGCGATCGCCTCCGTCGTGTCCCGCAGGTGCCGGTGGAGGCGCCGGGTCAGCACCTCGTGCATCGCCGCGGTGTCGTCGACCCGCGGCGTCCCGTCCGGTCCTGCCCCGTCGACGCCGACGTCCCCGCGGACGATGAAGCGGCGGTACTCCGCCTTGCGGGGAAGCCCGTCCTCGAAGACGACCATCGACCCGACGACGTTCGTGCCCTGGACGTGGCTGATGTCGAAGCACTCGATCCGCAGCGGCGTCTCGGGCAGCTCGAGGGCCTCCTGCAGCTCCTCGAGAGCCTGGCTGCGGGCCGTGAGGTCACCGGCGCGGGCGACCTTGTGCCGGGCGAGGGACTGGCTCGCGTTCTTCGTCACCGTCTCCATGAGCGCCCGCTTGTCCCCCCGCTGCGGCACGCGCAGGTCGACCTGGGACCCGCGCCGCTGGCTGAGCCACGCCTGGACGCTGGCCCGGTCCGCCGGGAGCACGGGGACGAGGACCTCCCGCGGGACACCCTCTCCCCCGTCCCCGCCGTACACCTGCTGGAGCAGACCCTCGACGAGGTCGGCCAGGCTCTCGGCGTCACGTTCGGCGACCCACCCGCGCTGGCCGCGGATCCGGCCGCCGCGGACGTGGAAGACCTGCACGGCGATCTCGAGCGGGTCGTCGGCGAGGCCGAAGACGTCGGCGTCGGTGCCGTCCGGGAGCACGACGGCCGACTTCTCCATCGCCCGGTTGAGGGCGCCGAGATCGTCGCGCAGCCGGGCGGCCCGCTCGAAGTCGAGCGCGTCGGAGGCAGCCTTCATCTCGCGCTCGAGGGACCGGACGAAGCGGCCGGTGTCCCCGGCGAGGAAGTCGCACAGCTCGGTCGCGATCCGACGGTGCTCGGTGGCGTCGACGCGCCCAACGCACGGCGCGCTGCACTTGTCGATGTACCCGAGCAGGCACGGGCGTCCGACCTGCTCGGCGCGCCGGAACACCCCGGCGCTGCACGTCCGGACGGGGAAGACGCGCAGCAGCAGGTCGAGCGTCTCGCGGATCGCCCACGCGTGGGTGTACGGCCCGAAGTACCGCGTGCCCGTGCGCTTCTCCCCCCGCATCACCTGGGCCCGGGGAAACTCCTCGCCGAGCGTCACCGCGAGGTACGGGTAGGACTTGTCGTCCCGGTACTTGACGTTGAACCGGGGGTCGAACTCCTTGATCCACGCGTACTCGAGCTGGAGCGCCTCGACCTCGGTCGCGACGACGGTCCACTCGACGGACGCGCCGGTGCGCACCATCCGCGCGGTGCGCGGGTGCAGCCCGGCGACGTCCTGGAAGTACGACGAGAGCCGCTGCCGCAGCGAGCGCGCCTTGCCGACGTAGATGACCCGACCGTGCTCGTCCCGGAACCGGTAGACGCCCGGGTCGGTCGGGATCGACCCCGGGGCGGGGCGGTACGAGGACGGATCGGCCACCGCTCGAGGGTACGGACCTCAGGACACGACGAGCGTGTCGCCCGTGCGCCGTACGGTCCGCTTCTCGAGGCCCGCCGTCGCGGGTCCGCCGGTGACGTCCCCCGTGCTCGCGTCGAACTGCGATCCGTGGCACGGGCAGATGATCGTCCCGTTCGTCACCTCCGAGACCGCGCAGCCGGCGTGCGGGCAGGTCGAGGAGAACGCGGTGAAGGACCCCTCCGTCGGCTGGGCGACGACGCTCTGGCCGACGACCTTCCCCCCTCCGACGGGCACGTCGGCGACGGGAACCGACACCGGGTCGGAGGCTCCGCCTGCCGTGGCGCCCCCTGTCGAGGTCCCGCCGGCACCGTCCGAGCCGCAGGCGCCGAGAGCGGCAGCGGCTCCGGTCGTGCCCGCGACCCCGAGCACCGTGCGGCGGGCTGGTCCACCGGGCTGAGGGGCGTGGATCGAGGATGGCACGGGGCGGGCGTCGTCGGTCATGGCCGTCCAGGGGGTCGAGTTGCGGTCGGGGCCGATCCTCCCACGAAGGTCACGAGACGGATACGAGGTGTCGTTCGGCACGACACACGCACGCCGACCCGCCGTACTCTTCGGCCACCCGCGCCGGGCGTGGGATCGGGGCAACCACGCCCCAACGACCCTGTGGAGGAACCGTGTCCCAGCGATCCATCATCTCCGTCGGTGCGACGATGCTCGTCGCCTCCCTCGCACTGTCCGCCTGCGGCACCCGCGGCGGCGGCTCGGACAGCTCGGACGGGGGTGACGGGGACAAGAAGGTCGTCAAGATCGGTGTCATCGCCCCGCTCTCGGGCGACCTGTCCGCCCTCGGTCTGGGCATCCAGCACTCTGTCGAGCTCGCCGCGAAGCAGGCGAACGAGTCGGGCGAGCTCGACGGCTGGACCATCGAGGTCGAGCCGAAGGACGACACGGGCAACAAGGAGCCCGGTCAGAACGCCGCGACCGACCTCGTCGCGGACGAGCAGGTCGCGGGTGTCGTCGGCACGCTGAACTCCTCCGTCGCGGAGGGCGTCCAGCCGATCCTCGACAAGGCGGACGTCGTCATGGTCAGCCCCGCCAACACGAACCCGACGCTCACCCGCGGGCCCAAGCCGGAGGAGGACCCGAAGCGCACCTACGCGAACTACTTCCGCACCTGCACGACCGATGCGGTGCAGGGCCCGTTCGCCGCTCGGTACCTGTACGAGACCGCGAAGATCACCGAGGTCGCGACGATCAACGACAAGAAGACCTACGGCCAGGGCCTGTCCGAGGCATTCACGGCCGAGTACGAGAAGCTCGGCGGGAAGATCGTCGCCGCCGAGACGATCAACCCGGACGACGACAAGTACGACGCCGTCGTCTCACGGGTGAAGAGCAAGAAGCCGGGCGCCGTGTACTACGGCGGCGAGTACCCGCAGGCCGGGCCGCTCAGCCAGCAGATGAAGGCGGCCGGGCTCAAGGTCCCCCTCATGGGCGGTGACGGGATCTTCTCGCCGGAGTTCGTCAAGCTGGCCGGGACGTCCTCGGAGGGCGACCGCGCGACCTCCGTCGGCGCCCCGACGAACAAGCTCGAGTCGGCGAAGAAGTTCATCTCCGACTACGAGGCCGCCGGGTACAAGGACCCGTACGAGGCCTACGGCGCCTACTCCTACGACGCCGCGCGGGCGATCATCGAGGCGCTGAAGGTCTCCCTCAAGGACGCCGAGAGCCCCCAGGAGGCTCGTCAGGCGACGATCGACGCGATGAAGGACGTCTCCTTCGACGGTGTCACCGGCAAGGTCGCGTTCGACGAGTACGGCGACACGACGACCCGGGTCCTCACCGTGTACCAGGTCAAGGACGGCAAGTGGGCCGACGTGAAGACCGAGGAGTTCGAGGACTGACGTGCCGCCACCTCCTCTGACGGTGGGAGGGCGCCCGACGGTGCCCTCCCACCGCCCCGATACCCCCAGGAGAGCGGCGTGGATCAGTTCGCCCAGCAGCTCGTCAACGGCCTGACCATCGGGTCCTTGTACGCCCTGATCGCCGTCGGCTACACCGTCGTCTACGGCATCGTGCAGCTCATCAACTTCGCCCACGGCGAGGTCTTCATGATCGGCGCGTTCGGCGCCCTGACGACCTACCTCCTCCTGTTCCAGGGGCAGACCGCCCTGTGGGTCCTCCCGATCCTCGTCATGGGTGCCGTCGCCGCGTCCGTCGGAACAGCCGTGGTCATGGAACGCGTGGCCTACCGACCGCTGCGCAACGCTCCGCGACTGGCGCCGCTCATCACGGCGATCGGGATCTCGATCTTCCTCCAGGAGGCGATCCGCCTCTTCTACGGCAGCATCCCCGGGCTCGACCTCCCGTCCGCGAAGAAGAAGATCGTCTTCCCCCAGATCGACGGGGTCACGGGAGAGCCGTTCGTCCTCGGCTCCGTCGTCATCCAGCGGTCCGCGCTCTTCACCATCGGGTGCCTGCTCATGGCCGCGGCCCTCCTGTGGTGGTTCGTCAACCGCACGCGGACCGGCCGCGCCATGCAGGCGGTCTCCCAGGACCCCGACACCGCTCGCCTCATGGGGATCGACGTCGACCGCATCATCGTCATCGCCTTCACCATCGGCGCCGCCCTCGCTGCGGTCGCCGGGGTCGCGCAGGGTCTGATGAACGCGAACATCAACTTCAGGATGGGGTTCATGGCCGGGCTCAAGGCCTTCACCGCCGCGGTGCTCGGCGGTATCGGCAACATCGGTGGGGCCGTCCTCGGCGGTCTGGTCCTCGGCGTCGTCGAGGCCATGGCGACCGAGTACATCCCCGGGACCTTCGGCGGTTCGTCCTGGAAGGACGTGTGGGCGTTCAGCCTCCTCATCCTCGTCCTCGTCTTCCGACCGCAGGGGCTGCTCGGTGCCCGGGTGGTGGACCGCGCATGAGGCCGCTGACCTTCACCCGCATCCCCGACCACGGCCGGGAGCGGCACGCGACGACGGGATGGGCCCTCGCCCTCGCCGGCGGGGTCCTGCTGGTCGTGAGCGGCCTGCTGTCCTGGTGCTTCGACGACCGCGTCCTGGGCAATGTCGCGGTCCGGTTCTGGCCCGCGACCCTCCAGATCTTCGCCATGGCACTCGGCGCTCTCGCGGTGCTCCTGACGCTCGGTGAGCGTCCCCTCGGGCGCATCGGCCGCTGGCTCGACGTCACGCTCGGGCTGCGCACCCTGGGCGCGGGCGCACTGGCGTACGTGCTGCTCGCCCTCGTGGCGATCAGCGCGACGGCAGGCGGACTGATCAACGCGAACGAGGGCGCGTGGGTCGCCCTGGTCGGCGCGATCCTCGTGCTGGCCGGCGGTCTGCTCCTGCCGCAGCGGGAGCTTCACGACTTCCGCGCCGCACGCATCCCCGGGTGGGCCGAGATCGCCACGATCGCCGCGCTGCTCGCCGCGTCGCTCGTCATCGCGGCCTACGCGCTGGGGCAGAAGGACGGTTGGGTCTTCGTCCTGCTCATCGTCGCGACGATCGTGGCGTGCGCCGCCCTCGCCCGCGCGGGGTTCTTCCAGTGGTTCTCGATGATCGCCCAGCGCCACCGGCGGGTGCTCACCCTGGCCGCGTTCGCCGTGGCGTTCCTCTTCCCGTTCACCCAGGACGGGTCCGATGCGAACATGTCGATCGCCTCCGGCGTGCTGATCTTCGCCGCGACCGCGATCGGGCTCAACATCGTCGTCGGCCTCGCCGGCCTGCTCGACCTGGGCTACATCGCCTTTCTCGGGGCCGGCGCGTACGTCGCCGCGATGCTGTCGACGTCGATCTTCGCCACGACCGTCCACTGGAAGCCGCCGTTCCTCGTCGTCATGCTCATCGGCGCCCTCGTGTCCGCCTGCCTCGGGCTCCTCGTGGGCTCGCCGACGCTGCGGGTGTCCGGTGACTACCTGGCCATCGTCACGCTGGCGTTCGGCGAGATCTTCCGCCTGACGATGCTCAACCTCGACGGGAAGAACGGTCCGAACCTCACCCGCGGGCCCAACGGGATCTCGGCCATCCCCGACCTGGTGATCCCGGGTCACTGGATCGGGCTCCCGGACTTCGACTTCGGGCAGAAGCACGAGGTCCTGGGCATCACGCTCGGGCGGTACGCGAACTACTACTTCCTGCTGCTCGTCCTCACGGCCTTCATCGTCCTCGTGTTCACCCATCTCAACGACAGCCGCATCGGCCGCGGTTGGGTGGCGATCCGCGAGGACGAGCGGGCAGCAGAGGCGATGGGCGTCAACGTGTTCGGGCTCAAGCTCCTCGCGTTCGCCGGCGGCGCCTTCCTCGCAGGCCTGGCCGGGACGATCAAGGCCCACCAGGACAGCTCCGTGAGTCCCGACCAGTACCAGTTCCTGGAGTCGGCCTTCCTGCTCGCGGCCGTGGTCCTGGGCGGCATGGGAACGGTCGCCGGTGTCCTCCTCGGCGCGGTCCTGCTGAAGATGATGCCGGAGAAGCTGCGGTTCCTGAACGAGTACCGCCTCCTCATCTTCGGCCTGCTGCTCGTGCTGATGATGCGCTTCAGGCCCGAGGGGATGGTCGCGAGCCGCCGCCGCCGGCTGGAGTTCCACGAGGACGACGACGAGCTCGCCGACGAGGCCGGCCTGCAGCACGTGGAGGTTGCACGATGAGCACGGCACCACCGAACGGCGAGATGGCCGCTCCCACCGCAGCCACGCAGATCGTGCTCGAGGCGCGCGACGTCGTCATGCGCTTCGGCGGGCTCACGGCCGTCAACGGCGTCGACCTCGTCGTCCACGAGGGTGAGATCGTCGGTCTCATCGGGCCGAACGGGGCTGGGAAGACGACCTTCTTCAACTGCCTCACGGGCATGTACAAGCCGACCTCCGGCCGCGTCATGCTGCGCGGGAGGAACCTGCCCCCGCGGCCGGGACGCGTCGTGCGCGCCGGCATGGCCCGCACCTTCCAGAACATCCGGCTCTTCGCCAACATGACGGCGCTGGAGAACGTCATGGTGGGCCGGTACTGCCGGACGAAGGCGGGCCCGGTGACGTCGATCCTGCGCGGTCCGACCTACCGGCGCGAGGAGCGTGAGTCGCGAGAGCGGGCGCAGGAGCTGCTCGAGTTCGTCGGCCTCGGCCGAAAGGCAGAGCACCTGGCGCGCAACCTGCCGTACGGGGAGCAGCGCAAGCTAGAGATCGCCCGCGCCCTGGCCACCGACCCGGTGGTCCTGCTTCTCGACGAGCCGACCGCCGGTATGAACCCCATCGAGACCGAGCAGACGATGAACCTCATCTTCCGCATCCGGGAGATGGGCCTGGCCGTCGTCGTCATCGAGCACGACATGCGGTTCATCTTCCAGCTGTGCGACCGGGTGACCTGCCTCGTGCGCGGCGAGACCCTCACCGAGGGCACGCCGGGCGAGGTGCAGTCGGACCCCCGTGTCATCGAGGCGTACATCGGTGGCGGGGACGACGACGAGATCTCCCATGACGAGCTGACCGACGAGGACCGGGAGGTCCTTCGCGCCGGGGGCGAGCTGCGTCCCGAGGACGACGTGGAGAGGACGCGATGAGCCCGCTGCTGCAGGTCGAGGACCTCGAGGTCCACTACGGGAAGATCGCCGCGGTCAAGGGCATCGGTTTCCACGTCGACGAGGGCGAGGTCGTCACGCTCATCGGGACCAACGGCGCCGGGAAGACGACGACGCTGCGGACGATCAGCGGTCTGCTGCGCCCGACGTCAGGCTCCATCCGGTACAAGGGACGGCCGATCGACGCGGTCCCCCCGCACAAGATCACCGGGCTCGGGATCGCCCACTCCCCCGAAGGCCGACGAATCTTCCCTCGGATGACCGTCGAGGAGAACCTCATGCTCGGCGCCTTCCAGCGCCGGGACAACGACGTACGACGGGACCTCCATGCTGCGTACGAGCTCTTCCCGATCCTGGGCGAGCGGGCGAAGCAGCCGGCGGGGACGTTCTCCGGCGGCGAGCAGCAGATGCTCGCGATGGGCCGCGCGATGATGTCACGGCCCGACCTGCTCATGCTCGACGAGCCGTCGATGGGTCTCTCGCCGCTCATGATGAAGCGCATCATGGCGACCGTCGTGACCCTCCAGGAGCAGGGGACGACGATCCTCCTCGTCGAGCAGAACGCCCGTGCCGCGCTGCGGCGGGCCAACCGCGGGTACGTCCTCGAGATCGGGAAGATCGTCCTCGCGGGAACCGGTGCCGAGCTGCTCGAGAGCGACGAGGTCCGCAAGGCCTACCTCGGCGAGGACTGAGTCAGCCGCTCCGCTTCGCTCGGCGGGCGGCCGCCGCAGCCTTGGACGACACCTTCTTCGTCGTTGGCGCCGTCGTCGACGCCCGCGTGCTGCTCGCAGCGGCGCCGCCCGGGGCCTTCCCCTTCGTGGCGGCTGTCTTCTTCGCGCTCGTCCGCTTGGGCGTCGCCTGCGGCGGGCTCGACGCCGTTCCCGACCTCGCGAGGACGGGTGCGAGGAAGGTCCCGGTGTGGGACTCCGCGACCGTCGCGACGTGTTCGGGGGTGCCCTCCGCGACGGCCGTCCCGCCCCCGGAGCCGCCCTCGGGGCCCATGTCGATGATCCAGTCGGCGCTCTTGACGACATCGAGGTTGTGCTCGATGACGATGACGGTGTTGCCCTTGTCGACGAGGCCCTGGAGGACGAGGAGCAGCTTGCGGATGTCCTCGAAGTGCAGGCCCGTCGTCGGCTCGTCGAGGACGTAGACCGTGCGACCGGTCGACCGCTTCTGCAGCTCGGCGGCGAGCTTGACCCGCTGGGCCTCACCCCCGGAGAGGGTCGGCGCCGGCTGGCCGAGCCGGACGTAGCCGAGCCCGACCGCGTTGAGCGTCTTCATGTGCCGGGCGATCGCGGGCACCGCCCCGAAGAACTCCTCCGCCTCCTCGATCGGCATGTCGAGGACGTCGGCGATCGACTTCCCCTTGAAGTGCACCTCGAGCGTCTCCCGGTTGTACCGCGCCCCGTGGCACACCTCGCACGGGACGTAGACGTCCGGGAGGAAGTTCATCTCGATCTTGATCGTCCCGTCGCCCGAGCACGCGTCGCAGCGCCCACCCTTGACGTTGAACGAGAACCGGCCCGGCTGGTAGCCGCGCACCTTCGCCTCCTCCGTCTCGGCGAAGAGGCGCCGCACGTGGTCGAACACGCCGGTGTACGTCGCGGGGTTCGAGCGGGGCGTCCGGCCGATGGGGCTCTGGTCGACGTGGACGACCTTGTCGAGGTGCTCCAGGCCCGTCACCGTCTTGTGCCGGCCCGGAACGTGCCGCGCACCGTTGAGCCTGTTCGCCAGGACGTTGTAGAGGATGTCGTTGACCAGCGTGGACTTCCCCGAGCCGGACACCCCCGTGACCGCGACGAGCACCCCCAGGGGGAAGGTGACGTCGACACCGCGAAGGTTGTGCTCCCTCGCGCCGACGACGGTGATGGAGCGCTCGGGATCGATCGGTCGGCGCTCCGTCGGGACCGCGATCTCGAGCCGACCGGAGAGGTACTTCCCGGTCATCGAGTCCGGGTGCTCGAGCAGGCCCGCGACCGGCCCGGAGTGGACGACCTTCCCGCCGTGCTCCCCCGCCCCGGGGCCGATGTCGACGACCCAGTCGGCCGTCGCGATCGTGTCCTCGTCGTGCTCGACGACGATGAGGGTGTTCCCCAGGTCCCGCAGGCGGGTCAGCGTCTCGATGAGGCGGTGGTTGTCGCGCTGGTGCAGGCCGATGCTCGGCTCGTCGAGGACGTAGAGGACGCCGACGAGCCCTGAGCCGATCTGGGTCGCCAGGCGGATCCGCTGCGCCTCGCCGCCGGACAGGGTGCCCGCCGCCCGCTCGAGCGAGAGGTACTCGAGGCCGACGTCGAGGAGGAAGCCGAGCCGGGCGTCGATCTCCTTGATGACCCGCTCGGCGATCTGCCGCTCGCGGTGGGTGAACTCGACACCGGCGAGGAATCGTGCGGCGTCGGCGATCGACATCGCCGAGACCTCGGCGATGCTGAGGCCGCCGACGGTGACCGCGAGTGCCTCGGGCTTCAGCCGGGTCCCGCCACACGTCGGGCAGGGCACCTGCCGCATGTAGCCCTCGTACTTCTCGCGGCTGTGCTCGGACTCGGTCTCGGCGTGCCGCCGCTTGATGAACGGGATGACGCCCTCGAACCCGGTGGAGTACGAGCGCTCGCGGCCGAACCGGTTGCGATAGGTGACGTGCACCTTGTGGTTGTGCCCCTCGAGCAAAGCCGTCCGGGCCCGCTTGGGCAGCGCGCGCCACGGGGTGTCCATGGAGAACGACAGGTCCTTGCCCAGGGCCGTCATCACGCGCTGGAAGTACTGCGCCGACTGTCCCTGGCTCCAGGGCTGGATCGCCCCCTCGGCGAGCGAGAGGTCCTCGTCGGGGACGAGAAGCTCGGGGTCGACCTCGAGCTCGGTTCCGATGCCCGAGCAGTCCGGGCAGGCGCCGAACGGGCTGTTGAAGGAGAAGGATCGCGGCTCGACGTCGTCGATCGCCAGAGGGTGGCCGTTCGGGCACGCCAGCCGCTCGGAGAAGCGGCGCTCCGCGGGGAACTCGACCGGACCGGTGGGGGTCTCGAGCGTGATCGACTCACCCTCGGCGAGGTCGACGAGCTCGACGACGGCGATCCCGTCGGCGAGCCGCAGGGCCGTCTCGACCGAGTCCGTGAGGCGCCGCTTGGCCGAGGGGTCCTCACCCTTCGCGACGAGCCGGTCGACGACGACGTCGATGGTGTGCTTGACCTGCTTCTCCAGCGTCGGCGGGTCCGACAGGGAGACGACCTCGCCATCGACACGGGCCCGTGAGTAGCCGCTCGAGAGGAGCTCGGCGAAGAGGTCGACGTACTCCCCCTTGCGGGCGCGGACGACCGGGGCGAGGACCTGGAAGCGGGTGCGCTCCGGCAGCCGGACGAGCAGGTCGACGATCTGCTGCGGCGTCTGGCGCGTGATCGGCTCGCCGCAGCGCGGGCAGTGCGGGCGACCGGCCCGGGCGTACAGCAAACGGAGGTAGTCGTGGACCTCGGTGATCGTGCCCACGGTGGAGCGCGGGTTGCGGTTCGTCGACTTCTGGTCGATCGAGACTGCCGGAGAGAGACCCTCGATGAAGTCGACGTCCGGCTTGTCCATCTGGCCGAGGAACTGGCGGGCGTACGCCGAGAGCGACTCGACGTACCGCCGCTGGCCCTCGGCGAAGATCGTGTCGAACGCGAGCGAGGACTTGCCCGAGCCCGACAGCCCGGTGAAGACGACGAGCGCGTCCCGCGGCAGCTCGACGGACACGTCCTTGAGGTTGTGCTCGCGGGCCCCTCGGACGAGGAGGACGTCGTGGGCGGCCGATCCGGAGCGTCGGGCGGTGGGGCGGGCATTCACGGCGGTCAGCCTAGGTGGCGGCTCCGACAACGCTGGCAGGATGGGGCCATGGAGACCACTCCGGAGACCACGCCCGACCGCCCCGCGCCCTTCTCGGAGGTGGTGGGCCGGACGGGTTCCCTCGTCATCCGCCGGATTCGCGTCGGCACCCTCGACAACGCCGTCTACCTCCTCACCTGTCCCTCCACCGGCGCGCAGCTGCTCGTCGACGCCGCCGACGACGTCGCCGCCATCTCCCGCCTCGTCGCGGACGGTGCCGCCGACCGCGGGTCCGGGATCGCGACGATCGTGACGACCCACCGGCACGAGGACCACACCCGCGCCCTGCTCGAGGTCGCCAAGACCTTCCGCGCCGAGACGGTCGCCGGCGCGGACGACGCCGCGCACCTGCCGGTCGAGCCCGACCACGTCCTCGCGCACGGCGACACGGTCACCGTCGGTCGCGTCCACCTCGAGGTCGCCCACCTGCGCGGGCACACCCCCGGATCGGTCGCCCTCATCCACCGCGACCCCGAGGGCACCCACGTGATCACCGGCGACAGCCTCTTCCCCGGCGGCGTCGGGGCGACGACGCACTACGACTACCAGTCCTTCGACCAGCTCATCGAGGACGTCGAGCGACGGCTGTTCGACGTCCTGCCCGACGACGCCGTCGTGCACCCGGGGCACGGCGAGGGAACGACGATCGGCGCCGAGCGCCCCCACCTCGCGGAGTGGCGCGAGCGCGGCTGGTGACCGTCCCGGTCGCCGGGCCCGCGACGGCGCGTGCGGCGGGCCTCGTCCTCCTCGCGGTCGTCTCCGTCCAGGTCGGCGGCGCCTTCGCCGCCCGGCTCGTCCCGACGATCGGTGCCGGACCCACCGTCGTCCTGCGACTCGTCATCGGGACGCTCGCCCTCCTCGCGATCGCCCGCCCGACGCTGCGCGGGCACCGACCGGGCGCGTGGTGGGAGGTCGTCGGCTTCGGCTGCGCCCTCGGACTGATGAACCTCGCGTTCTACGCGGCGCTGGGCCGCCTCCCGATCGGCGTCGCGGTGACGGTCGAGTTCGTCGGCCCGCTGACCCTCGCCGCGGTCCTCTCGCGGCGCGCCCGGGACCTGGCGGCCGTGCTCGTCGCGGCGGTCGGGGTCCTCCTCGCGTCCGGCGCCACGTCCGGCCTCTCCGGTGCCGACCCGGTCGGCATCGTTCTCGCCCTCGCCGCCGGGGCTTTCTGGGCCGGGTACGTCCTGCTCAGCAGCCGGGTCGGTCGTTCCTTCCCGGGGCTCGGCGGCCTGGCGCTGGCCATGGCCGTCGCGACGCTCGTCGTCCTCCCGAGCGGGGCCGCCGACGCGGTCCGGGCCCCGCTGCCCGTACTGGGCCTGGGCGTGGCGATCGCGCTGCTGTCATCGGTGGTGCCCTACTCGCTCGAGCTCGTCGCCCTCCGGTCGCTGCCGGAACGGGTCTTCGGCGTGCTCCTGTCCCTCGAGCCGGCCGCGGCCGCCCTCGCCGGGTTCGTCGTCCTCGGCCAGCGGCTGTCGCCGACACGGGTCATCGGGATCACCCTCGTCGTCGCGGCGAGCGTCGCCGTCCTCGGGCTCGGTGCCCGTCAGCGCACCGCGGCGGCGGTCAGTCCTGGCTGATCCCGAGCCGCGCGTCACGCCGGGACTTCCACAGGCTCGCGATCGTCGTGACGCCGAGGATGACGACGATGGCTCCGAGCGAGACGGTGATCGGGATCTCCGGGACGTGGACCTGGTTGCCCCCGTTGATGAACGGCAGCTCGTTCTCGTGGAGGGCGTGGAGGAGGAGCTTGACGCCGATGAAGGCCAGGAGCACCGCCAGTCCGATGCTGAGGTAGACGAGCTTCTTCAGCAGGCCCCCGAGGAGGAAGTAGAGCTGCCGCAGCCCCATGAGCGCGAAGAGGTTGGCGACCAGGACGATGTACGGCTCGTTCGTCAGGCCGTAGATCGCCGGGATCGAGTCGAGGGCGAAGAGCAGGTCCGTCGTGCCCAGCGCCATGACGACGATGAGCATCGGCGTCATCACCCGTCGGCCGTTCTCCTTGGTGATGAGCTTCGTGCTCCACTCGTCCGTCGACGGGAAGGTCCGCTTCATCCAGCGGACGAACCAGCTCTCCTCGTACTCGTCATCGTCGCTCTCGCCCTGGAACGCGAGCTTGATCGCCGTGTAGATGAGGAAGGCGCCGAAGATGTAGAAGACCCACGAGAACCGCGCGATCGCGGCGGCACCGAGCCAGATGAAGATGCCGCGCAGGACGATCGCGATGATGATGCCCCACATGAGGGCCGTCTGCTGGTAGCGCTGGGGCACGGCGAAGCTCGCCATGATGAGGATGAAGATGAAGAGGTTGTCCACCGAGAGCGAGTACTCGGTCAACCACCCGGCGAAGAACTCCCCGGCGAGCTTGCCCCCCTCGAGCCACCACATCCCCAGGCCGAAGAGGATCGCCGCGCCGACGTAGGCGCTGAGGATGATCGAGACCTCCTTCGTGGAGGGCACGTGCGGGTTGCGCGCGATCATCACGATGTCGAACAGGAGGACGGCGGCCGCGATGCCGATCGTCACCCACCACGCCCACACGGGCAGGTCGAGGGAGCTCTTGTCGGGGCCCAGCATCGGGAGCGCGAGGACGGAGGCAGGCACGGCTGACCTTTCGGGAACGAGGGGTGTCCCGGAGGTCTCTCCCGCCCGTCGTGGGCCGGGGACCCCGGAGCCGCTCGCGCAGCCCGTGATGACGAGGCCCTCGTTCGGGGATACTCCCCTCCGCTGGCCGTCAGTGTGCCAGACGCGGGACCGACGACGAACGCCCGGGGCCGGTCAGGACGTCGCCGCGCGCATCTGGCGCAGCTCCTTCTTGAGGTCGCCGATCTCGTCGCGGAGCCGGGCCGCGAGCTCGAACTGCAGGTCGGTCGCCGCCTGGTGCATCTGCGCGGTCAGCTCCTGCACGAGGTCGGCCAGGTCGCTTGCGGCCATCGACGAGGTGTCGAGCCGGCCCGTGTCGGCCGCCAGCGCACCCTTGCCGCCACCCATGGCGCGACCACGGGACTGGTTCCGCCCGGACCCGATGAGCTGCTCGGTGTCGGCGTCCTCGCGCTGGAGCATGTCGGTGATGTCGGCGATCTTCTTGCGGAGCGGCTGGGGGTCGATCCCGTGCGTGCGGTTGTGCTCCATCTGCCTCGCCCGGCGTCGCTTCGTCTCCTCGATCGCCTGCTCCATCGAGGGCGTGATCTTGTCCGCGTACATGTGCACCTGGCCCGAGACGTTCCGCGCGGCGCGCCCGATGGTCTGGACGAGCGAGCGGGTCGAGCGGAGGAAGCCCTCCTTGTCGGCGTCGAGGATGCTCACGAGGGACACCTCCGGCAGGTCGAGGCCCTCGCGCAGGAGGTTGATGCCGACGAGGACGTCGAACTCGCCGAGCCGCAGCTCGCGCAGCAGCTCGACCCGACGGAGCGTGTCGATGTCGCTGTGGAGATACCGGACCCGGACCCCCTTGTCGAGGAGGTAGTCGGTGAGGTCCTCCGCCATCTTCTTCGTCAGGGTCGTGACGAGGACCCGCTCGTCACGGTCGGTGCGCAGGCGGATCTCGTGCAGGAGGTCGTCGATCTGGCCCTTCGTCGGCTTGAGCACGACCTCCGGGTCGACGAGGCCGGTCGGGCGGATGATCTGCTCGACGAACCCGTCGCTCTTGGCCAGCTCGTAGTCCCCCGGCGTGGCCGAGAGGTAGACGGTCTGACCGATCCGCTCGAGGAACTCCTCCCACTTCAGGGGGCGGTTGTCCATGGCCGACGGCAGACGGAAACCATGGTCGACGAGCGTGCGCTTGCGGGACATGTCGCCCTCGAACATCGCGCCGATCTGCGGCACCGTCTGGTGCGACTCGTCGATGACGAGGAGGAAGTCCTCCGGGAAGTAGTCGAGCAAGCAGTTCGGCGCGCTCCCGGGCGACCGGCCGTCGAGGTGCATGGAGTAGTTCTCGATCCCCGAGCACGACCCGACCTGGCGCATCATCTCGATGTCGTAGGTCGTCCGCATCCGCAACCGCTGCGCCTCGAGGAGCTTGCCCTGCTGCTCGAAGGTCCGCAGCTGCTCCTCGAGCTCGTGCTCGATCCCGGCGATCGCCCGTTCCATCCGTTCCGGCCCGGCGATGTAGTGCGAGGCGGGGAAGACGTACATCTCGTCCTCCTCCCGGACGATCTCGCCGCTGACCGGGTGAAGGGTGTAGATCCGCTCGATCTCGTCGCCGAAGAACTCGATGCGCACGGCGAGCTCCTCGTAGACGGGGATGATCTCCACGGTGTCCCCGCGGACGCGGAAGGTGCCACGCGTGAAGGCGAGGTCGTTGCGGGTGTACTGCATCGTCACGAACTGGCGCAGGAGGGTGTCCCGGTCGACCTCCTCGCCCACGGTCAGGCGGACCATGCGGTCGACGTACTCCTGCGGCGTGCCGAGGCCGTAGATGCACGACACGGAGGCCACGACGATGACGTCCCGGCGGGTCAGCAGGGAGTTGGTGGCGCTGTGCCGCAGCCGCTCCACCTCGTCGTTGATCGAGCTGTCCTTCTCGATGTAGGTGTCCGTCTGCGGGACGTACGCCTCGGGCTGGTAGTAGTCGTAGTAGCTGACGAAGTACTCGACCGCGTTGTTCGGCAGGAGCTCTCGGAACTCGGTCGCGAGCTGCGCGGCGAGCGTCTTGTTCGGGGCGAGGACGAGGGTGGGTCGCTGGAGGCGCTCGACGAGCCACGCCGTCGTCGCCGACTTGCCCGTGCCGGTCGCGCCGAGAAGGACGACGTCCTGCTCCCCCGCCTCGATCCGCCGCGCCAGCTCGGCGATCGCGGCCGGCTGGTCGCCCGCTGGCTCGAACTCCGACACGACGTCGAAGGGCGCGATCTTGCGCTGCAGGTCGGTCACGGGTCGCATGGCACCAACCTAGGCCGACCCTCCGACAGCGGCCGACGGGGACCAGCCGGTCGCGAGCGCCCACTCCTCGATCCGGTCGTGCACGGCGTCGAACCGCGGCTCCTTCGCCGTCAGGCAGGAGTCCCACCCGGCGTCCGCCGCAAGGATCGACCGCTTGAGCGCGACGTACTCCTCGCGTGTCCCGGCGTCCGCGCGGAGGGCGTCCCGGAAGAGCAACGCCCGGCGCCACCCGGGCGAGCCGACCTCGCGGACGTGGAGATGGACGACCCGTCCGGGGTCGCTCGAGCCGTGGAACCGCTTGGGCCAGGGGGCCCCGTCCTTCGGGTTGTCCCGGTCGACCCCGGGGACCCGCGGGAACCCGGCCGCCGCGAGGGCGGCGATCACCGCGGGATCGTCCGCCACCGCGAGCTCCTCGACACCGAGCTGGAGGTCGATGACGTCCGTGGCGGCGACCGGCACCGCGGTCGAGCCGATGTGATCGAGAGTCGCGGCGGCCGCCCCCAGCGCACCCCCGATCCGCCCGAGCAGCCGCTCTGCCTCCTCCGGCCACGTGGGATCGGGGTCGACGAGCCGGACCGACGCCGGACGCGGTGCGCGCTGCCCCGTCGCCAGGTTCCTCGCGAACGGCACCAGACGCTCGCGCCAGAGCCGGTCGATCGCGTCGACCAGCTCCTCCCGCGTCCCCGTGTTGTCGAGGATGACGTCGCTGGCCCTCCGCCGGGCGTCGTCGTCGGCCTGGGCGGCGATCCGGGCGCGGGCGTCGGCCTCGGCCATCCCGCGATCCGCCACCAGTCGGCGCACCCGCTCCTCGACGGGCGCGTGGACCCCGAGCACGAGGTGGTACTCCGCGCTGGTCCCGAGCTCGACGAGGAGGGGGACGTCGTGCACGAGGACCCCGGCCGGATCGGTGGCCTGCACCGCGGCCATGAGGTTCGCGGTGCGAGCCGCGATCGCCGGGTGGGTGATCGCCTCCAGGTCGCGTCGGGCCTGCTGGTCGGCGAAGACGATCCGGCCGAGCGCCGGGCGGTCCAGCGCCCCGTCGGTGATCACGTCGGCCCCGAAGCGGTCGCGGATGGCCGCCAGCGCGGGCGTGCCCGGTTCGACGACCTCCCGGGCGACCCGGTCGGCGTCGACGACGTGCGCACCGAGCTCCGTCAGACGCGCCGAGACCGTGGACTTGCCCGATCCGATGCCACCGCTCAACCCGACTCGCAACACCCCGCGACCCTACGACGGCCGCGGTCGCACGATCCGACGAGGGCTGGCGAACCCCGAGGACGCGACGAGGGGCCGCCCCGGGTACGGGACGGCCCCTCGCTCAGGGGTGACCGGTCGGTCAGCCGCCGGTGAGCTTCTCGCGCAGCGCGGCGAGCGCCTCGTCCGAGGCGAGCGTCCCACCCTGCTCGGGCGCGGACGGCGTGCTGCTCGAGGACGACGAGGCGGACTGGCTCGAGGCCGAGTCGGACGAGTACGACGCGACGTCGCCACCGTCCTCACCGGCCTCGGCGTCGGCCTTGGCCGCGGCCTCGACCTGGGCGCGGTGCGCCTCCCAGCGGGCGTGCGCCTCGGCGTACTCCTTCTCCCACTGCTCGCGCTGCTTCTCGTAGCCCTCGAGCCACTCGTTCGTCTCGGGGTCGAAGCCCTCGGGGTACTTGTAGTTGCCCTGCTCGTCGTACTCGGCCGCCATGCCGTAGAGCGTCGGGTCGAACTCGGTGTTCTGCGCGCCGTCCTCGTTCGCCTGCTTGAGCGAGAGCGAGATCCGGCGACGCTCGAGGTCGATGTCGATGACCTTGACGAAGATCTCGGTGCCGACGGTGACGACCTGCTCGGGCAGCTCGACGTGGCGCTCGGCGAGCTCCGAGATGTGCACGAGGCCCTCGATGCCGTCCTCGACGCGGACGAACGCACCGAACGGGACGAGCTTGGTGACCTTGCCCGGGACGACCTGACCGATCGCGTGGGTCCGGGCGAAGTGCTGCCACGGGTCCTCCTGCGTCGCCTTGAGCGACAGCGAGACCCGCTCGCGGTCCATGTCGACGTCGAGCACCTCGACCGTGACCTCGTCGCCGACCTCGACGACCTCGGAGGGGTGGTCGATGTGCTTCCAGGACAGCTCCGAGACGTGGACGAGGCCGTCGACCCCGCCGAGGTCGACGAACGCACCGAAGTTGACGATCGAGCTGACGACGCCGGAGCGGACCTGGCCCTTCTGGAGCTCGCGCAGGAAGGTGCTGCGGACCTCGGACTGGGTCTGCTCGAGCCACGCGCGCCGCGAGAGGACGACGTTGTTGCGGTTCTTGTCGAGCTCGATGATCTTGGCCTCGATCTCCTTGCCGACGTACGGCTGGAGGTCGCGCACGCGGCGCATCTCGACGAGCGAGGCCGGGAGGAAGCCGCGGAGACCGATGTCCATGATGAGACCGCCCTTGACGACCTCGATGACGGTGCCGGTGACGACCCCGTCCTCCTCCTTGATCTTCTCGATCGTTCCCCAGGCCCGCTCGTACTGCGCCCGCTTCTTCGACAGGATCAAGCGCCCCTCCTTGTCCTCCTTCTGGAGGACGAGGGCCTCGACCTCGTCACCGACCGAGACGATCTCGGAGGGGTCGACGTCGTGCTTGATCGACAGCTCGCGCGAGGGGATGACGCCCTCGGTCTTGTAGCCGATGTCGAGGAGGACCTCGTCGCGGTCGACCTTGACGATGCGGCCGTCGACGATGTCGCCGTCGTTGAAGTTCTTGATCGTCGCGTCGATGGCGGCGAGCAGGTCCTCCGCGGTGCCGATGTCGTTGACGGCGATCTGGGAGGAGTCGGTCTGGTCGACCGTGGTTGCAGTCATGTAGGAGGAGCTCCGATGCGGACAGGTGGAATCGTGCGGACAATGTGCTGGATCGCGCCCGACGGGTGCCGACCGCTCGGTTCCGGTACAAGAGGATCCGCGGTGGGCGCACGCAAGCGCTGGTCGATTCTAGTGACGGCCCGTTCACGGGTCAAAGGGAGGTGGCGGATGAGCGGCGACGACACATGGGCGGACGCACCGATCGCCGAGCGGGCACCCGTGGGCGCCCGGGAGACCGCCGACGCCAACCGCCGGTGGTGGGACGCCGAGGCCGAGGACTACCTCGCCGAGCACGGGGCCTTCCTCGGCGACGTGGAGCTCGTGTGGGGGCCGGAGGGGTGGGCCGAGGCAGAGCTCGGCCTGCTCGGCGACCGGTCCGCACTCTCCGGCGCGACCGTCCTGGAGATCGGGGGCGGTGCCGCGCAGGGCGGACGGTGGGTCGCGGCGCAGGGCGCACGCGTGGTCTCGACCGATCTCTCCGGGGGGATGCTTGCCGCCGCCCGCACCGTCTCGCGCCGCAGCGGCGTCGACGTCGAGCTCGCGCAGTGCGACGCGTGCGTCCTCCCCTTCGCCGAGGCGGCGTTCGACATCGTCCTCACCGCGTACGGCGCGATCCCCTTCGTCGCCGACTCCGCGCGCCTCCTGACCGAGGTCGCGCGGGTGCTGCGCCCCGGCGGACGCGCCGTGCTGTCGACGACCCACCCGATCCGCTGGGCGTTCCCCGACGTGCCGGGCGAGGCGGGACTGACGGCGACGACGTCGTACTTCGACCGGACGCCCTACGTCGAGCGCGAGCCCGACGGGTCGGTGCGGTACACGGAGCACCACCGCACCATCGGGGACCGCGTCCGCGATGCCGTGGCCGCCGGTCTGCGGGTCGTCGACCTCGTCGAGCCGGAGTGGCCGGCACGCAACGACCAGACCTGGGGCGGGTGGTCCCCCCTGCGCGGCCGGCTGCTGCCCGGGACACTCGTCCTGGTGCTCGAGCGGTCGTGACCGCGCTCAGCTGCCGGCGAGGATGTGGGCGGTCGCGTCCGGGCTGAGCGGCGGGGCGTCGAACCGCGCGTCGCGCTGCTCCCGGAACCAGGCGATCGTCCGCCGGAGGGCGTCCTCGATCTCGACCTGCGGGCTCCAGCCGAGAAGCTCCCGGGCGAGCGTCGTGTCGGGCTGCCGGACGGTCGGGTCGTCGACCGGCCGCGCGATGTACTCCACACGCGAGCTCGACCCCGTGAGCTCGATGATCCACCGGGCGAGGGCATCCATCGAGATCTCGTGCGGGTTGCCGACGTTGACCGGCCCGGCGTGCTCGGAGTCGGCGAGGGCGAGGATGCCCGTGACCAGGTCGTCGACGTAGCAGATGGACCGGGTCTGGGTGCCGTCGCCCGCGACGGTCACCGGCTCCCCGGCGAGGGCCTGCCGGATGAAGTTCGGGATGGCCCGGCCGTCGTTCGGCCGCATCCGTGGCCCGAAGGTGTTGAAGATCCGCACGATGCCCGTGTCCACGCCGTGGGTCTGGCGGTAGGCGAGGGTCGCGGCCTCGGCGAACCGCTTCGCCTCGTCGTACACGCCCCGCGGTCCCACGGGATTGACGTGTCCCCAGTACGACTCCGGCTGCGGGTGGACCTCGGGGTCGCCGTACACCTCGGAGGTCGAGGCGAGCAGGAAGCGGGCCTTCTTCTCCTTGGCCAGGCCGAGGGCGTGGAAGGTGCCGATGGAGCCGACCTTGAGGGTCTGGATCGGCAGCGCGAGGTAGTCGATCGGGCTCGCCGGGCTCGCGAAGTGCAGGACCAGGTCGACGTCACCGACCACGTGGACGTAGTCGGTGACGTCAACCCGGACGAAGCGGAAGCGGTCGTGCCCGATGAGGTGGGCGAGGTTGTCGACCGACCCCGTGGAGAGGTTGTCGAGGGCGAGGACCTCGTCACCACGGGCGATCAGTCGCTCGCACAGGTGGGACCCGAGGAACCCGGCCCCGCCGGTGACGACGGCACGCATCCGCTGCTGGCTCCGCTCAGCCGTTGTAGGGGGTGAAGGTCTGCGTCTCCTCGGCGGTCGCCCGCGGCGGGATCACGTACCCCGGGTCGTCCACCGCCTGTCCGCGTCGGCCCGACAGCACCGCCATGAGCAGGCCACCGAGGAGGAGGAGCGCGCCGAGGAGGGAGAGCGCCAGCGGGGCCCAGAGACGCACGGCCTTGAGCGCGGTCGCCTTGCTCTTGTACTCGTCGACGTTCTTCTTCACGGTGTCCTCGGTGAAGGTCGAGGTCGTTTCCAGGGCCGTGATCGTGCGGTAGCCCGTGGCCTCGAGCGTCTGCATCTGCTCCTCCTGGAGCTTGATCATGACGCCGGTCTCCGGCTCGATCCAGAAGGTCCGGTGGTTCGAGTAGTACCGATCGGTCTGCACCGGCCCGCCCTTGTCACCGGGCTTGTAGATGAACCTCGGGACCTCCTGGGTCATGAACTTCGTCTTGGGGACGTCCTGCTCGAAGCGGTAGACGGTCAGCCCGTCGATGGACTCCGTGCCCTTGTACGTCGCCGGGTACGCCTTCTCCGTCGTGGCGTCCCAGTACTCGTACGTCTTCTGCTCCGTCCGGAACGGCCACTTGACGAGCTGGCCCTTGTGCGCGACGTCCTGGTCATCCTGGCTCTCACCGCAGCAGTTCACGGCCTCGCCGGTGTGGCGGTCGAAGACGATGATCGCCTTCTTGCCGTCCATGGGCGGCGGCTCCGGGTCGTCGTTGACGGTGTACTGGCCGGTCTGCCAGACCGCCAGGTCCTTGCCGGTCTGCTCGGAGGCGTTCTCGGAGGCCTCCTTGTTGCCGATGACCGTGGCGGTCGTGGTGATCGGGCCCGACGTCTCGAAGGGCCCCTTCTTCTTGATCGCCTTGACGTCGGCGTACTTCGCGTTGGGGTCGTAGGCCACCTGCTGGCTGTTCTGGTCCACCGGGACGACGGCCAGCTTGGGGTAGGCGTAGAAACGGAACAGCAGGCCCATCGTCAGGAAGAACGCTCCTGCAGCGAGGATGATGGCCGGCAGCACTTTGCGCACGTGAACCTCCTTGGTCACACCGGAACTTACCGGACGGTAGCAGGTCGTCCGGCGCTGCGCCGGTGGACGATCATGATGTGGCTCACACGCTCTCACAAAGGCCGTCCAGGAGCGCGCGCACCGCGCCGGCGAGGTCGGGCGCGTCTCGCCCCACGAGACGGGTTCGCATGCCCAGCTCGCGCCCCGGCGCGACGTCGGTCGGCATGTCCCCGACGACCGCGCACCGGGTCGCCTCCGCCCAGGGCGCTGCCGACAGCGCGCGGAGGAAGAGGCCGGGGGCCGGCTTGCGGCACTCGCACGTGCCGGCCGCATGGGGACAGACGAGGACGGCGTCGATCCGACCTCCGGCTTCCGCCACCCTCGCCCGTAGCCGATCGTGGACCGCGTCGACGTCTGCGAGGGACATGAGGCCGCGACTGACGCCCCGCTGGTTCGTCACGACGACCACCCGGCAGCCGGCCCGCGTGAGGGCCACGATCGCCCCGAGGGCGCCCGGCAGCAGGACCAGCTCCTCCGGGCGGGTGACGTAGCCGTCCTCGACCCGCACGTTGATCGTGCCGTCCCGGTCGAGGAAGACGATGTCGTAGGGCGCCGCCGGGTCCGCCGGGGGGATCTGCGCTCGGGGTTCGGCGGGCACGCCTCAGTCGCCCTGGACCGCGAGGTCCACGGCCTCGCACCACGCGTGCGCCCACAGCATGTGGACCTCCTGGATGCGCGGCGTCTCGTCGGAGGGGACGACGAGCAGGTGGTCCGCGGCCTCACCCCGACCGGCGCCCCGCTCCCCCGTCATGAGGATCGTCGTCAGCCCCAGGCCGCGTGCCGCGTCGAGTGCTGCCAGGACGTTCGGTGACCCTCCGGACGTCGACATCGCCAGGAGCACGTCACCGGGCCGGCCGAACGCGCGGACCCCCCGGGAGAAGACCTCCTCGAAGCCGTAGTCGTTCCCGATCGCGGTGAGGGAGGCCGAGGAGTCGGCGAGGCACACGGCGGGCAGCGGGTTGCGGTCGGCGATGCACCGCCCGAGGAACTCGGCGGCGACGTGGCTCGCGATCGCCGCGCTCCCGCCGTTGCCCGCGACGAGGATCGTCCCGCCCGAGAGGATCGCCCCGACGGCGGCGCGCCCGGCCGCCGCGACCTCCGCCGCGAGGCTCGGCTCGGCGATCGCGGCCGCCAGCCGAGCCCAGCCCGCGATCCCGGTCTCCAGGCGCTCGTCCACCAGCCGCGCGCCCCGCGCGGTCGCGTCCGGCCGCACCGGCGCGCTCACGCCTGGCCCCGCCAGGTCGTCACGCCGTGCTGCGTGAAGGTGAACTCGGTGACGCTCAGCCCGAGCCGGATGAGCTCCTCGGCGACGAGGTGCCGCTTCTCGAACTCGCAGATGAAGATCATGTGGCCACCACCGCCGGCTCCTGTCACCTTGCCGCCGAGCGCGCCCTTGGCCAGGGCCGCCTCGATCGCGTCGTCGATGAGCGGCGTGCTGATCCGCTCGGACATCTTCTGCTTCTCCTGCCACGCCTGACCGAGCAGGCGCCCGAGCGTGTCGACCTCGCCCTTGAGCAGCGCGGTGCGCATCTCGATCGCGAGGTCGCGCTGGGCCCGCAGGCCCGCGACGGCGTCGACGTGGCCCGTCTCGTACCGCGACCGCTGGTCCTCGATGATGTGGTCGCTGACCCGAGTCCGGCCGGTGTACGCCAGGAGCATGTTGTGCTCGAGCTCGTGGACCGTCGCCTCGCGCACCCGCAGCGGGCTGACGATGACGTCGTCACCCGCGAACTCCATGAAGTTGAACCCACCGAAGGCCGCCGCGTACTGGTCCTGGGAGCCGCCGGGGATCCCCAGGTCGTCCCGCTCGAGCCGGTAGGCGAGCTCGGCCACCTCGTACGGGGTGAGGTCGATGCCGCAGTGGGCGGCGACGAGGCCGATGGTCGCGACCACGACGGCGCTCGAGGACCCCAGGCCCGACCCGGGCGGGGCGTTGGTCCGCAGGAACAGGTCGAACCCCTGGGTGGGCATCGCGTGCTCGAAGCCCATGATCCGCGAGATCGCGGCCTTGGGCAGATCGAGCCTCCCGTCGTACTCGATGTCGTCGTCGACGCCGAACCCGATGGAGTAGCCGTAGTCGTGCGACTCGACGGAGATCCGTCCGTCCGTGCGCGGTCGCAGCGTCGAGAACGCGTACTGCGAGATCGTCGCCGACAGGACGGCCCCACCTTCGCGTCGCGGGAAGGGCTGAACGTCGGTGCCGCCGCCGGCGAAGCTCACCCGCAGGGGGGCGCGGGCACGCAGGACTCCTCGCACGGGCTCTGCCATCAGGGATGCGGCTCCTCGTCGTCGTGGGCACCCGGCGACGCTGCCGGGACGCCCCGGACCGGTCTCGGCGCCGAGGCTACTGAATAGTAGGCACCGTGGGAGCAGATATGCAGACGGGGTCCGAGCGGCGGATCGCCGCCCTCGACGCCCTGCGCGCGCTGGCCGCCTTCCTCGTCCTGGCCTCCCACGTCGCCTTCTGGACCGGCGAGGCCGGGTGGAGCGGGGTCGGGATCATCGCCGCCCGCGGCGATGTAGGGGTGGCGGTGTTCTTCGCCCTGTCCGCCTTCCTCCTCGTCAGCCCCTGGTGGCCGGACCCCGTCGCCCCCCGCACGCGACCCGGCGCGGGCAGGTATGCGCTGCGCCGAGCCGGGCGGCTCCTACCGGCCTACTGGGTGGCGTTCATCGGTGTGCTCGCGGTCGGCGCGGCCGTCGGCGGACGCACCGGCGCACGGCCGCTCCCGGGCGTCCATCTCATCGGCGACGCGCTCCTCCTCCAGGGGTTCACCCAGGTGACGCCCCAGACGTTCACCCAGACGTGGTCGCTGACGACGGAGCTCTGCTTCTACGCGATCGTCCCGGCCCTCGGCGCGGTCCTTGCCCGCCGACGGGCGGCGACCGTCCTCGCCGCGGCGGCCGTCCTGGGGATCGCGGTCCAAGGCCTGGTGGCGGCAGGGCTCGGGCACGGGCGGGTCGGGGCCGCGCTCGGGATGTCCCTCCTGGGTCACGCGGCGTGGTTCGCGGTCGGGATCGCGGTGCTCGGGCTCCGCCGCGGGGGTCGGAGGCTGCCCGTCCCCGACGACGGGGGGACGTGGATCCTCGTCGCGGCCGCCGCGTTCGCACTCTCCTGCACCCCGCTCGCCAGCCCCGGCACGGGTCCCGGGGGGTTGGCGGCACCACATCCCGGCCAGGCCATGGCCAAGGAGGCCCTCTTCGCGCTCGTCGCGGGCGCACTCCTGCTCGCCGCCACCGTCCCGGGTCGCTCACCCGCATGGGTCGCGGCGCCGCTCGTACGCCATCTCGGGCGGGTGTCGTACGGGGTCTTCCTGTGGCACCTCGTCGTGCTGCAGGTCGTCTTCGCGGGTCTACGGCTGCCCCTGTTCGGCGCGCCGTTCGGGTGGGTGCTCGTGCTCGTCACCACCGCCACCGTCGCGGTGGCGAGCCTCAGCTGGCGCTTCGTCGAGGCGCCCGCGATCCGGGCGACGCATCGCGACGACCGGGCCGGGGCGCGTCCGTGACGGCGAGGACGAGGACCACGACCGCTGCCGTCCCGAGCAGCTGACCGACCCACGCCCCGAGCGACCGCTGGTCGGCCAGGCCGAGGACCGCGGTGGCCGCCCCGGCGAGCGCGAGCGCGAGGCCCGCGGCCGCCGCCCGGCGTCGCGGCGGGACGAGGCCCGAGACGACCGCGGCGAGGCCGCCCGTCCACCCGGCGACGAGCACGGCCACGACGACGGCGACCCCGACACCGGCGAAGGCGAGCGTCGTGCGCCGGCCCGCGCCCGCGGCACCGGGGTCCGCCGGGATCGCCGCGGCCGACGGAGGCGGCACCATCGGGCGTCGCCGGAGGCCGAGCGCCGCGAGCAGAGCTGCGAGAACCGCCGCGCCCGCGCCGCCGAGCAACCCGAGGCGGTGGCTGCGGCCGGGGCGGTACTCCTCGAGCACCGTCGTCGCGGACCCGGACGGGGGCAGGACATACCCCTGGCGCCAGCCGTCGACGGTCACCCTCTCGAGCACCCGGCCGTCCGCGTCCGTCGCGCGCCATCCCGACTCGGCCGCGTGGGTGGTCGCCAGGACGGCGCCGGGCCCGGGCTCGACGGTGTGGCGGGCGTGCTCGGGGTCGCGGCCGTCGTCCTCGCGGGTGACCCGTCGGACGGCCCCGGCGGTCGCTCCCGCTGGGGCGCCGAGCAGCACCGTGACCGGCTCCACCGTGGCGCTCGCCCGCGCGACGACGGTGCTGCCGCCCGCCGGCAGCCGCAGCGTGCCGCTCCCGCACGGTCGGACGAGGACGCGCCGTGACGCACCCGACCCCACGACGCTTCCCCCGAGCTCGACCACCGAGCGCGCGGAGCCGGCCGAGGCACGGACCTCCCCCGCGTCACCACAGCCGAGGGTGAGCCGGGCCGAGCCCGCGTGGGGCGCCCCGAGCAACGACAGCTCGGGCAGCGTCGCCGGTGCGGCAGTGGTGCCCGGCGGCCGGCTCAGGGTGATGGTGACCCGCCGGGCGCGCAGCGGGGCGAAGCGACCACCCTCGGGCCCGGTCGACCGGGCCCGGATCGCCGTCTCGACGCGCACCCCGGTGAACCCCCGATCCTGGCCCTCACCGACCCGCACGCCCGACACCGTGCGCGGGCGGCC
This sequence comes from Janibacter massiliensis, assembly GCF_900289115.1. Taxonomy (GTDB): domain Bacteria; phylum Actinomycetota; class Actinomycetes; order Actinomycetales; family Dermatophilaceae; genus Janibacter_A; species Janibacter_A massiliensis. The sequence goes on along the minus strand of NZ_LT985196.1, from coordinate 1,782,312 downwards.
CAGGTCGAGCTCGAGGACGACGGGCCCGGAGGTGCGTACCCGGGCACGGGTCCGGGGATCCCCGTCGAGGGCCGCACCCGGCCGGTGGTCGACGAGCGCGTCCGGGCGGGACGTCCGCACACGCAGCGGCGCGTCGAGAAGGTCGGCCGCCGCGGCCGTCGCTCGTGGCCTGCCCGTCACCCGGACCGGGGCGACCCGCCCCGCGGGCGCGTCGACGACCCTCACGAGGTCCGCGGGATCCTCGCCGGAGCCCGAGGTGGGCAGGACGGAGCGCAAGTCGCGCGTGAGGAGCAGACGGGCGTCCCGCGCCACCGAGGCGGGCAGGACGAGCGCCGAGCCGACGGGCGACCCCTCGACGTCGACCTGGACGATCCCCGGGACCTGCCAGGGCCCGACGGCCACCGGCGCGACGGTCAGCCGGTCGGTGCGGACCCCGCCCAGACGGAGCACGACCGTGGTGGCGTCGGTCGGGACCCGGGCCCGGACGGTCCGGCCACCGGCGTCCACCTCGACCGCCGCGGGGCGGGAGGGGACCTCGCGGGGCACCGTGACGACCACCCGGTCCAGCTCGCGCTCGGTCGACCACCGCAGGGTGATCGCCGGTCGGGGCTCGTCCCCGCCCGGGAACCACGACGTGCCCGGGTCGCCGTCGACCGCGGCCGCGACGCCCGCGGCCGCGGGGCCGGGGTGCCGTGACGAGGGGTCGGCGGCCGTCGACGTCGCGTCGACCCCGCCGACCGCGGGACCGGTCCAGCGCCGCACGACGGCCCGTGCCGGGTCCCCGCCGGGGGCGAGGTCCTTCGTCCCGACCCGGGTGGGCCGCGGGTCCGACGCCGCGAGCGTGGGCGAGGCGGCCTCCGCGGTCGGCTTCGAGACGACGTGGGTGCGCCATCGCAGGCCATCGGTGACGACGGCCGCGTCATCCGCGGCCCCAGGGTCCTCCGCAAGGATGACCGGCACCCCGGAGGCGATGGCGTCGGCACCGCGTAGGGCGAACCACGTCTCCGGGGCGGCGGCGACGGTGACCGGTGCCACGGCATCGGCCTCGGCGGCGGCGGTCACCCGCCACACCGTGACGCCCGCGCCGCCGCCGACCCGGACGAACCCCGGCGAGCGCGCGAGAGTCGTCTCGACGTCCGCCGCGGGGCGCGCCTGGGCCCTCGCGGTGAGGTCGTGCCGGACGACGACCCGACGCACTCCCGTCCGGGCCAGCGCCTCGGCCAGGTGCGGCTGCGCACTCGCGGAGGCGGCCGTGGCGTCGATGGCGTCGAGCCAGCGCGTGCCCGCGGGTGGGCCCAGCGGCGCGGAGCCACGCGCGATCACGGGCGACGACGCGAGGGCGCTCAGTGGCTCGTCGTTCGTGCGACCCCACGTCTGGTCGGCGAACCGGGCCGAGGGCAGGACCATCGTGCTCCCGCCGTCCCGGGCGGCCATCGCGTCGACCTCCTGCGCCACCGCCACCCACCGCGGCGGGAGAGCCGGGTACCCCCACGCGTCCGCGGCCCGGCCGTTCCACAGCGGAAGCAGGGTCACCGCAAGAGCGAGGACCGCGCCGGACCGGAGGGCCCGAGCCGCGGTCGGACGGGCGGCGGAGGTGAGGACCCACCCCAGACCCAGCGCGACCGGCAGCCGGACGAGCGGGTCCGCCTTGTGGACGTTGCGGAACGCCGCGAGCGGGCCGTCGAGCGCCTCCCGGACCTGGGGGGCCAGCAGGCCGTGGGCGCTGCCCCCGCGGCCGGCCGCCTCGGCGACGACGGCCAGCACGAGCAGGGTCGCCGCCCACGCGCGCACCCGGCTGGGCTCGGCGTGCGCGCCGCTCGGGGACCGGGGCGCCGGGTCCCGTCGTGCGAGGCCGAAGACACCGACCGCGGCCACCGCCGTCGTCGCGAGGATGCCCGCGACGCCCTGGGCCAGTACCCACCCGCCCTGCCACGTGGGGTGGTCGTCGGGAGTGAGGATGTAGGCCACCCAGTGCGACGCGCCGCGCAGCACGTTCGTCACCGACGCCACTGCGGTCGTCGTCGCGGCCGTCTCGATGTGGTCCAGGAACGGGTAGGCGTGCCGACCGAGGACGAGCAGGGGCGCGAGCCACCACCCCGCACCCAGCGCGGCGCCGACCGCCCATGCGCCGACGAGCGCCGGGCGCCGTCGCGTCGGGACGACGAGGAGGTAGAGGGCGGCGGGTGCGAGCGCGACGAGGCTCGCCGTCGCGTTGACCCCGCCGAGGCAGGCCGCGAGGACACCGGTGCGCCCGGCGAGCGCGAGCAGCGCCCGCCGGTCCCCCTCGACCGCGCCAGCCGCGACGAGGACGAGCCAGGGCGCCAGCGCCCCCGGCCAGGCCTCGACGCTGATCTCGGCGAGCACCGTGAGCACCCGCGGCGCGAGCGCGTAGGCGAGCGCAGCGACGAGCGCGGCTCGCGGGGAGCACCCGAGCCGCCGCAGGAGGCGCTCCGCACCGACGTACGCGACGACGAGCAGGAGGGTCCACCACAGCCGCTGCGTCGCCCACGCCGGCACCCCGAGCGAGTGCGCGACCCCGAAGAACGGCCCCATGGGCCACAGGTAGCCGTAGGCTTGGTTCTGCAGCTCTCCGAGGCCCGCGTGCCCGTTCCAGGCGTCGAGCGAACGGGCGACGTACCGCCATGGCGAGACCGTGAGGTCGAGCTTCGTGTCGGGCTGGATCCTCCCGGGCGCGACGAGCCACGCCAGGCACCCGACGACGATCGCCGCCGCGACCCGCTCGACCCGCTGCGCCCTCACCGGCGGCGGAGGATCAGCAGCAGGTTCCACGTGAGGATCTCTCGGACCCCCGGCAGGCGCAGGACGTGCCGCGCGGCATCGGGAAGGTAGCGAGGTCGAGCGACGAGGACCTCGACGTCCGGGTGGGTCAGGGCCCAGTCGAGTCCCTCCGTGACGCTGACGCGGAAGAGCGTCTCGCCGACCCGGTTCTTGGGCGGGTGGCCGTGGCGGCGGGTGTACGACGCGACGGCGCGCCCGCCGCCGAGCCAGTGCCGCGGGGAGGTCTCGTGGCCACCCCACGGGGAGAGCCAGTTCGTGTACGACAGGTAGAGCAGGCCACCGGGGCGCAGCACCCGCACCATCTCGTCACCGACCGCCCGCGGATCCTCCACGTGCTCCCACAGGTTGCTCGCGAACACGATGTCGGCGCTGCCCTCGGCCAGCGGCAGGGCGGCTGCCGACGCGACCACACCGCCCGCGCGCACCGAGACGACCGTCCGGTCGTGGTCGACGGGCACGTACCTGGCCCCCTCGGCGCGGAAGGCGGCCGCGAACTCCCCCGGGCCCGCGCCGACGTCGAGCACGACGCGCCCGCGCAGGTCGACCCACTCCCGCAGGGTGTCGATCGAGTCGACCGCCAGGGTCCCGTAGAAGTCGCCCGGGTCGCTCTGCTCGCGCAGGAAGGAACGGAACAGACGCACCGACCGCAGCACGTCGCGGCGCTGGCGGGGGCGCCCCGGGGGTGGCGGCGCGGCAGGCAGGCGCACCGCGCTCACCGTCCCTGCGGGGCCCGCGCGAGCAGGTGGAGGGTCGTGCGCAGGCCAGGGCGGACGGTCCGGGCGAGCGCGACGGCGGGGGCGCTCGCTGCCGCAAGTGCGAGCGCGGGGCGCGAGCCCAGGACACCCCCGGGTCTCGGCGCCGGGCGGACCCGTCGCACGAGGCTCGCGGCGTCGGCGCTCAGGCTGTCGAGCACCGGCCGGCGGATCTCGATGTCGACGAGGCCGGCGGCCTCCGCGGCCCGCCGCAGGGAGTGCTCGGAGAAGAAGCGGACGTGGGTCGGGTCCTCGAGCATCCACCAGGACTCGCCGTGGAACCGGAGCCCGTCGGAGTCGCCGGCCGGCGTGAGCATCTGGACCTGCCCGCCCGGCCGCAGCAGCCCGCGTGCGGCGGCCAGCGTCGTCCCGACGTCGTCGACGTGCTCGAGGACGTGGACCCCGTAGACGAGGTCGTGCTCACCCTCCGTCCGGGGCAGGGACTCGATCCTGCCCGCGACGAGGTGACCCCGGTCGCGGACCACCGGGTCGACATCGATCCCCAGCTGGTCGGGGTCGCACCCGGCAACCGCCGCACCGTCGTCGAGGAAGCGGCGCAGCAGCGCTCCCGCCCCGAACCCGATCTCGAAGACCGACGCCGGTCCGGGAGCGCCGTACCCGCGACGGATCTGGCGGTGGGTGAGGGCGAGGCGGACCCGGTCCAGCGCGGCATCCCCGCCGTACGCGAGGTCGCGGTGGCGCGCCGGGCAGCTGGCCAGGTCGCGGAAGAGGTGCCCGCACCGGGGGCACTCGTCGAGGGTCCCGCCGCCGATCGGCCGAGGGCGCATGGATGCCCCGCACACCTCGCAGGCGCGCGCGCGTCGACCAGCTCCTACCCCGGGGTAACCCACGGGGTTACCCTACGGGCACCCGCGAGCGCACCGACCCGCGGGCAACCGAGGAGGACATCCGTGGTCGACGTGGTCCACGACGCCAGGGCGCGCCCGACGAGGCTGCGCGTCCTCTACCTCTCGTGGCGCGACAGGGAGAACCCGGAGGCCGGGGGCGCCGAGACGTTCACCGAGCGCACCTGCGAGGTCCTCACCGAGCTCGGCCACGACGTCACCCTCTTCACGGCACGCTTCCCCGGTGCCCGACGCCGGGACCGCCACGGCGACGTACGCATCCTCCGCCGCGGCGGACGGTTCTCGGTCTACCTCGCGGGGATGCTCCACCTGCTGCTGCACCCGCGGCGGTACGACGTCGTCGTCGACGTGCAGAACGGGGTTCCCTTCTGGAGCCCGCTCGTCACCCGCCTGCCCGTGGTCAACATCGTCCACCACGTCCACCACGGGCAGTGGGACTCCTTCTTCGGACCCGGGATGGCGCGCCTCGGGTGGTGGCTCGAGTCGCGGCTCGCCCCCTGGGTGTACCGCCGCGCTCGGTACGTCACCGTCTCCCGGGCGACCCGCGCCGAGATGGAGGACATCGGTATCGACCCGGCGCGGGTGGACCTCGTCTACTCCGGCAACGACCACCCCGAGGACCTCGCCGGCTACGCGACGCTTCCCCGGACGCCCCACCCGACGCTGATCTGCGTCGGTCGGCTCGTCCCCCACAAGCACGTCGAGTCGGCGGTCGACCTGCTCGCCGACCGCGCCGGCACCCACCCCGACCTCGTCCTCCACGTCGTCGGGGGCGGCCAGTGGGGCGAGCAGGTGCGGGCGCACGCCGAGCACCGCGGCGTCGCCGACCGGGTGATCATGCACGGCTTCGTCGACGAGCCGACGAAGCACCGGCTGCTCGCGCAGTCGTGGGTCGTCGTCGTGCCCTCCCACAAGGAGGGCTGGTGCCTGTCGATCGTCGAGGGCGGCCTGCACGGGACCCCGGCGGTGGCCTTCGCGAGCGCGGGAGGCCCGAGCGAGTCGATCGTCGACGGACGGACGGGCCTGCTGTCCGCCGACGGCCAGACGGCGTTCGAGGAGCAGGTCCTCCGGCTCGTCGACGACGCCCACCTCCGATCCGTCCTCGGGGAGAACGCCCGGCGCTACGCCTCGACGTTCGACTGGCGGATCTCGGGGCGGAGGCTGGAGCAGACGCTGCTGTCCGTCACGGGAGCCGGCCCGCGCCCCGCCGAGGACCAGCTCGACCTCGACGCCCTCACCGACCCCGAGGCGACCCGAGCCCTGCCCGCCGGACAGCTCGCGGCCGGCTGAGGCGATCCCGGTGCGGACACGCCGAGGGCCGGAACCCCGTGGGTTCCGGCCCTCGCGACGTCAGGTCGAGGATCAGCTGTTGTAGTTGATCGTCTCGGTGTACTTCTGCGGGCTGTCGGTCTGCTGGCTCGCCACGATGCCGAAGATCGCCAGGCCCGCCAGCAGCGCGCCGATGATCGTGCCGGCGACGTTGAAGGCGATCTTCTGGGTGCGCTCGTCGTTCATGTTCCTGCTCCTCCTGGTGGGCTCCCGGGGATCGTACCCCGTCGGGGGCGGGAACGGACCGTATGCCACGCCCATGTTCCCAGCCGGTAACCCAGGACGGCAAGAGCCGTGACGAGACTCACTCCCAGGCCGAACAATCGCTCCGGCCAGCGGCCCTCGCGAATCTGCGCCGGCTCGCCCAGGTCGTGGACGGCGAATGGCCCCGCGCGGTGGACGACCGGGAGGGCGTCGAGCTCCCGCCGGTCGGGCGTCGTGCCGACCGGTGCTGGCTGGTCCTCCTGGACGAGGACCCACCGCACCCCGGCGGCTCGCATGGCGTCGATCCCCTCACCGTTCTGCAGCGCCCTGCCGATCGCGGCCGCGCGGGCGTCCTCGCCGGCGACGACGACCCCGTCGACGGGCAGCCCGTCGCTCGAGATCACCTCACGGTCGACGAGGCGGTTCCACGGGTCGAGGACGACAGTCCCATCGTTCCACCGATAGCGGCGGTAGGTCTGCCACGGAAGCACGGCCACGGCCCCGGGCGGGGCTGCGGAGAGGGAGGCCGCAGTCCGGGTGACCTCGGGCGGGTAAGGATGCGCGCGCCACGCCCCCAGGTGCCCCCACCCGAGCGAGGGCAGCGTCACCACGGGCAGTGCCGCCACGACGACGCCGAGCACCATCGGTCGGGCGGCGTGCCGAGCGGTGGGCAGGCCCCGCGCCACCTCTGCGGCCCGGCCCGCGGCGAGCGCGAGGACGAGCACCCACCACGCGAGGAACTTCTGGCCGTCGCGCAGCAGGCCACCTCCGGGCACATGGGTGACGATCCACGTGAGGGCGTCCACGCCGCCCGGCAGATGGGTCACGAGTGCGACGACGAGCCCGAGCAGCCCGGCCGCGACGACCCCGAGCCAGGACCGCGCACGGAGCGGGCCCGGCCACCTCGCGGCCGCGCCGAGCGCCCCGAGGACCGCCAGGAGCGCGACGACCGCGACGATCCACGAGCGGCGGTCGGCGAGGACGACCGCGTCGTTCCAGATACCGCCGCCCAGCAGCGCGGAACCGGCCGGTCCGAGGACGGTGTCGGAGGTCAGCGCGAAGACGCGCACGCCGGCCGGGTCGGCGACCGAAGGGACGGCGAGCAGGAAGGGCCACCACCACACGGCCGCCGAGCCGATCCCGGTGGTCAGGACGAGTCCGACGTCGACGGCGCGCGAGCGGAGAGCGCGGCCGCCCTCACCGACGACGAGCACGAGGACGGCCGGGCCGGCCGACAGGAGACCGGCCGTCGACCCCCCGAGGGAGGCGACGACGAGCCAGACCAGCAGCGCCGCGCGGGCCCCCGTCTCGCCCCGCGCGGTCCGCAGCGCCGCGGCGGCGACCCACGGCAGGGTCGCGTACCCGAGCAGGAAGCCCCAGTGACCGATCCCGATCCGCTCGCCCACCCACGGGTTCCACGTGAAGGCGACGGCGGCAGCCAGCGCCCCGGTCCGGCTCGGCAGCAGCCGCGCGGCCCCGGCCGCGCCGAGGACGAGCGAGCCCAGCAGCCACGCCTTCTGGACGGCCCAGCCCGGGACGACGGTGGAGAGCAGCGCGACGACGAGGTCGTTCGGGACGGCACGCGGGACGGACCCGTCGATGCCGAGCACCCGGTCGCCGATCGGCAGCCGTGGGACGTGGACCAAGTCGTAGCGCAGGAGGTACCCCGGCGCCAGCGCCGGACCGAGGACGAGGACACCGAGGACGAGGCCGACGACCGCACCGAGCGTGCCCCGCCAGCGCGCCCCCGGCACGTCAGCGCCGCTCGATGTCGGCGAAGGCCGCGCCCATCGCCGCGCACTGGGTGTCGACGTCGTGCTCGGCGACGGCACGGGCGCGGTTGAGCGCTCCCACCTCGGCCCGGCCGGCGGGGTCGCGCAGCCAGCGCAGCAGGCCGTCGGCCAGCGCCTCGGCGTCGTCGTCGACGAGGAGGTTCGGGGCGTGGACGGCCTCGTCGTTCGTCCCGCACCGCACCGACGTGATCGGCAGCCCGCACGCGAGCGCCTCGAGGTAGGCCAGACCCAGCTGCTCGGTCCACTTCCACGTCGGCCGCGGGGCGGTGGTGAACACGGCGGCGGACCGGAGCAGGTCGGCGACCCCGTGGGCGTCGAGCGAGCCGGCGTGCCGGACGGCGCCGCCCGTGCGCTCCTGCTCGCGCAGGACGTCCTCGAGCATCGGGCCGCGGCCGGCGACGACCAAGCGCGCGTCCGGCTGGTGACGGCGGACGATCCGCATCGCGTCCATGACCCGGTCGATGCCCTTGTTCGGCGCGAGCGGCGAGACGAACGCGACGACCGGCTCCTGCACGGGTGTCTGGGCGGGAGTGAAGACGTCGACGTCGATCCCCGGCTTGACGACCCGGATCCGCTCGTCGTCGAAACCGTTGGCCAGGAGGTGGTCGCGGGCGGCGTCGACCATGCACAGAAGAAGGTCGGCGTCGCGGCAGGACTCGAGGGCCTGCCGGTACGGCGGCACCCGGTACAGCGGCTGGTCGGGCAGGTTCTCCCACGTGATGACCGCCTGCCGGACAGCGGTCCCCCGGCGGCGCGCGCGAGCCCGCCAGCGGGAGGCCTGGCCGGTGACGAGCGAGCACAGCTCGAGCGAGGTCACCCAGTCGTGGTCCGCAGGGTCCTGCTCGTCGAGGCCGCGCACCCAGGCGAGCGCGCCGGCCTCGACGAACCGCCGGATCGGCCGGACGTACGTGCTCGGCACCCAGTCGATGTCTCCGACGGGCTCCTGCCGCGCGAGCGCACGCACCCGGGTGTCGGGCATCCGGGACATCCAGTACAGCTCGCGGCGCGGTCGCTGGTCGGGCAGCGAGACCCACAGCATCCGCCGCGGCGCGGTGGGGGCACCGAGGGTCGGCCGGGCATCGGGCTCCATCAGGCGCCCGTCCTCCGCGCGTCCCGGCGGCCCCGCCGGGCACCGAGGGCGTACCCGGCCGCCTCGAGGCCGCGCAGGGCGACCATCCCGACCGCGTGGAGGGGGTCGCGCAGGAGCGTCCCGCGGTTGCGGACGTACGAGGCCAGGACGGCCTTCCCCTGTGCGGCGACGGCGCCGTCGTGACGCTCGGCGAACGCCGGGATGGACCGGCCGTAGTAGTAGCGCTTGCGCAGGACGTCGGCCACGGTCAGCCGCCCCTCGTCGTGGTCGACGAGGATCGGGGCGAGCGCGATGCGGGAGCCGTCGGCGTGCATCCGCAGCCGCAGGTCGGCGTCCTCCGGCCCGGACATCGCCAGGTGGAAACCGCCGCCGTCGACGAGGTAGGCGCGCCGGACCAGGCGCGGGTTGTGCAGCCACGGGTCGTCGAGGTAGCAGGAGCGCTCGAGGGCCCGGCACGCCGTCCAGAAGCCGTCGCCGATGGTGCGCTCGGGGAGGGCGACACCGACGGCGTCCTCCTCGATCGCGGTGGCGAGAGCGACCGCGAGCGTCGTCGGCGGGAGGATCATGTCGCTGTCGAGCCAGACGACCCACTCCCCCGTCGCCGCCTCGATCCCCGCGTTCCGCTGCGCCGAACGCTCGGGGCCGGCGGTGAGCACGGTGTCGGCGAACCGGCGGGCGATCTCCGGCGTCCCGTCGTCCGAGTGGTTGTCGACGACGACGAGCTCGACCGCCTCGTGGGTCTGGGCGCGGACGGAGGCCAGGCACGCCTCGATCGTCCGGACGTTGTTGCGGGTCGGGACGATGACGCTGATCACGGGCAGCGCGGTGCTCATCGCGGGTCCTCTCGGGGGATACGTCGGAGGGCAGGGCGCCAACTCCGGCGCGGACGTGGGGATCGGGGTCCGGACGGCCCGGCGGGGACCGGGCCTCCGTCGAGGGGGCCACCGCGCAGGAGGCCGCCGATGACGGCGAGGACGAGGCCGGCGCCGGCGATCCGGTGGGGCCACAGGTTCTGCGAGATCAGGTCGGCGCTCACGTCGTTGATCGTGGAGCGGTGGACGACGACGTAGGCGACGCCCGCGAGCAGGACGAGGAGCGCGCCGAGATCGACGAGGCGGCGCGGGCCGACCCTGCCGGTCCGCAGGAGCAGGACGGCCAGGGCGGCGGCCGCCAGGCCGGCCCAGCCCGCAGCGATCCCGCTCACCGCGAGGACGAGCACCTCGAGGACCGGCCGCGGCAGGCCGGGGAACGGGCTGACGCGCACCTCGACCGGGTCCTGCTCGGCCCCGGTCGCCCCGGCCCTGGTCGCCCCCGATACGGCCACGCCGGACACCGACGCCGGCGCAGTCACGACGGGAGCGGCCGGCTCCACGAGCGGCGCGACGTCCTCCGGTGTGACGTCCTCCTCGTCCTCCGCGGGGCGCAGCCCGGCCCGCTGCTCGCGCCACCACGCACGCAGACGCGTCCACGTTCCGTGCCGTCGACCGGCGGCGTGGAGGACGAGGACGAGGGCGGCGAGCATGACGAGCAGGCTCGCGATCATCGCGACGTTCGCCCGGTCCTGCGGCGCGTACCGCACGACGATCTGCTGCGCGTCGGTGTCCTCGACGAGCCAGCCCGTCGCGTACCCGTTGACGACGACGGGGGTACCGAGGTCCTTGCCGTTCGCGGTCGCGCGCCAGCGGGGGTCGTACCCCTGCCCGATCGACAGGACGTAGGGACCGCTGGCCCGCCCGACGTCGATGCGCTTGCTCGAGGCGAATCCGTCTGTCGTGCGCACGGTCGGCGGAGGAGCGGGTGCCACCTCGGTGGTGCCGATCGTGTCTCGCAGGTCGAGGCCGTCGAGGACGAGGCCGTCGACGGGCTCGACGTCGTGATCGCCCGAGTCGAGCGCGAGCGGGCGGCACGCCCGCCACCGGGTCCCCGGCTGCGTCGCGCGCGCAACCTCCCCCTGCTCGGGGCGCATCCGCAGAGGCCCGCCGTCGATCCGGGCGACGGTGACACAGCTGCTGGCCTGCGGTCGCACCCGCCGGACGGTGACACCGGTGTCGATGGTGACGAAGCGCGCGGGGACGGAGGTCTCCTCGTCGCCGGCGACCGCATCGATGACGACCCGGACGGTGCGACCGCGCAGCGGCCGGCCGTCCTTGGCCGGGATGGGGATCGCGGTGCGCCCGAGGCCGGACTCGACCGACGCGACGCGCGTGCCGTCGACGTGGACGGTCAGGCGCGCGGCCCGCAGGGTCCCCACCCGCGCCGACCCGTAGCCGGGGCGCTGCTCGACGACGATCTTCTCGATGGGCCGCCGTGGTCCGGTCATCTCCCACCACGCACCGCGCATGGTGCCGCCAGGGACCCAGGCGGTCCGGGACGAGCCGTCAGCGGCCTGGGACGCCCGGGCGTCGTTGTCGTCGAACCAGACCCGGCTCGAGCGCACCCGGAAGGTCCGGTCGTAGCCGGCGAGCTGGTCCTGGACGCCCTCGACGTCGCCGACGACGCGGACGTCCGCCGCCGCGCGGAACCGCCGGTCGTCGGGCAGCCGGAACGACCGGCGCAGCGTCGTCTCGGTGTCGTCGCCCGGGTCGGCCGTGTTCCGCACGCGGGTGAGCAGGACGTCGAGCGGGGTCTGGGCGAATCGCTGCCGATCGCTCGCGCCGAGATCGCCGTACCGCTGATCGAGCGTGAGCGGGGCGCGGAGGGTGCGCTCGGCCCGGTCCGCCTGGCGCCCGGCGGTCGTCGCGCCGCGGGGTCGGACCTCGACCTCGGAGAGCCCGACGAGGTTGAACCCCTCCCCCGCGGTGGACACGACCTGAACCGTGATGCGGTCGGTGGAGACACCGCCGAGGTCGACCGTCGTCGGCGTGCTCCGGAGCCGGACGGTCCGCTCGACCGACCCCGCCCGGACGCGCACCTCGTCGATCGTCACCGCACCCACCTGCGCCTGGGTGAGGCGGAGCGCGTCCACCCTGCGCGCGGTCGGCAGGTCGATCGTCAGCTCCTGCCCGACGGCCCGGCCGAAGTCCCCGAACAGCCAGGAGGTGGCCGGATCACCGTCCATCACGTTCTCGGGGACGCCGTAGGGCGTGTCGAAGAAGGCCCCGCCCTGGTCGCTCGCGCGCACCCGGACCCCGCGGCGCTCCAGGACGGTCTGGTCGTCGGGGTTCGTCCCGAGGGTCCGGGTCACCCCGAGCTCCTCGTCCTCGGCGAGGGCGGCCCCTTCGTTCGCGGTGAGGCGGTTGGTGATCGCCGCCCGGCGTTGGTTGGTGTCCGTGAGGACCATGCGCGACCGCGGCCCCAGGCTCGCGGCGAGCTGGTCCGATGTGAGGTCGGCCGCGTACCGGAAGGCGGGCGAGTCCTCGAGCATTCCCGCGCGGGCCATCGGAGCGAGGGCCCAGCCGTCGCCGGACACGACCACCGATCCCGCGGCCGACTGGGCGCGGACGACCCGCTGCGGACGAGAGACCCCGTACAGCTGCACGGGCGGCAGCAGGAGCTCCTCGCTCGAGGTCGGAGGGCTCGACGGCGACTGCGTGTTCTGGCCGGGCCGGCCGAAGTTGCGGATGGCGACGAGCCCCGGGTCGTCGGCGAGCGCGGCGGCGGTGATCGCCGGCCGCGCCCCGCCGGCCGGCTCCCACGCGATGTCATGACGCAGGAGGACCTGGTCGGCGCCGAGGTAGCGCGCGTAGGTCGAGATCTCGCTGTCCGAGGCGGACCCGCTCTGAAGGGTGTCGTCGAGCGCGGCGAGGTAGTTCCCGCCCCAGGGGGAGGTGTTCGGCGTCGTCTCCGGGATCACCGCGTCACGCGCCAAGAGGCTGTTGGGCAGGTCGTCGGGACGCTCCTGCGACCACCGGTAGGACGACCTCGTCTGCCCGGGCAGAAGAAGGACGCGCGCAGCGGGGTCCCCCGCGTCGACCGCCTCGGCGGCCTCGTGCCAGTAGTCCGGCACGTCGAGCTCGGAGATGTACAGGCCGCCGGTGAGCGCAGGGGCCGTCCAGCCGACGAGGAGGACGAGGAGGGCGCTCAGCGCGACGGGCGCGACGCCCGCGGTGCGCATCATCCGTGGCAGGACCCGGACGGCCGCGGCGCCCAGCGCGAGCGCGAACGCGAGCACGAGCACGGCGCCGATCTTGTTCGTCGTCCGGAACGCCAGCATCGGGCCGATGTGCGCGAAGCCCAGGGCGAGCGCCCGGCCGAACGGCGAGCTGCCTGCCCCGCCGGGGAAGAGCCCGACCATGACGACGGCGGCCATGCCGGCGGTCGCCGCGACGAGGTGGGCCAGCCGCGCCGGGACGACGCGCAGCGCGAGCAGCGCGAGCACCGGCCACAGCACCGTGATGATGATGACGATCGGGCTGGTCAGGTAGACCGCGTGCTGCGGGATCCACGGGCCGCTGTCCGAGTGGCCGTAGAGGGACCACATCCCGAGCCCGCGCAGGACCTCGACGAAGGAGGACACCTTCGCGATCCCGTCGAGCGTCTCGCTCCCCTCGACGATCTGGGACCCGGTCGTCACCGCGGAGATGGCCGGGAGCAACCAGTACAGCGACAGGCCGACGACGAAGAGTGCGCACCGGGCCACCACCCGGACGACCGTTCGCAGGGAGTGCCCCTGCTCGCGCTGGATCATCCACGCCACGGGAACGACCGCCAGCAGCTGGAGCACGGGGACCACCGCGACGTTCATGCCGCTCATCCCGGCGAACACGAGCCCGAAGGCGGCCGGCCACGCCCACGACGAGGGTGCGCGGAGCGCCCGCACCAGGCACAGGAGCAGCCACGGCAGGAGGGCGAAAGGAAGCGCGATCGCCAGCGTCGCCCCGGCCGTGACGGCATAGGGGTTCGCGAGGTAGGCCGCACCGGCGACGAACCCGGCCCACCGCCCGGCGCGAGGCATGAGGGTGCGCAGCAGCCGCGATGCGCCCCACGCGGCGATCAGCCAGAGGGCGAGGTGATACGCCTTGAACGCCATCTCCGGCCCGAGCCCGACGGCACGCAGGAGGGCGGTGACCACGAGCACGGGCACCAGACCGACGTTGAAGTTCGGCGAGCCGAGGTACGGCGAGTCGAGCCAGGCACTGAGGTACCGCGCGAGCATCCGGTCGGGAGCGAGGTAGACCTCGGGCTTGATGTCGGTGTTGAAGGTGCCCAGACCGTTGAGGAAGACGACGGCCGCGAGGAGGAGGACCGAGAGGGCCACGGTCACCCGGTGGACGACATCACCACCCGGGCGACGGAGCGTCCTCGGCGGTCGCACGATCGGATCTCCAGTCGGGTGGCGGGCGGGTCGGCGTCCTCGCCCGGGCGCGGACGAGCGATCACCGATCCTAACGCCCGAGTAACCTGCACCGGGCACCCCGCCGGGGAGCCGGGAGGGACGGAGGACGCGGCATGACGGGCGAGCGCGCCGGAGGCCATCGCCATCGCCTCACCGCAGGTCTGCTCCTGGGCATCGCCATGGGTGTGGCGAACGTCATGAGCTACGCGTTCATGATGCTCCTGAGCACGACGCTGCGGGCCGAGGTCTACGGCGGCTTCGCGGCACTCAACTCCTACGGCGTGATCCTGTCCATCCCCGCCGGGGCCTTCCAGATCGTCGTCGCACGCCGGCACAGCGCGGGCGCGACCGGCCCGGGCCACGGTGCCCTGACGACGGCGGCCTCCGTCGGCGGGCTCATCGGGGCGGCGACGATCGCGCTCGCCCCGGCCATCACCGCGGGCCTGCACCTGCCGTCGGTGTGGGCGGCCGTGTGGCTGGGCCTCCTCGTCCCGGCGATGACGGTCACCGGCACCTTCCAGGGCGTGCTGCTGGGCCGTGAGCGGCTCGGTGCCCTCTCCCTCCTCTACCTCACGACCGCGGCCACCCGGCTCGCGGCCGCCGCCGTGACCGTCGTCCTCGACCTCGGTCTGGCGGAGGTCTTCGCCGCGATGTTCGTCGCGGCGGGCGTCACCTGCCTCGTGGGGGCCTGGCTGTGCCGTGGGCTCGTCGGGCGGCCGGACCCGTCGGGCCAGCGGTTCGCCGTGCTGCGGGAACTCATGCGCAGCAACCTCACGCTCGCGGCCCTCATCACCCTCTCGAGCATCGACGTCGTCCTCGCCCGCCACCACCTGAGCCGGCAGGAGTCGGGCGACTACGCGCTGGCGGCCCTCTTCGGACGCCTCGTGTTCTGGGGCACGCAGTTCGTCGCGCTGAGCATCGTCCCGGCGGTCGGCGAGGGGGCCGGGCGCCGGACCCTCCACCGGGCCGGCCTGCTCGTCCTCGCCCTGGGCGCCGCCGTGGCCGGGATCTGCTCGGCCGTCCCCCACCTCCTCGTGTCCGTCACCGGCGGGCCGACCTACGTCGGGGCCGAGGACCTCCTCGTCTGGTCTGCCACCCTCGGCACCCTGTGGGCCGTGATCCAGGTGTGGCTCTTCGCCGAGATGGGACGCGACCGCCACACCCTGAGCCTCGTCACGTGGGGTGCGGTCGCGGCGGAGGTCGCGCTCGTCACCCTGTGGCTGCACGACACGCCCATGGAGGTCCTCGGAGCGGCCGCACTCAGCGCCGCCGCGGTGGCCCTCGTCGGAGCCGTCCTCGTCCCGCGCGGGGAGCCCGTGCCGGCCCCGGGCTCCCCCGAGGTCGTCGAGGCCGTCACCGCGGACGCACGGGAGTGAGGGTCAGGCCTCGTCGTCCGAGCGCACGCTCGTGCCCCCGGTCGGGTTGATCCGCTTGAGCAGCGGGACGACCGCCGGGAACCGGTGCCCCGCCCGCCACACGAGACCGCGGGCGGGGCCGACCACGCGGCGTTGGAGCGTGAGCGCCGCGCGCACGTCGGGCGCGAGCCCGCGTCGGGCACCCGCCGGCCGGACCCAGCGCAGGGCGTGCAGCCCGTTGGCCCACAGCGGGTCGTCGTTGGTCCGGGCATCCCAGCGTCGGACGACGCTCCACCCGGGATGCCGGGCGAGGTAGGCCCGGTGCGCCCGCTCGACCACGGGCCAGGTGGCGTCGTCGACGAGGACGAGGGCCTCGTCCGCCAGGAGCGGCTCGATGACCCCGAGGGCCACGTAGTGCGAGAGCGTCGTGTGCTCCCCGTCGTAGAAGTACACCCCGATCGGGCGGTCGACGACTCCCGGCCGCGTCAGCAGCGTGAAGGCGTCGCCCTCGAGGAGGGTGACGTCGGCGTGACCGGTGTGCTCGTCGAGGTTGCGCAGCAGCTCGGCGCGGGCCTCCTGCCCGAGCATGCCGAACTCGACGAAGTTCTCCATGGCGTAGTAGCGCCCACCGTCGACCCCGCGGACGGCGCCGCAGATCGACCGTCCGCGGAAGGTGCCGACCTCGAGATAGCACTCACCCTCGGGCAGCAGGGACGCCGCGAGGTTGAGGACGGCGACCTCGTTGGCGG
The DNA here is from genome assembly GCF_900289115.1 of Janibacter massiliensis. Lineage (GTDB taxonomy): Bacteria > Actinomycetota > Actinomycetes > Actinomycetales > Dermatophilaceae > Janibacter_A > Janibacter_A massiliensis. The sequence continues at coordinate 1,766,100 of NZ_LT985196.1, read as the reverse complement.
TCGTCATCCCGGCAACGCGCTCGCACAGCGCGGCATGAGCGGGGTCCCGGGGGCCGGTCCTGCCGGGGTCTCCCGTGAACAGGTCGTCGGACGCGTCGAGGAAGGCGCTGATGTCCATCAGCGATCGGTGCCGAGCGTCCAGTCGTCGTCCACGGCGTCGTCGGCACGCCGACTCGTGCGGCGCTCCGCGTCGACCGCCCCACGCCGGGTGCGGGCGGGCTCGTCGACACGGTCGATGTCATCGGGGGCGACGCGGCGCGCAGGACGCCCGTCGCCCGCGCGGCGGGGGTCGCGGCCCTCGCGCCGGACGGCGTACGGACGCGGGTCCTCGTTCTCGTCCCACACCGGCCGGGCCTCCCGGCGTCGGTCGGCCCCGAAGAGCGCGAGGCCGAGGCCAATGGTCGCCAGGCCGCTCGCGCCCGCCAGGAACGCACGGTTGCGCTGGATCCGCTCGGGGATCTCGCACGTGGACGTCGCGACCTCGTCGTCGTTCGGGCTCATCGGCGACCCGCAGACGAAGATGCCGCCCTTGCTCTGCAGGACGTAGGTCGGGGTGGCGTAGAAATACACGGCGAGCAGCAGGAGGAGGACGCCGAGCACGAGCGCGGCCTTGCTGCCGGGTCGCAGGCTGAGAAGGGTGCGCGTCTCGGGGAGGTCGTCAGGCATGGGTGGCATGCTACCCACGAGTCACTCAGGACCACAGGAACGGAGCGGAATGACCTCCCCCCGACCAGCCGGCGGTGGCCGGGCAGCACAGCCACGGCCGCGCCGCCCGGCCCATGTCTCGCTCGCGTACCGCCCGGCCATCGACGGGCTGCGGGCGATCGCGGTCGTCGCGGTCATCGCCTACCACGCCCTCGAGCGGCAGGGCCTGGCCCGGTTCGCACCGGGTGGGTGGCTAGGGGTCGACGTCTTCTTCGTCATCTCGGGCTTCCTCATCACCTCGTTGCTGCTGAGCGAGCACCGGCGATGGGGGTCGATCAACCTCCTGGGGTTCTGGATCGCCCGGGCCAAGAGGCTGCTTCCCGCCCTCTTCCTCGTCCTCACGGCCGTGCTCACCCTCGGGATGGTCCTCACCATGCCCGAGCGCCGGGGAGCCCTCGGCGGCGACGTCCTCGCCGCCCTGTTCTACGTCGCCAACTGGCGCTTCCTCCTCGGTGACGACGCGTACTTCGGGTCGATCCTCGCGCCGTCACCCCTGCGGCACATGTGGTCCCTCGCGGTGGAGGAGCAGTACTACCTCTTCTACCCCCTGCTCGTCACCGCGCTCCTGGCCTGGCTGCGCCATCGGCGGACCGCGCTCGCCGGCGCGCTCGGGACCCTCACCCTCGCCTCTGCCGCGTGGATGGCCCTCCTGCACGACCCGACGAGCGACCCGAGCCGGGTGTACTACGGGACCGACACCCGGGCCTTTGAGCTCCTCGCCGGATCGACGATGGCAGCCCTCATCTCGCCCGGCCCCGGCTCGCTCCCGGCCATGGCCCGGCAGCGCATCGACCGGGTCGCGCGGCCGGCAGCCCTGCCCATCCTCCTCGTGACGCTGCTGCTCTTCGTCACCGCCGGCGAGCAGGACGCGTGGTTGTTCCGCGGCGGGCTGCTCCTGCTGTGCGCCGCGCTCTCCCTCGTGCTCGTGGCTGCCGCATCCCGATCGTCCTCGCCGGCGCAGCGGGTCCTGGCGTGGGAGCCGCTGCGCCGCGTCGGTCTCGTGTCCTACGGCCTCTACCTCTGGCACTGGCCGATCATGGTGTTCCTCAACCGGTCGGTGCTCGACGCACCCCCAGCCGCACTCATCGCGCTCCAGCTCCTGCTCACCGCTGCCGCGGCCTACCTGTCCTACCGCTTCGTGGAGAACCCCGTGCGCCGCAGGGGACCACGCGCGCTCGTCCCCCGGTTCCCGCGGGTGGGGACCGTGGTCGCGGGCCTGGCGGTCCCCGTGCTCGTCGCGTGGTCGATCGCGCTGCCCCGCGTGGGTCGCGCCACCGCGCAGCCGACCGGCAGCGAGCTGACGTACACGGCCCCCGAGTACGTCCCGCTCACCGAGACCGTCACGGCCTTCTTCGTCGGCAACTCCGTGCCCGAGGGCCTGTACGACAAGTACCCCGGCAGCGACTACCCCGACCTGTGGATGGCGGCGAGCACCAACGTCGGCTGCGACACGCTGAACGCGACGAAGCTGCTCAACGGCCAGGAGGAGCGGGTGACGCCGGCCTGCGCGCAGTGGCACAGGGACCTGCCGACCCGGATGCGCGAGGCCAAGCCGGGCGCCGTCGTGCTCTGGCTCGCCGAGTCGATGCTCAGCGACCACCTCGACGGGGACCGCCGGGTCTCGTTCGCGACGAAGGAGTACGCGAGCTGGCTGGGCGAGAGGCTCGACGAGACCCACGAGCAGGCGAAGGACGCCGGCGCCCGCCGGTTCGCGATCGTCAACCTCGCCTGCCACCAGCACCCCGACTTCGGCGGGAACGACGAGGTCGAGCGCGCGAACGACCCGCGGGCCGTCGGGTGGCTCAACGACACCGTCGCCGCCTGGGCGGAGAAGAACGACGTCACGGTCATCGATCAGCACGCGTTCCTGTGCCGGGACGGCTACAGCGACACCATCAACGGTCAGCCGCTCTACGGGGACACGTACCACTTCACGGCGCAGTCCGCCCCCGTCGTGTGGTCCTGGCTGGCACCCCAGCTCCAGGCGCTCGCGGCCGGCCGGGACCCGGCGGGGGACTGACCGGTGCGCGCCAGTCGCCACGCCGTCATCCTCGCTGGCGGCCGGGGCACCCGGATGGGGTCGCTGACCGACCGGACGCCGAAGCCGCTCCTGCCACTGGCCGGCGAGCCGATCGTCCTGCACCAGCTGCGGTGGCTGGCAGCGGCCGGGATCGCGGACGTCACGCTCGCCGCGGCGTACCGGGCCGCCGACTTCGACGCGGTCGTCGAGACGGCCCGTGCCGAGCTGGGGCTCGCGGTCCGCGCGCTCGACGAGGGTGAACCGCGCGGCACCGGCGGCGGCCTCCGGCACGCCTGCCCGGAGCTGGAGGCCGACGAGGGGGTCGTCGTCGTCAACGGGGACCTCGTCACGGGGCACGACCTGCGCACCCAGCTGGCTCGCTTCGCCGCACCGGACGCCCCGCAGGCCGTGGTGCACGTCCGGGAGGTGGATGACGCCCGTCCGTACGGCTGCGTCGTCGTGCGCGGGGGCAGGGGCGCCGATGCCGACCGGGTCACCGCGTTCCTCGAGAAGTCGCCGGACCCACCGGCCCGGACGGTCAACGCCGGGACCGTGGTCCTCTCCGGTCGTGCCGTCGCGCGTGTCCCGGTCGAGGGCGTCGTCTCGCTCGAGCGGGACGTCTACCCCGCCCTCGTCGCCGACGGGGGTGTCGTCGCCCACCGCGAGAGCGCCTACTTCGCCGACGTCGGCACCCCCGCCGCGCTCGCGGCGACGTCGGCCGACGTCGTCCGGTTCGGCTTTCCGCCGACGCCCGCGCCGACCCCGGTGCGGGAGTCGTGGTGCCACCACGCCGCCCGGGTCGCACCCGACGCGGTCCTCACGGGTGGGACGTCCGTGCTCGCGGGCGCGACCGTCGGGGCCGGAGCCCGCCTCGAGGGTGTCCTCGTCCTCGAGGGCGCCCGGGTGGCCCCGGGGGCGGTCCTCGCCGGGGTCGTCGTCGCGCCCTGACCGGGCTCAGTGCGCGGCGTCGTGCCAGCTGCGGCCGGCGCCGACGCTCACGTCGAGCGGCACCCTCAGCTCGAGGGCGCCGCCCATCCGCTCCCGGACGACGGCCTCGACCCGCTCCCGCTCCCCCGGCGCGACCTCGAGCACCAGCTCGTCGTGGACCTGGAGGAGGATGCGCGAGCGGAGCCCCTCGCCCCGCAGCGCGGCGTCCGTGTGGAGCATCGCGAGCTTGACGACATCGGCCGCCGACCCCTGGATCGGGGCGTTGAGCGCCATCCGCTCGGCCATCTCTCGCCGCTGCCGGTTGCTGCTCCCCAGGTCGGGCAGGTAGCGGCGCCGCCCGAGCATCGTCTCCGTCCACCCCGTGGCCCGCGCGTCCTGGACGACGTCGGCCAGGTAGTCCCGCACCCCGCCGAACCGCTCGAAGTAGTCGTCCATGAGCGCCTGGGCCTCGCCGGTGCTGATCGACAGCTGCTTCGACAGCCCGAACGCGGACAAGCCGTACGCGAGGCCGTAGCTCATCGCCTTGACCTTCGATCGCATCTCCGGCGTCACGTCCTGGGGGGCGACGTCGAAGACCCGCGCACCGACGTACCGGTGCAGGTCCTCCCCCGTCCGGAACGCCTCGATGAGCCCGGCGTCCTCGCTGAGGTGGGCCATGATCCGCATCTCGATCTGGCTGTAGTCGGCGGACATGAGGCACTCCATGGGCCCCTGCTCGTCGGCGCCGACGACGAAGACCTCTCGGATCCGCCGACCCTCCTCGGTGCGGATGGGGATGTTCTGCAGGTTCGGCTCGGTCGACGACAGCCGGCCGGTGGCAGCGATCGTCTGCTGGTACGTCGTGTGGATCCGCCCGTCATCACCGACGGACTTGATGAGCCCCTCGACCGTGACCCGCAGCCGCGTCGCGTCCCGATGCCGCAGGAGCGCCTCGAGGAAGGGGTCCTCGGTCTTGGCGTAGAGGTCGGTGAGGGCGTCGGCGTCGGTCGTCCAGCCGGTCTTCGTCTTCCGCGTCTTCGGGAGGTTCTTCTTCTCGAAGAGGACGACCTGGAGCTGCTTCGGCGACCCGAGGTTCACCTCCTCCCCGTCATTGGCGTCCCAGGCGTCCTGCTGGGCCTGGGCCACCTTGTCGGCGAAGTCCTTCTCCAGCGCGGTGAGCGCGTCGAGGTCCACGGCGATGCCCGTGCGCTCCATCCGCGCGAGCACCGGCACGAGCGGCAGCTCGACGTCCCGCAGCAGGCTCGTCCCCCCGGCCTCCTCGAGCGGGGTGACCTGGGCGGCGCGCACGAGGCCCGTCGCGGCCGCGCGGGCGGCCGCCTCCCGGGCCTGCTCGTCCACGTCATCGTCGAGGGCGAGCATCCCCTGACCCGTCTCGACCCTCGGCTGGAGGGTCTGCCCGGTGAGCCGGACGAGCAGGTCGTCGAGGTCGTACGAGCGCTGGTCGGGCTTGACGAGATACGCCGCGAGGGCCGTGTCCCACGCGAGCCCGTCGAGCGCCATGCCGCGGGCCGCGAGCCGCTGCAGTGCGGGTTTGGCGTCGTGGAGAACCTTCGGCCGCCCCGGGTCGGCGAGCCAGTCCGTCAGCGCGGTCTCGGCGTCGGGATCGAGTGCCGTGAGGTCGACCCAGGCGGCGCGCCCCGCGCCGTCGGCGAGCGCGATCGTGCTCGCGTCACCGGTGCCGAGCGCCCATGTCCCGACGACGTCGAGGGCGGCCGGCTCGGACCCGGCCGCTGCGAGCCACGCCCCGACCGCGTCACCCGTCAGCGTCACCGGGTCGACGTCGAGCTCACCGCCGGCCACCTCATCCTCCTCGGCGGGGAAGGTCTGGAACAGGCGGTCGCGCAGGACCCGGAACTCGAGGCCGTCGAAGAGCGTGTGGACGGCCTCCCGGTCCCACGGTCGGCGCTCGAGGTCCTCGACCCCGACCTCGAGGTCGAGGTCGCGGACGAGCTCGTTGAGGCGCCGGTTGCGCAGCACCTGGTCGAGGTGGTCGCGCAGCGACTGCCCGGCCTTGCCGCCGATCGTGTCGACGGCGGCGACGATGCCAGCGAGGTCGCCGTGGGCCGTGATCCACTTCGCCGCGGTCTTCGGACCGACCCCGGGCACCCCCGGGAGGTTGTCGCTCGACTCCCCAACGAGCGCGGCGAGGTCGGGATAGCGCTCCGGCGGCACGCCGTACTTCTCGAGGACCGCCTCCGGCGTCATCCGCGCGAGGTCGGAGACGCCCTTGCGCGGGTACAGCACGGTCGTGCCCGCGTCGACGAGCTGGAGCGCGTCCCGGTCACCGGTGCAGACGAGGACCTCCATCCCCGCGGTCCGGGCCTGCGTCGCCCACGTCGCGATGACGTCGTCGGCCTCGTACCCCTCGACGTCGAGGTGGCGGATGTGCAGGGCGTCGAGCACCTCGCGCAGCAGCGGCAGCTGGCCGGAGAACTCCGTCGGGGTCGCCGACCGGCCGGCCTTGTACTCCTCGTACTCCGCGGCCCGGAACGTCTGGCGGGAGCGGTCGAAGGCGACCCCGACGTGGGTCGGCTCCTCGTCCCGCAGGACGTTGATGAGCATCGAGACAAAGCCGTACACCGCGTTGGTGTGCTGCCCCGTCGAGGTCGAGAAGTTCTCCGCCGGCAGGGCGAAGAACGCCCGGTACGCGAGGGAATGGCCGTCGAGGAGCAGCAGGCGGGTCACGGCATGCCACCCTAGGCCGGTGCACCGACAGCGTCGACGGACGGCACCCCGCCGGACCGCGACCCGAGCAGATGGAGCGGCAGTGGACGAGCAACCCCGGTTGGGCGACCCGACGGACATGACGGAGCAGGTCCTCGCGGGCGGCGCCGGCGGCCTGGCGCAGCGGATGGAGATCGAGCTCGTCCTGTGCAGCTCGGCCCGGGTCGTCGCGCGGATGCCGGTCGAGGGCAACACCCAGCCCTACGGCCTGCTCCACGGCGGCGCATCGGTCGTCCTCGCCGAGACGCTCGGCTCCATCGGTTCCGCGATCCACGCCGGCCCCGGGCGGATCGCCGTCGGGGTCGACATCAACGCCACGCACCACCGGGCGGCCCGTGGCGGCGTCGTCACCGGCGTCGCGACGCCGGTCCAGCTCGGGTCGACCCTCGCCTGCTACGAGGTCGTCGTCACCGACGAGGACGACCGGCGGATCTGCACGGCCCGGATCACCTGCCTGCTGCGCGACGCCGCCCCGGGCGCCTGATGGACGGCGGGTTCGTCGGGGCCGGGACGGCGATCAACGTCGCCACGGTCGTCATCGGCAGCCTGCTGGGGATGGTCGTCGGTCACCGCATCCCCGAGCGCACCCGGTCGGTCGGCACGGACGGGCTCGGGCTCGTCACCCTCCTCATGGCGGGTCTGTCCGCGCTCGAGATCACCTCCCCGAGCCTCACCGCCGCCCTCGGGTCCGGTGTCCCGGTGCTCGTCGTCCTCTTCTCCCTCGTCGTCGGCGGGATGCTCGGGTCGGGGTGGCGGATCGACGACCGGCTCGAAGGGCTCGCCGGCACCGTCCAGCGGCTCGTCGCCCGGCGCTCCCCGGCCCTCGCCGACGGCCCGGACGCCGGCGACACCCATGCCGGCCGTGAGCGCTTCGTCGAGGGCTGGCTCACCGCCTCGCTGCTGTTCTGCGTCGGGCCGCTGACGATCCTCGGCTCGCTCAACGACGGGCTCGGCCGCGGCATCGACCAGCTCGTCCTCAAGTCGGTCCTCGACGGCTTCGCCTCGCTCGCCTTCGCCAGCTCCTTCGGCGTCGGGGTCCTCTTCTCCGCCGTGTCCGTCGCCGTCGTCCAGGGCAGCCTCACGCTGCTCGGCCTCGTCCTCGGGTCGGTCCTGCCCGAGCCGCACATCGCGGCGCTCACCGCGACCGGGGGCCTCATGCTCGTCGGCATCGGGCTCCGTCTGATGCGCGTGCGCGAGATCCCCGTCGGCGACCTGCTGCCGGCGCTCGTCCTCGCGCCGCTGCTCACCCAGGCGGTCGTGCTCCTGCGCTGACCGGGGTCAGTCGGTGTCCATCCCCGCGACGACCGCGTCGGCGACCTCGCGCATCCCGAGCCGCCGGTCCATCGCCGTCTTCTGGATCCAGCGGAACGCGTCTGGCTCGCTGAGGTCGAGCCGCCGCATGAGGATGCCCTTGGCCCGGTCCACCGCCTTGCGGGTCTCCAGCCGCTCGCCGAGGTCGGCGACCTCGGCCTCGAGCGCGCTGATCTCGGACCACCGGGACAGCGCGATGTCGATCGCGGGGGCGATGTCCCCGGCGGTGAACGGCTTGACGACGTACGCCATGACACCAGCGTCGCGGGCCCGCTCGACGAGCTCCTTCTGGCTGAACGCGGTGAGCATGACGACGGGGCAGATCCGCTCCCGGCCGATCTCCTCCGCCGCGCTGAGGCCGTCCATCACCGGCATCTTCACGTCGAGGACGGCGAGGTCCGGGGTGAGCGAGCGCACGAGCTCGACCGCCTGCTGACCGTCGGGCGCCTGACCGACGATCTCGTACCCGGCGTCCTCGAGCATCTCCGCGAGATCAAGGCGGATGAGCGCCTCGTCGTCGGCGAGCACGATCCGTCGCGCGCGGCTGTCGTCCGGCTCGCGCTCCGAGCCGGAGGCGGAGGGGGCGGTCGGGGGCTGCGTCATCGTGGACCTCGCTGTCTCGACGCGGTGTCAGGTCGTGCCGGGCTGTCGTGCCGCCCGTCCGGGGGACGGGCGTGCCGGGAGCGGGATTCGAACCCGCACGCCCTTGCGGGCAGAGCATTTTGAGTGCCCCGTGTCTGCCGTTCCACCATCCCGGCCCGGACCGAGGGCAGTCTAGCGAGCGGTACGACGCGCACGGGGTCGGCAGACGGGGCGAGCCGTCAGTGGAGGGCTGCGTACGCGGGGGCGTTCCCCTGCCGGGCGTCACCGATCCGGTGGACCCGCAGGGCGTTGGTCGATCCCGGGATCCCGGGCGGCGAGCCCGCGACGATGATCACCTGGTCGCCCTCGACGGCCCGCCCGAGGGACAGGAGGATCGAGTCGGTCTGGTACGCGAACTCGTCGGTGTGCTCGACCGGTGGGACGAGGAAGGTCTCGATGCCCCACGTGAGGGCGAGCCTCGAGCGCGTCTCCCCCAAGGGGGTGAAGGCGAGCATCGGGATCTTCGACCGGGTCCGGGCCAGGCGTCGCGCGGCGTCCCCGGACGTCGTGAAGACGACGAGGTAGCGGGCGCCGATGATGTCGCCGATCTCGGAGGCCGCTGCGGTGACGGCGCCGCCCTTCGTCGTCGGCTTCGTCGTCAGCGCGAGCCGGTGCATGCCGTCCTCCTCCGTCGTCTCGATGATCCGCGCCATCGTCCGCACGGCCTCGATGGGGTAGGCGCCGACACTCGTCTCCCCCGAGAGCATGAGCGCGTCGGCCCCGTCGAGCACCGCGTTGGCCGCGTCGGAGGCCTCGGCGCGCGTCGGCCTGGGTGCCTCGATCATCGACTCGAGGACCTGTGTGGCGACGATGACCGGCTTGGCCTGCCGGCGGCACATCTCGACCGCGTGCTTCTGGACGAGCGGGACCTCCTCCAGGGGCAGCTCGACGCCCAGGTCACCGCGGGCGACCATGACGCCGTCGAAGGCCTCGATGATCGCGGCGAGGTTGTCCACCGCCTGCGGCTTCTCGATCTTGGCGATGACGGGCACGCGCCGACCGACCTCGTCCATGATCGCGTGCACCCGGGTGACGTCGGAGGCCTCGCGGACGAAGGACAGGGCGACCATGTCGACGCCCGTCCGGAGCGCCCAACGCAGGTCGTCCTCGTCCTTCTCGCTGAGAGCGGGCACGGAGACGGCGACGCCGGGGAGGTTGATGCCCTTGTTGTTCGAGATCCGGCCGCCCTCGACGACGGTCGTCACGACGTCGGTGTCCGTCACGGCGATCGCGACGAGGGAGATCTTCCCGTCGTCGACGAGGATCCGGTCACCGGGCGAGACGTCCAGCGGCAGGCCCGGGTACGTCGTCGAGACCTCGTGCAGGCCCCCGGGCACGTCCCGCGTCGTGATGGTGAACTGCTCGCCCGCGACGAGCTCCACGCCGCCGTCGACGAACCGGCCCGTGCGGATCTTCGGCCCCTGCAGGTCGGCGAGCACGCCGACCGCGTGGCCGACCTGGTCGCTCGCCGCGCGCACGTCCGCGTACACGCGGGCGTGGTCTGCGTGGGTGCCGTGGGAGAGGTTGAGCCGGGCGACGTCCATGCCCGCCTCGACGAGCGCGACGAGTCGGTCGGGTGCGCTGGTGGCAGGGCCGAGGGTGCAGACGATCTTGGCGCGGCGCATGTCACCCACCCTAGGAGGAACGACCGCGGGGTCGTGACGCGGCACTCCACGCGTCACGACCCCGTCGATCGCCGTTCACGCCCGCGTCCGCCGGGCGTCGCCCGTCAGACGACGAGCGGCCGGTCCGTCGGGTTCACCGGGCGCGGCAGCGCCGAGGACCCGGTGAGCCACGCGTCGACCCCCTGCGCCGCGGAGCGGCCCTCGGCGATCGCCCACACGATGAGCGACTGACCGCGGCCCGCGTCACCGGCGACGAAGACACCGGGGACGTTCGTCATGTACGACCGGTCGCGACGGATGTTGCCCCGCTCGTCGAGCTCGAGCCCGAGCTGCTCGACGACGCCGTCCGTCTCCGGACCGACGAAGCCCATCGCGAGGAGCACGAGCTGGGCCGGGATGACCCGCTCCGTCCCCTCCGCCGGCTCGAACCCGCCCTCGGTGCGGCGCACCTCGGTCACCCGAACACCGGTCACCCGGCCGTCCTCGCCGAGGATCTCGGAGGTGGAGACCGCGTACTCGCGCTCCCCGCCCTCCTCGTGGGCCGAGGCGACCCGGTAGATCATCGGGTAGGTCGGCCAGGGCTGGGTCTCGGGCCGGTCCTCGGACGGGCGCGGCATGATCTCCAGGCTCGTCACCGAGCGGGCGCCCTGCCGCAGCGCGGTGCCGATGCAGTCGGCGCCGGTGTCCCCGCCGCCGATGACGACGACGTCCTTGCCCTCGGCGGTGATCTGCCCGGTCACCTCGTCGCCGACCGCGACCCGGTTGGCCTGCGGGAGGTAGTCCATCGCCTGGACGATGCCGTCGAGCTCGCGACCGGGAACCGGCAGGTCCCGCGGCCGGGTCGAGCCGATGGCCAGGACGATCGCGTCGTACCGTGCGCGCAGCTCATCACCGGTGATGTCGACCCCGACGTCGACGCCCGTACGGAAGCGGGTGCCCTCCGCGGTCATCTGGGCCAGGCGCCGGTCGACGACCGACTTCTCCATCTTGAACTCGGGGATGCCGTAGCGCAGCAGGCCGCCCGCGCGGTCGGCACGCTCGATGACGGCGACGGTGTGACCGGCCCGCGTCAGCTGCTGCGCGGCCGCGAGGCCCGCCGGACCGGAGCCGATGACCCCCACCGTCTTGCCCGTGAGGCGGTCCGGCGGCTGGGGCTGCACCCCGCCGAAGCCGAACGCGACCTCGATCGTCGAGACCTCGATCTCCTTGATCGTCACCGCGGGCTGGTTGATCCCCAGGACGCAGGCGGTCTCGCAGGGGGCCGGGCACAGGCGGCCGGTGAACTCGGGGAAGTTGTTCGTCGCGTGCAGGCGCTCGATCGCCTCGCGCCAGTCGCCGCGCCACGCGAGGTCGTTCCACTCCGGGATGAGGTTGCCCAGCGGGCAGCCGGAGTGGCAGAACGGGATGCCGCAGTCCATGCACCGGCTCGCCTGCCGCCGGAGCTGGTCGAGGTCGCGGTTCTCGTAGACCTCCTTCCAGTCCATGAGGCGCACCGGGACGGGGCGCCGGGCCGGGAGCTCGCGCTCGCGGTGCTTGAGAAAGCCGTGCGGGTCAGCCACGGGAAGCCTCCATGATCCGGTCCCAGACCTCGGTTCCATCGATGTCGAGCCCCTCTGCCTGCGCCGCGGCGCGGACGTCGAGGACCCGCTGGTAGTCGCGCGGGAGCACGAGCGAGAAGCGCGCGGCCGCGGTGGGCCAGTCGGCCAGCAGGGACTGCGCCAGGCTCGAACCGGTGTGCTCCACGTGCGCCTCGAGCAGCTCGCGGGCCCGCTCGACGTCGGACGGGCGCAGGCCCTGGATGTCGACGAGCTCAGGGTTGACCAGGTCCGCGTCGAGGTCGAGGACGTAGGCCACGCCCCCGGACATGCCGGCTGCGAAGTTCCGCCCGGTCCGGCCGAGGATGACGACCTCGCCCCCGGTCATGTACTCGCAGCCGTGGTCGCCGATGCCCTCGACGACCGCGGTCGCGCCCGAGTTGCGGACGCAGAAGCGCTCGCCGGCGATGCCGCGCAGGAAGATCTCACCGGTCGTCGCGCCGTAGCCGATGACGTTGCCGGCGACGACGTTCTCCTCGGCCACGAGCCGACCGTCGTCCTGCGGGCGGACGATGACGCGACCGCCGCACAGGCCCTTGCCGACGTAGTCGTTCGCGTCGCCGACGAGGCGCAGCGTGACGCCCTTGGGCAGGAATGCGCCGAACGACTGGCCCGCGGTGCCCGTGAGCGTGAGGTCGATCGTCCCGTCGGGCAGGCCCTCGGGGTAGCGCTTGGTCACCTCGTGGCCGAGCATCGTGCCGACGGTCCGGTTGACGTTGCGGACCGCGAGGGTCCCCGTCACCGGAGCGCCGTCGTCGAGGGCGGGGCGGGCCAGGGCGATGAGCTCGTGGTCGAGCGCCCGCTCGAGGCCGTGGTCCTGCGGCTGGGTGCAGTACCGGTCCTGGCCCTCCGCCGGGGTCGCCTCGGCAAGGATCGGCGCGAGGTCGAGGCCGGAGGCCTTCCAGTGCGAGACCGCCTTGGCGATGTCGAGGGCCGCGACCTGACCGACCGCCTCCTCGATCGACCGGAAGCCGAGCGCCGCCAGGTGCTCGCGGACCTCTTCGGCGATGTACTCGAAGTACGTCTCGACGAATTCGGGCTTGCCCGAGTACCGGGCGCGCAGCTCCGGGTTCTGCGTGGCGACGCCGACGGGACAGGTGTCGAGGTGGCAGACGCGCATCATGATGCAGCCGCTGACGACGAGCGGGGCGGTCGCGAAGCCGAACTCCTCGGCGCCCAGAAGGGCGGCGACCACGACGTCGCGGCCGGTCTTGATCTGCCCGTCGACCTGGACGACGATCCGGTCGCGCAGCCCGTTGAGGACGAGCGTCTGCTGGGTCTCGGCCAGGCCGAGCTCCCACGGGCCACCTGCGTGCTTGAGCGAGGTGAGCGGCGAGGCGCCCGTCCCACCGTCGTGGCCCGAGACGAGGACGACGTCGGCGTGCGCCTTGCTCACGCCGGCGGCGACCGTCCCGACCCCGATCTCGGACACGAGCTTGACGTGGACCCGCGCCGAGGGGTTGGCGTTCTTCAGGTCGTGGATGAGCTGGGCGAGGTCCTCGATCGAGTAGATGTCGTGGTGCGGCGGGGGCGAGATGAGCCCCACGCCCGGCGTGCTGTGCCGGGTGCGCGCCACCCACGGGTACACCTTGTGCCCGGGCAGCTGGCCGCCCTCGCCGGGCTTGGCGCCCTGGGCCATCTTGATCTGGATGTCGTCGGCGTTCGTCAGGTACACCGAGGTCACGCCGAAGCGGCCCGAGGCGACCTGCTTGATCGCGCTGCGGCGGGTCGGGTCCATGAGCCGCTCGAGGTCCTCGCCGCCCTCGCCGGTGTTCGACCGGCCACCGAGCCGGTTCATCGCGACGGCGAGCGTCTCGTGGGCCTCGCGGCTGATCGAGCCGTAGCTCATCGCACCGGTGTTGAACCGCTTGACGATCTCGGAGACGGGCTCGACCTCGTCGACGCTGATCGGCTCGCGACCGTCGCCGACGAGCTCGAAGAGACCCCGCAGCGTCATCAGGCGCTCGGACTGCTCGTCGACCCGGCGGGTGTACTGCTTGAAGATGTCGTAGCGACGGTTGCGCGTGCTGTGCTGGAGCCGGAAGACCGTCTCCGGGTCGAACAGGTGCGGCTCGCCCTCGCGGCGCCACTTGTACTCGCCGCCGATCGCGAGCTTTCGGTGCGAGAGCTGCTGACCGTCGATGGGGTACGCGGCCCGGTGGCGCGCCTCGGTCTCGGCCGCGATGACGTCCAGCCCGATACCGCCCAGCTGCGAGACCGTGCCCGTGAAGAACTCGTCGACGAGCGCCTGGGAGAGGCCGATCGCCTCGAAGACCTGGGCGCCGCGGTACGAGGCCACGGTGGAGATGCCCATCTTCGACATGACCTTGAGCACGCCCTTGCCGAGGGCCTTGATGACGTTGCGGACCGCCTGGTCGCCCGTGATGTCCTTGATGAGGCCGGAACGGACGAGGTCCTCGGCCGACTCCATCGCCAGGTAGGGGTTGACCGCCGCAGCGCCGTAGCCGACGAGGAGGGCGACGTGGTGGACCTCGCGCACGTCGCCGGCCTCCACGAGGAGTCCGACCTGGGTGCGGGTCTTCTGCCGGATGAGGTGGTGGTGCACCGCGCTCGTCAGGAGCAGCGAGGGGATCGGCGCGTGCTCGCGGTCGGAGTCCCGGTCGGACAGGACGACGAACCGGGTCCCGTCGGCGATCGCGGCGTCGACCTCCGCGAAGATCTCGTTCAGGCGAGCGCGCAGGGAGGCTTCGCCGCCGTCGACGAGGTAGGTCCCTCGCACGACCGTCGTCGCGTACCCCGGCTGGTCACCGTCTGCGTTGATGTGGACGATCTTGGCCAGGTCGTCGTTGTCGATGACCGGGAAGGGCAGGACGATCTGCCGGCAGTGCTCGGGGCCGGCCCCCAGGAGGTTGCCCTCCGGGCCGATGACGGTGCCGAGCGAGGTGACGAGCTCCTCGCGGATCGCGTCGAGGGGAGGGTTGGTCACCTGCGCGAACAGCTGCGTGAAGTAGTCGAAGACGAGACGCGGCTTGTCGGACAGGACGGCGAGCGGCGTGTCGGTCCCCATCGACCCGAGGGCCTCTCCCCCGGTCTGCGCCATCGGCGCGATGATGACCTTGAGCTCCTCCTCGGTGTAGCCGAAGGTCTGCTGGCGACGGGCGACGGACTTCGCGGTGTGGAGGATGTGCTCCCGGTCCGGCAGGGCGTCCAGGTGCGTGAGGCCCTTCTCGAGCCACTCCCCGTAGGGCTGCTGCTCGGCGAGCTCTCCCTTGACCTCCTCGTCCGGCACGATCCGCCCCTCGACGGTGTCGACGAGGAACATCCGGCCGGGCGCGAGCCGACCCTTCTCGACGACGTCCGTCGGCTCCAGGTCGAGGACCCCGGCCTCGGAGGCGAGGACCACGAGACCGTCCTGGGTGACCCAGTACCGGCCGGGACGGAGGCCGTTGCGGTCGAGCACCGCGCCGACGAGGGAGCCGTCGGTGAACGTGACGCAGGCCGGTCCGTCCCACGGCTCCATGAACATCGAGTGGAACTCGTAGAAGGCGCGCCGGTCGGCGTCCATGGTGGCGTGGTTCTCCCACGCCTCCGGGATCATCATGAGGACCGAGTGCGGCAGCGACCGTCCGCCGAGGTGGAGCAGCTCAAGGACCTCGTCGAAGGAGGCCGAGTCGCTCGCGCCCGGCGTGCAGATCGGCGAGAGCCGCGAGAGGTCACCGGGGATGGCGTCGCTGGCGAGCTGGGACTCGCGGGCGTGCATCCAGTTCCGGTTGCCCTTGACGGTGTTGATCTCGCCGTTGTGCGCGATGAGCCGGTACGGGTGGCTCAGCGGCCAGCTCGGGAAGGTGTTCGTCGAGAAGCGCGAGTGCACGAGCGCCAACGAGGTCTCGAACCGCTCGTCCTGCAGGTCGGCGTAGAAGTGCTCGAGCTGGCCCGGGGTGAGCATGCCCTTGTAGACGATCGTCCGGCTCGACATCGAGGGGAAGTAGAGCTCGCACTCCCGCTCGGCCCGCTTGCGGGTGACGAACGCCAGCCGCTCGAGCTCCAGCCCGCGGACCGCGTCGTCCCGGGGCACGAGGACGACCTGGGCGAAGTGGGGCATGCAGTCCCGGGCGGCCTGCCCGACGATGCCGTCCTCCACCGCCAGGTCGCGCCACGCGAGGACGTTCAGGCCCTCCTCCTGCGCGATGGAGGCGAACCGCTCGCAGGCGATCCAGCGCTCGTCGCCGTCCTGGGGCAGGTACCCGTTGCCGACGACGTACGCACCGGCCTCCGGCAGCTGCGTGCCGAGCTCGGCGAACACCTCGCGCAGGAAGCGGTCGGGCACCTGGGTGAGGATGCCCGCGCCGTCACCGACGAGCGGGTCTGCGCCGGTGGCGCCCCGGTGGTCGAGGTTGAGCAGGGCGGTGAGCGCGTGGTCGACGATGTCGTGACCGGCGTGCCCGCGCATCGTCGCGACCATGGCGACACCGCACGCGTCGTGCTCGTTCTCGCGCCGGTAGAGGCCGTGATCGGCGGGGAGTGCGGAGAACCGGGTGGTCATCTCGATCACCGTCCTTGCTCGTGCGTGCCGCACCGCCGTCAGGGGTCGACGGAGGTCCGTGCTGCGGTCGTGGGGGTACTGCGGACGCCGCGGGTCAGCGGCAGGCGCGGACACCGGTGGCCGCGATGAGCGAAGGGTAGCAGAGGGCCGTTTTACGATGTGAACGTCGAAATCTCACCATCTGGACGATGGTCGACCTCGGTCCGACTGGCACGGCGGTGGGCCCACCAGATGATCCAGCACCCGAGCGCGAACACGATCACCGAGGTCCAGATGTTCACCCGCAGGCCGAGGATCGTGTTCGCCTCGTCGGTCCGCATCGCCTCGACGACGATCCGGCCGACGGGGTACCCGGCGACATAGAGCCCGGTCATCGCGCCGCGCGGCAGCGCAGCTCGGCGGTCGAGCAGGAGGAGGCCGAGCCCGAGGAGGATGCAGAACACCGACTCGTAGAGGAATGTCGGGTGGAAGGTGCCGAGGACGACCGGCTCGCCGTTCGCGTCGATGACCGCCCGCCCCAGTCGCGAGTCCCACTGGTGGATGACGAGCCCCCACGGCAGGTCCGTCCGCTCGCCGTAGAGCTCGTTGTTGAACCAGTTGCCCCACCGGCCGATGCCCTGGGCGAGCGCGACGCCCGGCGCGGCGGCATCCGCGGCGTCGAGGAACCGGACGCCCGAGCGCCGGCACCCGAGCCAGACCCCGAGCGCACCGAGCGCCACCGCGCCCCAGATGCCGAGCCCGCCGTTCCACAGCTTCACCGCGTCGAGCGGATTGCCACCTGCCCCGAAGTAGGGCTCCGGTGTGGTGATGAGGTGGTAGAGGCGCCCGCCGAGGATGCCGAAGGGGACGGCCCAGAACGCAAGATCGACCGCGCCGCCCGGGTGGGCACCGCGGGCGACGAGGCGGCGGTCGGTGATCCAGACGGCGAGGACGATCCCGGCGACGATGCACAACGCGTAGCCCCGCAGGGGGACCGGTCCGAGGAAGTACACGCCCGCGGTGGGGCTGGGGATGGAGGCCGGGGGCAGCAGCACGGCGCCACCCTACGGGTGACGCCGTGCGGCGGGTGGGGCGGCCTCAGCCCTGGGCCGCGGCCATGTCCTTCTGCATCTGGTCGTTGACCTCCTCCGGAGCAACCTTGCCGCTCGTGAGGACCTTCGCGTACTTCTCGGTGTCGAACTGCGGGTTCTGCTGGTCCCCGCCGTTGACGGTGCTCGCCCAGTTGTACGGCGTGCCGTTGACGACGATGACCGGCGTGGCGTTGATCCCGCGCTTCGAGGACGCGTCGTCGACGGACTCGACGTAGTCGGTGTAGCGCTGGTCCGCCACGCACTGGTCGAAGGCGACGCGGTCGGCGCCGGTGATGCCTGCCTCCTGCGCGGCCTCGCCGAAAGCCCCGTCGGCGAACGGACCCTCCTGCGGGTCCTGCTTGGCGAAGAGTGCTTCGTGGTACTCGAACCACTTGCCCTGCTCGGCCGCGCAGACCGCCGTGCTCGCTGCCACCTTCGAGGCATCGCCACCGAGGCTGGAGTCGATGACGGTCTTCAGGTGGACGACGAGCTTGATCTTCCCCTCCTCCGCGAGCTCCTGCGTCGTCTTGCCCAGGCCCACCTCGTACACCTTGCAGACCGGGCAGCGGAAGTCCTCGTACACGTCGACGGTCGGCACGTCCTTGCCCTTGACCTCGTCGGCGTTGACGACGATGCCCTCGCCGCGCTCGGTGCCGGTGGGCAGCGCCTGGGCACCCCCGCCACCACCCCCGCTGCCGGAGCGGGTGGCGAAGATCGTCCCGGCGATGATCGCAGCGAGCGCGACGACGGCGACGAGGCCGGCGACGAGGATCCTGTTCGGGCCGCCGCCGTGGTCGACCTTCGCGGCGGCCTGGGCCTTCGCCTTGCGGTCGTTCGGGGTCGAAGACATGTGGTTCTCCTGCGTCTCGTGACGGGTCGTGGTCGATGGGTTCAGGCTGCGCCGAACACCCGGCGCTCGAGGCTGAGAAGAGCGCGGGGCCGCCAGACGAGCCACAGCCCGCACAGGGCGAAGACGACGTCCCGGGCGATCTCGGAGCCGTACTTCGTCTCGCCCTCGGCGACGGCCCCGCCCCCGCCGAAGCAGCCGCAGTCGATCGACAGGCCCCGCGCCCACGCGGAACCGATGCCGATGATGAAGGCGATCATGAGCAGCGCGCCGAGGAGCGCGCTCGCCCGGGTGAACAGCCCCAGCACGAGCAGCACGCCGAGGACGATCTCGACGTACGGCAGCGCGTAGCCGACGACCTCGGCGACCTCGAACGGCAGGAGCCGGTAGGCCTGGACCGCGCGGGCGGACCCGAGGGGGTTGCCGACCTTGAGCGCCCCGGCGACGATGAGGACACCGCCGAGGACGAGTCGCGCAAGCAGCCCGACGAGGTCGAGCACCCGCTCCCGGCGTTCGGTCGTCATCACGTCGCTCCTGCGCCTCGTCCGGAGCGGACCCCGGCGGCCAGCTCCCTCGTCAGCTCCCTCAACGCCTCGAGACCCGCCTGGGGTTCCACGTCGACGAGGCAGGACACGAGCGCCGAGCCGACGATGACCCCGTCCGCGAAGGAGGCGACCTCCGCCGCCTGCTCCCGGGTCGACACGCCGAGCCCGACGCACAGCGGGAGGTCGGTGACCTCGCGCACCCGCCCGACGAGCTCGGGAGCCGCGGTGCCGACCTCGGCCCGGGCCCCGGTGACGCCCATCGTCGAGGCGACGTAGACGAACCCACGGCAGGCGTCGGTGACCTTCGCCAGCCGTTCCGGGGTGGAGCTCGGGGCGACGAGGAAGATCCGCTCGAGGTCGTGGGTGTCGGACGCGGCGATCCACTCCCCCGCCTCGTCGGGCACGAGGTCGGGCGTGATGAGACCGGCCCCCCCGTGCGCGGAGAGGTCCGCCGCGAAGCGGTCGACCCCGCGGCGCAGGACGAGGTTCCAGTAGGACATCACCAGGGGCGGCGCGCCGGCGTCACGGACCGCTCGCGTCGCGGCGAAGACGTCGTCGACCCGCACGCCCCGGGCGAGCGCCTCCGTGACGGCGCGCTGGATGACGGCACCGTCCATGAGGGGGTCGCTGTAGGGCACACCGATCTCGACGATGTCGCAGCCGGCCTCCGCGAGCGCGACCATCGCCGCGATCGAGGTCTCGACGTCGGGATAGCCGACCGGCAGGTACCCGATGAGCGCGGCGCGGTCCTCCTCGTGGCACCGCTGGAGGGTCTGCGCGACCGTCGTCATGCCTGGACCCCCTCGTCCGCCGCCGGACCGTCGACGGCGGCGTCCTCCGCTCCCCCGTCGACGGTCGTCCCGGCGGCAGGCCGGTCCGGGTCCCCCGGCTCGACGAGCCCGAACCACTCCGCGGCCGTGTGCATGTCCTTGTCGCCGCGCCCGGAGAGGTTGACCAGGACGAGCCCCTCGGGCCCGAGCTCGCGACCGACCTCCATGGCCCCGACGAGCGCGTGGGCCGACTCGATCGCCGGGATGATGCCCTCGGTGCGGCACAGCAGGCGGAAGGCCTCCATCGCCTGCTCGTCCGTCGCGTACCGGTACTCGGCCCGGCCGGTGTCCCGCAGGTGGCTGTGCTCGGGTCCGACGCTCGGGTAGTCCAGGCCGGCGCTCACCGAGTGGGTCTCGAGGGTCTGGCCGTCCCGGTCCTGCATGAGGTAGCTCATCGCCCCGTGGAGGACGCCCGGCTCCGCCGTCGCGAAGCGCGCGGCGTGCCGTCCGGTCCCGACCCCTGCTCCGCCGGCCTCTACGCCGATGAGCCGGACGGACTCCTCGGGGACGAACCGATGGAAGATCCCCATCGCGTTCGAGCCCCCGCCGACGCACGCGACGACGGCGTCCGGCAGCCGTCCGGCGAGCGCGCGGACCTGGTCGGCTGCTTCCTCGCCGATAACCTTGTGGAAGTCGCGCACCATCTCGGGGAACGGGTGCGGCCCCGTCACCGTCCCGAGCACGTAGTGGGTGTGGTCGACGTTCGTCACCCAGTCCCGGAGGGCCTCGTTGATCGCGTCCTTGAGGGTCGCGCTGCCGTGCTCGACGGCGACGACCTCGGCGCCGAGCATCCGCATCCGGGCGACGTTGAGCGCCTGACGCTCGGTGTCGACCTTGCCCATGTAGATCGTGCACTCGAGCCCGAAGAGCGCGGCCGCCGTCGCGGTCGCGACCCCGTGCTGACCGGCCCCGGTCTCCGCGATGACCCGCCGCTTGCCCATCCGGCGGGTGAGGAGGGCCTGGGCGATGACGTTGTTGATCTTGTGCGAGCCGGTGTGGTTGAGGTCCTCGCGCTTGAGGACGACGCGGGCGCCGCCGCAGTGCGCGGCGAACCGCGGTACCTCGGTGATGATGCTCGGGCGCCCGATGTAGGAGCGCTGGAGCTCGGCGAGCTCCGCGGTGAACTCGGGGTCGACCGCGGCCTTGAGGCGGGCCTCGTCGAGCTCCTCGAGCGCCGGGATGAGTGCCTCGGGCACGTACCTGCCGCCGAACCGGCCGAACCGGCCGGGGATCTGCTCGCTCACGCGCGCCCACCCGCCGCCATGATCGCCCGGACCGCGGTCGCCGGGTCGCCGTCGGTGACGAGGGCCTCACCGACGAGCAGCGCATCGGCGCCCTCCGCGGCGAACCGGGCGGCGTCCGCGGCCCCCCGGATGCCCGACTCGGCGACGGTGACGATGCCGTCCGGCACGAGGGGTCGGAGCCGGGCGAAGGTCGCCGGGTGGACCTCGAGGGTCTTGAGGTCCCGGGCGTTGACGCCGATGGCGCGGGCGCCGGCGTCGACCGCCCGGCGGGTCTCCTCCTCGTCGTGCACCTCGACGAGGGCGGTCATGCCCAGCTCCTCCGTCAGCCGCAGGAGCCGATCGAGGTCCACGTCGGCCAGGGCCGCGACGATGAGCAGGACGATGTCGGCACCGTGGGCGCGCGCCTCGATGACCTGGTCGTCCTCGACGACGAAGTCCTTGCGCAGCACCGGGGTTTCGACCGCGGCACGGACGGCGTCGAGATCGGCGAGGCTGCCGCCGAACCGGCGCTCCTCGGTGAGGACGCTCACGACCGTCGCGCCCGCTGCCGCATAGGTCGCCGCGAGGGCCGCGGGGTCGGGGATGTCCGCGATGTCGCCCTTGCTCGGGCTGCGGCGCTTCACCTCGGCGATCAACCCGATCCCGGGGCCCGCGAGGGCGTCCAACACGGGCCGGGCGGGCGGCTGCTGTGCGCAGCGCGCCTCGAGATCGGCTCGGGGGGCGGCGGCACGGCGCCGCTCGAGGTCCTCCCGGACGCCGACGATGATGTCGTCGAGGACTGTGGGCATGGTCCGGAGTCTAGGTGTACCCGGCAGAGAGGTTGGTGACACTGGCCCCGGTGGGGAATGGGAGGAGCCTCCCCGGTTGGGTGGAGATGTCTGACGTCTTCACGAAACCGAAGGAGGCCCTCGTGGCCCACGCTAATGCTCGTCTGAACGTCCACGGCCACCGGTTGCTGATCGAGCGGGTCATCGACCATGGCCGGCCGGTGGCGCACGTGGCCAGAGAGAGCTGGGGATCTCCCGGCAGTGCGCTCACCGGTGGGTGGCGCGGTACCGGTCCCAGGGGCCTGCGGGTCTGGTGGATCGGTCCTCCCGGCCGCGGTCGTGCCCGCGGCGCACCCCGGCGGTGGTGGAGGAACGGGTGCTGGCGCTGCGCGCGGCCCAGCGTCCGGGACCCGACTGGATCGGTGCGGAGCTGGGGATCCCGGCCCGCACGGTCAGCGCGGTCCTGCGCCGGCACCGCGTGCCCTACCTGCGTGACCGTGACCCGGTGACCGGGCAGGTGTTCCGCTCGTCCAAGAGCACCGCGGTGCGCTACGAGCGCTCCCGTGCGGGGGAGCTGGCTGCCTCTTATTCACATCTGATGCTGCCCACGCAAAGAGAGGGGGAGGATCGCGCGGCCGCGGCGGNGCCGCCAAGAACCGTCGGGCCCGGATCGGTTACGACTACGTGCACTCAGCCGTCGATGACCATTCCCGCCTGGCCTACAGCGAGATCCACCCCGACGAGAAGGGCACGACCTGCGCGGCGTTCCTGGCCCGCGCCGGCCAGTACTTCGCCGCGCACGGCATCACACGGATCGAGCAGGTGGCGTGACCCCCGTTGGTTGGTCCGGGTGGTGTGAGAGTCCTTGCGGCCCACGAGGGTGGGCAGGAAGGCTCCATCACCATGACAACGAGGAAGCGACACACGCCTGAGTAGGTCGTGCGCAAGTTGGTCGAGGCCGACCGGCTGCTGGCCGGGGGCGCTGACACGGCCGAGGTTGCCCGGCAGCTCGGTGTCTCCGAGCAGACCTACTTTCGGTGGCATAACCAGTTCGGCGGGCTGAAAGCCGAGGACGCCGAGGAGCTGAAGAAGTTGCGTGCCGAGAATCAGCGGCTCAAGCGTCTGCTTGCTGGTGCCGAGCTGGACAAAGACATGCTCCGCGAGGTCGCCAAGGGGAATTATGAGCCCGGCCCGCCGACGCGCGGCCGTTGTTCACCTGCGTCGAGTCTTCGACGTCAGCGAACGGCGTGCGTGTCGGCTGGTCGGGCAGCACCGATCCACCCAACGCCACACCCCGCCCGCGCAGACTCCCTCGGTTCCCGTCACCCCCTAGGGGTATGAATCAATCGGTGAGGATCTGCCGCCGGTTCATGTGGCCTTGGGCGGCTTGGGAATCGCGATGAGGGAAATGACGGGCCTTACCCCCGTGTCCAAGATCCGGGGGTAAGGCCCAACTTCTTGCAGAGCTGGGCGTAGGCCTTGGAGCAGTAGACCGACCCGTGGTCGCTGTGGAAGATCGCGCCCTTGAGGCTGTCTCGGGTCGCGGCCGCGACGTTCAACGCTTCCTCGACGAGTTCGGTGCGCATGTGGTCGGCGATCGCCCAGCCGGCGAGCCGTCGGGAGTAGCAGTCGATCACGGTCGCCAGATACAGGTTCGTCCCGTCCGCGAGCGGGAGGTAGGTGATGTCGCCGACGTAGCGCCGGTTGGGGCGCTCGGCGGTGAAGTCGCGCTGGAGCAGGTCGGGGTACTTCTGCCCCGACGGCTCCGGGGATCGTGGTCCGCACCCGCCGCCTCTTCACATAGCCACGGATGCCCTCGGCCCGCATCACCCGCGCGACGCGCTTGTGGTTGACCCGCTCACCGGCAGGGGTGTTGTCGTTGAGCTCGGCGGTGATCCGCGGCGCACCGCAAGTGTTGTCCTCGGCGTGGACGGCCCTGATCCGCTCCGCGAGCTCGGCATCGGCCCGAGCTCGCTCTTCGCGTGCCGGGGCTGCCTTGAGCCAGGCGTAGTAGGAGGAGCGCTCGATCTCGACGAGCTCGCACAGTCGCTTCACCTCGAAGGTGGCGGAGTTGTCGGCGAAGAACTGGAAGCGACTGACCAGCGCGTCTCCCCGGCGAAATACTTGGCCGCCCGCTGCAGGATCTCCCGCTCGGTGGTGAGCTTGGTGGTCTCGGCCCGCAGCGCCGCGTTCTCGGCCTCCAGTCGGTCGATCTTCTGCTCCGGCGTCTCACCTTCGGGCGCCGAGGAGTTCTTCTTCGACGGCCTGGACTGCAGTGGGCTGGAGGTCAACGTCCCGTCAGCAGCGGTCTTCTTGCCGGTCCCATAGACCTCGAGCCAACCCCGCAGCGTGCCACGCACGATGCCGAGGTCCTCGGCGATGCCGCGGACCGTGGCACCCGGGGTGGACTCGTACAAGTCGACGGCCTGGCGACGGAACTCCTCGGAATAGTTCTTCCTAGCCATGATTCTCGGATCGTCTCGCTTCCCCAGCACCACGTGCTGGATTCAGCGTGTCCAAGAACCGGGGTCAGGCCCCAATCGTTCAACAGCAGGCTGCGCGACGAGTGCCTGAACATCAATCTGTTCTGGTCGATGACCCACGCCCAGGTCGTCATCGGCGACTGGAAGACCGAGTACAACCACGACCGTCCGCACTCATCCCTGGGCTACCTCAGCCCGGTGGCCTACGCTGCGGTCTGCACCCATTGATCGGACTCTCACACGACCCCGACCGATCCACGGGGTCCTGCCACAGGTCATCACCGACAACGCGTTCGCCTACCGGCACAGCCGTGCGTTCGCCGACGCGGTGACCGGCCTGGGCCTACCCCAGCAACACCGCCCGAACCCTCGCCCTTGACCCCTGGCTGACCTACTACAACACTCGCCGACGCCACTCAGCCCTCGCAGGCCTCCCACCGACCAGCCGTCTGTCATGAACGTCTCTGCCAGGTACATCTAGGAGCGAGGCTCGTGCGGCGCGTCGTCGGGACCGAGGGTCGGATCCTCACCGGCGCTCAACCGGTCCCAGTCGGTGCCCACCCGCTCGCCGCGCGCGCCTGCGGTCACGGTGGTCGGGGAGTCGTAGCGAGAGGAGAGCCCCGACCACGACTGCAGCCCCAGGGTGGCAGCCGCAGCCGCGAGGAGAGCGAGCGCGCCGACGGCGAGCGCGGCCCACGGGGTCCACGTCAGCCGGTGGCCGGTCGTCCCCACCTCGCCCGTGATGCCGCTGAGCGCCGCGGCGCGGACGGACAGGGCCGATCCGGGGTCGAGGACGACGTCGGCGACGAGGGCGACCAGGCCCAGGGCGCCGGCCCACATCGCGAGGACGCCGAGGATCCGGCCGATCCGCCCGGTCGTCGCGGCGGCGAGCGCCCCGGCCGCGAGGAGCAGCGCGAGACCGACGAGGCCCGGCGCAGCCTCGGACCCCGTCACCTCGACGGCGCCACCGCCGGGGACCCCGGCGGTGGCGCCGATGGTCCCGGTCGCCCACGGCTGACGGGCGAGGGCGAGGACGGCCAAGGCGGACACGGCCGCGGCCATGACGACGCTGCCGCGGGAGGTCAGTCGACGCCTCATCCTGGGGCCCCGTGCGCAGGGACGATCGCCCGGGCCGTCGCGACCGCCCGGAGCGCCGCCCGGGCCTTGTTCCGGCACTCCTGCTCCTCGAGGACGGGCACCGAGTCGGCGACGATCCCCGCGCCGGCCTGGACGTGGGCGACGCCGCC
Organism: Janibacter massiliensis; assembly: GCF_900289115.1. GTDB lineage: Bacteria > Actinomycetota > Actinomycetes > Actinomycetales > Dermatophilaceae > Janibacter_A > Janibacter_A massiliensis. The sequence goes on along the minus strand of NZ_LT985196.1, from coordinate 1,740,993 downwards.
GACGACGAGGGCCGTCCGGATGGCGATCGCCACGTCCATGTCGCCGTGGACGTCGAAGTAACCGACGACGCCGCCGTACAGCCCGCGGCGGCTCTTCTCGTACCGCTCGATGAGGGCGAGCGCCCGCGGCTTCGGCGCCCCCGACAGCGTGCCTGCGGGGAAGGTCGCGGCGAGCACGTCGTAGGCAGTGACCTCGGGCCGCATCGTGCCGACGACGGTGGACTCCAGGTGGATGACGTGGCTGTAGGAGCGGGTCCGCATGAGCTCGACGACCTCGACCGTGCCGGCCTCGCACACCCGTTGCAGGTCGTTGCGGCCCAGGTCGACGAGCATGACGTGCTCGCTGCGCTCCTTGGGGTCGGCGAGGAGCTCGTCGGCCAGCTGCTGGTCGTGCCCGGGGGTCTTCCCGCGTGGCCGCGTCCCGGCGATGGGGTGGGTCGTCGCCCGGCGCTCCGAGACGGTGACCAAGGCCTCCGGGGAGGAGCCGACGACGTCGTACGTCGAGCCGTCGGGGTGCTCGAGCCGGACGAAGTACATGTATGGGCTGGGGTTGCTCACCCGCAGCGCCCGGTAGACCTCGAGCCCGTCGACGGGGCACGGCAGCGAGAACCGCTGGGACAGGACGACCTGGAAGACCTCGCCGGCGCGGATGTCCTCCTTGGCCGCCTCGACGACCGCGTGGAACTCCTCCGGGGTCGTGTCCCCGACGATCTCCGCCTCCGCGGCCGCGAGCTGGTCGGGGTCGACGACGGCGACCGTGCTCGGCGCGGGCTGCGCGAGCCGCTCGACCATCGCGTCGAGGCGGCGGCAGGCGTCGGCGTGGGCCCGCTCGACCCCCGTCGGGGCGTCGTCGGTGTTGATCGCGTTGGCGACGAGCAGGACGGTGCCGCTCGCGTGGTCGAGCACGGCGACGTCGGTCGCGAGGACGAGGCCGAGCTCGGGGACGTCGAGCACGGGCGGCAGGTCGGCCGGCACGCTCTCCCAGCGCCGGACCACGTCGTAGGTGATCGCCCCGACCAGCCCGGCGGTGAACGGGGGCAGTCCCTCGATCCGGTCCGTCGCGAGCGCCTCGAGCGTGCCGCGCAGGACCTCCGTCGGCTCTCCCTCGGTCGGCACCGAGGCCGGCGGGCGGCCGAGCCACACCGCCTGGCCGTCGCGCTCGGTGAGCGTCGCGGACGACGCGGCGCCGATGATCGAGTACCGGCCCCACATCCCGTCGTGCTCGGCGGACTCGAGCAGGAACGTCCCGGGGCGTCCCTGGGCGAGCTTGCGGTACAGGGACACCGCGGTCTCCCCGTCGGCCATGAGACGGCGGACGACGGGGATCACACGACGACCCGCGGCGAGGACCTCGAAGGTGTCCCGCGTCGGCCAGGTCGTGCCGAGCGGCAGGGCGGGGACGGCGGTCATGCGCGGACCTCGCTCGACCCGGCCACGGGCGCCGACACCGGCAGCGCACCGGCGTCGAAGCACGTCCGCGCCCCGGTGTGGCAGGCCGCGCCAACCTGCTCGACCCGGACGAGCAGCGCGTCGCCGTCGCAGTCGAGGGCCACGGAGCGCACGTGCTGGACGTGGCCCGAGGTGTCCCCCTTGCGCCAGTACTCCTGGCGGCTGCGGGACCAGAACGTCACCCGGCCGCTGGTCAGGGTGCGGTGGAGGGCCTCGTCGTCCATCCACCCGAGCATGAGGACGTCACCGGTGTCGTGCTGCTGGACGATCGCGGCGACCAGTCCCGCGTCGTCGCGCTTGAGACGAGCGGCGATCTCGGGGTCGAGGGGGGAGCTGGGAACGGGTCGGTCGGGCACCGGCCCATTGTGCCCTGCTCAGGTGTGGCGCTGCTGGGACGCCCACGACGCGTGCAGCGCCGAGTAGCGACCCCCGCGCCCGACGAGGTCGGCGTGCGGGCCCTGCTCGACCACGACGCCCCCGTCCATGACGACGACGGTGTCGGCCGCCTCCGCCGTCGACAGCCGGTGGGCGATGGCGATCGAGGTGCGCCCGCGGGTCAGGGAGCGCAGGGCGCGAGCGATCCGCAGCTCGGTCCCGGGGTCGACCGCCGAGGTCGCCTCGTCGAGGACGAGGAGGTCGGGGTCCGCGACGGCGGCGCGGACGATGGCGACGAGCTGGCGCTCCCCCGCCGAGAGCGCCTCGCCCCGGGGGCCGACCCGGGTCGCCAGGCCCGCCGGGAGGCTCGCGAGCCAGTCCCCCAGGCCCAGGTCGTCGACCGTCGCGCGGATCTGCGCGTCGGACGCCTCGGGTGTCCCGAGCCGGACGTTCGCGGCGAGGGTTACGTCGAGGAGGAAGCCCTCCTGGGGGACGAGGACGACCCGTTCGCGCAGCGAGGAGAACCGGATGTCGCGCAGGTCGACCCCGTCGAGCAGCACCCGCCCCTGCGTCGGGTCCATGAGCCGGGTGACGAGCTTGGCGATCGTGCTCTTGCCCGAGCCCGTCTCACCGACGATGGCGATGCTGTGCCGCGCCGGGATCGTCAGGTCGACGTCGTGGATGACGTCGGGACCGCCCGGGTAGGCGAAGCGGACCCGTTCCAGGCGCACGTCCACCGGGCCGCGCGCGAGCTCCCGGCCGGCCGGCCCGGGGTCGGCGACGTCGGCGGGGGTGTCGATGATCTCGATCACCCGTCGCCACCCGGCGACGGCGTTCTGCAGCTCGTTGAGGATCTCCGTCGCCTGCTGCACGGGCATCGTGAAGAGGTTGACGAGGAAGAGGAAGGCGAGCAGCTCGCCGAGGGTCATCCGACCGTTCGCGGCGAGCCACGTGCCGACGCCGAGCACGAGCGCGAGCGTCGCACCCGTGACGAGCTGGCCGGAGCTGAAGGCGACCGACGAGCGGACGTGCGCGGAGACCGCGGCGCGGCGGTGCTCCTCGACGGCGGCGTCGATGCGCCGGGCCGTCCGCTCCTCCACACCGTGGGCCCGGATCGTGCTCGCGCCGAGGACCGACTCCCCGATGGCCCCGAGCATGTCCCCCACCCGCTCCCGGACGGCCGTGTAGGCCGACCCCAGCCGGACCTGCATCCGGCGGACGACGAGCGCGAGCGGGACGAAGCACACCCAGACCACCGCGGTGAGGGTGGGGCTGTAGACGAGCATGAGGACCGTCGAGACGAGGATCTGCCCGAGGCTGACGATGAGGATGATCCCGCCGAACTGGACGAACTGGCTGATCGTGTCGACGTCCGAGGTCACCCGGGAGACCATCGACCCGCGCCGCTGGGAGTCCTGGGTGAGGACCGAGAGGTCGTGGACGTGCCGGAAGGCCTTCCGGCGCAGCGTGGACAGCCCCGACTCCGAGGCCGTGAAGAGCCGGACGTTGACGAGGTACGCGCACAGGCCGGTGATGGCGACGACGAGCCCGGCGACGAGGATCATCCGCCACACGAACGCCGGGTCGGGTCCCCCGGCCCCGGCCAGGCCACGGTCGGTCGTCTGCTGGACGGCGACGGGGATGACGACCCGACCGACCGTCATCACGGCGGCGAGCAGGAGGGTCACGGGCAGGCCGTGGCGCAGCTCGGGCGAGAGCGCCAGACCCCGGCGGAGGATGTCGAGGGTCGACCGCTGCGGCGCGGGGCGCGCCCCCTCGGGGAGGTCGTGCGTGGCGGGCGTGGCGCTCATCGGGCCTCCTGCGCTGCTCGTGCGTAGGCGGTGACGAGGTCCCGGTAGCCCGCGCAGCGGGCCATGAGCTCGACGTGGGTCCCTCGGTCGCGCACCCGACCCTCCTCGAGGTAGACGATCTCGTCGGCGAGCGCGATCGTCGCCATCCGGTAGGCGACGAGCACGACCGTCGACCGGTGGGTGTCGGCGGCGAGCCCGCGGAGGATCTCCTGCTCGACGGCGGGGTCGATCGCGCTCGTCGCGTCGTCGAGGACGAGCAGCCGCGGCTTCCGGACGAGCGCGCGGGCGAGGGCGATGCGCTGCCGCTGGCCCCCGGAGAGGGTCGCACCCTTCTCGCCGACGACCGTGTCGAGGCCGGCGGGCAGGGCGGCGACGAAGCCGTCCGCCCGGGCGAGCCGGAGCGCCGCCAGGACGGCGTCGTCGGACACGTCCTCACCGAGCGTGACGTTCTCGCGGACGGTGTCGTCGAAGAGGAACGCCTGCTGCGGCACGAGGGCACCCACCGACGAGGTCACCCCCCGTTCGAGGGCACGCACGTCGACGCCGTCCCACGCGACCTCGCCGGCGGTCGGGTCCATGAGCCGGACGACCAGCGTCGCCAGGGTCGACTTCCCCGCGCCGGTGGGCCCGACGACGGCGAGGGTCGTCCCGGCCGGCACGTCGAGGGTGACGTCGGTCAGGGCCTCGCGGCGAGTCGGCGCCGACGCCCCGTCCGCACCGTCCTCCCCCACGCTCGACGTGCCGCCGGACGTCGGCACCACGGCGGCGTGCTCGGGTGCCGTCCCGAGGTCGTCGCGACCGGTGTCGACGTGGCGGAAGCTCACCCCCGTCAGGCGGACCGCGACCGGTCCCTCACCCGGAAGCACGGCGCTGCCGTAGGTCATCTCCCCCGTCGCGTCGAGCACGGCGGCGACCCGGTTCCACCCGACGACCGAGCGCGGCAGCTCGCCCAGCACCCAGCCGAGCGCCCGGACGGGGAAGGCGAGCACCGACACGAGGTAGGCGACCTGGACGACCTCCGCCGGGCCGATCGACCCGGACGCGACGCGCTGGGTGCCGACGGCGAGCACGAGGAGCGTCCCGACGGTCGGGATGGCCTCGATGACCGGGTCGAAGATCCCGCGGGTCCGACCGACGGCGATGTTCGCCTCGCGCAGCGCGTCCGCGGAGCGGCCGAACCGCGCGCCCTCCTCGTCCTCGGCCCCGAGCGTCTTGACGACCATCCCGGCCTCGAAGGACTCGTGGGCCACCTCGCTCACGGCGGCGCGCCGCTCCTGGGCGAGGGTCGCCCGGGGGGACATGAACCGCTGGAAGACGGCGTTCGCGGCGAGCAGCCCCGGGAAGACGACCAGCCCGATGGCGGCCATGGTCGCGTCGACGAGGAACATCTGGACGACGCCCGTGACGAGCATGACGACGACCCCGAGGGCCATCGGCAGCGGCATGAAGATCTGCCACGTCGACTCGACGTCGGCATTGGCGTTCGACAGCAGCTGGCCGGAGGGGTGGCGGTGGTGCCATGACAGCGGCAGCCGCTGGTACTGGCGGGTGACCTTGCGTCGGTAGTCGGCAGCGACCCCGAAGGTCGTCATCGACCCCGCGATCCGCCGGGCGAGGACGCCGACGGTGGTCACGACGACGACGGCGAGGACGGTCCCGACGATCCGGGCGACCCCGGCGGCGCCGATGGACCCCGCGGAGACGGCCGGCTGCACCTCGTGCTCGACGACCCGTCCGATGACCCACGCCATGAGCGCCGTCGCGACGCCGTAGACGACGCTGCCGAGCACGGACACGGCGAAGGGCCACGGCCGGTGCCGCACACCACGGGCGATGATGCGCGCGCCCGCGGCGATGGTGGGGCGTTCGGCCACGGGGGCTCCTCGGCATGGGGTCGGTCGGACGTGCACCGCGCAGTCTCACACTTTGCCCCGACGCGCACGCAGGGGCATGCTCGACCCATGACGACCGCTGCCGCCGAACGCCGCGCCCTGTGCGAGACCCTCGACCGGGTGGGGGGCGACGCACCGACACTCTCCGGTGACTGGGACGCGGCCCACCTGGCCGCGCATCTCGTCGTGCGGGAGTCCCGACCGCTCGACATGCTCGGCATCGTCGTGCCCGCCCTCGCCGGCCGGACCGAGCGGGCCACACGGCGCCTGGCGACGACGACCCCCTTCCCGGCGCTCGTCGAGCGGGTGCGCACCGGCCCGCCGACCTGGCACCCCGCCCGTCTCCGCGTCGTCGACGACGCGATGAACCTCGTCGAGATGTGGGTCCACCACGAGGACGTGCTGCGGGCCGGGACCGGGGCGACCCGCCGGACCGTCGACGAGCAGAGCCAGAAGCAGCTGTGGGCCGCGCTCAGGCGGATGGGCCGTCTCCTGGGCCGCTCGGCGCCGGTCGGGATGATTCTCGACTCGGGGCACGGCAGGATCACCGCGAAGGACGGCAAGGGGGGTCGGAGCGTCACCGTCCACGGCACGCCCGGCGAGCTCCTCCTCTTCGCCTTCGGGCGTCAGTCCGTGGCCGACGTCGAGCTCGACGGCAGTCCCGCCGACATCGCGGCGCTGCGGACCGCCGACCTCGGGATCTGAGGCCGCGGTCCCGAGGGGCCCGGAATCAGCCCGCCGACACCCCGCGACGGACGGGGTGACCGGCCGCGGCGAGCGCGTCCTTGACGCCGGGGATCGCCAGCTCACCGAAGTGGAAGACGCTCGCGGCGAGCACCGCGTCCGCCCCCGCGTCGACGGCGGGCGCGAAGTGCGCCAGCTCCCCCGCCCCGCCGGAGGCGATGACCGGGACGTCGACGGCGGCCCGCACGAGCCGGATGAGCTCCAGGTCGAATCCCGCCTTCGTCCCGTCGGCGTCCATCGAGTTGAGCAGGATCTCCCCCGCGCCGCGCCGGGCCGCCTCCGCGCACCACTGGACCGCGTCGATGCCGGTCCCGCGCCGGCCGCCGTGGGTCGTCACCTCGAAGCCGCCGCCCGGGTCGACCCGACCGTCGGCCGCGCGCCGGCGGCGGACGTCGGCCGACAGCACGAGGACCTGAGCGCCGAACCGGGCGGCGATCTCGTCGATCACCTCGGGCCGTGCGATCGCCCCGGTGTTGATGCCGACCTTGTCGGCGCCGGCCCGGAGCAGACGGTCGACGTCGGCCACCTCGCGCACCCCGCCGCCGACGGTGAGCGGGATGAACACCTCCTCGGCGGTCCGCGCGACGACGTCGTAGGTCGTCGCACGCTCGCCGCTGCTCGCGGTGACGTCGAGAAAGGTCAGCTCGTCCGCGCCCTCGCGGCCGTACCGTCGGGCCAGCTCGACGGGGTCCCCCGCGTCGCGCAGGCCGGCGAAGTTCACGCCCTTGACGACCCGGCCCTCGTCGACGTCGAGGCAGGGGATGACCCGGACCGCGACCCGGTTCGGGGCGGGGTCGGCCGGCGGCTGGGCTGCGGAGGTCACGGCGGGATCGTAGGGCCTGACCTACGATCCGCGGGATGACGACCCCTCCCGGAGACGAGGCGGCACGCCGGCGCGCACTCTGCGCCGTGGTGGACCGGGTGGCACTCCGGGCGCGGGCACGGGAGCTCGTCCTCGTCGACGGCCGCAGCGGCGCCGGGAAGTCGTCGTTGGCCGACGACCTGCGGGACCTCCTCGACGCGACGGGGCGGGCCGTGGCGCTCGTGCGGATGGACGACGTCTACCCCGGGTGGACCGGGCTCGCCGCAGCCGCGTCGGAGGTCTCGACCCGGCTCGTCCGCCCGTTCCTGTCGACCGGCGTGGGGTGCCACGGCACGTGGGACTGGCAGCAGTCCACGCCCGGGTCACCTCGGACGACGCCGCCGGGGGCCGACCTCCTCCTGCTCGAGGGGTGCGGGTCGAGCAGCCACGTCCGCGACCTCGACCCCGTCGTCGTCTGGCTCGAGGCGCCCGAGGCGACGCGGCTGCAGCGGGCGATCGACCGGGACGGCCCGGAGTACGCGCGGTGGGCGCGCGTCTGGTCGGCCCAGGAGGACGCGGTGCTGCGTGGCCCCCTCCCCGGGGACCTGGTCCTGCAGACCTGAGGACTCAGTCCCCGTCGTGGATCCGGCCGGTGCGGCTGGCCACGACCGTCGCGAGCCGGCGCACCTCGGCACGACCCCGTTGCCCGTCCGCGCGCTGCGCACCCATGACGGCGATCTCGTCGCCGTCGACGAGGTCGAGCCGCGGCCACGGCGCACCGCTGGGCAGGCGGACCTGCTCGATCCGGTCCCAAGGGACCGTCGTCGTGAGGAACAGGTTGCGCACGACGAGGCCTCTGTCGGTCGGGGTCGCGCGGATCATCGCGTACCTCAGCAGGAACGCCGCGATCATCAGACCGATGACGATGGTCCCGAAACGGTCCGCGGGGCCGAACGCGCCCCCGGCCTCAGGGCCCGGGACGAGCAGGGCGACGCCGCCGAAGACGACGAGCGTCGCGACGGTGGCGATGATCGCCGTCGTCCGTCCGCGGCGCGGCACGAAGGGCGCCTCGTCGACGCCGGGCACCTCCCCCGGCGCGATCTCGTGCAGGCCCGGGCCCGGGTGCCTGCTGCCGGGGCTCACAGCCGGCACGCAGTGATGTCGGTGACGAGGATCGCCCGGGCCCCGAGCTCGTACAGCTCGTCCATGATCGCGTTCGTGCCCCGACGCGGGACCATCGCGCGCACGGCGACCCAGTCGGGGTTCTGCAGCGGGGAGACGGTGGGCGACTCGAGCCCCGGCGTGATCGCGCACGCACGGTCCACGAGCGCGGCCGGGCAGTCGTAGTCGAGCATGACGTAGGTGCGCGCAGTGACGACGCCGGTGAGGCGCCGGACGAGGACGTCGATGGCCGCCTGCTCGCTCGACGCGGGATCGCGGATGAGGACGGCCTCGCTGCGCAGGATCGGGTCGCCGAAGACCGTGAGGCCCTGGTTGCGCAGCGTCGTGCCCGTCTCGACGACGTCGGCGATGACGTCCGCGACGCCGAGGGTGATCGCGGTCTCGACCGCGCCGTCGAGGCGAACGACCTCGGCCTCGACCCCGTGCTCGGCCAGGTGGGCTCGGACCAGTCCCGCGTAGGAGGTCGCGATGCGCCGCCCCGCGAGGTCCGAGACGTCCGAGGCGTCCCCGGGCACCCCGGCGAAGCGGAACGTCGAGCGCCCGAACCCGAGCGGGAGCGCCTCGATCGCGTCGCTGCCGGAGTCGAGGAGGAGGTCGCGGCCGGTGACCCCGGCATCGACCGTGCCCGCGCCGACGTAGACGGCGACGTCCCGCGGACGGAGGTAGAAGAACTCGACACCGTTGTCGGCGTCGGTGACGACGAGCTCCTTGCTGTCGCGGCGGACGCGGTAGCCCGACTCCCTGAGCATGGCGACGGCGGGTTCGGACAGGGAGCCCTTGTTCGGGACGGCGATGCGCACGGCTGGCCTCACAGGTGGGTGTAGACGTCGGCGAGGTCCAGGTCGTTGGCGATCATGAGGACCTGGAGGTGGTACAGCAGCTGGCTGATCTCCTCCGCGGTGCGCTCGCGGCCCTCGTGCTCGGCGGCCATCCACACCTCGGCCGCCTCCTCGACGACCTTCTTGCCGATCGCATGGGTGCCCGCGTCGAGGGCGGCCACGGTCCCGGACCCGGCGGGCCGCGTCCGGGCCTTCTCGGACAGCTCGGCGAACAGCTCGTCGAAGGTCTTCACGGGCACCGAGGGTACGTCCGCGGGCGGGCACGTCGTCGGCGGGGTTCGCCGGCTGGACGGGCGCCGGCCCTCAGTGCGCGTGCGCCGTCGCGAGGGCGCGCAGCTCGTCGACCGCGGCGGCAGCGTCCTCCGCGCCGTACACGGCCGACCCGGCGACGAAGACGTCGGCGCCCGCCTGCGCGCACTGCTCGATCGTCCGGGCCGAGACCCCGCCGTCGACCTGGACCCAGACCTGTCCGCCGTGGCGCCGGACGGACTCGCGGACCGCGGCGACCTTCGGCATCTGGTCGGCCATGAACGACTGCCCGCCAAACCCCGGCTCGACCGTCATGACGAGGACCATGTCGAGCTCGGGCAGGAGCTCCTCGTACGGCGCCCAGGGGGTACCCGGCTTGAGGGCCATGGTCGCCCGGGCGCCCGCGGCCCGGATGTCCCGGGCCAGCCGCCGCGGGTCGGCCGCGGCCTCGACGTGGAAGGTGACGCTCTGGGCGCCGGCCGCGGCGTACGGCGGGGCCCAGCGGTCGGGGTCCTCGATCATCAGGTGGCAGTCGATCGGGATCGGCGACACCGCGACGAGGGACTCGACGACGGGCAGGCCCAGCGTGAGGTTGGGCACGAAGTGGGCGTCCATGACGTCGACGTGGGCCCAGTCGGCGTTGCCGATGGCCCGCAGCTCGGCCTCGAGGTTGGCGAAGTCGGCGGAGAGGATGCTCGGGGAGATCTGCACGGGCGCCAAGGGTAGGTCCTCGTCCGGGCGGCGCGTCAGGCCGTGTGGATCGCGAGCACGTTCCCGACGGTGTCGTCGATCTCGAAGTGCAGGCCCAGGTGGTCCTTCGTCAGGTGCTCGTGGAAGGTGACCCCGAGCCGACCGAGCCGGTGGTACTCCGACTCGGCGTCGTCCACGGCGAGCATGACGACGGCGCTCTTGCGGGAGTACACCTCCTCGGCGGCCGCGCGGATCTCGGGGCGGTCGCGCGGTTCGAGCGAGATCTGGCACCCGCCGGTCGGGTCGTCCGGCGGCCCGACGACGTACAGCTCGTGCTCCGGCGCGACGAGCACGTCGACGAAGCCGAGGACCTGCGTGTAGAACCGGTGGGCCCGGGCCGGGTCGGTGACGTGGATCGCCGTGAGGAGGACGCGCACGCCCCGACCCTACGCGCGCCGCCGGAGGAGGGCGACGAACATGCCGTCCGTCCCATGGACGTGCGGCCACAGCTGGGCCGCTGGCCCTGCTCCGGTGGCGGCCACCGGCTCGCCCGCTGCGTCCCGCAGGAACGCGCGGGCGTCCAGCTGCTCGACGTCGTCACGGCGCTTGAGCACGTCCCGGACCACGAAGGTCGTCTCCTGCAGGTGGGGGCTGCACGTGGCGTAGGCCACGACCCCGCCGGGCACGACCGCGTCGAGCGCGCTGCGCAGCAGCTCCCGCTGCAACGGGGCGAGCGCGACGACGTCGTCGGGCGACCGGCGCCAGCGCGCCTCGGGGCGCCGCCGCAAGGCCCCGAGGCCGGTGCACGGGGCATCGACGAGGACCCGGGAGTACCGGCCCGCCTCCTGCGCCCCGAACTCCCGGCCGTCGCCCGTGCGGACCTCGATCCGGCGGCCGCGGGCGGCGGCGTGGGCCGTGAGCGGCTCGAGCGTCGAGCGGACGAGGTCCGCACGGTGAGGAGCGATCTCGTTCGCGACGAGGTCCGCGCCGCGCTCGGTCGCGAGCGCGCCGAGCAGACCCGCCTTCCCGCCGGGCCCGGCGCACAGGTCGAGCCACGTCCCCTCGGGCACGCCCTCGGCCAGCGGCACGTCGACGAGCGCGAGCGTGAGGAGCTGGGAGCCCACGTCCTGGACGGCCGCCCGGCGCTCGCGCACAGCGGCGATCTCACCGGGCGCGCCCGTCGGCAGGACGGCACCGACCCGCGACAGCGTGCTCGGCTGCGCCCCTGCGGCGACGAGCTCTGCGATGGTCGCCAGGCCGGGGCGGGCCACGAGGTCGACCCGGGCCGGGTCGTTGTCGGCCGCCAGGAGCGACTCGAGCACCGCGTCGGCGTCCGCCTTGGTCGCCGCGCCGTGCCCCAGCAGCGCCTGGCGAAGCGCGGTGACGATCCACGTCGGATGGGACTGGACGAGGGCGAGCCGCGGCGACCCCTCGCGCTCCCCGACGACGGCCGCCACCCAGGCGTCCCGGTCCCGCTCACCCACGCGGTGCAGGACCGCGTTCACGAGCCCGCTCGCCCCCACGCCCGTGACCTCCCGAGCCAGCGCCACGGTCTCGTCGGCGGCGGCGTGGATCGGTACGCGCATCCCGAGAACCTGGTGGACGCCCAGGCGCAGGACGTCGAGGACGGGCGGGTCGATGCGGCCGGTCGGGCGACCCGCGGCGATCTCGACGACGGCGTCGTAGAGCCCCCGCATGCGCAGGGTGCCGTACGCGAGCTCGGTGGCGAAGGCGGCGTCGCGCCCGCTCAGGCGGTGGCGACGCAGCAGCTGCGGGAGCTCGAGGTTGGCGTACGCGCCCTCGTCGACGGCGCGCAGCAGGTCGTACGCGGCGCGCCGCGCCGGGTCGCCGCGTCGGCGGCGGTGGGCGGGCGCGGTGCGGCTGCGGGCGGGTCGGCGGGGTCCACGGGAACGGTCGTTCACGCGTCCTCCCCCATGCGTTCGCCCGCGTCGACGCGCACGCCCCGCGCCCAGGCGGCCGCGTCCATCTCCTTCTTCCCGTGCGCCCGGACGAGCCCGAGCCGGACGGGGGCCGTCCCCGTCCCGACGTGGACGGCGTTCTTCCCCGCGACGATCTCACCGGGTGCGAGCGGGGTGCCGTCGGGCAGCCCGTCGAGCGTCGGCTCCACGGGTCCGAGCCTGATCCGCTCACCACGGAAGGTCGACCATCCCCCGGGCACCGGGGTGCACCCCCGGATGAGACGGTCGATCGCGACGGCCGGGAGGCGCCAGTCGACGCGGGCGTCGTCGGCCTCCACCTTGGCCGCGTACGAGACCCCGTCGGCGGGCTGCGGCCGGGCCTGGACGGTCCCGTTCTCGATCGCGTCGAGCGTCCGGACGAGCAGCGGCGCTCCGGCCACCGCCAGTCGTCCCAGGAGGTCGCCCGCGGTGTCCCGGGGGCCGATCGCCTCCGTCATCACGCCGAGGACGGGCCCGGTGTCGAGGCCCTCCTCGATGACGAAGGTGCTCGCTCCCCCCATCTCGTCCCCGGCGATGATCGCGCGCTGGACCGGCGCGGCGCCCCGCCAGGCGGGCAGGAGGGAGAAGTGCAGGTTGATCCACCCGTGGGTGGGCACGTCGAGGAGGTCGCGGGGCAGCAGCTGCCCATACGCGACGACGGGCGCGCAGTCCACGTCGAGCGCTGCGACGTCGGCGACGAGGGCCGGGTCGCGGCCGCTCGCCGGGGCGAGGACGGGCAGCCCGACCTCGCGGGCGACCTCGGCGACGGGCGAGGGGCGCAGGCTCCGGCCCCGCCCGGCGCGGGCGTCGGGGCGGGTGAGGACGGCGACGACCTCGTGCCGGGAGTCGAGGAGGGCGCGGAGGCTGGGGACGGCGACCTCTGGGGTGCCCGCGAACAGGAGACGCATCGGCCGGAGTCTAGGCCGTCCGCGCCCGTCGGCCCCGCGCTCAGGCCGTCCCCGACGGTGGCTCGACGACGACCCGCACCGGATGGGCCACCTTGTCCGCCGCCTCCCGGCGGCGGATCGCAGCCAGCCGGTCGACCATCACAGGAGCCGCGGACCACGGCGCCTGCAGCAGGAGCCGGGCCGGGTCACCCGGCAGCGGTCCGAGGACGGTGACACCTGCTGCGGGGTCGAGCCCCTGGGTGAGCATCGCCGCGTGCCGGGCGAGGGCGTCGTCCGGGCCGGTGACGACGGCTCCCCACGCCGCCGGCGTCAGGCCGAGCTCGGCCCGCTCGGCGAGCTCCCGTTCGGCGAACCAACGGGGGGCGACCCGGACGAGCGCCTCGACCGCCGGAAGCGTCACGTGCGTCGGCGCGCCGCAGAGGACGACCTGACCGCCCGCCTCCCGGCCGCGCGTCAGGGCCTGCGCCGCGGTCCATCGCCGGAGGGCCTCCTCGGCGGCCCGCAGGTCGGGACGATCGAGGAGCGCCCACGCGTCGAGCAGGAGCGTCGCCGCGTACCCGCCGTCGGCCACGGGTTCGGCGCCCGGGGTCGCGATGACGAGCGCTGGCTCGTCCGGGACCGTCGCCCGCACCTCGCCCGCCCCCGAGGTGATCACCGGGACGCCGGGGAAGGCCCGCCCGAGCTCCTCGGCCGTCCGACGGGCGCCGACGACGGTGGCCCGCAGCGCATCCGCCCCGCAGGCGGTGCACCGGTGGCCGGGGGCGGCCTGCGCGCACCACCGGCAGGCGGGCACGGCGCCGGGGGCGGGGATCGCCAGCGGTCCGCCGCAGCGGGCGCACCGCGCGGGCACGCGGCAGGCGGCGCACGCGACGGACGGGACGTAGCCGCGGCGGGGCACCTGGACGAGGACGGGCCCGCGGGAGATCGCCTCCTTGGCCGCGCGCCAGGCGGCCCCGGGGAGGTGCGCCCGCGCCGCCGGTCCGTCCCGTTCGGCGTCGTGACCCTCACCCGCGACGCGCACGGGCGCCGCACTCCCCCGGCCGTCCGGGTGGTCGACCGGGCGCAGCACACCGGAGTGCACGAGGCGGGCGACGTCCGTCGTCACCGTGAACCCGGCCGCCAGGACCGCCGCGCCCTCCGCCCGGGCGCGGGCGAGCAGGACCTCCCGGACGTGCGGGTAGGGCGCACGTGGCTCGGCGTGCAGGTCGTCGCCGTCGTCCCACCACGCGACGAGTCCGAGATCGGCGACCGGCGCGAACGCCGCGGCCCGCGCTCCGACGGCGACCCGCACGTGACCCCGCAGCACCTTCAGCCACGCGGTGTACCGGGCCTGGGGTCCCTGGTCGGCGGTGAGGACGACGTGGGCGTCTGGGCCGAGGCGCTCCTCGATCGCCGCGGAGACCCGGCGCACGTCCCGGGCGTCGGGAACGACGACGATGCTTCCCCGTCCCGAGGCGGAGGTCGCAGCGACGGCGGCCGCGAGCCCGGCCGGCCAGCTGCCCGCGGGGCCGGCGACCGGAGCGACCGCCCACGAGGCGCCCGGGGAACCGCCGGACCGCAGGTGCGCCAGGAGCGCCGCCCCGGCCGGGTAGGCGGCCCACACCGCGTCGGCGGCGTCGGCGGTGGCGGGCGCCGGAGCCGGTGCAGTCGGGGGGTCGCCCTTCGCGTCGAGCGCCGCCTCGGCGCGGGCGTGCCGGGGCGGGACGGCCAGCCGCAGGACGTCTCCGACCGTGCCGGCGTACCGGCCCGCGATCTCCGTGGCGACCGCGAGGATCGCCGTGGTGAGGACGGCCTCGGGCGAGCGCACCGCGCGGATCGGCGTCAGACGGCCTCCGTGCTCGGGTACGGCACGGCGTTCCACGACGTACCCGGGTCGGTCGCGCCCGGCGAAGCGCACCGCGACGCGGCACCCGGGGACGACCTGGTCGTCGAGCTCAGCGGGGATCGCGTACTCGAACGACCGGTCCAGGTGCGCCAGCCCCGTGTCCACGAGCACCGCGGCGACGGGGCCGGCCGGTGTCGTCGTCACGCCGGCGAAACTACCCCGGTCGACCGACAGCCCCCGCGGACGCCGGAAGCGCCGACCCCTCGAGGGGATCGGCGCCTCCGGGACGACCGTGCAGCCGGGTCAGCCGCGGACCGCGCGCTGGAGCTCCTCGACGCGGTTGGTCTCCTCCCAGGTGAAGCCCTTCTGGCCCTTGACGTCCATCCGGCGGCCGAAGTGGCCGTAGGCGGCGGTCGGGGCGTAGATCGGGCGGAGCAGGTCGAGGTCCTCGACGATCGCCAGCGGCCGAAGGTCGAAGACGGAGTCGACGGCCGCCTGGATCTTGTCCACGGGGGCCTTCTCGGTGCCGAAGGTCTCGACGTAGAGGCCCACCGGCTGCGCCTTGCCGATCGCGTACGCGACCTGGACCTCGCAGCGCTCGGCGAGGTCGGCGGCGACGACGTTCTTGGCGACCCAGCGCATCGCGTACGCGGCCGAGCGGTCGACCTTCGACGGGTCCTTGCCCGAGAAGGCGCCGCCACCGTGGCGGGCCATGCCGCCGTAGGTGTCGACGATGATCTTCCGGCCCGTGAGACCGGCGTCGCCCATCGGGCCGCCGATGACGAACTTGCCGGTCGGGTTGATGAGCGTGCGGTAGTCGGACACGTCGATCGAGCCGCCCGAGGCGTGGAACTCGTCGATGACCGGGCCGATGACGTGCTCGCGGATCGCGGATCCGAGCTCGTCGCCCGAGTCGACCTCCTCGGAGTGCTGCGTGGACAGCACGACCGTGTCGAGCCTGACAGCGGTGTGCCCGTCGTACTCGATGGTGACCTGCGTCTTTCCGTCCGGGCGGAGGTAGGCCAGCGTGCCGTCCTTGCGGACCGCCGTCAGCCGCTCGGAGAGCCGGTGCGCGAGGTAGATCGGCAGCGGCATGAGCTCCGGCGTGTCCTGGCACGCGTACCCGAACATCAGGCCCTGGTCGCCCGCGCCCTGCTTGTCCTTGGGGTCGACGCCACCGGTCCGGCTCTCGAAGGCCGTGTCGACGCCCTGCGCGATGTCGGGCGACTGCTGGCCGATCGAGATGGAGACGCCGCAGGACCGACCGTCGAAGCCCTTGTCCGACGAGTCGTAGCCGACGTGCCCGGCGACGACCTCACGGACGAGGCGCGGGATCTCGACGTAGGACTGGGTCGTCACCTCGCCGGCGATGTGCACGAGGCCCGTCGTGACCATCGTCTCGACGGCGACCCGGCTCTTCGGGTCCTGCTCGAGCATGGCGTCGAGGATCGAGTCCGAGATCTGGTCACAGATCTTGTCGGGGTGGCCCTCGGTGACGGACTCGGACGTGAACAGGCGACCGGACACTCCGGGACTCCTTGTCGTTGGCGTGAGCCGGGGCAGGACGCCCCCGGCAGGTCTGCGAACCGCGTCGCCGCGGCGTTCTTCGTAGTCTAGCGACGGGGCGCGAGGGACCGCAGGACGTCCCACATCCGGCGCGCCACCTCGCGCTTGGACCCCGCGATCTCGACCGCGTCCTCCGTGCCCCGCCGCAGGACGTGCACGACCGTCTCGTCGCGACCGAAGGTCTTGTCCGGACCGACCTCGTTGACGACGAGCACGTCGCAGCCCTTCCGGGCCAGCTTCGCCCGGGCGTGGTCGAGGACCCCACCGGCGGCATCCCCGGTCTCCGCCGCGAACCCGACGACGAGCGGCGCGTCCGCCGACCCCCGCCGATCCACGAGGCCGGCGAGGACGTCGGGGTTGCGGACGAGCTCGATCGTCGGGGCCTCGGGCTCGCCCTCGCCGAAGCGCTTCTTGATCTTCGCGGCCGCGACCGTGCGTGGCCGGAAGTCGGCGACGGCGGCGGCCATGACGACGACGTCGGCGTCGTCCTCGTGGGCGCGGACGGCGGCGTCCATGTCGAGCGCGGTCGGGGCGTCGACGACCGTGCAGCCGGCGGGCAGCGGGACCTCGGTCGAGCCGACGACGGCGGTCACGCTCGCCCCTCGGGAGAGGGCCTCCTCGACGATCGCGACGCCCTGCTTGCCCGAGCTGCGGTTGCCGAGGAAGCGGACCGGGTCGATCGGTTCGCGTGTCCCGCCGAGGGTGACCAGGACCCGGACGTCGCGCAGGTCCTGCTCCGGCGACGTTCCTGCGGCCGCACCCTCGGCGGGGAGGTGGCCCACGACGGCGAGGGCCGCGGCGTGGATGTCCTGCGGCTCCGGCAGCCGGCCGGGGCCGGTGTCGGTGCCGGTCAGGCGACCGCTCGCGGGCTCGATGACGTGGATGCCCCGGGAGCGAAGGGTGGCGACGTTCGCGACCGTCGCCGGGTGCTCCCACATCTCGGTGTGCATCGCGGGTGCGAGCACGACGGGGCACCGCGCGACCAGGAGGGTCGTCGTCAGCAGGTCGTCCGCCTGACCGTGCGCGGCGCGGGCGAGCAGGTCGGCGGTGGCGGGGGCGACGACGACGAGGTCGGCCTCCTGGCCGAGCCGGACGTGGACGACCTCGTCCACCCGCTCGAACACACCCGTCTGCACGGGCGACCCGGACAAGGCCTCCCACGTCGGGGCGCCGACGAACCGCAGCGCGGCCTCGGTGGGCACGACGGTGACGTCGTCACCCGACTCGGTGAACAGGCGCAGCAGCAACGCCGCCTTGTACGCGGCGATCCCGCCGCTGACACCCAGGACGACGCGCATCCCGCCCCTCCTCGACGGCTGGCTCAGGCCTGCGTCGGCTCGCAGGTGAGCAGGTCCTGATCGATCTCGCGCAGGGCGATCGAGAGCGGCTTGTCGTGCTGCTCGGACTCGACGAGGGGACCGACGTGCTCGAGCAGACCCTCCTGGAGCTGGCCGTAGTAGGCGTTGATCTGCCGCGCGCGCTTGGCCGAGTAGATGACGAGGGCGTACTTGCTGTCCGCCTTCGTCAGGAGGTCGTCGATCGGCGGGTTGGTGATGCCGATGGGGTTGGCCTGGGTGCCGGACACGGGCTTCTCGATCCTCGCCCGGTGGGGGCGATCGGGGGTACTTGGACGGGGTGCGACGCGCGTCAGCGCGCCTGCGATTCCATCAATGATACGAGCTCGGCCGCGGCACGCTCGACGTCGTCGTTGACGATCGTCACGTCGAACTCCCGCTGGGCGGCCAGCTCCACCTTCGCGGTCTCGAGCCGGGCGGCCCGTTCCTCCTCCGTCTCGGTGCCCCGCCCGACGAGCCGGTCGACGAGCTCGTCCCAGCTCGGTGGGGCGAGGAAGACGAAGAGAGCGTCCGGCGCGGTCTCGCGAACCTGCCGCGCGCCCTGCAGGTCGATCTCGAGCAGGGGCAACCGGCCCGCCGCGATCGCGGCCTCGACCGGCGCCCGCGGCGTGCCGTAGCTGGCGCGGCCGTGGACCACGGCGTGTTCGAGGAGCTCGCCGTCGTCGACCATCCGGTCGAACTCGGCATCGTCGACGAAGAAGTAGTGGACGCCGTCGATCTCTCCGGGGCGGGGCGGACGGGTCGTCGCCGAGACCGAGAGCCACACCTGCGGGTGGTGCTCCCGGATGTACGCGGCGACGGTGCCCTTGCCGACCGCGGTGGGCCCGGCCACGACGACGAGCCGGCCCGGACGTTCGGGTTCGCTCATCCGCCCTCGAACCGTCGAACGAGCTCGGCCACCTGGTTCGTCCCCAGCCCGCCGACCCGCCGGGACTGCGCGATGCCGATCTCCTCCATGATCTGACGGGCGCGGGCCGGACCGACCCCCGGCATGGCCCGAAGGAGTGCGGTGACCCGCATCTTCCCCACGGCCTGGTTCCTCGTGCGCTCGGCGATGACGTCCGCGATCGAGGCCCCGCCGTGCTTGAGGCGGTGCTGGACCTCGGCGCGCTCCCGGCGCGCGCGGGCTGCCTTCGCCAGGGCTGCAGTGCGCTGCTCAGGGGTGAGGGTGGGGAGTGCCATGTGGAGTTCCTGCAGGTCGAGGGGCGGGAGGGTGACGACCATGCTAGATCCGCCCCACCCCTGAGGGTGAGAATGCAGCGGTGACGTGACCTTGCTCATGCCACCCCGAACGCCGCAGCGAGCTCGTCCGCGTGGGCGGTGACGGCCCTGGCGAGCGCCCCGACGTCGGGGCCGTGCCGGAGGACCTCCCGGGAGGACGAGGCGAGCACGGACGGCAGGGCGTCCCCGAAGACCGCGCGGGCGGTCTCGGGGTGACCGCCCTGCGCTCCGAAGCCCGGTGCGAGGATCGGCCCCCCGACGGCCGCCAGGTCGATGCCCAGGTCGTGGACGGCCGCCCCGACCGTCGCACCGACGACGAGCCCGACGCTGCCGAGCTCGCCTCGGCTGCGGGCGGCCGCGTTGTCGCCGGCGGCGCCCGCGGCGATCGATGCCGCGACGCTCCGGCCGTCGAGGACCGCGTGCTGGACGCTGCGCCCTTCCGGGTTCGAGGTGAGCGCGAGCGCGAAGACGCCCCGCCCGGTGGCCGCGGCGAGGTCGAGCGCCGGGCGCAACGACTCGTACCCCAGGTACGGCGACAGGGTGATCGCGTCCGGCGCGCACTGCGCGTCCGGCGCGAGGAAGGCCTCGGCGTACGCCGTCATCGTCGATCCGATGTCCCCGCGCTTGACGTCGAGGACGACGAGCGTGCCGGCCTGGACGAGGTCGGTGACGACCGACTCCAGGACCGCGATCCCGCGAGCGCCGAAGACCTCGAAGAAGGCCGACTGCGGCTTCACCGCGGCAACCCGCCCGGCGAAGGCCTCGACGCAGGTCCGGGCGAAGCGCTCGAGGCCCGACAGGTCGTACGGCAGGCCCCACGCTTCGAGCAGGCCCCGGTGGGGGTCGATCCCGACGCACAGCGGACCGTGCTCGGCCATCGCCCCGGCGAGGCGCGCACCGAACGGCGCGGTCACGACCGCTCCCCCGCCGCGAGGTCGGCGAGGACCCGACCGGGCCACTGGGGCCCCTCGTAGACGAAGGCCGTGTACGCCTGCACGAGATCGGCGCCGAGGGAGAGCCGGTGCTCCACGTCCGCGGCGGAGTCGACGCCCCCGACGCTGATCACGGTGCGATCCCGGTCGAGCTCGGTGCGCAGGAGGCGCAGGAC
Organism: Janibacter massiliensis; assembly: GCF_900289115.1. Taxonomy (GTDB): domain Bacteria; phylum Actinomycetota; class Actinomycetes; order Actinomycetales; family Dermatophilaceae; genus Janibacter_A; species Janibacter_A massiliensis. Next base: position 1,721,019 of record NZ_LT985196.1, on the reverse strand, counting down.
CTCCACGGCGCGGGTCCGCAGGACCGGCCCGGAGAGCCCGCCGGCGCCGAGCGCCTCGACCTCGCGTGCGTCCGTCCGCAGGCCGTCCCGGGTGATCGTCGTGTTGGTGGCCACGACCCCCGCCAGGCCCAGCTCGCGGACGAGGCCGGCCACGGCCGCGATGTCGTCGTCGGCCAGGTCGGGAGCGATCTTCACGAGGATCGGCACCTCCCGGCCCGTCGCGTCCGCCGCCTCGTCACGCACCCCGGCGAGGATCGGCCGGAGCGGCTCCACCGCTTGGAGGTCGCGCAGGCCCGGGGTGTTCGGCGAGCTGACGTTGACGACGAGGTAGTCGGCGAACCGGGCGAGCCGGCGGGTGCTCAGCCGGTGGTCCTCGACGGCGTCCTCGACCCGCACCGCCTTCGTCTTGCCGATGTTGATCCCCAGGAGGACGTCGGCGTGCTCACGGTCGGCGCGCCGGGCGAGGCGCTCGGCGACCGCCGCGGACCCGTCGTTGTTGAACCCCATCCGGTTGACGATCGCCCGGTCGGCCGGCAGCCGGAACAGCCGCGGTCGGGGGTTGCCCGGCTGCGGGCGACCGGTGACCGTGCCGATCTCGACCGCCCCGAAGCCCAGGGCCGCGAGGGCGTCGATCCCCTCGCCGTTCTTGTCGAACCCCGCGGCGAGGCCGAGCGGCGCGATCTCCTTGCCCAGGACGGGGCGGGTGGGGACGGACGTCGGCACGACCGCCCGCCGGGCGAGGTCGCTCACCCCGGGGACGCGGGTCAGGCCCCGCCACGTGGTGGACGCCGCCCGATGGATCCGCTCCGGGTCGAGCCGGGAGAGGACCGCGTCGAAGGCCGCGTCGTACGCCCGTCCGGTCACGAGCGCGACCCGTACAGGTCGAGATCTCGGGCGTGCTCCTGGAGGGGCTTGACCCGCAGCTCACCGTGCAGGCGCGCCTCGATGCCCTGCACCGCGGCCCCGAGCTGCTGGACCGTCGTGACGATCGGCTTGTCCATCGAGGTGATCGCCGCACGGATCGCGTACCCATCGGCCCTGGCGTCCTGACCGGACGGGGTGTTGAACACGAGGTCGATCTCGCCGGCGAGGATCCGGTCGATGATGCTCGCTTCTCCCTCGCCGCGCGCGCTGTGCTTGCCGACGACCTCGCACTCGATCCCGTTGCGCCGCAGGACGGCTGCCGTCCCCTCGGTCGCGACGATGGCGAACCCGAGGTCGGCCAGCCGCTTGATCGGGAAGAGCATGGCGCGCTTGTCCCGGTTGGCGACCGAGACGAAGACCGTGCCGCTCGTCGGCAGCCCGCTGACGGAGCCGAGCTGGCTCTTGGCGAACGCGGAGCCGAAGTCGGTGTCGATGCCCATGACCTCGCCCGTCGAGCGCATCTCCGGGCCGAGGAGGGAGTCGACGACCTCGCCCTCCTTCGTCCGGAACCGCTTGAACGGCAGCACGGCTTCCTTGACCGACATCGGGGCGTGCGCCGGGAGCGCGCCGCCGTCGACGCCCGTGGGCAGCATGCCCTCCTCGCGCAGCTGGGCGATGGTCGCCCCGAGCATGATCCGGGCCGCGGCCTTGGCGATCGGGACTCCCGTCGCCTTCGCCACGAAGGGCACGGTCCGCGACGCCCGGGGGTTGGCCTCCAGGACGTAGAGGACGTCCTGGGCCAGGGCGTACTGGACGTTCATCAGGCCGCGCACGCCGATGCCCTCCGCGAGGCGACGGGTCGCCTCCCGCACGCGCTCGAGCTCCCCGGCCCCGAGGGTCGCCGGAGGCAGTGTGCAGCTGCTGTCGCCGGAGTGGATCCCAGCCTCCTCGATGTGCTCCATGATCCCGCCGAGGTACATCTCCTCGCCGTCGAACAGCGCGTCGACGTCGATCTCGATCGCGTCGTCGAGGAAGCGGTCGACGAGGACGGGGTGCTCCGGCGAGGCGACGGTCGCACGGGTGACGTACTCCGAGAGGCGCTCGTCGTCGTAGACGATCTCCATGCCCCGCCCACCGAGGACGTACGAGGGCCGGACGAGCACGGGGTACCCGATCTCACGGGCGATCTCGATCGCCTCGGCGGCGCTGAAGGCCGTGCCGTGCTTGGGCGCGTTGAGACCCGCCTCGGCCAGGACCCGACCGAAGTGGCCACGGTCCTCGGCGAGGTCGATCGCCTCCGGCGAGGTGCCCACGACGGGGACACCCGCATCCTTGAGTGCCTGCGCGAGCCCGAGCGGCGTCTGCCCGCCGAGCTGGACGACGACCCCCGCGACCGGCCCGGCCTGGGTCTCGGCGTGGACGACCTCGAGGACGTCCTCGAGCGTCAGCGGCTCGAAGTAGAGCCGGCTGCTCGTGTCGTAGTCGGTCGAGACCGTCTCCGGGTTGCAGTTGACCATGACCGTGTCGTAGCCGGCCTCGCGCAGGGCGAAGCTCGCGTGCACGCACGAGTAGTCGAACTCGACGCCCTGACCGATCCGGTTCGGGCCGGAGCCGAGGATGATGACGGCCGGGGTCTCCCGCGGCGCGACCTCGCTCTCCTCGTCGTAGGTGCTGTAGTGGTACGGGGTGCGGGCGGCGAACTCCGCGGCGCAGGTGTCGACCGTCTTGTAGACCGGTCGCACGCCCAGCGCGTGCCGCACGCCCCGGACGACAGCCTCCGGCATCGTCCGCAGCTGAGCGAGCTGGGCATCGGAGAAGCCGTGCCGCTTGGCCAGGCGGAGCAGCTCCACCGACAGCTCGGGGGCGGCGGCGATCTCGTCGGCGAGCTCGTTGATCAGGGCCATCTGGTCGAGGAACCACGGGTCGATCCCCGTCGCCTCGTGGGCCTGCTCGACGGTGATCCCGCCCCGCATCGCCTGCTGGAGGGTGACGATCCGCCCGTCGGTCGGCATGACCGCGGTGGCCAGGAGCGCGCGGGCCTCCTCCGGCGTCGGCGTCGGGCCCTCCCAGTGGAACGAGCTGCCCGCGCGCTCGGCGGAGCGGAGCGCCTTCTGCAGGGCCTCGGTGAAGTTGCGCCCCAGGCTCATCGCCTCGCCGACGGACTTCATCGTCGTCGTCAGACCGGGGTCGGCCGCGGGGAACTTCTCGAACGCGAAGCGGGGCACCTTGACGACGACGTAGTCGAGCGTCGGCTCGAAGCTCGCCGGCGTCTCCTTCGTGATGTCGTTCGGGACCTCGTCGAGGGTGTAGCCGATCGCCATCTTCGCGGCGATCTTCGCGATGGGGAACCCGGTGGCCTTCGAGGCGAGCGCGGAGCTACGCGAGACGCGGGGGTTCATCTCGATGACGATCATCCGGCCGTCGGCGGGGTTGATCGCGAACTGGATGTTGCACCCGCCGGTCTCGACGCCGACCTCGCGGATGACGGCGATCCCGACGTCGCGCATCCGCTGGTACTCGCGGTCGGTGAGGGTCAGAGCCGGTGCGACGGTGATCGAGTCGCCCGTGTGGACCCCCATCGGGTCGAGGTTCTCGATGGAGCACACGACGACGACGTTGTCGGCGTTGTCGCGCATCACCTCGAGCTCGTACTCCTTCCACCCGAGGATCGACTCCTCGAGCAGCACCTCGGTCGTCGGGCTGTACTGCAGCCCGGCACCGGCGATGCGCCGCAGGTCCGCCTCGTCGTGCGCGAACCCGGAGCCCAGACCGCCCATGGTGAAGCTCGGCCGGACGACGACCGGGTAGCCCAGGTCGGCGGCCGCCTCGAGGCAGTCGTCCATCGAGTGGCAGATCCGCGAGCGGGCCGACTCGGCACCGCACCGCTCGACGACGCCCTTGAAGCGCTCGCGGTCCTCGCCGAGCTGGATGGCCTCGACGTTCGCGCCGATGAGCGGGCAGCCGTACTTCTCGAGCACGCCGTTCTCGTGGAGGGCGATCGCGGTGTTGAGCGCCGTCTGGCCGCCGAGCGTCGCGAGGACTGCGTCCGGGCGCTCCTTCTCGATGATCTTCTCGACGACCTCGGGGGTGATCGGCTCGACGTACGTCGCGTCGGCGAACTCGGGGTCGGTCATGATCGTCGCCGGGTTGCTGTTGACGAGGACGACGCGCACGCCCTCCTCGCGCAGCACGCGGCAGGCCTGGGTGCCGGAGTAGTCGAACTCGCAGGCCTGGCCGATGACGATCGGGCCGGACCCGATGACGAGGACGCTCGAGATGTCGGTGCGCTTGGGCATCAGGCGTTCTCCCCGTGCTGGTCGGTCGTGTCGGCGTGGGCGGTGCGGCGGCGCTGCAGGAGCTCGACGAACCGGTCGAAGAGGTAGGCGGCGTCGTGCGGGCCGGCCGCGGCCTCGGGGTGGTACTGGACGGAGAACGCCGGGATGTCGAGGCACTCGATGCCCTCGACGACGTCGTCGTTGAGGCCGACGTGGCTGACGCGCACCCGGCCGAAGGAGGTGCCGTGCTGCGCGTCGGCGGGGGCGGTGACCGTCTCCCCCAACGGCGCGTCGACGGCGAACCCGTGGTTCTGGGCCGTGATCTCGACCTTCCCGGTCGTCAGGTCCTTCACGGGCTGGTTGATCCCGCGGTGGCCGTAGCGGAGCTTGTAGGTGCCGAAGCCGAGGGCCCGGCCGAGGATCTGGTTGCCGAAGCAGATGCCGAAGTACGGCGTCCCGTCCGCGAGCAGCTCGCGCAGCAGCTCGGCCTGCGGCGCGGTCGCCGGGTCGCCCGGACCGTTCGACATGAAGACCCCGTCGGGGCCCTGGCCGCCCGTCGCGGACGGTACGGCGCGGACGTCCTCCGCGGTCGCCGTGGCCGGCAGGACGTGGACCTCGATGCCGCGCTCCGCCATGCGGCGGGGCGTCATCGTCTTGATCCCGAGGTCGATCGCGGCGACGGTGAAGCGCCGCTCCCCCTCGGCCGGGACGACGTACGCCTGGCTCGTGCTCACCTGCGAGGCGAGCTCCGACCCGGCCATCGTCGGGGCGGAACGGACGGCCTCGAGCAGCTCGGACGCCGGACGACGGGCCGCGTCGCCGGAGAAGACGCCGGCGCGCATCGTCCCGCGCTCGCGCAGGTGGCGCGTCAGCGCCCGCGTGTCGATGCCGCTGATCCCGATGATCCCCTGGGCGGACAGGGCGTCCTCGAGGGTGCCGGTGGAGCGCCAGCTGCTGGGGCGGATCGCGGGGTCGCGCAGCACCAGGCCGCTGGCCCAGATCCGGCTCGACTCGTCGTCCTCGTCGTTCCAGCCCGTGTTGCCGATGTGCGGCGCGGTCATGACGACGACCTGGCGGTGGTAGCTCGGGTCGGTGAGCGTCTCCTGGTAGCCGGTCATGCCGGTCGAGAAGACGACCTCGCCGATCGTCTCGCCGACGGCCCCGAAGGGACGACCCGCGAAGGTGCGGCCGTCCTCGAGGACGAGGACCGCGACGGGCGGGAGCTCGTCGGTCGGCAGGGGCGGGTGCTGGGTGTCAGTCACCGGTGGGGACTCCGTCCTGGGCCGTGGCACGGCCCCGCAGGAAGGTGGTGCGGACGGCACCCGAGAGGGTGCGCCCGTCGTACGGGTTGTTGCGGGAGAGCGAGGCCGACGCGCCGGCGTCGACGGTGATGGTCGCGGCCGGGTCGACGAGGACGAGGTTCGCCGGCTCGCCGGGGGCGACCGGGCGACCGTGGTCCGCGACCCGTCCGATGTGCGCCGGGGTGGTGGCCATGACCCGGGCCAGGTCGGCCATCGACATCCGGCCGGTGGCGACCATGACGTCGTGGACGACGGCGAAGGCGGTCTCCAGCCCGAGCATCCCGAACGCGGCGTCGACGAAGGCGTGCTCCTTGTCGTGCGGCGCGTGCGGCGCGTGGTCGGTCGCGACCGTGTCGATCGTGCCGTCCGCGAGTCCCTCGCGCAGCGCCTCGACGTCCTCGGTCGGTCGCAGCGGCGGGTTGACCTTGTACACGGGGTCGTAGCCGGTGAGCAGGTCGGTCGTCAGCAGGAGGTGATGGGGCGTCACCTCGCACGTGATGTCGATCCCCCGGCGCTTGGCCCAGCGCACGGCGTCGAGCCCCTCGGCGCTCGTGACGTGGGCGACGTGGACCCGGCTGCCGGTGTGCCGCGCGAGCTCGGCGTCACGGGCGACGATCGTGCTCTCCGCGGCGCTGGGCCAGCCCGGCAGGCCCAGCCGGCCGGACAGCTCGCCCTCGTGGCAGCACGCCTCCGGCCCGGCGAGCGCCGGGTCCTGCGCGTGCTGCGAGACGACGCCGCCGAAGGCCCGGACGTACTCGAGAGCACGCCGCATGACCCGGGAGTCGTGGACGCACCGGCCGTCGTCGGAGAACACGGTGACCCGGGCCCGGCTGCGGTGCATGAGCCCGAGCTCGGCGAGCTCGGCGGAGTCCAGACCCTTCGTCACCGCGCCGACCGGTCGGACGTCGGCGTACCCGGCCGCGACCCCGAGGTCGAGGATTCGCTCGGCCGCCTCCGCGGTGTCGGTGACGGGGTTCGTGTTCGCCATCGCGTGGACCGCGGTGAAGCCACCGGCGGCGGCGGCGCGGGTCCCGGTGCGTACGGTCTCGGCGTCCTCCCGTCCGGGCTCGCGCAGGTGGGTGTGGAGGTCGACGAACCCGGGGAGGAGGACGAGTCCGTCGGCGGCGACCCGCTCGTCGTCGCCCAGGCCGGCGGGGGCGGAGACGGTGCCGACCTCGCGGATCGTCCCGTCCTCGACGAGGACGTCGGCCCCGGTACCGTCCGCGAGCGTGGCCCCGGTGATGAGCAGGCGGGTCATGCAGCGGCTCCTTCCGCCGAGGCGAGCAGGTGGTACAGGACGCTCATCCGGACCGCGACCCCCGAGCTCACCTGGTCGAGGACGAGCGAGCTCGCGGCGTCGGCGGCGTCCGCGGCGATCTCGAGCCCGCGGTTCATCGGGCCGGGGTGGAGGATGACCGCGTCCGGCCGGTGAGTGCTCAGGACCTCGAGACGGCCGCGGGTGAGGCCGTAGCCGACGGTGTACTCGCGCGGGGTCGGGAAGAAGCCGCCGGTCATCCGCTCCTTCTGGACCCGGAGCATCATCAGGGCGTCGACCCCCTCGGCGAGCACGTCGTCGAGGTCGTGGCTGAGGGTGAACCCATCCCGCTGCGCCCAGGCCCGCGAGCCGCTCGGCATGAGCGTCGGCGGGGCGACGACGGTGACCCGGGCCCCGAGTCGGGGCAGGGACAGCAGGTTGCTGCGGAAGACGCGGCTGTGCGTCACGTCGCCGACGATCGCGACGTGCCGGCCCTCGAGTGAGCCGAGCCGGCGTTCGAGGGTGTACGCGTCCAGGAGGGCCTGGGTCGGGTGCTCGTGCAGCCCGTCGCCGGCGTTGACGACGCTGACCCGGGTGCCCGTCTCGTCGAACCACCGGGCGACCTGGTGGGCAGCCCCCGATGCCGAGTGACGCATGACGATCGCGTCGACGCCCATGGCGGCGATCGTCCGCACGGTGTCCCGCAGGGACTCGCCCTTGCTCGTCGAGCTGCCCTTGCCGGTGATGTTGATCGTGTCGGCGCTCATCCACTTGCCGGCGACCTCGAAGCTGCTGCGGGTCCGGGTGCTGTCCTCGAAGAAGAGGTTGATGATCGTCCGACCGCGCAGGGTGGGGATCTTCTTCACCTCGCGGTGCTGGACCTCGTGCATCTCGGCCGCCGTGTCGAGGACGGCACGCAGCGCCGCGTCGTCGAGGTCTGCGATCGACAGCAGGTGCCGGGTCATCGCCCACCCCCGGTGATGGCGACGGAGTCCTCGACGTCGTCGTGCTCGGTCAGGCGGACCCGGACCCGCTCGGCATGCGCCGTCGGCAGGTTCTTGCCGACGTGGTCGGCGCGGATCGGCAGCTCGCGGTGGCCGCGGTCGACGAGGACGGCCAGCCGGACGGCGCGGGGACGGCCGTAGTCGGCGAGTGCGTCGAGCGCGGCGCGCACCGTCCGCCCGGAGTAGAGGACGTCGTCGACGAGGACGACCGTCCGGCCGTCGATCCCGCTCTCGGGGATGGTCGTCGGGTGAGGGGCACGGGTCGGGCGGCCGCGCAGGTCGTCGCGGTACATCGTCACGTCGAGGGCGCCGGTCGGGACGGTCGTGCCCTCGATCTGCTCGACGAGGGCCCCGAGCCGACGGGCGAGGCCGACGCCGCGGGAGGGGATCCCCAGGAGGACGAGGTCGTCGGCGCCCTTGTTGTGCTCGAGCAGCTCGTGAGCGATGCGGCGCAGGGCCCGGGCGATGTCGCCGGAGGACATCACCTCGCGGGCGTCGCCGACGACGGCGTCATCAGGTGGCGCGGGCACGCCGGAGTCGGGGCACATGGTGCCGGGACCTCCTTCTCCGCCTCACGGGACGGTCGTTAAAGGATGTCGTTCGGTACCGAACCCTACAGCGCCCCTCAGGTACGCTGGCGGCCGGTCACGCGGTCGGGATCAGCCCCGTCCGTGCGGGGTCTCCCACACCGCGGGGTCGGGACCCTGCGGGATGATGCCCGTCGGGTTCACGTCGGTGTGGACGACGTAGTAGTGCGCCTTGATCTGGTCGAAGTCGATCGTCTCGCCGAACCCCGGCGTCTGGTACAGGTCCCGTGCGTAGCCCCACAGGTTGGGCATCTCGGTGAGCTTCTGCCGGTTGCACTTGAAGTGCCCGTGGTAGACCGCATCGAAGCGGGCGAGCGTCGTGAACAGCCGGACGTCGGCCTCCGTGATCGACTCCCCCATGAGGTAACGCCGGTCGGCCAGCCGCTCCTCGAGCCAGTCCATGGCGGTCCACAGCCGCTCGTAGGCGGCGTCGTAGCTCTCCTGCGACCCGGCGAACCCGCAGCGGTACACGCCGTTGTTCACCTCGGTGAACACGCGGCGCATGACCTCCTCCATCTCCTCGCGCAGGTCCTCCGGCCACAGGTTCGGCGCGTCCTCGCGGTGGTACTCGCGCCACTCGAAGAAGAAGTCGTGGGTGATCCACGGGAAGTCGTTGGTGACGATCTCGCCGCTGGGCACGTCGACGATCGTCGGCACGGTGATCCCGCGCTCGTAGCCCGGGAACCGGAGGAAGTAGGCCTCCTGGAGACGCTCGATGCCCAGCACCGGGTCGACCCCGCCGGGGTCGAGGTCGAACGTCCAGCTCCGGGCGTCGTGCGTCGGCCCGGGCATCCCCAGGCTGATGACGTCCTCCAGCCCGAGCAGGTTGCGGACGATGATCGAGCGGTTGGCCCACGGGCACGCCTTCGCGGCGACGAGACGGTAGCGCCCGGGCTCGACCGGCCAGGTGGGCGCGGTGATCTCCGCGGGCTTCTTGTCATGACCGCGCGGGTCGCGGCTGGCCCCCGGCTGCGCGGTGATCCGGTCCGGGACGTACGTCATGTCCCGCTCGTACCCCTCGCCCGCCTTCGTGTACCTGGGCGTGTGGTCCTGTGCCAAGGCCTGCTCCTTCGGGGGTCTGGTGTGGTCTCGGGGAGGTCAGCTGAGGGTGTCCTTGACCTCCGCGACGCGCGCCAGGAGGCCGTGGACGAACCGGGGCGAGTCGTCGGTGCTCAGCTCGGTCGCGAGCCCGATCGCCTCGGAGATCGCGACAGCGTCGGGCACCTGCTCGTTGTGCAGGATCTCCCACGCCCCGATCCGCAGGATGGCGCGGTCGACGTCCGGCATCCGGTCGAGCGTCCACCCCTGGCTGTAGGTGCGCAGCGCGTCGTCGATCTGCGCCCCGTGCTCGGTCACGCCCTCGACGATCTGGACCGTGTACGGGTTGAGCGGGGCCTCGGTCACCGGGGCCTCGCTCCGGTCGCGGACGAGCGCGACGGGGTCGACGCGGCGCTGCTCGGCCTCGAATAGGACGTCGAGCGCCCGCTTGCGGGCCTTGGTGCGGGCCGCCAACTCAGTTCACGCGGCCGAGGTACGAACCGTCGCGGGTGTCGACCTTGACCTTCGTGTTCTGCTCGACGAACAGCGGGACCTGGATCTCGGCGCCGGTCTCCAGCGTCGCCGGCTTCGTGCCACCGGTCGACCGGTCACCCTGCAGGCCCGGCTCGGTGTACGTGATCTCGAGGACGACCGAGGCCGGCAGCTCGATGAACAGGACGGCGCCGTCGTGGCGGGCGACGACCGCCTCCTGGTTCTCGAGCATGTACTTCGCCGCGTCACCGACGACATCCGGGCTCACCGGGATCTGGTCGAAGGTGTCGGGGTCCATGAAGACGTAGTCCGTGCCGTCGTTGTAGAGGAACTGCATCGTCCGCTTGTCGACGTTCGCCGTCTCGACCTTGGTCCCGGCGTTGAAGGTCTTGTCGACGACCTTGCCGCTCGTGACCGACTTCAGCTTCGTGCGGACGAACGCCGGGCCCTTGCCGGGCTTGACGTGCTGGAACTCCACGACGGACCAGAGCTGGTTGTCGAGGTTGAGCACCATGCCGTTCTTGAGGTCGTTCGTCGTCGCCACGGAGGGATCGCTTTCGGGTTGGGACCAGGTCGAGGCGCGTCCACCCCATGGGGCGAAGACGGCCGACGATCATCCTAACCGGCCGGTGGGACGGGTCGACCGGGGCGCGATCGCGGGGCAGACTCGCGGGCATGAAGCCTTGGACCACGCTCGGCACGGCCGCCGCGACCGGGATCGCCGCGCTGGCCGCCCGCGACCTGACGCAGCGCACCCACGCGCTCAAGCGCAACTTCCCCGTCATCGCGAACGCCCGCTACGCCCTCGAGACGATCGGCCCGGAGCTGCGCCAGTACATCGTCACGAGCAACGACGAGGAACGCCCGTTCAGTCGTGACCAGCGGGCGTGGATCTACTCGAGCGCGAAGCAGCAGAACAACTACGCGGGCTTCGGCACGGACAACGACGTCGAGCGCGCCGAGGGGTACACGATCATCAAGCACCGGACGTTCTCGGACGTCGCCCCGTCCTCCCGGCTGGCCCACGGCGCGAAGGGCAGCCACGACGATCTCGTGCGGCTGCCGGCAGCGAAGGTCATCGGCGGTCCGCGCGGTCGGCGTCACGCGTTCCGGCCCGACTCGCTCGTCAACGTCTCGGGCATGTCCTTCGGCTCGTTGTCCGGTGCCGCCATCCGCAGCCTCAACGAGGGCGTCCGGCTTGCTGGCGCCTACCAGAACACCGGCGAGGGCGCGCTGTCGGACCACCACCGCCGCGGTGGCGACCTCATGTTCCAGATCGGCACGTCCTACTTCGGCTGCCGCGACGAGCAGGGCCGGTTCGACCTCGAGCGCCTCGTCGACGTCGTCGCCTCCGCCCCGGTCCGGGCGATCGAGATCAAGCTCTCCCAGGGCGCCAAGCCCGGCCTGGGTGGCCTGCTGCCCGCGGCGAAGATCACCGACGAGATCGCCCGGGTCCGCGGCATCCCGCGGGACCAGGACTGCGCGAGCCCCTCGCGGCACACGGCGTTCTCCGACGTCGACTCGATGCTCGACCTCGTGGAGACGATCGCGGACCGCACGGGCCTGCCGGTGGGCATCAAGTCGGCCGTCGGCGACCTCGGCGTCTGGCACGACCTCGTCGACCAGATGTCCCGGCGCGACCGCGGTGTCGACTTCGTGACGATCGACGGCGGCGAGGGTGGCACCGGCGCGGCCCCCCTCATCTTCTCCGACCACGTCGCCCTCCCCTTCCGGGTCGGCTTCGCCCGGGTCTACTCCCTCTTCGCCCGGGCCGGGCTCACCGACGACGTGACGTTCATCGGCAGCGGCAAGCTCGGCCTGCCCGACACCGCCATGGTCGCCCTCGCGCTCGGCGTCGACGTCATCCACGTCGGTCGCGAGGCGATGCTCGCCATCGGCTGCATCCAGGCGCAGAAGTGCCACACCGACAAATGCCCGACGGGGGTCGCGACGCAGAACCAGTGGCTCGAGCGGGGGCTCGTGCCGGAGACGAAGGCGCCGCGGGTCGCCAGCTACATCAACACCCTGCGCCGCGACCTGCTCAAGGTGTCGGAGGCGTGCGGCGAGTGGCACCCCGGGCTCGTCGACGCCGACCAGATCGAGCTGCTGGACGTCAACCGGAACGCGGTCCCGCTGCGCACCGTCTACGGCTACGAGGACGGCTGGGGCGCCGTGGGACCGGCCGTGCGCGAGGACGTCGAGGGCGTGATGAAGGACCTGGTGGGGGTCGAGGAGGAGCACCCGGCAGCCGCGGCCCCCAACTGACGGCCGCCGACCGCCGGGCCAGCGGTCCGTCAGGCGGTGACGGCCTCGTAGGCGGTCCGTAGGAGAGCCTCGTCCGGCCCCACCAGCCGGGTCGGGTGCCCGGCGGAGGTGAGGGTGACGAAGCGCAACGTCGCGCCTCGGGTCTTCTTGTCCCGGCCCATCGCGACCCGCAGCTCGTCGAAGCCCGCCGTCCCCGTCCACCGGGTCGGCAGTCCGAGCCGCTCGTTGACGGCACGGTGGCGCGCCACGTCCTCGACGCCGAGGGTGCCCGCGGCGTGCGCGAGCTCCGCGGCGTAGACCATCCCGATCGCGACCGCGTCGCCGTGACGCATCCGGTACCCCTCCGCGAGCTCGATCGCGTGGCCGAAGGTGTGCCCGTAGTTGAGGATCTCGCGCAGCGAGGACTCCTTGAGGTCGGCCGCGACGACGCGCGCCTTGACGGAGATCTTCCGTTCGACCAGCTCCCGCAGGACCGGGGAGGACGGGTCGAGCGCCGCGCGCCCGTGCTTCTCAACGAGGTCGAGGATGACGGGGTCGGCGATCCAGCCACCCTTGACGACCTCCGCCAGGCCCGCGGCCCGGTCCACCTCCGGCAGGGTGTCGAGGGTGTCGAGGTCGCAGAGGACCCCGGCCGGCGGGTGGAAGGAGCCGACGAGGTTCTTGCCCTCCGGCGTGTTGATCCCCGTCTTTCCCCCCACGGCCGCGTCGACCATGCCGAGCACCGTCGTCGGGACGTGGACGACCGCCACCCCGCGCAGCCAGGTCGCCGCGACGAAGCCGGCGAGGTCGGTGACGCTCCCGCCGCCGACGGCCACGACCGCGTCGGAACGGGTGAAGGCTGCCTGGCCCAGGCGGGACCACAGGTCGGCGGCCACCTGGACCGCCTTGGCGGCTTCTGCGTCGGGGACCCCGGCGGCGTGGACGATGAGCCCGGCGTCACGCAGCGCGGCGATCACCGGATCGGCGAGCGCGGCGAGGTCCTGCGGGTGGACGACGAGGACCTGGCGGACGGCGTCGGGGAGCAGTCCGGCGACATGGCTCGAGACGCCGCGCCCGACGACCACCTCGTAGTCCTCCCCCACCGGGATGCGGGTGACCTCGCTCATCGCCCGGCCTCGCGGTCGTCCGCCCCGATCGCCTCGAGGACCGCGGAGGCGACCTGGGCCGGGGTCCGACCGGCAGTGTCGACGACGCGCGTCGCCAGCCGCTCGTACGTCGGGCGGCGGGCGGCCATGAGCTCGATCCACCGGGCCCGCGGGTTCACGGCCAGCAACGGGCGCGACCGGTCGAAGCCGACCCGGCGGGCGGCGTCCGCGATCCCGACGTCGAGCAGGACGACCGTCCGGCCGTCGAGGGCGGCCGCGATCTCCGGGGTCATCGGCCCCCCACCGCCGAGGCAGACGACGCCACCGTGCCGAAGCGCCTCGAGGGTGACCTCGCGCTCGAGATCCCGGAATACGGGCTCGCCGTCCTCGACGAAGATGTCGGCGACGGGCTTGCCCGCGCGCTGCTCGACCATGGCGTCGGTGTCGAGGATCTCGAGGCCGAGAGCGCGGGCGACCCGCGCCCCCGTCGTCGACTTGCCCGCTCCCGGCGGGCCGATGAGGACGACCTGATCGGGGACGGTCACCGGTCCCACGTCCGCATGAGCTCGGGGATCGACTCGAGGTAGGTCCGCATGTTGCAGGCCGTCTCGGTGACGCTGTCGCCCCCGAACTTCTCGATGCACGCCTCGGCGACGATGAGGGCGACCATCGCCTCGGCGACAACCCCCGCGGCGGGCACGGCGCAGACGTCCGAGCGCTGGTGGATCGCCGTCGCGGCGTCGGCGCTCGTGACGTCGATCGTGTCGAGGGCGCGCGGGACGGTGCTGATCGGCTTCATCGCGGCACGCACCCGCAGGACGTCTCCGGTCGACATGCCGCCCTCGGTCCCACCCGCCCGTCCGCTCCGACGACGGACGGTGCCCTCGGCGTCACGCTCCATCTCGTCGTGCGCGGCCGAGCCTCGGCGCGTGGCGGTCGTGAAGCCGTCGCCGACCTCGACGCCCTTGATCGCCTGGATGCCCATGAGCGCCGCGGCCAGCCGCGCGTCGAGCCGGCGATCCCAGTGGACGTGGGAGCCCAGGCCCGGGGGCAGGCCGTAGGCGAGGACCTCGACGACTCCGCCGAGGGTGTCCCCGTCCTTCTTCGCGGCGTCGACCTCGGCGACCATCGCGGCGCTGCCGGTGGGATCGAGCGTGCGCACCGGATCGGCGTCCAGCGCAGCCACGTCGTCGGGGGTGGGCAGCGGCGCGTCGCCGGCGACGGCGGCCGTCCCGATGGAGACCGTGTGCGAGACGAGCCGGATGCCGTAGGCCTGCTCGAGGAAGCGCGCCGCGACCTCCCCCAGGGCGACCCGTGCCGCGGTCTCGCGCGCGGAGGCTCGCTCGAGGACGGGTCGGGCCTCGTCGAAGCCGTACTTCTGCATCCCGACGAGGTCGGCGTGGCCGGGCCGGGGACGGGTCAGCGGTCGGTTGCGGGCCAGCTCCTTCTCGGCGCCGACGTCGTTCGCCCGGGCGAGGTCTGCGGCCTCCACCGGGTCGGCGGACATCACCGTCTGCCACTTCGGCCACTCGGTGTTGCCGATCATCACGGCGAGCGGGGAACCGATGCTCGACCCGTGCCGGACGCCGCCGAGGAAGGTCACCTCGTCGCGCTCGAAGGACATGCGGGCGCCGCGGCCGTAGCCCAGCCGGCGCCGGGCGAGCGCGTCGGCGACATCGCCGGTCGTCACCTCGACCCCGGCGGGCAGTCCCTCGAGGACGGCCACGAGGGCCTGGCCGTGCGACTCACCTGCGGTCAACCAGCGGAGCATGGGGCGCATCCTCCCACGGGCGTCAGTCGTCGTCGCTCGCCGTCCGCGCTGCGGATCGCATCGCGGCGACGACCTCGTCGCGGGCCTTCCGGCCCGTCATGAGCTCGACCTGCGCGGCCGCCTGGTGGATGAGCATCTCCAGGCCCCCGACGACCCGCCACCCGACGGCCGTCGCGGCCCGGGCCAGCGGCGTCGGCCACCCGGCGTAGACGACGTCGAGGAGGACGGGGGCGGGGTCCGACGGCGTCCGGACGCACGCCGCCACGGCGTGGGACCCCCCGGGCGGGAGGGTGCTGACGACGGCCTGCCCGGGGTCGTCGGCCCACTCCTCGAGCGGGCACACCTCGATCGGCAGGTCCCGGGAGAGCTCGGCGAGCGCGACGGACGCCTTCCGCGGATCTCGCGCCGCGACCCTGATCGACCCACTGACCGTCCCGGCGAGGGCGACGACGGCCGAGCGCGCCGTGGCCCCGGCCCCGAGCACGGTGGCCCGGGGGAGCTCGGTCTCGCCGAGGCCGAGCGCGCGGTGGATGCCGATGACATCGGTGTTGTCGGCGGCCCATCCCCCGTCGGCCCGGCGGACGAGCGTGTTGATCGATCGCGCCCGGCGCGCGCGCTCCGAGACCTCCGTGGCGACGTCGAACGCGGCCTCCTTCAGCGGCATCGTCAACGACAGCCCGCGCCACTCCTGCCCGAGCTCGGCGACGACGCCCGCGAGCTCGGCAGCGCCGACGCGGCGTCGGTCGTAGTGCCAGCCGGTGAGCCCGAGGGCCTCGTACGCCGCCGTGTGGAGGACCGGAGACAGCGAGTGCTCGATCGGGTCACCCAGCACCGCGGCCCGCTGGACCGGCGCCCCCGCAGCGGTCACTCGTTCGAGCACCCCGAGTCCGGGGTCTCGTTGCACCACCGCTGGAACTCCGCGACGTTGCGCTGGTGGTCGGCGAAGGTCGTCGCGAACTTCGTCTCGCCCGTGTCCCCGTTGACGGTGACGAAGTAGAGCCAGTCGCCCGACGCCGGGTCGCCTGCGGCCTCGATCGACTCCGCGCCCGGGTTGTTGATCGGGCCCGGGGGCAGGCCCGGCACCTTGTACGTGTTGTACGGGCTGTCGGAGTTGCGGTCCTTGTCCGACGTCGTGATCGTCCCGCGCTTCTGCGTGAGGTAGTGGATGGTGCTGTCCATCTGGAGCAGCCCGTAGACCGGAGCGCCCGTGGTGTCCAAGCGGTTGAGGATGACGCGCGCGACCTTGGTCCGGTCCGCGGAACCCGCCTCGCCCTCGATGATCGAGGCGATCGTCAGGGTCCGGTTCCACCGGGCCCGCGGGATCTTCGCCTTCTTCAGCTCCTTCTCGGTCTCCTCGATCATCGTGTTGAGCTGCGTCACCACGGGCGTCTTCTTGTCGAAGTCGTACGTCGAGGGGTAGAGCCAGCCCTCGATCCTGCCGTTCGCCTCGGCGGGGAGCTTCACCTTGCCGGAGGCCACGGCGGCCTCGTACTCGGACGCCTGGTGGCCCGTCGCCTTGCCGAGGATCTGGTAGATCTCCGATGCCCACTTCCCCTCGGCGATCGTCACGCCCGCGGAACGGTGCTTGCCGTCGGTGAGGGCGGTGAGGGCGTCGCTGGCACGCATGCCCCGCTGGAGCGTGTAGGTGCCCGGCTGGATCATCGCGGCCGCGTCGGGCGAGGCGGTCGCCGCCTGGACGAAGGCGCCGGCCGACTTGACCACGCCGCGCTCCTGGAGCGTCCGGCCGATCGCGTCACCGTTCTGGCCCGGCGCGATCGTCACCTCGACCGAGCCGTACCCCGGGCCCTCGAAGTCCTCCACGCTCGACCCCCCGACGCCGGGGATCTGGTCGAGGACCGGGCTGATCGATCCCCAGGCCAGGAACGCCCCGCACGACACGAGGGCCGCGGTCATGACGAGGACGATGAGGGCGCGTCCGCGCCGCTGGCGGGCGGGACGGCTGAGGTGGCGCCGCTCCCGGCGGGTGCGGGGGGCATCCCCGCGTGTCCCGAAGATCGAATCGTCGAGGCCCGGCTCGGTCATCCGTCCCTGTCCTTCGTCCGCGCCTTCCGGCGCCTTGACCCCACACGCTCGCCCGGCGGGCGACCGGCGGCCCGCTCGGCGTCGAGCGCGGCCTGGAGGATGAGCACTGCGGCCGCCTGGTCGACGACCTCCCGGTGCCGCCGACCGGGCACACCGCTGTCCCTGAGGCCGCGGTGGGCGTCGACCGTCGTCAACCGCTCGTCCACGAGCCGGACGGGACGATCGCCCACCCGGCTCGCAAGAACGTGAGCATAGCGACGCGCCGCCTGCGCGGCGGGACCGTCCTCGCCCGCGAGTGTCCGGGGCAGGCCGACGACGACCTCGAGCGCTTCGAGCTCCTCGACGATCGCCACCACCGGGCCGACGTCCGGGTCGCCGCCGGCGGCCTGCTCCGCGGCGACGTCCCGGGCGACCGTCGTGACCGGCGTGGCGAGGATCCCGTCGGCGTCGCTGCGCGCGACCCCGACCCGGACGGAGCCGACGTCGACGCCGACGCGCACCCCGCGGCGCGGCTCAGCCACGATCTGCGACGGCCCGCTCGATCGCGGCCAGCGCATCGCCGATCCTCGTCGCGTCCTGGCCGCCGCCCTGTGCCAGGTCCGGCTTGCCGCCGCCCCCGCCGCCGAGGGTCTGCGCCGCGACCTTGACGAGCGCGCCGGCCTGGAGCGTCCACTCGCGCGCGAGCGCGTTCGTCGCGACGACGACGACCGGTCGGCCGCCCGCGTCACCGGCGACGGCGACGACGACCGGGCGCTCCTCACCGAGCCGGCCGCGCGCGTCGAGGACCATCGCCCGGACGTCGTCCGCGGACGCGCCCTGGGCGTGGTGCGCCACGAGGGTGACGCCGGTGACGTCCTTCGCGTGGTCGGTGATCGACCCGGCAGCGGCGAGGACCTGCTCCCGGCGGAGCTGCTCGACCTGTCGCTCGGCGTCCTTGACCCGCCCGAGCACGTCGGAGATCCGCTCGACGAGCTCGCCCGGCTGCGCCTTGACCAGCGAGGACAGCTCCGCGACGATCGCCCGCTCCTTGGCGAGGTACCGCAGCGCCTCCATCCCGACGAAGGCCTCGAGACGCCGCACGCCCGAGCCGACCGAGGCCTCCCCCGTGAGCGTCAGCGGACCGACCTGGCTGGAGTGCCGCACGTGGGTGCCACCGCACAGCTCCCGGGACCACGGGCCGCCGATCTCGACGACGCGGACCTGCTCCCCGTAGGTCTCGCCGAACAGGGCGAGCGCACCCATCTCCCGGGCCTCGGGGAGGGTCATCCACATCGCGGAGACGGGCAGGTCGTCGCGGACCGCCGTGTTCGCGACCTCCTCGATCTCGCTGCGGGTCTCCGCCGAGAGGCCCTGGTTCCACGCGAAGTCGAGCCGGAGGTAACCCGGCTTGTTGTACGACCCGGACTGCAGCGCGGACGGGCCGAGCACCTCACGCAGCGCGGCGTGGACGACGTGGGTTCCCGAGTGGGCCTGGCAGGCCTCGACCCGCCACATCGGGTCGACCTTGGCGTGCGCGGCGGCGCCGATCCGCAGTCCGTCACCCTTCACCTCGACGGTGTGGACGACGAGCCCCTTGACCGGGCGCTGGACGTCCCGGACGACCAGGCGCGTACCGCCGAGCTCGATGACCCCGGAGTCGGCGATCTGACCGCCGGACTCGGCGTAGAAGGGCGTGCGGTCGAGGACGACCTGGACCCGCGAGCCGGACGGGACCTCCTGGACCTGGACGCCGTCGGAGACGATGCCGACGACCGAGCCCTCGGTCTCGAGCGCCTCGTAGGCCTTCCACTCGGTCTCCCCGAGCGCCCGCAGCTCCTTCCACACCTCCGTCGTCGCATGGCCGGATTTCTTCGCCTTCGCGTCGGCCTTCGCCCGCTCGCGCTGCTCCTGCATGAGGCGGGTGAAGCCCTCGCGGTCGACGGACAGCCCCTGCTCGGCCGCCATCTCGAGGGTGAGGTCGATGGGGAAGCCGTAGGTGTCGTGGAGGGCGAAGGCGTCCTCGCCGCCGAGGGTGTCGCCGCCCGCGGAGCGCGTCCGGGCGACAGCCGTGTCGAGGATCGTCGTGCCCTGCGCGAGCGTGCGGCGGAAGGCGACCTCCTCGGCGTAGGCGATCTGGGAGATCCGCTCGAAGCCGTCCCGCAGCTCGGGGTAGGACCGACTCATCCGCTCCATCGACACGGGCAGGAGGTGCGGCAGGGCCGGCTCGTCGTACCCGAGCAGGCGCATCGCGCGGACCGCGCGGCGCAGCATGCGGCGCAGGACGTACCCACGGCCCTCGTTGCCGGGCGTGACCCCGTCGCCGATGAGCATGAGCGAGGAGCGGACGTGGTCGGCGACGACCCGCAGGTGCACGTCGTCGGGGTGGGAGTCACCCGCGGTCTGGCCCGAGCGCTCGCCGTAGCGCCTGCCGGTCATCTCGGCGGCCTTCGCCAGCACGGGGAAGACCTCGTCGATCTCGTACATGTTGTCGACGCCCTGGAGGATCGAGGCCATCCGCTCCAGGCCCATCCCGGTGTCGATGTTCTTCTTCGGCAGCGGACCGAGGACGGGGAAACCCGACTTGCCGGAGCCCTCGCCGCGCTCGGACTCCATGAAGACGAGGTTCCACACCTCCATGTAGCGGTCCTCGTCGACCGCCGGGCCGCCCTCGTGCCCGTACTCCGGTCCGCGGTCGTAGAAGATCTCGCTGCACGGCCCGCACGGGCCGGGGACGCCCATCGACCAGAAGTTGTCGGCCATGCCGCGGCGCACGATGCGCTCGGCCGGGACGTCGGTGAGCTCGGTCCACAGCCGGGCCGCCTCGTCGTCGTCCTCGAAGACGGTGACCCACAGGCGGTCCTTCGCCAGGCCGTAACCGCCGTCGTCGAGGCTGCTCGTGAGCAGCTCCCACGCGAGCTCGATGGCCCCGGCCTTGAAGTAGTCGCCGAAGCTGAAGTTGCCGTTCATCTGGAAGAACGTGCCGTGCCGCGAGGTCTTGCCGACCTCGTCGATGTCGCCCGTGCGCACGCACTTCTGGACGCTCGTGGCCCGCTGCCACGCGGGGGTCTCCTGGCCGAGGAAGTACGGCTTGAAGGGCACCATCCCCGCGTTGACGAAGAGGAGGGTGGGGTCCTCGTGGATGAGCGGGGCGGACGGGACGACCGTGTGGCCATTCTTCTCGAAGAAGGCGAGCCAGCGGCGACGGATCTCGGCGGTTTCCATGGTGGGCCCGAGTCTAGGCCGCCGGGCAGGCGCCGCCGCCGAGGTCAGCGACGGGTGCCGCGAAGGATGCCGCGCAACCAGGTCCAGCGCTCCTGGAGCCGAGCCTCGAAGCCGCGGTCCGTCGGGCGGTAGTACGAGTGGTCGGCCATCCGCGCGTCGAGCGCGTCGGGCAGGTACTGCTGAGCGGCCACGCCCTCGGGCTCGTCGTGGGCGTAGGCGTACCCGCCGCGCTGCTGACCCCCGGAACTGCCCGCCGCCCGGGACGCCGCCGGGGTGTAGCCGCTCCCCCGCAGGTGCGGCGGAACCGGCCCGGCGAGCCCGGCCCGGACGTCCGCGATCGCCTCGTTGATCCCGACGTAGGCCGCGTTCGACTTGGGTGCGAGCGCAAGGTGGACGACGGCCTGGGCGAGGACGATCCGGGCCTCGGGCATCCCGATCTGGGCGACCGCGTGCATCGCGGCGACCGCGGTCTGCAGCGCCGTCGGGTCGCCCATGCCGACGTCCTCGCTCGCGGCGATGACGATCCGCCGCGCGATGAACCGCGGGTCCTCCCCCGCCTCGAGCTGCCGGGCGAGGTAGTGCAGCGCCGCGTCGACGTCGGAGCCACGCATCGACTTGATGAAGGCCGAGGCCACGTCGTAGTGCTGGTCGCCCGTGCGGTCGTACCGGACGGCGGCCCGCGCCACCGCCTGCTCGACGTGGGCGAGGGAGATCGCGTCCGCCCCTGCGTCGGTCGCGACCCCCGCCGCGGCCTCGAGGGAGGTCAGGGCCCGCCGGGCGTCCCCGCCGGCGATGGCAACGAGGTGGTCCCGGGCGTCGTCGGCGAGCGCGACCGCGCCACGCAACCCCCGCTCGTCCGACACCGCCGCGTCCAGGAGCGCCGCGACGTCGTCGTCGCCGAGCGGCTCGAGGGTGACGAGCACCGACCGGGACAGCAGCGGCGCGATGACCGAGAAGCTCGGGTTCTCCGTCGTCGCCGCGACGAGGATGACGAGCCGGTCCTCGACCCCGGGCAGCAACGCGTCCTGCTGGGCCTTCGTGAAGCGGTGGATCTCGTCGAGGAAGAGGACGGTCTGGCGTCCGTACATCGACCGGGTCCGGATCGCCGCGTCCATGACCGCCCGCACGTCCTTCACCCCGGCGGTGACCGCCGAGAGCTCGACGAAGTCCCGGTCCGCGGCCCCGGCGACGAGGTGCGCCAGCGTCGTCTTCCCCGTCCCGGGCGGACCCCACAGGATCGCCGACAGCGGGCCGGCCACCCCGCCCGCGCCCTCGATGAGCCGGCGCAGGGGGCTGCCGGGCCGGAGGATCTCCTCCTGCCCGCGGACCTCCCCGAGGGAGCGGGGCCGCATCCGCGCCGCGAGCGGCTGCAGCGGCGCCGGCGTCGGGCCGTCCGATGCCGGACCGTCCGCGGCGCTGAAGAGGTCGGACACCCGCCGCAGACTACGCCGCGGGCGCGACGGCGCCCGTCAGCTCTCGTTCGGGCTGACCTCCCGCGCGCCCTGCGGTGCAGGCGCGTCCCCGTCGTCCTCCGGGGTCGCGTCGATCCCGGCCTCGGCCCGCTGCTCCGGCGTGATCGGCGCGGGCGCGTCCGTCAGCGGGTCGTACCCGCCGCCGGACTTGGGGAAGGCGATGACGTCGCGGATCGAGTCGTAGCCGCCCAGGAGCATGACGATCCGGTCCCAGCCGAAGGCGATGCCGCCGTGCGGCGGGGCACCGAACTTGAAGGCGTCCAGGAGGAAGCCGAACTTCTCCTGCGCGTCCTCGGGCGACAGGCCCATGACCGCGAAGACCCGCTCCTGCACGTCGCGGCGGTGGATACGGATCGACCCGCCGCCGATCTCGTTGCCGTTGCAGACCATGTCGTAGGCGTACGCGAGCGCGCTGCCGGGGTCGGTGTCGAAGGTCTCGAGGTACTCGGCCTTCGGGGAGGTGAAGGCGTGGTGGACCGCCGTCCAGGCACCCGCGCCGACGGCGACGTCCCCGGAGGCGACCGCGTCGGCCGCGGGCTCGAAGAGCGGGGCGTCATTGACCCACAGGAACGACCAGGCATCCTCGTCGATGAGCTCGCAGCGCTTGCCGATCTCGAGCCGGGCGGCGCCCAGGAGCGCCCGCGAGACCTTCGGCTGGCCCGCGGCGAAGAAGATGCAGTCGCCGGGGTTCGCGCCGACCTTCGCCGCGAGACCGGCCTTCTCGTCGTCGCTGATGTTCTTCGCGACGGGACCGCCGAGCTCGCCGTCCTCACCGACCGTGACGTAGGCCAAGCCCTTGGCACCGCGCTGCTTGGCCCAGTCCTGCCACGCGTCGAACTGGCGTCGCGGCTGGCTCGCGCCACCGGGCATGACGACCGCGCCGACGTACGGGGCCTGGAAGACCCGGAACGGGGTGTCGCCGAAGTAGTCCGTCACGTCGACGAGCTCCTGGCCGAAGCGCAGGTCGGGCTTGTCGGTGCCGTACCGCTCCATCGCCTCGGTGTAGGACATCCGCGGGAAGGGCGTCGGCAGGTCGACCCCGATGAGCGCCCAGATCTCCTTCGCGAGCGCCTCGCCGAGCTCGAGCACGTCCTCCTCGGTGACGAAGGACATCTCGATGTCGAGCTGGGTGAACTCCGGCTGCCGGTCGGCGCGGAAGTCCTCGTCCCGGTAGCAGCGGGCGATCTGGTAGTACCGCTCCATCCCGGCGACCATGAGCAGCTGCTTGAAGAGCTGTGGGCTCTGCGGGAGGGCGTACCAGGAGCCGGGCGCGAGCCGCGCGGGCACGAGGAAGTCGCGGGCCCCCTCGGGCGTGGACCGGGTGAGCGTCGGCGTCTCGATCTCGACGAAGTCGCGGGCCTCGAGGACGCGGCGAGCCGCCGCGCTCACCTTGCTGCGCAGGCGGAGAGCGTGCCCGGCGTTGTGCGCGCCCGGGCGGCGCAGGTCGAGGTAGCGGTGCTTCAGGCGCGCCTCCTCGCCGACCGTGACCCGCTCGTCGATCTGGAACGGCAGCGGCGCGCTCGGGCTGAGCACCTCGATCGACCGGGCGACGACGTCGATCTCGCCGGTCGGCAGGTCGGGGTTGACGTCCTTGGCGTCGCGCGCGGTCACCTCGCCGACGATGGTGACGCAGAACTCGTTGCGCAGGTCGTGCGCCGCCCCGGTGAGGACCTCGTCCCGAGCGACGACCTGGACGACGCCGCTGGCGTCCCGCAGGTCGACGAACGCGACCCCACCGTGATCCCGCCGCTTGGCCACCCACCCCGAGAGGGTGACGGTCTGACCGGCGTGGTCGATCCGGAGCGATCCGGCGGTGTGGGTGCGCAGCACGACAGCGTCCTTAGGTCGGGGGTGCCGAGGGTGACGGCGCCGTCATCCTACGGACCTCGCCGCTCCCGCCGCCGCGCCGTGTGCCGGTACGGTGGTCGACGCTCGGCGTCGCCGCTGGTCCGCCACCCTCCCGACCGGAAGGTCCACCTGTGCCCTCCCCCCTGACCCGTCGTTCGCTCCTCGGCGCCGGTCTCGGCGTCGGTTCGTTGGCCCTTGCCGCGTGCTCCGGCGGTGACGCACCCGGCCAGAGCGCCGCGGCACCTGACCCCGACGCGCATGTGGTCCTGCGGGACCCGGACGTCGTCGCCGCCTCGGGCGCCCGAGCAGCCCTGCTCGTCAGCGCGGGTCTGTTCGAGCGGGCCCGCGTCGCCGTCGTGGCCGCTGGCGAGGCCGACCACGCCGCGGCGGCGGAGGTCGCGCAGCGCCTGCGGGTCCCCGCCCTGCCGGGTGACGCCGACGGCCTCACCGAGGAGCTCGAGCGGCTGGGCACCGAGGTCGTCCGCACCGTGGGAGAGCCCGAGGGCGGCTGGGGCGACCGCCTCGGGGACCGCGAGGCCACCACCGAAGATCCGGACGTGCGGGTCGACGATCCCGCCCGGGGCCTCACCCTGCTCGTGGCCACGAAGGCACGTCTCGACGATCCCTCGTACACCCTCGCCGTCGCGACGGCGCGCGCCGCCGGCGCCGGCGAGCCCGTCGTCGTCGCGGGTGACCCACGAGGCACCGACCGGCTCGCGGACTTCCGCAAGGACGTCGGCGACACCCGTGTCGTGGCCATCGGCCCCGGCCTCGGGCCCGACGGGTCGAGCTCGTCCCCGGAGGCCGTCGAGCACCGGTTGACGATGGCGCTCGGAGCGCGCGAGCTGCCCGGTGGCGGGGTCCTGCCCTTCCCGGGCCGCCACCTCGTCGCGCTCTACGGCCAACCGCGGACCCCCGCGCTCGGGGTGCTCGGCGAGCAGGGGCCCGGTGGAGCCGTCAAGCTGGCCAAGCGCTACGCGAAGGACTACGCGAGCCTCGTCGACGGCCCCGTCCAGCCGGCCTTCGAGATCATCGCGACAACCGCGCTCGGCAGCCCCGGCAAGGACAACCTCTACTCCGGTGTCATGCCGCCGGGGTGGATCGAGCCGTGGGTGGACGCGGCCGAGAAGGCCGGCATCCTCGTCATCCTCGACCTCCAGCCGGGGCGCGCGAGCATGCTCGACCAGGCGAAGAAGTACGAGCGCCTCCTCGCCCGGCCGCACGTCGGGCTCGCGCTCGACCCCGAGTGGAAGCTGACGAAGGACCAGCTCCCGCTGCAGCAGATCGGATCGGTCGACGTCGCGGAGATCAACGAGGTCGGCGACTGGCTGGCGGCGCTCGTCACGCGGAAGAACCTGCCGCAGAAGATCTTCACGATCCATCAGTTCCGTCTCGACATGATCCGTCACCGCGGGCGCCTCGCCTCGTGGGACGAGCTCGCGACCGTCATCCACGTCGACGGGTCCGGGACGCCGGGGATGAAGTTCGACACCTGGCGCGCGATCCGTCAGGACATGCCCGCGGGGGTCCACCTCGGGTGGAAGAACTTCATCGACGAGGACACCCCGATGCTCACCCCGCGGCAGACCGTCGAGCAGGTGAAGCCCTTCCCGGCGCTCATCACCTACCAGTGAGCACGCCCGTGGGGCTCAGTCGCCCACCCGGGGGTGGATGTCGAAGCGCACGTCGGCCGGGCGGAGACCGGCCCAGCCGCGAGCGCGCAGCTCGCGCACGGCGAGCAGCCCGACCATGAGGGTGCCGTTGTGGATACGCCCCTCGAGCACCGCGTCGACGACCTCGTCGAGCGGGACGGAGCGGCGCTGCATCTGCGCTTCCTCGCCCTCGCGCTCGAAGCGCTCGTCGTCGGCGACGTCGCGGAGGTCACGCGCGAGGTAGATCCGCAGGGCCTCGTCCATGCCGCCGGGCGAGGGGCGGTGGTCCACGAGCACGTTCCACGTGTCCGCGACGAGGTCGACCTCCTCGGCGAGCTCGCGTCGAGCCGCCTCGAGGGGGTCCTCCCCCGCGATGTCGAGCAGACCCGCCGGCAGCTCCCACTCGTGCGCCGCGACCGGGTGACGGTACTGCTGCACGAGGACGACCCGGTCCTCGTCGTCGAGCGCGAGGATCGCGACCGCCCCCGGGTGGCGGACCACCTCTCGGACGAGCTCGTCGCCGTGGAAGGCGAAGGTGTCGCGGTCGACGTCCCAGACCTTGCCGTCGAAGACCCGCTCCGTGGACAGGACCTCGGGCTGCTCGGGCCGGTCGGCGAGCGCCTCGCTCACGCGCCGGCCTCGTGGTGACCGCCGGCGTGCGGGTCGACCTCGACGAGCCGCTGCTCGCGCTGGCGTTCGAGCGCCGCGCCGACGAGGCCCGCGAAGAGCGGGTGGGCGCGGTGCGGCCGGGAGCGGAACTCCGGGTGGGCCTGGGTGGCGACGTAGTAGGGGTGGACCTCGCGCGGCAGCTCGACGAACTCGACGAGGCCCCACTCGTGGTGCGTGCCGCTGACGACGAGGCCCGCGGCCGTGAGCCGGTCGCGGTACTCGTTGTTCACCTCGTAGCGGTGCCGGTGCCGCTCGACGGCGGTGCTCGCGCCGTACGCCTCGGCGACGACCGACCCGGCAAGGAGGTCTGCCGACTGCGCGCCCAGGCGCATGGTGCCGCCGAGATCACCCTGGCCTTCGACGAACGCCTTCTGCTCCTCCATGGTGGCGATGACCGGGGCGGTCGTGCCGGGGTCGAACTCGCTCGAGGAGGCGTCGGCGATCCCCGCGACCTCGCGGGCGAACTCGATGACCATGCACTGCAGGCCCAGGCAGATGCCGAGCGTCGGGACCCCCCGCGTGCGCGCCCACGTGAGCGCCCCGATCTTGCCCTCGATGCCCCGCACCCCGAAGCCGCCCGGGACGAGGACGGCGTCGACCCCGCCGAGGGCCTTGGAGGCGGACGCGTCGTCCTGGCAGTCGTCGGAGGCGACCCAGCGGATGCGGACCCGGGCGTCGTGGTGGAAGCCGCCGGCCCGCAGCGCCTCGGTGACCGACAGGTACGCGTCGGGCAGGTCGATGTACTTGCCGACGAGCGCGACCTCGACCTCGTGCGCCGGGTCGTGCACCCGCTGCAGGAGCCGGTCCCAGTCGGTCCAGTCCACGTCACGGAACCCGAGGTCGAGGCGGCGGATGACGTAGGCGTCGATCCCCTGGGCGTGGAGGACCTTCGGGATGTCGTAGATGCTCGGCGCGTCGACGCACGCGGCGACCGCGTCCTCGGCGACGTCGCACATGAGCGAGATCTTGCGCTTGATCCCCTCGGGGATGTCCCGGTCGGCCCGCAGGACGAGCCCGTCGGGCTGGACGCCGACCTGCCGCAGCGCCGCGACCGAGTGCTGGGTCGGCTTGGTCTTCAGCTCACCGCTCGGGGCGAGGTAGGGCACGAGGGAGACGTGGAGGAAGAAGCTGTTGTCCCGGCCGATCTCGTGCCGCACCTGGCGGGCCGCCTCGAGGAACGGGAGGGACTCGATGTCACCGACGGTCCCGCCGATCTCGGTGATGATGACGTCCGGCGCGTCGCGGTCCTCGATGCCGGGGCTGCCCGCGGCGGGGGCCCGCATCCGGTCCTTGATCTCGTTCGTGATGTGCGGGATCACCTGGACGGTGTCGCCGAGGTACTCTCCGCGCCGCTCGCGCGCGATGACCGAGCTGTACACCTGCCCGGTCGTGACGTTGGCCGACCCCTCGAGGTTGACGTCGAGGAAGCGCTCGTAGTGCCCGATGTCGAGGTCGGTCTCGGCGCCGTCCTCGGTGACGAACACCTCGCCGTGCTGGAACGGGTTCATCGTGCCGGGGTCGACGTTGATGTACGGGTCGAGCTTCTGCATCGTGACCCGCAGCCCGCGGCTGCGGAGCAGGTTGCCGAGGCTCGAGGCGGTGAGCCCCTTGCCGAGGGAGGAGGCCACGCCCCCGGTCACGAAGATGTGTTTCGTCAGGCTCGCCACGGGCTTCAACCCTACGTCACGCGAGCGGCTCGGTGAGCCACCCCGCCAGCTCGACCGCCGACGGGTGGGCGGCCACCTCGACGCGCCGCGAGCGGACGACGTGCGCCCGGTCGGCGGTGGAGCCGTCGGCGGCGATGACGAGGTCGGCCCGGCGCGCCAGGACGGCGAGGGCCGGGGTGGTCGTCGCACCGTCGGCGAGGGCGACGACCCGCGGGCGGTCGAGGGCGGCCAACAGGACGCTGGCGACCGCGGCTGCCGTGCCGCCGGCGCGGGCGTCGAGCAGGACCGCGTCGGTCCCGCGAGCAGCCCGCCGGAGGGCACGTGCGGACGCCGGCCCCGCCGGGGGGCCCAGCGTGATGACGAGGTGACCGGCGTCGGTGAGCGATTGCCGCAGTCCCGCGGGACCGGTCGACGGGTGCAGGAGCACGATCCGGCTCATCGGGCGGTTCCTTCCGCTCGGGCGTCCGCGACGGCGGTCTGCGCGTCGTCGAACAGCTGCTGGGCGTGGGCGCGGGCCGTCTCGCCCTCGTCGCCGCCCATCATCCGGGCGAGCTCGGCCACTCGCTCGGCCGGGTCGAGATCGACGACGTCGCTGCGGGTCACCTGACCGTCGGTGGACTTGCGGACGACGAGATGCCGGTCGGCGTGCGCGGCGACCTGGGCGAGGTGGGTGACGACGACGACCTGGTGCGAGCGGGCCAGGGCCGCCAGCCGCGAGCCGATGTCGAGCGCCGCCCGCCCGCCGACGCCCGCGTCGACCTCGTCGAAGACGTAGGTCGGTCCGCTCCCCCGCTGCGTGGGTGCTGGACCGGCGAGCGCGACCTCGAGGGCGAGCATGATCCGGGAGAGCTCGCCGCCTGAGGCGGCCTTCGTCACCGGCAGCAGATCCGACCCGGGATTGGCCGAGAAGAGGATCTCGACGCGGTCTCGCCCCCGCGGCCCGTCCGGGCCGTCGCCGACGGCGATCGCCAGGCGCGCCCTCGGCATGGCGAGGGTGACGAGCTCGGCGGTCGCGGCGGCCTCGAGCCGAGCCGCGGCGGCCGTGCGCAGCGCGGTGAGCTCGTCGGCAGCGGTGGCGTAGGCCCCACGCAGCAGCTCGAGACGCTCGTCGGCTCCCTCGAGCAGATCGGTGGCCGCGTCGATCTCGGCGATGCGCGACGCGCCCCGTTCGCCGGAGGCGAGGACGTCGGCGATGGTGTCACCGTGCCGTCGCACGAGCGCGGCGATGACGGCCCGGCGCTCCTGCACCCAGGCGTGGCGCTCCGGGTCGACGTCGACGCGGTCGGCGTAGGAGGCGAGGTCGATCCCGACCTCCTGGGCCAGGGTCGCGACCTCGGCCAGGCGGTCGTCGAGCTCGGCGAGCTGCGGGTCGTGCTCGCGGACCCGTCCGAGGTGGCCCCGAGCGCCACCGACGAGCGCTGCGACGTCGTGGCCGCTGCCCGTGTCGTCCCCGAGGAGCGCGTCGCGCGCGGACGCGGCAGCGGCACGCAGGTCGTCCGCCCACGCGAGCCGGTCGTCCTCGATCCGCAGCCGGTCGTCCTCGTCGGGCAGGGGCTCGACACGCGCGATCTCCTCGAGCCGCTCGAGGAGGACCTCGCGCTCCAGAGCCCGGTCCCGGGCGTCCGCGCGCAGGCGCTCGATCTCCTCGGTCGCCGCCCGCAGCGCCTCCCAGGCGAGGGCCACGCGCTCGATCGCCGCGGCCACCGTCGGGCCGCCGAAGACGTCGAGGACGGCGCGGTGCTCGTCGCTCCGGCGCAGGCGCCACTGGTCGGCCTGACCGTGGATCGCGACGACGTGCTCCCCGATCTCGCCGAGCACGGACACGGGAACCCGCCGGCCTCCGAGGTGTGCCTGACCGCGTCCGTTCGGGGCGACCGTGCGGACGACGACGAGCTCGTCACCGTCGAGGTCTCCCCCGGCCTCGTCGACGCGGTCCCGGACGGCGTGCGGCGCGGGCACCTCGAGGACGGCCTCGACGAGGGCCCGCTGCGTCCCGGACCTGACGACGGCCGTGTCCGCTCGGCCCCCCGCGAGTAGCCCGAGGGCGGTGACGACCATCGTCTTGCCGGCGCCGGTCTCGCCGGAGATGACGGTGAGACCGTCGGCGAGGGAGAGCTCGGCCTCCGCGATGACGCCGAGGTCACGCAGACGGACCTCTCGGATCACGAGCGGTCCTCCCGGGCACGGCCGCGCCAGCCGTGGACGGACAGGTCGAACTTCGCGACGAGGCGGTCGGTGAACGGGGCGTCGCTCAGCCGCGCGAGACGGACCGGGATCGCCGACTGGGTGACCTCGATCCGGGCACCGGGCGGGAGGTCCACGGCACGGCGGCCGTCGCACCAGACGACCCCGAGGCCGTCCGTGTGCGGGACGACCTCGACCGCCAGGCGGGAACGGGGCCCCAGGACGACGGGCCGGGCGAAGAGGGCGTGCGCGCTGATGGGGACGAGGAGGATCGCCTCGACGTCGGGCCAGATCACCGGCCCACCGGCGGAGAAGGCGTAGGCCGTCGAGCCGGTCGGGGTGGCAATGACGACGCCGTCGCAGCCCCAGGTGGACAGCGGCCGGCCGTCGATCTCGGCGGTGAGCTCGAGCATCCGCTCGCGGGCTGCCTTCTCGACGGTCGCCTCGTTCAGGGCCCAGCCGCGGAAGATCTCGCGCCCCGCGTGGGTGGCGACGACCTCGAGGGTCATCCGGTCCTCGACGACGTAGTCCCGGGCGAGCATCCGGTCGACGGTGACGTCGAGGGCGTCGCGCTCGGACTCGGCGAGGAACCCCACGTGGCCGAGGTTGACGCCGATGAGCGGCACGCCGAGGTCGCGGGAGAGCTCGGCACCGCGCAGGATCGTCCCGTCGCCGCCCAGCACGCAGACGAGCTCGCACCCGCGCGCCGGCTGCTGCGGATCGGCGGAGACGACGCCGGGGAGGGCCAGGAGCTGATCGGCACCGGGCTGCTCGGGGTCGACGGCGACCTCGACTCCCGCGGCCCGAACGCGGGCGGTGACGGCGCGCGCGCTGTCGAACGCCTCGGCCCGGCTCGGGTGCGCGACCAGGAGGATCCTGCGCTGCGGCGCCATCAGCCCTCCTCCGTCGCGACGATCCGGTCGATCTCCATCTCCAGAGCCTGCCATGTCAGGGCGCTGCTGGCCCCGGTCGGGGCCGGACCGGTGGCGTCCGGGTCCAGGTCTGCCGTACGGGTCAGCCACAGGAGGTACTCGCGGTTGCCCGTCGTGCCGACCACGGGGCTCGGCAGGGCCCGCCGCGGCTGGAGCCCGGCAGCGGCGAGGGCGTGCGCGGCCTCGAGGACCGCGTGGCGACGAGCGGACGCGGACCGGACGAGGCCGTTCTTCCCCAGGCGCTCGCGACCGACCTCGAACTGGGGCTTCACGAGGACGATCGCGTGCCCGCCGGCGCGGACGAGCCCGGCGAGGTCCTCCGCGACGGTGCCGAGGGACACGAAGCTGAGGTCGGCGACGAGCACGTCGAAGGGCCCGCCGACGGCGCTCGGGTCCAGGCCGCGGACGGTCGTTCCGGAGTGGTCGGTGACGCGCGGGTCGTCCGCCACCACGGGAGCGAGCTGGCCGTGGCCGACGTCGATCGCGGCGACGCTCGCCGCACCCCTGCGGATGAGGACCTGGGTGAACCCTCCCGTCGAGGCGCCGACGTCCACGCACCGGGCGCCCCCGACGGTCGGGGCGTCCCGGCCGAGCCCGGCCAGCGCGCCCTCGAGCTTGAACGCGCCGCGGCCGACCCACGCCGGACCGTCGCGCTCCACCTCCACCGCGTCGTCGTCCTCGACGGGATGGGACGCGCGCCGGGCCGGGCCGCCGTTGACGGTCACCGCGCCCGAGCGCACGAGCTGGGTGGCCTCCCCGCGTGACCGGGCGAGGCCGGCCCGCACGAGGTGGACGTCGAGGCGCTCGGTCATTCCCCGAGGTCGGACAGGCGAGCCCGGAGCCGCGTGTGGAGCTCCTCCGCCGCGCTCAGCTGCGCATCGAGGTCACCCGTCTCGGCGGCGGCGAGCTCGGCGAGAGCCCCGTCGATGACGGTGTCCCCGGTCTGCGGGACACCTGCGGTCGTGGCGCTCGTCGCCGGCGGCGAGTGGAGCGTCGGACCGCCGGCGGGCGGCGGTCCCGGCACCGGACCCGGTCGCAGCTCGCTCACGCGTCGGACCGCGGGGTGGTCTGGCGCGGCGTCCGACCCTTCTCGGCGTTCTTCGCGGCGCCCGTGGCGGCCGCCTTCGCGGACGACCGCGCGGGCGTCTTCTTGGCCGAGGTCTTCGCAGCAGCAGCGTTCTGCCCGGGCGTCTTCGCAGGAGTCGTCCTGGCAGCAGCGGCCTTGTTCGCCGTCGACGTCCCAGTCACCGTCGTCGCGGCCTTGCGTGCCGTGGTCTTCGCCGCCGTCTTCCGAGGCGTGCTCTTCGACGCGGTCTTCCGGGTCGTGGTCTTCCGTGCCGCGGCCTTCGCCACCGTCTTCCGTGCCGGGGTATTCGGCGTCTCGGTCTCCTCGTCCCCTGCCAGCCGGAGCGACACCGCCGCGAGATCGCCCTCGTCCTCGGCCGGCCACGGGCTCGTGCCCCGACCCGCCGCAGCGTTGTCGCGGGCACCCGCGACGAGGAGGGTGTCGGCGAGCCGGACGACGGTGAGGGCACGGTCGAGGACTGCCTCGGTGGTCGACAGACCGAGGTGCAGCACGGCGCGGGTGAGGGGCGGGATCACGGCGACCTCCGGTCGAGAGGATGGTTCGGTTCACCGTACGCCACGGGGCCGACGCCCCGAAGGACCAAGCCGGGCAGCCCCGCCAGGTCCTCGAGGACAGCGGCCGGGATGTCTGCCCGGGGCACGGTGGTTGCGTCGAGCGGCGTCGTCGCATCGATCCCGGTGCGCACGAGGACACTGCTCAGCCCGGCTGCGTTCGCGCCCCGGACATCGGTCGACAGTCGGTCGCCGACCGCGAGCACCCGGGCCGGTTCGGGATCGCCGAGGCGCCGCAGCGCCTCCCGGTAGAACGTGGACGACGGCTTGCCGGTGACGACCGGGCGCATCCCTGCCGCCGCGGCGACGACGTCGATGAGCGCGCCGTTGCCGGGTACCGGACCGAGCTCCGACGGCAGCGTCGGGTCCGCGTTCGTCGCCACCCACGCGGCGCCTCGTCGCACGGCGACGACGGCCCGCCCCAGGTCAGCCGCGGTCGTCCCCGGCGCGAAGCCCTGCACCACGACGTCCGCGGCCAGCGGGTCCTCGACGAGCACCAGCCCTACGCGCACGAGCTCCTCACCGAGCGCGCGGGAACCGACGGAAAGGACACGAGCCCCAGGGTGCTCGCGCTGGACGTGGTTGGCAGCGACGCGGGCGCTGGTGAGGACCTGGTCCGGCGCGCAGCGGATGCCCGTCGTCGACAGCAGGGCAGCGACGTCATCGGACGAGCGCGAGGCGTTGTTCGTCGCGATGACCACCGGGACCTCGAGCCCAGCCACGGCCTCGGCGGCGCGCGGAACCGGGGTGCGGCCGTGGAGCAGGACCCCGTCGACGTCGAGAACCACCCCGAGGACGGGGCGAGGTACCCGGGTCATCACTCCTCGATGACGACGACGCCCTCGAGCTCGGCCAGCCGGTCGTCGGCGTCCGTCGTCAGCTCGACGTCCGCTTCCGCCGCCTTGCCGAACCACTCCCGCGCCTCGTCGACGCGATCCAGGGCGAGCAGGACATCGGCGTAGGCGTAGTAGAGCCGCGCCAGCTCGGGTCGAAGGCGACCTCGAAGCGCGGGGACCTCCAGCTCCAGCCGAGCAGCTTCCGCCTGGCCGAGGTCGAGACGGATACCCGAGCGGACGATGGTCAGCTCGAGCGCTTCCGCCGGTCCGAGAGTCGCCGCCTCCGGGCTCGAGGCGAGCTCGAGGGCACGCTCGTGCCGGCCCAACCCCCGCTCGCAGTCCACCATGAGCGGCAGCAGGTGCGAGGAGCCCCCCAGACGTCGGACCGTGCGGAACTCCGACAGGGCGCGCGCGAAGTCGCCGAGCCGGTAGGCAACGAGGCCCAGGGCTTCCCGTGCAGCCGGAACCCGACCCGCACGGCGGGCCGCCGTCTCCGCATGGGCGAGCGCACCGTCGAGGTCGTCGGCCTCCATGAGGGCTGCGGCCATGACCAGGTGCTTGGCGACGCCGTCCGCATTCTCCTTGCTCAACGTTCGCAGCTGCTGGTGCACCGCCCGATCGAGCTCCTTGCCCGTGACCTCGTCGGGGATCGCCGGCTCGGGCTTACGACCCTCCCTGGGCACGAGGCGCGGGCCGGTGGCCTCCACGTTCCGGTCGGCGCCGGCACGAGCCGGCCTCCGGCTTCCCGACTCGGGGCGCGCACCGGTACCGCCGCGTGCGTCCCCGCGGGGACCACGAGGGCCTGACGCCCCACGCCCCGACGCCTCCCGATGGCCGCCCGCACGCCCTCCCTCGCCGCCGGGCTTCCCGGTCCGTCGTGGCCGCTGGCCGTTGTCGTCACCCATGGATCGATCCTCTCGCCTCAGCCCACCACCGACCACCAGGCCGGACAGCGGGTGTAACAGGTACAACGCAGAAAACGCCCTCCCGGCGAACCGGGAGGGCGTTTCTGAATGATTGTCCGGCTGCGTCCTACTCTCCCACACCGTCTCCAGTGCAGTACCATCGGCGCTGAGGGGCTTAGCTTCCGGGTTCGGAATGGGACCGGGCGTTTCCCCCTCGCTATGACAGCCGAAACTCTATGGAGATGTCAGTCTACCCGACCGTATCTCGGGAACTGCACAGTGGACGCGAACACGCTTTCGGTGTGTATCAAGTTATCGGCTTATTAGTACCAGTCAGCTACATGCATTGCTGCACTTCTACATCTGGCCTATCAACCCAGTCGTCTACTGGGAGCCTCTCGGACAAAGTCCATGGAAACCTCATCTTGAAGCGTGCTTCCCGCTTAGATGCTTTCAGCGGTTATCACTTCCGAACGTAGCCAATCAGCGGTGCCCTTGGCAGGACAACTGACACACCAGAGGTTCGTCCAACCCGGTCCTCTCGTACTAGGGTCAGCCCTTCTCAAGTTTCCTACGCGCACAGCGGATAGGGACCGAACTGTCTCACGACGTTCTAAACCCAGCTCGCGTACCGCTTTAATGGGCGAACAGCCCAACCCTTGGGAGCAACTCCACCCCCAGGATGCGACGAGCCGACATCGAGGTGCCAAACCATCCCGTCGATATGGACTCTTGGGGAAGATCAGCCTGTTATCCCCGGGGTACCTTTTATCCGTTGAGCGACGGCGCTTCCACAAGCCACCGTCGGGTCACTAGTTCCGACTTTCGTCCCTGCTCGACATGTCTGTCTCACAGTCAAGCTCCCTTGTGCACTTACACTCGAAACCTGATTGCCAACCAGGCTGAGGGAACCTTTGAGCGCCTCCGTTACATTTTGGGAGGCAACCGCCCCAGTTAAACTACCCACCAGGCAATGTCCCTGATCCGGATCACGGACCGAGGTTAGACAACCAGAACGACCAGAGTGGTATTTCAACGATGACTCCACACACACTGGCGTGCATGCTTCACAGTCTCCCACCTATCCTACACAAGCCGTCCCGATCACCAATACCAAGCTGTAGTGAAGGTCCCGGGGTCTCTCCGTCCTGCTGCGCGTAACGAGCATCTTTACTCGTAGTGCAATTTCGCCGAGTTCACGGTTGAGACAGTGGAGAAGTCGTTACGCCATTCGTGCAGGTCGGAACTTACCCGACAAGGAATTTCGCTACCTTAGGATGGTTATAGTTACCACCGCCGTTTACTGGGGCTTAAATTCTGAGCTTCGCCTTGCGGCTAACCCGTCCTCTTAACCTTCCAGCACCGGGCAGGCGTCAGTCCGTATACATCGTCTTGCGACTTCGCACGGACCTGTGTTTTTAGTAAACAGTCGCTTCTCCCTGGTCTCTGCGGCCCATCATCCTAGTCCGTATGGACTTCAGAATCCGGGCCCCCCTTCTCCCGAAGTTACGGGGGCATTTTGCCGAATTCCTTAACCATGATTCACTCGATCGCCTTGGTATTCTCTACCTATCCACCTGAGTCGGTTTGGGGTACGGGCGGCTAGAACCTCGCTAGAGGATTTTCTCGGCAGCATAGGATCACCCTGCTTCCCGCATACGCGGTCACTATCAGGTCTCAGGAACATGTGAGGCGGATTTGCCTACCTCACTCCCTACACCCTTGGACGTGGACAACCATCGCCACGCGGAGGCTACCTTCCTGCGTCTCCCCATTGCTTGACTACTACTAGATCGGGTCGCGCGCTCCACTCTCGCTGGTCCGAAGACCTTGAGAGCTTTGGGCGCTTAGCATCACTAGGTTCGTCATGGGCGGTTCTTCGCCGGTTCCGGAATATCAACCGGATGTCCATCGACTACGCCTGTCGGCCTCGCCTTAGGTCCCGACTTACCCAGGGCAGATTAGCTTGACCCTGGAACCCTTGGATATTCGGCGGACGGGTTTCTCACCCGTCTTTCGCTACTCATGCCTGCATTCTCACTCGTGTGGCGTCCACGGCTGGATCACTCCGCCGCTTCACTCGCCACACGACGCTCCCCTACCCATCAACACGCTTGGACCGTAAGGCCATGCAATGTGTCAATGCCACAGCTTCGGTGGTGTGCTTGAGCCCCGCTACATTGTCGGCGCGGAATCACTTGACCAGTGAGCTATTACGCACTCTTTAAAGGGTGGCTGCTTCTAAGCCAACCTCCTGGTTGTCAATGCAACTCCACATCCTTTCCCACTTAGCACACGCTTAGGGACCTTAGCTGGTGATCTGGGCTGTTTCCCTCTCGACTACGGAGCTTATCCCCCGCAGTCTCACTGCCACGTTCTCACTTACCGGCATTCGGAGTTTGGCTAACGTCAGTAACCTGGTGAGGCCCATCGGCTATCCAGTAGCTCTACCTCCGGTAAGAAACACGTGACGCTGCACCTAAATGCATTTCGGGGAGAACCAGCTATCACGGAGTTTGATTGGCCTTTCACCCCTACCCACAGCTCATCCCCTCAGTTTTCAACCTAAGTGGGTTCGGTCCTCCACGACGTCTTACCGTCGCTTCAACCTGGCCATGGGTAGATCACTCCGCTTCGGGTCTAGACCCAGCGACTCTGTCGCCCTATTCGGACTCGCTTTCGCTACGGCTTCCCCACACGGGTTAACCTTGCCACTGAGCACTAACTCGCAGGCTCATTCTTCAAAAGGCACGCCGTCACCCCGCAAGGAGGCTCCGACGGATTGTAAGCACACGGTTTCAGGATCTATTTCACTCCCCTCTCGGGGTACTTTTCACCTTTCCCTCACGGTACTTGTCCGCTATCGGTCACCAGGGAATATTTAGGCTTAGCAGGTGGTCCTGCCAGATTCGTACGGGATTTCACGGGCCCCGTACTACTTGGGATGACCCTCTGGAGTTCGCGCCATTTCGTCTACGGGGGTAGCACCCTCTGTGCCGGGCCTTTCAATGCCCTTCGACTATGACACGAATTTTTGACTCCATCTCGAAGTGTCAGCTTCGAGTGAGAGGTCCCACGACCCCGACCATGCAACGCCTGACAGCTATCACACATGGTCGGTTTAGCCTGTTCCGCTTTCGCTCGCCACTACTCACGGAATCGCGGTTGCTTTCTCTTCCTGTGGGTACTGAGATGTTTCACTTCCCCACGTTCCCTCTACCCGTCCTATGTGTTCAGACGGGAGTGACTGGACTTGCCTCCAGCCGGGTTTCCCCATTCGGAAATCCTCGGATCACAGTCTGGTTATCGACTCCCCGAGGCTTATCGCAGATTCCTACGTCCTTCTTCGGTTCCTGGTGCCAAGGCATCCACCGTGTGCCCTTAAAAACTTGAGCCACAAAGATGCTCGCGTCCACTGTGTAGTTCTCAACATACGGGCGGCCCTCTGCTGACCCAGCGCCTGCCGCAGCTGCGGTGGTTCGTCTGGAGACAGAGGTCCTGGCCGGCGTACCGGTCGTGAGGTCGAACTTGCGCCCGAGCCCTCAGGACCCAACAACGTGTCAGGCACCGTGCCGGCTCGTCCGCGTTCCACTGCCCGAAGGGCTTGTACTGACGAGACGAGTCTGCGCGATGCCAAATAATCGATGTTCCACCCATGAGCACCTGCTGCCGGACGTGCGCCGGCAGACCAGGCTCTGGATCGCTGTCGCGACCAGTGCTCCTTAGAAAGGAGGTGATCCAGCCGCACCTTCCGGTACGGCTACCTTGTTACGACTTAGTCCCAATCGCCAGTCCCACCTTCGACGGCTCCCTCCACAAGGGTTGGGCCACCGGCTTCGGGTGTTACCGACTTTCGTGACTTGACGGGCGGTGTGTACAAGGCCCGGGAACGTATTCACCGCAGCGTTGCTGATCTGCGATTACTAGCGACTCCGACTTCATGGGGTCGAGTTGCAGACCCCAATCCGAACTGAGACCGGCTTTTTGGGATTCGCTCCACCTTGCGGTTTCGCAGCCCTCTGTACCGGCCATTGTAGCATGCGTGAAGCCCAAGACATAAGGGGCATGATGATTTGACGTCATCCCCACCTTCCTCCGAGTTGACCCCGGCAGTCTTCTATGAGTCCCCGCCATAACGCGCTGGCAACATAGAACGAGGGTTGCGCTCGTTGCGGGACTTAACCCAACATCTCACGACACGAGCTGACGACAACCATGCACCACCTGTATACCGACCAAAAGGGGCACCTATCTCTAGGTGTTTCCGGTATATGTCAAGCCTTGGTAAGGTTCTTCGCGTTGCATCGAATTAATCCGCATGCTCCGCCGCTTGTGCGGGCCCCCGTCAATTCCTTTGAGTTTTAGCCTTGCGGCCGTACTCCCCAGGCGGGGCGCTTAATGCGTTAGCTGCGGCACGGAACTCGTGGAATGAGTCCCACACCTAGCGCCCAACGTTTACGGCATGGACTACCAGGGTATCTAATCCTGTTCGCTCCCCATGCTTTCGCTTCTCAGCGTCAGTAGTGGCCCAGAGACCTGCCTTCGCCATCGGTGTTCCTCCTGATATCTGCGCATTTCACCGCTACACCAGGAATTCCAGTCTCCCCTACCACACTCTAGTCTGCCCGTACCCACTGCAAGTCCGGGGTTGAGCCCCGGATTTTCACAGCAGACGCGACAAACCGCCTACAAGCTCTTTACGCCCAATAATTCCGGACAACGCTCGCACCCTACGTATTACCGCGGCTGCTGGCACGTAGTTAGCCGGTGCTTCTTCTGCAGGTACCGTCACTTTCGCTTCTTCCCTGCTGAAAGAGGTTTACAACCCGAAGGCCGTCATCCCTCACGCGGCGTCGCTGCATCAGGCTTTCGCCCATTGTGCAATATTCCCCACTGCTGCCTCCCGTAGGAGTCTGGGCCGTGTCTCAGTCCCAGTGTGGCCGGTCGCCCTCTCAGGCCGGCTACCCGTCGTTGCCTTGGTGAGCCGTTACCTCACCAACAAGCTGATAGGCCGCGAGTCCATCCCAGACCGAAAAACTTTCCAGACGATAGAGATGCCTCTTCGTCTCGTATCCGGTATTAGACGCCGTTTCCAGCGCTTATTCCAGAGTCAGGGGTAGGTTACTCACGTGTTACTCACCCGTTCGCCACTGATCCCTCGGAGCAAGCTCCGAGTTCACCGTTCGACTTGCATGTGTTAAGCACGCCGCCAGCGTTCGTCCTGAGCCAGGATCAAACTCTCCGTTGATGTTTGACTCTCATGACCAAGTCATGAGAAATCCGTACCCTCGAAGGGTTGTTTCACTGACTGAGCAAGAACAACTAGCTATTGCTAGATGATCGTTGTCAACCAAAGGATTTTCGTACGACGTCGACGTCCTCGCTCCTGGTGGAGCGTCTCGGCCGGCCTCGTGACGAGGTTATTGGCATCGATTTTTGACACGCTGTTGAGTTCTCAAGGTTCGGACGCGCACCTCTGCTCGGCTCAGTGAGCCTTGCTTTGGGGCAACCATTCCAACTTACCGCTTCCATGCTTGGGCGTCAACTCCGTGATCTGCTTTACGAGCAGTCGGTGTGATCGCGCTTGGATCTCTGCGGCGGGCCGTACCGTAGCAGCCTTTCGGCTGCTGTCCAAACTCACTCTGTTCGGTGTGAACCGCTCCGAGCTCGTCGGGTCTGCCCTGGGACCGGCCTACTTCGTGTGACTCGCAGAGCCACCGCTGTGGTGTCCGTTCCTCCCTCGCGGGCTGACTCGGAGAACAGTAGAGCACGGTCTGGCGATCGCGCAAATCGGGACCCGCCGAAGCGCGCGCGGCACGTCGCAGCGGGCGGGCTCGCCTGCGGCACAACGGGATTCGGCGACTCACGGGTGGCGAGCCACGCCCATTGCCTTCTTGCCGCGCCGCAGGAGAGCCACCTGGCCGTGCAGGTAGTCCTCCTCCCGGAGGACGCGAGCCGGGTCGTCCACCCGCGTGCCGTTGACCGAGACGCCGCCCTCGTCGACGGCTCGCTTGGCCGACTTGCGGGAGTCCACGAGCCCGCAGGCGACGAGGGCGTCGAGCAGCGTCGTCCCCGGAGCGAGGTCCGCGCCCGGGAGCTCGCCCGTCGCATCCCGCAGCGTCGCGGCGTCGAGCGAGGTGATGTCGCCCTTCCCGAAGAGGGCGGACGCCGCGTCGCGCGCAGCTGCGGTCGCCGGCTCGCCGTGGACCAGCGCCGTCACGTCGTCGGCGAGGGCGCGCTGCGCCCCCCGGCGGAACGGCTCCTCGCGCACCTGGCGCTCGAGGTCCTCGATCTCCTCGCGAGACCGGTCGCTGAAGATCCGCAGGAGCGTCCCGACCGTCGCGTCGTCGACGTTGAGGAAGTACTGGTGGAAGGCGTACGGGCTCGTCAGCTCCGCCGACAGCCAGATCGCGTTGCCCTCGCTCTTGCCGTACTTGACCCCGTTCGCGTCCGTCA
Organism: Janibacter massiliensis; assembly: GCF_900289115.1. GTDB lineage: Bacteria > Actinomycetota > Actinomycetes > Actinomycetales > Dermatophilaceae > Janibacter_A > Janibacter_A massiliensis. Next base: position 1,680,579 of record NZ_LT985196.1, on the reverse strand, counting down.
GCAGGGGCGAGGTCATCGCGTGCACGGTCGCGCCCTCGACCCGGTGGACGAGGTCGACGCCGGCGGTGAGGTTGCCCCACTGGTCCGACCCGCCGATCTGCAGGGTGCAGCCGTGCGCGCGGTACAGGTGCAGGTAGTCGAGCGCCTGGAGGATCTGGTAGCTGAACTCCGTGTAGGAGATCCCCTCCTGGCTCCCGAGCCGTGCCGCCACCGCGTCCTTGCGGAGCATCTGGTTCACGCGGAAGTGCTTGCCGATGTCACGGAGGAAGTCGAGCGCGGACATCGGGGCGGTCCAGTCGAGGTTGTCCACGAGCAGGGCGGGGTTGTCCCCGTCGAAGTCGAGGAACGGCCGCACGAGGTCCTTGATCCGGGCGACGTTCTCCGCCGTCTGCTCCTTCGTCCTCAGCACGCGCTCGCTCGTCGGCTGGGGGTCACCGATGAGACCTGTGGACCCGCCGACGAGACAGATGACCCGGTGGCCCGCCCGCTGCATCCGCCGGAGCGCGACGAGCTGGACGAAGTTCCCGAAGTGCAGCGAGGGCGCCGTCGGGTCGAACCCGCAGTAGACGGTGACCGGGCCGGCCTCGAACGCCGCGCGCAGCGCCTCCTCGTCCGTCGACTGTGCGATCGCCCCGCGCCAGCGGAGCTCGTCGAGGATGCTGCTCACCGTCTGCCTCCCGTCTCTCGCGGCGGATGCCGCCCGGCAAGCCTGCCACGCCTCACCCGCTCGACCGGACGTCGACCCTCCCCTCGGATGGTCGGATGCCCCTCGCCGACCCGAGGTGCGAGGGGCGCGCCCTCACTCGTCGCGGCGCCGTCTGACCGCGGGTCGGTACGCCGAGACGTACGGGTCGTCCGCGAGCCAGAACCGCCACGGGAACGTCTCGCCGTCCCCTCCCGGCCCGCTCACCCCGACCCGCGGGCCGGTGCGGACCTCCCCCGGCGGCTCGGCCGGCAGGTCGACCCCGGTCGAGCCACCGGCGCAGAGGTCGAGACCGTCGTCCGACAGGTCGAGCCCGAGGCACTGCGCCAAGCGCGCCGGGCCGCGGGCGAGGTCCCGCGCGCTCGAGCGCGGCCGCCGCTGCCGGGCGGTCTCATGCCCCTCGACGACCTCCCCGGCCCGGAGCAGGACAGCCGACGCCCGTCCCTCCGGGCCGCAGACGACGTTCGCGCAGTGGTGCATCCCGTAGGTGAAGTACACGTAGAGGTGCCCGGCCGGACCGAACATCGATGCGGTCCGCGCGGTCCTGCCGCGGAACGCGTGCGACCCGGGGTCGGACTCCCCCTCGTACGCCTCGACCTCGGTGAGCCGGATCGTCACCTCACCGTGCCGCAGGTGGGCGCCCAGGAGACGCGGCGCGACGTCGAGTGCGGCTGCCGCGAGCTCGTCCCGGCGGGCGGGACGCAGCCCGGTCAGCGTGCCTCGATCCGCGTCGCCGCCCAGGACGCGAGCTCGTCCCGGCGGGCCGCAAGGCGCTGGGCCTGCTCCGCGACCCGCACCGGGGCGGTCCCGCCGCGCCCGTCGCGCGAGGCCATCGATCCCTCGACGGAGAGCACCTCCCGCACGCCCGGCGTGAGGTGCTCGGAGATGCCCCGCAGGTCCTCGTCGGAGAGGTCCCACAGCTCGATCCCGCGCTCCTCGCACGTACGCACGCAGGCACCGGCGACCTCGTGGGCGACCCGGAACGGGACGCCCTCCCGGACGAGCCACTCCGCGACGTCGGTGGCGAGCGAGAAACCCTCCGGTGCGAGGGCGGCCATCCGGTCGGTGTCGAAGCGGAGCGTCGCGACCATGCCGGTGACGGCGGGCAGGAGCAGCTCGAGGGTGTCGACCGCGTCGAACACCGGCTCCTTGTCCTCCTGGAGGTCACGGTTGTACGCGAGCGGCAGCCCCTTGAGCGTCGTCAGCAGGCCGGCGAGATCTCCGACGAGGCGCCCCGCCTTGCCGCGAGCGAGCTCGGCGACATCGGGGTTCTTCTTCTGCGGCATGATGCTCGACCCCGTCGAGTACGCGTCGTCGAGCGTCACGAACCCGAACTCCTTCGTCGCCCAGAGGATGACCTCCTCGGACAGACGCGAGACGTCGACGGCCGCCATCGCGGCGACGAACGCGAGCTCGGCGACGAAGTCCCGCGACGCCGTGCCGTCGATCGAGTTCTCGACCCCGTGCTCGAACCCGAGGTCGGCCGCGACCGCGTCGGGGTCGAGCCCGAGCGAGCTGCCGGCGAGCGCACCGGAGCCGTACGGCGCCAGCGAGGTCCGCCGGTCCCAGTCGAGCAGCCGCTCGACGTCACGGACGATCGCCCACGCGTGCGCCATGAGGTGGTGCCCCAGGAGGACGGGCTGCGCGTGCTGGAGGTGGGTCCGGCCGGGCATGGCAGCGCTCCGGTGTGCGTGGGCCTGATCGAGCAGCGCCCCGACGAGATCGAGCAGGTGCCCGGCGACGATCCGGGCGTGGTCGCGCAGGTACATCCGGAAGAGGGTCGCCACCTGGTCGTTGCGGGACCGGCCCGCCCGCAGCCGACCACCGACGTCGGCGCCGGCGCGCTCGATGAGGCCGCGCTCGAGCGCCGTGTGGACGTCCTCGTCGTCCTCGGCCGGGACGAACGCCCCGCTCTCGACGTCGGCGAGCAGCCGGGCGAGCCCGTCGAGCATCTGCTCGAGGTGCTCGTCGGAGAGGATCCCCGCGGCGTGGAGCACCCGGGCGTGCGCGCGGGATCCGGCGATGTCGTACGGGGCGAGGCGCCAGTCGAAGTGGGTGCTCTTGCTCAGCGCCGCGAGCGCATCGGCCGGCCCCCCGGCGAAGCGCCCGCCCCACAGCGCGACGCGCCCCTGGTCCTGCTGGCCGGTCGGTTCGGTCGTCACTGGTTCTCCCGGGTGTCGTCGGTCGTGGTCTGGGTGCTGTCGGCGGTCCGCAGGAGCCGGGTCGCGAGCGCGTCGGCCGCGGACGGGTCGGCCGTCACGAGGAGGATCGTGTCGTCCCCGGCGATGGTGCCGAGGATCTCCTCCCAGCGGGCCTGGTCGAGGGCGTGCGCGAGGTAGCTCGCGGCGCCGGGCGGGGTGCGCAGGACGACCTGGTTCGCGGCCGGGGTCGCCGTGACGAGCAGGTCCGCGCACGCCCGGGCGAGCTGGCCGGAGACCTCGTCGGGGTCTCGGGGGGCGCGCGGGGTGCGGTCGCCACCTTCCCCGGGGATCGCGTAGACGAGGCCGCCGCCGTGGCGCACCCGCTCGGCACCGAGCTCGTCGAGGTCGCGCGAGAGCGTCGCCTGCGTCACCTCGATGCCGTCCTGCGCAAGGAGCGACAGCAGCTCGGTCTGCGAGCGCACCGCCCGCGTGCCGAGCACCTCGACGATCCGGGCCCGTCGGGCCGCGCGGGTCTGCGCGATCACGCGCCGTCCCCCGATGCCGCCCGCAGGAGGAAGGTGAGCACCGCCTTCTGCGCGTGCAGCCGGTTCTCGGCCTCGTCCCACACCCGTGATGCCGGCCCGTCGATGACCTCGGCCGCGACCTCGACGCCGCGGTAGGCGGGCAGGCAGTGGAGGAAGATCGCGCCCGCCGCCGCTCGCGCCATGACGTCGGCGGTCACCCGGAAGGGCACGAACGGCGAGGCCTCCCCCTTGCGCTCGCCCGCCTGCGACTCCTGACCCATCGACACCCACGTGTCGGTGACGACGACGTCGGCGCCGTCGACCGCAGCGAGGTCGTCGGTGACGGTGCAGGCTCCCCCCGTCTCGGCGGCCCGGTCCCGGGCCCGCGCGAGCACCCCGGGGTCCGGTCGGTGGGAGGCGGGCGAGACGATCCGCACGTCCATCCCCGCCGTCGCGCACGCGAGAAGGTAGGAGTGGGCCATGTTGTTCGCGCCGTCACCGAGGTAGACGAGGGTGCGACCGGCCACGTCGCCGAAGGCCTCCCGCACCGTGAGGAGGTCGGCGAGCAGCTGGCAGGGGTGGTAGTCGTCCGTGAGCGCGTTGACGACCGGGACCCCGGCCCACCGCGCCATCTCCTCGATCCGGCCCTGACCGTGGGTGCGCCACACGATCGCGGACACCTGCCGACCGAGCACGCACGCGGTGTCGGCGATCGGCTCCCGCTCCCCGATGCCCGCGAGGCGGCCGTCGACGAGGACGGGCGCACCGCCGAGCTCGGCGACGCCGGCCGTGAACGACAGCTGGGTGCGCAGGGTGGGCTTGTCGAAGATGAGTGCGACCCCGCGCGGGCCCTCGAGCGGGCGCTCGACGAACCGGTCGGCCTTGAGCCGGGCCGCGAGGTCGAGGACCTGCGCCTGCTCGGCGGGGCTCAGGTCGTCGTCGGCGAGGAGGTGTCGGGGCGTCATCGGGCAGCTCCGCTCGGATCGGTCGGGTGGGGGCAGGACACCGCGTCGAGGAGGTCTGGTAGGCGGTCGACGAACCCGAGAAGGTCGCCCTCGTCGACGACGAGCGGCGGGGCGAGCCGGATCGTCGTCGGCCGTGGCGCGTTGACCAGATACCCGGCGGCCCGGGCGGCGGTGACGACGTCCGGGGCGACCGGCGCGGAGAGCTCGAGGCCGAGGAGGAGCCCACGGCCGCGGACCTCGACGAGGCGGTCGTCGCCGAGCGCGGCGACCCGTGCGCGGACGGCGTCCCCGAGGCGGCTCGCACGCTGCAGGAGACCGTCCCCCTCGATCGTCGTCAGCACGGCGATCGCCGCCGCACAGGCGAGGGGGTTCCCGCCGAAGGTCGACCCGTGCTGCCCGACGGTGAGCAGGCCGGAGACGGCCTCACCCATCGTCACGAGCCCGCCGACGGGCACTCCGCCGCCGAGACCCTTGGCGACGGTGATCGCGTCGGGCACGATCCCCGCCGACTGGAAGGCGAACCAGTCGCCGGTGCGGCCGACGCCGGTCTGGACCTCGTCGAGCACGAGCAGCGCGCCGGCGTCCGCGGTGATCCGCCGGGCCTGCACGAGGTAGTCGCCGCCCGGGTCGATGACGCCGGCCTCCCCCTGGATCGCCTCGAGGATGACGGCACCGGTGTCGGGTCCGACGGCGGCCGCCAGTGCGTCGACGTCCCCGTGGGGCACGTGGGTGACACCGGGGATGAGCGGGGCGAACGGCTCCCGGTACGCCGGGCGGTGGGTGAGCGCGAGCGCGCCGGTGCTGCGGCCGTGGAAGGACCCCTCGGCCGCGACGATGCCGGTCCGGCCCGTGCGCCGGGCGAGCTTGATCGCAGCCTCGTTCGCCTCGGTGCCGGAGTTGCACAGGAAGACGCGAGAGCCCTCGGGCGCCCCCGCGACCCGCAGGAGCCGTTGCGCGAGCTCGATCTGCTGGGGGGTCGTCACGAGGTTCGAGGCGTGCAGGAGCGATGCCGCCTGGCGCGCGATCGCGTCGGTGAGGGCCGGGTGCCCGTGCCCCAGCGCGCTCACGGCGATGCCGCCGATGAGGTCGAGGTACCGGTGCCCGTCGACGTCGACGAGGTGGCACCCCTCGCCGTGGTCGATGACGAGCGCAGGCCGTCCGAAGACGCCCAGCAGCGACTGCTCGTACGCCTCGAGACCCGCGTCGGTACCCGTGCTGTTCACTCGGCCCCCTCCTCGGCGCCGTCGTCCGTCGTGTCCGGAACGATCATCGTGCCCGTCCCCTCGTCGGTGAACACCTCGAGGAGGATCGAGTGCGCGGCCCGGCCGTCGACGACGTGCGCCTGCGGCACCCCGGACCCGACCGCGCGGATGCAGGCCTCGAGCTTGGGGATCATGCCCGCGTCGACCCGGGTGAGGAGATCCTTCGCATCGGCGACGGTCATCCGGGACAGCAGCGAGTCCCGGTCCGGCCAGCGGGCGTAAACCCCCTCGACGTCGGTGAGGACGACGAGCTTGCGGGCCCCCAGGGCCACGGCGAGCGCGGCCGCTGCGGTGTCGGCGTTGACGTTGAGGACGCCGGTGCCGACCGAGAGCTCCGGCGCGATCGTCGAGACGACCGGGACCCGCCCGGCGTCGAGGAGGTCCTGCACCGCGGACGGGTCGACCTCGACGACGTCCCCGACGAGGCCGACGTCGTGCCGCACCCCCTCGACGACGACGTCCCGCCGGACCGCGCCGAACAGCCCGCCGTCCTCCCCCGAGAGGCCGACGGCGATCGGACCGTGCTGGTTGAGCAGGCCGACGAGCTCGCGCTGCACCTGCCCCGTGAGCACCATCCGGACGACGTCCATGACCTCGGGTGTCGTCACCCGCAGCCCGCCACGGAACTCCGACTCCAGGCCCAGCCGCCCGAGCATCGCGGCGATCTGAGGCCCGCCGCCGTGGACGACCACCGGGCGCAGCCCCGCGTACCTCAGGAAGGCGATGTCCTGCGCGAAGGCCGCCTTGAGCGAGTCGTCGGTCATCGCGTTGCCGCCGTACTTGACGACGACGAGCGCGCCGCGGAACTCCTCGAGCCAGGGCAGCGCCTCGATGAGGGTCTCCGCCTTGCTGCGGGCCACCCGCAGGTTGGCGGCGTCGATGGCGCCCCGAAGGGCCTGGGTCGGGGACGTGGGAGCGGGTGTGCTGGTCATGTCGAGTAGGCCGAGTTCTCGTGGACGTAGTCGTGGGTGAGGTCTGTGGTGCGGATCGTGGCGGTGGCGTCCCCGGCGTGGAGGTGGATCCGGATCTCGACCCGCCGGGGGGTGAGGTCGACGAGTGAGCGGTCCTCCCCCACGCCGCCGGCGCGGCAGACGGTCACACCGTTGATGGTGACGTCGACCTCGTCCGGGTCGAACGCGGCCTCGGTCGTCCCGACGGCAGCCAGGACACGGCCCCAGTTCGGGTCGTTGCCGAAGACAGCGGTCTTGACGAGGGCGTTGCGCGCGACGGTGCGGCCGACCTCGAGCGCATCGGCCTCGGTCGCAGCGCCGACGGTGACGACGTCGACCTCGTGGCTGGCGCCCTCCGCGTCGGCGACGAGGGCGCGGGCGAGCTCATCGCAGACATCGACGAGGGCCGCACGGAACTCCGCGGGGTCGGGGGTGACGCCGGATGCCCCGGAGGCGAGCAGGATGACCGTGTCGTTCGTCGACATGCACCCGTCGGCGTCGACCCGGTCGAAGGTCAGCGCTGTCGCGGCCCGCAGCGCCTCGTCGGCGGTGGTCTCCTCGAGGACGGCGTCCGTCGTGACGACGACGAGCATCGTCGCGAGCGCGGGGGCGAGCATGCCGGCGCCCTTCGCCATGCCGCCGATGGTCCACCCGTCGCCCGCGGCGACGGCCTCCTTCGGAACGGTGTCGGTCGTCATGATGGCCCGCGCGGCGTCCGCGCCCCCGGTCGCGGACAGGGCCGCGGCGCACGCGTCCACCCCCGCCAGGAGCCGGTCCATCGGCAGTCGCTCGCCGATGAGGCCCGTCGAGCACACCGCGACGTCCCCCGCGCTGAGGTCGAGCACCTGCGCCACGTGCTCCGCGGTGCGGTGGGTGTCCTGGAACCCGCCGGGCCCGGTGCACGCGTTCGCGCCGCCCGAGTTGAGGACGACGGCGTCGACCCGGCCGTCGGCGACAACCTGCCGGGTCCACCGGACCGGCGCCGCCTGGACCCGGTTGCGGGTGAGGACGACCGCCGCGACCCGGTCAGGCCCGTCGTTCACGACGAGGGCGACGTCGGGAGACCCGCTCGCCTTGAGGCCGGCGGCGACGCCGGCGGCGCGGAAACCGGCGGGCGCGGTGATGCCGGAGGAGGTCATGGGGCGACTCCGATCGTCGGCAGCCCCGCGCGCTCGGGGAGGCCGAGCGCGAGGTTGATGCACTGCACGGCGGCGCCCGCCGTGCCCTTGGTGAGGTTGTCGATCGCGGCGACCGCGACGACCCGGCCCACCCGGTCGTCGACGACGACCTGCACGAGGGCGAGATTCGCCCCGAGGACGTCGCTCGTGCGGGGCCACGCGCCCTCCGGCAGGAGCTCGACGAAGGGTTCGTCCGCGTAGGCGGCGGCCCACGCCTTGCGCACGGCGGCGGCGTCCGCGCCGGGCGCGATCCGGGCGGTGCACGTCGCGAGGATCCCGCGGCTCATCGGAGCGAGGGTCGGGGTGAATGACACGGTGACGGGCGCGCCCGCCGCTCGGGTGAGGTTCTGCTCGATCTCGGGGGTGTGGCGGTGCACCCCGCCGACGCCGTAGGGCGACATCGCGCCCATGACCTCCGCGCCGAGGAGGTGCGGCTTGAGTCCCTTGCCGGCGCCGGAGGTGCCGCTCGCAGCGACGACGACGACGTCCTCGGGCGCGATGACGCCGGCCGCGAGGCCCGGCGCGAGGGCCAGGGTGACCGCCGTCGGGTAGCACCCGGGGACGGCGATCCGGGTCGCACCGGCGAGCGCGTCGCGACCCCGTGCCCCGTCCGCGAGGGCGAGCTCGGGCAGCCCGTAGGGCCAGGTCCCCGCGTGCGGGGTGTCGTAGAAGGCGTCCCAGGCCGCGGCGTCCGCAAGGCGGTGGTCGGCACCGCAGTCGACGACGACGGTCTCGTCAGGCAGGGCTGCCGCGAGCGCGGCCGAGTGGCCGTGCGGGAGGGCGAGGATGACGGCGTCGTGGCCGACGAGGACCTCGGGCGTCGTCTCCTCGAGGACGACGTCGGCGACGGCGCGCAGGTGCGGGTGGATCTCGCCGAGGCGACGGCCGGCGTTCCCCCCGGCGGTGACGGCGCCGAGCTCGAGGTCGGGGTGCGCGGTGACGAGACGGACCGCCTCACCCCCGGCGTACCCGCTCGCGCCGACGACGGCGATGCGTGGGCTCACCAGCTCCTCCTCTCCTCGCCCGGCCCTTCCTCGACCGGGTGCGCAGTCATGCATGACGATGCAAGCCTATACAGATCGGGTCGGCGTGGATTCGCTCTCCCCGCGGTCCCGGCCCGGTCTACCGTGTCCCGGTGACGATCGAGGTCCTCCCACCTGCCGCCCGTGACCGGGGCGTCGACCTCGCACGGGCGGTGGCCGTCGTGTCGATGCTCATCGCGCACCTCGCCCCCGGCGGACCGGTGGCAGTCCCCCTCCAGGCGACCGAATGGCTCACGGCGGCGCTGTTCGCCATGCTCGCGGGCGTCGGCGCCGAGCTGTCGTGGCGCGCGTCGGATGCGCGAACCCGCCCGCTGCCGCACGTCGCCGGGGCCCTCGTGCGCGCGGCCCTCGTCATCGGGCTCGGGGTCCTCCTCGATCTTCCCGACCACCAGGTCGTCATCGTCCTCGTCCCCCTGGGGATCGCGATGGCGATCCTGGCGGCCCTGACCCGCCTGCCGTCGGGCGCCCTCGCTGCCCTGGTCATCGCCCTCGCCGTAGCGACCCCGGCCCTCACGCGGGCCCATGGGGCGACGTTGACGTCCTTGGGGTCGCCCGGCTGGTGGTACGAGCTCCTCGTCGTCGGCCACCCGTACCGGGTGGCGTCGATGGTGCTCTGGGGCCTCGTCGGCGCGCTCGCGGTCCGGGCTCTCCGGTCGAGGCGCCGTCCCATGCTCGAGATCGGCGGCGCGTCCGTCCTCGTGGCGTCGGCCGCGACCCTGGCCGTGCTGAGCCACGTGAACCGCATCGACGCCTCGCCGTACTCCGGCACGTACGCCGAGACGGCGCTGACGACCTGCCTCGCCCTGGCGGTGCTCCTCGTCTGCCGGGCGTGCGCGCCCGTCATCCCGGCCGTGGTCCTCGCCCGGCTCGACGCGGTCGGCGCGATGACCCTCACGCTGTACGCCGTCCAGATCGCCGCGATGGTCTGGTACCTGTCCACCCTCCCGCCCGGGTCGCTCGACGACAGCTGGCCCTTCCTCGCCGGGCTCCTGGTCCTCGCGTTCGTGCTGCCCACCCTCTGGCGTACCGCGGTGCCGACCGGCCCTTTCGCGCGCGGGCCCCTCGAGGGGGTCGTCGACACCGCGGTGCGGGCCACCCGGCACGCGCTGCGCTGACCGTTCAGGCGCGCTGCTGCGCCCCCACCGCGGCCGCGGCCCGGGCGACCGCCGCGTCACGCAGGTCGCTGACCTCCTCGGTCTTCAGGGTCCGGTCGGCGCGGAAGGTGAGGCGGTAGGCAAGCGACTTCTGACCGGGGCCGACCTGGTCGCCGCGGTAGACGTCGAAGAGGGCGACGTCCTCGAGCAGATCGCCCGCACCCTGCCGCAGCGCCGCCTCGACCGCCGCCGCCGCGACATCCTCGCCGACGACGAGCGCGACGTCGGTGCGCGCGGGCGGGTGGGTCGACAACGTGCGAGCGCGGACCGGCTGGCCGCTCGCGGTCGTGAGGACGTCGAGGTCGAGCTCACCACCGACCGTGCGCGCCGGAAGGCCGGTCGATGCCGTGACCTTCGGATGGAGCTCACCGACGTGCCCGACGAGGGTCCCGTCGGCAAGGGCGATCCGGGCGCACCGCCCCGGGTGGAACGGAGCGGCGTCGGCCGCGCTGACCGTGAGCTCGACCGCCAGCGCCTCCCCCACCGCGTCCACCAGCTCGAGGACGTCACCGAGGTCCGCCGGACGCCCCGGGCCCCACCAGCCCGCGCGGTCACGGTCGCCGGCGAGCAGGAGGCCGAGGTGACGCGGCTGGTGCGGAACCGCCGAATGGATGGCGGCGAGGACGTCGTCCCCGGGCCGCACGCCGACATCCACGGTCGGCGCGGGCCGCTGGTCCCCGTCCAGCTGGACGACGAGACCGATCTCGAACAACCCAAGGTCGGTCGTCCCGCGCGCGATGTTCCGGCGCAGGGCCTCGACCATCGTCGTCAGGACCCGGGTGCGCAGCAGCGGCTGTTCCGCGGACAGGGGGTTGGCGACCCGGACGGTGGCGGCCGCCTCGGCTGCCGGGTCGAGGCCGAGTGCCGCGTGCTGGGCGTCGCCCACGAACGGCGCGGCCCACACCTCGCTCAGGCCCTGGGCGGCGAGGAGGTCGGCCACGATGCGCCGCACGCGCTGGCGATGCGTGAGCCCGCTGCCGCCGGGAGGGGTGGGCAGGAGCGAGGGGATCGCGTCGTATCCCTCGATCCGGGCGACCTCCTCGACGAGGTCCTCGCCGGTCGTGAGGTCGGGGCGCCACGTCGGCGGGGTCACCCGGAGGCTGCCGTCACCGCGGTCCTCGACCGTCGCGCCGATGGCCGTGAGGACACGCTCGACGGAGGCCGCGGGATAGTCGACCCCGACGATCCGGCTCGGCATGTCGAGCGGCAGCTCGATCACGGCCGGGGCGGCCGGGGTGCCGACGTCGGTCACCCCGGGATCGGCGGTACCGCCGCCGTGCTCGGTCAGGAGCTCGACCGCGAGCTGGGCCGCCGCGGGCGGCAGCTGCGGGTCCACGCCGCGCTCGAAGCGGCGCGATGCCTCGGACGGCAACCGGTGGCGCCGCGCGGACCGGGCGATGCTCACGGGGTCGAAGTGGGCGGCTTCGATGAGGACGTCTCGGGTGTCCGGGCCGATCTCGCTGTCGGCGCCGCCCATGACCCCGGCGATCGCGAGCGGCCGCTCCCCGCCCTCCGTGATGACGAGGTCTTCGGCGGAGAGGGTCCGCTCGACGTCGTCGAGGGTCGTGATCCGTTCGTCGGCGCGGGCGCGGCGGACGACGATCGGACCGTCGACGGTGCCGAGGTCGAACGCGTGCAGCGGCTGTCCGAGCGCGAGCATGACGTAGTTCGTCACGTCGACGGGCAGGGAGATCGGCCGCATGCCGGCCTCGGTGAGCCGCGTCGCCATCCACGCCGGGGTGGGTGCGGAGACGTCGACCCCCCGGACGACCCGCGCGACGTACCGGTCGCAGCCGGCGCGCCCCCGGATCGGGGCCTCGTCCTCGAGCCGGACCGGGTGACCGGCGTCGTTCGCCGCGGGCGCCCGTCCCGCCGGACCGGCCGCAGGGTCGGTGAACCGGGCACCGGTCGCGTGGGAGTACTCGCGCGCGACGCCGCGCATGGAGAAGCAATACCCGCGGTCCGGGGTGACGTTGATCTCGACCGTCTCGCGGTCGAGGCCCAGCAGCGGGATCGCGTCCTGCCCCGGGGTGAGCTCGTCGGCGTCCGGCCGGCCCGTGAGGACGAGGATCCCGTCGTGATCGTCGCCGATCCCGAGCTCCACGGCCGAGCAGATCATCCCGGCGGAGACGTGGCCGTACGTCTTGCGCGCGGAGATCTCGAACCCCCCGGGCAGCACCCCACCGGGGAGGATGACGACGACGAGGTCGCCGACGTCGAAGTTGTGGGCACCGCAGACGATGCCCTGGGGCTCCCCCGTGCCGTTCGCGCCACCGACGTCGACCGTGCACCAGTTGATCGTCTTGCCGTTCTTCTGCGGCTCCGGCTCGCGCGTGAGGACCCGACCGACGACGAGGGGGCCGGTGACGCCGCCGCCGTGCAGCCCCTCCTCCTCGAGACCGACGCGCACCAGCGCCGCCGCGACCTCCTCGCCGGTCGTCCCCGCCGGGACCTCGACGTCCTGGGACAGCCACTCGACGGGCACCCGCATCAGATCTCCATCCCGAACTGCGCGTCGAAGCGCACGTCTCCCTCGATCATGTCGCGCATGTCGGACACCCCGGTCCGGAACATCAGCGCGCGGTCGATGCCCATGCCGAAGGCGAACCCCGTGTACCGGTCGGCATCGACGCCGACGGCCGTGAGGACGTTGCGGTTGACCATCCCGCAGCCGCCCCACTCGATCCAGCCGGTGCCCTTGCAGGTGCGGCAGTCGGCGTCGGCGCCGCGGCAGACGAAGCAGCGCAGGTCCATCTCGGCGCTCGGCTCGGTGAACGGGAAGTAGGAGGGGCGCAAGCGGGTCGTGATGCCCTCGCCGAAGAGCTCGGTGGCGAGCCGGTCGAGGGTGCCCTTGAGATGGGCCATGGTGATCCCCTCGTCGACCGCGAGTCCCTCGACCTGGTGGAACGCGGGCATGTGGGTCGCGTCGAGCTCGTCGGTGCGGAACACCCGTCCGATGGCGGCGATGTAGATCGGGACCCCGCGCTCGAGCATCGCGCGCGCCTGCACCGGCGAGGTGTGGGTCCGCATGACGAGGCCGCCGTCGCTGGGCTCGAGGTAGAAGGTGTCCTGCATCTGCCGGGCCGGGTGGTCCGCGTCGAAGTTGAGGGCGTCGAAGTTGAACCACTCGGCCTCGACCTCGGGCCCCTCGGCGATCTCCCAGCCCATGCCGACGAAGAGGTCGGCGATCCGCTCGCTCATCAGCTCGATCGGGTGCCGGCGCCCCACGGGCCGACGCGCCACGCGGGCGGTGACGTCCTGGGCCTCCTCGACGAGGATGCGTGCGTCCCGCTCGGCCTCCAGCTGCGTCTGGCGGTCCGCGAACGCCTGCCCGACGCGACCGCGGGCCTGACCGACCCGCTTGCCGGCGTCGGCCTTCGCGCTCGGCGGCAGCGCGCCGATCTCGCGGTTGGCCAGGGCGAGCGGCGAACGGTCGCCCTGGTGGGCAGGGCGTAGCCGCTTGAGCTCGTCGAGGGAGTCGGCAGCCGCGATCGCGGCGAGCGCGTCGTCGACAGCTGCCTCGATCGCGGCGGGGGCGAGCGCGGCGACCTCGACCGGGTCGTGGTTCTTGTTGGGAGCAGACATCGCCGCGAGTCTATGAGGCTGGTCCTACCGGCGGTCCGGACGTCCAGCGCCACCGGCGGCCGGCCGTTTCTTGACTCGTTCCAGAAAAGTTGGGACGGTGGTCCCCCATGAATGCAAAGACGGCGCTGCGCGAACGAGGCCTGCGGGTCACGGCCCCGCGACTCGGCGTCCTCGCCGCTCTTGCCGAGCACCCGCACGCGGACGTCGAGACCGTCGCCGCCGCGACCCGTGCGGCCGTCGGGAAGGTCTCGACCCAGGCGGTCTACGACGTGCTCGCCGCGCTGACGGAGGCCGGACTCGTCCGCCGGATCGAGCCGGCGGGCTCCCCCACCCGCTATGAGCTGCGCGTCGGCGACAACCACCACCACGTCGCCTGCCGGTCGTGCGGTGCGGTCGAGGACGTCGACTGTGCGGTCGACCACCGACCGTGCCTGACCCCTTCGGACGAGCACGGGTACGCGCTCGACGAGGCCGAGGTGACGTGGTGGGGCCTGTGCCCCCGGTGCCGGCAGACCTCCCCGGCGGGCGAGGCGTCCATGCCCGGTGGAACCGTTACGTCCGGGGCCGTGCGAGCTGGATGACCACGCGTCTGCCCTCTCTTCGGATCGTGTGGGTGTAGCCGCGGTCGAGCGCTCGGTGGTGGTGGCCGCACAGGGGGACGGCGTTGGTCAGGTCGGTGCGTCCGCCGTCGCGCCAGGCGTGCAGGTGGTGGGTCTCGGTCCACGCGAACGGGATGTCGCACCCATGTGCGGCGCAGGTGTCGTAGGTGAGGGCGAGGGCGGCGCGCTGGGTGATGGTGAAGAACCGGTTCTGGCGGCCCAGGTCGATCGGCTGGGAGTCCCCACCGAGGACGGCGGGGATGATCCCGGCGCCGCAGGCGACCCGGCGGGCCTCGCCGGCGGTGAGGGTGTGCCCGGTCGGGGTGGATGCCACCGCGGTCGTCTCGTCCTGCAGGTCGCTCAGGCGGGTGGTGACCAGCACGGTCGCGGCGGTCTTGTCGTGGAGGTGGTCGGNCCCGCACCCACCCCCGACACACCCGCCAGCGCGTCCAACGCCCGCTCCAGCTCGTCCAGGCCCGCGTGCACCGCACCACACAACCCACCCGCAGGAACCCCCTGCGCGTGACCAGTCACCGGTGCGATCGCCGTAAGACGAACATACGTTCGACCGCCGACAGCACTCCGCCACCCAACCCCACCTGTGGACAACCCACCCCTCGCAGGACGGCCTGTGGACGACGGAACCCCGCCCCCTGGTCTCTCAGGACCTCGGCAGGCGAACCTGCACGGCAGCGCCGGGGCCGTCGACCGGGACGAACTCCACGCTGCCCCCGTGGGCCGCGACGAGCGCCTGGGTGAGGTGCAACCCGATGCCGGCGCCCGCGTACGGCCCCGCGCGCCACTGTCGTACGAACGCCAGCCGGGCGTGCTCCGGCGTGATCCCCGGGCCGTGGTCGCGGACCTCGATGACCACCTCGTCGCCATCGGCCCACGCGGTCACGTGGATCGGTGGCGCACCGTGCCGTACGGCGTTCGACAGGACGTTGGTGAGGATCTGGTTGAGCCGGTCCGGATCGGCCCGGACGGCGAGGTCGCCGGGATCCGCGAGGACGACGTCGTGCGCGCCGAGGCGCGCGCGGGTGCGCAGGGAGTCCCGATGACAGGGGAGGATGGCGGACAGGGGTACGTCCCTCGGCCGCGCCGGCAGGGCGGCCGCGCCGGACGCCGACGCGTGGAGCAGATCCTCGACCAGGCGGGAGACGTGGTCGGCCTCTGCCTCGATCGTGCGCAGCAGCGCGATCCGCTCATCCTCCCCCAGCTCGTCCCAGTGCTGGACCAGATGGCCGCTGAAGCCGCGCACGCTCGCCAGCGGGGTCCGCAGCTCGTGCGCGGTCGCGGCGAGCAGGAACGCGCGTTCCCGTTCGACCCGGAGCCGCTCGTGGGCGTCGCGCAAGCCCAGGAGCACGGTGGCGACCTCCGTCTCCCCCGGCCGGCGGACATACCGTGCCGTGACGAGGACCTGGGTCGTCCCCAGCACGAGCAGCCGCTCCCGGTGGCCGGTGACCGAGCGCACGACCGACCACGGGTCCGGGGACGACCAGTAGGAGGTGCCCTCTGCGGTCCGCAGGTCGAGCACGTCGAGCACCAGGCGCCCGACGAGGTCCTCGGGTCGGCGGCGGAGGACGTCAGCCGCACGGGCGTTGACGCTGACGGTCCGCCCGCCCCGCTGCACGACGAGGAGCCCGTCCGGCAGCGATGCCGCCGCGCGCTCGGCCTCGTCCATGGTGAGGTCGGGCGCGTTGGGCCGGACCTCGACCCCGTCGGGACCGGTCATGACTGCCCCGTGGGGCGTTCCACCCGCGCCGACGAGTACAGGCACACCGTCGCCGCCATCGCGAGGTTGAGCGATTCCGCGAGCCCGTGGATCGGCACCCGGACGACCTCGTCGCACGCCTCCCGCACCCGGTCCGTCAGTCCCCACGCCTCGTTCCCCATGACCCACGCATGCGGGACGGTCAGGTCGACCTCGTCGACGGTCACCTCCCCGCGCCCGTCCGCGGCGTACGTGCGGACCCCGGCCGCCGCCAGCTCGGCGAGCAGCGCGGCCGGCTCGAGTCCCGTGACGATCGGCAGGTGAAAGCTCGAGCCCGCCGTCGACCGGACCACCTTCGGGGCGTGCACGTCGACCGACTCGGTCGTGACCAGCACCGCATCGGCGCCGGCGGCGTCCGCGGCGCGGATGACGGTTCCGGCGTTCCCCGGATCGCGGACGTGGACGAGGACGACGAGCAGGCGAGGGCGTCGCGCGAGCACGTCCGCCAGCCGAGGGCGATCGACGGCGCACACCGCGAGCAGGCCCTGCGGCGCATCGGTCCCCGACATCGCAGCGAGAACCTCCTCGCTGCACTCTCGGAGCTCGATGTCCGCAGCCCGCGCCGCCGTGACGATGTCGGCGTGCCGCTCGCGCGCGGCCGGGGTGACGTAGAGGTCACGCACGGCCCCAGGTGCGTGGCGCACCGCCTCGCGGACCGACTGCGGGCCGTCGGCGACGAACAACCCGGACCGCTCACGCGACTGACGCCGGGAGAGCCCACGCACGGACCGCACCCGATCGGCTCGGGGATTGGTCAGCACGGGCTCTCCCGGCGTCGTCGGCAAGCGATGATCAGGCGGCGTCGTCGGCGGTCGGCGCCTGGGCAGGCACGTTCGCGCGGGCGATCTCGACGAGCGCTGCGAACGCGGCCTCGTCGTTGACCGCGAGCTCGGCGAGCATCCGGCGGTCGACCTCGATCTCGGCGGCCTTGAGGCCCTGGATGAACCGGTTGTAGGTCATGCCGTTCGCCCGAGCGCCGGCGTTGATCCGCTGGATCCACAGCTTGCGGAAGTCTCCCTTGCGGGCGCGGCGGTCACGGTAGGCGTACCCGAGGGAGTGGGTGACCTGCTCCTTGGCCTTGCGGTAGAGCCGACTGCGCTGGCCGCGGTACCCGCTGGCCTGCTCCAGGACGACCCGGCGCTTCTTCTGGGCGTTGACTGCCCGCTTCACGCGTGCCACGTGAGTTCTCCTTGTGTGTCGTGGGGTTCGTGGGGGCCCGGCGGCAGGCGCCGGGCCGGGCAATCACTTGCCGAGAAGCTTCTTGACCTTCTTGACGTCGGCCGGGGCGAGCTCGACGTCGTTCGCGAGGCGACGGGCGTGCTGCGGCGTCTTCTCGTGGAACTTGTGGACGTGGTTGGCGCGCTGGCGCATGATCTTGCCGCTGCCGGTGATGCGGAAGCGCTTCTTGGCGCCGCTGTGCGTCTTGTTCTTCGGCATGGCCGAACTCCTTCTCTGGGATCGTGCAGTGGTCGGGTGGCGCGGGATCAGCCCTGCGCCGGCTCCTGCGGTGCGGCCTCGGCCGCGGTCTCCGCCGACGCCTTGTCCGCGCGGCGCTTGTCGGCGCGGGCCTCGGACTTCTTCTTCGTCGGGCCGAGGACCATCACCATGTTCCGGCCGTCCTGCTTCGGCTGGGACTCGACGAAGCCGAGCTCCGCGACGTCCTCGGCGAGCTTCTGCAGGAGGCGGAAACCAAGCTCGGGCCGGGACTGCTCGCGTCCCCGGAACATGATCGTGACCTTCACCTTGTCGCCGGCGCTGAGGAAGCGGACGACGTGGCCCTTCTTCGTCTCGTAGTCGTGCGTGTCGATCTTCGGTCGGAGCTTGATCTCCTTGATGACCGTGTTGACCTGGTTCTTCCGGGACTCGCGGGCCTTCATCGCGGCCTCGTACTTGAACTTCCCGAAGTCCATGAGCTTGGCGACGGGAGGCTTGGCCATCGGGGCGACCTCGACGAGGTCGAGATCCGCCTCCGCCGCCAGGCGCAGGGCGTCCTCGACGCGCACGATGCCGACCTGCTCGCCGTTGGGGCCGACCAACCGCACCTCGGGGACCCGGATGCGGTCGTTGATCCGTGGCTCGCTGATGTGATGCTCCTTCGTCCGAGAACTGAAAAACGGCCTCTCGATGCCACGAGAGACCGTCACCAGACACGGACGAGATATCGAGCACGGGATGCCCGACATCGGACCTGTGACCCGGCGATCGTGATCGACGCGGGTGGAGACGGTGACGTCTCGCTTGGCACCGGACCCCCGGGGCACCCCATCGGGGCGTCCGAGCGGGACTGCATGGTCCGGCCGGTTGCGCCACCGTACCAGCCGCGCCTCCCCCCGCGGAAATCACACCGCCCGGCGACGCCCGGCCCTCATCGCGGCCGAGGCGAGGAGCGCGACGAGCACCCCCGAGGCTCCCACGGCGACGAACCCCGCGGCCGGGGCGACGTGGTCGATCGCGACGCCAGCGAGGGGTGCTCCGACCGCGCTGCCCGAGGTGATGGCGGAGCCGTGCCACCCCATCGCCTCGCCTCGCGCCCGGGCGGGGACGATCGCGGCGAGCTTCTCGGCGGTGATCGTCAGCATCGGTGCGCAGAGCAGCCCGCAACCGATGACGAGCCACGCCGCCTGGGTGGTCGTCCTCGCCAGACCGACGGGGAGGGTGAGCAGGCCCAGGCCCGCGAGGACGGCCGCCGCCGGCGCGGGACGGTTGATCGCCCCGTACAACAGCCCACCGACGAGCGATCCGCCAGCCCACAGCGCCATGACCAGGGCCGTGCCGTCCGGGTCGCCGATCGCGTCCTTCATCAGGGCGACGACCGAGACGTCGGTGCCCGAGAGGATGAGGGTCGTCCCGATGGTCATCGCCAGGACCGCCGCCGCGGCGGGTCCGAGCCATTCGCGGGTGGCCACCTGCGCGCCCTCCTCGTCCTCGTGCGCCAGCGGCGGGTCGACGAGCGCGATGAGCGCCCCGCCGAGCACGACGAGACCCATGACGACGAGCAGCACGACCCGTGTGTCCCATCTGGTCGCGGCGAGGACGCCGACGGCCGGCCCGACCATGAAGGCGATCTCCGTCGCGATGCTGTCCAGCGAGAGCGCCGAACGATGACGCTCGGCGGGCGCCGCATGGAGGATCATCTGGCGGATCACACCCCACACGGGGATCTGGAACAGGCCCGCCAGGACGACGAGCGCGATGAGCGGGAGGAAGCCCAGGAACGGGGCGACCGCCCACACGAGGGCGGTGACGACGAGCGAGGGCACGAACGCCCGCCGGAGGCCGCGACGATCGACGATCCGTCCGCGCCACGGCCCGGCGACCGCGACGGCGATCGTCGACGCCGCCGTGACGACCCCCGCCTCGCCGTAGGTGCGGTGCAGGGCCGTGACGACGTGGAGGGTGAGGACGATGAAGCTCGCGGCGATCGGCGTCCGGACGAGCACACCGAGCAGGAGCGCCTGCCGGACGCGCGGGATGGCGAGCACGTCGCGGTACGGGCGCAGGTCCATCAGGCCATCGTGGGGCACGTCGTCGGCGGATCGACACCGGGGTCCCCGGGCCACCCGTCAGCGCAGCGCGACCGCGATCCCGTCCACGCGACGGCGCACCCCGTCGTCCGCGGCGATCTGCTCCCCCGTTTCGCCGACGATCCGTGACACGGTGTCGGCGTCGAGCCCCGGGACCAGCTCGAGGACCAGCCGGAGCGTGCCGGACCCCGTCGGCTCCAGGTGGTGGGTCCGGACCTGCGGGACGTCCGCGAGGCAGGCCGCGACGGTGGTGCGGACGTGCTCGTCGACGGCGGGGTCCATCCACTCCCGGCCGTCGGCGAGCGCCCACACGAGGGAGCCGGGCAGCTCCCGGGCCGTCGGCCCCGCCGGGTCGAGGACGAGGAGCTCGCAGCCCTCACCGAGCGCCGCCTGCGCCGCCCGCTGCGCGGTGACGGGGACGGGCCGGGCCGAGGGGTCCCACGCGGCGAGGGCGTCGGTGCCGGTGAAGGCGGGCAGAGCGCGCCGCCCGTCGGGCGCGACGAGGGTCACGGCTGCCATCTCGCTCACCTTGTCCGCGCCGTTCTCGTCGACCTCGGCCGCCGCCGCGACGACCGGGACGAGCAGACGCGCGCCCGGCAGGACCGCCGCGAGCGCGTCGACGTCCCCGGCCGCGAGCGCCCCGCGGACGGCTGGATCGGCCGCCCCGGTGTCGTGCTCGAGCCCGCTGCCCGGCAGCTCGCGCCCCGCCCACGGCACGCCACCGGAGTCACGCCCGGTCATGGCCGTCCGGCGGTCTCGAGCGCCTCGGTCAGCGTGAACGCCTCGCGGTAGAGCGCGGAGCCGATGATCGCGCCCTCGACCCCGAGCGGGACGAGCTCGCGCAGGGCCGCGAGGTCGGCCAGGCTCGACACCCCGCCGGAGGCGACGACCGGGGCGTCGGTCCGGCCGCACAGCTCGCGCAGCAGGTCGAGGTTCGGGCCCTGCAGCATCCCGTCCTTGCGGACGTCCGTGACGACGTAGCGCGGGCAGCCCGCGGCCTCGAGTCGGTCGAGCACCGCATCGAGGTCGCCGGCGTCCTCGGTCCAGCCGCGCGCGGCCAGGGACCGGCCCCGCACGTCGAGGGCGACGGCGATCCGGTCACCGTGCTCGGCGATCGCCCGGGTGGTCCACTCCGGGTGCTCGATCGCCGCGGTCCCGATGTTCACGCGGGCACACCCGGTGCCGAGCGCGCGCTCGAGGCTCGCGTCGTCACGGATGCCCCCGGTGAGCTCGACGGCGAGGTCGAGCCGCCCGACGATCTCGGCGACGACCTGCGCGTTGCTGCCCCGGCCGAACGCGGCGTCGAGGTCGACGAGGTGCAGCCACCGCGCCCCCTGCTCCTGCCAGCGCAGGGCGGCCTCGACCGGGTCGCCGAACTCCCCGCCGCTGCCGGAGACCCCTTGGACGAGCTGGACCGCCCGACCGTCGACGATGTCGACCGCGGGCAGCAGCTCGAGGACGTCGGTGCTCACAGGGACCTCACCCAGTTCTCCAGCAGGCGCAGCCCGGCCTCGCCCGACTTCTCGGGGTGGAACTGCGTGGCGGACAGCGGACCGTTCTCGACGGCGGCGACGAAGTTTCCCCCGTGGTGCGCCCACGTCACCCGCGGCGCCCGTGCGGCCATCGCGCCGCTCGGCGGGGCCAGGTCCCACGACGTCGCCGCATAGGAGTGGACGAAGTAGAACCGCTCGTCGGCGACCCCGTCGAAGAGGACGCTGCCGTCGGGGACGCGGACGTGGCTCCACCCCATGTGCGGGACGACGTCGGCGGCGAGGCGGCGCACCCGCCCCGGCCACTGCCCGGTCCCGGCCTCCGGTGTCGCAGCGGGCTCGTCGGAGTCCTCGAACATCACCTGCATCCCGACGCAGATCCCCAGGACCGGCGCGGCGGTGAGGAGTCGCCGGTCGATGAGGCGCGGACCGTCGACGGCAGCGAGCCCCGCGGCGCACGCGTGGAAGTTCCCGACGCCGGGCACGAGGAGACCGTCGCACCGCAGGACGGCGTCCCGGTCGGCGGTGAGCTCGACGCGCGCCCCGACGTGCTCGAGGGCGCGGACGGCCGAGCGGACGTTGCCGCTGCCGTGGTCGAGGACGACGACGTCAGGCACGAGCCCCGGCCCCCGTCCGGCGCTCGACGGCTCCGGCGATCGCGGTGGTGAAGCGTGACGCGCGACCGGGCTCGGGCTCGACGTGGACGGCGGCCGGGCCAGCCCCGGCGGTGAGGAGCTCGGCGCCCGGCAGGCCGAGCGCGCCGACGAGCCCCGCGAGCCAGGCCAGCGGCGAGGCGTCCTCGTCCCGCAGCGCGGCGAGGACGGGCGCGCTGTCGCCCGTGGCGTGCGCGAGGAGGTCCCCCGGGCGGAGCCGCCGGAGGCGAGGTGTCTGCACGAGGCCGGCACCGACCACCCGCACCAGCCAGCGCGCGCCGGGGTGCAGCCCGCCCGCGCGGAGCGTGACGACCGACCGGTCGCCGGTGGCGAAGAACCCCAGGCCCGGGCGCAGGTCGGCCGCCAGCGGCCGGGAGACGAGGGCGACCATGGGGTCGTCGTACGGCGGCTCGGTGCGGGTCGAGGCCTCCGCCGGGACGAGGCCGCACCAGTCGCCGAGCCGCTCGACCCGGGTCGCCGACAGACCGCGACGGGCCCACGCCGTCGCGGCGTCGGGAGCCCCCCGGACGAGGAGCATGCCGTGGGGGGACGCCGTCATCTCAGAGCGCTCCCTTGGCGCTCGGGATGCCCTCGACCCGCGGATCGGGCTCGATCGCCGCACGCAGGGCACGGGCGAGCGCCTTGAACTGGGCCTCGATGACGTGGTGCGGGTCGCGGCCGGCGAGGACCCGCACGTGCAGCGCGATCTGCGCGTTGAACGCGAACGACTCGAGCACGTGACGGGTGAGCGAGCCGACGAAGCTCCCGCCGACGATGACGTGCTCCTGGCCCGCGGGCTCGCCCTCGTGGACGACGTACGGACGGCCGGCGACGTCGACGACGGCGAGGCAGAGCGCCTCGTCGAGCGGGACGGTCGCATCGCCGAAGCGACGGATCCCCGCCTTGCTGCCGAGGGCCTGCCGGACGGCCTGGCCGAGGACGATCGCGACGTCCTCGACCGTGTGGTGCGCGTCGACGTGGGTGTCCCCGTCGGCCCGGACGACGAGGTCGATGAGCGAGTGCTTCGCCAGCGACAGGAGCATGTGGTCGTAGAACGGGATGCCGGTCGAGACCTCCCCATGGCCGGTGCCGTCGAGGTCGACGCGGACCTCCACGGAGCTCTCGGACGTGGTGCGGGTGACGGTCGCCGTGCGGCTGCCCGGGCTGGCGGTCATGACGGGAGCTCCGTTCGGGTCGGTCCGCCGCGGTGGTCGGCGGGGAGGGCGGCGAGCGCGTCGAGGAACCGCGTCGTCTCGGCGGGGGTGCCCGCCGTCACCCGGAGGTGGTGGGCGATGCCCACGTCCCGGACGAGCACACCCGCGTCGAGGAGAGCCTGCCACGTCGCGGCCGCGTCACGGACGCCGCCGAAGAGGACGAAGTTGGCGTCGCTCCGGACGGGTGCGAACCCCAGGCCCGGCAGGGACTGCAGGATCCGGTCCCGCTCGGCCTTGATCGCTTCGACGGTCGCGAGCATCCGCGGGGCGTGCGCGAGCGCGGCGCGGGCGACCGCCTGGGTCGGCGACGAGAGGTGGTACGGCATGCGGACCAGGAGCAGCGCCTCGACCAGCGCCGGGTCGGCGGCGAGGTACCCCAGGCGTGCGCCGGCGAGCGCGAAGGCCTTGCTCATCGTCCGCGTGACGACGAGCCGGGGCCGTCCCTGGAGGAGCTCGAGCGCGCTGGGCCGACCGGGTCGTCGGAACTCCGCGTAGGCCTCGTCGACGACGACCACGGCGTCGGGGGCGGCGTCGTGGACGGCCTCGATGACGTCGGGCTCCAGCGCCGTGCCCGTCGGGTTGTTCGGTGAGCAGAGGAAGACGACCGAGGGCCGGTGGCGCCGGACCTGCTCGACGGCGGCCTCGGCGGTGAGGTCGAAGGGGGTCTCGGTCGGCGAACCGTCGCTGGCGACCCCGCGCATCCCGTCGACCCACGTCGTGCCCGTCGTCGTCGTGATGATCGGGTGCATCGAGTACGCGGGCGTGAACCCGAGCGCCACCCGGCCCGGCCCGCCGAACGCCTGGAGGAGGTGGAGGAGGACCTCGTTCGAGCCGTTGCCCGCCCACACCTGGTCGGCGCGCACCGGCGTCCCCTCGGCCGACAGGTAGGCGGCGAGATCGTCGCGCAGCGCGACGAAGTCCCGGTCCGGGTATCGGTTGAGATCCCGGGCGATGTCGCGGACCGCGGTGACGATCGCCTCGACCACCTCGTGCGGGACCGGATAGCTGCTCTCGTTCGTGTTGAGCCGGACGGGGACCTCCAGCTGCGGGGCGCCGTACGCGGTGCGGCCGCGCAGGTCCTCGCGCAGCAGCCGCCCGATCTCCGCGGCGGCGCTCACCCGTCCTCCCCCGTCCGGGCGCGGACGGCCTCGCCGTGGGCGGGCAGGTCCTCGGAGTCGGCGAGGGCGACGACGTGCGGGGCGACCTCCGCGAGCGCCGCGGCGTCGTACTCGACGACGTGGATCCCGCGCAGGAACGACTGGACCGACAACCCGCTCGCGAACCGGGCCGAGCCGGCGGTCGGGAGCACGTGGTTCGACCCGGCGGCGTAGTCGCCCAGGCTCACGGGCGAGTGGGCACCGACGAAGATCGCGCCCGCGTTGCGGACCCGCGCCGCGACCGCGGCCGCGTCGGCCGTGATGACCTCGAGGTGCTCGGCGGCGTAGGCGTCGACGACCCGGACGCCGGCGTCGAGGTCGTCGACGAGGACGATGCCCGACTGCGCTCCGGACAGCGCCGTGGTCACTCGCTCGGAGTGCTTCGTGGCGGCGGCGCGGCGGGCGGTCTCGGCGCGCACGGCCTCGGCGAGCGCCTCGCTCGGGGTGACGAGCACCGACGCCGCGTCGGGGTCGTGCTCGGCCTGGCTCACGAGGTCCGCGGCCACGTGGGCGGGGTCGGCAGTGTCATCGGCGAGGACGGCGATCTCGGTCGGGCCGGCCTCGGCGTCGATGCCGACGACCCCGCGCAGGAGTCGCTTCGCCGCGGTGACGTAGATGTTGCCGGGGCCGGTGACCAGCGCCACCGGCGGGACCTCGGTCGCCGGGTCGTCGGCGGTGCTGTCGGTGAAGCCGTAGGCCAGGGCTGCGACCGCCTGCGCCCCACCGACCGCGTACACCTCGTCGACACCCAGGAGGGCGCAGGCCGCGAGGATCGTCGGGTGGGGGTACCCGTGGAGCGCGGCGTCCGCGTTCGTCTGCGGCGGGCTGACGACGACGAGGGACCCGACGCCCGCCGCCTGCGCCGGGACGACGTTCATCACGACGGACGAGGGGTACACCGCGCGGCCGCCGGGGACGTAGAGGCCGACGCGCGCCACGGGCACCCAGCGCTCGGTCACCCGGCCGCCCGGCACGACCTCGGTCGTCGTGTCGGTGCGCCGCTGGTCGGCGTGCACCTTCCGGGCGCGCTCGATCGAGATCTCGAGGGCCGCACGGACCGCCGGGTCCAGCCGCTCGAGGGCGAGCGTGAGGACCTTCGCGGGCACCCGCAACCGCTGCGGGCGGACACCGTCGAAGCGCTCGCCGAGCTCGAGGAGGGCGTCCGCACCGCGGTCCCGCACGTCGTCGCAGATGGGCCGGACGACGTCGAGGACCGACTCGACGTCATGACCGCCGCGCGGCATCGCGGCACGCAGGGCCGCGGTCGACAGCGTGGTGCCACGAAGGTCGGTCGTGCTCAGCATGGGCGGGAGTCTAGGGAGGGCGGCGCCGGGTGACCGCGGCCGTCCCGTCCGTGGACGCGAGCGCTCAGGTCTCGCCGTAGAAGATCCGGTCGACGACGGCCCGCGCGTGCCGAGCCGCGCGTCGGTAGCGGTCCCCCAGCTCCTCGCCCGCCTGCGGCTGCAGACCGATGATCCGCCCCATCCCGTCGATGTCGAGCAGGTTGGAGGGGACGGCGTCGACCGGGCGGCCACGGAAGAGCACCCCGGCGTTGCGCAGCCGCGACGCCAGGCACCACGACTCGCGCAGGACACCCGCGTCCGCCTCGGAGAGCAGCCCGGTCGCGACGAGGCCGTCGAGCGCCGCCGTGGTCGACGTGGTCCGCAGCTCGGGGTGCTCGTGGGCGTGCTCCATCTGGAGCAGCTGCACCGTCCACTCGACGTCGGACAGGCCACCCGCACCGAGCTTGAAGTGGGTCTTGCGGTCGGCGCCCCGGGGCAGCCGCTCGGCCTCCATGCGGGCCTTGAGACGCCGGATGTCCCGGACCTGCTCGGGCTTGAGCCCGTGCGCCGGCCACCGGAGCGGGTCGATGAGGGCCACGAGCGCGTCGGCGAGCGCCTGGGGCCCGGCCATGGGCGTGGCCCGGACGAGGGCCTGGGCCTCCCACGTCAGCGACCAGCGCTCGTAGTACTGCCGGAAGGCCTCGAGCGAGCGGGTCATCGGCCCGTTGCGGCCTTCTGGCCGGAGGTCGGCGTCGAGCTGGATCGCGGGGTCGGGCCCCGGGCGTTCGGTGAGCTGGCGCAGCCGGGTCACGACCGCGAGCGCCCGCTCGGCCGCCGTCCCCTCGTCCGTGCCCTCGTGGGCGCGGTGGACGAAGACGACGTCGGTGTCCGAGGCGTACCCGAGCTCCCGGCCACCGAAGCGTCCCATCCCGACGACGAGGACGTCGACGCCGAGTCCGCCGTCCAGCCCGAGCTCGGTCGCCACGGCCGCGCACGCGAGGTCGAGCGCGACGTCGACGAGCGCCGAGGTCAGATCGGTGAGCGCGGTGCCCACCTCGTCGATGCCGATCTCCCCCTCGAGGTCGGCCACGGCGATGCGGAACAGCTCCCGGCGCCGGATGGCCCGGGCGGCGTCCATCGCGTCCTCGGAGCTCCCCTGTCGCCCTGCCGCCGTCTGCATCTGCGCCAGCAGCTCGGCCCGGCCGCGCGGGACCAGCCCGTCGGGCTCCCCGAGCATGCGGACGGCGTCCGGCGCGGTGAGCAGCATCTCGCCGGTGAACCGGCTGCGTCCCAGGGTGTGGGCGAGGATCTCGGCGGCGCGGCCCTCGTCGCGCAGCATCTTCAGGTACCACGGGGTCGACCCGAGCGCGTCGCTCACCTTCCGGAAGGCGAGCAGGCCGGCGTCGGGGTCGGCCTCCTCCGCGAACCACCCGAGCATGACCGGCAGGAGCTGGCGCTGGATCGCCGCGGTGCGCGAGACCCCACCCGTGAGCCGCTCGAGGTGGCGCATCGACCCCTTCGGGTCACGGAACCCCAGGGCCCGCAGTCGCTCGAGCGCCGCGTCGGGCGAGAGCCTGGCCTCGTCGGCCGACAGCCGCGCGGCCGCGGCCAGGAGAGGGCGGTAGAAGATCTGCTGGTGGACCTCGCGGACCTGCAGCGAGACCTCCCGGCGACGGCGGACGATCGAGTCCGCCGGGGCCTCCCGAAGCCCGAGCGAACGGCCCAGCCGGCGCAGGTCGTCGTCCGTCGTCGGCATGAGGTGGGTCCGCCGCAGCCGGTGGAGCTGGACCCGGTGCTCGATCGTGCGCAGGAAGCGGTAGGCCTCGTCGAGGGTCCGCGCGTCCTCTCGACCGACGTAGCCGCCGCGCCCGAGCGAGGCGAGCCCGTCGAGCGTCGTCCGGGAACGAAGGGACTCGTCGCAGCGACCGTGGACGAGCTGGAGGAGCTGGACGCTGAACTCGACGTCCCGCAGCCCCCCGGGGCCGAGCTTGATCTGCCGGGATGCCTCGGCCGCCGGGACGTGCTCCTCGACGCGGCGCCGCATCGCCTGGACGTCCTCGACGAAGTTCTCACGAGAGGCGGCCTCCCACACCAGCGGGGTGACGGCCTCGAGGTAGGCCGCCCCGACCTCCGGGTCGCCGGCCATCGGTCGGGCCTTGAGCAGCGCCTGGAACTCCCATGTCTTGGCCCACCGCTCGTAGTAGGCCCGGTGGCTGGCGACGGTCCGCACGAGCGGCCCCTGCTTGCCCTCGGGACGCAGCGCGGCGTCCACCGGCCACAAGGTGCCGTGGCCGGTGGAGGCGGAGCACGCGTGCATGAGGCGGGTCGCCACCTTCGTCGCGGCGGCGAGCGCATCGTCCTCCTCGACGCCGTCCGCGGGCTCGGCCACGAAGATGACGTCGACGTCGGAGACGTAGTTGAGCTCGCGACCGCCGGCCTTGCCCATGCCGATGACCGCCAGCCGGCACGCGTCGGATCCCTCGACCTCGGCACGGGCGATGCGCAGTGCGGCCTCGAGGGCGGCCCCGGCGAGGTCGGCGAGCGCGGCCGCGGTGTCCGGCAGGAGCGCCACCGGGTCGTCGGAGGCGACGTCGATCGCCGCGATCCCCAGGAGCTGACGGCGGTAGCCGATCCGCAGCGCGTCGAGCGGCGAGAGGTCCGCCGGCTCCCCGTCGAGGGACCCGGGATCGGTGACGAGGTCGACGAGCTCGGTCACGCGGGACTCGGCCGGTCGGTGCGAGGCCGTCACCGCCTCCCGCCACTGGCGGGGGTGCGCCACGAGGTGGTCGACGAGCGCCGTCGAGGACCCGAGGACGGCCAGGAGCCGGGCCCGGGCCGTCGCGTCGTCCCGCAGCGCCTCGACCAGGGGTGGGCCGACGTCGTCCCCGGCCGCCCGGGCGGCTTCGACGAGACGGACGAGGCCGAGCAGCGCCTGGTCCGGGCCGGCGACCGTGGCGAGCGCGCCCGTCACCGGGTCCGGCGTCCCCGTGTCCGCGATCCCCAGACCCTCGAGCGAGGGGTCCCCCAGCAGCGTCGCGGCCCTGCCCGGGTCGGTGAACCCGAGCCGGATCAGGCGGCGCTGGGCCGAGTCGTTCCTCCGGCCGCCGGGCCTGCCACCGGTCACAGCTGGGGCAGGAGCCGGTCGAGCTCGTACTGGGTCACCTGGTGGCGGTACGCCTCCCACTCCGCGCGCTTGTTGCGGAGGAAGAACTCGAAGACGTGCTCGCCGAGGGTCTGCGCGACCAGCTCGCTGTCCTCCATCGCGGAGATCGCCTCGGCGAGGCTCGCGGGCAGGGCCTCGATCCCCGCGGCGCGCCTCTCCCGCTCGGTGAGGCTCCACACGTCGTCCTCGGTCTCCAGCGGCAGCTCGTAGCCCTCCTCGATGCCCTTCAGACCCGCGGCGAGGACGACGGAGAAGGCGAGGTAGGGGTTGCACGCCGGGTCGATGGTGCGCAGCTCGACGCGACTGCTCTGGTCCTTGTTCGGCTTGTACATCGGCACCCGCACCATCGCCGAGCTGTTGTTGTGGCCCCAGGTCAGGTGCGCCGGCGCCTCTCCCCCGCCCCACAGGCGCTTGTACGAGTTGACCCACTGGTTCGTCACGGCGGTGATCTCGCGGCCGTGGCGCAGGAGCCCGGCGATGAACTGCCGTCCGGTCCTGCTCAGCTGGTAGGGCGCGCCGGCCTCGTAGAAAGCGTTGCGGTCCCCCTCGAAGAGGGACATGTGGGTGTGCATCCCGGATCCGGGGTGCTGGGCGAACACCTTCGGCATGAAGGTCGCATAGATGCCCTGCTCGAGCGCGACCTCCTTGACGACCGTGCGGAAGGTCATGATGTTGTCCGCCGTCGAGAGGGCGTCGGCGAAGCGGAGGTCGATCTCGTTCTGGCCCGGCGCGCCCTCGTGGTGGCTGAACTCGACGGAGATGCCGACCGACTCGAGCATGGTGATCGCCGCACGTCGGAAGTCGTGGCCCGTGCCGTTGGGGACGTGGTCGAAGTAGCCCGCCTGGTCGATGGGCTCCGGCTGGCCGCCGAGCTCCCCTCGGCGGAGGAGGAAGAACTCGATCTCCGGGTGCGTGTAGAAGCTGAACCCCAGGTCCGAGGCGTGGTCGAGGGCCCTCCGCAGCACGTGCCGGGCGTCGGACCGGCTCGGGGAGCCGTCGGGGAGGGTGATGTCGCAGAACATCCGCGCCGTGCCGGGACGCTCGCCCCGCCACGGGAGCACCTGGAAGGTCGACGGGTCCGGCTTGGCCAGCATGTCCGCCTCGTAGATCCGGGCGAACCCCTCGATCGCCGAGCCGTCGAAGCCGATCCCCTCGGAGAAGGCGCTCTCGAGCTCCGCCGGCGCGATCGCCACCGACTTGAGCATCCCGAGGACGTCGGTGAACCAGAGCCGGACGAACCGGACGTCCCGCTCCTCGATCGTGCGGAGGACGAACTCCTGCTGTCGGTTCATGACCCTCATCCTGCCGCACGACCCCGACGGGCCCCGACCGTGCGCCCCGCGACACGACGCTCGCCCCTAGGCTGGCGGGCATGAGCCAGGACCCCGCGACGAGCCCCGCGCCCGAGTCGACCGCGCCCTACGGCGCAGGGGCTCCGCCGGCCGGTGGGCCCAAGCGGATCCGGATCCCCCATCTCCAGGCGATGACCGACCGCGGCGAGCGCTGGGCGATGCTCACCAGCTACGACATGGCGACCGCGGCGATCTTCGACGAGGCCGGGATCCCCGTCCTGCTCGTCGGCGACTCCGCCGGCAACAACGTGTACGGCTTCGAGACGACCGTCCCGGTGACCCTCGAGCACATGGTGCCGCTCGTGCGTGCGGTCTCCGGCGCGGTCCGTCGGGCCCTCGTCGTCGCGGACCTTCCCTTCGGCACGTACGAGGCCGGCCCGGAGCAGGCTCTCGCGAGCGCGACCCGCCTCATGAAGGAGGGCCTGGCCCACGCGGTCAAGCTCGAGGGCGGGACCGAGGTCGTCCCCCAGGTCGAGACGCTCGTGCGCGCCGGGATCCCCGTCATGGGTCACGTCGGGTTCACCCCGCAGAGCGAGCACACCTTGGGCGGGTACCGCGTCCAGGGCCGCGGCGAGGCCGCGCAGCGGCTCGTGGCCGACGCCCGGGCGCTGGAGGAGGCCGGGTGCTTCGCGGTCGTCCTCGAGATGGTGCCGGCACCGGCCGCCCAGGCCGTGAGCGACGCGCTGCGGGTGCCGACGGTCGGCATCGGCGCCGGCCCGGGGTGCGACGCGCAGGTGCTCGTGTGGACGGACTTCGCGGGTCTGCGAGGCGGGCGGATGCCGCGCTTCGTCAAGCAGTACGCCGACCTGCGCACGACCCTGACCGACGCGGCCCGGCAGTACGCGCGGGACGTCGCCGACGGGAGCTTCCCGGGCGAGGAGCACTCCTTCCCCGAGTGAGCCTCAGTCGTGCGGGGTCCGCTGCAGCAGCAGCTCCACGGCCCGCCGGACGACCGGCCGATGGGCCACCGTGGCGCGGGTCAGCACGACGATCTCCCGCACGGGTTGCGGCCGCGTCAGCCGGATGACGCGGGTGTCGCGGGGCAGCTCGAGCGCGGCCAGTCGGGGCAGGACGGTGATACCGACCCCGGCGGCGACGAACGCGAGCGCCGTGTGGTGGTCCTGCGACTGGACGACGTACCGCGGCGTGAACCCTGCGGCCTCGCACGCGCGGTCGAGCACGTGGTGCCACGGGGTGTCCTCGTAGTCGTTGTCGACGAGCCGCTCGGTGGCCAGCTCCCCCAGCAGCACGGAGCGTCGTCGCGCGAGCCGATGGCTCTTGTGGACGACGACGACGTACGGGTCGGTCACGAGGTGGGTGCGCTCGTACCCCTCGCGCTCGTCGACGCCCGCGACCTCGATCGTCACGTCGATGTCCGGTGCCGTCTGCTCCCCGGGGACCTCGTTGAGCTCGAGCTCGAGGAGGACGTCGGGGAACTCCGCACGCAGCCGCGCGACGATGCCCGGCATCCAGGCCCGCCCTGCGCTCGAGAAGTAGCCGATCGTCAGGCGGGAGGTCCGACCGAGGCGCAGGTCGTCGACGACCCCCTCCAGCCGCGCCAGATCACGCATGACGTCCGTGCCGGCCGCCGCGAGGGTCTCCCCCGCCGCAGTCACGCGGATCCCGCGCCCGGACCGCTCGACCAGGGTGATCCCGGTCTCCCGCTGGAGCGCCGAGACGTGCTGGCTCACGGCCGACGGCGTGTAGCCGAGGATATCCGCCGCCGCCTGGATCGACCCGTTGGCGACGACGGACCGGAAAATGCGGAGGCGGTGGACGTCGATCATGCGTGGAGGGTATCGACACTTCAGCGGCGCTGATGTGTCGTGCAGCATCATCGCCTTGTGCTTCACGGTCGGGCGGTGCACCGTGGAGGCATGAACACCTACGCCCTCGTCCTCGCAGACCTCGACTCCGGCCGCCCGCTCACCGAGCAGCGGATGCGCAGCCACGGCTGGCGCTCCCTCGCGCAGGCGCGCCCGACCCGCCGCCGGACCGCCCGGACCAGCCGCCCCGCGCGCCGCGCCGCCTGAGCTCCGCCCCCGCGTCGATCCGACGCCGCCCCGGGCCACCGCCGTCAACGACGACGCGGTGGCCTTCGTGCGTCGCGGCGCGCCCGCTCCTACGCTCGGACCCATGGACGCACACACCCGCTGGGCCGCCCTCGGCACCTCGTCGGCGAGCGCCCGCGCCTACCACGCGCGGGTCGCGGCGATGATCGCCGGCGGGGCCGACCTCGACGCCGAGGCACGGGTCGTCCTCGAGCTCGCGCCCCCACCCTCCCGGGTCCTCGACGCCGGCTGCGGCACGGGCCGGATCGCCGCCACCCTGACGCGTGCGGGCTGCGACGTCGTCGGCGTCGACGCGGACCCGCACATGATCGGGGTCGCCGACGAGACCGACCCGGCCACCACCCACGTCGTCGCCGACCTGAGCACGCTCGAGCTGCCCGGGCAGGCCTTCGATCTCGTGCTGCTCGCGGGCAACGTCGTCCCCTACCTCGCCGACGGCACCCTGCACGCCGTGCTCAAGCGGCTCGCGGCGCACCTGCGTCCCGGCGGCCACCTCGTCGCGGGCTGGGGCGTCGAGGGCGCGGAGATCCCCCGCGGTGCCGCACGTGTGCGACCCGAGGACTACGACCGGCTCGCCCACGCGGCGGGGTTCACCGCTGCCGACCGCTGGGCGACCTGGGACCGGCACCCGTGGTCGCCCACCGCCGGCTACGTGGTGATGACGCACCGCAGGGCCGCCAGCCTGGGCTGACGGCCCTGCGGGAACCGGTCCTGGCGGACCTCAGGCCGGCGTCTCCTCGTCGGTGTCGCCGCGCCAGGCGCGGTCCTCCTCGTCCCACTTCTCGGTGCGCGCCCGGGCGGTGGCGAGGGCGTTGCGGGCCTCCGCCTCGCTGCCGTACGGGCCCATGAGGTCGTCCGAGGGCCCCTTCGTGTCATCCGTCTCGACGGTGCCGGTGTTGATGTCGTACCAGTAGTTCACGGTGTCCTCGCTCGTCTCCTCGGGCCCGCCCGGCGCTGCCGGACGCTCTGCAAGACTCACCGTATGCTCCCGTCCACCGAGCCCACGAGACGGACTCCTATCTCGTATGCCGAGCCCACGAGAACTCCTATCTCGTCAGCCACGCCCTGCACCACATAACACGCAGTTCGCGAAAAATACACCAAGGCACTTCAGCATCCTCAGGTGCNCTCGATCCCCCGCCCGGAGTACGTCGACCTGCCCGCCCCGGCCCCGTGGCGCGGCGGCGAGGTCAAGGACGCCGAGACGATCGAGCGGATGCGGGTCGCCGGACGCCTCGCGGCCCGGGCGCTGCGGACCGCGTCCGAAGCCATCGCCCCCGGCGTGACCACCGACGAGATCGACCGGGTCGCCCACGAGTTCCTCCTCGACCACGGCGCCTACCCCTCGACCCTCGGCTACCGCGGATTCCCCAAGAGCGTGTGCACCTCCGTCAACGAGGTCGTCTGCCACGGCATCCCGGACGACCGACCGCTGCGCGACGGTGACATCGTCAACATCGACATCACCGCGTTCGTCGGCGGCGTCCACGGCGACACGGACGCGACGTACCTCGTCGGCGAGGTCGACGAGGAGTCCCGGCTGCTCGTCGAGCGCACGCGGGAGGCGATGGAGCGGGGGATCAAGGCCGTCCGCCCCGGCCGCCAGATCAACGTCATCGGACGCGTCATCGAGAAGTTCGCGGCCCGGTTCGGCTACGGGGTCGTGCGCGACTACACGGGCCACGGGATCGGGGAGGCGTTCCACTCGGGTCTGGTCATCCCGCACTTCGACGCCGCACCCGGGTACGACACGGTCATCGAACCCGGCATGACCTTCACGATCGAGCCGATGCTCAACCTGGGCACCCCGGAGTGGGAGCAGTGGGACGACGGCTGGACGATCGTGACGAAGGACCGCCGCCGGTCGGCGCAGTTCGAGCACACCATCCTCGTCACCGACGACGGTGCCGAGATCCTCACCCTCGACGAGGAGGCCGCATGACCACCCACGCGATCGGCGTCGACATCGGCGGCAGCGGCGTCAAGGGCGCCCTCGTCGACCTCACGGCCGGCGAGCTCGCCGGGGACCGGGTCCGGATCCCCACCCCGCGGCCCTCGACGCCCGAGGCGATCGCCGACACCGTCGCGGAGGTCGTCGACGCGGTGCGCCGGGCCGCTCCGCAGGTCCCCGCGGGCCTGCCCGTCGGTGTCACGGTCCCGGGCGTCGTCGTGCGCGGGACGGTCCTGTCCGCGGCCAACATCGATCCCTCGTGGGTCGGGACGGACGCGGCCACCCTGTTCGGCGAGCGGCTCGGGACGCGGGTCGCCCTCCTCAACGACGCCGACGCCGCCGGGGTCGCCGAGCTGCGCCACGGTGCCGCGAAGGGCGTCGACGGCCTCGTCATCCTCACGACCCTCGGCACCGGCATCGGGTCGGCGTTCCTCCACGACGGGGTCCTCGTGCCGAACAGCGAGCTCGGCCACCTCGTGATCGACGGGGCCGTCGCGGAGTCCCGCGCGGCCGCCTCCGTGCGCGAGGCGGAGGGCCTGTCGTGGTCGGAGTGGGCGGCCCGGCTGCAGCGGTACTACGCGCACGTCGAGCGGCTCTTCACCCCCGACCTCTTCGTCGTCGGCGGCGGCGTCAGCAAGCACGCCGACAAGTACCTCCCGCTGCTCGACCTGCGTACCCCGATCGTCCCCGCCGCACGCCGGAACCGCGCCGGGATCATCGGGGCCGCGACGGTCGCCGCCGGGGACTGAGCACCACGATGACGAGGCCGACGGCCGGTGATCGCCTGCAGCGCCGGCTCGGGCTGCACGATGCGGTCCTCGTCGGCCTCGGGTCCATGCTCGGCGCGGGGGTCTTCGTCGCGTTCGCCCCGGCCGCCGAGGCGGCGGGCCATCTCCTCCTGCTCGCCCTCGCGATCGCGGCGGTGATCGCGGCCGCGAACGCCCTGTCCTCGGCGCGGCTCGCCGCCCGCTACCCCGAGTCCGGCGGGACCTACGTCTACGGACGCGAACGTCTCGGCCCGTACTGGGGGTACCTCGCGGGCAGCGCCTTCGTCGCCGGCAAGACCGCGAGCTGCTCGGCGATGGCGCTCGTCGTCGGCGAGGCGGTCTGGCCCGGCCACGGGGGATTCGTCGGAGCGCTCGTGGTGATGGTCGTGGCGGCGATCGACTACCTGGGCGTCCAGCGGTCGGCGGCGGTGACCCGCCTCGTCGTCGCCCTCGTGCTCGTGGTCCTCGCCGCGCTCGTGGCGGCGCTCCTGATCAGCCCGCCGGGCCGCTTCGTCGATCCCTCGCTCGGGGAGGCCGTCGCGCCACTCGGCGTCCTCCAGGGCGCGGGCTTCCTCTTCTTCGCCTTCGCCGGGTACGCCCGGATCGCGACCTTGGGCGAGGAGGTGCGCGACCCCGAGCGGACCATCCCGCGAGCCGTGGTCGTCGCCCTCTCGATCGTGCTCCTGGTGTACCTCGCTGTCGCAGCCGCGCTGCTGACGGCGCTCGGTCCCGAGTGGCTCTCGGGACGCTCTGCGCCGCTCGCGGACGCCGCCGCGGTGACGGGATGGCCGTGGCTCGCCCCGGTCGTGCGGATCGCCGCCGTCGCTGCCGCCGGAGGGGCCCTCCTCGGGCTCCTCCTCGGCGTGTCTCGCACCGTGCTCGCGATGGCCCGCGACGGGCACCTCCCCCGCGGCCTGAGCGCGGTCCACAGCACCCACGGCGTCCCGCACCGGGCGACGCTCGCGGTCGCCCTCGTCGTCGCCGTCATCACGGTCGCCGGGGACGTGCGGGGGGCGATCGGCTTCTCCAGCTTCTGCGTGCTCGTCTACTACGCGATCGCCAACGCGAGCGCGTGGACGCTGTCCGCCTCCCCCACGGACCGCGCTCTGCCGGCGATCGGCCTGCTCGGCTGCCTCGTCGTCGCCGCGGTCCTGCCACTGGCGTCCGTCGCCGCCGGGCTGGCCGTCCTCGCGGCCGCCGCCGCGGCGTGGTGGCTCCGCCGACGGGTGGGATGAGTCGGCCTGTAAGCCGGGTTCTGTCCCGCGGGTCGTTGCCGACGTCGCGGTGACGGCCATCCATCTCGGGCAGCCGTTGCCGACTGCCTCCAGCGCTCTACCCGTGTGCTCGGGCGGGCCGCCCTCGGACGCACACTGTCTGAGCTTGCTCCGGGTGGGGTTTGCCGAGCCGACCTGGTCACCCAGGCCGCTGGTGGTCTCTTGCACCACCGTTTCACCCTTGCCGACGCCTGCCGGTCACCCGGTGGTCCGTCGGCGGTCTGTTCTCTGTGGCACTGTCCCGCGGGTCACCCCGGGTGGCTGTTGGCCACCACCCTGCCCTTCGGAGCCCGGACTTTCCTCGGCGGGGCGGACCCCGACGCGACCGTCCGGCCGACTCATCCTCCGCCGAAGTGTACGGGCCCGGTGCACCCGCGCGGTGCGCTCAGACGATGACGAGCTCGATCCGGCCGTTCGCCGGGTCGACGGACGCGAGGCGGACCGTGACGTGCTCGCCGGGACGCGCGTCGCCCTCGGCGGTGGCGACGACGGCCGGGTCGAGAATCTGGACGACCGCGCTGGGGCCCTTCTCCGACCGGTCGACGACGCTGGCCTCGAAGGTCTGCCCGACCCGGTGCGCCAGGACCGCGGCCTCGACCGCGTCGGTGCAGGCCCGTTGGACCCCCTTGGCCCGCTTGTCGGACGCCGCCATGATCTCCGGCAGCGTCGGCAGCGCCTCCCGGGCCCAGCCCGGCACCTCGCGGCCGTTCGAGACGGCCTCGGCGACGACGAGGCCGAAGCGGTCGACGAGCCGCCG
The DNA here is from genome assembly GCF_900289115.1 of Janibacter massiliensis. Taxonomy (GTDB): domain Bacteria; phylum Actinomycetota; class Actinomycetes; order Actinomycetales; family Dermatophilaceae; genus Janibacter_A; species Janibacter_A massiliensis. Next base: position 1,644,044 of record NZ_LT985196.1, on the reverse strand, counting down.
CAGCGGGGCCGTGACGTGCGCGTACGGCGCGGCGACCCCCGCGTGCTCCCGTTCAGCCGGGACCTCGCCGTCGAGGGCCGTGTACCCCGCTCCGCGGAAGAGGACCGCCGCGGCGTCGATGACCGCCAGGTGGCGGGGGTCGCGGCGGTCGAGGGTCTGGAGGAACTCGCCGTGGCCGCTCGTCTCGGGCCACTCCACCCCCAGCGCTCGGGCCTGCCGCCGCACCCGGGCGACCGCTTCGTCCGTCGGGGGCGGCATCGTCCGCAGGATGCCGATGCGCGCCTCGATCATCAGCTCGGCCGCGGCCATCCCGGTCATGAGGGAGATCTGGGCGTTCCAGTCCTCGACCGGCAGCTGGGGACGGAAGCGAAGCTCGAAGCCCTCGTCGGTCCGCTCGATCTCCTGCTCGGGCATCGGCAGCGCCGCGCCCCCGCGCGCCCGCTCCAGCGCCAGCCGCAGGGGCCCGACCTCGGCGAGCAGCTGCAGGCGCTCGTCGGCGGCGCCCGCGTCGAGGCTCGCCTGGACCCCGGCGTAGTCGAGGCGGTCGACGCTGCGGATCAGGCTGCGGCGGACGGACGTCGCCACCCCCTCGCCGTTGCCGTCCAGCCGCAGGTCCCAGACGTACGCCGGGGTGATCTGCCCGGGCAGCAGGCTGGCGCGGCCCTCGCTGAAGACCGGCGGGTGCAGCGGGGTGCGGATGTCCGGGGCGTAGACGGTCTGCCCGCGTCGGCGGGCCTCGAGGTCGATCGGGCCGCCGGGCTCGACGAACGACGGGAGGTGCGCGATCGCGTAGCGCACGCGGTAGCCGTCGCCGTCGCGCTCGAGGTGCATCGCTTGGTCCAGGTCCATCGAGCCCGGGGGGTCGATGGTGAGGAACGGGACGTCGGTCAGGTCGTCGGTCGGCAGGTCCAGCGGGTCGGCGGCGACCCGCTCGGCCGCTGCGAGCACCTCCGGCGGGAAGGCCTCGGGGACCTCGAACCGTCGCCGGATCGCGTCGAAGATGGCCGGCAGCCCGACCTGGGCGGCCGCCTCGATCGTCTCGGGGGTGGAGCGCAGCGGGGTCGCACGGGACATGCCGTCACCCTCCCACAACGGCCCGCCCCCGCCGGCCCGGTGCGGGCGGCGGGGGCGGGGCGCTCACGGCCTCGTCGCTCAGACGGGCGTGATCCACCACGGGCTCGTGTAGGCGACCCCGAGGTCGTTGCACGGGTGGCCGGCGGGGCCGGGCGAGGCGTTGACCCCCGTCGGGTCGCTCACCCGCACGACGAACCATCGACCGTCCTCGACGTCCATGGGGACGGTGAAGGACACCCGCCGGCCCGGACGGAACGGCTCGACGTGGACGACCTCGGGCACACGCGGGCCCGGGCGGAGCACCTGGGCGTGCAGCGTCTTGTCGCGCCACTCGGCGTCCCGCTCGAGATCGAGGTCGATCCGGACGTCGCCCCCACGCCCGAGCAGACCCCCGCCCATGCGGGCGGTGCTGCCGTCGAGGGTCGCGGTCGCATCGAGCCGCAGGCCCGAGGTGCGGGTCGCGAAGAACCGACGGGCCTGCATCGCCTCCCGGACACCCGCGCGGTCGTGACGGGTGACCCACAGGCCCGTCCGGCCCTTGCCCTCGGGGAAGCCCCAGTCCGTGCCGTGCTCGTCGGTGACCCCGAGCAGACCGGTCCGCCAGCCCTTGTTGAGGCAGGCGACGAGCGGCGACGACGCGCCCTTGGACCAGTTGTGGAAGAGGAAGTCTCGGCCCCGGTTGAAGATCTCCATCGACACGACCTGCTCGCGCACGCGGCGGTCCATGATGAACTCGGCGAACCGCAGCGGCTCGCGACCGGGGTGGTTGAAGCCGGCGATCCCGTCCCCTCCGCCGCCCAGCCACGACGACGGGGAGCGCTGGAGCCACCCCCACAGGGTGAGCATCGTCGGCGCCTCGAGCAGGTCGACGTAGTCCTCGGTGAACCACACGTTGACGTGCCCGAGCAGGGGGCTGGACCACTCGAAACCGCGCAGCGCCGTGAACGCGCCCGCCTCGTCCGCGGCGTCGGCGAGCGCCTTCGTGCGACGCCAGGCGGTCGGGGTGAGTCCGCCGACCTTCGCCACCTCCGGCGGCAGCCCGGCCGCGATCGCGTCGGCCAGGTCGTTGCCGGAGATCGTCGAGTGGTCGGTGAGGGCGGCCACGTCGAGGCCGGCCGCGCGCATCGAGCCGAAGGCGGCGGCGGGATCGCCGTCGCCGTCGGAAATCAGCGAGTGGTTGTGCAGGTCTGCGTGCAGCAGGGTCGTGCCGCGGGTCAGCCGCGAGGTCCGGGACGCGCCGGTTGCGAGCGTCGCTCCCGTGCTCACCGCTCCCAGGGCGGGCCCGCCGAGCGAGGCCATGAGCAGGCCCGAACCGGCGGCGCTGAGGATGCCGCGCCGGGTCAGCTCGGCGCGCAGGCCCGGCGTGGGCGCGGGGTGGGTGCGGTGGTCGTGGTCATGGGTGTGGTCGTCGCACATGGGTGGTCCCGTCATCGCACGTTCGCGTACCGCCCCATGGACCCACACGGGACGGTCCGGGCGGTGAACTACAGGTGTCGAACGGGCGTCAGCGCGCCATCGCGACGAGGGCGGCCGACGCCCCGAGCCGGATCGCGTACCCGAGCCAGCTCCACCCGAGGAAGCCGGCAAGCGGGACCCGCCTGGTGGCGGCCGCGACCGCGACGACGGCCGCGGGCGGGAAGCCGACAGCCGAGCTGATGAGGATGACGCCCGATCCCCGGGCGGGGTGGTCGAGGACGGCGAGGGAGCGTTCCGTCCAGCGGGTCGCCCAGGCCCGCACCCGGCCCGGCTCCCTGCGCTGCCGCTGCGGACGGTCCTTGCGCCAGCCGGAGGCCCAGCGCGCCCCGTGCCGCACGGCGACGAACTGCGACCCCTTCCCGGCGACGATCCCGGTCGTCAGCGCGGCCACCCCCATCACCCAGCTCGGCGTGGTGAACGCACGCTCGAGCCCGACCCACGCGGGGGTGGTGAGGCCCAGGACGATGGCGACGCCCTCGGCGTTGAACACCGGGACGTACGCGGAGATCACGCCGTACACGACGAGACCGAGCAGACCCCAGTGGAGCACCCAGTCCGGCACGTCAGGTCCGGTTCGTGAAGGCGACCACCGACGTCCCGTCGCTCCATGCGTCGATGCCGTTGACGGACCCGGGGTCCGCGGCCAGCCGCCACTGCGCCTCGAGCGGCAGACCGAGAACATGACCGAGCATCGCCATGATCGGCTTCCGGTGGCACACGACGACGACGGTCCCACCCGGTGCCACGGCCTCGGTGTACGCCTCGAGGACGCGCGCCGTCATCTCGGCGTGGGTCTCCCCGCCGGGGCGGGCGTACCCGCTGTCGACGCGCATCGTCGCCAGGGCCGCCGCGTCCGGCCCGTCGAGGATCTCCCCGATCGACACCCCGTCCCAGTCCCCGAAGCTCTGCTCGTCGAACCGCCGATCGACCTCCGGGGCGACGCCCACGTGCTCGGCGAGCACCGCACCCGTCTGGCGTGCGCGGGCCAGGTCCGAGGTGACGAGCCGAGCCGGGGCCGTCCCACGACCCTCGCCGGTCCGCAGGAGCTGCGTCACGATCTCCGCGGCCCGCAGCGCCTGGGCACGGCCGGTCGGCGACAGCGACGGGTCCGCTCCCCCACGGCCGTCGAGCCGGGACTGCTCGGTGAACGGCGTCACGCCGTGCCGGACGAGGAGGACCCGGGTGCGACGGCCCCGGTGCGGCCTCGTCGCGGGGACCTCGTCGCGGTCGAGACGGGGCGCGCCCGGGATCACGCGCCCTCCGGCACGCGGACGAGGATCCGGTCGCACTCGTCGCAGCGGAGCACCTCGTTCGAGGGGGCGTCGGCGATGCGGCGCAGGTCCACGGGGTTGAGCTGGATCCGGCAGCCGCCGCACGACCGGCCCTCGAGCGGGGCGGCGACGACCCCTCCCGTCCTCGACCGCAGCGACTCGTACAGGCCCACGAGCCCGTCGTCGATGCCGGCCCGGAGCTCCTCGCGGGGGGCGGCGACCTCCTCGAGCTCGGCGTCGAGCCGGGCGATCTCGGCGTCGCGGACCTGGGTCAGCTCGGAGACCTTCGCGGCGAGCTCGTCGGCGACGGCACGCAGGCGGTCGGCACGATCCCGGGCCGCCTCGACCCGCTCCATGACCTCGATCTCGACGTCCTCGAGCTCGGACTGGCGCCGGGCGAGGCTGTCCAGCTCGTGCTGGATGGCCTGGAGGTCCTTGGCCGTCCCCGTCCCTGCGGCCAGGCGCGAGCGGTCCCGCTCCGCGCGGTCCCGGACGAGCTGGACGTCGGCGTCCGCCCGGGCCTGCTCGCGCTCGAGGTCGCCGAGGGCCGTCTGGGCGCGCACGAGGTCGTCGTGGGCCGAGGCATGAGCTGCGGTCGCCTTCTCGAGGTCGGCGAGGACGGGCAGTCGCGTGCGGGCGTGGGCGATCTGGTCCAGCCGGGTGTCGAGGCGCTGGAGGTCGAGCAGCCGGGCCTGGTGGAACGGGTCGGCCTTCATCGGTGCTCTCCTGTCGTCGGCACGCCGGGCCCGGTGGCGCCGACGGTGAACGTCCACGGGTCGGTCCGGACCTCGCTGACGTGGGTCTCCACGGTAGCCGCGTCATGCCCGTCCGCGACGAGGGCGGCGACGAGCCGGTCGAGCGCGGTGCGCAGCCAGAGGGACTCGGTGGCCCAGTGGCCGGCGTCGACGAGGTACGGCGGTCCGCCTGCCGCCTCCTCCCGCGCCTCGAGGACCGGGTGGTGCCGCAGGTCTGCCGTGACGTAGACGTCGGCCCCGCTCGCCCGGACGGCGTCGAAGGCCGAGTCGCCCGCTCCGCCGAGGACCGCGACCCGACGGACCACGGCGCCCGGGTCGCCAGCGACCCGGATCCCGCCCGGCGCGGACGGCAGGACGGTGTCGAGCCGCTCGGCGAACGCCGCCAGGGTCTCCCCCGCGGGCAGCTCCCCGACCCGTCCGAGCGGCTGGCCCTCCTCGACGACGAGCGGCTCGACGTGCTGCAGACCGAGCGCGTCGGCGAGCGCGGTGTTCACCCCCGGGTCGGCGACGTCGGCGTTGGTGTGCGCGACGTAGAGCGCCACCCCGCTGCAGATGAGGTCGGTCACGGTCCGCCCCTTGGCGTTCGTCGTCGCCACCGAGTGGACGCCGCGCAGCAGCAGGGGGTGGTGGGTGACGAGCAGGTCGGCCCGGAGCCGCCGGGCCTCGTCGACGACGGCCAGGGTCGGGTCGACCGCGGCGTGGATCCGGCGGACGGGGTGGGTGGGATCCCCGGTGACGAGTCCGACGCGGTCCCACGACTGGGCGGTCTCGGGTGGGTGGTGCCTGTCGAGGACGGCGACGACGTCACCGAGGGTGAGGCTCATGTGGGCCCGGCCGGGGTCGAACCGACGACACCCGCGGTGTAAACGCGGTGCTCTACCAGCTGAGCTACAGGCCCCAGGGTGGGCGCCCATTGTGGCAGGCGCGGCCGGACCGCGGTCGCCCCGTTCAGGTCGGCCGGTGGTCCACCGTGCCGTCGGTGCGTCCGACGACCCGCGCGGGGGCCCCGACGGCGATGCTTCCGGCGGGGACGTCGCGGGTGACGACCGCGTTCGCCCCGATGACGCAGCGGTCCCCGATGCTCACCCCGCTCGTCACGACGGCCCCGACCCCGAGCCAGCAGGAGTCGCCGATCCTCGTCGGGCCTTTCGAGACGAATCCTTGGGCCGTGAACGGCCGGGTCGGGTCGTCGAAGCGGTGATCGCTGTCGCCGACGAAGCAGTGGTTGGCGATCATGCAGTCCTGCCCGATCGACACCTTCTCGAGCGCGGCGATCATGACGCCGAGGTTGAGGAAGGTGCCTCGGCCGATCGTGATCCGGCCGGACTCACCGCCGGTGAGCCACACCCACGGCTCGAGCAGGACGTCGCGCCCGACCTCCAACCGGCCGTCGCGCAGCATCTGCAACGGCTCCCCGAGGACGACCCCGCGCGCGTACGCGCGTCGCCGCGCGAGCTCGTAGGTCAGCGCGAGGCGGTACCGCCTCGACTGGCTCGCCCCGAGGAGCCGGTGCCGGGCCCACCACAGGCGGGCCGGCCCCCACTCGCTCAGGAGGACAGGCCCTCGAGCGCCTCGCGGTACCCGGCGAAGTCGCGGCGCTCACCCGGGGCGTTGACGAGGGACCACGCGATCTTGCCGTCGCGGTCGACGAGGAAGGTGCCGCGGATCGCCATGCCCGCGTCCTCGTTGAAGACGCCGTAGGCCTTGGCGACCTCGCCGTGCGGCCAGAAGTCGGACAGCAGGGGGAAGAAGTAGCCCTCCTGGTCGGCGAAGGCGCGCAGGGAGAACATCGGGTCGCAGGAGACGGCGAGCACCTGGACGTCGTCGGACTCGAAGGCGCCGAGGTCGTCGCGGATCTCGCACAGCTCACCGGTGCAGATGCCGGAGAAGGCGAACGGGTAGAAGACGACGACGACGTTCTTCTCGCCGCGGAACGAGGAGAGCGTGACCTCCTCGCCCTTCTGGTTCTTCAGCGTGAAGTCGGGGGCGTCCTGGCCGACGGCGGGGGCAGCGTTGTCGCTCATGCCCGCCATCCTGCCAGCGTCAGCGCTTCGGCGCGACGAGCCGGGTCGCCGTCCACTCGGCACCGGCCTTGATCGTGCTCGACACCCGCAGGCCCGAGGTCTTCGCGGCGTCCTCGATCTCGCTCGGGTCGACCTCGCCGTCGGTGCCCGACCGCGGCGTGAGCAGGGTGACCGCCCCGGCCTCGTCCAGCGTGCCGAGGACGTCGACGAGCGCGTCCGTCAGGTCGCCGTCGCCGTCGCGCCACCACAGGATCGCCGCGTCGACGGCACCGGTGTAGTCCTCGTCCTCCAACGGCTCACCGACGACGTCCTCGATCTGCTCGCGCAGCCCCTCGTCGACGTCGTCGTCCCAGCCGTACTCCTGCACGACCTGACCGAGCCGGAAGCCGAGACGGTCCGTGATCGCGTTCGTCTCCTCGGCCGGCACGGCCCCTGTTCCCTCCGTGTGAGCAGTCATCGGGTCAAGTTCACCCCTTCGCCGCCCCCGGCGCAAGCGCATCGCGTCTCGGGCGTCCGCCGCGCGGGTCGACAGCGCGCGCTCCAGCCGCGCGGCGTCCCCGGTGTCGATGTCCGGGATCCGGCAGGCGACCGGGCCGCTCGTCGTCGCGACCTGCACGGTGGCCAGCCGCAGGCGCCGACCGACCGGGCCGTCGGTGACGGCGAGGGACTGGATGCGCGCGTACGGCACCACCGCCACGGTGCGGCGCCAGCGTCCGGTGCGGACGACAACGGCCGAGCGGGTCAGGACGGCGCCACGGGTCCGCCAGGTGATGGGCGCGAGCCATCGGGCACGCCGCGGGGTGGCGACCGTGCGCGCCGCGACACCGGCGAGGAGGCCGTCGACGGCGCCCGCCGTCTCGGCGTCGAGGACGGCCGCGATCGTCCGTCGTGCCTCGGCCCCGGAGGCGACGGGGGCGAGCATCGAGGCGGCGATCCCCTCGTCGTCGCGAGCGACCGTTCCCGCGACGTTCGCCTCGACCCGCCACCAGCCCGCTGGCCGCCACAGCGCGTGCTGCACCACGCCGACCGCCTGGACCCGGTGCAGCGGGACCGTCGCGGTCCGGGTGTCGGTGAGACCGGAGGAGGTCCGCACCCACCCGGGTCCCCTCCGGGCGGAGAAACCGCACCGGTGCAGGAACGCCCGGACCTTCGCCGGGCCCACGCCGACGACGAGCGGGACGAGCGCCGGCAGCGCCTCGGGCCGTCCCGCGGCCGCCGACCCGAGGGCGAGCGCGCCGCCCGCGACGACGAGCAGGCTCCACGGGTCGAGCAGCTCCGATGCGAGGACCCGCGCGGCGGGGGCGCGGTTGAGGACGTCGCGCTCGAGGCCGTCGTCCTCGCGGCCGTCGGGCCGGGCACCCGGCGTGGGCGGTGGGACCTCGTCCCCGGCGCGGGCGAGGATCTCGGCCCGGAGCGCGTCGGCGTCCCGGCGCGAGAGGTAGGCCAGGCTGACGTGCGAGTCCGCCCCGCCCGCCGACTCCACCCGCAGCTCGACGAGACCGATGAGCCGGGCGAGGACGGGGCGCACGAGGTCGACGGACTGGACCCGGTCGTAGGGCACCCGGCGGACGGTGCGGGTGAGGATGCCCGTGCGCAGCTCGAGCTCGGCGGAGCCGACCCGGTAGGCGGATGTGAGCCAGCCGATCGACCCGACGCCGATCGCCCCGAGGAGCACGAGGGCGAGCGCCCCGACCGCGGGGCCGAGGTGCCCCCGGACGAGGTCCCACTCGCCTGCGGAGGCGCTGCCGACGACGTCGTCCGTGAGCGTCCCCACGACCCACGCCAGCACGCCGAAGAGCACGAGGCCGCCGCGCATGAGCGTCGACAGCGGGTGGAACCGACGCCAGCGGTCGTCGGCGCCGAGGGCGGTCACAGCCCGGCCCGGAGGGCCTCGCCCCGGTCGGACAGCCGCGCGCGCAGGCGCTCGGCCTCGGCGGTCGGCAGCCCGGGGATGGCCCCGCTCGTCGACGGCGAGGCGGTGTGGACCTCGAGGCGCGCATAGCCCAGCCGGCGGGCGATCGGCCCGGCGGAGAGGTCGACGTACTGGATGCGCCCGTACGGGATCGACGACAGCGTGCGCCACACCCGGCCGGTGCGCACGACGAGGTCGTCCTCGAGCTCGACGTACGAGATGGCGGCGACCTGTCGCCCGACGAGCCACCACACCCACGCGAGGACGACGATGATGCCCGCGAGCACGGGCAGGCCCCACGCGGGGTGGACCCACGCCAGCACCCCGGCGCCGAGCAGCACCGGCGCCAGCCCGAGGAGGACCGCGATCCGGCGGCCCGTGGCGAGCCGGGGATGCACCCGGCGCCAGGGCACGGCCCCGCCGGCCTCGTCGAGCGTGATGCCGTCCATGGGCTCAGTCTCCCGCCCCGGCGCGACCCGCGGCCCACCCGGGCCGATGTGACCGGCGACACGTCGGGTGCGAGGATGGTCGTCGTCAGCCGCGGGCCCACCGGCCGCGGATCGACGATCGAGAGGACGACGACGTGCCCGACCGCCGCGACGACTGGGGGCCGATCCTCAACGGGATCCCGACCCACCTGCCGGACATCGACCCGGACGAGACGAACGAGTGGCTCGAGTCCCTCACGGGGCTCATCGACGACAGCGGGCGCGCGCGGGCGCGATACGTCATGCTCCGGCTCCTGGAGCGCGCGCGCGAGCTCAACGTCGGGGTCCCGTCGCTGACGACCACGGACTACGTCAACACGATCCCGGTCGAGCACGAGCCGTGGTTCCCCGGCGACGAGGACATCGAGCGCCGCTACCGCGCCTTCCTCCGTTGGAACGCGGCCGTCCTCGTCCACCGCGCGCAGCGGCCGGGGGTGAGCGTCGGGGGGCACATCTCCACCTATGCGTCGGCGGCCACGCTCTACGAGGTGGGGATGAACCACTTCTGGCGCGGCAAGGACCACCCGGGCGGGGGCGACCAGATCTTCTTCCAGGGCCACGCCTCCCCCGGCATGTACGCCCGCGCCTTCCTCGAGGGCCGCCTGTCCGAGGCGGACCTCGACGGCTTCCGGCAGGAGAAGAGCCACCCCGCCTCCGGCGCCGGCCGGGGTCTGCCCAGCTACCCGCACCCGCGCGGCATGCCCGACTTCTGGGAGTTCCCGACCGTGTCGATGGGACTCGGTCCGATGAACGCCATCTACCAGGCCCAGGCCAACCGGTACCTGCACAACCGGAGCATCAAGGACACGAGCGACCAGCACGTGTGGGCGTTCCTCGGCGACGGCGAGATGGACGAGCCGGAGAGCCGCGGCCTGCTGCAGGTGGCCGCGAACGAGGAGCTCGACAACCTCACCTTCGTCGTCAACTGCAACCTGCAGCGGCTCGACGGGCCGGTCCGGGGCAACGGCAAGATCATCCAGGAGCTCGAGTCCTTCTTCCGGGGCGCCGGCTGGAACGTCATCAAGGTCGTCTGGGGCCGCGGGTGGGACCCGCTGCTCGCCGCCGACTCCGACGGCGCGCTGGTCAACCTCATGAATCAGACGCCGGACGGTGACTACCAGACCTTCCGCGCCAACGACGGCGCCTACGTCCGCGAGCACTTCTTCGACCGCGACCCGCGCACCCGGCGGATGGTCGCGGACTGGTCCGACGACGACATCTGGTGGAAGCTCAAGCGCGGTGGTCACGACTACCGCAAGGTCTACGCGGCGTACCGGGCGGCGGTGCGCCACACGGGCCAGCCGACGGTCATCCTCGCCAAGACGATCAAGGGGTACGGGCTCGGCTCGCAGTTCGCCGGCCGCAACGCGACGCACCAGATGAAGAAGCTGACGCTGACCGACCTCAAGGGCCTGCGGGACAGCCTGTCCATCCCCATCGACGACGCCACCCTTGAGAAGGATCCCTACCTCCCGCCGTACCACCGGCCGCCGGAGGGCGACGAGACGATCGAGTACATGCTCGAGCGGCGCCGGAAGCTCGGCGGCGCGGTCCCGCAGCGCCGGGTCCTCTACTCGGTCCCGGAGCTGCCCGCCGAGAAGGACTACCGCGGCCTGGCCAAGGGGTCCGGCAAGCAGGAGGTGGCGACGACGATGGCGTGGGTGCGCCTCCTCAAGGACCTCATGCGCACCCCCGGCCTGGGCGAGCGGATCGCCCCGATCATCCCCGACGAGGCCCGCACCTTCGGGCTCGACGCGATGTTCTCGACGGCGAAGATCTACAACCCGCACGGCCAGCGCTACACCTCGGTCGACGCCGACCTCATGCTCGCCTACAAGGAGTCCGAGGAGGGGCGGCTGGTCCACACGGGCATCAACGAGGCGGGGTCGGTCGCGGCGTTCACCGCACTCGGCACGGCCTACGCGACGCACGCGCAACCCCTCGTACCGGTCTACATCTTCTACTCGATGTTCGGTTTCCAGCGGACCGGCGACGGCCTGTGGGCGGCCGGGGACCAGATGGCCCGCGGGTTCGTCCTCGGCGCGACCGCCGGTCGGACGACGCTCACCGGCGAGGGCCTGCAGCACGCGGACGGGCACTCCCCGCTGCTCGCCTCGACGAACCCGGCCGTCGTCTCGTACGACCCGGCATGGGCCTTCGAGATCGCCCACATCATGCGGGCGGGCATCGAGCGGATGTACGGCGGCGACCCCGCGCAGGACGACGAGGCGCGCGCGACCGAGCGCAACGTCATGTACTACCTCACGCTCTACAACGAGCCCGTCCACCAGCCCGCGGAGCCCGAGGGTCTCGACGTCGACGCCCTGCTGGCGGGCCTGTACCGCTACGCGCCCGGCGACGACGCCGGCCTCGAGGGCACTCCCCCGCGCGCCCAGCTGCTCGCCAGCGGTGTCGCGATGCCGTGGGCGCTGGAGGCCCAGCGACTGCTGCGCGACGACTGGGGCGTCGTCGCCGACGTGTGGTCGGTGACGAGCTGGGCCGAGCTGCGGCGCGAGGCGATGGCGTGCGACGAGGACGCCTTCCTCCACCCCGACCGGCCGCGGCGGACCCCGTTCGTCACCCGCCAGCTGCAGGACACCCACGGTCCGGTCGTCGCGGTGACCGACTACATGAAGGCCGTGCCGGACCAGATCCGTCCGTGGGTCCCGGAGGAGTTCTCCGCGCTGGGGACCGACGGCTTCGGGTTCTCCGACACCCGGCCCGCGGCACGCCGGTTCTTCCACGTCGACGGTCCCTCGATCACCGTCCGAGCGCTGCAGATGCTCGCCGCGCGCGGGTGGATCGACGCCGACGTCCCGGCCCGGGCCGCGCAGCGCTACCGCCTGCTCGACGTCACCGCCGGGGAGTCGGGCAACGAGGGCGGCGAGGACGTCTGAGCCGGCCGACGGCTGACGCGGCTCTGGCCCTAGGCTGACCCTCGTGTCCAAGGTCCTCACTTCCCTCCCTGTCGGTGAACGTGTCGGCATCGCCTTCTCCGGCGGTCTCGACACCTCGGTCGCGGTCGCGTGGATGCGCGAGAAGGGGTCGGTGCCGTGCACGTACACGGCCGACCTCGGCCAGTACGACGAGCCGGACATCGCGTCCGTCCCCGACCGCGCGAAGGAGTACGGGGCCGAGGTCGCGCGCCTCGTCGACTGCCGCGCGGCGCTCGTCGAGGAGGGCCTCGCGGCGATCGCCTGCGGTGCGTTCCACATCCGCTCCGGCGGGCGCACGTACTTCAACACCACGCCGCTCGGTCGGGCCGTCACCGGGACGCTGCTCGTGCGCGCCATGGCCGAGGACGGGGTCTCCATCTGGGGCGACGGGTCGACGTACAAGGGCAACGACATCGAGCGGTTCTACCGCTACGGCCTCATGGCCAACCCGGACCTGCGGATCTACAAGCCGTGGCTCGACGAGGCCTTCGTCACCGAGCTCGGCGGTCGCGACGAGATGAGCCAGTGGCTCGCCGAGCGGGACCTGCCGTACCGGGCGAGCAAGGAGAAGGCGTACTCGACCGACGCCAACCTCTGGGGCGCGACGCACGAGGCCAAGCGCCTGGAGCACCTCGACACGAGCGTCGAGCTCGTCGAGCCGATCATGGGCGTCCGCTTCTGGGACCCGGCGGTGCAGATCGAGACCGAGGACGTCACGGTTCGCTTCGAGCAGGGCCGCCCGGTCGCCATCAACGGTGAGGAGTTCGGTGGCGACGTGGTCGCCCTCGTCGATGCCGCCAACCGCATCGGCGGGCGTCACGGCCTGGGGATGTCGGACCAGATCGAGAACCGGGTCATCGAGGCCAAGAGCCGCGGCATCTACGAGGCGCCCGGCATGGCCCTGCTGCACATCACCTACGAGCGGCTGCTCAACGCGATCCACAACGAGGACACGATCGCCAGCTACCACGCCGACGGGCGTCGTCTCGGGCGGCTGATGTACGAGGGCCGGTGGTTCGACCCGCAGGCCCTCATGGCGCGCGAGTCGATCCAGCGCTGGGTCGCCTCCGTCGTCTCCGGCGAGGTCACCCTGCGGCTGCGGCGCGGCGAGGACTACTCGATCGTCGACACCCGCGGCGAGGGCTTCAGCTACCACCCGGACAAGCTGTCGATGGAGCGGACGACGGATGCTGCCTTCGGCCCGCTCGACCGGATCGGCCAGCTGACGATGCGCAACCTCGACATCGCCGACAGCCGGAGCAAGCTCGAGACGTACGCCTCCCGCGGCCAGCTGCTCGCGAACCACACCCAGCTCATCGGCGAGCTCGAGCCGGGCCGTGCGGGCGCGATCACCGGCGGCGCGAGCGAGTCCGAGGGCGAGCAGTGGCTCGACGCGGCCGCGATCGAGTCGGGGACCGACTGACCGCGGCGGCTCGCTGACGTGTCGGAATCGCTTGCGGAGTCGCTGCGCGCCCTCGGCCTCACCGGGTCCGAGGATCCGGCGACCGACGAGACCGCGGCGTCGGACGGCGGCGAAGGTGACCCGGCAGCCCGCATCCGCGCCCTCTGCGCCGCGGAGCGGGAGTGCACGGTCGGTGCCGACGAGCTCGGCGACGACGTCGACCTCACGAGCGTGGGGTTCGACGACCTCGGGCTGCTCACGCTGGCGATGCTCACCGAGCAGACCTTCGACGTCGAGCTGACGGACGCCGAGATCCACGGCGCGCGCACGGTGGGCGATCTCGTATCGGCGGTGCGCCGGGCCCAGCAGGACACCGCGACGCAGGCCGATCGAGCGGGCGGGGACGCTGAGCACGGAACGCCTCCGCACCGTCCCTGAGCCGGTGCGGAAGCGTTCGGGGACCGCGAGGCCGGGTCAGCCGACCTTGTGCAGCCAGCGGACGGGGGCACCCTCGCCGGCGTGGCGGAAGGGCTCGAGCTCGGCGTCCCAGTCGGCGCCCAGGAGCTCACCGAGCATGTCCTCGATCGCCTCCGACGACCCTTGGGCCAGGAGGAGGACCTCCTTGAGCCGGTCCTCGTTGACGACCGCGTCGCCGCTGGCGGAGATCCACGAGTGGTGGATGCCGAGCGAGGGGGTGTGCTGCCACCGGGACCCGTCGACGCCGGGGCTGGGCTCCTCGGTCACCTCGTACCGGACGTCGTCCCACCCGCGCAGGGCGCTGGCGATCTTCGCGCCCGACCCGACCGGGCCGGTCCACGAGAACTCCGTGCGGACCAGACCCCGGCCAGCAGGCTGCGGGGACCAGTCGAGCGTCACGCGGGTACCGAGAATCGACTCCAGCGCCCACGTGATGTGAAGGCAGAGCGCGCTCGCGGTCGAGTGGACGAACACCACCCCGCGGGTCAGGTGCTGCGTGCTTCGTGCGGACATCCGATGCTCCTCAGGGTGTGGTGGACGTCTTCCCCACGGCCATCCACCCGAGGCGGCTCGGTGCCTGCAGCACCAGCGTGTGCGGTTGTGAGTCCCATTGTGCACGAGAGCGCACAGCCGCACCACCCGTCACACGGGTGACGCCTGCTCGGTGGGGCGACTCGGGCTTGAACCGAGGACCGACGGATTATGAGTCCGCTGCTCTGACCGACTGAGCTACCGCCCCGTGCCGACGACGAAGGCCCCCGCTGGCGTCGTGCTGCGGGGGCCTTGGTCGACGGAAGCTCCCCCGGTTGGACTCGAACCAACAACCTGCCGATTAACAGTCGGCTGCTCTGCCAATTGAGCTACAGGGGATCGCGACGAGCGCTGGGCAACGATAGCAAAGGGGGGACGCGGCTCCGAATCCGGTGCGCCGGTCAGGCAGGGGCCCCGATGCGCTCCCGGAGGGTGGCGAGCATCTCCTGCTCCTCCGGGCTCCTGCGATCCTCAGGCACGAGCCGGCCGGATCGGACGACCTGCTCCAGCAGCGCCCGCGTCGTGAGGTCCTGGCGGATCGCGACGAACGTGCGTCCCCGGGCGAGCGACTCGCTCGTCACGACCGACGTCTGGACCCGCTCCCGCAACGCCTCGAGCAGACCCGAGTCCTCGTCGACGGCGAGCATCCGCTGCTGCCCGTCGACGGTCGTCACGACGAGTGCGTCCTCGTCAGCCACCCACCGCCCCGAGAGCACCTCGTGCCACGGCGTGAGCGAGATCGCGCCGCCGGCGTCGACGACCGCGAGCTCGGCGACGGTCGCGACGACCACCCCGCCGGAGCCGTCGGTCGCCCACGCGACGACGCGACCGGCGCCCGCGCTGCGCAGGGCCTCGCGGGCAGCACCGTCGATCCGGCTGCGGCGACGGAACGGGTTCCTCATTCGGTGACCTCCGCACGGAGTCGGGCGAGCTGCTGCTGCAGCTCCATGAGCCGGGTCGACGCGGCGCGGGCCTCGGCCCGGTCCGCGGAGGGATCGGAGTCCAAGCGCCGCAGCGTGGACATCGCGTCGCCGATCCGCATCGTCAGGCCGACCTCACGGACCCGGTTGACGAGGGAATCGAGGTAGCGACGTGGGGGCAGGCCGCTCGAGACGTCGAAGCGGACGGGCAGCGGGGCGACGGCGAGCTCCGCGAGCAGCGGGCGCACCGGCACGGCCGCGGCCTCGCTGACCGCCGCGGCCCACCCGGCGTGGCTCGTGCCGCGGTCGATCGGGCCGACCGCGCGGATCGCACCGAAGACGGCACGGTGCGCCGGGGCGTGGAACCCCGCCGGGTCGATCGCGTCAAGGGCGGCCGGCTCGAACTGCGCCGGAAACTGCAGGAGTGCCTGCAGCAGCTGCCGCTCGGCGTTGACGACCGGGTCCCGCAGGTCCGGCCGGGGCAGCGCCGCCGGCTCGATCGGGGCGGCGGTCGACCCCGGGCGCAGCTGCCCGGGTCGCGGCTGGCCGGTCCGGTCTTGGCCCGTCTGCGCCTGCCGGGCGGCCCGGGCGAGCTCGCCCCGCACCTGCTCCGGCTCGACCCCGACCCAGCCCGCGACGGTGCGCACGTACTCCGTCCGCTGCCCCGTGTCGCGGATGCCGTTGACGATCGGCGCGACCGCCCGCACGGCGGCGACCCGCCCCTCGGCCGAGGCGAGGTCGAAGCGCGCCAAGGTCGTGCGGACCGCGAACTCGAACATGGGCACGGCGTGCTCGACGAGCGAGCGCACGGCCGGATCGCCCTTGGCCTGGCGGAGGTCGCACGGGTCCATGCCCGCCTCAGCGACCGCGACGTAGGACTGGCTGGCCCACCGCTGGTCCTCGCCGAACGCCTTCATCGCCGCCTTCTGGCCCGCCTCGTCGCCGTCGAAGGTGAAGACGACCCGGGCCGGCGCGAGGTCGGCCTCGTCGCGCAGGATCCGCCGGATGATCTTCACGTGGTCGACACCGAAGGCGGTGCCGCACGTCGCGACGGCCTCCCCGACCCCGGCCAGGTGCGCCGCCATGACGTCGGTGTACCCCTCGACGACGACGGCCCGGCGGCTGCGGGACATCTCCTTCTTCGCCAGGTCGAGCCCGTAGAGCACGTGGGACTTCTTGTAGATCGGGGTCTCGGACGTGTTGAGGTACTTCGCGGCGATGCGGTCGTCGTCGTGCAGGCGCCGGGCGCCGAACCCGACCGTGTCACCGGTGATGTCCCGGATGGGCCAGACGAGCCGGCCCCGGAAGCGGTCGTAGAGGCCCCGTTGCGAGCGTCCGCACAGCCCCGCCGTCGTCACCTCGTCCTCGGTGAAGCCTCGCTCGAGGAGGTGCCGCGCGAGGTCGTCGCCGCCGCGGGGCGCGTACCCGACGGCGAAGCGCTCCGCCGCGGCACGGTCGAAGCCCCGGCCCCGCAGGAAGTCCCGCCCGATGCGCGCCTCTCCCCCGGCGACGAGCGCTTGGGCGTAGAACTGCTCGGCAGCCCGGTGCGCCTCGACGAGCCGGGCACGTCGACCCAGTCCGAGCCCTTCGCGCCGCGGGCCGGCGCCCTCCTCGTACCGCAGCTCCATGCCGAGCTTGCTCGCGAGGTGCTCGACGGCCTCGGTGAAGCTCAGGTGGTCGACGGCGCGGACGAACGAGATGACGTCCCCGCCCTCGCCGCAGCCGAAGCAGTGGTAGGCACCGACCGTCTCGCGCACGGTGAAGCTCGGCGTCTTCTCGTCGTGGAACGGGCACAGCCCCTTCATCGACCCCGGCCCGGCCGGGCGGAGCGTGACGTGCTCACGCACGATGTCGGTGATCGAGGTGCGCTCCTTGACGGCCTCGACGTCCTCGGACCGGATCCGACCGTTCCGCTCAGCCATCGCACCTCCTCGTCGCTCGACCCGCCGAGTCTAGGCACCGGAGGCGGCGGCCGCGGCAGGCCTGGCGCCGGGGAGCGGATCAGCCGGCGGGGACGAGCATGACGCGCCCGGCGGAGGCGCCCGGGGCGTCCGCCGGCTCGCCCTCGGACCACACCGCCCGCACCTGCCAGATGTCCCCCGCGATCGTCACCGACGATCCCTCCGACGTCGGGGTGGGCTTCGCGATCGCCCCGCCGTCGCTGATGCCGAGAGTGACGTCGTTGCCGTCGACGTTCGTCGCGACGACGGTCGACGTCTCGATCTCCGCCGGGACGTTCTGCCGCAGCACCACGGCGCCGGCGGGCGTCGCTGCGGGAGGCGACTCGCCGGTGGCGCACGCCGACAGACCGAGCGCCACGACCGCGATCGCTCCGACGGCTCTCATCGATCCCCCCTGCACCCTTCCGCGCGCGGCAGTCGGTGCCGTCGCGACACCTGCCGGATCCGCGCCCTGTCCCACCGCCATCAGTCCCCCTCATCCGGTTCGGGCTGTGCGCCGATCACACCCCGTCGGGCCTTCGACGTCAACGGGGAGCAGTCCCCCGAGGCGATCCGGGCGTGGAGCTCGATCGCCCTGGTGTCGGTGAGCGAGGCGACCTGGTCGACGACGACCCGCAGGCGCCCGGCCTCGTCGCCGGCCGCGGCGAGATCGGGCAGGAGGTCGGCGTCGAGCCGCGCCGGGGGGTCCTGCGCGAACCACGTCGCCAGGTCTCGGACGACCTCGCGCTGGTGCGCGTACACCTCGGCCCGGGCGTCGGCCCGCATGACGAAGTGGGCGGCGACCGCCTTGAGGACGGCGACCTCGGCACGAGCCGTGTCGGGGACGACGAGGTCCGCCTCGTACCGACGCAGCGGCGCAGGCCCGTGCACGGCGCGCGTGGCCTCCTCGACGGCCTGGACGAAGCGTCCGACGAGCCGGCTCGTCATGTCCTTCAGGGCTGCCAGGTCCCGCCGGGAGCCGTCGAAGGACGCCGGGACGCACCCGGTGGCCAGCAGGCGCTCCAGGGCCGCCCCCAGCGCGTCGGCGCCCAGGTCCGGCGCGTACGCCTCGCCCGCCACCGTGACGACGGCGTCGACGTCCCCGGGATCACGCAGGGCGCGCAGGTCGAGCAGGCCCGAGGCCACTGCGTCCTCGACGTCGTGGACGGAGTACGCGACGTCGTCGCTCCAGTCCATGACCTCGGCCTCGAGGCAGCGGCGGCCATCGGGAGCGTCCTGACGGATCCACCCGAACACGTCGAGGTCGTCGTCGTACGCCCCGAACTTCCCGCTGCCCTCCGGCGCGTCCGCGCTGCGCCACGGGTACTTCGTGGCGGCATCGAGGCTCGCCCGGGTGAGGTTGAGCCCGGCCGACCGGCCGTCCGGATGGAAGCGCTTGGCCTCGAGCCGGGTGAGCACCCGCAGCGTCTGCGCGTTGCCCTCGAACCCGCCGATGCCCGCCGCGACCTGCGCGAGCGCGCTCTCCCCGTTGTGGCCGAACGGCGGGTGGCCGATGTCGTGGGCCAGGCAGGCGACCTCGACGACGTCACCGTCGCACCCGAGGGCGCTGCCGAACTCCCGGCCGATCTGGGCGACCTCCAGCGAATGGGTCAGCCGGGTCCGGACGAAGTCGTCGCTGCCGGGCTGGAGGACCTGCGTCTTCGCCGACAGCCGACGCAGTGCCGCGGAGTGGATGAGCCGCCCGCGGTCCCGGGCGAAATCGTCCCGGTCCGCGCGCTTGTGAACGGGGTCCTCGGCCACCCAGCGTTCCCGGTCGCGCGGCTCGTACCCCATCGCCGTCCCTCAGCCCCCGGAGACGGACAGCTCGGCCTGGGCGACCGTCGCGCGCTGCGTCTCGTCGAGCTCGCGGCTGGCCAGCCAGTTCTCCGGCAGGGCGACGGTCCGCGGGGACCCGGCGCGCCCGCGCGGCCCTTCGGCGGGCTCGCCGGGCCAGGGGATGTCCGGGTCCGTCGTCGCGATGAGCTCGTCGAGCGCGGCGAGCGAGTCGACGAGCGCGAGCCGGTTGCGCACCTCCGACCCGGCGGGGAACCCCTTGAGGTACCACGCGATGTGCTTGCGGATGTCCCGGCAGGCGCGCAGCTCGTCCCCGTCGTAGAACTCGGTGAGGTACTCGGCGTGCCGGCGCAGGGTGTCGGTGACCTCCCCGAGCGTCGGGCGCACCCGGGCCGTCGTCCCGGCGAAGGCCGCCGCGAGGTCGGTGAAGAGCCACGGGCGCCCAAGGCACCCCCGGCCGACGACGACCCCGTCGCACCCGGTCTCCGCGACCATCCGCAGCGCGTCCTCGGCCGACCAGATGTCCCCGTTGCCGAGGACGGGGACGCTCGTGACGGCCTCCTTGAGCTGGCGGATCGCCAACCAGTCGGCCTGGCCCGAGTAGGACTGCGCGGCCGTGCGGCCGTGGAGCGCGACGGCCGCGACGCCCTCCTCCACGGCGGCCTGGGCGGCGTCGAGGAACGTGAGGTGCTCGTCGTCGATGCCCTTGCGCATCTTCACCGTGACCGGCACGTCACGCCGGGCGGCCTCCGTCACGGCAGCACCGACGATCGCGCGGAACAGGTCACGCTTCCACGGCAGGGCCGACCCGCCGCCCTTGCGGGTCACCTTCGGGACCGGGCAGCCGAAGTTGAGATCGATGTGGTCGGCGCGGTCCTCGGTGACGAGCATCCGCACCGCCGCGGCGGTCGTCGCCGGGTCCACGCTGTACAGCTGCACGCTGCGCGGGTGCTCGTCGCCGTCGTGCTCGATGAGCCGCATCGTCTCGGGGCTGCGCTCGACGAGCGCCCGGGAGGTCACCATCTCGCTCACGTACAGGCTGCTCGCCCCGCCGGCGCCCCCCGCGGCGAGGCCGTCGTTCCCGTACTGCCGGCACAGCCGGCGGAACGCGCGGTTGGTGATCCCCGCCATCGGCGCGAGCACGACCGGCGACCCGATCTCGTGCCTGCCGATCCGTAGGGGTGGCAGGAGCGGCGCAGGAGCGGATCCGCCGTCCCGCTCGGCGACGATCGTCATCAGCAGCCGACGAGCCGCTGAGCGAGCCACCCCTCGACCTGGTCGAGGGCGATCCGCTCCTGGGTCATCGTGTCGCGCTCGCGGATCGTCACCGCGTGGTCCTCGAGGGTGTCGAAGTCGACGGTGATGCAGTACGGCGTGCCGATCTCGTCCTGCCGGCGGTACCGCTTGCCGATCGCCTGGGCGTCGTCGAAGTCGACGTTCCAGCTCTTGCGCAGCTGGGCGGCCAGCTCGCGGGCCTTCGGCGAGAGGTCGGCGTTGCGCGACAGCGGCAGGACCGCTGCCTTGACCGGCGCGAGCCGGTGGTCCAGGCGCAGCACCGTGCGGGTGTCGACCCCGCCCTTGGCGTTCGGGGCCTCGTCCTCGGCATAGGCGTCGATGAGGAACGTCATGAGCGAGCGGGACAGCCCGGCCGCAGGCTCGATGACGT
The DNA here is from genome assembly GCF_900289115.1 of Janibacter massiliensis. Classification (GTDB taxonomy): domain Bacteria; phylum Actinomycetota; class Actinomycetes; order Actinomycetales; family Dermatophilaceae; genus Janibacter_A; species Janibacter_A massiliensis. Next base: position 1,623,378 of record NZ_LT985196.1, on the reverse strand, counting down.
AGGGGGTGTACTTCTCCCCCGTCGTCTGGTCGAAGTACACGAGGTCCGTGCCCGAGTGCTTCGAGTGGGTCGAGAGGTCGAAGTCGGTGCGGTTCGCGATGCCCTCGAGCTCGCCCCACTCGCTGCTGGCGAAGTTGAAGCGGTACTCGATGTCCACGGTGCGCTTGGAGTAGTGCGACAGCTTCTCCTTCGCGTGCTCGTAGTGGCGAAGGTTGTCCGGGTCGATGCCGAGGTCGGTGTACCAGCGGGTGCGCTCGTCGATCCAGTACTGGTGCCACTCCTCGTCCTCGCCGGGCTTGACGAAGAACTCCATCTCCATCTGCTCGAACTCCCGGGTCCGGAAGATGAAGTTCCCCGGGGTGATCTCGTTGCGGAAGCTCTTGCCCGTCTGCGCGATGCCGAACGGTGGCTTGCGGCGCGAGGTGCCCAGGACGTTGAGGAAGTTGAGGAAGATGCCCTGGGCCGTCTCCGGGCGGAGGTAGTGCAGCCCGCTCTCGTCCTCGATGACCCCGAGGTAGGTCTTGAGCATCATCTGGAAGTCGCGCGGCTCGGTCCACCGGCCCTTGGTCCCGCAGTCGGGGCAGACGATCTCCTCCATCGGGACGGAGTCGGGGTCGATCTCTCGACCCTTCTTCGCTGCCTTCTCGGCGTACGCTTCCTGCAGGTGGTCCTGACGGCGCCGCCGGTGGCAGTGCAGGCACTCGACGAGCGGGTCGGTGAACGTGCCGACGTGGCCCGAGGCGACCCAGGTCTCGCGCGGAAGGATGATCGAGGAGTCGAGGCCGACGACGTCGTCACGGCCGTGCACCATCGACTTCCACCACTGCCGCTTGATGTTCTCCTTGAGCTCGACGCCGAGGGGCCCGTAGTCCCACGCGGAGCGGGTGCCGCCGTAGATCTCTCCGCAGGGGTACACGAACCCCCGTCGCTTGCAGAGGCTGACGACGGTGTCCACGGTGGAGGTCTGCTTGGCCATGCGGGCAAGGCTAACCGCCGCGGCTAGCCTTGCCGGATGATGTCCGAGCCCCACGACGCGCCTGCCCCCGTCGACCCCGACGCGCCGTGCCCGCACGGCGGCCCGAGCTCCTTCGAACGGGCCAGCGGCCCGCTGGCGCGCGCGCTCACGAGCATCCACCCGCTCGTCCTCATGGCGATCGTCGTCGCGCTCGTCCTCGCCGGCTCCTTCCTCCCGCCCCCCGGGTGGCTGCTCATCGTCCCGGTCATCGTCGTCCTCGCCTGGGTGCTGGCCCTCGGGTGGAGTCGGCGGTCACCGTCCGAGCGCCTGATGCAGGTGTCGGTGATCTTCCTCCTCGTCGCGATCTGCGCCGTCCGGGCCGTGCCGCGCTGAAGGCCACCACCTGCTTTTGACAATCACTCTCATTTTTATGAGGGTGGTCGTCATGCGCCTCCGACCCGTTCTCGCGACCGCCGCCGCCCTCTGCCTCACCGCTACGCCGCTCACCGCGTGCGGCAGCGACGACGGAACCACGTCCGCCGACGGCACGCCCAAGGTGAGCGTGATGGCCTCCTTCTACCCGCTACAGCACGCGGTGGAGCAGGTCGGTGGCGACCACGTCGCGGTGACCAACCTGACGAAGCCGGGCGCCGAGCCTCATGACCTCGAGCTCTCCCCCAGGGACACCGTCGCCGTGGCGAAGGCGGACCTCGTCGTCTACCAGAGTGGTTTCCAGCCGGCGGTCGACGACGCGGCGAAGCAGGCGCGCGACACGGCGTTCGACGTCACCCCTGCAGCCCACCTCGACCTCGCGGCCACCGAGGACGGTCACGACCACGAGCACGGCGAGGAGGGCGGCAAGGACCCGCACTTCTGGCTCGACCCGATGAAGTACGCGGACGTCGTCGACGCGGTCGCGACCCGGCTCGCCGAGGTCGACCCCGAGCACGCGGACGACTACCGCGCCAACGCCACGCGCTACCGCAAGGAGCTCACCACCCTCGACAGGGAGTTCGAGGACGGCCTGAGGACCTGTCGGAGCAAGGAGCTCGTCACGGGTCACGCCGCGTTCGGCTACCTCGCCGATGCCTACGGGCTCGAGCAGGAGTCGATCACCCTCGACCCGGAGGCCGAGCCGAGCGCCAAGGACATGGCGGAGGTCGTCGAGCACGTCAAGGAGCACGGGGTGAAAACGGTCTACGCCGAGACCCTCGTCCCGAGGAAGACGGCCGAGACGATCGCGGCGGAGACCGGCGCGACGGTCGCGGTCCTCGACCCGCTCGAGGGGCTGACGGACGAGTCGGCCGGCGACGACTACGTTTCGGTCATGCGCTCCAACCTCAAGACCCTCGTGAAGGGGCAGTCCTGCTCGTGACCGCAGCCCCAGCGGGTGAACCGGTCCTCGTCCTGCGTGAGGCCTCCTTCGGCTACCGCGACCGGACGACCCTGCGCGACGTCGACCTCGCCGTGCCCCGCGGCGAGGTCCTCGTCGTCACGGGGCCCAACGGCTCGGGCAAGTCGACCCTCGTCAAGGGGATCCTCGGCCTCGCCGACCAGACCGGCGGGGTGTGCGAGATCCTCGGCGCCCCGCGCCGGTCGTTCACCGAGCACCACCGGGTGGGGTACGTCCCGCAGCGGCAGAGCGTCGCGACCGCGATCCCCTCGACCGTCCGGGAGGTCGTCGCGACCGGACGCCTCGCGCGGACCCCGTGGTGGGCGCCGTGGCGCCCGTTCACCGCGGGCGAGCGCACCGCGGTGACCGAGGCGATCCGAGTCGTCGGCCTCGGCGACCGGGCCGACGCCCAGGTGGGACAGCTGTCCGGGGGTCAGCAGCGCCGCGTCCTCATCGCGCGCGCCCTCGCCTGCGAGCCCGAGCTCTTCCTTCTCGACGAACCGACCGCCGGGGTGGACACCGCGAACCAGGCGGTCCTCGTCGCGGTCCTCGCCCGTCTCGTCGAGCGGGGCGCCACCCTTGTCGTCGTGACCCACGAGCTCGCGGCCTTCACGGACCTGACGACCCGGGTCGTCGAGGTCGAGGCCGGCCGGATCGTCGGCGACCACCGTCTCCGGGAGGTCCGATGATCGACGTCATCGATCTGCTCGCCCTCGACTTCGTCCGCAACTCCCTCATCGCCGCCCTGCTCGTGGGGATCACGGCGCCGCTGGTCGGGATCTTCCTCGTCCAGCGCTCGATGTCGCTCATCGGTGACGGCATGGGCCACGTGGCCCTCGCGGGCGTCGGGATCGGCGTTCTCACACGGACCTCCCCCGTGTGGACCGCCCTGCTGGCCACCGTCGTGGCCGCCGTCATCATCGAGCTGCTGCGTCGGACGGGCCGCACCGGGGGCGACCTGGCCCTCGCGGTGATGTTCTACGGGGGCATCGCCGCCGGCGTCGTCATCCTCGCCAAGGCGCCGGGCGGCGGATCAGCGAGCCTCGCGTCGTACCTCTTCGGGGCGATCAACACGGTGACGCACGCCGACCTCACGGCCTTCGCGTGGCTCGCGGCCCTCGTCGTGCTCACCGTCGTCGTCATGCGCAGCCGGTTCTTCGCCGTCGCGCAGGACGAGGAGTACGCCCGCGCCACCGGCATGCCGGTGCTCGCGACGAACGTCCTGCTCACCGTGCTCGTCGCCGTCACCGTCGTCCTGTCGATGCGGGTTATCGGGTTGCTGCTCATCAGCGCCCTGATGATCCTGCCGAACGCGACGGGGCAGGTGCTCGGGCGGTCGTTCCGCTCCACCCTCGGGATCGCCGTCGCGACCGGGCTCCTCACGAGCGTCGGCGGCGTCATCGTCTCCTTCCATGCCGACACCCCCTCCGGCGGCACGATCGTGCTCCTGGCGGTGGGGGTCTTCCTCGTCGCTGCGCTGGCCTCCGCCGTCCACGGGGCGGTTCGCCGGCACCACCGTGCGGAGGAGCACCACCACGAGCACTGGGACGAGTGCGGTCACGAGGCGGTGCTCCACGACGACCACGTCGACTACCTCCACGACGGGCACCGGCACGCCGCCCACGGGGCGCACTGGGACGAGCACGGCCATCACGGCTGATCTGGGATGATGACGCGATCATGAGCCAGCAGCACCGCCGGACGACCCGCCAGCGCACCGCCGTGGCCGATCTCCTGCGCTCGAGCATGGAGTTCCGTTCGGCCCAGGACATCCACGCAGCGCTGCGGGACGCGGGCGACAAGGTCGGCCTCGCGACCGTCTACCGCACCCTGCAGGGGATGGCGCAGGACGGCGCGGTGGACGTGCTGCGCACCGACGAGGGCGAGGCGCTGTACCGCCGCTGCAGCGACGGCCACCACCACCACCTGCTGTGCCGGGAGTGCGGGACCGCGGTGGAGATCGAGGCCGCCGAGGTCGAGGCGTGGACCGAGCGGGTCTCCCGCCAGCACGGTTTCAGCGACGTCGACCACACCGTCGAGATCATCGGCATCTGCGAGGCCTGCGCCGACGCCGGATGACCCGGGCTCAGGAGGTCTCGGCGACCGCGTCGACCGCACCGCCGTAGCGGCGCTCGCGCCGGGCGTAGGTCTCGACCGCCTCCCACAGGTCCCGGCGGTCGTAGTCGGGCCACAACCGGTCCTGGAAGACGAGCTCGGCGTAGGCCGCCTGCCACATGAGGAAGTTGCTCGTGCGCTGCTCGCCCGAGCTGCGGACGAAGAGGTCGACGTCCGGCATGTCGGGCGCCGAGAGGTACCGGCGCACGGTGGCCTCGGTGATCCCCGAGCCCTTGAGCCGGCCCTCCCGGGCGTCGTTGGCCACGGCCCGCATCGCATCGACGATGTCCGCGCGCCCGCCGTGGTTGACGCAGAACCACAGGGTCAGCCCCGTGTTGTCCTGCGTCATCCGCTCGGCGGTCTCGAGCTCCTTGACGACCGAGGGCCACAGGCGGGGACGGCGCCCGACCCAGCGCATCCGCACCCCCCACTCGTCGAGCTGGGCCCGACGGCGGCGCATCACCTCGCGGTTGAAGCCCATGAGGAAGCGCACCTCCTCCGGCGAGCGGCGCCAGTTCTCCGTGGAGAAGGCGTAGACCGACAGGTGCTCGATGCCGAGCTCGATCGCACCGGCGACGACGTCGAGCAGCGCGCCCTCCCCCGCCTCGTGCCCCTTCGTCCGGGGCAGCCCCCGCTGGTTGGCCCACCGCCCGTTGCCGTCCATGACGACGGCGACATGCCGGGGCAGCGCCTCCATCGGCAGCGGCGGCGGGGTCGCACCCGACGGGTGCGGGAACGGGCGGATATGGGCGCTCACGCGGGCAGACCTCCGGTCTGGACGGTCGGGCGGACGACGGTCGAACGGTCGACGAGGCGCAGCGACCGGACGCCGCGCTCGAGGTGCCACTGAAGGTACGCCGCGACGATGCCTGCCCCCTCGCGGCGGTGACGCTGCTCGCTCGCGTCGGCGACGTCCCAGTCGCCGGCGAGCAGGGCGGCGAGCAAGGCCAGGGTCTCGGGGGCAGGAGCGCTCGAGCCAGGTGGCCGGCACGCCGGGCAGACGACACCGCCCGAGGGCACGTGGAACCCGCGGTGCGGCCCGGGCTGGCCGCACCGGGCGCAGTCGTGGAAGCTCGCGGCCCACCCGGCGACGGCGAGCGCCCGGACGAGATAGGCGTCGAGGACGAGCGCGGGGTCGTGGGCCTGCGCCGCGAGCGAGCGGAGCGCGCCGCACAGCAGGTGGTACTGCTGCACGGCGGTCTCGCGCTCCTCGGTCAGCCGGTCGGCCGTCTCGAGAACGGCGCACGCGCTCGTCCAGCTCTCGTACCGGCGCGCCAGCTGGTCGCCCCACGGCGCGAGCGTCTCGGCCTGCGTCACGGAATCGAGCGAGCGCCCCTCGTAGCACTGGAGGTCGACATGCATGGCGGGCTCGAGGCGGGCGCCGAACCGGCTCTTCGTCCGACGGACCCCCTTGGCCGCGACCCGGACCTTGCCGCGCTCGCGCGTGAGCAGCGTGATGATCCGGTCGGCCTCACCCAGCTTCTGGGTGCGAAGGACCACGCCTTGGTCACGGTAGAGGGGCACAGGACATTGTCACCCGACGCCGTGCGCCGGCCCTGACGACCCGCCGCGCAGGAATCGAACGCACGTTCGATGATGCGGTAGGGTGAGGGCGTGAGCGCTCTCCTGCAGACCTCGTTGTGGGACGCCGACGAGCCACTCCTCGGCAATCTCACAGGCATCCGCCGCACGGATCTCGGACGGGGTGCCTGGGTCGACCACCGGCCGGGGTGGCTCGACGGTGCCGCGGTCCTCCTCGACCGCCTGATCGAGGCGGTCCCCTGGCAGGAGCAGGAGCGGGAGATGTACGGGACGGTCGTGACCGTCCCCCGCCTGGTGCGCTTCTACGGCCGCTCCGACCCGCTCCCCGACCCTGTCGTCGAACAGGCGCGCGAGACCCTGTCCGAGCACTACGAGGCCGAGCTCGGAGAGCGGTTCGTCACCTCCGGGTTCTGCCTGTACCGCGACGGGGCCGACTCGGTCGCGTGGCACGGCGACCGCATCGGGCGCTCGCGCACCGACGACACCATGATCGCCATCCTCTCCTTGGGCAGCCCGCGCACGCTCGCGCTGCGGCAGCGCGGCGGCGGACCGACGGTTGCCCGGTTCGACCTCGGCCACGGCGACCTCGCCGTCATGGGCGGGTCGTGCCAGCGAACCTTCGAGCACGCCGTGCCGAAGACGCGCAGCCCGGTGGGGCCGCGGATCTCCATCCAGTTCCGGGTCGCCGGCGTGCTCTGAGGCGAGGCTCAGAGGTCGTACGGGTTGGTGGGGACCGAGACCCGTGTCAGCTGTTCCACCTTCAGGTGCGCGAGCCGGGGTGCGTTCCCCTGCTGCTCCGGGGCCGGCAGGGGCGTCCCCTCGAGCGCGACCCAGGTGTCGGCCGGCACGGACTGCGCGCCGTCGGGGACGACCTTGATGGCGGCGGCGTCGGCGGCGCAGCACGACATCGCCATCCGGGTGAGCACCCAGCCCCCGTCCCGGCCGGGGCTCGCGAACCCGACGAGCCGGACGCGTCGGCCCTCGAGGGAGCCGCTGTCGTCGTAGAGGACGCGCTGGGAGTAGTCGGTGAGGGTCAGCTCGACCGGGTCGCCGGACGGCAGCGGCGCGAACGCCGAGGACGTCTTGCGCACCTCTCCCCCGCTGCGGCCGGCCGAGTACGCCCCCAGCGGCGGCGGGACGACGAACCCGATGAGCAGGAACGGCACGAGCATGAGCCAGCCGACCCGGGAGACGTGGTCATGGGCATGCCCCTCCTCGGCGTCGACGGTCTCCCCGCCGAGCCCGTGGTGCCCGTCCGCGGTCCGGTCGTCTGAGGGTGCTGGGGCGCTGAGCGCCTCGCCAAGGATGCCGTGGACGGCCATGAGGAGGAGGACCGCCCCGGCAGCGACGAGGTACCACGTGAGCCCGGGCTTGACGAAACGGACCGCGAGGCCGGTGACGGCCGCCGTCACGGCGACCGAGCCGACGGCGGCGAGGATGCTCGATTCGATGATCCGGTTCACAGCAGCACCGTTCCGACGATCGAGGCGACGACGATCGCGACGCCGAGGGTGAGGGGGGCGAATACGACCGCAAAGCGACGCCCGAACGTGCCGACCTGCATGGAGAACAGCTTGACGTCGACGGCCGGGCCGACGCACATGAACACCAGCTGCGCGGTGGCCGGGAAGGCGTTGAGGCTCGCGGCGACGAACGCGTCTGCCTCGGAGCACACGGCGACGACGACGGCGAAGACCGCGAGGACGAGGACCGCGACGACGAGTTTCGAGCCGAGAGCGGTGAGCCAGGACGTCGGGAGGGCGACGTTGACCGTTGCCGCGATCGCGGCCCCGAGCACGAGGTAGCCCCCGGCATGGAGGAAGTCGTGGCGCGCGGCGGCGACGAGCTGCGCCAGTCGCGACCCGCCGTGCACGTGCCGTCGCGGCATGCGGATGAGGTCGTCCCTCCCCAGCCTGAGCCAGATCCAACCGACGATGACGGAGATGAGGAGGCTCGCGACGAACCGGGCGAGGACGACCCGGAGGTCGCCGTTGAACGCGACCGCCGTCGACACGAGGACGATCGGGTTGATGGCCGGCGCGGCAAGGAGGAAGGCGAAGGCGACGGCCGGCTTGAGGCCCCGGTCGACGAGGGAGCCGGCGATGGGGACGGAGGCGCACTCGCACCCGGGGAGCACGACGCCGGCGAGACCGGCCACGGGGACGGCCGCCGCCGACCGCCGAGGCAGCAGCCGGCTGAGGGCGTCGGCCGGGACGAGCACGGCGATCGCCGACGACAGGACCGTCCCGAGGACGAGGAACGGCAGGGCCTGCAAGGACAGGGAGACGAACACGGTGAACCACGCCGCGACGCCCTGCCGGGTGGCGAACAGCTCCTGCCACCAGGGTCGGGTGAACGACAGCGCGAGGATGAGGGCGGCGATGGCGAACGCCGGCGCCAGGCTCGGACGCCCCGCGCCCGGCCGGTGCGGCCCGGGGTCACCGGAGCTACCGACATCGCTGACGCTCGACATGCCCGACACCCTATTGACCGGATCCGTTAGGTTGCGAGAGGTGAGCAGAACCATTCCGCGACGACCGGCCGGGCATCCACCCGTCGTCCTGACGATCGCCGGGAGCGACCCGTCCGGGGGCGCCGGGATCCAGGCCGACCTCAAGACGTTCGCCGCCCTCGACGCGTACGGCTGCGCGGTCCTCACCGCGCTGACGGCGCAGGCGACGACCGGCGTCACCGGGGTGCACGCTGTGCCGGCCGGGTTCGTCCGCGAGCAGGTGGAGACCCTCGTCGCGGACGTCTCGATCGACGCCGTCAAGATCGGCATGCTCGCCAGCGCGGACATCGTGGACGAGGTCCACCGGCTCGTCGTCGACGTGATCGACTGCCCGGTCGTCCTCGATCCGGTGATGATCTCGACCGCGGGGTCCCGCCTCCTCGACGCCGACGCCATCTCCTCGATGACCCGCCTCGCGCCCGCGTGCGATCTCATCACCCCCAACCTCCACGAGACCGCCGTGCTGCTCGGGGCGGACGTCGCGCGGGACGTCGACGAGCAGCGCGAGCAGGCCGCCGCCCTCGTCGCCGCGGGGATCCCCCGCGCCCTGGTCAAGGGCGGCCACGGCGACGGGCCAGAGGCGATCGACGTCCTCGTCGGACCCGAGGGGGAACAGCTCCTGCGCGGACCGCGGATCGCGACCCGGAACTCCCACGGCACCGGCTGCACCCTCTCGAGCGCCATCGCGGCCCTGCGGCCGGTCAGCCGGTCCTGGGCGGAGGCCGTCTCCGGGGCGAAGGACTACCTGACGACCGCGTTGTCCCACGCAGACGAGCTCGCCATCGGACGAGGTCCCGGGCCGGTCCACCACGCGGCCGCCGCCCGCCGGCACCCCGCCTGAGGACCCGCTGCCTGCGACCCGAGTACCCGGTGCACCGGACCTGAGTACCGATGCTCAGGTGCCGGGTGAGGTGCGGGTGCCACGATGGCGATACGAGCGGGTGCCGGTGACGCGAGGGGGTCACCGGCACCCGCTCGTGCGTTCAGTCCCGCTGCGCCCGGTTGACGGCCGACAGGACCGCCCGGAAGGACGCGCGCACGATCGACTCGTGCAACCCCACGCCCCACAGGACCCGGTCGCCGACCGCGCACTCGACGTAGGCTGCCGCCCGCGCGTCCCCACCGGCAGAGAGGGCGTGCTCGCTGTAGTCGAGCACCCGCACGTCGACGCCGACCTGCGAGAGAGCGTCGATGAAGGCGGCGATCGGCCCGTTGCCGGTCCCCTCGACGGTCACCTCCCGGCCCGCGTCGAGGATCGTCGTGACGATGTGGTCGCGCCCCTCGTCACCGCCGGTGAGCACCGACCGGACCGGGTGGAACCGGCCCCATCCCTCGCCGTCGATCTCGTCGTGGAGGTACTCGTCCGCGAAGGTGCGCCACAGCTCGTCGGCGCCCAGCTCGCCGCCCTCGGCGTCGGTCCGCTGCTGGACGACCTTGGAGAACTCGACCTGGAGCCGCCGCGGCAGGTCGAGCCCGTGCTCGCTCTTGAGGAGGTAGGCCACCCCGCCCTTGCCCGACTGGCTGTTGACGCGCACGACCGCCTCGTAGCTGCGGCCGATGTCGTGCGGATCGATCGGCAGGTACGGCACCGCCCAGGGGATGTCGTCGGTCGAGGCGACACCGGCGCCCTTCGCGTCGCGCTCCATCCACTCGAAGCCCTTCTTGATCGCGTCCTGGTGGGAGCCGGAGAACGCGGTGTAGACGAGCTCGCCGCCCCACGGGTGACGCGGGTGGACCGGCAGCTGCGTGCAGTGCTCGACCGTGCGGCGCACCTCGTCCATGTCGGACAGGTCGACCTGGGGGTCGATGCCCTGGCTGAAGAGGTTCATCGCGAGCGTGACCAGGCAGACGTTGCCCGTGCGCTCGCCGTTGCCGAACAGGCAGCCCTCGATGCGGTCGGCCCCGGCGAGGTAGCCGAGCTCGGCCGCCGCGACGCCCTCCCCCCGGTCGTTGTGCGGGTGGAGGGAGACGACGAGGCTGTCGCGCCGGTCGAGGTGGCGGATCATCCACTCGATGGAGTCGGCATAGACGTTCGGCGTGGCCATCTCGACCGTCGCCGGGAGGTTGACGATCATCTTGTGCTCCGGCGTCGGGTCGATGACCTCGATGACCGCGTTGCACACCTCGACCGCGAACTCCAGCTCGGTCCCGGTGTAGGACTCGGGGCTGTACTCGTAGAAGACGGTCGTGTCGGGGATCGTCTCCTCGAGCTTCCGGCACAGCCGCGCCCCCTGGAGGGCGATGTCGATGATTCCCTCCTTCTCCAGACCGAAGACGACGCGGCGCTGCAGGACGGAGGTCGAGTTGTAGAAGTGGACGATCGCGGTGCGAGCCCCGGCGATGGCGTCGAAGGTCCGCTCGACGAGGTGGTCGCGGCACTGGGTGAGGACCTGGATCGTCACGTCGTCGGGGATGTGCCCGTCCTCGATGAGCATCCGGCAGAAGTCGTAGTCGGTCTGGCTCGCCGAGGGGAAGCCGACCTCGATCTCCTTGTAGCCCATCTTCACGAGCAGCTGGAACATCCGCAGCTTGCGCGCGGGATCCATCGGGTCGATGAGGGCCTGGTTGCCGTCGCGCAGGTCGACGGCGCACCAGCGGGGTGCCGTGGTGGCGACGCGGTCGGGCCACGTGCGGTCGGGCAGCTCGACGCGGATCTGCTGGTCGAACGGGACGTACTTGTGCACCGGCATGGTGCTCGGCTGCTGGGGGTGGATCATCGGTCTTCCTTCGGGTCGCGGGCTCGGTCCCGGCCGGGCACGGCGCGCTCCGCGACGAGGGGGCCGGGGTCAGGCCTCGTCGCGGCGGCGAAGGAGGAGGGTCCGCGGGGCGTCACCCGGGATCGACGTCACGGGTCCACGGTAACCGACGGAGTCGGCCGGTCAGCCGGTCGTCCAGTCGCCGTCACCCCGGTCGTCGACGTCGGCCCGCTCGAAGCGGCTCCGCCGACGCGCGGAGCGGGTGTCGTGGCGGTCCTCGTCGTCGAGGCGGTCGTCCGACCCGGTCCGCCGGCGTCGGCCGCGGGTGTCCACGTCCTCCCGTGCGTCCCAGTCGTCCCCGTCGTCCGGGTCGTCATCCACCGGCCGGTCGACGGTCAGGTCGAGGTCGTCGTCACGCCGCCGGCCGAAGACCCCGCGCACCCCGTCACGGCGTCCCTCCCGGCGCGGCTCGGGCGCGGGGGCGACGTACGCGGACGAGCGGCTCGGCAGCTCCTCGTCGTGGGGCGCCGGGTCGTCCGGCAGCGCGTCGCGCCGCCGCTCGACCTGCACGTCGCTCTCGTCGTCCCAGACGTCGTCCCTGACCCGGCGGGGACGGACCGGCTCGTCGTGGGGGTCGTCCTCGGGCACATCGGGCGCCGACTCCCGGAACTCCGAGCGGGACGTGAAGCCGTGCAGCAGGGCACTTGCGATCGGGAGGGCCAGGCCGAGACCCAGCAGGGTCCAGAACCGGATGCGGTGCACGTCGACCGCGTCGTTGCAGACGTTGCGCTCGAACTCGCCGGACGGCGGTGCCCACACGCTCCCGCAGCGGATGTACCCGGTCTGCGTCTGCAGCATCCACGGCACGAACAGGTAGTAGGCCGCCGCCGCGAGGGGCACGAGCGAGAGCAGGAGCACGATCTTCAACGGGGGCGTCAGCGAGTACCGACGCCGCTCCTCGAGCTGAGCAGACATGACCGCGAGGTTACGGCACGGACGCGGCGGCACTCAGCGTGCAGGTGGGACGACGAAGACGACGAATCGACCGCCGTCCGGCCCGTCGAGCACGCACACGGGTCGCGCACCCTCGGGCGGCGGCACCTCGTCCTGGCCACCCTCGGTCCCCACGAAGACCTCGGGGCTGCCCTCCGGGGCGCTGACGAGCTTGCGGAAGTCGGTGTCCTCCGGCGCCTCCCACACGGCACCGAGGTGGACGTCGTCCGTCTCGTCGAGGCCGACGGCGATGCCGGGAGCGATCGAGTACGAGGCGCCGAGCGAGTCACCGGTGATGACGACGTGCCGCCGCTCGGACCCGCGCCGGGGCGCGACGGCATCCAGCCCGTCGACGATCATCGGCATGGCCGCGCGCACGCCGTTCCCGGAGCCCCAGGGCACCCGGGGCGCGGAGGTGACGGCGGCCGCGAGGCCGAGGGCGACGAGCACGGCGCCGAGACCGACCAGGCCGCGGGCGGCCACGGGCCGCGGTGCGGGGACCAGACGGGCGACCCGGCGGACGGCGCACAGCCCGACGACGCCCCAGAGGAGGAAGGTGGCGGCCCACGCCTGGAGGAAGTTCCACGTCGCCCCGCCCGCGCCGAGCGGGACGGACGCCACGACGAGCGTGGCCCCCACCCACAGCAGCAGCGCCACGCGCGCGCCGTCCACCTCCGACGGCCGCGGCAGCAGGGTCTGGACGACGTCGTGGACGCGGGCGTTGCCGGCGCATGCGCGAAGCACCGGGCCGGACAGCACGGGACCGACGGCGAGCGCGACGAGCAGCAGCACGAGGGCGCCACCGACGACGACCTGCGGCCACCCGGCGGCGCGGGCGCTGACGTCCGGTGCGAACGCGCCGACGGCTGGGACCCCCTCCATGCCCCCGGGGACAGGCGCCGCGAACCGCGCCATGAGCTTCGCGGCGAGCGGGACGCCGAGCGAGTCGCCCCGCTCGGACCCGAGGTAACGCAGGAGCTGGGTGAGGTTGTTCGGACGGAATCGGACGAGCTCCACGATCGGCGGGAGCCACACGACCGCCGTGAGCCCCACCGCGACCGCCCAGAGCCGCCGGTGCGAGGGCGCACCCACCCGCCGCCATCCGCGCAGCGGCCACACCACACCCCGGGACCGGTACCACCCGAGCAGGCCCACGACGACCACCCCAAGGACGAGCGGCAGGAGCGCGATCCCGTACGAGAGGTGCCCCTGCACGCACAGCGAGGCGACGACGAGGAATCCCGGCACCGATGTCAGTCGGCCGCGCACGACGGACCAGGCGAGCGCGAACAGCGGAAGCACCGCGACGACCGAGGGGTAGGGGTTGAACGGGCGCAGCATGAGACCCCCGCCGACAGCCCACTGCAGCGCAAGGGCGACGAGCGCCATCGTCACCGCGGCGGCGGGGCCGCCGACGCGACGCGCGACGAGCACCGCGGTCGCGACGAGGACCACGGACAGCAGGAGGGTGCCGAGGAGGAGCGCACCCGGCCGGTGCCCGCCGAGCGCGCTCGGCAGGGCGAGCAGGTAGTACAGGGCCGGGCCGGGGTGATGGGTCTCGATCCCCGTCTCGTTGCGGGTCGTCGTCCGCGGACCCATCACGGGCGCATGGCCGGTCGTGACGTCGCGCGCGGACAGCGCCGTCAGTGCGTCGTCATTGACCGGCCACCAACCGGTGCGCAGCGCGTCCAGGAGGTGCCAGGCGGCAGGCATGCAGGCCAGCAGGGCCAGCCCGACCCAGGGCCACCACCACTGGTCGGCGCGGGGCCGTGCCCCATGCAGTCGGACCCCGCGGAATCGACCGAGCCGGCTCGCGCCGGTCAACGGGCCGCGAGACGCTCGGCGATCTGCACGGCGTTCAGCGCCGCGCCCTTGCGGAGGTTGTCGCCGACGACGAACAGGCTGAGGCCCTTGCCCGCCGGGGCGGCCTGGTCGACCCGGACACGGCCGACGAAGACCTCGTCACGACCGGCCGCGTGCAGGGGGTTCGGCACATCGACGACGACGACGCCGGGCGCTCCCCCGAGGATCTCCAGGGCCTGCTCGGGGCTGATTTCGCGGTCGAACTCCGCGTGCACCGCGAGGGAGTGCCCGGTGAACACCGGCACGCGCACGCAGGTGCCGGAGACGGGCAGGCCGGGGATGTGCAGGATCCGGCGCGACTCGTTGCGCAGCTTCTGCTCCTCGTCGGTCTCGAGGCTGCCGTCGTCGACGATCGAGCCGGCGACCGGCACGACGTTGAACGCGATCGGTGCCTCGTAGATCTGCGGCGAGGGCAGGGTCAGGGCCCCGCCGTCCTGCGCGAGGTCCTTCGGGTCGCCGGAGGCGTAACCCGCCCGCAGCTGGCTGTCGAGCTCGGTGAGCCCGGCGCCGCCGGAGCCGGACACCGCCTGGTAGCTCGCCACCCGAAGCCGGGTGAGGCCCGCCGCGTCGTGCAGCGGCTTGAGGACCGGCATCGCCGCCATCGTCGTGCAGTTGGGGTTGGCGACGATGCCCTTGGGGATGCTGTCGAGGTCCTCGGGGTTCACCTCGGCGACGACGAGCGGCACCGCGGGGTCCTTGCGCCACGCACTCGAGTTGTCGATGACGGTCGCACCCGCCGCGGCCACCCGGGGCGCCCACTCGCGCGACGTCGAACCACCGTTGGAGAAGAGCGCGATGTCGATCCCGTCGAAGTCGGCGGTCGAGGTGTCCTCGACGACGACCTCGCGGCCGTCGAACTCCAGCGTCGACCCCGCCGAGCGCGCCGACGCGAAGAAGCGCACGTCGTCGAGGGGGAACGACCGCTGGATGAGGAGGTCGCGCATGACCTGCCCGACCTGACCCGTGGCACCGAAGACTCCGACTCGCATGCCGGACACCCTAGACGGTGGCGCCGGGCCCCGGAGCGGCCGCGTCGTCGGCGTGGTCTCGCTTCTCGACGGACAGGCCGAAGTCGTCACCGTGCTCGCTCACGCCCTCGACGACGGCCCGCTCGACCGCGTCCGCCCCGTAGCGACGACGGATGACGAGTGGGTCGGTCATGAGGTCCTTGCTCAGCGCGACCGCGAGCGCGACCATGACGACGAGGAACGGCAGGGCCGCGACGATGGTGATCTGCTGGAGCCCCGTGAGGGCGTCGGCCCCGCCGACGAGCAGCATGATCACGGCCACCGCACCGGTCGCGGCACCCCAGAACACGACCACCCAGCGCTTGGGCTCGATGTCCCCGCGCTGCGAGAGCGAGCCCATGACCACGGACGCGGCGTCCGCACCGGAGACGAAGAAGATCGCGACGAGGACCATGACGAGGATCGACGTGACCGTCGCCCACGGCATCGTGTCGAGCAGGGCGAAGAGCGAGGCCTCGGCCGAGGCCGCACCCGCGAGGTCGGCCCCGTTCTGCTCCGCCTTGATGCCGGCGCCGCCGAAGATCGCGAACCACACGAGGCTGACGACGGTCGGCACGAGGAGGACGCCGGTGACGAACTCCCGGATGGTCCGGCCGCGGGAGATACGGGCGATGAACATCCCGACGAACGGGGTCCACGAGACCCACCACGCCCAGTAGAAGATCGTCCATCCGGCGAGCCAGTCGGCGGTCGTCTTGTTCTCGACCGCGGTGCGCCCGGACATCATGAAGAGGTCCTGGGCGTACGCCCCGAGCGTCGTCGGCAGGAGGTTGAGGATGAAGATCGTCGGCCCGACGACGAAGACGAAGAGGGCGAGGACGAGCGCGAGCACCATGTTCGTGTTCGACAGCAGCTGGATGCCCTTGGCCACCCCGGAGACGGCCGAGAGGATGAACGCGATCGTCAGGACCACGATGATGCCGACGAGCAGGGCGTTGCCGGTCGTGCCCACCCACCCGACGATCGTCATGCCGGAGGCGATCTGAAGGGCTCCGAGTCCCAGGGACGTCGCCGAGCCGAACAGGGTGGCGAAGATCGCGAGGATGTCGACGACCTTCCCGACCGGGCCGTCGGCCTGGCGTCGCCCGAGGAGCGGCGTGAGCACCGCGCTCACGGTGAGTCGACGCCCGCGGCGGAAGGTGCTGTAGGCGATGGCCAGCCCGAGGACCGCGTAGATCGCCCACGGGTGCAGTCCCCAGTGGAAGAGGGTCGTCGCCATCGCGGTCTCGACGGCCTGGGCCTCACCGCCGCGGGCTCCCGGAGGGGGCGTGACGAAGTGCAGCAGCGGCTCGTACGCGCCGTAGAACATCAGGCCGATCCCCATGCCGGCCGAGAACATCATCGCGACCCACGACGCCATGCGGAACTCGGGAGCCTCGCCGTCGTTCCCCAGCGGGATCGATCCGAACGGCCCGGCGGCCAGCCAGATGACGAAGACGACGAACGATGTCGCGACGAGGGCGAAGAACCACCCGGTGTTCGTCACGACCCAGCCGAGGCCGGCCTTGGAGCTCCCGGCGAGCGAGGCGGTGTCGATCAGACCCCACGCGATGAACGCCACCGACAGGACCGCCGTGACCCCGAAGACCACCGCGTCGAGCGAGCCCGACGCGGGCGCGCGGTGCTCGCCGAGGTCGAGGGCGGGGTGTCGTCTGGGCGTGTCGGGCGGGGAGGGATGGCCCCCCGGCGCGACGGTATCCGTGGTGTTCATGGGCCCCAGCATGTCGAGGTGCCCCGCCGCCCGCAAAAGCCGCGGGTCAGAAACCCAGTCGTTGCAGCTGCTTCGGATCGCCCTGCCAGTCCTTGGCGACCTTCACGTGCAGGTCGAGGAAGACCCGCGATCCGAGCACCTTCTCGATGCCTGCGCGGGCGGTCGAACCGACCTCGCGCAAGCGAGATCCGCCGCGCCCGATGATGATCGCCTTCTGGCTGTCCCGCTCGACGAAGACGTTGACCCGGACGTCGAGGAGCTGGTCGTCCGGCGACCGGTCCGGACGAGGAAGGATCTCCTCGACGACGACGGCGATCGAGTGCGGCAGCTCGTCACGAACCCCTTCGAGCGCGGCCTCGCGGACGAGCTCGGCGATCATCGTCTCCGTCGGCTCGTCGGTGAGGACGTCCTGCGGGTACAGCGGGCCGTGGCTCGCCGGCAGATGCTCGACGAGGAGGTCGCGGACGACCTCCACCTGGTCCCCGCGCCGTGCCGAGCAGGGCACGATCCCCGCCCAGTCGCCGAGCCGGTCGACGGCGATCAGCTGCTCGACGAGCCGGTCCCGGTCGACCGCGTCGGTCTTCGTCACGATCGCGACGACGGGCACCCGCTTGGCCTGCACGAGCTCGGCGAGCTCGGCCGCGATGAACGAGTCACCCGGGCCGACCTTCTGGTCCGCCGGAAGGCAGAAGCCGATGACGTCGACGCCCAGCAGCGTCTCCCGGACGAGGTCGTTGAGCCGCCGCCCCAGGAGCGTGCGCGGCTTGTGCAGGCCGGGGGTGTCGACGAGGACGAGCT
The DNA here is from genome assembly GCF_900289115.1 of Janibacter massiliensis. Taxonomy (GTDB): domain Bacteria; phylum Actinomycetota; class Actinomycetes; order Actinomycetales; family Dermatophilaceae; genus Janibacter_A; species Janibacter_A massiliensis. Next base: position 1,605,772 of record NZ_LT985196.1, on the reverse strand, counting down.
GCGAGCGCTCGCCCGTGACGATCCCCCGGATCGTGTGGCGGGTCGTCTGGGGCTTGCTCGAGGTGATGGCCACCTTGTCCCCGACGAGCGCGTTCGTCAGCGTCGACTTGCCCGCGTTCGGCCGACCGACGAGACAGGCGAAGCCGGCGCGGTACGGGGTCTGCCCGTCCGGCGCCCCGGTCGCCACGGGAACCAGCTCGTCGTCGTCGCTCATGCGGCGCCTCCCTCGGTCTCGTCGGCCGACGTCCCGACCCGCTCGACGACGACCGTGGCGATGCGGTGGCGGCGTCCGGACATCCGCTCGGCGGTCATCGACAGTCCGCCGACGACGCAGTGCGACCCGAGGATCGGCACCCGGCCGATGGTCTTGCCGATGAGCCCGCCCACCGTGTCGACGTCGTCCTCCTCGATGTCGACGCCGAAGCGCTCGGCGAGGTCGTCGATGTCCATGGATGCCTGGACCCGGTAGCGGCCACCGCCCAGGTCCTCGACGTCCGGGGTCTCGCGGTCGTACTCGTCGGCGATCTCCCCCACGATCTCCTCGAGGATGTCCTCGATCGTCACCAGACCCGCGGTGCCCCCGTACTCGTCGACGACGATCGCCAGGTGGGTGCGGGCGATCTGCATGTCGCGCATGAGGTCGTCCACGGGCTTGCTCTCGGGGACGAACGGGGCCGGGCGCATCGCGACGGTCACCGGCAGCTCCCGTGCGGCGTCGTCACCGTTGACCCGCCGCGCGACGTCCTTGAGGTAGAGCAGCCCCACGATGTCGTCGGTGTCCTCCCCGATGACCGGCACGCGCGAGAACCCCGAGCGGAGAAAGAGGGACATCGCCTGACGGCACGACTTCGTGGCCTCGATGGTGATCATGTCCGTGCGCGGGACCATGACCTCACGGGTGATCGTGTCGCCCAGCTCGAAGACGGAGTGGATCATCGCCCGCTCCGTGGCCTCGATGAGGGAGGACTCGTTCGCGATGTCGACGAGGTCGCGCAGCTCGGCCTCGGAGCGGAACGGCCCGTCCTTGTCCCCGCGCCCGGGGGTGACGGCGTTGCCGAAGGCGATGAGGAGGCGGGCGAGCGGCCCGAGCACCCGGGTGAGCCCGCGCAGCACGGGTGCCGACAGCAGCGCGACGCGGTCGGAGTGGGCGCGGCCGAGCGTGCGCGGCGAGACGCCGACGACGACGAACGAGATGACGGACATCGCCGCGATCGCGATGGCGAGCGAGGGGACCAGCCCCTCGACCCGCTCACGGACCGCGAGCGTGAGCAGGACCGCCGCGGTCGTCTCCCCGAGCGCCCGCAGGAACGACAGGACGGCCAGGTGCCGCGGCGCATCCTCGACGATCGCCGCCAGGGATCGCGCTCCGGCGCGCCCGTCGTTCGCGAGCTCCTCGACCCGCGCCCGCGAGGTCCGGATGACGGCTGCCTCGACGAGCGTGAGGAGGAAGGCCAGGAGCAGGACGACGACCGCGGCGATCGTCAGGCGCAGGAACACGTCAGTGCCGCCGACCGCGCTCTGCGAGGAAGGTGAGCAGCAGCTGACGCTGCAGCTCGAACATCTCCTTCTCCTCCGCCGGTTCGGCGTGGTCGAACCCGAGGAGGTGCAGGATCCCGTGGGTCGTCAGCAGGAGCAGCTCGTCGATGGTCGAGTGCCCCCCCTCCCGCGCCTGGCGTGCGGCGACCGAGGGGCACAGGACGACGTCGCCGAGCATCCCGGGGTCGGAGACCTCGTCACCACGCCCCGGGCGCAGCTCGTCCATGGGGAACGACATGACGTCCGTGGGGCCGGGCAGGTCCATCCACAGCTCGTGGAGCGTCGTCATCGCGGCCTCGTCGACGAGCCGGATGCACAGCTCCGCCTGAGGGTGGACGTTCATCCGAGCCATGACGTAGCGGGCGCAGGCGACGAGCTCGGTCCCCTCGACGTCCATCTCGGTCTCGTTGAGGACGTCGATCATGACGTGCCCCCCGTCCCCTGGTGGTTGCGGGCGTCGTAGCGGCCGTAGGCGTCGACGATCTGACCGACGAGCCGGTGGCGGACGACGTCCTCCGGGGACAGTCGCGCGAAGTGGATCTCATCGACGCCGTCGAGGATTCGCTGCACGGCGCGCAGCCCCGACTCGGTCCCACCGGGCAGGTCGACCTGGGTGACGTCACCCGTGACCACCATCGTGCTGCCGAAGCCGAGTCGGGTGAGGAACATCTTCATCTGCTCCGGCGAGGTGTTCTGCGCCTCGTCCAGGATGATGAACGCGTCGTTGAGGGTGCGCCCGCGCATGTACGCGAGCGGTGCGACCTCGATCGTCCCGGACGCCATGAGCTTGGGGATCGAGTCCGGGTCGACCATGTCGTGCAGGGCGTCGTACAGCGGACGCAGGTACGGGTCGATCTTGTCGTTGAGGGTCCCGGGGAGGAACCCCAGCCGCTCCCCCGCCTCGACCGCGGGCCGGGTGAGGATGATCCGGTTGACCCGCTTCGCCTGGAGCGCGGCGACTGCCTTGGCCATCGCCAGGTAGGTCTTGCCGGTGCCGGCGGGGCCGATGCCGAAGACGATCGTGTGGCTGTCGATCGCGTCGACGTACTCCTTCTGCCCCAGGGTCTTCGGCCGGATCGCCCGGCCGCGGCTGCTGACGATGTTCTGGGTGAGCACGTCGGCCGGGCGGACACCGGGTCGGTCGCGGAGCATGCCGATCGATCGCTCGACGGCGTCGCGGTTGAGGGGCTGGCCCTGCTCGACGATCTCGAGGAGCTCGGCGACGAGCGTCTCGACGATCGCGGTGTCGGCGGCGGGGCCGGTGGCGGTGAGCTCGTTGCCGCGCACGTGGATCTGCGTCCGAGGGAACTGCCGCTCCATCGTCCGCAGGAGCTCGTCGCGGGGGCCGAGCAGGCTCACCGGGGACACCGACTGCGGGAGGACGATGGTCACCGTCGTGTCCTGCCGGTCGCTCGTCGCACGCTCGTCGGGTACGGCGTCCAGCGCCGCGGAGAGGTCGGGGATCGGTCGATCGTCGCTCGTCATGTTGCGATCGATCGTATGGCACGGGCAGCGACGGGACAGCCGGCTTTCCCGCCGGGTGGGGTCATCACGCAGGCTTCGGCGCGGCGACGCCGAGCGGCGGGTCCCCCTCGAGGCGGTCGACGACGATCCGGGGACCACCGGTCGAGAACGTCGGATTGATCGTCCGCAGGTCCCGGACGGCCGCGGCGAGCCCGACGGCGGGTTGGCCGTCGGCGATCATCGCGTGCTCGAGCGCCTCGAGCAGGCGCCGCCGCTTCCGCTTGCTGCTGAGGCTGACGAGGTACCACCCGTAGGGGCTCGCTCCGGTACGGGGCGCACCGGCGAGGTTGGGCGCGAAGGTCGGGCCCGCCGCACCGTTGAGGAGGACCGCAGGCCCGGCCACGCCCCGCGCGCCCGAGGTGGGGATGTTGACGTGCCGCGGGAGGAACGTCGTCCGCGACGCGTAGACGCGGCCGGGATCGATGCTCGCGTACGGGACGACCAGCCCTCCGCTGAACCCGAGCCGCAGCCCGTGCTCGCACACCCGGACACGGTCGAACCAGTGGCCGACCAGAAACGCGAGGGCCGCGATCAGCGGCGGTGCGGCCGCCACCGAAGCTCCCAGCGCCGGGTTCGGCGCCAGTGCGAGACCCACCCCGGCAAGGAGCCCCGCCCCGACGAGGAATACGAGGAAGAAGCCGAGCGGGGGGATGGTACGGAAGGCGACGAGGACCCGTCCCGGGTCGCTCACGCGGTGCGCCATTCGTCCCAGATCTCTCGGAGCTGGTCGACGGACGCGCCCGTGTAGCGGATGGTGTCGCCGTCGGGCCGACCGACGAACACCTCGCCGTCCTTGAGGTGAACCACCCGGATGTCACCGCCGTCCGTGAACTCGTCACCGACCCGGACGACCGTCGTCACGGCGTCGCAGCCCTCGAGGAACGGCACACCCTCCCCCGCCTCGAGCTGCGCGGTGCCCACCGCCCGATCGACGTCGGCCGGGCGCGCGTCGTCGGGAACGTACATGAAGCGGATGAAGTCGGCGCGCGCCTGCTTCCCGCCGTCCGTGAGCGCGTAGGCGCGGTACCCCTGGGGCGTCGTCAGCTCGCGCAGGAAGCACCCGTCGTCGACGGGGCGGACGATGAGCCACGAGACGCCGTCGGAGGTCTGGCGCTGCGCCGTGAAGGTGGGGTCGGCATCACGGAGCCTGAGGAGGGCGAGGGTCTGGTCCGGCATGACGAAGTCACCCGAGTCCGGGCCGTCGGCCGCCATGATGAACTGCTCGCGCGTGGTCAGCGTCCGGAGGGCGGCCATCTGCGCGAGCTGCATCTGCTCGGGTGACAGCCCGGGGTACCAGCTCCCGAACGGGTGGCAGCGCGTGGGATCCCCCACGTAGGCGACGAGCTCCTCGTCCGTCACGCTGCCAAGGCCCAGCAGCTGCTCCGGTTCCTGCCGGAAAGCCTCCACGGCCTTGCGTGCCGCCTCGGCAGCCGCGTCGGAGTCGACGATCCCGGGCGTGGTGAAGCTCTGCTCGGACATGCTCCCCTGTCCCCTCAGCCGAAGAGTCCGCCGATCGCGCCGATCGGGTCGGACATGAAACTACCAACCCCGTCGACGACGCTCTCGCCGAAGTCCACCACCGCCCCAGCAGCCTGGGTGATGCCGGAGGAGATCGCGTCCCAGTTCTGGTAGATGGCGACCCCTGCGGAGACGATGGCCGCCCCCGCCGCGATCCCGACGGTGATCGGACCTCCGGCGATGAGCCCGAACGCGATCCCCGTCGTCAGCAGGCCGCTGGTCAGCCCGGCTGCGCCGCCGAACGCCTTCAGGTAGTCACCGTTCTGCAGCCCGTTCCAGACGTCGAGGCCACCGGTCAGAATGCCGATGGGCCCGAACACCTTGCTCATGAGGTTGCCAGCGGCGGACGCCGCACCGCCCAGGAAGGGCACCCTGGACAAGAGCCCGCTCAGCCTGCCCGAGCGGCCCAGCTCGTCGACGTACGACAACGGGACGCCGAGCCTCGCCGCGATCTGCTCGCCGGTCAGCAGGCCCTTGAGCATGCTGAAGCCCGCCCTGTTGGCCGCCCAGCTCGCCTGCATCCATGCCCGCAGGTCACCGGCTGCGTCCGCAGCGCGAAGCAGGCCCGGGTACCTCAGTGCGGAGAGCAGGACGCCGGCCTTCGAGGCGATCGTGCTGATCTTCGCTGCGAGGCCGCCCCAGAACTGTGCACCGCCGAGGAAATCCATCAGCGGACCCCACGGACCGCGACCAGCGCCTCCAGGGGTCGTACCGGAGGCGGGACCGGAGCCAGGGCCGGAGACGACCCCGCCGCCTGCGCCGGAGGTCTCTTCCTGCTGGCGGACCTGCTCGTTCAACAGGTCCGCGAAGCGGGAGATCGACTCCGTCGTCCGGTCGATCGTGCCGCGGTAGTGGTTCCAGTGGCCGCTGAACTCGACGAGGTCGGGCCCCTCCCACGCCTCGCCGAGCGCCTGCACCGTCGCGGTCCCCTCGGACGAGACGTCATCGAGCTTGCGGCTCGTCGCCATCATCCGCGTCGCGATGTCCCGGACCTTCGCCGGGTCGAGTCCGTGGGTGAGCGTCATCGTGTCTTCCCCTCCGTGCGCGTGGTCGCCCCTGTCCGGTCGACCACGCTACGAGGGCCGGACGCTCGAGGGAATGGGGAGCACTCCCCCGCTCACCACCGCACCCGAGAGGCCAGCACGGCGAGCGCCGCCGGGCCGGCGGTCGACGTCCGCAGGACCGTCGGCCCGAGCCGCACAGGACGTGCACCCGCCGCGGCGAGAGCCTCGAGCTCCTCGGGACCGATCCCGCCCTCCGGTCCGACGACGAGGTCGATCTCGTCGACCCTGTCGAGGTCGTCGGTCCGCAGCTCGGAGAGTCGCTCGGACGCGTCCTCGTGGAGGACGAGGACGAGGGCACCGGGTCTGCAGCGCGCGGTGACCTCCGCGGTCGTCACTGCCGGCGAGACGACCGGGACGCGAGCGCGGCGCGACTGCTTCGCCGCGGCGACGACGACGGACTCCCACTTCGCCAGCGCCTTCGTGGCCTTCTCGCCCCGCCACCGGACGATGCTGCGGGCGGCCTGCCACGGGACAACCTCGTCGACGCCGAGCTCGGTCGACGCCTCGATCGCGTCCTCGTCCCGTCCGCCCTTGGCCAGGGCCTGGACGAGGACGAACCGCGGCCGGGGCTCCGGCTCGGAGCGCGCCTCGAGGACCCGGCTCGTGAGCACGGTCGGCTCGGTCCCGGTCACCTCGACCTCGAGCACGCGGCCACGGCCGTCGGTGAGGAGGACCCGCTCACCCACCCCGATGCGCCGCACCGTCACCGCGTGCCGCCCCTCCGCCCCGTCGAGGACGACGGGTCCACCAACCCGGGCAGCGCTCGCGCGACCCGGGTCGAGGAGGAAGAGGGGCAGCGTCATCAGCGGCCCTTGAAGGCCCCACGCAGCCGACCGAAGAAGCCACCGTCCGTCGACGCCAGGCTCGTCCTCGGGCGCTCCTCCCCCCGCATCGCGGCGAGGTCGCGCAGCAGGTCGCGCTGCGCGTCGTCGAGGTTGGTCGGGGTCTGCACGTCGACGTGGACGACGAGGTCTCCCCGGCCGTCGCCGCGCAGCCGCCCGACACCGAGCCCGTCGAGGGTGATCGTCTCCCCCGCCTGGGTGCCGGGGTGGACGTCGATCTGCTGGATCCCGTCGAGGGTGTCGAACTCCAGGCTCGCCCCGAGCGCCGCCGCGGTCATCGGTACGGTCACCGAACCGTGGAGGTCGTTCCCGCGACGCTGGAGCGTGCGATGCGGCTCGACGTGCAGCTCGACGAACAGGTCGCCGTTCCGCCCGCCGCCCGGGCCGACCTCGCCCTCGCCGGCGAGGTGGATGCGGGTGCCGGTGTCGACACCGGCGGGGACACGGATCGTCATCGTGCGGCGGCTGCGGACCCGCCCGTGGCCGGAGCAGTCGACGCAGGGGCTCGGCGTGACCTCGCCGAACCCCTGGCAGGCGACGCACGGGCGGCTCGTCATCACCTGGCCGAGGAAGCTGCGCTGGACCTGCTGGATCTCCCCGGCACCGCCGCAGACCTCGCAGACGCGGCGGCCGGTACCGGGCTGCGCGCCGTCGCCGTGACAGGTCGCGCACGTGACGGCCGTGTCGATCGACAGCTCCTTCTCCGCACCGAACACGGCGTCCGCGAGCGAGATGTCGAGCCGCGCGAGCCCGTCGTTCCCGCGCGCCTGCCGCGACCGCGGGCCTCGGCCAGCACCGGCCGCGGCCCCGAAGAACTGCTCCATGATGTCGCTGAAGGTGAAGCCCTGGCCGAACCCGTCGGCGGCGTTCGCGTACGGATCGGCGCCGGCGTCGAAGGCCCGCCGCTTCTCCGGGTCGGACAGCACGTCGTAGGCCTGCGAGACCTTCTTGAACCTGTCCTCGGCGTCGGGTTCCTGGTTGACGTCCGGGTGGAGCGTCCGGGCGAGGCGTCGGTAGGCGCGCTTGATCTCCTCGGGGCTGGCGGAGCGGTCGACGCCGAGGTCGGCGTAGTAGTCGTTCACGAACGTCCTTCTGGATCGCAGGAGTGGTCGGCTGGTCGGGGGCGCGGGCCGGTCACCGGTCGGTGAGCACGCGGGAGAGGTACGCGGCGACCGCGCGGACGCTCGACATCGTCGTCGGGTAGTCCATCCGCGTCGGCCCGAGGACGCCGAGCCCACCGGCGCGGTCGCCCCCGGCCTCGTAGCCGGTGGTGACGAGAGAGGTGCCACGGAGCCCGGCCACCGGGTTCTCCCGGCCGATCCGCACCGCCACGGCGTCCTGGTGGCCCTCGGCCGCGAGCAGACGCAGGAGGACGACGTGCTGCTCGAGGGCGTCGAGCACCGGCTCGATCGACTCGGGGAAGTCGTTCGGATGCCGGACGAGGTTGGCCGTCCCCGCCATCGTCACCCGGGTCTCGCGCTCCTGGGCGAGCGCGTCGACGAGGGCGTCGACGACGACCTGCACGAACGGCGCATCGGCCGGTCGCGACTGTCCCGCGAGACCGGACAGCCTCCCGGCGGCGTCGCGCAGGCGCAGCCCGTTCGTCGCCTCGTTGACGTCGGCCCGCACCCGGGCGAGCGTCTCGCGGCCGGAGTCGGACTCGAGGTCGAGCGGGACCTGGACGACGTGCTGCTCCACCCGCCCGGTGCCCACGATGAGGACGATCATCAGGCGCAGCGGCCCCATGGGCACGAGCTCGACGTGCCGCACCGTCGACGTGGACAGCGTGGGGTACTGGACGACGGCGACCTGGCGCGTGAGGGTCGACAGCAGCCGCACCGTCCGGTCGACGACGTCGTCGAGGTCGACGGCCCCCTCGAGGAACTCCTTGATCGCGCTCCGCTCGGCGCGGGACATGGGCTTGAGCTCCGAGAGCGCGTCGACGAACGCGCGGTACCCCGCGTCCGTCGGAACCCGCCCCGCACTCGTGTGGGGCGCGACGATGAGGCCCCGGTCCTCCAGCGCCGCCATGTCGTTGCGCACGGTCGCCGCCGAGACGCCGAGCTGGTGGCGGTCGAGGAGGGCGCGCGAACCCACGGGTTCCGACGTCTCGACGTAGTCCTCGACGATGGCGCGCAGGACGAGCATCCGTCGCTCCTCGCTCATCTCGCCTCCGTCCCGTCGTCGCGCTGGCACTCACCCGTAGCGAGTGCCAATCCTACGCCCTCGGCCCTCCCCGGGATGTCGCCGGTCGGGAGCGGCGGCGGCTCGTTACCGTGCCGGGATGCACGACAGGTATGCGAGCGACCCGCTCTCCGGCGACTGGCGGCGCGCCGGCCGCCCGGCCTCGGTCCCCACCGCCGCCGAGCCGGGCCTCGTCGTCGAGGAGGTCGAGACCGGTTGGGTGGGGGCGGTCGTGCGCTGCGAGCGGGCGGGTGGCCTGTGGGTCGTGCACCTCGAGGANCTTGCTCGTCCTATTTATGTCTTTTTTTTCAATCGTATGTTGGAAGGAGAAGACGGCAGAAGATGGTGCGGCGAGGCGCGGGGGAGAGGAGAGGGGTATAAGAGTCGGTTTTTTTTTTTTTCAAGCAGAAGGCGGCATGCGAGGTAGGAGTCCGTCTCGTGGGCTCGGGAATGTGTATAAGAGACAGACCCCCGCCTCGGCCCCGCCAGCGCCGCCCACCCGCACGGCGAGCGGCTCGGTGGCGGTCCGGGACGCGCCGGCCAGGGTCGCCCGCGCCTCCCGGATCTTCGTCGAGGGCCGCCACGACGCCGAGCTCGTCGAGAAGGTGTGGGGCGACGACCTGCGGGTCGAGGGCGTCGTGGTCGAGATGCTCGACGGCGTCGACGACCTCCGCGCGGTCATCGACGACTTCGCGCCGTCGGCGCACCGGCGCATGGGCGTCCTGGTCGACCACCTCGTGCCGGGCAGCAAGGAGTCCCGGATCGTCGCCGAGGCGCGCCGCCACCCGCTCGCCGAGCACGTCCTCATCGTCGGGCACCCGTACGTCGACGTGTGGCAGTCCGTGCGCCCCGAACGCCTCGGTCTCGATTCGTGGCCGACGATCCCGCGCAGCACCCCGTGGAAGGAAGGCGTCTGCACCCACCTCGGCTGGCCGCACGGGTCACAGGCCGATGTCGCCCACGCGTGGCAGCGGATCCTCGGCACGGTCCGCAGCTACGCCGACCTCGAGCCGGGGTTGCTGGGCCGCGTGGAGGAGCTCATCGACTTCGTCGCCGACCCGGGCACGCCCTGAGGGGGCAGCCGATACGCTGGCGGGGAAGCACTCGACAGTCAGGGGAACGACATGAGCAGCGACTCCTTCGACGGCACCCGCCCGTCCGACCGGGACCCGACGGCGCCCGCGTCCAGCCACGACGCGCTCGGTCACGCCGCGGAGACGGCGAACGGCACGCCCTCGCACGGCACGACCGAGCACCTCCCCGAGGAGGACCCGACCACCCGCATCGCCGCGCCCCGCACCTCCGACGCGTACCCCTCCGCCGGCCTCGGCGCCTCCGCGGCGAGCCCGCCCCCCGCTCCTGACGCGTCCGCGCCGGCCTCCTCGGCGCCTGCGTACGGCACGTCCGCGCAGCAGGTGCCCGACACCCCGCCGCAGCCCGGGTACGTCCCGCCAACCGGACCGCAGCCCGGGTACGTCCCGCCAACCGGACCGCAGCCCGGGTACGTCCCGCCGGCCGCGCCGTCGTACGACCCGGCCGGAGCCCAGCAGCCTTACCCGCAGGCCGCTCCCGCGCAGCCGATGCCCGGGGGCGCCTACCCCGGGCCCGGGCAGCCCGGGTACGTCCCGCAGGCAGCACCGGGTCAGCTGCCGATGAACCCGCAGGAAGAGCTCCAGTGGGCCATGCTGACCCACGTCGGGTCGCTCTTCCTCGGCTTCCTCGCGCCCCTCATCGTCATGCTGACGATGGGTGAGCGCAGCCGGTTCGTGAAGTTCCACGCCGTCCAGTCGCTGAACCTGCAGATCGTCCTGCTCATCGCCTACGTCATCACCGGCATCATCGCGCTCGTGACGTGCGGCTTCGGGATCATCCTCGTGTTCGTCCCGATGATCGCCCACTACGTCTTCGAGATCATCGGCGCCGTCAAGGCGAACAAGGGCGAGTGGTACCGGATGCCCGTACCCGAGATGATCAAGTCCTGATCGGCCCGGGCGGACCCACCGCCCGCCTCATCCGCCGTGCGCGCCCCCCGCAAGGAGGGCGCGCACGGCCGTGTCGGTGAGCAACCGCCCCCTCCGGGTGAGGACGAGTCGGCGCCGCGTGAGCACGACCCGCCCGTCGACGAGCCCGTCGGCGACGAGCGCGGCGACCGCCGGGCGCCCCGCGGGCGGCACGTCGTCGATCGGCAACCCGTCCGCGAGACGGATCCCCAGCAGCACGCGTTCGTCGGCGCGCTGCTGCGGGGTGAGCACCTCTCGGGCCTGGGCGGGCGACCGACCGTCCGCCAACGCCCGGGCCCAGCGGGCCGGCAGCCGGTGGTTCCACCAGCGGACCCCGCCGACGTGCCCGTGCGCGCCCGGGCCGACACCCCACCAGTCACCGTCGCCCCAGTAGCCGAGGTTGTGCCGGCAGCGGTCGGCCGGGGTGCGCGCCCAGTTGCTCACCTCGTACCAGTCGAAGCCGGCTGCGGACAGGACCTCGTCGGCGAGCTCGTACTTGTCGGCCTCGTCGTCGTCGTCCGGCATGGGCACCTCGCCGCGGGCGACCCGGCGCGCCAGCCCGGTGCCGTCCTCGACGACGAGCGCGTAGGCGCTGACGTGGTCCGGTTCGAGCGCGAGTGCGTCCTGCAGGGAGCACCGCCAGTCCCCCAGCGACTCCCCCGGCGTGCCATAGATGAGGTCGAGGCTCACTGCGAGCCCGGCGCCCCGGAGCGCAGTGACGGCCCGGGCCACGCCCGCGGGGTCGTGCGTCCGGTCGAGGACTCGCAGCACGCCCGGTACCGAGGACTGCATCCCAAGGCTGACCCGGGTGAAGCCCGCCTCAGCGAGATCCTGCGCCACGGCCGGGGTGATCGTGTCGGGGTTGGCCTCCGTGGTCACCTCGACGTCGGCCTCGAGGCCGAAACGATCACGCACGCCGCGGATGACACGCGCGAGGTCGGCGACCGGCAGGAGCGTGGGGGTGCCGCCCCCGACGAACACCGTCGCCGCGGGCGGGGCAGCGCCACCGAGGACGCGGGCGGCGAGGTCGAGCTCGGCGAGCGCGTTCCCGGCCCACGCACCGGGGTCGTTCCCGGCGCCGCTGCCGAGATCGCCGGGCGCGTACGTGTTGAAGTCGCAGTAGCCGCAGCGGACCCGGCAGAACGGCACGTGGAGGTAGACCCCGAAGGGCCGCGTCCCGAGCCCTGCGAGCGAACCGGCGGGCAGCGCCCCGTCGTCGGGGGCGGGATCGCCGGGCGAGGGCTGGCTGGGCATCGGCCCATCGTCGCAGTCCGTTCAGATGGCGGCCACCCGGGTCTCGTAGGGTCGGGGCATGGCTGACGGACGGTGGATGGCGCTCGATGGCGTCGTCAACATGCGCGACCTGGGCGGGCTGCCCACCCACGACGGCCGGACCACGCGACGGCACCGCCTCATCCGGTCCGACAACCTCCAGGACCTGTCGGTCTCGGACGTCCGCCACCTCCTCGAGGAGATCGGCATCACTGACGTCGTCGACCTCCGCAGCCACAAGGAGGTCGCGCTGACCGGTCCGGGCCCGCTGCGCGAGACCGAGCTGGCCCACCACCACCACAGCTTCCTGCGGGACGACGACCGCGAGGTCACCGTCGAGGAGGCGCTCGCGATGCCCTGGCTCGAGAAGGCCACCGGTGAGCAGCGCTCGCGGGAGTCCTACTGGCGCGAGCACTACCTGGGGTACCTCGGGGACCGCCCCGACTCGGTCTGCGGAGCCCTCGAGGTCGTGGCGGCGAGCGCGGGCGGGACCCTCGTCCACTGCGCCGCCGGCAAGGACCGGACGGGAACCGTCGTCGGTCTCGCCCTGTCGGCCGTCGGGGTGCCGGACGAGGTCATCGTCGCGGACTACGCGGCGAGCGCCGAGCGGATCGAGGCGATCATCGACCGCCTGCGCCACGTGGCCCCGTACTCCGAGAGCCTCGTCGAGCGCTCGATCGACGAGCAGACCCCCAAGCCTGCCGTCATGGCCGCGATCCTCGAGACGCTCGCGAACGACCACGGCGGCGCCGCCGGGTGGCTGCGCGAGCACGGCTGGGACGACGCCCAGCTCGAGCGGTTGCGGACCAGCCTCGTGAACTGAGGGTCAGACCCGGGCGGGCTTGTCGGACACGCGGATGGTGATCGTCCCCTCGACGACGACGGTGCCGTCCGCCCGGGTGGCCCGCACCCGCACCGGGACCTCGCCGGTCGCCTCCCAGTCCGCCGGGTCGGTCTCAGCGAGGCACGCCAGGTCGGTGCTCGCCTTCGCGAGGTAGCGCACGTCCATCCCGATGGGGATCCAGCGGCGCCCGGCGGGCACGCTCGCCTCGGCGAGCAGCCCCATCGCCGCCTCGAGGCCGTTGCACACCGCGATCGCGTGGATCGTGCCGATGTGGTTGAGGACGGCGCGTCGCTTCCGGATCGTCAGCTCCGCGTGATGCGGCCGGACATCGACGACCGCGGGGCGGACGGTCCAGAAGTACGGTGCGGCATTGGCGTAGAACGCCGAGAAGATCGCCCGCCCGCGCGGGAGGCGGGCCAGACGGCGGTACAGGGCGTAGGTGTCGGGCACAGGACGACCCTACTGGGTCACTTCCTGTCCTTGCCCGCCGAGTCGTCCGAGGACAGCGCCGCGATGAAGGCCTCCTGCGGGACCTCGACCGTCCCGATGTTCTTCATCCGCTTCTTGCCCTCCTTCTGCTTCTCGAGGAGCTTGCGCTTGCGGGAGATGTCGCCGCCGTAGCACTTGGCCAGGACGTCCTTGCGGATGGCGCGGATGTTCTCCCGGGCGATCACCCGGGCGCCGATCGCTGCCTGGATCGGCACCTCGAACTGCTGGCGCGGGATGAGGTCCTTGAGCTTGCCGGCCATCATCACGCCGTAGGCGTACGCCTTGTCCTTGTGGACGATCGCGCTGAACGCGTCGACGGTCTCGCCCTGGAGCAGGATGTCGACCTTGACGAGGTCCGCCGCCTGGTCGCCGGCCTCCTGGTAGTCGAGGGAGGCGTACCCACGCGTGCGGGACTTCAGCTGGTCGAAGAAGTCGAAGACGATCTCCGCCAGCGGCAGGGTGTACCGCATCTCGACGCGGTCCTCGGACAGGTAGTCCATCCCCCCGAGCTGGCCGCGCTTGCCCTGGCAGAGCTCCATGATCGCACCGATGAACTCGCTCGGGGCGAGGATCGTCGCCTTGACGACCGGCTCACGCACCTCGGCGACCTTGCCGTACGGGAACTCGCTGGGGTTCGTCACGTGCAGCTCGGTGCCGTCGTCCATGGTCACGTCGTAGACGACGTTCGGCTGGGTCGAGATGAGGTCGAGGTCGAACTCCCGCTCGAGCCGTTCCCGGACGATCTCGAGGTGGAGCAGGCCGAGGAAGCCGCACCGGAAGCCGAAGCCGAGGGCCGCGGACGTCTCCGGCTCGTAGACGAGCGCGGCGTCGTTGAGCTTGAGCTTGTCGAGCGCGTCCCGCAGCGCCGGGTAGTCGGAGCCGTCGATCGGGTACAGGCCGGAGAAGACCATGGGCTTCGGGTCGCGGTAGCCACCGAGGGCCTCGGCCGCGGGGTGGCGCTCGTTCGTCACGGTGTCGCCGACCTTGGACTGGCGGACGTCCTTCACCCCGGTGATGAGGTACCCCACCTCGCCGACGCCGAGCCCGTCGCTGGGGTTCATCTCCGGCGAGATGACGCCGATCTCGAGCAGCTCGTGGGTCGCGCGGGTCGACATCATCGAGATGCGCTCGCGCGGGTTGAGGTTGCCGTCGACGACCCGGACGTAGGTGACGACGCCGCGGTAGTTGTCGTACACCGAGTCGAAGATCATCGCCCGCGACGGAGCGTCGGGGTCACCGACGGGCGGCGGCAGCTGGCGGACGATCTCGTCGAGCAGGGGCTCGACGCCCTCGCCCGTCTTGCCCGACACCCGCAGGCAGTCCTCCGGCTCGCACCCGATGAGCCCGGCGAGCTCCTCGGCGAACTTCTCCGGCTGCGCCGCCGGGAGGTCGATCTTGTTGAGGACGGGGATGATCGTCAGCTCGTTCTCCATCGCGAGATAGAGGTTGGCGAGCGTCTGAGCCTCGATCCCCTGGGCCGCGTCGACGAGGAGGATCGCGCCCTCGCACGCGGCGAGCGAGCGGGAGACCTCGTAGGTGAAGTCGACGTGCCCGGGGGTGTCGATCATGTTGAGGGCGAAGACCTCGTCCGTGCCGTCGGGTCGCGTGACCGACCACGGCATGCGGACGGCCTGGGACTTGATGGTGATGCCGCGCTCGCGCTCGATGTCCATCCGGTCGAGGTACTGGGCGCGCATCTTGCGCTCCTCGACGACCCCGGTGATCTGCAGCATGCGGTCCGCCAGCGTCGACTTGCCGTGGTCGATGTGGGCGATGATGCAGAAGTTGCGGATCTGCTCCGGGGGGGTGGCGTTCGGCCGGTGGGCCGTCGTCGTCTGGGGCACGGGCGGGGTCAGCCTCTGGGTCGGCGGGCGGGGATCCGGGACATCCTCCCAGGACGCACGTCGGCCCCGTCGCGGGCGCGACGGGGCCGACGGCGGTCAGGTCAGAGGCGGGAGCACTGGCCCTCCTTGTTGCCCCGGACGATGTTGTCCCAGCCCCGCGGGGCGGGGTTGTTGCTCTTGCACTGCAGGTTCCCGCCGACGCGGTTGCCGTAGATGGTCGGGCGGCCCGACCGGTTCGAGAAGACCTGGATGTCACCGTCCGTCCGCGAGCGGATGACGTTCTGGCCGCTTCCGCGGTTCGACTCGAGCTGGATGTTGCCGTCGACGAACGCATTGCGCAGGTGGTGGGAGTACCCCTGCTCGAGCTGGATGTCGCCGTCGACCCAGCCGTAGGTGTACCGCACGTACTTGTGGCCCTCGGCCTGGACGTTCCCCTCGACGGTCGAGTTGTAGCTCGTGAAGGTGCCGCCCCGGTTGACGATGACGTTGCCCTTGACCTTGAGGCTGTTCACGGCGCACGTCGCGCCCGCGGGGACGACGAGGTTGCCGTCGATCGTCCGGCTCGAGATGCGCCCGGTGCAGCGGCGGTCGTCGGCGGCAGCCGGACCACCGGCGGCGACGAGACCGGCGCCCGCGAGGGCGACGACGGAGGCGGCGGTGACGAGACGCTTCATGGTGGTGCTCCTTCGACGTGCCCTCGGCCGTGTGCTCCGGGCGCTCGTCGACGACGCTAGGTGGCCTCGATGAGGGACGCGTGAGCCGGCGATGAGGATTCCCTCATCGCCGGCTCACGTCCCGTGCAGGTGCTCGCCTGCCTCAGAGACGGTTGACCCCGTCGTACCCGCCGGTGATCGCCGGGAGGCCGAAGATCGCGCCGATGGTCGGGGCGACGTCGATCGTGCGGGCCCACCCGGTGCGGACCGTCCGCTTGGCCACCTTCGACGAGCCACCCGCGATGAAGAACGGGATCGGCGCGGTGACCGGGTGGCCGTGGTTGCCCGGAATCGGGTTGTGGAAGACCGTCGGGTCCGCGAACCGCCAGCCAGCCTTGCAGTAGACGACGAGGTCGCCGGCCTTGGAACCCAGCCGCAGCTCGGCGGGCGTGTGCACCGACAGGACGCCGGCCTGCTTGAGGACGACCTCGCGCAGCCGCTTGAGGCCAGCGGCCTTCTCGGCGGCGGGACCGGTCCAGTACAGCAGGTCCGCGCCACCGTTCTGAGCGATCTCGACCTTGTCGCGCAGGGTCTTGTCGAACCAGATCGGCGCGCCGAGGGAGACGACGTTGGTCGCGACCGACCAGTCCATCGAGTGGTCGGCCAGGACGATGATCGTCGAGGTCGCCCAGCGCCCGGTCGCCTTGAGGTGGGCGACGAACTTCCCGAGCAGCTTGTCCGTGTTGGCCAGAGCCGCGCGCCGCATGAGCGGGAGCTTGCTCACCCCACCGATGTCGACGTGCCCGACGCGGTCGATGTCACCGAGGTTGACGAACGTCAGGTGCGGGTCGAGCCGGTCGACGACGGCATGGAGCGCCTCCATCGTCGCGGCGTCCGGGGCGTGCTGGGTGAGGAGGTTCAGCGGCTCCGGCTCCCAGCGGTAGCTCGCCTGCGTGCCGAAGACCGTGTACAGGTACTCCTTCGACAGGACCGTGGCCGTCCGCAGGCCGCGGGCCCGCAGTCGCTGGATGACCGTCTTGACCTTGATGTCCGTCGGCTGCCCGCAGGTGCGGGTCTTGCCGAGGGCGCGGTCGTAGATCTTGTTCGCCGGCACGCCGCCCCGGTCGGGTCGGACCCCGGTCATCATCATCACGTGGTTCGGGATGGTCTCCATGACGGGCATCGAGCGAGCCGTCGGGTACCACGTGCCGCCCGAGCGCAGCGAGTGCAGCGTCGGGGTCAGCTCCCGGGTGATCTCGTCGGTCCGCAGACCGTCCGTGACGACGACGTAGACCCGCTGCTGCCCGGCGGTCGCGGCCGCCGCCGGGGTCTCCCCCAGCGCGGACGAGACGAGGACGCCGGTACCGCCGGCGCCCGCGAGCCGGAGGAGCTGCCGGCGGTCGAGCCCGCGGGCCTCCTGCGTCAGACCGGTGGTGCTGTGTCCGCAGTCGCTCATGCCGACGGCCCCCAGACCCGCTGGAGGGTGTTGGTGCCGGCCTTGACGACGTAGCCGCGCGACCAGCGCGAGGTGGCGTCCTTCTTCGTCCGGTCGGACAGGACGTACCAGTCCATGTGCGCCTTGCCCGGCGTGAGGGTGAGGACCGAGTACCCGTGGCTGTCGAGGTCGACGTACTTCACGTACGGGTTGGTGGCCTTGAGGACGCCCTCGGCCGCCAGGGACAGGGTGCGCGGAGCGACCTTGAGCGCGTCGTCGACGTTGTCGCTCGTCACGCTCGCGCAGACGAGCTCGACGCCGACCTTGTCGGTCGCCGGGTAGCGGCCCGTGTTGTACGGGAGCTCGCACGCCCAGCCGGTGTGGATATCGCCGGTGAGGAAGATCGTGTTCTGGATGCCCTCGTCGCCGAGGTGGTCGATGAGGTCGCGCCGGTCGGCCTGGTAGCCGTCCCACGCGTCGGTGTTGAACGGCTGACCGTCCATCGGGGTCTGGCCGGTCAGCTGCGAGATCGACTCCTGCATCTGCGTGTCGAGGCGACCCAGGACGAGCGGCGTGACCATGACGGAGTTGCCGACGAGCTTCCACGTCGCGTCCGTCTCCGACAGCTTGCCCTTGAGCCAGGACAGCTGGCTCTTGCCCATGATCGTGCGGTTCGGGTCGGTGATCTTCTGCCACTCGATCGGCAGCGGCTGCTCCGTGCGGTAGCTGCGCAGGTCGAGCATCGAGAGGTCGGCGAGCTGACCGAACTGGAACGAGCGGTAGATCCGGGCGCCGTCACCGACGACGGCCGTGCCCTGGAGGCGGACCGGCATCCACTCGTCGTAGGCCGTCTGGGCGGCCGCCTTGCGCGCTGCCCACGACCCCTCCTTCTCCGGGGTGTGGTTCTCGGCGCCGCCGGACCACGAGTTGTTCGCCGACTCGTGGTCGTCCCACGTCGTGATCCACGGGACGAGGGCGTGCAGGCGCTTGAGGTCGGCGTCGGTCTTGTACTGCGCGTGGCGCTTCCGGTAGTCGGCGAGGGTGATGATCTCGTGCGTCGGGACCGTGGCCCGGATGACGCCGTTCTCGCCGGCGGCGTAGGCGCCGGTTCCGTACTCGTATATGTAGTCACCCATGTGGAGGACCGCGTCGAGGTCCCCGCGAGCCGCGAGGTGACGGTAGGCCGAGAAGTACCCGGCCTCCCAGTTCGAGCAGGAGACGAGCGCGAACCGGAGGCGGTCGACGTGGGCGGTCTTCGCCGGGGCGGTCTTCGTGCGCCCGACCGGGGAGGTGACCCCGTTGAGGCGGAACCGGTACCAGTAGCGGACGCCGGGCTTGAGACCGCCGGCGTCGACCTTGACCGTGTGGTCGCGCTCGGGGCCGGTCCACATCGAGCCGGAGGCCGCGATCGTCCGGAAGGTGGAGCTCGTCGAGACCTGCCAGGTCACGAGGACGCGGGGACCGCGGCCGGAGCCCGGGGTCGACGCCTCGGTGGGGGTGACGCGCGTCCAGAGGACGACGCGGGTGGGCAGCGGGTCGCCGGAGGCGACACCGTGCCGGAAGGGGGAGGCGGCCTCGGCGGGGGCGGCCACGGACGTCGCGAGGGCGGCGACGCCGGCCGTTGCGGCGGACCCGGCGAGGAATGTGCGGCGTTCGATCATGGGGCCGTACTTAATCTCATCCCGATGACCCACCGGTTGCGGCTCGGTGAACGGCGTGCACGCCGGGCGTGAGCCCGCTCACCCTGCCCGGCCGCTAGCCTCGGGCCGTGCTCACCCGTCTCGCCAGGGCGCTCCTCGTCGGAGCACGCCGCAGCCTCGTGCCGCCGGGGGTCGCAGGCCCCGTGCAGGCTCCCGCGCCGCGGCCGCGGCGCGCAGGCCGTGTCACCGGCCCACCACCCGGTTCGTCGTACCCCGGGGACCACGACGGCCCCGTCGACGCGCACTGGGCGCCGACGCCCGACGGACGGCCGGACCCGGGCGAGGTCGTGTGGACGTGGGTGCCCTACGAGGAGGACCACTCCCGCGGGAAGGACCGTCCGGTCCTCCTCGTGGGCAGGGACGGACCGTGGCTGCTCGGCGTCCCGCTGACGAGCAAGGACCACGACCGGGACGCGGAGCAGGAGCGGCGCGCGGGTCGGGAGTGGGTGGACGTCGGGCCCGGGGCGTGGGACGCCCGCCGACGGCCGAGCGAGGCGGCGATCCACCGGGTGGTGCGCGTCGACCCCGCGGGGATCCGCCGTGAGGGCGCCGTGCTCGACCGGGACCGGTTCGACGAGGTCGCCGAGGCGCTGCGCGAGCACCGAGGCTGACGCAGGCACCCCCGGGGGCGCCCATCGACGACGAAGGCCCCCACCGGAACCGGTGAGGGCCTTCGTCGTCGTCACGCCCGTCAGAGCGACGCGACCTTCTTCGCGAGCGCGGACTTCTTGTTCGCGGCCTGGTTGGCGTGGATGACGCCCTTGCTCACGGCCTTGTCGAGCTTCTTGGTCGCGGTCCTGAGCGCGTCCTTGGCCGCGTCGGCGTCGCCCGCCTCGACGGCGGTGCGGACCTTGCGGATCCACGTGCGGAGCTCCGACTTGGTCGCGCGGTTGCGCTCGGTGCGGACCGCGTTCGTCTTGATCCGCTTGATCTGGGACTTGATGTTCGCCACTGGGTTGCTTTCTGTCGGTCGATCGGTGCCGTTAGAGGGCGGCAGACCACCTCGGGACCGGCGTGGGGATGCCGTGGGAGAGGTGGTCCGGGTCGTGCTCTCGTGCGCGCACGACCTGGCGCGCACGCGACGCACCAGACTACCCGGGCGGCGGCCTTGGGCCAAAGTCAACGGCCAGGCGCTGTGCCGGCGTGCTCCTTGGCGAGCGTCAGGACGGCCCGCTCGAGGGCGTAGACGGGGTCGCGGCCGTTGCCCTTGACGTCGTGGTCGGCCTGGGCGACGGCCTGGATCGAGCGGCCGAGCGCGTCCCCGGTCCAGCCGCGCAGGTCCCGTCGGGCCCGGTCCACCTGCCACGGCGCCATGCCGAGGTCACGGGCGAGATCGGCCGAGCGGCCGCTGCCCGCCGCTCCCACCTTGGCCAGCTGGCGGAGCTTGAGGGCGAGCACGGCCACGATCGGCACCGGGTCGACCCCGACGGCGAGCGCGTGCCGCAGGAGCCGCAACGCCTCGGGGGCGTCGCCCGTGACGGCGGCGTCGGCGACCTGGAAGCCCGTGGCCTCGACCTTGCCGCCGTGGTAGCGCAGGACGACGTCCTCGTCGACGGTCCCCGTCGTGTCGTCGAGGAGCTGTTGGCAGGCGGAGGCGAGCTCGCGCGTGTCCGAGCCGACCGCCTGGACGAGCGCGGCGACCGCGTCCGGGGTGATCCGCCGGCGGCCGCGGCGGAACTCGTTCGCGACGAACTCCGACTTGTCCCGGTCGGACTTCATCGCCGGCGCCTCGATGACCCTGGCTCGAGCCTTCTTCAGCCCGTCGAGGACCTTCTTGCCCCGGTTGCCGGACTTGTGGGTGACGACGAGCGTCACCTCCGAGGGCGGGTCCGCGAGGTACGCGAGGAGATCGGTCTGGAGGGCGTCGGGCGCCTCGTCGAGGTCGTGGACGATGACGAGCTTCGCCTCGCCGAAGAGGGAGGGGCTCGCCTCGAGGGTGAGCGCACCCTCCTCGTACCCGGCGGCGTGGAGGTGGACGACCTCCACCTGCGGGTCTGCGAGGCGGACGTCCTGCGTCACCTGCTCGAGCGCGCGGTCGGCGAGCACCGGCTCGGGCCCGGACACGAGCACGAGCGGCGGCACTCCGCTGCGCACCTCCACGACGTCGTCCACGGGGGCCACCCTGCCACGGGCCACCGACGGCGCCGGGCCCGACTCAGGAGGTGGCGAGGGTGAGGCCGAGCTCGACCAGCCGGGCCTCGATGACCGCCGCGGGCAGCTCGAGGCTCTCGCTCAGCTCGTCGAGGTCGAGCCCGAGGTCGACCCCGTCCCGCAGCTCCTCGTCGGCGTCGTCCGTCCACGTGTGGCCGTCCGGCGGCATCTCCGTGGCGGCCGGGGCCGGGTGCTCGCGCTGGAGGTCGGGCGCGCCGCCGATGGCCCGCCGACCGGGCTCGGCCACGGCCACGACCTCGTCCGCCGTGGCGTCCAGCCGCTCGAGAGCGCCCAGGACGAGCGCACGGTCGGTCGTCGGCCAGAACGGGGGGACCGACTTCTGGAGGAAGCCGGCGTAGCGGGCCGTGATCATCCGCGGGTCGAGGAAGGCGACGACACCCCTGTCGCTCGAGCGCCGGACGAGGCGACCTGCGCCCTGGGCGAGCCGGAGCGCGGCGTACGTGGCCGAGACCGCCATGAAGCCGTTGCCGCCCATCCGGCCGATCGCCTCGGTCCGGGCCGAGGCGAGCGGATCGTCCGGGCGCGGGAAGGGGATCCGGTCGATGATGACGAGCTGGCAGGCGCTGCCGGGCACGTCGACGCCCTGCCACAGGGTCATCGTCCCGAACAGGACCGTGCGCGGCTCGCGGGCGAACTGCCGCACGAGCGTCGTCACCTGGTCCTCGCCCTGGAGGAGCACCGGGATGTCGTCGCCGAACCGCTCGCGCATCGCCTCCGCCGCCGCGCGGGCCGCCCGCATCGACGAGAACAGCCCGAGGGTGCGCCCGCCCGCTGCGCGCACGAGGGCCTCGATCTCGTCGAGCACCTCCGGCGGCGTGCCGTCCCGCCCCGGCGGCGGCAGGTGCCGGGCGACGTAGGCGATCCCCTGGGTGGGGTAGTCGAACGGGCTGCCGACGTCGAGGCCCGTCCACTCCGGGGCACCCTCGCCACGCAGCCCGATCGTCCCCGCGACGGCGTCGAAGGTGCCGCCGAGCTCGATCGTCGCCGAGGTGAGGACGACCGTCCGGTCGCCGAACACGTGGTCCCGCACGGCCATCGCCACGCTCATCGGCGCGACCCGCAGGACGGACCCGCGGTACTGGTCCCGGGTGATCCACGCGACGTCGAGCTCCCGGCCGCCCAGGAGGCGGTCGGTGATGTCGTGCAGGTCCGACAGCGCCGCCCGTGCGGCCTGCCGGGCACCGTCGGTGTCCTTCTCGCCCTTGAGCTCGGTGAGCAGCGCCCGGCTCGCCTCGAGGACACCGGAGAGGGTCAGCCCGAGCGCATCGGGGATCCCGCGGGCGAGCCGTCCCTCGGGCAGGTCGTCGAGCGCGGCCTCGAGCCGCTCCCCCGCGTCCTCGAGGCCCTCGACGGAGTCGACGAGGCGCCGCACCTTCTTCGTCGCCGTCCGCACGGCCGCACCGGTGAGCTCGTCGGTCACCGTCGACGTCACGCGGTCGACGAGCTCGTGCGCCTCGTCGACGACGAGGACGTCGTGCTCGGGCAGGAGGTGGCGCCCCTCGAAGGCGTCGATCGCCATGAAGGAGTGGTTGGTGACGATGACGTCGACGTCCCGGGCGGCCTCGCGGGACCGCTCGACGAAGCACTCGGCGACCATCGGGCAGCGCTGCCCGAGGCACTCGGCGGCGCTGACGGACACCTGCCGCCAGGCGCGCTCGGACACGCCGGGGACGAGCTCGTCCCGGTCGCCCGACTCCGTCTCCTCCGCCCACTCCCGCAGGCGGACCACCTCCTGGCCGATCCGGCCGGCGCGCTCGTCCGCGTCGCCGACGGCGAAGAGACCGTCCTCGTCGTCGGGGAAGCCCCCGGCGAGCTTGTTGACGCAGACGTAGTTGCGCCGTCCCTTGACGATCGCGAAGGTCGGGCGCCGACCGAGCAGGCCCGCGAGCGCGTCGGCGATCCGCGGCAGGTCCCGGTCGACGATCTGGGCCTGGAGGGCGATCGTCGCGGTGGCGACGACGACCGGCCGGCTCGTCGCGACCGCGTGGGCGATCGACGGGACGAGGTAGGCGAGGGACTTGCCCGTGCCCGTGCCGGCCTGGACGAGCAGGTGGGTCTGCGTGCCGATCGCGCGCTCCACGGCGTGGGCCATCTCGACCTGCCCGGCGCGGGTCGTCCCCCCGACCCCGCCGACGGCGGCGGCGAGCAGGTCGTCGAGGGAGGGCACCGGCCAAGCCTAGGGCGTTCGTCGGTGGCACCGCGCTCGCGCGGCGTGGCCCCGCGGCGGAGGACGGGGTCCATCGTTCGGTTGATTCCCGGTCCCATCCGTCGCGTGATGTGCGCCGGGGGTCGCTCCGGATGGACTCGGGGGCATGACCCGCACCCCTGCCCCGACCACCGCGTCGTCCGTCGCACCGCCCCCCGAGACCGCGTCCACCGGCCTGGCGGCGCGTCTCACCTCCCGGTGGGGGGCGCGGGTCGCGGTCCTCCTCTTCGTCCTCGCGACCATCCTCGTCTCGGGCGCGATGCGCTCGGCCGAGGTGCCGCCGCGCGGTGACGCCTTCCCCGGCTCCGCGGAGTCCGCCGTCGTCGCCGAGCGGCTCACGCACTTCCCCGACGCCGGGCGTGCACCGGTCCTTCCCGTCGGGACGCGGGACGACGGGGGCCGGCTCACGGCGGACGACGTCGCTGCGATGACCGCGCTCGGTGACCGGCCGCAGCGGTCGGAGGACGGCAGGGCGGTCGTCGTCACCCGGGACGTGACGCTCGGCCGGGACGGCTCCGAGACCGCCGAGACGGTGAGGGCGATCCGCGCCGACGTCGCCGCGGCGGCGCCGGACGGGCTGACGGTGCAGGTCACGGGCGGGCCGGCCTTCGGCGCCGATCTCGCGTCGTCCTTCGACGGGGCGAACGTCACACTCCTCCTCGTGACGGTCGGGGTTGTCGCCCTCCTGCTCCTGCTCACCTACCGCTCCCCGATCCTGTGGATCCTCCCGCTCACGGTCGTGGCGGTCGCCGACCAGGTGGCCGTCCGGGTCACCGCGGCCGTCGGTCAGGCGAGCGGGCTGTCGTTCGACGCGGGCATCGTCAGCGTCCTCGTGTTCGGCGCGGGGACGAACTACGCCCTCCTGCTCATCTCCCGCTACCGCGACGAGCTGCGCACGCACACCGATCACCGCGCCGCGCTCGCGGTGGCGTGGCGCCGCACGGCTCCCGCGATCGTCGCCAGCAACCTCACGGTCGTCCTCGCGCTCGTCACCCTCCTCCTCGCGACCGTCCCCGGCACCCGCGGGCTGGGTCTGGCCGGTGCGGTCGGGCTGCTCGTCGCCCTCGCCGCCGTGCTGCTCGTCCTCCCCGCGGTCCTCGCGATGGCCGGGCGGCGCGCGTTCTGGCCGTTCGTCCCCCGCGCCGGGGACGAGCGCCCCGACGGGGTGTGGGGCCGCATCGCCGCCGGCGTCGTCCGGCGTCCCGGCGCGGTGCTCGCCGCAGGAGCGGTCGTGCTCGCGGTGCTGGCCTCCGGCCTGCTGGGCACGCGGGTGGGGCTCGCCCACGATCGTCCCGCGGGCCAGGCGCGGGCGCCGGGTGAGCGCCGGGCCGCCCGCGCCCTCAAGCCTCGCCATCGGTTCCGTCAGTCGTCGTCCCCGTCATCGACGTCGTCCCCGTCATCAGCGTCGTCCCGGTCCTCAGCGTCGTCCCCGGCATCGGCGTCGTCCCGGTCCTCAGCGTCGGCCTGGTCCTCAGCGTCGGCCTGGTCGTCGTCCCGCTCGTCCACGTCGTCCGTGTCGTCCCGCTCGTCCACGTCGTCCGCGGTCCGCGGCTCCTGCAGCTGCACGGCCGAGTCCTCGACGCGCGGACCGTCACCGCCTCGCGCCGCGGCCCAGGCGCCGATTCCCACGGTGGGCACGAGGAGCAGAGCCAGCAGGATCGCGATGCCCTTCGTACGTCCGGAACCACCCATGTCACATCTCCTGTCGTCATCCGCGGCCGCCCGTCTGGCGGCACGGATGACGCTAGGTGCGGCCCGTGAAGGCCCGATGAGTCGCTGATGAGGACTCCCTCATGTGCGGTCAGACCGCGCCGGGCTTCTGCATGAGACCGCCGTCGGCCATGATCGTCGTCGCGGTGACGTAGCTGGCGGCGTCGGAGGCCACGAAGCACACGAGCTTGCCCATGTCGAGCGGCGACCCGATGTACCCCAGCGGGATGGCCTGCCGCAGCGCGTCCTTGGCGCTCTCGTCGTCGTCGGCGTTGATGGGGGTGTCGATCGCGCCGGGCCCCACGCCGACGACCCGGATCCCCTTCGCACCGAGCTCCACGCCGGCGGTCCGGGTGAGCATCCGCATCCCGCCCTTGGAGATGCAGTACGCGAGGTCCGAGGGCATGGGCCAGTCCTCGTGGGTGGAGGTGATGTTGACGATGACCCCGCCGTCGCCCTGCTTTTCCATCTGGGCCGCGGCGACCTTCGCACCGAACACGGCACCCTTGAGGTTGATGTCCATGAGCAGGTCGTACCGGTCCTCGGTGAGCGTCTCGAGGGTCTGGTGGAACTCGACGCCCGCGTTGGACACCCACACGTCGATCCGGCCGTAGGCCTCGACGGCTGCGTCGGCGAGCGCCTGAAGCTCGGCGACCTTGCTCACGTCGGCCCGGAACCCGATCGCCTGTCCACCGGCGGCCGTGACGTCGGCGACGATGCGGTCGGTGGCCTCCTCGTTGCTGACCCAGTCGATGACGACCTTCGCGCCCTGCGCGGCGGCCTCGCGGACGATGCCCTCACCGATCCCGGAGTTCCCCCCGGTGACGACGACGACCTTGCCCTCGAGCGGGCGGGTCGGGGTGGTGCTCTGGCTCATCGGTCGTGCTCCCTCTCTGCGTGGATGTCGCGGCTGGTGGTGCAGACGAGGTGGGCGACCATCGCGGTCCACCCGGTCTGGTGGGAGGCGCCGAGCCCGGCGCCGGTGTCCCCGTGGAAGTACTCGCTGAACGTCGGGTGGGCCTGGCCCCACAGCGGTCCCGACGGGACGTGGACCGGGTCGGAGGGCCGTCGGCCGTCCGGCGCGAGCCGGAAGAGGTCGATCAGCCGCTGCTCCAGCCCGAGGGCGACCTCGTGGAGGGGCACGTGGGCGCCCGAGCCTGTGGGGAACTCGACGGCGAGCTCGCGGTTCATGTCGACGGCGTACGTGCGCAGCGCGTCGGTGAGGAGCACGTTGACGGGGAACCACACCGGTCCGCGCCAGTTGCTGTTGCCGCCGAACATCCCGTTCTCGGACTCGCCGGGGGCGTAGCGCATGTCGAGCATCGTGTCGCCGAGGTCGAGGGTGAGCCCGTCGCGGTAGGCGGCCGAGAGGGACCGGATGCCGAACGGTGAGAGGAACTCCCCCTCGTCGAGCAGCGTCGCGAGCACCCGCCGGAACTGGTCGGCGTCGACGAGCGAGAGGGTGATGTCCGGGATGCCGTGGAACTCGGAGTGGACGACGGAGTCGGTGAGGTCGGGACGGCGCTCGAGCAGCCAGGACCGACGGGCGGTGAAGTCGGGCAGGTCCGTCTCGACCCAGTCCGGTTCGCAGGCGACTGCCATGAGCGGCAGGAGCCCGACCATCGAGCGCACCCGGACCGGCGTGGTCCGGCCCGCCGAGTCGTCGATGACCGTGTCGTAGAAGAACCCGTCCTCGGGGTCCCACAGCGCGATGTTCGCCGATCCGATCTTGTCCATCGCCTCGGCGATGAGGAGGAAGTGCTCGAGGAACTTCGTCGCCGTCTCGTCCCACGCCTTCTGCGTGCGGGCCAGCTCCCAGGCCATCCGCAGCATGTTGAGACAGAAGAACGCCATCCAGCTCGTCGCGTCCGCCTGCTCGAGCCGTCGACCGTCGGGCATCGGGGCC
Source organism: Janibacter massiliensis (assembly GCF_900289115.1). Taxonomy (GTDB): domain Bacteria; phylum Actinomycetota; class Actinomycetes; order Actinomycetales; family Dermatophilaceae; genus Janibacter_A; species Janibacter_A massiliensis. Next base: position 1,578,873 of record NZ_LT985196.1, on the reverse strand, counting down.
GACCGGTCGAACGGACCGATGTTGTCCATCCCCAGGAAGCCGCCTTCGAACAGGTTCGACCCGTCCACGTCCTTGCGGTTGACCCACCAGCCGAAGTTGAGCAGCAGCTTGGTGAAGACCTTGACGAGGAAGTCGTGGTCCGAGCCCCCGTCGATGGAGAACACCTGCCACGCGGCCCATGCGTGGACCGGTGGGTTCACGTCGGAGAAGTTCCACTCGTAAGCGGGCATCTGGCCGCTGGGGTGCATCGCCCACTCGCGGCACAGCAGCAGGAGCTGCTCCTTGGCGAAAGCGGGGTCGACGTGGGCCAGGGCCACGCAGTGGAACGCGAGGTCCCACGTGGCGAACCACGGGTACTCCCACTCGTCGGGCATGGAGATGACGTCCGCGAGCGAGAGCGTCTCCCACGACGTGTTCCGCCCGGCCGGCTGCGGCGCGCGTCTTTCGCCCGGCGGGGGGACCTGCCCCGGGTCGCCCTCGAGCCACTCCCGCACGTCGTAGCGGTAGACCTGCTTGCACCACATCAGTCCCGCGAAGGCGCGCCGGGCGATGTGGGCGTCCTCGGCGCTCGTCGCCGCGGGGATGACGGCGGCGTAGAAGGCGTCCGCCTCGGCACGGCGGGTCGCGACAAGGCCGGCGGCGCCGTCGAGACCCTCGAACGCCCGCGCCGGGTCGATCCCCTGGTCGTCGCGGAAGAGCCGGAGCCGGACGCGCTCGGTCGCCCCGGGGGCGATGGCGTCGAACCGCCAGACGAAGGCCGCCTTCGTGCCGCGCCGATCGGCGAGCATCGAACGGTCGCCGTGGACGATCGCGGCGTCGATGGCGTTCTTCGGGTGCTGCGGCTGCCGTTGCGCGGTGCCGAAGGTCGCGAGCTGGTTCGTCTCGTTGTCGGTCAGCATGAGCTCGCAGTCGCCCTCCGCCACGACGTGGTGGCCCCCGAGCCACTCGTGGTGCAGGACCGCGCCGCTGACGCCCGGTCCGACGACGGTCTTGCGGATCTCCGGCTGCCGGGTGTCCCGACCCCAGGCCCACGTGTTGCGGAACCACACCTGCGGGGCGACGACGAGCGGCGCGGGGTCCGGCCCGTGGTTCGTCACCTCGATCTCGACGAGGACGTCGAACGGGCTCGCCTTGACGTGCCGGGTGACGACGTCGAAGAAGCGGTTCTCCTCGAGCAGGCCGAGCTCGCTCAGCTCGAGCTCCGGGTCGCCGTAGCCCCGCTCAGCGGACCGGCGGACGAGCTCCTCGTAGGGGTAGGCCGCCTGCGGGTAGCGGTACAGGTGCTCGGCGAAGCTGTGGGTGGGGGTGGCGTCGAGATGCCACCAGTACTCCTTGACGTCCTCGCCGTGGTTGCCCTGCGGTCCCGTGAGGCCGAAGTAGCGCTCCTTGAGCCGGTCGTCCCTGCCGTTCCACAGCGCGGTGGCGACGTTGAGGAAGCCGTAGCGGTCGGACAGCCCGGCGATGCCGTCCTCGCCCCAGCGGTAGGCCCGGGTGTGGGCGTGCTCGAAGGGGAAGAACTCCCAGGCGTCGCCGTGCGCGGAGTAGTCCTCCCGGACCGTCCCCCACTGCCGGCCGGAGACGTAGGGCCCCCACACGCGCCAGTCCGCGTCGGGTCCGGGTGCCTCGGCGAGCCGCCGGTGCTCGGCGGTCTCCGGGGACGGGGGGCGGGTCGCGTCGGTGTTGTCCGTGGCCACGGCCCCACCCTGTCAAAGGTTGCGCCCTCGGGCGACCGGGCCGCGGCACGTGACAGCATGGGCACGATGTCCGCGACCCCTGCCCCGAGCCTCCCCCGGAGGAGCGGCGGCACGAGTCCCGAGCAGGCCCTCGAGGACGTCGTCACCTGGGCCGAGGCCCGCGGCACGCCCCTCTACCCCCACCAGGAGGAGGCGGCGGTCGAGCTCGCCGGCGGCGCGCACGTCGTCCTGGCCACGCCGACCGGATCGGGCAAGTCGCTCGTCGCCGTCGCCGCGATCCACGCCGCGCTCGCCAGGGACGAGGTGTCGTTCTACACCGCGCCGATCAAGGCGCTCGTCTCGGAGAAGTTCTTCGACCTGTGCGCGATCTTCGGCGCCGACGACGTCGGGATGCTCACGGGCGACGCGTCGGTCAACCCGGACGCGCCGATCATCGTGTGCACCGCCGAGGTGCTGGCCAACCTCGCCCTGCGCGAGGGCCGCGACGCCGACGTCGGGCTCGTCGTCATGGACGAGTTCCACTACTACGCCGACCCCGACCGCGGGTGGGCCTGGCAGGTGCCCCTCCTGGAGCTGACCGGGGCCCAGTTCCTGCTGATGTCCGCAACGCTCGGGCCGGTCGACCGGTTCGTCACCGACCTGGAGCGCCGGACCGGTCGGGGGGTGGCTGTCGTCGACGACGCGCCCCGGCCCGTGCCTCTGACCTTCGAGTGGTCCCTCGAGCCGCTCGACGAGCGCCTGGCCCGGCTCGTCGAGGAGAAGGAGGCGCCGGTCTACGTCGTCCACGCGACGCAGGCCGCCGCGGCCGAGCACGCCGCGAGCCTCCAGCAGCACTCCTTCCTCACCCGGGAGGAGAAGGACGCGATCGCCCAGCGCATCGCGGGGCACCGGTTCGCCACCGGGTTCGGCAAGGCCCTCTCGGCCCTCCTGCGGCGCGGGATCGGGGTCCACCACGCGGGGATGCTGCCGCGCTACCGGCGCCTGGTCGAGCAGCTCGCGCAGGCCGGGCTGCTCAAGGTCGTCTGCGGCACCGACACGCTCGGGGTCGGGATCAACGTGCCGATCCGCACCGTCCTGCTCGTCGGCCTGACGAAGTTCGACGGTTCACGCCACCGCGTGCTGCGGGTGCGGGAGTTCATGCAGATCGCCGGCCGCGCGGGCCGCGCGGGCTTCGACACCCGCGGTCACGTCGTCGTCCAGGCACCCGAGCACGTCATCGAGAACGAGCGCGCGCTGGCGAAGATCGGGGACGACCCGAGGCGTCGGAAGGGGTACAAGCGCAAGAAGGCCCCCGACGGGTTCGTCGTCTGGACCGAGGACACCTTCGACAAGCTCGTCGCCGGCACGCCCGAACCGCTGACGAGCCGGATGCGGATCACCGACGCGATGATCCTCGACGTCGTCTCGGGACCCGGGGACGCGATCGCCCGGCTCGCCCGGCTGACCCGGGACAACCACGAGGACCGCCGAGGGCGCACGCGCCTGGCCCTGCGTGCGCTGCGGCTCGGCCGATCCCTGCTCGACTCGGGGGTCCTGCTCCGCCTGCCCGTGCCCGACGGCGACGGCCGCACGATCGTGACGACGCAGGAGCTCCCGCGGGACTTCGCGCTCAACCAGCCCCTGGCGAGCTTCGCCGTCGCCGCGCTCGAGGCGCTGGACCCCGACTCCCCCGACCACGCCCTCGACGTCGTCTCCGTCGTCGAGGCGATCCTCGAGGCGCCCCGCCAGGTGCTGTGGGCCCAGCAGCGGGCTGCCCGGGGCGAAGCCGTCGCCCGCATGAAGGCGGACGGGATCGAGTACGAGGAGCGGATGGTCCTCCTCGAGGAGGTCATCCACCCCCAGCCGCTGCGTGAGCTCCTCGAGGCGTTGTACGAGACCTACCGCGAGACGCACCCGTGGTTGCCGGTCGACGGGCTCGGTCCGAAGTCGGTCGTCCGCGAGATGTGGGAGACCGGTTCGACATTCACCGAGCTCGTCAGCCGCTACGACCTGCAGCGGTCCGAGGGGCTCGTCCTGCGCTACCTCACTGATGCGTACCGGACGCTGTCGCGGACCGTTCCGGCTGCCCACCGGGACGAGGCGCTCGAGCAGCTCATCGAGTGGCTCGGGGAGACCGTCCGCCAGGTCGACTCCTCGCTGCTGGACGAGTGGGAGGCGCTCGTCTCCGGCGCCGACCCGTCGGCCGTGGCGGCAGCGGTCGCGCACCAGGACGGTCCGCGCCCGCCCCGACCGGTCACCGAACGTGGGGCCGTCTTCGAGACGATGGTCCGCAACGCGCTGTGGCGCCGGGTCGTCCTCGCTGCCCGGGACGACGTCGACGCGCTCGCCGCGCTCGACGAGGACCGGCTGCGCGAGCTCGACGGTGTCCTCGACCGCGACGCCTGGGATGCCGCCCTGGGCGCCTACTGGGACGAGCACGACGAGATCCGCCTGGACGCCGACGCCCGCAGCCCCCGGTGGGTGCGGATCGATCGCGAGCACCCGGAGCCACCGTCGGGCACGGGCCGGTGGTGGTCGGTCGTGCAGACGCTCTCGGACCCGGCCGACGACCACGACTGGATCATCGAGGCCGCGCTCGACGTCGACGGCTCGGACGCGGCGGGCCAGGCGGTCGTCGTCGTCACGGCGCTGCGCCGTCTCTGAGACCGCTGCGCGCCGACCTCGGGGCCGACGCCGGGCGCTTCGTCACCGTCGTGCCGGACGCGTGCGCCGGTTCCACCGACGACAATCACGCCGCGGCGCTGCAGGTCATGGGTCTCTACGAGCCGCAGATCCGTGTCAGGCCCACCGCCGACGTCCTCGCCGACCGGTGAACCCCGCCCGCCTCACCCGAGCTCGGCCAGCTCCCCGGCGAGGTCTCCGTTGACCCGAGCCCGGACCCGGGTCCCCGCCTCGCCGTGCTCGGTCGTGAGGACCTCGCCCTCGGCGTGGATCCGGGAGACGAGGTCGCCCCGCTCGTACGGGACGACGACGTCGACCTCCACCTCTGGTCGGGGCAGCTCGCGCGCGACGAGGTCCCGCAGCGCGTCGACGCCCCGGCCGGAGCGCGCGGACACGGCGATCGAGTGCTTCTCGTTCCGCAGGATCCGGTCGACGACGTCCGGGGCGGCCACGTCGGCCTTGTTGACGACGACGATCTCCTTGACGTCCGCGGCGTCGACGTCGGCGAGCACGGCGCGCACGGCGCTGATCTGCCCCTCCGGGTCCGGGTGGCTGCCGTCGACGACGTGCAGGAGCAGGTCGGCGTCCGCGCACTCCTCGAGGGTGCTGCGGAAGGCCTCGACGAGCTCGTGCGGGAGCTGACGGACGAAGCCGACGGTGTCCGTGAGCGTGTACTCCCGACCGTCCTCGGTCTCGGTCCGGCGGACGGTCGTGTCGAGCGTCGCGAAGAGCTGGTTGTCGACGAGAACCCCGGCCCGGGTCAGGCGGTTGAGGAGGGTCGACTTCCCCGCGTTGGTGTACCCGGCGATGACGACCGCGGGCACGGAGCCCGCGCGCCGCGCGGAACGACGGGTGTCCCGGTGGGTCTTCATCCCGGTCAGCTCGCGTCGCAGCTTGGCGATCCGGCTGTTGATCCGGCGCCGGTCGAGCTCGATCTTCGTCTCACCGGGGCCGCGCGACCCCATGCCCTGACCACCGGCAGCCTGGCCACCGGCCTGCCGGGACATCGACTCACCCCACCCGCGGAGGCGCGGCAGGAGGTACTGCAGCTGGGCGAGCTCGACCTGGGCCTTGCCCTCCTTGCTCTTCGCGTGCTGCGCGAAGATGTCGAGGATGAGCGCGGTCCGGTCGATGACCTTCACCTTGACGACGTCCTCGAGCGCCCGCCGCTGGCTCGGAGCGAGCTCGGAGTCGCACACGACCGTGTCCGCGCCCTCGGCGACGACGATGTCGCGCAGCTCGGCGGCCTTACCCTTCCCGAGGTAGGTCCCGGGGTCGGGACGCTGGCGCCGCTGGAGGACGCCGGCCAGAACCTCCGACCCCGCCGTCTCGGCGAGGGCCGCGAGCTCGCGCAGGGAGTTCTCGGCCTCCTCGGCGGTGCCGTCGCACCACACGCCCGCAAGCACGACCCGCTCGAGTCGCAGGGCGCGGTACTCGACCTCGGTGACGTCCTCGAGCTCGGTCGACAGCCCACCGACGCGCCGGAGCGCCGCGCGGTCCTCGCGGTCGAGCTGCTCGCCGTCGAAGCCGAGCGCCGCGTCGTCGAGGAAACTGTCGTCGGTCGGCGGGTCGGCGAGTGCGGCCGCCCGTCGGGCGAGCACCCCTCGTGGCAGTGCAGGCTCGCCGCCGTGCCGTGCCGCTCCGCCGGGCCGGTGGTCATCGGTCTCGTGGACCTGGGTGGTCTCGTCGGGTTCCGTCATCGTCGGCCCATGGTCGCACCCGGACGGCATGCGGGTCGACCTGGTTCCTCCCCGGCACCGCCTCGACCGCCCTCGTTCCCGAAGGGGTAGGTTGAGGACGAGGTTACCGAGCAGTAACGGACGGAGGCGGGCATGGCCGCAGCGGAAGGCACCGACGTCGTCATCATCGGCGGAGGGATCAGCGGTCTGGTCACCGCGCTCGAGCTCGTCCGGGCCGGGCGCCGGGTCACCGTCCTCGAGGGTGACGGCCGGGACCGCTTCGGCGGGCAGGCCCGCGACGCCTTCGGCGGCTGGTTCTTCGTGGACTCGCCCGAGCAGCGCCGCGCGCGCGTCAAGGACTCCCCCGAGATGGCGTGGGAGGACTGGCGGTCGTACGCCGAGTACGGCCCCGGCAGCGAGACGCAGCAGCACTGGGGGAAGAAGTACGTCGAGCGGTGCGTGCCCGACGTTCGTGAGTTCCTCGAGAACCTGGGCCTCTCGTTCTTCCCGACCGCCAACTGGGCGGAGCGGGCCCACGCGGGCAAGGGCAACCGGGTCCCGCGGTTCCACATCATGTGGGGCTGCGGGCCGGCCGTCGTGTCGGGCGTGCGCCAGGCGATCGAGCCGCTCGAGGGCGGTCGGCTCGACCTGCGGTTCGAGCACCGCGTCGAGGAGATCCTCTCCGAGGGCGGCCGTGTCGTCGGGGTTCGGGGCACCGACGACACGGGCAACGACTTCGAGGTGCGGGCCGACGCGACCGTCATCGCCTCCGGCGGGTTCACCGGCAACATCGACAAGATCCGCGAGCACTGGCCCACGGCCGTGTGGCACCAGGTGCCCGAGGACCTCCTCATCGGCGTGTGGGAGACGAGCGACGGCGCCATGCACGACCGCGCCGTCGAGCTCGGGGCCGCCCTGACGAACATGGAGAACATGTGGGTCTACGTCGCGGGCGTGACGAACTGGGCGGGCGACCACGACCGCCACGGACTGTCGCTCATCCCGATGAAGAGCGCGCTGTGGATGCGCGGCGACGGGCGACGCTTCGACCCGCCGCTGCTGGCCGGGTACGACACCCGTGACGCCGTCTCCCGCGTCATGCAGTCCGGCTACACCCACTCCTGGGCGGTCCTCAACCGCGCGATCCTCGCCAAGGAGCTCGCCATCCAGGGCGCGACCTACAACCCGAACTTCCGCACCAGGAACCTCCCCGGCATCGCCAAGGACATCCTCCTGGGCCAGACGAAGATCCCGCAGTCGCTCGTCGACCGCTGCCCGGACGTCGTCACCGCGTCCTCGCTCGAGGAGCTCGCCCGCCGGATGGAGAGCGTCACCCCGGGCGTCCGGATCGACACTGCGGGCATGGCCCAGGACGTCCGCTCGTACGACGCGGAGATCAAGTCGAGCTCGTCCCTCTACACCGACGACCAGCTGGTCTCCCTGCGGGCCGTCCGCGCCTTCCCGGCCGACAAGATGCGCACGAAGGCGTTCCACCCGATCGAGGACGGGAAGGGCGAGCTGGTCGCCATCCGGATGCGCCCGAACGTCCGCAAGAGTCTCGGCGGCATCCACACCGACGAGAGCTGCGCGGTCCTCGACACCGCCGGACGGCCGATCGAGGGCCTGCACGCCGTCGGGGAGTCGACCGGCTTCGGCGGCGGCGGGATGCACGGCAAGCGCACGCTCGAGGGAACCCTCCTGGGCGGCTGCATCCTCACCGCGCGGACCCTCGCCGCCCACCTCGCCCACTGACCCTCGACCGACCACCGTCCCAGGACAGGATCGCCATGCCCCGCACGACCGCAGCCAGCCTCGCCGTCCGCGCCCTCGAGGAGGTCGGTGTCACCCACACCTTCGGCATCCCCGGGGTGCACAACACGGAGCTCTACGACGAGCTCGACCGCAGCGAGAAGATCACCCCGGTCCTCGTGACGAGCGAGTTCAACGGCGGCTTCATGGCCGACGCGATGAGCCGTGTCGGGTCGGGTGTCGGCTGTCTCGCGCTCGTCCCCGCGGCCGGGTTCACCCACGCTGCGAGCGGCATCGGCGAGGCCATGCTCGACGGGATCCCGATGCTCGTCATCACCGGCGGGGTCCGCTCGGACGGGGAGTTCGGCTACCAGCTGCACCAGATGGACCAGCTCGAGCTCGCCAAGGGCCTGACGAAGGCCGCGTTCCGCGCCGAGCGGGTCGCCGACGTTCCCGGGATGATCCACGAGGCCTACCGGATCGCCACCACGGGCACCCCCGGCCCCGTGCTCGTCGAGCTGCCGGTCAACCTCCAGATGCAGGCCGAGGACGCCCCGGACCCCGAGCCCTTCGTCCCCGCCCCGGCCGCGCCGCTGCCCCCCGCGGTCCAGCTCGACAAGGCCGCCGAGATCCTCCTGTCTGCGGAGAAGCCGGTCCTCTACGTCGGGTGGGGCGCCCGCCGGGCCCGCGAGGACCTCGTGCGGCTCGCCGAGGCGCTCGGCGCGCCGGTCGTGACGACCCTCCAGGGTGTTGCCACGTTCCCCCACGACCACCCGCTGCACGCCGGGTTCTGCTTCGGACCCGCCGCGGTGCCGTCGGCGCGCGAGGCCGCCGAGGGGCACGACGCCATGCTCGCCGTGGGTGCCCGGTTCGGCGAGATCGCCACGGGCTCGTTCGGCATCGACCCGCCGAGGAACCTCGTCCACGTCGACATCGACCCGGCCGTCATCGACCGGAACTACCCCGCCCGCATCGGCCTCGTCGGCGACGCGGCGGCGATCGTGCCGGCGCTGCTGGAGCGGGTGTCCGGCCGCGCCGGACGCGCGGGCGAGCGGGCCCAGACGCTGGCGGCGGAGATCGCGAAGCGGAAGGCGTCGTACCGCGCCGACTTCCTCACCCACGACAGCGGGGATCGCGTCAACCCCGCAGCCCTGTTCGACGCCGTCGACGCCCGGGTGGGCGACGACTGCCTCACCACCGTGGACGACGGCAACCACACCTTCCTGGCCGCCGAGCTGTGGCCGCTGCGCGGGACCCGCGACTTCATCTCCCCGACGGACTTCAACGCCATGGGGTACGCCGTCCCGGCGGGCATCGCCGCCGCGCTCGCCCACCCCGGCCGAGAGGTCGTCACCTTCGTCGGCGACGGCTGCTTCCGGATGACCGGGTCCGAGCTGGTGACGGCGAGCGCCCTCGGCCTGGGCCTCGTCGTCTACGTCTTCGACGACGGCGAGCTCGCGCAGATCGCCCAGGCCCAGGCACTGCCCTACAACCGCAAGACGTGCACGGTCATGCCGACGATGGCGATCGAGCACCTCGCCGCCGCGACGGGTTCGGAGCTCATCCGGATCACCGGGGCCGACGACCTGGCCGCCTCGGTCGACCGGGCGCACACGCTCGCTGCCGAAGGCCGCCCCGTCGTCGTCGACGTGCACATCGACTACTCGCGCAGCTCGACGTTCACCCAAGGAATCATCAAGACGAACTTCAAGCGCTTCCCGACCCGCGACAAGCTGCGGATCGCCGGCCGCGCGGTGTCGCGGAAGATCACCGGCTGAGGGGGCGCACCTCCCGCACCTCCGGCGCGGCGAGCCGGGCGGCGTCCGACGAGGCGTCGTCCGGCATCACCTGGCTGAGCCGCTCGGCCTCCACCCGGGCGAGGTAGGCGGCGACCTCCCGGTCACGCGCCTCCTCGTCCCACCCGAGGTGGGGCGCCATGAGTTCGGCGACGGCCGGGGCCGCGGCGACCCCGCGGTCGCGCTCCTCGATGGAGATCCGGGTCCGACGGCACAGGACGTCCTCCAGGTGCAGGGCACCCTCGTGGGTCACGGCGTGGACGATCTCGACCTGCAGGTACTCCTGGGCGCCGGGCACGGGCGCCAGGAGCGTCGGGTCGGCCGCGCCCAGGTCGAGGAGGGTGTCGACCAGCCCCCCGAACCGATCGAGAAGGTGCTGGACGCGCCACACGGGGAGCCCGTGGTCGCGCGCGATCCGCTCGGCCTGGTTGACCAGGACGCGGTAGCCATCGGCACCGATGAGGGGCACCTCGTCGGTGATGCACTCCCGAAGGGTGTCGTCGAGGTCCTCCGACGCCGCCTCGACCGCGTCCTTGGCCATGACCCGGTAGGTCGTGTACTTTCCGCCGGCGACGCAGACGAGCCCGGGTCGGGTCCGGGCCACGGCGTGCTCGCGGCTCAACGACGCCGTGCTGCCCTCGTCGTCGCCCTCGGCGAGCAACGGTCGGAGACCGGCGAAGACCCCCTCGACGTCCTCCGGCACGAGCGGGCGGGCGAGCACCTCGTTGATCTCGGCGAGCAGGTAGTCGACGTCGGCGCGCGTCGCCGAGGGGTGCGCGAGGTCGTGCGACCAGTCGGTGTCCGTCGTCCCGATGAGCCAGTGGGAGCCCCACGGGATGCAGAAGAGGACCGAGGACTCGGTGCGCAGGATGAGGCCGGTCGAGGAGTCGATGCGGTCGCGCGGCACGACGACGTGGACCCCCTTCGAGGCCCGCACCCGGAACGGGAGGTCACCGCCGACGAGGGACTGCACCGCGTCCGTCCACACCCCGGCGCAGACGATGACGCAGCAGGCCCGGACCTGGTGCTCCTCCCCCGTCTCGACGTCGAGCACCGTGGCGCCGACGACCCGCTCGCCGTCCTCGAGCAGGCCGACGACCTGGGCGGAGGTGAGGATCGATGCGCCGTAGGTCGCGGCAGTCCGGGCCACGGTCAGGGTGTGCCGGGCGTCGTCGGCCTGCGCGTCGTGGTACAGCAGGCCGCCTTGGTGCGCGCCGTCACGCAGCCCCGGCGCGACCTGCTTGACGCGCGCGCGGCTCAGCTGTCGGTGGCCGGGGACGGACCGCTCCCCGCCCATCTGGTCGTAGAGCGTGAGGCCCGCCGTGACGTACGGCCGCTCCCACCCGCGCTCGAGCGGGTACAGGAAGGACACTGCGCGGACGAGGTGCGGCGCCAGCCGGGTGAGCATGAGCTCCCGCTCGCGCAGCGCCTCGCGGACGAGCCCGAAGTTCATCTGCTCGAGGTAGCGGACCCCGCCGTGGAAGAGCTTGCTCGACCGGGACGAGGTGCCCGAGGCCAGGTCGCGCTGCTCGACGAGCCCGACCCGCAGGCCGCGCGTCACGGCGTCGAGCGCGACGCCGGCGCCCGTGACGCCTCCGCCGACGACGAGGACGTCGAGCGGGTCGGCCGTGGTCAGCTCCCGCCACGCAGCGGCGCGGTAGGTGGGGTCGAGGGCGGTGGCGCGCGGCACGATCGGCTCCCGGGGGTCGGTCCCGGAGCGGCCGCCGGGTCGGTCCGGGGCGTCGCGGGAGGCGGACGTGCCAACGGTAGGTGGTCCACCCACCCATGGGGGTGCCGGGGCTGCGAGGATGCCCCGCATGGTCAAGGACGCCCTGCCCCTCGTCGCGGTCGCCGCAGGTCTGCTCGGCGCCGCCGGGGTGACGGAGGCGGCCCGGCGGCGGGTGCCGCCGGCCGCTCCGGCCCCTCCCCTGCCCGAGGACTTCCGCTGGGGCGTGGCGCTGTCGGGGTACCAGGCGGAGGGACGCTCCCCCGACAGCAACTGGACCCGCCACGAGAGCAGCCGCGCGCCGATGATCCGGGAGCCGTTCGGGACGGGGCCGGACTTCGCGGGACGGTACGCGCAGGACATCGCGCTCGCCGCCTCCCTGGGCGTCGACACCTTCCGGTTCTCGCTCGAGTGGGCCCGCACCGAACCGGCGCCCGGTGTCCTCTCCGAGGAGGGCTGGGCGTTCTACGACGCGGTCATGGACGAGCTCGACCGCCACGGGTTGCGGGCGATGATCACGATCGACCACCGGGTCTACCCGGGGTGGGTGCTCGGGCGCGGGGGCTGGGACTGGAACGGGATCGTCGATGCCTGGCTGGCGCACGCCGAGCGGGTGCTGCAGCGGTACGCCGGGCGCGGGGTCACGTGGATCACGATCAACGAACCCTCCTTCTACCTCGACGGGGAGCGACGCAACCGGCGGCTGAGCCGCGCGCAGCGCCGGACGATGCAGGCCCGTCTGCTCGAGTGCCACCAGCGCGCGTACGCGATCGCCCACGAGGTCGATCCCGGGTGCATGGTGTCGAGCAACCTCGCCTGCGTGCCCGCACCGCTGCACCACCTGACCGACTCGTGGTTCGTCGACCGGTGCCGGGACACCCTGGACTTCGTCGGCATCGACTACTACTACGGCTTGAGCCTGGACGACCTCACCGTCTGGCGCGACACGATCGGGCACTACCGGTCGATCACGCCGCAGCCGGAGTCCCTGCGCTACATGCTGCGCATCTACGCCAAGAAGTTCCCCGGTCTGCCCATCTGGATCGTCGAGCACGGGATGCCGACCGACGACGGGCGTCCGCGCGCGGACGGCATCACCCGCGGGCAGCACCTGGCGGACCACGTCCGTCAGATTCAGCTGGCGATCGCCGAGGGGATCCCGGTCATCGGGTACAACCACTGGTCGCTCACCGACAACTACGAGTGGGGCTCGTACCGCCCGCGGTTCGCGCTGTGGCGGGTCGAGGTCCGCGACGGCGACCTGACCCGCGTGCCGACCGACGGGGTCGAGGCCTACCGCCGGATCATCGCCGGGCGCGGGGTGCCCCATGACCACCAACCCGTCTGCCCCCCGGCGTTCGGGGTGTTCGCCGCGCCGTGGGAGACCACCCTCGGCCGCCTGCAGAGAGGAGCCCGCCGATGACGCCGGCCCAGCACGTCCTCGCGATCGACCAGGGGACGACGAGCACCCGGGCGATCGTCTTCGACCCCACGGGGAAGCCGGTCGCCAGTGCACAGCTCGAGCATGCGCAGATCCTTCCCCGCGCCGGATGGGTCGAGCACGACGCGACGGAGATCTGGCGCACCACCCGGACCGTCGTCGGTGGCGCTCTGGCCCGGGCCAACCTGCCGAGCAGCGCCGTCGCGGCCGTCGGCCTCACCAACCAGCGCGAGACGGTCGTCGTCTGGGACCGCCGGACGGGAGAGCCGGTCCACCACGCCATCGTCTGGCAGGACACCCGCACCCAGGGCATCGTCGACCGGCTCGCCCGCAACGGCGGCGAGCAGCGCTGGGCCGCGACGACCGGGCTGCCCCTGGCGACGTACTTCGCCGGCCCGAAGGTGGCGTGGATCCTCGAGAACGTCGAGGGTGCCCGCGAGCGGGCCGAGGCCGGCGACCTGCTCATGGGGACGATCGACTCGTGGCTCGTGTGGAACCTCACGGGCGGGCCGGACGGCGGGGTCCACGTCACGGACGTCACCAACGCCTCGCGGACGCTGATGATGGACCTGCGGACGCTCGCGTGGGACGAGGACATCGTCGCCGAGCTCGGGATCCCCCGGTCGATGCTGCCGACGATCGCCTCGAGCTCGCAGGAGTACGGCACGTGCCGCCCGGGCATCCTCGACGGTGTCCCCGTCGCGGGAATCCTGGGGGACCAGCACGCCGCGACGTTCGGCCAGGCCTGCCTCGAGCCGGGCCAGGCGAAGAACACCTACGGCACGGGCAACTTCATGCTCCTCAACACCGGCACCGAGCCGGTGCCGAGCGCGAACGGGCTGCTGACGACGGTGTGCTACCAGCTCGGCGACGCCCCGGCGGTCTACGCGCTCGAGGGCTCGATCGCGGTCACCGGCTCCCTCGTGCAGTGGGTCCGCGACAACCTCGGCCTCATCTCGACCGCGGCCGAGATCGAGGAGCACGCGCTGTCCGTGGAGGACAACGGCGGCGCGTACTTCGTGCCCGCGTTCTCGGGACTGTTCGCGCCCCACTGGCGCCCGGACGCCCGGGGTGCGCTCGTGGGGCTCACCCGATACGTGACGAAGGGGCACCTGGCCCGCGCCGTCCTCGAGGCGACGGCGTTCCAGACCGCCGAGGTGATCGAGGCGATGCGGGCCGACTCCGGGGTGGAGCTCACCGAGCTGAAGGTCGACGGCGGGATGGTCGTCAACGACCTGCTCATGCAGTTCCAGGCCGACATGCTCGGCGTCGACGTCGTCCGCCCCGAGGTGGCCGAGACGACCGCGCTGGGGGCGGCCTACGCCGCGGGGCTCGCGGTCGGCTACTGGGAGAGCACCGACCAGATCACGGCGAACTGGGCCGAGGACCGGCGGTGGACCCCGCAGATGCCGACGTCGGAGCGCGACCGGCTGTTCCGCAACTGGCGCAAGGCCGTGGCCCGGACCCTCGACTGGGTCGACGACGACGTGCTCTGACGGGCCGTCGCCCGGCCCTAGGGTGAGCGGCGTGCCGGACCACTACTTCACCGCCGACCCCGCGTCGCCGGACGAGCGCGTCGAGCGCACCGTGCGGCTGGCCGGGCGCGAGGTCGTCGTCGAGACCGCGCCGGGGATCTTCTCGCCCGGAGGCCTGGACAAGGCGACGGCGATCCTCCTCGAGGAGGCACCCGACCCGGTGCCGACCGGCGCGATCCTCGACCTCGGCTGCGGCTGGGGACCGATCGCCCTCTCCCTCGCCCTTCGCTCCCCCGACGCCCACGTCGTCGCCGTCGACGTCAACGCGCGGTCGGTCGACCTGACGCACCGCAACGCCGCCCGGCTCGGCCTCGACTCGGTGGTCGCGTGCGCTCCCGGTGACGTCGACCCGGAGCTGCGCTTCGAGGAGATCTGGTCGAACCCGCCGATCCGCATCGGCAAGGCGGCGCTGCACGAGCTGCTCCGCAGCTGGCTGCCCCGACTGACGCCGATGGGGCAGGCATGGCTCGTCGTCGGCAAGAACCTCGGGGCCGACTCCCTCCAGCGGTGGATCACCGAGGAGCTGGCGCTGCCGACGGAGCGGGTCGCCTCCTCGAAGGGGTTCCGCGTCCTGCGCGTGACTCGGTGACGCGGACGGTCAGCCCGTGACGAGCGGGCTGGTGCCGTCGGCGACGAGGACGGCCGGGCCGGCGAGCTCGACCTCGTCCCCGCGGACGGTGACCTCGAGGCGGCCGCCGGGCACGTCGACGGTCCACCGGTCGGCACCGTCCGGCTCGCCCGCCCAGAAGCGCATGGCCAGGGCCGCGGCGCAGGCACCCGTCCCGCACGACCGCGTCTCACCGACACCGCGCTCATGGACGCGCATCGACAGGTGCCCGGGCCCGAGGGGCCGGACGATCTCGACGTTGACGCCCTCCAGGGGAGTCGGGCGCACCTCGGGGGCCACCGTGAGGTCGACCGAGTCGAGGTCGACGGTCTCGGGCAGGGCGACGACGGTGTGCGGGTTGCCCAGATCGAGGGAGAGCGCCGAGTACGGCTGACCCGGGTCGAGGTGGACGAGCGCGTCGAAGCCGTCGGCGCGGGCGGTCGCCTCGTCACCGAAGGACCACCGGCCCATGCTCGTGCGCCAGCCGCGGGGGTCGCGCACGACGGTCCGGGCACCGGCGCGGGTGGCGAGCACGACCTCGTCGTCGACGAGGCCCTCGCGGGCGAGGAGCTCGGCGGTGACCCGGGTGCCGTTCCCGCACATCTGAGCGGGCGAGCCGTCGGCGTTGCGATAGTCCATGAACCACGGCGCCCGCTCGGCGAGCGCGCGCACGTGCTCGTCGGTGGCGAACCGGGTGGGGACGACCCGGATGACCCCGTCGCCGCCGATCCCCGCCCGGCGGGCGGCGAGGGCGACGACCTGGCTGGGGCTGAGGTCCCGGGTCCCGTCCCGGTCGAGGATCAGGACGAAGTCGTTCTCGGTGCCGTGGCCCTTGGTGAACCGGATGCCGTCGCTCATGCCCCCATCATCCCGGACTCGTCGATCACGGCGAGCGCTCGGTCGAGGAGGTCGGGGGCGTCGGCGGGCAGCCACCGCGTGCGCGGGTCCGGCCGGAACCACGACTCCTGCCGGCGGACGAGACGACGGGTCGCCCGCTGGGTGTCCTCGATCGCCTCCCGCTGCTCGAGCGACCCGTCGAGCTGCGCCACCGCCTGGGCGTACCCGATGGCCCGCGGCGCGGTACGTCCCTCCCGCAGGCCGGCCGCGAGGAGCCGGGCGGTCTCGTCGAGGATGCCGGTCGCCCACATCCGTTCGACCCGCGCGTCGACGCGGGCGTCGAGGTCCTCGCGGGGCAGGCGGAGCCCGAGCTGGAGCGTCGGTCCGCGGAAGGTGCGGTCGGGCATCGTCGCCGAGTACGGGCGACCGGTGAGCTCGACGACCTCGAGCGCCCGCACCACCCGACGGGTGTTGGTCGGCAGGATCGCGGTCGCCGCGGCCGGGTCGAGCCGGGCGAGCCGCGCGTGGAGGGCTGCGGTGCCGACGCGAGCCGCCTCCGCCTCCAGCCGCGCACGCACGTCGGCGTCGGTCGGCGGGATGACGAGGTCGTCGGTCACCGCGCGCAGGTACAGGCCCGAGCCGCCCACGAGGACGGGGACACCGCCCCGGGCACGGATCGCATCGACATCGGCCCGTGCGGCGGCCTGGTAGCCCGCGAGCGTCGCCTCCTGCGTGACGTCGAGGACGTCGAGCTGGTGGTGGGGCACCCGGCGCCGATCCGCGGGGACCTTCGCCGTGCCGACGTCCATGCCCCGGTAGAGCTGCATCGCGTCGGCGTTGACGACCTCTCCCCCGAGCCGCTCGGCCACGGCGATCCCGAGGTCGCTCTTGCCCGTCGCCGTCGGGCCGAGGACGACGAGGAGCGGCGCGGGGCTCACCCCCGGGCGGACGGCGTCTCGTCCGGGCGCTCGTCGGCGGCGGCCACGTCGTCGGGGTCCACGTCGTCGGGGTCGACCTCGTCCGGGTCGACGTCGTCGTGCCCGAAGGGGTCGCGGTCGACGCCGGGCATCCACGAGTGCCCGGGGACGCCCCAGCCCTCGGCCTTGACGGCCTTGCGGGCCTTGCGACCCCACCGCTCGTCGAGACGGTCGACGTAGAGGAAGCCGTTGAGGTGGTCGTACTCGTGCTGCATGCACCGCGCGAACCAGCCGGTGGCGGTGAAGGAGACCTCGTTGCCGTCGACGTCCGTCCCGGTGACCTCCGCGCGCTCTCCCCGGCGGAGTGGGAAGGAGTAGCCGGGGACGGACAGGCAGCCCTCTGACTCCTCGTGCCGGTCGGGGGCACCGGCGGGCGGCTTCGAGAAGCGGACGAAGGGGTTGATGACGTGGCCGACGGTGGGGACGCCGTCCGAGTTGCGCATGTCCCACGTGAAGATCCGCAGGCCGACGCCGATCTGGGGGGCGGCCAGGCCGACGCCGCGGGCGGCGGTCTGGGTCTCGTACATGTCCTCGACGAGGCTGCGGATCCCGTCGTCGACCTCGCTCACGGGCTCGGCGCGGCGGTGGAGGACGGGGTCGCCGGAGATGACGATCGGTCGGACGGTCATGGGGGGAAGTCTCCCACCCGAGCCCGTCGGCGTGCGGACGGGCTGACCGACGCCCGGGTCAGGCGACGCGGCGGATCGAGACCTCGAGCCGCTCGGGCTCGATCGTCGTGCAGGTCAGCTCGACGGTGCGCACGCGCATCGGCTGGCCCTTCTGGCACCGGACGGACCGGTAGTCGACGAAGACCTGGGCGAAGTCCCTGCCGTACGCCCGCTCGTAGGACAGCGGGGTGAGGGTCTGACCGCCGAGCTCGAGCTGTCGCCCGGCGTCCACACCGACCCAGCCGGTGCACGTCCCGGCGGCCGCATCGCACACGAGCTCGCCCTTCCGGTCCGGGCTGCCACGCCACAGCGTGTACCCCAGGACGAGGGTGAACCCGACCGCGCCGACGACCGCGACGGAGAAGAGCGAGGCCAGCCGCTGCCCGAGGGTCGGTCGCGGGAGGTACACGGGGTTCGCCACCCCCCGACCCGGCTGCAGCGGCTCCTGGCTCATGCCGGCGGGCCCCCGCACGCGGGTGCGGCTGCCGGACGCGCCGGCGGCGCGCCGACGGACGGCAGGCCGAGGGAGACCGGCGGCCCGCCGGCCGGCGCCCCCTGGCTGCGCTGCCAGGCATCGCCCCCGGCGGTCCGGCGCACCCGGAAGCTCCCGCCCGAGAGCGCACCATCGGCGACGAGGTGGTGCGGCGCTCCATAGGTGATGTCGACCTCGACCATGTCTCCGGGACGGGGACGGTCGGCGTCGGCGAGCCCGGGCGGCAGCGCGAGGTGGACGAGCCGGTTGTCGCGCGCCCGACCGGAGATCCGCGCGGTCTCGGTGTCCTTGCGCCCCTCGCCGGTCGCGACGAGGACCTCGAGGGTGCGGCCCTCCTGGGCCCGGTTCTCCGCCCAGGAGATCTCCTCCTGGAGGGCGATGAGCCGGTCGAACCGGTCCTGCACGACGGCCTTGGGGATCTGCTCGTCCATCGTCGCGGCGGGGGTGCCGGGGCGGATCGAGTACTGGAAGGAGAAGGCCGAGGAGAACCGGGACTCCCGGACGACCCGCAACGTCTCCTCGAAGTCGGCCTCGGTCTCACCCGGGAAGCCGACGATGATGTCGGTCGTGATCGCGGCGTCGGGGATCGCCGCCCGGACGCGCTCGATGATCCCGAGGAAGCGGTCGGCGCGGTAGGAGCGGCGCATCGCGCGCAGCACGCGGTCCGAGCCGGACTGCAGGGGCATGTGCAGGCTCGGCATGACGTTCGGCGTCTCCGCCATGGCCTCGATGACGTCGTCGGTGAAGGCCGCCGGGTGCGGGCTGGTGAACCGGACGCGCTCGAGGCCCTCGATCTGCCCGCACGCCCGCAGGAGCTTGCCGAACGCCAGCCGGTCGCCGAACTCGACGCCGTAGGAGTTGACGTTCTGCCCGAGAAGGGTGACCTCGACGACGCCCTGGGCGACGAGTGCCTCGACCTCGGCGAGGACGTCCCCGGGGCGGCGGTCCTTCTCCTTGCCCCGCAGGCTCGGGACGATGCAGAAGGTGCACGTGTTGTTGCACCCGACGGAGATCGAGACCCACCCGCTGTAGGCGGAGTCTCGGCGGGTCGGCAGCGTCGATGGGAAGGTCTCGAGCGACTCGAGGATCTCGACCTGGGCCTCGCGGTTGTGCCGTGCCCGTTCGAGCAGGGCCGGGAGCGAGCCGATGTTGTGGGTGCCGAAGACGACGTCGACCCAGGGCGCCCGCCGGACGATGGTGTCCCGGTCCTTCTGGGCCATGCAGCCCCCGACGGCGATCTGCATGTCCGGGTTGGCGCGCTTGGCGGCCGTGAGCTGTCCGAGGTTGCCGTAGAGCTTGTTGTCGGCGTTCTCGCGCACCGCACACGTGTTGAACACGACGACGTCGGCCGTCTGCGGGCGCTCGTCGCCGGGCAGGCTCGCGAGGTCGACGTAGCCCGCCGTCTCGAGGAGGCCGGCGAGGCGTTCGGAGTCGTGGACGTTCATCTGGCACCCGTGGGTGCGGACGTCGTAGGTCTTCGGTGAGGTCATCGCGTCTCCAAGGGTACGGCGGGCCGGTGAGGCCGTGCTGCGACGATGGCGGCATGAGCATCGTCAAGATCAACGCCATCACCGTCCCGGCCGACAGCGGCGACGAGCTCGCGACGCGGTTCGCAGCGCGGGCCGGCGCCGTCGACGGCCAGGACGGCTTCGAGGGCTTCGAGCTGCTCCGCCCGACCGACGACCGCGCCGTCTGGCTCGTCGTGACCCGGTGGCGCGACGAGGCGGCGTTCTCGGCCTGGGCCGACGGCGCCGCCTTCCAGCGGGCGCACGGGTCCTCCGGGCAGGACGCACCCGAGGGCGGGCGCCGCGGCCCGGTCGGGATGTCGGCCGAGCTGTGGTCCTACGACGTCGTCGACCTGCCCCGATCCTGAGCGCTGCGGCTCGTCCCGGCCCGCCGTGCCGACCGGGACGAGCCGTCAGTCCCGGGCGTGCTCCGGCAAACCGTCGAGCACGTCCGTGACGACGGCCCGCGCGGTCTCCGCGTCGTAGCCCTTCCGGGCGAGCATCCCCGCCAGCCGCCGCGTCTGGACGAGCCGGTCGAGGCCGCGCATCGTCCGCACCCGTCGCTCGACGAGCTCGACCGCCCGTGCACGCTCCTCGTCGGCGTCGACCCCCGCGAGGGCCGCGGCCGCCGTCTCGTCGTCGACCCCCTTGCGCCGTAGCTCGTGACCGAGCGCCCGTCGCGCCAGGCCCCGACCCGCCTGCTGGGAGCGGACGAGCTCTGCGGCGAAGGCGGTGTCGTCGACGAGCCCGACCTCCTCCATGCGGTCGAGCACCTCGCGGGCGACATCCTCCGGGCACCCGCGCCGCTCGAGCTTCTCCAGCAGCTGGGCGCGGCTGCGAGGGCCCATCGTCAGCTGACGCAGGACGATCGCGCGGGCGACGGCCCGCGGATCGGCCTCCGCGTCCTGCTCGTGGTCCTGCGACACGATCAGAAGTCGACCGGGACCTCGACGGCCTCGGCCGGCTGGTCCGCGACCGGGCCGACGCCGAGCTTCTCCTTGATCTTCCGCTCGAGCTCGTCCGCGAGGTCGGGGTTGTCCTTGAGGAAGTTGCGCGCGTTCTCCTTGCCCTGGCCCAGCTGGTCGCCGTCGTAGGTGTACCAGGCCCCGGACTTGCGGACGAAGCCGTGCTCGACCCCCATGTCGATGAGGCCCCCCTCGCGGGAGATGCCCTGCCCGTAGAGGATGTCGAACTCGGCCTGCTTGAACGGCGGGGAGACCTTGTTCTTCACGACCTTGACGCGGGTGCGGTTGCCGACGGGCTCGGTCCCGTCCTTGAGCGTCTCGATCCGTCGGACGTCGAGCCGGACCGAGGAGTAGAACTTCAGCGCCTTCCCACCCGTCGTCGTCTCGGGCGAGCCGAACATCACACCGATCTTCTCGCGCAGCTGGTTGATGAAGATCGCCGTCGTGCCGGAGGAGTTGAGCGCGCCGGTGATCTTCCGGAGCGCCTGGGACATCAGGCGGGCCTGGAGTCCGACGTGGCTGTCACCCATCTCGCCCTCGATCTCGGCGCGCGGCACGAGGGCGGCGACGGAGTCGATGACGATGATGTCGAGCGCCCCGGAGCGGATGAGCATGTCGGCGATCTCCAGCGCCTGCTCCCCCGTGTCCGGCTGGGAGACGAGCAGGGCGTCGGTGTCGACGCCGAGCTTCTTCGCGTACTCGGGGTCGAGCGCGTGCTCGGCGTCGATGAACGCGGCGATGCCGCCCGCGCGCTGGGCGTTGGCCACCGCGTGGAGGGCGACCGTCGTCTTTCCGCTCGACTCCGGGCCGTAGACCTCGACGATCCGGCCGCGCGGCAGACCACCGATGCCCAGGGCGACGTCGAGGGCGATGGCCCCGGTGGGGATGACCTCGATCGGCGGGCGGACGTCGTCGCCCAGGCGCATCACCGCGCCCTTGCCGTGGGACTTCTCGATCTGTCCGAGGACGTTGTCGAGGGACTTGAGCTTCTGCTCCTGGAGCTTGCCGTCGATGGGGGTCACACCCGCCATTGCCGCACCTGCCTTCATGTGTCGTGTCGGTCGCGCCCACCGGCAACCCGGGTCACGGTCGGGCTCGTCGTGATGTCGGGTCGGACGCTAGGTCGGCCCTCCGACAACGGCCCACGCCGCCGTGAGGCTGTGGACGAGACGTGCCATCGGGGTCGACCTGTGGACGACGATACCCGTACAGATGTTCGATTCGCGTGAGCGCGGCACGCGTGTCGCGCGGCTGCCTCCGCTGAGTTGCAACGGAAACGAGACCCGGCCCCTCGTCGCGCGGGGTTCCCGGCGGTGGCAGGGTGTCACCCTGACGGCGCGGTGCGGCGCCTGCACGGGTCCCTCCTCCGCCGTCGAGGACGAGACGTGAGGAGACCTCGTGACGAGAGCACCCCGGGCCCGCGTGGCCGCAGCGGTCCTTGCCGCCGCCCTCACCGCGACCGGCGCCCTCGCCGGCTGCGGTGCCGGCGGCGGGGGCGACCAGGACGGCGGCAGGCCTACCCTGACCTGGTTCATCAACCCCGACGGCGGCGGTGGCCGCAAGAACGGCGGCGGGCAGGCGCAGATCGCGGTCGAGTGCAGCACCGACCGGTACGACATCGAGGTCCAGCAGCTGCCGAACAGCGCGAGCGACCAGCGCATCCAGCTGCTGCGGCGCCTCGCTGCGGGTGACTCGGGCGTCGATCTCATGAGCATCGACCCGGTGTTCGTCCCCGAGTTCGCCGAGGCCGGATATCTCGCGCCCGTGCCGGAGGACAAGCAGAAGGAGTTCACGCAGGACCGCGTCGACTCCGCCATCGAGTCCAGCCGGTGGAAGGACGAGATGGTCACCGTCCCGTTCTGGGCGAACACGCAGGTCCTCTGGTACCGCAAGGACGTCGCGAAGAGGGCCGGCCTCGACATGACGACGCCGGTGACCTGGGACGAGGTGATCGAGGCCGCCCAGAAGACGGGGACGACGGTCGGCGTCCAGGCAAGCCTCTACGAGGGCTACGTCGTGTGGATCAACGCTCTCGTCTCCGGCGCGGGCGGCAAGATCGTCGAGAACCCCGGGGCCGATGCCGACACCGTGCAGCTCGGCCTGGACAGCGATGAGGGCCGCAAGGCCGCAGCGATCATCCGCAAGGTGTCCGACACCGGCGTCGGCGGCCCGGCGATGGGCTCCTCCCAGGAGACCGAGTCGCTCGCACTCTTCCAGGGCAGGAGCGGTGGCTTCCTCGTCAACTGGCCCTACACCTTCGCGGCCGTCGCGGGCGACAAGAAGCTCGTGAAGAACCTCGGGTGGGCCCGTTACCCGCAGACGGTCCAGGGCAAGGAGTCGGCGCCGCCGTTCGGCGGGATCCAGCTCGGCGTCGGCGCGAACAGCGCCCACCCCGACCTCGCCTACGAGGCGGCCGGGTGCATCACCAACCAGGAGCACCAGACGCTCTACATGCTCAAGACGGGCAACCCGGCCTCGCGCAAGAAGGTCTACGACGACCCGAAGGTGAAGGCGGGCTTCCCGATGGCGGGCCTCATCCGCACCTCTCTCGACGCCGCCGCACCCCGCCCGCAGACCCAGTACTACGGCGACGTCTCGACTGCGATCCAGCAGCGGTTCAGCCCTCCGGACAAGGTCACGGCCGACACCCCCGCGCAGACGCAGACGTTCATCAAGGACGTCATGAAGGGAGAGGCGCTGCTGTGAGCACCGCGATCACCGACACCGCCCCCACCAGCCGGCGCCGGGCACGGCCGGTCCTCTCCGACCGGGCGCGCGCCGAGCGCAACCTCGGCTGGAAGCTGGCCGGACCGGCGTTCGTCATCATGCTGCTGGTGACGATGTGGCCCATCGTCAACGCCCTGTGGCTCTCGCTGTTCCGCTACCGCCTCACCGACCCCGGCAGCAAGGAGTTCGTCGGGATCGACAACTACGTCACGGCGCTGAGCGACCCCGTCTTCTGGGAGGCGCTCAAGGTCACCGCGCTCATCACGCTCGTCACCGTCGTCGTCGAGCTCGTCCTGGGCTTCGCCCTGGCGTGGATCATGAACGCCGTCGTCATCCCCCGCCGGACGCTGCGGACCGTCGTCCTGCTCCCCTACGCGATCATCACCGTCGTCTCGGCGTTCGCCTGGCGGTACGCGTTCGCGGTCGACACCGGCTTCGTCAACCACTGGCTGCACAACCTCACGCTCGGCCGCTGGGACCGGGAGTTCGACTGGTTCGGCGAGCAGACCCCCGCGCTGTTCGCGATCTGCATGTCGGAGATCTGGAAGACGACGCCGTTCATGTCGCTGCTCCTGCTCGCCGGCCTGGCGCAGATCGACGGCGCGATGCTCGAGGCGGCCAAGGTCGACGGGGCCTCGTGGTGGCAGCGCCTGACGCGAGTCATCCTCCCGAACATGAAGCCGGCGATCATGGTCGCCCTCCTGTTCCGCACCCTCGACGCGTTCCGGATCTTCGACAACCCGTACGTCATGACGGGCGGGGCCAACCAGACGCAGACGCTGTCGATGCTCGTGAACAACCAGACGATCAACCGGGTCGAGATCGGCATGGGGTCCGCGCTCGCGGTCATCCTCTTCACGATCGTCCTGGGGATCGCCGCCCTGTTCGTCAAGGGGTTCCGCGTGGACCTCGCCGGTGGAAGGAAGTAAGCCGTGGAGACGACCACGAACAAGGGGAAGTGGGGCTTCGCTGCCATCTCGATCCCCGTGATGATCTGGACGCTGCTGCCGCTGGTGTGGATCTTCGCCCTCTCCCTCAAGCGGGACAGCGCCCTGAGCGACCCGGGCTACAACCGATGGGGCAACTTCTGGCCCGAGGACCCGACGCTGAAGAACTACGAGCTGATCTTCTCCGGTTCGGCGAAGGATCTCTTCGTGCCGGCACTCGTCAACTCGATCGTCGTGTGCCTGATCTCGACGGTCATCTCCGTCGTCCTCGCGACCTTCTGCGCCTACGCCCTGGCCCGGCTGGACTTCCCCGGCAAGCGGATCATCCTCACGACCGCGCTCGCGGTCTCGTTCTTCCCCGTCATCGCGATGGTGACCCCGCTGTTCAACCTGTGGCGCCAGATCGGGCTCTTCGACACGATCCCCGGCCTCATCATCCCCTACCTCGCCCTCACGCTCCCGCTGTCGATCTGGACGCTCACCGCGTTCTTCCAGCAGATCCCGTGGGAGATGGAGCAGGCCGCCCAGGTCGACGGAGCGACGAGCTGGCAGGCCTTCCGCAAGGTCGTCGCACCGCTCGCCGCCCCCGGGGTGTTCACGACCGCGATCATCGCCTTCTTCACGGCCTGGAACGACTTCGTCTTCGCGATCACCCTCACGTCGGAGAACGCCCGGACCGTCCCCGCGGCGCTGTCGTTCTTCACGGGCGCGAGCCAGTTCGTCAAGCCGACGGGGGCGATCTCGGCAGCCGCGGTCGTCGTGACGATCCCCGTCGTCATCCTCGTCCTGCTCTTCCAGCGCCGGATCGTCGCCGGCCTCACCTCGGGTGCCGTCAAGGGCTGAGGCCCTGCACCCCCGACCCCAGCCACCCAGGAGAGAACCGATGTCCACGATCCAGCTGAAGAACATCGTCAAGAAGTACGGCGACGGGTACCCGGCCGTGAACGACGTCAGCCTCGACATCGCCGACGGGGAGTTCATGATCCTCGTCGGCCCGTCGGGCTGCGGGAAGTCCACCCTGCTGCGGATGATCGTCGGCCTCGAGGACATCACCTCGGGCGACCTGCTCATCGACGGCAAGAAGGTCAACCAGCTCGCCCCGCGCGAGCGCAACCTCGCGATGGTCTTCCAGAACTACGCGCTCTACCCCCACCTGTCCGTCTTCGAGAACATCGCGTTCCCGCTGCGCCTGGCCAAGGGACGGATGAGCGACGCCGAGATCAAGACGAAGGTCAATCAGGCCGCCGACATGCTCGAGCTGCGCGAGCACCTCGAGCGCAAGCCGGCGAACCTCTCCGGCGGTCAGCGCCAGCGCGTCGCGATGGGCCGGGCGATCGTCCGCGACGCCGACGCCTTCCTCTTCGACGAGCCGCTGTCGAACCT
Organism: Janibacter massiliensis; assembly: GCF_900289115.1. Lineage (GTDB taxonomy): Bacteria > Actinomycetota > Actinomycetes > Actinomycetales > Dermatophilaceae > Janibacter_A > Janibacter_A massiliensis. The sequence continues at coordinate 1,553,483 of NZ_LT985196.1, read as the reverse complement.
CGACGCGAAGCTGCGGGGCCAGATGCGCACGGAGATCTCGAAGATGCAGCGGCGGCTCGGCATCACGACGGTGTACGTTACGCACGACCAGACCGAGGCGATGACGCTCGGCGACCGCGTCGCGGTGCTCAAGAAGGGGGTCCTGCAGCAGTGCGCGAGCCCGCGCGAGCTGTACGAGCAGCCGGTCAACCTGTTCGTCGCCGGGTTCATCGGGTCCCCGCCCATGAACTTCCTGCCCGCGACCGTCACGGGCGACCGCCTCCACCTGCCGTTCGGGGAGGTCGAGATCCACGGCCCCAAGGCCGACGCCATCCGTCAGCGGCAGACCGTCATCGCCGGCATCCGCCCGGAGTACTTCAAGGACGCCGAGCTGGGCGAGGAGATCGACAACGGCATGGAGTTCCGGGCGGTCGTCGACCAGACCGAGTGGCTCGGCAACGACCTGTACGCATACATCCCCTACGAGATGGACCCGTCGGTGCAGCGCACGCTCGACGAGCTCGACAAGGAGCTCGACGGCGAGGGCGTGCGACCACAGCTCGTCGTCAACCTCGACTCGCGCTCGCTCGTGTCCGAGGGCGAGGAGGCCCACCTGGTCTTCGACCCGTCGCTCATGCACGTCTTCGACCCCGAGACCGGGGAGTGCCTCACGCGGGACGAGGACCGGGCCGCGCAGATCGCGCGGCGCTCGGAGGACGAGCGGCGTCGCGCCCTCGAGCGGGCCAAGGCCCGTGACGCCCGGGAGCAGGTCCGCGAGAGCGCCTGACCCCTTACCGCGCGCCCGACGCCGGGTGGTGGCACCCGCCACCGCCCGGCGTCGGCGCGCCAGGAACTTTGCGGATCAGTCCGGGCCGGGTGGCAGCGGGGCGCGGTCGATGCCGAGCCGCCGCTCGGGCGGGACGTCGAGGTCGTCGCACAGGGCGAGCCACACGGTGCGCGGTGCGACGCCGGCGACCAGCGCCTCGCCCGCCGTCCGGTCGCCGAGGGCCGACAGGACGTGGTCGCGGACGAGCGTCGAGGCGTAGCTCGCTCCGAACTCGTCCTCGACGAGGGTCTGGAACTCGCTGATCCGCACCACGGCAGTGAACCACGGGGCCTCTGGCACACTGCGCGCTGTGAACCTCATCACTGCCGATGGCGTCCCGCAGTCGTATGCCCGCGTCCACGACACCGGGGCGGCCCCGGTGCGGGTCGCGCTCGTCCAGCACCGCTGGCGGCCCGATCCCGACGAGCTCGAACGGGTGCTCCTCGACGCCATCGGTGCGGCCGCCGCCGCGGGTGCGCGGATCGTCTTCCTCCCGGAGATCACCTTCCTGCGCTACCCGGCCGACGTCCGCCCCGACGGTCGCGCCGCCGACCTGGCCGAGGACCCCGAGACCGGTCGCTCGGTCGCCTTCGCCCGCCGGGCCGCGGCCAAGCACGACGTGCACGTCCACGTCAGCCTCTACGAGCGGGCCGACGTCGCCGAGGGCGTCCCCGACGCAGTGGCCGACGGCCTCGGCTACAACACCGCGGTCGTCGTCGCGCCCGACGGCGACGTGGTCGCCCGGACCCGCAAGACGCACATCCCGATCACCGCCGGGTACTACGAGGACCATTACTTCCGCGCCGGCCCCGCGACCGACGCGTACCCGGTCCACGAGGTCGACCTCGAGGGAGCGCCCCTGCGCCTGGGCCTGCCGACGTGCTGGGACGAGTGGTTCCCGGAGGTCGCCCGGGCCTACTCGCTCGGCGGGGCCCAGGTCCTCTGTTACCCGACGGCGATCGGCTCCGAGCCGGACCACCCCGACTTCGACACGATGCCCCTGTGGCGCCAGGTCATCGTCGGCAACGGCATCGCCAACGGCCTGTTCATGATCGTCCCGAACCGCACGGGTGACGAGGGCATCAACACCTTCTACGGCAGCTCCTTCATCTCCGACCCGTACGGGCGCGTCCTCGTCGAGGCGCCGCGGGACGAGGAGGCGGTCCTCGTGGCCGACCTCGACCTGCCCCAGCGCGAGGACTGGCTCACGCTCTTCCCCTTCCTCGGCACCCGCCGTCCGGACAGCTACGGCGTCCTGGTCGAGCCGGTTCGGGACGAGCATCGGATCGTCGTCGGCGGCGACGAGGTGACCGACTCGACGGACGTCTCGGCATGACGACCTGGCGGATGCCGGCCGAGTGGGACCGGCACGAGCGCACGTGGCTGGCGTGGCCCTCGGCGGGCTACACCCTCGGCGACACCGAGAACGAGGCCGACGAGGCCCGTCGGACGTGGTCGCAGGTCGCCCTCGCGGTGGCTCGCTTCGAGCCGGTGACGGTGGTCGTGGATCCGGGTGCGACGGATGTCGCCCGTACGTGGCTCGCCGACGGCCTCGACGGGGCGACGGCACACCCGGTCTCGCTCCTCGAGGCGCCCCTGGACGATGCGTGGATGCGGGACATCGGTCCGTCGTTCGTCGTCGGGGACGACGGCAGCCTCGGCGCGGTCGACTGGGTGTTCAACGGGTGGGGCGCACAGTCGTGGGCGACGTGGGCCAAGGACGCGGCGATCGCCGAGACGGTCGCCGCGGCAGCAGCTGCGCGGATCGTCGGCTCCCCCATGGTCAACGAGGGCGGCGGCTTCCACGTGGACGGGCGCGGCACGGCGCTCGTCACCCGGACCGTCCAGCTCGACCCCGGCCGCAACCCGCAGATGGACGAGGCCGGGGTCGAGGAGGAGCTCGCCCGGACGATCGGCGTGCGGACGTGCGTGTGGCTCCCCCGCGGCCTGACCCGGGACTACGGCGAGCTCGGCACCCGCGGGCACGTCGACATCGTCGCGTGCTTCACCCCGACCGGCCGGGTCCTCCTGCACTGGCAGGAGGACGAGTCGCACCCCGACCACGCCGTCTGCCGGGAGATCGAGGCCGTGCTCACGGATGCCGCCGACGCGGACGGAAACCCGTTCGAGATCGTGCGGCTCCCCGCACCCCACGCCACCCACGACGACGAGGGCCCGGTCGACTGGTCGTACGTCAACCACCTCGTGTGCAACGGCGGGGTCGTCGCGTGCACGTTCGACGACCCGAACGACGAGCGGGCGCTCGCGGTCCTGCGCGAGGCCTACCCCGACCGAGAGGTCGTCGGGGTCGACGCCCGTCCGCTGTACGCGCGCGGCGGCGGCATCCACTGCATCACCCAGCAGCAACCGGCGACCTGAACTCGAACGGGGCTGCGCTCTTGGTGACCCGTGAGTAACGTCCGCCCCATGAACCCGCGTGCCGTCCTCCGTCCCCGTCGTGCTCCTCGGGACCGCGACCTCGCCTCCCTCGCCGGACAGCGGGTCCTCGTCACCGGCGCGGCGCGCGGGATCGGAGCCGCCGTCGCCGAACGGCTCGCCGCTCACGGCGCGCGCGTCGCCGTCCTCGGCCTCGAGCCCGAGCTCCTCGCGGCGACGGCAGAGCGCGTCGGTGGCCCGTGGCGCGAGTGCGACGTCTCCGACGCCGCGGCCGTCCGGCAGGCCGTCGACGAGCTCGTCGCCGAGCTCGGCGGGCTCGACGTCGTCGTCGCCAATGCCGGGATCGCCCGCCAGATGCCGGTCCTGGGCGGACCCGACGGGATCCTCGAGACGCACCTGCGCGTCAACACCCTCGGCGCGGCGTACACCGTCCGGGCCGCCGATCCGCATCTCACCCGGCCCGGTGGGTACGTCCTGCTCGTCTCCTCGCTCGGTGCGGCCATCCACCTGCCGCTCATGGCCGCGTACTCCGCGAGCAAGGCGGGCGTCGAGGCCATCGGCAACAGCCTGCGGCAGGAGCTGCGTCCCGACGGGGTCGGTGTCGGCGTCGCCTACTTCGCCGAGCTCGACACGGACATGACGAGCCGCGGGTTCGGTACCGAGGCCGGGCACCTGCTCACGGAAGGCAGGCACCCGACCGGGGTCGCCCCCCTGCAGAAGGGCGTCGACGCCGTCATCCGCGGGATCGCCCGGCGGTCGCGCACGGTGACCGCGCCGGGATGGGTGGGCCCGCTGGTCCCGCTGCGCGCGCTCGCCCAGCGGGTCGTCGAGCTCAAGCGGTTCCCCGCGCTCCCCGACGCGCTCGCCCGGGCACGTGAGGAGGTCGTCGACTACACGACCCCGCAACCGACCCACCGTCCGGGCGACCCGTCGTGAGCGCGCGGATCGCGCCGGGCGGGATGCGGGAGACCGGCCCGCTGGCGTGGGCCTTCGCCCGGGTCGCCGGTCGTGTCACCCAGACCGGGCCGCCGGCGATCTTCACCACCCTCGGCCGTGGTCGCGGTCTGTTCTGGGGCTGGCTGCACTTCTCGGCCCGGCTCATGCCGTACGGCGCGCTCGCCCGGCGTGAGTCCGAGCTCGTCATCCTCACCGTCGCGACGGAACGCGGCAACGCCTACGAGACGGCCCACCACCGCGTCCTCGGCCGCCGGGCCGGCCTGACCGCGGACGAGATCGACCTCCTCGTCGGGGGCGACGCCCCGTCGTCGCTGACGCACCGCGAGGCGGTGCTGCGCGAGTGCGCCCTCGAGCTCGTCCGGACGAGGGACCTCGCGGACCCGACCTGGGCCAGGCTGCGCGGGGTGACGAGCGAGCGGGAGTCGCTGGAGCTCGTCATGCTCGTCGGCCAGTACGACTCGCTCGCGACCACCCTCGACGTCCTGCGGATCGCCCCGGACGAGCGCCGCTGACCTGCACCGCGCCAGGTTGACGGGCGGAGGTGGCACCCTAGTCCGACCATGCCCGCAGCGAACGAGGTCCTCGACCGCTTCTCCCCCGCCACCCGGGCGTGGTTCGAGAGCAGCTTCGCCGCACCCACCCCGGCGCAGGAGGGCGCGTGGCGCGCCATCAGCTCCGGCAGCCACGCGCTCGTGGTCGCGCCCACCGGGTCGGGCAAGACCCTCTCGGCCTTCCTCTGGGCCCTCGACCGGCTCGCGAGCGCGTCGGCCCCGGAAGATCCGCTCGCCCGGTGCCGGGTCCTCTACGTCTCGCCGCTCAAGGCCCTCGCGGTCGACGTCGAGCGCAACCTCCGCTCCCCGCTCGTCGGCATCGGTCACGCCGCCGACCGTCTCGGTCTGCCGGCACCGGACGTCACCGTGTCCATCCGCTCGGGAGACACGCCGGCCGCCGACCGACGCGCCTTCGCCAAGGCGCCGAGCGACGTCCTCATCACCACCCCCGAGAGCCTGTTCCTCCTGCTCACCTCGCAGGCGCGCGAGTCCCTGCGTGGCGTCGAGACGGTGATCGTCGACGAGATCCACGCCCTCGCCGGGACCAAGCGCGGCGCCCACCTCGCGCTGTCCCTCGAGCGGCTCGACGCGATGCTCGAGCGACCGACGCAGCGGATCGGCCTGTCCGCGACGGTCCGCCCCATCGAGGAGGTCGCCCGCTACCTCGCCGGAGGCCGGCCGGTGGAGACGATCCGGCCGCCGTCGACGAAGGAGTGGGATCTCGACGTCGTCGTGCCCGTGCCCGACCTCGCGGACCTCGGGGACACCACGGGCGACCTGTCCGGCGCCGCCGCGGGCGAGCTGCCGCGCGCGTCGATCTGGCCGCACGTCGAGGAACGGATCGTCGACCTCGTCGCGCAGCAGCGCTCGACCCTCGTCTTCGTCAACTCCCGCCGGCTCGCCGAGCGCCTCACGACCCGGCTCAACGAGATCTGGGCCGAGCGGACGGCGCCGGACCCCGAGGCCGAGACCGACGCCCGCGACCCGGTGGCCGCGGTCCTCGCCCGCGCGCACCACGGGTCGGTGAGCAAGGACCAGCGCGCCGAGATCGAGGAGGCCCTGAAGTCGGGGCGGCTGCCGTGCGTCGTCGCGACGAGCAGCCTCGAGCTCGGGATCGACATGGGCGCGATCGACCTCGTCATCCAGATCGAGTCGCCGCCGTCGGTGGCCTCAGGGCTGCAGCGCGTCGGCCGCGCGGGCCACCAGGTCGGGGCGGTGAGCCGCGGCGTCGTCATGCCGAAGTTCCGCGGCGACCTCGTCCAGTCGGCCGTCGTCGTCGAGCGGATGCGCAGCGGCGACATCGAGTCGATCGCGGTCCCGACCAACCCCCTCGACGTCCTGGCCCAGCACGTCGTCGCGATGTGCGCGATGGACGACTGGGGGCTCGACGACCTCGAGGGACTCGTCCGGCGCGCCGCTCCGTGGGCGTCCCTGCCGACCCCGCTGCTCCACGCGACGCTCGACATGCTCGCAGGCCGGTACCCCTCGGACGAGTTCGCCGAGCTGCGCCCGCGCATCGTCTGGGACCGCGTCACCGGCACCCTCAGCGGGCGCCGGGGGGCCCAGCGCCTCGCCGTGACCAGCGGCGGCACGATCCCCGACCGCGGCCTCTACGGCGTCTTCCTCGCCGGTGAGGGCACCGGGCGGCGGGTCGGCGAGCTCGACGAGGAGATGGTCTACGAGTCGCGCGTCGGGGACGTCTTCACCCTCGGCACGAGCTCGTGGCGGATCGAGGACATCACCCACGACCGCGTCCTCGTCTCGCCCGCACCGGGGCAGCCCGGCAAGCTCCCGTTCTGGCACGGCGACCAGCTCGGCCGCCGCGCGGAGCTCGGCGCGGCGCTCGGCGCGTTCGTCCGCGAGGTCGCCGCCGCACCGCAGGCCCGTGCCCGGGACCGGGTGCGCGCCGCGGGCCTGGACGAGTGGGCCACCGACAACCTCCTGTCCTACCTCGGCGAGCAGAAGGAGGCCACGCGGCACGTCCCGGACGACCGGACGATCGTCGTCGAGCGCTTCCGCGACGAGATCGGCGACTGGCGCGTCGCGATCCACTCCCCGTTCGGCGGGCAGGTCCACGCCCCGTGGGCGCTGGCGATCTCGGCGCGGATGCGGGAGCGCTTCGGCATCGACGTCCAGGCGATGCACGGGGACGATGGGATCGTCCTGCGGCTGCCCGACATGGAGTGGGACGAGGACCGCGCGGGAGCGGTCGGGGCCGAGGTCCTCGAGGTCGTCCGGCTCGACCCCGCCGAGGTCCACGACCTCGTCACCGACCAGGTCGGCGGGTCGGCCCTCTTCGCCAGCCGGTTCCGCGAGTGCGCCGCGCGGGCGCTGCTGCTCCCCCGCCGTCGGCCGGACCGCCGCCAGCCGCTGTGGCAGCAGCGGCAGCGGGCCACGCAGCTGCTCGAGGTGGCCAGCCGGTTCGCCTCGTTCCCGATCATCCTCGAGACCGTCCGCGAGGTGATGCAGGACGTCTTCGACGTGCCGGCACTCGTCGCCCTCATGGAACGGATCGCGTCGCGGGAGGTGCAGCTCGTCGACGTCGAGTCCGCACAGCCCTCCCCCTTCGCGCGGTCGCTCATGTTCGGGTACGTCGCCCAGTTCCTCTACGAGGGCGACACCCCCCTGGCCGAGCGGCGCGCGGCCGCGCTGTCGCTCGACCCCGGCTTGCTGGCCGACCTTCTGGGCCGGGGCGGGCAGCTGTCGCTCGCCGATCTCCTCGACGTCGAGGCGGTCGAGAGGACTGCGGCCGAGCTGCAGCGCCTCGTCCCGGAGCGTGCGGCCCGGGATTCCGAGGACGTCGTCGACCTGCTGCGGGTGCTCGGACCGTTGCCCGTGGGTGGCGTCGCCGCGCGGAGCGTCGAGGGGATCGACGAGTCGGCCGCGGCCGAGCTGCTGGCGGGGCTCGCCGAGCAGCGCCGGGTGATCGAGGTGGGGATCGGCGGGGAGCGCCGGTGGGCCGTCGTCGAGGACGCCGCCCGACTGCGCGACGCCCTGGGTGTCTCGCTCCCACCCGGCCTGCCCGACGTCTTTCTCGAGCCCGTCGAGGACCCCCTGGGTGACCTCGTCGCGCGGTTCGCCCGAACGCACGTCCCGTTCGCCGTCGCCGACCTCGCCCGTTGGTGGGGCGTCGGCGAGGCGGTCGCCCGGGACGCCCTGCGCCGGCTGGAGCAGTCCGGGCGGATCGTCGAGGGGGACCTCCTTCCCGCCGCGTGCGGGGGCCACGGCGGGGAGTTCTGCGACGCCGAGGTCCTGCGTACGCTGCGTCGCCGCTCCCTCGCCGCCCTGCGCCACGAGGTCGAGCCTGTCCCGCAGCGCGAGCTCGCCCGCTTCCTGCCCGCGTGGCAGGGGGTCGTCGCCCCCTCGACCCCGGCACCCCTGCGCGGGCACGACGGCCTGCTCCGGGTGGTCGAGCAGCTGGCCGGCGCCCGCCTGCCCGCGAGCGCGCTCGAGACCCTCGTCCTGCCCACGCGGCTGCGCGACTACGCCCCTGCGCTCCTCGACGAGGCCATGGCGACCGGCGAGGTGCTGTGGGCGGGCGCCGGATCGCTCCCCGGTGACGACGGCTGGATCAGCCTGCACCTCGCCGACACCGCTCCCCTGACCCTCGCCAGTCCCGACCTCGACGACCTCGACGAGACCGGCACGCTCCTGCTCGGCGCCCTGGACAACGGGGGTGCCTTCCCGTTCCGGCGGCTGCTCGAGCTCGTCCGAGCCGACCACGAGAGCGCCACGGACGACGCCGTGGCCGACGTGCTCTGGGGCCTCGTGTGGCGCGGCGCCGTCACCGGGGACTCGCTCGTCGGCCTGCGCGCCCTCACGTCGACCGGTCGCACCGCGCACAGGAGCACGAGGAAGCCCACCGCGCGGACGCGGTACGGCGGCCGCGCCTCGCTCGGTGCCCGCCGACCCGTGCTCGGCACCGCGCCGATCCCGACGGCCGGGCCGCCCCGGGTCGCCGGTCGTTGGCTGCGGCTGCCCGATCTCGAGCCGGACCCGACCGTGCGGGCGCACGCGCTCGCCGAGGGCCTGCTCGACCGGCACGGTGTCGTCACCCGCCCCGCCGTGGTCGCCGAGGAGGTCAGCGGCGGATTCTCGGCCGTCTACCGGGTGCTCGCGGCGGCCGAGGAGGCCGGGCACGTCCGGCGTGGGTACTTCGTCGAGTCCCTCGGGGCCTCCCAGTTCGCGACGACCGGGGCGGTCGACCGGCTCCGGGCTGCCGGCCGCGCGGCACCGGCCCCCGAGCCCGATCCGTGGTCGAGCACACCGGCTGCGACCGGACCGACCACCCCGGAGGCGCTCGTCCTCGCCGCGACCGACCCCGCCAACCCCTTCGGCGCGGCGCTGCCGTGGCCCGCGCGCGCGGAGACGTCGGAGGGGACGAAGGGGCACCAGCCCGGCAGGAAGGCCGGCGCGCTCGTCGTCCTCGTCGACGGCGCGCTCGTCCTCTACGTCGAGCGCGGCGGACGGACCTTCCTCTCGTGGTCCGAGGACGGCGACGTGCTCTCGTCCGCTGCCAAGGGCCTGGCCGCCGCCGTCCAGCGCGGCGCGCTCGGACGCCTCACGGTGGAGAAGGCGGACGGGGATCGGTTGCTCGGTTCGAACCACCCGCTCGTCACCGCGCTCCAGGACGCCGGTTTCCACATGACCCCGCGTGGTCTGCGCCTGCGGAGGTGACCCGTGCCCGAGGGTGACACCGTCCGCCGCACCGCGAACCGGCTCCACGCCGCGCTCGCCGGTGCGCGCGTCGAGCGTGCCGAGCTGCGGTGGGGCGAGCGGGACGCCTCACCGATGCTCGGATCGACCACCACCGAGGTCGTGAGCCGGGGCAAGCACCTGCTGCACCGCACGGATACCGGCTGGACCCTCCACACCCACCTTCGGATGGAGGGGCAGTGGCGGATCGCTGCCCCCGGGTCGCCCGAGTCCGCCGGTCGATCGCGGGACGTCCGGGCGCTCGTGGCCACGGAGGCGTGGACCGCGCTCGGCCTTCGGCTCGGGGTTGCCGAGCTGCTGCGGACCGCGGACGAGGACACCGTCGTCGGGCATCTGGGTCCGGACGTGCTCGATCCCGCCTTCGACGCCGTCGGGATCGCCGCGACGCTGCGCTGGGACACCCGCCCCGTGGCGGAGGCTCTCCTCGACCAGCGGGTGGTGGCCGGGATCGGCACGTTCTGGGCGAGCGAGGGGCTGTTCGTCGAGCGGCTCTTCCCCTGGCGCCCGGCCAACGACGTGCCGGCGGAGGACCTCGCCCGGGTGCTCGAGCGCATCCACCGGCTCATGACCGTCGCCGTCGGTCATGCGATCCAGAGCAGCACGGGAATCCGCCGCCTCGGCCAGAACGCCTACGTGCATGCGCGGTCGGGGAGGCCCTGCCGTCGGTGCGGCACGACGGTGCGGGTCGCGATGGTCGGCACCGCCCCGCGCGAGCGGACGATCTTCTCCTGCCCGGCGTGCCAGGGCGGCCTGGCCCCGACGGACGACGGGCGACCGCAGCGGCCGCTCGGCAGCGGTCCGAGCAGCGGGGCCCGTCGCTACTGACCGCCCGCTACCGATCGTGCGCGATCGGCCCACTTCTCCTGATCGCGGTGTCACCCCTGGCCGACATCTGCGCGTGATCTGGTGCAGGTGCGCGCGATATTCGGCGCGCAGATGTCAGTCGCGCGCGCAATTGCGGGGGAGGCGGAGGTCAGGCGGCGGTGCGGACGTTCTTCCGGTCCACCGGGAGCGGGACGGGTGCTGCCGCGAGCTCGGCGCGACGGATCCGACCCGCCACGTCGATCAGGAGCGTCGGAAGCGGCACGTCGAGCGCTCGGCAGACGGAGGCGAGCAGCTCCGAGGACGCCTCCTTCTCGCCGCGCTCGATCTCGCTGAGGTACCCGAGCGAGACCCGGGCCGCGGCGGAGACGTCACGCAGGGTCCGCCCCTGCTCTTGCCGGTGGGCGCGGAGGGACTCACCGATCTCGGTCCGCAGCAGAACGGTCATGGGTGCCCTCCTTCCGGTCGACGTGACCCCTCAACGGTACCCCTTGGCCCTGACGGCGCCGCGGCGCGGGCCGCCTGGGCGAGCAGGACGAGCACGCGCCGCACCGTCTCGGCGCGGATCTCCTCCCGGGAGCCGTCGAGGTCGAGGACGAGCGACCGCCCGCCGCCGGCACCGGCCAGCGCGATGTGCACCCTCCCGACCGGCGCCGCTCCCTGCGGATCGGGGCCGGCGACCCCGGTCGTGGCGAGCCCGACGTCGGCGCCCAGGGCGTGCGCGACCCCGGCGGCCATCTGCCGCGCGACCTCGGCGTCGACCGGGCCGCGCTCTGCGAGCAGGTCCGCATCGACCCCGAGCACCGAGGCCTTGAGGTCCGTCGCGTAGGCGACGACCCCGCCGCGGACGACGGCCGACGCACCGGGGACGGTGGTGAGCGCACCGACGACGAGGCCACCGGTCAGCGACTCGGCGACCGCCACGGTCAGCCCCGTCGGCTGCAGCGCCGCGATCGCCGAGCGCGCCTCGCTCTCCCCGGGGAGGGTCATCGCCGGGCCTCGGCACGTCGGGCGCGCTCGGCCGCCGTGCGGGCACTGGTGCGGCGGAGCGCGAGCGCGTCCCGGACGTACTCGATCCCCGTGAGGACGGTGAGCACGACCGCTGCCCCGAGCACGACGTACGCGACGGCGAGGACGACGCCCCCACCCGGCAGGGTCGACAGGGGCGCGGTGAGCAGCCCGAGCGAGAGCGCCTGGAGCACCGTCTTCAGCTTGCCGCCGCGACCGGCCGGCATCACTCCGTGGCGGATGACCCAGAACCGCATGAGGGTGATCCCCCACTCACGGACGAGCACGATGATCGTCGCCCACCACGGGATGACCCCGAGAACCGACAGCCCGATGAACCCCATGCCCGAGAGGGCCTTGTCGGCGATCGGATCGGCGATCTTGCCGACGTTCGTCACCAGCCCGCGGCTGCGGGCGAGGTCACCGTCGATCTTGTCGGTGACCATCGCGGCCGCGAAGAGCACGAAGGCGCCCCAGCGGTGCGTGGTGCTCTCCCCGCCATGGGTGAGCAGGAGCCACCCGTAGAAGGGCACGGCGACGATCCGCAGGAGGGTGAGGGCGTTGGGCAGGTTCCACGGGCTCGGCTCCCCGTGGGCCGGCCCCTCCGGCGTGGGGATCTCCGGATCGGTCACCCGGGGGCTGCTCACCGCGGCACCGCCACGAGGTCGACTCCCTCGGACCCGACGACGCGGGCGTCGACGAGGTCCCCGCGCGAGGGTGGGGGCGCCCCGGCGGGCAGCTCGAGCAGGGTCACGCCGTCGATCTCGGGTCCCTGCTCCGCCGTGCGACCGACGACCTCTTCCTCGTCGACCTCCTCGACGAGGACTCGCACCTGGTCACCGATCCGGTCCGCGGCCCGCTGGGCGGTGAGCTCCTCCACGAGGTCGGTGATCCGCGCGACGCGCTCGTCGATGACGACCTGATCGACCTTCCCGTCGAGCACCATGCCCTCGGTGCCGTCCTCGTCGGAGTACCCGAAGACGCCGACGACGTCGAGACGCGCCGCCTCGAGGAAGCCGGCGAGCTCGTCGACGTCGGCCTCGCTCTCCCCCGGGAAGCCGAGAATGACGTTGCTGCGGATGCCCGCCTCCGGGCGCAGGGCACGGACCCGCTCGATGAGATCGAGGAAGGACTCGGTGTCCCCGAAGCGGCGCATGCGGCGCAGCAGCGGGCCCGCCGCGTGCTGGAACGAGATGTCGAACCACGGGACGACACCGGGCGTCGTCGCGATGGCCTCGAGCAGGCCGGGGCGGATCTCCGCGGGCTGGAGGTAGGAGACCCGCACCCGCTCGATCCCGTCGATCGCGGCGAGCTCGGGCAGGAGCTTCTCGAGCAGACCGAGGTCGCCGAGGTCCTTGCCATAGCTCGTGGAGTTCTCGCTCACGAGGAAGAGCTCCTTGACCCCCTCGTCCGCCAGCCACCGCGCCTCGGCGACGACGTCCGTCGGCCGGCGGGAGACGAACGAGCCGCGAAAGGCGGGGATGGCGCAGAAGGCGCACCGCCGGTCGCAGCCCGAGGCGATCTTCAGCGGGGCCCACGGGCGGTCGTCGAGGCGTCGGCGGGGCGCGGCGTGGCCCGGCACGGACACCTCCCCCGCGGCCTCGGGGCGGGCAGCCGGGGTGAGCGGGAGCAGCGTGCGCCGGTCGGCCGGGACGTGCGCCGCCGGACGGTGGCCCTGCAGGACCGAGCGGAGCGTCGTCGCCATGTCCGCGTACCCGTCGAAGCCGACGATCGCGTCCGCCTCCGGCAACGCGTCGGCGAGCTCGGAGCCGTACCGCTCGGCCATGCAGCCGGTCGCGACGACCGCCTTCGTCCGGCCCCCGTCCTTGAGCTGCGCGGCCTCGAGGAGGGTGTCGATCGAGTCCTTCTTCGCCTGCTCGATGAACCCGCACGTGTTGACGACCGCGACGTCGGCCTCCTGTGCGTCCGCCACGAGGTCCCACCCCCCGTCGGCCAGGCGCCCGGCGAGCTCCTCGGAGTCGACCTCGTTGCGGGTGCAGCCGAGGGTGACGATCGCGACGGTCGGTCGTGCCGCGCCCGTCGGTGGCGCGTGGGTCGTCACCGGGGTCGGCGAGGGGCTGGTCGACATGGGCCCCAGCGTAGGCGGGCCAGACCTAGACTCCCGGGCGTGCCGGTCCTCGACGCGCTCCTCCACCCCTCGGTGTGGGGGCTGCTCGCGACCGCGGGCTACCTCGTCCTCGCCGTGGCGACCGTCCCACTCGTCGCGATCGACCTTCGCGAGCACCGCCTGCCGAACGCGATCACCTATCGCCTGCTCCCCGCGATGCTCGTCCTCCTCGCGACCGCGGCCGCCCTCGGCGGGGGCTCCGACCGGCTCCTGAGGGCGGTCCTCGCCGGCCTCGTCCTGCTCCTTGCCTACGGGGTACCCGCGTTCGTCCTCGGCGGCGCCGGGATCGGCATGGGCGACGCGAAGCTCGCTCCCTCCCTCGGACTCGCGCTCGGCTGGCTCTCGTGGGGTCATGTCCTGCGCGGCACGCTCTACGCGTTCCTCCTCGGCGGCCTCGTCGCGATCGTCCTCGTGGCCACCCGTCGGGTGGGCCGCAAGGACCCGATCCCCTTCGGCCCGTTCCTCCTCGTCGGCGCGTGGTCAGCGATCCTCCTCACGTGACGACTCTGCGATCCTCACCCTCATGACCCCGGCTCTCGTCCTTGCTCCGCTGGCCATCGCTGGCGTCCTGCTCGTCAGCGCCGTCGCCAAGCTCCGCGCCCCGGCCGCCACCCGATCGGCCTTCTCCCAGCTGCGGTTGCCGCGCTGGCTCGAGCGGATCGGCGCGCCTCGGATCCTGCCGTGGGGCGAGCTCGTCCTCGCGCTCGCGCTGCTGCTCCTGCCGGGGTGGGCGGGGGTGGCCGCAGCCGCGGCAGTGTTCGTCCTCATGCTCGTCTACCTCGCGGTCATCGTCCGAGCCCTCGGCTTCGACCACCCGGTGACGTGCGGGTGCTTCGGCCAGCTCGGGATGGGGACGGTGACCCGCCGCACCGCGTGGCGCAACGCGGCGCTCGTCGTCGTCGCGGGTCTGGCCCTCTGGCTGTCCGTCGCCGGCTCCAGCCCGCTTCAGCGGGTGCTCGACGGTGGCTGGAGCAGCGCGTGGTGGGTCGTGGGCGCCGCGGCCGTCGCTCTGCTCACCCGTCTGGTCCTCGACGCACCCGGCGCCGCCCCGAGCCGGCCGATCGAACCGGCCCGGTCCGCGGTGGCCCCGCCCCGGGTCGACGAGGACGATCTCGACTACGTGCGGGAACCGATCCCTCACGGCGTGCTCGTCGACGAGGACGGGACGTTCGTCGCCCTGCGTCAGCTGCCGCTTGCTGCCGCGCAGCTGCTCGTCATGGTCAACCCCGGGTGCGGTCCGTGCGGGCAGGTTGCCACCCGGGTGCCGACCTGGGTCGAGCAGCTCGGGCCCGTCGAGCTCAAGATCGTCGTCACGACACCCGTTGCGGACGCGGTCGAGCGCCATCCCGAGCTCGCCGGGCGGACCCTTCGCGACCCTCAGGGGCAGGTCACCGCTGGCTTCCGCATCGCCGCGCCGGGCGCGGTCCTGCTCGGGGCCGACGGACTTCTCGCGGGCGGCCCCGTCGTCGGGCTGAGCGAGGTCGAGGAGTTCGTCGCCGACATCGTCGAGGCGGTCAGTCCCGGCCCGTGAGGGCCCAGGCGTCCTCGGACTCGTCGTCGTCGTCGACGGGGATGTCGGTCCCGATCGGGTCGACGGCGTACCGACCGCCGGTCGGGACCTCGCGGGTGTCCCCGTCGCCATCCCCATCAGCCTCGTCCGCCGCCGCTGCACCGTCCGGCTCCGCCGGGGTCGGGACGTCCTCGCCGCGCAGGAGGGCGAGGGTGGTGGGTAGGTCGTCGGGGCGGACGAGCACGTCGCGCGCCTTGGAGCCCTCGGACGGACCGACGACGCCGCGGGACTCGAGCAGGTCCATGAGCCGCCCCGCCTTGGCGAAGCCGACCCGCAGCTTGCGCTGGAGCATCGAGGTCGACCCGAACTGGCTGGTGACGATGAGCTCCGTCGCCTGGAGCAGCAGGTCGAGGTCGTCGCCGATGTCCTCGTCGATCTCCTTCTTCGGGGCCTCGACGGCGACGTCCTCGCGATAGGTCGGCTTCAGCTGGGCGGTCACGTGGGTGACGACCTCGTGGACCTCCGACTCGGTGACCCACGCGCCCTGGACGCGCATGGGCTTGCTCGCCCCCATCGGCAGGAACAGGGCGTCGCCCTGGCCGAGGAGCTTCTCGGCCCCCGGCTGGTCGAGGACGACGCGGCTGTCCGCGAGCGAGGACGTCGCGAACGCCATCCGGCTCGGGACGTTGGCCTTGATGAGGCCGGTGACGACGTCGACCGAGGGCCGCTGCGTCGCAAGCACGAGGTGGATGCCGGCGGCCCGGGCGAGCTGGGTGATGCGGACGATCGACTCCTCGACGTCCCGGGGCGCGACCATCATGAGGTCGGCGAGCTCGTCGACGATGACCAGCAGGTAGGGGTAGGGCTGGATCGTCCGCTCCGACCCCGGCAGCGGCTCGACCTTGCCCGCCCGCACGGCCTTGTTGAAGTCGTCGACGTGGCGGTAGCCGAACTGGGCCAGGTCGTCGTAGCGCGTGTCCATCTCGCGCACGACCCACTGCAGGGCCTCGGCGGCCTTCTTCGGGCTGGTGATGATCGGCGTGATGAGGTGCGGGATGCCCTCGTAGGCCGTGAGCTCGACGCGCTTGGGGTCGACGAGGATCATGCGCACCTCGTCGGGGGTCGAGCGCATGAGGATCGAGGTGATCATCGAGTTGACGAAGCTCGACTTGCCCGAGCCCGTCGCCCCGGCGACGAGCAGGTGCGGCATCTTCGCGAGGTTGGCGATGACGTAGCCGCCCTCGACGTCCTTGCCGACGCCCATGACCATGGGGTGCTCGTTGTTCCGCGCGACGGCGCTGCGCAGGACGTCCCCGAGGCAGACCATCTCCTTGTCCGCGTTGGGGATCTCGATGCCGATGGCAGACTTGCCGGGGATCGGGCTGAGGATCCGCACGTCGGCCGATGCGACGGCGTACGCGATGTTCTTGCTCAGCGCCGTGACCCGCTCGACCTTGACGCCGGGCCCGAGCTCGACGACGTACCGGGTCACCGTCGGGCCGCGTTGGAACCCGGTGACGTGCGCGTCGATGCCGAACTCGTCGAGCACCCCCGTGAGGGCCTCGACGACGCGGTCGTTGGCCTCGGAGCGCTCCTTGTGCGGGGCGCCCGGCTTGAGCGCGGAGCTGTCCGGGAGCGTGTACGTCACGTCGCCGGCGAGGGCGAGCTGCTCGACGCGCTGGGGCAGCTGGGTGGTGGGCGGGGGTTCCAGGACGGTCGTGTCGTCGGCTACCGACTCGCGCTTCGTCGCCGCGGTGGCGCCCGGGGCG
The DNA here is from genome assembly GCF_900289115.1 of Janibacter massiliensis. Classification (GTDB taxonomy): domain Bacteria; phylum Actinomycetota; class Actinomycetes; order Actinomycetales; family Dermatophilaceae; genus Janibacter_A; species Janibacter_A massiliensis. The sequence goes on along the minus strand of NZ_LT985196.1, from coordinate 1,536,820 downwards.
AGCACGCCCGGTGCGGTCGGCCGCTTCTCCCCCGGGCGCGGGCCCTTCTTCCGCGTGCCCGCCGCCGTCGCGCCCGGCGGGACGGGGGTCTCCCCGACCGCGTCGCGGTCGACCTCGGCCGCCTGGTCGTAGGCGACGTCGCCGGTCCGGTCCTGCTCGGCCTGCTCGGACATCTCGGCGGCCCGCCGCGCGCGGCGCCGGGCCGCCGTGACCGCCGCGGACGGCGCCTCCTGCGGCTCGTCCTCCCCGGCGCCCGGGCGGCTGGCCCGGTGACCCGCCGCGGAGGCGACGAGCGCGGGGACCCGGTGCAACGGCGTCCCGGACAGGACGAGGGCGCCGAAGAGGAGCAGCAGGATCAGGAGCGCGACGGCCCCACCGGAACCGAGCGCCGTGGCCAGCGGATCGGCGGCGAGGAAGCCGATGATCCCGCCGGCGTCGCGCATCGGGCCCGAGCCGTCCGGCGGCTGAGGGATCCCCTTGGCGACGTGCGTCAGGCCGCAGACCGCGAACGCGAGGATCGCGGCGCCGATGCGCAGGCGAGACCCCTGCTCGGTCTCGTCGGGCGACCGCAAGAGGTGCAGCCCGAAGGCGAGGAGGGCGATCGGGAGGGCGTAGGCGACGCGCCCGAAGGTCCCGGCGGCGACGACGTGGACGAGGTCCCCGAAGAACCCGGGCAGGCCCCACCACTCGCGCATGGCGACAACGAGTGCCAGTGCGACGAGGAAGAGACCGGCCCCGTCCCGGCGATGCTCGGGCGGCAGGTCGTGGGCGTCGTTGCCGATCCTGCGGATGCCGGAGCCGGTCGCGTGGGCGACGCCGAGCCACGCTCCCTGGATCGCCCGAACCGGCAGCGGAGCGGCGCCGCCGCCGGAAGGCTTCTTCCGGTTGGCGGCGCTCACCGGCTTCTTGCGGGTGGCGGGACGGGTGGAGGCGCCGGTCGAGCGACGCGCGCTCGCACCGGAACCACGGGCGGACGCGCGGGCACCTTGCTTCGGGCGCGCGGTGCTCGACGAACGGCTGGCCATGGCGCGAGCCTAGGTGATCGTCACACCGTTCACTCGGACCACACGCGCACCGGTCTTCGTCTACGACTCGGACCATCACCCGACCTTCCTGCCGTGGGCGCAGGGCCAGGTGCGCCGGCGGCTCGGCGGCTGTCGATCTTCGGGCCGACGCACGAGCGCGCCCCGGTCGTGTCCTTCACCGTCGACGGGTGGCAGGCCGAGGGCGTCTCGCGGGTGCTCTCCGAGGACTACGGCATCGGGGTGCGGGATGGGAAGTTCTGCGCGCACATCTTTGTCGACGCCCTGCTCGCGCGGTCAACTCGTCGCTGCGGTGCGGGAGCTCGCGAGCCGGACGTGACGTCGATGAGGGACGGGTCCGTCGTGCCGGAAACCATGGGGACGGTCCGGTGGTACGGGCCCGTCCCCGAGGTCTGCGACCGGTTCTGGGTCGCCCGGTCGCAGTCACAGACTGGCTGAAGGTCAGGCTCTCGGGGGGCCGCAAGCTCAGGGGCAGGCGTTGTACGTCACCCTGAAATTGGTGAGGTAGATGCCCTGGTCACCGTCGATATCAGGGCTCGACGAATCTTGCTGGTTCCAGTAGTGCAGCTGGAAGGACGTGACCTCCGGGAAGGTCACAGTGACGTTTCCCCAATTGGAGGTAGCGTCGTCTAGGGCTTGGACGACCTTCCCCCGCCAAGGGTTGCCGACCGACCCGTCGCCCTGGAGGTAGGTCGAGTCGGCGAGCACACCGGAGTAGGACGCCCCGCTGATGGCCACGGCGTCGACGAAGTCGCGGGTCGCCGAGTCGATGTCCGTGATGGTGAAGGAGAGGTTCTGCACCGACTCGCTGAAGGTGAAGGTCGTGATCGACTTGTTGGCGTTCGTGCGGGTGGAGGTCTTTGAACTGTCGACCTTCGGCGACTGGTGCAGGCTCAGGCCCCGGGAGGTCGTCCCCCCGACCGTACCGGTGGTGACATCGAGATTGCGGTTGCAGTTGCAGCTATTCGGCTTCGACCTTCCATTGAAGTTTTGGCTGCCGAGTTGCGTGTTACTGCCGAGGAATGTGTTCTGGACAGTCAAGGTCAGGGGCTGCAGCGAGCCAGAAGAACCATCCGGATCCGCCGTCGTGTAGGTCCCACCGGTGGCGCTCGTTCGCGTGTATTGAGGAGTGCCCCAGTCGATCGTCGTGGTGACGAAGCAGCGGGGCGACGTCGCGTAAGCGGGCGCCATCCCTACCGCGAGTATCGTCGGGGTCGCCCACGCCGCGCCCTTGGCGATAGATCGTCGCGACACACCCGTGGACGCAGTCAACTCTCGGCCCTCCCGACCAGCGGACTCCTCGCCGCTCTCGCACGCCGAGCCGTTCTGGCTAGGCGGCAACACCGTATCTCACGCGCGCCAGTCGTAGCGATACAGGGGGATCAGGCCTCGATGACGACCGGGATGATCATCGGGCGGCGCCGGATCTTCCCGCCCATCCAGCCTCCCACCGCCCGCCGTACGGCCTGCTGGAGCTGGTGCTGGTCGCCGACACCCTTCGCGGCGGCCTCGGCGAGCGCCTCGAGGATCCGCGGGCGGACCTGCTCGAAGATCTCCTCGCCCTCGGCGACGCCGCGCGCCGTGATGTGCGGGCCTGCGACGATCGAGCCGGTCGAGGAGTCGACGACGACGATGACGGAGACGAAGCCCTCGTCGCGCAGGATGCGGCGGTCCTTGAGCAGGTCCTCGTCCGCCTCCCCGACGTTCGAGCCGTCGACGTAGACGTACCCGCACGGCACCGCGCCCGCGACCCGCGCCACCCCGTCGACGAGGTCGACGACGACCCCGTCCTCGGCGAGGACGACCCGGTCCGCGGGGACGCCGGTGGCGATCGCGAGATCGGCGTTGGCGACGAGGTGCCGCCACTCGCCGTGCACCGGCATGACGTTGCGCGGCCGGACGATGTTGTAGCAGTAGAGGAGCTCGCCGGCGCTGGCGTGGCCCGAGACGTGCACCTTGGCGTTGCCCTTGTGGACGACCTCGGCACCGAGTCGCATGAGCCCGTTGATGACGCGGTACACGGCGTGCTCGTTGCCGGGGATGAGCGAGCTCGCGAGCAGGACGGTGTCCCCCTGGCCGACGTCGATCCGGTGGTCGCGGTTGGCCATCCGGGACAGCGCGGCCATCGGCTCGCCCTGGCTGCCGGTGCAGATGAGGACGACCTCGTCGTCGGGCAGGGTGTCGAGCTTCTTCACGTCGACGAGCACACGGTCCGGCACCCGCAGGTACCCCAGGTCGGCGGCGATCCCCATGTTGCGGACCATCGACCGACCGACCATCGCGACCTTGCGCCCGCTGCGCTCGGCGGCGTCCAGGACCTGCTGGACCCGGTGGACGTGGCTGGAGAAGCAGGCGACGATGATTCGCCGCTCGGCGGCGCGGAAGACCGCGTCGATCGCCGCCTGGATGTCCTTCTCCGGCGCGGTGAACCCCGGCACCTCCGCGTTCGTCGAGTCCGTGAGGAAGAGGTCGACCCCCTCCTCACCGACCCGCGCGAAGGCCCGCAGGTCGGTGATCCGACCGTCGAGCGGCAGCTGGTCCATCTTGAAGTCGCCGGTGTGCAGCAGCGTGCCGGCCGGGGTGCGGACGAAGACGGCGAGCGCATCGGGGATCGAGTGGTTGACGGCGATGAACTCGCAGTCGAAGACACCCAGCCGCTCCCGGTCGCCCTCACGGACCGCGAGGGTGTACGGCGTGATCCGGTGCTCCTTGAGCTTCGCCTCGACGAGCGCGAGGGTCAGCTGCGACCCGACGAGCGGGATGTCGGGCTTGAGGCGCAGGAGGTAGGGCACCGCACCGATGTGGTCCTCGTGACCGTGGGTGAGGACGATCGCCTGGATGTCCTCGAGCCGGTCCTCGATCGCGGAGAAGTCGGGGAGGATGAGGTCGACACCGGGCTGGCTGTCGTCGGGGAAGAGGACGCCGCAGTCGATGACGAGCAGCTGCCCGTCGTGCTCGACGACCGCCATGTTGCGCCCGACCTCCCCCAGACCGCCGAGCGGGATGACGCGCAGCCCGCCGGCGGGCAGGGCGGGCGGCAGGGGCAGCTCGGGGTGCGGGTGGCTCACGCGAGACCCACCACCGCGAGGCCGGCCCGGACCCGCGCGAGCTCGGCTTCCTCGGACTCGACGAGCGGGAGGCGGACCGCCGCGTGGTCGATGACGCCGAGCTCGACGAGCGCAGCCTTCGCGGTGATCGCGCCCTGCGAGGTCGTCATGATCGCGTCGACGAGGGGCGCGAGCCGGCGGTGGATCGCCCGCGCGGCCGCAAGGTCGCCGCGGTCGGTGGCCTCGAGCATCTCGCGGTACTCCCGGCCCGCGACGTGCCCGACGACGCTGACGACGCCGACGGCGCCGATCGCGAGGTAGGGCAGGTTGAGCTCGTCGGCACCGGAGTAGAAGAGGAGGTCCGTGCGGTTCATCACCTCGGTCGCCGCCATGAGATCGCCCTTGGCGTCCTTGACCGCGACGATCCGGGGGTGCTCGGCGAGCGCGACGAGGGTCTCCGTCGCGAACGGGATGCCCGTCCGGCCGGGGATGTCGTAGAGCATGACCGGCAGCGCCGTCGTGTCGGCGACCGCGCGGCAGTGGGCGAGCAGCCCGCGCTGCGTCGGCTTGTTGTAGTACGGCGAGACGAGCAGCAGCGCGTCGGCGCCGACCGCCGCCGCCCGGCCGGCCATCGAGACCGCGTGCGCCGTGTTGTTCGAGCCCACGCCCGCGACGACCTTCGCCCGACCGGCGGCCGTCGCGACGACGCGCTCGACGACGGCGATGCTCTCGTCGCTGCTGAGGGTGGCCGACTCCCCCGTCGTCCCGTTGACGACGATGCCGTCGTGGCCGGTCGCCACGAGGTGCTCGACGACCGCGTCGACGCCGTCGAGGTCCACCTCGCCGCCCGGGAGCATCGGGGTGACCATGGCCGTGAGCACGCGCCCGAACGGCGGTTGTGCGGGGGCTGCGGAGGGCTGGGACATGGCCGACAGGCTATCCCGGGCGGTCCGGCGCTCCGCGGAGGCGCTCGGATAGCGTGCGGGGGGTGCGCGCCTACCTCGACCTGCTCGACCACGTCCTCACCCACGGCGTCGACAAGGACGACCGGACCGGCACCGGGACCCGCAGCGTCTTCGGCCACCAGATGCGGTTCGACCTCGCCGACGGGTTCCCGGTCCTCACGACGAAGCGGCTGCACCTGCGCTCGATCATCGGCGAGCTCCTGTGGTTCCTGCGGGGCGACACGAACGTCGCGTGGCTGCACGAGCGGGGCATCACGATCTGGGACGAGTGGGCCGACGAGAACGGGGATCTCGGCCCCGTCTACGGGCACCAGTGGCGGTCCTGGCCGACCCCTGACGGGCGCTCCGTCGACCAGATCGCGAAGGTCGTCGACTCGATCCGGACGAACCCCGACAGCCGGCGCCACGTCGTCTCGGCGTGGAACGTCGCGGACGTCGACGACATGGCCCTGCCGCCGTGCCACGCGCTCTTCCAGTTCTACGTCGCGCAGGGGCGCTTGTCCTGCCAGCTGTACCAGCGCAGCGCGGACGTCTTCCTCGGCGTGCCCTTCAACATCGCCAGCTACGCGCTGCTGACGATGATGATCGCCCAGCAGACCGACCTCGAGCCCGGCGAGCTCGTCCACACCCTCGGCGACGCGCACCTCTACCGCAACCACCTCGACCAGGCACGGCTCCAGCTGACCCGCGAGCCGAAGCCGCTGCCGACGATGCGGATCACCCGGCAGGACTCGATCGACGCCTACGAGCTCGAGCACTTCGAGCTCGTCGGGTACGAGGCCGACCCGACCATCCGCGCCCCGATCGCGGTCTGAGGGGGCCGCCGTGGGAGCCGTGCCCGGCCAGGAGCTCGTCGTCCTCGCCGCCGTCGGACGGAACGGGGCGATCGGCCGGGACGGCGGGCTCATCTGGCACCTGCCGGGTGATCTGCCCCGGGTCAAGCAACTGACGACCGGCCACACGCTCGTCATGGGACGGAAGACGTTCGACTCCATCGGTCGGCCGCTGCCCGACCGGCGCTCGGTCGTCGTCACCCGCTCGCCCGGCTGGTCCCACCCCGGCGTCGAGGTCGCGCACTCCCTGCCGGACGCGCTCGGGATCGCCGGCGCGGGGACGGTCTTCCTCTTCGGCGGCGGCGAGATCTACGCCCAGGGCCTGGAGTGGGCCGACCGGATGGAGCTGACCCAGGTCGACGACGCCCCCGAGGCGGACGCGTTCTTCCCCCCGTGGGACCGGGGCGAGTGGGAGGAGACCCGCCGCGAGGAGCACGAGGGGTTCGCCTACGTCAGCTACGTCCGACGCTGACACGCCCGGTCAGTCGGGGTGGCCGCCGTGGAAGACCTCTGAGAGCACCGGGCCGTCGGCGGCCGCCTCGACGACACGGACGAGGCCCTCGGGCCCGGCGACGAGCACCGGACCACCACGGAGGCGGTCCCCGAGGAGCCGCCGCAGCGACTGCTCCGTCGGCCACCCGTGCACCGCCGTGCGGACCGGCAGGAGCTCGACGCTGCCCGCGTGGGCCTCCGCGAGGGCGGCCAGCTCTCCGGCGAACATCGCGCGCTCGTCGTCCCGGGCGACGTGCACGACCGTGAGCCGCCCGTCGCGGCCGGTCTCCACCCACTCCCCCGCGATCGCGACGACGGGGGTGATCCCGCTGCCGCCCCCGATGGCGAGCACCGGGCCCCGCGCCCGTGGCGTCAGGACGAGGTCGCCCAGGGGCGGGAGCACGTCGACGTCGGTGCCGGGAGCCCACCGGGCGACGAGCGGGGAGACCTGCCCGCCGGGGACGACCGTCACGCCGATCCGGATGCGCCCGGTGGCTCGCGCCGCGGACGGCGCCGTCGCGATCGAGTAGGACCGCGAGGCCGGCCCGCCCGGGGTGTCGACACGGACCGTGAGGTACTGCCCGGCGTCGTACCGGATGAAGGCATCCCGGGCCTCCTCGGGGACGTCCAAGGTGACGATGACGAGATCCGGGCCTGCGGACTCGACCCCAGAGACGACGAGTCGGTGCCAGCGCGGCCGGCGCGGGGTCGGGGCGAGGAGGGGCACACCACCACGCTGCCATGACCGGCCGGCGCCATCCCCGTAGGGTGCGGTCGTGGCCATCACGCTCGAGACCGACCTGCCCGACCACCCCCGCGTCGCACTCGTGACGATCGACCGCCAGGAGCGGCGCAACGCCATCGACCACACCTCGCTCGAGGAGCTGGACGCCGCGGTCGCCGAGGCCGTCGACGGCGGCGCCCGCGCTCTCGTCTTCACCGGCGCCGGCGGTCACTTCTGCGCCGGAGCGGACCTCAAGGAGCTCGAGGACGTCGCGTTCACCCGCCGCCTGGCCGAGGTCCTCGCGAGCCTCTCGACCGTCCCGTTGACGACGATCGCGGCGATCTCCGGGTCGTGCATGGGCCTGGGCATGCAGCTGGCCGTCGCGTGCGACCTGCGGGTCGTGGAGGACGGCGCGCGGTTCGCGGTGCCCGTGGCGAAGCTCGGCCTCATGGTCGACCACTGGACGATCGATCGGGTCGCGCGCTTCTTCGGCGAGGGCGCGGCACGCCACATGGCCCTCACCGCCGCGGTCCTCGACGCCGACGACGCGTGGCGGCTCGGATTCGCCCAGGTCCGCGGCGGGCTCGACGACGCGCTCGCGCTCGCCGACCGGGCCGTCCCGCTCGCCCCGCTGAGCCAGGCCGGGTCCAAGATCGGCTTCGACACCCCGGCAGGCTCCCCGGAGGTCGCCCGGTACGAGGAGGCCTTCGCGCGGGCCTGGGCCAGCGAGGACCTCGTCGAGGGGCGTCGGGCCTTCACCGAGCGCCGCGCGCCGGAGTTCCGCGGGCGATGACCAAGCCCCTGCCCGTCGACGGCGGGGTCCGTCGGGCCCGCCCGAGCGACGCACCCGCCGTCGGCCTCGTCCAGGCCGAGGTGTTCCGGGACGCCTACGCCGACGTCCTGCCGGCCGAGGTCGTCGCCACCTTCGAGCCGCAGGCCTTCGCCGCGACGTGGCGTCGGTCGCTCGAGTCCCCGCCCGCGGGGGTGTGGACCCTGCTCGTCGCGACCGCCGGCACCCAGGTCGCCGGCACCGCCTCGGTCGGCCCGAGCCAGGACCCCGACGCCGACCCGCTCGCCGCCGAGCTCCACCTGCTCGCCGTCCACCCGCAGGCGCGTCGGATGGGTCACGGTTCGCGCCTGCTCAACGCCGCGGTCGACGTGCTCGGCGAGGCCGGGGCGACGTCCTTGGCCGCCTGGGTCCTCACGACCCAGGACGAGCTGCGCGCCTTCCTCCAGGCCGCCGGCTTCGCGCCGGACGGCGCCCACCGCGAGCGGGTGGTCTCGCCGGACGGGACGACCGCGCGCGAGGTCCGCCTGGTCGTCGCGATCGAGGGTCGGTGAGCGACCCCGGCGCCACGGCGACCGGGCTGCGCGCGATCCGCGGCCAGGCCCTCTCGGTCGGCCTGGCGACCGGGTCGTACGGCCTCTCCTTCGGCGCCCTCGCCGTCACGGCCGGCCTGTCGGTCCCGCAGGCGATGGCGCTGTCCCTCCTGCTGTTCTCGGGTGGGTCGCAGTTCGCCGTCGTCAACGTCCTCGGCGCCGGCGGCTCGGGGGCCGCAGCGGTCGCGACGTCGACGATGCTCGGCGTACGCAACGGGCTGTACGGCATCGAGGTGGCCCGGTTCCTGCGCGCCTCGGGTGCGCGCCGGCTGCTCGGCGCTCACCTGACGATCGACGAGTCGACGGCCGTCGGGCTCGGACAGCCGACGCCGACCGCGATGCGCGCCGGGTTCTGGTGGACCGGGGCGTCGGTCTTCGTGCTGTGGAACCTCACGACGGTCGTGGGCGCGCTCGTCGGCGAACGGATGGGCGACCCGACCCGGTGGGGCCTCGACGCCGCCGCGGGAGCCGCCTTCCTCGCGCTGCTGTGGTCGCGCCTGCACCACGCCCGCGCCCTCGTCACCGCGGTCGCCGCCGTCGTCCTCGCCCTCGCGTTCTCGCCGGTCGTCCCCGCCGGGGTGCCGGTGCTCCTGTCCGTCGTGGCCGCGCTCGTCGTCGGCCTCGTCCGGCCGGACGACCCCGACGACACGCCCGTCGAGCAGCGCAGCGGGCCGGGGGCGCCGGCATGACGACGTGGGCCACCGTCCTCGTGGCGAGCGTGGCGTCCTTCGTCGTCAAGCTCCTGGGCCACGTCGTGCCCGAGCGCTGGGTGGCCGGCCGGGGGACCCGAGCCGTCTCCGGGCTGCTCCCGGTGGCGCTGCTCTCCGCGCTCGTCGCGACCCAGATGCTCGTCGGGCCGGGCGGCGCGGTCGTGCTCGACGCCCGGGTCGCCGGTCTGATGACCGCGGTCGTCCTGCTGTGGCGCGGGGCGGGGTTCGTCCCCGTCGTCGTCGGGGCCGCGGCCGTCACCGCCCTGCTGCGTCTCGCCGGGGTCGCCTGACTCAGAGGTCGAGGACGTGCTCCAGGCCGACCGTGAGGCCCGGACGGGACGCGACAGCGCGGACGCCCGCGAGCACCCCCGGCATGAACGACGCGCGGTCGAAGGAGTCGTGGCGGATCGTCAGCGCCTCGCCCTCGGCGCCGAGGAGGACCTCCTGGTGGGCGACGAGGCCGCGCAGCCGCACGGCATGGACCGGGATACCCTCGATCCGGGCACCCCGGGCGCCGTGCGGGTCGTGGGTCGTCGCGTCGGGCATCTCTCCGAGGCCCGCCTCGGCGCGCGCGAGGGCGATCCCCTCCGCGGTCCGGACCGCGGTCCCGCTCGGCGCGTCGACCTTGTCCGGGTGGTGCAGCTCGACGATCTCGACGGACTCGTAGAACCGCGCGGCCTCCCGGGCGAACCGCATGAGGAGGATCGCGCCGACGGAGAAGTTGGGGGCGATGAGCACCCCGACGCCCTCGTGGCCCGCGAGCACCGTCTCGAGCTCGGCGAGCCGCTCCGGCGTCCACCCCGTGGTACCGACGACGGCGTGCACGCCCTGCTCGACGCAGTGCCGGACGTTGGCCGGCGACGCGGACGGGACCGTCAGCTCGACGGCGACGTCCGCGCCACCGAGATCACCGAGGTCGTCGCCGTCGTCGAACCGCCCGACCAGCTCGAGGCCGTCCGCGGCCTCCACCGCCTGGCACGCCTGCGACCCCATGCGCCCCGAGGCGCCGATCACCGCCACTGCTGTCGTCATCCCGTCAGCGTAACGAGGTGCCGCTAGCCTGCGACCCGTGTCCCCGGCCTCTCCCGCCCGCCCGCCGCGCCGTTCCTCGGCCCGGACGGTCCTCGCAGTCGTGATCACCCTCGGGACGCTCACCGCGGGACTCGTCCTCGGCGCGGGCGCGCTGCGTCTGTGGGAGGACTACCTCGCGGGCGACCCCAGCGCGCCGTCGGGCACGATCTGCGCGAACGACTGCCCGCCCGAGCTCGTCTCGACCGTCGCGTCGGGCGCCCGGCTCACCCTGCCGCCCGGCACGACGGTGCAGGCCTACGCCGCTCCACGCGGGGCGGACGAGGGTTTCACCGCCCGTCTCCTGCTCCCCCGCGGGAGCGCCTCGCCCGTGCTCGGGTCCGACGCGGAGGAGACGTACTCGACGCATCCGGACGGGTACGAGGGCGACGACGACGCGATCGACGTCCGTCGCCTCAAGGACGAGGGACTCAGGGGCGTGCGGGGCTGGGACGGCGGGCCTGTCGACGGGCGCGTCTACGCCCTCGCCGAGGGGGTGGACCGCGCCGGGAACCGCGTCGTCCTCGTCGACGTCCACCCCGCCTGACCCACCACGGTCGAGGATCCCCCGGGAACGGGCGAGCGCCCCGGACCGCGGGGGTCCGGGGCGCTCGTCGTGCCGACCCGAGGGTCAGGCCTGGGCGTCCTCGGAGGACGCGGCCGCGCCGTCCTCGTGCGCCTCGACGAGGGCCTCGGCGTCGCTGCCGCCCTGGGCGCCCTCGCCACCGCGGCCACCGCGACGGCGGCGACGGTTGCGACCGCCGGACCGCTCCTCGCGGCCCTCGTCGGAGCGGCGCTCGTCGTCCGCGTGGTCCGAGCCGGAGTCCGCCGACCCTGCGTCGGCCGAACCCGCGGCCGCCGCCTGCTGCTCCTCGGTGAGGACGGCCGCGAGGCTGAGCTTGCCGCGCGGGTCGATCTCCTTGAGCTCGACCTGGACCTTCTGGCCGACGCCGAGGACGTCCTCGACGGCGTCGATCCGCTTGCCGCCGACGAGCTTGCGCACCTCCGAGATGTGCAGCAGGCCGTCCTTGCCCGGCATGAGCGAGACGAAGGCCCCGAACGTCGTCGTCTTGACGACGGTGCCGAGGAAGCGCTCCCCGACCTCCGGCATCTGCGGGTTGGCGATCGCGTTGATCGCTGCCCGCGCGGCCTCGGCGGAGGGACCGTCGGTCGCGCCGATGAACACGGTGCCGTCGTCCTCGATGGAGATGTCGGCGCCCGTGTCGTCCTGGATCTGGTTGATCATCTTGCCCTTCGGGCCGATGACCTCACCGATCTTGTCGACCGGGACCTGGACGGTGATGATCCGCGGCGCGGTGTCCGCCATCTCGTCCGGGGCGTCGATCGCCTCGTTCATCACGTCGAGGATGTGCAGCCGCGCGTCACGCGCCTGGGTGAGCGCGCCGGCGAGGACCGACGCGGGGATCCCGTCGAGCTTCGTGTCGAGCTGGATGGCCGTGACGAACTCGCGCGTCCCGGCGACCTTGAAGTCCATGTCGCCGAACGCGTCCTCGGCGCCGAGGATGTCGGTGAGCGCCGCATATCGGGCCTCGCCGTCGACCTCGTCGGAGACCAGACCCATCGCGATGCCGGCGACCGGCGCCCGCAGCGGGACACCGGCGTTGAGCAGCGACAGGGTGCTCGCGCAGACCGAGCCCATCGACGTCGAGCCGTTGGAACCGAGCGCCTCGGAGACCTGACGGATCGCGTAGGGGAACTCCTCGCGCGGCGGGAGCACGGGCATGAGGGCCCGCTCGGCGAGCGCGCCGTGGCCGATCTCGCGACGCTTCGGCGAGCCGACGCGCCCGGTCTCACCCGTGGAGAACGGCGGGAAGTTGTAGTTGTGCATGTAGCGCTTGCGCGTGACGGGCGACAGCGAGTCGATCTGCTGCTCCATCTTGAGCATGTTCAGCGTCGTGACACCCATGATCTGGGTCTCGCCGCGCTCGAACAGCGCCGAGCCGTGGACGCGCGGGAGGACGTCGACCTCGGCACCGAGCGCACGGATGTCCGCGAGACCGCGGCCGTCGATGCGCACCTGGTCGCGCAGGATCCGCTGGCGCACCAGCTTCTTCTGGACGGACCGGAAGGCGGCCGAGACCTCCTTCTCGCGGCCCTCGAGCTGGCCACCCTCGGCGCACAGCTCGGCCTTGAGCGAGTCCTTGATCTCGTCGAGGCGGTCCTCGCGCTCCTGCTTGCCGGCGATCTGCAGCGCAGCGGCGAGCGGCTCGCTGGCCTTCGCCTCGACGGCCGCGAACGCGTCCTCCTCGTAGTCGAGGAAGAGCGGGAACTCCTCGACGGGCTTGGCGGCCTTGCTCGCGAGCTCGGCCTGCGCCTCGCACAGCGCGCGGATGAACGGCTTGGCGGCCTCGAGGCCCTCGGCGACGACCTCCTCGGTCGGCGCCTGCTTGCCCTGGTTCTTCACCAGGTCCCAGGTGGCCTCGGTCGACTCGGCCTCGACCATCATGATCGCGACGTCGTCGCCGACGATGCGACCGGCGACGACCATGTCGAAGGTCGACTTCTCGATGTCGCTGAAGTTGGGGAACGCGACCCACTGGCCGTCGATGAGCGAGACCCGCACGCCGCCGATCGGGCCGGAGAAGGGCAGGCCGGAGATCTGGGTCGAGGCGCTCGCGGCGTTGATCGCGAGGACGTCGTACTGGTGGTCGGGGTGGATCGCCAGGACGGTGATGACGACCTGGACCTCGTTGCGCAGGCCCTTGACGAACGACGGCCGCAGCGGCCGGTCGATGAGGCGGCAGGTGAGGATCGCGTCCGTGCCGGGTCGGCCCTCGCGCCGGAAGAAGCTGCCCGGGATGCGACCCGCGGCGTACATCCGCTCCTCGACGTCGACGGTCAGGGGGAAGAAGTCGAACTGGTCCTTGGGGTTCTTCCCCGCGGTGGTGGTCGACAGCAGCATGGTCTCGCCGTCGAGGTAGGCGCTCACGGCGCCGCCGGCCTGCTTGGCCAGGCGTCCCGTCTCGAATCGGACGGTGCGGGTGCCGTGCTGACCGTTGTCGATGACGGCCTCGGCGCTGATGATCTCTGGACCCTCCATGGGCCCTCCTTCTGTCTTCTCTACGAACCGGACGCATCGTCGTTGTGCGCCGGTCTCCTTCGGTGGTGCAGGACCACCCTGTCAGGTGATCCGGGTGCGGGTCGTGGACCCGCGGGGCACGGCGTGCCCCGGTACGCCGGCGGGGCGGCTCCCATGGAGGGAACCGCCCCGTCGGCGTACTGGTTCAGCGGCGCAGGCCGAGTCGCTTGATCAGCGAGCGGTAGCGTTCGATGTCGGTCGTCTCGAGGTAGCGCAGGAGGCGGCGACGGCGACCGACGAGCAGGAGCAGACCCCGGCGGCTGTGGTGGTCGTGCTTGTGCTCGCGGGCGTGCTCGGTGAGGTCCTTGATGCGCTGGGTCAGGAGCGCGATCTGCACCTCCGGGGAGCCGGTGTCGCCCTCGCCCGTGCCGTACTCGGCCATGATCTGCTTCTTGACGTCAGTGGTCAGCGGCATGCTGGGGTCACTGCTCCTCTTCTGGATCTCGTTGCGCGGCGCTCCCGGGCTGGTTCACCGGGGCTCTCTGTGTCCGCGGCCGATCGAACGGCAGTGGTCCACGATACCGGCCGGAACCGCCCCGGCCTAATCGCGGAGGCGAATCGGACACGACCCCCCCGATCGTCGGACCGCCCGCCTAGGCTCGGGGTGACCCGTCGGGGACCGGTCGGCGGGCAGGAACGTAGGGAGAGGCACGACCCATGAGCGAAGGCCCCATCGTCGTCGGATCTGACGGCTCGCCCGACGCGCAGCGCGCCGTCGACTGGGCACTGACCTGGGCCCGCGAGGTCGACGCGCCGGTGAGCGTCGTCGTCGCCGAGCCGGTGCCGCCGGGCCGCAAGCCGGACGCCGACGGTCTGGGCGAGAAGGCTCGGGCGGTCCTGGCGCACGAGCTGGAGCGGATCTCCGCGGCGTTCCCCGACGTCGAGATCGACGGTCGGGTCGAGATCCACCACCCCGTCACCGCACTCGTCGCGGCGAGCAAGGAGGCCCGGGCCGTCGTCGTGGGCACGCGGGGCACCGGCGGCTGGCGGGGCACCCTGGTCGGGAGCGTCTCGGGGAACGTCGCCGCGAGCGCGCACGCACCCACCGTGGTCGTCCCGACCCGGGCCTCCGCGTCGTTCGACCCGCACGGCCGGGTCGTCGTCGGTCTCGACGGCTCGGACGCCTCCCGATCGGCGGCCGCCCTCGCCGTGAGCGCCGCGGCCACCGAGGGCCGGGCCGTGCGTCTGGTCCAGGCCGACGTCGGCGGCACCTCGCCGGCCGAGCCGCTGGAAGACGTGGTCGCCGAGCTGTGCACCGCCCACCCCGGGGCCGAGGTCGAGCTCGTCACCGTCGAGGGGGACGCCGCCGAGGCGCTCACGGCGCAGTCGCAGGAGGCGGGTCTGCTCGTCGTGGCCAGCCAAGGACACCGGGGCGTGCCCGGGTTCCTCCTCGGCTCGACGACGCGCGCGCTCGTCCAGTCCGCGATGTGCCCCGTCGTCGTGCTCACCGCCCAGTCGGAGCGCCTCTGGCCCGTCGTCGGCTGAGCCGACCCGAGGCGGGCTGGCGATGCGGTCGTCGGCGAAGCCCCGCCGGCGACCCGCGTCCTCAGCCGTGCTCGGCTGGGGTGTCCTCGTCCGCGAGGTGGGTGTCGAACCAGTCGATCATCGCCGCGCAGAGTCGGGTCTTGCTCTCGTGCATGACGATGGCGTGCCCCTCCCCCGGCAGGACGAGCGACTCCGCGACCCGGCCGCGCTCGCGCAGCGCCTGCACCATCTGGGTCGACTCCGACACCGGGACGTTGGTGTCGTGCTCGCCGTGGATGGTGAGCAGCGGGGCTCGGACGGCGTCGACGTGCGTCAGGGGTGAGAGCTGCTCGAGCAGATCAGCGTCGCGCACGGGGTCGCCGTACTTGGTGTGGGCCGCCTCGGCGATCCACGGCTCGGTGTGCTCGTAGAAGGTGCGCAGGTCGCTCATCCCGCACACGGCGACGCCCGCCCGGAACAGGTCGGGATAGAACGCGAGCGCGGCCATCGTGAGGTAGCCGCCGTAGCTGCGCCCGGTGCACACGACCCGGTCGGGGTCGGCGATCCCTGCCTCCACGAGATACGCGACGGTGTCTGCGACGTCCCGGATCCCGTCCGGACGGCGGTGGACCTCGTCGGCGTGCTCATAGGCACGTCCGGCACCGGTGGACCCGCGGACGTTGACGGCGAACACCGAGTACCCCTCGGACACCAGCGCGGGCAGGTACGGGTTGGCGCTCGGGCGTTCCTCCCACTCGGGTCCGCCGTGGAAGTAGAGCACCAGCGGGCGGGGCCGCCCCGGCTCGCCGCCACGGACCCCGGGCGCGCGGTGGAGCCACCCGTTGAGGCGTAGGCCGTCGCTCGCAGTGAACTCGTGACGCTCGGGGAAGACGGTGCCGGTGCTGGCCCGCACCGGCTCGACGGGCCCCCACACGGTCGCGTCACCGCCGATGAGCTCGACGTGACGGGGCACGCCGGGGCCCTCGATGGTCACGCCGATGAGCGAGCCGTCGCCGGAGATCGTCAGGTCGCGGGCGGTCCCGCCTTCGAGTCTCACCTCGACGATCGACCCACGCCCCAGGTGGGCGAGCTCGAGCTCGGAGAGGCCCTTGCGGTTCCACAGGAGTGCGGCGACCTCCCCGTCGGCGCTGACGACGAACTCGTCGAGCGTCGCGCCGGCGCGCTCGACGAGCGAACGCCAGGTCGTGCGTCCCGCGTCGTCGACGAGAACCTCGACGAGACGGTGGGTGCCGGCGTGGACGTTGCTGCGCAGGAAGACCCTGGTCCCGACCGGCGAGCCCGGGGTCTCGGTGCCGGCGTCGGGGCGGAATGCCCGCGCAGGGTCGACGATGACGCCCTGGTCCGTCACCGACCCGTGGTCCGCCGGCAGGAGGCGGACGGTGGACCCGTCGGCGCGCACGAGCTGGGTCTCCCGGTAGCTCCGCGGTCCAATCCGGACGAGACAGTCCCCGCGCCAGGAGTCGAGAACGTGGCTGAGGCGACCCTCGTGGAGGATCGTCGAGCATCCGGTCTCGGGGTCGACGAGCCGGGCGCGGCACGTCCCGTCGGGCAGGACGCCGGCGAGCACGACCCGAGAGCCGTCCCATCCGACGAGCTCGACGCTCGCCTCCTCCGCGACGCGCAGCGGCCAGCTGCGGGGGTCCTCCGGATCGTTCGTCACGAGCCACACCTCGTCCCGTACCCCCGCGTCCGGCGCCACCTGGCACGCGAGCCAGCGGCTGTCCGGGGAGTGCCGGACCGCGGTCACCGGCCCGGCGACCGGCAGGGTGACCCAGCGGCTGTGCAGGGCGTGCCCGTCCCGGACGAAACGCTGCACCGCCCGCGGGTACCCGTCATCGACGACGATGTGCGCCACCGACCGCCCGTCGGGGGCGAGCGAGGCCTGCTCGGTGCTCCGGTCCAGCGTGGGTGGTGCGTCGTCCTGCGATCCGAGGGTCAGCCCAGAATCCATGTGTCCTTCCCGCCACCACCGCGGGAGGAGTTGACGATGAGGGTTCCTTCGGCGGCGACACGCGTCAGGGCGCAGGGTACGTCGAGCGCGGTGATGCCGCTCGGCCCGTTCCGCAGGTGGACGAACGCGCGCAGGTCGACGTGGTGCGGCTTGAACCGCGTCCCGTCGAAGGTGGGGTGGGTGGAGAGCCGGACGATCTCCTGCGCGATGAAGTCCCCGGGGCGACGGATCAGCTCCTCGCGGCGCGCCTGGAGCTCGACCTCGCTCGTCTCTCCCCCGATCGTCACCCCGGCACCGCCGTAGCCGTCGGTGGGCTTGACGACAAGCTCGTCCAGCCGCGACAGGACCTCGGCGCACTGCTCCGGGTCGGAGCACAGGTACGTCGGGATCTGCGGCGTCAGGGGCCGCTCGCCGAGGTAGTAGTCGATCATCGACGGGACGAAGGCGTACACGGCCTTGTCGTCCCCCACCCCGTTCCCGAGGCTGTTGGCCACCGTGAGGTTGCCGGCCCGGACCGCCCCGAGGATCCCGGTACGCAGCACCGCCCCGTCGTGGCCGACGCCGGACAGGAGCGTGTCCTCACCGACGCGGGCATACAGGACGTCGACCCGGTGCCGGCCGGTCTCGTCGTACCGGTACAGCACCCCGTCCTCGACGGCCAGGTCGATGACCGACACCAGTGCCATGCCGGCGGCCACCCCGATCCGGTGGTGCTCGAACCATGCCCCGTCGCTCGGGCCGTCGGAGACGAGTGCGAGCGACGGCTCCCCGTCGCACCGGGCGGGTGCGGCGGCGCGCATCGTGTCGCGCAGCATCGGCAGGACGTCCTCCGTCCCGCGCAGGCCCTCCGGGCGGGGGACGTCCTCGAAGAAGGTGTCGAGCATCTTGCGGGCCGCGAGCGCGTAACCGATCCCGGAAGGGACCCGGATGTTGTCCTCGAGGACGAGGAACTGCCCGGGGGACGTCGCCACGACGTCGAAGCCGATGACATGCGTGCGCACGGCGCCGGGCGCCTGGGCCACCCCCGTCTGCCGGAACCCGGGTGCCTGGTCGATGACCGTGGCCGGGACGACCCCGTCGCGAATGATCTCGCGGGCGCCGTACGCGTCGTCGACGAAGGCGTTGATCGCCAGCGCACGCTGCCGCAGCCCCCGGGCGAGCTCGGCCCACGCGTCTGCCTCGATGATCCGCGGCACGATGTCGGTGCGGAAGGCCTGGGTGACGTTGTTCTCCCGGGTGCCGAAGACGAGCCCCTCGAAGATCGCGGCACGCTCGGCACGGAACTGACGGGTCCGCAGCTCGGCAGACCCGAGGGCGGTGAGCGCGTCGACGACCGGCCGGTAGGGCCCGGCGACGACCCCGCCGGGGGCCACCACCTCGTCGCACGGGGCGCCCGGGTGCGGCGTGTACCCGACCGCCCCCGGCGTCACAGTCTCGACCCGCGTCCGCCGACCGGCCGTCGCGGCCATGAGCTCGTCGACGACCTCCTCGAGGGATCCGGTGCGGGTGAGCGTCTGGCGCTGGCGGAAGGCCGAGCTGCCCTCCTGCAGGACCGTCTCCACGAGATGCGTGACGAGCTCGAGGTCGCCCGTCTTCTCCAGCTGCGGCGTGACGAGATCGACGAGCGCCCGGACCACCTCCCCCGCGGGACGGGCCATCGGCCGGTCGCCCGTGAGGTCCACGAGATCCCCCTCGAGCCCGGACCTGGCCGCCCGCCACCTCGCGGCACGCAGGACCGTCTGGTTCGGGCGCGGGCGCGCGGAGTCGGACGCGAGCTCCTCGGCGGCGTGGGCCACGAGCCCCCGGAAGAGCCCGGCGACGAGGGTGACGGCCTCGAGAGAGGGGATGGAGTCGCAGATCCGGAGCTCCAGCGTCGAGATGTGTCGCGACGCGCGCAGGTCGTAGTAGACCATCGACTCGTCGACGATCACCCCGGCGGCGACGAGGTCGGCGAGCAGCTCGTCGTACTCCGCGGCGGTCTCGACCGGGGCGGACAGCCCGGTCGTCGGCCACCGGCTCCACACGAGCGTGCGCGCGCTGGCGTAGCCGGTGTCCTCGCCCGTGGCCCAGAACGGGGAGCTGGCGGAGATGGCCAGCAGGGTCGGCAGGTGGCCGGTGAGCTGGTTGCCGATGGCGATCGCCTCGTCCCGGTCGCGCACGTCGACGTGGAACTGCGTGCCGCAGATGAGCTGCTCCCGGGCGAGGAGCTGGTAGTCCTGCAGCATCTGCCGGTAGCGCGGGGTCGAGGACACCGAGATCTCCGACGGCAGGACGAGCGGGACCGAGCCTGCTGCGACGACCCCGACGCCGATGGACTCGGCCGTGTCGACGAGCACCCGCCGTCGGTCCGCGAGGTCCGCCTGCAGCTCGTCGAGCGCGCCGGTCACCCCGCTGTTGGTCTCGACCACGCAGCGCTGCAGCTCCTCCACGTAGTGGCCGGGCAGCATCGCCAGGAGCTCCGGGGCGCGCGGGGTGAGCCGGCGCGTCCCCAGGTCGATGAGCTGGAACTCTTCCTCGACGCCGAGGCGGCGGACAGCGTGCGTCGTCATGGGCGGATGGTAGGACGCTCGTGTTTCCCCCGCGTTTCTGCGCCGCTACCGATCGACGACCGTCGCCGGCGACGGGCCGTCAGCCGACGCGCCCGTCTCCGGGGTCGGCCGGGTCGGGCCATCCACCGAGCAACGCGGCGAGCCCGGTCTCGAACTGGGCCTCGGGTGCCCAGTCGTAACCGCCGCCGAGCGCGGCGGCCAGGTTCGGGTGGCTCTGCGGGGTGAGCGCGGCCCACACCTCCTCGGGCGGCACCCCTGGACCGCCGACCGGCTCGCGCACCTCCGCCCGGACCGTGCCCACGGTGAACGCGACGAGGCAGTCCAGGAGCGGCATCGCGTGGGCGGGCGACAGGCCCGCGGCCGCGAGACGGCCGAGGTGGTGATCGAGCATCGCGAGCATCCGCGGCGTGGTCGCGGGTCGCGTGGCGACCACGGGGACGATTTTCGGGTGGTCGAGGAGCACCCGTCGGAGCGCCCGCACCGGCCTGGCCGCGACCACCCGCCAGTCATCGTCCGACCCGGTTTCGTCGACGAGGGGCGCCACCCGGGCCCACACCTCGTCGACGACGAGGTCGAGGAGCACGGCCTTCGTCGCGACGTGGTGGTACACCGCCATGGGGTCGACACCGAGGGCGTCACCGAGCCGCCGCATGGAGAACCCGTCGCTGCCGTGCTCGTCGAGGACCTCGATCGCGGCCTCGACGATCTGGTCGCGGGTGACCTTCGACGGCGCAGGGGTCATGCCGCGCCATCCTCCACGACCGGCCTCGTGAAGAACAGCGAGGTACGCCACACGCTCCACCGTGAGCTGAGGGAGTCCGTGCCGTAGCCGTGCCAGGCGAGCTCCTCGACGACGGGGGCGAACCCCACGATGAACCAGGCCGGGAGCATGCCCGAGGTGAAGGACATCCCGCCGCGCAGGTGGAACTGGTCCGGCGAGTAGCCGAGGAGGACGGAGACCCCCGTCCCCAGCATCAGGGCACCGGGCAGCAGGAGCATTGCGACGAGCCAGAACAGGCGCGGCACGTCGCGCGCGTTGACGATCCGGTGGAGCAGGTCGTGCCAGACGACGCGGTCACGCGCGGCGAGCCCGAGGGCGACGACGATCGGGGCGAGCAGACCCGTCATGCCGAGCGCCGCGACGAGGGGCATCGGCGGGTCGGGTCGCCGGCTGAGCAGCCCGGCGATCATCCACGTCACCCACGGCACCCCGGTCGCGAGCCCGAAGAACAGCAGCGGCCGGTCGTACCGGGCGACGAGCGGATCGAGATGGGGGACGGAGCTCCGCGCCGCGGGCGCGGGTGAGGTCGGCCGGGTCGTGGCTTGATCTTCTACGTCGTAGACCATGACTCCAGTGTAGGTCTACGGCGTAGAACAAGCGGTGTCTGGCCGGTCACATCTCCGCCCCGAGGTACACCGAAGGGCCCCGGACCACGCGGTCCGGGGCCCCTCGTCGTGCCGCGCTCAGAGGTTGATCATGTGTCCCGCGATGCCCTCGACGGCCTCCTTGACCGCCTCGGACAGGGTCGGGTGGGCGAAGACGTTCCGGGCGACCTCGTCCGCCGTGAGGTCCCACTTCTGCGCGAGCGTGAGGACCGGGAGGAGCTCGGTGACGTCCGGGCCGATCATGTGGGCGCCGAGGATCTCGTTGTACGTCGCGTCGGCGACGACCTTGACGAAGCCGACCGCGTCCCCCAGGCCCATCGCCTTGCCGTTGGCCGTGAACGGGAAGCTCGCGGTCTTCACCTCGTGGCCGGCGTCCTTCGCCTGCTGCTCCGTCAGCCCGAACGAGCCGATCTGCGGGTGGCAGTAGGTGGCGCGCGGCACGAAGGTGTAGTCGACGGGCATCGTCTCGGTGCCTGTCATGTGCTCGGCGGCGACGATGCCCTGGGCCTCGGCGACGTGGGCGAGCATGAGCTTGGCGGTGCAGTCGCCGATCGCGTAGACGTTCTCGACGTTCGTGCGGCAGTACTCGTCGATGGCGATCGCGCCCCGGTCGGTGAGCTGCACGCCGGTGGTCTCCAGACCGTAACCCTCGGTGCGCGGGGCGAACCCGATCGCCGAGAGGAACTTGTCGGCCTCGAGGACCTGGCTGTCGCCACCCTGCGCCGGGGAGACGGTCACACGGACACCGTCGCCCGTGTCCTCGACGGACTCGACCTTCGTCGAGAGCATGACCTTCACGCCGAGCTTCTTGTAGTGCTTGAACAGCTCCTTGGAGATGTCTGCGTCCTCGGTCGGGACCATCCGGTCGAGGAACTCGACGATCGTCACGTCGACGCCGAAGTTCTTCATGACGTAGGCGAACTCGACGCCGATCGCGCCGGAGCCGGCGATGACGATGGAGGAGGGCAGGTTCTCGTCGAGGATCTGCTCCTCGTACGTGACGACGTTCTCGCTCACCTCCATGCCGGGCAGCATCCGCGTCGTCGCACCCGCGGCGATGATGAGCTTGTCGAAGGTCACCTCGCGGGTGGAGCCGTCGTCCGTGGCGACCGACATCGACGTGGCGGACGTGAGCGTGCCCCAGCCGTCGATCTCGGTGATCTTGTTCTTCTTCATGAGGAAGTGGACGCCCTTGACGATGCCAGCGCTCACCTGTCGGGAGCGGGCGTGCGTCGGGCCGTACGACATCGTCGCGTCGCCCTCGATGCCGAACTTCTTCTTGTCGTGCGTCAGCGTGTGGGCGAGCTCGGCGTTCTTGATGAGCGCCTTGCTCGGGATGCACCCGACGTTGAGGCAGACCCCGCCCCAGTACTTCTTCTCCACGACCGCGACCTTGAGGCCGAGCTGGGAGGCGCGGATGGCGGCGACGTAACCGCCGGGACCGGCACCGAGGACAACGAGATCGAAGTCAGCCATGCGGCCAGCCTAACGACCGCGCCAGCACCCCCGTGACGGGGATCACCCGGTCAGAGCCCGGGGAACCAGATCGCGATCTCGCGGGCGGCGGACTCGGGCGAGTCGGAGCCGTGGACGATGTTCTGCTGGACCGTGGTGCCCCAGTCGCGACCGAGGTCGCCGCGGATCGTCCCGGGCGCGGCCTCCGTGGGGTTCGTCGTCCCCGCGAGCGAGCGGAAGCCGGGGATGCAGCCCTGGCCCTCGATGACGGCGGCCGTGACGGGGCCGGACATCATGAACTCGACGAGCGGTTCGAAGAACGGCTTGCCCTCGTGCTCGGCGTAGTGCCGGTGCAGCTCCTCGACCCCCGGGACGAGAACGCGCAGCGCCACGAGGCGGTACCCCTTCGCCTCGATCCGACGGAGCACCTCCCCGGTGAGGCCGCGGGCGAAGCCGTCGGGCTTGACGAGGACGAGGGAACGCTCGAGCTGCTCGGTCACGCGCCCAGCCTATCCACGGGTCGTCGCGTCCCCGGCGTCGGCCGAGCGGGCTGCCATCGACGCGTCGACCTCACGACCCTTGTAGAGGCAGACGAGGTACAGCCCGCCGAAGACGGCCCCGACGAGGGCCATGTGCGGGACGACGAGCGCCGAGGCGAGCACGAGGACCTGGAGGACGAGGCCGAGAACGGCCCCCCAGCGCCGGCGGACGAGGCCGGCGGTGACGAGGGTGACGGCCGCGAGGACGCCCATCGGGACGAACCACCGGTCGGCCGAGCTTGAGACGCCGTCCCCGCCGGGCATGCCCCGCGCGAGCAGAGCGCCGAAGAAGATGACGAGCGACTCCCCGCCGAGGACGGTCGCCAGCATCCGCCACGTGAAGGTCCCGGTCATGGCGAGCAGCGTAGATGAGCTACGGTGCGGGGGTGACCGACGCCGCGATCCCCGCTGCCCCGCAGCCTGATCCGCTCGCCGCGCCCGGAGTCAGACGCGCCGTCCTCACGGTCGCCGGGCTCAACGCCGCCTACGGGGTCCTCGCAGCCGCCGTGGCGGTGGCCATCGGGTCGGTCAGTCTGCTGGCCGACAGCGCCGACTTCGGCGAGGACGCGGCGATCAACGTCCTCATCGCCGTGGCGCTGTCGTGGCCGCTCGCCCGCCGGGCGACGCTCGGGCGGGTCCTGGCGGGGGTGCTGCTCGTCCCGGCGGCGGCCGCCGCGTGGAGCGCGTTCCGGGCCTTCCCCGACCCGCAGCCGCCCGCCGTCCTCCCGCTCATCGCCACGGCCGGCGGGGCCGCCCTCGTCAACGGGGCGTGCGCGTGGCTGCTCGCCCGGCATCGCACCGGCGCGGGCAGCCTGTCCCGCGCCGCGTTCCTCTCGGCGCGCAACGACGTCCTCGTCGATCTGGCGATCATCGTCATGGGCCTGCTCACCGCGTGGACCCGGTCCGGGTGGCCCGACCTCGTCCTCGGCGTGCTCGTCATCGCCCTGGGCCTGCACGCCGCCTGGGAGGTCTGGGAAGCGGCCGGCGACGAGCGGCTCGCCGCGAAGGAGCTCGCCGCCTGACCCACGCGCGGCCGGTCAGTCGCGGTCGCCGTCGACCCCCTCGGCCCCGAGGAGGACGCGGGCGTCGGCTGCCGTCGTCACCGACCCGGTGACGACGACCCCGCCGCTGACACCGCCCTCGTCGGCCAGCTCTGCCGCGCGGTCGAGGGCGTCGGGCAGGTCGCGGACGACCGTGACACGGTGGTCGCCGAAGACCTCCTCGGCGATCCGGCCGAGACGCTCCGGGTCGAGGCACCGCGGCGACGTGCTTCGCGTGCACACGATGTGGTCGAGGGCGGGCTGGAGCGCCTCGAGCATGCCCGCGACGTCCTTGTCCTCGAACATCGCAACGACCCCGACCACCCGGGAGAAGGTGAACTCCTCGGTCAGGGCCGTGGCGAGCGCGGCGGCGCCGTGCGGGTTGTGCGCGGCGTCGACGAGGACGGTCGGGCTGCGGCGCACGATCTCGAGCCGGCCCGGGGAGCTGACGTCCGTGAGCGCCGCGCGCAGGACGTCGTCGGACAGGGACTGCTCCCCGCCTCCGAGGAAGGCCTCGACGGCCGCGACGGCCAGGGCGACGTTGTGCGCCTGGTGGGCGCCGTGGAGCGGGACGAAGAGGTCCGTGTGGTCCCCGGCCAGGCCGCGCACCGACAGCAGCTGGCCGCCGACGGCGACCTCCCGCGACAGCAGCCCGAAGTCGGCGCCCTCGGCCCTCAGGTCCGCACCGACCTCCTCCGCCCGGCCCGCGAGGGCGGCCATCGCCTCGTCCTCCTGGGGTGCGACGACCGCGATCGCGCCGTCCTTGACGATCCCGGCCTTCTCCGTCGCGATCTCCTCGATCGTGTCCCCGAGGAAGTGGGCGTGATCGAGCCCGATCGGGGTGACGACGGCGACCCCCGCCTCGCAGACGTTCGTCGCGTCCCAGCCGCCACCCATGCCGACCTCGACGACCGCGACGTCGACGGGCGCGTCCGCGAAGGCCGCGTAGCCGACCGCGACGAGCACCTCGAAGAAGGTCATCCGGGGCCCGCCGTCGGCGAGGCTGCGTGCATCGACCATCTCGACGTAGGGGATGACGTCGGCGTAGGCGGACAGGAAGCGCTCGCGGTCGATCGCGGCGCCGCCGATGGTGATCCGCTCGCGGACGTCGTGCAGGTGGGGCGAGGTGAAGCGCCCGACCGTGAGCCCGGACTCGGTGAGGATCCGCTCGATGATCCGCGCCGTCGAGGTCTTGCCGTTCGTGCCGGTGACGTGGATGACGGGGTAGGCCAGCTGCGGGGACCCCAGCAGGTCCATGACCGCGGCGATCCGGTCGAGGCTCGGCTCGAGGTCGTGCTCGGGCGCGCGGGCGAGGATCGCCTCCTGCGCGTGGCGCATCCGGGTGCGCAGGTCGAGCTGGTGGGCGGCCTCGCGCTGGGCGGCGTCGGGAGCGGGCATGGCGCCCATCCTCCCGCACGCGTCCGGAACGGATCGGTGGGAGGATCGCCGCATGGCCACCTCCCGCCGCTGGACCACCGCCGACATCCCCGACCAGACCGGCCGGACGATCATCGTCACCGGCGCCAGCTCGGGGCTGGGGAAGGTCACCGCGGCCGAGCTCGCCGCGAAGGGCGCGCACGTCGTCCTCGCGTGCCGGAGCCTCGAGAAGGCGCAGGCCGCCGCGGACTCCATGCGCGGCAGCACCGAGGTGCGCGCCCTCGACCTGTCCGACCTCGCGTCGGTCCGCGCCTTCGCCGCCGACCTCCCCCACGAGCGCATCGACGTGCTCGTGAACAACGCCGGCGTCATGGCGCCCGCGGAATCGCGCACGCCCGCGGGCTGGGAGCTCCAGCTCGCGACGAACGTCCTCGGGCACTTCCTCCTGACGAACCTCCTCCTGCCGCGGGTCACCGACCGCGTCGTGTGGCTCGCGTCCATGGCCCACCGCTTCGGGCGGATCAGCCTGAGCGACCCGAACTGGGAGCGCCGGCGGTACGAGCGGTGGCAGGCCTACGGGCAGACCAAGCTCGCGGACCTGATGCTCGCCTACGAGCTCCAGCGCCGGCTCACCGCGGCCGGTTCCCTCGTCCGGTCCGTCGCCGCCCATCCGGGGTACTCGGCGACGAACCTCCAGGACCGACCCGAGCAGGGCTGGCAGCGCCCGGTGCTACAGCTGCTCAACCGGCTGCCGTTCGTGGCGCAGCCGGCCGAGCAGGGCGCGCTGCCCGTGCTGTACGCCGCGACCGTCCCGGACCTGCCGGGTGGTATCTACATCGGGCCGGACGGGCCGTTCGAGGCGAGCGGATACCCCCGGCCTGTCGGGTCCAGCGCGGCCTCCCACGACCGCGAGAAGGCCCGCGGCCTGTGGACGCTGTGCGAGGACCTCACCGGCGGACCGTTCACCGTCCGCTGAACGACCCGGGCAGAGTCACTCGACGTCGGCGCGGGTCATCTCCTCGGGTGAGAACTCCGTGGGCTCGACGAGGACGATCCAGTTGCCGGAGCAGTCCCGGATGAGCGCCTCGACCCCGTAGGGCCGGTCGGTCGGCTCCTGGAGGAGCTCGACGCCCTTGGCCTTGAGCTCGGCGGCGGTCGCCCGGCAGTCGTCGACGTTGAGACCGACGCCGGGCATCCCGCCCGCGGCCTGGGCACGCCGGATCGCGTCGACCAGATCGTCGGACAGCGGCCGGCCGGGGGTCGTCAGGTGCAGGTGGAGCTCGGGCTGCGAGGGGTGCGTCACGGTGAGCCAGCGGAAGTCGTCCCCGAGGGAGACGTCGTCGCCGGGCTGGAAGCCGAGGACGTCGGTGTAGAAGGCGAGGGCCTCGTCGAGGTCGTGGACCCAGACGGACACGAGCGAGACGTTGGTGATCATGGGACCCACGCTAGGGGGCACCCGACCTGCCCGGCTTCTCCTGCGTTGCTCCGTCCGGCGGTCGCCGCTCGACCAGGCCCGCCATGAACACATAGCAGCCGGGGATGCGCGGGGCGCCGTCGGCGGCCCAGCGGGCGCGGTAGGCGGCCGGCCCCTCGCCGACGACGCCCCGGAACCGGCTGCTGAACGATCCGAGGCTGCTGTACCCGACGGCGTGGCAGACCTCGGTCACCGTGAGATTCGACGTCCGGAGAAGATCCTGCGCTCGTTCGACGCGGCGCTCGGTGAGGTAGGCGAACGGGGTGATGCCGTAGACCCGCGCAAAGCTGCGGAGGAAGTGATACCGGCTCAGCCCGGCGGTCAGCGCGAGGGTGTCGAGGTCGAGGTCGCTCGCGTAGTGCCGGTCGAGGTGGTCGCGCGCGGCCCGGAGGTGCACGAGGAGATCCTCCGGGACCCGGGCCGCGGGCGCCATCGCGTCAGGCCGTGCGGGCGGGCTCGACACGGATCCGTGCCGACTGACCCTCGCCGACCTCCGCCTCGACGACCCCGTCGCCGACCGGGAGCGCGTCCAGGTCCGGCGCCGAGCCGAACTGGCTCGCCAGCGTCTCGGCGACGAGCAGGTCCCGGTGGGCGATCGTCGCGTCGAAGACGGCCTCCCCGCCGGTGATCGTCAGCGCGATCCGGTCGCCGACCGCGAGCCCAGCGTCCTTGCGGGCCTGCTGCACCGCCCGGACGAGGTCTCGCGCGAGGCCCTCGCGGGCCAGGTCAGGGGTGACCTCCGTGTCCAGGACGAGGAAGCCCGACCCGGACCCGGGGAGCATCGCCGACACGTGCGAGCCACCGGCGGCGCCCTCCTCCACGACGGTCTCGAGGGTGTACTCGCCCTCGACGAGCTCGACCCCGCCGGAGGTGACGACCCCGGCGTCGTCGACCGACCAGTCGCCCTTCTTGCTCCCGGCGATCGCCTGCTGGACCTGCTTGCCCAGGCGGGGACCGGCGGCCCGCGCGTGGACGGTGAGCCGCTGACTCACCCCGAAGGCGCTCGCGTCGGCCTCCGTCGCGTCCCGGAGGGTCACCGTCTTGACGTTGACCTCGTCGGCGACGATCCCGACGAACGGCTCGAGGTCGGCCGCGTGCGGCGTGACGACGGTGAGCTCCGACAGCGGCAGCCGCACCCGCAGGCCGTTCGCCTTCCGCAGCGCCGACGCGCTCGAGCAGACCTGCCGGGCGGTGTCCATCGCGGCGACGAGGGCGTCGTCGGCGGGCAACTCGTCCGGGGCCGGCCAGTCGGTGAGGTGGACCGACCGCTCACCGGTGAGCCCGCGCCAGATCTCCTCGGTCGCCAGCGGCAGCAGCGGCGCGCAGACCCGGCACAGCACCTCGAGGACGGTGTGGAGCGTGTCGAAGGCGTCGTCGGACGAGCGGGCGGCCTCGGCGCCGGCGCCGGTGCCCCAGAACCGCTCGCGGCTGCGCCGGACGTACCAGTTCGTCAGGACGTCGACGAACTGCCGGACGGCCTCGCACGCGGTGGCGATGTCGTAGACGTCGAGGTGGGCGGTGACGTCCTCGACGAGACGGCGCGTCTTCGCCAGGAGGTACCGGTCGAGGACGTCGGTGGAGTCGGTGCGCCACCGGGCCTCGTAGCCGCCCTCGCCGCGGGCGTTGGCGTACAGGGCGAAGAACGACCACGCGTTCCACAGCGGGAGGACGACCTGTCGCACGCCGTCCCGGATGCCCTGCTCGGTGACGACGAGGTTGCCGCCCCGCAGGATCGGGCTGCTCATGAGGAACCAGCGCATCGCGTCGGCGCCGTCCCGGTCGAAGACCTCTCGCACGTCCGGGTAGTTGCGCAGCGACTTGCTCATCTTCTGGCCGTCGGAGCCGAGGACGATGCCGTGGCTGACGCACGTGCCGAAGGCGGGCCGGTCGAAGAGCGCGGTCGCGAGGACGTGGAGGGTGTAGAACCAGCCGCGCGTCTGCCCGATGTACTCGACGATGAAGTCGCCCGGGAAGTGGTGCTCGAACCAGTCGGTGTTCTCGAACGGGTAGTGCGCCTGGGCGTAGCTCATCGAGCCCGAGTCGAACCACACGTCCAGGACGTCCTCGACCCGGCGCATGGTGCTGCGGCCGGTCGGGTCGTCCGGGTTCGGCCGGGTCAGCTCGTCGACCCACGGCCGGTGGAGGTCCGGCTCCCCCGCGCGGTTGCGCGGGAGCCGACCGAAGTCGCGCTCGATCTCCTCGAACGAGCCGTAGACGTCGATCCGCGGGTACGCCGGGTCGTCGGACTTCCACACCGGGACCGGGGTGGCCCAGAAGCGGTTACGGGTGATCGACCAGTCGCGCGCGTTGCTGAGCCACTTGCCGAACTGCCCGTCCTTGATGTGCTCGGGGACCCAGGTGATCTCCTGGTTGAGCTCGACCATCCGGTCCTTGAACGCCGTCACCTCGACGAACCACGACGAGACGCCCTTGTAGATGAGCGGCTGGCGGCAGCGCCAGCAGTGCGGGTAGGAGTGGGTGTAGGACTCGCGGCGCAGGAGGACCGTGCCGGCCGTCACCGAGCCGGCCGCGGACCGCTCCTCCTCGGTCACCGCCCGGGTCGCGGCCTTGAGCGCGTCGAGGATCGGGCCGTTGGCGTCGAAGACCTGCATGCCCTCGTACTCGGCGACGGGGGCCGTGAAACGCCCGTCCTTGCCCACGGGCATGACGGCCTTGATGCCCTCGCGGTCGGTGACGACCTTGTCGTCCTCGCCGAAGGCACCGGCGGTGTGGACGAGGCCCGTGCCGTCCGTCGTCGTGACGAACTCGGCGGGTACGACGCGGAAGGCGTTCTCGTGCCCGAGGTAGTACGAGAACGGCGGGGTGTACGTCCGGCCGACGAGGTCGGCACCGGTGAGCCGCTCGACGACGAGCGCGTCGACGTCGCCCTTGGGGTCGCCCGTGAGCTCGCGGGCGTAGGCCCTGGCCCGCTCCGCGCCGATGACGTACCGCTCCGGGCGGCCGGTGGGCACGTCGGACTCGACGACGACGTAGTCGAGGTCCGGGCCGACCATGATCGCGAGGTTGCTCGGCAGGGTCCACGGGGTCGTCGTCCACACGAGGGCCAGCTCGCCGGTCTCGAGCCGCAGGCCGACGGTGACGGCCGGGTCCTGACGGTCCTGGTAGACGTCGTCGTCCATGCGCAGCTCGTGGTTGCTCAGCGGCGTCTCGTCGTTCCAGCAGTACGGCAGGACCCGGAAGTCCTCGTACACCAGGCCCTTGTCGTGCAGGGACCGGAACGCCCAGATGACCGACTCCATGAAGCTCGGGTTGAGCGTCTTGTAGTCGTTGTCGAAGTCGACCCACCGGGCCTGCCGGGTGACGTAGTCGCGCCACTCGTCGGTGTACCGCATGACCGCGGCCCGGCACTCGTCGTTGAACGCCTCGATCCCCAGGTCGTGGATCTCGTCGGTCGTCTTGATGCCGAGCTGGCTCATCGCCTCGAGCTCGGCGGGCAGGCCGTGGGTGTCCCAGCCGAAGCGGCGCTCGACCCGTCGCCCGCGCATCGTCTGGTACCGCGGCACGAGGTCCTTGACGTAGCCGGTGAGCAGGTGCCCGTAGTGCGGCAGCCCGTTGGCGAACGGCGGGCCGTCGTAGAAGACGAACTCGTTCGCGCCGTCCGGGCCGGGGTCGCGGCGGTCGACCGAGGCGCGGAACGTCCCGTCCTGCTCCCAGTACCGCAGGACGGCCTCCTCGACGCGCGGGAAGCTCGGGCTGGCGGGCACCCCGGTGGGGGTCGGCTCGCCGTCGGCGGTGGTCGTCGAGACCTTCGGGTAGGTCATGGGGGTACTCCGGCGGTGGTCGGTCGGGCTGGGC
Organism: Janibacter massiliensis; assembly: GCF_900289115.1. GTDB lineage: Bacteria > Actinomycetota > Actinomycetes > Actinomycetales > Dermatophilaceae > Janibacter_A > Janibacter_A massiliensis. Next base: position 1,506,386 of record NZ_LT985196.1, on the reverse strand, counting down.
CACGAGGACGACGTCGCCGCCGGCTCGTGGCCGGTGGCGGCACCGCGGTACCACCTCGCTTGCCGTCCCCGTCCCCGGTGACGACCGCTCGTCGGAGGCTGTGACGGGCCCACCCGTCCGGGTCTACTGGGGCGCGACCGCGCGGCCGACCCGTTCTTCCGGAGGCTCGCCGCTGATGACGGCTCGAACGCCTGTGGGCAGCAGGGTACCGCCTGTCACAATCGGGTCATGCCGATCGAGACGGACACGCAGGGGTCCTGGCTCAGCCAGGAGGAGCTCGAGGTGACCCGCGGGCGGGTGCCGATGCTCTACGTCGTCGCCGTGCCCGTCCGGGTCGACGAGTCGGGGACGGCGACCTCGGTCGGCCTCCTGCTGCGGGCCTCCGACACGGGCCGGATGGAGCGAGAGCTCGTCGGGGGCCGCGTGATGTACCACGAGCGGATTCGCGACGCGCTCGTCCGCCACCTCGAGAAGGATCTCGGGCCGGTCGCGCTCCCCCGGGTGCCGGCGACGCCGCAACCGATCACGGTCGCGGAGTTCTTCCCCACCCCCGGGGTCACGCCCTTCCACGACCCCCGCCAGCACGCCGTCGCGCTCGTCTACGTCGTGCCCGTGAGCGGCGACTGCGCCCCCCAGCAGGACGCCCTCGAGCTCGCCTGGCTCACCCCGGACGAGGCGTCCGGCACCGACGTCGCCGCGGAGATGGTCGACGGGCACGGCGTCATCCTCCGCCAGGCGCTCGCCCACCTGGGCTTCCCCGTCTGACCCGCGGAGGACCCGCGGCGATCAGCCCTTGCGGTTGAAGGGGTCGGTCTTGCGCCGCATGTCGGCGAGGTCCTTCTCGTGGGCCTCCTCGACCGTCGGCGCGGTGCCCCCGAGTCGCGCCGGCAGGTAGCGCAGGTCCTCACCCTCGAGCGTCGGGTAGCGGGCGATCGTCTCGTCGAGCAGCCGCTGCATCTCCGCGCGCAGCCGCTGCGTCACCTCCATGACGTCGTCCTCGGGCCCGACGTGGATCGGCGCGCCGACCGTCACGTGGATCGGCGTCTTCGTCCGCCCGATCTGTTTCGGCAGGTCCTTGGTCCAGATGCGGTGCGCACCCCAGACGATCGTCGGGAGGATCGGGCAACCGGTCTCCTGCGCCATCCGGGCCGCACCGGTCTTCAGCTCCTTGATCTCGAAGGAGCGGGACATCGTCGCCTCGGGGTAGACACCGACGACCTCGCCGGCGCGCAACGCCGCAACGGCCATCTGGTAGGACTCCGCGCCCGCGTGCCGGTCGACGGGGATGTGCTTGCACCCGCGCATGACCGGCCCGGTGAACCGGTGCTCCCAGATCGACTTCTTCGCCATGAACCGGACGAGCCGCCCCTGGCGCCGGCAGGCCATCCCCGCGAAGAGGAAGTCGCCGTACCCCGTGTGGTTAACCGCCAGCACGGCACCGCCCTTGCGCGGGACGTGGTGCCGGCCGCGGAAGGTGAACTTGTACCCGGTGAGGAAGAACGCAGTACGACCGAGGGCGATGACCGTCCGGTACGTGGGTTCGGGCTTCATGACCGGGAGCCTACGGCGAATCCGGTGCGAATGAACACCTCGTCGGATGGGATGATCCGGTGCCATGACGACCTCCCCCGCCACGCCTGCCTCGATCCCCGACAAGCCGTCGCTCGACGGCCTCGAGGACAAGTGGGGAGCGGTATGGCAGGAAGACGGGACGTACACCTTCGACCGCGAGATCGGCGACCGATCGAAGGTCTTCTCCATCGACACGCCGCCGCCGACCGCGTCCGGCTCGCTCCACATGGGCCACGTCTTCAGCTACACGCACACCGACTGCATGGCCCGGTACAAGCGGATGGCCGGGTTCGAGGTCTTCTACCCCATCGGCTGGGACGACAACGGCCTGCCGACCGAGAAGCGGGTGCAGAACTACTACGGGGTGCGCGGCGACGCCTCGCTCCCCTACGACCCGGTCTTCGAGCCGCCCTTCCGCGGTGACACCAAGAGCATCAAGGCAGCCGACCAGAAGCCGGTGAGCCGGCAGAACTTCATCGAGCTGTGCGACGAGCTGACCGTCAAGGACGAGGAAGCCTTCGAGTCCCTCTTCCGCCGGCTCGGCTTCTCGCTCGACTGGTCCATCCAGTACCGGACGATCGACGACCACTCGCGGGCCACGGCCCAGCAGGCGTTCCTGCGCAACCTCGCCCGCGGTGAGGCGTACACCGCGCAGGCGCCCGGTCTGTGGGACGTGACCTTCCAGACGGCCGTCGCCCAGGCCGAGCTCGAGGCCCGGGACTACCCCGGCGCCTACCACCGGGTCGCCTTCCACCGCGCCGGCGCGGACCCCGTGCACATCGAGACGACGCGACCGGAGCTCCTCCCGGCGTGCGTCGCGCTCATCGCCCACCCGGACGACGAGCGCTACCAGCCGCTGTTCGGGTCGACCGTCCGCAGCCCCCTCTTCGGCGTCGAGGTCCCGGTCGTCGCGCACGAGGCCGCCGAGCCGGACAAGGGTGCGGGCATCGCGATGTGCTGCACCTTCGGTGACCTCACCGACGTCCAGTGGTGGCGCGAGCTGCAGCTTCCCACCCGCCCCGTCATCACCCGCGCGGGCCGGATCGTCGCCGATGCGCCTGAGTGGATCACCGACCCCGACGGTCGCGATCTGTTCGCCCGCATGTCCGGCAAGACGGTCCACGGCGCCCGCGAGGTCGTCGTCGACGCGCTGCGCGAGACCGGCGACCTCGACGGCGAGCCCCAGAAGACCCAGCGCAAGGCCAACTTCTACGAGCGGGGCGAGAAGCCGCTCGAGATCGTCACCAGCCGCCAGTGGTACATCCGCAACGGCGGGCGCGACGCCGAGCTCAACGCCGCCCTCGTCAACCGCGGTGACGAGATCGGGTTCCAGCCCGACTTCATGCGCGCCCGGTACGCGAACTGGGTCGCGGGCCTCAACGGCGACTGGCTGATCTCCCGGCAGCGGTTCTTCGGCGTCCCGATCCCCGTCTGGTACCCCCTCGACGAGGACGGCGAGCCCCGCTACGACGCACCGATCGTCCCGTCGGAGGACCAGCTGCCCGTCGACCCGGCCGCGCAGGCGCCCGACGGCTACGACGAGTCCCAGCGCGACCAGCCGGGAGGCTTCACCGGGGACCCGGACGTCATGGACACGTGGGCGACGAGCTCCCTGACCCCGCAGATCGCGGGCGACTGGCGCGGCCGCGAGGCGGGCACGAGCAGCCTCTTCGACGTCGTCTTCCCCATGGACATCCGCCCGCAGGCCCACGACATCATCCGGACCTGGCTGTTCGCGACCGTCGTCCGCAGCCACTTCGAGCACGGCACCGTGCCGTGGACGAACGCCGCCATCTCGGGCTGGATCCTCGACCCGGACCGCAAGAAGATGAGCAAGTCCAAGGGCAACGTCGTCACGCCCGAGGACGTCGTCAAGGAGCACTCCGCCGACGCGGTGCGGTACTGGGCGGCCAGCGGCCGGCTCGGGACGGACGCCGCGTACGACACGGGCCAGATGAAGGTCGGCCGCCGCCTGGCCATCAAGCTGCTCAACGCGAGCAAGTTCGCGCTCTCCTTCGGGGAGGTCGAGGGCGACCTGCGGGCGGCCGTCACCGATCCGCTCGACGCGTCGATGCTCGCCGGGCTCGCTGAGGTCGTCGACGCCGCGACCGCGGGCTTCGAGCGCTGGGACTACACCCGCTCGCTGGAGGTCACGGAGACCTTCTTCTGGACGTTCTGCGACGACTACCTCGAGCTGGTCAAGGACCGAGCGTACGGCTCGCGCGGCGAGTCCGCGGCGGCGAGCGCGAGAGCTGCGCTGCGGATCGCGCTCGACGCGCTGCTGCGGCTGCTCGCTCCGTTCCTGCCGTACGCGACCGAGGAGGTCTGGTCGTGGTGGAAGACCGGTTCGGTCCACCGCGCGACCTGGCCCACGGCGGACGAGCTGCGCATCGACGGTGGTCGCGCCGGGCTCCTCGAGGCGGTCGGCGCGGCCCTGTCTCAGGTCCGCAAGGCGAAGTCCGACGCCAAGGTCGGCATGCGCAGCGAGATCACCGCGGCCACCCTCGTCGGCCCCTCTCACCTGCTCGAGCTGGTCCGCACCGCTGAGGACGACCTGCGGGCCACGGGCCGCATCACGGGCGAGCTGGGCTACACCGACGGCGACGAGGTCGCCCTCCGCGACGTCGAGCTCATCCCGTTCGTCAAGCCCGCGACGTCCTGATCCGCACGCGCAGCGGCCGGCCCGGGCGATGAACGCTCGGGCCGGCCGCTGCCGTTCGTCTCAGGCGGAACGCTTCTGGCGCCGCTTCGGGGTGACGTCCTCGCGCCGGACGATCGTCGGCAGGACGTTCTCGAGCACCGTCTCCCTGCTGACGACGACCTTGGCGATGCCCTCGTCGCTGGGCACGTCGAACATCACCGGTAGGAGGACCTCCTCCATGATCGCCCGCAGCCCGCGCGCGCCCGTACCCCGCTTGAGGGCCTGGTCGGCGATCGCCTCGAGCGCCGGGGCGTCGAACTCCAGCTCGACGTCGTCGAGGGCGAACATCTTCGTGTACTGCTTGACCAGGGCGTTGCGCGGCTCGGTGAGGATGCGCACGAGCGCGTCGCGGTCGAGCGGGGCGACTGTGGTGATGACCGGCAGGCGCCCGATGAACTCGGGGATGAGCCCGAACTTCATGAGGTCCTCGGGCATGACATCGACGATCGACTCGGCGAGGTCCTTCGGCGTGTGCAGCTCGGAGCCGAAACCGAGCCCCTGCTTGCCGTTGCGGGACTCGACGAGCTTCTCGAGGCCGGCGAAGGCACCGCCGACGATGAACAGGACGTTCGTCGTGTCGATCTGGATGAACTCCTGGTGCGGGTGCTTGCGGCCACCCTGCGGCGGCACCGAGGCAGTCGTGCCCTCGAGGATCTTGAGCAGGGCCTGCTGCACCCCCTCGCCGGAGACGTCGCGCGTGATCGACGGGTTCTCGCTCTTGCGGGCGACCTTGTCGACCTCGTCGATGTAGATGATGCCCGTCTCGGCCTTCTTCACGTCGTAGTCCGCGGCCTGGATGAGCTTCAGGAGGATGTTCTCCACGTCCTCACCGACGTACCCGGCCTCGGTCAGCGCCGTCGCATCGGCGATGGCGAAGGGGACGTTGAGCATCCGGGCCAGGGTCTGGGCGAGGTAGGTCTTCCCGCAGCCGGTCGGACCGATGAGGAGGATGTTCGACTTCGCGATGTCGACGTGGTCCTCGTCGCGTCGAGCGCCCGCAGCCTCACCGGCCTGGATCCGCTTGTAGTGGTTGTAGACGGCCACGGCGAGCGCCTTCTTGGCCGGCTCCTGGCCGATGATGAAGGTCTCGAGGAAGTCGAAGATCTCCCGCGGCTTGGGGAGCTCGTCGAACCCGAGGTCGGAGCCCCCGGACAGCTCCTCCTCGATGATCTCGTTGCACAGGTCGATGCACTCGTCGCAGATGTACACGCCGGGGCCCGCGATGAGCTTCTTCACCTGCTTCTGGCTCTTCCCGCAGAAAGAGCACTTGAGCAGGTCCCCACCATCACCCATGCGTGCCACTGCAGCGTTCCCTTCACGAATGTGGTCCCGACAGGTGTTGACGGCCGGGCTGAGCTCGACGCTACCCGTCGGGTCGGAGGACTCCCGCCATTCAACGCCGCGATTCGCCGAGGGCGAACGGCTGTCCGCTCACAGCGAAACAGTCCGGGCGGTGCAGAAGGAAAGACGGAGGGGCGGACCCGCGATGCAGGTCCGCCCCTCCGGGCGCGGGCCGGAGGCCGACCCGTCAGTCATCGAGGGACGCCTTGCGCGAGGTGAGCACCTCGTCGATGAGGCCGTACTCCTTGGCCTCCGGCGCGCCGAGGATCTTGTCACGCTCGATGTCCTTGCGGAGCTCCTCGGGCGACTTCCCCGAGTGCTTCGCCCAGGTCTCCTCCAACCAGGTCCGCATGCGGAGCACCTCGTTGGCCTGGATCTCGATGTCCGAGGCCTGGCCGTAGTCGCCCCCGGCGAGCGCCGGCTGGTGGATGAGGATCCGAGCGTTCGGCAGCGCGAACCGCTTGCCCTTCGCGCCGGCGGCGAGCAGGACGGCCGCCGCGGAGGCCGCCTGGCCGACGACGAAGGTCTGCACGTCGCAGCGGATGTACTGCATCGTGTCGTAGATCGCCGTCATCGCGGTGAACGAGCCGCCCGGGCTGTTGATGTACATCGTGATGTCCCGGTCGGGATCCATCGACTCGAGCACGATGAGCTGGGCGATGATGTCGTCCGCGCTCGCGTCGTCGACCTGGACGCCGAGGAAGATAATCCGGTCCTCGAAGAGCTTGGTGTACGGGTCCATCCGCTTCATGCCGTACGAGGTGCGCTCCTCGAAGTTCGGCAGGACGTACCGGTTGCTCGGGCCGGGGACGTGGAGCCGGGAGGTCGCCTGGAAGTTCGTCGTCATGGTGTCTCCCTCAGGCCTCGGTGACCGGGTTGTCGTGGTCGCCGCCACCGGGCTGGCTGGTCTGGGCGGCCCGCTCGAAGACGTGGTCGACGAAGCCGTACTCCTTGGCCTCCTCGGCGCTGAACCAGCGGTCGCGGTCGGAGTCCGTCGTGATCTGCTCGACGGTCTGGCCCGTGTGCTCGGCGATGAGCTCGGCCATCTTGTTCTTGGTGTAGAGCATCTGCTCGGCCTGGATCTTGATGTCGCTCGCCGTGCCACCGATGCCGCCCGAGGGCTGGTGCATCATCACGCGGGCGTGAGGCGTGGCGTACCGCTTGCCGCGGGTGCCGGCCGACAGCAGGAACTGGCCCATCGAGGCCGCCAAGCCCATCGCCACGGTGGCGACGTCGTTCGGGATCCACTTCATCGTGTCGTAGATCGCCATGCCCGCCGAGACCGAACCACCCGGGCTGTTGATGTAGAGCCAGATGTCCTTGTCCGGGTCCTCGGCCGCGAGGAGGAGCATCTGCGCGCAGATCGCGTTCGCGTTGTCGTCACGCACGTCCGAGCCGAGGAATATGATCCGCTCCTTGAGGAGCCGCTGGTAGATGTGGTCGTCGAGGCCCATCCCGCCCTGCGGGCCGGCGGCGACGACGGGGGTGCTCGTGCTCACGCTCGATGCTCCTGTCGCTGCGAGGTCGTTCCTTCCGTGGACCCTAACGCCCGGCGCCGACAGGGAAGTCCCGCGTTCGGTGCGCTGTTCGCCGTGGGCGGACAGGGGGACGTCAGCCGTGGGGCTTGGTGTCGAAGTCCCCCGCGTCTCCCGTCGGGGTGCCCACCCGGTCGCGGGCCCAGCGCGGGACGATGAAGAGCCCCTCCGCCTCGGCGGTCACCGTGCCCTCGCGGTCACGCAGGCGCCCGCGGCACAGGATCTTCCACCCGCTGACGTCGGCGACCTCGGCCTCGAGGACGAACCGCCCGAGCGGGGACGGTGCCTTGTACGTCAGGTTGAGGTAGGCGGTCAGTGCGGGCAGACCGATCATCGCCGGCAAGGTGCCGAGAGCCTGGTCGAGCAGGAGGGCGATGACCCCGCCGTGCGCGTGGCCGGGAGGACCCTCGTACGCGGCGCCGAGCTCGAGGTCCGCGCGCAGCGACCGCCGGTCCTCCGCCCGCTCGAAGACCAGCGGGAGGGCGATGGGGTTGCGCATCCCGACCGCTGGGTTGCCGTGGTCCCGGATGCGACCGTCCGAGGTCACCTCGAGCCCGAGCGGACCGTCCTGGGCGGTGCTCATCAGCTCGGCCGTGAGCTCGCGGGCCCTGGAGGCCACCTCGTGCGCCTTCTCCGGCGCGACCCGCGTGCGGACGCACGCGTCGATGAGGGGTCGGATCGCATCGGCGAGGTCGGCGTAGGCCTCCTCCTGGACACGAAGCTCGTCCGCGTTCTCGGGCAGGGGCACGGAGAAGGTGCCGGCGGTCATGCAGGGTCTCCTGACGGGGGTCGGACGGCGCGTGTGGCGCCGACGAGGGGGAGGACGATCAGGGCCAGGACGCCGACGACCAGGAGCGAGCGGAGGACCCCGACGTGGTCACCCAGCCATCCGATCACCGGCGGACCGGCGAGGAAGGCGACGTACCCGATCGTCGAGACTACGCTCACGCGGGCTGCTGCGCGGACGGGGTTGTCGGACGCGGCCGACATGCCGACGGGGAAGCCCAGGCTCGCCCCGAGGCCCCACAGCAGGGCACCGAGGAACGCCACGGGCGCGGAGCCCAGGACGACGAGGATCGAGCCGAGGCCGGCGAGCAGGAAGAGCGCGCGCAGGGTCGCCACCCGTCCGTATCGATCCAGGCGCGCCGGCCCGGCCGGGATCCGCGACGACCACGCCGCGGACCCCGCGCCGTTGAGTGCGAAGACGAGGACGACCGGGACCATGGATTGAGAGCCTCCACCAGACCCGGGGCGATTCATAGTCCTCGTCTCGGTCAGCCCGGACCACTCGGCAGCCACTCCCCTTCCGAAGTTCCGACCAGGAACCTGAGACCCGGTCACTCACGGGTCACCGGGCCCCCGCCTGGCAATCATCTAACCCAGATTAAGGGGGGCCGAGGAGGGCTGAGGTGGCCGATGTGGTTGTTGAGATATAGCAGGGGTCCATCAAGTCGTCTGCCAGTGGTGGGGGGAGGCATCCGCGCTAATCGACGGTGCGGGCGCGCAGGCGTAGTGCGTTGGCGATGACGCTGACACTGGACAGGGCCATGGCGGCGGCGGCGAGGACGGGAGAGAGGAGCAGCCCGAGCACGGGGTAAAGCACGCCGGCGGCGATGGGGATGCCTGCGGCGTTGTAGATGAAGGCGAACACGAGGTTCTGGCGGATGTTGCTCATCGTCATCTCGGAGAGGTGACGTGCCTTGGTGATCCCGGTGAGGTCTCCTCGAAGCAGGGTGATCCCTGCGCTCTCCATGGCTACGTCGGTGCCCGATCCCATGGCGATGCCGACGTCCGCGGCGGCCAGGGCGGGTGCGTCGTTGACGCCGTCTCCGGCCATGGCGACCACCCGGCCTGCTTCGCGCAGGTTCTTTACGACGTCGCTCTTGTGGTCGGGGAGGACCTCGGCCTCGACGCGCTCAATGCCCAGGGATCGTGCGACGGCGTTCGCGGTGACCTGGTTGTCGCCGGTGAGCATGACGACGTCGATGCCGTCGGCGCGCAACGCTTCCAGCGCGGCCGGGGTGCTCTCCTTCACCGGGTCGGCGATGGCGAACAGGGCGGCGAGCTGGGTGTCGATGCCCATGTAGATCACGGTCGCCCCGTCGACGCGCAGCTGGTCTGCGTGTTCGCGCCAGGCGGCGGTGTCGATGTGGTGGGAGGCCAGGAAATCGGCGTTGCCGAGGGTGACGTGTCGTTGCTCGACCAGGCCCGTGACACCTCGCCCGACCGGTGAGTCGAAGTCGGACACGTCGGGCAGGGTCAGGTGCTGGGCGGTTGCGGCTTCGACGATGGCCTGGGCCAGGGGGTGCTCCGATGACCGTTCGACAGCGGCGGCGGTGCGCAGCAGGTCGTCGGGGTCGTCGCCGTTGACCGCCTCGATATGGGTGACGGTGGGTCGTCCCTCGGTCAGGGTGCCGGTCTTGTCGACCACGAGGGTGTCGACCTTCTCCATGCGTTCGAGCGCTTCGGCGTTCTTGATCAGCACCCCCAGCCTGGCTCCGCGACCCACTCCGACCATGATCGACATCGGTGTGGCCAGGCCCAGGGCGCAGGGGCAGGCGATGATCAGGACCGCGACAGAGACGATGAGGGCGTGGGCCAGCTTGGGGTCGGGCCCGGCGAGGCCCCATGCGACGAAGGCGATGACGGCGATCGCGATGACGACGGGGACGAAGATGGCCGAGACCTTGTCCGCGGTGCGCTGGATCGGGGCGCGGGAGCGTTGGGCGTCGGCGACCATGGTCACGATCCTGGCCAGCATCGTCTCGGTGCCCACCCGCTCGGCGCGCATGACCAGCCCGCCGCTGCCGTTGATGGTTCCGCCGATGAGCGCGTCGCCGCCGCTCTTGGTCACGGGCATCGACTCGCCGGTCACGAGCGACTCATCAACGGAGGAGCGGCCGTCGGTGACGGTGCCGTCGACCGGTATCGCCTCCCCGGGGCGGACCCGCAGCAGGTCTGCGACCTGCACCTGCTCTAGGGGGATCTCCTCGTCGACGCCGTCGATGATGCGTCGGGCGGTCTTGGGGCTGAGGTTCAGCAGGGCCTTGATCGCACCGGAGGTCTGCTCGCGTGCTCGCAGCTCGAGGACCTGACCGAGCAGGACCAAGGTGGTGATGACAGCGGCTGCCTCGAAGTAGACGTCGACGGTGCCGTCGTCGTTGCGGAAGGAGTCGGGGAAGACCCCGGGCATGGTCGTGGCCACGAGGCTGAACAGCCAGGCGACCCCGGTGCCCATCGCGATGAGGGTGAACATGTTGAGGTTGCGGCTTCGCAGCGAGGCCCATCCGCGCACGAAGAAGGGCCCCCCCGCCCACAGCACGACCGGCGTGGCCAGCACCAGCTGCAGCCACACCGAGACCCGCGCCGGGACGGCCTCGTGGATCCATGGCACCAGGTGCCTGCCCATCTCCAGGACGGTGATGGGCAGGCTGAGCACAACCGCGGCCCAGAAGCGCCGGGTCATGTCCGCCAGCTCCCGGCTCGGGCCGCTGTCGGCTGAGATGGTCACCGGTTCCAGGGCCATCCCGCAGATCGGGCACGCCCCAGGACCGGCCTGACGAACCTCGGGGTGCATCGGGCAGGTCCACTCGCTGGCCGAGACCGGTGCTGCCAGGTCGGGCGCTGCCGAAGAGCGGTCCACCGCTCCCACCTCGAAGCCCTGCGGGTCTGCCAGGAAGCGCTCCTTGCAGCTCGCGGAGCAGAAGAAGTACTTCTGCCCGTCGTGCTCCGTGCGCAGGGCCGTGTCCTGCCTGACCTGCATGCCGCACACCGGGTCCGTGGCAAGCGGGGTCGAGTCAGCGAGGTCAGGTCGGTCGTTCTCAGTGCTCACGAAGACCTCCGATGTCGCACGCGAGGGTGGTGGGGAAGGCAGAGTGGCAGATCAGGGCTGCCCGCTCAGAGCAGGTCCTTCATCGTGGTGATCTCGCTGTTCTGGGCCTTGATGATGTCCGCAGCCATGGTCTTGACCTCGCTGTTGGAGGTCGTGGACTGCACGTCCTTGGCCATCTTCACCGCGCCCTGATGGTGCTTGATCATCATCGTCAGCCACATCTGGTCGAACTCTTCGCCCGAGGAGGACTCGAGATCGGTCATCTCGGACTTGCTCATCATCCCGTCGCCATGGTCCATCCCACCGTGCCCCATGCCTTCGCTAGCCGGCTCGGCCCCCCACTGCTCCAGCCAGCCCTGCATGGTCTTGATCTCCGGGCCTTGAGCGGCCTTGATGTCCTTGGCTAAGGCCTGCACCTTTGCCGACGCGCCCGAGCTGTCGTCCAGGGCAAGGTCAGCCATCTCGACCGCCTGCTGGTGGTGAGGGATCATCATCTGCGCGAACATCACGTCGCCCTCCTGCCCCGAGGACGCAGACCTACTGGTGCTCGAGGACATCGACTCCGAGCCGTGGTTCATGCCCGGCATCGACCCGTCGGAGTCGCTGGAACAAGCGGACAGAGCGACCGCGGCCAGGGCGCTCACGCCCACGACAGCGGCACGGCGGGTGGTCAGGTGCATCGTCTGCTCCTTCGATCAGCGCGAGGTCCGCGCATATTGCGGTCCTTCGACGATGCGTCACCAAGGTGTTCACCATCTTGTGGTCGTGTTGAGATTTCCTCAAGACCGGGCGACATCTCGCTACAGCTTCAGCTCTTCGAGGTCCCGGCAGGCGAGGGCGCCAGACATGCACCGACCCGGGTTGAGGTTTGACGAAGATCTCCACCAACAGCGCGCAAGGCTCTGCCCACGCGGCCGCGCTGGATCACACTGACGGCGTGAACGACCAGCTCAGCACCGACACCCCGCGCCGGGTCCTCGTCGTCGAGGACGAACGCACCCTGGCGGGGATGGTCGCGGCCTACCTGTCTCAGGCTGGGTTCACCGCCGAGCTCGCCCACCGCGGCGACGACGCCGTCGCGGCTGTGCGAGCCGACCCACCCGACGTCGTCGTGCTCGACCTCGGCCTGCCGGGGATGGACGGCATCGAGGTGTGCCGACAGATCCGCACCTTCTCCGACTGCTACATCATCATCACCACCGCCCGCAACGAGGAGGTCGACACCCTCATCGGGCTGTCCGTCGGCGCAGACGACTACCTGACCAAGCCCTTCGGCGTGCGCGAGCTCGTCGCCCGCGTCCAGACCTTGCTGCGCCGACCACGGGTCGACGACCAGCCCCGCGGTACTGCAAGGGGTGCCCGGGCTTTCGGGGCGCTGCTCATCGACCCGCTAGGCCACCAGGTCCACCTCCACGGCCAGCCCGTGGCCCTGACCCCCACCGAACGCGACCTGCTGATCACCCTCGCCACCCGCCCGGCGATGGCCTTCAGCCGGCGCCAGCTCATCGACGAGGTGTGGGGCACCGGGTGGATCGGCGACGAGCACCTCGTCGACGTCCACATCGCCCATCTGCGTAGGAAGCTCGACGACGACCCCGGCACCGCCCGCTACATCACCACCGTGCGCGGCGTCGGCTACCGAATGGGCAAGGGATGAACCTCTTACACAGCCGACCCGCCCGCCCGCACGGGCTAGCCACCCGCCTCCTGCTCGGCCAGAGCATCGTGCTCCTCGCCGGCGCCGTGACAGTCACCCTGGTCGCGACCCTCCTCGGCCCACCGATCTTCCACCGCCACCTCCTCGAGGCCGGGCACAGCGAGAACTCCCCCGAGGTCCTCCACATCGAGATGGCCTACCGCGACGCATCGTTCCTGGCGCTCGGACTCGGACTGCTCATCTCCGTGACCGCCGCAGCCGCCGTCACCTGGTTCTTCACCCGACGCCTACGGCGACCGCTGGCAGACCTCACCCACGCAGCCCGCGAGCTCTCCCGCGGCCACTACGCCACCCGCGTGCCAGACATCGACTCCGGCACCGAGCTGGAGACCCTGGCAGCCGCGTTCAACCACATGGCCGCCCAGCTCGAAGGCATCGAAGACACCCGCCGACGCATGCTCGCCGACCTGGCCCACGAGTTGCGGACCCCCATCACCACCCTGGCTGCGTACCACGACGGGCTCCACGACGGGATCACCCACCTCGGCCCGCACTCCCAGATCGCCCTGGCCGAGCAGACGGACCGCCTTGCCCGCCTCGCCGAGGACATCGACGAGGTCTCCACCGCCGAAGAAGGACGCCTGAGCCTGGCAATAGACCACATGCCTGTCACCGACGTGCTGTGGAACGCGGCCGAAGGCATACGAGAGCGCTACCGCGACAAAGGTGTCAACCTTGTGGTCCAACCCGACGGCGCCGCCGGCCTCAACGTCATGGCCGACCAACAGCGCATCGGGCAAGTCATGACCAACCTGCTGACCAACGCGCTTCGACACACCCCCAGCGGCGGAACCGTCACCGTGTCCGCGGAGCGCCACGGCGACGAGGTCGACATCACCGTCAAGGACAACGGGGACGGCATCAGCTCCCAGCACCTGCCCCACCTTTTCGAGAGGTTCTACCGCGCCGACACAGCCCGTGCCCGCTGGCAATCCGGCTCTGGCATCGGCCTGACCATCAGCAAGGCCATCATCGATGCCCACCACGGCACCATCCGCGCCGAAACCCCGGGACCAGGCCACGGCGCCATCTTCACCATCACCCTCCCCCTCGGACTGCCCTTCGCGGTAACCCCTCCCCTCGACAGACGGCAACACCCCGCCGAGCACTAAACCGCTTGAAACCTAGAACCCACCGAAGGGCCCCAGGTCAACCCTCGAGTTCATCGTTGGTTCGGCATCTGCCTGGCTTCGCTGCTGGATAACGATGCTTGAGATGTAGAGTGTTTCGATGTGCGAGACAGTCTCGGCCATCTCTGGTATAGGACCGCCGCGCAGCGAAGAGGACCAGGCTGGCCCGGCCGGAAGGTCGGGGGCTGACTTACTCGAATTCGCCTGGTTCTTAGACCTGGTCGATGCGGCCTCAACGCTGGGCCGCTTCGTCGCTGCCGTGACGGCCGTCAGGTTCGCAGCGATGCGTGCGAACCTGACGGCCGTTCCGAACAGGGGGCCCGCTAGGCGCGGGGGTTGGTTGAGCTGCGACCAGACCAATCGTGCAACCGCCACGGACGCAGGTCGGCGCTAGTGAGACCGGCCCACTCCTCCATGTTGCGGTCGGAGATGCTGCCTAGTCGCTGATCTGTCGTAGCTCGTCGAGCGAGGTGATCTTCCTGGGAAGCTTGTCGGGCGCGTCTTCGACGCGGTGCAGAGACCCGTCAGCATGCACCTCGTACACCCCCATCCCGCCGATGGGGACGAAGCGCGCTTCGCCGTGCAGGCTGGTCTTCTCTGAAAACACGACGTAGGTCTTCCCGGGTTCGAGCATGGCGATCTCGCGCTCCATCCCACGGACCGGCAGGACACTGACGTCGATGGTGTCGCCCGCGCGGGTATGGCCCTTGAGGGTCTCGCCGACGGTGAGCGGGAAGGTGGATAGCGTGAGGCCGCTCTTGGCTTCGTCATCGGCTGGCTCTGAGGTGGCAGCTTTGTCGACCCGACCGACGACCACCTCGTCAGATCGCGCGATGAGCTCCTGCAGGGTGTTCACGGCAAAGGGGCGGCTTCCGGTCCCCACCTGGCCGCCAGGACGCGTCGGGGAGGAGGACGTCGTCGGGCTCGAGGCGATGTCGACGGCGGGGGACTGGTCGCTTCCTTGGACGGTCACGCTCACCCCGCCGGCGACAATCGCGGCCCCCAATACTGCCCCGAGCGCGGCGCGGTGGTTGCGGCGCTGGCGGTTACTAGCAGCTTCGATGAATGAGTCCAGTGGGGGAACGGCCTGGCGTGCGCGGTCGGTTTCGTCACTGATGAGAGTGCGGACGGCGTCGAGGTCGGGGTTGCTCATGATGGTTCTCCTAGACGAGAACGAAGGGTGGTGCGCGCCCTGGAAAGGCGCGACTTGACGGTTCCGATGGGCACAGCGAGTTCTTCGGCGATCTCGGCGTCAGTGAGGTCGTGGACGGCTCGGCGCACCACGACCTCGCGCTGGCTAGCGGGTAGGTCGCGGATCGCCTGCCATATTTCGTGCTGATACGGGTGGTCGTCGATGTGCGAGGGGGCCGGTTCGGGATCTGATGTCGCCAGTTGACGGCGGGATCTTCGCTGCTCGTCGACTGCGAGGCGGTATCCGACGGTGCGCAGCCAGGCGACAGGGCTGTCGTACTTCGACACCTTGTTCCAGTGCAGGACCAGCCGGGTGAACGCTTCGTTCGCGCAGTCTTCGGCTGAGGCGCGTGAGCCGGCCACCACGGTCAGCTCACCCACCAGACGGGGGTAGAAGGCGGCATGGATCTCCGCCAGGCCCTCGCGGTTGTTGAGCTTCATGCCGATATGACGCTGTCGCCGCCTAAAGGTTCCATCACGTGTGGACGTAGTGGGGTAGCCGGCCCAGTTCGCGGGGAGGGGAAAGGGGCTGAAGGACACCACCATGATTGCTGCGCCCGTCGCTCACTCGCCCGCCGCAACCGGCGGGCGAACTGGACACCTTGACGAGCAGATCCCAGCGTGAGCCCCAACGCATGCCGCTTCCGATGCTCGTGGCGACCCACTCGACGGCGTTGCCGGTGACGGACGCACCGGCGAGCAATCGCGCGCGGTCGCAGTTCGGTGGCGTCCCCGAGGTCAAGTCCTCGATGACCCCAAGTAGTTCCCTCGGCAACTTCCAGCAGCCGCACCGCGCCTGCTGGTGGGCCAGGGAGTGCCAGGACCCAACCACCTGCACCTGACATGAGGGGAATTATCGGCATTATCTTAGAGTAGCCTAGACGAATGGACGGGCCGCCCACATCTGGGGGTTGGTCAATCGATGGCCGCAGGTGCGGCGATGAAGACCTTCCCAGCTCGTGCCTCGGCGGACAGCCAGGAGATATCGCGCCGCAGCAGCACCTCGCGCCCGGAAACGACCTGCCATCGCTTCTCGAATCGCGGAAGCCGACAACGGTGCCGGCGAGGTCGACTGCTGTGGGAGCACCACCCGATCGTAGAACCTTGCCCGACCAGCGGGCCCAACCTGCCCGTCGGCCGCGGCATTGCGCGTTGACGATCGTCAAATGCGACATCTCCGACGCCTCGACCGTTCGTCGCACGGTGTGGAGTTGATCGGTGGATGGCGTGCTTCTGGTGGGGGTGAGTGGCGTTAGCTGGTGATGAGGGTGCTGGCGGCTGCTTCGATGACGTCGTCGGTGATGGTGTCGAGTTGGTTGATCTTCAGGACGCGTCCGATNGGTGTGGAGTTGATCGGTGGATGGCGTGCTTCTGGTGGGGGTGAGTGGCGTTAGCTGGTGATGAGGGTGCTGGCGGCTGCTTCGATGACGTCGTCGGTGATGGTGTCGAGTTGGTTGATCTTCAGGACGCGTCCGATTTGGGGGAAGAGGCGCTCGAGGAGGCGGAAGTTGCCTCGGGTGATGCGTTCGATCGCGGCGATGGCCTGGGCGTCGGTGAAGTCTTCGGGGTCGAGGGTGCGGCCGAGGCGCTTCCAGTGGCAGGTCAGGACGAACAGCAGTTCCTCGCGCGCGAGGGCGCGGTAGCGGTGGGAGAACCCGAGGCGGCTGTAGAGCTGGGGGTAGTGGCGGAACCGCTGGTCGATGCCGGGCATCCCGATGAACATGAGGGCGACGTGGTGGCGGTCGTGGAGGTCTCGGAGTAGCTCGAGTGAGGTCGGCGTGAGACGTTCGGCCTCGTCGATGATGATCAGCTCGGTGAAGTCGATGGTGCGGGGAACTTCGGTGGTCGTGATCTTCCCGATCGCGCAGAGATGCTCGTAGATCAGCACTCCGACCTTGCCGCGGTAGAACTCGATGTCGCGCATGAGATCGCGGTGCTTGGCGAGGACCTCTGGGGTGTAGAACACGGTGCGGGAGCGGTGGGCGGCGGCGTAGTGTTTCAGGTCGGCCTCGCTGCGTGGCCCCCAGGCTTGGATGAAGGGTTCGAGGGTGTCCCAGTGGGCGTACCGGCGGGCGGACTGCGTCTTACCAACCCCGGCCTCGCCGTGGCAGATGCCGATGGTGACGTCCTTGCGGATGGCGCCGGCGAACTCGGTGAAGCGGCGGTGTTCCTTGGTGACGATGAAGTCGCGGTTCATCTACTCGTCCTCTTCGTAGGTCTTCAGGCGCTTCCTGGGCCGTCGCGCCATCCTCGCTCCGTCCGTGATGCTCCCGCCGACGAGCGCGGGAGGACTCTGTGAACCTGTACGCTGTACATGTACATTAGTACAGGTACAGACCCAGGGTGGCGAAGGCCGTACGGAGGAGACCCCGATGAGTAATCCGGAGGAGCGGGCCAGCACGCAGAAGAGCCCACGTGACCCCGAAGCGCGCCGAGGCGCGATCGTCCAGGCCGCGGCGGACCTCCTCGTCGAGTCCGGCGACCTCACCCATCGACTGGTGGCGGCACGCGCTCAGATCCCTCTGGGGTCGACCACCTACTACTTCGCCTCCCTCGATGAGCTGCGCGCGGCGGCACTGGAGCACCTGGCCAACGAGCTCGTAACCGAGCTTGCGCAGATGCAGCAGGAGCTCGCCGCGGCAGACGGGGATCCCGCCGTGCTGGCCGGCTTGCTGCACGACTACCTCAGCGACGCCGACCAGGTCCGCGCGGACGCCGCCCTGTACAGCAACGCCGCGCACGATCCCGCGCTACGGCGCCTAGCCCTGCGCTGGTTCGACGGGTTCGTCGAGATGGTCTCGCAGTGGACCGACCCGGTGACCGCCCGCAACATCGCCGTCTTTGTCGACGGCGCGAGCTTGCACGCCTTGCTGACCGGCACCCCCCTGGACCGCTCGGCGCTGACCAGCGCCCTGACCGCCCTGCTGGGCATCCGGAACGAGGACGCATGACCACCAACGACCACGTCCGCGACCTTGCCGCGACCGTCGGGCCGTCGGAGCAGCGGGCGCCGTTGCGCGCCTGGCTCGGGCTCGGCGTCCTCGTCCTGGCCGTCACGCTGCTCGCGATCGACGGCACCGTGCTCGCACTGGCGATCCCGTCCCTGGCCGCCGACCTGGGGGCCACCTCCACCGAGCTGCTGTGGGTGGGGGACGTCTACTCGCTCGTGCTGGCCGGGCTGCTCATCACGATGGGCAACGTCGCGGACCGGTTCGGGCGGAAGAAGGTGCTGCTGATCGGCGCCACCGTGTTCGGGATCGCCTCGGCGGTCGGCGCGTTTGCCCCCACCGCCGGGGTCCTCATCGCGGCACGAGCCGCACTGGGCATCGCCGGCGCCACGATCATGCCCTCGACGCTGTCGTTGATCCGCTCGATGTTCACCCACCGCCAGCAGCGCACCCGCGCGATCGCGCTGTGGGCCGCCGGCGCCAGCGGCGGCGCGGCACTCGGCCCGCTCGTCGGTGGCGCGCTGCTCGAGCAGTTCTGGTGGGGCTCGGTTTTCCTGATCAACATCCCCGTCATGCTGATCCTGCTCGCGGTCGGTATCCCGCTGCTGCCCGAGTCCCGGCATCCCGCACCCGGACCGTTCGACCTGCCCAGCGCGGGACTGTCCATCGCCGGCGCGGTCGCGCTGGTCTTCGCGGTCAAGACCGTCGCGAAGGACGGGCTCACCGTGCCGTTCGCGCTGTCCTTCGTCCTCGGCGCCGTGGCGCTGTGGGTGTTCGTGCGCCGCCAGCGGACCTTGGCGTTCCCGCTGATCGACGTCTCGCTGTTCCGGTCCCGATCGTTCACCGGCGCCATCGTCGGGACGTTCGTGGCAGTGTTCGCGATGAGCGGCCTGCTGTTCTTCTTCTCCCAGTACCTGCAGCTCGTGGAGGGGCACAGCCCGCTCGCCGCGGGTCTGCGCGAGCTCCCGCTGGCCCTGGCGATGCTGTTCGTGCCGCTGTTCGCCGGCGTCGCCGCGCGCCGCCTGGGCGTCAACCGGTCGGTCGGGATCGGCCTGGTGCTCGGCGCCGCCGGGCTCGTCACGATCGCGTTCGCCGAGAGCTCCGGCAGCTACACCTGGATCGCTGTCGGGCTCGCCGTCATCGGTCTGGGCGCCGGCCTCGCGTACACCTTGACCACCGACGCCGTCGTCGGCGCCGTACCCGCCTCCCGAGCGGGATCCGCCTCGGCGGTCAGCGAGACCGCCTACGAGTTCGGCATCGCCGTGGGCATCGCCGTCATGGGCTCGATCCAGGCCGCCGCATACACCGCCAACGTGCGCGACCTCGACCTGCCGGCCGACGTTCTCGCGCAGGTCGAGGACTCCCTGGCGGGCGCGCTCGCCGTCGTCACCGACCCGTACCTCGTGGAATCCGTGCGCGAGGCGTTCGTCTCGGGCATGCAGGTCACGTTGTTCACCGGCGCCGGGCTCATGGTGGTCGCCGGCGTCCTGGGGTGGAAGCTCATCCGCCCGACGCAGTCCACCGCCGACCGTGAGCACTGAGGGAGGTGACGATGACCGTCAGTCAGACGGCCCTCCGACACGACCGGTGCACGACATGACCGAGAACCGTCGGGAGCGAGACGTGGGGGTCCGCCGCACGCCGTCGCTCGTTCAGCGGCTCGCACGGCTTCGCGAGACCGACCGCACCGCCTACTTCACCCTGCTCGGCGCGCTCGTGCGAGCACGCAGAGCCCGCAGGAGGTGAGCACCGATGACCCAGGCCCACGAGACCCACCCGACTCGACGCGTCCACCAGCAGGTCAGATCAGCGCTGCAGCGCCGCCTGCAGCGGGCGGTCGACACCGTGGCGCCGGCGACTGCCCGAGACCCGCGCGCCGGTGTCGCCTACCTCGCACTCGAGGGCTGCGCACTGGGCTGGTACGCCCAGGTGTACCCCGACACCGAGCGGTGGTGGGACCGCACGCTGGGCACGATCGCGCGGTACTGCGGTCTGCCGGCACCTCGCCGACGCCTCGGATCGTCCTCGCCACGATGGGAGCAGTTCCCTCTGCGCGACGAGCAGCCCCTGCTCGATGCCGTCTTCACCCTCATCCAGCACGGCGGGATCCAGTCCGTGACCCTCGCGCGGGTCGCGAAGGTCTCCGGACGCGACCTCGACTGGCTCGTCAGCATGTATGGCACGGTTGACGAGCTGCTCGTCGTCATCCTTGACCGGGTTGCCAGCGACGGGTTCGACGACCTGGCACCGCTGCACCTCGAACCGTCCATTGAGGGAGTGCGGTCGATGCTCGAGTTGTACAGCGACGACCGGCGCAGTGCGGCGTTGCTGCGCTCGGTCCTGCTCACCGGGTTCACCATCTCCAGCGGGGCGGCGCTGGCGGCCCAGAAGCTCTCGCCGATCACCCGGCCCGAGAGCGACGCCTTGAGCGACGAGGAATGGATCGCCGCGCTCGCCATCGACGGGTGGGCGCTATCGACGTCCGCGGCAGCGACATCCTGCTCTACAACTACGACCTCAGCCTTCCCCGAGAGTCCGTGTGCCAGCGCGAGACCACCCATACCTGCCCCCACACACGATGATCCTCATGCCGCAAGAGTATCAAGAGGTTGATTCTCCGCTCGATGGTTCTTGCATATCCGGCCGGATGACCAAGCATCTCGTGAAGGTACAGTTTTGTGAGACATCCGCTCGGGTGGCGGGCGGATCGTCTCGAGCTGGGCCGACAGTTGGCCGGAGTGTCTCGAGAAGTCGTCGCACCGTTCTTCGTCTCAGATCTTCCGACGGAGCGATTTTATGGGGCATCATGTGGCAATGAGGCTTCTGGGGTACACGCGAGTGTCGACGGCGGGGCAGGACCCGGCACTGCAGCTCGACGCTCTCCTTGCCGCCGGCGTGCAAAAGCGGGACGTGTTCTCGGACGTGACATCCGGGGCGAAAAGCGCAGCGGAGCGTCCGGGCATGAAGAAGCTCCTGGCCTACGCGGAGCCTGGGGACACGGTGGTGGTCTGGCGGATCGACCGACTGGGCCGGTCGCTGATCGACGTGCTCAACACCGTGAACCTGCTGCGGGACAGCGGCGTGAAGATCCAGTCGGTCTCCGACGGGATCGATCCCGAGACGTCGTCGGGCCGGCTAATGCTCGGGATGCTGGCAACACTGGCGGAGTACGAACGCGAGCTGATCACCGAGCGCGTCAACGCGGGAATCGCAGCAGCCCGGGCCCAGGGCACGAAATTCGGCCGGCCGCCCGTGAACCCGGAGGTCGTGGATCGCAAGCTCGCGATCGCTGCCGAAGAGAGAGCGAAGGGGCGCACCGCTGAGGAGGCGGCGCGCCTGGTGGGATGGTCACGGGCGACGCTCTACCGCCACCAGCGGGACGCCGCCGCTCGCGAGAGCATCGCGCAGGCGTGACATGGACGGGCCGCAGAAGTGGAAGATCCTGCGGCTCCACGTCGAAGACGGCATCCCACTGGCGAGCCTCGCTCGGGAGACCGGAGTGGGAGAGCGAACGCTCTCGCGTTGGCACAGCCTCTACCGGACAGGTGGCATCTCGGCTCTTGAGCGGGCGCAGCGCGCCGATGCCGGCGTGCGTCGGACCGCGCCTGAGCTGCTGGCGTTCGTGGAGCACCTGGCTCTGACCAAGCCTCGCCCGACCATCGCGACGCTGCACCGCCTGGCCGTAGCCGAGGCTGCACAACGAGGCGTGAGCACGCCGAGCTACGCGACGGTGCGGTCGGTCGTGCAGGCATTGGATCCAGCGATGGTGACGCTCGCGCTTGAGGGGCCAGCGTCCTACCGGGATCGCCACGAGCTCGTCTTCCGCCATCGTGCAGAGCAGCCCAATGCCCTGTGGCAGGTCGACCACACCGAGCTCGACATCCTCATCAAGGACCCCAGCGGGAGACCATCCAGGCCCTGGTTGACCACGGTCATGGACGACTTCTCGCGGGCGATCTGCGGGTACATGGTCTTCGAGGGTGCGCCCTCGGCGATGAACACCGCATTGGCGCTGCGCCAAGCGATCTGGCCCAAGAGCGACCCCGCCTGGCCGATGTGCGGCATCCCGGACGTGCTCTACGTCGACCATGGCAGCGACTTCACCAGCCATCATCTCGAGTACACCGCGATCGCGTTGAAGATCCGCATCATCCACTCCGCCGTCGCCCGCCCCCAGGGCAGAGGAAAGATCGAGCGGTTCTTCCACACCGTCAACACCGAACTGCTCGCGACCCTGCCCGGGCGCCTCACCCCTGGACACCCACACCCCGTGCCGGTGCTGGACCTTCCTGGTCTCGACCGAGCCGTCGGGGAGTTCGTCGGCCAGTACAACCAGCGCACGCACACCGCGATCCGCACGAGCCCGAAGGTGGCCTGGATCGCTGAGGGATGGCTGGCGCGACTCCCCGAGAGTCTCGAAGAGCTCGACGGGCTACTTCTGCGGGTCTCCAAGCATCGCACCGTCCAGCGCGACGGGATCCACTTCCAAGGCCAGCGCTACCTCTCGCCCACGCTCGCCTCGTTCGTCGGGCGCACGGTCACCATCCGCTACGACCCCCGGGACCTGTCCGAGATCCGGGTCTACGACCACGACTCCTTCGTATGCACAGCGATTGACGAAGCCCACCCCAACCAGCGCTACAGCCTCCACGACATCGAAACCGCCCGACGAGCCCGCCGCCGGCAACTGCGCAAAGACATCAACGACCGCATCCCCACGACTCCACGACCCCCTGACGACCCGCCCGCTCCCGCGCGACGGCCCAGGAAGCGCCTGAAGACCTACGAAGAGGACGAGTAGATGAACCGCGACTTCATCGTCACCAAGGAACACCGCCGCTTCACCGAGTTCGCCGGCGCCATCCGCAAGGACGTCACCATCGGCATCTGCCACGGCGAGGCCGGGGTTGGTAAGACGCAGTCCGCCCGCCGGTACGCCCACTGGGACACCCTCGAACCCTTCATCCAAGCCTGGGGGCCACGCAGCGAGGCCGACCTGAAACACTACGCCGCCGCCCACCGCTCCCGCACCGTGTTCTACACCCCAGAGGTCCTCGCCAAGCACCGCGATCTCATGCGCGACATCGAGTTCTACCGCGGCAAGGTCGGAGTGCTGATCTACGAGCATCTCTGCGCGATCGGGAAGATCACGACCACCGAAGTTCCCCGCACCATCGACTTCACCGAGCTGATCATCATCGACGAGGCCGAACGTCTCACGCCGACCTCACTCGAGCTACTCCGAGACCTCCACGACCGCCACCACGTCGCCCTCATGTTCATCGGGATGCCCGGCATCGACCAGCGGTTCCGCCACTACCCCCAGCTCTACAGCCGCCTCGGGTTCTCCCACCGCTACCGCGCCCTCGCGCGCGAGGAACTGCTGTTCGTCCTGACCTGCCACTGGAAGCGCCTCGGCCGCACCCTCGACCCCGAAGACTTCACCGACGCCCAGGCCATCGCCGCGATCGAACGCATCACCCGAGGCAACTTCCGCCTCCTCGAGCGCCTCTTCCCCCAAATCGGACGCGTCCTGAAGATCAACCAACTCGACACCATCACCGACGACGTCATCGAAGCAGCCGCCAGCACCCTCATCACCAGCTAACGCCACTCACCCCCACCAGAAGCACGCCATCCACCGATCAACTCCACAGCACGGCTCAACGCGAAGACGTCGCATTTGCCCGCCCGCGTTAGTCTCGCAGTAACGCCCATTAAACGCGACAAGAGGAGGGGTCGATGCTCATCGGCTACGCACGCGTCTCAACTGAGCGGCAGGACCTTGCTGCCCAGTTGAAGGGTCTGGCCGATCTGGGCGTCGACGCCGATCGGATCTACACCGACAAGCGCACCGGCAGGTCGATGAAGAACCGGCCGGGGCTCACTCAGGCGATCGCCGCCCTTCGTCCGGGAGACGTGCTCGTGGTGACCAAGCTTGACCGCCTAGCGCGGTCGGTGCCTGACGCACGCGACCTCGTCGGTCAGGTCTACGAGAAGGGCGCGGCGCTCCAGTTGGGCCCGTCGCTGCACGACCCGGAGGACCCGGTCGGGAAGTTCCTGTTCAACGCGCTGGCGATGGTCGCCGAGTTCGAGGCCGACTTGAACCGGCAGCGCACGCTGGAAGGTTTGGCGATCGCGCGCGAGCAGGGCCGGCTTAACGGGAAGCCGCCGAAGCTCAACGAGCGCCGCACGAAGAAGCTGCTCCAGGACTACGAGGCCGGCACCGCGACCGTGGGCCAACTCGCCGAGGACTACAACGTCTCTCGGGCAACCGTGTACCGCACGATCAAGCGCGCCAAGGCGCAGGAGGAGGGGTCCCAATGACCGACGACAACGAGCGAGATGCCGAAGGCCGGCACCCCGGCGCGCCCGCGTGGTCCGGTGACCTGGCAGGGGCCTCGACGGCCGCGCTGGAGAGCCACGAGAGCGGCCTGAGGAGCCACATCGGCAACCTCTTCGTGAAGTACGAGGGGCAGAAGCCGGCGGGTCGACAGTGGCGCCCGCGGACGGATGCCGAGCTGCGCGATGCGGAGCTGAACCGCTGGGTCTCTCGCCTCGTCGACGTCGCGAACGAGCGGAGCAAGCGGGAGGGGGCTCAGTGACCACAGGCCGCGAGGACAGATTGATCGAGGCGATCGCCACGGGCATCTCCTTGGTGTTCGCGATTGCCGGGGCTCTCTTCGCCCCGACTGCTGCGGCGAGGTGGTTTTTTGCTGGCACTGCCGTCGTCCTCGTGCTGTGGCCGCTGGTGCGCCACAGCAGGCGGAGCCTGACCCGGTTTCCCGGACAGTTTCGGTGTGTTGATCATGCCGCGGTTAGCGGCACGGTGTGAAGCGCTTCGTATTCGTGAGGGCTGAGGTAGCCGAGCCCGGAGTGGCGACGGCGGGGGTTGTACCAGCCCTCGATCCACTCGAAGATCGCCGAGGCCAGCTCGACGCGGCTGGTCCAGTGCCGGCGGTCGAGCAGCTCGCGTTGCATCGTCGACCAGAACGACTCGATAAGGGCGTTGTCGACACTCGACGCGACGCGACCCATCGAGCCGAGCAGCCCTGCCTCCCGCAGCCGGTGGCCGAACACCCACGAGGTGTAGGCCGACCCGCGGTCCGAGTGCACGATCGTGCCCGGTGGTGGCCGGCGTTGCCAGCGGGCCATCTGCAGCGCGTCCACGACCAGCTCGGAGCGGATGTGGTCGGCGATGGACCAGCCCACGACCCTGCGGGTGCAGGCGTCGATGACCGCGCAGCAGTACACCCACCCGTCCGCGGCCCGGTGCTGCGTCACGTCGGTGAACCAGACCCGGTCGGGCGCGTCCGCGACGAACCGGCGCTGCACGAGGTCCTCGTGCGTGGCCGGAGTCGGCCGGCAGCCCGTGCGCTTGCGCTGGTGGCACACGCCCACCAACCCCTGCTGACGCATCAACCGGGCCACGCGCTTGCGGCCGACCGCCACGCCCATCCCCAAGCGCAGCTCGGCATGCACCCGTGGCGCACCGTACGTGCCTCTCGAGGCTGCATGGACTGTCGCGATCGTCGCGCTCAGGGCCGCGTCCTGGGCCGCCCGCGCCGAGGGCGCCCGGCCCTGGCTGTCGTAGTACGACGAGCGAGGAATGTTCAGCACCCGGCAGGTCACCGCCACGGGAAACCCCTCGGCGGCCAGCTCACGGACCAGGCCGGTACTCATTTTGGGAGAACGTTCTCCTGCGCGAAGTACGCCGACGCGCGCTTGAGGATCTCGATCTCCATCGCCTGACGACGATTCTCCCGACGCAGCCGCACCAGCTCCTCCCGCTCGGCGCTCGACACGCCCTCCCTACGCCCTGAATCGACGTCGTCACGGGCCATCCACCGGCGCAGGCACGACTCGCTGATCCCCAGATCCTTCGCGATCGAAGCCACCGACGCGCCCGGCTCCCGGGTCAACGCCACCGCCCGACGACGGAACTCCAACGGCTTGGCTGCAGGCATCTTCAAGACTCCTCTCCGAGACGATCATCGCCCCAGCTCAGGTGTCCGGGAAAGCGGGTCAGGCTCCGCCGTACGGGCCTGTCCGGTGTCCTTGTCGGTCCACCGGCTGGTCTCGACGTTGCCAAGGACGATGACGCGTTGCAGTGACCACAGATGAGGAGCGAAGCGCGCTGGTGGCGCCGCGGTTCTACGACGAGCTTTCGCAAGAGCGTGCAGCTGGGGATGAAGAGCCCGGTGGCGCCCTTCATGGATCCTCCTCGCGTTAATGACGGGCCGCAGTCAGCGGCCACCGCCCATTGGACGCAGAGCCACGCGAGAACTCATCGCTGGGCCCGCTCGCTCACTCGGATACGCCTGTGCGAAAGGTGTCGAACCTGCGGGCGCGTCAGATAGACGTGCACCTCCCGGTCTGTGCTCCGCGTGCATTCACACCCACCCGAGCCGGGCTAGAGTTCGCCGGATCGAGAGCCTGCAATCTGGATGAGGTTTCCGCACGTGTCGTCGAACACGGCAGTCGTCGTCGCGCCCATCTTGGTCGGTGGCTGAGTAAAGAGCACGTCGCGGTTGCGCAGCCGCTCGTACTCAGCCTGGACGTCGCGCACGAGAAACTGGGCAGCCGGGATCCCGTCTGCCACCAGTGCTTCCCGGTAGGGCGGTACCGCTGGGTGCGCTACGGGCTCGAGCAAAAGTTCGACACCCTGTGGGTTGTCACGGGAGACGACGGTGATCCAACGGTGTTCACCCGCGGGTTCGTCGACCTTCTTCACGAAGCCAAGAATCTCGGTGTAGAAGGTCACCGCAGCGGCTTGGTCATCGACAAACACGCTGGTGATGGCGATCCTCACGCGTCACCCCCCGCTGACGGGGAGGTTCTGTGCTGCCCACTCTCGCCCCGGCGTCGGGTCGACCCCGAAGCGCTCGGCGTAACGCTCATGGATCTCGGTCCAACGCCTGTGGGCCTGCTCATCGGAGACGTACTCACCATCGAGATGCGGCTCGAGCCGGGAGAGGTAGATCTCCCAACCGGCTGCCGTCTGCGCCGATGGGAGGTCGTCGATGACGTGAGTAAAAACCAGGCGGGTCCTGTCACCCTCTCTCGTCAGTTCGAAACTCTGTGGCTGGTCAGCGAAGACCCAGGTCAATATGTGCGGCGCTTCGACCTGCGTCACCTCGACAGACATCCCGCCAAGGTCAACTACTTCGCCCTCGGCGGGTGTCCAGTCTGCAGCGCCGGGAAAGACGCGGCCCAGTTCAGAGGGCGTGCTGACCGCCTGCCACACGCGTTCGATGGGGTGGCTGAGCGATAGTTCGAACCGCAGCGACGGCCGCCCGTCGATGCTCTCGAGAGTTCCGTGCGTCAGTGCTTCGGTCATGGGCGTTCCTTCTGCTTTCTCGCGGGGTGGCCATCGGTCGGTGATCGTGCGCAGCGGGGCAGTGTCGATGGAGTGAAACTTGTACCGCCCCTCCTTGGTCGCTTTCACCAGCCCGGCCGCCTGCAACACCTCCAGGTGCTGTGAGACGGCTTGGCGTGAAGAAGTGAGGCCGTGTCTCGAGGCCAAGCGGCCGCAGAGCTCGAACAGTGTCTGCCGATCCCGCTCAAGGAGTTCGTCGAGGATGGTCCGCCGAGTGGAATCGGCCAGAGCCTTGTACACGTCGCTCACACCGCAAGATAGGCAAGCGATCACTTGCATGTCAATGTGCTGCGGCCAGATCGCGGCGAGTGGCGCGGTGGGCGTATGACTTAGGCGCTCTCGCCCGTCTGCCACTTTTGCGTACGTCGGAGCCACTGAGAAGGAGACGCGATGATTGCGCTCGGTCTGCAGGCCCTCGCCGCTGCTCTCACGCTCGCCGTGTGGAGCATGATCCGTGACGAGGCGGGCGGAAATCGCGACCGGCTCTCGTACCGCGGCGCTAAGCACGCGGTGGAGGCGATGATTGCCCTCGGGGTCACCGGCATCCTTCTCCTCGTCGCCGGGGTGTATCGGTGAGCAATAGGGGGGGCGCCGCGATGACGATTCGACGGCCTTACGGAACCATCTGTCAGCTCTGCGATCACCCTGGAGCACTGCACCGCTCACCCGCCCCTGAAACCGCGCTCTTCGCGTGCTCTGTGACCGGGTGTGAGTGCCAGGCGTCTGCATCGGATCAGCTGCCGCTGACCAAGGCGGCATTTCTCAGGCGCTGGCCGGACTGGCCGGCGCCGCTCGAGCGGTTGTTCGGTGGGCCGTCTCAGTGACCACGGACGATCGCGTCCGGGGGTGGGTCACTCCTGCTCGGCACCTGCGCCGGGCTGCGCGTCACCCTCGCCGTCGGACGGCTGCTCGACCTCAGACACCTGCTCGGTGCCGGCGTCCGCGGTCTCATCGTCCTGGTCTGCGTCCGGGACGAGGTCGTCGAGGTCGATCGGCGTCCCCTCGGTGTCGACGACCGAGACGCCGTCGAGCACGGCGGCCAGGCCCTTGCGGCGCGCCACCTCGCCCATCATCGCGGGGATCTGGTCCTGCTGGTCGATGAGCTGGGCGAACTGGTTGGGGTCCATCCCGTACTGCTGGGCCTGCATGAGCAGGTACTCGACGAGCTCCTGCTGGCCGACCTCGATCTCCTCGACGCGGACGATCTCGTCGAGGAGGAACTGGGTCCGGATGGCCTTGCGGGTGTTCTCCTCGACCTCGGCGCGGTGCTCTGCGTCGTCCGCACGACCCTCGCCCTCGAGGTGGTTCTTCACCTCGTCCTCGACGATCGACTCGGGGACCGCGATCTCCGTCTGCTCGAGGAGCGCGTCGAGGAGACGGTCCCGGGCCTGGAGACCCTGCTCGAACTTCTTCTGCTGCTCGGCCTGCGCGGTCAGGTCGGCACGCAGCTCCTCGACGGTGTCGAACTCGGAGGCCATCGACGCGAAGTCGTCGTCGACCTCGGGCAGCTCACGGACCTTGACCGACTGGACGGCGACGGTGCAGTCGGCGTCCTTGCCAGCGTGCTCGCCGCCAGCGAGGGGCGCCGTGAAGTCCTTGGACTCGCCCTTGGCGAGGCCGACGAGCGCCTCGTCGAGGCCCTCGAGCATCGTCTTGCTGCCGACCTCGTACGAGATGCCCTCGACGGAGTCGATCTCCTCACCGTCGATGGAGGCCGTGAGGTCGATGGAGACGAAGTCGCCGTCCTCGACGGCGCGGTCGACGCCGGTGAGGGAGCCGAAGCGCTCGCGCAGGTCGGTCATCCGGGCCTCGACGTCCTCGTCCGAGACGGTCACCGGGTCGACCTCGATCGTCATCGACGCGTAGGCGGGCAGGGTGATCTCGGGGCGGACGTCGACCGCGACGGTGAACGTCAGCTGCGTGGAGTCCTCGAGCGGGACCTCCGTGACGTCGACCTCGGGCTGGCCGATCGGCTGGAGCTCGTTCTCCGCCGCAGCCTGCGCCCAGAACTCGGGGAGCGCGGCGTTCACGGCCTCCTGCATGACGGCGCCCTTGCCGACGCGCTGCTCGATCAGCCGGCTGGGCACCTTGCCCGCACGGAAGCCCGGGACCTGGATCTGCTGGCCGATGGACTTCAGGGCGTCGTCGACGTACGGCTTCAGCTCCTCCTCGGGGACCTCGACGGTCATCGTGACCCGGGTCGGGCTGATCTTCTCGACGCTGCTCTTCACGTTCGGGCGCTCCAGGATTCGGTTCGGTGGGACGGCACGGTTCCGATCGAGTCTAGGGCAGGGCGAAGGTGCGACCCGCCGGGCCCGCGGGTAGAAACGGGGTCGTGAATCCACCGCCGGGCCGACGCGTCGCCGTCCACAAGCGCGACTGGCTCCCCCCGTCGGAGACCTTCAGGCGGAACCAGACGGACGCGTGCACCCGGTGGGAGGTCGAGTGCACGGGGTTCCGGCGGGTCGAGTCGGCGCTGGCGCGGGAGAGCGACGTCATCCTCGAGGGCCCCGAGGACCTGCGGGACCGGTGGTCTGCCACCCCGCCCGACCTGGTCCACGTGCACTGGGCGACGGAGGCGATCGACGTGCTGCCGGTCGTCCGTCAGCTGGGCATGCCCCTCGTTGTCACGGTGCACGGCATGGACGTCACCCGGGCGCTGCGCTGGCCCGGCACCCGAGGCGATCGCGCCCGGACGGGGGTCCCTCAGGTGCTGCGGTCCGCCGACGCCGTGGTCGCGCCGTCCCACTTCCTCGCCGGGCGGGCCGCCGCTGCGGGAGCGCCGAGCGAGTCGATCCGGGTCCTGCCGATCGGGATCCCCGTGCCGGAGCGGGTCGCGCGGGAGCCCGACGTCGACCTCATCTTCGTCGGTCGGCTCATCCCGCTCAAGGGCGGGGTCCACCTCGTCCGGTGCGCCGCGGCCGCCGCCCAGGCGCTCGGCCGGCCGGTGACGGTCCGGGTGATCGGCGACGGGCCGGAACGAGCAGCCATCGAACGCACGGCGGCCGAGCTCGACGTGCCCCTCGACCTGACGGGGCTGGTGCCGCCGCAGGACGTCCCCGGGCTCATGGCGAGCGGCCGGGTCTTCGTCGGGTTGTCCCGCGTGGACGAGGAGGGTGCTCGCGAAGGGTTCGGGATGACGTTCCTCGAGGCGGCGGCCCAGGCTCGGCCGGTCGTCGCGTACGACAGCGGCGGGGTCGGTGAGGCCGTGCAGCACGGGGTGACGGGGTTGCTCGCGGCCGAGGGGCACGAGGAGGAGGCCGCCCGCCACGTCGTCCGGCTGCTGGGCGATGGCGAGCTCCGGACCCGGATGGGCGAGGCAGGACGGGTCCGTGTCGAACGGTCCTTCGACATCGCCCGCCGAACGGCCGCCCTCGAGGACCTGTACGACACCGTGGCGGCCGGAGCACGTCGGTGGAGCGGGTGACGGGAATCGAACCCGCGTAGCCAGTTTGGAAGACTGGGGCTCTACCATTGAGCTACACCCGCGCGCTGCCGGATGACCCGGCGAGGCACGCGGGTACTGTACTCGCTGCCCCCTGCCGCTCGCGGCGGACGGGGCTGCGGGCTGTGGCGCAGCTTGGTAGCGCGCCTGCTTTGGGAGCAGGATGTCGCAGGTTCAAATCCTGTCAGCCCGACCGATGTGCCAGGCGCCGGTCCCGGCGCACGCGGGCCTCGAGGTCGACGATCGTCCGCCCGGCGTCGATCCCCTTCTGCTCGAAACCGTCCGTCGGTCGCCAGTCCGGGCGGACCCCTTCGATCACGTCGAAGCCGCCGTGCGCGGCGAGCTGCTCCCGCGCGTGCTCTGCGTACACGGCGTGGTCGGTCGCGATCCGCAGCACACCCTGCTCGCCCAGCCGGCTGGCGACGAGGTCGAGCGTTCGCTGCTGGACGAAGCGCCGCTTGGCGTGACGCTTCTTCGGCCAGGGATCGGGGAAGAACAGGTGGATCGCGGCGAGGGAGGACGGCGCGACGTCGTCCTCGAGGACCTCGATGCCATCACCGCGTCGGACGCGGAGGTTGCCCGGCACGCCCCGCTCCTGCGCGGCCGCCATCATCCTGGCGATGCCCGGGACGTGGACGTCGATCGCGACGATGTCGTGCTCGGGATGAGCGAGCGCGTACCCGATGGCGGCTGCCCCGTGGCCGCACCCGATCTCGACGACCAGCGGGGCGCTGCGCCCGAACACGGCCACCGGGTCGATCGGGCCCGCCGGCACCTCGTACCGGGGCATGAGCGTGTCCATGCGTTCCTGCGTCAACGGGGACAGGCGGAACCGCGGGGTGAACGTCCGGACGGTCGACCGTGGACGCTCGGCGGGGGGCAGGGAGGGGCGCTCGCTCACCGCGGAAGGGTAGACCGGTGGAGGACGACGGCGGCGCGGTCATCGGCCTCCCCCGTGGGCGCGGTCCGCACGAGCTGATCCGCGAGCCCGGCGAAGTCACGCGACGCCTCGATCTGCGCGCAGAGCCAGGCCGTCCCCGCCTCGATGCCCCCGCCGGGCATCTCGACGAGGCCGTCCGTGTGCAGCACGACCGTCGCGCCGGGCGGGAGGTCGATGTCGATCCGGGGAAAGCCGGCGCCGGGGATCACCCCGAGCAGCGGTCCGCCCGGGCCCGCCAGCACCTCGGGGGGGCCGCCCACCCCGGTCTGCAGCACCGCCGGCGGGTGTCCGGCGCGTCGGACGGCCCCGCTCCCGGTGCGCAGGTGGAGCTCGAGGTGGATGGCCGTGGCGAACCCGTCCTGCCACTCCTCGGCGAGGAGATAGTCGTTCGCCGCCGGGAGGATGGCGTCGGGAGCCACCGCGCCGAGCAGGCCACCGAGGGCCGCCTGCAGCTGCAGGGCTCGGGCTGTGGCGTCGACGCCCTTGCCCGACACGTCGACGACGAGGACCTGCAGCCGCGACCCGCCCCTGTCGAGGTGGGTGACGACGAGGTCACCGCTGAACCCGTGCCCGTACGCCGAGCGCGCGGCGTGACCACCCACCCACCCGGGCGGGAGCTGCGGCAGCTGGCCACGCCGACGCAGGCGATCGCGCAGGTCGACGAGGAGGTGCTCGCTCCGCACGCCGCCGAGCCCCAGCTCGACGCGCGCCGCGGACACCGGGGCCATGATCGCCAGGACGCCCAGGACGCCGATCGACCCCAGCAGCAGGTGCGGGTGGGCACCACCGTGGTCGAGGACGACCCAGCCCACGGCCGCGAGGACGACGGCGTCGACGAGGACGAGGCGCCCGCCGGACAGGAAGAGGCCGGCGAGGACGACGATCGGCGTGAGCAGGGCGACAGCCATCGCGGCGGGGAAGGCGATCGTGACCACGACGACGGGGACGGTCGCGAGGGCGGCACCCGCCGCTGCGAGGTCCTGCCGGACCAGGTCGGGGCGTCCCGACCGCCGTCCCGCAAGGCCGATCCGGCCACGCCCCGGGACGCCGGGTGGGTGCGTCACTGCGGCAGCGGCGGCAGGGTCCCGTCGGCCTCGTAGGCGCCGACCATGTCGATCCGGCGCTGGTGGCGCTCCTCGCCCGTGAACTCCGTCGTGAGGAAGACACCGACCATCTCGATCGCGACCTCGACCGACTGCATCCGGCCGCCGATGGAGATCACCTGCGCGTCGTTGTGCTCCCGCGCGAGCCGGGCGAGCTCGGTGTCGTAGCAGAGGGCGGCCCGGATACCGGCGACCTTGTTGGCCGCCATCTGCTCTCCGTTGCCGGAGCCGCCGAGGACGATGCCACGGGCCTCGGTCCCGGCGGCGAGGTCGTCCCGGAGGGCCTCGGCGGCGCGCAGGACGAACACGGGGTAGTCGTCGAGCGGGTCGAGGGTGTGCGGCCCGTGGTCGACGACCTCGTGCCCAGCGGCCCGCAGGTGCTCGACGAGGGCCTGGTGGAGGTCGAAGGCGGCGTGGTCTCCACCGATGTGGACGCGCATGGGTGTGGTTCTCCTCGGGTCAGGCGGTGATGATCGGGCCGCGGTCGCGGGTGCGCTTCAGCTCGTAGAAGCCGTCCGTCCCGGCAAGGAGGACGCACCCGTCCCACAGGCGGCCGGCCGCCTCGCCCTCGGGCGCCGGCGTGACGACCGGGCCGAAGAAGGCGTCTCCGTCGACCGAGATCGTGGGGGTGCCGACGTCCGCCCCGACGAGGTCGACGACGCGGTCCCGGCGCTCGCGCAGGACGGCGTCGAGCGACTCGTCCTGCGCCGCGTCGGCCAGGGACTCCGGCAGGCCCGCCTCGGTGAGCGCCTCGCGGCAGACGGCCTCGACGTCGTCCCGACGCTCCTCGACGTGGATGCGGCGTCCGAGCGCCTCGTAGAGCGGGAGCGCGACGCCGTCCCCGCCCTCGCGGATCGCCGCGGCCACGACGCGTCCGTACCGGCGGGCGGTCTGCATGAGCTCGCCGTGGTCGGCGGGGAGGTCCTGGTCCTCGTTGAGGGCCGCCAGGGACATCTGGGTCCACGTGACGTCGACCTCCCGCACCTGCTCCACGTGGCGCATCCAGCGGGACGCCATCCACGCCCACGGGCAGACCGGGTCGAAGAAGAACTCTGCACTGCTGCGCTGCGACATGGCACCGATCCTCTCAGACACCGCGTGAAAGGATGTGATGCGTCCCACGAGGCAGACGCGAAGGAGCATCGGTGACCGACCCCAACATCACTCGGGACGAGGCAGGAGCGCGCGCCGCGCTGCTCGACGTCACGTCGTACGCGGTCGAGCTCGACCTCACGACCTCGGAGACGACCTTCCGGACCGTCTCGACCGTGACCTTCACCTGCCGGGAGCCGGGGGCGGACACCTTCATCGACTTCATCGGCGAGTCCGTCGAGGCGATCACGCTCAACGACCGTTCGATCGACCCGGCCGAGGCCTTCACCGGGACCCGCATCCGCCTGGCCGACCTCGGGCCCGAGAACACCCTGCGGGTCGAGGCGACCGGCACGTACATGAACACCGGTGAGGGGCTGCACCGCTTCGTCGACCCAGCGGACGGCGAGGTGTACCTCTACACGCAGTTCGAGGTCGCCGACTGCCGCCGGATGTTCGCCGTCTTCGAGCAGCCCGACCTCAAGGCGACCTTCGCCTTCACGGTCACCGCACCCGCGCACTGGCAGGTCCTGTCGAACACGGCGACGCCCGAGCCGCAGCGCATCGACGACTCCCGCGCGACGTGGGCGTTCGAGCCCACGGAGCGCATCTCCTGCTACATCACCGCGCTCGTCGCCGGCCCCTACGACGTCGTGC
The DNA here is from genome assembly GCF_900289115.1 of Janibacter massiliensis. GTDB lineage: Bacteria > Actinomycetota > Actinomycetes > Actinomycetales > Dermatophilaceae > Janibacter_A > Janibacter_A massiliensis. The sequence continues at coordinate 1,471,803 of NZ_LT985196.1, read as the reverse complement.
GCGACGAGCTCGTCTCCGGCGGTCGGACGATCCCGCTCGGCGTCTTCTGCCGCAGGTCGCTCACCCGGTACCTCGACGCCGACGAGATCATCGACGTCACCAAGCGAGGCTTCGCGTTCTTCGAGCGCGAGTTCGACCACCCCTACCCGTTCTCCAAGTACGACCAGGTCTTCACGCCGGAGTACAACGCGGGGGCGATGGAGAACGCCGGCTGCGTCACGTACAACGAGATCTACGTCTTCCGCTCGCGGGTGCCCGAGGCGATCGTCGAGCGCCGGGCGCTGACGATCCTCCACGAGCTGGCCCACATGTGGTTCGGCAACCTCGTGACGATGCGCTGGTGGAACGACCTGTGGCTCAACGAGTCCTTCGCCGAGTGGGCGTCGACGACGGCACAGGCCGAGGCCACCCGCTGGAGCGACGCGTGGACGACCTTCGCCACGAGCGAGAAGGCCTGGGCCTACCGGCAGGACCAGCTGAGCTCGACCCACCCGGTCGTCGCGCCCATCCGTGATCTGCAGGACGTCCTTGTCAACTTCGACGGCATCACGTACGCCAAGGGCGCGTCCGCGCTCAAGCAGCTCGTCGCATGGGTGGGCCGCGAGGCCTTCGTCGAGGGTCTGCGCTCGTACTTCCGCGCCCACGCGTGGCGCAACACGACCCTCGACGACCTCCTCGACGAGATCGAGAAGTTCTCCGACCGCGACCTGCGGGCGTGGAGCGCAGCGTGGCTCGAGACCGCCGGGGTCAACACGCTCCGCCCGGTCGTCGAGGTCGACGAGCAGGGTCGGTACTCCTCCGTCGTCGTCGAGCAGACGCACGCGCCCGACCTCCCCACGCTGCGACCGCACCGGATCGCCGTCGGCGCCTACCGCCTGCGCGACGGCCGTCTCGAGCGGACGGAGCGGGTCGAGATCGACGTCGTCGGCGAGCGGACGGAGGTGCCCGGGCTCGTCGGGGTCGAGCAGCCCGACCTGCTCCTCGTCAACGACGACGACCTGTCCTACGCCAAGGTCCGCCTGGACGCGCGCTCCCTGACGACGGCCACCGAGCACGTCGCGGCGTTCACCGAGTCGCTCCCGGCCTCGCTCGTCCTCGCCAGCGCGTGGGACATGACGCGCGACGCCGAGCTCCCCGGCCGCCAGTTCGTCGACCTCGTCCTCGGCGCGCTGCCGACCGTGACCGACAGCACCCTGCTGCGCACCCTCCTGCAGCAGCTGTCGACGACGGTCCTCACGTACTCCGACCCCGCGTCCCGGGACGACCTGCGGGCCCGCGTCCGCGACGCGCTCGAGGCCCTCGCCCGCACCGCCGAGCCGGGCAACGACGCGCAGCTCCAGCTCGTCGGCGCCTGGGCCGGCCTCCTCGAGCCGGGTGACGAGACCGCACTGGCCGCGGGCCTGCTCGACGGCTCGGCGCAGCTGCCCGGGCTCGTGGTCGACACCGACATGCGCTGGCGTCTGCTCGCCGCCCTCGCCGCCGCGGGCGCTGCGGACGAGGACCGGATCGCGCAGGAGGCCGACGGCGACCGGACCGCGACGGGTCAGGAGTGGGCGGCGCTGTGCCGCGCGGCCCGGCCGACCGCCGAGGCGAAGACCACGGCGTGGGAGTCGGTCGCCGCTGCTGGCGCGTCCGTGTCCAACTCCGTCGTCATGCAGACCGGCCTCGGGCTCACCCGTACCCGTGACGAGGCCCTCCTGCGGCCGTTCGCCGAGCGCTACCTCGACGAGATCTCCGGGGTGTGGGGCTCGCGCACGCACGCCATCGCGGAGGCGGTCGTCGAGTACTTCTACCCGATGGCCCTCGCCGACGCCCGCCTGCTCGACGACACGCAGGCGTGGCTCGACACGCACCCCGATGCGCCCGCCGGCCTGCGACGGCTCGTCGCGGAGAAGCGTGACGCGGTGACCCGAGCCCTGCGCGCGCAGGAGCGGGACGCGACGACGTGATCGGGGCCGTCAGCCTCGGCGCCACCCTGGAGGAGCTCCAGCGGTGGGGCGGATCGACGCCTGCGCGGATCGTCGTCGTGGCCGTCGTCGCCCTCGTCGCCCGGGCCTTCGCCGTCGGTGCCATCCGCCGGGTCGTCGACCAGGCCGTGCGCCGGAGCACCGAGCACCGGAGCGACGGGGGCGGACGCGGCACGCTGGGCCTCGAGGTCTCGGAGCGAGCCCGTCAGCGGACCCTGACGATGGGCTCCCTCCTGCGGAGCATCGTCACGTTCGTCATCGGATCGATCGCGATCCTCACGATCCTCGACCTGCTCGGGGTGCCGCTGCGCCCCCTGCTCGCCTCCGCGGGCGTGGCGGGCGTGGCTCTCGGATTCGGCGCCCAGTCCCTCGTCAAGGACTTCCTCGCCGGGGTGTTCATGATGCTCGAGGACCAGTACGGGGTCGGCGACGTCATCGACACCGGCGAGGCGATCGGCACCGTCGAGGAGGTGTCGCTGCGGGTGACGCGACTGCGGGACGCCAACGGGGTCATCTGGTACGTCCGCAACGGCGAGATCGTCCGGATCGCCAACCGCAGCCAGGGGTGGTCCACCGCCCTCGTCGACGTCCCCGTGTCGTACCAGGCCGACATCGACGAGGCGATCGACGTCGTCGGCGCCGTGGTCCACGACCTGGCCACCGACGGTACCTGGGGGGAGCTGCTCATCGAGGAGCCCGAGGTGCTCGGGGTCGAGGCCGTCGGCGGCGGCACGGTGACGATCCGGGTGCTGGCCAAGTGCCTCCCCGACAAGCACTGGGGCGTCCAGCGCGCGATCCGCCGACGGTGCAAGGAGGCTCTCGACGCCGCCGGCATCGCCGGGCCCCCGGCCTTCGCCCCACCGACCACGTCCACGTCCACCGGAGGACCCGCATGAGCCAGGCACCCGACCCTCGGGAGCTCTACGACCGTGTCGGCGGCCACGAGACCTTCGTCGCCCTCGTCCGCGGGTTCTACGAGGGCGTCGCCACGGACGAGCCGCTCCGGGCGCTGTACCCCGAGGAGGACCTCGCCCCCGCGCAGGAGCGGCTGCTGCTCTTCCTCGAGCAGTACTTCGGCGGACCGCGGACCTACTCCGAGCGACGGGGCCACCCGCGGCTGCGCCTGCGGCACATGCCGTTCGCCGTGTCCCCCGACATGCGACGCCGGTGGATGGCGCACATGCTCGCCTCGCTCGACCGGCTCGACATCGGCGCCGAGGACAAGGCGCTCATGGCCGAGTACTTCGACCGGGCGGCGACGATGCTCGTCAACACGACCGACGACGGGCCGGCGCCGGGCCTGCCCGAGGGGGTGCAGCTGTGAGCGACTGGTGGCGGGACGCGGTCATCTATCAGGTGTACCCGCGGTCCTGGGCGGACGCCGACGGGGACGGGATAGGCGACCTGCGAGGCATCGCGGCCCGGCTGCCCCACCTCGTCGAGCTGGGCGTCGACGCCGTGTGGTTCTCGCCGTTCTACCGCTCGCCGCAGCACGACGCGGGGTACGACGTCGCCGACTACCGCGACGTCGACCCGGTCTTCGGCACGCTGGCGGACGTCGACGCCGTGCTGCGCGAGGCCGCGGAGCTGGGGATCAAGGTCATCGTCGACCTCGTCCCGAACCACACCTCCTCCGAGCACCCGTGGTTCCGCGAGGCGCTCGCCAGCCCGCCCGGCAGCCCGGCGCGCGAGCGATACGTCTTCCGCGACGGGAAGGGCCCCGACGGGGCCCAGCCACCGAACGACTGGCGCTCGGTCTTCGGCGGGCAGGCGTGGACCCGACTCACGGGTCCCGACGGCGCGCCGGAGCAGTGGTACCTCCACCTCTTCGACACGACGCAGCCCGACCTCAACTGGGAGCATCCGCAGGTCCGGGCGGAGTTCGAGTCGATCATCGACTTCTGGCTCGACCGCGGCGTCGCCGGCTTCCGGGTCGACGTCGCGCACTCGCTCGTCAAGGCCGAGGGCCTGCCCGACTTCCCCGACGCCCCGGCCGTCGTCGCGGGCTCGGTCGAGCAGGCTCCGTACTTCGACCAGGACGGGGTCCACGAGATCTACCGTCGGTGGCGGGCGCTCCTGGACGCCCGTGGCGAGCCGGCCAGGATCATGTGCGCCGAGGCGTGGGTGACGCCCGCCGAGCGGGCCGCCCGGTACATCCGCCCGGACGAGTTCCACCAGGCCTTCAACTTCGACATCCTCGAGTGCCCGTGGCGGGCGGAGCACCTGCGGACGACGATCGCCGACTCGCTCGCAGCCACGTCGTCGGTGGGGGCGTCGGCGACGTGGGTGCTGAGCAACCACGACGTGGTCCGGCACGCCTCGCGGCTCGGCCTGCCCCCGGGCACGCCCCGGCCGCAGGGGATCGGTCCTGGCGATCCGAGGCCCGACCCGGTCGCGGGGCTCGCCCGGGCACGCGCGGCGACCCTGCTCGTCCTGTCCCTGCCCGGGGCGGCCTACCTCTACCAGGGCGAGGAGCTCGGTCTCCCCGAGGCGATGGACCTGCCCCCCGAGGTCCGGCAGGACCCGATCTTCGAGCGCAGCGGAGGGACGGACGCCGGTCGGGACGGCTGCCGGGTCCCCATGGCCTGGGAGGCGGACGCGCCGGCTCTGGGGTTCAGCCCGAGCGGGGCGTCGTGGCTGCCCCAGCCGCACGAGTACCGCGACCTCGCCGTCGACCGGCAGCGCGGGGTCGCTGGGACGACGTACGAGATGTACCGGGCCGCGCTGCGGATCCGGCGGGAGACCGGGCTCGGCTCGGCGGCGATCACGCCGCTCGATCTCGGCCCGGACGTCGTCGCCTACGAGCACGCCTGCCCGGACGGGGTCGTCCTCGGCGTGACGAACCTGGGCGCCGAACCCGTGGACCTGCCCGACGGCGAGGTGCTCCTGCGCTCGGACACCGGGACGGCCCAGGGCCCGGCGCACGTCGGCACCGACGTCACGGTCTGGGTCCGGCGGGAATGAGCCGACCGGCGACGTCGTACCCCCGGCGGGCGGAGGACCACCCGTGGTTCGAGACCGCCGGTCCGATCGGGCTGGCGCACCGCGGGGGCGCGCTCCATCCGGCCAACGCCGGACGGGAGAACACCCTCGCGGCCTTCCGGACGGCGGTCGACCTCGGCTACCGGTACCTCGAGACGGACGTCCATGCGACGGCCGACGGGACGCTCGTCGCCTTCCACGACACCGTCCTCGACCGGGTCACCGATCGCGCCGGCGCGATCGCGGACCTGCCGTGGTCGCGGGTGCGCGAGGCATCCGTCGGCGGCGAACCCGTGCCGACCATGGACGCCGTGCTCGAGGAGCTCCCCGACGCCCGCTTCAACGTCGATGTCAAGGACGACCGCGCCGTCGACCCGCTCGTGGACTGCCTCCGGCGTCACGACGCGCTCGACCGGGTGTGCGTCGCCTCGTTCTCCGACCGCCGGCTGCGGCGGGTGCGCGCCGCCCTCGGGCCGCGGGTCGCGACCTCGGCCGGGCCGATCGGGGTCGGCGTCACGCGGCTGACGCCCCGGCTGCTCGACCGGTGGCTGCGCTCCCCCGCGCTCGCCCTGCAGATCCCGACCCACCAGCGGATCCCGCTGCGCGGCGGGCGGCCGCTGACGATCGAGCTGGTGACGGACCGCCTCGTGCGCCGGGCCCACGCGGCGGGGCGGCACGTCCACGTGTGGACCATCGACGACCGCGACGAGATGCACCGCCTGCTGGACCTCGGTGTCGACGGGATCGTCAGCGACCGGATCGAGGTCCTCGCGGACGTGCTCGCCGAGCGCGGCGCACCGTTGCGCTGAGGATCAGCCGGCCTCGAGGGCGCGCCGGAGGTCGGCGACGGCGCTGGGGGTGCCCGCCAGGTGCCACGGATGACCTGCGACGTCGACGACGTCGGTCGATCCCCCGGCACCCTCGACGAGCGCCTTGCCGGGCAGCCAGTCCCACTCGAGCACGTCCGGCTGCGCCCAGGCACCGATCCGCCCGGCCGCGACGGCGGCGAGCTCGCACGACCCCGAGCCGAGCATCCGCATCGTCGCCGCTCCGCGGGTCGCTGCGAGCCACGGCTCCCGGATCGACGGGTCGGCGATCCGTGCCGGATGGAGGTAGGTCGCGAGGCACACTGCGGACAGGGGTGCGTCCTCGAGCGGGGGCACCGCGACGCCCCTCTCGAAGGTCCCCGCGCCCCGGACGGCGAGCCAGGACTCCCCTGCACCGCGGTGCTCCACCGCCCCGACGAGCACCCCGTCGGCGTCCCGCAGGGCGAGCGCGCTGCACCAGTAGAGGGTGCCGGTGGCGAAGTTGTAGGTTCCGTCGACCGGGTCGATCACCCACGTCCGTCCGCTGCGGGACGGACGCGTGGTCCCTTCTTCGCCGACGACCCCGTCCTCGGGCCGCAGCCGGGTGAGGGCGTCGACGACGAGCCGCTCGGCGGCCACGTCCGCCTCGGTGACGAGGTCCGCGAGGTTCTCCTTCGTGCGCGCGGAGACCCCCTCGGCGCGCATCCGGGCGGCACGCGCCGCAGCCTGGCCGACGAGCGCCGCGGCGAGCGCGGCGTCGTCGAGCCCCACGAGGTCCGGGGCGCTGCGGGTCGGGTCGTCGGCCACGGCTCGAGGGTACGGATCAGCGGGTGAGGACGTGGCCGGTGCGGGTCGAGACGCGGTGCCAGACCCCCGCCGAGGCGAGGACGACCTCGTCGTCGGCAGCGGCGAACCCCAGGGCGCGCACGGCGCCCGCGATGTCGTCCCCCAGCGCCCCGAGCCGTGCGGCGCCCTCGAGCGTCCATCCGCCGCGCGGCGGGGTGATCGCTGCCCACGGCGGCGACACGGGCGCGGGCGGCATCGGCAGCCGGGTGCCGTTCTCGGGGCGGGCGAGCCGGTCGAGGAGCGCGCCGATCGGGTGGCACTCGTCGACCGGGGCCGCGGGGGCGGCCGCGAGCGGGAGGACCCGAAGCCCGAGGACGACGCCCTCGCCGAGCAGGCCGGAGCCCGGCCGGGCGCAGGTCCACACCGCGAGCGCCGTCGGGGTGCTCTGGAGCCGTGCCGCGCCCTCGGGGTCGAACCGGCGGGCACGCTCGAGGTAGGTGCGCAGGTCGGCCGCCGCCTCGGCATCCGCGAGCTCGACCGCCACCTCCGTCAGCCGCGCTTCCGGAACGGGACCTCGGGACCGAGGTGACGCTCGAGGACCTCGCGCTGCCCCTCGTCGAACGCCTTCGGCCGGCTCGTCCGCAGGTCCACCTGCACCATCGTCGTCGCGGCGAGGGCGTGCACGGCTCGCTCGCCACCGGTCGTCGCACCGTTGTCGTGGAGGACGTACCCGAGGTCGACGCTGCTGCCACCCACGCGCGTGACCCACACGTCGACGACGACCGGCTCCCGCCGCAGCACGACCGGCTCGCGGTACTCGATCTCCTGCCGGGCGACGAGGATCCCCGTGTCGAGGATGGACGTCGAGCTGCTCTCCCCGAACCAGCGGCCGATGGCCTCGATGCGGGTGTCCTCGAGGAACCGGAGGTACTGGACGTTGTTCACGTGGCCGTAGGCGTCCATGTCGCTCCAGCGGAGCGAGATGTCGACGCTCGTCACGGCACCGGTGGGGGTCGCATCGTCGGTCATGGTGCCCAGTCTCCCCTGTCGGGTGGGGGCGATGTCGGTGGGGCTCCGTAGGTTGGCGGTCGTGACCGAGACCGAGACCCTGCCCACCGCCGAGCGCGCGACGGCCGTCCTGCGTCGCCTCGTCGGCCGGGGGGACGCGACCTTCCGCGACGGCCAGCTCGACGCGATCACGGCCCTCGTCGACGACCGCTCCCGCGTGCTCGTCGTCCAGCGGACGGGATGGGGCAAGTCGGCGGTGTACTTCGTGGCCGCCCGGCTGCGCCGCCAGGCGGGGGCCGGGCCGGCGCTCATCGTCTCTCCGCTGCTCGCCCTCATGCGCGACCAGGTCGCGGCGGCGGAGCGGGCCGGCGTGCGGGCGGTCTCGATCAGCTCGGCGAACGGGCAGGCATGGGGCGAGATCCGCACCGCGCTCGACCGGGACGAGGTCGACGTCCTCCTCGTCAGCCCCGAACGGCTCAACAACCCGGCGTTCCGGGACGAGCAGCTGCCCGCGCTCGTCGAGCGGTGCGGGCTCGTCGTCGTCGACGAGGCGCACTGCATCAGCGACTGGGGGCACGACTTCCGGCCGGACTACCGCCGCATCCGGGACCTCCTGACGCGGCTGCCCGAGGGGACCCCGGTGCTGGCGACGACGGCGACGGCGAACGCCCGCGTCGTGGCGGACGTCGAGGAGCAGCTCGGCGCGGGCGGCGAGCGCGTGCGGACGATCCGGGGATCCCTCGCGCGCGACAGCCTCCGGCTCGGCGTGGCCCGTCGCGCGGGTGCCGAGGAACACATCGCCTGGTTGCGCACCCACCTGGCGGACCTGCCCGGGAGCGGGATCGTCTACACCCTCACCGTGCAGGCCGCGGACGACACGGCCGCCGCGCTCGCCGAGACGGGCCTGCCCGTCTTCGCGTACACGGGGCGGACCGCGCCGGAGGACCGGGAGCGGCTCGAGGACGACCTGCGGGAGAACCGGGTCAAGGCGCTCGTCGCCACGAGCGCGCTCGGGATGGGCTTCGACAAGCCCGACCTCGGGTTCGTCGTCCATCTCGGCGCACCGTCGTCGGCGGTCGCCTACTACCAGCAGGTCGGCCGCGCCGGACGGGCCACGGACCGGGCTGACGTCGTTCTCCTGCCGACGACCGACGAGGAGCGCATCTGGGCGCACTTCGCCTCCGCCTCGATGCCCCGGCAGGAGCAGGCCGACGCGGTCCTCACCGCCCTGGCCTCCGCCTCCGGAGCGCTGTCAGTGCCGCGGCTCGAGACCGTCGTCGACATCCGTCGCACCCGCCTCGAGCTCCTGCTCAAGGTGCTCGACGTGGACGGTGCCGTGACGAGGGTCCAGGGCGGGTGGACCGCCACGGGCCGTCCCTGGACGTACGACGCGGGGCGGTACGCACGGGTCGCCCGGGCGCGCACGGACGAGGCCGAGGCGATGCTCGCCTACGAGCGGGGTGGCCGCTGCCGGATGGCCTTCCTCCAGGAATGCCTCGACGACCCCGACCCGCGGGACTGCGGCCGGTGCGACGTGTGCGCGGGGACGTGGTTCCCCACGGACGTCGACGCAGCGGCCCTCGAGGGGGTGCGGGCGCGGATCGACCGGCCCGGGGTGGAGATCGACCCGCGAACGACCTGGCCCACCGGCATGGACCGGCTCGGCGTCCCCGTGAAGGGGTCGATCGCCCCGGCGGAACGGTGCGAGCCGGGGCGGGTGCTCGCCCGGACCTCCGACATCGGCTGGGGCGGGCCCGTGCGCGAGCTCGTCCAGGGCGACGACGGCCCGGTTCCCGACCGTCTCGTGCGCGCGTGCGTGGAGGTGCTGGCGACCTGGGGCTGGACGGAGCGACCGACGGGGGTCGTCGCGATGCCCTCGCGCCGGCACCCCGTCCTCGTCGACCACCTCGCGCGGTCGATCGCCGAGATCGGTCGGCTGCCGTTCCACGGGGCCCTCGATCTCGTCGACGGCGGTCCCGTCGGTGAGCGGGGCGGCAACAGCGCCTACCGCCTTGCCGGGGTCTGGGACCGGTTCGCCGTGGGACCGGAGCTGGCGTCCGCGGTGGCCGGCAACGGTCCGGTCCTCCTCGTCGACGACCTCGTCGACTCGCGATGGAGCATCACCGTCGCGGGCCGGGCGCTGCGACGCGCCGGTGCCGACGCCGTGCTACCCCTCGCCCTGGGGGTCGTCGGCTGATCCGGGACGCACGGGAAGCTGCACCGTCGTCCACGGCAGGAACGCCTGGATGACCGGACCGATCGTCACGGCGTACAGCAGCGTCCCGATCCCGACCGTCCCGCCGAGCGCCGCACCGATGGCCAGCACCGTCAGCTCCAGCCCCGTCCGCACGAGGCGGAGGCTCGCGCCCGTCCGTGCGGCGAGCCCGGTCATCAACCCGTCCCGTGGTCCCGGACCGAGCTGGGTGCCGATGTACACGGCCCCGGCGAACCCGTTGAGGACGATCCCCCCGACGAGCAGCGCGACGCGGTCGAGGAGCCCGGTCGCGTCGGGCAGGGCCGCGAGCGTGGCATCCGTCGCGATCCCGATGACGAGGACGTTGGCGATCGTCCCGGCGCCCGGCCACTGGCGCAGCGGCCACCACAGGAGGAGCACGACGGCACCGGTGAGGATGACGACCGTCCCGAACGAGAGCGGAACCCGGTGGGCGACGCCCTCGTGGAGCACGTCCCACGGGTCGAGCCCGGTGTGCGAGCGGACGAGCATCCCCATGGCCGTGCCGTAGAGCCAGAGGCCGATGAACAGCTGGGTGAGCCGGCGTGGCAGTCGTCCGGCGCGCAGCTGATCGAGCGGGCTCACCCGACCTCGACGACGGCGACGCCCGCGCCGTCGATGAGCACCCGGCCGGTCGCGGCGTCGACCGAGCGCTCACCCCAGCCGGTGAGCTCGTGGCGCACCCCGGCGACGTCCACCTCCTGCCGTCCCTCACCGAACCCGCAGACGACGTGGACCGACCCGCGCCGCATGACGAACCAGCCGGCGTCCTCGTCGAACACGCAGCTCGTCGCCGCGAGATCCCCGTCGGCCGCGTCGGGGTGCGAGCGGCGCAGGGCGATGAGCACGCGGTGCCAGGCCAGCAGCGAACGGTGCGGCTCCTGCTCGATCTCCTCCCACCGCAGGGTCGAGGCGTCGCGGGTGACCGGGTCCTGGGGGTCCGGCACGTCCTCGGCGGCCCACCCGTGCGAGGCGAACTCGGCCCGGCGCCCGGTGCGGACCGCCTCGGCGAGCTCCGGGTCGTCGAAGTCGGTGAAGAACTGGAACGGTGTGCTCGCGCCCCACTCCTCGCCCATGAAGACCATCGGGGTGAACGGCGAGAGGACGTAGAGCGCCGTCACCGCCGCCAGGCGCCCGGTGTCTCCGTGGTGCCCGATGCGGTCCCCCGTCGCCCGGTTGCCGACCTGGTCGTGGGTCTGGGCGTACGCGACGAAGCGGTGGCCCGACGTCGCGCTGCGATCGACCGGATGCCCCCACCGGGCGCCGCGGAAAGACGACCACCGGTCGTCGTGGAGGAAGACCTCGGTCAGCACCTTCGCCAGGACCGACAGCGACCCCCCCTCGGGCCACGTGTCGTTCCGACCGGCGAAGTCACCGTAGTAGCCCTGCGTCTCCCCCGTCGCGACGACGTGGAGGGCGTGGTGGACGTCGTCGGCCCACTGCGCCGACATCCCGAGCCCGCCGAAGGTCGTGGGCATCACGGTGCGCGGGTCGTTCACGTCCGACTCGGCGATGAGGTCGAGCGGACGGCCCAGCTCCTCCGAGAGCTCCGCGACGGCGTCGGCCATCTCGGCGAGGACGTGCCGCTCCGAGTCGTCCCGCAGCTCGTGGACGGCATCGAGCCGCAACCCGTCGACGTGGAAGTCGCGGAACCAGCGCAGGACGCTGCCGATGACGAACGCCCGCACCTCCGCAGAGCCGGGCTGGTCGAGGTTGACCGCCGGGCCCCACGGCGTGACGTGCGCGTCGGTGAAGTACGGCCCGAACTCCCCGAGCCGGTTGCCGCTCGGGCCGAGGTGGTTGTGGACGACGTCGAGGATGACGCCCAGACCCCTGGCGTGACAGGCGTCGACGAACCGCTGCAGCGCCGCGGGCCCGCCGTACTGGGCGTGCACGGCCCAGAGCGCGACCCCGTCGTAGCCCCAGTTCCACCGACCGGGGACGCCGGCCACCGGCATGAGCTCCACCGCGTCCACGCCGAGGGCGACGAGGTGGTCGAGCCGCCCGATCGCCGCGTCCAGCGTCCCCTCGGGGGTGAAGGTCCCGACGTGGAGCTCGTAGATCACGCCCCCGGGGATGCCGCGGCCGTCCCGCGGACCGGCCCACCCGCTGTCCTGCCACGCGTGGCGGGCGACGTCGAACGTCCGGCTCGGCCCGGCGACCCCGGCGGGCTGCCAGGCGCTGCGCGGGTCGGCCAGGGCCTCGCCACCGTCGAGGGAGAACGCATAGTCGACCTCGCCGTCGGACCGCGGCGCCTCGGGCGGGATCTCGAGCGCCCACCACCCGCCCGTCTCGCGCTCCATCGGCAGGCGCAGCTCGCCGTGCGGACCGAGGAGGGCCTCGACGGTCGAGCTGTCGGGAGCCCACACGCGCAGCGTCACGGCGCGGCCTCCCGAACCAGGAGCGCGACGGGCCCGTCGGCGAGCACCCGCGCGAGCGGGACCCGCCCCCCGGCGTGCGTGACCCCCGGGCGGAGCACGTCGGTCCAGCCACCCTCGGGCAGCTCCACCGCGGCGTCGGCGGACCCTCCGTCGGCGGCGAGCGCCGTCGTGAGGCGTCGCACGAGGGCGACCACCTCGACGCGGTCGTGCGCACCGCGGGCGAGGGCGACCGCGTGCCCGCCGTCGCACGTCGGGTGCACGGTGATCGCGTCCGGCCCGACGAACCAGTCGGGGTGGGCCCGGCGCAGGCGCAGCGCCGCCGCGGCGAGCCGGAGCTTCTCGTCGTCGAGATCGGCCGGTAAGGCCCCGCGATCGAGCCGCTCCAGCCGCTCCGCGATCGCGTCGTGGTCGACGTCCCGACGGTTGTCCGGGTCCACGAGCGTGAGGGAGACGATCTCGGTGCCCTGGTAGACGTCCGGCACACCCGGGCCGATGAGCTGGAGGAGCTTCTGCCCCAGGATCACCGCCCGCGTGCCCTCGGCGTGGGCGTCGACCCACGACCGGACGTGGTCTCGCACGGCGTCGTCGTCGAGCAGCCCGTCGACGAATGCCGCGACCTGCGACTCGTACTCCTCGTCGACGTCGATCCACGTCGAGTGCCGCCCGGACTCGCGCACGGCCTTGCGGAGGTAGTCGTGCATCCGCGGGGCGTCGATCGGCCATGCCCCCACGAGCGTCTGCCAGACGAGGTACTCCGTCGACGCGTCGAGCCGCTTCCCGCGGTACGCCGCACCGAGGTCCCGGGCGCGCGCCACCCACTCGGCCCAGCCGGCGGGATCCTCGGTCATGGAGACCAGGCGTGCCCGGACGTCCTCGCTGCGCTTGGTGTCGTGGGTCGTCAGCGCCGTCATCGTCCTCGGCCAGCGCGCGGCGATCCGGTCGAGGTACGCGGCGAACCGCGGCGGGGCCATCCCGATCGTCCCCGGGTCGCCCCCGACCTCGTTGAGCCCGGTGGCCCGCAGGTAGCGGTAGAACGTCGTGTCCTCGACGCCCTTGGCCATGACGGGGCCGCAGGTCTGCTGGAAGCGGATGACGCAGTCGGCTGCGGCGTCCACGTCGGCACCCGAGGCCGACCCGGACAGGACCTCGACGACGGCGGCGACGAGATCGGCGTCGGCCGGGTGGTCCGAGGGCTGGAGGCGGTCGGTCGCCCGTTGCGCGGCGGCCTCGAGCTCGCCCCGCGCGTCCGCCGTCATCGACCCGTCGGCGGTGACATAGGCCCGGTACCGGTGGACGTTGACGAGGAGCTCGACGACAACCCGCTCCAGGGCGTCAGGGTCGTGCTCGGGCAGTACCTCGGCGAGCCGCCGGGAGAGACGACGACGCTCAGCCAGGAGGACGCCGTCGACGACCTCGCGCTTGGCCTCGTCCACCCACGCGTCGATCGGCCGCACGTCGCCGGCGATGGCGCGCCACAGGTCGCTGAGGTCGGGCTCGGCCGCCGGGTCGCAGAACAGCTGCCCGAGGCGGGTCATCGTGTCGTAGCCCGTGGTGCCCTCGCAGGCCCAGGCCTGCGGCAGCTCCTCCTCACCCTCGAGGATCTTCTCCACGACGACCCACACGCCGCCGGTCGCCTCGGCGAGCCGGTCGAGGTAGGCCTGCGGGTCCGCGAGCCCGTCCGGGTGGTCGATCCGCAGACCGTCGACGGCGCCCGAGCGCACGAGCTCGACGACGAGCGCGTGGGTGGCGTCGAAGACCTCCGGGTCCTCGACGCGCACGCCGACGAGATCGGTGACGTTGAAGAACCGGCGGACGTTGAGGTCCGCGTCGCCGGTGCGCCAGAACGCCAGGCGGTAGGGCTGCGCCTCGACGAGCTCCGGCAGGGGCAGGTCGAGCGTCTCGGGCCGCACGGGGAGCACGTGCTCGTGGTAGCGCAGGACGGGCGTCCCCCCGGGACCGCCCTCGCGGTCGATGACGAGCTCGCCGTTGTCGATGGCCTCCTGCGGGGTCCCGCCGAGGATCGGTACGAGGACCCGGCCGTCGTGCGCGTCGTGGTCGACGTCGAACCACGACGCGTACTCCGACTCCTCCCCGTCCGACAGCAGCCCCCACCACGACGGGTTGAGGTGTGCCGGCACGGGCGTCGCGACGTGGTTGGGGACGATGTCGAGGACGATGCCGAGCCCCGCACCCCGGCAGGCCGCGACGAACCTCTCGAACCCCTCGCGCCCGCCCATCTCCTCGTCGATCCGCGTCGGGTCGACGACGTCGTACCCGTGCGTCGAGCCCGGCGCCGAGGCGAGGATCGGCGAGAGGTAGACGTGGCTCACGCCGAGAGCCGCGAGCCGGGGCGCCACGGCAGCCGCCTCGTCGAACGTGAGCTGCGGCCCCATCTGCAACCGGTAGGTGCTGACCGGGCAGGGCTGGCCGGGCGCGGGGCGGCTCATGGCGCCGTGTGCTCCGCAGCGTGCTGGGCAGCCCCGGCCGGCGGTCGGACGTCGTCCTCGCGCGGTGCGCGCAGGAGGACGAACGACCGAGGCTGGGCGACGATCTCCTCCCCGGGCGCGAGCTCGTCGCCGGCGACGACGTCGGCCGCGGTGTCGATCTCGACGACCCACCGCGCGCCGTATCCGTCGCTGGGCAGCGTGAACGTCGTCGCCTCGTGGCCGGCGTTGAAGACGAGCAGGAAGCTGTCGTCCCGGATGGCGTTGCCGCGCGGGTCCGGCTCGGGGATCGCCTCGCCGTAGAGGAAGACCATGAGAGCGCGGGCGTAGCCGTTCGACCAGTCGTCGTCCGTCATGTGCTCGCACGAGGGGGTGAACCACTCGATGTCTCGGACCTCGCTCTCCCCGCCGTGGTCCGCGGCCCCGGCGAAGAAGCGGCGTCGGCGGAAGACGGGGTGGTCGCGGCGCAGCTCGAGGACCCGGCGGGTGAACGCGAGCAGCTCGGTCTGCTCCTCGTCCAGCTCCCAGTCCATCCACGAGATCTCGTTGTCCTGGCAGTAGACGTTGTTGTTCCCGCCCTGGGTGCGGCCGACCTCGTCGCCGTGCAGGAGCATCGGGACGCCCTGGGAGAAGAACAGGGTCGCGAGAATGTTCCGCTGCTGACGCAGCCGGAGCGCGCGGACTTCCGGGTCGCCGGTCTCCCCCTCCGCGCCGCAGTTCCACGAGCGGTTGTGGGACTCCCCGTCGTTGTTGTCCTCGCCGTTGGCCTCGTTGTGCTTCTCGTTGTACGACACGAGGTCCCGGAGGGTGAAGCCGTCGTGAGCGGTGACGAAGTTGATCGAGGCGATCGGCTTGCGGCCGTTGTGCTCGTAGAGGTCGCTCGAGCCCGTGAGGCGGCTGGCGAACTCACCGAGGGTGGCGCCCTCCCCGCGCCAGAAGTCGCGGACCGTGTCGCGGTACTTCCCGTTCCACTCGGTCCACAGGGGCGGGAAGTTGCCGACCTGGTAGCCGCCCTCGCCGACGTCCCACGGCTCGGCGATGAGCTTGACCTGGCTGACGATCGGGTCCTGCTGGACGAGGTCGAAGAAGGCCGACAGACGGTCGACCTCGTGGAACTGGCGGGCGAGCGTCGCCGCGAGGTCGAAGCGGAAGCCGTCGACGTGCATCTCGGTCACCCAGTACCGCAGCGAGTCCATGATGAGCTGCAGGACGTGCGGGTGGCGCATGAGGAGGCTGTTGCCCGTCCCCGTCGTGTCGTAGTAGTGCGTCTTGTCGTCGGTGAGGCGGTAGTAGGCGGCGTTGTCGATGCCCCGGAAGCACAGCGTCGGCCCCAGGTGGTTGCCCTCGGCCGTGTGGTTGTAGACGACGTCGAGGATGACCTCGATGCCGGCCTCGTGCAGGGCCTTGACCATGCCCTTGAACTCGAGGACCTGCTCGCCGCGGGTGCCGAAGGCGGCGTAGCCGTTGTGCGGGGCGAAGAAGCCGATCGTGTTGTAGCCCCAGTAGTTGCTCAGGCCCTTGTCCTGGAGCGTGAAGTCGTTGACGAACTGGTGGACGGGCATGAGCTCGATCGCCGTGACACCGAGCGCCGTGAGGTGGTCGATGATCGCCGGGTGGGCGATGCCGGCGTACGTCCCCCGCAGGTCCGGCGGCACGTCGGGGTGGTTCATCGTCATCGCGCGCACGTGCGCCTCGTAGATGACGCTGTTGTGGTACTCGTGCCGGGGGTGGCGGTCCTGGCCCCAGTCGAAGAACGGGTTGGTGACGACCGACATGAGGGTGTGCCCCAGGCTGTCGCGCGGGGTCTCGGCCAGCGACAGACCGGCCGCCTCCCCTGGTGCGTCGGGGTCGTAGGAGAAGAGCGACGGGTGGTACGGCATCTCCCCGTCGATCGCCTTCGCGTACGGGTCCAGCAGGAGCTTGCTGGGGTCGCAGCGGTGGCCGGCGCCGGGGTCGAACGGACCGTGGACACGGAAGCCGTACCGCTGGCCCGGGAGGATGCCCGGGATGTAGCCGTGGTGGACGAAGCCGTCGACCTCGGGCAGCGTCACCCGCGTCTCGTCGCCGCGGCGCCCCACGAGGCACAGCTCGACGCGCTCGGCAACCTCGGTGAACAGCGCGAAGTTCACCCCGGTGCCGTCGTAGGTCGCCCCGAGGGGGT
Source organism: Janibacter massiliensis (assembly GCF_900289115.1). Classification (GTDB taxonomy): domain Bacteria; phylum Actinomycetota; class Actinomycetes; order Actinomycetales; family Dermatophilaceae; genus Janibacter_A; species Janibacter_A massiliensis. The sequence continues at coordinate 1,455,035 of NZ_LT985196.1, read as the reverse complement.
AGGGGTTGCCGGGCCAGATCTCCACGTGGGTGGTCCTCCTTGTGCGGGAGGGTCCATCCTCGCGACAGGCAGCCGGGGCAGGCAAACCGACAACCCCTAGGATCGTGGATCGAGCGCCCCGCCGCGCGGCGGGCGGCGCAGGACCACCGAGAGGACACCCAGGATGAGCACCCAGCGTGTGGCGATCGTCACCGGAGCGGCCCGCGGCATCGGCGCGGCCACGGCCCAGCGTCTGGCCGCCGACGGTCACGCCGTCGCCGTTCTCGACCTCGACGAGAGCGCCTGCGCGGGCGCCGTCGAGACCATCACCGCCGCCGGCGGCCGGGCGATCGCCGTCGGGTGCGACGTCGCGGACGCGGAGCAGGTCGAGCAGGCCGTCGCCCGCGTCGCCGAGGAGCTCGGCGCGCCCACGATCCTCGTCAACAACGCCGGGATCATCCGCGACAACCTCCTGTTCAAGATGACCGAGGACGACTGGGACGCCGTGATGAACGTCCACCTCAAGGGCGCCTTCCTCATGACGAAGGCCGTCCAGGCGTTCCAGACGAAGGAGAAGTACGGCCGCATCGTCAACCTCTCCTCGTCCTCGGCCCAGGGCAACCGCGGCCAGGCGAACTACTCCGCGGCCAAGGCGGGCATGCAGGGCTTCACGAAGACGCTCGCGCTCGAGCTCGGCAAGTTCGGGATCACCGCGAACGCCGTCGCCCCCGGCTTCATCCAGACCGACATGACGGCCGCCACCGCCGAGCGGATCGGCATGTCCTTCGAGGACTTCATCGAGGCGAGCGCCAAGGCGATCCCGGTGCAGCGCGTCGGCCAACCGGCGGACATCGCCGCGACGATCTCCTTCCTCTGCTCCGAGGAGGCCGGCTTCGTCTCCGGCCAGGTCATCTACGTCGCTGGTGGTCCGCTCGACTGACCCGCCCACCCACGCAGAAGGGCCCGGCTCCTTCCGGAGCGGGGCCCTTCTGCGCTACAGCCGGCGGCTCGTACCTCGCCGCCAACCTCCGCTGCGTCGTTCGTCAGAGGCCGAGGTCGCGGCCGATGAGCTCCTTCATGATCTCGTTCGAGCCGGCCCAGATACGGGTGACGCGGGCGTCGCGCCAGGCGCGGGCGACCCGGTACTCGTTCATGAAGCCGTAGCCGCCGTAGAGCTGGACGCAGTGGTCGAGGATCTCGCCCTGCGTGTCCGAGCTGTACCACTTGGCCTTCGCGGCGTCGATCGGCGTGAGCTTGCCGTTGGCGTGCGCCTCGACGCAGTCGTCGATGTACGCCTCGGCGACCTCGATCTTCGTCACGAGCTCGGCGATCTTGAACTTGTTGTGCTGGAAGCTGCCGATCGGCTGACCGAAGGCCTTGCGCTCCTTCGTGTAGTCGATCGTCTCGGCGAGGATCTGCTTGGCGTGCGCGACGTTCGCGACCGCACAGCCGATGCGCTCCTGGGCCAGGCGCTGCATCATCGCGATGAAGCCCATGCCCTCCTCCCCGATGAGGTTCTCGACCGGGACCTTGACGTTGTCGAAGAAGAGCTCGGAGGTGTCCGACTCCTCCTGGCCGACCTTGTCCAGCTTCTGGCCCTTGCTGAAGCCCTCCATGCCGTCCTCGAGCATGAGCAGGCTGATGCCCTTGGCGCCCTTGCTCGGGTCGGTGCGGACGGCGACGATCGCGAGGTCGCACTGGTAGCCGTTCGTGATGAACGTCTTGCTGCCGTTGACGATGTAGTGGTCACCGTCCTTGACGGCGGTCGTCTTCAGCGCGGCGAGGTCCGACCCGCCCGACGGCTCGGTCATCGCGATGGCGCAGATGAGCTCGCCGGAGGCGATGCCGGGCAGCCACTTCTCCTTCTGCTCCTGCGTGCCGAGGTCGACGAGGTACGGGGGGCAGACGTCGGCGTGGATGCCGAAGCAGGTGGCCGTCGCGGCGGTGAACTTCGCGTACTCCTCGGCCGCGATGGCGTTGAAGCGGTAGTCCTCGGCGCCGGCGCCGCCGAACTCCTCGGGGATGTCGAGGCCGAACAGGCCCATGTCGCCCGCGGCCTTCCAGATCTCCCGCGGGATCGTCTTGTCGCGGATCATCACCTCCGCACGGGGGCGCATGTGACGGTCGATGAACTCGCGGACGGACGAACGGAAGGCCTCGTGGTCCTCCGTGTAGACGTTGCGGGGCATGTGAGCATCCTCCAGGCGGGGAACGGGTAAGCGCTTGCTTAGTGTCCGGCGACGGTTGCATGCTGTCAACCGTGTCCCGGTCTCCCGTCGCCCCCACCGTCTCGCGCCTCTTCGAGGCCGCGGCGTCCGCCTTCGCCGACAAGGGCTTCCACGCGACGACCACCCGTGACATCGCCTCGCGCGCCGGTCTGTCCCCGGCCGGGGTGTACGTCCACTTCACGAGCAAGGAGGACCTCCTCTTCCAGCTGAGCCTCGAGGGGCACACCGCCGTGCTCGACCACCTCGAGGGTGCGGTCGAGCGGGCGAGCAGCCCGTCGGAGGCGCTGGCGGAGGTCGTCGAGGTCTTCGCCCGCTGGCACGCCGAGCAGTACCGCGTCGCCCGGATCGTCCAGTACGAGTTCACCCACCTCTCCCCCGAGCACCGCCGGGAGGTCGTCGACCTCCGGCGCCGGATCGACGCGGTCGTCGCCGGGGTCGTTCGGGACGGCGTGGCCGCGGGGGAGTTCGACCTCGGCGCGGGTGCCGACCCGGCGGTCACGGCCCGGGCGGTCCTGTCGATGGCGGTCGACGTCGCCCGCTGGTACCACCCCGGCGCGGCGCACACACCCGAGGAGATCGGGACGACGTACGCCGCCCTCGCGCTGCGGCTCGTCGGTCGGCGCTGACCACCGGAGCCGTCCCCTCACCGGAAGTTCCTCGACCGGGTCGGCGCCCGCAGCCGGAGCTCATCGATCCGGTCGGCGAGGAGGTTGACCGCCCCGTCCCGCTGCTCGAGGATCCCCCGCACGACCATGGCCGCAGCCGTGCGCGAGACCGGACGGTGCCGGTCGTAGACCCCGACCGAGCAGATGACGTTGATCATCCCCGTCTCGTCCTCGAGGTTGACGAAGGTCACGCCACCGGCGGTCGCCGGGCGCTGCCGGTGGGTGACGACCCCGGCGACGCAGATCCGCCGTCCGCTCTCGACCCCGGGCAGGTCGACCGCCCGGACGACCCCGCGCGCGTCGAGCTCGGCCCGGACGTGGGCGACCGGGTGCTCCCCCGTCGCGACGCCGGTCGACCACAGGTCTGCGACCGTCTCCTCGGCCGGTGACATCGCCGGCAGGGGCGGGGCGAGGAGGTCGGGCAGGTCGAGCTCGAGCTGCCCGGGCCGCTCGAGCGCCGCGCGCCCGGCCCCCCACAGGGCCTCCCGCCGGCCGAGACCGAAGACGTCGAACGCGCCCGCGGTGGCGAGCGCCTCGACCTGCGGCGCGCTCAGCGCCACCCGCCGCGTGAGGTCGACCAGGCTCGTGAAGTCCCCGCCCTCCTCACGCGCGGCGACGATCCGCTCGGCGGTCGCGACGTCGAGGGAGGTCACCGACGCCAGCCCGAGCCGCACGGCGAGGTTCCCGTCCCGTCGGTGCCGCGCCAGGTCCGGCGGCCTCCCGGCAGGCCCCGCCCGGTCGAACGCGGGGACCGGGGGCTGCTGCTCCAGCGTGCACGTCGGCTCCCCCGTCGGAGCGACGAAGCCCCATGCCCCCGCGCCGGCCTCGATGTCGACCTCCGGCTCGCCCGCCCACCGCGGGGCGCCGTCCAGCGGTTCGAGGTCGGCGTGGACGCCGGAGCGGTTGATGCACGGGGACCGGACCTCGACCCCGTGGCGGCGGGCGTCGGCGACGAGCGTCTGGGGCGAGTAGAACCCCATCGGCTGGCTGCGCAGCAGGCCGGCGAGGAACGCGGCGGGCACGTGGAGCTTGAGCCAGCTGCTCGCGTAGACGAGCAGGCCGAAGCTGAGGGCGTGGCTCTCGGCGAACCCGAAGTTCGCGAACGCCTCGATCTTGGCGTACAGCTCGTCGGCGAGCTCCCCGGTGATCCCGTTCTCGGCCATGCCGGCGAACAGCTGCTCGCGCAGGGTCGCGATCTTCTCGATCCCGCGCTTGGACCCCATCGCACGGCGCAGCAGGTCGGCGTCGTCGGCCGAGCAGTTGCCGACGGCGATCGCCATCTGCATGAGCTGCTCCTGGAACAGCGGCACCCCCAGGGTCCGCTCGAGGACCGGCACGAGCGAGGGGTGGAGGTAGGTGATCGGCTCCTCCCCCGTCCGGCGGCGGATGTACGGGTGGATCGCCCCGCCCTGGATCGGGCCGGGACGGATGAGCGCGATCTCGACGACGAGGTCGTAGAAGCACCTCGGCAGCAACCGGGTCAGGGTGCCGATCTGGGCCCGGCTCTCGACCTGGAAGACGCCGATCGAGTCGGCCCGGCACAGCATGTCGTAGACCCCGGCCTCCTCCTTCGGGATCCGCTGGAGGGTCCACGCCTCGCCCAGGTGCCGCGCGAGGTGGTCGAAGGTGTGCTGGATGCACCCGAGCATCCCCAGCCCGAGCAGGTCGAACTTCACCAGGCCCATCCAGGCGCAGTCGTCCTTGTCCCACTGCAGGATCGTCCGGTCCTCCATCCGCGCCGGCTCGATGGGGCAGACCTCGCTCACGGGACGGTCGGTGAGGACCATCCCGCCGGAGTGGATCCCCAGGTGACGCGGGGCGCCGAGGAGCTGCTCGGCGAGGTCGACGACGGGCGCGGGGATCTCGACCTCGCCCGCGACGACCCCGGTCCACGCGTCGATGGTCTTGCTCCACGCGTCCTGCTGGCCCGTGGAGTGGCCGAGCGCCTTGGCCACGTCCCGCACCGCCGAGCGGGGCCGGTAGGTGATGACGTTCGCGACCTGCGCGGCATTGAGCCGGCCGTAGCGCCCGTACACCCACTGGATGACCTCCTCGCGGCGGTCGGAGTCGATGTCGATGTCGATGTCCGGCTCCTCCTCCCGGGTCGTCGCGAGGAAGCGCTCGAAGGGCAGGTCGTAGTAGATCGAATCGACGGCGGTGATGCCCAGGGCGTAGCAGACGGCCGAGTTGGCGGCCGATCCCCGGCCCTGGTGGAGGATGCCGCGCGAGCGGGCGAACGCCGCGATGTCGTGGACGATGATGAAGTAGCCGGGGAAGTCCTTCTCCTCGATGACGGCCAGCTCCCGTTCGATCCGGGCATGGTGCTCGGGCGTCGCGTGCGGGTAGCGGACCGGCATGCCGCGCCGGACGAGCTCCCGCAGCCAGTCCATCGGGGTCCACCCCGGGGGGACGTGGTGGCGCGGCAGCCGCGGGGAGACCTTGCGCAGGGCGAAGGCGCACTCCTGGGCCACCTCGACGCTGCGCGCGAGCGCACCGGGCACGTGCCCGAAACGGGCGTGCATCTCCTCCCCCGAGCGCAGGTGAGCCGCGCCGAGGCCGGCGATCCAGCCGTCGAGCTCGTCGAGGCTGCGGCGGGCCCGGACGGCGGCGACGACCTGGGCCAGCCGCGTCCGGTCCGGGCGGGCGGCGTGCGCGGCCGTCGTCGCGACGACGGGCACCCCGACCCGGTCGGCGATCACCACGAGGGCGTCGTTGCGGGCGTCGTCGAGCGGCATCCCGTGGTGGGTCAGCTCGACGAGGACGTGCTCGCGACCCCAGCGGTCGACGAGCTCGTGGAGCGCCCGGGCCCCGGCATCGAGGTCGAGGGTGCCGTGCAGACCGTCCCCGAGCGCCCGTCGCACCGCACCCTTGCGGCACCCGGTGAGGACGACGACGTGCCCGGCGAGGGTGTCGACCAGCGCGTCGCGGTCGTAGCGGGGGCAGCCCTTCTCCCCCGCGAGCTGTGCGGTGGTGATCGCGGAGGACAACCGGTGGTAGCCCTCGGCGCCACGGGCCAGGAGGAGCAGGTGCTCCCCGACGGGATCGGCCTCCCCGTTCTGCGGGGCGGGCAGGTCGAGGGAGAGCTCGGAGCCGAAGACGGTCGGCAGGTCGTGGGCGGCCGCGGCCTCGGCGAAGCGGACTGCCCCCTGGAAGCCGTCGTGATCGGTGATCGCCAACGCGTGCAGACCGAGGGCGACGGCCTCCTCGACGAGCTCCTCCGGGCTGCTCGCGCCGTCGAGGAAGGAGAACGAGGAGTGGGCGTGCAGCTCGGCGTAGGGGTGTCCCGGGATGTGCCGGGAGAGCGAGGGGGGTCGGTAGGCGTCCCGCTTGCGTGACCACGCGGGACTGTCACCGCCGTCGCCGCGCGCGGTGGCCAGTCGCCCGACCACCGAGGCGTGCCCCGAGGTACCGTCCGCGGCGTCTCTCGTCGGGCGTGTCGGCGAGGCGTCGGACAGGACCCGCTCGAGATCCGCCCACCGCTTCGGCGGGTTGGAGAACCCCATCAGATGACCAGGTCAGTCATAGCGTGCCTCGCCCCACCACCGGCCGCCGTCATGGACGAGCAGCCACGCGTCCCCGTCGACGCCGACGACCTGGAGCCGGGCGGCCCGCCGCGCCTCGCCGGGGGCCCACCAGCGTTCGTCGACCTCCCACGGCCCGGCCCACGACTGCAGCGGCCGGAGCGGGTGGGGGTCCACCTCCCACGACACCGGCGAGGCCGACAGGGCGCCCCGGTCGGTGACGGTGACAAGCCGGCCGCCGCGGTCGAGCACGCGCGCCGGGACCGGGTCGGTGAACACGGTCGCGGGCGCCGGTGGCGGGATGCGACCGGGCCACGGACCGGGCCGCTCGGCCGTCGGCAGCGCATCTCCCCACGGCAGGAGTCGCTGGCGCTCCGAGGGCGTCCGTCCGCCGCCCAGGACCGGCAGGCCGATGGCGTCGTGGCCGAGCATCCCTTGGATCCGGGCGGCGGCCCGGCGGACGTGGTGGTCGTCCCGGTCCCCCCACAGCCCGTCGGCGACGTCGCTCGTCGCCACGACCTCGTCGGGCACGAACCGGACACCGACGACGGGAGCACCCGGAGGCTGCTCCTCGAGCTGCCAGGCGAGCCGGTCGAGGACGTCCCGAGGCTCGAAGAAGCGGGGGTGGGCCCAGCGCTGCTCGACCGGCGGCCCGTCCTCGACGGCGACCTCGATCCACATCGCGGTGCAGACCTGCTCCAGGTGCGCCAGGTCGGCGACGAACCGCTCGGCGGCCTCCTCGCACGAGGCGACGACCTGCTCGGCCCGGCGCAGCGGGGTGTCGAAAAAGGTGGAGACCTCGTGCGGCACGGGCTCGGCCCGCGGGGTGAAGGCACGATCCTCGATGCCCCGCGCGCGGCGGTGGCAGGCGACGCCGAGCGCACCGAAGCGTTCGCGGACGGCCGGCTCGGGCAGGAGCGCGAGGTCGCCGAGGGTCCACAGCCCGAGCCGGCGCAGGAGGTGGGCAAGCTCGGGCTCGTCAAGGACGTCGATGGGCAGCGGTGCGAGGAACTGCGCGGTCGTCTCCGACGGGACGACGAGAGTGTCCTGCGCGGGGGCGCGGCGGGCGGCCTGCTCCGCGGCGAAGACCGTGTCCGCGACCCCGACGCGCACGTCGTCGACCCCGTGCCCAACGACTCGCTCGGCGAGGATCGCCCCGACCGCAGCCTCGCTCCCGTGGACCCGGACCGCGCCGTCGACCCCGACGGTCGCCGTGCCCGGACGGGGGACGTGGACGTGCGGGACGACGTCGGCGACGAGGTCGACGAGCGGCCCGAAGACCCGGGCGTCGAGCTCGGGGTCGTGGGCGAGGGTGAGCAGGTCCGGGCAGCGGGACTGCGCCTCCCGGACGCGCAGCCCCCGGCGGACTCCCTGGGCGCGGGCCGCGGTCGAGCACGCGTGGACGACCCCCGCGGCGACGAGCGCCACCGGGGTCGACTCCCCCACCGGGATCCCGGAGGAGGCGACCGCCCGGACCGGCCAGTCGGGGCACCACACGACGAGCCGGCGCCGGGCGTGGGCGACCGCCGCCGTGAGCCGGGACGGTTCAGCTGGCGAGCGCACCCGTCACCTCCTGCTCCCGGGGCAGGAGGAGCCCACCCGTCGGGCCCTGCGCGATCTCCACCCGCACCGGCCGCGCCGATCGGGGGGTGACGTGGACGTCGAGGGTGCGCGAGGACAGGCGCCCGCGACCGGTGTCGATGCCGTGCCAGCGGGTCGTCGACGCCGTGAGGGTCGCTTCGAGGCCGGGCCACCGGAGCGGTGTCGGGGAGCTGATGACGAGCGCGGCGCCGGAGGTGCGCAGGCGGGCGTCGATCCGGGCGATCGCCGCCGGTGCGGGCACGGCGGGCGGTGCCAGGAGGAGGATCTGCACCGACTCGACGAGGGTCGCGACGACCTCGGGCCACCCCTGCCCGCCGAGGTCGGGCACCCACACCGTCCGCCCCGGGTCGACGCCGAGCGCGGCCGCGGCCTCGACCCCGAAGGTCGGCATCCCGGCGACGGCGCACCAGCCGCCGTCCCGGCCGACACCGCCGAGCAGTGCGGCGGCGAGCGTCCCCGAGCCGACGACGAGGTAGGTCGACCCCGCCAGGAGCCCGGCGGGCAGGAGCGCCCGGACGACGGGGTCCGTGGGCAGCGCGGACCGGGCCGGGCGGGTGCCCTCCATGGCCTGCACCCGCGCCCGCAGCGCCGCCGTCACATCTGCCCGATCCACGACATCATTCGAACACTCGTTCGAACAGGTCGTCAAGGCGGTGGGCGTCGTCCCCGGCTCGCCCTCGTCGACACCCCTCCCGCACACCGAATCTGCTCGTGGTCACCGGATCCGGTGACCACGAGCAGATTCACGAGGCGCGAGCGCCGAGGGTCGTCGCCCCCACCCTCCGCTGCGCGGGCGTCAGTCGCGGGTCAGCTTGCGGTGGGTGACCCGGTGCGGGCGCGCGGCGTCCTCGCCGAGCCGCTCGACCTTGTTCGCCTCGTACGCCTCGAAGTTGCCCTCGAACCAGTACCACTTCGCCGGGTTCTCCTCGTCGCCCTCGTAGGCGAGGATGTGCGTCGCGACACGGTCGAGGAACCACCGGTCGTGGGAGATGACCACGGCGCAGCCGGGGAAGTCGAGCAGCGCGTTCTCCAGGCTGCCGAGCGTCTCGACGTCGAGGTCGTTCGTCGGCTCGTCGAGCAGGAGCAGGTTGCCGCCCTGCTTGAGCGTGAGCGCGAGGTTGAGGCGGTTGCGCTCACCGCCGGAGAGGACCCCGGCCTTCTTCTGCTGGTCCGGTCCCTTGAACCCGAACTGGCTGACGTACGCCCGGGACGGGATCTCGACGTTGCCGACCTGGATGTGGTCGTGCCCGCCGGAGACGACCTCCCACAGCGTCTTCTCCGGATCGATGCCACCACGGGACTGGTCGACGTAGGAGATCGAGACGGTCTCGCCGATGTCGACGGTGCCGGCGTCCGGCTCCTCGAGCCCGACGATCGTCTTGAACAGCGTCGTCTTGCCGACACCGTTCGGGCCGATGACACCGACGATCCCGTTGCGCGGCAGCGTGAACGAGAGGTCGTCGATGAGGACCCGGTCCCCGAACCCCTTGCGGAGGTCCTTCACCTCGATGACCTTCGACCCCAGGCGCGGGCCCGGCGGGATCTGGATCTCCTCGAAGTCGAGCTTGCGCGTCCGCTCGGCCTCGGCCGCCATCTCCTCGTACCGCGCCAGACGCGCCTTGCTCTTCGTCTGTCGGGCCTTGGCGTTCGAGCGGACCCACTCGAGCTCGGACTGCAGTCGCTTGGCGAGCTTGGCGTCCTTCTTGCCCTGGATCTGCAGTCGCTCCTGCTTCTTCTCCAGGTAGGTCGAGTAGTTGCCCTCGTACGGGTAGAGCCGGCCGCGGTCGACCTCGGCGATCCACTGCGCGACGTTGTCCATGAAGTACCGGTCGTGGGTGACCGCGACGACGGCGCCCGGGTAGCTGGCCAGGTGCTGCTCGAGCCACAGGACCGACTCGGCGTCGAGGTGGTTGGTCGGCTCGTCGAGCAGGAGCAGGTCCGGCTTCTGCAGCAGGAGCTTGCACAGCGCGACGCGGCGCCGCTCACCACCGGACAGGACGGTGACGTCCGCGTCCGGCGGCGGGCAGCGCAGCGCGTCCATCGCCTGCTCGAGCTGGTTGTCGAGGTCCCACGCGTCGGCGTGGTCGATCTCCTCCTGGAGCTTGCCCATCTCCTCCATGAGCGCGTCGAAGTCCGCGTCGGGGTCGGACATCTGCTCGGAGATCTCGTTGTACCGGTCGAGCTTCTGCTTGATCTCGCCCGCGCCCTCCTGGACGTTGCCCAGGACGTCCTTCTCCTCGTTGAGCGGCGGCTCCTGCAGGAGGATGCCGACGGTCGCCCCCGGGGCCAGCCACGCCTCGCCGTTGCTGGGCTGGTCGATCCCGGCCATGATCTTGAGGATCGTCGACTTCCCGGCGCCGTTGGGGCCGACCATGCCGATCTTCGCGCCCGGGAAGAAGGACATCGTCACGTCATCGAGGATGACCTTCTCGTTGTGCGCCTTGCGCGCCTTGACCATGGAGTAGATGAACTCAGGCATGGCGGCAGGCTACCGAGAAGCACGGCCGGCCCCGAACCGGCTGCGGCGTCAGGCGACCGGCACGAGCGGGCCGCGGTCGGGCTCCAGCGCCTCGTCCGCGATCGTCTCCGTCGCGGCCTCGTCGACGTCCGGTCCGCCGTGGAGCTCCCCGTTCTCGTCGACGAGCTCGTACCCCTCCTTCATCAGCGCCTTCGAGGTCTCGTCGAGCGCCTCGTGCACCTCGCGCACCGCAGCGTCCCCCATCCGGTCGCCCTCGGGAACGGTGCTCGCCCGAGAGGACTTGGTGAACTCGCTCGTGCCCCGGCACAGGTCGTGCCCGACGGCGGTCGCCTCGATCTCGACCGAGGTCCCCCACGACTGGTCCTCGCGCTGCCAGGTGCTCACCCGCTGGCGGCCCTGGACGATGACCGGGTCGCCCTTGCGCAGCGACGCGGCCAGGTTCGTGGCGAGGCTGCGGAAGGCGGTGACGCTGTAGTAGCTCGTCTGGCCGTCCTCGTAGAGCCCCTCGCGGTTGCGGAACCGCGGCGTGGAGGCGATGCGGAAGGCGGTGAAGGGGATGCCGCCCTTGGTCTGGCGGGACTGCGGCTCGGCGACGAGGTTGCCGAGGATGGTCACGTGCGTCTCGAACACGGTCTGCTCCGTCCGTCGTGGCGACCCCGGTGGTCGCCGTCAGGACGAGGGAACCGGAGACGCCGCAGCCGCCGCACCGGGTGGTGCGGCGGCTGTGGACGGAAGGAGCGGGCACGCGCCCGCTGTGGACGGCCGGATCGGTCAGCGGCGGCCGGCGGCGACGTCGAGCCGCTCCCGGGTCAGGGCGTGCCGCTCGAGGACCAGCGTGACGGGCTCCACGATCCGCTCGTCGCTGACCCCGGAGACGGCCGAGCGCAACCGGCGGTCGACGGCCTTCGCCCGTCGACGTGCACCGGTGGCTGCGAGCCACCGCCCGATGGCCGCGAGCAGCAGCCCGCCCAGCAGCCCGCCGACGAGCATGATCGCCGGCGTCGCGAACACTCCGAGGACCTCGAACGTCGGGATCGCGGGCAGCTGGAGCCACGCTGCGCCGGCCACGGCGACGAGCCACAGGAAGCCCGCGACCGCGATCACCGCGAGCAGGACCTGCAGCGCGCCGAAGACCGACCACCACATCGGCTTCCGACCCCGCAGCGGGGTCCGCAGCACGGCCTGGTCGAGCGCATCGGCGACGTCGGCGCTCGGCGGGGCGGCCGCGTCACCGACGGCGTCGGCCCAGCGCTGCGGCAGACCCTCCCCGGCCGCGTGGCCCAGGCGCCGGGTCGCGAGCTCGACGGCCGAGCGCGCCGCGGGCGTGGGCGGCGGGATCGAGCTGCGACCCAGGACGGAACGGACGTCGGCATCCGTGATGTCCGGGGCACCCTCCGCCGTACGGTCCAGCCGCAGGCGCTTCAGGGGCTGAGGCTTGAACGCGCGGACCCACCGGGTGAACGGCCAGCCCGTGTGACCCCATGCCTCCATGCGGAAGTCGCGGGCGACGGCGTCGACGACCGTCGGGATCCCCGCGGAGCGGGCCAGCGCGTCGACGAGCTCTCGCCGCGGCAGGTCCTCGGCGGAACGTTCGCCGTCCGCAACCCCGGTGCGCAGACGCGTCGCCGCCGTGGCGACGTCCGTCGACAGGCGCACCCGAGCGGCCTGGGCCCCGGAGACGGCGTTCGCCAGCCGGTCCTTCAGCTCCTCGACACCCAGGCCGGTCGTCGCCGACGTCGCGACGATCCGCGCATCCGGCACGCCGTCGGCCTCGAGCAACCGCTGGAGGTCGGCGATGCACTGCTCGCGCTGCTCGGGGGTGAGCCGGTCGGCCTGGTTGAGGACGACGACCATCACGGCGCCGTAGTCGCGCAACGCCTTGACGTAGTCGTCGTGCAGCCGCGCGTCCGCGTACTTCTGCGGGTCGGTCACCCAGACGAAGACGTCCGAGAGCTTGATGACCCGCTCGGCCTCCTCGCGGTTGCGGGTCTCGCGCGAGTCGAAGTCGGGCAGGTCGAGCAGGACGAGACCGTCGAGGTCACGCTCACCGTGGTCCTGGCTCTTGGGGACCATGTGGCGCTTGCCCACCCCGAGCCACGTGAGCAGCTCCCCGGCCGGCTCCATGCCCCACACCGCCGCGGTCGGGGTCGAGGTCGTCGGCCGGCGGACGCCCGGCTGGGCGACCTCCGCCCCGACGACGGCGTTGAACAGGCTCGACTTGCCGCTGCCCGTCGCCCCGGCGAGGGCGACGACGGTGTGGCTGCCGACGATGGCCGTCCGCTCGTCGACCTTGCGGACGATGCGCTCGGCGTCCTCCACCGCAGCCGCGTCGAGCTGGCCGTTGCCCAGCTCGATCGCGTCCGCCAGGGCGCGGGAGCGCGCCTCGAGCCGGCTCGGGTCGAGGGTGGTGTCGGTGGTGGTCCGGGGGGTCACGAGGCCTCCTTGACCGCGGCGACGGCGTTCTCGAGCTTGCGGACCTGACGGTCGTTGACGGCGACCTCGTCGATCGCCTTGCCGTACCGGGCCTGCTCGCCGTCGTAGAGGTCGGCGACGTGCTCCAGGAGCAGCCGGCGACCCTTGGCGGCCATCTCGCGGACGGCCTGGTCGCCGAAGACGGCCTCGAGGACCTTCTGCGCGAGGACGGTCGTGCCCCCGGCGATGCCGATCTCCGCGCCGGTGAGGCCGGCGGTGTGGGAGAAGACGATGAGCATGAGGAACAGCCCGATCCCGTTGACGCCGTACGCGGCGATCCGGGCGTTCGTCCGGCGGTTGCCGCCCTCGGCTCGGATGAGGTCGAGCAGCTCGCCCTGCCACTCGCGGATGATCCGGTCGACGCGCGGGGGGAGCTCGGTCGAGGAACGGGTGAGGTCCGGGTGCCGAGCGACGATCGCCTCGCCGGCCTCCGAGCCCCGCCACGTGCGGGTCGTCGTGGCGGCCGCGTCGTCCGCGTGGGCGAGGATCAGCTCGGCGACCCCCGAGTGGAGCGCCTCGTCGAGGTTCTGCTGCGCGGCGGGCTGGCCCTTGACCGCCGACGTCAGCCGGTCACGCAGCTTGGCCACGCCGGACTCGATCTTCTTGAGGAACTCCCCCGTGCCGACGTACTCCTGCCAGCGGGCGAGCACCTCTCCACGCAGCAGCTGACCGTCGGCGACGCCCTTGCGGACCCCCTCCTCCGCGGCGGCGTACGCCGTGTCGGCGGTGCTCCGCAGCGTCTCGGCCTCGGTCTGCTGGAGGCGCGCGGCGGCGACGAGCTCGTCGACACGGACGTCGAGCGAGCTGAGCGCGCCGCTGAGGGTCTGCCGGATGACGATCGAGCGGGCCCGGGTGTCGCTGGCGAGCGCGCTCAGCCAGCCGCGCAGCCGCGCGATCGCCTCGTCGGGCAGGAGGCCGTTCTCCTCAAGCTCGGTCTCGGGGACGGTGAAGACGGGCGAGGTGCCCAGCCCCTGCTCGCGCAGCATGTCGGTGAGGTGCTCGCGGATGTCGCCCATCGCCTCGCGGGGAACCCGGTCGAGGACGATCGCCACGGCCGTTCCGCGGTCGGCAGCCTGCCGCAGCAGGTCCCACGGGACGGCGTCGGCGTACCGCGCCGCGGTCGTGACGAACAGCCACAGGTCGGCGGCGCTGAGCAGCTGGCGGGCGAGACCACGGTTGGCGGCGACGACGGAGTCGATGTCCGGCGCGTCGAGCAGGGCCATGCCCGCGGGCAGCTCGCTGGACTCGACGAGGCGGACGGTGTTCGGCTGGCCCTCCTCGGTCTCCTGCCCGGTGACCCGGCCGAGCTCGGGGAGGATCCGTTCGTTGCGGAACCACCGCAGGTCCTCGGGGTGGTGGATGAGGACGGGGCTCGTCGTCGTCGGCCGGAGGACGCCAGCGCGGCTGACCTCGCGGCGAAGGATGCTGTTGACGAGGGTCGACTTGCCCGCGCCCGTCGAACCACCGATCACGGCCAGCAGCGGCGCGTCGATCGACTCCAGGCGGGGGATGACGTAGTCGTCGAGCTGACGAAGGAGCTCCGCGCGGTTCGCCTTCGCCTCGGCGGTGCTCGGCAGGTCCAGCGGCAGCTGCGTCCGATCGACCTCGTCGCGAAGCGTCTGGACGCTCGCGAGGAGGCGACTGGTATCGGGAGCGGCAGCGGTCATGAGGGGGATTCTATGGCCCGACCGATTCGCACCCACCGATCGTCACGGCGCGCCGTCACCTGCGGCGACGCTGCGACCCCGGCCGGACTCGGACCTGCACCTGTAGGACGGTGGCGTGGCGCTGACCGATCTTCGACAGGCTCTCCCCCGTCGGCGTGCATCCGCTGCGCCTGCAATCCAGGCACCGCACCCACTGCGGGCGGTCGAGCAAGCCCACACTGACGTCGAGCGCATGCCCGACCACGGCACTGCCCAGACCGCTCTCGCGCCGCGCCAGATCGACCGGACGCGGCCCGCCGGCAACCGCATCTACATCCACGCCAACACCCTCATCGTGTCCCGCGTCAAGTAGTTGGCAGGATTTCCTGGTTCTGAAAGTTGGGGATGTTCGGGTCGGCCATGCCCAGGTGCACCTCCTTGGGCCGGTTCCAGGCGATGGCCTCGTGCGGGCGGACCTGGTTGTACTCGATGCGGTAGTCCTCGGCCCGTTCGGCCAGCATGACGGCGTCGTCGATCTCGTCGATGAACAGGCGTTCGTACTTCAGCGTCCCGAACCCTCGCTCGCGTGATCCGTTCTGCCCCGGCGACTTCACGCGGGTGCGGACGTGCGCCAGCTCGGGATGGAGCTCGATGAACGCCTCGAACCGGAACGAGCGGAACGGGTCACCGTTGTCGGTGACGATCGTGACCACCGGCAGCACCTGCCCGGTCTGCTCATCGACCGGGCAGTCATCGACCATCGGATGCCCGAAGAGCTCTGCGTAGTCAGCCAGCGCGAGCTCGACCGCATCGATCGCGTCGTGCTGGTTGGCCGTCGGCGACACATGGAACGGGTACTCGTACTTGGACCAGTAGTCCCGGCACCCCGCGATCCGCCACGTCCCGCCCGTGGTGGTCTCGAACTCGCTGAAGTCGAGGCGCCAGACCTGGTTGGGCCCGGTCGGCTCCTTGGCGAACGCAGCCTTGCGACGCTCGGCGAGCTTGCGCCGTTCGCGCTGGTATTGATCCGGCAGGATCAAGCCGTGGTCTCGCAACCGCCGCAGAACCGTCGCCTCCGACACCGCGTGCCCGTCGTAGCGAACCATCGCCCAGATCTTGCGGTGGCCCCAGAGCGGATGCTCCCGGGCGTGCTTGTCGATCAGCTCGGCCGCAGCATCGCGGGCCGGCTGCGGCCACGGACCCTTCGCCCGTCGGCCAGCACGAGCCTTGGCCTGCCACCGCCGCCAGGTCCGTTCGGGGATGGCGAACTTTCTGCACCACCTCGCGGTCGACATCCCCGACTCGACACGAATCACCTCAAGGTCCTCGAAGGGCCCAACCGGCCCTCCGCGCTCTTCTTCCACACCCGGATCTCGACCGCAGCCTCACCCAGCGCCTGCGTCAGATCCTCGACCTGCGCCTCCAGCTGCTCCTCCCGCGTCGACGGGCCGGACCGACCCGCCGCCAACGCCGCTTTCCCCGCTTCAAGGAAGTCAGCCTTCCACCGGCCGATCGACTGCTCGCTGACCCTTTCCCGCCGAGCAGCCTCAGCGATCGACAGCTCACCGGCAAGCACACTCAGCACGATCCGAGTCTTCGGCTCGGCCGGGATCGCAGGGGGTCTACCCATGTTCAGACTCTCCTTCAAGACCTACATAACGGCCCTGCTACAAAGTCTGACGCGCGACAATCCCACCCCACCACCCCGCTGACCGGCGACTACCGGGCCGTTGCCCACCACGTCGCGACCGCCTGCGTGACCCCCACGACAGTGGCCCAAGCCAGCTGATCAGTAAGGAGCCCCGCCGCGGTTTGCGCCTTCGGCCGGGCGGCCCGTCACGCCCACGAGCGCACTTCGATACGTCGTCGTCCACCGCGCACCGGCATCGCACGGCACAACCATTACCTCCGGGCCGGACCGATCAGACGGCCCCACCAGCGCCTCCGATGCCGCCAGGTATGCGACCTAAGTCGAAGAACTCGACGGGGTGGGTGTCGCGGGAGAACCCCCGAGCCTCATAGGCCAAAAACTCGCGATAGCACTCCTGAGGGGTGGACACAACGCTCTCGTCATTACCATCCACCGTTGCCAGGAACGGCACGCCACCGCTACGAAATCGGTCCGCGATCTGCGGAAGGAGAGACACGTACAGGCGAACCGCCAAAATTCCGCCGTGCACGCCGGTGGCGATGAATAGATAGCCAGCATCACTGCCGATCCATTCAAGATCAGACATCAGGTCAGCCGCTGCATCGAGCCCCTTCGCCGGGTACGGGTACTCGAACTGGTCCATCAAATAATGCTCGAGACGCTCCTGAGTCTTGATACCGTCGAATTTAAGTTGGAAGACCCTCATGCCTCTTGATCGACCCCAGTCCGCACACTCCTTCATCCGCTCACCGGCCACGCCGATGTAGATCGACCAGAGGTGGGCATCATCGAAGTGCATCACGGCCAGATCTTAACGGGACGGCTACTGTGATCCCAGTAGTAGATCGCTGTGGGGCTGGCTGGATCTCCCTCGATGATGACCCGATGCCGGGCAACTACAGAGGCACCCGTCCGTCGGCGCAGTCCAGTCCACGACCGTCGCGTCCCGCTACCCCTCTCACACCCCGCCGCACCTCTCATCTGGCGACCGTCGGGCCGTGGGCACCTACCTCGCTGAAGTGGGGTCGCACGCGCCAGGCTGAAGGCGTCCGCCGGGCTCACTATCGGGCTGGCCCTCCACAATGGGGCGAGCGCTCGGCTGCCGTGCGAGGAGGCGCGGGGGGTGGCCATTGCCCACCCCCCGGGCCTCCTAACGGACGGGGACCTGATCGATGTGGTCAGTTAGTTGTCCACGGCTGGAAATTCCCGAATTCGGCCATGAGCCTTACCCCCGGATCTTGGACACGGGGTGTGATTACGCGGCGGTTGGCAGCGTAGCGGCCCGGCGGGCCTCGTAGGTGGACGGGGAGAGGTAGCCGCACCAGCTGTGACGGCGGCGGGTGTTGTAGCGGACGAGCCATCTGAAGACCTGCCGGCGGCAGGTCAGCTCGTCGGGCCAGCAGGCGGTGTCTTGGAGGACCTCGCGCTTCATCGTGGCGTTGAACGACTCCGCGAGTGCGTTGTCGGCCGACGAGCCGACGGCGCCCATCGACTGGGTGACGCCGAACTTCTTGCAGAGCTGGGCGTAGGCCTTGGAGCAGTAGACGGCAGGTTCAACCAGTCGATGCAACACCGTGTTGTTGAAGGGAGCGTAGTTGCTCTTCGAAGACCTCGGCGGGGGTCTTCCACCCGAGGACCTTGCGGGGCCTGTTGTTCAGTGCGTATGCGACGGCTTCGAGGTCCTCGGCCGACCAGCGGGACAGGTCGGTGCCCTTGGGGAAGTACTGCCGCAGAAGCCCGTTGGTGTTCTCGTTGGTCGGCCGCTGCCAGGGCGAGTGCGGGTCGGCGAAGAACACCTTGGTGCCGGTCGACAGCGCGAACGTTGCGTGGCCGGAGAGTTCCTTGCCGCGGTCCCAGGTGATGGTCTTGCGCAGCTGCTCGGGCAGCGTGGTCATCGATCTGGTGAGCGCGGCGTTCATCGCTTCGGCTCCGTAGCCACCCAGGGCCGGCCCGTTCTTCACGTGCGGCTTCTCGCCCCAGCCCTCCAGCCGCGGCAGGTATACGAGCAACGCGCTCCGGCTGCTGCGTTCGACGAGGGTGCCGATCGCTGACCTGCCGGTGCCGATGATCAGATCGCCCTCCCAGTGACCGGGTACGGCACGGTCATCGGCCTCGGCCGGACGCTCGGACAGGACGACATCAGCGGTGACGTGCCCTTGCGCCTTGTTGCGCGTACGGGCCCGCGGCCGCCGCAGCGCTCGACCGGTGCGCAGGCAGGCGACCAGCTCGCGCTGGAGCGCGCCACGCCCCTGGATGAACAGCGACTGGTAGATCGCCTCGTGGCTGATGCGCATGGACTCATCATCGGGGAAGTCGACCTTCAGCCGCTGTGAGATCTGCTCCGGGCTCCACGCCGTCGACCACGGACGATCCTGGCGGTGCGGCTTGTTCAGCCCCTTCCACGCAGGCGGTCTCGGACCCTCGACGGGCGTGCCGTCAGGTCCCCGGACGCTGCCCGCGAGCCGTTCTTGGACGTACTGCCGCAACCGTTCGTTCTTGACGAGTTTCGCGGTCTTGGGGCGCTTGGCCGCCTGCTGAGCCTTCCACTGCGCCACCCCCGCCCGGTACTCCAGCTTCCCGCCACGGGTGGCGGCGTTGCGGCGCAGTTCGCGTGAGATCGTCCCCGGGTCACGACCGATCG
This sequence comes from Janibacter massiliensis, assembly GCF_900289115.1. Taxonomy (GTDB): domain Bacteria; phylum Actinomycetota; class Actinomycetes; order Actinomycetales; family Dermatophilaceae; genus Janibacter_A; species Janibacter_A massiliensis. Next base: position 1,436,151 of record NZ_LT985196.1, on the reverse strand, counting down.
CGTGGGCGATCTGGCGCACTCCCTGACCTCGGGCGCGCAGGATCGCGATCTCCTCGCGTTCCTCGAAAGACAGGTAACGGCCCGTGGGCTCGGCCAGACAGATCGGTGGCATGCCGCCAGCGTGACGAAACCAGCGCGAGCCCACCGGCACGGACACGCCCACCCTCACCGCAGCCTCGGCCGAGGTGATGCCCGTGGCGATCAACCGCCAGAACTGTCGCTGCACCGCCCGCGAGGGCTCGGGCCGTCCAGGCGAACGCATTGGCGGGCGCAACGCCCGATCCGCACGCCACTGCCGACGAAGCCCCTCCGGTACATCGCTGGTCTTCCTACGCCAGTCGCTCGTCGCCATCCCTGAACACCTCCATGATCGAGGTGTTGCGACGACCAGTTGAATCCGCCGACCGACCCGTGGTCGCTGTGGAAGATCGCGCCCTTGAGGCTGTCTCGGGTCGCGGACGCGACGTTCAACGCTTCCTCGACGAGTTCGGTGCGCATGTGGTCGGCGATCGCCCAGCCGGCGAGCCGTCGGGAGTAGCAGTCGATCACGGTCGCCAGGTACAGGTTCGTCCCGTCCGCGAGCGGGAGGTAGGTGATGTCGCCGACGTAGCGCCGGTTGGGGCGCTCGGCGGTGAAGTCGCGCTGGAGCAGGTCGGGGTACTTCTGCCCCGACGGCTCGGGGATCGTGGTCCGCACCCGCCGCCTCTTCACATAGCCACGGATGCCCTCGGCCCGCATCACCCGCGCGACGCGCTTGTGGTTGACCCGCTCACCGGCAGGGGTGTTGTCGTTGAGCTCGGCGGTGATCCGCGGCGCACCGCAAGTGTTGTCCTCGGCGTGGACGGCCCTGATCCGCTCCGCGAGCTCGGCATCGGCCCGAGCTCGCTCTTCGCGTGCCGGGGCTGCCTTGAGCCAGGCGTAGTAGGAGGAGCGCTCGATCTCGACGAGCTCGCACAGTCGCTTCACCTCGAAGGTGGCGGAGTTGTGGGCGACGAACTGGAAGCGACTCACCAGCGCGTCTCCCCGGCGAAATACTTGGCCGCCCGCTGCAGGATCTCCCGCTCGGTGGTCAACTTCGTCGTCTCGACCTCGAGCTCGTCGACCCGGGCTTCGAGCCGGGCGATCTTCTGCTCCGGCGTCTCATCCGCGGGTTCTGACGGGCTCGCCAATGGGGTCTTGGACCGCAACGGGTTGGAGGTCAGCGTTCCGTCGGCGGCGGTCTTCTTGCCGGTCCCGTAGACCTCGAGCCAGTGGCGCAGCGTGCCGCGCACGATGCCGAGGTCCTCGGCAATGCCGCGGACCGTGGCCCCAGGGGTGGACTCGTACAAGTCGACGGCCTGACGGCGGAACTCCTCGGAGTAGTTCTTCCTGGCCATGATTCTCGGATCATCTCGCTTCCCCAGCAGCAGATGCTGGATTCAGCGTGTCCAAGAACCGGGGTCAGGCCCCCATCATGTGCACCGGCGAGTAGACCGAGCGGTTGTCTCGGTTCGATACCTTCCCCGAGTGCACGCCAACCGCGGAAGCGCTTCGCCACCACGGACCTCCACTGTCACCAGGCGCCGAGACATTGGTACTAACCGCGACCAGCCCAGACCCCCCGTAATGGCCAAGGTTGATCGAAGGCTCGTCAATGGTCGAACAGGAGTGTTCGGTCGTCCTGCCGAAATGACACACCCAAGTGCCCTTGGGCAGACGGTGCCGATAGTAGGCGCCCACTTCACGCTTGTCGGTGTACGTGATGTACGTCGAGGGGTACGGATCTCTCGTTTCCGGAATGCTCAGGTAGGAAAAATCGGGCGTGATCAATCCGAAATAGACTCGGTTTCCGTAGTACATCCCCGTGGTGCGGGTCCAGTCGTCGACGCCGCGCGCCTGGTAGACGTCTTGAGACGCCCCGCTAAGGACCGGGCAGTGACCAGCCGTCGACAGGAACTTCTCACCGGTAACTCGGTGACGCACGACAAAGCCGGCAGTGCACCCGCTCGCGACGAGAGTCCCGCCTCCTCGGATCGTGTGGTCCTCGTACGCGTCGTCCTCATGGTCAGTTAGCGTGCGTTCGATAGGAGCCAGGGAGGCACCCTCCGGCAACGTGCCAATAGCGACCTCCATCTCCGCATCAGACGCAGCCGCGTCCTCCCGGACTACGATTCTGAACTTCTGGGTCTCGCTCTCGAACGAGACCTGGGCGAGGCCCACAACCGGCCGGAGCGAGCCTTGGATCCGGTCCAGCCATCCTTGGACGTCCTCCTGGGGCAGAGCGTCACCCGCGGAGACGTCAACGTCAGCCGACGCCGAAGCGACCTCATCAAGAGCCTGCGCGGGTACGGAGTCATCGAAAACGACCTGCGCCGGTTCGTCAGTCGTAGACATGACCATTCCGGCATAAGAGTCCGGATACGACGTCGCTAACCGCGCATCCAGTTCGATCAGGTCCTGCTGCTCGTCCACGGTGTCGACCACGTCCTCTACCGGACGATCGACCTGCTCTGCAATCCGAAGCGCGTCCTGCACTAGCGGCGCTTCGACGTTGTCCAGCGGCGCCGCACCAGCCCGCAGGACATTCGCTTTCCCTTCGCGCTGCTCGACCCACGTGCGGATTCGATCACGCTTCGACTTCTCAGAGGATGCGCCTCTGACGAGTGCATCCAGCTGCGGCCTGCGCGGCTCGTGGGCCCGGTGGGAGAGCACCTTCCGAATCCCGTGCGGGGCGCGCGCCTCCGCCACGTCAGCCGATGCGATGCCCGATCAGAAAGTAAGTGAAGTGACAACGACCGCTGCCCCTAGCCCCGCGGTTAGTGACCTGGCTCTCATGACGCCTCCCCCTGTGGATTGAGCCCGAACCCCTCGGGCCCCACTGACAGTACCGCCTAAATCGAATCGCCGGGGCTTGGAACCGATCGACAGCCTCAGACGTCTTGTAGGCATGCACGAAGAGGAAGAGGACCTCGATGCGCTGTACCGCTCCAGTTACAGCCAGCTAGTCGGACAGGTCGCCGCGTTTGCTGGTTCGGTGACCATGGCCGAGGAAGCGGTCCAGGAGGCGTTCGTCCAGCTCATCCCGAGGTGGTCGACGGTTCGGCGTCCCGAGTCCCCCCGCGCCTGGTTGCGGCGGGTGGCCCTGAACCGGGTCGTCGGGGCCTGACCCCGGTTCTTGGACACGCTGAATCCAGCACCTGGTGCTGGGGAAGCGAGATGATCGAAGGACCATGGCCAGGAAGAACTACTCCGAAGAGTTCCGTCGTCAGGCCGTCGACTTGTACGAGTCCACCCCGGGCGCCACGGTGCGCGGCATCGCCGAGGACCTCGGCATCGTCCGCGGCACGCTGCGGCACTGGCTCGAGGTCTACGGGACCGGCAAGAAGACCGCCGCTGATGGGACGTTGACCTCCAGCCCGCTGCAAGCCAAGACGTCCGCCGCGAGCTCGTCGGCACCGACGGACGAGACGCCGGAGCAGAGGATCGCCCGGCTCGAGGCCGAGAACGCGGCGTTGCGAGCGGAGACGACCAAGCTCACGACTGAGCGGGAGATCCTGCAGCGGGCGGCCAAGTATTTCGCCGGGGAGACGCGCTGGTGAGTCGCTTCCAGTTCGTCGCCGACAACTCCGCCACCTTCGAGGTGAAGCGACTGTGCGAGCTCGTCGAGATCGAGCGCTCGTCCTACTACGCCTGGCTCAACGCCGCGCCGGCCCGCGAAGCCAGAGCAGCTGACGACGCGGCGCTGGCTGAGCGGATCAGAGCGGTCCATGCCGAGGACAACACTCAGGGCGCGCCGCGGATCACCGCCGAGCTCAACGCTCAACTCGGTGACAGCGCGGCTGCCGGTGAGCGGGTCAACCACAAGCGTGTCGCGAGGGTGATGCGGCTCGAGGGCATCCGCGGCTATGTGAAGAAGCGGCGGGTCCGCACCACGATTCCCGAGCCGTCGGGGCAGAAGTACCCCGACCTGCTCAAGCGTGACTTCACCGCCGAGCGCCCCAACCGGCGCTATGTCGGCGACATCACGTACCTGCCGCTGGCCGACGGGACGAACCTGTACTTGGCGACCGTGATCGACTGCTACTCCCGTCGGCTGGCCGGGTGGGCCATCGCCGATCACATGCGCACCGAACTCGTCGAGGACGCCCTCAAGGCCGCCGCCGCGACCCGGGGCAGCCTCAAGGGCGTTGTGTTCCACAGCGACCACGGGTCGGTCTACTGCTCGAAGGCCTACGCCAAGCTCTGCCGCAAGCTCGGCGTGACCCAGTCCATGGGCGCCGTCGGATCCAGCGCGGACAACGCCCTCGCAGAATCGTTCAACGCCACGATGAAGCGTGAAGTCCTCCAAGACGCCGCCTGCTGGAGTGAGGAGCTGACCTGTCGTCGGCAGGTCTTCAGATGGCTCGTCCGCTACAACACCAAGCGACGCCACTCGTGGTGTCGCTACACCTCGCCGGTCGCCTTCGAGACCGGCTACACCGCTACGCTGCGACCTGCTGCGTAATCACACCCGTGTCCAAGATCCGGGGGTAGGGCCCATCGATGAGTCGCGACGAGCGAAACGACGACGGCACCTCACCGAAGTCCTGCGTGCGAGCGGGCCGCCGCCCGTTCGCCACGACTCCTACCCATCGACGAGTCCTATCGCCCGAGCACTCGCAGACCTCGATCCCGCGTATCGCGAGATCCTTCTCCTTAAGGCCGCGGACGACCTCAGCGTCCGACAGATCGCACACGAGTTGAACATTGCTGAAGGCACTGTCAAGTCCCGTCTGTCTCGCGCGCGCGCTGCGCTACGCACCCAACTCGACCAGGAAGGCCACCATGCGCATTGACGCCACCCACGCCGACGAAGACGGCCTGATCAGGGATTTCGTCACCGACCTCGCCCGTTCCTCGGGGGCAAGGATGCCCGACCTGGAGGATCTTCGCCGTCAGGCCCGGATGCGGCGCCGCCGAGCAATGCGAACCGGCGCGATCGCGGCGACGGCCTGCGCCGTCGGGGCGTCGCTGGCCGGATGGGGCGTTGCAGCCCAGTGGCATTCGCCCGAGCCTCAGCATGCGGCGGCCTCAGGGAGCGAGTTCAAGCTGCCGATGGTCCCGGACGAGCTAATGGGTCTCGAGGCCCAAATTGTCGGGTCACTCCGGTTCACAGATGCCGATGGGTGTCCGTACCTCGCCGCCCCGCAGGACGGCAAGACGCACGTCTATCTCAACTTCCCGGCTGGGTACACCGGGAGGGTCAACGCCGAAGGCTCGCGTGAGGTTCTTGACGAGACCGGCGTCGTCGTCGCGACAGAAGGCGGCCAGGTAGAGATTGACGGTGGCAGTGCCGTTCCCGTCGAGAATGGGGTTCGACTCCCCTACCGCGACTGGGTGCCGTCCTGCCACCCCGACGAGCCGCAGTACGCAGTAAGTGCGATACGCCCGGTCTCCACTTCCGCAGGCGCCGGCGAGTGAAGTCACACGCGGTTCGGGTCCATCCGGTCGGTTCCCGGGTCAACGCCCCTGCCCGCCCGTCGGCGTTCTCGGTCCGTTCCCCGAGCAGCGGCGTTCGACCCGCCCCGGTCACCGCGACCACTCCGGCCTCCGCCGAGGTGGTGAACGTGTTCCGCGCTGATGAGGAAGACGCGCTGGCCACGTCTGACATCGAGTTGTGCGATGACCTCGGCCCGCACCCGGGGGGTACCTCGGTTCGGCGTCGAGGTTCTTCGTGGCGACGGCACGGGCGAGAGGATCGCCCGCGAGCTGGGCTCTTAGGCCGTCACCGGGGTCGCTGAGGGACCCGGCGATCTGGAAAGCGACGAGGTCACTCGGGTGGAGCCTGACCCGCTCTCCCGGACACCTGAGCTGAGGCGATGATCCTCTCGGGGAGGAGTCCAGGAGATGCCTGTACCGAAGTAGCCGGAGCTTGAGCCGTGCCGTGGCGCGGGCCCATCTCAGGGAGTCGTGAGATGGGGGAAAGGGAGGGGCGCCCCCGGCAGGACTCGAACCTGCGACCGTGGGATTAGAAGGCCCATGCTCTTCCAGCTGAGCTACGGAGGCTGGGCCGCGTGTCGAGACGACATCGGCCAGCCCCGAGTCTAGGGACCGGGTCACCTGTAATGATCGAACGGTGACCATCGAGGTGGCGGTGAGCGAGGCGGTCGTCGGGGACGACCCCTCCTTCGTCCGTCGTCTGGCACCGGAGGAGCTCGAGCGGGCGAGCCGACGCGAGGACTCCGGCGCCTTTCTCACCGCCCGCGCGTTGCAGCGCACGACGATCGGCCAGGTCCTCGGGGTCGAGCCGAGCGACCTCGTCTTCGAGCGCCGGTGCACCACGTGCGGGAGCACCCGGCACGGCAAGCCTCGGATCGGCGGGCACCCGGAGTGGAGCTTCTCCCTCTCCTACACACACTCGATGGCCGTCCTCGCCCTGGCCCGGGCCCCGGAGGTCGGCATCGATGTCGAGCATCTCGACGATGCGGGCTTCCCGGCCTTCGACGAGCTGACCCTCGCCGAGGACGAGCGGCCCGCCCTCACCGGCCTGGACGGTCAGGAGCAGCTGGCCGCCCGCGCGGTCGTCTGGGCACGCAAGGAGGCCATCCTCAAGGCGACCGGCCACGGGCTCGTCGTCGACCCGTCGTCCATCGTCGTCACCGCTCCCGACGCCGAGCCGGCCCTCGTCGACTGGCGCGCGGCCGAGACCGCTCCCGCCGCCGTGCGTCTTCTCGACGTCCCGCTCGCGGACGCCCGGCACCGCGCCGCGGTCGCCGTCCTGTCCGACGACGACGTGACCCTCACGCGGCTCGGCGACGTCCTGCGCTGAGACCGGCGTCGGTCACCACTGGTGGCCGGCGAAGACCGCCCGCTCCCGACCGAGCGCCTCGAGCATGCGGCCCTCCTTGAGCTGCGCGTCTACCGGAGCGCTGCCGTGATACATCCGGCGTCGGATGCACGACAGGTCCACCGCGGTGTCCTGGAAGGCCCGCATCGACCGCAGACCCATCGGCCCGCGGTTCTGCTTGGCCCAGCGTCGGGCCGCGCGACGCGCGCTGAGAGAGGAGAGCATCTGCAGCTCGCTCCGGTCCAACCAGCCGTACTCGACGTACGGCCCGAGGTGCTCGGCGACGAGCTTCCCCTCCCGTTGGCGCGCCCAGACGATCATCCCCAGCCACGCGAGGAAGATCGGCAGCAGGATCACCAGGTGGGCCAAGATCTGGTACCCGGCATTGGGCACCATCGTCGCGAGCGCGTTCCACCCGGCGTGCGCGAGGACGGCGCAGACCCACCCGGCGAACGGAGCGAAGATCCGCACCCCGATGTTCGAGGACAGCGCCGCGATGCCGACGCCGATGCCCGTGAGGCAGGTGAACATCGGGTGGGCGAACGGACTGGCGATGCACCGCATGATGACGGTGATGATGAACCCCGCCGGTCCTGCCTCGGTCGTGCTCATCCCCAGGTACATGATGTTCTCGGTGAAGGCGAAGCCCGCGGCGACGAGCCCGGCATACACCATCCCGTCGGTGATCCCGTCGAAGGTGTGCCTGCGGAAGACGAGGAAGAGCAGGAGCAGGACGCCCTTGAAGGTCTCCTCGACCGGCGGCGCGACCAGCACGGCCGTGAGCGCCGAGGCCGTGCCCTCGTCCGTCGCCCCCGTCGCGCCGATGACGAGCACCCCGCCGACGGTGTTGAAGATCAGCGACACCAGCGTCGAGACGAGCGCGCCCCAGAAGAAGGCGAAGGCGAGGTACCGGACGGGCTCGGAGGCATAGCTGTCGAGCCACAGGAACGTCGGGATGACGATGAAGAGGGGGATGAGCGCGCCGATGAGCGCGATCGCGGTCACCGGCACGCCGAAGCCGATGAGGAAGTACAGCGCCCACAGCACAGCGATGAGGGCGAACACGGTGACGATGGACCCGATGAGGACCCACCGCAGGACGGGTCGCTGCGTCGGGTTCGGGGCGTAGCTCGGCAGCTGCCCCGCCTGGGCCTGGGCCGGGAAGCCCGCCTGCGCCGCGCGTCCTTCCTCGGCGAGCCGCTGAAGCGTCTCGGCGCGGAACGGGGTCGGGGTGTGCGGGTGGTTCGGGTGCAGCGGGCCGTTCGCGGCGCTCGCGGCGCCCGGCGCGCGGCGACGGACGGTCCGGTCGGGGTCGTCCTGCGGACGTGGCGGTTGCTGCGGCTGGCCCGGCGGCCCCTGCTGCGGCTGGCGCGGCGGACCGGGCTGCGGCTGGTGCGGCGGCGGGGGTCCCTGCGAGTAGCCCTGGGGCGGGTGGTGCGGGCGGGCGGGACCCCCGGTCTGCGGCTGCCCGGGCCCCCCTGGATACGGCTGCCAGCTCATGGCGCGCACAGTAGCCGAGCGGCCGTGCGGACGCGCCGCAGTACCGTGATCACCGTGTCCTCCTCCCCCACCGACCGCGCGCACACCGACCGGATCGTCTGGATCGACTGCGAGATGACCGGACTCTCCCTGACCGACGACGCCCTTGTCGAGGTCGCGGCGCTCGTCACCGACTACGACCTCAACCAGCTCGGCGACGGGGTCGACCTCGTCATCCGACCGCCGGAGGCCGCGCTCGCCCAGATGGGGGACTTCGTCCGGGAGATGCACACGGCCTCGGGGCTGCTCGACGAGCTCGCCGAGGGGTGCACCCTCGCCGAGGCGCAGGAGGCCGTGCTCGCAGAGGTCCGCCGCTGGGCCCCGGAGGCGGGCAAGGCCCCCCTCGGCGGGAACAGCGTCGCGACCGACCGGGGCTTCCTCGCGCGCGACATGCCTGCGCTCGAGTCCCACCTGCACTACCGGATCATCGACGTCTCGACGATCAAGGAGCTGGCGCGCCGGTGGTACCCCCGGGCGTACTTCCAGGCGCCGCAGAAGTCCGGCGGCCACCGCGCGCTGGCGGATATCCGCGAGTCGATCGCCGAGCTGCGGTACTACCGCGAGGCGGTCTTCGTCGCCCCGCCGGGGCACGAGAGCGACGCCCTCAAGGAGATCGCCGCCCGCCACGTCGTCGACCACGGCCGGGACGCCTGAGCCGCAGGCAGCCCGAAGGCCCCCGAGGATCTCGGGGGCCTTCGGCATCTGGGGTGAGTGACGGGACTTGAACCCGCGACACCCGCGACCACAACGCGGTGCTCTACCAGCTGAGCTACACCCACCACGAACGACGACCGGCATTCCAGCGGTGCTGGGCGTGCCGGTCGCGAGCGCAGCGACGATCATACCTCCCACGGCGCGCCGGTGTGACACGTGGTGCCCATGGGGCACGATGGACGGGTGACCACGACGCCCGTGTCCCCCGTCCGCTCCACGCCGATCCGCGTCCTCCTCGTGCTGTGCGCCATGCTCCCGATGCTCCTGGCCGGGGTCCTGCCCGCGCAGGCCCACGCGAAGCTCGTCCGCACGAGCCCGTCGGACGGCGCCACGTTGTCGGCCTCCCCGCCGGAGGTGGCGCTCGTCTTCAACGAGCCGATCGACCCGAAGTTCGTGACGATCCGGGTGACCTCCGACGGCGGGGAGGACGTGACCAAGGGTGCGGCGGAGGCCGAGGGGTCCGCCGTCTACCAGCCGGTGAGGAGCCCGCTCGACGAGGGCCGGTACAGCGTCGCCTACAAGGTGACGAGCAAGGACGGGCACCCGGTGAGCGGCTCCTTCTCCTTCCAGGTCGGCGACGGCAAGGGTGACGGGGTGGAGCCGTCCGCCTCGAAGACCCACGCGACGAAGCCTCCGACGACGACCTCCACCCCCGCCCCGACCTCGACCACGAGCACCCCGCCGGCGACCACGAGCAGCCCGACCTCGGCCGGGAGCACGTCGACGACGAGCGAGCCGACGACGAGCGAGACCACGCCGACCACGACCGAGTCCACGCCGACCGCTTCCTCGGACACGCCGAGCTCGTCCAGCACCTCGACCGACCAGGTCGTCCCGGCATCGACCGACGACGACGGGAACGACGGCCTGAGGAACTGGCTGCTGCCGGCGCTCGGGGTGCTCGCCCTCCTCCTCGCCGGCGCGCTGTTCTGGATCATGCGCCGCCGGGATCGCGACGCCGAGATCGACCTGTCCCGCGGCGGCCGGGCGGACGGTGGCGACGGGTACGACCCGCGGTACTACAGGCGCGGCTGAGCGCACGACGACGGGCCCCGGCATGATGCCGGGGCCCTTCGTCGTCGGTGGTGCGCCATCAGGGACTCGAACCCCGAACCCGCTGATTAAGAGTCAGCTGCTCTGCCAATTGAGCTAATGGCGCGCGAAGGAAGAAGGTACACGGGCCCGGTCGGCGGACCAAATCGAGCCGGCCCCTCCCCCCTCGGTCAGGATCGGGCGCGGCGAACGAGCCCGATGACGACCAGCGCGATGCCCAGAGCGGCGACCGCGCCGATGATCTCGTCCCGGACCTGGCCCGCCTCGTCCGTGGTGGCGGAGGCGAAGCGCGCCTTCGCGTCGGCCTTCTGCCGCGCGACGATCGCCTTCGGCGTCGCCCGCTCCGACAGCTCGTCGATCGTGCGGGCCAGGCGGTCGCGGCTCGCTGCGATGTCCGCTTCGATGTCGTTGAGCGAGGAGTTGTTCCCCATGGTCGTCTCCTTCAGTCCAGTCCGAGGTCTCGGCGCAACTTTGCCACGTGCCCGCTGGCGCGCACGTTGTACCAGGCGTGGGTGACCGTCCCCTCCTCGTCGATGACGAAGGTGGAGCGGATGACACCCTCGACGGTCTTGCCGTACAGCTTCTTCTCCCCGAAGGCCCCCCAGCGCCGCAGCACCGCCTTGTCGGGGTCGGACAGCAGGCGCACCGTCAGCGACTCCTTCTCGCGGAACCGGGCGAGCTTCGCCGGGGCGTCCGGCGAGATGCCGAGGACCTCGTAACCGTGGCCCGCCAGGTCGTCGAGGTTGTCGGTGAAGTCGCACGCCTGCGTGGTGCAACCCGGCGTCAGGGCCGCCGGGTAGACGTAGACGATCACCTTGCGCCCGCGCAGGTCCGAGAGGGTGACCTCGTCGCCCGTGTCGTCCTGGAGCGTGAAGTCGGGGGCGGTGTCGCCGGGGGCGAGCCGGTCTGCCACGGAGTCCTCCTCGGTCCGGACCCAGATGCAACCGATGTGCAACTGAGGGTCTAGCATCGATGACGGGCCGGAGACCCGGCCGCTGCGCCAACCTAACGGACCAAGGAGCTGGGGCCACCGTGCACGTGCCCGATGGATTCCTCGACGCGCCAGCCTCGGCCGCGACGGCGGTCGTCGCTGCGGGGGCCGTCGCCCTGTCCCTGCGGGGCGCCCGACGTGAGCTGGACGAGAAGACCGCGCCGCTGGCCGGCCTCGTCGCCGTGTTCGTCTTCGCCGCGCAGATGATCAACTTCCCCGTCGGCGCCGGGACCTCCGGCCACCTGCTCGGCGGGGTCCTCGCGATGGTTCTCGTCGGCCCGTGGACGGCGACCCTGTGCCTCACCGCGGTCCTCCTCGTCCAGGCGCTGCTCTTCGCCGACGGCGGGATCACCGCCCTGGGCACGAACGTCACTCTCATGGGTGTCGCGGCGGTGTGGGCCGGCTGGGCCGTCCTCCACGTCCTCGCCGCGGCGCTCCCCCGTCGGATCGGTGTCCTGCCCGTCGTCGCCGGCGTCGCTGCCTGGGCGTCGGTCGTCACCACGTCGGTCGTCTTCACCGCCCTCTTCGCGGTCGGCGGGACCGCGCCGGTCGACCCGGCCGCCGTCCTCGCGGCGATGGTCGGCTGGCACGCCGTCATCGGGATCGGCGAGGGCGCGATCACGGCGCTCGTCGTCTCCGCCGTGCTCGCGACCCGACCGGACCTCGTCCACGCCGCCCGCTCCTACCTCCCCGAGCGCACCCTCGAGATCCGTGACCGCTCCACCGCGGGAGCCCCGGCATGACCGGCCGGCGAGTGTCGACCCGGACCTTCGTCCTCGTGGGGTTCGCCCTCTCGGCCCTCGTCGCCGGGGTGCTCTCCCTGTGGGCCTCGAGCCACCCCGACGGGCTCGAGTACGTTGCCGAGCGCACCGGCTTCGGCGGCACCGCGACCGGTTCGCCGACCGCGGGCTCGCCGCTGGCCGACTACGGGCTCAGGGGGCTCGACGGACCGCTCGGCACGAGCATCGCCGGGCTCGTCGGCATCGTCGTCGTGGGCGTCCTCATGACGGTGCTCGCGCGGGCGCTCGCCCGACGGGGGTGAGCGGCCCCCACGGCAGGGGCGGGCGCCGCGCCGCGGACTCGCCCGTCCACCGCCTCCCGGCTCGCACGAAGCTCGTCGCCCTCGTCGTCTTCGTCGTCGCGGTGGTGGCCGCACCCCCCGGCGCGTGGTGGGTCTACGGGGTCGCTGCCACGGCCCTCGCCCTCGCCGTCCTGCTCGCCCGTCTGGACGTCGCGGCCGTCGTCCGAGGGCTGGCGATCGAGATCCCGTTCGTCGTCTTCGCGCTCGCCCTGCCGTTCGTCGCGACCGGCCCGCGGGTGGCCGTGCCCGGGCTTCCCGACGTCACCGTGTCCACCCACGGCCTCTCCGCCGCCGCGACCTTCCTCGCTCGAGCGACGCTCGGCACCCTCGCCGCCGTCGTCCTGGCGAGCACGACCTCCCCCGCCCACCTCGTCGGCGGGCTGCGGCTGCTGCGGCTGCCGGGCGCGCTCGTCGACATCCTCTCGTTCATGGTGCGCTACCTCGACGTGGTCACCGGTCAGTGGCGTCGGATGGCCGTCGCGCGCGCGGCCCGCGGCTTCGACGCCCGTGACGTCCGCTCGTGGCCGGTCCTGGCGACGAGCGCCGGGGGTCTGTTCGTCCGGTCCTACGAGCGCGGCGAGCGCGTCCACCTCGCGATGCTCTCCCGAGGCGGCGGTGAGCGCCTCCCGGCCGACCCCGACGGCGCCACCACTCGCGGGTGGGCCGCGGCGCTTGCCCTGCCTGCGGTGGTCGTGCTCGCGAGCCTCACCGCGCGGGTCGCCGCATGAGCACCCCCGTCCTGGAGGTGCGTCGGCTCGCGCACGCCTACCCCGACGGCCACCAGAGCCTCTTCGGGGTCGACCTGCGGATCGAGCGCGGGGAACGGGTGGCGCTCCTGGGGCCGAACGGCGCAGGGAAGACGACCCTCGTCCTGCACCTCAACGGGATCCTCGAGGCGGGCGCGGGTGAGGTCGTCGTCTCGGGGACGACCGTCTCCCGACGCACGGCGCGCGAGGTCCGCCGACGCGTCGGGGTCGTCTTCCAGGACCCGGACGACCAGCTCTTCATGCCGACCGTGCGCGAGGACGTCGCCTTCGGCCCCCGTAACCTCGGGCTCCGCGGCGCCGAGCTCGACGCGCGCGTCCGCCGGGCGCTCGAGCTCGTCGGCATGCTCGACGCGCGCGACCGCGCCCCGAACCACCTGTCGTTCGGCCAGAAGCGGCGGGTGGCGGTGGCGACGGTGCTCGCGATGGAGCCCGACCTCCTCGTGCTCGACGAGCCGACGAGCAACCTCGACCCCGCGGCCCGGCGGGAGCTCGCCGACGTCCTCGACGGGCTCGACACGACGATCCTCATGGTCACCCACGACCTGCCGTACGCCCTCGAGCTGTGCGAGCGCTCCGCCGTCCTCGACGGCGGCGTCGTCGTCGCCGACGGGCCGACCGCCGAGGTCCTCGCCGACGCCGCGCTCATGCGGGCCCACCGGCTCGAGCTGCCCTACGGCTTCGACCCCCGGTCGGTCAGTCCGCGCAGCCGAGGATCGTCGGCTCGAGCGTGATCTGCGACGTGAGCGACCGCGCGATGAAGCACTCGCGGTGCGCGACCTCGACGAGCCGCTCGACCTTCGCCCGCGGCGGAGCCCCCGTGACCGTGATCCGTGGGCGAAGGGTGATCGCCGTGACCCGCAGGGGCGGCTCGTCCTCGGGCATGACGGCGCTCGCGTCGTCGGTGTAGTCGACGACGTCCACCCGCGCCCGGGCGGCGACGGCGAGGAAGCTGAGGAGCTGGCACGAGCTCGCCGCCGCGAGGAGGAGCTGCTCGGGGTTGACCCGCGCGGGGTCGCCGAGGAAGGCGTGGTCGGCCGAGGCCGCGAGCGCCTCCGGGCCGACGACGAGGTGGTGCTGGCGGGAGTACCCCTCGTACCCGACCGCCGTCGAGCCCGACCACCGCAGCGCCGTCGAGTACCGGTGGGTCGTCACGGCCCTAGACTCCCACCCCGGACGCCGAAGTGGTGGAACTGGCAGACACGCCAGATTTAGGTTCTGGTGCCTTCGGGTGTGCGGGTTCGAGTCCCGCCTTCGGCACTCCTCAGCCCAGCAGCTCCCGCAGGTGCGGCACCATCGCCCGGAAGGCCGCCCCGCGGTGGCTGATGGCGTTCTTCTCCTCGTCCGAGTGCTGGGCGAGGGTGCGCTGGTCACCGTCCGGGCGAAAGATCGGGTCGTAGCCGAACCCGTTGTCGCCGGCGGGCTCGCGGACGACCGTCCCCGTGACGTGTCCCTCGGCGACGGCGCTGCGCCCGTCGGGCAGCGCCAGGACGGCGGCGCAGCGGAAGCGGGCCGCTCGGTGCTCGTCGGGGACGTCCCCGAGCTGGGCGAGCAGCAGTCGGACGTTGGCGCGGTCCCGCTCGGTCCCGTCGAGGTCGGTGCCCGCCCAGCGCGCGGAGAAGATCCCCGGGCTACCGCCCAGGACGTCGACGCACAGACCGGAGTCGTCCGCGAGCGCGGGGAGCCCGGTCGCCGACGCCACCGCCTCGGCCTTCAGCCAGCTGTTGCCCTCGAAGGTCACGGCGGTCTCCGCCACCTCGGGGACGCCGTTGAGGTCGGCGACGGAGACGATCTCGAGGTCGAGGTCGGCCGCGTGCTCGGCGAGGATCTGCCGCAGCTCGTGGACCTTGCCCGCGTTGCGCGTGGCGAGGACGACGCGGGTGGCCATCAGCGCACCCGCTCCCGCGGCGTGCCGGCCCGTGCCTCGGTCTGGATCTCGGTCAGGCGCGCGCAGCCAGCGGTCGCGAGGTCGAGCAGCTGGCCCAGAAGGTCCCGGTCGAACGGGGCGCCCTCGGCCGTCCCCTGCACCTCGACGAACTCCCCCGTGCCGGTCATGACGACGTTCATGTCGGTCCCGGCGGCGACGTCCTCGGGGTAGTCGAGGTCGCACACCGGTCGGCCGTCGACGATGCCCACGCTCACCGCGGCGACCGACCCCGTGAGCGGCATGGCCTTCGGCCCGAGGAGGCCGCGAGCGCGGGCGTCGTCGATCGCGTCGGCGAGCGCCACGTACGCACCGGTGATGGCCGCGGTGCGGGTGCCGCCGTCGGCCTGGAGGACGTCGCAGTCGAGGACGATCGTGTTCTCGCCGAGCTGCGCGGTGTCGATGATGGCGCGCAGGCTCCGCCCCACGAGCCGCGAGATCTCGTGGGTGCGCCCGCCGACCTTGCCCTTGCGGGACTCACGGTCGGAGCGGGTGTTCGTCGAGCGCGGCAGCATCTCGTACTCCGCGGTGACCCACCCGGTGCCCTTGCCCTTGAGCCAGCGGGGGACACCCTCCTGGAAGGTCGCCGCGCACAGCACCCTCGTCCGGCCGAACTCGACGAGGACGCTGCCCTCAGCGTGGTCGAGCCAGTTGCGGGTGATGCGGACCTCGCGGAGGTCCTCGGGAGCGCGGCCGTCGTGGCGGGTGTCGGTCATGCGGCCACGCTATCGCCGCGGGTCACCCACTCCCGTCCGCCCACCCGACATGCAGAAGCGACCAGAACGGGCCCGGACGACGCCCTTGCCCCCCTTCTGCATGTTCGGGAGGCGCCGGGCCCGCCTGTGGAGAACTCGACGACCCGCACCGCGGACTTCGCGACGATCCCGGCGTGACCGATCTCGCCGTGATGGCCGTCGCTCAGCACGGCGGGGCCGCCACGGCGTCGGAGATCGTGGCGCTGGCCGGTCGCCACCGGCTGCGGACCGCCGTCGCAGCCGGGCGGCTCGTCCGCACCCGGCGTGGGACCTACGTGCTCGACGGGTCGGGCGACGACGTCATCGCGGCCAGCACGGCGGGCGGTGTCGTGGCGGGCCCGAGCGCCGCGGTTCGGCACGGCTGGCCCCTCCTGCGGCAACCGCGCGAGGTGACCGTGCTCGTCCCCCGCAACCGCGGGCTGCGCCGGGTGCCGCCAAGCGTCCGCATCCTCTGGGCAGATCTCGCGGCCGACGAGCACTCGGACGGTCTCACCAGCCCGGTTCGTACCGTCCTCGACTGCGCGCGGTTGCTGCCGTTCCGCGAGGCGCTTGCCGTCGCCGACGCAGCCGTGCGGCTGGGCGGGATCACCCGCACCGACCTCGTCGCCGCCGCGGCGAGCCTGCGCGGACCGGGTGCGCCCGGCATCCGCAGGGTCGCCCGGTCAGCGACGCCGCTGGCAGCCAATCCCCCGGAGTCAGCCCTGCGCGCCGATGCCCTGGACGCCGCGCCCGGTTTCGTCGCGCAGCCTGACCTCCTCCTGCGGGACGGCGCTCGCCGCCACCCGGACGTCGGCCACCCCGGGCTGCGGATCGCGCTGGAGTGCGACAGCTTCGCCCACCACGGTCATCGCGACGCCCTGACCGCGGACTGCTGGCGGTACACGGAGTTCGCGCTCGCCGGTTGGCACGTGCAGCGGTACGCGTGGGAGCACCTCATGCGCCATCCCGGGTGGGTGCGGGAGACCATCGCCGAGGCCGTGGCCATGCGCTCCGGCCTCCCGCCCGACATGCAGAAGCGGAACACCTGAGTGCGAGGAGGGCCCCAGCGGCCCTTCTGCATGCTCGGCGGGCGGTCAGAGGTCGAGGACGGCCAAGGGCTGGGCCAGCTCGACCTCGCCCGGCCACACGGCGGCGGCGTCCGCCCGGCACACCTCCGGGTCGTTCCACGCCGGAATGTGGGTGAGCAGCAGGCGACGGGCACCCGCGTCGAGCGCCGCCTGGGCGCACTGCCGGCCGGTCATGTGGATCCCCCTGGCGGTGTCCCGGCCCTCCACGAAGGCCGAGTCCGCGAGGACGAGGTCCGCGTCGGCGCACAGCGACCTCAGTGCGTCGCAGGCGTCGGTGTCGCCGCTGTACGCGAGGACCTTCCCCTCGTGCTCGACCCGGAAGCCGTAGGCCTCCACCGGGTGGTTGACGAGCCGGGGCGTCACGGTGAACGGGCCGATGTGGATCGGCACCCCGTCCATCAGCCGCCGGAAGTCGAACTCGCGGGTCATGCCGTGCTCGTCGATGCCCTCGTACGCGGCCGCGAGCCGGTCGGCCGTGCCCGCCGGCCCGTAGACCGGCAGCCGCCCGGAGGGCAGGCCGCGCGGGTCGTACCGGCGGGTGACGAACAGGCCCGTGCAGTCGAGGCAGTGGTCGGGGTGGAGGTGGGTGAGCATGACGGCGTCGAGCTCGCGCGGGTCGATCACCCGCTGCAGCGCGCCGAGCGCCCCGGGCCCCAGGTCGAGGACGATCGAGAAGGTGCGGCCCTCGTACGGCGCCTGGATCAGGTAGCAGGACGCGGGCGAGTCCGGCCCTGGGAAGGACCCGGAGCAGCCGATCACGGTCAGCCTCACGCGGCACCTCCCATGTTTCCGAAGACGTGGTCGACCTCGGGACCGAGGAACCTGCGCGCCAGCCTACGGAAGGTGTCGGGGTCGCCGGTCGTCGTGAAGCCGTGCGAGGGATCACCCAGGGAGTCGGCGCGAAGCGTCCCGCTGTCCGCGAGCGTGCGGTAGATGTCCTTGGCCGTCTCGTCGGCGGAGGACACGAGCGTCACGCCCTCGCCCATGACGTACGAGATGACCCCCGTCAGCAGCGGGTAGTGCGTGCAGCCGAGGATGAGCGTGTCGACGTCCCGCTCCTGCAACGGCGCGAGGTACTCCCGCGCGACCGACAGCAGCTCCTCCCCTCCGGTGACTCCCGCCTCCACGAACTCGACGAACCGCGGGCACGGTCGGCTCGTGACATCGATCGCCGGGGCAGCGGCGAAGGCGTCGACATAAGCCCCCGACTGGTGCGTGCCCGTCGTCGAGATGACCCCGACGCGCCCGTTGCGGGTGGCCGCCGCCGCGCGCCGGACGGCCGGGCGGATGACCTCGACGACCGGCACGGAGTACCGCTCGCGGGCGTCGTGGAGGACCGCGGCGCTCGCGGTGTTGCACGCGATGACGAGGATCTTCACGCCGTGGTCGACGAGCCGGTCCAGGCACTCGAGCGCGAAGGTCCGGGTCTGCGCGATCGGGCGCGGGCCGTAGGGGGCGCGTGCCGTGTCACCCAGGTAGGCCACGGACTCGTGCGGGAGCTGGTCGAGCACGGCGCGGGCCACGGTGAGCCCCCCGTACCCGGAGTCGAAGATCCCGATGGGTGCGTCCACTCAGCCGACCTCGGTGAGGGTCTGGACGAGCGACTCCTGGAACCAGCCGAGGAAGTCGTACACGGCCACGAGGAAGGTGCGCGGGTCGTCGGGGTCGGCGTCGCGCATCTCGTCGACGAGCCGGGCGGCGTCGTCGTCCGTGCGCAGCCCGAGGCGCTCGGCGAGGACCAGGCGCAGGTCCGTCAGGGCCACGAGCAGCGCCGAGCCCTGGGTGGCGTCGAGCACCAGGGGGCGGACGTCGTCGAGGTCGACGTCGAGGTCGGGGTAGGCGCGGTGCACCCGCCCGGGGTCGATCTCCGGTGCGGCCGTCAGCGCGTCGAGCGCCCGGGCAATCGTCGCCCGCTTGCCGCGCACGAGCCCCGCCTCGGTCATCCGGCGGTACTCGCGGGCAGCCTCCTCGTCGTCGCGGTGGCCGGCGGGCAGGAGCCGACGCAGGGCCGGGTCGCGCTCCTCGAGATCGGCGTCGTCCACCCCGGACCGCCCGGCCTCGCCGGTCACGTGGGCCTCGAGCTGCGCAAGCATCGACTCGAGGCCGTCGTCCCCGTCACCGTCGGCGGTCGCCAGCAGCGCGTCGACCTGCCGCAGCCCGTCGACGACGATGGCCCGCTCGTCCGCGTCGAGCAGGCCGAGGATCTCGCCCTCGCTCTCGACGAAGCCGTACGCCATCAGGTGTCCTGCCGGAACGTCGCCCACAGGCCGTACCCCTGCATGGCCTCGGTGTCGACCTCCATGCGCTCGCGCGGGCCCGTGGACACGACGGCGCGCCCCTTCTCGTGGACGTCCATCATGAGCCGCTCCGCGGTCGCCCGGTCGTAGCCGAAGTAGGTCTGGAACACGTAGGTGACGTACGACATGAGGTTGACCGGGTCGTTCCAGACGAGGGTCACCCACGGTGCGTCCGGCTCGAGGCGGGAGTCGGCGTCGCTGACCGGGGCTTCGACGGGGGCGATGGACACGCGCCCCACCCTAGAACGCCGCGCGTAGGGTGAGCCGGTGGCCACGACGCACCTCGACCCGACGCGCCCGTCCACGGCGCTGCTCACCGACCACTACGAGCTGACGATGCTCCAGGGCGCGCTCGCCTCGGGTGCCGCCCGGCGGCGCTGCGTCTTCGAGACGTTCGCCCGTCGTCTGCCCGACGGGCGACGGTACGGCGTCGTCGCCGGGACGGGCCGGGTCCTCGACGCGATCGAGGCGTTCCGCTTCACCGACGCCGAGCTCTCCTACCTGCGCGAGCGGAAGGTCGTCGACGACGCGACGCTGGACTTCCTCGCCGACTACCGGTTCGACGGGGACGTGTGGGGCTACGCCGAGGGCGAGTGCTACTTCCCCTACTCCCCCGTCCTCGTCGTCGAGGCCGACTTCGCGCACGGCGTCATCCTCGAGACGGTCATCCTCTCGATCCTCAACCACGACAGCGCCGTCGCCAGCGCCGCGAGCCGCATGACGGGGGCGGCCGGCACGCGACCGTGCATCGAGATGGGCTCGCGCCGCACCCACGACGAGGCCGCCGTCGCCTCCGCCCGGGCGGCGTACATCGCCGGCTTCGCCTCGACGAGCAACCTCGAGGCCGGTCGCCGGTACGGCATCCCCACGCAGGGCACCGCCGCGCACGCGTTCACGCTCCTGCACGACGACGAGCGCGAGGCCTTCGAGGCACAGGTCGCCGCCTTCGGTCCGGGCACGACGCTCCTGGTCGACACCTACGACGTCGAGCAGGGGGTCCGGACCGCCGTCGAGGTCGCGGGCCCGCAGCTCGGCGGCGTGCGGATCGACTCCGGCGACCTCGTCGTCCTCGCCGGGGAGGTCCGCGAGCAGCTGGACTCGCTCGGCGCGACGGACACGAAGATCGTCGTCACCTCGGACCTGGACGAGTACGCGATCGCCGCGCTGGCGGCCGCTCCGGTCGACGGGTACGGAGTCGGGACGCGGGTCGTCACCGGGTCGGGGGCGCCGACGGCCGGCATGGTCTACAAGCTCGTCGCGCGCGCCGACGACGAGGGCCGGATGATCGGCGTCGCGAAGAAGAGCAAGGACAAGCAGTCGATCGGTGGCCGCAAGTACGCGCTGCGTCGGATGAACGCCAACGGGGTCGCCGAGCAGGAGCTGCTCGGGATCGGCGAGCTGCCGCACAACGACGGCAACGACCGCGAGCTGCTCGTCGAGCTCGTGCGGGACGGCGAGATCGTCGGGCGTGACCGCTGCACCGCGGAGGCGGCGCGCGCCCACCACGAGAGGTCGGTCGCTCAGCTCCCCCGGTCCGCGCACCAGCTCTCCCGGGGCACGCCCGCGGTCGAGACGATCTTCCTCACCGAGACGCCGTGACATGCTCGGGTCCATGACCCGCGCACTCATCGTCGTCGACGTCCAGAACGACTTCTGCGAGGGCGGTTCGCTCGCCGTGACCGGTGGCGCCGAGGTGGCACGCCGGGTGGCCGAGCTCGTCCGCACCCGCCGTGGGGACTACACCGCCGTCGTCGCGACCGCGGACTGGCACCTCGACCCCGGTCACCACTGGGCACCCGAGGGCCAGGAGCCAGACTTCGGCGAGACCTGGCCCGTGCACTGCCGGGCGGGGAGCGCCGGCGCGGCCTTCCACCCCGCGTTCGCCCCGGCCGTCCCCCACGTGGACGAGATCTTCCGGAAGGGGCAGCACGCCGCCGCGTTCAGCGGGTTCGAGGGCGTCACCGATGGCGGCGTCGGCCTCGCGGCATGGCTGCGCGACCGCGGGATCGACGCGGTCGACGTCTGCGGCATCGCCACGGACCACTGCGTGCGCGCGACCGTCCTCGACGCGGTGCGCACCGGGTTCGCCACGACCGTCCTGCTCGACCTCACCGCCGGCGTCGCCCCGGGCACAACCGCCACCGCGATCGACGCGATGCGGGCGGCCGGGGCGACGACGACCGGCGAGGTCGTCACCGGCTGAGGCCGGGTGTGAGCGGCTTGGTGTCAGCCGCTCGGTGTCAGCGACGCGGCGCGCCCTTGACGACGACGGTGCCACCGATCTTGTCGTGGAGCGCCTGCCGCTTCTGGTCCCACAGCGGGAACAGCAGGTCGATGATCGTCACGAGGCCGCCGAGGCTGCCGACCACGGGGATGAGCCCGAGGACGCCGGTGACGATGACGAGGAGGTAGCGCTTGATCGCCGTCGCGACCCCCGGCGCGCCGGGCCGGTCGGCCCGTCGCACGCTGATCCCCAGGGCCATCTTCCCCGGGGTCTGGCCACGCAGCCCGATGAAGAGGACGTGGTACAGCGTGCCGATGATGAGGGAGAGGGCGAAGGCGACGGCGTACCAGACCGGGTCGACCATGCCCCACACGCCGAGCAGCGGGTTCGGCTGGTCCACCGTCTCGCCATCGAGCGTCCTCTCGATGAAGTCGACGTACGGCTGCATCGCGCGCCACATCGGGTAGCCCGCGACGACGGCGACGATGAGGCCGTTGAGGAGCCCGTCGAGCAGGTACGCCCCGACGCGCTGGAGGTAGCTCGCGTACTCGTCGCCGTCGGCCGTGCGAGCGACCGGGCCGGTCCACGCCTGCTGCGTGTCCGGCTGCTGCGGGTAGGCCGGTTGGCCGTAGGTCTGCGCCGGGTACGGCCCCGGCGCGACGCCCTCACCGGCCCCGAGGGCGTGACCCGGAGCCGTCTGGGCGGGGGCGCTCGGCGGGACGAGCGAGTCGACCCCGGTGCGCACCGTCTTGGCCATCGTGCGCTCGGTCCACACGAGGCCGTCGAAGTACCGCAGCCTCGTCACGTCGTCGGGATCGTCGTACCAGCCGGGAGTTGCCGAGTTGTCCATCCGGCCACCCTCCCACGGTCGTCCGACGAGGCGGTGAACGACCGGTGACGCCACGGCAGACCGGAGCCACGCGGGCCGGGGTGCTTGAATCGCGGCATGGCCCACTTCTGGATCCGCGCCGAGCACCGTCCGACCGAGCGCCGCACGCCGGTGGTCGCCGAGGACGCCGCCGCGCTCGTCGAGGCCGGGCACACCGTCACGGTCGAGCGGTCGGGCCGTCGGTGCGTCCCCGACGAGGCGTACGCCGCGGCGGGCTGCGCGCTCGCCGAGCCCGGGTCATGGGTCGACGCCCCGGCCGAGGCCGTCGTCGTCGGGCTCAAGGAGCTGCCGGAGCAGCCCGAGGCCCTGCGCCACACCCACGTGTTCTTCGGCCACGCGTTCAAGGGCCAGCACGAGGCCGCGGACCTGCTCGCACGGTTCCGCCGCGGCGGTGGCCGTCTCCTCGACGTCGAGTACCTCACCGGCGCGGACGGCCGACGCCTGGTCGCCTTCGGTTACTGGGCCGGGTACGCCGGGGCCTCGCTCGGGCTGCTCGCGGCTCGCGGTGCGATCGAGGCCCCGCTCTCACCGATGTCGAAGGACGCGCTCGACGACCGCCTGCGCTCGAGCACCCCGGCGGCCGACGAGGCGGCCCTCGTCGTCGGCGCCTGGGGGCGCAGCGGCCGAGGCGCGGTGGACGCGCTCGCCGTCGGCGGTATCACGGCGACCACGTGGGACCGCGCGGAGACCGACCCGATCGACCGGGACCGGCTGCGCGCGCACACGCTGCTCGTCAACTGCGTCGCGGTGAGCACCCCGCGCGAGCCCTTCGTCACGGCCGCCGACCTCGATGCGCCGGGATCGCGCCTGGCGGTCCTCACGGACGTCACCTGCGACGTCACGAGCGACCTCAACCTGCTGCCGGTGAACACCTCGACAACGTCGTGGGAGGAGCCGGTACGCACGCTCCGGGACGGGGAGCGCACCGTCCAGGTCGTGGCGATCGACAACCTGCCCTCCCTCCTCCCCGCGGAGGCGAGCGCGACGTTCAGCCACGACCTGCTCCCGCAGCTGCTCGGGCTCGATGCGATGACGGCACCGTGGCAGCACGCGCTCGAAGTCTTCGACACGACGAGCGCGGCCGTGCTCGGCCCGGCCTGAGACCCGGCCGCCCGTCCCCGGTCAGCGTCGGCCGACGAACCAGTTGCGGATCTTCTCGATCCGTGCGGCGACCTGCTCGCTCGTCGCCGTGGCGAGCTCCGGCCCACCGCACGCCCGCCGCAGCTCCATGTGGATGTTCGCGTGGGGGGTGCCCGTCTTCTTCGCGTAGGCGGCCACGAGCGTGTTCAGCTCCTTGCGCTGCGCCGCGAGCGCCCGGTGCGCCGAGACCGGCGCCGGGCCGGTGGACGCCTTCGGCGGCCGCCGCGACGACTGCTTCGCCTGGCGCTCGCGCAGCAGGTCGCTCACCTGGTCGGGCTCGAGGAGGCCCGGCAGGCCGAGGTAGTCCTGCTCGTCCTCGCTGCCGACCTCGGCGTGAAGACCGAACTGCTGGGCGTCGAAGAGAACGTGGTCGAAGTGGGCGTCCGACTCCAGCGCCTCGAACGACCCGTTGAGGTCGTCCGACACCGACTCCGAGCGGTTCGCCTCGGCGAGCAGGCCCTCCTCCTCCGCCCACAGCGGTGCCTCGCCGTCGGCCCGCTCCGGCCGGTCGAGCGCGTGGTCCCGCTCGACCTCGAGCGCCGCGGCCAGCGCGAGGACGGGGGTGACCGTCGGCAGGAACACCGAGGCCACCTCGCCGCGACGCCGGGCGCGCACGAACCGGCCGACGGCCTGGGCGAAGTACAGCGGGGTCGACGTCGACGTCGCGTACACCCCGACGCACAGCCGGGGCACGTCGACGCCCTCGGACACCATGCGCACGGCGACCATCCACCGTGCGTCGGACGCCGCGAACTCCTCGATCCTGGACGAGGCGCCGGCATCGTCCGAGACGACGAGGGTGGGCTTCTCCCCCGTCACCTGCGCGAGGATCCGGGCGTAGGCCCGGGCTGCGGTCTGGTTGGAGGCGATGACGAGGCCGCCCGCATCGGGCACGTGGCGCCGCACCTCCGTGAGCCGGCGGTCCGCGGCGGCGAGCACGGACGGGATCCACTCGCCCTTCGGGTCGAGCGCCGTGCGCCACGCCTGCGCGGTGACGTCCTTCGTCATCGGCTCCCCGAGGCGTGCGGCGATCTCGTCGCCGGCCTTCGTCCGCCAGCGCATCGCCCCGCCGTACGCGAGGAACATCACGGGTCGGACGACGTGGTCGGCCAGGGCGCGCTCGTAGCCGTAGGCGTAGTCCGAGGACGACCGGAGGATGCCGTCCTCCCCGAGCTCGTACCGGACGAACGGGATGGGGTTGGTGTCCGAGCGGAACGGGGTCCCGGTGAGGGCCAGGCGGCGGGCCGCCGGCTCGAAGGCCTCCCGCATCGCGTCGCCCCACGACTTCGCATCACCACCGTGGTGGATCTCGTCGAGGATGACGAGGGTGGGCACGGCCGTCGTCCGGTCGCGGTGGACCGACGGACGCGCCGCGACCTGCGCGTAGGTGACCGCGACGCCGTCGTAGTCGCTCGAGGTCTCGCCGACCGTGTTGCTGAACCGCGGGTCGAGGTGGATGCCGACCCGCCCGGCGGCGTCCGCCCACTGGGTCTTCAGGTGCTCGGTCGGGGCGACCACGGTGACCGCCTGCACCGTCCCCGCGTGCAGCAGCTCGGCGGCGACCCGCAGCGCGAAGGTCGTCTTGCCCGCGCCCGGCGTCGCGACGGCGAGGAAGTCCGTCGCGTCGGACCCGAGGTACTGCTCGAGCGCCTCGGCCTGCCACGCCCGGAGCTTCCCGGCGGTTCCCCACGCCGCCCGCTCCGGGAAGGCGGGTGAGAGGTGGGATGCGGCCGAGGTGCTCATGGGTGGCCCACGATAACGACCGCCGGTGACAGCCTCGTCAACGCCGGCGGACCGGGCAGGACCCGCCCGCGGTCACTCGTCGCCGCCGTCCTCCGGAGGCCGGAGGCCGTCGTAGATCTCCTGGCAGATCGGGCAGACCGGGAACTTCTTCGGGTCGCGGCCCGGCACCCAGATCTTCCCGCACAGGGCGGTCACCGGCTCGCCGGAGAGCGCCGACTCGAGGATCTTCTCCTTGCGCACGTAGTGCGAGAACCGCTCGTGGTCGCCGGGCTCCTGCAGCTGCGGGACGGTCTCGGTCCGTTCGAGGGTCGCGGTGGAGGTGCCGGGCGAGGACTCCGGGCCGGCCGGGGCCCCGGGGGCGCCGAACGGGTCGTCGGGGCTGAGGCTCATGCCCGCGAGTGTAGAGAGCCGTTCGGCGTGGCGACCGGTCGGCCGGTCAGTTCATCGTCGGGTCGTCGGGCAGCGTCGCGGCGAGGCACAGCGGGGGCGGCTGACGCCGCAGGACGCGGGTCCACAGGGTGGGCGGGTCCGCGGTGAAGGCGTCGCCGACCCGGGCGGGGACGACGAACCACCCTCCCTCGTCGATCTCCGACTCGAGCTGGCCGGCGCCCCAGCCCGCGTAGCCGACGAAGACCCGCAGGCCCGCGACCTCGGGGCTGATGAGGACCGGCGGCGCGTCGAGGTCGACGAGGCCCACTCCGCCGAAGAGCCGCTTCGTGCCGAGCACGGGGTCGTCGTCCCCCGGGAGCGCGACGAGGCCGACCGCGGAGTCGAGCTTGACCGGGCCGCCCTGGAAGATGCCGCCCGGGCAGCTGGTGTGCTCGTCCCAGCCGGGCAGGACCTCGTCGAGGTCCGCGTCCACGTACTTGTTGAGGACGACCCCCTGCGCGCCGTCCTCGTCATGGTGCAGGACGAGGACGACCGCGCGGTGGAAGACCCCGGCGCTGATCTCGGGAGTCGCGACGAGCAGCTGACCGGTGAGGGTCGAGCCGTCCGGCACGGGGTCCCGCAGGATGTCAGCGCTGTCCATGCCCCCCATCATGCCGTCCGCCACGTCGGCCCCTCCCCCCGTGGCCGCCCGNTCTGGCTACATTGTGATGTTGTGATCTGTGTTGAGAATACTGTCCATGAGTCGTATGTGCGGGCAGGTTTTTGTGTTTTTTTTTTTTTCAAGCAGAAGCCGGAATACGAGATGGGAGTCCGTCTCGGGGGCTCGGAGATGGGTATAAGGGACAGGATGCGGGGCGCGGCCACGCTCTCCGCCGCGACCGCCGCGACCGCGCCCCGCATCCGCGGGGCGGAGCAGCTCGGCGAAGTCGGTCTCGGAGAGCGCCTCGCCGCTCGGCTCACGCGCTCCGATCGACTCGAGCAGCTCCGACCCCGGGGCCGTCCGGACGGGGGCCGCGTCGACACCGGCGGCCTCGAGCATGCGCTCGACGCCCTTGCGCTGGTGGGGCAGCGCAAGGGTGACGACGGCTCCCCGCTCGCCGGCGCGGGCCGTCCGGCCGGCGCGGTGGAGGTAGTCCTTGTGGTCGGCCGGCGGGTCCTGCTGGAGGACGAGGGAGACCTCGTCGACGTGGATGCCACGCGCCGCGACGTCCGTCGCGACGAGGACCGGGACGCGGCCCTCGCGGAACGCCCCGAGCACCTTGTTGCGCGCGCCCTGGGCGAGCCCGCCGTGGAGCGCCGCGGCGACGACCCCCGACTCCCGCAGCTGGCGGGCGATCCGGTCCGCGCCCAGCTTCGTCCGCGCGAAGACGACCGTGCGGCCCTCGCGGTTGGCGACGAGGGCGGTGATCTGCTTCTTGTGCTGGGGGTCGATGAGCAGGACGTGGTGGTCCATCGTCGAGACGCTCGCCGTCGCGTCGTTCGTCGAGTGCGTCACCGGGTCGGTGAGGTAGCGCTCGACGAGCCCGTCGACGCCGCGGTCGAGGGTGGCCGAGAACAGCAGCCGCTGGGCGTCCTCCGGCATCGCGTCGAGGATCGCCGTGACCTCGGGGAGGAACCCCATGTCGGCCATGTGGTCGGCCTCGTCGAGGACCGCCACGCGCACCGCCGAGAGGTCGGCGGCGCCGCGCTCCATGAGGTCGGCGAGACGTCCCGGGGTCGCGACGAGCACGTCGACGCCCCGCTCGAGCGAGCTGATCTGGTTCGTGTACGACAGACCACCGGCGACGAGCCGGTGCCGCAGCCCGAGGACGTGGACGAGCGGCTCGAGGGCGTCGCTCACCTGCATCGCGAGCTCGCGGGTGGGGACGAGGACGACCGCGTGGGGGCGCTTCGCGCGGGCCCGGTCCCCGTCCGCGAGGCGCGCGAGGAGCGGCAGGCCGAACGCGAGCGTCTTGCCCGAGCCGGTCTGCCCTCGACCGAGGACGTCCCGCCCGGCGAGCGCGTCCGGGATGGCCGCCTCCTGGATCGGGAACGGGGTGGTGATGCCGTCGCGGGCGAGTCGTTCGACGATCCGCTCGGGCAGGCCGAGCGCGGCGAAGCCGTTGTCGGCGGCGACGTCGACGGGGCCGGTCGTCCCGGCTCGGGTCGCCTTGGTCCAGGTGTCGGCCTCGAGACGCTCGGCCTCCGGGTCGATCCCTTGCTCGACGCGGTCGGTGCGCTCGGGACGGTCGCGTCGGTCGAACCGGTCCCGCTGCTCGAACCGGCCCGGGCCCCCGGCGCGGGAGCCGTCGAACCGGCGGTGGCCGGGGTGGTCGCGGTGCGGCCGACGCGGGGCCCGCTCGTCGCGGTCGCCTCGTCGGTCCTCCCACGCCGGTCGGCGGGCGCCGTCCCGGTCCTCCCGGCGCGGGCCGCGTCGCTCGTCGCGATCGTCCCGCTCCCACCGGCGCGGCTCACGTGCGGGCCGGCCGTCGCGGTCGACCTTGGCCGGGCGCCGGTCACGGTCACGGTCACGGTCACCGCGGGAACCGTGGCTCGGGCGGCCGTCGCGGGAGGGTCGCTCGTCCCGGCCACGTCGGTCCTGACGTTCCGGGCGCTCGTCGCGCGCGGGGCGGTACTCGTCGCGGCCCGTACGGCGCGCCGGACGGGGCTTCTTCTTCGCGGCGGCCTTCTTCGAGGCACTCCAGCGGGCCTTCTTGCCGGTCTTCTTCTCTGCGGGCATGGCGATGCTTCCTTCGCTGATCTGGCAGACGCGTCTGCGGATCACCTGGCGAAGGGTGGTGCGACGGGTCTCACGCGCTCGGGGGCGCTGCGGGCCGGAAGGGACGGGGCGTCGACCGGCAGATCCGGAGGGGTCGGGGGTCAGGGCGGCGGGATCGCCGCGGCGCGGCCAGCGCGCTCCGGATGAAGGGACAATCGTACCAGCGGTACGGGCCACAGCGTGATGGGTGCTGACGGTGGTGGAGGTGGCGGGAATCGAACCCGCGTCCACTGACGGACGAGCAGGACTTCTCCGGGTGCAGTGCGCTGTGGATTTTCTCGGCCCCAGGGCTCGCACGCACACGTTCCCTGACAGGCCCAGCCACGAAGGAGTCCCGCGCGGCCTCGTGGCACGACCGCGCAGCAAGTTCCCTAGCTGACGCCAGGCTCTGAGACGGGAACTAGCTCAGGCTGACGGACTTCGAGGCTCGCTCAGGCGGCGAGGGCGAAGTCGGTGCGCTTGGAATCGGCACCTATTGGTGTGCAGAGAGCGTTCGCGAGATGACTCTGCATCCTCGACCCGCTTCCCCTGCTGGACCGGCCAATGTCGAAACCGATCACCCCCGTGGGGGCACCCATCACGCTGTGGAGTTCTCAACCGTGCTCGGACGCCGCGGCCTCCGAGTTGTTCAGTATCCATGACAACACCCCGGTCCGACAACGTCATTCCGTCGACGGGGCCGAAGGGTGGACAACCCTCCATCAGGTGGGGTTGTATCGATGGACCAGTCCGCGACGCAAGGAGAGCCCCATGGGTATGGACGACAAGCTCGAGAACCTCAAGGACCAGGCCGTCGGCTCGGCCAAGGAGTCCGTCGGTGAGATGCGCGGCGACGACCAGCAGCAGGCCGAGGGCCAGCTCCAGGAGTCGAAGGGCGACCTCAAGCAGGCCGGCGAGAAGATCAAGGACGCCCTCAGCTGACCCTTCGATCGACCTCGAGGGCCCGGCAGCCGCGTGCTGCCGGGCCCTCGCGCGTCCGGCCCGAGGGCAACGGGTTCAGCGGCGCTTGACGCCCATCTCCCGCTCGGCCTCCCGCCGGTCCTGCTTCTCCCGCAACGCCTGGCGCTTGTCGTGGTGCTTCTTGCCGGTCGCCAGCGCGATCTCGACCTTGGCCCGCCCGTCCTTGAAGTAGAGACGCAACGGGACGACCGTCTTGCCGCTCTCGTTGATCTTCGAGTGGATCTTGTCCAGCTCGTGCCGGTGCAGGAGGAGCTTCCGTCGGCGTCGCGGGGTGTGGTTGGTCCACGTGCCCTGGACGTACTCGGGGATGTGGACGCCCTCGAGCCACAGCTCGTGACCCTGGAAGGCGGCGTACCCGTCGACGAGCGAGGCCCGCCCCATCCGCAGCGCCTTGACCTCCGTGCCCATGAGAGCGAGACCGGCCTCCCACGTGTCCTCGATGAGGTAGTCGTGGCGCGCCTTGCGGTTGCTCGCGACCGTCTGCGTCCCGTCCGCCGCCTTCTTCCCCGCAACCTTGCCGGACTTCGCCATCGTCCACCTCCTCCTCGCTCACGGGCGCGGGAGGTGCGCCCGGGTCAGAACCAGTCGCGCGGATCGACGGGGGTGCCGTTCTCGCGGGTCTCGAAGTGTAGGTGACAGCCGGTCGAGACCCCCGTCGTGCCCTCGTAGCCGATGAGCTGCCCCCGGCTGACCCGACCGCTCCGGACGGCGAAGGACTGCAGGTGGTTGTACGTCGTCACGAGGTTCACGCCGTCCTGGACGCCGTGGTCGATGACGAGCTGGTTGCCGTACCCGCCGGACGCGCCGACGCCGTTCGCGGCGACGACCGTGCCGCTCGCCGCGGCACGGACCGGCGCCCCGCACGCGCCCCCGAAGTCGCGCCCGGCGTGCAGCCGCCAGTAGTGAAGGATCGGGTGGTACCGCGGGCCGAACTCGCTCGTCACCGGGGCGTTCATCGGCAATGACAGGAACCCGCTCCCACCGGCAGGGGGCGCCGGGGCAGGAGCCGGGGCCGACCCGGCCGAGGGCGCACGGCGACGTGCCCGGGCGATCGCTGCCGCCTGCTCCCGCTCCCGGCGCTCACGCGCCGCGGCGATCTTCTCCCGGCGGATCCGGGCCCGCTCGGCGCGCGCCTCGAGGATGCCCTGGAGGTGGTCGGACCACCGCTGCATCCCGTCCAGCCGTCGCCGCTCGCTCCGCTGCTGGCGGCGCAGCTCCGCTGCCAGCCTCGTCTGACGCCCTTCGAGGCTGACGAGCCGGTCCTTGGCGGCCTTCGCCTCGTCGCGGGTCCGCGTCGCTCGGTCGAGCGTCTTCTTCGCCCGGGCCTCCTTGTCGGCGACCTCGTCCTCGAGCGCGGAGAGGTTGTCCTCCTTCGCGACGAGGTCGGCCTTCGTCGTCGACAGCTCCCCCACCGTTGCGCTGCGGACGTCACCGACCGTGTCCGCCATCGCCATCTGGTCGACGGCCTGCTGCGGCGTCTGCGCACCGAGAGCGACGTCGAGGTCGACGCCCACGCCCTGCGTCTCGTACATCTGTGCCGCGTACCCGGCGACATCTTCGCGGGCGTCCTTGACCTTCTGGGAGGTCCGCCGCAGGTCCCGGCGGGATCGGTCGAGCCGCTCACGAGCGACGGCCAGCTCCTCGCGGGCCTCGTCGTGCTTCTGGGCGGCGGCGTCCCGGGCCCGTTCGGAGGTGGCGAGCGCGTCCTTCGCGCCGGGGATCTTGCTCCGGGTGCTCCGCAGGCGGAAGTACGTTGCCGTCAGCTGGGTCGAGGTGTCGTGGAGCTGGGAGTCGAGCGTGTCGATCTTCTCGTCGACGCGCTCCTTGCGCTCCTGCACGCCCGGCTCCTTGTCGTCGGCCAGGGCGACCGAACCGCCGGCGAGCAGACCGAGCGCGGCGCAGGCCGAGACGACACCGCGCAGGCGGGCGCGTACGGGTGAGGGCATCGCAGGCATGACGGCTCCGGGTCGTGGACACGGTCATCATCAAGGTACGCGCGCGGCCGGGAGGCCGGGGGGAGGTCGGGGAGGTGTGTCCGGGAACCGGTCAGACCCGCAGCGATCGCCACAGGGTGACCGACCCGGTGACGACGGAGAGCAGGATCACGCCGAGGATCAGCCACGGCGAGATGATGAGGACGTCGCTGGCGGAGATGAGCGCGTTCGAGCTGCGCGAGAGGACACCGTCGAAGAAGTACCGGACGAGGCCCCAGAGGATCCCGATGCCCAGGACCGTCCCCACGAGTCCCGCGGCGACGACCTCGATGAGGAAGGGCGTACGGATCGCTGAGCTCGACGCGCCGACGAGTCGCATGATCCCGATCTCGCGGCGGCGGGTGAAGGCGGCCTGCCGGATCGTCGTCGCCATGAGGAGGACGGCCGAGACGAGGGTGAACGCCGCCATGAGCAGCGCGGCCCACGTGATCCCGTCGAGCACCTTGAAGATCCGCCCGAAGATCTTGTCCTGGTCCTGGACGCTCGAGACGCCCGGCGCGTTCTCGAAGGAGGACGTGATCGTCTGGTACTTCGAGGGGTCCGAGAGGCGCACGCGGTAGGACTGCGGGATGTCCCCGACCTTGATGTCCTCGCTGTAGCTCGACTTCTGGAACTGCTGGCGGAAGCGGTCGTAGGCCTCCTGCTCGGACTCGTAGTACACCTCCTCGACGAGGGGGCGGAGCTGGTCGAGCTGGGACTCGATCGTCTTCTTCTGGGCCTCGGTGACCCCTCCTGAGGCACAGTTCGGCGAGGTCGAGGTGTCCGTGCACAGGTAGATCGACACCTGGACCTTGTCGTACCAGTAGCCACGCATGAGGTCGGCCTGCCGCTGAGCGAGCATGCCCATGCCCAGCAGGACGACGGAGATCATCGTCACCAGGACGACGGAGACGGCCATCGACATGTTGCGACGCAGGCCGTCCCACGCGTCGGCGAACAGCTGCCCGACGTTCATCGCGCACCCTCCTCGTCGTCCGCCGGGTCCCAGTCGGCGTCGTCCCAGTCGGTCTCGCCGGGGTCGGCCAGCGCGGTCGCGCCCGCGGGCCGGTCCTTGATCGTCCGCCCCCGAGGGACGTACGTGCCCTCCTCCTCGTCGCGGATGATCTCGCCCGCGTCGAGCTCGACGACCCGCTTGCGCAGCGCGTCGACGATCGTGTCGTCGTGGGTGGCCATGAGGATCGTCGTCCCGTTCTGGTGGATGCGCTCCAGGAGGGTGACGATCTCCAGCGAGGTCACCGGGTCGAGGTTTCCGGTGGGCTCGTCGGCCAGGAGGACCGGCGGGCGGTTGACGACGGCCCGGGCGATCGCGACGCGCTGCTGCTCGCCTCCGGAGAGCTCGTGCGGCAGGCGCCGCTCCTTCCCCTCGAGGCCGACGAGCTCCAGGGTCTCGGGGACGAGGGCGCGAACCTGACGGCCGGACTTGCCGATGACCTGGAGGGCGAACGCGACGTTCTGGTAGACGGTCTTGTTCGGCAGCAGGCGGAAGTCCTGGAAGACGGTGCCGATCTGTCGGCGCAGCTGCGGGACGCGGCGGTTCGGCAGCCGACCGAGGTCGTGACCCCCGATGAGGATGCGGCCCTTCGTCGCCTGCTCCTCGCGCAGCGCCAGCCGCAGCAGCGTCGACTTGCCGGACCCGGACTGTCCGACGACGAAGCAGAACTCGCCGCGGGCGATCTCGAGGTCGACGTCGTTCAACGCCGGTCGCTGGGACCGGGCGTAGGTCTTGCTGACGTTCTGGTAACGGATCATGCGCGCGCGCTGGCCTCGTTCGCCGGGTTCGGTGGGCGCCCGCACCTCCGCGTGCCGGGCACCCCCGAGGATAGGCGCGCGGCCTCCACGCACCGCGGTCCGGGCGAACCTCGGCGCGCCCTCAGGGAGTGTTGTCCTCGGTCGCCCACCGCACCAGCACGTCGTACCGTCCGACGGACCACACGTACTGGCGGACCGCGGCATCCTCCGACTCGCTCACGACCGGCTGAAGCTCCTTCCCGGAGGAGAAGGTACGACGAGCCACCCGACCGTCCGGCAGCCGCTCGAAGCGATCCGAGACGTTGTCCGGACGGAGCGGTCGATCACCCAACCACGCCACGTCCCGCTCGATCGGACCCGTGCCCGCCAGCGCCCGCTGCAGATCCTCCACCGTCCGCGGCCGCTGCGGCGCAGTCCCCCGCAGCGGGGCCTCCTCCGCAGCCCACGGCACGCACACCTCGGGATACATCTCGGCCACCGCCCGCACCGCAGCATCCTCTGACTCGAACCATTCGACCTTGCCCGGCCTGCCCCGGTACGAACCCGTCATTCGCACTGATCCGTCTGGCATCGGCTCGAAGCGCGAACCTCCATCGGAATCGTTCACCGACTCGCCGTTCCACCCGATGTGCTCGTGATCCCGACCCGCCCGACGCAGCGCCTCCTTCAGCTCGGCGAACGTCCGCTCAACCACCGGCCTGGCCTCCTTCGACGGTGACGACGGGTGCCCGCACCTCCGCGTGCTGCTGCCGTGCATACACCTGCCAGCTGCGGTCGAAGTGCTCGAGGTCCGGCCCGACCCACACCTGGGCCAGCTGGTGGACCGTCGCCGTCACGCCGTCCTGCACCTCGGTGGCGGACTCGGCGATCCTCCGGAAGGCTGCGGCGACCTCGCGAACCCTAGCCGGATCGAGCCCGTGGGTCAGGCTCATCGCGCGGCGGGGTGCCAGGCCGGGAGCTCGTCGGCGGGCCGCGGGAAGCGATGCTGGTCAGCGATGAGCGACTCGTCGGTGACGGGGACCCCGCCGCCGAGCACCGGACGCTCCTCCTGCTCGAAGTGGAATCGGAACCGGCCGTCCTCGGTGATCTCGCACGTCGAGGAGTACCAGGTGCCGTGCTCGGGCGTGGCCATCGCGGCGCGCAGCTCGTGGTACGGGTCGTCGCAGGTGAACCGGGTCAGCCGCTCGGCCTTCTCACCGAGGTGCACCTGGAGGTCGAGGGTCGAGACGACGTCGATGTCGACGTAGGACAGCGTGATGCGGTCCCACTCCCGCTCCCCCGCGTCGGCCACGGCGCGCCGGGCGACCTCCTGCTGGAGCTCCATCACGTTCTCGTTCACTTGTTCTTCAGCTCCCCGGTGCCGATGTTGCGGAACTTGACGGGCGGCTGGGCCTCACCGTCCTTCGTCCATTCGACCACGAAGCTCTCCGGCCGCTTGCTGTCACCGGGGTACGTCGGCTCGAGGTGCATCTCGACGACGTGCCCCTCCTTGATGAGGTCGGCCCACGTCGTCTCGAGCGCGCCGAACTGCTTGCCGCCGTTGACCGCCGCGGCCATGGCGAGCATGTTGAGGTCCTCCCCCGGGCCGCCGAACTGCCGGCCGAAGATGTGACCGCCCTGGTCCCCGACCTGCCGGTCCTCGAACCCGGCACGTCGTTGCGCGGACTCGTTCCGCACACCGTCACGGATCGCGTCGAGGGTGCCGTACGCGTTCTCCACGCGCCCCTTGTCGTCGGTGACGTACAGGTAGCGGTCGTTGACCCAGTACGTGCTGTTCGGCTTCGGGTGCAGCAGCTCCTCGGTCCAGTTGCCCTTCGTCCCCGAGGTCACGCGGATCGCGTCCTCGGGGATCGTCTGCCCCATCGGGCCGTTGGCCTTGTCCTTGTCCTTCGCTCCACCAGACGCCTGCGCGGCCGCGGCGAGGATCGGGGTCGCCTCGAAGGCACCGACTCCCGCGCCGACCCCGAGGAGCCCGAGCGCCCGCATCGGCGCCGCCGTCGCGCGCACGCCGCCCCCGGTCGCGCCCGCACCGCTGGCACCGACCCCACCCGACGACGAGGTCTCCTCCTGCGCGTCGGCCTGGCGGTGGAGCAGGTCGGCGATCCGCTCGAGCCCCGTGGCGGCGTCCGTCACCTGCTGCGCCCGGGTGTTCCAGTCCCTCGAGAACGCCTCGAGGTCGGCGCCGAGCCAGACCTGCGACAGCTGGCCCGCGACCGTCGTCCCGTCGTCCCGGACCGCGTGGGTCCGCCTGCCGAGATCGGCGAGCGCGGTCGCCACCTCGCGGACCCGGGCCGGGTCCATCCCCTGCTGGAGCGTGCTGGCCATCGGTCGATTCCCCGTCGGTCGTGGTCGGTCACACCTACGGGTGATGAGCGTAGGAGCGGCCGCGGCCGCGATCCATGGGGAGAACTCCCCGGCACGCGCCGGTACGCGCGGGTCGTGCCGGCCGGGTCAGTCCTCGGCCCGCGCCTGCTCGATCCGCCAGCGGATCCCGGACTCGATGAAGGCGTCGATGTCCCCGTCGAAGATCGCCGTCGGGTTGCCCGACTCGTGGTTCGTCCGCAGGTCCTTGACCATCTGGTACGGGTTCAGGACGTAGGAGCGCATCTGGTCGCCCCAGCTCGCCTTGATGTCCCCCGCGAGCTCCTTGCGCTCGGCGGCCTCCTCGGCCTTCTTCTGGAGCAGGAGGCGGGACTGCAGGACGCGCAGCGCGGCGGCGCGGTTCTGGATCTGCGACTTCTCGTTCTGCATCGAGACGACGATCCCGGTCGGGATGTGGGTCATCCGGACGGCCGAGTCGGTCGTGTTGACGCTCTGGCCACCGGGTCCGGAGGAGCGGAAGACGTCCACCTTGATCTCGTTCTCGGGGATCTCGATCGAGTCCGTGCCCTCGATGAGGGGGATGACCTCGACGGCCGCGAAGCTCGTCTGACGGCGGCCCTGGTTGTCGAACGGGCTGATCCGCACGAGCCGGTGGGTGCCGCCCTCGACGGACAGGTTGCCGTAGGCGTAGGGGACGTTGACCTCGAAGGTCACCGACTTCAGGCCCGCCTCCTCCGCGTACGAGGTGTCCATGACCTTCGTCGGGTAGCCGTGCCGCTCGGCCCAGCGCAGGTACATCCGCATGAGCATCTCGGCGAAGTCCGCGGCGTCGACGCCACCGGCGCCGGCACGGATCGTCACGACGGCCTCGCGCTCGTCGTACTCCCCCGACAGCAGGGTGCGGACCTCGAGCTCGCCGACGGCCTTGCGGAGCTTCGTCAGCTCGGCCTCGGCCTCGGCGAGGACGTCCGCGCCATCGTCGCCCCCCTCCTCCTGGCCCATCTGGACGAGCACCTCGAGGTCCTCGATCCGCTGGTCCATCCCGACGATCCGGTCGTGCTCGGCCTTCGCCCGGGACAGGGCGGACGTCACCTGCTGGGCCTTCTCCTGGTCGTCCCACAGGTCGGGGGCGGCCGACTGCTGCTCGAGGTCGGCGATCTGCGCCTCGAGGGCGGGCAGATCGGTCACGTCTCGGACCGAGCTCATCGTCGTGCGCAGGTCGGAGATCTCTTGAGTGAAGTCGACAGCCACGAGGAGGCAGCCTACTCGCGCCGGAAAGGCGCGGGGCCCGCGCGAGGGCCCTGCCGGTGCGAGCGGCGGTCAGGCGCTGGCGCTGACGCCGTGGGTGCGCTCGCCCGAGAGGTCGACCCCGCCGGCCTCGGCGACGCCCTCGACCTGCTTCTTGGGCGGGTCCGCGGCGATGAACTGGTTGATCCACGCCGTCGTCGGGTCGCGGTCGATGAGCAGCGACTTGACGAACAGGGTCAGCGGGATGGCCAGCAGCGCCCCGAGCCCACCGAAGACCCAGCCCCAGAACACGAGGGAGAGGAAGGCGGTCGTCGCGTTGATGCCGACCGCGTCCCCGGTGAACTTCGGCTGGAGGACGGACTGGATCGTGAAGTTGAGCAGGGAGTAGATGACGACGACCCACAGCGCCGTCACCGGGCCGTTGGCCACGAGCGCGAGGATGGTCGGCGGGAGGAGACCGATGACGAACCCGATGTTCGGGATGTAGTTGGTGACGAAGGCGATGATGACCATCGCCAGGACGAGCGGCACCCCGAGCATCCGCAGGGCGATGCCGTCGAGCACCGCGACGATGAGACCGAAGACGGTGCTGACCACCCAGTAGGTGCGCACCCGGCGCCCGAAGTCGACGAGCGCGTCCGCGATGTCCGGCTTCAGGGCGTGCAGGCCACGCAGCCGCTGGACGACGCCCCCGGAGTCCATCGCGAGGAAGAGCATGACGGTGAGGAGGAAGAGCATCGTCGTCGTCGTGTTGGTCAGCGTGGAGACGACCTGGCTGGCGAGCCCGCCGAGCTGCCTGATGTCGAAGGACTGCATCGCGCTGTCGAGCTGCTGCTGCTCGACCCCGTAGCGGGCGAGCAGCACCTGCCCCTTATCGACCAGCTCGGTGAACTTCTGGGTGTACTCCGGCTTGCCCAGCTCTTGGGCCACGAGCGTCGCCGCGAGGCCGAGCGCGCCGGCGAGGAGGATGAGGATGCCGTAGAGCATGAGCACGAGCAGCGTCGCGGCGAGCCATGCGGGCAGCCACCGGTCGAGCCGCCGGTACAGGGGGTAGACCGCGATGATGAGGGTCACCGCGAGGAACGTCGGCGCGACGATGTCCTTCAGCCCCCGGAGGAACCCGATCGCGATCGCGGTCGCGGCCAGCCCGAGCAGCAGCGTCAGCGCCGGCGACAGGCGGGCGAGGACCCGGTGGTTCTCCTCCGCCTCGTGGACGTGCCGCGGGTCGGGGTCGGAGAGGTCGTGCTCGAGCTCCGCCTGCGTCGCGATGACCCCGTCCTTGGGGTCATCGGTCGCCGGGTAGAGCGAGCCGGGGCTCTCGGCGTCCTCGTGGGTCTCGACGGCGGTCGCTCCCGCAGCGGTCGCGGCACCCTCGTCGCGGGCCTCGGGCGAGCGGTCGTTGTCGCGGGGGTCGGTCACGTGGGTTCCGATCGGTCGTCGTCGCTGGTCGGCGGCGGTGGCTGCAGAGAAGTTCCGGGATGCGTCGCGCTCACCCTATGCAAGCAGGGCGCGCCCCGACAGCCTCCGGACGGGTGGCCCCGTGCCCGGTCCCTCGTCGGACGGCGCGGGCGTCGTCGGCGAGGGACGCCTGCGTGTCGTCAGCCCACGTCGGAGCGGGCGCGGGACTCGACGGTGATGTGGACCGTCCCACCGATCCCCTTCAGCGCCGACCCGATGAGCGGGAGCTCGGCATCGCCCTCGAGGACCACCACCGCGGTCGTCCCGTCCACGGCGCCCGTCCCCGGCGCGACGCGCCATTGCCGCATCCGCGGGGGTAGCTGCCGTCGGGCGAGATAGCTCGCGGCCGAGCTCCGGACCGCCTCGTCGGACACCGGCAGCGCCGAACCGACACCGGTGTCGTAGAGCGAGGCCGAGGACACCTCGTCGGAGGCGTTGAGGGCCGCCGCGTCCGCGGCATCGAGCAGCCGCATCCGGGACAGGTGGGCCGACGTCGCCCCGACGATGCCGAAGACGAGCGTGATGGCGATGATCGTCATGCCGAGCACGAGCGGGGTGATCGTCCCTGACTCCTCGGATGTGAGCTGCTCCCGCGGGGGGCGACGTGTCGCCGGCGCCGCACGGGTGCCCCGCCTCATCCGCCGCCCCCGTACCGCGGGACCACGACGACCTGCTCCGCGCTCACCGGCACCGACAGCGGGACGACCCCGCGGACGAAGCCGGGGACGAACGGCAGGGGAACCGACACCGTCGCGCGGCTGGTCACCCTCTGCTCCGGGGTGAGGCACGGGCGCGCGCTGCAGGCGATGTCGACCCGCCCTGCGCCACCGAACCCCTGGTCCTCGAAAGCGATCGCCGCGGCCGCCTGCGCGCGGGTCCCTGCCGTGGCGCCGTCATCCGAAGCGATGAACACCCGGCTCGACTCGCGCGCCGCCTGGCTCACCGCGTACGACCCGGCCTGCACCCGGGCGACGCACAGGACGAGGTAGACGAGCGGCACGAGCATGAGGATCGCGAGCCACACGTACTCCACGATGATCGAGCCGGACTCGTCCGCGAGCCGCCGACGCGCGTCACTGGTCCTCGGCATAGGCCCTCCCCCGCACATGGACGGTCCCGACGGACAGCGGGCCGACCGCCGGCAAGGGCGCGTCGACCTCCACGACGACGACGCGGGTCCCGTCAGCGGTCGTCGACTCCCCCGCCCGGACGTTCCGGGCGTACCGGCCATCGATCGAGCGGCCGACGAGCTCCCGGGTGCGGGCGGCCCCGTCCGCCGGGCTCGCCCCGGCACGAGCGCCGTACCGCGCCCCCTCAGCCGCGCACGAGATGACGGTGTTGCGGACGTGCAGGGCGAACCCGAGCTGCATGACCGCGAGGAAGACGAGCACGAGCATCGGGGTGACCATCGCGAAGTCAGCGGCGGCCGCCCCCGTCTCCTCCTCCCACCAGCGGGTGGGCCGTCGCCCTCCAGGCGTCGTCACGGTCCCTGGGTGGAGCTGATCGCCTTCTGGAACACGTTCTTCAGCGCGTCGTCGGCGATGGCCCACAGCGCCGTGACGAGACCGGCGGTCATCAAGGTGATGAGGACCCAGCCGGGCACGTCCCCCCGGTCGGACTCCATGCGGCTGCGGACGGCATGGGTGAGGCGGATCTGGTAGGCGATGAGGCGCTGCATCGTTCTTTCCTTCGTGGTGGTGGTGTGGTCGGTCAGAGCTGGAACGAGAACATCCGGAACCCCGGGAAGACGAGGAACAGGACGGTGATCGGCAGGACGAGGAAGACGACGGGGACACCAATCGCCAACCGATATCCTTTGCCCTATGGCCGGGACAACCGCAGCCGTCTAAATCCGGCAGAGCCTCGACCGCACCGGGGAGGCCGCCGCCGTCGACCGGCAGGAGGCCGCCTGCCGGGAGCTCGCCGCCGAGCACGGGTGGACCGTGGCGCGGGTGTACGCCGACAACGACCGCAGCGCCACGAAGGGCCCGCGGCCCGCCTACACGGAGATGCTGGCCGACCTGCGCGCCGGACGCTGCGACGTGGTCCTCGTCTGGCACCCGGATCGCCTCTACCGTCGCTTGCGCGACCTCGTCGACCTCGTGGAGATCGCCGAGGCGCGTGCCCTGCGGATCGCCGCCGTGAAGGCCGCAGATATCGACCTCACCACCCCCGCCGGGCGGATGATCGCCAGCATGATCGGCTCGGCGTCCCGCTACGAGGGCGAGCAGAAGGCGGCCCGCCAGAAGGCCGCCAACCGACAGCGGGCGCAGGCCGGGGCGGCGGCGTGGACCCGTCGCCCCTTCGGCTTCGACCGGGACGGGCGCACCGCCGTCGTCGTCGAGGACGAGGCGCGGGCCATCCGGGAGACCGCCGACGCGCTCATCGCTGGCGAGACCGTCGCCGCGATCATCCGCCGCCTCGACGCGGAGGGTGTGCCGACGAGCACCGGGGCGCGGTGGTCGCCGACCACCCTGCGCCGGGTGATGACCAAACCGAGGTTGATCGGCCGCGTCATCTACAACGGGGAGGACATGGGCGCCCACGGCCCCGCCATCCTCGACGAGGAGACCTTCGACCGGGTGGGGAGCATCCTCACCGACCCGGGGCGCCGCCGCGCTGCCTCGACGACCGTCCGACACCTCATGTCCGGGTTGCTCGTCTGCTCGGCGTGCGAGACCCCGATGCACTCCGGGCGCCCCGGGAAGCACCTCGCGTACG
This sequence comes from Janibacter massiliensis, assembly GCF_900289115.1. GTDB lineage: Bacteria > Actinomycetota > Actinomycetes > Actinomycetales > Dermatophilaceae > Janibacter_A > Janibacter_A massiliensis. The sequence goes on along the minus strand of NZ_LT985196.1, from coordinate 1,395,565 downwards.
TGTGCAAGACGTGCAAGCGCACCCGCCGACTTTCGCATGTCGACGAGGTGGTCGAGGCCGTGGTCCTGGCCCGCCTCTCGCAGCCGGACGCCGCTCGCCTGCTCGGCGACGACGTCGATCTCGTGGCCGAGCGCGCCCGGGCCGCTGAGCTGCGGGAGCGCCGCGACGGCATCGCCGACCTGCTCGCCGAGGGACTGCTCGGCCGCGACGCCGCGAAGGCGAGGGCGCGGGATCTCACGCGGCAGATCGAGGAGCACGAGGGCCGCATCCTGGCCGCCTCCCAGTCCTCCCCCCTGGCCGGTCTCGTCGACGCCGACGACGTCGAGGCCGCCTGGCGGGCCGCACCCCTGACCCAGCGCCGCCGGGTCATCCGCGCTCTCCTCGAGGCTCGCTGCGAGGCCGCGGGGAAGGGCGTCCGCTTCACCCCCGACCAGATCACCATCCAGTGGAAGGCATGACCATGACCGAGCCGACTGACGAGCAGCGCCGACAGGTGGCCGAGGCGATCCGGGCCCAGTCCGACCGCCTGGCCGCCGACTGCGACCGCCGCGCACCGCGAGCCGCCATCCGGTGCGAACACGGCTGTCTCCTCTTCACCGTGTACGACCACGAGCGGCTGGGCCGTGTCGTCGTCAAGCGACCGATGACCCGCGGCACGGGTCACGCCGAGATCGAGTCGACGTCGCAGACGAGTCCGCTGCTCGCCGCGCCCGTGGAGGTGCTCATCGCCGCCGCGGGCGGCAACCCCGTCGCCGGTCTGCTCGCCTGCGAGGACCACCTCGAGGCGACCCTGTCCCCGGACGGGCTGCGGTGGTTCGCCCAGCGCACCGGGACCTACCGCGTCGACTTCGCGGCGCGGGCCGCACCGCCCACGGCAGCGGCGTCTACGGCGGCCTCGTGCTCGACGACGGGCATCTCGCGAAGGACGCCTGGAGGTTCGTCGATGCGTTCCTGGATCCGAACGCATGGATCTCCCCGCCGCCGGCGCTCAAGGTGGTCCGAGGCCCGGTTTGAAGGGAGCCCGTAGGCCCTGCCGGCGCTCGGAGCCAGAGCCGATCCCGGCACCAATGGAGCGGAAGAGCGCCGCAACGGAGAGCGACCTGTTGCCGACCACGATCGCCACCTGAGAGCGATCCGGCTGCCCGGATGCCTGACCCCAGTCGTTCCGTGTAGCGTGACTACCGTGCTCCAGCCGACTCAATGGAACGCCAATGTTCTGATCGAGTGGCGACCGATCCTCACCTTCGAACGTCGTCGTCTCGCGCTGCTGGACTGGCTGGAAGAAGAGGTTCAGGTAGTTCGGGTCCTTGACGACACGTCCGGTATCGGGGTCGCCGTCGACGATCCTGCCCAGCGTCTCATCATCGAGCGCCAACGGTGCACTGTGCGACTGAGCTCTCATCAGGCCACCTTCGAGGGCCTCGGTCGAGCACTCCAAGGGGTGTTCAAGCACATGGAGCCCTCCGAGGCCTGGCTGGCTTCCTACCGGGGCGCGTGGTCCAAGGAGCTGGACGCCGAGAGTTACGAGGACGCCTGCGACAAGTTCACCCGGGGGGTAGTGAACCTGCCGAAGTCGGATCGACTCACTCTTCGAGACGCCGCTTGCCTCGCCGATGTGGCGGTCGACGGTGAGGACTGCCAAGTCGAGTACGGGATCGTGGACCGTAGACAGCTGCACGCTCGCATCCGTGGCGGGGTGTCCGGCATGCTTGGTTTCGACACCCCTGAACGGGATGACGCCTCCGTCGCTATGCGTTCCCTTCCGAACGTCAGCATGTTCTGCGACGTCAGGAGCTTCACGCGTCAACCGGTGTCGGACCCGGCTACCACGCTCACAGGTTTGCATGAGATGGTGGAGCGCGCCGCGCTGCTGGTAGAGGCGCTGGCCACACCGATCGACAACGTCCGTTAGAGACTGAGGAAGGAGTGCCGGTATGGCTGGTCTGACCGCTCTGAAGAGCGAGCTAACTTCGACCGAAGATGAGGGGATGTGGCTCACCCTCGTTCCAACTCCGCTCCCTGAGCCGTCTCCTGAGCTGGTTGATCGCATGCTGAAGATGCCCGCTCGTCCTTGGACCCCGCCTGCGGGCATCGCTGGCATCTACTGAGAACTTACGGATCTGCGAAGCCCGTGGCTCTGTTCGGTCGCTGGGCAACGAGCAACGACAAGATTCGCCTACGTCACTTCCGGTGCGCAGCGTCCGGGCCCTCACCAGCCCTCGAGGTTCAGAACATGGTGCGGGATGGTCTCGACGATTGGCTCGATACGCACTCGGGGAGTCGGCTGCGCCTGTTCTTCGACGAGGGGAACTCGCTGGTTGCAGTGGTGGCCTACTGTGACCTGGTTGAAGACCAGCCTGAACGCGGGTTCTTCATCTACCTGCTCGCCGTCGAGGCAGACTGGCAGGGTCAGCAGATCGGGTTGAGGATCGCTACAGGTCTCATAAGAGCGATGGCTGCGGAACGACCTGACGGCCGAGTCCTCTGGATGGTGGACCCACGGAACACTGCCTCGGCGTCGCTATCCGATCTTTTGGGGTGTGACGAGCCGTGTTACGACGAGAACGGGATGTTGGCGTACCACCTCGAGCTGCGCGAGGAGTCGTCCTAGCCGCCCTCAGTCTCTAAACTGACTCAGCCTGGCTCCTTCGCCCGGTAGGCCGACATGCCCGACCTCGCAAGCCGCCGGTACGGCAGGCGTGGGGTAACCGGCCTGTCGGAGTACGGCACGGTCGCCGTCGGCGAGGGGGGGCGGCGACGAGCGACCCGGCGGGGAGGTCACTGCCGAGTGGTTCGCTCCTTCGAGCTCGACGCTGACCGCAGGTGAGGCTCGTCCATGCACGGTCGGGCCCGCCGGCCGCGAGTGTCGCCGGTGGCTAGCATCCTGGCCGCCATGCGAGCGGGTGGCGGCGGTGGCGGCCCTGGCTACCTGCGGCCCAGCGCCGACCGCTGAGCCGCAGGTGGTGACGGTGACCGCGACCGAGGACGTCCTCGTCGTCGTGGAGGAGCCCGCGGTGACGGTGACGGAGACCGTCACCCCTCAGCCGACGACGACCGCGGCGACGCCTTCGAGCGGCGGCAGCTCATCGCCGGTGCTGGCGACTCTGGCCGGCCTGCCGGTGAAGGGTCGCGCGCCGAAGACGGGTTACACCCGGTCGGCGTTCGGGCAGGCGTGGTCTGACGACGCCTCGGAGGAGTTCGGGCACAACGGGTGCGACACCCGCAACGACGTCCTACGTCGCGACCTCACCGCGCTTGCGGTCAAGCCGGGCACCAACGGGTGCGTTGCCCTCTCGGGCACCCTCGTCGACCCGTACACCGGCAAGCGGATCCCCTTCATCCGTGGCCGGGGCACCTCGTCAGCGGTGCAGATCGACCACGTCGTCTCACTGTCCAACGCCTGGCAGACCGGCGCTCAGAAGCTCACCTACGAGCAGCGGCAGGACTTCGCCAACGACCCGATGAACCTCCTGGCGGTGGGCGGCCCGACGAACCAGCAGAAGGGCGACGGCGACGCCGCCACGTGGCTGCCGCCGCGCAAGTCCTACCGGTGCGAGTACGCCGCCCGCCAGGTCGCCGTAAAGCACAAGCATGCGCTCTACGTCACTTCGCCTGAGGCGCAGGGGAGCCTGACCCGCTTTCCCGGACACCTGAGCTGGGGCGATGATCGTCTCGGAGAGGAGTCTGGAAGATGCCTGCAGCCAAGCCGTTGGAGTTCCGTCGTCGGGCGGTGGCGTTGACCCGGGAGCCGGGCGCGTCGGTGGCTTCGATCGCGAAGGATCTGGGGATCAGCGAGTCGTGCTTGCGCCGGTGGATGGCCCGTGACGACGTCGATTCAGGGGGTAGGGAGGGCGTGTCGAGCGCCGAGCGTGAGGAGCTGGTGCGGCTGCGTCGGGAGAATCGTCGTCAGGCGATGGAGATCGAGATCCTCAAGCGCGCGTCGGCGTACTTCGCGCAGGAGAACGTTCTCCCAAAATGAGTACCGGCCTGGTCCGTGAGCTGGCCGCCGAGGGGTTTCCCGTGGCGGTGACCTGCCGGGTGCTGAACATTCCTCGCTCGTCGTACTACGACAGCCAGGGCCGGGCGCCCTCGGCGCGGGCGGCCCAGGACGCGGCCCTGAGCGCGACGATCGCGACAGTCCATGCAGCCTCGAGAGGCACGTACGGTGCGCCACGGGTGCATGCCGAGCTGCGCTTGGGGATGGGCGTGGCGGTCGGCCGCAAGCGCGTGGCCCGGTTGATGCGTCAGCAGGGGTCGGTGGGCGTGTGCCACCATCGCAAGGGCCGTGGGCATCGTCCGGTGCCGGCCGTGCACGAGGACCTCGTGCAGCGCCGGTTCGTCGCGGACGCGCCCGACCGGGTCTGGTTCACCGACGTCACGCAGCACCGCGCCGCGGACGGGTGGGTGTACTGCTGCGCGGTCATCGACGCCTGCACCCGCAGGGTCGTGGGCTGGTCCATCGCCGACCACATCCGCTCCGAGCTGGTCGTGGACGCGCTGCAGATGGCCCGCTGGCAACGCCGGCCACCACCGGGCACGATCGTGCACTCAGACCGCGGGTCGGCCGGCGGATTCAACTGGTCGTCGCAACACCTCGATCATGGAGGTGTTCAGGGATGGCGACGAGCGACTGGCGTAGGAAGACCAGCGATGTACCGGAGGGGCTTCGTCGGCAGTGGCGTGCGGATCGGGCGTTGCGCCCGCCAATGCGTTCGCCTGGACGGCCCGAGCCCTCGCGGGCGGTGCAGCGACAGTTCTGGCGGTTGATCGCCACGGGCATCACCTCGGCCGAGGCTGCGGTGAGGGTGGGCGTGTCCGTGCCGGTGGGCTCGCGCTGGTTTCGTCACGCTGGCGGCATGCCACCGATCTGTCTGGCCGAGCCCATGGGCCGTTACCTGTCTTTCGAGGAACGCGAGGAGATCGCGATCCTGCGCGCCCGAGGTCAGGGAGTGCGCCAGATCGCCCACGCGATCGGTCGTGACCCGGGGACGATCTCACGCGAACTGCGCCGCAACGCCGCCACCCGTGGCGGGAAGCTGGAGTACCGGGCGGGGGTGGCGCAGTGGAAGGCTCAGCAGGCGGCCAAGCGCCGCAAGACCGCGACACTCGTCAAGAACGAACGGTTCCGCCAGTACGTCCAAGAACGGCTCGCGGGCAGCGTCCGGGGACCTGACGGCACGCCCGTCGAGGGTCCGAGACCGCCTGCGTGGAAGGGGCGGAACAAGCCGCCCCGCCAGGATCGTCCGTGGTCGACGGCGTGGAGCCCGGAGCAGATCTCACAGCGGCTGAAGGTCGACTTCCCCGATGATGAGTCCATGCGCATCAGCCACGAGGCGATCTACCAGTCGCTGTTCATCCAGGGGCGTGGCGCGCTCCAGCGCGAGCTGGTCGCCTGCCTGCGCACCGGTCGAGCGCTGCGGCGGCCGCGGGCCCGTACGCGCAACAAGGCGCAAGGGCACGTCACCGCTGATGTCGTCCTGTCCGAGCGTCCGGCCGAGGCCGATGACCGTGCCGTACCCGGTCACTGGGAGGGCGATCTGATCATCGGCACCGGCAGGTCAGCGATCGGCACCCTCGTCGAACGCAGCAGCCGGAGCGCGTTGCTCGTATACCTGCCGCGGCTGGAGGGCTGGGGCGAGAAGCCGCACGTGAAGAACGGGCCGGCCCTGGGTGGCTACGGAGCCGAAGCGATGAACGCCGCGCTCACCAGATCGATGACCACGCTGCCCGAGCAGCTGCGCAAGACCATCACCTGGGACCGCGGCAAGGAACTCTCCGGCCACGCAACGTTCGCGCTGGCGACCGGCACCAAGGTGTTCTTCGCCGACCCGCACTCGCCCTGGCAGCGGCCGACCAACGAGAACACCAACGGGCTTCTGCGGCAGTACTTCCCCAAGGGCACCGACCTGTCCCGCTGGTCGGCCGAGGACCTCGAAGCCGTCGCATACGCACTGAACAACAGGCCCCGCAAGGTCCTCGGGTGGAAGACCCCCGCCGAGGTCTTCGAAGAGCAACTACGCTCCCTTCAACAACACGGTGTTGCATCGACTGGTTGAACCTGCCGCCTACACCTCGTGGGTGTTCGGTCACCGGCTGCGGGAGGCAGGGCTGCTCGGCTCGATGGGTCGCGTCGCGTCGAGTGTCGACAACGCCCTCATCGAGTCGTTCTGGTCGACGATGCAACGCGAGCTGCTCGACCGCCGGCACTGGACCAGCCGCGTCGAGCTGGCCTCGGCGATCTTCGAGTGGATCGAGGGCTGGTACAACCCCCGCCGTCGCCACTCCGGGCTCGGCTACCTCAGCCCTCACGAATACCAAGCGCTTCACACCGTGCCGCTAACCGCGGCATGATCAACACACCGAAACTGTCCGGGAAACCGGGTCAGGCTCCGAGTTCTTCTTCGACGGCCTGGACTGCAGTGGGCTGGAGGTCAACGTCCCGTCAGCAGCGGTCTTCTTGCCGGTCCCGTAGACCTCGAGCCAACCCCGCAGCGTGCCACGCACGATGCCGAGGTCCTCGGCGATGCCGCGGACCGTGGCACCCGGGGTGGACTCGTACAAGTCGACGGCCTGACGACGGAACTCCTCGGAATAGTTCTTCCTAGCCATGATTCTCGGATCATCTCGCTTCCCCAGCACCACGTGCTGGATTCAGCGTGTCCAAGAACCGGGGTCAGGCCCCACCGAGGCGATCACGTGGGCGCTGCACCGCCGGCGCTGCTATGGGGTGCCGGCGGACGACTCGTTCGTGCGGTTGAGCTTCTCGCGCTGGTCGAACATCGCGTACGACTACGAGGTCCTGGGCCGTCCTCTGGATCTCGCTCAGCACGAGCTCTGGGTGTTCGATCAGCGGTTGCCGTGGATCTTGGCCGAGCACCCGCCGATGGATTGAAGTCGCGCCTATTTATCGCCTCATCGCCTACACCGCGAACCGCTCTCCGCACACCAGGCAGTGGATCGTCTGGGACCAGCCGTCAGGAACCTTGACGGGCTCGAAGCCATGGCACGGCGACGCCACGATCACCATGTCATCATCTTCAACCAGAGGGTCGGGCCCAACGGGTGTCTCTAGGTGCCCGGTCCGCTTAACCTTGATGTTGGGACCAGAAAGACCCTTGAATACGCCGTCGAGCAACTCGTCTAACTTGGGCATTGCGGCCTTGTGCACTTCGCCCTGGATGAAATCAACCTGGTCATCGGTGAACCAGTGGTCCGCCTCAGCGGGAGACCCGCAGAGGGGGCAGTAGTAGACGTCGGCGTCCGCGTGTTGCTCCGCTTCCTCGTTCGCCGGACCGTCGTGCCACTTGAACTGTTGGTCGCAGGTGGGGCACTGTCGGCGGAGGAAACCGTCACCGTCCAAGGGCAGTTCGTACGTCACCTGAACCTCTTTGAAGTCGTCCACGTCAGTCTCCGCTCACGAACAGGGTTTGCTCGAATGGTGTGCCGTCTTCCGTCGTGGCCGTGACGATGATCTCGAAGTAGGACTTGGATCGCTGGGACAGGCGCAGTGGCAACAGGTCCAAGACCTTTACGGTGCTTCCGCGGGGCAACCGTGGGATCGGCAGGTCAGCCCCGTCTCGCGTTAGAGACTCTAGGTCTTCGCCTACTGGTCGAACGTCTACCTCGAAGGCAGTTCCAGGGCCCAAGTTGGTGAGCCGTAGCGGGCGCATCTTGCTACCCCCAAGATCGTGAAGTGCGGCCTTGAACTGGGGCTCACCCGACGCCTGGGTTGAGGGGAGCCTCTTGCCGAGAGGTAGTCCACCTCCGGGGGTCGCCGGGGCGCTCAGATCTCCGGCTGTTTGCCAGTCCGTCCCCGTCAAGTCCACTTCGCACCCGGCACTGTTCAAGCGGTTCGCGAGCGACTGCCTCTGCTGAGGACTGTTGTCCATCCTCACGTAGTGCCGGCCATGGACGTCGCTGAACTGTCGGACGTCGCCAAGAGTCACCAGGATCGTTCGATCTTGGTCTCGGCCCATCGCCATCCCAGCCTCGAACGTGACGTTCTGGCGAGCCTGCATCTTGGGTTCACAGTCCGGGTCGCCGCGACGCCCCAGCGAGTCGTGGAGGTATCCGACATCGTCGGGGGTCTGCAACACGACAACCGCTTGGGCTTCGTTGAAGACCGCGTCGAGCACCTGACCGATGTAGGGAGATCCAGAGCCCGTCATCGCGATGGCGTGCTCCCACTCGATGGGCTGCAGACCGATGGAGCGAAGGAAGTCGAACATCCCCCGCCGAGCTACCTCGTTCCGGCCGTGGATGACGAAGACCTTGCGGGGATCGACCGCCATGAGCTTCCTTTCGTCGCGCTTGTGCCGACCATAGCTGGCACTACCGACAGACCCCCAAGGTCACACTGTCGTGGCTCCGCGGCCAGTGAGCCGCAGCAGCTGGCGAGTGGCGCACCGCAAGCCTGTGGCGAGCGTGCCATCCCGTTGGAGTGGTGCGCGGGGTTGCTTCTAACTCGGCTCGCGGGATTTTGACACGATCCGCACGGGATCAATGAATCGGATCGCTGGTGAAAGCGCAGGTCAGGCTAGTTCTGCGATCAACCCGAGCTCCGCCCGCCGCGGTCGTACCGCCGCTCCGGGTCGAGCCCATGCCATCCACGGTCTCCCCGGACGACCTCACCGGCTGCCGCGATCTCGTCCCGATCGGTATCGGCGGTCCGGACGTCGTCCCTCTCGGCCTCGATCCCGACCGCGACGGATGCCGGTGGGTCGTGCAGGGCGCCCCCCGATCGGGTCGGTCCACCGTCCTTGCCACGAGCGTGCATGCGCTCGCCGCCGCCGGCCGCAGGGTGGTCATCGTCCTCGGCCGCTCGCAGACACCGTTGGTGGCCGTTGCAGGCGAGCTGGGCATCGACCCGATCGGCGCGGACGACCGCGACCGGCTGGTCCGCGAGCTCGAGGCCCACCCGGGCGCCGCGGTCGTGATCGACGATGCCGAGCTCCTCGTCGACCGGCCGTGCGAGGCGGTGCTGCGCCAGTACGCGGCGGAGGCGGATCGGTTCGGCGGTCTGGTCGTCGCTGCGGTGTCGACGACCCATGCGACGACGTCGCTGCGGGGCTTCGTCGTCGACCTCCTGCGCCACCGCACGGGCGTCGTCATCGGAGCGACGGCCCCCTCCGACGGCGACGGCTTCGGCCTCCGTCTACCGGCCATCGACCGCCTCCCCGGCCGGGCGCACCTCATCCGTCACGGGGAGGTCGACGAGATCCAGCTGGCCGCGCCCTGCTAGTCTGGTACAAGATCAAGTACCAGACGGGGGGAGCAATGGCCATCACCGCGAGCGAGGCCCGGAAGCGTCTTTTTCCCCTGATCGAGCAGGTCAACGAGGATCGCGCCCCGGTGGAGATCACCTCCCGCGCAGGCGACGCCATCCTCATATCCAAGGCCGACTACGACGCCCTCGAGGAGACCGCGCACCTCCTGCGCGTTCCCGCCAACGCCGCGCACCTGGTGGAGAGCCTGCGCCAGGCCCGGTCCGGAGAACGGACCGAGCACGACCTGCAGCGATGAGACTCGTCTTCACCCCGAACGGGTGGGACGACTACACCCACTGGCTCGCCGCCGACCGACAGACGCTTCGACGCATCAACCGCCTGATCGACGACGCGCTGCGCGATCCGACCTCCGGGATCGGCAAGCCGGAACCGTTGCGCCACATGCTCGCAGGCGCATGGTCCCGCCGGATCACAGAGGAGCACCGCGTGGTGTACCTCGTGGACGGCGACGACCTCGTCGTCCTGCAGGCCCGATTCCACTACGAGTAAGCGGCGGGAGCGGCCGGCGGATCCGGTCGTCGTTCAGGCCCCGTCCTCGTCCTCCGACGCTGCCGCGACCGCCGAGGCGGCGGCACCGGCCAGGGCGAGCAGCCCGACGACCGAGCCCAGGAGCGGCTCACCTGTGCGCAGAAAGGTCCAGGCCACGGGCAGCAGCAGGAGGTTCCACACGAAGGTCGGCACCTTCGGGCTGCTCGACCCTGTCCACCACAGCTTCGCCCCGACGACCAGCGCGACGGCGAAGACGAGCAGCAGCGCGGCGCTACCGAGCGCGACCGGCGGCGAGGACGACCGAGCCATGACCAGCTCGAGGACGTACCAGACGACGGCCGCGACCAGCCCGAGCGCCTCGAGCAGGGAGACGACGGCAGCCACGAGATGGGTGGTCGGACGGGCGCTGTCGGGGTGGTCTGCTGGCTCAGCGTTCACCCGCCACACGGTACGGAACGGGAATGGTCGGAGCTCCCCGGCCGTTGCCCCCGTGTACCGATCGCGTCACACCGCGGCATCTTTCTGCGCCTGACCATTGCCCAACGCCGTCGCCAACGGTCAGAATGAACGTCGCACGTCTGCCTGACCCCCTACCGGCGTGACGACCGGCCCGCGCACCCGCGGTGCCGCCCCCCGACGACGCGACGGAGCGTCCCTGCCCGAGCGCCACCGCGACCTCGGGCCAGCTGAGCCACGACAAGGAGCACGATCAGTATGGACTGGCGCGACCGCGCTGCCTGCCTGGACGAGGACCCCGAGCTGTTCTTCCCCATCGGGAACACGGGTCCGGCCATCCGGCAGATCGAGGAGGCCAAGGCCGTCTGCCGACGGTGCGAGGTCACCGACACGTGCTTGAAGTGGGCCCTCGACTCGGGTCAGGACGCCGGCGTCTGGGGCGGCCTGTCCGAGGACGAGCGTCGCGCCCTCAAGCGCCGCAACGCCCGGGCCCGCCGCGCCGGCTAACCCCTCCCCCTCATCCGCGCCCGCTGGCCCCTCGGGTCAGCGGGCGCAGCCGTACCGTGAACTGCACGCGCGTGCCCCGCGGCTGCGCGTCCTCCCACCGGATCGTCCCCCGCAGGTCGCTGACGAGCGAGGTGACGATCCGCGTCCCCAGCCCGGCGCGGGAGGGACGGTAGCCGGCCGGCAGCCCCTGCCCGTCGTCCTCGATCGTCACCCGCAGCAGGTCGTGACCGTCCTCGACGAGCCGCTCGGCCTGCACCTGCACGCACCCGCCCCGCTCGCCCAGCCCGTGCTCCGCGGCGTTCTGGACGAGCTCGGAGATGATCATCGCCACCGGGGTCGCGTCCTCGGCCCGCAGGCGCCCGAACGCCCCCACGAGCCGTGGCTCGATCGGCCGGTCGCTCGAGGACACCTCGACCACCGCCCGCAGCCCCCGCCAGGCGATGTCGTCGAAGTTCACCGTCTCGTCGAACCCCGAGCTGAGCGTCTCGTGGACGAGGGCGATCGTCCCCACCCGGCGCACGGCGTCGGTGAGCGCCACCCGCCCGGGCCCCTCGTCGAGGCGCCGCGCCTGCAGCCGCAGCAGCGCCGCGACCGTCTGGAGGTTGTTCTTCACCCGGTGGTGGATCTCCCGGATGGTCGCGTCCTTGCTCAGCACCTCCTGCTCCGAGCGCCGCAGCTCGGAGACGTCCCGCAGGAGCAGCAGCGCCCCGGACCGACGCCCGGCGGTCGTCAGCGGGATCGAGCGCATGGCGACCGTCGCCCCGCCGACGGTGACGTCCGACCGCCACGGCGCCCGCCCGAGCGTGACCAGGGGCAGCGACTCGTCGACCTCGACCCCGTCCCGCAGCAGCACGGCGATCGCCTCGGCCAGCGTCTGGCCCTCGATCTCCCCGTGGTGCCCGAGCCGGTGCACGGCGCTCTGGGCGTTCGGGCTCGCGAACGTCACGACCCCGTCCGCGTCGAGCCGGACGACGCCGTCCCCCACCCGTGGCGAGCCGCGCCGGGACGCCGTCGGCGCTGCGGGGTTGGGCCAGTCGCCCGTCGCGACCATCCCGAACAGCTCGTCGCCCAGGGAGCGGTACCCCTCGTCCAACCGGCTGGACGGACCGGCGGACCGGTCGTGCGCATGTCGGGTGAGCACGCCCAGCACGACGTCATCCCTCACGATCGGCACCCCGTCCTCGACGATGTCACCGTCGGCATGGGGCCGCTCGTGCCGAGCCCCTGCGGCCCGTTCCCCCCGGGCCGCCTCCTCGAGGACCCGCCCGAGTCCGTCCCACGGGCTCCGCCCCACGATGTCCTCGACGAACACCATCGGCCCGGTCGTCGGCCGCACGTGAGCCGCGGCGAGCCATCCGTCGCCGGTGCGCACCCAGACGACGAGGTCGGCGAAGCCCAGGTCGGCCAGGACCTGCCAGTCCCCCGTGAGCATGAGCAGCCACTCGCGTTCGATCGGGTCGAGCGTCGTCCGCGACGTCAGGACCTCGTTCAGGGTGGTCACCGGGCCACCCTAGGGGGCGGTCAGCCCACCGAGATGTGCACGTGGTCGAAGTGGTTCTCGGTCGGGTTGCCGCGGTCCTCCATCATCCGCCAGCCCGCGCTGCCGGGGAACCAGATGCGCTGCTTCCAGATGATGTAGGTGATGCCGAGCTCGCCGGCGTGCGCCTGGAGGTAGGCCGCCACCGCGTCGCCGTCGGCCGAACCGCACATGACGTCGACGGCGTGGCCGCTGCCGTGGTCGCCCGGGTCCCCGGGACGCATGCCGCCGATCGTCGTGATCTGCGGGAAGTTCGCCCGGACGGCGGCGTAGACACGCTGGGCGTTCGCCGAGAGACCGAGCGCGGCGGCGGCCGCCGTGTACTGCCCCGTGTCCGCGGGCGCCGGCGTGCCAGCGGCAGGCTGGCTCGGGGCGGGCGCACCACTCGCGGCCGCACCGCTGGCCGACGCATCCGGCATGGCGTCGGACGGCTGGTCGGCGGTCGGCTGGGCGACCGGCTCCGGCTTCGGCTTCGGCTTCGGCTTGGGCTTGGCCAGGGCGACGACGTTCACCTCGGCGAAGTCGCTGACGTCGGTGCCGGCGCCCGTCGGCGCGGTCACTGCAGGGGCGGCCGTGCGCACCGACGATCGGGACGCCGGCCGGTCCGCCCGGAGGAGCGCAGCGCTCGTCCGGGCCTTCGCGCTCGCGTTCTGGCTCGGAGCCGCGCCGTCGGCGGAGGCGGCGCCGCCCGAGACCGTGACGCCCGTGGCGGTCGTCGCCAGGAGGGACAGGCCGACGACGCCCTTGAGGCCGGTGCTGAGGTTCACGACCGGCAGACGGCGGACCGAGCCGGAGGCGTGACGAGGGGCATGACGGGGGCTGTACGCGGGGCGTCCCATGGTGGGGCGGTGGCCTTCCATCGAGGGGCTGGAGTGCCGGACAGGGGTCCATCGGCACGGCAACGGTAGCCGACGAGACCCCCTTTGTCACGTTTGGGTAACGGCGAGCCCCCGGCGCCGAGGAGGCACCGGGGGCTCGTCGTGACGACCCGTGGGTCAGCCTCTCTTCACGGCCTCCGTGGCCTGCGGGAGGACCTGGAAGAGGTCGCCGACGACACCGAAGTCGACGAGCTCGAAGATCGGCGCCTCCTCGTCCTTGTTGATGGCGACGATCGTCTTCGAGGTCTGCATACCGGCACGGTGCTGGATCGCGCCGGAGATGCCGGCGGCGACGTACAGCTGCGGGCTGACCTGCTTGCCCGTCTGGCCGACCTGGCTCGTGTGCGGGTACCAGCCGGCGTCGACGGCGGCACGCGAGGCACCGACGGCGGCGCCGAGCGCGTCGGCGAACTCCTCGACCGGCGCGAAGTCACCGCCGGTGCCACGACCGCCGGAGACGACGATGGCGGCCTCGGTGAGCTCGGGGCGGCCCGACTGCTCCTTCGGCTTCGAGTCCGTGATCTTCGCGGCCTTGGCGGCGTCGGAGACGGCCGTGTCGACCTTGACGATCTCGGCGGGCGCCGGCGAGCCCTCGATCGGGGCGCTGTTCGGCTTGACCGTGATGATCGGCGTGCCCTTGGTGACCGAGGACGTCGTCGTGTACGACCCGGCGAAGACGGACTGCGTCGTCGTCGGACCGGCCTGGACGTCGACCGCGTCGGTGATCAGACCCGACTCGCAGCGGATCGACAGACGGGCGGCGAGCTCCTTGCCGGCCGGGTTGCTCGGGATGAGCACGGCGGCGGGGCTCGTCTTCTCGATGAGGTCGGCGAGGATGTCGACCTGCGGGGCGACGAGGTACTCGGTCACCTCCGGGGAGTCGGCGACGTAGACCTTGTGCGATCCGAACCGGCCGAGCACGCCCTGGGCGTCCTCGATGCCGGAACCGATGTAGACGGCGGACGGCTCACCGAGGCGGCGGGCGATCGTCAGCAGCTCGGCGGTCGTCTTGCGGACCTCGCCGTTCGCGTGGTCGACGAGAACGAGAACTTCAGCCATGGGGTTCTACCTCTTTCTTTCGCGTCGGCCGGATCAGACGAACTTCTGGGCGGAGAGGAACGCCGCGAGCTTGGTGCCGCCGTCGCCCTCGTCGGTGACGATCTCGCCCTGCTCGCGCGGCGGACGCTTCGTGAAGGACTCGACCTTCGTCCACGAGGCCTCGAGGCCGACCTGACCGGCGTCGAGCCCGAGGTCGGCGAGGGTCCACTCCTCGACCGGCTTCTTCTTCGCGGCCATGATCCCCTTGAACGAGGGGTAGCGCGGCTCGTTGATCTGGTCGGTGACCGAGATGAGGGCCGGCAGCGACGCCTCGATCGTCTCCGAGGCGGTGTCGCCGTCGCGGCGGATCGTGACCGAACCGCCGTCGAGGGTGAGCTCGGAGGCGAAGGTGACCTGCGGGAGGCCCAGGCGCTCGGCGAGCATCGGGGGGATGACGCTCATCGTGCCGTCCGTCGAGGCCATGCCGGTCATGACGATGTCGGGCGAACCGATCTTCTTCACGGCCTCGGCGAGGACGAGCGAGGTGGCCGGGGCGTCCGAGCCGTGGATGGCCTCGTCGTTGATGTGGACGCCCTTGTGGGCGCCCATCTGGAGGGCCTTCTTCACGGCCTCGGCGGCGGCGTCGGGACCGACGGTGAGGACGGTGACCTCACCCTCGCCGGCCTCGACGATCTTCAGGGCCTCCTCGACGGCGTACTCGTCGAGCTCGCTGAGGAGGCCGTCGACGCCCTCGCGGTCCGTGGTGTTGTCCGACTCGTTGAACGTCCGATCGGACTGCGCGTCCGGGACGTACTTGACGCAGACGACGATGTTCATCGGTGAATCGTCCTCTTCCTGTTGGGGGGTCGATCGACTGCGGCCCGAACGGCCGCTGAGACTCCCATACTCGCACTGCCCTCCCACGTGCGCGCACCCCCGTCGGGCGTGAGTCTCGACACGACGCGGGCCGGTGGGTCGCGCCGGTGAGAATGAGGCCATGACGACCCCCGTGCCCGCCACCCTGCCGCTGACCGGCGAGCGCACCGTCCCCGGGATCCCCGAGGAGAACTACTGGTTCCGCCGCCACGAGGTCGTCTACGAGGCGTTGCCGTCGTGGCTGCCGCCGCAGACCTCCCTCATCCTCGATGCCGGGTGCGGCGAGGGGTACGGGGTCGCCCTCACGGCCTCGCTCGTCGACGGCGCGCGGGTCGTCGGGCTCGACTACGACGCGCTCACCGCCGCGCACGCCGCGGCGGCGCACGCCGGAGCACGGACGGGCTTCGTCCGGGGGCTGCTCACGGCGCTGCCGCTGCCGGACGCGGCGGTGGACGCAGCCGTGTCGCTGCAGGTGGTCGAGCACATCTGGACGCCGGGCGAGTACGTCGCCGAGCTGCTGCGGGTCCTGCGACCCGGCGGCCGGCTCGTCGTGTCGACGCCGAACCGGATCACCTTCTCCGCCGGGCTCGGCCGCCGGGAGCGGCCGACGAACCCCTTCCACTGCCGCGAGTACGACGCCGCGGAGCTCGCCGAGGAGCTGGCGCGCTGGGGCGGGGCGGACGTCAGCGACGTGACCGTCCTCGGGCTGCGGCACGGGGAGCGCCTGGCCGCCTGGGAGGCGGAGCACGGACCCCTCGTCGACGCCCAGCTGCAAGCCGACCCGGCGACCTGGCCGGAGCACCTGCGCGCACTCGTCGCCTCGGTGAGGTGCGAGGACTTCGTGCTCACGCTGGACGGGCTCGAGGACTGCCTCGACCTCGTCGTCCTCGCGACCCGAGCCTGACGCTCGGACGCCTGGCGTCAGCTCGCGGCGTTCTCGACGACGTGGAAGGCGGGCTCCTCGTACGGGTGCGCACCGCGCAGCGCGGCGACGACCTGTACGCGCAGCGAGCGCGGAAAGGTCACCTCGACGCGGTCCTCCTCGACGTGCTCGTCCGCGCCGACCGACCCGATCGTCGGGTCCGCGCCGGACAGCGGGCGGAACCGGCCCCGACCGCGGGTGACGAAGGCGCACCGGTCGTAGTCCCCGATCGCCCCGGCACCCGCGGCGAAGAGCGCCTCGAGCAGGTCCTCGGTCGCCGCGACGGGGACGTAGACGACAAGGACGTCGAGCGGCTCGCGCGGCTCACTCATCGGCGCCCCGCATCCGCACGACC
Source organism: Janibacter massiliensis (assembly GCF_900289115.1). Lineage (GTDB taxonomy): Bacteria > Actinomycetota > Actinomycetes > Actinomycetales > Dermatophilaceae > Janibacter_A > Janibacter_A massiliensis. The sequence goes on along the minus strand of NZ_LT985196.1, from coordinate 1,379,220 downwards.
CGCCCGGGGACCCCGGCGATGACCGCACCGGCCGGATAGCTCCCTCGCGCGACGGCGCCGGCGGCCACCACCGAGCCCGGACCGATGTCCGTCCCGCGGGTGATGATCGTCTTCGTCCCGACCCACGTCCCGCCACCGATCCGCACGGGCGACTTGACGATCCCCTGGTCCTTGATCGGCACCCCGAGGTCGTCGAACTTGTGGTCGAAGTCGCAGACGTAGACGTCGTCGGCGAACAGCGCGGCCTCGCCGATCTCGACGTCGATCCAGCAGTTGACGGTGTTGCGGATGCCGATGACCGACTTGCGCCCGATGCGCAGCGTGCCCTCGTGGGCCCGCAGCCGGCTGCCGTGCCCGAAGTGGCAGAACGCGCCGACGAACAGGCGACCGAATCCCGGGCTCACCTCGAACTCGACGTCGGGACCGACGAAGCACGGCCCCTCGAAGACCAGCCCCGGCGTCCCCCGCACGGCGCGCGCCATCCGCAGGTACGACAGCAGGTGGTGGCGCGTGAGCGCGCGGTTGGCGACGACCCACCCGACCCAGCGCCACCACGGCCACGGGCAGGTCCGGCGGGGCTGCACCGGTCGGGTCCAGCTCGCCTCGGGCAGCGAGGCCACCGTCGTCCTCAGCGGGGTTTCACGCCGGTGATGCCGACGTTGTAGAAGAACTTCTGCGGGACGACGCGCGAGAGCACCTTCTCGTCGATGAGGGACAGGCGCTTCCACGAGGAGAACGCGAACATCGCCCAGCGCATCCCGAGCGCGCCCTCCTTGACCCCCGCCTCGATCGTCCGCACGGGCCAGCCCAGGAGCGCCGCGGTCAGCTCCTCGGTGTGCGTACGGACCTCGGTCGCACCGGCCGCGCGGGCCGTCGCGGCGAGCTCGGCGGGGTCGAAGGTGTGCAGGTCGACGACCGCCTCGAGCGCTGCGGCCCGGGAGGACTCGTCGAGCTCTTCCTTGGGGCGGGCGTACCGCTCCCGCAGCGGGGGCAGGTGGGTGATCGCCTTCGTCGCGATCCACGTGGCGTGGCCCAGGCGGCGCGCGTAGGCGTGCCCGATCCGCGTCGGCTCACCGGCGATGACGAACCGGCCGCCGGGCTTGAGCACGCGGAGCATCTCGCGGAAGGCGAGCTCGACGTCGGGGATGTGGTGGATCACCGCGTGCCCGACGACGACGTCGAAGGTGTCGTCGTCGTAGGGCAGGTGCTCGGCGTCGGCGACCCGACCCTCGACGTCGAACCCGAGCTCCTGAGCGTTGCGCCTGGCCACCTCGACCATCCCCGGCGAGAGATCGGTGACGTGGACCTCGTCGACGACCCCGGCGACGCGCAGGTTGAGCGAGAAGAATCCCGTCCCCGCACCGATCTCGAGGGCCCGCCGGTACGGCAGCGCCTCCCCCGCGGGCAGCGGCTCGCCGACGACCCCGAGGAAGCGGTCCTTGGCGTAGGTGGCGCACCGCTCGTCGAAGTCGATGGCCCACTTCGCGTCGTAGGTCCCCGACTCCCAGTCGTGGTAGAGCACCTGGGCGAGCTTGTTGTCCTCGTACGCCCGGCGGACGTCCTCCTCGGAGGCGGGGGTCACGCCCCCCTCGTGCTCGGCGCTCACGCGCCCTCGAAGGTGGCCTTGCCGGGGCCGTTCTCGAGGAAGCTCGTCATGCCGTTCGTGCGGTCCTTCGTGGCGAAGAGCTGGGCGAACAGCATCCGCTCGATCTCCAGACCGGTCCGCAGGTCGGTCTCGAGCCCGCGGTCGATGGCCTCCTTCGCCGCGCGAAGCGCGTAGGCCGGGCCGCCGACGAACTGGCTCATGAACTCGCGTGCCGCGGACTCGACCTCGTCGGCCTCGACGACCTTGTCGACGAGCCCGATCTCGAGAGCCTCGTCGGCAGCGACGAAGCGGCCCGTGAAGACGAGGTCCTTGGCCCGCGACGGGCCGACGAGCCGGGCGAGCCGCTGCGTGCCGCCCATCCCCGGGATGACTCCGAGGAGGATCTCCGGCTGACCGAGCTTCGCGTTGCGGGCGACGAACCGGAAGTCGCAGGCGAGCGCGAGCTCGCACCCGCCGCCGAGGGCGTACCCGGTGATCGCGGCGAGCGTCGGCTTCGGGATCTCGGCGATCGCGCTGATCGACGAGATGAGCCCCGAGGAGGCATCGATCATCTCGGTGTGGGACATCGCCTGCATCTGCTTGATGTCGGCGCCGGCGGCGAACACCTTCTCGCCGCCCCACACGATCACGGCGCTGACGTCGGCGCGCTCGGTCGCCTCCTGCGCGGCGGCCTTGAGACCGGCCTGCACCTCGAGGTTCAGGGCGTTCATCGGCGGGCGGTCGACCCGGATGGTGCCGATGCTTTCGGCCACCTCCAGGCGGACGAGGTCGCTCATGCCTGCTCGCCCGCGGGAGCCTCGCCCGGAGCCTGGTCCGCGTCGCCGGGCTCGATGACCGACTCGCCCGTGGCGCGCTCGTGCCACAGCTGGACGGCGTGGAGGGTCAGCGGGACGGCGATGGACAGCAGGCCCTGGACGTCCGCGCCGCGCGGGAGCATGTGCTCGCTCGTGACGAGGAGGGTGTCGTTGGCGATGGCCGCCTTGACGAGGTTGAAGGCGACGTTGACGTCGTTGCAGACCTCGAGACGCGTGAGGTGGTCGGCCGGGACCGGCTCCTGCAGCTGCCACTGGCCGAAGACCCGGAGCACCTGCGAGTCGTCCTCGCCGCAGCGGACGAACAGCCGCTGGTCCTGGAACTCGAAGGTGACATCGCCGTCGCTGTCGATCTCGGTCGGGGAACCGAGGGCCTCGAGCGCCGCCACCACGCGGTCGCGCAGCGGGCCCTCGTCGACGACCGGCACGGCGCCGGGCTGGTTCGGGGCGGCGCCGTTCGAGCCACCGGAGACGTTGGGCAGGGCGGTCGGATCGCTCATGGTGCCAACCTACAGACTGCGTAGGGTTGTCGCTCGTGTCCGTCCACGATCTCCCGGGCCCGGTGCCCTACGGTCCCCTGGGCCACTCCGTCGGCAGCCCGCCGCCCCCCGGCGTCACCCTCGACGCCGACGGCGCGACGTTCTGCGTCTACGCCGGCCATGCCGATCGCGTCGAGGTCTGCCTGTTCCCGGGGCACGGCGCCACGGGGCCGGACGCGGAACGTCGCGTCGCGCTCACCGAGCGTCTCCACGGGTGGTGGTGGGGGCACGTCGACGACGTCCGGCCCGGCCAGCGGTACGCCCTGCGCGTCGCCGGACCGTGGGACCCGGACGCAGCCCAGCGGCACAACCCCGCCAAGCTCCTCCTCGACCCGTGGGCCCGGGCGATCGAGGGCCACGTGGACATGGTCCCCGCCGTCTTCGGGCACCTGGTCGGCGACGACCTGCGCGGTGACGACACCGTCGCCTCGGACCTCGACAGCGCCCCCCACATGCCCCGGTGCGTCGTCGTCTCGGACGACTTCGACTGGGGGCACGCCCGCCGCCCACGCACCGCGACGGCCGACTCGATCGTCTACGAGGTCCACGTCAAGGAGGCGACCCGCCTGCTCGAGGCCGTGCCCGAGCACCTGCGCGGCACCTACGCCGGGCTCGCCCACCCGGCCTTCATCGAGCATCTGCAGTCGCTGCGCGTCACCGCCGTCGAGCTGCTGCCCGTCCACGCGTTCACCCACGAGCCGCACCTGGCGCTCGCCGGACGGACGAACCACTGGGGGTACAACACCCTCGGGTTCTTCGCGCCCCACGCGGACTACGCGGCCGCCGACGACCCGCAGGGCGTCGTCGACGAGTTCAAGGGGATGGTCAAGCTCCTGCACGAGGCGGGCATCGAGGTCGTCCTCGACGTCGTCTACAACCACACGGCCGAGAAATCGGTCGACGGCCCGACGCTGTCCTGGCGCGGGCTCGACGGGCGCGCCTACTACCGGTTCGACGAGCGCGGCCGGGACGTCGACGTCACCGGCTGCGGGAACACCCTCGACCTGACCCACCCCGTCGTCGTGCGGATGGTCCTGGACTCCCTGCGGTACTGGGTGACCGTCATGGGCGTCGACGGCTTCCGGTTCGACCTCGCCGTCGCGCTCGGTCGTGGCGCGGGCGGCGGGTACGACCCGAACCACCCGTTCCTCGTCGCGCTGCGGACCGACCCGGTCCTGGCCCACGTCAAGCTCGTCGCCGAGCCGTGGGACCTCGGCGACGCCGGCTGGCGCACCGGGCAGTTCCCGCCGCCGTTCAGCGAGTGGAACGACCGGTTCCGGGACGGCGTGCGCTCGTTCTGGCTCACCGACGTCCGGCTCGACGCCGACGGGGACAGCAGCACGGTCGGTCACGGCATCCGCGACATCGTCACCCGGCTCGCCGGCAGCGACGACCTGTTCTGGGCGTACGACCGAGGACCGGCCGCATCGGTCAACTTCGTCACCGCGCACGACGGCTTCACCCTGGCCGACCTCACCGCCTACGACGTCAAGCACAACGAGGTCAACGGCGAGGACAACCGCGACGGGACGACGAACAACCGGTCGTGGAACCACGGCGTCGAGGGCCCGACCGACGACGAGGGGATCCGCACCGCCCGGCGACGGTCGATGCGCAACCTGCTCGGCACCCTGCTGCTGTCCGCCGGCGTGCCGATGCTCCGCTCGGGCGACGAGATCGGGCGCTCCACGGACGGCAACAACAACCCGTACTGCCAGGACAACGCGCTGACCTGGCTGCCGTGGGGCCGGACCGAGCCGTGGCAGGACGACCTGCTCGAGACCACCCGACACCTGACGACGCTCCGGCGCGCGCTGCCCGCGCTGCGGCGGCGGCGGTTCTTCACGGGGGAACCCACGCCAACGGGCGCGCCCGACGTCAGCTGGCTGCGCCTCGACGGCGAGCCGATGGACGACGCGTCGTGGGACGACCGGGCCACCCGGTCCCTGCAGATGCTCGTCGACGGCGAGCCCGACGGCTCGGGCTCGACGCTGATCGTCCTCCACGGGGCGGCGTCCGACGCCGCCGTCCGCCTGCCCGAGCACCCGGGGGCAGCCCGCTGGCGGCTCGCGTGGGACTCGGCGTGGGAGCGCCCCGACGGTGAGCACGCGCACCGGGCACCGGGCGAGGAGCACCGGGTGACGGCGACGAGCCTGCAGGTCTGGCTCGCGACCCACGACTGACCGGCAGACGGCAACAGCGACTCGCCTCTCAGGACGGCTCGGGTCGGGCAGCGAGCCCGGCCGAGGCAAGGGTGGACAGCAGACCGGCCCCGACCACGGAGAGCACGAGCGGCCAGGGAACGGTCACGGTGAGCTGTGCTCCGTCGACCAGCACCGCAGGGACCCCGACGGCGACGACCGCGCCGATGACCGCCCAGCCGATGGCCACGAGCAGGGGGTACCCGACATAGGCCACCGCGACCCTCCGCGTGTAGGAGGCGGGGACCCCGGCGGCCCGAAGTCCGGCCGCGATCCTCGACAGGTCGCCTGCGATGCGCCGCGCGACAGCCCACGACACCGCGACGACCGCGAGGGCGAACAACCAGGAGGCTGCCGTGAGCCAGACGGGCAGCTCAACCGGCGGGGGAAGGCGTGGCGTCGTCACGTATCCGGGGTCGAATCGGCCCTTGGCCGGGGCGGCGTCGGCTCGTTCGACATCCTCGCGCCGGGGTGCCAGGTAGGCCAGGCGGGTGATCGAGACGGTCGTGCCCCGCGGCAGGTTCTTCTCGAGGGTCAGCCCACCCAGCAGGTTGGACCACCCAGGATCCATCGCGGCAGAGGCGGTCGGCGGCTTCCACGTCCGCCCGTCGGGATCCAGCGTGAATGTGGTGGGTTGATCGTCCTGGGTGAGCCCCCCACCCGACTCGAGCGTCCGGCGGGCCTTTCGATCGAGCGGGTGCCCGAGCAGGCGTTCGGCCTCGCGTACTGATTGGACTGCTCGAAGGGCCCCGCCCCCGTCCTCCCGCCGCCGCCCGACGCTCTTGAGAAGGACCGGGTCACGCAACCCCGAGGCGGCCTCGAAGTCGGCGCGGACCGAGGGCGGCACCGCGTTCTCCGACACGGGCTCGAGCAGGACGCGGTCGTTCGGGAGGTCCCCGACGAGGTGAGAAGCGGAGTACGCCTTCTCTGAGTAGATCGAGGTGGCAAGGGCGAGCGCGACCACGGCAGCCGCGCAGACGCCGAGCGCGACGGCCGGGATCATCCCGCCCGGCTGCCGGATCTTCCGGGCCGCCAGGTCGGCCGACGGGCCCGTTCGCGCCAACGGCCCCGCGCCGAGGGTCACGACGTCCGGCACGAGCAGGGCCCACGCCACAGCGACCGTGAGGACCAACGCCGACTGCGCGTCGCTGCTCGCGCTTGATGGCCCGACGAGCAGGATGGCTACGCACGTCAGGGCCACGGCCCCTGCCCGTCGGAGCGCGGCCGAGAACCGCCCGCTCCCCTGCTGGCGGCGGCCTACGTCCGGGCTGCCCATGGCCTCCAGGCGTGTGGTCCGTGCCCCCACCAGGAGTGCCGCCAGGACGGGGACGAGAACGAGACGGGTCGCCTCGCCCCACGGAACGTGGACAGGTGGGAGGTCGCGGCCGGTCAGTCCCGGTACGCCCGGGCGCACCAAGAGGCCAGCGCCGATGCCGACTGCCGCGCCGATTGTCCCACTGGCAAGCGCTGCGACTCCGTCCGCCAGCACGGTGGCGAAGGCGATGGCCGATCGTGGAGCCCCGACAGCAGTGAACGCCGGCGCGTGCGCGCGCACCCACCTCCCGGCGAGCAGCGCGACCAGCGCACCCGCACCGACAAGCAGCGTCGTGGAAGGCCCGACGTAGAGCAGGAGCTCCTTCGTCAGGAGCGTCTGCTCGTGCCCTGCCACAAGGGCATCACGAGTGACGAGGTCGATACCCTCCCCTGCGTCCACCCCGTCCGCGACGATCCGGGCCGCCGTGTCGTGCGGGTCACCACCGCCGTGCCAGTACGCGACCGGGGCGGTCGTCATCGAGGGGTAGCGCTTGATGATCGCCGGGTCGAAGGAGGCCCACGTGCGCGGTGCGGCGTACAGCACCCGACCGTCGTGCGCCGCAGCCGAGCGCACCACGCCGACGACCGCGAATCCGACGACCTTGTTGTCCAGCTCGAAGCGCCATCCCGGACTCACGCCAAGCGCCGCGGTCACCGCGACCTCGCCGGGGCGGGTCGGCCACCGGCCCTCGACGAGGGTGTCTCGCTGCGGGAACGGGTGGTCCGCCCACGGCCCCTCCTGGTACGACACCATCCGACCGGAGGAGTCGTTGAACATCCCCTGCAGGCCGATCCATCCCGTAGCCCGCCTGACGGTCAGCGCCCTGTTCTCGGTCGTTGTCGGCCCTTGGCCGATGGGGACGACCCGCCACGACTGGGTCGACGCCTCCGCCTCACCCAGGTCCCAGGCGATCCGCTGGTCCGCAGAGCGGACGAAGGCCATGCTCGCGGTGAATGTGAAGGCGAGCAGCGCGACGACCACGCCGACGAGGCCGACGCTCCGACGCAGCGCCGCGCTCCGAGCGAACGCGCGCAGCACCGGGCCGCTGCGGGACAGGGGCCCGATCACCACTGTCCCCACGCCGAGGGCTGCTCGACGAACCGGCCGTCCTCCATGTGCAGCACCCGGTCGGCCGCGCCGGCCACCCGCGGGTCGTGCGTGACGACGAGNCAGCACCGGCCCGCTGCGGGACAGGGGCCCGATCACCACTGTCCCCACGCCGAGGGCTGCTCGACGAACCGGCCGTCCTCCATGTGCAGCACCCGGTCGGCCGCGCCGGCCACCCGCGGGTCGTGCGTGACGACGAGCGCGGCGATCCCGTCCGCGCACAGCTGCCGCACCAGGCCCACGACGGCCCGCGAGGAGTCGGTGTCGAGGTTGCCCGTCGGCTCGTCCGCGAGCAGCACCCGCCGACCACCGACCATCGCCCGCGCGATCCCGACCCGCTGCCGCTGCCCCCCGCTCATCCGGTCCGGGACCCGGTCCTCGAGCCCTTCGAGCCCGACCCGGGCGAGCATCGCCACCGCCTGCTCGCGCGCCTGCGCGCGGGGGGTGCCGGCCATGACCAGCGGCAGCTCGACGTTCTCGACCGCCGTCAGCTCCGGCACGAGCAGATGGTCCTGGAAGACGACACCGACGTCCTTGAGCCGGAGTGCGGTCCGCTCCCGCTCGGAACGACCCACCATCTGCTGCCCGAACACCTCGACCTCGCCCTCGGCGCCCTCGAGCAGGCCCGCTACGACGTGCAGCAGCGTGCTCTTCCCGCACCCGCTGGCCCCCATGAGCGCGACGAACTCACCCGCGCCGACCGTCAACGACACCCCGTCGACGGCGACGACCTGCGCCTCGCCCTCCCCGTAGGTCTTGCGGACGCTGCGGACCTCAAGAGCCTGCGACGGCGTCGGATCCATGCCGGTCAGGAACAGCCACCGTTCATGCGCCACGACTTCATGTCGTCGTTGTAGCGGTCCCCGACGTAGGCCACCTCTCGCCCCTCGAGCATGTTGTAGCAGTCACCCCGCCCGTCTCGGTCGTCGTACCACGCGCCGTTCCGTGATGTCGGATTCTCCCATGACGACATGTCGTTCGGCGCGACGACGTTCGTCACCGGCTGGCCAGCGGTCTTGCGGGAGATCAGGCCTTGGAAGTTCCGGTTGACGTAGACGCACGCTCTGGTCGTGCCGGGGCACAGCGTGCGGTTCCCCGCGAGGGACGGCGAACCCGCTGCGGCCAGCGACGCTCCCACAGCGACAACGGCAAGCATCGATCCGATCTTCATTGCATTCCTCCCCAAGGTGATGAGCCTGGTCGGGCTCGGGACAAACCTCTCGAAATCCCCCCCCCCCGCGCCGCAACCGCCGCCGGCGCCAGCGGGGTGAACGCTCCACCAACATCCGGTTGCCCGCAGGCGACAATCCGCGCAGGGTGGACAAGCGACCCGGCCCGGCCACCCCTGGGCGGGTGGCCGGGCCGGGTCGCGCGTCGGGCGTCAGGCGTTCGCGACGAGTCCCAGGCTGGCTTGGTGGGCCAGCCCGTCGTGCGTCGGCAGGACACGGACGGTGTAGCCGAAGTCCCCCGTGCGCTGCAGGCGGATGTCCCCGGAGTACTCGTGGGTGCCGTCGTCGTGGGCCGCGTGGTGGGTCAGCGACACCGAGGCGACGTCCGACAGCTCGTCCGTCCCCCGGCCGGGCCGGCCGTGGACGACCTGCGCGTCGACGTCGGCCGGAGCCAGGCCGCCGAGCTCGACGAACGCCGATACGTGCAGGACGTCCCCGACCTGCGGGGAGTCGCTGACCCCGGCGGACTCGACGTGCTCGACCCGGACCCCGCCCCACGCCTCCCGGACCCGACCGCGGTACCCCGCGAGGTCCTTGGCGCCGGCGAAGCCGTCGCGGGCCGCCCACCACCCGTGGCGGGCCGCGGGGGCGTACAGCTGCTGCACGTAGTCGCGCACCATCCGGGAGGCGAGCACCTTCGGCCCGAGGGTGGCCAGGGTGTGGACCATCATCGAGATCCAGTTGTGCGGCAGCCCGTCCTCGCCCCGGTCGTAGAACCGCGGGGCGATCTGCTTCTCGATGAGGTCGTAGAGGGCGGCGGCCTCGAGGTCGTCGCGACGCTGCGGGTCCTCGACGCCGTCGGCCGTCGGGATCGCCCAGCCGTTCTCGCCGTCGAACCACTCGTCCCACCAGCCGTCGAGGATCGAGAGGTTGAGACCGCCGTTGAGCGCCGCCTTCATGCCCGACGTGCCGCACGCCTCGAACGGCCGCAGCGGGTTGTTCAACCACACGTCGCAGCCGGGGTAGAGGTGGCGCGCCATGGCGATGTCGTAGTTCGGCAGGAAGACGATCCGGTGGCGGACCTCCGGGTCGTCGGCGAACCGGACCATCTGCTGGATCAGCTGCTTGCCGGTCTCGTCCGCGGGGTGGGACTTACCGGCGATGACGAGCTGCACGGGGCGCTGCGGGTCGAGGAGGATCCGCTTGAGCCGGGCCGGGTCGCGCAGCATGAGGGTCAGTCGCTTGTACGTCGGCACCCGGCGCGCGAAACCGATCGTCAGGACGTCCGGGTCAAGGATCGACTCGGTCCAGCCCAGCTCGGCCTCGGAGGCGCCGCGCTTGAGCCACGACCGGCGCACCCGCTGGCGGGCCTCGTCGACGAGCTGGGCGCGCAGGGCGTTCTTCGTCCCCCAGACCCGGTCGCGCGGCACGTCCCCGATGCGCTGCCAGGCATCGTCGTCCTCGACGGCGTCGGTGCCGAGGAACTCCCGAGCGAGGTCGAAGACCAACGGGTCGACCCACGTCGTGCTGTGGACGCCGTTGGTGATGCTCGTGATCGGGACCTCGTCCTCGTCGAAGCCCGGCCACAGCCCGTTGAACATGTCGCGCGAGACGTGGCCGTGGAGCTGGGAGACGCCGTTGGCGCGCTGGGCCATCCGCAGGCCCATGACGGCCATGTTGAAGACGTTCGGGTCGCCGCCGTCGTAGTCCTCGGCGCCGAGGGCGAGGAGCTCGTCCAGGGGGACACCGACCGGCTCGAGCGGGCCGCCGAAGTGGGAGCGGACGAGGTCGGACGCGAAGCGGTCGATGCCCGCCGGGACGGGCGTGTGGGTCGTGAAGACCGTCGAGGACCGCACGGCCTCGCGCGCCTCCTCGAAGCTCAGGCCGAACCCGGCGACGTGCTCGCTGATCCGCTCGACACCGAGGAAGCCGGCGTGGCCCTCGTTCGTGTGGAAGACGTCCGGCGCCGGGGCCCCGGTCAGCCGCGACCACAGCCGCAACGCCCGGACGCCGCCGATGCCCAGGAGCATCTCCTGCTCGAGCCGTTGTTCGCCGCCGCCGCCGTAGAGGCGCTCGGTCACCTGGCGCGCACCGTCGTCGTTGCCCGGCACGTCGGAGTCGAGCAGGAGGAGCGGGACGCGGCCGACCTGCGCCTTCCAGACGTGGGCCCGCAGCTCTCGGCCGTGCGGCAGGCCGAGGGTGACGACGCACGGGGTGCCGTCCTCCTCGCGCAGCAGCGCCAGCGGCAGGTCGTCCGGGTCGAGGACCGGGTACTCCTCCTGCTGCCAGCCCTCCCGGTTGAGCGACTGCTTGAAGTACCCGGTCTTGTAGAACAGGCCGACGCCGACGATCGGGACGCCGAGGTCGGAGGCGGACTTGAGGTGGTCGCCGGCGAGGATGCCCAGCCCGCCGGAGTACTGCGGGAGCACCTCGGTGATGCCGAACTCGGGGCTGAAGTAGGCGACCGCAGCGGGCGCGCCGTCCTGCTGCTCCCGCGCCCAGCCCTGGTACCACCGGTCCTCCCGCAGGTACCGGTCGAGGTCGTCCTTGGCGCCGCGGACCCGGTCGACGAAGGCGTGGTCGTCGGCGAGGCGGGCGAGCTCGTCGGGGGTCAGGTCCGACAGCAGGGCGATGGGGTCCTGACGAACCTTCAGCCACCGCTCGGGGTCGATGTCCGAGAACAGGCGCCGCGTCGGCTCGTGCCAGGACCAGCGGAGGTTGCTCGCCAGCGCGCCGAGAGCGGCGATGGGCTCGGGAAGGACGGTGCGGACGGAGAAACGGCGGATGGCCTTCACCCGGACGACCCTACCGAGCCCGGGTTTCGGGCACGTGAACTCCAGCGCGGCGACGCTCAGGTCGGCCCGTCTTCGGCACGACGAGGTGGGCAGCGATGTCCTCGGCCCGTTCCTCGGCGTCGCCCCACGCGACCGGCTCCCAGCCCGGGTGGTCGGCCATGCAGGCCCGGGACGCGTCGCCGACCTCGCGCGGTCCCCAGCCGAGCGGCCATGCCGTGTGGAGGGTGCCCGGCATCCCGTCGACGACGACGCCCCGCGCCTCCAGCGCTCGCGCGAACGACGTCGTCATGGTCTCCAGATCACCGCCCGGGAGTCCGCCGTGGTCGCCGCCCCGGATCGCCTCGTCGCCCTCCGGGTCGAAGCGGAAGATGACCGTGCACCGGTCCGCGAGCGCCTCGACACCCGTGACCACCAGGACCCCGCCACCGATGTCGGTCACGCGGACGACGTCGTCCGGCACGAGCGGCACGTCGAGGCCAAGGGTCACGAGCCGGTACGTCCCGCCACCCTCCTCGACGTCGACCGGCACCGCCCACACCTCGTCGTGCCCCTCGTCGTCATCGCAGACCGTGTCCACGAACAGCCGCGTCCTCGTCTCGGTCCCGCCCATGCCGACCATCCTTTCCGTCGTCCTGCTCCGACCCCTTCACGATGTCACCGAGGTCCGACAACCCTCCCGGCCGCGGGCGTCCCATCGATCGCTCGTCGGACGTGACCGTCTCACCCGGCGTGTAGCGTCGCGAACGTGATGACGCCGGACGATCACCGCACCCCGCCCGCCACCACCGACCTCTCCCCCGACGCCGCAGCCACGTCGACGGGCGACTACGCCGACCACGTCGCGACGAGCGCCACCCCCGTCTCCGCTCCCCCGCAGATCCCCCTCGGCCGGATCCCCGTCCTCGACGTGAAGCCGTCGGTCGACGGTGGAGCGCGCCCCGCGAAGGCCGTGCCCGGGGAGGAGTTCCTCGTCTCCGCCACCGTCTTCCGCGAGGGGCACGACGCGGTCAACGCGACCGTCGTCCTCACCGACCCCGCGGGCGACGAGCACCACGTCCCGATGCACCTGGACAACGCCGGGCTCAGCGCGTGGTCGGCGATGGTCAGCACCGACCGTCAGGGACTGTGGCACTACCGCGTCGAGGGCTGGTCGGACCCGTACGGCACGTGGGAGCACGACGCGACGATCAAGGTCGAGGCGGGGATCGACGTCGAGCTCATGCTCGAGGAGGGCGCCCGTGTCCTCGAGCACGCCCTCGACGCCGACGAGCACGACCGCCCGCACGACGGGGAGCAGGTCCTCATCGACGCGATCCGCACCCTGCGGGACACGTCGGTCGACCCGCTGACCCGCCTGCGCACGGCGACGAGCGGCGCCGTGCAGGACGAGCTGAGGGCCCGCCCGCACCGTGACCTCGTCACCCCGAGCCCCGACCTGCCCCTGATCGTCGAGCGGGGGCGCGCGCTGTACGGCGCGTGGTACGAGATCTTCCCTCGGTCCGAGGGCGCCTGGTACGACGAGTCGATCGGCCGGTGGCGCAGCGGCACCCTGCGGACCGCCGCCGAGCGCCTCCCGGCGATCGCCGGGATGGGCTTCGACGTCGTCTACCTCACCCCGATCCACCCGATCGGCACGACGGCGCGCAAGGGACCGAACAACACGCTGAACGCCGGCCCGGAGGACCCGGGCAGTCCCTACGCCATCGGCTCCCCCGACGGCGGGCACGACGCGATCCACCCCGACCTGGGCACCTTCGAGGACTTCGACGCGTTCGTCGCGCGGGCCGGCGAGCTCGGCCTCGAGGTCGCGATGGACCTCGCGCTCCAGTGCTCCCCCGACCACCCGTGGGTCAGCGAGCACCCCGAGTGGTTCACCACCCGCGCCGACGGGACGATCGCCTACGCGGAGAACCCGCCGAAGAAGTACCAGGACATCTACCCCCTGAACTTCGACAACGATCCCGCGGGCATCTACGCGGCCGTCCGGGCCGTCGTCCAGACGTGGATCGACCACGGCGTGACGATCTTCCGCGTCGACAACCCGCACACCAAGCCCGTCGAGTTCTGGCAGTGGCTCATCCAGGACGTCGCCGTCGACCACCCCGACGTCATCTGGCTGTCCGAGGCGTTCACCAAGCCGGCGATGATGCACACCCTGGCCAAGATCGGCTTCCAGCAGAGCTACACGTACTACGCGTGGCGTAACGAGCGGTGGGAGCTCGAGGAGTACCTCGCCGAGGTCTGCGGCGAGGCCGGGGCATACATGCGCCCGTCGTTCTGGCCCACGACCCACGACATCCTCACGCCGTACATGCAGCTCGGCGGCGAGGCGGCGTGGAAGCTGCGCGCCGCGATCGCGGCGACGTCGGTCCCGACGTACGGCATCTACGCCGGCTACGAGCTCATGGAGTCGGTCGCGCGACCGGGTGCTCAGGAGCAGATCGACAACGAGAAGTACCAGTACAAGGACCGCCGCTGGTGGAACTACGAGCCGGGCGGGATCGACGAGGGGCGCTCTCTCGCCGGCTGGCTGACGATGCTCAACCGCATCCGCCGTGAGCACCCCGCCCTGCACGTGCTGCGCAACCTCGCGCTCCACTCGGCGGACGACGAGAACGTCCTCGTGTACTCCAAGCGGCGGGTGCTGCCCGACGGCACGGACGACACGATCGTCGTCGCCGTCAACCTCGACCCCCATGCGACGCGGGAGACGACCATCCGGCTCGACATGGGTGCCCTGGGGATGCTCGGTCACGACACCTTCGCCGCGCACGACCTCGTCACCGGGCAGACGTGGGAATGGGGTCGGGCGAACTACGTGCGCCTGGGCCGAGACACCGAGCCCGTCCACATCGTCCACGTCCGGAGGTGACCTGAGTGCAAGGTCTGAACGTCAACCAGCCGGGCCTGACCCGCGACCCCCAGTGGTTCCGCAAGGCGGTCTTCTACGAGGTGCTCGTCCGGGCCTTCGGCGACTCGAACGCCTCGGGTGCCGGTGACTTCACGGGCGTCATCAACCGTCTCGACTACCTCCAGTGGCTCGGCGTCGACTGCATCTGGCTCCCGCCGTTCTACGCCTCGCCGCTGCGCGACGGCGGGTACGACATCTCGGACTACACGGCCGTCCTGCCGGAGTTCGGCACGCTGCCGGAGTTCACCGAGCTCGTCAGCCAGGCGCACGCGCGCGGCATCCGGATCATCACCGACCTCGTGATGAACCACACGAGCGACCAGCACCCGTGGTTCCAGGCCAGCCGGTCCGAGCCCGACGGCCCCTACGGGGACTACTACGTGTGGTCCGACACGGACGAGAAGTACCCGGACGCGCGGATCATCTTCGTCGACACCGAGGTCAGCAACTGGACCTTCGACCCGATCCGCCGCCAGTTCTTCTGGCACCGCTTCTTCAGCCACCAGCCCGACCTCAACTTCGAGAACCCGGCCGTGCACGAGGCGATGTTCGACATCGTCCGCTTCTGGATGGACCTGGGCATCGACGGCTTTCGGCTCGACGCCGTGCCCTACCTCTACGAGGAGGACGGGCACAACGGCGAGAACCACCCCAGGACGCACGAGTTCCTGTCCAGGCTGCGCGCGATGGTCGACGAGGAGTACCCCGGCCGGATCCTGCTGGCCGAGGCCAACCAGATGCCGCACGAGGTCGTCGACTACTTCGGCACGCCCGAGGCGCCCGAGTGCCAGATGTGCTTCCACTTCCCCGTCATGCCGCGCCTGTACTACGCGCTGCGCGAGGAGACGGCCGCCCCCGTCCTCGACGTCCTCGCGGCGACCCCGGAGATCCCGCCGGGCACCCAGTGGGGCACCTTCCTGCGCAACCACGACGAGCTGACGCTCGAGATGGTCAGCCCGGACGAGCGCGCCGCGATGTACGGCTGGTACGCGCCCGACCCCCGGATGCGCGCCAACGTCGGCATCCGGCGTCGCCTGGCGCCGCTGCTCGACAACTCCCGCTCCGAGCTCGAGCTGATCCACGCGCTCCTGCTGTCGCTGCCGGGTTCGCCGTGCCTGTACTACGGCGACGAGATCGGGATGGGCGACAACATCTGGCTCGACGACCGCGACTCGGTCCGCACCCCGATGCAGTGGACGCCCGACCGCAACGCCGGCTTCTCCGCGGCCGACCCCGGCAAGCTCTACCTGCCGGTCGTCACCTCGCTCGTGTACCACCACAACAACGTCAACGTCGAGGCGCAGATGGCGAGCAGCTCCTCGCTGCTGCAGTGGCTGCGCGGGATGCTGCGCGTCCGCAAGGCCCACCCCGTCTTCGGGCTCGGCGACTTCACGGCGCTCGAGGCCGACAACCCGCACATCCTCGCCTACCTCCGCAGCGTCCGGCCCGAGGAGGTCCTCGACGACGAGGACGACCGCGAGACGGTGCTGTGCGTGAACAACCTCGCCTCCCGGCCGCAGGCGGCGAAGATCCAGCTCCCGCCGGAGTTCGCCGGGCGGCGCCTGAAGGACCTCTTCGGCGGCTCGGGCTTCCCGCCGGTCGCCGAGGACGGGACGGTGTGGCTCACGTTCGGGTCGCGGGACTTCTTCTGGCTGAAGGCCGTTCCCGACCCCGCGAAGGAGGCCGCCCATGGCTGAGCTGCACCCGGAGGCGACGCTCGTCCCCTCCAAGCTCGAGATGGTCACCGCGTGGATCGGGCGGCAGCGGTGGTTCGTCGGCCTGAGCGAGGTCCCGACCCTGCGGCTGCTGCACCGCTGGCGGCTGGACGACCCGGCCGGCGAGGTCGGGCTCGAGATCCTCGTCGTCGTCGACGAGACGGTGGACGATCGCGGCGAGCCCGTCCCGGGCCACGGCGTCGTCTACCAGGTGCCGCTGACGTACCGGTCGGCAGCGCTGCCCGACGCCGAGCACGCGCTCGTCGGGACGATGGAGCACTCGATGCTCGGCGCCCGGTGGGTCCACGACGGCTGCCACGACCCGGTGTTCGCCCGCGAGCTGCTCCGGCTGTGCCACGGCGACGTCGCGGCCGCCTCGTCGTTCGCCTCCCACGCGGTCGACGAGGGCGTGACGAGCGACCGGCACGCGGGGTGGACCGAGGAGCTGCCGGAGACGACGAGCCGGGTCCTCGTCGGGGAGCAGTCCAACACCTCGATGCTGCACCTGCCGACGACCCCGGGCGCGACCCCGATCATCTGCAAGCTCTTCCGCACCCTCGCCCCGGGCCGCAACCCGGACGTCGAGCTCCAGGGCCTCCTCTCCGACGCCGGGGTCGCCGACGTCCCACGGATGCTCGGCAGCGTCAGCGTGACCTGGCCCGCGCCGGCGGACGGCGCCCCCGTCGTCGGGGACGTCGCCGTCGCGCAGGAGCTGCTCGCGGGCGCCCAGGACGCCTTCCGGGTGTGCCTCGAGCTCGCCCGTCGCGGCGAGTCCCTCGGACCCCGCGCCCGTGACCTCGGTGCGGCGACCGCGCGCGTCCACGCCGCCCTCGCCCGGCTCGCCCCGACCAGGGCGTGCACGACCGAGGACGTCGACCGGTTCGTCGACGGCGCCCGGGGGCGCCTCGCCGAGGCGATCACCCACGTCCCCGCCCTCGCCGACAGGGCCGACGCGCTCGAGCAGCGCCTGACGGCAGCCCGCCGGGCGAGCTGGCCTGCGCTCCAGCGCGTGCACGGCGACTACCACCTCGGCCAGGTCCTCGACGTCCCCGGCCGCGGCTGGGTCCTCATCGACTTCGAGGGCGAGCCGCTCCGGCCGCTGCCCGAGCGGGTCCTGCCCGACGCGCCCCTGCGGGACGTGGCCGGGATGCTCCGCTCCTTCGACTACGTCGCCGCGACCCTCGAGCACGAGGGGCACCCGCTCGCCGCGCGGGCCCGCGCCGCCGTCCCCGACGTCGAGGAGGCCTTCCTCGCCGGGTACGCCTCGGTCTCCGGGCGCGACCCGCGCGACGACGGCGACGTCCTCGCCGCACTCGTCCTCGACAAGGCCCTCTACGAGGTCGTGTACGAGGCCCGCAACCGTCCGGCGTGGGTCCCGATCCCGGTGTCCGCGCTCGACCGACTCACCCAGGAGGTCCCCGTGGACCGCACGACGCAGCATCCGACCGAGCCGTCCGTCCCGACCGACACGCCCGCGCCGGACGGCAGCGGCCCCGTCGCCGCGTCCGGCGGTCTCAGCGACGCGCAGCGCACCCTCCTCGACGAGCTCGCGGGCGGCTGGTGCGCGGTGCCGCACGACGTGCTCGGCAACCACCTCGAGCCGGCCGGCCTGCGCGTGCGGGTCCGCCGCCCGATGGCCCAGGCCGTGCGGATCCGCTTCGAGGACGGGGAGATCCTCGAGGCGACGCACGAGCACGCCGGCGCGTGGTCGGTCCTGCGCGAGGAGATCGACCGCACGATGGACTACCGCGTCCTCACGACGTGGGGTGACGGCGTCGAGCACGAGCAGGACGACCCCTACCGTTTCGCCCCGACCGTCGGCGAGGTCGACCTGCACCTGGTGAACGAGGGCCGGCACGAGCAGCTGTGGACCGTCCTCGGTGCCCGCGTGCGCAGCTTCGAGGGACCGCTCGGACGGGTCGAGGGCACGTCGTTCGCCGTCTGGGCGCCACGCGCCCGCAGCGTCCACGTCATCGGCGACCACAACGGCTGGGACGCCACGGCCCACCCGATGCGAGCCCTCGGGTCGTCGGGCGTCTGGGAGGTCTTCATCCCCGGCGTCGGGGCGGGCGCCTGCTACAAGTACGCGATCCGCACCCCCGACGGGCGGCTGCTGGAGAAGGCGGACCCGCTCGCCCGGCACGCCGAGGTCGCACCCGCGACGGCGAGCCGGGTCACGAGCACCGACTACGTCTGGGGCGACGGCGAGTGGCTCGCCGCCCGGGCGGCGACCGACCCCCACCACCGCCCGACGAGCATCTACGAGGTCCACCTCGGTTCGTGGCGCCAGGGCTCGAGCTACCGCGACCTCGCCGAGCACCTCGTCAACTACGTGAGCGACCTCGGGTTCACCCACGTCGAGCTCCTGCCCGTCATGGACCACCCGTACCCGCCGTCGTGGGGCTACCACGTGACGAGCTACTACGCGCCGAACGCGCGCTTCGGCGACCCGGACGACTTCCGCTACCTCGTCGACCGCCTCCACCAGGCCGGCGTCGGGGTCATCCTCGACTGGGTCCCCGGGCACTTCGCCACGGACCCGTGGGCGCTGGCGCAGCTCGACGGCCAAGCGCTCTACGAGCACCCCGACCCGCGCAAGGGCTGGCACCCGGAGTGGGGCTCGTACATCTTCGACTTCGGCCGTAACGAGGTGCGCAACTTCCTCGTCGCCAACGCCCTGTACTGGCTCGAGGAGTTCCACGTCGACGGGCTGCGGATCGACGGTGTCGCATCGATGCTCTACCTCGACTACTCGCGCAAGGACGGCGAGTGGGAGCCGAACCGCCACGGCGGGCGGGAGAACCTCGAGGCGGTGGCCCTCCTCCAGGAGGTCAACGCGACGGCGTACCGGCGCCACCCGGGTGTCGTCATCGTCGCCGAGGAGTCGACCGCGTGGCCCGGGGTCACCCGCCCGACGTCCGACGGCGGCCTCGGCTTCGGCATGAAGTGGAACATGGGGTGGATGAACGACTCCCTGCGGTACATCGCGCAGGACCCCATCCACCGGCAGTACCACCACAACCTGCTGACGTTCCCGCTGATGTACGCCTACGCGGAGAACTACCTGCTGCCGATCAGCCACGACGAGGTCGTCCACGGCAAGGGCTCGATGCCGCGGAAGATCCCCGGCTCGTTCGCCGACCAGCTCGCGACGCTGCGCGCGTACTACGCCTACATGTGGGCGCACCCGGGCAAGCAGCTCCTCTTCATGGGGTGCGAGTTCGCGCAGACGGCCGAGTGGGCCGACGGCCGCTCCCTCGACTGGTGGCTGCTGGACCACCCCGAGCACTACCGGGTCCACAACCTCGTCAAGGAGCTCAACCGGGTCTACGCGGACTCTCCCGCGATGTGGGCGCTCGACAGCACGCCGGCCGGGTTCGAGTGGCTGGACGCCGACGACAACACGGGCAACACCTTCACCTTCGTCCGGTTCGGGCGCGAGGACCGCTCGGGTGACGAGGTGCTCGCGGTCGCGGTGAACTTCGGCGGCGGCGACCGGTCCGGCCTGCGGATCGGGCTGCCGCGACCGGGCCGCTGGGAGGTCGTCCTCGACACCGCCGGGTACGACGCCGCGGGCTCCCCGAGCACGGCCGGGACGGTGCTCGACGCGCAGGAGGTGCCGTGGAACCGGCAGCCGTGGTCGGCCGAGATCCGCCTCTCGCGCCTGAGCACGGTCTACCTGCGCCCGATCGACTGAGCCGGGCGCACCCGGCCTGACCCGGGGCCGTCGAGAGCCGGGTCAGGCCGGCCAGGCCCCCGTGTCGTAGTCGACGACGACCGGGGCGTGGTCACTGATCCGCGCCTCGCGGCTGGCCTCCCGGTCGACGGCCGCCGCGGTGGCCGAGCGGGCCAGGCGCGGGGTCGCGAGGTGGTAGTCGATCCGCCACCCGACGTCCTTCGCGAAGGCCTCCCCCATCCACGACCACCACGAGTAGGGCCCGTCGACGTCGCCGACGTGCCGGCGCACGACGTCGACGAGGGTCCGCGGCCCGATCTGGGCGTCGATCCACTCCCGCTCGGCGGGGAGGAAGCCCTCGGACCGGTGCGCCCGGCGCCAGTGGGTGACGTCCCACCGCTGGTGGGCGATGTTGAGGTCCCCGGTGAGCAGGAACTCCCGGCCCCGCCGGAGCGCGTCCTTGCGGGACCGGGCGAGCTGGCGGCCGAAGGCGTCGAGGAAGTGCATCTTGCGCTCGAAGCGGGCCCCGCCGTCGGGCGCCTCGCGCATCCGCCCCGGGACCTGCAGCTCGGCGGGCAGCCCGCCCTTGGGCAGGTACAGGGAGGCGACGGTGAGCGGGACGTCGGCGAGGTCGACCTCGATGTACCGGCCTTCCGTGGCGTAGCGGGAGATCCCGCGCGCGAGCGGCCCGGGCGCGGCCTCCACCGGCTCCGGCGCGCACCCGCCGGGCGCGAGGTGCCACGCGGCGCCGTCCCACGTGCGGACGGCCGTCGGTGGCACCCGGGTGAGCACGGCCACGCCATTGCGCCCGGCGAGGTGCCCCGGCTCGTACGTCGCGTGCAGGGGACCGAAGACGCCCTCGGGCACGGCGTCGACGGGGCAGCGGACCTCCTGCAGAGTGACGACGTCGGGGTCCCGCCGGGCGAGCCACTCTTGGAACCCGCGGCGCTGGGCCGCCCGGATCCCGTTGACGTTGAAGGAGGCGACCCGTAGGGGCTGGGGTGGGGGATCGTCCGGCGTCGGCACGGCGGTCAGGGTAGCCGGGCGGGTACCGTCCGGTCCGTGCTCGTCCTGCTCTCCCCCGCGAAGTCCCTCGACGTCGACTCGCCGCTGCCCTCTCGGCGACACACCCAGCCGCGCATGCTCGACGAGGCCGCCGAGCTGGCCGCCATCATGCGCACCCTCGCGCCGGAGGAGATCGGCGACCTCATGGGCATCTCGCCCGACCTGGCCGAGCTCAACGCGCAGCGGTGGGCCTCCTTCACGACCCCCTTCACCCCGGCCGACGCCCGGCCGGCCCTGTGGACCTTCGACGGCGACGTCTACCGCGGGATGGCCGCCCGTGAGCGCTTCGACGCCCGCGACCTCACCGAGGCGCAGAAGACGGTCCGGATCCTCTCGGGCCTGTACGGGC
This sequence comes from Janibacter massiliensis, assembly GCF_900289115.1. Taxonomy (GTDB): domain Bacteria; phylum Actinomycetota; class Actinomycetes; order Actinomycetales; family Dermatophilaceae; genus Janibacter_A; species Janibacter_A massiliensis. The sequence goes on along the minus strand of NZ_LT985196.1, from coordinate 1,357,960 downwards.
TGCTCCGGCCGCTGGACCTCATCCAGCCCTACCGGCTCGAGATGGGCACCCGCCTGACGACGCCGCGCGGCGGGTCCCTCTACGTGTGGTGGGGCGACCGGATCACGCAGGCCGTCGCCGCCGACCTCGCCGACTCCCCCGGTCCTGCGGCCGTCGTCGACCTCGCCTCGGCGGAGTACTCCGGCGCGGTCGACCTCGTTGCGCTCGGCGCCCGGGTCGTCACGCCACGGTTCGAGGATCGCGCCCGGTCCGGCGCGTGGCAGGTCGTGTCCTTCCATGCCAAGCGGGCGCGCGGGGAGATGGCGGCCTGGCTCGTGCAGCACCGGGTGCGCTCCGTCCGGGCCCTGCAGGACTTCGACGGTGCGGGGTACCGCTACGTGGCCGCCGAGTCCCGGCCGGACGTCCCGGTGTTCCGTCGGCACGCACCGGTGGTTGGCTAGTCCCATGACCGAGACGCTCCACCCGAAGCTCCAGCCGCAGTTCGACGCCGTCGTCGCACGCAACCCCGGCGAGAGCGAGTTCCACCAGGCCGTCCACGAGCTCATGGTCAGCCTCGCGCCGATCGCGGGGAAGCGACCGGACTACGCCCAGTGGTCGATCCTCAAGCGGATGTGCGAGCCGGAGCGGCAGCTCATCTTCCGCGTGCCGTGGGTGACCGACACCGGCGAGGTGCAGATCAACCGGGGGTACCGCGTCGAGTTCAACTCGACCCTGGGTCCCTTCAAGGGCGGGCTGCGCTTCCACCCGACCGTCAACCTGTCGATCATCAAGTTCCTCGGGTTCGAGCAGGTCTACAAGAACGCGCTCACCGGCATGCCGATCGGCGGGGGCAAGGGCGGCTCGGACTTCGACCCCAAGGGGCGCTCGGAGCAGGAGGTCATGCGGTTCTGCCAGTCGTTCATGACCGAGCTGCACCGGCACATCGGCGAGCACACCGACGTGCCGGCCGGTGACATCGGTGTCGGCGGCCGAGAGCTGGGGTATCTCTTCGGCCAGTTCAAGCGGATCACCAACCGCTACGAGTCGGGGGTCCTCACCGGCAAGGGACTGACGTGGGGCGGCTCGCAGGTGCGGACCGAGGCCACCGGCTACGGCACCGTCTTCTTCGCGCAGGAGATGCTCGCCTCGCGCGGGGAGTCCTTCGACGGCCGACGGGTGGTCGTGTCGGGGTCGGGCAACGTCGCCATCTACGCCGTCGAGAAGGTCCAGGAGCTCGGCGGAACGGTCGTCGCCGTCTCCGACTCCGGGGGCTACGTCGTCGACGAGGCCGGGATCGACCTGTCGCTGCTCAAGGAGGTCAAGGAGCGGCAGCGCGAGCGGCTGAGCGCCTACGCCGACGCCCGGGGCGGCGCCGTCCGGCACGTCACCGACGGCGCGGTGTGGGACGTCCCGTGCGACGTGGCCCTGCCGTGCGCGACGCAGAACGAGCTGCAGGCGGAGCACGCCCGCACGCTCGTCGCCCACGGGACCGGGCTCGTCGCCGAGGGCGCGAACATGCCGTGCACCGCCGAGGCCGTGACGATCCTGCGCGAGGCCGGGGTGCTGTACGCCCCGGGCAAGGCGAGCAACGCCGGCGGCGTCGCGACGTCCGCCCTCGAGATGCAGCAGAACGCGAGCCGGGACTCGTGGAGCTTCGAGGAGACGCAGGAGCGCCTGCGGCAGATCATGGTCGACATCCACCGGCAGTGCCTCGAGACCGCCGAGGAGTACGGGGACCCGGGCAACTACGTCATGGGCGCCAACCTCGCGGGGTACATCCGGGTCGCCGACGCGATGGTCGCCCTCGGCGTCGTCTGAGCAGGTGGCTCGCCCGACCGGGGCCGGTCGAGCCGTGGCGGGACGGGCGCCCGGTTGGAAGGATGGGGTCATGAGCGATCCCCGAGCCGGAACCCCTGCCCAGCCGTCCGACCTCGTCGACGTGCCCGCGCTCGTCACGGCGTACTACACGCGCCACCCCGACCCGAGCGACCCCGACCAGCGGGTCGTCTTCGGCACCTCGGGACACCGCGGCAGCTCGCTGCGGACCGCGTTCACCGAGGACCACATCGTGGCGACGACCCAGTCGATCTGCGAGTACCGCGCGAACCAGAGGATCGACGGCCCGCTCTTCCTCGGGCGGGACACCCACGCGCTGTCGATGCCGGCGTGGACGAGCGCGCTCGAGGTGCTGGTCGCCAACGGCGTCGACGTCCGGATCGACGAGCGCGACGGGTACACGCCCACGCCCGCCGTCTCCCACGCGATCCTCCGGGCCAACGGTGGCCGGACCGACGGCGAGGGGCTCGCTGACGGCATCGTCGTCACGCCCTCGCACAACCCGCCCCGGGACGGCGGCTTCAAGTACAACCCGCCCCACGGCGGTCCGGCGGGTTCGGACGCGACGGGAGCCATCGCCGACCGCGCGAACGAGATCCTTGCCGAGGGGTTGTCCTCCGTCCGACGCGTCCGGGCGGACGAGGCGATCGACCGGGCAGGGCGGTACGACTTCCTCGAGGCGTACGTCGCCGACCTGCCGGACGTCGTAGACCTCGAGGCCATCCGCGACGCGGGGGTGCGCATCGGCGCCGACCCGCTCGGCGGGGCCAGCGTCGCGTACTGGTCCGAGATCGCGGCGCGGTACGACCTCGGCCTCGAGGTAGTCAACCCGCTGGTCGACCCGACGTGGCGCTTCATGACGCTCGACAAGGACGGGCAGATCCGGATGGACTGCTCCTCCCCCGCAGCGATGGCCTCGCTCGTCGAGCAGCGCGACCGCTACGACATCGCGACGGGCAACGACGCCGACGCCGACCGCCACGGGATCGTCACGCCCGATGCGGGCCTGATGAACCCCAACCACTACCTCGCCGTCGCCATCGAGTACCTCTTCGGCGGGGCCCGGCCGGGGTGGCCGAAGGACGCGGCGATCGGCAAGACGCTCGTGTCGAGCTCGATGATCGACCGGGTGGCCGCCGGGGTCGGGGGCCAGCTCGTCGAGGTCCCCGTCGGGTTCAAGTGGTTCGTGGCCGGGCTCGTCGACGGCTCGTTCGGCTTCGGCGGCGAGGAGTCCGCCGGCGCCTCGTTCCTCCGCACGGACGGGACGGTGTGGACCACCGACAAGGACGGCATCGTCCTCGCGCTCCTCGCCGCGGAGATCACGGCCCGGACGGGTCGGACGCCCAGCGAGCGGTACGCCGACCTCGTCGCGCGCCACGGCGAGCCCGCCTACGCACGGATCGACGCCCCCGCGGACCGGGAGCAGAAGGCCCGGCTCGCGGCCCTCACCGCGGCGGACGTCACGGCCACCGACCTCGCCGGGCACCCGATCACGGCCGTGCTCACCGAGGCGCCCGGCAACGGGGCACCGATCGGCGGGCTCAAGGTGACGACCGATCGCGCCTGGTTCGCGGCCCGTCCGTCCGGCACGGAAGACGTCTACAAGATCTACGCCGAGTCGTTCGACGGCCCCGAGCACCTGGCGCAGGTGCAGCGCGAGGCCAAGGAGGTCGTCGACGCCGCGCTCGGCGCGTGACCCACGGCGAGACCGTTCCGGGTCAGCCGACCTTGCGGAGGGTCCCGTACGAGACGTTGCGCGTCCAGATCTTCCGCTTGCTCACGTAGCGCCCGGACGACGGCGCGTCGACGATGTAGCCGGACCCGACGTAGATGCCGAGGTGGTAGACGTACCCGCCCGACTGGAAGAAGACGAGGTCGCCGGGCTTGCGCCACCGCGCGGAGATGGGGCGTGCGTAGCTCTTCTGCGCCCCGGCCGTCCGCGGCAGGTAGACGCCCTTCTTGCTGTAGACGCGCTTGGTGAAGCCCGAGCAGTCCGCGCCGGTGTAGAGGCTCGTCCCGCCGTAGCGGTACGGGGTGCGGCCGATACGGGACTTGGCGAGCTTGGTCGCTCCGTCGACGCGCCACTGCGCGACACCGGTGGCCGCGTGGGCCTTCGGCGCCTGGGCGACCTCGGCGGTACCGAGGGCGCTCGTCCCGGCGAGGACGAGGCCCGCCGAGGCGAAAACGGAGGAGACGGAGCGGGCGGGACGGGAGGACTTCGAGAAGCTGGAGAGCAAGACGTGGCCTTCGACGGGGACAGGACGGTGCCCACCCGGGTCAGGGATCGCCCCTCGTCCGGATCGACCCGCCGGGGCCGTGGCACGAGGAGGAACGGTCACAGATCCGTAACGCGGATGCAAACCGCACGTGGGAGGAAGGGTCGCTCAGGGTCGTCCTGTCCCGTGACGAACGGCGCCGATCCCCGGTAATCCGGGGATCTGCGGGGTAGATGAAGATCACATCACCACGTGCCGCCCGCGACCCGAGATCTCGGCGAGATCTCGGGCGGGGCGTCGGGGGCGGTCAGAACAGGGCGCTCATGAGGGCGGTGCGCCCGCGCCGGACCCGCTCGTCGTGGTTGCCGACGACCGCGAACAGCTCGAGCAGGTGCGCCCGCACCCGCGCCCGCTCGTCACCCTGGGTCGCCCTGACGAGGTCGACGAGCCGGGTGAAGGCGTCGGACACGTGCCCTCCGAGGACGTCGAGGTCGGCCACCGCGAGCGCGGCGTCGACGTCGGTCGGGTCCGCCGCGGCCGCCTGGCGCACGGCGGTCGCGTCGATGCCCTCCGTCCGGGCGAGCAGCCCGATCTGCGCCAGGCCCAGCTCGGCGTCCGCGTCCTTCGGGTTCTCGGCGAGCGCCTGCTCGTAGGCCGCACGGGCCGCCTGCAGGTCGCCGCGCTCGATGGCCTCGTAGGCCGCCTGGTGCAGCGGGGGCAGCTCGTCCGCACCGGCGTCCGGCACGGGCCCCAGGTCGACCCGCCCGGTGATGCCGTGCTGGACGGCGAGCTGCAGGAGCTGGTCCAGGTAGGCCTGCACCTGCTCGACGGGGGTCGGACCGGCGAAGAGCGGCACCGGCTGGCCCTGGAGGATGCCCAGGGCGACGGGCAGCTGCTGGGCCCCGAGCGCCTGACCGAGGGCAGGGTTGGCGCTGGCGTCCGCGGTCGCCACGAGCACCCGCCCGTCGAGGCGCACCGCGACGTCGGTGACGGTCGCCACCAGCTGGGTCGAGGCCGCGTCGGTCGGCCCCGTGTGGAGGACGACGACGACCGGCACCTGCACCGACCGGTTGACGACCTGCTGGAAGGTCGCGTCCGTGACCTCGATGACGAGGCCCTCGGGCACCGTCGACGACGAGGCCGGGGTGGCCCCTCCGGGCGCGGTCCGCGCCGACACGGCGGAGAGGTCGACAGCACCCCGGAGGGCCGGACGGGAGGCGGGCTGGTCGCTCATGCCCTCATCCTCTCAGGCGCAGCCGCGACGGGCAGCAGCGCAGCGGCCCGTCAGGACGCGCTCGCCGAGCGCAGCTGCTCCGACGCCCCGACGAGCGTGGGCGTGCCGCGGGTCGTGAAGGCGATGGTCTCGATCGTCCGGGTCCGGAACCCCTCCTTGACGACGCTCGTCTCGAGCAGCGCGCGCAGGTCGGACGGCAGGACGAACCCGCGTGCCTTGGCATTCAGCGAGAACCGGTCGATGCGCTCGAGGGAGGTGATCCCCAGAACCCCGCCGTCGGCGAGGCGGAAGCCGATCGCCGTGCCGGGCAGGGACCGATGGGTCTGCTCGTACGTCGCCAGGCCCTTGTTCTTCCGGGCGATCCGCTCGGCGTTCTGCCGCCGCGCAGTCGAGAAGGCATCGGCCGTCGACACCCCGCGCGCACCCTTCGACGCCGCCGGGAATCGCCAGGCCCGCGCGAACCGATCCCCGACGGCCGACGGGGATCCGTCTCCCCGGTCCGTCGAGGTGACCAGCTCGGCACCGTCCTCGAAGGCGCCGAGCGAGGGGACGCTCGCCCCCGGCTCCATCGTCACGCTGGAGTGGAGCCGGAACGGCGCGTCCGGGCTGTCGGACACGAGGACGTGGAGCTTTTGACGGCGGTCGGAGCGGCTCGTCGCGAGGATCGCGCGCGGCCACCGCGCCCCGCTCGACACCGCCAGGACGGTGGGGTCCTCGACCTTCTCGGGCGCGGCGACCTTCGCTCCGTCGGCGCGCACGGCGGCGGCAGCGTCGGCAGCGAGCAGGGCCGGGCCGGTGAGGACGTCCCTCCGCTCGCGGCCGTCCGCCGCCGTCCTGCCCCTCGGAGCGGCCGCGGCGGCGTCGAGTGCCGTGCGTGCCGTCGAGGACGCCTCGGCCCGGCTCATCGGCGCGCCCTCGGCCTCCTCGGTCGGCGCGTCGTGGATGCCGACGACGGACCGTTCGACGCTCGCGCAGCCGGACACCGTCGTGGCCACGAGGACGAGCGCGGCGAGCGTGCGACGGGCGCGGGCGGGGCGGGGGCTCATCGGGGCTCCTCCGGGGGGGCGGCGGGCGCGGCGGGGGCGCCGGGCCCCCCGCGCTGCTCGCGGTGGTCGTGCGTCACGGCGGGACGGCGGCCCGGGCGGCGGAACAGACCGCGAATCATCATGAACAGGCCGAGGGCGAGCAGGGCGAGACCGATGACGACACCGGCCAGGGCCTTCCACCACCAGCCGTGATCCGTCCACGCGAGCCGGAGCTCCACGGGCCGGTCTCCGGGGTCGACGACGACCGTCTGCGGGGCGTCGGCCTGGGAGAGCTCGACCGAGGCCCGGCCCCGCCCGTCCGCGACCTCGTCCCACAGCTCGGCGCGGCCGGCGGTGGCCGGTGACCCCGACCCGTCGCTGCCCGTGCGCAGCGACCACCCGGAGGGGTCGACGGCCGTCACGGTCCGGAGCGTCCCGGTCCCGAGCACCGCATCGGCCTGCGAGGGCCGCCCGGCGCGCACGGAGACCGGCGCCCCGTCCTCGGTCACGGCCTCGATGGTGACGGGGGCGTCGACGCGGTTGAGCACGTCGGGGCGGATCACGACAGGGCCCTTCCCCTCCACCCGGGAGACGAACTCGGCTCGCCCGGACGGCCCGACATGGGCCGCGAGGGGAAACGACATCAGGGTGAGAACGAGGCCGGTGAGCGCGAGGAGTCCGCCGATGAGGCGGGTGTACAGGCTGGGCACGGGATCCTCCGGGAGCGGACGCCCCTCGGGACGGAGCGCGGTCGGCCGTCCACGGTGGCACACGGAGCAGATGGTCACAAATCGGTCACGGGCTCGCTGGCCCACCGCCCCGTCATCCGCCGCGGGAACGACCCCCGGTCGATAGGCTCACGGACGGCCCGAGGGCCGTCAGCGTTCGATCCACGAGGGGGAACCACATGTCGTACCCGCCACCGCCCAGCCCCGGTAGCTCCGGCTCGCCATACCCCGCCCAGCCGTACCCCGCGCAGCCGTACCCCGCGCAGCCGATCGCCACGGGGTACGCGGGCGGCCCGCCGCCGGCGAAGGGCGGCGGCAAGACGTGGCTGTGGATCCTCCTCGGCGTCCTCCTCCTGCTGCTCCTGTGCTGCGGCGGCACCTTCGCCGCCTGCAGCGCGGGGATCGTGGGCGCGTCGAGCGCGGCGAGCTCCGGGCTCGAGTCCTACTCCTCGTCGTCCTCCGCGAGCGCGAACAAGCCGGGCGGGGTGAACAACCCGCTCACGGTCTCGGAGGGCGACTCGTTCACCATCGGCGACCTCTCGTTCGCCAGCGGATGGCAGCTGAAGGCCGAGGAGTACCTGGGCAAGGGCATCCCGAGCATGACGGTGACGAACAACGGCTCGAGCTCCGAGTCGGTCTACATCGACGTCATGTTCTACGAGGGCTCGACGAAGCTCTCCGACGAGATCTCCTGCTCCGCCTCCGTCCTCGCCCCGGGCGAGTCCGGCCAGCTCAACTGCGCGGGCCACCTGTCCGAGGGCCAGACGTACGACACGATCAAGGTCGCCGAGGCGTACTGACGCCGCGGATCGACGACGCGCGCCGCCCCGTCCGGGCGGTCCGTCCGTCAGCGGATCGCGGCAAGCAGGCGGTCGGCGGCGGTGAACGGGTCCTGCCGACCGTCGACGACGGCGACGGCAGCCTCGCCGAGCGCCGACCCGGCGCGCAGGTCGCCGAGGCGGGCGCGCAGCCGGGTGAGCGCGAGCGCCTCGACCTCTGCGGCGGCCCGTCGGATCCGCCGGACGCGCAGCTCGCCGGACGAGCGTGCCCAGTCGTGGTGCTTGGCGATCGCCGCGAGGACCTCCTCGATGCCCGCCCCGGTCGCCGCGCTCGCCTTGACCACCACCGGCCGCCACAGGTTCGGCGCGCGCCGGTCGGCGAGCCCGACCATGTGCCGCAGGTCCCGGACGGTCGCGTCCGCGTCGGCCCGGTCGGCCTTGTTGACGACGAAGACGTCGCCGATCTCGAGGATCCCCGCCTTCGCGGCCTGGATGCCGTCGCCCATGCCGGGTGCGAGGAGGACGAGGGTCGTGTCGGCGGCGCCAGCGACCTCCACCTCGGACTGCCCGACGCCGACTGTCTCGACGAGGACGACGTCGAACCCCGCCGCGTCGAGGACGCGGACGACCTGGGGCGTCGCGGCGGACAGGCCCCCCAGGTGCCCCCGGCTCGCGACGGAACGGATGAAGACGCCCGGGTCGGTCGTGTGGTCCTGCATCCGGATGCGGTCGCCGAGGAGCGCGCCACCGGAGAAGGGCGAGCTCGGGTCGACCGCGAGGACGGCGACCCGCTTCCCCTGCGCCCGAAGGGCACCGACGAGCGCGTTCGTCGTCGTCGACTTCCCGACGCCGGGCGCCCCCGTCAGCCCGACGACATGGGCGCGCCCGGTGTGCGGCACGAGGGCGGCCATGATCTGCGGCAGCGCCGGGTTCCCGTCCTCGACGAGCGAGACGAGACGGGCGACGGAACGCGGCGTCCCCGCCGTGGCCGACTCGACCAGGGCGGGGACGTCGACGGGACGTGCCAAAGGATCAGGCCTTCGGGACCCGGATGATGAGCGCGTCGCCCTGGCCGCCACCGCCGCAGAGGGCGGCCGCACCGACGCCGCCACCGCGGCGCTTGAGCTCGTGGGCGATCGTGAGGGTGACGCGCGCGCCGGACATGCCGAGCGGGTGACCCATGGCGATCGCGCCACCGTTGGGGTTGACCTTGTCCGCGCTCAGGCCGAGCTGCTTGGTCGAGGCGAGGCCGACGGCGGCGAAGGCCTCGTTGATCTCGACCAGGTCGAGGTCGGCGGGCGTGATGCCCTCCTTCTCGCACGCCTTCTCGATCGCGTTGGCCGGCTGGGCCTGGAGGGTGCTGTCGGGGCCGGCGACGACGCCGTGCGCACCGATCTCGGCAAGCCAGGTCAGGCCCAGCTCCTCCGCCTTGGCCTTGCTCATGACGACGACGGCGCAGGCGCCGTCGGAGATCTGGGAGGCGGACCCGGCCGTGATCGTGCCGCTCTTGTCGAACGCGGGACGGAGCTTGCCGAGCGACTCGGCAGTCGTCTCGGCACGGATGCCCTCGTCCTGCGCGAAGACGATCGGGTCGCCCTTGCGCTGCGGGATCTCGACGGGGACGACCTCGTCGGCCATGCGGCCCTCGGCCCACGCGGCCGCGGCCTTCTGGTGCGAGCCGGCGGCGAAGGCGTCCTGCTCCTCGCGGCTGAACTGCTCGCCACCGGCGTTGCACTGCTCGGTGAGCGCGCCCATCGCCTGGTCGGTGATCGTGTCGTGGAGGCCGTCGTAGGCCATCGAGTCCTTCAGCGTCGCGTCGCCGTACTTGATGCCGTCACGGCTCTTGGGCAGCAGGTGCGGGGCGTTCGTCATCGACTCCTGGCCACCGGCGACGACGACGTCGTACTCGCCGGCGCGGATGAGCTGGTCGGCCAGGGCGATCGCGTCGATACCCGACAGGCAGACCTTGTTCACCGTGAGGGCCGGGACGTTCATGGGGATGCCGCCCTTGATCGCCGCCTGGCGGGCCGGGATCTGACCCTCGCCGGCCGTGAGGACCTGGCCCATGATGACGTAGTCGACGTCCTCCCCCTTGACGCCGGCCTTCTCCAGGGCGCCCTTGATGGCGAAGCCACCGAGGTCCGAGCCGGAGAAGCCCTTGAGCGAGCCGCTCATGCGGCCCATCGGCGTACGCGCACCGGCGACGATGACGGAAACGGGACGGTCGGACATGTGATGCCTCCAGCTACCTCGATGGGTGGGGTGCCGCCCGCCCGGTGGGCCCGGGACGACCGGCGACACGCGTCCTCGTCACTCTAGCGACGGTCTCCGCGGCCCGTCCGGGGCGTTCGCGGGGCGAGCGGCCCTCAGTCACGACCCATCATGAGGTGGATCACCGTCTGGACGAGGATGGTGACGAAGATCGTCCCGGCGGCGATCTGCAGCGCGACCTTCAACGCCTCCGGGACCGACCTGTCGGTCAGCGCGGTGAACGCGATGAGCGAGATGATGAGCGCCCCGAAGGCGGCGAGGAACGCGTTGACGATGATCTGCGTGGTCGGGAAGGCCTTCTTCCCGGTGGACTCGACGTCGGGCATGCTCTGCTCCCCTGGGTGATCGGTTTCCGCCGACGGTCCCGTGTCGGCAGCGCCACGGTACCGATGCGCGTGCGAGGTCGCACGGCCGTGCCGCTCCCCCGGCGGCGACCCCTCGTAGGGTGGTCGCATGACGCAGACCCCGAACGACGTCCACGCCCTCTTCACCCACATCGACCACGTCGGTGTCGCCGTCCCCGACCTCGACGACGCGATCGCGTTCTACCGAGACACGCTCGGCATGGCGCTGCTGCACGAGGAGACGAACGAGGAGCAGGGCGTGCGCGAGGCGATGATGGCGGTCGGTGACTCCGGCTCGTGCATCCAGCTGCTCGCGCCGCTGTCCCCCGAGTCGACCATCGCCAAGTTCCTCGACCGCAACGGCCAGGGGATCCAGCAGCTCGCCTACCGCGTCGAGGACATCGACGCCGTCTGTGCGACGCTGCGCGAGCGCGGCCTGCGTCTGCTGTACGACACCCCCAAGCGGGGCACGAGCAACAGCCGTGTCAACTTCATCCACCCGAAGGACGCCCGCGGCATCCTCGTGGAGCTCGTCGAGCCCGCCGCCAGCGCCGCGCACTGACGGGGCCGCCGGGGCCCACCACGATCCCGGCCGCCGCCTGTGGCCGCGGTGAGCAAGGTCACCCGTGAGCGGCCTCTCACGTCGGGTCCCGGCCCGTGGGCAGTCACTAGTTTCTCCGCGACGGGCACCCTAGGCTCGCCCGGACCCTTCCTGACCATTCACTACGGCGAGGAGCCAGACACCGATGTCCATGGACCAGATCCGCGACGCGATCATGAGCGGCGACCGCAGCCAGGAGACCTACGAGGCCCTGGAGATCCCGACGACGTACCGCGGCGCGACCGTCCACAAGGACGAGGTCGGCATGTTCGAGGGGATGGCCTCGCGCGACAAGGACCCGCGCAAGAGCCTCCACATCGACGACGTCGACCTGCCCGAGCTCGCGCCGGGCGAGGCGCTCGTCGCCGTCATGGCCTCGGCGATCAACTACAACACGGTGTGGACGTCGATCTTCGAGCCCGTGTCCACCTTCGGCTTCCTCGAGCGCTACGGGCGCACGAGCGAGTTCGCCAAGCGTCACGACCTGCCGTACCACGTCGTCGGCTCCGACCTCGCCGGCGTCGTCCTGCGCGTCGGCCCGGGCGTGAGCAAGTGGAAGGCCGGCACCGAGGTCGTCGCCCACTGCCTGTCCGTCGAGCTCGAGGACGCCGAGGGCCACGACGACACGATGCTCGACCCGCAGCAGCGGATCTGGGGTTTCGAGACGAACTTCGGCGGTCTGGCCGAGCTCGCGATCGTCAAGGCGAACCAGCTCATGCCGAAGCCGGCCCACCTCTCGTGGGAGGAGGCCGCCTGCCCCGGTCTCGTGAACTCCACGGCCTACCGCCAGCTCATCAGCAAGAACGGCGCCGCCCTCAAGCTCGGTGACCGCGTCCTCATCTGGGGCGCCAGCGGTGGCCTGGGCTCCTACGCCACGCAGATGGCGCTCGCCGCCGGCGCCGAGCCGATCTGCGTCGTCTCCTCGCCGGAGAAGGCCGAGATCTGCCGGAAGATGGGCGCCGAGCTGATCATCGACCGCCGCGCCGAGGACTACAAGTTCTGGAACGAGGACAACACCAAGCAGAACCCGAAGGAGTGGCAGCGCCTCGGCAAGAAGATCCGTGAGCTCACCGGCGGCCACGACGTCGACATCGTCTTCGAGCACCCGGGCCGCGAGACCTTCGGCGCCTCGGTGTACGTCGCGCGCAAGGGCGGCAAGATCGTCACCTGCGCGTCGACCTCGGGCTACATGCACGAGTACGACAACCGCTACCTGTGGATGAACCTCAAGGACATCCTCTCGAGCCACTTCGCGAACTACCGCGAGGCGTGGGAGGCCAACGAGCTCATCAACCGCGGCCTCATCCACCCGACGCTGAGCAAGACGTACTCGCTCGACGAGGTCGGCCAGGCCGCGCTCGACGTCCACAAGAACCTCCACCAGGGCAAGGTCGGCGTCCTCACGCTCGCCCCGGAGGCCGGGCTCGGCATCACCGACCAGGAGAAGCGCGCGAAGTACGAGACGCAGATCAACGCCTTCCGCAACGTCTGATCGGTCCCCGGCCGACGGCCGGACAGCACGCCGAGGGGCCCTGCACCACCTCCCGTGGTGCAGGGCCCTTCGGTGTCATCGGAGCGAACCGCGCGGGTGCCACGTCTCCCGCGACTGCCAGCACCGGCTGTGCCAGTGGCGGCGGTCGTCCATCCCGCCGAGCCCGTCGAGGGGCCAGACGAGCACGTGCGGGGTGCCGGGGGCGATCTCGTGCTCGCAGCCGGGGCAGCGGTAGGGCCGGGTCGCGTTCGCGCCGGTGAGTCGCCGCACGCCCCAGCGGGCCCCGCGCCAGGTCACGCTCGTGTCGATGCGCCCCTCGAGGGCGGCGACGGGCAGGGGCCGGTCGTCACGGCGACGGCGGTTGGAACGCGGCACGGGGCCCATCGTGCCCGACGGAGCGGGCGACGAGGGACCCCGTGCGGGAGGGTCGGTGCGGCTCAGTAGGTCTTGAAGCCCTGGCCCGTCTTCCGGCCGAGGTGACCGGCGGCGACCAGCTCGCGCAGCCGCGGCGCGGGCTCGAAGCCCTCGTACTCGAACTCGGTCTTGAGCTCCTCCTGGATCGCGAGCGAGACGTCGAGGCCGACGACGTCGAGCAGCGCGAACGGCCCCATCGGGTAGCCGTACGTCGAGGTGATCGCCTCGTCGACCTCGTCCTGCGTCGCCGCGCCCGAGTCGACGAGGAGGATCGCGTCGTTGAGGTACGGGAAGAGCAGGGCGTTGACGATGAAGCCCGAGCGGTCCGCGCAGGAGACGGCGACCTTCTTCGTCCGGCGGCAGAGGTCGTGGACCGTCGCCTTGACGTCCTCGCCGGTCTCGTCGGTGTGAATGACCTCGACGAGCTTCATCACCGGTGCGGGGTTGAAGAAGTGCATCCCGATGACGTCCTGCGGGCGCTGCGTCACGGCCGCGAGGTCCTTGATCGGCAGCGAGGAGGTGGTCGTCGCGAGGATCGCACCGTCCTTGCAGATCCGGTCGAGGTCGCGGTAGAGCTCGGTCTTGAGGTCGAGCTGCTCGGCGATGGCCTCGACGACGAGGTCGACGTCGGCCAGCGCCTCGCGCTCGGTGGCGCCGGTGACACGAGCGAGGGTCTCGTCGGCGGCGGCCTGCTCCATGCGGCCCTTCGCGACGGCCTTGCCGAGGTTCTTCTCGATCTTCGCGCGGACGCCGTCGACCTTCTCCTGGCTGCGGGCGATGACGACGACCGGGAAACCGGCCTTGGCGAAGACCTCGACGATGCCCGTGGCCATCGTCCCCGAGCCGACGACGCCGACCGTCTCGACGGTGCGGACGTCCGCCCCCGCGGCCGCGTCGGTCGGGGTCTCGTCATCCGGGACGACCTCGTCCGAGCCGGCGGCCGCGTACGTGTAGAAGCCGCGGCCGGCCTGCTGACCCGTCCGCCCCTCTGCGACGAGACGCTCGAGGACCGGGTTCGGGGCGTGCAGCGGGTCGCCCGTCTGCGCGTGGCGCTCGGCGAGCGCGTCCCGCAGGACGTCGATGCCGATGCGGTCGGCGAGCGCGAGCGGACCGACGGGCAGGCCGCAGCCGAAGCGCATGCCGTTGTCGATGTCCTCCCGCGTCGCGTACTTCTCCTCGTACATCGACGCTGCGTGGTTGAGGTACGGGTGGATGAGGGCGTCCGTGATCGACGCCGGGTCGTTGGTGGCCATGTGCCGAGTCTGGCAGCGGGCCGGGCGGGCGGCGAGTCCTGCCCGGCGTGAGAGACGACACCCCCGCACCGAGGGCTGTTCAGCGCAGCTGCTGCAGGGTCGTCCGCTCGGCGACGTGCAGGGTCTGCGCGCGCCTGGTCGGGTCCATCACGTTGACTCCCATGACCGCGAGGTCGGCCGGGCGGGGCGAGATGACGACGACCCGCGTGCCCGCCGCCTCGACCGCCGCGACCTCCTCGAGGAAGCGGCGGCGCATCGACGTCCGCCGGCGCTGCATGAGCCGGTTGGGCAGCTTCGGGGAGGGGTCGACGACCTCGCCGACACGGGCCGCGAGGACGTACACCTCGTCCAGCCCAGCGGCGGCGAGGAGGTCGAGGTTCGTCGAGGAGGCCACCCCGCCGTCGAGGTAGCGGCGCCCGTCGATCTCCTTGGGCCGGTAGTAGAGCGGGACGGCGCACGAGGCCTCGACCGCGTCCGCGAGGTCCATGCCGGTGCGCGGCTCCGGCTCGGTGAACGGCCGGTCGGGGACGGGTGGGCTGCCCGGTTCCCCCCAGCCGAGGACGACCCGCCGGCCGGTCCCGGCATCGACGGCGACGAGCCCGAGACCCGGGTGCGCCGGCCAGCCGCGCGGCTGGTCCCCGCGCACGACGTCGCCGACGGGCTCGGTCCGGTTGCGCCCGGGCGGGAGCGCGGCCGTGACGACGGAGTTCACCGGGACGGTCCGCCAGTGCCGGGGGCCCCGGCGCAGCAGCTCCCAGGAGACGACGCCCCCGCGCGGCCAGAGCGCGTTCGGGTCGACGGGGTTGTGCGCCGTGTCGACGACGTCGGGGATCGGCACGTCGAGGCTGAGCGTGTCGAGGAAGGGGATGTCGTGGTCGGAGATGTCGAGGTGCGGCAGGTAGCTCGGTCGAGGCAGCCGGCGGGGCCCGGTCGCCGCGCCGATGAGCTCGCGCGAGCGGACCTCGCTCACCGGCACGCCCGCGCCGAGCAGGCCAGCGATGACCGCGCCGGCGGACGTGCCCAGGACCGCGTCCCACTCGCGCAGATCGGTGCGCAGCTCACGCTCGATCGCCGTGAGTGCACCGGTCATCCACGACGCTCCGAGGACTCCCCCGCCGCCGAGGACGAGCCCGCGCCTCGGCGTCACCGCCGCCGCGAGCCGCGCGTCGCGTGCTCGAGCTCGTCGATGGCGTCGTGCACGGCCTGCGCGAGGACGTCGAGGTCGGGCACCGCGTCCCGGTCGGCGTGCAGGCCGTACGTGATCGTCCCGTCGTAGGAGGTGAGCCCGACGGCGAGCGCGTGCTCGGGCGGGAGCGGCAGGACCGGGCAGGTACCGATCATCGACGCGCCGTCGGCCGTCCGCACCCGCTGCGGACCGGGGACGTTGGCGACGACGAGGCCGAACGGGCGCCGGGAGAGGGCACCGGACAGGCGTGCCGCGAGCGAGTGCAGGGTCGGCGAGGCGAAGCCCGCGACACCCGTGAGCGAGGACGCCGCGACCTCGCCACCCTCGAGCTGCTGACGCATGGCGAAGGCGACCTGGTGCAGCCGCATCGCCGGGCTCGGCTCCCCGATCGGCAGGTCGACGAAGCACGCCTGGAGCCTGGTGCGGACCGTCGCGTCCGGGCTGGTGCCGTCGTCGGCCCGGACGCTCACCGGGACGAGGGCGCGGATGCGGTCGTCGGGGCGGACCGACCCGCCGCGGGCGAGCAGCCACGTCCGCAGCGCGCCGGCGAGCACCGCGAGGACGACGTCGTTGACGGTCACGACCTCGACCGCGCGCCCGCGGGCGATGCCGGCGCGGATCCGCCGGTGGTCGGCGAGGTCGGTCCGCACGGCCGCCCACCGGCGCGCCCGACCGACGGTGGTGTGCAGCGGCGAGGGCGTCCCCGCGGCCGGGGCCGGGGTGAGCGCGCGGGCCAGGCGCAGGCCCGGGGCGAACGCGCTCGAGACGGCGGATCGGGCGAGCTCGACCCCGCGCGAGGGGTGCAGCGTCGTGTCCACGAGGGCGTCGAGGACGAGGCGGGCTGCGCCGGGGTCCGGCGCGGGGTCGGTGTCGGCGGGCGGCTCGTGGCGCGAGTCGTCGACGATGAGGTGGGCGATGTCGAGCGCGGTCTCGCCGTCGACGAGCGCTTGGTGGGTCTTGGTGATGATCGCGAACCGGCCGTCGGCCAGGCCCTCGACGAGGTAGACCTCCCACAGCGGGCGGTCCCGGTCGAGCAGACGCGGCATGATCCGCGCGACGAGCTCCTCGAGCTGCTCGAGCGACCCCGGCTGCGGCAGGGCGGAACGGCGCACGTGGTAGGTGACGTCGAAGGCGGGGTCGTCGATCCACACCGGGTCGGCGAGGCCGCCGGGCACCTCACGGACCCGCTGCCGGTAACGCGGGAAGCCAGCGATGCGCTCGCTGATGTGCTCGACGAGCCGGGCGTGGTCGTGCTCGTCGTCCGGGGCCTCGAACACCATGACCGACCCGACGTGCATCGGGCAGGTCGCCGTCTCGTTCCGGAGGAACCACGTGTCCAGCGGCGTCAGTCGGTTGCTCACGACCGTCATCGTTCCACGCCCGACCCGGCGGTCACCGGTGACGCCGCCGACGAGCCGGCGTCTCGGCTTGGCCGAAGCGCTCCGGAGCGACGCGGGCGGCGAGGGCCCGGATCGCCTCGCGTGCGGGTGACCGTGGCGCGCCCTCCGCGAGAACCCGGCCCTGGAGGAGGAGTCGGTCGAGGGTCTCGCGGTCCTCCGGCACGAGGTGGAGGTCCTCCATCCCGGCGAAGCGGCCGAGCGCCTCGACGATCCGCGCCTGCGGGTCGGCGCCGACCGCGCTGGCACGGACGCGGTTGACGACGACGAGAGGACGCCCGCTCGGGATCCCGCCGAGGTCCTGGCTCGCGCGCACGAGGCGTTGCAGACCGACGGGGTCACCGGAGCCGACGACGACCACCTGCTCGGCGGACTCGAGCGTGATGAGGGTGGTCGCGTTGCGCCGGGGCGCCCGCGTGTCGTAGCTCAGCTCCTCGTCGTCCTCGAGGCAGAAGCCGCAGTCGACGACCACGTGCTCGGCGAGCAGCTTCGACAGGCGCAGGACCTCCTCGAACGAGGCGGCGCGGATCTCGGGCCAGCGGTCCGGTCGCGGGATGCCCGTGAGGACCCGCAGCCGCGGGAGCACCTCGGGCGCCAGTCGGGACAGCGCGGGGAGGTCGAGCGTGCCGAGGTCACCGGCGCGGGCCGCGGCCGCCACGCCCGGTGCCTCGTCGAGGAGCGCGAGGACCTGGGCGATGCTCGCGCCGTAGGTGTCCGCGTCGACGAGGATCACCGAGGCGCCCGCCGCCGCGAGCTCCGCGGCGAGGTTGACGGCGATCGTCGTTCGGCCCGGGGCGCCGGTCGGCCCCCAGACGGCCGTGATCCGTCCCTCGACCGGCTCCGGAGCGGGTGGCTGCTGCGGGACGACGGGCGCGCCGTGCGGCGTCGGCACGCCCGCCCCTGCGGCGTCGTCGAGGAGGCCGAGCTCGGCAGCCCACTCGGCACCGCCGGCCGTGAGGGCCGCCTCCAGGTCGGCGACGGATGCGTCGGCACGCACGACCCCGGCGATGCCGAGCTGACGGACGCGGGCCTCGTCCTCCTCGCCCGTGACGAGGGCGATCGTGCGCGCCCCGCTCGCCGCGAGCCGGGCGACGTCGTCCCGGCCAAGGCCCCGCAAGCCGGCCGAGACGAGCGCGACGTCGCCGAGCCCGGCCTCCGCGGAGGCGAGGAGGTCGGCGAGGTCGACGCACCGCCGGGCGATCGTCGCCTCGCGCACCCCGCCGACGGCCGTCGCGACCTGCGCCTCCACCCCCGGGTCCAGCGCGGTGAGGACCCGCGTCGTCACGGCGTCCCGCCGGGGTTGCGCGGCAGGGTGAGGGTGATCGTCGCGTCGTCGTGGATGAAGGCCTCGAGCTCCTCCACGGCGTCACCGGTGACGACGAGGCGGACGGGTGTCACCGCCGATCCCCCGCCGACGATGCCGCCCTGCTCCTGGACGACCTCGTCGACGACCATCTCACCGAGCCGGGTCGGTGCACCGCCCGGTCGGCGGGACCCGGCTCCCGCGCCGCGGCTCGCCCACACGGTGACGACATCGCCGGCCGCGAGCCCGGTCGCGCTCGCCGCGTCGACCGGGACGGAGACGACCTCGACGTCGGCATCGCGCACCGAGCCGACCGCGGACTGCGGCAGCAGCTCGCCCTTGGCGACCGTCCGGGTCGCGACCATGCCGCCCGGAACCGTCCCGTCCGCGGCCAGGTACGCCGGACCACCCTCGGCGAGCTGGACGTCGACGCGCACGAGGTCCTTCTCGGTCACCTTCTCCCCCGGCACGAGCGTGCGGGCCGCGGCGTACACCGGGACGCGGTCGTCGGCCGCGGAGACGACGGCGGAGCCGAGGAGGATCGAGCCGAGGACGAGGAGGACGCCGACGACGAGCCTCGTGTCCTTCCACGAGGGGCGGCGCAGGCGCGCGGCACGCGGGGTGACGAGCTGCTGGTCGGGCACGGTGGGACTCCCCTTGTCATCGATGGTCGTGCGGGCCGCTCGCGGCCCGGACCCATCGAACCCGATACGGCGGGAGGCCGCGCGGCGAAATCCACAGGTGTGGACCACGACACCTTCCGCCCCGTCCGACGTGGCATCGTTGGAGGTCGTTGCCGCACCGACCGGAAGGAGGCCCCATGTCCAAGCGCTTCATCCCGCTCGCCGAGGTCTCCGAGATCCTCGACATCTCCTCGGCGCAGGCGTACGCGCTCGTGCGCAGCGGGGACCTTCCGGCGATCAAGGTCGGCGGGCGCGGACAGTGGCGCGTCGAAGTGACCGAGCTCGAGGCGTACATCGCCCGGATGTACGCCCAGACGCGCGACTTCGTGCGCACCCAGCAACCGGCCGACTGAGGGTCCCCGACCCCGGCCATGGGGCCGCCCCCGCTACGTGCGTCGGGGCTGCCGGCCGAGGCGAAGCAGGGTGGCGAGAGGGCCGAAGACCAGAGTGAGCGGGTTGTTCGAGTAGTGGCCGGTCGTCACGCCGTAGCGGACCGGCTCGACCTCGGGCTGGTACGAGCCGAACACCCGGTCGAGGACGAGCAGCGATGCGGCGTAGTTGCGGTCGAGGTACACCGGGTTGCTGCCGTGGTGCACCCGGTGCGCCGACGGGGTGTTGATCCACCCCTCGACCGGCCCGAGCGCCGGGACCGCCTGGGTGTGCAGGAAGAACTGGTAGAAGAGGCCCGCCGCGAGGGAGACGACGATGATCGCGGGGTCCAGGCCCAGCAGCGCCAGCGGGGCGAACCACACCGCGCCGACCACGCCGCCCATGAGGTTGAGCCTGGCCGCGGTCGTCAGGTTGTACTCGGTGCTGGAGTGATGGACGTGGTGGATCGCCCACAGCGGCGCCCACTCGTGGCTGAGCCGGTGGTACCAGTAGTAGGCGATCTCGGTGAGCAGGAAGCCCGTGACGATCGTCAGTGCGTTGACCGGCAGCGACCAGGGGGCGAGTGCGGCCACCCCGGCGAAGATCGCGTACTTCAGGGCGAGCGTGAGGACACCGCCGAGGCGGTTGAGCAGGGCGACCCCGATCGTCGAGAGGGTCTCGGCGGGCGTGTAGACAGCCCTCCGGCTGCGACGGGCCCAGACCGCCTCGGCGAGGACCGCAAGGGGAAGCAGCACGAGCAGGGCGGGGGGCAGGGCGTCGAGGTTCACGGGGCACTCCACGGGGTCACGGTGGCGTAGATGCTACCGGCCGGTAACGGCACGTGGTCCTCGAACGCCCTGCCTCAGTCGCGCGCCGCGACGGACACGATCGCTCCGAAGGGCACGACCCGTCGCGCCCGGACCGCCCCGGCCCGGCGCGCCTCGTCGAGGGCGTGCTCGCTCACGTCGCAGGCGTCCGCGCCGACCCCGTCGATCGTCCCCTCGATCCGGCCCCCGCTGCGGTCGAGGATCGTCACCGGCACTCGATCGCGGCTCAGCCCCCGCAGCGCGTAGCCCAGCCCGAACCGGCGCGCCCGGGCGGCATCGGTCGGCCGGGCCGCAAGGCCGACGACCCCGACGACCGCGACGAGGGGCAGCAGCACGCGCAGGCGCTCGGCGGGCGCAAGGAGAACCCATCCGTCGCCGACGTCGTCCACGCGGCCGGTCACCGGCGGCCCGGCGACCAGGTGCACGGTGACGGCCTCCTCACCCTGACCGACGAGTCGCTCGTCGAGAGCGATGGTCGCCCGCTCACGCCTGGTGCGGTCCGCGACCTCCGCATCGAGCTCGAGGCGCTCCTGCGCCGCCCACTGGGTCTCGAGGTCGTCGAACAACCGGGTCCACCGCATGTCGGCAGCGTACGCACAGCCTCCACTTGCGTGCATCGAACCGGCATGGTTTGCTTCAAACAGCAGCCAACGACATCAAACGATGCTGAAAGCACCCAAGGGGGATCGATGGAACGGACGACGCAGGGGGCCGTGGCACGCCCCGCCGTGGCCTCGGCGGTGACGACGATCGGCCTCGTCGGGCTCGTGGTCGCCGCGGCGCGCCTCGCTCGAACCCGGGTCGGAGCGCTGCTCGGCCCGACCCCGCCGTCGGTGGACGAGGTCGTCGTCCTCGGCGCCGCTGTGCTCTCCCTGGCCCTGAGCCTGTGGCTGTTGCTGGCACTGGCCGTGTCGGCGGCCGCGCACCTGCCGGGTCTGCCCGGCCGGGTGTCGGGTGCGCTCGCGCGGCGCATCGCGCCGGTCGCGGTCCGACGGCTCGCGGCGATCGCGGTCGGGGTGGGCGTCGTCGGTTCCGGGGTCGCCACCACCGCCTCGCCCGCGACGGCCGCGCCCGCACCCGTGCTCGCGGCCGCGGTCGACGACGACGTCCCGAGCCCCGCCTTCGCGCCCACCGTGACGCGCGCACCCTCCTCGTCCGCATCCACGCCGACCGCACCGACGGCGGGGACGGCCGTGGTGCCCACCCTCTCGGAGGTCGCGGTCCGCAACGAGCGGCCGGGCTGGGTTCCGTCGGCCTCGTCCGTCCGCCGCCCGGCCGACGCCCGGCTCGTCACGGGGCCGGCGCGGGAGAGCGTCGGCGGCGAGGTCGTCGTCCACCGCGGCGACTGCCTGTGGGACATCGTCGCCGCCCACCTGGGCCCCTCCGCCACCGACGACGACATCGTCCGTGAGTGGCCCCGGTGGTACGCCGCGAACCGGGACGTCATCGGCGACGACCCCGACCGCATCACCCCCGTCTCTTTCTTATACACCTCTCACGCCGCCGCCGAATAGAGAGGGAACGCCGTTGGCGCCGTGTTCATGAGAAAAAAAA
>NZ_LT985196.1:1285660-1336458 GCF_900289115.1 Janibacter massiliensis | reverse complement strand
CTCTCAGCATAGTTACACAGTCTAGCTATACTCTATCGTCTGCTCCGACCGCTTTCCTCTTATTTTTTTTTTTCATTGCCCGGCCGCCCCCGATCCCCACCCCCTCCTTTTTCGCGGCCGGCGCCAGATGGTTAAAATCGCCGTCCTCCCCGCCGTTCGGTCGGCACCCGTCGCGCTCCACCCGTTCCTCGACGCCGAGCTCGACCGGTGGACCGACCCACGCTTCGTGCAGGAGCCGCTCGACATCCCCCTCGGCCGCGCCCGCGCACGCCACGACGCACACCTCGGCGCCGACCCCGACTTCGGCCCGCAGCCCACGCGCCGAGCCGACCTGCCCGACGCCCATGCGACGGCGGCACGGATCGCCCTCGCCGCGCTGGAGGTGATGCGCGGACGGCGCCCGGCGGCGCAGCTGCTCCGCTGCACCTCCCCCGAGGTCTACGAGAGCCTGGCCCGCCGGGGATCGACCGCCGCCCGGCGCGCGGCCGCCCGCCGGCCGTCCGCACGTGCCGGCGAGGGCCGTCGCGTGCGCATCCGGCGGATCGTGCTGTGCCACCCCGCGGACGACGCCGTGGAGGCCACGGTCATCCTCGACGAGGGTGACCGGGTCAGGGCGATGGCGATGCGCCTCGAGGGCCGCGACGGCCGATGGGTCGTCCAGGCCCTCCAGATCGCCTGAGAGGCGCGCCGGACGACTCGTTCGCTCCGGGGGCTCAGCGGCCCTTCTTGCGGCGGGCGGCTCGACGCTGGGCGCGGTTGCTGCCGACCTCGTCGCCCTCGGCGATGACATGACCGTCCGCGGCGACCTCGCGCTCCTCGATGCCACCGTCGTCGCTCGGGGCGCTGAAGTGCATCGGCTGGCCGCGCCCGTCGTCGAGCCCCTTCGCGCGGACCTCGAGCTTCGGCGCCTCGGCGTCGCCATCGCCGAGGAGGTCGGACACGTGCACCGCGCCCTGCCCTACGGCGGGGGTCTGCTCGACCTCGACCTCGGTGTTGAAGAGGTAGCCGACCGACTCCTCCTTGATCGAGTCGTTCATCGCCTCGAACAGCTGGAAGCCCTCGCGCTGGTACTCCACGAGCGGGTCGCGCTGGGCCATCGCCCGCAGGCCGATGCCCTCCTTGAGGTAGTCCATCTCGTACAGGTGCTCGCGCCACTTCCGGTCGAGCACCGAGAGGATGACCCGCCGCTCGAACTCGCGCATCCCGGCCTCGCCGACCTGCGCCTCCTTGCGATCGTAGGCCTCGTGGGCGTCGGAGACGAGCTCGGTCCGCAACGCCTCGGCACTCAGGCCCGAGCGGCCGCCGGCGGCCGAGACGACCTGCTCCTGCGTCAGCCCCGTCGGGTAGAGCGATGCGAGCGCGCCCCAGAGCCGGTCGAGGTCCCACTCCTCCGCGTAGCCCGTCGCCGTCTCGCCGTCGACGTAGCCGCCGACGACATCGGTGATGAAGTACCGGACCTGCTTCTCCAGGTCCTCGCCCTCGAGGACGCGGCGCCGCTCGGCGTAGACGACCTGGCGCTGCCGGTTGAGCACGTCGTCGTACTTGAGGACGTTCTTGCGGATCTCGTAGTTCTGGCCCTCTAGCTGGCTCTGTGCCGACTCGATCGAGCGGGAGAGCATCTTGCCCTCGATCGGGGTGTCCTCGTCGATCTTCGCCGTGGCCATGACCCGCTCGACGAACCCCGCGTTGAACAGCCGCATGAGGCTGTCCTCGAGGGAGAGGTAGAAGCGGGACTCGCCGGGGTCGCCCTGGCGACCGGAGCGTCCGCGCAGCTGGTTGTCGATGCGGCGCGACTCGTGGCGCTCGGTGCCCAGGACGTAGAGACCGCCGAGCTCGGCGACCTTCCCCGCCTCGTCCTTGACGGCCTTCTCGGCCTGCTCGAGCGCCGCGTCCCACGCGGCCTCGTACTCCTCCGGCGTCTCCTCGGGGTCCAGTCCGCGCTTCTTCAGCGCGGCGACCGCACGGAACTCCGGGTTGCCGCCGAGCATGATGTCGGTGCCGCGGCCGGCCATGTTCGTCGCGACGGTGACGGCGCCCTTGCGGCCCGCCTCGGCGACGATCGCCGCCTCCCGCTCGTGGTGCTTGGCGTTGAGGACCTCGTGCGGGATGCCCTCGCGGCGCAGCGCCTCCGAGAGGTACTCGCTCTTCTCGACGGAGGTCGTCCCGACGAGGACCGGCTGACCCTTGGCGTGGCGCTCGGCGATGTCCTTGGCGACGGCCCGGAACTTGCCCTTCTCGGTCCGGTAGACGAGGTCGGCACGGTCCTTGCGGATCATCGGGCGGTTCG
This sequence comes from Janibacter massiliensis, assembly GCF_900289115.1. Lineage (GTDB taxonomy): Bacteria > Actinomycetota > Actinomycetes > Actinomycetales > Dermatophilaceae > Janibacter_A > Janibacter_A massiliensis. The sequence continues at coordinate 1,334,171 of NZ_LT985196.1, read as the reverse complement.
TGCGGATCGGGACGACGCCGAGCTTGTAGATCGAGTACAGCTCCGCGGCCTCGGTCTGGGCCGTGCCCGTCATGCCCGAGAGCGTGTCGTACATGCGGAAGTAGTTCTGGAGGGTGATCGTCGCGAGGGTCTGGTTCTCGTTCTTGATCTCCACCCCCTCCTTGGCCTCGATGGCCTGGTGCATGCCCTCGTTGTACCGGCGGCCGGCGAGCATGCGCCCGGTGTGCTCGTCGACGATCATGACCTCGCCGTCGACGACGACGTAGTCCTTGTCGCGCTTGAAGAGCTCCTTGGCCTTGATCGCGTTGTTGAGGTAGCCGATGAGCGGGGTGTTGACCGCCTCGTAGAGGTTGTCGATCCCCAGGTGGTCCTCGACCTTCTCGATGCCCGGCTCGAGGACACCGACGGTCCGCTTCTTCTCGTCGACCTCGTAGTCGCCCCAGCCGGGCCGGCCGTCCTTGCCGCCCTCGCCCTTCTCGAGCATCTCCGCGATCCGCGCGAACTCCACGTACCACTTCTGCGGCTGGTCGGCGGGGCCGGAGATGATGAGCGGCGTGCGGGCCTCGTCGATGAGGATCGAGTCGACCTCGTCGACGATGGCGAAGTTGTGGCCGCGCTGGACGAGCTCGTCGGTCGACCACGCCATGTTGTCGCGCAGGTAGTCGAAGCCGAACTCGTTGTTCGTGCCGTAGGTGATGTCCTTCGCATACTCCGCGCGCCGCTGGTCCGGCGTCATCCGCGCGAGGATGCACCCGGTCTCCAGCCCGAGGGCGCGGTGGACACGGCCCATGAGCTCGGCCTGGTACTCGGCGAGGTAGTCGTTGACGGTGACGACGTGCACGCCCTTGCCGGTCAGGGCGTTGAGGTAGCTCGGCAGGGTGGCGACGAGCGTCTTGCCCTCACCGGTCTTCATCTCCGCGACGTTGCCCAGGTGCAGGGCGGCGCCACCCATGATCTGGACGTCGAAGTGCCGCTTGCCGATCGTGCGGACGCTGGCCTCGCGCACCGCGGCGAAGGCCTCGGGCATGAGCTCCTCGAGGGTCTCGCCGTCCGCCAGCCGCGCCTTGAACTTCGCGGTCTCCTCGCGCAGCTCGGTGTCGGACAGCTTCTGGAAGTCCTCCTCGATCGCGTTGACCTGGGCCGCGATGCCCTCCAGCCGCTTGACGACGCGGCCCTCTCCGGCGCGCAGCAGACGCTCGACGATCTTCACGGGATCAGACTCCTGGTGGCTTGCTCGACGCCGCGGGCCGTTCCCGGGCACGCGGAGGTGTGCCGACAGGCTAGTCGGTCGACGGAGCGCGCACCCTGATGGTTCGATGGCGCGATGCCCGGCCACGCCTTTCCCGACATCGTGCCCGTGCTCGGCGACGGGCGGGTCACGCTGCGCGCCCTCCGTGAGGACGACCTCGTGGCCGTCGTGGAGCAGTCGAACGACCCGGAGACGGTGCGGTGGACGACGGTTCCGCAGCCGTACGGGGCCGACGATGCGCGGGACTTCCTGGCGCTGCACGCCCGCGCGTGGTCGGACGAGCGCGGGGACCGGCTCTGGGCGATCGAGGCCGAGACCGTCCCGGGGGCCGCTCCACGGTTCAGCGGCCTCGTCGACCTCCGCCAGGGCCGCACCCCGGCGATGGCGTGGTCGTGCGGGTTCGCCCTCCACCCGGCCGCACGCGGGTGCGGGGTCATGAGCGCCGCCCTCCGCCTGGCCGCCCGGTGGTCCTTCGAGCAGGGCGCTCCCCGGGTCTACTGGGAGGCCGCGGTCGGCAACTGGGCCTCCCGCCGGGTGGCGTGGGCGTGCGGGTTCACCGTGCACGCGACGTTGCCGTCGTCGGTGCCCGTCCGGGACGGGGTCGCCGACGGGTGGATCGGTAGCGTCGGCCCGCACGACGACCTCACCCGCCCGGCGCGCCCGTGGCTCGTCGCACCGACCCTGACGGGTGCGGGGCTGCGGCTGCGGGAGTGGCGCACGAGCGACCTCGAGGCCGTCGAGGAGCGGGAGCACCCCGAGCACTGGACCCCCTCGAGCACGCTGCGTCCGGCGAACGCCGATGAGTGGTTGACCCGCACGTGGGAGGGGGCGGCCGAGGGCACCTCGGTGACGTGGTGCGTCGCGGACGAGGCGAGCGACCGGGCGCTCGGTTACGTCGCCGTGTTCCGCCGCGACGGGGCGACCCTCGGGGCGGGCGACGACGCCGAGCTCGGGTACACCGTCTTCCCCTCGGCGCGCGGGCGGGGCGTCGCGGCGGCGGCCACCCGGCTCGTCGTCGACCACGTGACCTCGCCCCGGGAGCGCGGCGGGCTGGGCCTGCGCCGGCTGACGGCGATGACCTCGGCGGACAACGCCGGGAGCAACGCCGTCCTGCGCGGCCTCGGCTTCGGCGTGTGCGGCCACGAGCACGCGACCGACGCCCTGCCCGACGGGTCGTGGGCCGACTGCCTCCGCTGGGAGCGGCTCAGCCGGTGAGCCACCGGGACCTCACGACGGCGACAGGAGCCCCGCACGGACCGCGAACGCCGCCGCCTCGGCCCGGGAGCTCATCCCCAGCTTGGTCAGCACCCGTTGCACGTGGTTCTTCGCCGTGTTCTCGGCGATGAAGAGCCGGGCCGCGATCTCCCGGTTCCGCAGCCCGAGCGCGACGAGGGCGAGGACCTCGCGCTCGCGCGGGGTGAGCTGACCGATGGGTCCGGCAGCCGCCTGCCGATCGAAGCGGGCGAGGTCGGTGAGCGCACGCGCGGCGAGGTCGGGCGGGACGATCGAGCGCCCCTCCCTCAGCCCGAGGACGGCTTCCACGAGCTCCGCGGGATCACCGTCCTTGACGAGGTAGCCGCCGGCGCCGGCGCGGAGCGCGGCGACGAGGTCATCCTCCGCGTCGGAGGCGGTGAGCACGAGGACCTGGGTGTCGGGCAGCTCATCCCGGATCCGTCGGCAGCATTCGAGCCCTGAGCACCCGGGCAGGCGCAGGTCGAGGATGACGATGTCCGGGCGCGCCGCTCGAGCAACCTCGACCGCTGCCACCCCGTCGGCGGCCTGGCCGACGACCTCCACCCTCGGGTCGGCCCCGAGGACGACCTCGAGGCCAGTCCTGAAAAGGACGTGGTCGTCGACCAGCACCACCCGTACCGGGTCCGTCATTGCCAGTTCCTCCCCCCCGGGCCCCAACCCGCTCGTCCCATCCTCCCAGACGCTCGGGCCGCCCCGGGACCAGCGGGCCCCGGGGCAGCCGCGGGCTGCTCAGGCGACGTCGACCTCGTCGTCGGCACCGGCGCCGGCGTCGTCGAGACGGATGACGCCGTAGCTCCAGCCCCGCCGCCGGTAGACGACGCTCGGCGCGGAGGTCTCGACGTCGACGAACAGGAAGAAGTCGTGCCCGACGAGCTCGAGCTCGTGCAAGGCCTGCTCGAGGGTCATCGGCTCGGCGCGGTGGATCTTCTCACGGATCTCGATCGGGGAGTCGCCGAACCGGCCCTCCTCGGACCGCTCCGGGTCCGGCTGCGGCTGGGCCCAGGCGAGCGCCTCAGCCATCGCGCCCGCCCGGTGGGTCGCCTCGCCGACCGACTCGGGCGTACGCCGCCCGCGGTGCACGCGGCGCCGGTCGCTCGCCCGACGCAGGCGCTCGCGCAGCCGCTCGGTCGCCAGGTCGAGGGCGCTGAACTTGTCGTCGTGCCGGGCCTCGGCGCGGATGACCGGCCCCTTGCCCAGGCAGGTCACCTCCACCCGCTCGCTGGGGCCGCCGGACCGGGTCGGCTCGTGGCTGACGAGGACCTCGACCCGTTGGATTCCGGCGGCGTGGTGGCCGAGGCGCTCGAGGCGCTCGTGCACGTGCTCGCGGAAGCGATCGGTGATGCTCAGGTGACGTCCGGTGACGGCGATGTCCACTGTGTCCTCCTCGTCGGGCGGCCCTCGTCCTCGGGGGCCGCCGGTCTGTGCAGCGGGCACGGCGGGGACACGGTCTCGTGCGGCACGTCCCCACCGCCGGGTGCGCCGGCCCTCAGCTGCGCGGCCACCCCCTGCCGTGAGGTGCGGCACCCCCGCCACGGCGCGCACGACCGATGACGATCGAGAGCGCGGCTCGGGGGGCCATGACAGGACGCTACCGCTCCCGTCGCCTGCCCGGAAGGCATTCGTCGACCCGCGTCCATGTTCCGTTCACCTCACCCCTCGGGGAGGACTCACGGCGTCGCGCACAGCAGAGCGACGCCGTGGACGTCGACGCCGCCTTCCGCCAGTGCCCGCACGCCCTCGGTCAGGGTGGCCCCCGTCGTCGCGACGTCGTCGACGAGCAGGCAGCCGCCGGTCACCGACCGCAACCGGGGCGTCGGCGTGAGGACGCCGGCCACGTTGACCCGCCTCGCCTCGGCGGACAGCTCCCGCTGGTCGGCCGCCCCGCCCCGGTGCCGCAGACCGTCGACGACGACGAACCGCTCCCGGGTGCCGACCGCGCCGACGGCCGCCCGAGCGAGGTCGGGCACGACCGCCCTCCCCCGGCGACGCCGGGACCGGGCGCTCGCGGGGACGGGTATGACGGCCGTGCGACCACCGGGCGGCCCGACGAGCTCGCGCGCGAGGTCCAGCGCTCCCGCGAGGACCGCCCCGAGCAGGTCGAGCGTGTCCGGCCGGTCGTCGTCCTTGAGCGAGCGCAGCACCGCGCCGACGGCACCGCCGTACGCCGCAGCGGCGACGACCGGGATCTCGCCTGCGGCGCCGGGCGCGTGGAGCACTCCGCCGAGCGGTCGCGCGGTCTCGGCGAGGACCACCCGGGCGCACGGCGCGCACAGGGGAACGTCGGGTCGCACGGCGGGCGCCGGGCACCCTGCGCACCGCACCGGCAGCACGAGGTCGAACGCCGCGGCCAGGCTCACCGAAGGACGATCACCCGACGCGTGCTCGGACCGCACGTCGCCGCGGACCACGGTGGACAGGCGAGGCGACTGCCGCGCCCTGTGGACGACCCGCCGGTCAGGACAGCGGCACGAGGACCTCGTCGGCCTCGTCGATCTCGAACCAGGCGCCGCCCGCCCGTTGGAACGTGCCCGAGTCCGTCGAGACGACGAGCCCGCGCACGCCACCGATCGAGGACACCTGGCGAAGGCCGCGCAGGGAGCTGAGCGCTCGGGTCGGCGGAGCCGCCGTGAACCCGCCGACCTCTGCGAGGAGGACCCCGACCGCGCGGGCCGGATGGAGCGAGCCGAGGATCGCGACCTGGGTGGGTCCGACCCACGACACGTCGCGCACGCTCGTCACCCGCGCAGCGAGCCGGCGCGCCTGCGGGGAGAGGGCTTGCGGCAGACCGTTCGGGCGACGGATGACGCCGGAGACGACGAGCTGGGGGTCGGAGCCGTCCGCCCGGGTCGTCACGACCAGGACCCGCTGCCCGAGTGCGGAGGGCGCGACGTGCGCGATGCGACGACCGGCCAACCACGGGACCTTGACGCGGTAGGCCCTCGCCCCCGGCGAGCCCGGTGCGGCGGTGGCGTTCACCGCCCACAGACCCGGCCGACCGTCGCGGGCGACCCCGCCGAACCACAGGACGCCCTGGATGTCGAAGACGGGCCGGGTGAGCTCGGTCCCGGGGGTCGACACCTCGAGCGCAGTTCGACCGCGCCACCGGGCCAACTGCGTCCGGTCGCGGGTCGTCGCGGCGAGGTCGCGGCCGTCGGCGGACAGCGAGAGGGGCCCCCACGCGAGCGGGATCCGGGGGAACGGCGCCAGCCGACGGTCGCTCGCCCGGTCGCCGATGCCGGAGGCCGCGGTCCGGTAGAGGCGGTCGCCCTGGCGCACGAGCGGCGCGGCGGTCGCACCGGTCGCCTGCGTCGTGAACCCCACCTCGCCGACGGTGCGCACGGGCAGGGAGGTGCCCGGGACGTCGAGCGCGGCACCGTCGCTGGTCAGCCGCACCCCGTCGACCCCGGGCGCGGACTGCAGGGTGGCGACGAGCTCGGCATAGATCACCCGGCGGGTGTCGGGATCGCCGGGGCGCGAGGCCGGGGTGAGGTCGACCGAGGCGATCCCGTCCTCGACGGGGATCGCCTCGATGGACAGATCGGGGTCGCCCACGTCGCGGATGGCCCCCGTGAACTCCCGGGTGGGCACGGACAGCTGGGCCTGCACGAGCCGCGTGACGATGCGGTCGTCCGGCAGCCAGCGCTCCTCCGGGATGAGGACGTCCTGGTTGGTGGCCGCGTGGTGGATCGAGACCCGCTGGAACACCCGCTGCGTCTCGGCCGGTGTCAGCCAGCGGCCGAACCCCTTCTCCAGCCCCTGCAACCGCCAGCGCTCCCCGTCCCGGACGAGCTGGACCTCCGTGCGCAGGTAGGTCAGGGGCGGGGACTCGACGAGCCGCCCCTCGGCATCGATCGTCGCGAGGACGTCGATCCGCAGCCGCGCCCGGTTGCCCGGCAGCGGCACGATCCGCAGGGAGCCCTCCTCGTAGACGACGGTGCCGGAGTCCGGGATCCACCCCCGGTCCGCCTGCGGCGTGAGGTACTCGCGGGCGACGTCGACGTCCGACCCCGTCGCGGCGCCGGCGCGCAGGAACCCTCGCACGACCTCCGCCTTCGACTCCCCGTCGGTCGGGCCGGCGAGGACCGCACGCGGCTGCCGCTCGGCCGGGGGGTCGACCGGCAGGCCCTGACGGACCGGTGAGCTCGTCGCCAGCCCGCCGCACCCGGGCAGCACGGCCACCGTGGCGGCGACGACGACCCCGAGGACCGCACGACGCACCCGACCGACCCCGCTCACAGCTCCTCCCCCGCTGTCCCGGCCCCGACCGCAGCCCCGTCGACGACGACGACCCCCGGGGAGTCCTCGACGGCGTCGGGCCCCGGCGCGAGCGGCAGCGGCGAGACCCGGACGGAGTCGCCCTGGCTGCAGGGCACCGTGAGCCGGAAGCGCGACCCTGCGTCCGGCTCACCCCACGCCTGGAGCCAGCCGCCGTGCAGCCGGGCGTCCTCGAGGGCGATCGCCAGCCCCAGCCCGGTGCCGCCGGTCGTCCGGTTCCGCGCCGGGTCGGCACGCCAGAACCGGTTGAAGACGAGCGAGGCCTCGCCCGGACGCAGACCGACGCCGCGGTCCCGCACGAGCACGGCGGCCGTGTCCTCGTTCCGGGCGACGTACACGTCGACGGGACGGCCCTCGCCGTGCTCGATCGCGTTGACGACGAGGTTGCGCAGGATCCGCTCGATGCGCCTGGAGTCGACCTCCGCCAGGACGGGCGCGGGGCCCGGGTGGAGCCGGACCACCGTCGAGCGGGCCGCGGCGATCGGGGCTGCGGCCTCGATGACCCGTCGGGTGAGGTCCCCGAGGTCGACCGTCGTGCACTCGAGGCCTGCGGCGCCCGCGTCGAACCGGCTGATCTCGAGCAGGTCCGTCAGGAGCGCCTCGAAGCGCTCCACCTCGCCGTGGAGGAGCTCCGCGGACCGTTGGACCACCGGGTGCATCGACTCGCGCCCGTCGTAGATGAGCTCCGAGGCCATGCGGATCGTCGTCAACGGCGTGCGCAGCTCGTGCGAGACGTCCGAGGTGAACCGCTGCTGGACGCGCGAGAGCCCCTCGAGCTGGCGGATCTGCGCCTGGAGGTTGTCGGCCATGTCGTTGAACGACTGGGCGAGCAGGGCCAGGTCGTCCTCCCCGCTGACGTTCGCGCGCTCACCGAGCTCGCCCGACGACAGCCGCCGGGCGACGTGCGCCACGCGGCGGACGGGCGCGACGACCTGCCGGGTGACCAGCCACGCGACACCGCTGACGAGGACGACGAGGAACACGCCGCCGAGCCCGATCGACCGGCTGATGACGTCGAGCGTGCGTTGCTCGCGATCCATCGGGTAGACGAAGTACACGTCGTAGGGGCCGGCGCGCGGGACGGTCACCTGCTCGCCGACGATGACCGCGGGGACGGTCACCGCGGTGCCGTCCTCGGCCGTCCCCGGGACCGGCGCGAGGGCCGTCTGCTGGTGCTCCGGGTCGGCGGCGACCGCGGTGCGCAGGTCGGCCGGGATCTCGGCCAGCCCGACCTCGCCCCCGGACTCGGCCGTCTCGACCACGAGGGAGTTGGTGTTGTTCAGCGACCGGGTGAGCACGATGTACTGCAGCCCGCCGCTCGTGTCCGAGCCGCGGATCTTCACCGCGTCGGCGGCCGTGAGGGACAGCTGGCCCGGGGTCTGCGTCGCCGTGCTGACGTCGAGGTCCTTCTGGATCGTCTGGGCCCGGGCGCGCGACTCGACCTGCGCGGACTCGATCCGGTCGCGCTGCAGGCCCTGGGCGATCTCCTGGTAGAGGTACGCGCCGATGAGGGCGACGACGAGCACACCGAGAACGATCGTCGAGGCGACGACGCGGAACTGCAGCGACCGGCGCCACCGCCGCGACGCCCGGCGTGCTGCGGCGCGCAGGAGGCGGAGCGGTCGGTCGAGCGAGGACACCGTCAGGCGGGCCCGGCCTTGTACCCGACGCCGCGGACGGTGACGACGATCTGCGGGTTCTCCGGGTCGTGCTCGATCTTGCTGCGCAGCCGCTGCACGTGGACGTTGACCAGGCGGGTGTCACCGGCATGGCGGTAGCCCCACACCTGCTCGAGGAGCACCTCGCGGCTGAAGACCTGGTACGGCTTGCGGGCGAGCGCGAGGAGCAGGTCGAACTCCAGCGGCGTCAGGGAGAGCGACTCCTCGCCGCGGCGCACGGCGTGGCCAGCGACGTCGATCGTCAGGTCGCCGATCGTCAGGCGCTCGGGCTCGGGGTCCTCGCCGCGGCGCAACCGGGCGCGGATCCGCGCGACGAGCTCCTGCGGCTTGAACGGCTTGACGACGTAGTCGTCGGCCCCGGACTCGAGCCCGACGACGACGTCGACGGTGTCCGTCCGGGCGGTGAGCATGACGATCGGCACCCCGGACTCGGCGCGGATGCGACGGCAGACCTCCATGCCGTCCATGCCGGGCAGCATCACGTCGAGGAGGACGACGTCCGGGCGGGTCTCGAGGAAGGTCGGCAGCGCCGACGTGCCGTCGGCGACGTGGACGACGTCGAGGCCCTCGTTGCGCAGGACGATGCCGAGCATCTCCGCGAGAGCGAGGTCGTCGTCGACGACGAGAACGCGTCCCTTCACCGTGATCGTCCTTCCGTGGGTCGCAGCCGGTCCCGCCCGCGGGGTGCGCCACAATGACCGGACGGCACGCGAGCGACGTGCCAGACGATCCTTGCACACCAACCACCTGGAGGCCCCGTGACGCGCGCTGGCGGCGCCACGAGCGTCCGGGCCCGTCGGGGACCCCGGGAGCGCGCCGTCGTCGCGGCCAGGTGGCGCTCGAGCTTCGACGGGATCCTCGAGCGCGCGAGCGTGCGGTGGTGGGTCGTCCCCCTCGCGATCTGGCTCCTCGGTCGGGCGATCACCACGGTCTTCCTCGTCGTCGGCGCGCGGCGCCAGATCCCGATGGTCGAGTCGTCCCCGGGGTACACCGTCCACTTCCCGACGGTCGGCGACCCGGGCTACTGGGTGGCGACGACGAACTGGGACGGGCAGTGGTACAAGCAGATCGCCCTCCACGGCTACCCCTCGACCCTGCCGATCGTCAACGGCTCGGTCGCGCAGAACGAGTGGGCCTTCTACCCGCTGTACCCGGGCATGTGCCGCGCCCTCATGGAGGTCACGGGCCTGCCGTTCGAGGTCGTCGCCCCGCTGCTGTCGACCGTCCTCGGGGGGATCGCCGTCGTCCTCCTCTACCGGCTGCTGCTCGTCGGCGCGGGACGGTTCGTCGCCGCCGCGACGGTCCTGTGCCTCACGGTCTTCCCCGCCTCGCCCGTCCTGCAGGTCGCCTACACCGAGTCGCTCGCGCTCCTGCTCATCGTCCTCGTCATGTGGGCGCTGCGCTCGCGTCGGTACCTCCTGGTCCTCGCCCTGTGCGTGCCGCTGAGCCTGACCCGCGGCATCGCACCCGCGATGGCGATCTGCATGGGCGTCTACTGGATCCTGCGGTGGTGGCACCGGCGCGAGGAACCCTTCGAGCGGCTGGAGATGATCCGCGTCGCCGGCCTCACGCTCGCCGTCGGGGCGCTGGCCGGGCTGTGGCCGTTCATCGTCGGGCTCGCCACCGGGACCCCGGACGGCTTCATGGAGACCCAGCGCGCCTGGCGGGTCAACCAGGACCGGGCGATCCTCAACAACTGGTGGTCGCGGATCGACGACTACTACGGACCGGTCGTCGCGACGGTCGTCATGCTCGCGATCCTGCCGCTGCTCGTCGTCCTCTTCCGGCGCGCGACCCGGGTGTGGGGCCCGGAGCTGCGGGCGTGGGCCTTCGCGTACACCGCCTTCCTCCTCCTCGTGACGAGCCCCGGCTCGAGCACGATCCGCTTCCTCGTCCTCGTCCTCGCCCCGATGTGGCCCTTCCCCGACCGGATCCCCACCGGACCGCAGGCGCGGGCGGCCCACCGTCGACGGGTGTGGGCACTGGGGGTGGTCTGCGTCCTGTGGCTCGTCCTGCAGTACGTCGCGGTCACCGAGGTCTTCACCATCCCGGTCGAGCCGGGCAACGGCCGCCCGTACCCGTGACGCGGCCCGACCGTGCGCACGACGCGGCCCCCGCCGTCCCGGAGGACGACGGGGGCCGCGGTGTGCCGGACGGGCACGACCCGGGCGGCGTCAGTAGCGGTAGTGCGCCGGCTTGTACGGGCCCGCGACGTCGACGTCGAGGTACTCGGCCTGACCCTTCGTCAGCTCGGTGAGCCGGACGCCGAGCGCGTCGAGGTGCAGGCGCGCGACCTTCTCGTCGAGGTGCTTCGGCAGGACGGAGACCTCGTTCTGGTACTCGTCCGTCTTCGTGAACAGCTCGATCTGGGCGATCGTCTGGTTGGCGAACGAGTTGCTCATGACGAACGAGGGGTGACCCGTCGCGTTGCCGAGGTTCATCAGACGCCCCTCGGACAGGACGATGATCGAGCGGCCCGCGTTCTCCCCGTCGGAGAACGTCCACTCGTGGACCTGCGGCTTGATCTCCTGCTTGACGATGCCGGGGACCTTCGCGAGGCCGGCCATGTCGATCTCGTTGTCGAAGTGACCGACGTTGGCGACGATCGCCTTGTTCTTCATCTTCTGCATGTGGTCGGCGGTGATGACGTCGTAGCAGCCGGTCGTCGTCACGTAGATGTCGGCGATGTCGAGGACGTCCTCGATGCGCGCGACCTGGTATCCGTCCATCGCGGCCTGGAGCGCGCAGATCGGGTCGACCTCGGTGACGATGACCCGGGCGCCCTGGCCGCGCAGCGACTCCGCGGAACCCTTGCCGACGTCGCCGTAGCCGCAGACGACGGCGACCTTGCCACCGACGAGGACGTCGGTCGCGCGGTTGAGGCCGTCGACGAGGCTGTGGCGGATGCCGTACTTGTTGTCGAACTTGCTCTTGGTGACCGAGTCGTTGACGTTGATCGCCGGGAAGAGCAGCTCGCCGGCCTCGGCCAGCTGGTAGAGGCGGTGGACACCGGTCGTCGTCTCCTCGGTGACGCCCTTGATCCGCTTGCTGATCTCGGTCCACTTCGTCGGGTTCTCGGCCATCGTCCGGCGGACGAGCGCCTTGAAGACGCCGAACTCCTCGGAGTCCTCCTCCGTCGTGGGCGGGACCTGGCCGGCCTCCTCCCACTGACGGCCCTTGAGGACGAGCATCGTGGCGTCGCCGCCGTCGTCGAGAATCATGTTCGGGGCGTCGCCGTCGGCCCACGTGAGGATCTGCTCGGTGCAGTCCCAGTACTCCTCGAGCGTCTCGCCCTTCCAGGCGAAGACGGGGACGCCCTGCGGGTCCTCCGGGGTGCCGTTCGGGCCGACGACGACGGCCGCGGCCGCCTCGTCCTGGGTCGAGTAGATGTTGCACGAGGCCCAGCGGACCTCCGCGCCGAGCGCGGTGAGCGTCTCGATGAGGACGGCCGTCTGGACGGTCATGTGGAGCGAGCCGGCGATCTTCGCGCCCGCGAGCGGCTGCCTGTCGCCGAACTCCTCGCGCAGGGACATCAGACCCGGCATCTCGTGCTCGGCAAGACGGATCTGGTGACGCCCGGCCTCGGCGAGGCCCAGGTCGGCGACCTTGTGGTCGACGGTCATGGATGTGACTCCTTGGTGTTGTCGGGTGGTCTCGACCCGGCGACGCCCTTCTGGGCACGCGACGCGGCTCGGCTGCGCCGATCCGCCGCGCGGGTCATCTCCCACGCCGGCGTTCCGACCAGACTAGTGCACTAGCGTGGTCCGACCGGCCCGCTCCGGGCTGGCGCGCCCCCCTCTCGGGGGGCGTCGTCCCGGCACGAATCGAGGACCAGAGATGACCGACTCCCCCATCGACCACCTCGGCACGGGCATGCCCGGCACGAGCCCCGCGCACGACCTCGACCTCGGCGACGACCACGACGCGACGGGTCAGGAGATGGAGGCCCGCGCCCTCGAGGCCGAGCAGGCCGCAGGATCGCCCGGCTCCGGCGAGGGCGAGTCCGAGCTGACGACGACCGAGACCGAGCCGCAGCGGATCGCGGACAGCGGCCGCCCGCAGACCGAGGGGTTCTCCGGCGGCGGCGAGTTCTGACCGGCCCCGACGGGGTCGCCGACGCCGATCAGTGGGCAGGCGCCTCGTGACCGCCGCCGCGGGCCTTCTTCACGAGGTGGACGACCGTGACGACGATCGCCCCGAGGACGACCCCGACGAGCGCGGAGAGGGCGGTGTTCGTCAGCCAGGCGAGCACCCCGCCGAGCGGGCCGTGGACCGCGTGGTGGACCTGCTCCTCGAGGTGGTGGACGACCCCGTAGGGACCGTGGACGCCGAGCTCGTCGAGCTGCGTGAGGACGATGTGGCCGCCGACCCAGAGCATCGCGACGATGCCGATGGTCGAGAGCGCGGCGAGCAGCTTCGGCATCCCCGCGACGAGTCCGCGCCCGATCGCCCGCGAGGCGCCGGACTCCCGGCGGCTCATGTGCAGGCCGACGTCGTCCATCTTGACGATGAGCGCGACGACGCCGTAGACGAGCGCGGTGATGAGGAGCGCGACGACGAGAAGGATGGCGGCCCGGGAGACGAGCGACTCCTTCTCGACCTCCTTGAGCGCGATGACCATGATCTCCGAGGAGAGGATGAAGTCGGTGCGCACCGCACCGGAGACGACCTCGTCCTTCTTCTTCTCGGGGTCGACCCCGACCTCGTCCGCGGCGACGGCGGGAACGTCCGGGTGGTGCCCCGACACCGCCTCCCACAGCTTCTCGGCGCCCTCGAAGCACAGGTAGGTCCCGCCGACGATGAGCAGCGGCGCGAGCAGCCACGGGAGGAACTGCGAGAGCAGGAGGATCACCGGGAGGATGAAGATCACCTTGTTGCGCAGCGACCCGATCGCGATGCGCTTGATGATCGGCAGCTCGTCCTTCGGCTCGATGCCGGTGATGTAGCGCGGTGTGACGGCCGTGTCGTCGACGACGACGCCCGTCGCCTTCATGCTCGCCCGTCCGGCGGCGGCACCGACGTCGTCGATGGATGCCGCGGCCAGGCGCGCCATCGCCGCGATGTCGTCGAGCAGGGCAGCGAGTCCGCCGGCCATCAGTCCTCCAGTCCGAGGAGGGCGTTCTCGACGACCTCCGTGAGTGCGGGGTGGATCCAGTACTGTCCCCGGGCGACGTCCGCCGCCCGGAGCCCGAACGACATGGCCTGGACGAGCGGCTGGATCAGCGTCGAGGCCTGAGGTCCCATGAGGTGCGCACCGAGCAGGAGCCCGGAGCGACGGTCGGCGACGACGGTACACAACGACTCGGTGTCCTCCAGCGCCCAGCCGTACGCCGTCGAGCCGAACGCCTGGGTGTGGGCGAGGACGTCGTCGACGCCTCCCCCGTCGGCGAGGATGCGCTCCCGGGCCTGGGCGACCGTGTCCCCGACGGTCGCGATCTGGGGGTGACCGAAGACGGCCGCCGGGACGACGTCGTGCGGGAAGCTGCGCAGGTCGTCGGGGTGGACGAGGTTGTGGGCGACCACCCGCGCCTCGGCGTTCGCGACGTGCTTGAGCTGGAAGGGCGAGCTGACGTCCCCGAGGGACCACACCCCGTCCGTACCGGTCCGACCGTGCGCGTCGACGACGATCCGTCCGTCGGGGTGGGTGTCGACCCCCGCGCGCTCGAGGCCCAGGTCGTCGCTGTTGGGCACCCGGCCGGTCGCGACGAGGACGAGGTCGATCTCGACGGTCGTGCCGTCCGACAGGTGCGCCCGCACCGCGTCGGACCCCGCGATGCGTTCGAGCGAGTCGACGGTCGTGCCGTGCCGGACGTCCCAGCGGTCGGTGGCGATCGCGTCGAACGGGATCCCGATGCTCGGGTCGAGATCCCGCAGCAGCTGGGGCCCGCGGACGACGAGGGTGATCGAGGCGCCGAAGCCGGAGAGCACGTGCGCCATCTCGGTCGCGATGTAGCCGCCGCCGACGACGAGGGCGCGACGGGGCGCGGCACCGATCCGCATGACCGTGTCGGACGTGTGCACCGGCAGACCGTCGGCGAGCGCCCGGGCGAACGGCTCGGGCACCCACGGCCGCGACCCGGTCGCGATGACGACCCGGTCGGCGGTCACGCGGGTCGTCGACCCGTCGGCCGCGGTCACCTCCACCTCGCGCGGGCCGACGAAGCGCCCCCGCCCCTGGTGCAGGGTCGTGCCCTCCCCGTCCCGGCGGTAGGCGGCCCCGGCCTCGCTGATGGGGTCGATCCGCCCGAAGATGCGGTCGCGCGCGGCCGCCCAGTCGGCCCGGGCCCCCTCGACGGTGACGTCGATCCGCGCGGCCTCGTGCGCCTCGGCGACCCGGTCGGCCGGGAGCACGAACATCTTCGTGGGGATGCACCCGACGTTGAGGCAGGTGCCGCCGAAGATGCCCTCCTCGACGATCCCGACGGACCACCCGGCCATCTCGGGGGTGACCAGGGAGTTCCCCGACCCCGAGCCGAGGACGAGCAGGTCGTGGTGCGTCGCCGTCGTCATCGGCGGGCCAGATCGACGATGAGCTCGGGGGCGAGCGGATCCATGGCGTGCGCGAGGGCGAGGTAGGCGGCCGCGAGGTCGAGGGTGTGGACGACCCCGGCGATCCGGACGAGGGGGTGGCCGGCCTCGGCCCGCACGGTGATGACCTCGACGCCGCGCTGCTCGGCCTCGTCGGCGAGCTGGTCGGCGAGTCGCGAGCGGTCGCGCGCCGCCTCGGAGTCGATCCCGGGGTCGTCGCGGAGGATGACGAGACCGAGGCGCCCGTGCTGGCGGTCCCCGTCCTCCGCGAAGGTCGCCGCGAACGGGTCGTCGGTGAGGGTCGGCATCGGCATGCTCAGGGGTCCCGCCAGGCAGGCCAGGACATCCTGCGCCGCATCGGGCAGGGTGGCCGTCATCGACGGGATGCGGGCGGTCCGAGCGAGCATCTGCCGGAGCCGGTCGGCGACGACCTGCATCGTCGGCGACCCCCCGACGATGACGGGCGCGCTCCCCTCGAGGCGCCCGGCGAGCTGCTTGGCGGGGTTGGCCTCGAGCGCGACGCCGGGGGCGCAGACCGACCACACCGCCTCCAACCGCGTGGCGACGTCCTCGAGGTCGGCGGCGGTCACCTCGGGCCCGCCGATGCGGGCCAGGGCGATCGCGGTCGGCGCGAGCAGGCCCCACACGCTCGCGCGCGCGGAGGAGTGCAGGGCCGGGACCGTCAGGTGGACTCCCCCGGCCTCGGCGCAGGCCGCGGCCGGTTCGCTCGTCGGGTCGCCGACGGTGAGGACCCGGGCACCCCGCTTCCCCGCCTCGCGCACGAGCTCGGCCTGGTACGGGCTGGCGCCGCGGTGGGTGACGACGCCGAGAAGGTCCTCGCTCCCGAACCAGCCGGGCAGCCCTGGCATCCCCACCCGGTCGACGACACGGGGCGAGATGTCCCCCGCGAGCCGAGCGAGGGCGTCGCCAGCGAGCCGGGCTCCCCCGCTGGCCTCGACGAGGACGGACCGGACTGCCTCGTCACGCTGGATCGCCGCGAGGTCGGCGTCCTGGCCGATCCGGATGCCGCGGCGCACCTGGTCGGCCGCGCCGGAGAGGCCGCCGAGCAGGTCGGACCGGTCGAGGGTCGAGAGGATCTGGAGGTCCCGGATCCGGTCCTCGTCGAACGGGCGCACGGTCTCAGGCGGGCCGGCGGGCCTCGTCGACGAGCAGGACCGGGATCCCGTCCTCGACGCGGTAGGCGCGGGCGCAGTCCGTCGCGGTGCACACGAGCTCGGGGTGCTCCGGGCCTGCCTCGTCACGAAGGGTCGACCCGCAGGCCGGGCAACGGAGGATCTCGCGCAGCCAGCCGGGGATCGGTGCCGGGTCCGTGGGGGTCATGCCGCAGATCCTCTCACCAGCGCGAGCACGGCGTCCCGCACCCGCTCCATCGTCGCCTCGTCGGCGGCCTCGACGTTGAGCCGCAGCAGGGGCTCGGTGTTGCTCGGCCGGAGGTTGAACCACCAGCGGGGCGCCTCCTCGTGCAGGGCGGTGAGGCCGTCCATCTCGTCGATCTGCGCGCCCTGCTCCCGCGCCCAGGCCGCCGCCCGGGCGGTGGCGCCCGGGACGTCCTCGACCGTGGAGTTGATCTCCCCCGAGGCGGCGTACCGCTCGTAGGGGGCCATGAGCGCGCTGAGCGGACCAGAGGACTCGCCGAGGGCGGCCAGGACGTGCATCGCCGCCAGCATCCCGGTGTCGGCGAAGAAGAAGTCGCGGAAGTAGTAGTGGGCCGAGTGCTCGCCACCGAAGACGGCCTCGTGCTCGGCCATGACGGCCTTGACGAACGAGTGGCCGACGCGGGTGCGGACGGCCCGGGCGCCCTGCTCCGCGACGACCTCGGGGACGACGCTCGAGGTGATGACGTTGTGGACGGTCGTCACCGCCGCCGGGTCGACACCCCTGGCGACCTCCTTGGCGATCTCGCGCTGCGCGATGAGCGCCGTGATGGCCGAGGCCCCGACCGCCTCGCCGCGCTCGTGGACGACGAAGCAGCGGTCGGCGTCCCCGTCGAAGGCGAGCCCGAGGTCGGCGTCGTGCTCCCGGACGGCGGCCTGGAGGTCGACGATGTTCTTCGGGTCGAGGGGGTTGGCCTCGTGGTTGGGGAACGTGCCGTCGAGCTCGAAGTACAGCGGGACCACCTCGAGCGGCAGCGCGGGCAGGCCGGCCGCCTCGCCGAGGACCGCCGGGACGGTGTGCCCGCCCATGCCGTTGCCCGCGTCGACGACGACCTTCAGCGGCCGCGAGCCGGAGAGGTCGACCAGTCCCCGGAGGAAGGCGCCGTAGTCGGCGAGCGTGTCCCGCTCGCTGACCTCGCCGCGGCGCTCCTCGACCGGCACCTCGTCGGCGTCGAGCCACTGCTGGGCGAGGTCGCGGACCGCGGACAGGCCGGTGTCCTGGCCGACCGGGGCCGCGCCGGCGCGGCAGAACTTGATGCCGTTGTACTGCGCGGGGTTGTGGGAGGCGGTGAACATCGCTCCGGGCAGGCCGAGCACGCCGCTGGCGTGGTAGAGGCCGTCGGTGCTGCACAGACCGATGAGGACGGCGTCGACCCCACGGTCGCGGACGCCCTCGGCGAGGGCGGTGGCCAGCTCCGGCGAGCTCGGGCGCATGTCGTGCCCGATGACGACGGCCGGAGCCCCCTCGGGGCGGGCGACGACGTCGGCGAACGCGGCGCCGAGCGCGCGCACGACACGGGCGTCGATCTGGTCGGGGACGGTACCGCGGACGTCGTAGGCCTTGACGAAGGCGCTCAGGTCGGTTCGCACGCGGTCATCCTAGGAGGGCGCGGCCGCCCGTGACACCGCTCAGCGGGGGTCGCGGTGGGAGAGGACGCGCAGGTGCCCGCGCCGTCCGGACTCGCGCATGCCGCCGGGCAGGTGCTCCCCGACGACGGGGTACGTGCCGGGGGGCGTGGCGGCGGCGACCGGCGCTCCCGGCTCCGGCTCGCCGGTCCGTGCGCGGCGGACGACGTCGGCGAGGGCGACGAGGTCGTCGTGGTCGGCCGGCGGGTGCTGGTCGTCGGCGAGCCGAAGCACGTCCCACCCGCGGGGGGCGGTCATCCGGGCGGCGTGGTCGGCGCACAGGTCGTAGGAGTGCGGCTCGGCGAACGTCGCCAGCGGTCCGATCACCATCGTCGAGTCGGCGTAGACGTACGTGAGCGTCGAGGTGGAGGGCTTCGTGCACCCGGTCTTCGAGCACTGGCGCGACAGGTCCGGGGCACTCACGAGGGGAGAGGCTACGGCACGCTCCGGCCGAGCGCGGGACGACGCGCCCGTACGATGACCCGGTGCCCCAGCCGACAGCTCCGCGCCGCCGGGACCGCCGCGGCCGCGGGCGGCGCGGACCGCTCGCGTGGCCCCCGGTGCCGGCGATGACGAGCCGGGCCGCGGCCTTCGACGAGCTCGTCCTCGACAGCGCCTCCCGGCTCGGACCGCACCTCGTCGGGCGGTGGGCGAACACCGAGTTCGCCGTCGAGGAGGTTCCGGCGCACGCCGGCTGGGAGGGTGAGGTCGTCCTCGCGCGGGCGTTCGCACCGCGCGGGCAGCGTCCGGCGCGCGTCGTCGTGTACCGCCGGCCCGTCGAGCTGCGGGCCCAGGACCCGGCCGAGCTGCCGATGCTCGTCCACGCCGTCGTCGTCGACCAGGTGGCCGCGCTCCTGGGGGTCGCCCCGTCGGACCTCGACCCGCGGGCCTGACCCCGCCCTGCGTCAGCCGGCGGGCGTGACCTGCACGGCGCCTCGGCGCAGCCGCACCGACGGGACCGTCGACGCGGCGCGCAGCTCCGCGATCCCCCGGCCCCGCGCGGCGAGGAGACCGGCGCGGACGTCCGCACCCTCGGTGACCGGCCGTACCCAGGTGCTCCCCGCTCCGTCGGGGACACCGACGATCCGCGTTCCGTCGGCCACGACGTCGACGGTCCGCACGACGGACCGGCCGCCGACGACCGAGGTCACCCGGACCCGCGCTGCGGACCCCGAGGCGTGGACGACGATCGCCCGGCGGCCGCCGACCGGCGCGGGGACCGCCGTCCCGCCGAGCCGCCCGACGGGGTCGCTCGCGACGGACCACGCGAGGTCGCTCGCCTCGCCGGCACCGGCGGGGATCGTGGCGACGGCCGCGACGACGGGCCGGTCGGAACGGACGACGACGGAGCCGGGGGCGGTCGCGACCGGGAGCTCCTCCTCGGCGCTCGAGCCGGCCGGGACGGTGACGACCCCGCCCGCCACGGGGTGCTCCCCCCGCGCGTCGGCGGTGCGGAGGCGAACGACCGCGTCGCTCGCTCCGGGGTTGCCGATGCGCACGGTCCGGCGGCCGGCGGGGACCGCGGCGATGACCTGGGTCGTCGCCGGCGCCGCCGTGGGGGCGATCGCCTCGGCCCCGGCGGGCCGGGTCCCGTCGCGCCAGCTCTCGACGAGGGTCGCGCGCACCAGCCCGCCGGAGGCCCGGACGTGGAGCACCGGGACGGCGTCCGCGCCGAACGCGCCGTCGACGAACAGTCCGCGGCGGCTGCGGCCCGGGACGGTGACCGTGCGCGAGGTGGCCCCGTCGACCCCGGCCGTCCGCAGCGCCTCGACCTCGACGGTCGACGGGTTGGCCCCGAGGTTGGTCAGCAGGAGCCGTTCCTGCCGACCGGGTGCGTCGCCACCACCGATGAGCCAGGCGTCGGCCGACGGCGCGCCGCAGCCCGAGCTGAGCAGACCCCGGGCGCGCGGCCGGTCGACGACCGTCACCGTGCCCGCCACCGGGCCGACGGCAGCGGCGCCGGTGCCCACGACGGCGGCCGGGCGGCCGGTGCCGTCGACGCTGCGGGCCGCGTCGGAGCGGTTCGTCCCCCGCAGCCCGACGACGCCGGTGACGAGCCGCCCGGTCGGCGGGACCGGGACGTCGAGGGCGGCCAGGTCCGCCCTGGGCGGCGTCGCGGTCACGAGTCGACCCTCGGAGGGCAGGTCGGGGACGCCGGGCGTGCCGAGGAACGGCGCGCCCGGGCAGGCCAGCTCGGTCGTCCCGAGCGAACCGTCGTCCCCGGCCCGGGGGGTCGTCGCCACCGACGGACCGGAGACCGTCACCGCAGGTGCGTGCAGCGCACCGGCCGCGGCGAGCCCGACGGCGGCGGCGCCGGCGAGCGCGACGAGCGCCCCGCGGTGCCACGGTCGGCGGGCGGGGGCGGTGGCGCCCTCGGCGCGGCTGCGGGGGTCAGACATCGTCGGCCCTCTGGCGCGCGACGGGGACGAGGAGATAGAGCGCGAGCAGCAGCAGGCCACCCTGGGCGACCTTCCACCACGGCGCGCTGGACCGGGGGTCGATGACGATCCGGTGACGCCCCGGCGGGACCGGATAGGTCGGCTGCGCCGTCCCGGCCTGCGCGGCCACGGGCCGGTCGTCGATGCGGACCTCGGCGCGCGCGGACCAGGCGGGGCGCTCGGCGACGACGAGCCGGGCCCCCTGCGGCACCTCGAGCATCACGTCCGCAGCGCCCGTGCGGTCGACGGCGACGTCCGACGTCCGCCGGGCGTCCTCGAGCCGAACCCTCGCCGGCCCGCCGGTGAGGACTCCGCCGTCGCGCGCGACCCCGGTCACCCGCCACGTGAGGTACCCCCCGACCGAGCCGGTGCGCAGCAGCCCCGGGGACCCGTCGAGCCTCGTGACGAGGGCCGGCGGGACGTCGGCGGGGACGGAGACGAAGCCGATCCCGGCGCGCCCGAGCCGCGTGGCCGGTGGCACGCTCGCGACCTCCCCGCCGAGGAGGTCCTCGGCGACCGGCGTCACCGACAGCGGGTCACGCCCCCCCGGCAGCTCCCGCCGCAGCGTGCGGGCCGGCTCGTCGCCGTCCGCCCCGAGGACCCGCGCGGTCGCGTGCTCGCCCTCGACGTCGAGGACGAGGTGGCGCAGCCGCGGTCCGGCGATGCCCTGCTCGAGGCTGACGCGTGGCCGGGGATCGACCCGCGGCGCGAGGACCGGCTCGGCCCGCAGCGCAGCTCCCCAGCCGACGAGCGCGGCGACGGGCACCCCGGCGGCGACGAGAGCCGCGGTCCGCGTCGTGCGGGCCGGGGCACGACCCACCATGAGCTCCGGAGGGCGGAGCGCCTCGTCCGCGGCGAGGAGGCCGAGGGCGAGTGCGCCCGCCGTCGCGACGAGCCAGCCGGTGCCCGACCAGGGACGGACCGGCTCGGGGCCCGCGAGCAGGATCCGGGGTGCGACGAGCGCGGCGGCGGTGCCCAGCGCGACGAGGGCGGTGGCCGCACCGAGAGGGCCCGGCCGACGGCTCGTCGCGAGACCGCCGAACGCCAGGAGTGCGAGGACGCAGAGCGCGAGCCCGGCCGTCCAGGACGGCCCGCCGGCGCGCAGCGGCTCGAGGGGGTCGGTGGCGCCGGGGTCGGTCACCGCGCCCCAGCCGGCCAGCAGGCGCGCCGGGTCGGTGACGAACCGGACGACCCACGGGCCGAGGAGCCCGGCGGTGAGGACCGCGACGAGGACGGCCCGGAGGCGCCCGCGGCCACGGGCGACGACGACGAGGACGACCGCGCCGAGCAGGACGAGGACCCCCAGAGCGGGGACGAGCGCCGCCAGGAGAGCGCCGAGGATCCCCGCGCGGCTCGCTCGGGACGTGCTCGACCGGCGGCCGCCGAGCGCGGCCAGGTCGGCCAGGACGGTGGGCAGGAGCACGAGCGCGACGGCGGGCCCGAGCCGACCGGTCGTCGTGGCCGTCCACCCGACCGGACCGAGCGCCCAGGCGAGCGCCGCGAGCGCCCTCGGCCACCGGACCGGCGTGAGGAGCCGGGAGGCCGCGTAGGCCGTGAGGGCCGCGGCCAGCGGCGCGAGGAGGAGCAGGAGCGCGATGGCGGACGCCACGGGCGAGTCGGCGGCCGACCCCTTCGGCACGGCGTCGACGGCCTTCGCGAGGACGGCCAGCGGCAGGACGGCAGGGCTGGGCTCGGCGGGACCGCCCCAGCCGGCGCCGGTCCAGCCCGTCCACCACTGCTGCACGAGCCCGCCCGGCGTGTCGGGCGGGGTGCCGAGCTCGCCCCCCATGGGTCCGTCACCCACGAGCCGGACGAGGGAGCCGGGTACCGCGCGCCACCGCACGATGCTCGCGACCGCGACCGTCACGAGGACCCACGGGAGGGGATGGGCGATGGGGATCCCGAACCGGCTGCGAGGTGCGTCCTCGGCGTCCGGGGGCGGGGCATCGACGGTCTCGTCGACGTATCGGCTGCGGACGACCCGGGCGGGGACGAGGAGGGGACGGACGTCCGTCGTTGGACGGCCGCCGACCCGGCGAGCCAGCGGGGGGCGCAGCGCCCGGGGCCGGAGGCCGGCGAGGGCGATGGCGAGCTCGCGGCCGGCGCGCCGGGGCCGCCGGCCCAGGAGCAGGGCGAGCGCGAGGCCCACGCCGGACACGAGGCCGCCGAGCGCACCGGCGAGACGTCGTCCGAGGGGCGCGTGGCTGAGGGCGACGGCCCGGCAGGCTGCGTCGTCGCGAGCGCCGGTCCGGCCCAGAGCCGCGGGGACGGCGATCCGCGCGCCCGGGACGCGCACGAGGCGTAGGGCCCGCTCCTGGGCGCTCCACCCGAGGTCGAGGTCGGCGGCGACGGGTGGCAGGCGCCGGTCGTACCCGCCGACGGTGACCAGGGCGGCGGTGTCGACGAGAAGGCCCGGCGCGGCGAGGGCGAGGACGTCGGAGCCGTCGTCGTACTGGCCCTGGTCGAGCTCGCCCGGCGCCGGGGTCGGCACGAGCCGACCCGCCGCGGACGACCCGGTCCCGAAGCCCACGAACCGGTCGGTGCGCCCCTGCGCGACGAGCTTGGGTCCGGCGGCGGCGACGCCCGAGGACATCCGCAGCGCCTGCTCCAGCCGCCCGAGGGCGTCCGGCTCGGGGGTGCACCCGTGGTCGAGGAGCCAGACGAGGGACCGACCGTCGGCCGGGGCGGGTGGCACGTGCCGCTCGACGGTCGCCCGCACCGCGGAGCGGAGCGTCTCGCCGGGGGCGTCGACGACCGTGACCGTCGTGGCGTCCCGGTCGGGTCCCGTGAGGGCGTCGGCGACCCGGGGGTCGATCTCGCCGCCGGCGGGTCGGGTCCGCAGGAGCACGAGGTGGTCGGGGGTGCGGTCCTGACCCGTCACGGCGGCGACGAGCGCCAGCAGGTCCTCCGTGGAGGCGGGCCGACCGAGGTCGTCGACGTCGGCGAGGATCGCCGTCACGCGGGTACGGGCGGGGCGCCGTCGCCGACGCGCCGGAGCGGAGCTGACGGCGGGGGTGGTGTCGGTGGTCACGGAGCCGGACTCCCGACGGGGGACGGAGGAGGCGATCAGACCGCGCGCTTCTTGAGCTTGCGGCGCTCGCGCTCGGACAACCCGCCCCAGATCCCGAAGCGCTCGTCGTTCGACAGGGCGTACTCGAGGCACTCCTGCCGGACCTCGCAGCCGACGCACACCTTCTTCGCCTCGCGCGTGGAGCCGCCCTTCTCGGGGAAGAAGGCCTCGGGGTCCGTCTGCGCGCACAGCCCCCGCTCCTGCCACGCCATCTCGGCCTCGGCATGGCCCATCGCCACCAGCTGGAGTTCGTGCATGGCCCCTCCGACCTGAAGAACACTCGACCCGGAACACCGACTGACCCGGATGGCCACCCGACCTGTTCCCCCGGCGCCACGGTGTGACGAGGAGGACACGCATGGAATTACACGCGTGTCATCCGTGGCTCGTCAAGCCGATGAGCGGTATTGGGCCTCGATCCCCGGCGTGTCGTCCCCGACACGCCGGGGACGGGGTCGATGACACGTCGGGGAGGATGGGCCGGTGCAGATCACCGTCATCGCCGCCGGCCCGGCCGGCCACGCCCTCGCGCCCGCCCTCCTGAGCCAGGCCCCCTCCGGGAGCCGTCTCACGGTCCTCGCCTCGACGCTCGCCGACGCGACCGACCACGGCCTGCGGGTCTGCCCCGACGTCGACGCGCTCGTCCGGGCACTGGCGACGGAGAAGGAGAGCGCCGCCGGGACCGCCGCCGGAACAAGCACCGCGGCCGTCGACGAGCTGGCACGGCTGTCGGGCGTCACCCCGCTCCCGCGCGACGACGCCCAGCTCGCCGCCGCGGTCCACCGCTCGCACCTGCTCGGCACGGGACGCACCCTGTCCGACGCGACGGCCGACGCGTGCCGGGCGGCCCAGGTCCCTCAGGAGGTGACCGTCCTGCCCCTGACGGACGACCCCGTCGAGACCCACGTCGTCCTCGACCCGGACGAGCCGGTGGCCCACCAGGTCCGTGGCTGGGTCCCCGACGGCGGCGGGCCCGACCTCGTCCGCGTCACGAGCGCCGGTCTCGACCGCGCGACCCCGGCCCCCGGGGTCCTCGATGCCGTCCGCACCGCCGACCTCGTCGTCCTCCCCGGGGACGACCTGCTCCTGTCGACGGGGCTCGTCCTCGGCCTGCCCGGGATCCGCGACGCGCTGCGGGGGACCTCGGCCCGCGTCGTGGCCGTCCTGCCGGTCTCCGGTGACGAGCCGGTCCCCACGGGGGACGCCGCCACCGACTCCCGGGCACGAGCGACCGCCGCGTTGCTCCCGACCCCGCGCGCCCGCGCGGCCGCGAGCGTCCTGGCCGACGTCGCGGACGTCCTCGTGGTCGACCCCTCCGACGCTGGCCTGCGCCTGCCCGGCACGGCCCGCACGACGATCACCCCCTGTCTCCTATACTCCTCTCCCCGCCCACGAGACGGACCCCCACCTCCTATGCCGTCTTCTGCTTGCAAAAAAAAAAAAACTCCAGCCTTCACTAATTTACAATATTTCTAAGATTAAAATAATATNGCGTGGTTCGTGCTCGTGGCGGTTGCCGCGGGTTCGGCCCCGGTGGTCAGGGCGTTCGAGCGTGCTGAACGCGGGGTCGACGCGGTCCTGGGGAGCCTCTTCGCGGCGCTCGGCGTGGGAGTCCTCGTCGACGCCGTCCGCTGACCTCCAGCGTCGAGGACGGCACGCCCCCGAGGTGGGGGCCCCCGGGGGGGGACGGTGTGGGGGGGCGCCTGGGGGGCGGGCAGGCCCAGGAGCAGCGCCCACGTCCGCGGACCGACGACGCCGTTGGCGGTCGTCCTCTTCGAGCGCTGGAACTCGATGACCTTCGCCTTCGTCATGGGACCGAACCGGCCGTCCCCGGTGAGCCCGCCGAGCTTGGCCTGGAGCGCCTTGACGGCGTTGCCCTGCGATCCCATCTTGATCCAGGTCTTGCGGTAGGCGTACGCCGACTTCGTCATGGTGCCGCGCGGGGCGACCTTGTTCAGGTCGACCAGCCGCTGCCACATCGCCTTGTCGACGACGCCCGTGACGGGCAGACCCTGCTTCTGGTGGAAGTTGGCGACGTGCCAGAACGTCCGCTGACCGAACGCGCCGTCCGCCGGCAGGCCGAGCGCCTTCTGCACGAGCGCGACGTCCTTGCCGGTGTCACCCTTGCGCAGCACCGGGTACTCCCGGAGCTGCGGGACGACGGGACCGGTCGAGCTCGAACCGTCGGGGTTGACCGGCCGTCCCGTCCACCACGAGGTCTTCTTCAGCGCGCCGTCCCACGAGAAGCTGAAGTGGATGTGGTCGGTGTGGGGGGAATCCCCGACGTACGGGGCCCAGCCGCGGTCCGGGTCGTAGGCCCGCCACATCTTCTGGTTCCAGATGATGTACATGACCCCGAACCGCCGGGCCATCGCGCCCTTGTGGCCCTCGCGGTCGGGTGCGGTGAGCCACTGGACCACGGAGTCGGCGACGGCGCGCTCGTACGGGTCGTACGCGCTGAGCATCCAGTCGAGGGCGCGGCCCTCCGAGTGCTCGGTCACCCCGGAGTTGCAGTTGCGGCTGATGCCGTAGTTCCACTTGTCGTAGTGCGCGGCCATGAGGCGCGCGAAGGCGACGACGCCCGGCTTCGGGTCGGGCTGGCACGTCGTCTGGCCGACGTACGTCGGCTGACCGTCGAGGGCCTTCGGCAGCCACTTGCTCGGCGGGGCCGGCACCGCGCGGGAGGCGGCGTGGACGCTCGTCCCGACGGGAACGGTCAGGGCGGGCAGGACGACGGCGGCGCCGACGAGACGACGAGCACGGGACACGAGCGCTCCTGGGACGGAAGACCGGCGGGGACCGGATCGAGCGAGTGGCGTCGGCGGCGGCCGACGTCACAGTCGTCACACAGGAACCACTGGCACCCTCTCGCAACAACCGGGCTCTTTTGTCCCACTTGTGACACCCGCCCTACAAGCCCAGCCGACGAACTACATCCGTGTAGTTGCCCGGCGGTCGATCGTGATCCGGGTCACCTCGACAGTCACCCGGGCGGTTCGGTCGCGCCATGGACAAGGTCGTCCCCTCCCCCGCCGACGCGGTCGCCGGCATCGCCTCCGGCGCCTCCATCGCCGTCGGGGGGTTCGGTCTCTGCGGCATCCCGTCCGTGCTCATCGACGCCCTCCTCGAGCGCGGGGTCACCGACCTCGAGTGCGTGTCGAACAACTGCGGCGTCGACGACCGGGGGCTGGGGGTCCTCCTGCGCGCCGGCCGGATCCGGCGCATGGTCAGCAGCTACGTCGGCGAGAACCGGAAGTTCGCGCGGCAGTACCTCGCCGGCGAGCTCGAGGTGGAGCTCACCCCCCAGGGGACCCTCGCGGAGAAGCTGCGGGCCGGGGGCAGCGGGATCGCCGCATTCTGGACGCGCACCGGCGTCGGCACCCAGATCGCCGAGGGCGGGCAGCCGTGGCGCTACGCCCCGGACGGGTCGGTCGCACTGGCCTCGCCGCCGAAGGAGACGCGCCTCTTCCCGGTGACCCGCCTGACCGCCGACGGCCGGACCAGCACCGAGGATCACGCGTTCGTCCTCGAGGAGGCGATCTCGACCGACCACGCGCTGATCCGGGCGTGGAAGGGCGACCGCCACGGCAACCTCGTCTTCCGGACGAGCTCGCGCAACTTCAACCCGCTGTGCGCGATGGCCGGCCGGGTGTGCGTCGCGGAGGTCGAGGAGCTGCTCGAGCCGGGCGAGCTCGACCCCGACGAGATCCACCTGCCCGGGATCTTCGTGCAGAAGGTCCTTCCCCTCACCCCGGAGCAGGCCGCGGACAAGTCGATCGAGCGCCGGACGACCCGCGCGAGCCAGGAGGCGTGACATGGGACTCACCCGCGAGCAGATGGCCGCCCGCGCCGCCGCAGAGCTGTCCGACGGGGACTACGTCAACCTCGGCATCGGGCTGCCGACGCTCGTCCCGAACTTCGTCCCCGACGACGTCGAGATCGTCCTGCAGTCGGAGAACGGGCTCCTCGGCGTCGGCCCCTACCCGCGCGTGGAGGAGGTCGACGCCGACCTCATCAACGCGGGCAAGGAGACGGTGACGCTCCGGCGCGGGGCGAGCACGTTCGACTCGGCCACGAGCTTCGCGATGATCCGCGGCGGGAAGGTCGACGCGGCGATCCTCGGGGCGATGCAGGTGGCCGAGAACGGCGACATCGCCAACTGGATGATCCCCGGGAAGATGGTCAAGGGCATGGGCGGCGCGATGGACCTCGTCCACGGGGCGCGTCGGGTGCTCGTCCTCATGGAGCACGTCGCCAAGGACGGTAGCCCGAAGATCGTCCAGCGGTGCGACCTGCCGCTGACCGGGCGGGGCGTCGTCCAGCGGGTCATCACCGACCTCGCCGTCATCGACGTGACCCCCGCGGGCCTCGAGCTCGTCGAGACCGCGCCCGGGGTCACGTCGGACGAGGTCCGCGAGCGCACCGGGGCCCCGCTGCGCTGAGCGGAACGACCCGGGGTCAGCTCTCGGCGGCCCGGGTGGCGGCGCTGGCGGGCACCGCGGTCGTCCCCCCGAAGACGCGGATGCGCTCGAGCGACGGATCGCTCTGCAGGAGCCGCAGGGAGTGGGTCGGCACGGTCGCCCCGGAGGTCAGGACGAGCGGCCGGCGGTACGCCCCGGCAAGCGCGGCCTCGGCGACCCGGTCGTCCTTCCCCGGTGCGAGGACGACCTCGCTGCGGCCGAGGGAGCCGGCGAAGGCCGTGGCCACCTGCCGGCCGACGGAGTAGCGGTCACCGGAGAACCTCCGGACGTAGATGCCCCGGCGCTGGAGCGGCCCCGTCACCCCCGTCGTCACGAGCGAGGAGGATCCGACGACGTGCGCCGACGCCGGGTCGATGCGTCCCAGCGCCGCGCTCGTGCGGGTCGGCAGCGAGCTCGGCGGCACGAGGAGGAACGGCTGGTAGCGCACCGTCGCGACCGGCGAGAACGGCACGGACGCGCCGAGCGTCGTCCGGGTCGCGACGACGACCGACGGGACGTCCCGCCGGGCGTCGACGAGCTCGGCGACGCGGGCGGTGCGGGCGTACGGGTCGGTCCCACCGACGCGGTAGGCCCTGAGGCCACGGGCCTTGAGCGCGGAGACGACACCGTCGGACACCGAGCGCGTGCTCCCGATGACGTACACGGTGCGCAGGTAGCCCTTGCGGCGGTCGAGCTCCGCGAGCGTGCCCGACGGCAGACGGGTCGCCCCGGTCATCAGCTGGGGCCCGGCGACCGCGCTCGCGAACGGGCGGGCGGCGAGGACGTCGACGAGGTCGGCATCGGCGCTGCCGGTGAGGACCGCGGTGCTCGCACGCACGCTCGTGCGGCGGGCGAGGACGAGCGAGGCGTCGACGCGACCGGACGTTCTCGTGCGCACCGCCGGGTGGCGCAACCAGGTGCCCGACAGACCGAACCGCCGTCGGAGGTCCTCGCCGTCCATCGACGCGGTCGCGCCCGACGAGGAGGTCGCGACGGCGACGTCGACGCCGTGCCCGGTCGTGCGCCGGGAGAGGTCGAGCCGGGCGATGTCGCGCAGGCCGAACGCGCTCGCGAGGCTGCGGCGGGGGATCGTCGTGCGCCACGACCGGCGCGGGTTCTCCGCCCGGGTGCTCCACGGGTCCCATGCCGAGCGCAGGTAGGGGACGGGGCTGCCGCCCCACACGTCCTCGTTCTCCTGGCTCCAGCCGCCGTTGCTGCTGGAGTAGTAGGCCTCGATGACCCGCCCGTCGTAGCGCGGCACGTAGCCCGTCGTCGAGCTCCCGGCCGCGCGCACGGCGGCCCGCCAGCGCGGCAGGTACGCGCGCTCCGTCGCGGTGGGGTACGTGCCGAACACCTGGTCGGAGACGGAGTCGAACACGTGGCAGCCGCACGACGGGCGCACCCCCGCAGCGACCTTGCGCAGGGCGTAGGACCGGGCCGCGGCGGCCTGGGTCTGCAGGGCGGCCGACGGCCACGACCACGGCATCTCCTTGATGCCGTCGAGGTACTCGTCGTGCATGCGAGCCCGAACGACGACCTCGAGCAGCCCGGTCGTCCCCGGCGAGGGGAGGATGCCGAGGGAGCCGACGCCGTACCGCTTGCCGTCGGTCGAGACGGTGCTTGCCCCGTGGGTGAAGGTGACGACCGCGCTGGGGCCGGAGACCGACGTGCGCGAGCACCCGCTGCCGCATCGGGCGACGACGCCCGACCCGGAGCGGACGACGGTGACGGTCCGACCGGCGGGTGCCGAGAGCGTGCGACCGCCGGCGGCCACCCGGATCGTCCCACCGCCGGCGGTGAGGGCCTGGCCGACGATCGCGGTCGAGCTGACCCGGTGGCGCACGTTGACCCGGATGGTCGCGGTGTCGGCGACCTTGTCGTAGGTCGTCCCGCGGTAGTAGTGCGCGAGGATCTGCGGGGCGGTGCGGCCGGCGTCGGCCATCGCCTTCGCGCCGTACTGGCTCATCCCGACGCCGTGACCGAAACCGCTGCCGCGGACGACCCAGTCGTCGGCGCGGGCCGGGGACGCGGAGGACGCGGCGGCCGCCAAGAGACCTGCCGTGACGCAGAGGGCGGCGAGGACCCGCCGGAGAACGCGCCGGAAGAATGTGGAGGTCATTGCTGCTCGCAGAAGCTCGGGGGGGACGTGGGGGTCGACCGGACCCACACCCTGCGGGTCCAGGCCGCTGGCGCGGGACTCTTCCCGGTCCGGTCGACGGCCGTGAGCCGGAGGGTGTAGTACCCGGGCGGGGCCCAGGAGCCGTCGAAGAGGCGCCCCGTCCAGCCGGTGCGGATGGGGTTGGCCGCCGAGGCGTACCCGCTCGTGTACCGGACGAGGCCGCCGCACGGGTGGGTCGCCTCGAGCCGGTAGCGGATGTAGCCCTGCACCTTCGCGTTCAGCCGCGGCCCGAGGGTGCCGTAGGTCCACCGGCTGGCGGTGAGCGAGGGCGTCCAGAACATCGCCTTCTGGCGGTACCTGGCGCCCGAGCGGATCTCCGGCAGCCGGCGCTGCAGCGCAGCCCCGGGGCAGCCGGTCTGGTTCGCATCCCGGTGCCCGGAGATCGTGCTGAACCACCGTGTCGCCGCGCCGTCGCTCATCGCCACCCGACCGGCGGGGTCGACATGGTGCAGGCCGAGCTTCCACGCGTAGAGCCGCTTGTACGCCAGCAGGGTCGCGTTGCTCGGCGACGAGGTCGTGTGGTCCCCGATCGAGGCCATGGCGAACGACTGGCTGTTGTACCCGTGGGTGTGCGCGCCGATGACGGGCTGGGTCACGCCGCCGTACCGTCCCTCCCAGATGCGGCCGAAGCGGTCGACGAGGAAGTTGTACCCGATGTCGTTCCATCCCCGGTCGAGGACGTGGAAGCGGTAGATCCCACGGATGAGCGCCGGCACGTCATCCTTGGCGTACCCGTTCGAGTTGACGGTGTGGTGGACGAAGCCGGCGCGGATCGTGCCGTACTCCGGCTCGCCCCGGCGGATGCTCTCGTCCGCTCCCCACTGGGCGCGGGTGAGGGCGGTCGGGCGGGCCGCCGCCGCCTGGGCGCTGCCCAGCGCCGGTGCCGTGGGGACCCGACCGGCGTCGTCGTCCGCCGGCACGTCCTTCGGGTCGATGAGGCTGAGCCGCATCCCGGCCGGCGCTCCGACCCCACCGCCGGGCAGGTCGTCGACGCGCACCTGGACGGCCGTCGACTCGTCGACGATGAGCGGGTCGGTGCCGCCCCGGGCGCGCGCGCCCTCGGCGGAGTCCGGGTCCGGCCCGTGATCGGCATCGGTCGTCAGGGCCTCCCATCGGCCCCAGCCCGACTCCGAGCGGGTACGGACGAAGACGGCGAGATCGTCACGGTGCCCGCGCCAGCTCACCCCGACGACACGGAACGGCTCCGTCGCCCGCTCATCGGTCGCGGCGACGGTGCGGCTCAGATCCCGGTCACCCACCTGCTCGAACCGCGTGCCGGCGCTCGCGGACCCGGCGGCGCTGGCCCGCTCCGCGGCGGGGATCGAGGGTGCGTCGGCGAGCGCGGCGCGGTCGACGCCGCGCAGGGGAATCGTCTCCGCCGAGGCCGCCACCGGCGCGGGTGCCTCGCCACCGCCCGCGGTGAGGACGACCGGCGCACCGACGGCGGAGACGGCGGCCACCGCGACCGCACAGGCGCGCTGCGGCAGGGTACGGGCGCGGGAGCGCAGGCGGGCGGTGAGGGTCCGGGTCATGGACACGTCCTTGTCGGGGGCGCCCCCTGTCTCGGGAGCGGGCCGGCGGGAGGGACCGGGCCGCAGCAGGGTACGCAGTCACACGCGTCCCTCGAAACCCACCCGGACCATCCCTCACCTCCCGGTCAGCCTCCGTTCACACGCCTGGCCCGTCGGCCAGCCGACGGGGGCTGCGGAGGAACCCGACCCCCCACGACCAGTGCATGACGCCGAGCGCGAGCGGGACCCGCACCCGCGTCGACCACCGTTCGCCACGGCTGATGGCGATCCCGCCGACCGTCACCGCACCGACGTACGCGAGCGGGACGGCCCGGGCGATCGGCACGACCGTGCCCAGGAGTGCGGCCGCGCCGGTCCCGACGACCATCGCGGGCGGAGCGAGGTAGCGCAGGTTCGCCGTCCCCGGGTGACGGCGCGCGACGACCCGCCGCCACGTGCCGTACCCGTGGTACTGACGGGCGAGGGCGGTCGGGCTGGACCGGGGCCGGTAGGTGACGACGAGCTCGGGGGTGAACCACACGGTCCCTCCGGACGTCCGGATGCGGTGGTTCATCTCCCAGTCCTGCGCCCGGGCGAAGTGGGCGTCGTAGCCCCCGACCCGCTCCAGCGCCGCGCGCCGGAACACCCCCAGGTAGACGGTGTCGGCCTCCCCGGCGGCGCCACCGACGTGGAAGCGGGCGTTGCCGACACCGATGGGGCTCTTCATCGCGCACGCCACGGCCCGTTCGAAGGGCGTGGTCCCCTGCGCGTCCATGACCCCGCCGACGTTGTCCGCCCCGGTCTCCTGCAGGACGCGCACGGCGGTCGACACGTAGTCGGTCGGGATCTCGGCGTGCGCGTCGACGCGGGCGACGATCTCTCCCTCGCTCGCGGCGATGGCTGCGTTGAGCCCGTCGGGCGTCCGGCCGCTCGGGTTCGGGACCGTGCGCACCTCGGGGTGCTCACGGACGATGCGCGCCGCGACCTCGTCGGTGCCGTCGGTCGAGGGCCCGAGGGCGAGCACGAGGTCGAGCGGGCCGTCGTAGTCCTGGGACAGCACCCGGGCGACCGAGTCGGCGAGGTGCCGCTCCTCGTCGAGGACCGGCATGACGACCGTGACGTGGGGGCGCTCGACGACGGGCTCCGGCGGGATCACGGCCCCAGTATGCCGACGCGTGCGCGCGGCCCGTGCCACCTCCAGGCCCCGGCCAGCGGTGCGCCCTACCCTGCTCCCATGCCCCCCTCCGACGACCGGCCGCGCCCGATCCCCCAGCGGCGGACCTCCCGGCCCGTCCGGCCGCGGGCCGCGACACCGCGTCCGGACGAGGAGACGCCGGGACTCGGCCGCCCCGCGACGCCGACCCCCAAGAAGCCCGCGCAGCAGAGGCCCGCCCAGCAGCAACCCTCGCCGCAGGCACGCCAGCAACAGGCACGCCAGCAACAGGCACGCCAGCAGCAGGCACGTCAGCAGCAGGGCGCGCGTCCCCGCCCGCCGGTCGACGAGGCGAACCGCACCCGCACGATGCGCCCCGTCCGACCAGCCGCAGCCACCTCGACGGACCGCCCCGAGCGTCCGGCCCCACCGGCCGAGCGCCGGGGCCGTCCGGCGACCGAGGGTCGGCGCCCCGACGGTCGGCCCGCGCCCCAGCGGGTCCGCACGAGGGCAGGGGCGGCTGCCGGAGGGGCCTCGGCGGCGCGGGCGGCGACCGCGGCCGATGACCGCGAGCGCACCCGGGGGGACATCCAGGCGAGCACCACGCGCCCGTGCGCGCCTCAGCGCCCCGACCCCGCCCGGCCGCGCCCGGCCGCTCTCTCGCGCGCCGAGGCTCCGGCCCGCCGCGACGACGACGGGGTGCCCCCGACCCGGCGCCCTCGTGCCCGGCGGCCGCTGCGCACGGCCGGGATCGTCCTGCTGTGCCTCGCCCTCCTGTGGGGCGGTGGCATGTGGTGGGCTGCGGCCTCTGCATGGGACAAGGTCCGCAAGGTCGACGCGACCCCCCACGGCGAACGGGTCGCCGAGGGCCGTGGCCGCAACGTCCTCATGGTCGGCAGCGACAGTCGCAAGGGCCTCTCCCGGGCCCAGCGCAACACGTACGGCACCGGCGGGGACGTCGGGGCCCGCACGGACACGATCATGGTCCTGCACATGGGTGACGGGAAGCCGACGCTCATGTCGATCCCCCGCGACAGCTACGTCAACATCCCGGGCCATGGGATGAACAAGATCAACGGGGCGTACAGCATCGGCGGGGCCGATCTCCTCGCGAAGACCGTCGAGCAGAGCACCGGCCTGCGGATCGACGGCTACCTCGAGATCGGCTTCGGCGGCTTCGCGAAGATCGTCGACGAGGTCGGCGGCGTCCACATCTGCGTCAAGCGGGACATGAACGACCCCAAGGCCCACATCAACCTCAAGAAGGGGTGCCAGACCCTCAAGGGCAAGGACGCGCTCGGCTACGTGCGGGCCCGCTACTCCGACCCCGAGGGCGACCTCGGCCGGGCGACGCGGCAGCGGCAGTTCCTCGGCGCGCTCATGGGCAAGCTCGCCACCCCGACGAACATGCTCCTGCCGTGGCAGGCGAAGTCGGTCGGCGATGCGACGGCGAAGACCGTCACCATCGGCAAGGACGACTCGATGTGGGGCACGGGCCAGACCTTCCTCGCCCTGCGCCGGGTCGCCAAGGGTGACGGCTACTCGGTGACGGTCCCGACGTCCGACAGCGACCTCCCCACCCCCGTGGGATCGGCCGTCCAGTGGGACGAGGCCGGGAGCAAGCAGCTGTTTGACGACCTGCGCAACGACCGCCCGCTGAGCGTCCAGCCGGAGGGGTAGACCGCGCGCGCACCGGCTACGTGCGGTGGTGGAAGCGGACGGTCCTGCGTGCGCGGTCCTACCGCTGCGGGCGGTGAGTACCAGCGGGTGGTCCCAGCTGTCGTGGCCCGGGTGGGTCTGCGGGCTCGATCGTGTGGGGCGCGTGGTCGATCATCCGGTGGTGGTGCCCGCACAGCGGGATCGCGTTGGCCAGGTCGGTGACCCCACCGTCCTGCCACGGGTTCTGGTGGTGGATCTCGCACCACGCGAACGGCCGCCCGCACCCCTCGGCAGCGCACTCCGGGTACACCGCCGACAGCGCCGCCCGCTGCGCCGGGGTGAAGCACCGCGCCTGCCGGCCCAGGTCCAGCGGCAGGGACCCGCCCCCGAGCACGGTCGGGATGATCCCGGCCGCGGCCGCCCACCGCCGCAGCGTGCCCGCGGGCGCGTCCTCGGCCACGTCGGTGGCCCCGACCTTCTCCCGCTCACCCCGCAACGTCTCCAGGTCGACGTGGACCAGCAGCGTCGCGGCGATCTTGTCGTTCAGGTGGTCGGTCGGCAACCGCTCCAGCACGCTCGCCAACGCCTGCCCCCGCCGCTGCTGCCACCGGACCCCGGCCAGCCCGTCCTCGTTCCACCGCGAGGTGTACCCCGCCGTCATCGCCGCGTCGTCCCGCTCGAGAGACCCCGCCGCAGCCGCCGCTCCTGGCCCTGCCGGGTGCGGCTCGCCCGTGGCGCGTCGTGGGGTGGTCATCGCGTCGATGACCTTCTTGAGGATCTCCCCGGCCAGGACCGGCACGGTGAACCCACCGGTGGCGGTCCCGTCGTCGTTGCGTCGCAGCCAGAACCGGGACTTCTCCCACGCCCGACGCTCCCGCTCCTGCAGCAGGGCGTTCTCGTGCGCGTCGACCACCACCGGGTCCGGCTCGACCTCGGCCAGCGCCCGTCGTGAGGCCCGCCGCAGCTCCCGCGGCGCCAGCCGCTGGGCCGATCCCAGCAGCCGCCGCTCGATCCGCGCCTGCCCGCCGGCCTCCACCGTCTCAGGCAGGTCCGCCAACGCCTGGGTGATGACCCGCGCGTGCTCGCTGGAGATCTCCCCCCGCGCCAGCGCCTCCCCCGTCGCGCTGGCCTCCAGGTCCGCCGCCAACCGCGCCGCACCCGCGGCCTTGACCCGGTCGGTGTTCGTCACCATCGCGACGAACGACCCGGTGTCGGTGTGCCCGGCCGACGCGGCCGCCCCGCGCCGGTCGATCTCCCGGATCACCGCCAACCGCACCGCCTCCGCCCGCCGCACCAGCCGCTCCGCCTCACCCAACGCCGCGCGCAGCTCGGCCAACGACCCCACCCCACCGGCCCCCGCGGCCAGGGCAGCGTCCACCGCCGCGTGCGCATCACCGATCGCCCCGGGCATCCCCCCGCCCGGGGCCTGCAGATCCAGCGCCGCGATGGCCATGCCCCAACGCTATCGAACGGGTGTTCGAATGCACAAGGGGGTCGGCCAAGAGCTCCCCGGCGATGCGACCCCAGTCGAGGTGATCGACGAGTACGGGCGGGATCCCCGCCGCGTCAGCTGTCGCGGCCGAAGAGATCCCGCGTGTAGACCTTGTCGGCAACCGGGTCGAGCTCCTCCGTCATCCGGTTGGCGATGATGACGTCGGACGCGTCGATGAACTCCCGGAGGTCCCGCACCACGCGCGCGCCCATGAAGTCCGCCGCGTCGAGCTCGGGCTCGAAGACGAGGAGCTCGACCCCGCCCTGCTGCAGGCGCTCCATGACGCCCTGGATGCTGCTCGCCCGGAAGTTGTCGGAGCCCGCCTTCATGATCAGGCGGTGCACCCCGACGGTCCTGGGCTCCCGGCGGAGGATGTCGTTGGCGACGAAGTCCATCCGGGTGGCGTTGGAGTCGACGATCGCACCGATGAGGTTCTGCGGGATGTCGCGGTAGTTCGCGAGCATCTGCTTCGTGTCCTTGGGCAGGCAGTAGCCGCCGTAGCCGAAGCTCGGGTTGTTGTAGTGCGCCCCGATGCGGGGGTCGAGACCGACGCCGTCGATGATCTGGCGGGTGTCGAGCCCGTGCGTCGCCGCGAACGTGTCGAGCTCGTTGAAGTACGCGACGCGCATCGCGAGGTACGTGTTGGCGAAGAGCTTGATCGCCTCGGCCTCCGTCGAGTCGGTGAGCAGCACGGGGACGTCCTTCTTCGTCGCTCCCTCGAGGAGCAGGTCCGCGAAACGCCGAGCCCGGTCGGAGACCTCGCCGACGACGATGCGGCTCGGCTCGAGGTTGTCCTGCAGCGCCTTGCCCTCGCGGAGGAACTCCGGGCTGAAGATGACGTTCTCGCAGCCGGTGCGCTCGCGCAGGCCGGCGGTGAAGCCGACGGGGATCGTCGACTTGATGACCATGACCGCGTCGGGGTTGATCCGTGTGACGTCCGCGACGACCCCCTCGACGGTCGAGGTGTCGAACGCGTTCGTGTCGGGGTCGTAGTTCGTCGGGGTGGCGATGACGACGTACTGCGCACCCTCGTAGGCCTCGGACGGGTCGAGGGTCGCGCGCAGGTTCAGGTCACGGTTGGCGAGGAAGTCGCTGATCTCGGCGTCGGTGATCGGGCTGCGTCGGTCGTTGAGCATCGCGACCCGCTCGGGGACGATGTCGAGCGAGACGACCTCGTGGTGCTGCGAGAGCAGGACGGCCATCGACAGCCCCACGTACCCCGTTCCGACGACTGCGATCTTCACTGTTGCCTGACCTCTCAGCGGTGGAGCACGGTCCGCGCCCGACCCGGGCGGGGTCTCCCCCGGCTCCGGGGAGGGCCGCCACCGTGCAGTGCTCCGCCGCATTATGCCGAAGGGGCCGGGGCGACCCTGCCCACCGCTCGCCCCGGCGCGTTGCGCCGACACCGTGGCGGAGCGTTCACTGGGGTGGTGACGAACGAGACCCGCACCCCGCACGTGAACGACCCGGCCGTCATCCGCCGGCGGCTCACCGATCCGGGCACCTGGGCGGTCGTGGGGCTGAGCCGGAACACCGCGCGACCGGCGCACGGGGTCGCACGCTGGCTCAAGCACGAGCGGGGGGCGACCATCGTTCCGATCCACCCCGCGGCCGAGGCGGTCGACGGCGACCCGGCGTACGCCTCGCTCTCCGACATTCCCGAGGGCACCCGGATCGACGTCGTCGACTGCTTCGTCGCGAGCGAGCGGGTCGGTGCCGTCGTCGACGAGGTGATCGCGCAGCGCGACCGGTTGGGGATCGGCGCGGTCTGGCTCCAGCTCGGGGTCGTCGACGAGGCGGTCGCCGCCCGCGCCGCCGAGGCCGGGCTCGAGGTCGTCATGGACACCTGCCCGCGGATCGAGTGGCCCCGGGTGGCGACCCGCGGCTGAGCAGGACCCCTCAGTCGCGGCCGAGGGAGGCCCGCAGGCGCCGTCCCTTCTCGGTCGCCTGGGCGCGCAGGTCGTCCTGCAGCTCGAGCATCGCGGTACGAAGGCGGCGCGCCTCGGGGCCTTCGCCGGCCCCGAGGATCCGGGCCGCGAGCAGCCCGGCGTTGCGCGCGCCGCCGACGGAGACGGTGGCGACGGGCACCCCCGCCGGCATCTGGACGATCGACAGGAGCGAGTCGAGCCCGTCGAGATGCTTGAGCGGCACGGGCACGCCGATGACCGGCAGGGGCGTCACGGAGGCGAGCATCCCCGGCAGGTGGGCCGCGCCCCCCGCGCCGGCGATGATGACCCGCAGACCGCGATCGGCCGAGGTGCGGCCGTAGTCGATCATCTCCGTCGGCATCCGGTGCGCGGAGACGACGTCGACCTCGTGCGGTACGTCGAGCTCGGTCAGCGCCCGGGCCGCGGCCTCCATCGTCGGCCAGTCGCTGTCGCTGCCCATGACGATCCCGGCCAGGGGCTGGGTGTCACTCATCGATGACTCCTTCGATGTAGTCGGCCGCATGGCGGGCCCGGTCGCGCAAGGAGGCCAGGTCGTCCCCGAAGACCGTCGCGTGGCCGATCTTCCGGCCGGGACGGACGCCCTTGCCGTAGAGGTGCAGGCGCAGCCCGGGATCGCGGGCCATGAGGTGGCGGTACGTCGGGTAGAGGTCGGTGGGCTCGCCCCCGAGGACGTTCGCCATGACCGTCCACGGCGCGCGCGCCGACGGGTCGCCGAGCGGCAGGTCGAGGACGGCGCGCAGGTGCTGCTCGAACTGCCCCGTCACCGCGCCGTCCATCGTCCAGTGGCCCGAGTTGTGCGGGCGCATCGCGAGCTCGTTGACGAGCAGCCCGTGCTCCCCGTCGATGACGACCTCGAAGAGCTCGACGGCGAGCACGCCGGTGACCTCGAGCGCGCCGGCCACCTCGAGACCGATCGCCATGGCCTGCGCGGCCTCGTCCTCGGTGACCCCGGGTGCCGGCGCGAGGACCTCGGTGCAGATGCCGTCGGTCTGGACCGTCTCCACGACCGGCCACGCGGAGGCCTGCCCGCTCGGGCTCCGGGCGACGAGGACGGCGAGCTCGCGCTCGAACGCGACGGCCTCCTCGACGAGCAGGTCGGCGCCGTCCGCCCGGGCGACCCAGTTCTCCAGAGTGGCGCGCGCGCGGGCGTCGTCCCGGCGGACGAGGAGCACGCCCTTGCCGTCGTACCCCCCGGTCGGGGTCTTGACGACGACGTCGCCGACCTGCGCCGCGAACGCGTCGACGGTCGCCAGGTCCCTTGCGCGGGTCCACCGCGGGCAGGGCAGGCCGAGGGCGGTCAGCGCCTCGCGCATGACGAGCTTGTCCTGGGCGTGCCGCAGGGCCTCCGGCCCCGGATGCACCGCGACCCCGTCGGAGACGAGGGCGGCGAGGACCTCCTGCGGGACGTGCTCGTGGTCGAAGGTGACGACGTCGCAGCCGCGCGCCCAGGCACGGACCGTCTCGACGTCGGTGTGGTCACCGACCGGCGCGTGCGGGACGACGAGCGCCGCCGCCGCCTCCGGAGACTCCGACAGGACGGAGAGGGTGAGGCCGAGCTCGGCGGCCGGCCCGGCGCACATCCGGGCGAGCTGGCCACCACCGACGATACCGACGACGGGGAAGCCACCGGGGGCGCGCCGGGCGGTGCTCGTGGGCTCGGGAGATGTCACGGCCGCGAGGATATCCGTCAGGAGGGACACGCCCGGCCCGTTCCGACCCGGCGCCGCTGGGCTCGGGGCGCGGTCGTCAGTGCGGGGCGCCCAGCGGGAAACGCGCGGGACCGTCCTCGGCCCGGGCGCCGCGCGAGCGCGTGAGCCGCGAGGGCACGACCTCGCCGATCCCGCGCAGCTCTCGGGGCCGGTCCGTCACCGCGACGAATCCCGAGACGTTGCCGATCTCCCCGGCGAAGGCGTCGTCGACGAGGATCATGCCGGGCTCGGCGACCGCCGTCAGCCGGCTCGCCCGGTTGACCGTCGTCCCGAACACGTCCCCCAGGCGCGGCAGCACCGCACCCAGCGCCATCCCCAGGCGCACCGGGGGCAGGAGGTCGTCCTCGCCGATCGCCGCGACGAGGTCCGTGGCGATCGCGGCCGCCGTCCCGACCGTCGTCGTCTGGAACATCACCTCGTCGCCCACGGTCTTGACGACCCGGCCCCCGTGGGCCGTGACGACGTCCGAGCACAGCACCTCGAAGCGCTGGACGAGGACACCGAGCTCACGCTCGCTCAGGCGGTTGACGATCGCCGTGAACCCGACGAGGTCGGCGAACCCGACCGCCCGCACCATGCCTCCGGACTCGGCCTCCGGGGTGGCGTCCGAGAGCATGCGCGAGACCGCCTGGGCGAGCTGGCGGCGCCAGACGTAGGTGACGAGCGGCTCGATGTCGTCGGCGAGCGAGGTGATGAGCACCGCCGCGTCCGCCGCCGTCTCGGGGTCGAGCCCCGCGGGACCACGCGTCGCCGAGGCGGCCTCGTCGTCCACCGGGTCCGCCCCCGCGACGTACTCGGCCGTCAGCTGGGTCTGCCACAGGGCGAGCCGGTCCATCGTGCGGGCAAGGGCCCGCGTCATCGCGAGGGCGAGCTCCTCGTCGACGGCCCCCGCGCGCACGAGCGCACCGACGTCGGCCAGGGCCGTGCGGTCGGCCTCGGTGAAGAGCGCGTCCTCGTCCTGGACGAGCGGGAACCCCATCGCGTGCCAGAAGCGTCGAGCGGTGAGGATGCTGGCCCCGGTGGCCCGGGACACGTCGCGGCGCCCCATGGTCGTCGGCGGCCCGAGGAGGGCGAGCTCGATCGAGTCGCGGTCCAGCTCGACCCTGGGTCGCTCAGCCGGGGTCTGCGGCGGGCGGGGCTGGGCCGTCATCCTCGGGCCTCTCCTCCGGTCGCCGGGTCATCCTGGTGTGAACCACGTCACCAGAGCCCACCGTAACCCACCGCTCCCCGACCCGAACGCGAAGGCGCCCGATCTCGTCGAGCCCGCCAGCGACCCCGGCGAGCACCTCTCCACCGGGCAGGGTCACCGCGACCTGCGAGCCCACCGTCGCGCACGCCCGGCGGTACTCCTCGAGCACCGCCGTGCGCGGCATCGTCAGCAGGACCTCGGTCTCGGCGAGCCAGGCGGCCAGGACCTCCTCCCGGGTGGTGCTCAGGCCCGCGAGCCGGAGGGAGGTCGCCTCCGGGACGGGCAGCTGGTCGGCCTCGTGGGCGAGGTTGAGCCCCCATCCGGCGACGACCCCCGCAGGCGTCAGCTCGCACAGGACACCGGCGAGCTTGCGGCCGTCGGCGGCGAGGAGGTCGTTGGGCCACTTGAGCGCGGTCGTGCGCAGGCCGAGGGCGCCGACCGCCCGATGCAGCGCGAGCCCGACCCGCAGCGGGACGACGGGCAGGTCGTCGGCGCCGACCGGCCGCGGCAGCATCGCCGAGACCGCCAGGCCCGCACCCGGGACGTGGTCCCAGACCCGCCCGAGCCGTCCCCGCCCGGCGGTCTGCTCGAGCGCGACGACGACGTCACCGACCCGTCCGTGCTCCCGCAACCAGACGTTGCTCGACCCGACCCGCTCGAGGACCGTCACGGACGTCCACGCGCCGATCGGACCGTCCCCCTCGGCTCCGAACCGGCGTCTCACGTGGGAGAGGTCGAGGCGATCGTCCACCCTTCCGACGATAGGCTCACCCCCATGGCCGAGACCACCGACGTGCAGACGACCGACGCCACGGCGATCGGGGGGACCGACGTCCCGCAGGACATCGACACCCACACCACCGCGGGCAAGCTGGCTGACCTCAAGCGCCGCGTGGCGGAGGTCGCGAACGCCGGCTCCGAGCGTGCGGTCGAGAAGCAGCACGCCAAGGGCAAGATGACGGCCCGCGAGCGCATCGAGAAGCTCCTCGACGAGGGCTCGTTCATCGAGCTCGACAAGTACGCCCGCCACCGCAGCACCGCGTTCGGGCAGGAGAAGAACCGCCCGTACGGCGACGGCGTCGTCACCGGCTACGGCACGGTCGACGGCCGCCCCGTCTGCGTCTTCGCCCAGGACTTCACCGTCTTCGGCGGCTCGCTCGGCGAGGTCTTCGGCGAGAAGATCTGCAAGGTCATGGACCTGGCGATGAAGACCGGCTGCCCGGTCATCGGCCTCAACGACTCCGGTGGCGCCCGGATCCAGGAGGGCGTCGCCTCCCTCGGCCTCTACGGCGAGATCTTCCGCCGGAACGTCCACGCCTCGGGCGTCATCCCCCAGATCTCGCTCATCATGGGCCCGTGCGCGGGCGGCGCCGTGTACTCGCCGGCCGTCACCGACTTCACGGTCATGGTCGACCAGACCTCGCACATGTTCATCACGGGCCCGGACGTCATCAAGACCGTCACCGGCGAGGACGTCGCCTTCGAGGATCTCGGCGGGGCGCGCACGCACAACACGAAGTCGGGCGTCGCGCACTACATGGGCACCGACGAGGACGACGCCATCGAGTACGTCAAGGCGCTCCTGTCGTACCTGCCGAGCAACAACATGGAGGAGCCGCCGGTCTTCGGCGAGGAGCAGGACCTCACCGTCACGGCCGAGGACCTCGAGCTCGACACGCTCATCCCGGACAGCCCGAACACCCCGTACGACATGCACACCGTCATCGAGAAGGTGCTCGACGACGGCGAGTTCCTCGAGGTCCAGCCGCTCTTCGCCCCGAACCTCATCATCGGTTTCGGCCGGGTCGAGGGCCGCAGCGTCGGCGTCGTCGCGAGCAACCCGATGCAGTTCGCCGGGACGCTCGACATCGACGCCTCCGAGAAGGCCGCCCGCTTCGTGCGGACGTGCGACGCGTTCAACGTGCCGGTCCTCACCTTCGTCGACGTGCCGGGCTTCCTCCCGGGCACCGACCAGGAGTGGGACGGCATCATCCGCCGCGGCGCGAAGCTCATCTACGCCTACTCCGAGGCGACGGTCCCGCTCGTCACCGTCATCACGCGCAAGGCGTACGGCGGCGCCTACGACGTCATGGGCTCCAAGCACCTCGGGGCGGACATCAACCTCGCGTGGCCGACCGCGCAGATCGCCGTCATGGGCGCGCAGGGCGCGGTGAACATCCTCTACCGCAAGCAGCTCGCGGAGGCTCAGGAGAAGGGCGAGGACGTCGAGGCCGCGCGCCAGGCGTTCATCACCGAGTACGAGGACGCCCTGGCCAACCCGTACGTCGCGGCCGAGCGCGGGTACATCGACACGGTCATCACGCCGAGCAACACCCGGATGAACGTCACGCGTGCGCTGCGGGCGCTGCGGACGAAGCGGGCGACGCTCCCGGCCAAGAAGCACGGGAACATCCCGCTGTGACCGCCGCCCCGAACGACACTGCGGCCGACCAGGCCGGCCCCGTCCTCCAGGTCCTCGGGAACGCGAGCGCGGAGGAGATCGCCGTGCTCACGGCGATCCTCGCCGGACTCGGCGGCGGGGAGCCGCAGGAGGCTCCCCGCCCGTCCCGATGGACCGACCGGGCCCGCCTCGTCCGCCACCCGGTCCACCCCGGTCCGGGCGGGTGGTGGGCCTCCGGCCTGCCCCGCTGACCTCACGACACCGGCCCCGGCCCCGCACTCGCGGGACCGGGGCCGGTGTCGTCACCGCGCGTGCGTCAGCTCAGCGCCCAGCAGTTGCTCAGCTGCTTGACCCCGGCGAAGCGCGCCTTGAAGAACAGGAGCGCATCCGTGGACGTCGGGAGCGCGCCGCCGATGTGCGTCGGGGCGAGGATCGGGCGGAACCGGACGTTCGCGCCCTTCTCGCACCAGCTCTTGGCCATCGCGCGGCCGACCGAGTACGGGATGACGTCGTCGGCGAGCGAGTGCGTGACGAGGACGGGCGGCGCCGGCTTACGGTTGCCGATCTTGTTGTCCGCGAGGACGGACTTGAAGGG
Source organism: Janibacter massiliensis (assembly GCF_900289115.1). Classification (GTDB taxonomy): domain Bacteria; phylum Actinomycetota; class Actinomycetes; order Actinomycetales; family Dermatophilaceae; genus Janibacter_A; species Janibacter_A massiliensis. The sequence goes on along the minus strand of NZ_LT985196.1, from coordinate 1,290,580 downwards.
CTCCTCGTCGAAGTACGCCGTGAGCGGGCGACCGTCCGCCGTGAGGGTCGACGACTTCGTCCCCGCGTACTTCGTCACCTCGAGCACGCAGGTGTTCTCGATGCCCTTGAGCGTCGTCGCCCCGGCCTCGTTGAGGTACGGCGCCATGTCGATGTCGTACCCGGCGGCGAGCCCGATGAGCGCGTACCCGAGGAAGCCGACGAAGAACGACCCGTCGAGGTTGGCCCCGACCGGGCCGAGGTCGGCGGGCACGGCGCCGGCGACGACACCCTTGACGTTCAGGTCAGGGGCGTAGGTGGAGGTCAGCTCGGCCGCCGAGGCAGCGGCCCCGCCGCCCTGGGAGTACCCGGTGATCCCGACGGGGCTGTCGGACAGGCCGGCGCCGGGGACGCTCTTCGCGGCGCGCGCCATGTCGAGCACGACCCGGCCCTGGACCTCACGGTTCATGTACGTGTGCGAGCCGTCGGTCCCGAGGCCCTGGTAGTCCGTCATCGCGACGGCGTACCCGGCGGCGATGAGGCCTGCGGCGAAGATGCCCTCGTACTCGAAACCCTCGGCCATCTGACGCGAGGGCGCGCAGCGGTCCGCCATGCCCTGCGTACCCGGGGCGTAGGAGATGACCGGGCGCTTGCCGGGACCGGTCCACGCCGTCTTCGGCACGAAGATCGTCCCGGTGACCGCGATCGGCCGTCCGAGGCGGTCGGTCGAGGAGTACATGACGCGGGTGGCGCTCACCGTGCTCGCGGACAGCTTGAGCGGGTCGAGCAGCAGCGGCGCGTCCGCGGATCGGATGATCTGGCCGGGGGTGCCCGAGATGTCCGCGGGCGGCTCGTAGAACGCCGGGCGGGGCGCCTCGGGCTGGCCGAGGATCGACTGGGCACCCGCCGTCCCCTCGACGTCGGCGACGCCGGCGTGGGCGGCCGCCCCGCTGACGGCGACGAGGCCGAGCGCGGCGAGACCGGCGGCGAGTGCGGGCTGGGTGCGGGTGGAATGGCGCATCGTGGGATTCCTCTTCGTCGTTGAAGTGGCGGGCCCGGCGGACACCGCGGTGCCCCGATCGTAGATCGCTTGGTTACCTGGCGGTCACCTTTCACCGCGGTCAAATCCCCGGGCCGGTGCGCGAGCGTCCCCGCGTCACCGGGGTACCGTCGCCGCGTGGGCCCCATGACCATCGTCCTTGCCTCCGCCTCCCCCGCCCGGGCGAGCCTCCTCCGACAGGTCGGGGTCGCGCCCGACGTCCGCGTCAGCGACGTCGACGAGCCCGCGGTGGAGGCCGACGCCCGTGCGCGCTTCGGCGATCTCGAGCCGGCCGACGTCGCGCTCCTGCTCGCCCGAGCCAAGTGCGAGGACGTTGCGGCGCACGTCGAGGAGGACGCGGTGGTCCTCGGCTGCGACTCCGTCCTCGAGATCGACGGTGAGATCCACGGCAAGCCCGCCGACGCCGCGGAGGCGGTGGAGCGCTGGCGCACGATGCGCGGACGGGAGGGTGTGCTGCACACCGGCCACTGGATCGTCGACGAGCGCGGCGATGACGCTGGTGGCACCGGCGCGACCTTCGGCGCGACGTCCTCGACGACCGTACACTTCGCCGAGCCCACGGACGCCGAGATCGACGCCTACGTCGCCACGGGCGAGCCGCTGCGCGTCGCCGGGGCGTTCACCCTCGACGGGCTCGGTGCGCCCTTCGTCCGGGGCGTCGAGGGCGACCCCAGCACCGTCGTCGGACTCTCCCTCCCCCTGCTGCGCGAGCTGCTCGCGGAGATCGGCGTCGGATGGTTCGACGTCGTCACCGGCGACGCCGGGTGATCAGCGGGCGCGGTCGACCGGGCGGCGCAGGATCACCTGGTAGTTCTTGCACATCCCGATGTCGGTGCGCTTGTCGGCGAGGTCGAGCTCGGCGAACCGCTTCGACATCCGGGTCATCGCCCGCCGGCCCTCGGCGAGCTCGTCCGGCAGCTGGCGACCGCCCATGAGCAGGGCGTAGGCGAGCATCCCGTAGAAGCCCTCCATGGGCTCGATCTCGACGACCTCGAGGTCGGCGCGCTGCGCGAGCTCGGCCCAGCCGTACCGGCTGAAGCGCCAGAAGTCCCACGGCTTCTCGTGCTCCTCGTAGAAGAAGGGCGCCGTGAGCCAGGCCTCGCCTCCGGGACGCAGCACCCGGCGGAGCTCGGCGAGCGCGACATCCGGGTCGCGCACGTGCTCGAGGGTCTGCGAGCACCACACGAGGTCGTAGGAGGCGTCCGGCACGGGCAGGTCGACGACGTCCGCCCGGTACGTGATGTGGGAGTAGTCCTTGCCCTCGGTGAGGCAGACATCCGCCGTCTCGTACGTCACGTGGGCGAAGAGGTCGGCGTACGGCGCCGAGCCGGCGCCCGCGTCGAGCACCCGGAAAGTGCGGTCGGTCCCGCGGGCCGCCGCCCGCTCGGCGAACCGGCGGGCGTGCTCGCGGGAGGGGTTGACGAAGCCCACGGCTCAGCCCTCCCGGACGAGGTGGACGCGCGCCCGGTACTCGGCACGCAGGCCAGGCGTACGGGCGAGGAAGTCCCGGACCGCCTCGCGGGCGCCGGACCAGAACCAGTAGTCGTCGACGACGACCCGGCCCCCGGGCACCAGCCGCGGGACGATCCGTTCGAGGCAGACCATCGTCGAGTCGTACCAGTCCCCGTCGAGGTGGGCGAGGGCGACTGGCTCGTCGCCGGTGACCGTGTCCTCGAACAGCCCCTGCACGAGGTGCACGTCGTTCTGCTCGACGGGCACCCCGAGCCGGGCGAACGACTCCCGCACCTCGCCGACGAGGTCCTCGCGGTAGCCGTAGTACGTGTCACCACCGAGCCCCTTCGACTCCCCCGCGGCGATCGACGCGTAGCGCGCCTGCACGTCCGTCCCGTCACGCTCGGACGGCGGCGGGATGAGACCGAAGACGTCGTGGACGTACAGCGGACGTGACCCCCGCAGCGCGGAGCCGAGGACGATCGAGGACCCGCCCAGCGCGGCGCCGGCCTCGATGACGCAGCCGCGGCCGCCCACCGGCAGCGCGGCGGCCAGACGGGCCAGGGCCCGCAGCTCGGCCTCGGGCAGGTACGTCAGCCGCTCCTCGCGGACCCGCCGGATCGTCTCTTCGACGTCGTCAGGGAGGGCGACGACCGGCTCGGGGTCTCGGACCCAGTCGGTCGTCTCGCGGAGCTGGTTGTCCATGCGGGCGATCTTGCGATCGCGATCGGCGACCATTGCCCGCAGGCGGTCGATCCGCTGCCGCAGCTCGCCCTCGTCTGCCACGTCGGTTCCTCTCCTCGGCCCGGTCGACCACACGGTATCGATCAGCGCGGTCCGTCGCGTCCCGCATAGGGTCGCAGCCGTGGACCGACCGACGACCGACCGCCGCTTCGCCTCCGTCGAGGCCGTGACCGATGCCCTCGCGGGGGTGGGTTACCTCGCGAGCGAGGAGATCGCGACGACGGTTCTCCTGGCGGACGCGCTCGGCAAGCCGCTGCTCGTCGAGGGGCCGGCGGGCGTCGGGAAGACCGCACTGAGCACGGCGGTCGCGCGGGCGACGGAGGCAGAGCTCGTCCGGCTCCAGTGCTACGAGGGCATCGACGAGGCCCGCGCGCTGTACGAGTGGAACCACGCCAAGCAGCTGCTGCGGATCACCGCCGCCGGGGCCCACCACGACGCGCGCGGCGCCGACGAGGCCGACTGGTCGACCGTGCGCGACGACCTCTTCACCGACGAGTTCCTCCTGGACCGCCCGCTGCTCAAGGCCATCCGCTCCCCGCGGCCCACCGTGCTGCTCATCGACGAGCTCGACAAGGCCGACGTCGAGATCGAGGGGCTGCTGCTGGAGGTCCTCGGGGACTTCCAGGTGACCGTCCCCGAGCTCGGGACGATCCGCGCCGCGCACCGCCCGTTCGTCGTCCTCACCTCGAACGCGACCCGGGAGCTGTCCGAGGCGCTGCGCCGTCGTTGCCTCTACCTCCACATCGACTACCCCGAAGCGGGCCTCGAGGAGCGGATCGTCCGGCTGTCGGTCCCGGGCATCGACGATGCCCTCGCGGCATCGGTCGTCCGCCTCGTCGCGGCCCTGCGCCGGATGCGGCTGCGGAAGTCGCCGTCGGTGTCCGAGACGGTCGACTGGGCCCGCACGCTCATCGCGCTCGGGGCGGACTCGCCCGACCTCGATCCCGCCACCGTGCGACGCACCCTCGGGGTCCTCCTCAAGCACCGGGAGGACGTCGAGACCGCCGTGCGGACCCTTGACCTCGACCGCCCGCTCGATGGCGCCTGACGCGGCGAGCAGCACGGACCCGCTCGCGGGGCGGCTCGTCGCACTCGGCCGGGCGCTGCGGCTGCACGGGATCGATGCCGGGCCGAGCGAGCTCGCCGACGCCGCGGCCGTGATCACCGTCCTCGGCCTGGACGACCGCGAGCGCCTGCGCTCCGGGATCGCCGCCGCGACCCTGCACCGCGAGGGGCAGCGGGAGACGTTCGACCAGGTCTTCGACATCCACTTCCCCGCCGCGGTCGGGGCCCGGACGGGGGTGCCACCCCTGGAGCCGATCGCCCGGCCCCGTGACGGCCGGGCGGTCCGGGCTCGGGCGGCCGCCCTGCTCGAGCAGCTCGTCGACGCGCTCGCGCGGCAGGACGACGGCGCGCTCGACCGGCTTGCCGCGCGCGCCGTGGACGAGCTCGGCCGGGTCGGGAACGACGCGAGCTCCGGGAGCCACTCGGCCCGCCGCGCGCTCGACGCCCTCGCCCCGCAGACCGCGATCGCGGCGGCGCTGCGCCGGGCCCCTGGCGCTTATACACATCTGACGCTGCCGACGAATAGAGAGGGGTAGAGCGAGGGGGGGGCAGGAGGATGGACAAAAAAAAAGGAGAAAGAGAGGCTACGAGAGGGAGACATCGAGCGGGCGCATGGGTCAG
>NZ_LT985196.1:1183684-1285649 GCF_900289115.1 Janibacter massiliensis | reverse complement strand
TCCTCATCACTACACCTACTATCTGTCGTCTTCTTTTTTTCTCTTCCGTCACACCGCCACCCACTACCTTCCTCCTCTTTCTCGTGGGCGGGAGACTAAGAGTTTTAAAAGACCCGCCTCGCCGGCACCGTGGGCGGTGGGTAAGGGCGCGGCCCGGGGCGGCCCCCTCCCGGCGCCGGGTCGAGACGGAGGCCACCCGCCGCAACGCCGAGGCGCGGGGCACCGAGCGCCTGTCCCGCCACGGGGTGCGCCCCTCCGCCGAGCGCCGCGACTTCCTCCTCACCGGGAGCGCCGAGGCCGCCGAGCTCGAGGCCCTCATCGACCCGCTCGCCCGGCGCCTGGCGACCCGGCTCGCCGCCCGGCAGAAGCGGGCCTCGCGCGGTGCCGTCGACATCCGGCGCACCCTCCGGGCCGCGATGGCGACCGGAGGCGTCCCCGTCCGACCGGTGTACCGCCGCCGACACCGCACCCGGCCCGATGTCGTCCTGCTGTGCGACATGTCGGGCTCGGTCCTCGCCTTCAGCCGGTTCTCCATGCTGCTGCTGCGGGCGCTGTCGGGTCGGTTCCGTCGGGTGCGCTTCTTCGGCTTCGTCAACACCGTCGACGAGATCACCGAGCAGGTCCGCGCCAGCGCACCCGGGGACGACGTGCGCGCGCTCGTCGCGACGACGGCGACGATGGCGCGTCACCACGGGAGCAGCGACTACGGGACCGCCCTGGCCGACATGATCGAGCTCTGGGGCGACGCGCTCACCCCCCGCACGACGGTGCTCGTCCTCGGCGACGCCCGGACGAACGGGACGGACCCGAACGTCGACGCGCTCCGGGAGATCGTCGCCCGGTCCCGCCGGGTCCTGTGGCTGAACCCCGAGCCGGTGGGCCAGTGGGACTCCGGCGACTCGGTCGCCTCGGCGTACTCCGCGGTCGTCGACATGCACGAGGTCCGCACCATCGAGCAGCTGCGGACCTTCGTCAGCCGCCTCATGCCCGTCTGAGCCGGTCGCCCCGGCGGTCCACGGTTGTCCGGCCGCGCCACCCGTGCGCGTCCAGCCTGCCCCCAGCCCGCTCCCCGGTGCCTTCCCGCTCGACTCGGTACCGTCCGGCCATGTCCGTCACCCCGCCGCCCGCGTCCTCCGCCCGAGCCCGTGACGTATGGGCCGAGCGGGTCACGGCGCCCCAGCCCCGGCTGGTCCTCGTCGCCGCCCTCGTCGGTCTGCTCGCCGCGATCGCCGTCCCCGGTCACCGCGTCGGCCTCGGCGCCTTCGTCACCCTCCTCGCCGGTGCCGCGGCGATGTGGCTCGCCTCGCCGCGCCGGTGGAGCCGCTGGTCCCTGCTGACGGTCGCCCTCGGACTCCTGCTGATCCTGCCCACCGTGCTGCGGGACGACATGACGTACCCCGTCGTCGCGCTGCTCGTCGCGCTCGTGCTCGGTGCCGTCGCGTGCACCGGAGCGACGCACGTCGTGGGCATGGTGCTCTCGGCGCTCGCCTGGCCGTTGGCCGCCCTGCGCGGCCTGCCTCTGCTGGGCCGGACGGCCAGCGCGCTCGGTCGGATGCGCAACGGCGTGGCGGTGCTGCGGACGACCGTCGCGAGCCTCGCCGTCCTCGTCGTCCTCGGCGGGCTGCTCGCCTCGGCCGACGCGGTCCTCGGCTCGTGGGCGGGGCGGCTCGTCCCATCGGTCGACGCGCTGCTCCTCGCCCGCGCGGTCGTCGGGATCTCCGTCGCCGCCGTGCTGCTTGCCGGCCTGTACCTCGCCATCAACCCGCCGGCCGTCGACGCCGCCCGGCCCGGCGCACTGACGGCGCGCCGGATCCCGCCGCTGGAGTGGCAGATCCCCGTGGGCGTCGCGCTCACCGTCCTCACGGCTTTTCTCATCGCCCAGACGGCCGGGATGGTCGGCGGGCACGGGTACGTGCTGGCGACGACCGGCCTGACGTACGCCGAGTACGCCCGGCAGGGGTTCGCCCAGCTGACCCTCGCGACCGCCCTCGTCCTCGGCCTCGTCGCCGGGGTGCGGACGTGGGGCCGCGCCGACCGACCACGCGACCGGATGACGATGCAGGTCATGCTCGGCTCGCTGTGCGTCCTCGGGCTGACCCTCGTCGCCTCGGCGCTGCACCGGATGGCGCTCTACCAGGGGGCGTTCGTCTGGACCGTCACGCGCGTCTCGGCCGACCTCATCGAGATCTGGCTCGGGCTGCTGCTCGTCGCGACGCTGGTCACCATCGTCCGACCGGCGCTGCGAGCCCACCTGGGGCGGACCGCACTGGCGAGCGGGGCGGCCCTCGTCGCCCTCTGGTCCTGCGGGAACGTGCCGGCATTCGTCGCCGAGCGGAACATCGCGCGCTTCCACGACACCGGCCGGATCGACGCGGTCCACCTGGGCCAGCTCGGCCACGACGCCGCGCCGACCGTGCTGGGCAGCGACCTCCCGGAGCCGGTGAAGAGCTGCGCACGCGCCGTCGCCGGCCTCGCGGAGAACCGTGGTTCGGCGGACGGCCTGCTCGGGTGGAACCTCGCCCGTCACCGGGCCCGAACGGCCCTCGCCGCGGCCCCGGCCGGTGCCCCCGCCTGCGCCTCCGGGTCGGCGCGGTACTAGTGCGCCCACCCCTCGAACCGACCCGGTCGCGGCACCGGGGGGCGGGCTAGGCTGCCGCCCATGGCCATCAGCAAAGTCCTCATCGCGAACCGCGGCGAGATCGCCGTCCGCATCGCCCGCGCCTGCACCGACCACGGCCTGAGCTCCGTGGCCGTGTACGCCGACCCCGACCGCGACGCCCTGCACGTGAAGGTCGCGGACGAGGCGTACGCCCTCGGCGGTTCGACCCCGGGTGACAGCTACCTGCTCCAGGACAAGCTGATCGAGGTCGCGAAGCAGTCGGGCGCGGACGCCGTCCACCCCGGCTACGGCTTCCTGTCCGAGAACGCCGAGTTCGCCCAGAAGGTCATCGACGCCGGTCTGACGTGGATCGGCCCCGGCCCGGCAGCGATCGACGCCCTGGGCGACAAGGCCAAGGCCAAGCACATCGCCGTCAAGGCGAACGCCCCGCTCGCCCCGGGCACGAAGGACCCCGTCAAGGACGCGGACGAGATCGTCGCCCTTGCCCAGGAGTTCGGCCTGCCCATCGCGATCAAGGCCGTCTACGGCGGCGGTGGCCGCGGCCTCAAGGTCGCTCGGACGATGGAGGAGATCCCGGAGCTGTTCGACTCCGCCGTCCGCGAGGCCGTGACCGCCTTCGGCCGCGGCGAGTGCCTCGTCGAGAAGTTCCTCGACAGCCCGCGCCACGTCGAGACCCAGTGCCTGGCCGACCAGCACGGCAACGTCGTCGTCGTCAGCACCCGTGACTGCTCCCTGCAGCGCCGCAACCAGAAGCTCGTCGAGGAGGCCCCGGCCCCGTTCCTCACCGACGAGCAGCACGACGAGCTCGTCCGCGCGTCGAAGGCGATCCTCAAGGAGGCCGGCTACGTCGGCGCCGGGACCTGCGAGTACCTCGTCGCCAAGGACGGCACGATCTCCTTCCTCGAGGTCAACACCCGCCTCCAGGTCGAGCACCCGGTGACCGAGGAGGTCACGGGCATCGACCTCGTCCGGGAGCAGTTCCGCATCGCTGACGGCGAGGCCCTCTCGTTCGGCGACCCGACGCCGCACGCCCACTCCTTCGAGTTCCGGATCAACGGCGAGGACGCCGGACGCGGCTTCCTGCCGGCCCCCGGCACCGTGACGCGGATGAGCGTCCCCTCCGGGCCGGGCGTCCGCTGGGACGCCGGTGTCGTCGAGGGCGACACCGTCGCCGGCGCCTTCGACTCGATGGTCGCCAAGCTCATCGTCACCGGCCGGACGCGCCAGGAGGCGCTCGAGCGGTCCCGCCGCGTCCTCGACGAGCTCGTCGTCGACGGCATGGCCACGGTCCTGCCCTTCCACCGCAAGGTCGTCTCCGACCCGGCGTTCGCCCCGGCGGACCCGGACGAGGCGTTCTCGGTGCACACCCGCTGGATCGAGACCGAGTTCGTCAACGACATCGCTCCCTTCTCCGGCGGCGCGGGCGAGGCTGCGGAGCCCGAGGAGCGCCAGAAGGTCACCGTCGAGGTCGGCGGTCGCCGCATCGAGGTCGTCCTGCCCGGCGGGCTCTCGCTCGGCGGCGGGGGCGGCACGGCGAAGAAGAAGGCCCCGAAGCGCGCCGGTGGCGGCAAGGCGGGGGCTGCGGCCTCGGGCGACGCCGTGACCGCGCCGATGCAGGGCACCATCGTCAAGTGCGCCGTCGAGGAGGGCCAGGAGGTCGCCGAGGGTGACCTCGTCGTCGTCGTCGAGGCGATGAAGATGGAGCAGCCGATCAACGCCCACAAGGCGGGGACGGTCACCGGGCTCAACGCGACGATCGGCGAGACCGTCAGCAGCGGCGCCGTCCTCTGCGAGCTCAAGGACTGACGTCCGGCCCGGGCCACGACGAGGGCCCCGCACCGATCCGGTGCGGGGCCCTCGTCGTCGGCGGGTGGGGGCGAGTCCCTCAGCGCACGGTCGTGTGCGTCTGCGGGTCGCCGTCGACGTCGCCGCCGAGGTGGGTGCGCCCCGACGAGCCCGGGCCGCTCTCCGCCGGCTCGCCGTCGGACGACTCGGGGCGGGTGCGGACGTTCGGGACGCCGGGGGTCTCCTGCGGGGCGCCGCCCTTGCCCTCACCCGGGGTCACGGCGTCGACGTCGTCGCCCGGCTCCGGGTCTCCCGTCCCGGGCAGCGGGTTGGGTGACGGCACGCCGTCGCCGTCGCGGTCCGCAGGGGCGGGCTGCGCGTCGTCGATGCTGCTCGGCACGAGGTTCTCGCTCGGGTCCTGCTCGGGCATCGTGGTCTCCTTCGTCGGTCCGGTCGGGGGTGGTCGGTGGGCGACGCGGTCAGTCGCGGGTGGGGTGCAGCTGACGGGCCGCCTCCGCGATGGAACCCGACAGGCTCGGGTACACGGTGAAGGTGCTCGCCATCTGGTCGACGTTCAGCCGGTGCTGGACCGCCAGGGTCACGGGGTAGATGAGCTCCGACGCGCGCGGGGCGACGACGACCCCGCCGAGCACCGTCCCGGAGTTCGGCTGGCAGAAGAGCTTGACGAAGCCCTCGCGGATCCCCAGCATCTTCGCCCGCGGGTTGCGCGGCAGCGGCAGCACCGCCACCTCCGCCTCGACCGTGCCCTCGTCGACGTCCTTCTGGGAGACCCCGACCGTGGCGATCTCGGGGTCGGTGAAGATGTTGGCGGAGACGACGCGCAGGTCGATCGGGGCCACGGCGTCGCCGAGCGCATGGGCCATCGCGATCCGCCCCTGCATCGCGGCGACGGAGGCCAGCGGCAGGACGCCCGTGCAGTCACCGGCCGCGTACACCCCGCGCACGGTGGTGCGTGAGACGCGGTCGACGGTGATGTGCCCGCTCGGGCTCGTCGCCACGCCGACGTCCTCGAGGCCCAGGTCGGCCGTCCGCGGGACGGAGCCGACGGCGAGGATCGCGTGCGAGGCCTCGATCGTGCGCCCGTCCTCGAGCGTCACGAGCACACGATCGCAGTCCCGGACGACCGAGGACATCCGCGACCGCGAGAGCACCTCCATCCCGCGTCCGCGGAAGACGTCCTCGATGAGCTGCGCCGCGTCGGGGTCCTCGCCGGGCAGGACCCGCTCGCGGGAGGAGACGAGGGTGACCTTCGCGCCGAGCCCGAGGTAGGCCTCGGCGAGCTCGGCCCCCGTGACACCGGAGCCGACGACGACGACGTGCTCGGGCAGCTCGCTGAGCGCGTACACCTGCTGCCACGTGAGGATGCGCTCCCCGTCGGGCTCGGCGGTGGCCATCGTCCGCGGGGTCGCCCCCGTGGCCAGGAGGACGACGTCGGCCTGCAGCGTCCGCGCCGGCGCGGCGTCGGTCGCGTCTGCGGGCGCTCCCTCGACCGGCTCGACGGGGTCGATCCGTTCGTCGAGCACCTCGACCGTGCCCGGACCCGCGAGGCGGCCGCGGCCGTGGACGACCGCGATCCCGACCTCCTTCAGGCGCCCCTCGATGTCGGCCGACTGCGCCCTCGCGAGCCGGAGGATCCGGCGGTTGATCGCGCCCAGCTCGGCCGACGAGTCGGCGATCTCGTCGCCGTCGTCGTCGACGAGCGCGACCCCGAGGTCGGCGGCCTTGTCGAACTGCGCCATGTAGTCGGCGGTCGAGATGAGCGCCTTGCTCGGCACGCAGTCGGTGAGGACCGCCGCGCCACCGAGGCCGTCGCTGTCGACGACGGTGACGCTCGCACCGAGGTGGGCCGCGACGAGGGCGGCCTCGTAGCCGCCGGGGCCACCCCCGACGACGACGACGCGCGAGGGAACGGTGCTGGGGCCGGCCGGTGTGGTCACCGCCTCATCCAACCACCCCGGGTTAGCCTGCGCAGATGAGCAGCGATCTGCCCACGACCACGGCGGAGCACGACTCCGACCCCACCGCCCTGGCCTGCGAGGCCGCCGACGTCATCACCCGGCGGACGGGTGCGGAGCGGCACGACATCGCCCTCGTCCTCGGGTCGGGCTGGGCGAGCGCGGCCGACCTCGTCGGCGACACGATCGCGGAGATCCCCAACACCGATGTTCCGGGCTTCCACCCCGCCGCCGTGCCCGGCCACCACGGGACGATCCGCTCGGTCCGGGTCTCCGGGCACGACGCGCGGGTGCTCGTCTTCGGCACGCGCACCCACTTCTACGAGGGCCGTGGCGTGCGCGCCGTCGTGCACCCCGTCCGGGTCGCAGCGGCCTGCGGCGCGTCGACGATCGTCCTGACGAACGGCTGCGGCGGCCTGCGACCGGAGTGGCGTCCCGGGACCCCGGTGCTCATCCGCGACCACATCAACCTCACCGCGCACTCCCCCCTCGAGGGGCCGACCTTCGTCGACCTCACCGACCTGTACACCCCGCGGCTGCGGGAGCTCGCGCGGTCGGTCGACCCGGGGCTCGACGAGGGCGTCTACGTCCAGTTCCGCGGACCCCACTACGAGACGCCGGCCGAGGTCGCGATGGCCGGGATCATCGGCGGTGACCTCGTCGGGATGTCGACGACGCTCGAGGCGATCGCCGCCCGCGAGGCCGGGATGGACGTCCTGGGCATCTCCCTCGTGACGAACGCCGCCGCGGGGATCTCGCCGGACCCGCTCTCGCACGCGGAGGTCGTCGCCGCGGGCCGGGCCGCCGCCGACCGGTGCGGCCGGCTCGTCGCCGACGTCGTCCGCGCGATCGTCGAGGACGCGGCATGAGCGGCGAGGGGGGCTCGTACGTCGGCCGTCACGGTGACGGGGCGAGCGAGGTCGTGACCGACGACCTCCTCGCCGCGGCGCGCGAGTGGATCGACGACGACCCCGACCCGCAGACCCGCGGCGAGCTGCACCAGCTCGTCGACCTCTCGGAGCGGGGCGGGCCGGTCGCGGCTGCCGCGCGCGCCGAGATCGCCGACCGCTTCTCCGGGATGCTCGAGTTCGGCACGGCCGGGCTGCGCGGGACGATCGGTGCCGGCCCGCGCCGGATGAACCGCGCCGTCGTCATCCGGGCCGCCGCGGGTCTGGCCGCGTGGCTGCTCGCGCGGCACGACGCGCCGGACAGGCCGACCGTCGTCGTCGGTCTCGACGCTCGCCGCCGGTCGGACGACTTCGCCCGTGACACCGCCGCGGTCCTCACCGCCGCCGGCTGCCGGGCGATCGTCCTCCCCCGGCCGCTGCCGACGCCGGTGCTCGCGTTCGCCATCCGCCACCTGGGCGCCGACGCGGGAGTCATGGTCACGGCCTCGCACAACCCCAAGGACGACAACGGGTACAAGGTCTACCTCGGCGACGGCAGCCAGATCGTCCCGCCGGTCGACGTGGAGATCGCCGGGCGCATCGCGGCCGTCGCGCGGGTCGCCGACGTCCCCCGGGCGGACGACGGCTGGGAGGTCGCGGGCGATGACGTCCTCGACGCCTACCTCGAGCGGGCGGTCGGCGTGACCGAGTTCGGCGCCCCCCGCGAGCTCACCGTCGTCCACACCGCCCTGCACGGCGTCGGCGGCGAGACCGTGCGGCGGGCCTTCGCCGAGGCGGGCTTCCCCGAGCCGATCGCCGTCACCGAGCAGGCGCAGCCCGACCCCGCGTTCCCGACCGTCGCCTTCCCCAACCCCGAGGAGGACGGCGCGCTCGACCTCGCCCTCGCCCGGGCCCGGGAGATCGGGGCCGACCTCGTCGTCGCGAGCGATCCGGACGCCGACCGCTGCGCGGCCGCGGTGCCCGACGCGCGGGTCGAGGGCGGCTGGCGGCTGCTGCGCGGCGACGAGCTGGGGGCGCTGCTGGCCTCGCACCTCATCGTCCGGGGGGTCCCGGACGGGGGCGTCCTCGCGTGCTCGATCGTCTCCTCCCGGCTCCTCGCCTCGATGGCGGCGCAGGTCGGGGTCCGCCACGTCGAGACCCTCACGGGCTTCAAGTGGATCGCCCGCGTCGAGGGCCTGCACTACGGCTACGAGGAGGCGCTCGGGTACTGCGTCGCGCCCGAGGTCGTCCGCGACAAGGACGGGATCACCGCGGCGCTGGTCGTCGCGGAGCTCGCCGCGATCCTCAAGAGCCAGGGCCGCTCGCTGCTCGACGTCCTCGACGACCTCGCCCAGCAGCACGGCGTCCACGCGACCGACGCGTTCTCCGTCCGGGTCGATGACCTCGCCCTCATCGCCACGGTGATGGACCGGCTGCGCGCGACGCCGCCGACCGAGCTCGCCGGGACGGCCGTGACCCGGGTGGACGACCTCCGCGACCCCCGGCCCGGCGCGGACGGGGCGGTCCTGCCGCCGACCGAGGGCCTGCGCTGGTTCCTCGAGGACGGCACGCGCGTCATCGTCCGCCCGTCGGGCACCGAGCCGAAGCTCAAGGTCTACCTCGAGGCGATCGAACCCGTCGTCGGCCGGGAGGACCTCGCCGCGGCACGGGGGCGGGCCGATGACCGGCTGCGCCGGGTCCGGTCCGCGACGGCGGCGCTGACCCGCGTCTGAGCCCGGACCGGGCCGGCCGCCCTCAGGCGAGGATCGCGGCGGTGATCCCGAGCGCCCCGGCGAGGACGGCGAGGACCGCGAGCGCCCCGACCGGGTCGACGCTCCGCGTGACGCGGGCGTCCGGGTCCGGGACGAGCACTCCCTCGGCCACGCCCTCGGCCCAGTCCTCGTGCGCGCCGGTGAGGAGCGCGGCGGCGGCCCCGGGGGTGACCCGGCCGCGGGCGTCCCGGCCCGGCCCGGCGTTCGGGCGCGCGGCCCGCTCCCCGGGACGGCCGCTCAGCTCGTCCGCTGCGCCGGCCAGCCGACCGCCACCGAGCACCCCGCCCGTCGGCGACCCGGCCCGTCCGGCGGAGCGATCGGCGTGCGAGACGATGCCGAACACCTCGTGCTTGACGTCACCGGCCCACACGATGAGCACCCACCGCGCGGTGGCGAGGTCGAAGCGCTCCCACGGCACGCGGACCGTCCGCAGCGGGTTGCGGATGACCAGGCCGCGGTCGTGGACCGCCAGCCGCGGTCCGGCAGCGAGCAACCAGCCGAGACCGGCGAGGGCCAGACCCCACCAGACGAGCGGGAACGGCTCACGCGCCGCGAGGGAGGACAGCGCGAGCGCGGCGCCGGCCAGGACGGCGACGACCCCGCCGACGACCGTCGGCCACTGCCGCAGGACGAGCACGGGTCGGCCCCATGATCCGGCGGGTTCGCTCGAGCGCGACGGCAGGGGCATCGCGCCTACACTACGCGGGTGCTGCCGCCCGAACCCGTCGTCGTCCTCCTCGGCGGACCCAGCGGGGCGGGCAAGTCGCGCCTGGCCGACCGGCTCGCCCGGCGGCACGGGTGGTGCGTCGTGCGCCTCGACGACTTCTACCGTGACGGCGACGAGCCCGGCCTCCCCCGCTCCAGCGACCTCGACGCGGTCGACTGGGACGACCCGCGCTCCTGGAACGCCGAGGACGCGATCGCCGCGCTCGAGGAGCTCGTCCGCACCGGCCGGGCACGCGTCCCGTCCTACGACATCTCGACCAGCCGCCGTACCGGGACCCGGACCGTGGCGACGGCACCCGGCGCCCCGGTCCTCGCCGAGGGGATCTTCGTCGCCGAGCTCGTCGGCCCGCTGCGCGAGCGGGGCCTGCTCGCCTCCGCGTGGTGCGTCACCCGCCCTCGCGCGCTCACCGCGCTCCTGCGGCTCGTGCGCGACCTGCGCGAGGCCCGCAAGCCGCCCCTGCTGCTGCTCCGCCGCGGCCTGGCCCTGCACCGGGTCGAGCCGCGCGTCGTCGACCGCCTCGTGCAGGCCGGGGCCACCCCGGCCTCACCGGGCCGGGTCGCCGCCGCCCTCGAGGCTGCTCACGGCAGGTGACGCGACGTCCGTCGTCGAGCCCCGTCGATAGGGTGGCCGCCATGGACCACCGCTCGCCCTACGCCCCCGGCGCCGTGCTCACCGCGGCCGACGTCGCCGGCCTCGTCGACCACGCGCTCCTCAAGCCCGAGCTCACGCCCCAGGACGTCCTCGGCGCGCTCGACGGGCTGTCCGAGGCCGGCGTGTGGAGCGTCTGCGTGCGCCCCGGCGACGTCGCGGACGTCGCCGCGCACCTGCGCGAGGCCGGTTCGGGCACCCGCGTCTGCACCGTCATCGGGTTCCCGCACGGGTCGACGTCCACGACGGCCAAGGTCGCCGAGTCCCGGCAGGCGCTCGAGGACGGCGCGACCGAGCTCGACATGGTCCTGGCGATCGGGCGGCTGCGCGGCGGGGACCACGACCGGGTCCGGGACGACATCGCCGCGGTCGTCGAGGTCGCGCACACGCAGGACCGCATCCTCAAGGTCATCCTCGAGACGTCGCTGCTGTCGGACGAGCAGAAGGAGACGGGGTGCCGTCTGGCCGCCGAGGCCGGCGCGGACTTCGTCAAGACCTCGACCGGGTTCGCCGGGGGCGGCGCGACCGTCGCGGACGTCACCCTCATGCGGGCCGCCACGCCCGAGCCGATCGAGGTCAAGGCGTCCGGGGGCGTCCGGGACGTCGACACGCTGCTGGCGATGCTCGCGGCGGGAGCGACCCGGATCGGGACCTCGAGCACGACCGCGCTCGTCGCCGAGGCCGAGCAGCGCCAGGCCGAGGGCACGCTCGTCGTGCCGACCGCTGGGACGGACCCGGTCCTGGTGACGGAGCAGACCGGGTACTGACGCGGGGCGGCCCGAGAGCCGGGCCGCCGACCAGCACGCAGGGGGAGCACATCGTGACGCAGGGACCGTGGGTCGCACCGGGCGCGCCCGCATCGGCCGCGCCGGAGAACGGGTCGGGCGCGGCCACCGGAGGCCTGCCGCCCGGCGCGGAGCAGGGGTTCCCACCGGGCTCCGAGGACCAGCCCGTATTCCGACCGGACCTGCGCCCCGGGATCGCCCCGTTGCGCCCGCTGACACTCGGTGACGTGTACGGGGCCGTGACGAAGGCCATCCGCGCGAACCCCACCCCGACCGTCGGTGCGGCGATGCTCGTCCTCGCGATCATCGCGCTCCCGGCCATCGGGCTCGCGACCTGGTTCTCCCGCACGAGCGGGACGGGCCCGGACGAGACCCTCCTGGCGGGCGTGGCGGTCCTCACCGTCGTGATGTTCGCGGTCGTCGCGCTGCAGACCGCGGCGATGGGACCCGTCCTGACCGAGGGGATGCTCGGGCGGCGGGCGTCGCTCGGAGGGACGTGGCGGGCCGTCCGGGGCCGCCTGCTCGCGCTCGTCCTCCTGTACCTGGGGCTCGCCCTCGTGAGCCTTCTCCTCATGGCGCTCCTGCTCGCGGTCCCGGCCGCCCTGGCCATCGCCGGCGTCCAGACCGAGTCGGACGGGCTGCTCGTCGCCGGGGTCGTCCTCCTCGTCGCCGTGTATGCCGTCCTCGTCGCCGGGAGCCTCTACCTGCAGGCACGCGTGGCCTTCGCGCCCGTGGCGGTCGTCGTCGAACGGCTCGGACCCCTCGCCGCCGTCCGCCGCTCCCTGGCCCTGTCCCGGCGCAGCGTGCTCAAGATCATCGGCATCCGCTTCCTCACCTCGCTGCTCGTCGGGTTCGTCCAGCAGATCGTGTACTTCCCCCTCGTCCTCATCGGGGCGATCGTCCTCGCCCTCCTCGGCGTCGACGGCGACCGCGCCCCGGCCCTCATCGGCGTCGTCGTCGCGCTCGCCCTCCTCCTGAGCCTGGCGCTCACGGTGCCCTTCAGCGCCGGGAGCGACGTCATGCTCTACATCGACGAACGCATCCGGAAGGAGGGCCTCGACGTCGCCCTCGTCCAGACGGTCTTCCACGGCGCGCCGGAGCCCTGGACCCGGCCCGGCCCACCGACGTGAGGCTCGAGGACCCGCCGCTCGACCCGGACTCGCCCCAGGCGCGCGACTGGCTCGCACGCGAGCTCGAGAAGGGCGTCTACAGCGACCGGCGGTCGGTCGTCGAGCGGATCCTCGACCGGCTGCAGGACCTGCTGTCCTCACGGTCGGGGCCCGGGGGCGGGCTGCCGCCCTGGGCGACGCTGCTCGTCGTCGGACTCGTCGTCCTCGCCCTCCTCGTGCTCATCGTGCTCGTGCTGCGCCGGGACCGGCGGGTCGGCCGGGATGACGAGCAGGGCGCCGTCCTCGAGGAGGTGGGCGTGGGGGCGCAGGAGTACCGCCGTCGGGCACGGGCCCACCTGTCGGCCGGCCGGAACGACGAGGCGACGCTCGATGCCTACCGGGCGATCGCCGTGGGGGCCGACGAGCGCACCCTGCTCGACGGGGCGCCCGGTCGCACCGCCGACGAGATCGCCCGGCTCCTCGGCCCGGTGTTCCCCGACCACCGTGATGCGCTCGAGACCGCGGCACGATCGTTCGACCGGGTTCGCTACGGCCGCGAGCACGTCGGCCCCGACGTCGCCGGGTCCGTCCTCGACCTCGACGCCCGTCTCTCCAGGACCCGCCCCGAGCTCCCGCGGGAGACGCCGTGAGCGCAGCGGCCGGGCGCCGGACCGTTCTCCCCCCGACGCTGCGGCGAGCGCTGTTCTGGATCGTCGTACCGCTCGCCGTGGCCGCCCTCCTCGCGCTCGTCACCCGGGACAGCGGTCGGTCCGAGCGCCCCGACGACCCCGCCAACCCCGAGCACGACGGCACGATGGCGCTCGCCCGGGTCCTGGACGACCACGGCGTCGACGTCCAGGTGGTCGGCTCGCTCGCCGATCTCGAGCGTGCCGACACCGCGGGGGTGACGGTCCTCGTCGGGGACCCGTCCGACCTTGCGCCCGGGAACGTCGGGCGGGTGCTCGCGGCCTCGCGGGGCGCCGACCATCTCGTCGTCGTCGGGCCGAGCTCGCGCCAGATCGAGGCGCTGGGTGTCCCCGTCTCGACCCGGACGACCTCGAGCGTCGGGCGTCTCGAGGCGGGGTGCGAGAGCCCCCTCGTCCGGCCTGGCGATGCGCTCACCGCCTCGACCGCGCTGTACCGGGCCCGGCCGGGCGCGGAGGGGGTCCGCGTGTGCTTCCCCCAGCCCGGGTCGGCGGCGGGCGCGCCGGCGGGGTCGACCGGGCCCGCGGGCGCGCTCGTGACGGTGCCCGCGGCCGACGGACGCCCGGAGACGACGATCCTGGGCGCCCGTGAGATCCTCCGCAACGGCCAGATCCGTGAGTCCGCGCACGCCGGGGTGGCCGTCCGGGCGCTCGGCCGGGACGACCGGCTCGTCTGGTACCTCTCGGCACCCGAGGACCTCTTCGTGGCGGGCCAGGAGACGCCGTCCGTCGTCCCTGCGTGGTTCGGCCCGGCGATGCTGCTGCTGGCCAGCGCCGTCGTCGTCCTCGGCATCGCCCGGGGCCGGCGCCTCGGCCCGGTCGTCACCGAGCCCCTGCCCGTCGTCGTCCGGGCGAGCGAGACGACGACGAGCCGGGCCCGCCTCTACCGCCGCTCCCGCGACCGGGCCCGGATGACGGCCATCCTGCGCACGGCGACGACCACCCGTCTGCGCTCGGCCCTGGCCGCCGACCCCGGCGCGCCGGTGGAGGCGCTGCTGGAGCCTGCCGCCGCGCTCTCGGGGCTCGAGCCCCGCGTCGTCCACGACCGGCTGCTCGGCCCCGTCCCCGACTCCGACCCGGCGCTGGCCCGGCTCGCGACCGACCTGTCCGACCTCGAGAAGAGAGTGCGCCACCGATGACCGAGACCCCCCAGCCGCGCGGTGCCCACGCCACGCGCCCCGATGCCCCACCCAGCGGCCCCCCGGCCCCGGTCCCCCAGGACGACGTGCGCCGCCGCCTGCTCGACGTGCGGGCGGAGGTCGCCAAGGCCGTCGTCGGGCAGGACGCCGCGGTCACCGGGCTCCTCCTGGGGCTCGTCTGCCGCGGCCACGTCCTCCTCGAGGGGGTCCCCGGCGTGGCGAAGACGCTGCTCGTCCGGTCCCTCGCCGCCGCCCTCGACATCACGACGAAGCGGGTCCAGTTCACCCCGGACCTCATGCCCGGCGACCTCACGGGCTCGCTCGTGTGGGACGAGCGGGACACTGACTTCACCTTCCGCGAGGGTCCGGTCTTCACCCAGCTCCTCCTTGCCGACGAGATCAACCGGACGCCGCCGAAGACGCAGTCGGCCCTGCTCGAGGCGATGGAGGAGCGGCAGGTGAGCATCGACGGCACGCCGCGGCCGCTGCCGAGCCCGTTCATGGTGGCCGCGACGCAGAACCCCGTCGAGTACGAGGGCACCTACCCCCTGCCCGAGGCCCAGCTCGACCGCTTCTTGCTCAAGGTGACGCTGCCGCTCCCGCCACGCGAGGACGAGGTGGAGATCCTCGTCCGGCACGCGAGCGGCTTCGACCCGCGCGACCTCGGCGCGGCGGGAGTGCGTCCCGTGGCCTCGGCCGACGACCTCGCGCAGGCCCAGGCGGCCGTCCGTCGGGTGCGGATCGACCCCGCGGTCGCGGCCTACATCGTCGACATCGCCCGCGCGACGCGGGATTCCCCGTCCCTGTCCCTCGGGGTGAGCCCCCGCGGCGCGACGGCGCTCATGGGGACCGCCCGAGCCTGGGCGTGGCTCTCGGGTCGGGACTTCGTCACCCCCGACGACGTCAAGGCGCTCGCGCACGGCACGCTCGCGCACCGCCTCTCCCTCCGGCCCGAGGCCGAGCTCGAGGGAGTCGGGGTCGGCTCGGTCCTCAGCAGTGCGCTCGGTGCGGTGCCGGTCCCCCGCTGATGTACCTCTCCTGGCGCGCGGCGGCCCTCGTCGCGCTCGGTCTCGTGCCCACGGTCATCTGGCCGGGGTACGCGAGCGTGCGGTGGTGGTGGCTGCTGTGCCTCCTGCTCGTGGCGCTGGACGTCGGGCTCGCACCGTCGCCGCGCCGGCTGGTCGTCGTCCGCGAGCCCGAGGGCGACCGTGTCCGTCTCGGCGAGCCGCTCGGGGCGAACCTGCTCGTGACGAACCCGCTGCGTCGACGGGTCACCGGACGGCTGCGGGACGCCTGGCAGCCCAGCGCGGGGCTCGTTCCCCGGGACCATCGCCTCCGGGTGCGTGCGGGCGAACGCGTCCGGCTGCGCCAGCGGCTCGTCCCCACCCGACGCGGCGACGTGCGTGCCGACCGGGTGACGATCCGCACCGGCGGACCGCTGGGGCTCGCCGGCCGCCAGCACTCCCGGGAGCTGCCCGGGCGCGTCCGTGCCCTGCACCCCTTCCCCGCCCGGCGCCACGTCCCGAGCCGGCTGGCCGTGCTCCGCCAGCTCGACGGCCGGGCCGCGAGCCGCACCCGCGGCCAGGGAACCGAGTTCGACTCCTTGCGCGACTACGTCGACGGCGATGACGTCCGGAGCATCGACTGGCGGGCCACCGCCAGGCGCCGGAACCTCGTCGTGCGGACCTGGCAGCCGGAGCAGCACAAGCGGATCATCGTCGTCGTCGACGCCTCGCGGACGAGCGCGGGGCGGATCGGCGACGTCCCTCGGCTCGACTCCGCGATGGACGCCGCGCTCCTGCTCGTCGCCCTCGCCGGGCACGCGCGCGACCGCGTCGAGGTCGTCGCCGGGGACCAGGAGGTCCGGGTGCGCACGGGCGGCGCCGAGGGGACGAAGGTCCTCGCCGACGTCATCCACGACCTCGCGCCGGTCCACCCGGTGCTCCTGGAGGCGTCCTGGCCGCGGCTGGTGTCCGCGTTCACGGGGCGGGGCAACCGTCGGGGTCTGGTCGTCCTTCTCACCGCGCTCGAGCCCGCCGCCGTCGAGGAGGGGCTGCTGCCCGTCCTGCCCGCCCTCGTCGCGCACCACCGGGTCGTCGTCGCCTCGGTCGCCGACCCGAGCGTCGAGGCGCTCGCCGCCGTCCGCGGCTCCGCGGGCGATGCGTACGCGGCCGCAGCGGCCGAACGGACCCTCATGCTCCGCCGACGCACCGCCACCGCGATCGAGCGGCTGGGGGCGAGCGTCGTCGACGCCTCGCCGGACGAGCTCCCGCCCCGGCTGGCCGACCACTACCTCATGCTCAAGCGGCACGGCCTGCTCTGAGCAGGGGCCGCGTCAGCCGAGCGTCGGCACGCTCGCGCCGCGGTCGACCTCGTCGAGGTCGCCGGTGGCCCCGTCCCGCGCGGCCCGTCGGCCGAGGACGACGACGTACGCGAGGAAGGCCGTCTCCGCGACGACCCCGACGACGATCCGGGCCCACGTGGGCAGGGACGACGGGGTGACGAACCCCTCGATGAGCCCGGACACGAGGAGCACCGGGACGAGCCCCAGGGCGACGGCGAACGCCGACCGCGCCTCGGCAGCAAAGCTCTGCGCGCGCGTCCGGTCCCCGGGCTCGATCCACGACCAGAACAGCCGCAGCCCGGTCGCCCCCGCGACGAAGACGGCGGTGAGCTCGAGCAGGCCGTGCGGGAGGATGAGGCCGAAGAACAGCGAGCCCCGGCCGTGGCTGATCATCAACGCGCCGGCGAGGCCGACGTTGACGGTGTTCTGGAAGAGCACCCAGAGCGTGGGGAGACCGAGGACCCCGAAGGCGATCGCCTGCGCGGACACCCACGCGTTGTTCGTCCACACGAGCGCCGCGAACTCGTGGTGGGGGAACTCGCTGTAGTAGTTCTCGAAGTCCGTGCCGACGTAGGCCTCGATCTCCTCCTGCGTCATCTGCTCGGCGAAGAACTCCGGGTGGCCGACCGCCCACCAGCCGACGGCCACGGCGGCCGCCACGTTGAGCACGGTCGTCGCGATCCACCACCGCCGGGTGCGGTAGAGGGCGCCGGGGAAGGTGTGGGTGAAGAAGCGCGCCACGTCGCCCCACGAGGTCGTCCGGCGGGCGCTCGCCGTGAGCCGGGCGCGGGTGAGCACCGCCGAGAGGTAGGACACGAGGCCGGGGTCGGGGCTCGTGCTGCGGACGAGCGAGAGGTGGGTGGAGACCCGCTCGTACAGGTCGACGAGCTCGTCCGTCTCCGCCGAGGTGAGGCCGCGGCGGCGGGAGAGCTCGTCGAGCCGCTCCCACGCCGGGTACCGGTCGGCGACGAAGGCGTCGAGATCCACACGCCCACCCTAGGGCTGCCCGCGCCCGGGACGGCGTGGTCCGCCCTGCGCGACGTGCCAGACTCGGCGGCATGACCGCGGGGGTGTCGGCACCGGCTTCGTACCTCGGCGACGACCTCGTCACGGGCGAGGCGGTCGCCGTCGAGATGCCGGTCGCCTCCCTGCCCGCGCGGATCGGCGCGGCCCTCATCGACCTCGTCGTCCTCTACGTCCTCGCCACCGGGTCCACCGTCGGTCTCGCCTTCGTCATCGGCTCGTCGTCGACCGCGGTCGGCACGACCCTCACGCTGCTGTTCGTCGTCTTCTGGTTCGTCGTGTGGCCCGCGGGGTGGGAGGCGATCACACGCGGCCGGACGATCGGCAAGCTCGCCGTCGGGCTGCGCACGGTCCGCGACGACGGTGGCCCCATCGTCACCCGGCACGCGGTGACCCGGGCCCTCGTCGGATGGGTCGAGCTGTGGCTGACCTTCGGGATGGTCGCGATCGTCGCGGCGCTGCTCAACCGGCGGGGGAAGCGCCTGGGCGACCTCGCGGCCGGGACGTACGTCATCCACGACCGGGTCTCGCTGCGGATGGCGCAGCCGGTGCCGATGCCGCCCGAGCTCGCCGCCTGGGCGCGGGACGCCGACGTCGCCGAGCTGCCGCCGGGCCTGGCCGTCGCGCTGCGGCAGTTCCTCGGCCGGGCCGCCGGGATGTCCCCGGCCGCGCGGGAGGTCCTCGGGTCCGACCTCATCGACCGGGTGCTGCCGTACGTGTCGCCGAACCCGCCCGCCGGGACACCCCGGGAGGCCGTCCTCGCCGCCGTCCTCGCCGAGCGGCGGACCCGCGACGCCGGCCGGCTGCGGCGGGAGACGGCGCTGCGCGAGCGGGTCGTGCCGGCCGACCCGGTCGCCTGAGCCCTCACCCGGCCACTCAGGCCAGGAGCGCGGCGTAGCCCGGCTTGATCGTCCCCTCGATGACCGCGAGGCGCTCGTCGAACGGCAGGAACGCCGACTTCATCGCGTTGGTCGTCACCCACTGCAGCCGGGCGAGGTCCCAGCCCGCCGCCTCGTGGAGCAGCCCGGCCTCCTTCGACATCGAGGTGTCGGACATGAGCCGGTTGTCGGTGTTGAGGGTGATGCGGAACCGGAGGCGGTCGAGGACGCGGATCGGGTGCTGCTCGATCGAGGGCGCCGCCCCGGTCTGGACGTTGCTGCTCGGGCACATCTCGAGGGGGATGCGGCGGTCGCGGACGTACGCGGCCAGGCGGCCCAGGTGGAGGTCCGCCGGGTCGGCCGCGAGCGCGGCGTCGATGTCCTCGGTGACGGTCGGGCCGTCGGGACCGCCGACGCGGATGTCGTCGACGATCCGGACGCCGTGGCCGAGCCGGTCGGCACCGCACCACTGGATCGCCTCCCAGATGCTCGGCAGCCCGAAGGCCTCCCCGGCGTGGATGGTGAAGTGGGCGTTCTCGCGGCGGAGGTACTCGAACGCATCGAGGTGCCGGGTCGGCGGGTGGCCCGCCTCCGCGCCGGCGATGTCGAAGCCGACGACCCCCGCGTCGCGGTAGCGGACGGCGAGCTCGGCGATCTCGCGGGACTTCGCGGCGTGCCGCATCGCCGTGAGCAGCGCCCCGATGCGGATGCCGTGGCCCTCGGCGGCCGCCTGCGCCTCCCCCTCGCGGAAGCCGGCGTTGACCGCCTCGACGACGGCCGGCAGCTCCAGACCGCCGGCGACGTGCAGCTCGGGGGCGTACCGGATCTCGGCGTAGACGACGCCGTCCCGGGCGAGGTCGAGGGTGGCCTCGCGGGCGACGCGGACGAGCGCGGCCTCCGTCTGCATGACCCCGACCGTGTGCGCGAAGGTCTCGAGGTAGCTCTCGAGCGAGCCGGAGTCCGCCGCCGAGCGGAACCACGCTGCCAGGCCCCCGGCCGTCCGGTCCTTGCCGGAGACGGGCAGGTCGTGCCCGGTCTCGTCGGCGAGCTCGAGGACCGTCGCGGGGCGCACGCCGCCGTCGAGGTGGTCGTGGAGCAGGACCTTCGGGGCGCGGGCCCAGACGTCGACGCTGTCGGTGGTCGGTGTGGTCTCACGCATGCGGGGCCTCCTGGGCGATCCGGTCGATGACGAGGGGGCGGGGCTCGAGCGCCGTGCCCGGTGCGGCGAGCTCCCACGCGCCCTCGAGGGCGGCGAGCGCACGGTCGAAGCGCTCGGGGGTGTCGGTGTGGAGGGTGAGCAGCGGTTGGCCGGCGCGGACCTCGCCGCCTGGCTTGGCGTGCAGCTCGACCCCGGCGGCGGCCTGGACCGGGTCCTCCTTGCGGGCGCGGCCGGCGCCCAGGCGCCACGCGGCGACCCCGACGGCGAGGGCGTCGAGCCGCTCGAGCACCCCGTCGGCGGGGGCGGTGACGACGTGGGTCTCCCTCGCGGTCGGCAGCTCGGCGTCGGGGTCGCCGCCCTGGGCCCGGATCATCGCCCGCCACACGTCCATGGCCCGACCGTCGCCGAGCGCGGCGCGGACCTCCGCCTCGTCGGTGGGCCGCCCGGCAGCGGCGAGCATCTCGACCGCGAGGGCGGCGGTGAGCTCGACGACATCGGCCGGTCCGCCCCCGGCGAGGACCTCGAGGCTCTCGCGGACCTCGAGCGCGTTGCCCGCGGTGAGGCCGAGCGGGGTCGACATGTCGGTGAGCAGGGCGACGGTCCGCACGCCCGCGTCGGAGCCGAGCGCGACCATCGTCCGCGCGAGCTCCCGGGCGTCGGTCTCGGTCTTCATGAAGGCGCCGCTGCCGACCTTGACGTCGAGGACGAGCGCGCCGGTGCCCTCGGCGATCTTCTTGCTCATGATCGAGCTGGCGATGAGGGGGATCGCCTCGACCGTCCCGGTCACGTCGCGCAGCGCGTAGAGCTTGCGGTCGGCGGGCGCGAGGCCGGAGCCAGCCGCGCAGACGACGGCACCGACGTCGCGCAGCTGGGCGAGCATCGCCTCCGTCGACAGGTCGGGGCGCCAGCCGGGGATCGACTCCATCTTGTCGAGGGTCCCGCCCGTGTGGCCGAGCCCGCGCCCGGACAGCTGCGGGACGGCGACGCCGAAGACCGCGACGAGCGGCGCCAGCGGGAGGGTGATCTTGTCCCCCACTCCCCCGGTCGAGTGCTTGTCGGCGGTCGGACGGCCGAGCCCGGAGAAGTCCATGCGCTCGCCGCTGGCGATCATCGCGGCCGTCCAGCGGGCGATCTCGCGCCGGTCCATGCCGTTGAGGAGGATCGCCATCGCCAGGGCGCTCATCTGCTCGTCGGCGACCACGCCGCGGGTGTAGGCGTCGATCACCCAGTCGATCTGCGCGTCGTCGAGGGTGCCGCGGTCCCGCTTCGTCCTGATGACGTCGACGACGTCGATCTGCTCGGTCATCCGCCCATCCTGCCCGCCTTGCCCCGAGATATCGATTTCGGTGCCGACCGACGCCTCATGCCAGCCTAAAAAGGCATCTCGGCGGCTCGGTACGGTCACAGGAGCAGGCGACGGAGGCGGGCGAGCAGAGCGTCCTGGACGGGTCCGGGTCGGAGTGAGTCGCCGTCCATCTCGACGTACGTCCAGCCGAGGTCCTCGATCCGGGCCCGCCGGGCGCGGTCGTACCGCCACGCTCGGCGATCGGTCCGGTGCTGGTCCCCGTCATACTCGCCGACGACCTTCGACTCCCGCCAGAGGAAGTCCACGGTCGCGACGTGGAAGCCGTACGGGTCGCGCAGCTCGACGTTGAGCCGTGGCTCGGGCAGGCCCTCGTCGACGAACAGGCACCGGCACCGGCTCTCCTGCGGAGAGGCGGATCCGACGCGAACAAGATCTCCGGCGGCACGTGCTGTTCGGATCCCCCTGCGTCCGCGACCTGCCTCGGCCCGCGCACGGAGAACCTGCGGGCTCGCCCATCCGGCCGCGACGATCGCGTCCCCGAGGACGACCAGGTCAGTCCGGCCCCAGCACACGGCGAGGTCCAACCAGGTGTCGATCGGAGAGGTGACGAGCAGCCCCCCGACCTCGATCACCCGGCGGCGCTCCAGCCCGCGGTGAAACCGACATCCCCGGCGCCGGATGGGCGCGGCATCGGTCTCCCGCATGACGTCGAGAGGGCCGGGCGCCCGCGCCACCGCCCACGGGACGGGCAGCCCGAGCAGCAGTGCGGCGGTGGCGTGGGAGAAGGCGGTCCCACGGGGCAGCCCGAGGGCGGTCGCAGCGGCGAGCGACCGCAGGTCCGGGCACGGGGAGGCCGACCTGACCCCGGCGGTCGGGCGGAAGAGATCGGATCCTCGCATGCGGCCGATGCCGACGCCCGCGTCCAGGCCCTCTGCGAGGGTGAACGCGCGGTCTGCGAGCTCGGGCGGGAGCGGTGTGGGTCGAGCAGGCACGGGTCGACGGTGCCCGGAGCGACCCCGGCGTCCCACCGCTGACCGGCCGCTGTGGACCCGAGCTCGATCGACGGCACCCCTGTGCACCACCGAGATACGGATTAAGGCTCTGTCACGGCCTCCACGACGACCGAAACCGGTATCTCGGCGAGCGACGGGGGCGGCCGTCAGGTGAGGTCGGCCGGGCCGAAGGCCTGCGGGAGGACCTGTGACATCGGCAGGATGCCCTCCGGGGTGCGCAGCAGGCAGTCCGGGCCGCCGTGCTCCCACAGCAGCTGGCGGCACCGGCCGCACGGCATGAGCGGATCCGAGCCCGCCGGCCCGACGCACGACACGGCGACCAACCGTCCACCGCCGCTGGCGACGAGCGCGCTCACCATCCCGCACTCCGCGCACAGCCCCACGCCGTACGAGGCGTTCTCGACGTTGCAGCCGGTGACCACCCGGCCGTCGTCGACCAGGCCCGCCACCCCGACCGGGAACCCGCTGTACGGGGCGTACGCCCGCGCCCGGGCCTGCTCCGCCGCGGCGGTCAGCGCCTCCCAGTCGGGGGTCACCGCACCTCACCCTTGCGGTAGACCTGCCCGTCCGCCGCGGGCATCCGCAGCCGCTGGCTGGCGAACGCGAGCACGAGCAGGGTCATCAGGTGCGGCGCGAAGTTCGTGAACTCGCCGGGGACCGAGTCCGTGACGACGTACAGCACCGCGAACAGCAGACCGATCACGAGGATGACGAGGGCGCCGACGAAGCGGGTCGCCGCGCGCCACCCGCCGACCGGACGCGGCGCCCGCGCCGCGCCCACCAGGCGCCATACCCCGAACGCGAGCAGCAGGACCGCGAGGAGGGGGAAGAGCGCGTGGATGGACGTGCCCCCGCCGCGCAGCTGCACGGCGTCGGTGTACCCGAAGAGCGCCGACCCGCCGAGCAGCCCGCCCGGCCGCCAGTTGCCGAAGATCATCGCCGCGAGCGCGATGTACCCGCGCCCACCGGTCTGGCCCTCCTTGAACTGGTTCGCCGCGACCATCGCGAGGAAGCCGCCCGCGAGACCCGCGAGCCCGCCGGAGACGAGGACCGCGACGAACTTGTGGAGGTAGACGTTGACGCCGACCGACTCGGCCGCCGCCGGCGCCTCCCCGCAGGAGCGCAGCCGCAGGCCGAACGGGGTCCGCCAGAGGATCCACCACGTCGCCACGAAGATCAGCAGGCCGAGCAAGGTGAGGACGGAGACGCCCGTCGTCAGCGCGCGCAGGATCGCCGCCAGGTCGGAGACGAGGAAGACCCCCTTCTGCTCCAGCGACAGCAGAGGTGCCGACAGCCCCGGCACGGTCAGGGTCGGCAGCTGCGGCAGCGGCGGGGACTGGGTCGCGCCACCCCCGGCGGTGCCGGAGAAGAAGCGGGCCGCGAGGTAGGAGGCCGCACCGACGGCGAGGATGTTGAGCGCCACGCCGGAGACGATGTGGTCGACCCCGAAGGTGACGGTCGCGACCGCGTGGACGAGCCCACCGACGAGCCCGCCGAGGATCGCCCCGAGCACCCCGGCCCACGGCCCGCCGTGGAGGGCGCCGAACGCCGCGCCGAAGGTCCCGAGGACCATCATTCCCTCGAGCCCGATGTTGACGACGCCGGCGCGCTCGGACCACAGGCCGCCCAGGCCCGCGAGCGCGATCGGCATGGCGAAGGTGATCGCCGCCGCGATCGTGCCGGAGGACAGCACGTCCTCGACACCGGTGAGCGCCCTGACCGCCGACAGCACGACGATCAGGGCGAGGATCGCCGCGGGCACGGCCCACACGGGCAGGGAGCGGGAGCGGGTGCGCCCTCCGGCGCTCTTCGACGTCACGCGGTCGGACGTCCTCGTCGCGGCGGTGCTCACGCGGTCGCTCCTGCGTTCGTCGGGGCGGGCTGGTCCGGCAGCTGGCGGGCCACGTCGGCCTGCTCGAGGCGTCGCTCGAGGCGTCGGACGATCTCGTAGGCGATGACCACGGCCAGGAGGATGACCGCGGTGGTGATCCCGACGATCTCGGGCGAGATGTCCTTCACCTGGAGGCTGTCGCTCTGCTTGTCGAGGTAGGACCACAGCAGCGCGGCGAACGCGATGCCGACCGGGTGGTTGCGCCCGAGCAGGGCGATCCCGATGCCCAGGAACCCGAGCCCGGCCTGGAAGTTGTCCCCGTACGCGTGGTCCGCGCCGAAGAGGGCCGGCATGCCGATGAGGCCCGCGACCGCGCCCGAGGCCACCATCGCACCGACGACCATGCGCCGGACCTTGACGCCGCTGGCCACGGCCGCCGTCTCCGACTGACCCGTCGCGCGCAGGTCGAAGCCGACCCGGGTACGGCCGAGGACGAACCAGTAGGCCAACCCGGCGAGCACGGCGAGGACGACGAGCGTGTAGACCGGCCGCGGCGACCCGGGGATCAGCTGCAGGCCGTCGAGCTGGGACGACTCCGGGATCGTCGTCGTCGTGCGCGTGTTGGACCCCGCCTCGCGCTGGCCGAACCGCTTGAGCCCGTACGCGACGACGCCGAGCGCGATCGCGTTGAGCATGATCGTCGCGATGACCTCGCTCACGCCCTTGTAGACCTTGAGCAGGGCCGGCACCGCCGCCCAGAGCCCACCGGCGAGCATCGCCACGAGGATCGCGAGGACGACGTTGAGGATCCCCGGGAGGAACGCCTGCCCGGCGACGAGGGCGGCGACGAAGGTCGCGACGCGGTACTGGCCCTCCACGCCGATGTTGAAGAGGTTCATCCGGAAGCCGATGGCGACCGCGATGGCCGCGAGATAGTAGACGATCGCGTTGTTGACGATCGAGGAGAGCACCCGGGGCTTCGGAACGCTGAACATCGTCCCCCACACGTCGCCGACAGGGTCGCCGACCGCGAGGAGGACGAGGGAGGTGACGACGATCGCGACGACGAGCGCGAGCAGCGGCGCCGCGAGCGAGAGCCCGAGCCTCCGCAGGGCGGGGTGGATCGAGGTCATCGGGCGGCCTCCGTGGTCGTCGGGTCGGTGGCTGCGGCGGTCCCGGCCCCCGTCATCGCCGCGCCGAGGTCCTCGCTCGTGACGACGTCGGCGTCGAAGGTCGCCGTGATCGCGCCTCGGAGGATGACGTGGATCGTGTCGGACAGGCCGATGAGCTCCTCGAGGTCGGCGCTGACGAGCAGGACGCCGAGGCCTTCCCGGCGAGCGGCCCGCAGGTGGTCCCAGATCGCCGCCTGGGCTCCGACGTCGACGCCGCGGGTCGGGTGGCTCGCGACGAGGACGACGGGGTCGTGGGACATCTCGCGGCCGATGATGAGCTTCTGCTGGTTCCCGCCGGACAGGGATCCCGCGGTGACGTCCACGCCCGGGGTGCGGACGTCGTACTCGCGCACGATCCGTTCGGTGTCCTTGCGGGCGGCCCGGTTGCGCAGCATCCCATGCGCGCCGTTCGGTTCCTGGGTCTGGTGCCCGAGCATCCGGTTCTCCCACAGCGGGGCGTCCAGCAGCATGCCCTGGCGGTGGCGGTCGGCCGGGATGTAGCCGACGCCGGCCTCGCGGATCTCGCGCACGCCCCAGTCGCTGACGTCGGTCTCGCCCAGGAGGACGCGACCGGCGGTCGGCTCGCGCATCCCCATGGCGATCTCGACGAGCTCCTGCTGCCCGTTGCCCTCGACCCCGGCGATGCCGACGACCTCGCCGGCGTGGATCGTCAAGGAGATGTCGGAGAGCAGGTCACGTCCGACCTCCGCCCCGCCGGCGAGGCTCACGCCGTCGATGCGGAGCATCTCCCGGTCGGTGACGGTCGACTCCTCGGTCTGCGGGGTCGGCAGCTCGGAGCCGACCATGAGCTCGGCCAGCTGGCGGGAACCGATCGTGCTCGGATCGTCGATCGTCGTGACGGTCGTCCCGCGGCGGATGACGGTGATCGCGTCGGCGACCGAGAGGACCTCGTCGAGCTTGTGGCTGATGAAGATGACGGTCAGACCCTCGCGCTTGAGCTCGGCGAGGTTGGCGAAGAGCGCGTCGACCTCCTGCGGGACGAGCACCGCGGTCGGCTCGTCGAGGATGAGGACCTTCACCCCCCGGTAGAGCACCTTGAGGATCTCGACCCGCTGCCGGGCGCCCACCCCCAGGTCGGCGACGAGCGCGTCGGGGTCCACCCCGAGGCCGTACTGGTCGGAGATCCGCACGATCTCGGCGCGGGCCGCACCGCCGATGCCGTGCAGCTTCTCGGCCCCGAGCACGACGTTCTCGGTCACCGTGAGGTTGTCGGCGAGCATGAAGTGCTGGAACACCATCCCCACACCGGCGGCGATCGCGTCGGCGGGGTTCTTCGGCGTGATGCGCCGTCCGTCGACCGTGATCGTCCCCTCGTCCGGCTGCTGGATGCCGTAGAGGATCTTCATGAGGGTCGACTTGCCGGCGCCGTTCTCCCCGACGAGGGCGTGGACGGTGCCCCGCCGCACGGCGAAGGTGACGTCGTGGTTCGCCACGACGCCGGGGAAGCGCTTGGTGATGCCCTCGACGGCGACGGCGACATCCGACTCCGGGACGACGGCCTCGTTCGGGGCGACGGTGCTCGTGCTCATCCACGCTCCTGCAGCGCTGCGGGTGGGGCGGGCCGGGAGGGGCCGCGAGGGAGGACTCTACAAGCGGGCCCGCCCGACGCGGGTGCGTCGGGCGGGTCCGGGTGGTTCCCGTCAGGCGGGGACCGTCACTTCTCGGGGACGGTCACCTTGCCGTCGATGATGTCCTTCTTGTAGCCCTCGAGCTTGTCCTTGATGTCGTCGACGCGGCCGCCGGTCGTCGAGTAGCCGACGCCGTCCTGCTTGAGGTCGTAGACGATGTTGCCGGCCTTGTTCTCACCCGTCGTCGCGGCCTTGATGTAGTCGAAGACGGCGACGTCGACGTTCTTGACCATCGACGTGAGGATGACGCTCCGCAGGCCGGCCTCGGCCGTCTTGGCCTGGTCGGAGTCGACGCCGATCGCCATCTTGTTCGCCTTCTTGGCCGCCTTGAACACGCCCGTGCCCGAGCCGCCGGCCGCGTGGTAGACGACGTCCGCGCCCTTGTCGTACATGCCCGCGGCGGCGGCCTCGCCCTTGACCGGGTCGGCGAAGCCCGAGCCGTCGTCGGCGAGGTACTTGACCTGGACGTCGATCTTCGGGTCGACAGCCTTCGCGCCGGCCTCGAAGCCCGCCTCGAACTTGTTGATGAGCGGGACGTCCATGCCACCGACGAAGCCGACCTTGTGGGTCTTGCTCTTGAGGGCGGCGGCGGCGCCGACGAGGTAGGAGCCCTCCTGCTCGGCGAACGTCAGCTGCGCGACGTTGTCACCGGCGGAGTCCTTCGAGGCGTCGTCGATGATCGCGAAGTGGACGTCCGGGTTGGCCTTCGCGGCCTTGCCGACGGCCTTGCCGTAGATGAAGCCGACCGCGATGATGTTCGTGCAGCCGTCGTCGACGAGGGTGTTGAGGCGGTCCTCGCGGGCGGCGTCGTTGTCGCCCTGCTTGGCCTCGACCTCGTCGGTGGTGACGCCGAGCTCGTCCTTGGCCTTGTCGAGGCCCTTGGCGGCGGAGTCGTTGAACGACTGGTCGCCGCGACCGCCGACGTCGTACGCCATGCAGGCCTTGACGTCGGACGTCGCCTCGCCGGCCGTCGTGTCCTCGCCACCGCCACCGCAGGCGGAGAGCGCGAGCGCGGAGACGGACAGGGCCGCAGCGAGCTTCATCGGGGAACGCACAGGGGTACTCCTTGGTCGAACGGGTGGCAGCGCACGGCGGGTGCCGATCCCGTCCACGGTACGGCTCTCACGCCGCCAGGTTCGCCTTGGCGGCCGGACTGCGACGGAACCGTTACCGCGACGCGGGCTGCCGTGCATCGCGGGCCGCGCCCAGCGCGAGGTGGACCAGCAGGCCGACCGCGTTCGGCAGGGCGCGCTCGTCGACGACGAGGTCGCCCTGATGGAGGTCGAACGTCCGGCCTCCCGGCGCCCGGGTTCCCAGCCGCGCCATGGCGCCCGGCGCCTGCGCCAGCAGCCAGGAGAAGTCCTCGCCACCGAGCGACTGCGCCGTCGGCACGGGGGTCAGCCCGGCGGCGAGCGCAGCCCGACCGAGGTCGGCGATCGCGGTGACGTCGTTGACGACGGGGGGCACGCCCCGGGTGTGCCGGAGGTCGACCCGGACGCCGTACGGCGCGCTCTGGGCGGTGACGATCTCGCGCAGGAGCGGTTCGATCCCCTCCCACACCGACTGGTCGAGCACCCGGAGCGTGCCCAGGGCCCGGCCGTGGGCAGGGATGACGTTCGGCGCGACCCCGGCCTCGACGACGCCCCACACGAGCGCGACGCCCGAGCGGGGGTCGAGGCGGCGCGACAGCGCGGCGGGCACCTCGGTCATGATCTTGGCGAGCGCGAACGTGAGGTCCTCGGTCAGGTGCGGCCGCGAGGTGTGCCCGCCGCGGCCGGTGAGCCGGACCTCGACGAGGTCGCTGGCGGCGGTGATCGGCCCCTCGCGCAGCCCGATCGAGCCGACGTCGAGACCCGGGTCGCAGTGCAGGGCGAACACCCGGTCGACCCCGCCCATGTGGCCCGCCTCGACGACCTCGTGCGCCCCGCCGGGCATGGCCTCCTCGGCAGGCTGGAAGAGGCAGCGGACCGCGATCCCGGCGTCGATGAGGACGTCCTCGAGCTCGGCGAGCACGAGGGCGGCGCCGAGCAGCGCGGTGGTGTGGACGTCGTGGCCGCACGCGTGGCACACCCCGTCGACGGTCGAGGCCCAGTCGAGCCCGGTGCGCTCCTGGACGGGCAGGGCATCGATGTCCGCGCGCAGGCCGATCCGCAGGCGTGGCTCGCGCGCGCCGATGTCGGCGACGAGACCGGTGCGCGGCATCGGCGTGACGCGGGTGCCCGCCCGGTCGAGCCGGCCGCGCAGGAGCGCGGTCGTGCGGGTCTCCTCGCGCGACAGCTCGGGGTGCGCGTGGATGTCCCGGCGGATGGTGACGAGCTCCGGGAGTACGCCCGCGATCACCGATGCGACGGTGGTCTCGGGCAGCACGGGGATCTCGTTCATCTCAGGGCGCAGGGTACGCCCACCCGCCCCGCCCACCGCGCCGACGGCGGGTCAGCCGAGCGTCGAGCCCGGCCGGAAGGCCTCGAGGACGCGTGCGGCCGCGTCGACCGCCGAGACGGACCCGTCGCGGACGCCGGGCTCGACCTCGGCCAGGACCGCCCGCACCGCCTCGTCCCGGCGGACGTCGTCGCGCAGCGCCGCGTCGACCATCGCCCACATCCACTCGTGCTGCTGCTGCGCACGCCGTCCCTCGAGCGAGCCGTTCTCCTCGAGGTGGGTGCGGTGGTCGAGGACGGCCTGCCACACCTCGTCGAGCCCGTCGCCGGTGAGGGCGCTGCACGCGATCACCGGGGGCCGCCGGGCCTCGGGCGAGGGGTTCATCAGCCGCATCGCACCGCTGAGCTCGCGCGCGGTGACCCTGGCCTCCCCGGCGTGCTCACCGTCGGCCTTGTTCACGGCGATGACGTCGGCGAGCTCGAGGATCCCGCGCTTGATCCCCTGGAGCTGGTCACCGCTGCGGGGCAGGGCGAGCATGAGGAAGGTGTCGACCATCTCCGA
Source organism: Janibacter massiliensis (assembly GCF_900289115.1). GTDB lineage: Bacteria > Actinomycetota > Actinomycetes > Actinomycetales > Dermatophilaceae > Janibacter_A > Janibacter_A massiliensis. The sequence continues at coordinate 1,256,182 of NZ_LT985196.1, read as the reverse complement.
CACGGCGACCTCGGACTGGCCGACGCCGACCGTCTCGACGATGACGACGCCGAAGCCGGCGGCCTCGAGGACGAGCATCGACTCCCGCGTCGCCCGCGCGACCCCGCCGAGGTGGTTGCCCGACGGCGAGGGCCGCACGAACGCGTTCTCGTGGCTCGTCAGGGACGCCATCCGGGTGCGATCCCCCAGGACCGAGCCACCCGTGCGGTTGCTGCTCGGGTCCACCGCGACGACCGCGACCTTCTCCCCGCGCTCGACGAGGCGGGTGCCCATCGCGTCGATGACCGTCGACTTTCCCGCCCCGGGCACGCCGGAGATCCCGACCCGCAGTCCGCTGCCGACGGTCGACCCGGGAGCCGCGACGAGCTCGCTCACGAGCTCGCGCGCGGCGACCCGGTGGTCGGTCCGCTTCGACTCCACGAGCGTGATCGCGCGTGCCACGTGCGCGCGGGACCCGGCCCGCACGCCGTCCGCGAGGGCGGCGACGTCCACCGGGATCAGGCCGACGCGGCGCGGGCCGACAGGGCCTGCACGAGCCGGACGGCCGCCTGCGAGATGACGGTGCCCGGCGGGTAGATGTCGTCGGCACCGTTGGCCCGCAGCTCGTCGAAGTCCTGCTCGGGGATGACCCCACCGACGACGATCATCAGGTCCTCGCGGCCGAGAGCATCGAGCTCTCGGCGCAGCGCCGGCACGAGCGTGAGGTGGCCCGCGGCGAGCGAGCTCACCCCGACGACGTGGACGTCGGCCTCGACGGCCTGACGCGCCACCTCGGCCGGCGTCTGGAACAGCGGGCCCACGTCGACGTCGAACCCGAGGTCGGCGAACGCCGTGGCGATGACCTTCTGGCCGCGGTCGTGGCCGTCCTGGCCCATCTTCGCGACGAGGATGCGCGGGCGCCGACCCTCGGCCTCCTCGAACTCCTCGACGACCCGGCGGGCCTCGGTCACGGCGGAATCCTGCCCGGCCTCGTCGCGGTACACGCCCGAGATCGTACGGATCTGCGCGGTGTACCGACCGAAGACCTCCTCCATCGCGGCCGACATCTCCCCGACCGTCGCCTTCGCTCGGGCTGCGTCGATGCACAGCGCGAGGAGGTTGCTCGACATGTCCCGGCCGCCCTCGGCGCGGGCGCCGGCGGTGATGGCCTGCAGGGCTGCTGTCACCTCGGCGTCGTCGCGCTCGGCGCGCAGCCGCTGGAGCTTGGCGATCTGCTCGGCGCGGACGCGGGCGTTGTCGACCTTGAGGACCTCGATCGGCTCGTCCTCGTCGACGACGTACGTGTTGACACCGATGACCGGCTGCTGCCCCGAGTCGATCCGCGCCTGGGTGCGGGCGGCTGCCTCCTCGATACGCATCTTCGGGATGCCGGCCTCGATGGCCTTGGCCATCCCGCCCGCCTCCTCGACCTCGGTGATGTGCTCCCACGCGCGCTGGGCGAGGTCGTGGGTGAGCTTCTCGACGTACGCGCTGCCGGCCCACGGGTCGATGACCCGGCACGTGCCCGACTCCTGCTGGAGCACGAGCTGGGTGTTCCGGGCGATCCGGGCGGAGAAGTCCGTCGGGAGGGCGATGGCCTCGTCGAGCGCGTTCGTGTGGAGGCTCTGCGTGTGGCCCTGCGTCGCGGCCATCGCCTCGACGCAGGTGCGGACGACGTTGTTGAAGACGTCCTGGGCGGTGAGCGACCAGCCGGAGGTCTGGCTGTGCGTCCGCAGGCTCTGCGACTTGGGGTTCTTCGGCTCGAACTGCTGGACGAGGCGCGCCCACAGCAGGCGGGCGGCGCGCAGCTTGGCGACCTCCATGTGGAAGTTCATCCCGATGGCCCAGAAGAACGACAGCCGCGGGGCGAACTTGTCGACGTCGAGCCCGACCGCCTGACCGGCGCGGATGTACTCGACGCCGTCGGCGAGGGTGTACGCGAGCTCGAGGTCCTGCGTCGCCCCGGCCTCCTGCATGTGGTAGCCGGAGATGGAGATGGAGTTGAACCGCGGCATCTTCTCGCTCGTGAACGCGAAGATGTCGGAGATGATCCGCATCGACGGCTCGGGCGGGTAGATGTACGTGTTGCGGACCATGAACTCCTTGAGGATGTCGTTCTGGATGGTGCCGCTCAGCTGCTCCGGGCTCACCCCCTGCTCCTCGGCCGCGACGACGTAGAGCGCGAGGACCGGCAGGACCGCACCGTTCATCGTCATCGACACGCTCATCTGGTCCAGCGGGATGCCGTCGAAGAGGGTGCGCATGTCGTAGATCGAGTCGATCGCCACGCCCGCCATGCCGACGTCGCCCTCGACACGGGGATGGTCGCTGTCGTACCCGCGGTGCGTCGCGAGGTCGAAGGCGACCGACAGGCCCTTCTGCCCCGCGGCGAGGTTGCGGCGGTAGAACGCGTTCGACTCCTCGGCGGTGGAGAACCCGGCGTACTGGCGGATCGTCCACGGCTGGTTGACGTACATCGTCGGGTACGGGCCACGCAGGAACGGGGCCTTGCCCGGGACGGTGTCGAGGAAGTCGAGGTCGGCCGTGTCGGCGTCGGTGAGCACCGGCGGAACGTCGATCTTCTCAGGGGTCTCCCACGCCACGCCCGCGCCCTCGATCGCTGCGGAGGCGGCGTCCCAGCGCTGCTGCGCGTCGGACGAGGGGGTCGGGTCGCCGAGGCCGGCACCGCTGAGGGACGGGATCGTGCTCATGCCTGCGCTCCTTCGGTGGTCGGTCCGGTCTGGGTGGCCGCGTCGGCGGGGCTGGGGGCGCCCTCGGCCCCGGGGGCGGGGACCCCGAGCTCGTCGAGCAGCCCGGAGAGGAGGGCCACGACGTCGTCCCCGTCGCGGACGGAACCGTCGATCGCGGCGTCCCCGGCCTCGGCGGCCCGGCCCGCGAGGAGGACCGTCGCCGCACCGGCATCCCGCAGCGTCTCCACCGCGGCGGCCGCGCCGGCCTCGTACCCCTTGGGCGAGGAGCACAGCATCGCGATGGTCGTGCCCGCGGCCCGGAAGGCCTCGCCCAGCTCGGCGCCGGCGAGGCCCTCGGCGAGCACCGGCTCGATGCCGGCGACGCGCAGGAGGTTCGAGGCGAAGGTCTCCCGGGCCCCGAAGTCGCGCCTGGTGCCGAGCGCCGCGAGGAGCACCGTCGGCGGGGTGCTCGCCCGTGCCGCGCGGGCGCGGAGGGCCTCGAAGACCTCGCCGTCGCGCCAGGGGCGCAGGGCGTCCTCGCCGACCGCAGGGGCCCGCGGACGGGGGCGGCGGGCCGGGGTCTCCTCGTGCGCGAGGGGGAAGGTCGAGGTGCCCGTGAGCGGCTGGCGGCGGGTCGACAGCGCGGTGAGCCGCTCGGCGGAGGTCGCCTCGATGCGGGCGCGGACGTCGGCGAGGACGGCGGCGTCACGAACGCCTCCGGCCGCGTCGATCTCCTCGACCCGGGTCCACGCGTGCTGCGCGAGCTCGTCCGTGAGCGACTCGACGTACCAGGAGCCACCGGCCGGGTCCGCCACGCGCCCCACGTGGCTCTCCTGGGCCAGCAGCGACTGGGTGTTGCGCGCCAGGCGCCTCGAGAAGGCCTCGGGCAGGCCGATGGCGTGGTCGTAGGGGAGGACGGTGATCGCCTCGGCCCCGCCGGCCGCCGCCCCGAAGCACGCGAGGGTGCCGCGCAGGACGTTGACCCACGGGTCGGTCGTCGTGAGCATCCGCCACGCGGTGACGGCGTGGATGCGGGCACCGCGGGCGTCCTCGGGGACGCCGGCGAGCTCGCCGACGCGGGCCCAGACCCGGCGGAGGGCGCGCAGGACGGCGATCGTGAGGAACTGGTCGGCGGTCGCGGGGACCCGGAACTCGATCTGGGCGAACGCGTCGGCGGCGTCGACGCCCTGCTCGACGAGGTGGCGGACGTACGCGACGCCGGTCGACACGGCGAGCGCGACGACGTCGGTCTCGGCGGCGCCCGCGTCGTGCCAGCAGCGGGCGTCGACGGTGATCGCCCGCACCCCGGGGAAGCGGTCGAGGCTCCAGCGGACGTGCTCGGCGAGCGTGCCGAGATCGGTGGTCCCGCCGCGCGCGGCGGCGCGTCCGACGGGGTCGAGCCCGAGGTTGCCCCGGGCCTGGTCGGGGGTGATCGCCGCGTTCTCGAGGACGGCGCGCAGGGCGTGCGCGGCGGCGTCCTGGTCGTCGGTCGAGGAGACGACGACGGGCGCGAGGTCGAGCAGGACGCCCTCCAGGACCCGGGGCAGGTCGGCGGGGTCGATCGCGTCCGGCCCGGTCCGCACCCAGGCCGAGTGCCCGCCGTTCTCGAGGTCGGCGAGCACGGCGGCGTTCGTCGCGGCGGCGTCGGGGTCCTCGTGGAGCTGCCGGACGTCCCACGGCGTGCCGGGATCCCGCGGGCCGGTGCCACGGGTGAACGGCATGGAGCCCGGCAGCCCGAGCGGGACCGGGTGCTCCGGACGGCGGTAGAGGGGGTCGATCGTCAGGTCGCCGACGAGATGGCTGCGGAGCTTCTCCTCGGCCTGCTCACCGGTGAGGTGCGCGTCCTCCGGGCGGCCCTTGTTGACGACGGCGGCGACGAGCTCGCGCCACTCCTGCGTGCTCGCGGGGTCGAATCCCTCGGCGAGCCGGATCTGATCGGCCATGGGGCGCACTCTATTCCGGCACCCTCACCCCGCGGGGGCCCGTCTCACCCGGTCGCGACTGCATCCCGAAGTGGGATGCAGTCCGATATGGTGAGGACGTGAGCACCCAGATCGCCGTCCGCCTGCCCGATGACGTCGTCGCCTTCTTGGACCGGAGCGTCGCCGCCGGGGTAGCACCGAGCCGGGCCGCTCTCGTGTCCCAGGCACTCGAGCGGGAGATGCGCCTCCAGGCGGCGCTCGCCGACGCCCGCACCCTCGCCGGACGCGGCCCCGACGACGATCTCGATGGTCTCGTCCGCTGGACCATCGACCACCTCGACGTCGACCGCTGACGTGCGCGAGATCTGCCTCGCGCGGCTCGACAAGACCCGGCCCGTCCTCGTCCTCACCCGCCAGGCTGCGCGCGCATCGATGACGAAGGTCACGGTCGCGCCCATCACCTCCACCGTGAAAGGGCTCTCGAGCGAGGTCGCGCTCGGACCCGACAACGGGCTGGAGGAGGGGAGTGCCGCCGCGCTCGACAACACGGTGACCATCCCGACCGCCTCGCTCGGCAGGACGATCGGCTTCCTCCGCCCCGACCAGGAGCACGCACTGGCCGTCGCCGTCGTCCTCGCGTTCGACCTCGAGCTCGACCTCCTTGCCGACTGAGCCGGCGGTCGCGCTCGTCCGCATCTCTCGCGTGCTCGCACCCGCTCCGGCGACGGGACGGGGCGGGCGGGCTCTCAGGTGAGGTCGGTGCGGCCGTTCTCCTTGAGACGCGCGACGACCTTCTTCACGTCCTGCGCGCGGTCGCGGGTGGTCACGAGGAGGGCGTCCGGGGTGTCGACGACGACGACGTCCTGCACCCCGACGAGCGCGACGAGCCGGTCCGTGCCGCGCAGGACGAGCCCGCTCGCGTCGATCGCCTCGACCTGCTCGGCGTCCCCGACCACCGTCAGCGACTCGTTCGCCCCCTGCGCGGTGAGGATCTCCCGCAGCGACCGGAAGTCGCCGATGTCGTCCCAGCCGAAGTCGCCGCGGACGACGGCGACGTTCCCCTCGTCGGCCGCGGGCTCGGCGACCGCGTGGTCGATGGCGATCTTCTCCAGGGCGGGCCAGACCGTCTCCAGCTGGTCCGGCTCGGCCGCCAGGCGCCGCAGTCCCGCGGCGAGGTCAGGATGCCACTGCGCGAGCAGGTCGAGCAGGGCGCTGGCCCGGACGACGAACATCCCGGCGTTCCACCGGAACTCCCCCGTCGCGAGGTAGCGCGCCGCTCGGTCGGCGTCGGGCTTCTCGACGAACTGGCGCACCTTCCGGGCCATCCGGGTGCCGCGGATGGGGGCGCCCATCTTGATGTACCCGAAGCCGGTCGAGGGGAAGGTCGGCTCGATGCCGATCGTCACCAGGCGTCCGGAGCGCGCCACGTCGACCGCCTCGCGCACCGCGTCGTGGAAGACCGGCAGGTCGCCGATGACGTGGTCGGCGGCGAAGGATCCGATGATCGCGTCCGGGTCCCGGCGCTCGAGCACGGCGGCCGCCCAGCCGATCGCGGCCATCGAGTCCCGCGGGGACGGCTCGCACAGCAGCTGTCCATCGCCCAGCCCCGGGAGCTGCTCGCGGACCGCCGCCTCGTGGACCGCCCCCGTGACGACGACGACCCGGTCGCCGACGACGGGCTCGAGCCGGTCGACCGTGGCCTGGATGAGCGACCGGCCGCTGCCGGTGAGGTCGTGAAGGAACTTCGGCGAGGAGGCCCGGCTCGCCGGCCACAGGCGAGTCCCCGCACCCCCCGCCGGGACGACCGCCCAGAACGACTCGACCCCTCGGCCCGTCGCGACGCCCTCCCCCGGCGCGCCCGGACCCGTGCTCACCCCGCTGTTCGTCATGGCCCAGACGGTAACGTCCCCAGCGTCCGACCTCGCGGCGACGGAACCTTCACCGGAGGGTCACCCCATCGTCGATCGCGGGCCATCGAGCCGGGAGATGCTGATCAGATGCGCGTTGCGATCGTCACGGAGTCGTTCCTGCCCCAGCTCAACGGCGTGACGACGAGCGTGTGTCGGGTCGCCGAGTGCCTGCGCGAGCAGGGCCACAAGGCGGTCATCATCGCCCCCGGCCCCGGCCCGAGCTCCTTCGCCGGCCACCTCGTCCGCACGATCCCCGGGTTCACCGTCCGCGGGTTCCGGGCCGGCATCCCCACGGCCGCCCTCACCCGCACGCTGCGCGACTTCAGGCCCGACGTGCTTCACGCCGCCTCGCCCTTCCTCGTCGGCGCGCGTGGTCTCCAGGCGGCCGAGCACATGGACATCCCCAGCGTCGCGATCTACCAGACGGACATGCCGAGCTACGTCCAGCAGCACGGTCCGGGTCCCATCGGTCGGGGGGCCGCGGAGATCACGTGGCGCTGGATCCGGGGCCTGCACGAGAAGGCCGGCCGCACGCTCGCCCCCAGCCAGCCGACGCTCGACGAGCTGCGCGCCCGCCGGATCCCGCGCACCGCGCTGTGGGGCCGGGGGGTCGACACCACCCTGTTCACCCCGAGGTGGAAGGACGACCAGGAGACGAAGGACCTGCGCCGCACCCTCGCCCCGAACGGCGAGGTCCTCCTCGGCTACGTCGGGCGGATCGCCCCCGAGAAGGAGCTGCACCGGCTCGTCGAGCTCGCCACGATCCCGGGCTCACGCATCGTCATCGTCGGCGAGGGCCCCAGCCGGACGGAGATCGGCGCGCTGCTGTCCGAGGCGGTGGCCCGGCAGTCCGGCCGCCCGAACCTGCCGCCGGTCTTCCTCGGCAAGCGCAGCGGGGAGGAGCTCGCCCGGGCGTACGCGGCCTTCGACGTCTTCGTCCACACGGGGACGAAGGAGACCTTCGGCCAGACCCTCCAGGAGGCCGCCGCGATGGCGCTGCCGGTCGTCGCCCCCGGCGTCGGCGGCCCGCTGGACCTCGTCGCCCACGGCGTCACGGGGTACCACTTCGACCCGGACCGTTCGGGCGACCTGCGGCGCTGGAGCACCGCCCTCGTCGAGGACGCCGCGCTGCGGGAGTCGATGGGTGCCGCGGGGCTCGAGCGGGTGCGGAACCGGTCCTGGAGCGCCCTCACCGAGCAGCTCGTCGGCCACTACGCGACGACGATCGACGAGCACCGCACCGCCGCCTGATCCTCCCCGTGCCCCGCACCGCCCGGCCACTGTCGCTGCTCGCCGCCCTCCTGCTCCTCGTCCCGGCCAGCGCCCCGGCACACGCCGTCCCCGCCCCCGCTCAGGCCGCGACGACGCCCGACCGGCGCCCGACGCTGCCGCGCCCGAGCATCGTGTGCGCCCCGCACTGCGTCGGCGGGTCGGCGATGTCGGCCCGGGGCGTCGTCTACCGCGGCTCCGGGGTGCCGGCGCCGCCACGGGTGAGGAACGTCTCCTGGATCGCCGTCGATCTCGAGACCGGGGAGGTCCTCGCCGCGAAGGCGCCGCACGCCCGGCTCCTGCCCGCGAGCACCCTGAAGATCCTCACGGCGCTCACGCTGCTGCCGGTGATCACGCCGGAGAAGCGCTACCGGGCGATGCCCTCGGACGTGCAGGCGGAGGGCACCCGGGTCGGGATCCTGCCGGGGAAGACGTACTCGGGTCGGGAGCTGTACGACGCGCTCCTGCTGTCCTCCGGCAACGACGCGGCGTACATGCTTGCGCGCGTCGCGGGCGGGCGGGCCAAGACCCTGCGGGCGATGAACGAGACGGCCCGCGAGCTCGGCGCCTTCGACACCGCCGCCGGCGACCCCTCGGGGCTCGACGCGCCGGGGCAGCGCACCTCGGTCTACGACCTGGCCCTCATCACCCGGGCGGCGATGGGCAGCCCCCGGTTCCGCGCCCACGTCGCGCGCCGGACGGCCCGCTTCCCCGCCGGGCCGGGGAAGGGTGGACGACGCGAGCGCTTCACGATCAGCAACCACAACCCGATGCTGTGGAACTACGCGGGGACCTACGGCGTGAAGAACGGCTACACCACCGCCGCGCAGCACTCCCTCGTCACGGTGGTCCGGCGGGGCGGCCGGTCGATCCTCGTCGCGCAGCTGCACGGCCTCGAGGGCGGTTGGCGGCCGGCCGCTCGGCTGCACACGTGGGCGGCCCGGTACGCCGGCCGGCTCCGGCCGGTGGGCACCCTCGTCGCCCCGGGCACGCCCGACCCGGCCGCCCCCGCGCCCGGGCCGACCACCCGGGCCTCCCGGGCGGGACGCCCCGCCGCGGCGCCCGTCGGCGGTCACACGGGGGTCGTCGCGGCCGACCGCCCGCCCACCGGGTCGCGGGATCCCGTGGTCAGGTCCTTCGCCTGGCTCGGTGGCGTCGCCCTCCTCGGCGTCGTCCTCGCCGGGGCAGCGCTCGAGCGGGGCCGCCGCACCGACCGCCGCGCTCGGGGCTGAGGCGGCGCCTGCGGCCGGGTCTGAGCCCTGCCGCACGCGTCGGTCACCCGCGCAGCTCCACCCGGCGATGGGTGCGCCACGCCCCGTCGCCGTCGTGGACGTACACCTCGAACGCGGTGACCTCGAACTCCGCGAGGAAGTCGGCGAGATCGTCGAAGGCGATGTCGAGCTGGTCGTCCGAGAGGTGGTGCCCGACGGTGACGTGCGGGTGGTAAGGGAAGTCGAGGTCCCGCGCGACCGGGCCGGAGCGCACGTCCCGCTCGAGCTGCTCGCACGCCGGTATCCCCCGTGCGACCTGCACGAAGACGACGGGCGAGACCGGCCGGAAGGTCCCCGTCCCGCGCAGCGTCATGACGAACGGCGCGTGCCGCCCACCGACCCCGTCGAGGTGCTCGAGGAAGGGCGGCAGCTGCGGGTCCTCGATCTCCGTGGGGGGCAGCAGCGTCACGTGCGGCGGCACCGCCCGGGCCTGCGGATCGCCGTAGACGGCTCGCTTGCGCCGCAGCGTCGTCCCCCACGGCTCGGGCACGGCGACGGCGACGCCGACGACGGGCACGGTCAGACCCCGGCCGCCAGCAGCCCGACAGCCTCCCGCACCCGATCCATCGTCGCTGCGGCGACGGTCCGGGCGCGCTCGGCACCCGCCGCGAGGATCCGGTCCAGCTCGGCGGGGTCGGAGGTGAGCTCCTCGATCCGCTCCCGGAACGGGGCCACCGCATCGACGACGACGTCCGCGACCTCACCCTTGAACGACCCGTAGCCCTGCCCCTCGAACCGGCGCTCCAGCTCGTCCACGGGAGTGCCGGACAGCGCCGAGTGGATGACGAGCAGATTGCTCACCCCCGGCTTCCCCTCGGGGTCGTAGCGGACCTCGCCCTCGCCGTCGGTGACCGCCGAGCGGATGTTCTTCGCGATGCGCTTCGGGTCGTCGAGGATGTCGATCATCCCCTTGGGTGACGAGGAGGTCTTGCTCATCTTCGCCGTCGGCTCCTGCAGGTCCATGATCTTCGCGGACTGCTTGAGGATGTGCGGCTCGGGGACGACGAAGGTCTCGCCGAAGCGCTGGTTGAAGCGGACCGCGAGGTCGCGGGTGATCTCGAGGTGCTGGCGCTGGTCCTCACCGACCGGCACGCGCTGCGCGTCGTAGAGGAGGATGTCGCCGGCCATGAGGACGGGGTAGGTGAACAGGCCGACGTTCGCCTTCTGCCCCTTGGCGACCTTGTCCTTGAACTGCGTCATCCGCTCCATCTCGCCCATCGCGGTCTGGCACGACAGGACCCACATGACTTCGGCGTGCTCGCGCACATGGCTCTGGCAGAAGACGGCGCACCGGTCCGTGTCGATGCCCGCGGCGATGTACTGGGCGGCGGTGAGCCGGGTGCGGCGCCGGACGACCTCCGGGTCCGTCGCCACGGTGAGCGCGTGCAGGTCGGCGACGAAGAAGTAGGGCTCGAAGTCGTCCTGCAGCCCGATCCAGCTCGTCAGCGCCCCGATGTAGTTGCCGATGTGGAGGGAGTCGCTCGTCGGTTGCATCCCCGAGAGGATGCGCGGACGGCTGGTCGGGGTCTGCGCCATGCCGGCCATTCTGTCAGCCGCCCGTGACGCGCTCTTCCGGCGGAGTCTCCACCCGGTCGAGGAGACCGAGGGCCTCGAGGTCGGCCAGGCACGCTCGGACGTCGGCGTCGACGCGCGCCGGGTCGAGCCCGACCGCCTGCGCGACCGCGGTCACCACCTCCTCGGCGGACCGTCCGGGCGCGACGTCGTGGACGATCGCGGCGGCCCCGTTGAGGTGGTGGATCGGCCCGTCGGGAAGGCGGGCGAGGAAGAGCACGCCGTCGTACGACGGGTCGCTGCTCTCGACCCGGGCGAGGTCGGCGGGGGCGGCGTAGCGGGTGGTGGGCTCAGCCACGGCGCCTCCGCACGCGGGCCGCCGCGACCTGCCGCAGCTCGCTCGTCGCGCGCCGGACCCGGCCGGCCTGGGCCTGCAGCACGTCGCGCGGCGTCGGACGGCGACCGAGCTCCATCGCGAGATGGTCGGTGTTCACGAGGGCCGCGCTGAGGATGATGCGCAGGGCGCTGCGGCGGTCCGGGGCTGCGGCGATCCGGGCGCGCCACTGCTCGGTACGCGTCGCTCCGGGAGCGAAGGACTGCCAGAGCGCGAGGTCGGGGGCGTCGCCGGGGTCGTCCCCGACCGCCACGGCGAACGCCATCCCGGCGTCGAGCTCGTCCCGCAGCGCGGCGACCGCGGCACGGGCCTCTGGGTCGGCGTCGTGCCACGCGGTCCGCACGTCCTGCTGCCCCTCCCACTCGGCCCCCCGTCCGGCGTGGAGGACGAGAAGCAGCGCCTGAGCCGCGATCGACGGGACCGGTACCTCGCGGTCGGCGACCGTCGTCGTGCCGCGGTCGCCCCACAGGCGGTCGAACGCGACCGACGGCGGGACCCCGAAGCCGGGGAAGTGCCGGTGGACGTCGACGTACCCGTAGACGCGGTGACGCAGCGTCGCTGCGTGCTCGAACACCGACCCGGTACGGAAGTCGGTGACGACGGCCCAGCCGTGGCGCCGCATGACGTCGATGAGCCAAGCGACGTGCTCCGGGCGCACGAGGACGTCGGCGTCGGTGCTGCCGCCCCGGTGCACCGCGAGGGAGGGATGCAGGACCGGGCCCTTGACGTGCAGGACGTCCGCCCCGACCTCGTCGGCCAGGTGCTGCGCCACCGCATGGGCGACGGCGACCCGGACGGACAGCGGGATGTCGACCCCGTCAGTAGGCACCGCGGCCCCCGACGACGGCGTTGAAGGTCCGGGCGAGGATCGAGAGGTCCTGGAGCATCGACCAGTTGTCGACGTAGTAGAGGTCGAGGCGGACGGTGTCCTCCCACGACAGGTCCGAGCGCCCCGACACCTGCCACAGGCCGGTCATCCCCGGACGGACCCGTAGCCGGCGCCGGACGTCCGCGCCGTACTCCTCGACCTCGCTCGGCAGCGGCGGCCTCGGGCCGACGAGGGACATCTCCCCGCGCACGACGTTGAACAGCTGGGGCAGCTCGTCGAGGGAGTACCGGCGCAGGAACCGCCCGGGTCGGGTGACCCGGGGGTCGTGGGCCATCTTGAACAGCACGCCGTCGGTCTCGTTCTGCTCCCGCAGCTCCTCCAGCGCCCGGTCGGCGTCGACGACCATGCTCCGGAATTTCAGGCACTCGAAGGTGCGCCCGTCGAGACCCACGCGCTGCTGCCGGAACAGGGCGGGCCCACGGTCGTGGAGGCGGACGGCGAGCGCCGCGGCGAGGAGGACCGGCGAGAGGAGCACGATCAGCGCGCTGGCCCCGGCGACGTCGAAGACCCGCTTGACCATCCGACGGGCCCGCGCGCTCTGGGGCGGTTCGACGTGGACGAGCGGCAGGCCCGCGACCGGGCGGATCGCCAGCCGCTCGCTCGAGACGTCGGTGAGGGCCGGGACGACGATCATCTCGACGTCGTGGGGCTCCATGGCCCAGGCCATCCGCCGGAACGCCGTCGCCGACGGGAACGACCCTTCGGCGAAGATCACCGCGCCGATGTCACCGCGGGCGACGAGGTCGGGCACCGCGTCCGGGGTGCCGAGGACCTCGATGCCGCCGGCGGTCCGGCCGGTGCCGGTCCCGCCGTCGAAGCGGGTGGGCACGAGCGCCCCGGCGACCTCATACCCCAGCCAGGACTCGCGCTCGAGGACCGCGGCGATGTCGTCGACCTTGATCGGGGTCCCGGCGATGAGCACCCGCTCGCGCATGACGCCCCGCTTGCGCGCGAGGTGGACGACCCGGTTGAGCAGGACCCGGCCGAGGACGAGCAGCGGCGTGCCGACCCCGAAGAGGATGACGTAGAAGGCTCGCGAGAGCGGGAACTGCAGGACGTAGCACCCGATCCCGACGATCGCGGCGAAGGTGAGCGACGCCAGGACGACCCGGGTGTAGTCGCTGGTGTCGGTGGCGTCGTTGCGGCGCGGATACCCGCCCCGCAGCCAGATGACGCACGCCCACCCCAGGAGCAGGGCGGGCGCAGCGGTCGCGGCGATCTGGCCGATGTCGTTGGCCCGACCGAGGAACGGCAGCGCCCCGCGCGCGAGGATCCCGAGCACGATCGTCAGGCCGATGAGGAGGGAGTCCACGAGGGCAAGGAGGGTTCGCGAGATGCGTCGGCTCGTGCCGAACCTCATGCCATCTCCTCGACGTCGTTCCTCGTGCGTGTCGTCACGAGCCCCGGGTCAGGGTAAGCAATGGCACTGACGATTACTGCCAATACCAGAAATCAGCCGAGGTCGGCGGCGATCTGCCTCAGCCGCTCGGCGAAGCGCTCCTCCCCGAAGCCGGCGGCGTGAGCCCGGATCGTGGGGGCATCCCAGGGGATCTGCTCGGCCGTGTCGATCCCGGCGGCGATCGCCCGCGGGGTCACCTCGTCGACGAAGACCCCGGTCGTGCCCTCCAGCACCGTGTCGAGGTACCCGCCACCCCGCAGGGCGACGGTCGGGACGCCGGCTGCCGCTGCCTCGAGCGGGGTGAGACCGAAAGTCCTCGAGGCTGGGGGCGAGCAGGCGACGGGCGTGGGCGTACACCCAGCGCAGCTGGGCGTCGGTGAGGTCACGCACGAGCCGGACGTTCGGCGGGGCGGTGGCGGCCAGCTCCTCCCGCAGCGGTCCGTCGCCGACGACGACGAGCCGGTGGTCGGCGCCCCGGACGGCCTCGATCGCCGCGTCCACGTTCTTGTACGGCAGCAGGCGCGACACGACGAGCAGGTACCCCTCCTCCGCCCAGCCGGAGAGCTCCGGCACGGGCGTGAGCGGCCCGTCGGCGTCGACCCCGAACGGCGGGGGCAGCACCTCGGCGTCGATGCCGTACGCCGCACGGATCCGGTCGCGGACGACCCGGGAGTTCGCGAGGTACCGGTCGGCACGGGCCGCGGCCGCGGCGTCCCAGCGGCGCAGCCACGGGTCGAGCGCCGCGAGCGCGATGCCCTTCGGGGAGCGCCAGCGGGGCCCGCCGAGATAGTTCTCGGACTGGTAGAGCCACCGCGCGGGGGCGTGGCAGTAGACGAGCACCGCGCCGTCGGTGTCGAACCCGTGCGCCCACCCGCTGCTGCTCGCGACGACGAGGTCGGCCTCGATCCGGTGGCGCGAGACGACCGGCGCGAGCACCGGCAGCGCCCGCCGGGGGTCGCGCCGCAGCGGGCCCACCCGCTGCAGCGGGGTCGTGACGACGTCGAGCTCGGCGAACTCGGGGTAGGTCCCGTCCGGCTCGTGGACCGAGGTGTGGACGGGAGCGCCGGGGAACGCGCGCGCGATCGCCAGGACGACCCGCTCGGCCCCACCACGCTGGGTGAGGTAGTCGTGGGCGATCGCGACCGGGGGCCGGCTCATCGCAGGTCGGCCTCGACCATCCGGGCGACGATCTCCACGAACCCCATGGTCGGGGCCCAGCCGAGCCGGGTGCGCGCCCGGGTCGCGTCGGCGACGAGCTCGGTCGCGTCGACGGGGCGGACGAACCGCGGGTCGATGCGCACCCGCCCGTCCCAGTCCTCGATCCCCACACGGGCGAACGCGGCGGCGACGAGCTCGCGCACCGAGTGCGAGCGGCCGGTCCCGATGACGTAGTCGTCGGCGGCCTCGTGCTCGGCCGCCCGGACCATCGCGTCGACGTAGTCCGGCGCCCAGCCCCAGTCCCGGCGGGCGTCGAGGTTGCCCAGCGCGAGGACCTCGTCCGACCCCTGGGCGATCCGCGCGACGGCCGCGGTGATCTTCCGGGTGACGAAGCTCTCCGGCCGCCGCGGCGACTCGTGGTTGTAGAGCACGAGGCTCGAGGCGTGCAGGCCCCGCGCGCGGTAGACCCCGGCGCACAGGTGGGCATAGGCCTTCGCGGCGCCGTAGGGGTTGACCGGGCGCAGCGGGGTCGACTCGTCCTGGGGCGCGGTGTCCGGCTGTCCGAAGATCTCGGCCGAGGACGCCTGGACGAAGCGCACGGGTGTCCCGGTCCGCTCCTGCACCCGCCAGGCCGCCTCCATGAGTCCGACGGCACCGACGGCGTTGATCCGCGCCGCCCCCCGGGGCCGCTCCCACGCGAGCGCGACCGAGGACATCCCCGCGAGGTTGTACAGGTGCTCGGGCGCGACGTCGGCGACGATCGCGTCGACCGCGTCGTGGTCGAGGATGTCCTGCCGGTGGAGCGCGACCTCGGCCGCCCCCTCGAACGTCGAGTGGGCGTCGTCGTCGGGTCGGACGAGCCCGTGGACCTCCCAGCCGTCGGCGAGCAGCCGTTCGGCGAGGTACCCGCCGTCCTGCCCGGTGATCCCCGTGATGAACGCCCGACGGGGGCTCATGCCCGGCCCCGCTCCACCTCGAGGTCGTGCTCGACCATCATCGCGACGAGCTCCTCGAAGCCGACGGTCGGCTCCCAGCCCAGCTTCTCCTTGGCCTTCGACGCGTCGCCGATGAGGAGGTCGACCTCGGCCGGCCGCATGAAGCGCGGGTCCTGGACGACCCGGTCCTGCCAGTCGGTGATCCCCACGTGCCCGAAGGCGGCGTCGAGCAGGTCACGGATGGAGTGGGTCTGGCCGGTCGCGATGACGTAGTCGTCGGCCTCGTCCTGCTGGAGCATCCGCCACATCGCCTCGACGTAGTCGCCGGCGAAGCCCCAGTCGCGGCGGGCGTCGAGGTTGCCCATCGAGATGGTGTCCTGCAGGCCGAGGCTGATCCGGGCGACGGCGCGCGAGACCTTGCGGGTGACGAACTCGGGGCCGCGCCGGGGGGACTCGTGGTTGAAGAGGATGCCGCTGCTCGCGTGCATGCCGTAGGACTCGCGGTAGTTGATCGTCATGTAGTGGCCGAAAACCTTGCTCACGCCGTACGGCGAGCGCGGCCACAGCAGGGTGGTCTCCTTCTGCGGGACGTCCTGCACCTTGCCGAACATCTCCGAGCTGCTCGCCTGGTAGAAGCGGATGCGGCTCGGGTCGTCGCCCGCGTGCAGCCGGACGGCCTCGAGCACGTTGAGGACGCCATTTCCCGTGACGTCGGTCGTGACGAAGGCGTTGTCCCACGAGTACGCGACGAAGGAGACCGCCCCGAGGTTGTAGACCTCGGTCGGGTCGGCGTTGCGCATCGCGCGCAGCAGGCTGGAGAGGTCGGTGAGGTCACCGGTGTGCAGCTGGACCTCGGGGACGACCTCGCGGACCAGCTGCTCCTTGGGGTTGTTCTGCCCGCGGATGAGGCCGTGGACCTCGTACCCCTTCGATAGGAGCAGCTCGGACAGGTACAGCCCGTCCTGACCGGTGATCCCGGTGATGAGGGCGCGACGGTCGGTCATGAGGTCTCCGTGGGGGTCGGTCGTGGCGAGGTTCCGGTGGGGCGGGCATCGGTCGCCGCGGCCGGGTGCAGGGCGAGGTGGAAGGCTGCGCCGAGCGCGACGGCCATGGGGAAGGCGAGGAGCACCTCGCCGAGGTTGAGCGCGCAGACGAGGACGGCGGCGACCGCTGCCTCGACCCACGAGCGGGTGTGCCCCTTGGGCGCCCGCCGGAGAAGGACGACGGCCAGCGCGACGAACCCGATCATCACGGCGTACGCCAGCCATCCGCCCTCGGCGCGGATCGCGAGGTAGCTCGAGTGGTAGAAGAACGTGTCGCCGTCGAGGTCGACGCGCGCCGTGCCCGGCCCGTTGCCGATCCACGGCGACAGCGCGATGTCCTCCCGCTCGATCTCGTAGATCCGCGCGCGGAGGATGTCGCTGCCCTCCCGGTCGGCGAACTGGCCCTCGGTGCGGAACTCCTCGGACCGTCCTTGGACGACCCACGCGAGGACGGCCGAACCGGCCAGGGCAGGCGTCCGCGGCAGGAGGCGGGTGGCGAGGACGACGACGGCGATCATCCCCAGGGCGAACAGCGACGTGCGCGACTGCGTGAGGTTCGTCCCGGCGACGATCAGGGCGACCAGGCCGAGGCGCGCCCACCACGACCGGTGGAAGGCGACGGCGATCGCGCCGAAGCCGACGAAGAACATCCCGGCGGCGTTGGGGTCGGCCATCCAGCCCGTGAGGCGGTCCCCGTAGCCCGCGTCGACGCCCGCGAACCACGACAGCAGCCCGATGAGGAGACCGACACCCAGGCCCCGGGCGAGCGAGAGCAGGTGCACCTTGCCGACGGCGATGAGGCACACGAACCCGCACCACAGCAGGACGTGGAGCATCCGGCGGACGGCGGTGACGTCGTTGACCAGCCCGCTCACGGCGAGCACGAGCGGCAGGAGCGCGATGACGGGGACGAGCCACGCCGAGGACCGCACCGGCATCGTCGTACGGCGGGTCAGCGCCCACGCGCAGATCCCCCCGGCGGCGAACTCCGAGAGCGGGAACCCGCCGGCCGACAGGCGGTCGAGCGGGAGGAGCACCGCGAGGAGGAACACGGGGATGACTGTCGACCGCTCCCGGCGCGCCGTCTCGGTGGCGCTGGCCGTCGGCAGGTCCCATGCGGTGAGGGCCGCGGGCGCGGTCACCCCGTGACCCCGGCGATCCGCGGGACCGTGCGCTCCAGACGGTCGACGAGGTCGTCCGCGCAGCGGCGGGCCGCCTCCGCCCCGCGGCGGTACGGGTCGACGACGTCGTCACCGGGGTCGGGGCGTCCCCCGGCCTGCCGGATCGCGCCGACGAGCTCCCGCCCGACGACGAACCCCGGGGTGGCCTCGCACGCCCGGTCGACCTGGCCGAGGGTGACGACCTTGCTCACGAGCCCCGGCCAGTCCTGCAGGAGCCAGTCACGGTGCTCCGTCGTCATCGTCACCACGAGGTCCGTGGCGCGGACGAGGTCGTGGGTCACCGGTCGGCTGCGGAACGGGGCGGGGTCGAACCCCCGGGAGGCCGCCTCCGCCGCCATCGCCTCGTCCATCGGCGCCGCGGACCAGCCGTGGGTGCCGGCGCTCGCCACCTCCAGGGGCCAGCTGCGCGACCGTGCCCACGACCGCGCGACGACGTGGGCGAAGGCCGACCGGCAGATGTTCGCCGTGCACACGAAGAGGACCCGCAGCGGCGGGTCCGGCGATGCGGAGGGATCGAACGGCATGGTGGCAGCAGCGTAGACGCCGCCGCGGTCGGCGTCCTGCCGTCACGCGGAAAGTCCCCACCCCGAACCGGAACGGTCTGTACCCTCACCCTGATCCCCCGATTCCTGACCAGGTAGGCCGCGTGACCGTCCTCGACTTCCTCCGCCTGACCCGGGCCAGCGCACGCCCGATCATCGTCTCCTCGCTGCTGTGCCTGGCCCTCGCCGCGCTCTACACGGCGACGAGGCCGGTGCAGTACACCGCCCGGTCGTCATCGATCGTCGTCGCCGGGTCGAACGACAGCGTCCCGGAGGCGATGTCGAGCACGGCCCTGGCGGAGACGAAGGCCGCGACGTTCCGGACACTCGCCGGATCGTCGCTCGTGGCCGAGCAGCTCGCGAAGGACACCAAGGACGGTCGGACCCCGCGCGGATCGTTCAGCGCGGTCCCCAGCAAGGCCGGCAACATCATCGTCATCGAGGCGACGTCGCCGACCCCGACCGACGCCCAGGAGCTCGCGAACGCCGCCTCGGACGCGCTCGCCACCCAGGCCGCACTCCTCGAGGCGAACTACGACCGGCGGGCGGTCGAGCGGAACGTCGCCCGGATGCGCCCGCTCCACGACGCCGTCGCGCCCGGGCGGCCGTCGTCGCCGAACTGGCCGGTCAACCTCGGCATCGGTCTGCTCGCGGGGATCCTCCTGGGGTACCTGTGGGGCCTCCTGCGCAAGCAGATCGACGTCCGCCTCCGCCACGCCGAGGACGCCGAGGAGCTGGCCGGGGCGAGCGTGCTCGCCGTCATCGCAGAGAGCGACGATCTCGCCAATCGGTCGAAGGACGGCGTCGACGACCTCGGGCAGGCAGCCGAGGCCATGCGCACCCTGCGGACCAACCTCCGGTTCGTCGACGTCGACAACCAGCCGAAGAGCCTCGTCGTCACGAGCGCGAACCAGGGCGAGGGCAAGTCGACGATCGCGGCGAACCTCGCCCGGGTCCTGGCGAAGGCCGGCCAGCCGACGGTGCTCGTCGACGGTGACCTCCGCCGGCCCCAGATCGCGAACGTCCTCGGCCTCGACCCGAGCGTCGGCCTCACCGAGCTGCTCGCCGGGCACGTCCCGCTCGAGGTCGCCCTCCAGGAGACCGACCAGCCCGGCCTGCGCGCCATCGCCAGCGGACGCATCCCCCCGAACCCGAGCGAGCTCGTCGGCTCCCAGCGGATGCGTCGCCTCCTGGAGGAGCTCGGCCGGGACGCGTTCGTCGTCCTCGACGCCCCGCCCCTGCTGCCGGTGACCGACGGCGGTCTCCTCACGGCCCAGGCCGACGGCGCGATCCTCGTCATCCACACCGGTCAGACCCGCAAGGAGCAGCTCGAGCTGTGCCGGAAGATCCTCGACCAGGTCGGGGGTCGGCTGTTCGGCGTCGTCATGAACCGCGCGCCGAAGAAGGGGCTCGGGGCGGTCATGTACGGCTACGGGTACGGCCAGGGCGGGTACGGGAAGACGTACGAGTACCGCGCGCCGGAGACCGCGCCGCCCGGGCGGAAGTCGCGCCGCGAGGCGAAGGGCGCCAAGAGCGTCCGGCGGCGGACGACGGTCGGCTGAGGCCGAACCCCGCGCCGCGCGCTCAGAGACTCTCGTACACCTCGGCGATCCGAGCGGCCATCGCCGCGACCGTCGGAACGGTGGCGGGCAGTGACGGTCGTGTCGGCCCCGGCTCGGCCTGCGCGAGGATCGCAGCGGCGACCGCATCGTGGTCGGCGGGGTCGGCCAGGCACCGGGGCGGCAGCAGCTCGGGATTGCCTCCCACCGGAGAGGCGACGACGCCGACCCCGCGGGCGACGGCGTCGAGCAGCGAGTAGCTGCAGTTCTCCCACGCCGACAGCTGGACGAGGACGTCCGCCCGGCCGAGCAGGTCCGCCGCGTCGACGAAACCGGGCATCGTCACGGCGTCCTGCAGCCCCAGTCGGTCGACGGTCGCGCGCAGCTCGCGCTCGAGCGGCCCGGTCCCGGCGAGCGTGAGGCGGGCCAGGGGCTCGCGCTGCCGGACGAGGGCGAAGGCCTCGAGCAGCTGGGGGATCCGCTTCTCCGGTGCGAGGCGCGAGATCGAGACGACGTGCACCCCGCCGTCCGCGTCCGGCGCCGGCTGCGGGCGTCCCACCGGGTCGACCCCGTTGGGGATGACCGTGATCGGTGCGGTGACGTGCCAGGCGGCCCGCATGGCGTCGGCCGTCGCGTGGGAGACCGCGAGGAGCCGGTCGAACCGCCGGATACGTGCAGCGTGCATCGCCGCCTTGAGCCGGGCCCGTGCCGCCCCCGACTGGTAGAGCAGCCGGTCGCCGGCGATGCCGTGCTCGGTGCTCACCCGCAGGGTGTCGCCCGGCGCGGCGGCGAGGACGACGTCGGCGAACGCGAGGTGGCTGTGGGTCACCTCCGGTCGGAGCGCCCGGATCGTCGATCGCAGCACCCGCACGGACGAGGTCGGGCCGGCGTCGACGCCGAAGCCGGGATCGGCGACGACCGCCGCCCCCTGCGCGACGAGCCGGTCGGCGAGCGGCCCCGGCGGACACAGGACGACGAGCGACCACCCAGGCAGACCCACCCGCACGACGTCGAGGACGTGACGTGCGACCCCGGCGAGGTCGGCGACCGGCACGACCCACAGCGCGGTGCGACGGGTGGGCACGACCATCGTCAGAACCACGCCTCGAGGCGCTCGAGCGCGGTCCAGAAGCCCTCACCGCGGTTGACGTGGCCCTGCCAGATCTCGGGGATGAAGCCGACACCCGGGGCGAGCTCGTCGAGCTGCTGCGCCAGACGTGGCCAGTCGATGTCCCCGTCCCCGATCTGTGGGCCCTCCCCATCGACCCCCGACGCGTCGGCGAGGTGGAGGTGGTCGGTGAAGGGAGCGAGCACCGCTACCGCCTCCTCGAAGGAGGTGCCGAGGTGGTTGGTGGCGAGCTTGGTGTGCGAGACGTCCAAGGTGAGGCGGGTCCCGGTCCGCTCGCAGAACAGCGCGGTGTCGGCCGGGTCCATGAAGAGGTTGTGGAACTGCTGCCCACCCATCAGCCAGGGGAACGGCGGGAGGGTCTGGGCGGTCAGGCGTACGTCCTGGTTGTCGAGCTGCGCCAGTCCCTCGGCCACCCGGTCGTACCGCTCCCCGCGGCGCGAGGGGTCCAGGTGCACGTCCCCCGTGAACCCTCCGAGGGTGGCGACGACGACCGGGGGCGCGGGCACCTCGAACCACATCGTGAGCCGTCGGGTCAGGTCGATGACCCGTTGCACCTCACGCACCGACCGATGCCTGACCTCGGCATCATCGCTGGCCAGATCGATGATGAAGTCGCCGGCGTACAGGTCCGGGGTGTGGCACGTGAAGGTGAAGGGCAGCCGGTCCGAGAGCATCTCGGCGGGGTCGATCTCCATGTCCCGGAACGAGAGGTGGAACTCGACGAAATCGGGGGTGCAGTCCGCGACGAGGGTGTCGAGGTCGTGATATCGAACCGGCAGCCCCCACGGTCGGCGGAAGTCGAAGTCTCGGCCACGGGGCACCGCGTCGGAGAGGTCCGTGGCGTAGAAGAAGTCGCCGACGGCGATGGGGCGCCTCATCGTTCGGCCGATCAAGCGGGACAGCGCGTTCGGCTGCAGACCGCGGCCGGGGCTCTTCACGTCCACGTCCTCCGGCCGGACGACCTCGCCGGCCTCGATCCACCGTGTCGCGACAAGCGACTTGGCCAGGTTCGCCCGGTTCATCATCTCGCCGGTGGACACCGCCCGCGGCGCGGCCGAGCCCATCGCCTGCTCGAGCTCGCGGGTCTGCCGGACCATCGCGGCGAGCTCGTCGGGCAGGAGGCTCACCTTGTGGTCGTTGCCCTCCATCCCGCGGTCGACGGTGACGTGCTTCTCGATCACGCTCGCCCCGAGCGCGACGGCCGCGAGCGGGACGTGGAACCCGCGCTCGTGCCCGGAGTACCCGACCGGGCACCCGGCGAGCTCGCCGATCCGCGCCATGTACCGGAGGTTGACGTCCTTGAACGGCGCCGGGTACGTCGACTGGCAGTGGAGCATGACGAACGGCGTGCCGCTCTCGCGCACGAGCCGTGCGGTCTCGACGATCTCCTCCTCGCTCGACATCCCCGTGGAGAGGATGAGCGGCACGCCGGTGGCCGCGGCGTAGGAGACGAGATCGTGGTTCGTCAGGTCGGCCGAGGCGATCTTCAGCGCCGGCAGGCCGTAGCCGACGAGCGCGTCGACCGACGGGCGGTCCCACGGGGTGCACATGACCTCGACGCCGCGGGCCCGCGCGTGGTCGAAGGCCTCGAAGAGCTCGTCGTTGGTGAGGGAGAACTTCGAGAGGAGGTCGAGGGTGTACTGCGGGCCGAGGTCCTCCCCCGCGCTCGACCCGTCGCCCTGCCGGTAGAGCGCCTTCATGTCCCGCATCTGGAACTTCACGCAGTCCGCCCCCGCGTCGGCGGACAGGTCGACGAGGCGCTTGGCGAGCTCGAGCGAACCGTTGTGGTTGATCCCGATCTCGGCGATGAGGAAGGCCGGCTGGCCGGGTCCGATCGTCCGCTCGCCGATCCGCACCGTGGTCCCCGTCACCGGGGTGGTCTGGTCCGTCATGCCTCGTCCTTCGCGCGTTCGGTGGTCTCGAAGTGACGCCGTTCCTGCGCGAGCAGGAAGGCGTCGGTGATCCGCAGGTCGATGTCGGTGTCGATGTCGACACCCTCCACCTCGTCCATCTCGAAGAGCGCGGTGCGCCCGCCGAGCCGGTTGCCCAGGTCCCGGTAGACCCGGGTGCGGGTGACGTAGAGGGATCCGGTCTCCCGGAAGCGCAGCTGCTCACGGGTGAGGTCCTGGCGCCGGGGCCGGGCGGTGACGTCGTAGTCGGCGCGCGGCGGGTCGCTCGCCCACCACAGGAAGGGTGCCTGCGGGACGACCCCGACCATCGAGTCGGCGCCGGAGGTCTCGAACTCCGTCAGCGCCCGGTCGAGCGTGCCGTCCTGCCGGATCGGGGAGGTCGCCTGGAGGAGCATGACGGTCTCCGGCGCGCGCCCGAGCGCCGTCATCTCGTCGATCGCGTGGAGGACGACGGGCTCGGTCGCCGTCGTGTCCTGCGCGAGCTCGGCCGGGCGGAGGAAGGGCACCTGGGCACCGGCGTGCCGGGCGGTGCGCGCGATCTCCTCGTCGTCGGTGGAGACGACGACGTCGGCCCGGCCGTCGCCGACCGCGGTCATCGCGAGCGCCTGACGGATCGTCCACTCGATGAGGGGGCGCCCGGCGACGGGCAGGAGGTTCTTGCGGGGGATGCCCTTGCTGCCCCCGCGGGCGGGGACGAGGACGAGGACGCGGCCGTCGTGGGCGGCTTCCGCGGGCGTGGTCGTCGACGTCACGGTGCGCCTCCGACGAGGTGGGCGGCGATGGCCGCGGCGGGTTCGACCGGCGGGAGCGAGGGCGCCGGGGTCGGGTCGTCGCCCCACCGGGAGAGGCCGTACCGCTCCCAGAACTCCTTAAGCCAGGCCGGGGGTGCGACGTGGGTGACCCAGCTCGGGATGCCGCGGGCGGCGGCCTCGAGCACACCGGTGGAGAACATCCCGACGACGGGGCGGTCGATGCTCGTCAGCGGCGTGCCCGGGTCCTCGACGGTGATCCCCCGCCGTCGCCACAGGGCGTGCTGCCAGCGGGAGAGGCGGTCCCGCTCGGAGGGGTGGGGGCGGTAGATCGCGTGCGTGGCGCGGCAGAAGCCGCCGGCGGTGCGGGCCATCCCCCACCGGGACAGCTCGGCGCCGTGGAGCTGGCCGAGGAAGACGGGGCGGTCGTCCGGGTGAACCTCCGCGGGCCGCGCCGCGGCCTCCCGGAGCAGCTGGGAACCGACGACGTGCGTCGTCACGTCGTCCCGCCCGGATCGCCAGAAGTCCGCGTCGGCGGCCGACCACGCGAGCAGCGTCGTGCCGGGCGCGAGCGGCGGGGCGTACGGGGTGAGCAGCCCGTGCTGGACGGTGACGAACCGTGCCCCACGCCGACGGGACCAGTCGTAGGCCGCCCCGCCGAGGCCGGTGTAGTGGCCCGCGGCGGACACCGTATCCACCTCCGCCAGCCGCGGCGACCCGCCGCCCAGGTCGACCTCGGTCGACGTGCCCGCCGCACCGAGCAGTGCCGGGTCGAGCGAGGTGGGCACGAGCAGCCCGGCATCGGGCAGGTGGTCGAGGACGGCGAGCAGAGCCGCCCGCGAGCTGGGGTTCGCGGACTCGACGACGACGAGGTGACGGGGACGGTCGACGGCGGCGACGAGGGTGGCGCGCGTGGGCGGCGCCTCGCTCGGGCCCCCGCTGCGGACGGCGCGCAGGCGGGCGATCGGGTCGGTCCCCCGCTGCCAGGCGCGCCAGTCGTCGAGGTTCGTGGGGTGGATCAGGCCCATCGGTCCTCCAGGTGGGCGACCCGGTGGTCGAAGGTGTGCTGGGCGAGGACGCGGGCCCGGCCGGCCTCACGGATGCCGTCGGCCCACGACCGGTCGCGTCCGGCCCGGCGGGCCAGGTCGACGAGCTCGTCGGCGCCGTCGAAGACGAGGACCTCGCGGTCCGGGTCGAGGTAGTGGTGGACGTCGGCTCGGTCGACGAGCTGGAGGGCCCCGACGCCGGAGGCCTCGAACGTCCGCATCGTGAAGCCGTCCTGGTCGCCGTGGACGTTGAGCGCCGCGCGCGCGCCGGCCATGACGCCGTACGCCTCGCCGCGGTCGAGGTCCCGCCCGGCGGGGACCCGGGCCCCGGAGGCGCGCCACGTGCGGGCGCGATCGGCGGGGTGCGCCGACCAGTCCCTCCCGTGTGCCCGGACGGAGACCTGGGCCCGGTGCAGCGCGACGAGCAGCGCCTCGCGGTTGGGGTACCGGGCACCGACGAACGCGATCTCGTCGGAGCGTCGAGGGGTGAACGCGCAGCGGGTGTCGTGCGCGAGCGGCAGGTGGGTCGCGTCGACCCCGCGGTCGGTGAGGGTCGCCACGTCGTGTGAGCTGTAGCTGCACACGGGCCCGATGGCGGGCAGGACGTCGTCGTCGTAGCGCAGCCGGCGCAGCTCGTCGTACAGCCACGTCACCCGGGCCGCACCGGACGCGGTGACCGCATCCCAGTACGCCGGCCCCAGGAGGTCGCCCTTGACGGTGACGACGACGTCGGGACGGTGGGCGCGCACCGCCTCGACCGCACCGGGGGTGAGATCGGCCCCGGCGCTCTCCCGGGCGTCGCGGCGCAGGCGGCTGGGCAGCTCGGTGAACACCTTGTGGCGGATCTTGGCCGTCGTCGACCGCTCGTCGTAGCGGTGGGTCGACACGACGTGCCCCCGCGCGGCGAGGGCCGTCTCGATCGCTCGCCAGTACCCGTGGAACGCGGGCGAGACGAGCAGGACGCGGGATCCCGTCACGAGGTGAGACCCCTGGCCTCGAGCTCGCCGAGCGCGGCGTCCCACGCCTGGGAGTCGGCGCCCGGCTTGTCCCAGGACCACTGGATGAACCCGGCGACGGCGTCCCGGCTCGACACCTTCGGCAGCGGTGCGCCGCACGCCCGCACCCGGCCGAGGTCGGCGCACGCGTCGACGATGTCCCCGGCGCGGGTGACGTCGACGTGCTCGACCTCGACGTCGTCACGCGGGGAGCCCTCGATCGCGTAGCGCGCGAGCGCGTTGAGGTCGGTCCGGACCCCGGTGCCGCAGTTGAGGATCCGCGGGTCGCCCGGGGTCGGGGGGTGCTCGAGCATCCAGTGGAGCAGCGCGGCGAGGTCGTGGACGTGGACGAAGTCCCGGGTCTGCGTGCCGTCCCCGTAGACGAGCAGGCCCTTGCCCTCGCGCAGGCGGGCGAGGAAGGCGGCGAGGACGCCGGTGTACGGGTTGTGCAGCGCCTGGCCGGGCCCGATGACGTTCTGGGGCCGGACGATCGAGACGGGGACGGTCGCGGCGGCCTCGGCGAGCGCGCGCTCCCCGTCCGACTTCGTCTGGCCGTAGACGGACACCGGGTGGTGGGGATCGTCCTCGGTGGAGTCCTCGGGGGTGGACCCGGCCGGCCGGGCGCCGAAGCCGATCACGCCGTCGGTCGTGCGGTGCCGGCCCTCGCCGTAGACGGCGCGGGAGCTGGCGGCGACGACGGGGACGCCCCAGCCCGCGGCCCGCTCCCCGGCCAGGCGGGTGCCGTCGACGTTGACCCGGACGTACCGCTCCTGCTCGTACATCGACTGGGCGGTGCCGGTCTCGGCAGCCAGGTGCACGATCGCGTCGCACCGCGGGACCCGGTCCCAGGCGTGCGGGTCGGCGACGTCGCCGATGACGACCTCGCCCGGGAAGGCCGCCCGGCTCGCCTCGGGGTGGAGGTGGACCTGCGGGTGGAGCACGTCGAGCGCGACGAGCTCGTGCTCATCGCGCAGGCGCCGGGCCAGGTGCTGCCCGATGAAGCCGGCTCCACCGGTGATGAGGACCTTCACCGGACGCCCCCGGAGATGATGCGGGCGGGCACCCCGGCGGCCACGGCTCCCGCAGGGACGTCCTTGGTCACGACCGCGCCAGCTGCCACCTTGGCGCCATCCCCGATGGTCACGCCCCCCATGACGATGGCTCGCTGCCCGAGAAAGACATTCGTACCGATGGTGATCGGCCCGGCGCCCTCGGGCGCGCCGCCTGTGATGAAGCCAGCAATCACCGACCCGATGAAGACCCCGTCGGCGATGCCGACGTGCCGGCCGATCCGAATGGGGTCCCCCGCATGAGCGTGGAAGTCGTGGCCGATGTACGCGTCGTCACCGATCTCGATCGGCCCCCCGCCCGGCTCGGACTGGAGCCAGGCACCGGGGTAGATGGCGCACCCGCTCCCGACGTGGATGCGCTCGACCCCGCGAAGGATGCGTGGCGAGACGATGACGCTGCCGCGACCGAACGAGCCGAACGACCGGGAGTACAGGGCCCGGCTGCGCAGCGCGCCGACGTGCCAGCGCAGCGAGGGCGGTGCTTCCGTGAGACGACGGGCGAGGGTCATCCCTTCCTCCTCAGCAGCTCGAGCTCGGCCCTGGCCGTCGTCAGCGGACGGCTGTCGCGTCCCAGGAGGTGCCGTCCGGTGTTCCACACGAGGTTGACGCCCGTGGCAACCGTCAACGCTGCGCGCTGGCGCCGCCAGCCTCCCCACTTCCGGGCGTAGCGAACCCGACCCTCGACGAGCCAGGCGCGGCGGCGGTCGCCGTCGCCGGAGGACCCGCCGCCCTCGTGAACCACCTGGACGTTCCCACAGTGAATGCTCGGGACGCCCCGCGCACGCAACCGGCGTTGGAGATCGACCTCCTCGGCATTCATGAAGAACCGCTCGTCGAATCCGCCGACGGCCCGGAAGTGCGTGGCGGGGATGAGGAGCGCGGCGCCGACGAGCCAATCGACGGGCAGAGTGTCACCCGGCAACGCACGGGTGTCGTGCCCGACGGCCTCGTGCAGCAGCCGCAGGTGGCGCCACCGGGCGAGCGGGACGAGCCACTCGATCGTCTGGTGGCGGACGCGCGGGAAGTGCCGCCCGGTGTACTCGGGTCGGCCGTCGGGGCGGACGGTCGCCGGGCCGGCCACGCAGGGCTGCCACCGCGCGGCCGCGGCGACGAGGTCGGCGACGAAGGTGGGACCGATCTGGAGGTCGGAGTTGAGGACGAGGAGAAGGTCCCCGGTCGCGGCGGCCGCGCGGGTGTTGCCGTCCGCCCCGACCCCGCCGTTGCTCTCCCGCCGGACGACCGTCACCCCGTCGGTCGGCGGGAACGGCTCCGGGGATGCGTCGTCGGAGACGACGATCTCGACGTCGGGGCTGCCCTCCTGGGCGCGCAGTGCGTCCACGAGCGCCAACGTCGGGGCGGGATCGCCGAAGTGGGGAATGACGGCGCTGACGCGACCCGTGCCGGAACTGGACATCGTCGTCCACCTTACGACGGGCGACTCCCCGCCGTGGCGAGAACGAGGTGCTCCACGGCTCGGGCCGTCTCGGCCCAGTCGCCTACCCGCACCGGACCCGTCCGGGCGGGCGGGGCGGCGATC
Organism: Janibacter massiliensis; assembly: GCF_900289115.1. Classification (GTDB taxonomy): domain Bacteria; phylum Actinomycetota; class Actinomycetes; order Actinomycetales; family Dermatophilaceae; genus Janibacter_A; species Janibacter_A massiliensis. The sequence continues at coordinate 1,228,093 of NZ_LT985196.1, read as the reverse complement.
GCTGCGGCGAAGCGGTCGACGTCCGGAGGGAGCAGCGTCGCGTGACCCGCGCTCGTCTCGGGGATCGCCGCGAGATCCGTCGCGATGACCGGGCACCCGCAGGCGAGGGCCTCGGCGACAGGCAGGCAGAACCCCTCCTCGAGGGACATCGTCACCAGCGCCTGGGCGCCGCTGTAGAGCGCCGCGAGCTCGTCGTCGCTGAGCCCGCTGACGCGGTGCACGCCATCGGGCAGGTCATCGGCAGTCAGCTCGCCGCAGCCGACGAGGACGAGCGCGGCGTCGGTGCCGGAGCGGCGCCACGCCTCGATCAGCGCCGGGACGTTCTTGTGGGGCTTGGCGTTGCCGACGTAGAGGACGTAGTCGGCAGGAACGTCGAACCGGGCACGGACCGCCGACACCTCGTCGGCGCCGCGTGGGTGGAGGTGGGGGGCGACCCCCTCCCCGATGACCTTGGTCTTCGCAGCGACCGAGGCCCCGTACTCGCGGGCGAGGTCGTCCCCGGTCCACCGGCTCACCGCGACGACCGCGGCGGCGGCGCGGACGGCGCGACCGATGACGGCCCGGTAGGCGAGCCGCTTGGGGAGGGAGGCGTCACCGGGGTGGCGGTGGAGGATGAGGTCGTGGACGGTGACGACGGTCGGTACGGGCATGAGCATCGGCACGTTGAAGTGCGGCGCGAGGAAGACATCGAGGCCCAGGCGCTTGACGAGGCGCGGCAGGCGGACCTGCTCGGCGAGCGAGTAGTGCGCCACGTCCGCGACGACGACCCGGTGCGGCGCAGGCACCTCTGGGCAGGCGTTCCGGTCCCGCACGATGACCGTCCAGCGCACCCGCGACTCGTCCTGCGCCAGCAGCGCACCAAGGAGCTCGGAGGAGTAGCGGGACAGCCCGGTCCCGGTACCGATGAACCGCCCGTCGAAACCGGCCTCGGTCAGGGTCGTCGTGGGCACCCGGCGAACGTAGCACCACGTGCATGACGTAGATCGGGCGTGCGCGTCCCCGGCGCGCTAGGAGGTACGCCCGAGGAGATGGCGTTGGACCGATCCCGCACGGGTGCGCGCGGCGAGCACCGCGCGGCCGGTTGCGGTGGTGGGACCGCGGTAGGCGCTGTAGTGCATGACCTCGGCCCGTTTCTGGATCACCGCCGTCGGCCCGGACGCCTGAAGGTCCCGAACACCTCGGTCCACCGCCGCACTTCTCCTGCCGAGGATCCCCGACGATCGGCATCATCTACGACCCGGGCTCCCCAGCCACGGTCTCGCACTTGGTCGCGACAGCACGGGCCCAACGATCCCAGGACAACGATTCCACCGCGTGGTTCAGCGCTGCCGCCCGCATCGCCCGTAACCGCTCGCGGTCGGCGACCACAGACGCGATCTTCTCGACCGCGGCTGAGACGACGGCCTCCGCACCGTGCTCGATGTCCGGGACGAGGGAGCCGGTGACGCCGTCGACGACGATGTCCTCCACCCCCCGGTACGGGTGGCGACGACGGGCAACCCTGCGTGCGCCGCGTCCGTCATCGACACACCGGCGCAATTGGCTCGCGCCAGTTCGAGCAGCAGGTCGTGCTCGTGGTAGAGGCGCGCCATCCTTGAGTGCTCGACGCGGCCGACAGCATGGACCCCGCGGGGCAGGTCCGGCGCGGAACCAACCACCGTCAGGTCGACGGGATGACCCGCAGCCATCGCCCGCTGCCACGCGTGGACGGCAAGGTCCCCACCCTTACGCTCCCAATCGCTCGCCACGAGCAGAACCCGCAGGCGTCCCTCCCCCGACTCACCGGGGCTGGGCACGGTAGAGGCAGACGGCCCGAAGGGCGCCACCGCCGTCCTCCTGGCCGGCACGCCATAGTCCTTCACCAACGACGCCCTCGCCCACTCCGATGCCATCACGAACCCCCGGCCGGAACGTGCAGTGCGGCGTGCGAGAGCCTGCCCCTGAAGCCGGCTCACGCGATGGAGGCCGGTGAACATCGGGTAATAATCCGCCATGAGGTCGAACGTTGTGTCCCCGACGTGAACGACCGGGATCGACGGGTCGACGAAGGCGAGCTGCTGGGATGCTGCGACTCCCACGACGACATCGGCACGGGCCGCACGGACGCGGCGGGACACCTCTTGCCCCCAAGCGAGGCTCGAGGCAAGCCCGTGGGTGTGGAGGTATTTCTTCCCCCGTCTGCCGTGCAAGGCCCGGGTAGCGGCACGGTCAACGACGCTAAAGCGGAGATCGCCCACCCGCACAGGCACCGCGTCCGAAACCTGCGCCAGAGCGGTCCACATCGGCGGCACCATGCCCGACCAGCCGCGGGGGTCGTCGAGGTCCCACGGCGACACGAACGCGACGCGCACAAGCACCCCTCCCCTTGGCTGGCCCGCTGCCAAGCGTACGTTCTTGCTGGCTCGCGACTAACGAACAACCCCGCGTGGTGGGCACGCCGGAACCGGTGCCCATCGCGGCCAATTTCACACGCCGGTCGTCAACATGCCCTAACGTATCTCACCTGCTACCGACGGGCTTCGGAGCAAGACCATACGCCCGCACGGGTCCAACGGGGGCCGGACCGCTAACACATGCGACCTCGGGCTGGCACGCCGTAGATCACCGCGATCCGTTCCCGAAACCGGCCCGCCGAGTAGCGCGCTCTCGCCCGCGCCGCCCTGTCGAGGGCAGCAGCCTGGGCGGTTGGGAGGTCCTCCAGCACCTCGACGATAGCGTTGGCGAAATCCGCCGGTTCGTCTGCGATCGCCGCTAGGAGTTCGGAGCGAATGCCCTCGGCGCCAACGGTCGTCGACACCGTGGGCACACCGGCCACGATCCCCTCCACGGTCTTGAATTTGACGCCCGACCCCAGGAGGAGCGGCACCGCTACGACGGCGCTATCTTCATACACCGCGTGGAGGTCGTCTACGAACCCGACCACCTCCATTCCCGCGCGTGCGCGGAGCTCCTCCAACGCATTGCTCGGGTCTGCGCCGACAAAGCGGAGGCTGGCATCCGGCACAGCGGCCAAGACCGCTGGCCAGACCTCGTCGGCCAGCCAGAACGCAGCTTCCACGTTCACCTCACGGGCGAAGTAGGCGACCATGGAGACAATCGGTGAAGGTAGAACGTCAGGCGATCTCGGGGTTAAGTTGGACGCCAGCGGCGGGTCGAGCGTGACCACATCACGAGCTCCGAGTGAGCGGAGCAAGGCCGCGTCCTTGTCGTTGAGCGCTACTACCACGTCCAGCGCGGCGATCGCACGGCGGTCTCGGACGTCGGACGTCCACGCTGACGCAAAGTTGAGCCATCGAGCAAGTCCATGGCGACGCTCGGCTCGGCGGCGGTACAACTGGCTCAACACGTCGTGGAAGGTGCCCACGATGACGGCCTCGGGCGCCGCGCGGCGGATAGCTCTGGCGAGCGATACGTGCTCTGCCCACTGCAGGTCGATCACGTCCGCATCGCGCAATAACATGCGCACCTCCCGCTGGGTGAGCAGGACATGCCACGGGACGACCGGTAGGCCACAGAGAATCAGACGGGCCCGGCGGTCCAAGACATTCAGGGCACGCCACACAACCGGCGGAACGCCAGGGGTGACATGGACCACAGAGGTCCCATCCTCACCTGGGGTCGTCCTCCCCGCGTCCGTATGACGCGCCCCGGGCACTACAACGGACACGCTTGCACCCTTCGCCAGGAGGTCGAGGACCGATCGCAGATGTCGAGCGCCGGCGCTCATGGGCTGGTCCTGTGGCGCCTGCCCCCAGATCGCGACGATTCGTGGGGGCGCTGTCACCTTCTGGCCCCGGCACGCAGAGCCCGCGCGGCTCGAACCACTGGCTCCAGAGGCGGGCCGGGGACGCCGAGGTGAATGAACGTGGCCGCCACTCGTTGGCCACGCGTCGTCAGGTTCTTCTGAACAGAATCGACGTCCTCACGAAGCTCGGAAGGTCGTGCCCCGAGGAACCATCGGCGCCGGGTCGTCTCCCAGAGTAGCGGGGCGGTGATGTTTCGCACGGTCTCGGAAGGGCCAAGGTGCTTGCGCAGCGTGGCAGCGCGAGCCTCGAGAAAACGCGGGTTTCGGGCGTGGAACTGGGTGTGACCGAGTGAGGTCTCCAACTCACGGAAGGCGACGAGCGGCTCATCGAGGCGGGCTAGAACGAACTGACGAGCGAGGCGTAACCACAAGTCCCAGTCCTCGTAGAACTGGTCTTCGTCATAACCGCCCGCGGCTCGGACCGCGTCCGTGCGAAGCATCACCGAGGGCGCAGGGATCCAGTTGTCGCGGAGCAGGGCGAGATACGTGGCCTCCGGGTCAAGACCCCCTGGCCACCCGTACGCGTCCGAGAAGTCGGGCAGCCGTCGATCATCGGCATCCACACGGTGGGCGTCGCTGTAGACCATCACTACGTCCGCTGGGGCTTGCTCCAACACCTCCAGCTGGCGCTCCACGCGATCTGGGAACATGTAGTCGTCCCCGGAGATATACGCATAGAAGGGGGTGCGCACGTCGCCCAGACCCGCGTTGAGCGACTTTGTCAGACCCCGGTTCTCGGGGTTGACATGAACCTCGACCTCGAACCCTGTCTCCGCGATCCACTCCTTCACCACGGCCACCGTGTCATCCGGTGACCGGTCGTCGATGAGGAGGAGGCGCGCGAACGGCCGGGTCTGCTGCCTGATCGATTCCAAGCACTGCCGGACGTAGGGCGCGTGATTGTAGGTGACAACGATCGCGGTGGCGCTCATCCCTCGCGCCGCCCGCCCAGATCACGCAATACCCGACGCACCGGCCCCTGCAGAGCATCGGGCCACGAGGCGGGGAGAGTCGCCGATCCTGGCTCAGCGGCCGCCGCCTCGACCAACGCGGTCGCCAACGCATCAACAGTCGGTTCGACCACCCAGATCGCGTCACCGTACCGACTGAGGTCGGTCTTGTTCTCCCAGCGGGTCGTCACGACCCGCGCTCCAGCGCTCGCCATCTCCAGCGTCGGGTAATTCGGGTGCGGAGCGAGCATCGGGGAGAGGCAAACATCGACCGTCCTGCAGAACTGTCGATAGCTGTCGAGGTCGAGCTTCCCCAGCCGGCTAACCGTGTGGCCCGTCCGGAGGGAGATCCCACGACCGCGCTCACCACCCGCCATCAGCACCTCCCACTCGTCCCCCAGCTGTGCGGACATCAGTGCCTGCTCGATGGCCTGCAGTCCAGTCCCGTAGAGGTTACGAGCGACATTCGGGCGGCCATAGAAAAAGAGCCGCCGTCGGCCGTTCGTGCGCCCCCGGTCGCCGGGGGGGATGGCCACGGCAGGCTCGAAGAACGGTGTTGATTCGTTGATTTCTATAGGCAGGCCGCTCATGAACTCGCGGAGGACGCTGGTGTTGACGACGAACACGGCTTCGGCGATGTCGTACGTCGCACGGGCCCAGAGCTGGTCGTCACCGTTTGGATAGAAGATCGGCTCGTAGTCCTGAACCAGGTAGACGAACGGCCTACCGGGCAGGGCCTCCGCCAGGCGTGCCGCGTCCCACCATGCGCTCACGACGAAGATGTCGTCGTCGTGCACCTCCAGGACATCTGTAGGGGGCGTCCGGGAGACGCCGATGCGAGGGACAGGCACGGAGGCAGAACGGAGGAACGCTTGGACGTCGAACTCCGTGGGCGCGGTCGTCTGGACGACCTCGAGGTCGTGGCCGGACTCGGCCGCGAGGGTCGCGCCCACGTAGAGCAGCGTCGCCACCCCGCCGAACAATCCGCCGGGGTTGAGCGAGGTCAAGACCTTGACCTGCGGCGCGCGCGCAGATGTCGGTCGGCACGCCAACCTCCGAAGAGATGGATGACTCGGGGCGAGCTCCCGGACCACGTCAGGAGGGCCCGAGGCGCCGACAAGATGTTCTGTCAGACGGGTTTCGGCAGCCCGCATGACCCCCGCCACCCTATCGGCGGCGGCAGCTCCACGCCGCGCACCAAGCCTGACCGCCCGCACGGCGTCCTTGGGAAACGCACGCGATGGTACGCCAGCGGCGAGGGGACGCTCTCGCACAACCCCTCCTGTTCGTCGGTTCTGCCAGCTCACCTCGGGTGAGAAGGTAACATCGACCGGCACGCACCACTGAGGACCGGGCCGCCGGTGGGTCCGCTCACCCCCGTCTCGACAGGAGATCATGGATACGTGGAGGGGACTCCGGGCGGTGTTCGGCAGGCACGCCCTCCGCCAGCTAATGATCGCCATCTTCATCTCGGCCGTTGCGTCGATCGTCGAATCGATGGCTGTCATCCTCATCATTCCCCTGGTCTCGATCCTGTCGGGCGCCGGAATTAAGGTGGCGATCATCGACCAGGCGATGGCCGCGGTTGGCCTGTCCGCTACCCGCGAGTCGGTCCCGATACTCTTGGCTGCGGTGCTGGGCGCCTTCCTCATCAAAGACGTGGTGGTCGTCGCTTTCAGGTGGTGGTTTCTGGGCTTCACCATGCGCCACCGCAGCCTGACGGCGATCCGTCTATTCCGGTACTACCTGAACGCTCCATATTCGTTGCACACCTCGAGAAGCTCGTCCGAGCTGCTCCAGCTTATGGGGCCCACCGTCGGGTCCGTGTTCGCCTATACCGTCACGGGGTTCGTCACGCTGTGCATGGATGCGGTGACAATCCTCCTCATCTCGAGCGCAGTGCTCGCCGTGGCCCCGGGCCCCACTTTGGCCGTCGCCGCGTACTTCGCCGTCGGATCGCTGATCTTCCTCCGCGTCATCCAGCGCGCAGCGCACTCGGCGGGCGGGCGGCAGCAGGAGGCTGCGAGGGCCGGATATCGCGCAGCGTTCCACGGGTTCGGTGGAATCAAGGAGATCCAGCTACGAGGCGCACAAGACTTCTTCGCCGAGCACTACACCGCGAGCGAGATGGAGAACGCGAGAGCGAGCCGCGTTGCGGCGTTCTTGGGAGAGATGCCCAAATACGTACTGGAAATCATGCTGTTCATCGGTCTCGGCGGAGCGCTCGTGTTCCTGTCGGCGACCGGAGGAGCCGACTCCATCCTCGCCATGGTCGCCGTGCTCGCCGCCGCAGCCTTCCGGATCCTCCCATCGGCGTCACGCCTGGTCGGGGCGGCGACCGGACTCCGGATCGGCAAGCCGTCGATCGCTCTGCTGCTCCGAGAGCTGGACGCGGCGGATGCCCAGGAGCAGGTCGAGGTCGCGAGTGCGCCCACGCCGTTCCGTCAGGATCTGGTCGTTGACCGGGTGTCATTCCGGTATGGCCCCGATCTCCCAGACGTCGTCGACGATGTCACCCTCAGCCTCCCGGCTGGAACATCGATGGCCCTCGTCGGCGGCAGCGGCGCAGGGAAAAGCACGCTCGTCGACATCATCATGGGCTTCCACGCCCCCACCTCGGGACGAGTGGTGGTCGACGGCGTGGACGTCGGCCAAGACATCGCTGCTTGGCGCCAGAACATCGCCATGGTCCCGCAGGACGTCTACCTCTTGGAGGGTTCACTCGCCGAAAATATTGCGTTCGACGAGGCGGTCGACCCCGTTCGCCTGCACCAAGCCATCGTCGCGTCTCAGTTGGGTGACCTCGTCGCGACCCTCCCGGCTGGGGTGGACACACCTATCGGCGAGAGGGGCTCTCGCTTGTCCGGGGGACAGCGCCAACGGGTGGGCATCGCGCGCGCGCTCTACCGCCGTCCCACCCTTCTCGTGCTCGACGAAGCGACATCAGCGCTCGACAATGACACCGAGCGTCAGATCACGTCCACGATCGAGGCACTCCGTGGCCGGGTCACGACGATCGTCGTCGCGCACCGGCTCAGCACGGTTCGCCACGTCGACCAGCTGGTTTTCCTCTCTCAGGGGCGGGTCGCCGCAACCGGGTCGTTCGACGAAGTGCGGGACGCCAACGAGGAGTTCGCACGCCTCGTCAAACTGGGTTCCCTTACCGGGATTGAAGGCATGGAGGCCGACCATGGTTGATCTTCTCGCGCTTGGGGGCGAGATGCTCCGCGCCCCGCTGGTCCACGCCCGCCAGCTGCGCTGGTACCAGCGCTACCGCGCGGATTCGCGAAACGCAGCCGTGGTCAACGCGGTCGCTGAAGCGATGGACATGCCTCGCGTCCCCCGGTTGCGGCGAGGGTCGGTCGTCCTCGTGACGACAGTGCGGAACGAGCTCGACGTGATCGATGAGCTGGTCGAGCATCACCTATCACAAGGAATCGAACACCTCGTGATCGCCGACAACATGTCGTCTGACGGAACTCGCGAGCGCTTGGATGAGCTGTCGAGACGTCACCGCGGCGCCATGACCGTGGGGGATGACCGTCTCGACCGGTTCTACCAAGGCGCGAAATTGTCCTTCCTTGCGCGCTTGGCTTGGGCGAGTGGCGCGAGATGGATCGTCCCGGCAGACGCGGACGAACGTTGGATGGGCTCGACTGGAACGCTCGCAGAGCATCTCGGATCCACCCGATCAAGCCAAGTGTCCGCCGTCTGCCACAACGTCTATCCAAGGCGCGACGGGTCGTGGCAGATCGACCTCTACCGACACCCGATCACTCGCATCGCGTTTCGCGCGTACCCGGCGCTCGCAATCGGCGAGGGCGCCCACCAGGTGCGCCGCCCTGGAGAGCTGGAGTCCGGGCTCCATTTCATCCACGTCCCGTGGCGCAGCAGATCACAGCTCGCCCGCAAGACACGCCAAGGAGCTGCAGCGCTGGCAGCAGCGGGCCTGTGCGCTGAGAACGGAGTGGACGGGCACTGGTATGAGATGGCCCAGAGCGGACGGCTGGACGAAATATGGGCCTCCATCGAAGGCACAGGCTCCACCTCCATCGGCTACGGCTACAAGCCCGTCGGCCCACTCACCACGATCAAGTCGACGTCCTATCGCAGCTGGGCCGCGGTCGAGGCTGAACTGGGGCCTCAGCCCACGGCCTAGCCCGCCAGCAGTCCGATGAGATAGTCGCCGTACCCGCTCTTGCGAAGGGGCTCGGCGCGCTGGCGCAGACCCTCGTCGTCGATGAAGCCCATCCGCCAAGCGACCTCCTCCGGGGCACCGATCTTCAGGCCGGTGCGGGCCTCGACGGTCCGGATGTAGTTGCCCGCGTCGCTGAGGTCGTCGAACGTCCCGGTGTCGAGCCAAGCGGTCGCCCGCGGCAACGCCTCGACGCGCAGACGACCCTCGTCGAGGTACGTCCGGTTCAGATCGGTGATCTCGAGCTCGCCGCGCGCGGACGGGGTCAGGGCTTTGGCCCGTTCGACGACGTCGTTGCCGTAGAAGTACAGACCCGGCACCGCGTAGTTGCTCCGCGGCTGCGTCGGCTTCTCCTCCAGGGAGACGGCGATGCCGTTCTCATCAAACTCGACGACGCCGTAGGCCTGCGGGTTCTTCACGTAGTAGCCGAAGACCGCGGCTCCGTCGACGTCGGCGAAGCGCCGCAGCTGGGTTCCCAGACCCGGCCCGTAGAAGAGGTTGTCGCCGAGCACGAGGGCTGCGGCTCCGCCGGCCAGGTGCTCCTCGCCGATGATGAACGCCTGCGCCAGCCCGTCCGGAGTGGGCTGCTGCGCGTACGTGATCGAGATCCCGAGCTGCGACCCGTCGCCCAGGAGCCGCTCGAACTGGGGCGCGTCGTGCGGGGTCGTGATGACGAGGACGTCGCGGATCCCGGCGAGCATGAGCGTGCTCAGCGGGTAGTAGATCATCGGCTTGTCGTAGACCGGCACGAGCTGCTTGCTCACTCCGAGGGTGATCGGGTGCAGCCGAGACCCCGTGCCACCCGCGAGAATGATCCCTTTCATGCAATCATCCTATGCTGTCGCACCCGTCCACGGCTGACGTCTCGGCTTGGAGCTTGAGCGACTCGGGCCGATGAGGATAGGCCGATCGACAGCCCGCGCTGCGGACCGAACGCACCGGCAACCCACCGCCCGAGCGGTGACGTGGTAGCTGACCGCCTCAGGCAAGACGGGACGGCGCAGAACAGGCACAGCCCGATCCGAGCGAACGGCGTACGGAGTGCCCAGGTCGCCGCTCGAATCGGGTTTCGGGTTGCCCGACTGCGCCGTACTATCACACTCATGGAGCCGTCAGAGATCGGACTGGGCTTCGCCGCAATGATTTCGCTTCCTTCAGCTACTGCGCGGCGGGAACGTGCTCGTGTGAACGCACCGGTGTCAATGGAGACCCTCGACGGTGTCGACGCGCGCGGCTGGAGCTCCCAGCAGATCGAGGCCCGTTTCGACGTCACCCGCGCACGCGACCGCTACGGACGCGCGGCGCTCCCCGGTGAGGTCGGCTGCACCCTCGCCCATCTCGCTGCCATGCGCAGGTTCCTCGACTGCACGACAGGGGGCGGGGATCAGACCCTCGGCCTCATCACGGAGGACGACACTGCGTGGACGGGTGGCTCGGTCACCGCACTCGCACATTCCGCAGCTCTTGATCACGAGTTCACCCTGTTATGGCCGGAGGAGTCCTCTCCTTCGTTCAAGGAAGTCCACACCATCCGAAAGATGCCAGGGGGCCTGGAACTGGTTCGACCTCTCCCGTTCCCGCGAAGCACGTTGGCGTACCTCGTCTCGCGGCGCGCCGCGAAAACCATCGTCCAGCGGGCGCGCCGGCCGTTCTGGATCGCCGACGACTACCAAGCTCTCCGTGAAATCGGGGTCGACGTGCGAGCCATCCCCCAGTTCCCGGTGGCCCGTCAAGACGTCACCTCGACGGTCGATGCCGGTGGCGGTCGAGAGGCAAGCTACTTCAGCCTGCAGCCACGCCTGTCTCTGCTGAGGGGGAGGAAATCCTTTCTCGTCCGATTCCGGACCGTCGAGGAGAGACGGATGAGGAGGTGGCATAGGCACGCGGATGCGTATGCGCGGCTGCCACTCCCCGTCCGCGCCAGCGCCCTCGGGCGAGCCGCGTCGATCGTGATCAACGACGCTGCGACGGGCCCCCTCCCGCCGCAGCGTCTCGCCGCCCGACTCGGTTAAAGATAAGCGCCGTTCAGCCTATATTGCGGCGGGACCGAACCCCTCGGGCGAGCGGGACGGAAAGACAGGGTTCACCCAGGTCGGCTGTTTCGGCTACCGCAGCCCTCGAGCAACATGCTCCCACGGGTTCGCCCACCGGAGTACCACCGCAGGTAACCCGCCAAGTGGCCGAGACGGCGCACGACTTGACGCATTGCAGATCGCCGATGGTCCCGGTCAGCGAGCAACAATCCCCACCAAGCGCCGACGAGGAGTCTCAACAGTCCAGCTGGGCTCGAGCCTGCGTCGAACCGGTCGGGGTGGAGTCGAAAAACGACATACTCGGCTTGGGCTGATTGAAACACCTTCCTCATCACCTGCTTGAACTCCGTCGTGCGTCGGAAGTGAACTACCATCGCGGGGGCATGCCCGACCACAGATCCAGACCTGACGATCCTCCGACCGAGCTCAAGATCTTCCATACCGTACGGCGGAAGCGCTCCTTCGAATCCCCCGACTGCCAAAAAGGTCGAGCGCCTCACAGCCGCGTTGTTGGTGAGGATGTCGGCTGTCCAGTTGACATTCAAGCCGCCGCGGGTAAGCGCGGCCGCGTCCGGGTCCAGCGGGTCTCGGAGTTCGACCGAGACGCCTCCGACGAAATCCGCCGACTGCAGCGCCTCGTAAGCGGCGCGCACCCAGCCCGCGCCCACGATGTCGTCCGCGTCGCAAAAGGCGATGAGGTCGCCGCAGCTCACCAGCACACCGAGGTTCCTCGCCTGCCCCGCGCCGGGTGCGGCCGACGAGTCGACCAACACGAGACGAACTGGGAAGTCCTTCTGAAACTGGCGGACGATACGGACGGTGTCGTCGGTCGATCCGTTGTCGGAGACGACCACCTCCCAAAGCACCCCCGGGTCTTGACCCTGCAAGGCGCCCAGCTGCTCTGCGATGTGGTCGGCCCCGTTGAGAACGGGCATCACCACGGAGATGTCGCATCGAGGCACGATCCCGACCCTACTGGCCCCGATGGTGCTCTGCCCGTGGCCGAGAACCTCACGTCGCCCGAACCGCCGGCGACGTATCGTCCCCGTTGTGAAATCTCTCCTCGTCACCGGCGGCGCCGGGTTCATCGGCAGCAACTTCGTCCACCACGTCGTTGCCCACACCGACGCGCGCGTGACCGTCCTCGACAAGCTCACGTACGCCTCGTCCGAAGCGTCGCTCGCAGCCCTGCCCACCGACCGTGTCGAGCTCGTCGTCGGCGACATCTGCGACGCGGCCATGCTCGACCGGCTCCTCCCCGAGCACGACGCGGTCGTCCACTTCGCCGCCGAGTCGCACAACGACAACTCGCTGAACGACCCCTCGCCGTTCGTCACGACGAACCTCGTCGGCACCTTCACGATCCTCGAGGCCGTGCGCCGCCACGGCACCCGGCTGCACCACGTGAGCACGGACGAGGTCTACGGCGACCTCGAGCTCGACGACCCGGGCCGCTTCACCGAGGCCACCCCGTACAACCCGAGCAGCCCGTACAGCGCGAGCAAGGCCGGCTCGGACCACCTCGTCCGGGCGTGGGTGCGCTCCTTCGGCGTGAACGCCACGCTGAGCAACTGCTCGAACAACTACGGTCCGTGGCAGCACGTGGAGAAGTTCATCCCCCGGCAGATCACCAACCTCATCGACGGCGTCCGGCCCAAGCTGTACGGCGCCGGGCTCAACGTGCGGGACTGGATCCACGCCGACGACCACTCGGCGGCGGTCCTGGCGATCCTCGAGCGCGGCGAGACGGGGCGGACGTACCTCGTCGGCGCCGACGGCGAGCGGAACAACCTCGAGGTCGTACGCGCGCTGCTGCGGATCTTCGGCCGGCCGGAGGACGACTTCGACCACGTCACCGACCGACCGGGCCACGACCTGCGCTACGCCATCGACTCGACCCGGCTGCGCAAGGAGCTCGGCTGGGCGCCGGCGCGAAGCGACTTCGAGACGGGCCTTGCCGAGACCGTGCAGTGGTACCGCGACCACGAGTCGTGGTGGCGCCCGATGAAGGCCGCCACCGAGGCCCGTTACGCGGCCTCGGGTCAGTGACGTCCTCTGGCGCGAACCGGCGGGCCGTTGCCCGATGGGGTCGCTGGATCACCCCTCTGCTGGTTTCCTTCGGTTTGGTGCTCCCGGTCCTGGTCATGCTTCGAGGACCCCTGCTGCAGGACCTCGGTGAATGGGTCTACGAGGCACGGGTGGGCGCGTGGCTGGTTACCACGGGCGACACCTCCCGCTTCACCGTCACCCCTGCTCCGGTCCCCTACCTGACCGCCCAAGCCCTGCTCACGGGGCTGGCGGTCATGCTCCAACCGTCGCTCGCGGGCATCGCCGGCATCCTCATCACCATCACCCTCGGGTCCTTGGCCGTCGGCACACTCATCAAGGAGCACCGGCTTCCGCCCCTGTCCGCCGGTGTGCTGCTGACGCTCGTGGTGGTGCTGACGTCGTGCTTCTGGAACGGCTATCTCGGGCACCAGATCGGCCTTGCGCTGATCTGCGCCTACCTGGCGTTGCCCCGCGAGCTGCGGACCCGCCCGGCGATCGTCGCGGGGGTGACGATCGCTGGCTTCTTCACGCACGGCATGACGTGGGCGGCGCTCGGCGTCATCGCGGGAGCGCATGGGCTCGTCGACCGTCGGTTGGCTCAGGTGGCAATCGGTTCCCTCCCGTCCCTCGGGCTGCTGGCGTGGTTCGTGACGTCTGCGGCCTCCTCCTCCGGCGACGGCGAGCTGGAGGTCGACGGACCTGTGCAGCTGGCGGTGTACAAGGCGTACACCCTGGCCAAGATGGGCGGTTACCAGAATCTCTTCGTCAACGGCTCGGGTGACTGGCGCGCCCTCATGCTCACCGGCGCCGCGGCCAACTGCGCGTTCGTGGCCGCCTTCGCGGCCCTCGCGGTCGCGGCGATCGTCACGGCGACCCGGTCGCAGACCTGGCGACCGGAGCTGCTCGCCGGTCTGATCCTTCTCGGGGTGGCGCTGGTGATGCCCCCGTCCCTCGTCGAGATCGTCAACCCGGGCGAGCGCCTCCTGTCACCTGCCGCGATCTGCATCGCGGTGGCAGCCCTCGCGGGAGGCCAGCACCGGATGCTCGGACGGGCGGCAGCGACCGCTGCAGGCCTCGGGCTCGTCCTCACCGCAGGGAGCGTGGCACTCCTTCCGACCAAGGCTGCTGCGGGGGACCCGGACCACCGCGATCCCACCGCTGGTCAGGCCAGCGACGCCACGGACCGTGCTGGTGTCCTGTTCCAGCACCGCCTCGACCAGTACGAGTCCCGGGTCGCGGCGGCGGATGCCTCCTGGCGTGCCAAGGCATCCCCCACCGAACCTCTGATCTTCAAGACGACGAACCTCGTCAACGTGACACGGCCGGACCTCGAGCGGTAGGCCGCGACGAGCGTCCTCGGCTGTCGGAGCGGCGTGGAATGATCGGGACCATGAGCAACCCCACGATCATCTGGACCACGATCGACGAGGCGCCGGCCCTGGCCACGCACTCGCTCCTGCCGATCGTCAGCGCGTTCACCAGGACGGCGGGCATCGACGTGCAGACGCGGGACATCTCGCTCGCCGGTCGCATCCTCGCCCAGTTCCCGGAGCGTCTGCGCGACGACCAGCGGATCGAGGACAACCTCGCCGCGCTCGGGGAGCTCACCCACGACGCCTCGGCCAACATCATCAAGCTGCCGAACATCTCCGCCTCCGTACCGCAGCTGAAGGCCGCGATCGCCGAGCTGCGCTCGCAGGGCTATGACCTGCCCGACTACCCGGAGGAGCCGACCACCGACGAGGAGCGCGAGACCCAGGCGCGGTACGCCAAGGTCCTCGGCTCGGCCGTCAACCCGGTCCTGCGCGAGGGCAACTCCGACCGGCGCGCGCCGCTGTCGGTGAAGAACTTCGCCCGCAAGAACCCGCACCGCCTCGGCGCCTGGACCCCCGACATCAAGGCCCGCGTCGCCGACATGACCGGTGACGACTTCTACGGCAACGAGGTCTCGCGCGTCATGGACGCCGACGACGAGCTGCGCATCGAGCTCGTCACCGAGGGCGGCACCACCGTCCTCAAGGACTCCGTGCCCGTCCTCGCCGGCGAGATCGTCGACGGGACGTTCCTGTCCGCGAGCGCGCTGCGCGACTTCTACGCCGCCCAGATCGACGCGGCCAAGGCCGAGGGGCTGCTGCTGTCCCTGCACCTCAAGGCGACGATGATGAAGGTCTCGGACCCGATCCTCTTCGGGCACGCCGTCACGGTCTTCTTCGAGGACGTCTTCGCCAAGCACGCCGACACGCTCGACCAGCTGGGCGTCAACCCCAACCTCGGCCTCGGTGACCTGCTGGCCAAGGTCGCGACGCTGCCGGAGGCGCAGCGCACCGAGATCGAGAAGGACATCGAGGCGACGTACGCGCAGCGCCCGGCGCTGGCGATGGTCGACTCGGACAAGGGCATCACCAACCTCCACGTCCCGAGCGACGTCATCATCGACGCCTCGATGCCGGTCGTCATCCGCGACTCGGGCCGCATGTGGAACGCCAAGGGCGAGCAGCAGGAGACGCTCGCGATGATCCCCGACCGCAGCTACGGCCCGATGTACCAGGCCGTCATGGACGAGCACCGCGAGAACGGCGCGCTCGACCCGGCGACGATCGGGTCCGTCCCGAACGTCGGACTCATGGCGCAGAAGGCCGAGGAGTACGGCAGCCACCCGACGACGTTCGAGATCCCCGCTCCCGGCACCGTCCGCGTGACGACGAAGGCCGGCGACGTCCTCATGGAGCACGAGGTCGCGCAGGGTGACATCTGGCGGATGAGCCGCGTCCGGGACATCCCCGTGCGCGACTGGGTCAAGCTCGCCGTCACCCGCGCCCGGGCGACCGGCGCGCCGGCGGTGTTCTACCTCGACGAGAACCGCGCGCACGACGCCAACGTCATCGCGAAGGTCAAGGAGTACCTCGGCGAGCACGACACCGAGGGCCTGACCTTCGAGATCCTGCCCCCGGCCGAGGCCATCCGGTACTGCCTCGCGCGCATCCGCACGGGCCAGGACGCCATCTCCGTCACCGGCAACGTCCTGCGTGACTACCTCACCGACCTGTTCCCGATCCTCGAGCTCGGCACCAGCGCGAAGATGCTCTCGGTCGTGCCGCTGCTCAACGGGGGCGGGCTGTTCGAGACCGGTGCCGGCGGGTCCGCGCCGAAGCACGTCCAGCAGTTCCGCGACGAGGGCTACCTCCGGTGGGACAGCCTCGGCGAGTTCTCGGCGCTCGGGGCCTCCCTCGAGCACCTCGCGGCGACGCAGGACAACGCCAAGGCCCAGGTTCTCGCCGACACCCTCGACGAGGCGATCGCCCGCTTCCTCGACGAGAACAAGTCCCCGGCGCGCAAGGTCGGCCAGATCGATAACCGCGGCAGCCACTACTACCTCGCGCGGTACTGGGCCGAGGCGCTGGCGAAGCAGTCCGCCGACGCCGACCTGGCGCAGCACTTCGGGCCGGTGGCGCAGCAGCTCGTCGAGAAGGAGTCGCAGATCGACGGCGAGCTCATCGGCGCCCAGGGCAAGCCCGTCGACATGGGCGGCTACTACCACCCCGACGAGGCCAAGGTCTCCGCCGCGATGCGCCCGAGCGCGACGCTCAACGCGATCATCGACGCGATCTGATCGACACCTGACCGATCACCGACCGACGCGAGGGCCGGGTGGGCACGACGCCCACCCGGCCCTCGCCGCTCGGTCGAGTGCGCTCGGCCGGCGACACCTTGGGTTGCAGTTGCATCTGAAAGTGCCTATGGTTGTTCCGTGCCGCACAGCGCGGCGCTCACGAAGGAGGCGCAATGACCGCCACCGCAGAGAAGATCTCCATCTCCGCCGAGACCGTTCAAGACGCGCGTGCGACCCGCGTCGGCGACGGCACGACGCTCGCCATGGTGACCGCCGACGGCCAGCAGGTCGCGCTGCCGCCCCGCGTGCAGCAGACGCTGTTGCGCGCCATGGCATCCATCGCCGAGCGCGGGCACGTGACCATCAGCGAGGTCCCAGACACCATGACCAGCACGACGGCAGCCAGCGTCCTTGGCGTCTCTCGGCCAACGTTGATGAAGTGGGTCAAAGAGGGGGTCATCGACTCCTTCAAGGTCGGGACCCACACCAGGTTCCGTCGAGACGACGTTCTCGCACTGAAGCAGCGCAGGTCGGCCGAGCGCCGCGATGCGTTCACCCGTCTTCGCGAGCTGGATGCCGAGCACCCGGAGTGGATTGACGATTGAGCTCGGCACCTCGACAGCGGCACGGCACCCCGTTCATGGGGCGCCGTGCCGCTCCGATGTGGCTAGGCTCTTTTCGTGACCCAACGGGTGTTCGTCGACGCCAACGTCTTCTTCAGCAAGACACTGACCGACTGGCTGTTCCTGCTGAGGTACGAGACCGAGGGCATGTTCCAGGTGCACACCACGGAGGACGTGTGCGCCGAAGTGATCTATCGGATGCGGAAGAAGAACCCCACTGCGCCCGGACACTTCACCCGGCGCCGGATCGATCTTCTCCGTGGCTCCCTCGACGAGATCATCGGTGACTACCCCGCAGACCTGCCGTTCACCGGCGCCGACCCGGCCGACTACCACGTCCACGCCGCGGCGACGGCTGGTCGGGCGGACATTGTCATCACCGCGAACAAGGTCGGCGATTTCACCAACGACCCCGACGCCGAGTCCTACGAGGTCATGCACCCGGACGACTTCTTCCTGCTCGTCGGTGAGTCGTCCCGTGGTTGCGTCCCGCAGGTCATCGAGAAACAGATCATGCATTGGAAACACGACGCACGGCGGGTACAGCTGGACGAGATGCTCGAAAGAGCAGGCTGCCCGGAGTTCGCGATCACGGTGCGTGAACTCTTGCGGCATCGGGCGCTTCGACCCTGACGTTCCACCGGCCGCAGGGCATGCTAGACCTCGTGAACGCGCCGACCGTCGAGACCACCGCCATCCCCGGGCTCCTCGTCCTCACCATCCCCGTCCACGGCGACGCCCGCGGCTGGTTCAAGGAGAACTGGCAGCGGGAGAAGATGACCGCTGCCGGACTCCCCGACTTCGGACCGGTGCAGAACAACGTGAGCTTCAACGGCTCGCGCGGCGCGACCCGCGGAATCCACGCCGAGCCGTGGGACAAGCTCGTGTCCGTCGCCACCGGGCGGGTGTTCGGCGCGTGGGTCGACCTGCGGCAGGGTGACACCTTCGGCACGACCGTCACCGTCGAGATCGGACCGGGCACCGCCGTCTTCGTCCCCCGCGGCGTCGGCAACTCCTACCAGGCGCTCGAGGACGCCACCGCGTACACCTACCTCGTCAACGCCCACTGGCGGCCGGGCATCACCTACCCGGCACTCGCGCTCGACGACCCGACCGCGGCCATCAACTGGCCGATCCCCCTGAGCGAGGCCGAGATCTCGGACAAGGACCGCGCCAACCCGCAGCTGGCGGACGTCACCCCGTTCGCCCGTCGCGTGCCGCTGGTCATCGGCGCGAAGGGGCAGCTGGGCCGTGCCCTCACCGACCTGTGGCCCGACGCCGTCGGGGTGGATCTCGACGAGCTCGACATCACCGACCCGCAGGCCGTTGCGGCCTACGACTTTTCGGCGCACGACGTGGTCGTCAACGCGGCGGCGATGACCGCCGTGGATGCTGCGGAGACCGCCGAGGGTCGGCGCGCCGCGTGGGCTGCGAATGCGACCGCGCCCATGCTCTTGGCCCGCGCCGCGCTCGCCCACGGGTTCACGCTCGTGCACTACTCGAGCGACTACGTCTTCGACGGCACGAGCGAGGCCGCAGCCGAGGACCACCCGATCGCTCCGCTCGGGGTGTACGGGCAGAGCAAGGCCGCCGGTGATCTCGCGGTGCAGGTCCTCCCCCGGCACTACGTGCTGCGGACGAGCTGGGTCATCGGCGGCGGGGCGAACTTCGTCGACACGATGGCCTCCCTCGCCGACCGCGGCATCTCCCCGACCGTCGTCGACGACCAGGTCGGGCGGCTGACGTTCACGCAGGACCTCGCGGCGGCGACCGACCACCTCCTACGGTTGGGCGCTCCGTTCGGCACGTACAACTGCACGAGCTCCGGCGAGTCCCGGTCGTGGGCGGCGATCGCGGCGGACGTCTTCGCTGCCCGCGGCCGGGACCGGGCCGACGTCACCCCGGTGACGACCGACGTGTACTACGCCGGCAAGCGCGCCGAGGGCGTGGCGATCAGCCCCCGCCCGGCCCGCAGCACCCTCGCGGCGGCGGGTGACCCCGCCGCCGCCCCCCCCCCCCCGCCGCGCCCCCCCCCCCCCCCCCCCCCCCGCCGCGGCGGCGCCCGCGCCCCGGNAGGGGATCCACGCCCGCCCGCCGCGCCTCACCCCTCGCAGCCCCCCACTCCCCGCATTTGCGCGCGCAATTGACATGTGCGCGTCGTATATCGCGCGCGGATGGCAGTTGCGCGCGCAAATGCGGGGAGTGGGGGGCTGCGAGGGGTGAGGCGCGGCGGGCGGGCGTGGATCCCCTGCGCACCCACGGCGGGAGCCCGCCCCGCGCGTGGCGGGACGGGCTCCGGGCGAGGTCAGCGGGCGTCAGCGAACGACCGTGACGGTGCGGACCGTGCTCGAGGCCTCGAACTGGCTGTTGCCCAGGTAGCGGACCGTGACGGCGACGTTCCCGATCTTCCAGAACGGCCGAACCCAGATCTTGACCTTCCCGTCCTTCAGCCACCCGGTCCCGACCACCGCTCCGCCGCGGACGATCTCGACCCTCCCGCGGGGCGTCGCACCCGTCGCCGAGACGGTGGTCGTCATCGCGACCTTGTCCCGCCCGTATCGCGGCCGGACCGGCGTGTGCGTCACCGCCGTCCGCGTCGTGGCCTTGCGCGTGGTGACCTCGCCCGCCGCGATCCAGAGGCCCGCCGGCGCCGATGCGCCCTGCGTCTGCGCGTCACCGACGTAGGTGAGGTGCAGGGTGTGGAGACCGGCCGTCTCGAACGGGCCGAGCTCGATCGAGCCGGAACCGTCCTGGAGGGGGATGGTGCCGATGAGCTTGCGGGAATCACGCACCTCGACCTCGCCCGTCGGGACGAGACCGTCGGCGCCCTTGACGGTGACCGACACCTTCGCCTTGTCGGCTCCGGCCACGATCTTGCCGGCCGCGACGCTGACGAGGATCGAGGCCGCCTGCTTCCCGGTGACCGTCACATCGACCGTGGAGGTCGCCCCCGACTCCGTGGCGGAATCGCCGAGGTAGACGAGCGTCAGGGTGCGAGCGCCGATGATCCCGAACGGACCCACGTTCACCGAGCCCGTGCCGTTGGTGAGCTCGATCGTCCCGAGGACCCGCGCGCCGTCGCGCACCTCGACCTTCCCGGTCGGGGTCACACCGTCCCCGCCAGCGACCGTGGCGGTGACCTTGACCGTCCCGGCGCCCGCGACGACCGAAACGGGGTCGACCTCGCCGGTCACGGTCGCGGCCTGCTTCGACGACGGGGTGTCGAGGCCGACGATCTCCGGGTCGTGGTCGGAGGAGCGGAACTCGTTCGGGGCGTGGAAGTCCTCGACGTTGTTGTTGTGGCGGCTGTACTCGTACGCCACGGACTCGACGGAGTTGATGTTCCACACGTCGGCACCGATGACCATCGCCTTGGCGCTCGGCGAGGCGAGGACGTGGTCGAGCGAACCGACGAGGCCGCTGAAGACGTACGTCCGCTCCTCGGCCTGGTCGGACTTCACGGCCGAGTAGCCCTTGCCGTAGAGGACCTGCATCGGGTCCTCCATCGTGTAGGAGTTGAAGTCGCCGACGAGGAAGACGCGGTCGGTGTTCCGCGCCTTGGCGAAATCGTCCGCGAACGTCGCGAGCGCCTCGGCCTGGCGGGTCCGGTCACCGTTCCACGAGCCCTGGCCGTCGCCGGTGTCGAGGTTGTCCCCGGTCCCCGTGCCGCCCTTGGACTTGAAGTGGTTGACGACGACGACGAACGCGTCCGCGTCGCGCGCGCCCTTCTCCTTGAAGGCCTGGGCCAGCGGCTGGCGGGCGTTGGTGAAGGCCGAGCTGCCGACGAGAACCTTCGAGCCGCCGACCGGGGTGACCTTCGCCGGCTGGTAGATGAAACCCGTCCTGATGACGTCCTGCTGGTCGACCGGCGGGAGGTCCGCGGCGGCGGGCGAGGGCACGTACGCCCACGTGCCGTCACCGGCCTTCGCGTTGAGCGCCGCGACGAGGGTCTTCACCGCGTCGTCGCGGTCGAGTCCGAACTTCACCGAGTTCTCGAGCTCCTCGAGCGAGACGACGTTCGCCCCCGAGCCGTTGATCGCCGCGACGATCTTCTCCTGCTGGCGCGCGAGGTCGTCGTCCTCCGCCGCGCCGCGCGGGCCGTTGTTGCTGCACGTGTTGACGGTCGTGCGGTTGCCCTGGCGGTCGGTGTAGTACGAGCACGTGCTCCCGGCGGCCTCGTGGTCCGTACCCGTCCACGTGAAGTAGTTGAGGACGTTGAAGGTCGCGAGCTTGACGTCGCCACCGACGTCCCGCTTCACGCCGCCCCACGCCGCGGAGCTCGCGCGCGTGTCCGGGAAGGTGATCGGCGCGACGCCCTCGTCCGTCAGCTGCTCCTGCGGCTGGAAGCGCCACGCGTTGAATCGGTAGTCGAGGACGACGGGCTTGGAGAACTGGCCCGTCGCGCCGGTCCGGATCGAGCTCTCGGGCTCGAGCCACGGCAGGGGGATGTCGCGGTTGGCGCCCGACGTGAAGTTGATGCTCGCGCCGTCGTCGACCGTGACGGCGCGCTCGGCGTTGTCCTTCGCGACCGCGGCGGCCTCGGCCGACCCCGGGCGGGCGACGTCCGTCGGCTGGCGCAGCGGCGTCGTGCCCGCCGCCAGACCGATCTCGCCGAACTGGTTCGTCGCGTAGTTGTTGCTGACCGTGTAGCTGCCGGTCGGGGCGAGGAGCTCACCCTCGTGCGCCTCGCGCTCGGCGTCCGTCGTCCACCACGCCGTCGACAGCGGGGTCACGGCCGGCTGCGCGGTCGTCGCCTGCTTCACGTCCGAGGCGTTCGCGGGCGTCAGCTCGGTCAGGCCCTGGTACTCGCTGACAGCGCCGGTCACCGTCACGGTCTCGCCCACCTTGGCGTTCGCGTCGACGGCGCCCTGCCCGTAGACGAAGATCGCGTCGCTCGCGCCCGGCGTGGCGTCCGTGCCGGAGCCCGTGCCACCGGTCTGGAGGTAGAACCCCTTGAAGCCGCCGGTCGGGTACGACGCCGTGACGACACCCGTCGTCGTGACGGTCTTGCCGGCCAGCGGGCTCGTCGCGCCCGTGCCCTGGATCTCGGCGATCGGGACCGTCGAGGGCTCCGGTGCAGGCGGGTCCGTCGGGGTCGACCCGCCACCGGAGGCCTGCGGCGTCGGGGCACCCGTGGCGAAGTCGTCGCGGTTGACGTCGGTGTCGGCCCCGACCGTCTTCCGGGCGACGGAGGTGCTGTTCGAGGTGCCCGGCGCGGTGGCCGTCTCGAACGTCGCGGTCGTCGAGCCCCAGCCGACGAAGTCGACGATCCCCGCCTTGCCCGCGACGCTGCCCGTGCCCGGGTCGAGCGGTGCGGTGCCCTGCGCGAGGAAGATCTGCCCGCCGGAGCCCGACAGCGCAATCGTCCCCGTCGCGTCGGGCGTCGGGAGCGCCGGCTGGGTCTTGTCGTTGCCCACCGCGAGCTGCACGAGGAAGGTGCCCTTCGCCGGGACAGTGCCCGTGAGCGGCAGGACGTTCGAGGAGGCGGGCGCACCGGTGCCGCCGGCCGAGCGGTACTGCAGGCTCATCTCCGAGAGGATGATCGGCTCGTTCGACGGGTTGTAGAGCTCGACGAAGTCGTTGCGGAACGCCCCGCCGGAGTTGCCTCCGCCGCCGTAGACCTCGTTGATGACGAGCCCGGTACCGTCGGGGTTCGCCCCGGCGTCGGTCGCGAGAACCGGGAGGCCGACGGCCGTCAGGCCGGTCGAGACCAGCGCGAGGATGGACAGGCGGCGAGACGCACGTGACATGAGGCCCTCTGCAGGATCGGGATGGTGACCGTCCGATCCTGCCGCGGGCGGCCCTCACCGGCGGCGACGGCCATCCGACGATCAGGTGAACAACGCCCCACGATCGGGTGCACCCGTGCGCACGGCCTCGGGCGCACGGCGCGCGGCCCGGGTCTAGAGTCAGCAACGACCACATCCGCGACACGAAGGGGTCGAGATCCCGTGAGCACCACTCCCGTCAAGGTCGCCGTCACCGGCGCCGCCGGCCAGATCGGCTACAGCCTGCTCTTCCGCATCGCCAGCGGCTCCCTGTTCGGCCCCGACACCCCCGTGGAGCTCCGCCTCCTCGAGATCACCCCGGCCCTGAAGGCGCTCGAGGGCGTCGTCATGGAGCTCGACGACTGCGCGTTCCCGACGCTGGCCAAGGTCGAGATCGGCGACGACCCGGAGAAGGTCTTCGACGGCGTCAACCACGCCCTGCTCGTCGGCGCCCGCCCCCGCGGCCCGGGCATGGAGCGGGGCGACCTCCTCGAGGCCAACGGCGGCATCTTCGCGCCGCAGGGCAAGGCCCTCAACAAGGTCGCCGCGGACGACGTCAAGGTGACGGTCACCGGCAACCCGGCGAACACGAACGCCCTCATCGCGATGAACAACGCGCCGGACATCCCGCGTGAGCAGTTCTCCGCGCTCACCCGTCTCGACCACAACCGCGCCATCTCCCAGCTCGCCGCGAAGCTGTCGGTCCCGGTCACCGAGATCCGGAAGATGACGATCTGGGGCAACCACTCCGCGACGCAGTACCCGGACCTCTTCCACTGCGAGGTCTCCGGCGAGAACGCGGCGCAGAAGGTCGGCGACCAGGCCTGGCTCGAGAACGACTTCATCCCGACGGTCGCCAAGCGCGGCGCGGCGATCATCGAGGCCCGCGGCGCGTCCTCGGCCGCCTCGGCCGCCTCTGCCACGGTCGACCACGCCCGCGACTGGGCGCTCGGCACGCCCGAGGGCGACTGGGTCTCGATGTCGGTCGTCTCCGACGGCTCGTACGGCGTGCCCGAGGGGCTCGTGTCGTCCTTCCCGGTGACGATCTCGGACGGCCGCTGGTCGATCGTCCAGGGTCTCGACATCGACGACTTCTCCCGCGCGCGCATCGACGCCTCCGTCAAGGAGCTCGAGGGCGAGCGCGAGGCGGTCAAGGGCCTGGGCCTCATCTGATGCGCACCCCCGCACTCGCCTCCCGTCTCGGCGCGGAGTTCCTCGGCACGTTCTGGCTCGTCCTCGGTGGCTGCGGGTCGGCGATCTTCGCCGCGAGGTTCCTCGCCGACGACAAGGACACCGGCCTCGGCATCGGGTTCGTCGGCGTCGCGCTGGCCTTCGGCCTCACCGTCCTGACGATGGCCTATGCCGTCGGGCACGTCTCCGGCGGGCACTTCAACCCCGCAGTGACGATCGGCTGCGCGACGGCCCGCCGGTTCCCGTGGAAGGACGTGCCGGCGTACGTGGCGACCCAGGTCGTCGCGGGTCTGGCCGCCGGCGCCGTGCTCCTGCTGATCGCCCGCGGCAAGGACGGCTTCTCCGCGTCCGGGAACATGGCCGCCAACGGGTACGGGGCGCACTCCCCCGGCGGGTACTCGCTCGTCGCGGTGCTCGTGGCCGAGACCGTCCTCACGGCGTTCTTCCTCTACGTCATCCTCGGGGCCACGGACGGTCGGGCGCCGGTCGGCTTCGCGCCGATCGCCATCGGTCTGGCGCTCACGCTGATCCACCTCATCTCGATCCCGATCAGCAACACGTCGGTCAACCCGGCACGATCGACCGGTGTCGCGTTCTTCAACGGTGCCGGGGCGCCCGCCCAGCTGTGGGCCTTCTGGCTCGCCCCGATCGTCGGCGCGGTCATCGCCGGTGCGACGTACGCGCTCATCACCGGTGAGGACCGCAGCGGGATCCCCATCGAGGGCGACGTCGACGAGATGACGACGACGGACGCGCGGGTCTGACCCCAGCGTCAACCCCACCAGCGGTTCCGGCTGAGCCGTCCACCCGACCGGGTGGGCGGCTCAGCCCGCGTTCTGCAGGAGCAACGAGACCGTCACCATGCCCGCACCGAGGACGGCGAACATCACGGTGTCCGGGGTGCGACGGCGGACGACGAGCCCGCCGGCCCACTGGGTCGGCAGGACGGCGCGCAGTACTGCGGCGAGGACGCACGCGGCACCGAGCACGAGACCCGCGCGGGCCGGGGGAACGACGAGGAAGCCGGCGACACCGAGGATCCCGACGGCCGCGACGCCCCACCACGCGGCGAGCCGACGGGTCACTGTCGGGCGGGGTTCGACGGGCCGGGGCCGAGGCACCCCGGTCGCCCCGGCGGGGGCGTCGTCGACGTCGGTGGGGGTCGGACCGTCGGCGTCGGTCACCGGGCGGCCGCCGCCCGCTCGGCGGCCTCGACGACGTTCGACAGGAGCATCGCCCGGGTCATCGGTCCGACACCGCCCGGGTTCGGGCTGAACCAGCCGGCGACCTCGGCCACGCCGGGGTCGACATCGCCTGCGACCTTCCCGTCGACGCGACTCACGCCGACGTCGAGGACGGCCGCACCGGGCTTGACCATGTCGGCGGTGATGATCGACGGGACGCCCGCGGCCGCGACGACGATGTCCGCACCGGCCACCTCGGCGGCGAGGTCGCGAGTGCCGGTGTGGCACAGGGTGACGGTCGCGTTCTCGCTCCGCCGCGTCAGGATGAGGCCGAGGGGGCGCCCCACTGTGATGCCGCGACCGACGACGACGACCTTCGCCCCCGCGATCGGCACGTCGAAGCGCCGCAGCAGCTCGACGCAGCCGACGGGGGTGCACGGCAGCGGGGCGCGCTCGTTGAGCACGAGCTTGCCGAGGTTGACGGGGTGCAGGCCGTCGACGTCCTTGTCCGGGTCGACGGCCGAGAGGATCGCGAACTCGTCGAGACCGGTCGGCTGCTGGACGATGAACCCGGTGCAGGCGGGGTCGTCGTTGAGCTCTCGGACGACGGCCAGCACGTCCTCGAGGCTGGAGCTCGCGGGCAGGTCGCGGCGGATGCTCGTCAGGCCGATCTCGGCGCAGTCCTTGTGCTTGGCCCCGACGTACCAGCTGCTCGCCGGGTCGTCACCGACGAGGACGGTCCCCAGGCCGGGAGTGATGCCGCGGTCACGGAGCGCCGAGACCCTCGCGCGGAGCTCGTCCTTGATCTCTCGCAGGACCGCCTTGCCGTCGAGGATCGTCGCGCTCACACCGACCTATCCTGCCACGGTGACCGCTGCCCCGACCCGGACCGTCGACATCGTCGCCTACGACCACCCGCGCGCCACCGCGCTCGTCGAGGAGCTCATGGCCGACCTGTCGCAGCGGTACGGCGGTTCCGGCGACGGGACCCCGATCGACCCTCGACAGTTCGACGCCCCGGACGGCGCCTTCCTCGTCCTCGTCGACGACGGCCGGGACGTCGGCTGCGTCGCGCTGCGACTGCTCGACGCCACCGACGTGCCGGGCGGGATCGACGGCGACGTCATGGCCGGGC
Organism: Janibacter massiliensis; assembly: GCF_900289115.1. GTDB lineage: Bacteria > Actinomycetota > Actinomycetes > Actinomycetales > Dermatophilaceae > Janibacter_A > Janibacter_A massiliensis. The sequence goes on along the minus strand of NZ_LT985196.1, from coordinate 1,201,550 downwards.
ACACCCGGGTCGCCGAGCTCAAGCGGATGTTCACCCGGCCCGAGGTCCGCCGCACCGGTGCCGGTCGCGCCCTCCTCGCGGCGCTCGAGGAGCGAGCGAGGGAGCTCGGCTTCACCCGGGTCGTCCTCGAGACCGGCACGGCCCAGCCGGAGGCGATCGCCCTGTACACCTCGTCGGGCTACACCCCGATCCCCGGCTTCGGGCACTACCGGGACGCGCCGCTCAGCCGCTGCTACGCCCGCGACCTCTGAGACTCAGGCCGCCGGCTGCTGAGATCAGGTTGCGGAGATCCGGCGGGCGCGGGCGGCCCACCCGGCGAGGGCCGCCGCGACGAAGGTGATCGCGACCCCGAGCCACATCGCCGGTCCGACGGCATCGCGGGTGCGTGGGTCGAGCAGGTCGAGCGCGAGCGCCGAACCGAGCTGACCCGTGAGCAGCGCGAGGCCGAAGACGAGGACCCCGAGGTGCCGCACGCCCCACGCGGAGATCGCGATGAACCCGATCCCCGCGACCCCGCCGAACCACGCCCACCACGGCGCGGCAGGAAGCGCTACGGGGTGGAAGGTCCCCGCCGCGAGCTCCCCGAGGGCGATGACCACGAGCAGCGTCGTCCCGGTGAGGAAGTTGAGGAAGGTCGTCGACAGGACGTGCCGGCTCTCGATGTTGACCCGGGCGTTGGTCCCCTGCTGGATCGCGACCCCGCCGCCGACGAGGACCGCGAGGACGATCGGCAGCAGGGAGAACTCCGCCCCGCCCAGTCGGCCCGACACGGCCACGGCGACGCCGACGATCGCGAGCAGCGCGGCCCCGACCCGGTCGAGGTGGACCGGCTTCCGACCGCCCGGGCCGATGCCGAGGCGGTCGACCGCGAGCGCGTTGCCGGTCTGGCCGGCGATCGACGCGACGGTGAAGAGCGCGACACCGACGAGCGGCACGGCGAAGGTCTGGCACGCGACGAACAGCCCGCCGGCGAGGCCACCGATGCACTGGAACCACCGGAGCCGACCGTCCCGGACGCCTGCGCGTACGCGCCCCAGACCGGCGCGGACGCGCGGGAAGGCGAGCAGGCAGGTGAGCACCGCCAGACCCGACCCGAACGACCACAGCGCCGCCTCGATGGGCTGCCCCATCGCCCGCGACAGCTCGCCGTTCATCCGACCCTGGGCCGAGGTGAGCACCCCGCCGAGCACCGCGCCGACGAGTGCCGGGCCGTGCTGGACCTCGAGCTCGGGGGGGCCCGATACCTCAGTGGCCTCAGTGGGCAAAGTGGCGCGTCCCGGTGAAGTACATGGTCACGCCAGCGGCCCGCGCGGCCTCGACGACCTCCGCGTCCCGCATCGACCCGCCCGGCGCGACGACGGCGCCCACCCCGGCGTCGAGCAGGACCTGCAGCCCGTCGGCGAAGGGGAAGAAGGCGTCGGAGGCCGCGACCGCCCCTCGGGCCCGCTCCTCCCCCGCCCGGTTCACCGCGAGGTGGCACGAGTCGACCCGGTTGACCTGGCCCATCCCGATGCCGACGGACGCACGGTCCTTCGCAAGGAGGATCGCGTTCGACTTGGTCGCGCGCACCGCGCGCCAGGCGAAGGCGAGATCGGCAAGGGTCGCCTCGTCGGCAGACTCACCGGTGACGAGCGTCCAGTCCGCGGGGTCGTCCCCGTGGCCCTGGGTCGGCGTGTCGTCGGCGGTCGGCTCGAGGTGGGCGTCGATCCGGTCGACGTCCTGGACCAGGACGCCGCCGGACACCGGGCGCAGCTCGACCGCTCGCCGGTCGGCGGCCATCGCGTCGGCGTCGACCCGCAGCAGCCGGATGTTCTTCTTCCGGGACAGGATCTCGAGCGCGTCGTCGTCGAAACCGGGGGCGACGACGACCTCGGTGAAGATGTCGGCGACGGTCTGCGCCATCGCGGCGGTGACCGGGCGGTTGACGGCGATGACGCCGCCGAAGGCGCTCAGCGGGTCGCACGCGTGGGCCTTGCGGTGGGCGTCGGCGACGTCGGACCCGACGGCGATGCCGCACGGGTTCGCGTGCTTGATGATCGCGCACGTCGGGGCGTCCCCGTGGTCCCCGGCGGCGCGGAGAGCGGCATCGGCGTCGACGTAGTTGTTGTACGACATCGGCTTGCCGTGGAGGAGCTCGGCGGTGGCGATCCCGGCACCACCGTCGCGGTAGAGCGCCGCCCGCTGGTGCGGGTTCTCGCCGTAGCGCAGGACCTGCTCCCGCTCGAGGGCCAGACCGGTGAACGCCGGGAACCCGGTGCCCTCGCTCGTGTCCGCGTAGCCGTCCGCCATCCACGAGGCGACCGCGACGTCGTAGGCCGCGGTGTGCGCGAACGCGTGCGCGGCGAGGCGCGTGCGGGCCTCGAGGGTGAACCCGCCGGAGCCGATCGCGGCGAGCGCGTCGGCGTACTGGTCAGGGCTGGTGAGCACGGCGACGCTCGGGTGGTTCTTCGCCGCGGCGCGGACCATGGACGGCCCGCCGATGTCGATCTGCTCGACGCACTCGTCCGGCGTGGCGCCGGAGGCGACCGTCTCGCGGAAGGGGTAGAGGTTGACGACGACGAGCTCGAACGCCGCCACCCCGAGCTCGTCGAGCTGGGCGACGTGGTCGGCCTTTCGGGTGTCGGCGAGCAGGCCCGCGTGGACCTTCGGGTGCAGGGTCTTGACCCGGCCCTCGAGGCACTCGGGGAAGCCCGTCAGCTCCTCGACCCGGGTGACCGGGATGCCGAGGGAGTCGATCCGCGCGGCGGACCCACCGGTGGAGACGAGCTCGACACCTGCCTCGTGCAGGCCCCGGACGAGCTCGTCGAGCCCGGTCTTGTCGTAGACCGAGACGAGGGCCCGGCGGACGGGGCGGACGTCCTGAGACGGGCCGGGGGCGGACGGGTGGCCGGGCGTGGGGGTGCTCATCGCGCAGGATCCTACCCGCGGGCCGGCAGGGCGATCGTGCCCGCGGCGAGCCCCGCGAGGACGTCGACGAGCATCCGGCGCTCGAGCACCTTGATGCGTTCGTGGAGGGTGTCCTCGGTGTCCTCGGGCTCGACCCGGCAGGCCTGCTGGTCGATGATCGGCCCGGTGTCGACCCGGTCGTCGACGAGGTGACACGTCGTCCCCGTCACCCGCACGCCGTGGGCGAGCGCGTCGCGGACCCCGTGGGCGCCCGGGAAGCTCGGCAGCAGCGCGGGGTGGGTGTTGATCACCGGCGCCCCGGCGAGCACGGCGGGGCCGAGGATGCGCATGAACCCGGCCGAGACGACGAGGTCAGGGGCGTGGGCGGCGAGCTGCTCGGCGAGCGCCTCGTCCCACGCGGACCGGTCGACGTGGTCGCGGGGGGCGACGACAAAGGTCTCCACCCCGGCGCGCTCGGCCCGGGCCAGGCCCTCGATGCCGTCCCGGTCGGCGCCGACGGCGACGACGCGTACGGGCGCGTCCTGGCCGGTCCACTCGTCAAGGACCGCCTGGAGGAGGGTCCCCGACCCGGACACGAGGACGACGATCCGCAGCGGCGAGGTGCGCGTGGTCATCGCAGCCGCCGGACGTCCCGGACGAGGACGACGACCGCCCCCAGCAGCATCTCGCCCGCGAGCGCGAGCGTCAGCAGACCGGCGGGCGCCCCGACCGACGACAGCCGGGCGGCCCCGAAGGACCCGCCAGCCAGGGCGTCGAGCAGTCCGACGAGGACGGCCGCGAGCAGGATCGCGACCCCGATAGCCACGGCCTTGGTCCCGCTCGAGGCCAGCCGGCTCATCGACCGCAGCGTGCGGTGGGCGACGAACGCCCCGACGAGCACCGGCAGCAGCGCGAGCAGCGGGGTGAACCACGGCATGGGTCCCGGCTCGGGGTGTGCGGCGAGGATCGGGACGACCGGCAGGACCGACGGTTCCGACACCGACCACGACGTCGCCGCCTGCTCGCTCACCGTGTACCCGGGCCCCGCCGCGAACGACAGCGCCCACGTGCCGAGGTTCGGCAGGAGCAGCACCTGGGCCAGCAGGAGGACGGTCGTGCCGACGCCGTCGGCCCCGAGCGCGTGCTGGAGCCGGGCGGCCTCGCCGGCGTGCAGGGCGAGGGCGAGCACGACGAGGAGCGATCCGACGCCGAGCAGCGCTCCGGCCCCCTCGAGCGCGCGGGGCAGCGCGAGCCGGACGCTCCTGGGCGCCCGGGCACGGACGGCATCGAGCGCCTCGGTGGGGGCGAGGGCGGCGAGCAGGCCGAGGCCGGGCACGAGGAGCAAGGGCAACCACAGCGAGGGGATCACCGCCCGCAGCGGGCCGGTCGCGGCGACGGCCGCGACGATCCCGACGACCGCGTAGCCACCCCACCACGCGAGGGCGCGACACCACAGCCCCTCGCCGGGGGTCACCGCCCGCCGGGCGCCCTCCCACGCGATGGCGACGAGCAGGGCGAACCCGAGCAGCGGGGTCACCGCGATCGTCGCGTCGTCGACCGCGAGGCGCGCGCCGCCGAGCAGCAGCCACAGCGCCGCACCGACCGACGTGCCGTCGCCGAAGCCCAGGTCCGCGCGCGGCGCCCCGGCGACGGCGAAGCCGATGAGGAGGACGACCGGCAGCAGCCCGGCGAGCGCCGTCCCGGCGCCCCAGCCGGCGCTCCGCAGGAGGGGTCGCCACCCGACGTCGGGGGCCGAGACCGCTCTTCCCGACGCGGACCGGATCAGGTCGACGACGCTCATCCCGTGCATCCTCGCCCCGCGGCCCCGCCGATCGTCGGCGCAACGCCGGGCGGGACCGGATGCGTCGGACGGCGGGGGCCGTGACGGGTCAGCGGAGCTCGCGCAGGGTGAGCGCTGTCGACAGCGCCGCCTCGGCCGCCTCGCGGCCCTTGTCCTCGCGCGACCCCTCGAGCCCGGCGCGGTCAATCGCCTGCTCGTCGGTGTCGCACGTGAGGAGGCCGAAGCCCACGGGCACCCCCGTGTCGAGGGCGACCCGCGCCAGGCCGTCCGTCGTCGCGCCGCACACGTAGTCGAAGTGCGGGGTACCGCCGCGGATGACGACCCCGAGCGCGACGACCGCGTCGTGCGTGCGGGCGAGCGCGGCCGCGACGACCGGCAGCTCGAACGACCCGGCGACCCGCACGAGCGTCGGCTCTTCCACCCCGGCCTCGCCGAGCGCGGCCCGGGCGCCCGCGACGAGGCCGTCCATGACCTGGTCGTGCCACAGCGAGGCGACGATCGCCACCCGCAGGTCGCCCGCGTCTCGCACGGTCATCGTCGGCGCTCCGTGCCCAGCCATCAGTCGGTCTCCTTCGGGTCGGTGAGCCACGGGAGGTCGTGGCCCATGCGGTCGCGCTTCGTCGTCAGGTAGCGCAGGTTGTCGTCGGTGACCCGGCTCGGCACCGGCACCCGCTCGGCGACCTCGATCCCCAGGTCCGTCATCGCCGTGACCTTCGCGGGGTTGTTCGTCAGCAGGCGCACCCGCGTCACACCGAGGTCCCGGAGGGCGTGGGCGGCGACGGTGTAGTCCCGCGCGTCGTCCGGCAGACCGAGGGTGCGGTTCGCGTCGACCGTGTCCTCGCCGAGGTCCTGCAGGGCGTAGGCACGCAGCTTCTCGACGAGCCCGATGCCCCGCCCCTCGTGGCCGCGGACGTAGACCACCGCACCGGCCTCGCTCGCCGCGACGGCCTCGAGCGAGGCATCGAGCTGGGGTCCGCAGTCGCAGCGACGGGACGCGAAGACGTCCCCCGTGAGGCACTCGGAGTGGACCCGCACGAGCGGGGCGTCGGCCGCGGCGAGGTCACCGTGGACGAGCACGACCTGCTCCTGCGCCAGACCCTCGACCTGTGTGCGGTACCCGTGCGCGAGGAAGGTGCCGTGGTCGGTCGGCAGTGCGGTCGTCGTCACCCGCTCGAGCAGCTGCTCGGTGCGCGACCGGTACGCGATGAGGTCCTCGATGCTCACGAGCCGGACGCCCCACTGCCGGGCCAGCTGCGCCAGCCGGGGCAGGCGGGCCATCGTCCCGTCGTCATCGACGATCTCGCAGATGACGCCGCTGGGGTGGCGCCCGGCGAGGCGCGCGAGGTCGACCGCGGCCTCGGTGTGCCCGGCGCGGACGAGGACGCCACCGCTGCGCGCGCGCAGGGGAAAGACGTGCCCGGGCCGGGCGAGGTCGGCCGCGGTCGTCCCCGGGTCGGTGAGCAGCCGCGCGGTGATGGCACGGTCGGCGGCGCTGATGCCGGTGCTGATGCCCTCGCGGGCGTCGACGGAGACCGTGAACGCGGTGCCCTTCGCGTCCTCGTTCACGGCCGTCATCGGCGGCAGACCGAGCCGGTCGAGGTCGGGTCCGGTCATCGGCACGCAGATGAGGCCCCGGGCGTCGCGCAGGGCGAAGGCCATGAGCTCGGGCGTCGCAGCGTCGGCGGCGAAGACGAGGTCGCCCTCGTTCTCGCGGTCCTCGTCGTCGACGACGATGACGGCCCGGCCCGCGGCGATGTCGGCGATCGCGTCCTCGATGCGGTCGAGGACGATCCCGTCGGCGGTCACGCGTCCTCCTTCGGGGCGGTGCGCACGAGGCGCTCGACGTACTTGGCGACGACGTCGACCTCGAGGTTGACGACGGCCCCGACCGGCGCCCGTCCGAGGGTCGTCAGCTCGAGGGTCGTCGGGATGAGGCTCACCTCGAACCACGGGGCGGGCTCGTCGCCGGCCGCGAGCGCCGACACGGTCAGGCTCGTGCCGTCGACGGTGATCGAGCCCTTCTCGACGACATACCGCGCCAGGTCGGCCGGAAGGGAGATCCGCACGACCTCCCAGTGCGGGGACGGGGTGCGGGCCAGGACCGTTCCCGTGCCGTCGACGTGCCCCTGGACGAGGTGCCCGTCGAGCCGTCCGCCCAGGGCCATGGGCCGCTCGAGGTTGACGCGCGATCCCGGCGCGAGGGCACCCAGGCTCGAGCGGCGCAGCGTCTCCGCCATGACGTCGGCGGTGAACGTCCCCGCCCGCGCCGCGGCGGCACCGGGGTCGGTCACCGTGAGACAGACCCCGTTGACGGCGATCGAGTCGCCGTGGGTGGCGTCGGCGGTGACCCGCTCCCCGCGGACGGTGAGGCGGGTCGCGTCGCCGAGGTCCTCGACGGCGACGACCTCGCCGAGCTCTTCGATGATGCCGGTGAACACGGGCTCACTCCTGGGTCGTGCTGGGCTGGTCGGCGGTCTCGGGGGCGACGACGTCGGCGGTGATGCGCACGTCGGGGCCGCACCTGCTCACGTCGGTGACGGCGAGTTGGACGGCGTCGCCGAGGGTGCCCACGCCGGTCTCGACGAGGGAGGCGGGGCCGGCGCCGAGGAGGGTCGGGGCGACGTACGCGACGACCTCGTCGACGAGGCCACGCGCAACCATCGACCCGGCGAGGGTGGCGCCGCCCTCGAGGAGCACGTGGCGGACGCCCCGCTCCCCCAGGCCGGTGACGAGCGCGTCGAGGTCGAGCCCGTCGGCGGCGACGGGGACCTCGAGGACGTCGATCCCCGCGTCGGTGAGCCGGGCGGTGCGGCTGCCGCGAGCGGCGACGACGAGGGTGGGGGCGGCGTCGTCGAGCACGCGGGCGGTGAGGGGGATCTCGGCGCGGGTGTCGACGACGACGCGCAGCGGCTGGGCGGCGATGCGGTCGATCCCGCCGGTGGCGTCGCGGATGGCGAGATGCGGGTCGTCGGCGGCGGGGGTGCCCCCGCCGACGAGGACGGCGTCGACCGCCGCGCGCAGGGCGTGGACCTCGTGCCGGGACTCGGCCGAGGTGATCCAGCGGCTCGTGCCGTCAGCGGCGGCGGTCCGTCCGTCGAGGGTCTGGCCGACCTTCCACGTGACGACCGGCCGGCCGCGGCGGGCCCACGTGAGCCAGGCCCGGTTGGCCCGTTCCGCGGCGCCCCGGTCGGGGTCGTCGGCGGCGAGCACCTCGACGTCGACGCCGGCGGCGCGCAGCACGTCCGCTCCCCCACCGGCCTGCGCCGTCGGGTCGGGCACGGCGACGACGACCCGGGTGATCCCGGCCTCGCGGAGCGCATCGACGCACGGACCGGTGCGCCCGGTGTGGCGGCACGGCTCGAGGGTGACGACCGCCGTCGCGCCCCGCGCGGCATCCCCCGCGTCGGCGAGGGCAGCGACCTCCGCGTGAGGGCCACCCGCCCGCTCGTGCCAGCCGCGGCCGACGACCGCACCGCTGGCATCGAGGACGACGCAGCCGACGACCGGGTTCGGGGAGGTCGTGCCGGTGCCGCGGCGAGCGAGGTCGACGGCCTCGCGCAGCGCAGTGCGCTCGGTGGGGGTCATCCCGCTGGGGCTCATCCCGCGCCGCCTCTCGTGTCGCTCGACCGGTCGAAGGTCGTGCCACGGGGTCGCGCGAGGAGGCCGCCGGGTTCACCGACGGACGGCGTCGTCGGACGCCCGGACAGCGCCCGGACGCACGGCGACGCCGCGTGCTGCCTCCCATCCGGACTCTCACCGTCGGTGCTGGAGTTCCACCAGCTCAACCCTCGGCCGAAGCCTCGGGCTCGCGGACTGTCACCGCCGGCTCGGAATTTCACCGACCCCGGAGCACGCGTACGTGTCTCGTACGGAGCCACCGTACCCCGGCCCGCCGCACGTCCCGCGCCGGCTGTGGCCACCCTCACCGCTCGCGCCTCGCGAATCGGGTCGCAGTCACCGGATCCGGTGACCACGAGTCGACTCGCACGGCGAGAGCACGGAATCGCGCCGGCAGGGGTCACCACGCGCACGAGGGGCCCCGACCGCAGCGGTCGGGGCCCCTCGTCATCACACCGGCGCGCGCCGGCGCCGGGTCACTGCTGGATGTTCTGCATGATCTCGCGCATGAGGGCGGCGGTCTCGGACGGCGTCTTGCCGACCTTGACGCCGACGGCCTCGAGGGCCTCCTTCTTGGCCTGCGCGGTACCGGAGGAGCCCGTGACGATGGCGCCGGCGTGGCCCATCGTCTTGCCCTCCGGCGCCATGAAGCCCGCGACGTAGCCGACGACCGGCTTCGTCACGTTCTCCTTGATGTACGCCGCGGCGCGCTCCTCGGCGTCGCCACCGATCTCGCCGATCATGACGATCGCGTCCGTCTCGGGGTCGTTCTCGAACGCCTCGAGGCAGTCGATGTGCGTCGTGCCGATGATGGGATCGCCACCGATGCCGACGGCCGTGGAGAAGCCGAAGTCCCGCAGCTCGTACATCATCTGGTACGTCAGCGTGCCCGACTTCGACACCAGGCCGATGCGGCCGGTGCCGGCGATGTCGGCCGGGATGATGCCGGCGTTCGACTTGCCGGGGCTGATGATGCCCGGGCAGTTCGGCCCGATGATCCGGGTCGCCTTGTCCTTGGAGTAGTTGTAGAACTCCGCGCTGTCCTTGACGGCGATGCCCTCGGTGATGACGACGCACAGGCCGATGCCCGCGTCGACCGCCTCGATGACGGCGGACTTCGCGAAGGCCGGCGGCACGAAGACGACGGACACGTCGGCGCCCGTCTCCTTCATCGCGTCGGCGACGGACCCGAAGACGGGGACCTGCTTGCCCTCCGGGAAGTCGACCGTCGTCCCGGCCTTGCGCGGGTTGACGCCACCGACGACGTTCGTGCCCGAGGCGAGCATGCGCGTGGTGTGCTTCATGCCCTCGGAGCCGGTCATGCCCTGGACGATGACCTTGGAGTCTGCGGTCAGGAAGATTGCCATGTCAGTCAGTCCGTCCTTGTCAGTTCGCCGCGGCGAGCTCGGCGGCCTTCTTCGCCGCGCCGTCCATGGTGTCCTCGATGGTCACGAGCGGGTGGCCGAGCTCCGCGAGGATCCGGCGGCCCTCCTCGACGTTGTTGCCGTCGAGACGGACGACGAGCGGCTTCGTCGCGTCGTCGCCGAGGGTCTTCAGGGCGCCGACGATGCCGTTGGCGACCGCGTCGCAGGCGGTGATGCCGCCGAAGACGTTGACGAAGACCGACTTGACCTGCTCGTCACCGAGGATGACGTCGAGACCGTTGGCCATGACCTCGGCCGAGGCACCGCCGCCGATGTCGAGGAAGTTCGCCGGCTTCGCGACGCCGCCGGTGTGGTCCTGCCCGGCGTAGGCGACGACGTCGAGCGTGCTCATGACCAGGCCTGCGCCGTTGCCGATGATGCCGACGTTGCCGTCGAGCTTGACGTAGTTGAGGTCCATCGCCTTGGCCTTGGCCTCGAGCGGGTCGGCCGCGGCCTTGTCCTCGAGCTCTGCGTGCGAGGGCTGCCGGAAGGCGGCGTTCTCGTCGAGCGTGACCTTGCCGTCGAGCGCGAGGATCTTGCCGTCCTCGTCCTTGACGAGCGGGTTGACCTCGACGAGCGTCGCGTCCTCGTCCCGGTAGACGACCCAGAGCTTCTTGAGGACGTCGGCGATGGCCGCCTTGTCCGCGTCGTCGAAGCCCGCGGCGTCGACGATCTCCTGCGCCTTCGCGTCGTCGATGCCGACGTTCGGGTCGACCTCGATGCGCGCGAGGGCCTCGGGGCGCTCGACCGCGAGCTGCTCGATCTCCATGCCGCCCTCCTTGGAGCACATGGCGAGGTAGCTGCGGTTCGCGCGGTCGAGGAGGATCGAGAAGTAGTACTCCTCGGCGATCTTCGCGCCCTGGGCGATCATCACCGTGTGGACGGTGTGGCCCTTGATGTCCATACCGAGGATCTGCTCGGCGTGCTGCTCGGCCTCCTCCGCGGTCTTGGCGACCTTGACGCCGCCGGCCTTGCCTCGTCCGCCGGTCTTCACCTGGGCCTTGACGACGGTGACCCCGCCGCTGCTGGCTCCGATGGTCTCGGCGGCCGCGCGGGCCTCCTGGGGCGTCGTCGCGACGGCGCCGGCCAGGACCGGGACACCGTGCTTCTCGAACACGTCACGTGCTTGGTACTCGAAGAGATCCACGAGCTCGAATCCGTCCTCACTGATGGTCGGGTGGTCGATCCGAGCCTAGCCCTGCGGCCGGGAGGGAAACGTCGGCGGTCGCCGAACGGTCGCTCCGGGTCTGCGCCCTGCACCGACGCAGCGTGCGCGAGCGGTCCGCCCGTCGAGATGATGTGACCGTGGCCCACCCCAGCGTCCGTCAGCGACCGGCCCCCGCCGACCCCGGCGGGGACGGGCGCCTGCGCGTGCTGGCGCGGGACGGCGCCACCCGTGCGCGGCGGCTGGCGTCACCCACCGGCGTCGCCGGGGCGACCGTGGAGAGCCTGTCGTGGGCGGCCCGGGTGGCCCTGTACCCGCTCGGAATCGTCGCGGGGCCCGGGGTGGACGAGGGCCACGGCTACCGCATCGAGCACCTGAGCCCCGGGCAGCGCAGCCTCATCCTCCACGACCTCGAGGCGGCGGGGACGCCGATCCTGCTCGTGCACGGGCTCATCGACAACCGCTCGACGTTCGTGCTCCTGCGCCGGGCGCTCAAGCGGCGCGGGTTCGGCACCGTCGTCGCGATGAACTACTCCATCCTCACGCGCGACGTGCGGGTGGCCGCTGCTCGCCTGGCCCAGGAGGTCGATGCGCTCGTCGAGCAGACCGGCTACGAGCGGATCCACGTCGTCGGCCACAGCCTCGGCGGCCTCATCGCGCGGTACTACGTCCAGCGCCTGGGCGGCGACAGCCGGGTGCACACCCTCGTCACGCTCGGCACGCCGCACGGCGGCACCGAGCTCGCCCGCCTGCTGGGAACCCCGATCCTGCGCCAGCTGCGCCCGGGCAGCCCGCTCATGCAGGAGCTCGCCGGGCCGGCGACCGGCTGCCGGACGAGGTTCGTGTGCTGGTGGTCCGAGCTCGACGAGGCGGTCGTCCCGGCGCGCAACGCGATGCTCGTCCACGACGACCTCGCAGTGACGAACATCCGGCTCCGCTCGGCCGGCCACCTGTCCCTGCCCAACCTCCCGAACGTCGCCGCGGGCATCGCCGGGACGCTCGCGATGCTCGACGCCGACGGGGACGTCACGACCGCGTCGGTGACGCCCCTGACGACCCGGGCCGACCGGCGGAACGGGTCCGGGGTTTTGTATTACGAATAGGTCACGCTAGTGTCCTCCCGACCTCGACCCCTGCCGTGAGGACCCCTGAGACGTGAGCGCCTACCGAGGCCGGCACCGGCCGCCGAAGAAGACGTCGATCCTCCCCGCGGCTCTGGCCTCCGGCAACGCCATGCCGGCTGCCGCCGCCGCGACCCTCGTCGTCTGTGCCGTCGGTGCCACCGCCGCCCAGTCCTCGGCCACCGCCGCGGGGTCCCCGACGGGCGGGATGAACGCCGCCGCGATGGGGGCGCAGCCGGCCACCGTCCTGCCGAAGGCCTCCGACGACGCGCGGCGCCAGCTCGCCGAGTCGTCCGCGGACCGCGCCTCGCTGAGCGAGCGCCGCCAGGAGGGCACCGTCCAGACCGCGGCGTTCCACGGCCGCGAGGCCGTGCGCGCCGCGCGGTCGAAGGAGCGCGCCGCCCTCGCACGGGCCAAGTCCAAGACTGCGGGCACCCCCGCGCCTGCCGGAACGTCCGGGAACGCCGGCACGAACGCCGCTGCTCCGGCGACGACGCAGAGCGGCTGGGTCATGCCGGTCCTCGGCGCGCCCGTCACCTCCGGCTTCGGCTACCGCTGGGGCCGGATGCACGAGGGCCTCGACTTCGGTGCCGCCGAGGGCACGCCGCTGTACGCGATGTCCGGCGGCGGCCGGGTGACGTACGCCGGGTGGATGGACGGCTACGGCAACTGCACCGACATCACGTACCCCGACGGCACGATGATCCGCTACGCGCACCAGAGCCGGATCGACGTCACGGTCGGCCAGACGGTCCAGGCCGGCCAGGTCGTCGGCGCGGTCGGGAACACGGGCCGATCGTTCGGCGCGCACCTGCACGTCGAGGTCCACCCCGGCGGCGCGGGGGCCATCGACCCCTACGGCTGGCTGCTGCAGAAGGGCATCCTCTGACCCCGGTCGCCTGACGACGCCGTCACAGCTTCTCGAGCGGTGCGTACCGCAGGAGGAGCCTCTTCGTCCCGGTCTCCTCGCCGAAGTCGACGTGCGCGACCGTCTTGTCGCCCTGGCCCTCGACCCGAACGACCGACCCGAGGCCGAAGGTGTCGTGGGTGACGCGGTCGCCCGGGGCGAGCGCGATGACCTCCCTGGTGCCCGGGCTGCGCACGCCGGGGCGGCGGGCGAGCGTCGCCACGGCCGGGGCGCGGTCCCCGCGGGCCATCGGGCTGGCCCCGGCGAGCCGCTCCCAGGTGACGAGGTGGGCCGGGATCTCGTCGAGGAAGCGCGAGGCCGGGTTGTACTGCGGGGCGCCCCACGCCGAGCGCACCGTCGCCCGGGACAGGTGGAGCCGTTCGCGCGCCCGGGTGATCCCGACGTACGCCAGGCGCCGCTCCTCCTCCAGCTCCTTGGTGTCGCCGAGCGCGCGCAGGTGCGGGAAGGTCCCGTCCTCGAGGCCCGTGAGGAAGACGACGGGGAACTCGAGCCCCTTGGCGGTGTGCAGGGTCATCAGCGCCACGACGCCCTGACCGTCGGCGTCCTCGTCGGGGATCTCGTCGGCGTCGGCGACGAGCGAGACCTGCTCGAGGAACTCGTCGAGGCCCGCGACCTCCCCCGTCTCGGCGCGGGTCTCGTCGAACTCCCGCGCGACGGACACGAGCTCGGCCAGGTTCTCCAGCCGGGTCTCGTCCTGCGGGTCCCGGCTCTGCTGCAGCTCGGCGACGTACCCGGAGCGGTCGAGGGTGGCCTCGAGGAGGGTGCCGACCCCGCCGCCCTCGTCCCGGATCCGCCCCAGCTCCTCGAGCAGCGACGTGAAGCCCTTGATCGCCGTCACCGACCGGGTCGCGATGCCCGGGGCGTCCTCGGGGCGGCCGAGCGCGGCGACGAACGAGATCCGCTCCCGCTCGGCGAGCGCGGAGATCGCCGCCTCCGCGCGGTCCCCGATGCCACGCTTGGGGGTGTTGAGGATGCGCCGGAGATTGACGGTGTCCTCGGGGTTCGCGATGACCCGCAGGTAGGCGAGCGCGTCCTTGATCTCGCGGCGCTCGTAGAACCGCGTGCCGCCGACGACCTTGTACGGCAGGCCGACCCGGACGAACACCTCCTCGAGGGCGCGGGACTGGGCGTTCGTGCGGTAGAAGACGGCGACGTCGCCAGGGCGGACCCCGTGGTCGTCGGAGAGGGTGTCGATCGTCTTCGCGACGAAGGCCGCCTCGTCGTGCTCGGAGTCCCCGACGTACCCGACGATGCGCTCCCCCGATCCCGCGTCGGACCACAGGTTCTTCTTCCGTCGGCCCTCGTTGCGCTCGATGACGGCGTTCGCCGCCTCGAGGATCGTCTGGGTCGAGCGGTAGTTCTGCTCGAGGAGGATCGTCGTCGCGTCCGGGTAGTCCTGCTCGAACTCGACGATGTTGCGGATGTCGGCACCGCGGAAGGCGTAGATCGACTGGTCCGCGTCGCCGACGACGACGAGCTCGCTCGGCGGCACGGCGTGCGGGTCGGGCTCGGTCGTCGCCCCGCCCGGTCCGCTCGCGCCGCCGACGAGCTCCCGGACGAGGACGTACTGGGCGTGGTTGGTGTCCTGGTACTCGTCGACGAGGACGTGCCGGAACCGACGCCGGTAGTGCTCCGCGACGTCCGGGAACGCCTGCAGGATGTTCACCGTCGTCATGATGATGTCGTCGAAGTCGAGCGCGTTCGCCTGCCGCAGGCGCCGCTGGTACATCGTGTACGCCTCGGCGAGCGTCTTCTCCTGGTGGGTGCCCTCGGCGACACGCGCGGCGTACGTCTCCTCGTCGACGAGCTCGTTCTTGAGGTTGCTCACCTGGTGGGTGAAGGACCGGGGCGGGTACCGCTTGGGGTCGAGGTCGAGGTCGCGCAGGACGAGCGCCATGAGCCGCTGGCTGTCGGCCGCGTCGTAGATGGAGAAGCTGCTGCGCATCCCGACCTTGGACGCCTCGCGGCGGAGGATGCGCACGCAGGCGCTGTGGAAGGTCATCACCCACATCGCCCGGGCGCGCGGCCCGACGAGCGCCTCGACCCGCTCACGCATCTCGGCCGCGGCCTTGTTCGTGAACGTGATCGCGAGGATCTGACCCGGCTGCACGCCTCGGGCGGCGAGCAGGTGGGCGATGCGCGTCGTGAGGACCTTCGTCTTGCCCGAGCCGGCACCGGCGACGATGAGGAGCGGGCCACCCTCGTGCAGCACGGCCTCGCGCTGGCGGTCGTTGAGGCCGGCGAGCAGCGCGTCGACGTCCACCGACGGACGACCGTCGGTGACCGACGGGTCGTCCGCGGACGGCGGGACCCAGCCGGGCTCGTCGACAGGACCCGGGTCCTCCGGCGGCGGGCCGTCGCCGAGCGCCCACACGGGGACACCCGCGTCGGTCACCGCGTGGGGATCGGCGGGGGTCGAGGAGGGATCCCAAGGGGTGTCGAGGTCGTCGAAGAGGCTGCCCATGTCGGCGCCAACCCTACGTCCGGGGTCCGACAGCCAGCCGTGCGCAGGCGCCGCACGCTCGCCACCTCGCGGTCATCTCGATGGGGTTGACCGGCCCCATGACCGCGCACCCGCCCCGGATCGCCGTCCTCACCAGCGGAGGGGATGCCCCCGGGATGAACGCGGCGGTCCGGGCGGCCGTGCGGGCCGGGATCGAACGCGGGGCGCACGTCTTCGGGATCCTCGAGGGCTGGCAGGGCGCCGTCGACGGCGGCCGCGGGATCCGGCGGCTCGGGTGGGACGACGTCGCCGGCATCCTGCACCGGGGTGGGACCGTCCTGGGCACCGCCCGCTGCCTGGCCTTCCGGGAGCGCGCGGGGATGCGGCAGGCCGCCTTCCACCTCGTCCAGCACCGCATTGACCGGGTCGTCGTCATCGGCGGGGACGGGTCGTTGGCGGGCGCGGCCGAGCTCGCCCAGCTCTGGCCGGAGCTGCTCACCGAGCTCGTCGCCTCGGGCGACCTCGAGCAGGAGCAGGCCGACGCCCACCCTCGGCTCGTCGTCTGCGGGCTCGTCGGCTCGATCGACAACGACATGGTCGGGACCGACATGACGATCGGCGCGGACTCGGCACTGCACCGGATCGTCGACGCGCTCGACGCGATCGCCTCGACCGCGGCGAGCCACCGGCGGACCTTCGTCGTCGAGGTGATGGGGCGCCGGTGCGGATACCTCGCGCTGGCGTCGGCCCTGGCCGGGGCGAGCGCCGCGGCGTTCATCCCCGAGGACCCGCCCGCAGCGGACTGGGGCGCACTGCTCGGGGAGAGCCAGCGACTGCGACACGAGCTCGGCGGTCGGGACTCGACGGTCGTCGTCGCCGAGGGGGCGCGGGAGCGGGACGGGCGGCCGATCACGGTGGAGTCGGTCCGGGAGGTGCTCGAGCGGTCGCTCGGCGCGGACGCGCGGTCGACGACGCTCGGGCACGTGCAGCGCGGTGGCACGCCGAGCGCCTACGACCGTTCGATGGCCTCGACGATGGGCGCGACGGCGGTGGACGTCCTCCTCAGCGGCGAGACCGAGCCGCAGGTCATCGGCGTCCGACACAACCGGGCGCACCGTTCCCCGCTGCTGCCGGCGGTCCGGCGCAACCGGGACGTCGCCCGGTTGGTCGACGAGGGTCGGTACGCCGAGGCGATGGCCGCCCGCGGCAGCTCGTTCACCGAGCTCGACGCGCTCCTGCGGACGATCCGGAGCCCGCACCCGACCCCGGCGCGGGCGACGCAGCCCCGGGTGGCCGTGCTGCACGTCGGGGGGCTGGCCCCGGGGATGAACGCCGCGGTACGGGCGGCGGTACGGCTGGGATCGGCGGAGGGGCTGGCGTTCGTCGGGGTCGAGGGCGGGCTGCGCGGGCTGCCCGACGGGTCCGTCCGCCCCCTGACGCCGGCGGACGTCGAGAGCTGGGTGGCCGACGCGGGGGCCGCGCTGGGCAGCCGGCGGGACCCCTTCGACGCGACGACCCTGCCGCGGCTCGCCGAGGCGGTGACCGCGCACGGGATCGACGGGCTGCTGCTCGTCGGGGGCTTCGACGCGTACGAGCTGGCGCAGCGGATCCGTGCCGGCCGAGCGGGGTTGCCGTCGTTGAAGCTCCCCGTCGTGTGCGTCCCGGCGAGCATCGACAACAACCTGCCCGCCACGGAGCTGTCGATCGGCGCCGACACCGCGTTGCAGGCGATCGTCGACTCGATCGACAAGATCAAGGCGTCGGCGACCGCGGCACGGCGTTGCTTCGTCGTCGAGGTGATGGGGCGCCGGTGCGGGTACCTCGCCCTCATGGCCGCGATCGCCGGGGGCGCCGAGCGGGTCCACCTTCCCGAGGACGGCGTCGACCTCGACACGGTGCGCGGGGACGTCGAGGCGATGCGGCGACGATTCGCGGCCGGGGGGCGGCTGTTCCTCGTCGTGCGCAGCGAGGGGGCGGACGACGACTACACGACGCCGGTGCTGGCCAACCTGTTCGAGGCGGAGTCGAACGGGGAGTTCGACGTCCGACCGATCGTGCTCGGGCACGTGCAGCAGGGCGGGGTGCCCTCGCCGTTCGACCGGGTGCTGGCGACGCGGCTCGCGGCGCGGGCTGTGGAGTCGCTGGCGGAGGCGTTCGACGCGCAGGCGGCGCCCGCGGTGATGATCGGGCTGCAGCGCGGGCGCCTGACGGCGACACCGATCGAGCAGATGGACGACCTCGTCGACTGGACGGCCCGCCGCGCGAAGGACCCGTGGTGGCACGGCCTCGCCCCCTCGTCCACCGCCTGGGCGATCCCCCACGCACCACCGCCTGACCCTGTCTCTTACTCACACCTGTCGCTGCCCCCTAATAGAGAGCTTTAGATCTTCCCATTTGCCCCATTCATTATAATAAACAATTACATCATGTCCTTCACATCCATTGGTATATCCACAGACTCCTCCCCTTCTTACTGAATC
>NZ_LT985196.1:795669-1183673 GCF_900289115.1 Janibacter massiliensis | reverse complement strand
GGGTGCGGGCGACGGCGGCCGGGCCGGTGCGTCGGCCCGGCGCGGCCGTCCCCCGCGCCGGGCCGACGCACCCTCGTCGGGGTGGCCGTCGCCGCCGCGCTCGTCGTCTGGGGCCTGCCCTGGGTGTCCGGGGTGGGCTGGGGCGAGATCGGCCGCGTCCTGCGCGCCGTGCCCCCGGCCCACGCGATCGGCTTCCAGGCACTCATGCTCGCCGCGCTCGGGGGGTACGCGATCACGCTGGCGGCATCCCTGCCCGGCCTGTCGTGGCCGCGGGCGCTCGTGCTCAACCTCGCCGGGTCGGCCGTGAGCAAGGTCGCCCCCGGCGGAGGCGCCGTGGGGCTGGCCGCGACCTTCGGCATCGCCCGCTCGTGGGGCCACCGGACCGAGGCGGTCGCCACCTCCGCGCTCGTCACCGGCGTGTGGAACCTCCTCGCCCGCATCGCCGTGCCGCTGCTCGCGCTCGGCCTGCTGTGGGCCGACGGGCTGGGGCTTCCGGGCAGCCTCGTCGGCCCGCTGCGGGTGACGTCGATCGTCCTGACCGTCGTCCTCGCCCTCCTCGTCGCCGCCCTCGCCAGCGACCGCGTCGCGCGGGCCTTGCGGCTGGCCGGCGTCCGTCGGCGGACGCTGGCCGTCGTCCGCGCGCGCTGGCCCGTCCTCACCCTCGGCCTGGCGATCATGCTCGGGATCCAGTGGGTGCTCTTCCACCTCGTCATGCGGGACGTCGGCGTCACCCTCCCGCTCGTCCCCCTCTTCGCCGGCTACGCCGTCGGCCGGCTCGCGAGCGCCGTCGGCGTGACGCCCGGCGGGATCGGGCTCACCGAGGTCGCGACCACCGGCGCCCTCGTCGCCTGGGGGGCGGACCCGGCCGCGGCGTCCGCCGGGGCGGTGCTCTTCGCGGTCGTCACCAACCTCATGGAGGTCCCGATCGGGGGCCTGGCGTGGCTGTGGTGGGCGGTCGATCCGACGGGAGCCCGCCGCGGCGGCATCGCCGGTACCGATGACGCAACCGGGGACGTCAGCGGGTGAGGCGCCGGACCTGACGGGTGCGCGCCTGCTCGGCGAGGGTGTCGTCGATGTCACCGGGGTCGAACGATCGACCGGTCGCGCGCTCGGCAGCCCAGGCGATGAGCGCGTCCGCGAGTGCCGGGTTCGCCGGCAGCACCGGGCCGTGGAGGTAGGTACCGACGACGTGGTGGCGCACCGCGCCCTCGGTGCCGCTCACCCCGTCGTTGCCCATGCCCGAGCGGACCCGCCCGAGCGGTTCCTGGCCGGGCGCGAGGGTCGTCGACCCGGAGTGGTTCTCGTACCCGACGACGTCGCCGTACGCCGTCGAGAGGACGACGGGACCGATCATCCGCTTCGCGTTCCCCTGCGTCGTCACGTCGAGGATCCCCAGCCCGGGCAACCGGGTGCCGTCGACCGTGACGAACGCGTTGCCGAAGAGCTGGTACATCCCGCAGACCATGAGCATCGGCACACCGTCGACCGCGAGCGCACGAAGCATGTCGCCGTTGCGGGCGAGGTCGTCCTCGACGCGGACCTGGCCCGAGTCCTGGCCACCGCCGCCGACGAGGAGGTGCACGTCGTCGGTGAGGGTGTCCCCGGGGTGGTGCTGCCGCACGACGGGGGTGTACCCGTGGCGCCGGATCCGCTCGGCGAGGCAGCGGGTGTTCCCCAGGTCGCCGTAGATGCTCATCTCGCGCGGGTAGAGGTGGACGAGGACGATCTCGCCCTTGCCCTCCTGCCCCGGCACCGCGCGCTCGGCGGACCGAGCCGGCTCGCCGAGGATCGGGACGTCACGGGCGTCGCGGGACGACGTCGTGCTCATGCGTCCTCCTCGGGGGCGTCCTCGCCGAACTCGGGCAGGTCGAACCGCTCGGACAGCATCCGGCGCAGGGTCATCATCGCGGTGTACGTGCAGAAGATCCGCTTCGGCTCACCACGGTGGTCGGCCAGGAAGCGGTCCAGGGCGGTGGCGAGGTCGGTCTCGACGTGGCCGGTGCGCACCCCGTCGTAGTCGAGGCGCAGCGCCATGTCCCAGCCGCGGACCCCGCTGGCCAGCGCGACACCGTGGTCCCGCAGGGACTCGAAGCTGACGTCGTACAGCCACGAGACGTCGCGGCCGTCGGCGTAGTCGTCGTTGATCGCGATCATCGTCGCCGCGGGCTCGCCGCCGTACGTGCCGAGGGCGACGGTGAACCCGGCCGGGTTCTTCACCAGGACGAGCTCGAGGGGGTCACCGTCGGCGTCGACGACCTCACCGCGACCGAACGGGGGGTTGACCCGCTCGAGGGCGGCCGTCGTCGTCGCCGCGTCGAACGCGTCGCCGAGGAGCAGCCGCGCGGTGGCGGTGGCCGCCGTCGCGTTGATCATCGCCGCGAGCCCGCGCTGGCGGAGGGTCACGGGGCCGAGCGTCCCGCCCTCGGCGCCACGCCCGAGGAGGAGCTCGAACGCGCGCTCGTCGACGGGGCGGAGGAATACGTCGTCGGGCCCGGTGGTGATCGGGTCGGCCTCGGTGTCGAAGCGGACGTCCTGCTCCTGCAGCTCGGGCAGCCGGTCGGCGACGGAGGCGTCGAGCCCGAACCAGCGGACGCTCGTGCCGGGCTCGAGAGTGGGCGCGATGCGGGAGACGAACGAGTCGTCGACGTTGAGGACGACCCCGTCGGTGGACTTCGAGGCGAGGGTCGTGAGGAGCCGCGCCGTGTGGTCGATCTCCGCGAACCGGTCGAGCTGGTCGCGGGCGACGTTGAGCAGCAGGGCGTGCGTCGGCGCCACCGCTGCGGCGAACCGGAGCGCGTGCGCCTCGTCGAGCTCCAGCACGGCCAGGTCGGCGCGCAGCCGGCCGCGCAGCCGGATGCTCCCGAGCATCGAGGAGATGACCCCGCGCGTGAAGTTGCTGCCCGTCGGGTTGGTGAAGACCTCGCGGCCGTGCGCGCGGAGGATCGCGACGAGCATCTTCGTCGTCGTCGTCTTCCCGTTCGTCCCCGAGACGACGACGATGCCGCCCCGGACGTCCGCGAGCGCGTGCGCGAGGAAGCCGGGGTCGACCTTCTCCGCGACGAGGCCGGGCAGGGCCGAGCCTCCCCCGCCCCGCAGGCGCGAGGCGGCGCGGGCACCCTTCCCGGCGATGACGGCGGCGACGGTTCTCAGCACCCGGCCACCCTACGACCGCGCGCCGAGACGGGCCGGACGACGTGGTCCGGCTCACCGTCGACGTCCGCCCGGGGGAGCGCCTCGTCCTCGAGTACGCCCCACCCGCCTCCCCGGCGCTCGGACGGGGCGCCCTCGGTCCGCCGCCGCAGACCGCTCGTCAGTTCGACGGGCGACGGGTCGTCACGGGCGTGGCCTGGGCGGTCGCCGTGGTCGTCCTCATCGCGGTGGTGGGGGCGCTCGCCGCGGTGCTCGGCCTGGCCTGACCGGGGCTCACTCCCACTCGATGGTGCCCGGCGGCTTGCTCGTCACGTCGAGCACGACCCGGTTGACCTCTTCGACCTCGTTCGTGATCCGGTTGCTGATCTGGGCGAGGACCTCGTAGGGCACCCGGGTCCAGTCGGCGGTCATCGCGTCCTCGCTGCTCACCGGGCGCAGGACGATCGGGTGGCCGTACGTGCGCCCGTCGCCCTGGACCCCGACGGAGCGGACATCGGCCAGGAGCACGACGGGGCACTGCCAGATCTCCGCGTCGAGACCGGCGGCGGTGAGCTCGGACCGGGCGATCGCGTCGGCGCGGCGGAGGATGTCGAGGTTGCGCTCGGTGACCTCGCCGATGATCCGGATGCCCAGCCCCGGGCCGGGGAACGGCTGGCGGTCGACGATCGCGTCCGGCACGCCGAGCTCGCGCCCGACCTTGCGGACCTCGTCCTTGAACAGGGCCCGCAGCGGCTCGATCAGGGTGAACTGGAGGTCGTCGGGCAGCCCGCCGACGTTGTGGTGGCTCTTGATGTTCGCCGCGCCGGTCCCGCCGCCGGACTCGACGACGTCGGGGTAAAGCGTGCCCTGGACGAGGAACTCGACCGGGTGCCCCTCGGCGGCCTCCTGGCCGACGACGTCCCGGGCCGCCTGCTCGAACGTCCGGATGAACTCCCGCCCGATGATCTTCCGCTTCTCCTCGGGGTCGGTCACCCCGGCGAGCGCGGCGAGGAACTGGTCCTTGGCGTCCACGACGACGAGGTCGACGCCCGTCGCCTGGACGAAGTCCTCCTCGACCTGCGTGGCCTCGTCCTGCCGGAGCAGGCCGTGGTCGACGAAGACGCACGTCAGCTGGTCCCCGACCGCCCGCTGGACGAGCGCGGCCGCGACGGAGGAGTCGACGCCACCGGAGAGGGCGCACAGGACCCGACCGTCGCCGACCGCCTCGCGGATGAGGGCCACCTGGTCCTCGACGACGTTCCCCGGGGTCCAGTCCGGCTCGATGCCCGCGCCGCGCAGGAGGAAGTTCTCGATGACCCGCTGGCCGAAGGTGCTGTGGAGGACCTCCGGGTGCCACTGGACGCCGTAGAGACGACGGTCGTCGTCCTCGAACGCCGCGACGGGCGCGCCGGCGGTCGAGGCGGTGACCCGCATCCCCTCGGGGGCGGCGATGGCGGCGTCGCCGTGGCTCATCCACACCGACTGCTGCGCGGGCTGGCCGTTGAAGAGGGTCGAGGAAGTGTCGACGATCGTCGCGGGGCTCGCCCCGTACTCCCTCAGGCCGGTCCGCTCGACCGTGCCGCCGAGCGCGTCGACCACCGCCTGGAAGCCGTAGCAGAGGCCGAGCGTCGGGACGCCGGACTCGATGATCGCGGGGTCGAGCCGCGGGGCGTCCTCGGCGTAGACCGACGCCGGTCCGCCGGAGAGGATGATCGCCGCCGGCTGTTTCGCGAGGATCTCCGAGGCGGGCATCGTGTGCGGCACGACCTCGCTGTAGACGCTCGCCTCCCGCACCCGCCGGGCGATGAGCTGGGCGTACTGGGCGCCGAAGTCGACGACGAGGACGGGGTGCTGCTGGAGGGGCTCGCTCACCCGCACAGGCTACCGGCGGGCCCGGTGACGGCTCAGGTCAGCCGGGGCTCGAGCTCGGCGACCGCGCGACGCTCGAACCAGAAGGCGAGCAGCGGGATGCAGGAGCCGAGCATGATCCCGACCATCTTCCCCAGCGACCAGCCGACCTTGAAGCCGAGGTTGACGGTCGCCGCGACGAAGACCATGAAGATGAGCCCGTGGACGGGGCTCCACCACGCGAGGGCCTCGTTGTTCAGGCCGTAGTGCAGGACCATCTCGGCGATGAGGACGAACATCGCCAGACCGGCGGCGATCGCCGCCCAGCGGAAGAAGGCCAGCGCGGAGCGGGCCGCGCGCGGGTCACGGATGGTCGGGTCGGGGGTCATGGGCGCATGCTCCCAGATCACCCTGCGGGGACGGTCGGGGCCACCCCGGCCTCGGCGGCGGCCTCGCGCTCGTCGCGGACGGCGGCGCTGAGCATCCGCCACCACATCCACAGCGGGAACGCCGCGAACGCCCACCACTGGAGGGCGTACATGAGGTTGCGCCACGACAGGTCGGTCGCGACCGCGGGTGGCGGCACGGGCTCGAGTCCGGCCTTCGCGTCGGCCTCGGCCTGGGTGCTCGCCGCGTCCCGCACCGGGTTCTCCGGTGCTCCCGCGACGACCCCGCCGACGGTCGCGTCCTCGAGGGCGAAGCCGAAGGCGTTGTAGACCCTCGAGCCCGCCGGGACGACGTTGACCAGCCACGGCAGGCTCACGGCGGGCAGCTGGCCGGTCGGCAGCCGCGCATCGCCGTCGGGCAGGGACTCGCTCGGGGCGAGGGAGACGGTGAGCTCGTGGTGCCCGGTCGGCGTCGGCGGCGGCGCGTCCGCGTCGGGCACCCAGCCGCGGACGACCGGCAGGAGGATGCGCTGCTCGGTGCGCAGGACGTCGACGGCCCAGGCCCCCTCGCGCCCGCCCAGGAGCCGACCGGGAACGGTGAACCGGAGCGATGGTACGTACTCCCCCGACGTGGTGACGCGGCGCCCGGACCCGTCGTCCGGGAACGGCGTCGCCACGGTGAGCACGTCCTCGACCGGCACGACGGGACGTGCGGCGACCTCGTCGATGGCCCGCTGGCGCTCGGTGTCGTGCGCGACGGAGAACTGCCAGCGGCCCAGCTGGAGGCCGACGGCCCCGAGGGCGAGGGCGAGCGCGAGGAGCGCGAGCCAACGCGGGGTGAGGGCCGTCCGGAGCACCCGGCCAGCCTACGGCTGCCGCCCGGACCCGTACGGCGACCGCCCAGCCCGCGGCCACCTACCATATCGTTGATCTGTCAACTACGATGGAGGCATGCCTTCCGCCGTTCGCCCTCCCGTCGTCTTCCTCAGCCACGGCGCCCCGCCGCTCGCCGACGACCCGACGTGGACGCGGGAGCTGCGGGCGTGGGGGGCGGCCCTCCCCCGCCCGACGGACGTCCTCGTCGTCTCGGCACACTGGGAGAGCGACCCGGCGACCCTGGGTGCATCGCGCCGGCCGGTCCCGCTCGTCCACGACTTCTGGGGCTTCCCCAGCCACTACTACGATGTCCGGTACGACGCGCCGACGGCCCCGCAGCTCGCCGACGAGGTCGAGGCGTTGCTCGGCGCCGCCGGCGGACCGGTCGCCCGGGACGAGGAGCGCGGGCTCGACCACGGCGCGTACGTCCCGCTGGTCGAGATGTTCTCCGAGGCCGACGTCCCCGTCCTCCAGCTCTCGCTGCCCAGCCTCGACCCGTCCCGGCTGTTCGAGCTCGGCCGACGGCTCGCCCCCCTGCGCGAGCGCGGCACGCTCATCCTCGGATCGGGGTTCACGACCCACAACCTCCGGATGATGAACCCCGACCCCGCCGGCGCCCCGTCCAGCCCGTCCACCGAGTTCGACCACTGGGCCGCCGAGGCCGTCGCGGCCCAGGACGTCGACGCCCTGCTCGGCTTCGAGCACGCCGCCCCGGCGGCCTCGCTGGCGCACCCGCGCACGGAGCACTGGGCCCCGTTGCTCGTCGTCCTCGGCGCCGCCGACGCGGGCGGATCGCTCGAGAGCACCTCGGTCGTCGACGGCTTCTGGCACGGCCTGTCGAAGCGGTCCTGGGAGTTCGCGGCCTGACCCGCCCGCCGGACGGGGCGCCGCCGATGCCCCACCGGACCTCAGTCGGCCGTCGCGCGCCTCCAGTCGTCGCTCGGGCCGGTGAGCTCGACGTCGTCGGCGGGCGGGGCCACCGTCGGCATGCCGAGGTCCACCTGGCGCGACGCAGCGTGGGTGAACTCCCGGACCACCGGCCGTCGGGCCGCCACGGGCTCCAACCTCCGGTAGCCCTCGGCCTGCGCCGGGCGCGCGTCGCGCTCGCCCTTGTTCGGCCACAGCGAGAACGCCCGCTCGGCCTGCGCCGTGATCGTCAGCGACGGGTTGACCCCGAGGTTGGCGCTCACCGCCGAACCGTCGACCACGTGGACGTTCGGGTGCCCCCACGCCCGGTGGTACGGATCGACGACCCCGGTGTCGGAGCTGTCACCGATGGCCGCGCCGCCGAGGAAGTGCGCCGTCAACGGGATGTCGAACGCCTCGCTCCACGTCCCGCCGGTGACCGTGGGGATGCCGGTCGCCTGCTGGAGCCGGTCAGCGACGCGGCGGATGCCCTCGTGACCCTGGGGGATGTACGTCGGGTTGGGCTCACCCGTGCCCTGACGGGAACGCAGCCGCCACCGGCCGCCCCGGCCCCGCGTGACGTACGTCGTCAGGGAGTTGTCGAGCGACTGCATGACGAGACCGATGATCGTCCGGTCCGCGAAGTGCCGACCGGGCGGGAACCACGCCTTCAGCGCGTCGAGGTTGCGCGGGATCTCGGCAAGCAGCCGGAGGATCCTCGGGAAGCGGCTCGGCCCGCCCGGCGCGAGGAGGGTCGTCAGCAGACCCATCGCGTCCGAACCGCGGCCGTACCGGCAGTTCTCGATGTGGGTGTCCTCGTCGGGGTGGAACGAGCTCGTGATCGCCACTCCCCGGGTCATCGCCTCGGGGTCCTGCGGGTCCTTCGACAGCAGTGCTCCGACCAAGGTCTCGGAGTTCGTCCGGGTCAGCTGGCCGAGCCGGTCCGACAGGCGCGGCAGCTCACCCTCCGCCCGCATGGCGTGGAGGAGGTTCTGGGTTCCCCAGGTCCCGGCCGCGACGACGACGTGCCGGGCGTGGAGGACGCGCGCGCTGGCGTCGCCCAGGTCGTCGGTCGCCTCGTGCCGCACCCGCATGAGCGGGCCGTCGGGCCCGTCGGTGTCGGGCACCTCTCCGACCCGGGTCACGGTCCGCATCGGCTCGATCGTCACCCCGGCAGACTCGGCGAGCGCGAGGTAGTTCTTCATCAGGGTGTTCTTCGCGCCGTACCGGCAGCCCACCATGCAGTTGCCGCACTCGACGCACGTCGTCCGGTCGGGCCCGGCTCCGCCGAAGTACGGGTCCGGCACGGTCGTGCCCCGGTCCTCCGACGCGGTGCCCTCGGCGAAGAACACCCCGACCGGCGTCTTCCGGAAGGTCTCGGGGACGCCCATGTCCTGGGCCGCCTGCTGCATCACGTCCTCGACGATCCCGTGGCAGGGGTTGGTCACCACGCCGAGCATCGAGCTCGCCATCGCGTAGTGCGGCGCGAGCTCCTCCTCCCAGTCGGTGATGTGACCCCACTGCTGGTCCTCGAAGAACGGGCGCGGGGGGACGTAGAGGGTGTTCGCGTAGTTGAGCGAGCCGCCGCCGACCCCGGCGCCGGCGAGGATCATGACGTCGCCGAGCAGGTGGATCCGCTGGATGCCGAAGCACCCGGCCTGGGGCATCCACAGGAAGTTGCGCAGGTCCCAGGACGTCTTGGCGAAGTCCTCGTCCTCGAACCGGCGCCCCGCCTCGAGGACGTGCACGCGGTAGCCCTTCTCGACCAGCCGCAGGGCGGCGACCGAGCCGCCGAAGCCCGATCCGATGACGACGACGTCGACGTCCGGCTCCGGCGTCCTGGTGGCCGTGGGTGAGCCGCTCATGCGCGACCCATGAGCTTGAGCGCGCGCAGGCTCAGGCCGAGGACCTTCGCGTGGGTCTCGTCGGACATGCCGAGCACCGGACCGAAGCCGACGAGGTGCTGGGCGGTGATGTTCTGGCTCTCCGTGTACTTCAGCAGGCCCTCTGCGCCGTGACGGCGGCCCATCCCCGAGTCCTTCATCCCGCCCATCGGCGCGGCGACGGACGACCACGCAGCGGCGTAGCCCTCGTTGATGTTCACCGTGCCGGTCTTGATGCGGCGCGCGATGGCCCGACCACGACGGACGTCCGTCGTCCACACCGAGGCGTTGAGCCCGTACTCCGTGTCGTTGGCCAGGGCGACAGCCTCGTCGTCCGACGACACGCGGTAGATGGAGACGACCGGACCGAAGGTCTCCTCGTCCCGGCAGGCCATCTCGCTCGTCACCCCGTCGAGGACGGTGGGCGCGTAGCAGTACGCCCCGACGTCCGGCAGGGGCCGACCACCCGCGAGGACGGTCGCGCCCTTGGCGACGGCGTCGTCGACGTGGCGGGTGACGGTCTCGAGCTGCTCGGGGCTGACGAGGCTGCCCATGTCGGGGCCGAACTCCAGGTCCGTGCTGACGACCATCGCCTCGACCGCGGCGACGAACTTCGGGATGAACCGGTCGGCGATCGCCTCGTGGACGAGGACCCGCTCGGTCGAGATGCACAGCTGGCCGGCGGAGGCGAAGCACGAGCGGACCGCACCCTCGACGGCCTTGTCGACGTCGGCGTCGTCCGCGACGTAGAGGCTGTTCTTCCCGCCGAGCTCGAGGCTGAAGGACACGAGGCGCTCGGCGGCGGAGGCCGCGACCTGGCGACCGACCGGGGTCGACCCGGTGAAGCACACGTAGTCCGCCTGGTCGACGATCGCCTGACCCACCTTCGAGCCGGACCCGAGCACGACCTGAAGGACGCCGTCGGGCAGGCCGGCCTCGCGCAGGAGCTCGACCCCGGCGAGCGCCGTCACCGACCCCTGCATGTCCGGCCGCAGGACGACGGCGTTGCCGGCGAGCAGGGCCGGGATCGCGTCGGTGATGGCCAGGCTCAGCGGGTAGTTCCACGGGGAGACGATCCCGACGACGCCCTTGGGGTGGTGGTGCACCTCGACCTGGGAGAGCAGCGGGAACACGCCGGCGACCTTCCGCGGGGCGATGAGGCCGGCCGCGACGCGCGCGTAGTACCGCGCCGTGATCGCGGTGTCGGCGACCTCCTCGAAGGCGTGACGGCGCGCCTTGCCCGCCTCGAGCTGGATCAGGTCGAGCAGCTCGACCTGACGGTCGAGGACGAGGTCGTGGAAGCGCAGGAAGATCGCCTTGCGCTCGGCCGGGTCCAGGGCCGCCCAGGCGCCCTGCGCGGCCCGCGCCGCGGCGATCGCCGTGGTGACGTCCTCGGGGGTGGACAGCGGCAGGTCGGCGATCGGGCCGCCGGTCATCGGCGACGTGCGGCGGAGGCGCTCGGCCTCCGGGGCCGCGACGCCCTGCCGAGCCAGGACGCGGACGCGGGCCGGGTCGACGGCGTAGGTGGCGGTCGGGTCGAGCTCGGGATCGGCGATCGTCGGCGAGGTCATTACCCCAGAGTAGTGAAGGCGTCCGACAGCGAACAGCCCTCCCCTGCCCGCCCGCCGAGCGGGGGTGGGTCAGCGGTCGCGAAGACCCTGCATCTCACGAGCTCGCCGCCACGGGAACCTCCTCGGCGGTCGGGGTGCGGGTCAGCTCGGCTGGTACGGGGCGACGACGACGTCGATGCGCTGGAACTCCTTGAGCTCGGTGTAGCCCGTCGTCGCCATCGCGCGGCGCAGCGCGCCCATGAGGTTCGTCGTCCCGTCCGCGACGCGGCTCGGGCCGAACATGACCTCCTCGAGCGAACCGACGGTGCCGACGCCGACGCGCGCGCCTCGCGTCAGCTGCGCGTGGTGCGCCTCCGGCCCCCAGTGGTAGCCGCCGCCGGGCGCCTCGACCGCTCGGGCGAGCGCCGCGCCGAGCATGACCGCGTCCGCGCCGCACGCGACCGCCTTGACGATGTCCCCGCTCGTGCCCACGGCGCCGTCGGCGATGACGTGCACGTACCGCCCCCCGGACTCGTCGAGGTAGTCCCGACGTGCAGCCGCGACGTCGGCCAGGGCGGTCGCCATCGGTGCGTGGATGCCGAGCGTCGCGCGGGTCGTGTGTGCCGCTCCCCCGCCGAAGCCGACGAGCACCCCGGCCGCGCCGGTGCGCATGAGGTGCAGCGCCGCCGAGTAGCTCGCCGCGCCACCGACGATGACGGGCACGTCGAGCTCGTAGATGAACCGCTTGAGGTTGAGCGGCTCGGCGCGGCTGCTCACGTGCTCGGCCGAGACGGTCGTGCCGCGGATGACGAAGAGGTCGACGCCGGAGTCGACGACCGTCTTCCAGTGCTGCTGGGTGCGCTGCGGCGATAGCGCGCCGGCGACGGTGATGCCGGCCTCGCGCACGGCGCGCACCCGCTCGACGATGAGCTCGGGCCGGATGTCACGGGCGTAGATCTCGCGCATCCGGACGGTCGCGTCCTCCTGCGGCAGGGAGGCGATCTCCTCGAGCACCGGCGCCGGGTCCTCGTAGCGGGTCCACAAGCCCTCGAGGTCGAGGACGGGCAGTCCGCCCAGGCGTCCGAACGCGATCGCGGTCTCGGGGGACATCACGGAGTCCATCGGCGCCGCGAGGACGGGGACGTCGAAGTGGTAGGCGTCGATCTGCCAGCCGAGCGAGACCTCCTCGGGGTCCCGCGTGCGGCGGCTCGGGACGACGGCGACGTCGTCGAGGGAGTAGGCCCGTCGGCCCCGCTTCGCGCGCCCGATCTCGATCTCGATCACCGGCCCACCGTACCCGGGGGCCTGCGGACGGTCTCAGACGGCGGTCGCCGCCTGCACCGCGGTCATCCGGCGCCGCTCCTCCGCGGACAGCCCGCCCCAGATGCCGAACGGCTCGCCGGAGGCCAGGGCGTGCGCGCGGCAGGCCGACACGACGGGGCAGCGCGCGCAGACGGCCTTCGCGGCGGCCTCGCGGGCCTGGCGGGCAGCACCGCGTTCGCCCTCCGGGTGGTAGAACACGGCGCCGTCGGTGTCGCGGCAGGCGCCCTCGAACTGCCACTCCCACAGCGATGCCACCGGACCCGGCAGGCTCACGACCCCTGACATTCGTTGTCCCCCGACGATGCTCCGTGACGGCCCCGTTTCGGGCCGCGGCTCCCCGTCCTCCGGGGGAGCCGCCGGACACGGTATTGGGGGGTGGGTTGCGCCGGCGTGGCCCCGAGGTGGCCGGACGGTGACGATCAGTCGTCGTGCCCGGCACCGCCCACGGCCGCAGCCCACGGGTCACGGGGGCGGGACCACCGTCCGTAGAATCGAGCAATGGAACCCGGTCTGACGCCCGCCCCCGCTGCCGACCCCTCCGCCCACGACCCGTTCGGCAAGGTGGGTCTGACCTACGACGACGTCCTCCTCCTGCCGGGGTTCAGCGACCTCGTGCCGAGCGAGATCGACACGAGCACCCGCCTGACCCGCGAGCTCACCCTCCGCGCGCCGATCGTCTCCGCGGCGATGGACACCGTCACCGAGGCCCGGATGGCGATCGCCATGGCCCGTCAGGGCGGGATCGGGATCCTCCACCGCAACCTCTCGATCGCCGATCAGGCCTACCAGGTCGACCTCGTCAAGCGGACCCAGACGGGGATGATCTCCAACCCCGTGACGATCGGTCCGGACGCCACGCTCGAGGACCTCGACGCCCGCTGCGGCGAGTACCGCGTCTCCGGCCTGCCCGTTGTCGACGCGGACAACATCCTCATCGGGATCATCACCAACCGGGACCTGCGCTTCACGCCGGTCGCGCAGTGGTCGACCACCCTGGTGCGCGACGTCATGACGCCGATGCCCCTGGTCACCGCACCCGTCGGGATCTCCCGCGAGGACGCCACCCTCCTGCTGCGCCAGCACAAGCGCGAGCGCCTGCCGATCGTCGACGCCGACGGCCGCCTCGCCGGGCTCATCACCGTGAAGGACTTCGTCAAGTCCGAGCAGTTCCCCAACGCGAGCAACGACGCCGACGGCCGGCTGCTCGTCGGGGCCGCGATCGGGTACTTCGGCGACGCGTGGGAGCGGGCGACGACGCTCATCGACGCCGGGGTCGACGTACTCGTCGCCGACACCGCCCACGGCCACGTTCGGATGCTCGTCGAGATGGTCGCGCGGCTGAAGTCCGACCCGGCGACGAAGCACGTCCAGGTCATCGGCGGCAACGTCGCCACACGCGAGGGCGCCCAGGCGTTCGTCGACGCGGGGGCGGACGCGGTCAAGGTCGGGGTCGGCCCGGGCGCGATCTGCACGACGCGGGTCGTCACCGGCGTCGGTGCGCCGCAGGTCACCGCCGTCCACGACGCCTCGCTCGCGTGCCGCCCGGCCGGGGTCCCGGTCATCGCCGACGGCGGCCTGAAGTACTCCGGCGACATCGCCAAGGCCCTCGTCGCCGGCGCGGACGCGGTGATGATGGGCTCGCTCCTGGCCGGCTGCGAGGAGTCGCCCGGCGAGCTGATCTTCGTCAACGGCAAGCAGTTCAAGTCCTACCGCGGGATGGGCTCGCTCGGTGCGATGTCCTCCCGGGGCAAGACCTCGTACAGCAAGGACCGCTACTTCCAGGCCGAGGTCGCCTCGGACGACCAGATCGTCCCGGAGGGCATCGAGGGGCGCGTGGCGTACCGCGGCGCGCTGTCGCAGGTCGCGCACCAGATGGTCGGCGGGCTGAAGCAGGCGATGTTCTACGTCGGGGCCCGGACGATCCCGGAGCTGAAGGAGAAGGGTCGGTTCGTCCGGATCACCTCCGCGAGCCTGGCCGAGTCCCACCCGCACGACGTCCAGGGCATCATCGAGGCGCCGAACTACAGCGTCCGCGGCTGAGCCTGCGGCGTCAGTCCACGGTGACGGTGATGGCGACGCCCTCGAGGGTCACCGTCTGGCCCGGACGGACCTGGGCGCCGCGCCGGGTCTCGACCGCGCCGTCGACCGAGGCCTCGCCGGCCTCGATGACCTCGCGGGCCATGACGCCGTGCTCGACGACGCCCGCGAGCTTGAGCAGCTGACCGAGGCGGATCGACGCGTCCCGGATCGGGACCTCGACCTGCTGGGTCACGCCTCGAGCATCCAGTCGAGGGTGTCCTCGACGAGGATCGCCGTCGTGTCGTGGAGCGGGACGTCGGCGTCGTCGGCCTCGAGCAGGAGGCCGAGCTCGGTGCCGGCGAGGACGATCGCCTCGGCACCCCGGTCGCGCATCCCCGCCATGACCTCGCGGAACCGCTTGCGCGAGCCGTCCTTGATGATCCCGTGGACGAGCTCGTCGTAGATCATCCGGTCGACCTCGGGACGCTCCGCCTCCTGCGGGAGGATGACCTCGATGCCGCGCTCGACGAACGGGCCGGTGTAGAAGTCCCCGTTCGTCGTCGTCAGGGTCGCCAGGAGGCCGACCGTGTGCTGGCGGCTCGCCTCGACACGCTTGGCCGCGGCCTTGGCGATGT
This sequence comes from Janibacter massiliensis, assembly GCF_900289115.1. Lineage (GTDB taxonomy): Bacteria > Actinomycetota > Actinomycetes > Actinomycetales > Dermatophilaceae > Janibacter_A > Janibacter_A massiliensis. The sequence continues at coordinate 1,169,118 of NZ_LT985196.1, read as the reverse complement.
GGTGCAGCGGGATGCCGACGGCGTCCTCGACCTGCGGGGCGACCGCGTGCATCGTGTTCGCCGCGATGATCATGCCCTCGGCACCGGCCCGCTCGAGCCCCTGGGCCGCCTCGACGAGGAGCGCCGCCATCGCGTCCCAGTCGCCGCGCTCCTCGGCGGCGGTCACCTCCGCGAAGTCGAGGCTGTGGACGAGCACGCGCGCCGAGTGCAGGCCACCGAGCCGCGCCTCGACCCCCTCGTTGAGCCGGCGGTAGTACTCCGCCGTCGCGGGCCAGCCGAGTCCGCCGATGACACCCAGGAGCCTCATGGGCACAGCCTAGTGGTCCCCCGGCACGGCCGCGGGGCCGCCACCGACGGATCGGTGACGGCCCCGGCGGGGTGAGGACGGGTCAGTGGCTATGACCGTGGCCGTGACCGGCCGCGGCGTCCTCGTCCTCGTCCTTCTTCTCGACGACGAGCGTGTCGGTCGTGAGGACCATCGAGGCGATCGACTCGGCGTTGCGCAGCGCGGAGCGGGTCACCTTGACCGGGTCGATGACCCCGGCGGCGACGAGGTCGCCGTACTCGCCCGTGGCCGCGTTGAGGCCCTGGCCCGGCTCCATCTCCTGGACCTTGGAGACCGCGACGTAGCCCTCGAGCCCGGCGTTCTCGGCGATCCAGCGCAGCGGTTCGCGAGCGGCGCGGGCGACGATGCTCGCACCGACGGCCTCGTCACCCTCGAGCCCGAGCTCGTCGATGGCGGAGACGGCCTGGATGAGGGCCGAGCCACCGCCGGCGACGATGCCCTCCTCGATGGCCGCACGGGTCGCGGAGATGGCGTCCTCGATGCGGTGCTTCTTCTCCTTGAGCTCGACCTCGGTGTGCGCGCCGACCTTGATGACGCAGACACCGCCGGCGAGCTTGGCCAGCCGCTCCTGGAGCTTCTCGCGGTCCCAGTCCGAGTCGGTCCGCTCGATCTCGGCCTTGATCTCGTTGACGCGGCCCTCGACGGCGGCGGAGTCGCCCTGGCCGTCGATGATCGTCGTCGTGTCCTTCGTGACGACGACGCGGCGGGCCTGGCCGAGGACCTCGAGACCGACCTGGTCGAGCTTGAGGCCGACCTCCTCGGCGACGACCTGCGCGCCCGTGAGGATCGCCATGTCCTGGAGCATCGCCTTGCGGCGGTCGCCGAAGCCGGGGGCCTTGACGGCGCACGCGGTGAACGTGCCGCGGATCTTGTTGACGACGAGCGTGCTCAGCGCCTCGCCCTCGACGTCCTCGGCGATGACCAGGAGCGGCTTGCCGGCCTGGACGACCTTCTCCAGCAGCGGCAGGAAGTCCTGGACCGTCGAGATCTTGCCCTGGTTGATGAGGACGTAGGCGTCCTCGAGGACGGTCTCCATCCGGTCGGTGTCGGTGGCGAAGTACGCCGAGATGTAGCCCTTGTCGAACTGCATGCCCTCGGTGAAGTCGAGCGTCGTCTCCGCCGTCGAGGACTCCTCGACGGTGATGACGCCGTCCTTGCCGACCTTGTCGAAGGCGTCACCGATCGTCGCGCCGATGCCCTGGTCCTGCGCGGACAGGGAGGCGACCTGGGCGATCTCCTCCTTGCCCTGGACCTCGCGGGCGGTCTCGAGGAGACGGGCGGAGACGGCCTCGACGGCCTTGTCCATGCCGCGCTTGAGGCCGGACGGGGCGGCGCCCGCGGCGACGTTGCGCAGGCCCTCCTTGACCATGGCCTGGGCGAGGACGGTCGCGGTGGTCGTGCCGTCACCGGCGACGTCGTTCGTCTTGGTCGCGACCTCCTTCGCCAGCTGCGCGCCGAGGTTCTCGTACGGGTCCTCGAGCTCGATCTCGCGGGCGATGGTCACGCCGTCGTTCGTGATCGTCGGGGCGCCCCACTGCTTGTTGATGACGACGTTGCGGCCCTTCGGGCCGAGCGTCACCTTGACGGCGTTCGCGAGCTGGTCGACGCCGCGCTGCAGCGCATCGCGCGCTGCGTCGTTGAACTGGAGTTCCTTGGCCATGCCTGGCTCCTTGCTTCGTGGTGGTCGGGGGTGTCACGGACGACGCCCCGGGGCCCGAACGGGCCGCCCGGGGCGTCGAGAGGTGGGGGTGGACTCAGCCGATGATGGCGAGCACGTCGCGGGCGCTGAGGATGAGGTACTCCTCCGCGCCACGCTTGAGCTCGGTGCCGCCGTACTTGCTGTAGACGACCTTGTCGCCGACCTTGATGTCCATGGGGACGCGCTCGTCGCCGTCCTCGTTCCAGCGGCCGGGGCCCACGGCGACGACCTCGCCCTCCTGGGGCTTCTCCTTGGCCGTGTCCGGGATGACCAGGCCCGAGGCGGTGGTCTGCTCGGCCTCGAGCGACTTGACGACGATCCGGTCCTCGAGCGGCGTGATGTTGACCGACACGATGACTCCTTCCAGATGGCAGAACAGGGGCGGAGCGCGAGACCATCGCCGTCGCGGGGGTCGATCGACTCTGCGCTGGCACTCAGCCGCGCCGAGTGCCAACACGCAATCTAGGACCCGGACTGGCACTCGGTCAACCGGAGTGCCAACGGCGCGCCGCCCCGAGCACATCTCGGTTCCGCGCGCGGGGGAGGATGCGGGCGTGGACCCCGAGATCGTGCGCTGGCTCGCCCGCCCGGAGGCGCGGGCGCTCCTGGCCGACCTCCCCTCGTACGACGAGGCCACCGCGCTGACCACGGCCGCGCGGCTGCGCGCAGAGGGCCTCGACCCGACCCGGGCCGCCGCGCTCCTGACCCAGCTGCGGCTGCGCGCCCGCGCCCGCACGAAGTTCGGCGAGTTCGCCGACGGGATGCTCTTCACCGCCGACGGCCTGGAGCAGGCCAGCCGGCTCGAGGTCGCGGCCGGGCACGCCGGGCGCTTCGCGGCCGCGAGCCTGGCGACCGTCCACGGCCTCGGCTGCGGCATCGGCGCGGACGCGATGGCGATGAGCGCGCTCGGGGTGACGGTCGCCGCCGTCGACGCCGACCCGACGACCGCCGCCATCGCCGACGCCAACCTCCGCGCGTGGCCGGACTCCCGGGCCCGCGCCGGTCGAGCGGAGGACGTCGAGCTCCCCACCGACCCGCTGCGCGCCCGCGCCGGCGCGTGGCTCGACCCCGCCCGCCGCACCCCCGGGGTCGCCGACGCCCGCGGCCGGACCCGCCGCATCTTTCGGCTCGAGGAGATCTCCCCGAGCTGGGACAGCGTCCTCGACGTCGCCCGCCGCGTCCCGGCGACCGGGGTGAAGCTCAGCCCTTCGCTGCCCCACGACATCCCGCCCCTGGGCACCGAGGCCCAGTGGACCTCCTACGACGGCGAGGTCCTCGAGTGCGCGGTGTGGTGGGGCCCGCTCGTCCGGCACGAGGGCCGAACCGCCCGGGTGCTGCGCCACGACCGCTCCCCGGTCGAGGTCGACCAGTCGATGGCCGACGCCGACCCGCCCGCCGCGCCCTCGCTCGGGGCGATGGGGCCGTGGCTCTACGAGGCCGACCGTGCCGTCACCCGCGCCGGGCTCACCGGTGCCGTCACCGCCGCGACGAGCGGCGAAGAGCTCGAACCCGGCCTGGGGTACGTCACCGCGGGGACGGCGACCGACGTGCCGTTCGCCCGCCGGTACGCCGTCCGCGACGTCCTCCCGTTCTCGACGAAGGTCCTCCGGCCGTACCTGCGCGAGCGCGGGATCACCGGCCTGACGATCAAGAAGCGCGGCATCCGGATCGACGACGAGCGCCTGCGCCGCGACCTGCGGATCGGGCGGGGGGCGGGCGACGGCGCGAGCACGACGGTGCTGCTCACCCGGGTCGCCGGGGAGCAGTGCGTCCTCGTCATCGACCCCGCGTGACCCGTATCGTCACCGGGTGCCTCTCACCGCCGCCGTGCGCGCCACCGGCGTCGCCCGCGCCACCGCCGTCGTCGCCCTCCTCGCGCTCGGCGCGTGCTCCGCGGGCGACCCTGCCCCGCGCCCGACGGCCGCACCCGAGAGGACGACGACCTCCCCGGCGCCGACCTCGTCCCGCGACGCCCGGCCCCGACTCGGCCTCACGCCCGATCCGGCGTGCCGGGAGACCGCCCGCGCGATGACCCCCCAGCAGCGCGCGGGGCAGCTGCTCATGCCGGCGATCTACCCCGGCGGGGCCCACGACGCCCTCGTCACCGACCACCACGTCGGCGGCGTCTTCCTCCTCGGCGGCTGGGTCGGGCGCGAGAACGTCCGCGGGACGACCACCCGCCTCCAGGGCCTCGCCGGCCCGGGCTCGACGGGCGGCGCGCGGCTCCTCGTCGCCGCCGACCAGGAGGGCGGGCAGGTCCAGCAGCTCACCGGGGACGGCTTCTCGAGCGTTCCGCCCGCCACGGCGCAGGCGCGGATGACGCCGCGCGCGCTGCAGGCGGCCGCGACCGGCTGGGGGAAGGAGCTGACCGCCGCGGGTATCAACGTCGACCTCGCGCCGACGGTCGACACCGTCCCGGCGGGCACCGCCGCGCGCAACGCCCCGATCGGTGCGCTCGCGCGGCACTACGGCTCCACCCCCGCGGCCGTGTCCCGCTCGAGCGACGCCGTCGTCCGGGGGCTGCGCGCGGCGCAGGTCGAGCCGACCCTCAAGCACTTCCCCGGCATCGGCCGGATCACCGGGAACACCGACGCGACCGCCACCGGGACGACCGACACGACGATGACCCGCCGCGACCCGCACCTGCGCCCGTTCGTCAGCGGTGTCCGCAACGGCGCGGGGATGGTCATGGTCGGCTCGGCGCTCTACCCACGCATCGACCGGCAGCACCGGGCCGTCTTCTCCCGCCGCATCATCACCGGGCTCCTGCGCCGGGACCTCGGCTACACCGGGGTCGTCGTCACCGACGACGTCGGGGTCGCCCGCTCCGTCTCGGCGGTCCCGCCCGCCGAGCGCGCCGCGCGGCACGTCGCGGCCGGCGGCGACATCACCCTCACCGCCGACCCCGCACTCGTCGGGCCGATGCTCACCGGAATCACGACCCGGGCCGCGAAGGACCGCCGGTTCGCCACGCAGGTCCTCGACTCGACGACCCGTGTGCTCACCCTCAAGCAGCGGATGGGCCTGATCACCTGCGGCAGCGTCGACGCGACGAGCTCGACGAACTCCTGACCCGCCCGTCAGTGCGGGTGGTCGTGGTCGACGTCCACCGGCAGCCCGGACTGGACGTCGGTGACCGGCATGGAGGAGTCCGCCGGCAGGTCGAGGGTGCTCGGGGCGCGGCCCTTGGCGACCATCTGCGCCCCGAGCGCAGCGACCATCGCCCCGTTGTCGGTGCAGAGCGCGCGCCGGGGGATGCGGACCTCGATGCCCGCGGCCGCACCGCGCTCGGCCGCCATCGCCCGCAGCCGCGAGTTCGCCGCCACACCGCCGCCGACCTGCAGCGCCGCGACGTCGTGCTCGCGGCAGGCGAGGATCGCCTTGCGGACGAGGACGTCGGTGACCGCCTCCTGGAAGGACGCCGCGACGTCGGCGACGGGCACGTCCCGCCCGGCGGCACGCTCGGCCTCGACCCACCGGGTCACGGCCGTCTTCAGACCCGAGAACGAGAAGTCGAACCGGTGCCGCTCCATGTCGCGGCGGGAGGTGAGGCCGCGGGGGAAGTCGATGGTGATCTCGCCCTCGCTCGCCGCCCGGTCGATGTGCGGCCCGCCCGGGAACGGCAGGCCCAGGACCCGGGCGACCTTGTCGAAGGCCTCCCCCGCGGCGTCGTCGATCGTCGCGCCGAGGGAGCGGACGTCGCACGTGACGTCGGGGACGAGCAGCAGCGAGGAGTGCCCTCCGGAGACGAGCATCGCCAGCGTCGGCTCGGGCAGGGGGCCGTGCTCGATGATGTCGACCGCGACGTGCGAGGCGAGGTGGTTGACGCCGTAGAGGGGGATGCCCAGGCCGAGCGCCAGCGCCTTGGCGGAGGCGACGCCGACCATGAGCGCCCCGGCAAGGCCGGGGCCGGAGGTGACGGCGATCGCGTCGAGGTCGGACAGCCGCACCCCGGCCTGGGCGCACGCCCGTTCGATCGTCGGGACCATCGCCTCGAGGTGGGCGCGGCTGGCGATCTCCGGGACGACCCCGCCGAACCGGGCGTGCTCGTCGACGCTGCTCGCGACGGCGTCGACGAGGAGGGTCTGTCCGTGGACGATGCCGACGCCGGTCTCGTCGCACGAGGTCTCGATGCCCAGGACGAGGGGGTGCTCGCTCATGCCGCTCCTGCCTGCTGCGTGCTCGCGCGGAGGACGAGCGCGTCCACCGGGTCGGACCCCGGGTTTCGGTAGTACCCGCGCCGGGTGCGGACGGTCGTGAAGCCCGCGTCGGCGTAGAGCGCGAGCGCCGCGGCGTTGTCGGCGCGGACCTCGAGGACGACGTCGCGGGCGCCGCGGGCCCGGGCGCGGGCGAGCAGCGAGTCGAGCAGGACGCGCCCGATCCCACGACGCCGGGCGGAGGGGACGACGGCGATGGTCATGACGTCGGCGACGTCGCCCTGGTCGTCGATCCCGGCGTAGCCGACGAGGTCCCCGCCGTCCTGCGCGACGACGTACTCCCGGCGCGGACGCGCGGCCAGCTCCTCCCACCACGAGCGGGCGTCCCACGCCTCGTGGCCGAACAGCCCCCGCTCCAGCGGGAGGATCACGTCGAGGTCACGCCAGGACAGGGGCCGGACGGTCACGCTCACGGGGTGTCCTTCGATGGTTCGAGGACGTCCGAGCGCCGCACCGGGGTCGGCGAGGTCGCCGGCTTCGGGGCGCCGGGCTCCTGAGCGTCGGGCCGGCGCAGGTAGAGCGGGGTCGTCGGCATCGGGGAGCCGGCCCGGATCCCGTCCACGGCCACCCGGGCGAGGGCGGCCGCGTCGACGTCGAGCAGCGGGCGCCCCGGGGCGGTGAGCGGGTGGGCGAGCGCGTCAGGGTAGAGCAGCGGGCCTCGGCCGACGGTCGGCAGGGCGCGCAGCGCGTCGGGAAGCTCGGCAGCCCGGGCGACCCCGGGGCCCTCCACGCGCTCCCCGTCGCGGTACCGCGCCCAGTAGACCTCCCGGCGGCGGGCGTCGGTGGCGACGAGGACCTCGGTCTCCTGCGGGTGCGCCTCGCGCGCGGCCCGCGCGAGCGCGTCGAGCGAGCACACGCCGTGGACCCGTGCACCGGTCGCGTGGCCGAGGGTGAGTGCGGTGACGATCCCGACGCGCAGCCCCGTGAACGGGCCCGGGCCGGTGCCGACAACGATGTCGGACAGCGCCCGCGGGGACCAGCCGGCGTCGCCGAGCACCGCCTCGATCGTCGGCGCGAGATGCTCGGTGTAATGGCGCGCGTCCTCGACCGATCGGGCGGCGAGCACCGTCGTGCCGTCGTGGGCGGCCACGGTGATCGCCGAGGTCGCGGTGTCGAGCGCGAGCAGCCTCATCGGTCCGCCTCCGGGTGCGAGGTGCGGGTGAGCGCGGCGAGCGTCGCCGCGTCCCAGCGGGTGCCGCGCGGGTGCAGCGTCACCGTCCGCACCTCGCTCGCCGGGTCGACGTCGATCCGGATCTCGAGCCGGTCGGGGCTCAGGCCCTCGGCCAGGCCCGCGCCCCACTCGACGACGGTGACGGAGTCCGCGACGTCCGCGTCCAGGTCGAGGTCGTCGAGCTCGGCGGCACCCCCGAGCCGGTAGGCGTCGACGTGCACGAGCGCGGGGCCGCCGGTGAGCGAGGGGTGGACGCGGGCGATGACGAACGTCGGGGAGGTGACCGCGCCGCGCACCCCCAGGCCCTCGCCGATGCCGCGGGTCAGGGTGGTCTTCCCCGCACCGAGCCCGCCGGTGAGGACGAGCAGGTCGCCCGCGGCGGCGGCACGCCCCAGCCGGACGCCGAAGGCGTGCGTCGCCTCGGGGTCGACGAGCGTGAGGGTGCTCGGCCCGCTCATCGAGCCGTCCCCCGGCGGTCGGACGGGCGCCCCGACCGCGGGCGGTCCTGCGCGCGCCGCGCGCCGCGCTCGATCAGGGCCCGCAGCTGACGGTTGACGACGTCGGCGGCCTCGAACGTGATGATGTGCCCGGCCCCGGGGACGACGACGTGGCGCGCGTGCGGCACGAGCCGGACGATGTCGTCGCTGTGCCCGGGCGGGGTGAGCCGGTCGCGGGACCCGTTGAGGACGAGGACCTCGACCTCCTGCAGATGGGCGAGCGCCTCCCGGACGTCGAGGTCGTCCAGGTGCGGCAGGAACGACGCCGTGGTCCGCAGCGGGGTGCCCATGATCATGTCGGCGGTGTAGCGGATCATGTCGGGCGTCGCGCTGCGCCCGAACCCGTAGTGCGCGACCGCCGAGTACTCGACGTCCCGCCCGATCCGGCGCAGCCCGCCGAAGAGCCGCTGCCGACGGTGCAGCCCCGCCATCACGCCCGGGCCCAGTCGGAGGAAGGCGCTGTCGAAGACCTTGCCCAAGCCGATCGTCACCAACCCCATGCCTCCTGCGCTCGTCGCGACGAGTCCGACCGCGACGACCCGCTCGGCGACGACCTCGGGGAACTGCCCGGCGAACGACTCGACCGACATCCCGCCCATGGAGTGGCCGACGAGGACGAGCGGACCGGTCGGTGCGACGTGGTCGACGACGGAGCGCAGGTCGCGGCCGAGCTGGTCGATCGTGCAGCGCTCCCGGTCGCTCTCCCCCGACAGCCCGTGGCCGCGCTGGTCGTAGGTGACGACGCGGTACCCGGCCGCGGCGAGGTCCGCCCGCTGGAAGGCCCACGAGGTGAGGTCGAGCGTGTAGCCGTGCGCGAGGACGACCGTGGGGACCTCGCCGTCGACCCGCGCGGCGTCGGTCGCGCCCGGCTCGGGCTCGTCGATCTCGACGTGGAGGTTCACCCCGTCCTCGGCGACGACCGTGAGGGTCTCGTCGGCCCGGATGCCGTACGGACCGGCGGTCGGCACGCCGTGGTCGTCGGTGCAGGCCCGGTGCAGGAGGGCCGCGCTCGCGGCGGCACCGGCGATCCCGATGCCCGCGGCGGAGGCGGCCGTCACCTGCGCGCGGCGTCGCCCGACGGGGTTCGGGGTCGTGCGAGGCGTGCGCGACCTGCGCGTCCGCTCAGCCATCGGCGTCCTCCCTCCCTGCGGTCCCGACGAGGACCCGCGGCACCCGCGGACCGATCCTCGTGACGATCTCGTAGTTGATCGTGCCGCACGCCTCCGCCCAGTCCTGCGCGGTGGGTTCGTCGTCCGCCCCCCGGCCGAAGAGGACGAGCTCCTCCCCCGGCTCGGCGTCGAGGCCCGCGGCACCGAGGTCGACGACGAACTGGTCCATGCACACCCGGCCGGCGATCCGGGCGCGGGTGCCACGCACGGCGACCGGACCGGCGTTGAGCGCCGCCCTCGGGATGCCGTCGGCATACCCGATGGGGACGAGACCGAGGCGGGTGGCCGCGGGGGTCGTGTACTCGTGGCCGTAGGAGACGCCCTGCCCGGCGGGCGCGTCCTTGACGGAGCTGAACCGGGCCAGCAGCCGCATCGCCTCGCGGAGCCCGAACCGCTGCGGGGCGCCGAGATCGGGCACCGGGGACAAGCCGTAGACGGCGAGGCCGGGGCGGACGAGGTCGAAGCGGGCCTGCGGGTCGGTGAGGGTGGCGGCGGAGTTGGCCAGATGCCGGACCTGCGGCCGGATGCCGGCCCGCTCGGCCTCGGCGATCGCCTCGACGAAGCGCTCCCGCTGGGCGCGGACGGTCGGGTGGTCGGGCGCATCGGCCCACGCGAGGTGGGACCAGATGCCGACGATGTCGATGGCGCCCTCGGCAACCAGCGGCCCGGCGGCGGCGAGGAGCTCGGTCCAGCCGTCGCCGAGCGCCCCGCCACGACCCAGGCCGGTGTCGACCTTGAGGTGGACGCGGACGGTGCGGCCGGTGGCACGGGCGGCGTCGGCCATCGAGGCGAGGGCCCATGGCTGCCCGGCGGAGAGGTCGATATCGGCCTGCACGGCCGGGGCGAGGTCGGTGCCCGGGACGTGGATCCACGACAGCAGCGGCGCGGTGACCCCGGCGGCCCGCAGGTCGAGCGCCTCGGCGACCTGGGCCACCCCGAGCCACGAGGCCCCACGGGCGAGCGCCGCGCGCGCGGAATGAGCCAGTCCGTGCCCGTATGCGTCGCCCTTGACGACGGCCATGACGGGGGTGCCGCCGGCGTGCTCGCGGAGTGCGGCGACGTTGTCGGCGATCGCGTCGAGGTCGATCTCCGCCCACGCGGAGAGCCCGGCGGTGTCGGTCGGCGCCAACCCGTCCGGCGCGAGCTCCATCGGTCCGGTCATCGGTGGGGGAGTCTACGACCCGACCGCACCCGCCCTCGGCCGCGCCGCCCGGGCAGCCCGATCCTTCGCGCACAGCGAACCGGCTCGTGGTCACCGGATCCGGTGACCACGAGCCGGTTCGGTCGGCGGGAAGGGCTGGGCGGTCTCAGCGGGTGAGGAGCGCGGCGATCGTCGCCGGAAGGCGGTCGACGATGGCGCTCGCGCGGACCGGTCCCCAGGGGTTCGCGTCGTCCCCGGCCACGCCGTGGACGAGGGCGCCGAGCGCCCCGGCAAGGTCGAGCGGCAGCCCCGCCGCGGCCAGGGTGCCGAGGATCCCGGCGAGCACGTCGCCGCTGCCCGCCGTCGCGAGCCACGCCGGGGCGTCCGCCTGGACCCAGACCGGGGCGCCCTCCTCCGGCGGGACGACGAGCGTCGCGCTCCCCTTGAGCAGGACGACCGCCCCCGTGGCCCGGGCGAGCCGGCGCGCGTGTCCGAGCCGGTCCGCGACGACCCCCTCCGCCGAAACCTCATCTCCCTCGAGCCGGGAGAGCATCCGCGCGCACTCCCCCGCGTGCGGGGTGAGGAGCGTCGGCGCCGACCGCGGCCCGTCGAGCAGGTCGAGCCCGCCCGCGTCGAGCACGACCGGCAGGTCGCTCGCGAGCGCAGCACGGGCTACGTCGAGCTGCGCCGCCGATCCCGCGGCGCTCGAGGCGACGTCGAGCCCGGGACCGACGACCCAGGCCTGGACCCTCCCGTCGCCGTGGACGGCCTCCGGGACGGCAGCCCGGACGAGTGCCTCCGGCGTCGGCGTCCCGACGTACCGGACCATCCCCGCCCCTGAGGCCACGGCCGCACCTGTCGTCAGCAGCGGCGCCCCCGTGTAGTCCTCACCGCCGGCGACGACCCCGACGACGCCGCGGGTGTACTTGTCGTCCTCCGGTCCCGGAACGGGCCACACCGCCGCCACGTCGTCCCGCGTCAGCCGTCGTACGGCGGGGACCGGACGGTCGTCACCGCCGGCCTCGTCCTCGAGGTCGAGCCCGATCGGGACGACGGTGAGCACCCCGCAGGCCGCCGACGTCGCGGGGAGCAGGTGCACCGGCTTGGGCACGCCGAAGGTGACCGTTTCGTCCGCGAAGACCCCGTCGGCATGAAGCGCCGAGCCAGCCGGATCATGCCCGCTCGGCACATCGGCGGCGACGACCCACGCGTCCTCGTCGATCGCTGCCACCCAGGCCCGAGCCACCTCGGGCAGCCCCGGCCGGCCCCCGATCCCGAGGATCCCGTCGACGACGACATCGGCCTCGCCGATGAGCTCGGTGACCTCGTCCGGCCCGGCGTCCTCCCCCAGGAGGACCCCACCGGCCCGGCGGAGGGCGTCGACCCCGCCCTCGTGGGCGGCCGCCGTACGGACCGCGGCCACGTCGTGCCCGTCCGCCGCGAGACGGGCGAGCGCGTGCAGGACGTCACCACCGTTGTTGCCCGGCCCGACGAGACCGACGACACGCCCCGGCTCGCCCGTGCCCTCCGGCAGCCGGGCGGCGACGACGCCCGCGAGCCCCTCGGCCGCCCGCCGCATGAGCTCACCGGAGCGCAGCTCGTCCCCGAGCCGCTCCTCGGCGGCGCGGACGTCCTCGACGGACCAGGCCTCGATCACGCGGGCTCGCGCCTCACTCGACCGTGACGGACTTCGCGAGGTTGCGGGGCTGGTCGACGTCGAGCCCCTTGGCGGTCGACAGGTGGAGCGCGAACACCTGCAGCGGCACGACCGCGAGCAGCGGCTGGAGCAGCGGCGAGGTGTGCGGGATCCGGATGACCTCGTCCGCGAAGGGCTCGACGTCCGTGTCGCCGTCCTGGGCGATGACGAGAGTGCGCGCGCCGCGGGCCCGGATCTCCTGGATGTTGCTCACGACCTTCTTGTGCAGCTCGTGCGGGGTGTCCGGGCCGGGGACGACGACGAACACCGGCTGCCCGGCGTCGATGAGCGCGATCGGGCCGTGCTTGAGCTCACCGGCGGCGAAGCCCTCGGCGTGGATGTACGCGAGCTCCTTGAGCTTGAGCGCGCCCTCCATCGCCACGGGGAACCCGACGTGCCGCCCGAGGAAGAGCACCGAGCGGGTGTCGGCCATGAAGCGGGCGATCTCCTCGACCCGGTCCATCGACCCCAGAACCTGCTCGATCTTCTCGGGGATCCCCCGCAGCTCCTGCATGACCTGCGCGGCGTCGTCGGCGTACGTCCCGCCGCGCAGCTGTGCGAGGTAGAGGCCCAGGACGTAGCAGGCGGTGATCTGGGCGAGGAAGGCCTTCGTCGACGCGACCGCGATCTCCGGGCCGGCGTGCGTGTAGAGCACCGCGTCCGACTCGCGCGGGATCGTCGACCCGTGCGTGTTGCAGATCGACAGGGTCCGCGCGCCGAGCTCGCGGGCGTGCTTGACCGCCATGAGGGTGTCCATCGTCTCGCCCGACTGGCTGATCGACACGACGAGCGTGCGCTCGTCGACGATCGGGTCGCAGTAGCGGAACTCGTGGGCCAGCGACACCTCGACGGGGATGCGCGTCCAGTGCTCGATCGCGTACTTGGCCGTCATGCCCGCGTAGGCGGCGGTGCCGCACGCGACGACGTAGATGCGGTCGACCGCGCGCAGCTCGTCCTCGCTGACCCTCATGTCGTCGAGGACGAGGCGACCGTCCTCGTCGGTGCGACCGAGGAGGGTGTCGGCCACCGCGTGCGGCTGCTCGTGGATCTCCTTCTCCATGAAGGTGTCGTAGCCGCCCTTCTCGGCGGCCGCGGCGTCCCAGGTCACCGCGTACGGCTTGCCCTGGCCGGGCGCGCCGTCGAAGCCGACGATCGAGTACCCCTCCGGGGTGATCGTGACGATCTGGTCCTGCTCGAGCTCGACGGCCTGCCGGGTGTGCCCGATGAAGGCCGCGACGTCGGAGCCGAGGAACATCTCCCCGTCCCCGACACCGACGACGAGCGGGGAGTTGCGACGGGCCGCGACGATCGTCCCGGGGCTGTCCCGGTGGACCGCCAGCAGGGTGAACGCGCCCTCGAGGCGGGCGACGACGGACTGCATCGCGGCGGTCAGGTCGCCCGTGCGTGCGTACTCCCGGCCCAGGAGCTGGGCCGCGACCTCGGTGTCGGTCTCGGAACGGAACGAGACACCGGTGTCGAGGAGCTGGGCCTTGAGCTGGTGGAAGTTCTCGATGATCCCGTTGTGGACGAGCGCGAGCGCGTCGTCCTCGCCGCCGAGGTGCGGGTGGGCGTTCTCGTCGGTCGGTCCGCCATGGGTGGCCCACCGGGTGTGGCCGATGCCCGTGCTCGAGGCCGCGAGCGGGTGCGCGGCGATCTCGGTCCGGAGGTTCTCGAGCTTCCCGGCGCGCTTGCGCTGGTCGATGCCCGACTCCGTCACGAGGGCGACGCCCGCCGAGTCGTAGCCGCGGTACTCCAGCCGCGCGAGCCCCTCCATGACGACGTCGAGGGGCGTGCTGCCCGTGTCACGGCCGACGTATCCGACGATTCCACACATGAGGCCGAGCGTAGTCCGGCGGTGGCTCCCGCGCCCGATCGACCGCGTGAGGCAGGATGTCGGCGTGCCGCACCACCCCACCGGCTCGAGCCTGCCCTCGCCGTACGTGGACCTCGACCGCCGGGCCTGGGCGCGCCTGCGGGAGAACCATCCGCTGAGTCTCGACGCCGCCGACGTCGAGCGGCTCCGCGGGCTCGGCGACCAGCTCGACCTGCGCGAGGTCGAGGAGGTCTACCTGCCCCTGTCGCGGTTGTTGCACTTCTACGTCGAGGCGACCTACGGCCTGCACCTGGCCACGAGCGAGTTCCTCGGCGAGCGGCCGGGCCGGACCCCGTTCGTCATCGGCGTCGCCGGGTCGGTCGCGGCGGGGAAGTCGACGACCGCGCGGATACTCAAGGAGCTGCTCTCCCGCTGGCCGCACACCCCGAGCGTGGAGCTCGTGACGACGGACGGCTTCCTCCTGCCGAACGCCGAGCTGGAGCGGCGGGGCATCCTCCACCGCAAGGGGTTCCCCGAGTCGTACGACCGCCGGGCCCTGCTGCGGTTCGTCTCGGAGGTGAAGGCTGGCCGTGACCTCGTGCGGGCACCGGTGTACTCCCACCTCGTCTACGACATCGTGCCCGGCGAGTTCGTCGAGGTCGCCCGCCCGGACGTCCTCATCATCGAGGGCCTCAACGTCCTGCAGCCCCCGCGGGTCATGGCCGACGGTCGGACGGGCCTGGCCGTGAGCGACTTCTTCGACTTCTCCGTGTACGTCGACGCCTCGCTCGAGGACCTGCGGACGTGGTACGTCGAGCGCTTCCTCCGGCTGCGGGAGACGGCGTTCTCCGACCCGAACAGCTATTTCCGCCGGTACGCCTCGCTGTCGGACGACGAGGCGCGCGAGACCGCGCTGGACGTGTGGCTGAGCATCAACGAGCCGAACGTCCGGGAGAACGTCGAGCCGACGAAGGGCCGGGCCACCCTCGTGCTGACGAAGGGCGCGCGCCACGCGGTGACGCGGATCCGGCTGCGGAAGGTGTGAGACCGCGCGCGATCCGCCTGCGGCCGTGGCCAGGCCCGGTCAGTACCAGTGGGGGTTGCGCGAGTTCCAAGCGTTCCACGCGTTGCACGGGCTGCCGTACGCGTCCTTGATGTACTGGATGCCCCAGCGCATCTGCGTCTCGGGGTTGGTCCGCCAGTCCGGCCCCGCGGCCGCCATCTTCTCCGCGGGCAGCGACTGCGGGATGCCGTAGGCGCCCGAGGAAGCGTTCGTCGCGTCCCAGCGCCAGTCGCTCTCACCGATCCACAGCGACTCCAGGCACGCCCACTGGCCGTCGTCGAAGCCCGCCTCGTGCATGATCTCGACGGCGTACGGCTTGGGGTCGGCCTGGATCGCCGCGATGCGCTCGGCCGCCGCGGAGGCCGTCTGGCTCGTCGACGCCTTCGACGTCGGGGCGCCCGCCTGCTGCCCGGTGGTCTCGGAACCCGTCGCCTCGGCCTCCGCCTCGACGGAGCGCTTCGCCTTGGCCTTGGTCTCGTCGGCGATCGCCGTCGTCCGGCCGAGGGCGGTGTTGCGGGCGGCGGTCGACCCCTCGACGAGCTGCGCGCGCTGGATCTGGGGGCTCGGGACCTGTGCGACTCGGGCCGCGCCGCGCGAGGCCGTGCCCGCGGAACGGTCGAGGAGCACCGACTCGACCGACCGACCAGCGGCCGCCGGGCGCGCGACCGGCGCGTCGTCGAGGCGAGCCGCGCCGACCAGGTCCTCGTCCCCGAAGGCGACCGCGGCGCCGCTGCCGGCCACGAGGAAACCAGCGACACCGAGCCCGACGAGGGGCTTGCCGACGACGGCCGGCACCGTCCGGCGACGCGGGGCGCCGTGCTTCGGGGTGTAGCGGGGCAAGGGGGCTCCTGACGATCGTCCGGGCGGGACCAGCACCCGGGTCGGGGGTCGGCGACGGGCAGGGGGTCCCGTTACCAAAGCGAGACATTAGGGCGCGCCACCCCGCGACGCAACCGCGGGGTGGCGCGCCTCACAGCGGGCCGAGCCTCAGAGCTCGACGCCCTCGAGCAGGTCGGTGACCAGCGCGGCGATCGGGCTGCGCTCGGAACGGGTGAGGGTGATGTGCGCGAAGAGCGGGTGCCCCTTGAGCTTCTCGATGACGGCGGCGACGCCGTCGTGCCGACCGACGCGCAGGTTGTCCCGCTGGGCCACGTCGTGGGTGAGGACGACCTTGGAGTTCTGGCCGATCCGGGACAGGACGGTGAGCAGGACGTTGCGCTCGAGCGACTGGGCCTCGTCGACGATGACGAAGGCGTCGTGCAGCGACCGACCGCGGATGTGCGTCAGCGGCAGGACCTCGAGCATCTCGCGGTCGACGATCTCCTCGACGACCTCCTTGCTGACGATCGCGCCGAGGGTGTCGAAGATAGCCTGCGCCCAGGGCCCCATCTTCTCCTGCTCGCTGCCGGGCAGGTAGCCCAGCTCCTGGCCGCCGACGGCGAAGAGCGGCCGGAAGACGATGACCTTGCGCTGGGCCCGCCGCTCCATCACCGACTCGAGCCCGGCGCACAGCGCGAGGGCGCTCTTGCCCGTCCCGGCCCGGCCGCCGAGGCTGACGATGCCGACGTCGGGGTCGAGGAGGAGGTCCAGGGCGATCCGCTGCTCCGCCGAGCGGCCGTGCAGGCCGAAGGCGTCCCGGTCGCCGCGGACGAGGCGGACCTGCCGGTCGGCCGTGACCCGCCCGAGCCCGCCGCCGCGCGGGGAGGCGAGCTTGAGCCCGGTGTTGACGGGCAGGTCCCCGACCTCGACGTCGTCGATCCGGCCGTTGTCGTAGAGGGCGTCCATCTGCTCGGCCGTCACCTGCACCTCGGCCATGCCGGTCCACCCGGTCTCGACGGCGAGCTCGGCCCGGTACTCCTCGGCCTCCAGCCCGACGGCCGAGGCCTTGACCCGCATCGGCAGGTCCTTGCTGACGATCGTCACGTCGCGACCCTCGTTCGCGAGGTTGCGGGCGACCGCGAGGATGCGGGTGTCGTTGTCGCCGAGCCGGAAGCCGGCGGGCAGCGAGCTGGGGTCGGTGTGGTTGAGCTCGACGTGGATGGTGCCGCCCTCGTCCCCGACGGGGATGGGCCGGTCGAGGTGACCGTGCTGGATGCGCAGGTCGTCGAGGAACCGCAGGGCGGATCGGGCGAAGTACCCGAGCTCTGGATGGTGGCGCTTGCCCTCGAGCTCGGTGATGACGACGACCGGCAGGACGACCTCGTGCTCGGCGAAGCGCATCATCGCGCGGGGGTCGGACAGCAGGACCGACGTGTCGAGCACGTAGGTGCGGGTGCGGGTGCTCAGGTCGGCGGGGTCGTGCGCGTCGGGGGCTCCGTCCGGGATGGCGGCGGCGAAGGTGGTCGGGTCGAGGTCGATGGCCACGTTCTCTCCTCCACGCACGCGCCGCACGGGCGCGTGCGCGCTCAGCGTCGGTGCGGGTACCGGGACCGGGCCCGCCGGAGCGGGGACCGGGACCGGCCCCCTCGGCTCGCCGTCACACCGGTGACGGTCGCTGCCAGCTCCATCGGGCCTCCCGTGACGCCTGCGGGTGCGGTGCGTCCCTTGCACACTAGGTCGGCCGATCGACGCACCCGGGTGCGGGGTGCGGGCGTGTCGGGGGGAGTTCACCCAGCGGTCATGTGGGGCCTGTGGCGGGTGGGACGAGCGGTGTCGGCGGGGCTGAAGTGGCTGCGGGTCGCGGGCGTAGGTGGGGAAGGTGGCGCTGAGGTCGATCTCCCCGCGCTCACCGGGGGGTTCGGGTGGGGAAGGTGGCGCTGAGGTCGATTCCCCCGGGCGGAACGCCGGCTCAGGTGCCGAACCGGCGGTGCCGCTCGGCGTACGCGCGCAGGGCACGGAGGAAGTCGACCCGCCGGAACTCGGGCCAGTACGCCTCGCAGAAGTAGTACTCGCTGTGCGCGCTCTGCCACAGGAGGAAGCCCGAGAGCCGCTGCTCCCCCGAGGTCCGGATGACCAGGTCGGGATCCGGCTGCCCCTTGGTGTAGAGGTGCGCCGCGATGTCCTCCATCGTCACCTCGCCCGCGACCTCTTCCAGGGTGGCACCCTCGGCCGCCCGCGCCCGCAGCAGCGAGCGCACGGCGTCGGTGATCTCCCGCCGACCGCCGTAGCCGACCGCGACGTTGACGACCAGCCCCTCGACGTGGTCCGTCGCGGCGGCCGAGGCACTCAGCGCATCCGCGGTCGCCGGCGGGAGCAGGTCGAGCGCGCCGACGACGTTGAGCCGCCACCGCCCCGTCTCCGCGAGGTCCGCGACGACGCCGGTGATGATCTGCAGGAGCGGGTGCAGCTCCTCCGTCGGGCGCGAGAGGTTGTCCGTCGACAGCAGCCACAGGGTGACGACCTCGACGTCGGCGTCCTCGCACCAGCCGAGGAAGTTGCCGATGTTCTCCGCGCCGGCCCGGTGGCCCTCTTCGGTCCCGGCACCGCGCGCCTTGGCGAACCGTCGGTTGCCGTCGAGGATGACGCCCACGTGCCGCGGGGTCTGCCGGTCCTGGAGGCTCTTGGAGACGCGCCGCTCGTAGGCCGCGTACAGCAGGTCGCCGATCTCCACGAGGGACGACGGTACCCGCCCTGCCTGCACGTCCGCCGGGCGTCGACCACGGACGTGACCTCACCAACCTGACGAGCGGCTACCTACGCGCCCGTAGGTACGCTGGGCGGCATGAGGGCCAACGACCGGATCGAGAGCGCCAAGGACCACGTCGAGCACGCCGTGGAACAGGTCGAGCACGCGGTCGAGGCCGTCGTCGACCGGGTCAAGCCCCACCTGCGCGGCTGGCTGCACGCCGTCATGGCGCCCCTGGCCGTGCTGTCGGGCCTGATCCTCGTCGCCTTCGCGCCGACCCGGGACGGACGCCTCGCCGCGGCCGTGTTCACGATCACCGCCGGACTGCTCTTCGGTGTCTCCGCGCTGTACCACCGCGGGACGTGGAGCACCGGGTGGGACACCGCCCTCCGGCGGATGGACCACGCGAACATCTTCCTCATCATCGCGGGCAGCTACACGCCGTTCGCGCTGCTGCTGGACCGGGACGGTGCCCGCACGATGCTCGCGATCGTCTGGGGCGGGGCGGTCGTCGGGCTGCTCTTCCGCGTGCTGTGGGTCAGCGCCCCTCGCTGGCTCTACGTCCCGGTGTACCTCGCGCTCGGGTGGGTCGCAATCTTCTACCTGGAACCGCTCCTCGCCGGCGGCGGACCCCTGGTCCTCGCGCTCATCGCGCTGGGCGGGCTGCTGTACACCGCCGGAGCACTCGTCTACGGCCTCAAGCGCCCGAACCCGTCACCGCGCTGGTTCGGCTTCCACGAGGTCTTCCACACCCTGACGATCCTTGCCTTCGTCAGTCACTACGTCGCCGCCTCGGTCACCCTCTACGACCGGGTCGCCTGACCCGGACGCGCTGGGGCACGAGACGCCTCGACGCCTCGACGCCTCAGCGCTCGCGCCGGTGCCGCTCCGCACGGCGCTGCGCCGCCTCGGCCGCAAGGTCGTCGCCCCGGGCGATCGCGGTGTTCCTCATGTTCCGCATCCGTCGCAGCATGCTGCGGACGAGGAGGACGAGCACCAGGGCGAGGACGAAGAAGAGGATGAACCCCCACATCCCCGCTGACACGGACTGGTTGACCGGGTTCATACGTGGAACTCCACCGTCGGTGCGATGCGGTCGTCTCGCACGAGCGGCAGGTCGGCGCGCGTGGCGAGGGCGTCGGCCGCGGCGACCTCCGCGGGGATGCCGGCGAAGAGGTCGTCCTCGTCGTCGTCCGTCTCGACGTGGCTGAGGGCGAGCTCGTACTCCTCGGTCGGCCACACCTCGGCCTGCGCCTCGAGGTCCAGCGCGAAGAACGACCCGTTCGGGTCGATCTGCGTCCGGTGCGCCAGGAGCGCCTCGTCCCGGACGGCGAAGAAGTCCGAGCAGGCAACCCGCGTCGTCACCGGGCGCTCGGGCTGCTCGTCCCAGCGCGCGATCCAGTCACCGAAGGGGCTCTCGGCACCGCGCGCGAGCAGCGCCTCGTGGTACGCCGTGAGCCGGGCCTTGCTGAAGCCCTGGTTGTAGTACAGCTTGAGCGGCTGCCACGGCTCCCCCGCGTCGGGGAAGCGGTCGGCGTCGCCGGCGGCGAGGAAGGCCTCGACCGACACCCGGTTGGTCATGATGTGGTCCGGGTGGGGGTAGCCGCCGTTCTCGTCGTAGGTCGTCATCACGTGCGGCCGGAAGCGCCGGATCTCGCGGACGAGGGCCTCCGTCGGCACCTCGAGCGGCTCGAGCGCGAAGCACCCGTCCGGCAGCGGCGGGCGCGGGTCGCCCTCCGGCAGGCCGGAGTCGACGAAGCCCAGCCAGGTGTGCTCGACGTCGAGGATCTCCGCGGCGCGGCGCATCTCCTCCCGCCGCACCTGGACGATGTCGCGCTGGACGTGGATGTCGTCCTCGAGCTGAGGATTGAGGACGTCGCCCCGCTCGCCCCCCGTGCAGGACACGACGAGCACCGGATGACCGTCGGCGCGGTAGCGCGCCATCGTCGCTGCACCCTTGCTCGACTCGTCGTCGGGGTGCGCGTGCACGGCCATGAGCCGCAGGCGGTCGGGGGCAGCCACAGGGGGTCCTCCGGGTGGGTCGACAATGGGGGCGTGGAGGACCAGTCTCGCACCCCGGCCGACGAGCGCGTCACCGACGCCGCCCCCGCCGACCCCGTCGTGTGGGACCCCGAGGCCGACGAGATCGCCGCCGACACCCGCGCCCCGTCTGGCGATCGCCGCAGCCGCCGCCGGTGGTGGGTCGTCGGGACCGCGCTCGTCCTCCTCGCGACCGCCGTACTGTCGTGGATGGCGATCCGGCTGACCACCGAGCGGGCGACCGCCCGCACGCTGCGGTACGACACCGTCTCGGACACCGAGGTGCTGCTCGAGTTCGACGTCACCCGACCGCCGGACCGACAGGCGGTCTGCCTGTTGCGGGCGGAGGACAACGACCACGCGACGCTCGGCGTCCGAGAGATCATCGTGCCCGCCTCGAAGGCCCGCACGACCGTCGTCCGGGCGCCCATCCGCACGACGTACCAGGCGACGAACGCCGTCGTCGACAGCTGCCGGTTGCTCGCCTGACCGACCGCCGGGCCCGCCGTGCGATGGCGTCGCACGCCTCCGATCGGCTAGGCTGATCGCTTACATCCATCCGGGATCGACCCCGTCGATGGCCCCGCTCGCGCCGTCGACGCCGTACCCGATGTCGCCCGCGACGGGTGCCGACGGCAGGGGACCGGAGAGAGAACGGCGTCGAGGGCGCCGACCGCCGTGGCACGACCGCCCGGCGGATCCACGCAAGGAGAACCCCACCGTGACCGAGACTGCGCCGACCAGCACGAGCTTCCTCACCCAGGAGGCGTACGACCGCCTCAGCGGGGAGCTCGCCGAGCTGTCGACCCACGGCCGTTCCGAGATCGCCAAGCGGATCGAGGCCGCCCGCGAGGAGGGCGACCTCAAGGAGAACGGCGGGTACCACGCGGCCAAGGAGGAGCAGGGCAAGATGGAGGCCCGGATCCGCCAGCTGGCCCAGATCCTCGAGAACGCGACCGTCGGCGAGGCCCCGCCGAACGACGGGATCGTCGAGGGCGGCATGGTCGTCACCGTCGAGATGTTCGGGGACGAGGAGACCTTCCTCCTCGGGTCGCGCGAGATCGCCGACGGCAGCGACCTCCAGGTCTTCTCCGAGCAGTCCCCCCTCGGCGCGGCGATCCTCAACAAGAAGGTCGGCGACACCGCGTCCTACGAGGCACCCAACGGCAAGACGATCTCCGTGACGATCACGGACGCCAAGCCCTACACCGGCTGAGCGACCCCGCCCAGCACGTCCCGCACGAGCGCGGCCGCCCGGTCCGGGTGGTCGCGCTCGAGCATTCCCGCCGCGGCCAGGACGTAGCGGCCGTCGACGACGGGGCGGGCGGCGTGCGGCAGGGCCCAGCTCCCGGCGCGGTCGGCGAGGACCGGCGCGAGGACGGCATCGATCACGGCGGACCGCGAGCCCCCCGCCCGGGCGACCGCCGCCCGCAGGACGCCCCCGCTGCCCACGAGGAGCCCGACCTCGGACAGCGGTCGGGGCTGCGCCCCCGGAACCGACGGGCGGGCGTGCCGACGGACCGCCACCCGCGCGGCCAGGCCGCCGAGCGCGAGATCGAGCGCCCACGCGGCATCGGTCGTCGGCACCCAGGAGGGGTGGTCCGCAGCGGCCCAGGCGTGCGCCGCGAGGTCGTCCGGCACCGCCAGGCCCTCGCGCCGTGCTGCCTCGAGGGTCGTCGCCGCGCTCCACCGCATGCCGAGGTCCGCCTCGACGGTCCGTGCCTGCCACAGCGGCGCGACGACGTCACCGACGATCTCGGCGTCCTCCCCCGCAGGTGTGATGACGGAGTAGACGTCGGTCGTCGCGCCGCCGACGTCGACGACGAGGACGTCGCACCCGGCGACCCGGGCGAGGACCTCGACGCCGATGAGGACGAGGTCGGGGGTCGGCCCGATCACCCCGGCGAGGACGGCCGGGTCGGCCGTGAGGTGCTTGCCGCCGATGACGTGATCGAGGAACGCGGCACGGATCGCCGAGCGGGCGGCGGCGGGCTCGATCGTGCCGATCGCCGGCAGGACGTTCTCGACGCACGTCACGGTCCGGCCGCCGGCGACGAGGGTCGCGGCGGCGGTCGGCGCGGCCTCCCGGTTGCCGGCGACGACGACCGGCACCTCGCGCAGCGGCTCGGCCCCGGCGAGCGCGGCCGCGTTCCGCAGGAGGACCGCCGCGTTGCCGCCGTCGGTGCCGCCGACGAGGAGGAGGACGTCCGGCCGGGCCTCGGCGAGGGCGGCGAGGGCCTCGGGGTCGGTGTCGAGGGCGCCGGAGGCGACGTGGACGACCGATCCCCCGGCGCTCAGCGCGACGAGGGAGCCCGCGCGCGCGGTGACCTCCCGCTCGAACCCGACGACGGCGATGCGGAGTCCTCCCCCGGCCGACGAGCACGCCCGCCACGGGGCGTCCGGGGCGTCGAGGTCCGTGCGCAGCCGGTCGAGGGTGAGCGCCACGTCGGTCCGCCCGGCGTCGGTGGGGCGCTGAGCGGTGCGGAACGACCCGTCGGCAGCGACGAGCGCCGCCTTGGTCCACGTCGACCCGACGTCGACGCAGAGGATCGGGGCACGGTGCTGGGCCACTGGCCCAGCCTAGGGGGAGGGGCCGTCAGACGGCCGGGGCCGCTCCGGCAGCGTCGTCGGGCATCTGGCCGAGCATCGTCCCGGCCTCGGCGAGCTCGCTCGCGTCCGTCCCACCACCGCCGCCACCACCGCGCAGCGCCATGCCGGCCGCCCCCGCGGCCCCCAAGCCGGCGAGCGACCCGGCCCCGAGGACGCCAGCGCCCATGGCCCCCATGTCGGGCCAGCCACCGACGGCTGCGCTCGCCGGGGCGACGCCGCCGACGATCTCGCCCGAGGACGGCCCACCCGTGGCCCCAGCATCGCCGGGCCCGCCCGTCGCGAGGTCGGCGGCCATCGCGCCACCCACCGTGAACCCGCCGACCGGGCCGCCCGCGCCACCCGGGTGCCCGCCGCCGTGGGACGCGTCCGAGCCACCGGCGGCTCCTGCGCCGCCGGATCCGGAGGACGACCCGGCGGCGTCCGCGCCAGCGCCGCTGCCCGAGCCGCCGCTCGAGCCGCTACCGGTGCTCGAGCCACTACCGCTGGAGCCGGTGCCGGGGTCGGCCGAGACCGGCGAGGTCGCGGAGCCCGGATCCGTCGAGGGCGTCGATGCGACCGAGCCGGACCCGAGGTCGGAGCCGGCCGTCGTCTCGACGGTGGGCATCATCGCGCCCTGGACCGGGTCGGCCCCGACCGTCTTCATCGCTCCTTCGACCATCTGGTCGCCGGGGGCGGGGACCGCGAAGCGCGGGGCCTCACCCGGGTCGGCCCAGTCGGCCACGCCGCGCGGCATGACGAGGTGGTCGCGGTCGGGCGCCGGCGCGGCGTGCGGCGGCTCGACGGTGGACCACGGACCCAGCGCCAGGAGCAGCTGCCGGATCTGGTCGATCGCGAGGCTGCCGGTGAGGGCTCCGACCCCGAGGGCGAAGCCGGTGACGAGCGCCGCGTCGACGGGGGTGAAGGGGTCGTGCTGCCGCAGCCCGGTCCGGCCCGCGAGGAGGTCGGTCAGCGCCCCGATCGACGGCTCCGGCCCGCCGGGGGTGGTCCAGCTCAGGGCGCCGCGCGCGGATCCGCTCGCCCACCTCGCCGGCCCGCCGCCGATCGCCGGGTCGCGCGGCTCGTCGCGGAACGCGGCCCGGCTCTCGCCGCCGTCGGCCGCGGCTCCCCCGCCACCGCCCCCGGGCGCGCCCGCGAAGGCGGCGTGGGGCGCCTCGACGTTCACGCCGCTGGAGGAGCTGGTCTGCTCCTGCTCGTCGGCGACCGCGAGGAGCTCGACACCCCGTCGACCGAGCGCCTGGGCAGCCTCGTCGGCACGTCGACGCGTGCGCTGCCAGCGCTGGTCGAGCTCCTCGAAGTCGGCGCCCTCCCAGGCCCCGCGCAGGGTCGTCATCATCGCCTGCCCCTCGGCGACGACCCCCTCGGCGCGCTTGCCCAGCGCGATGAACCGTGGGCCGATGTCGCGCAGCGCCTCGACATCGGCCCCGTGCGTCACCTGGACCATGTGGCCTCTCCCCTCGGTCGCGCCCTGCACCTGGTGTCCCAACCCGGCTCCTGCCGGCACCGACGACGATACGGGGACAGGGGCGGTGGCTCGATGGGGAGAACTCCCCGTCTGCGAGCATGGAGAGGTGATCGGACGACGTCGCCCTGAACGCATCGGCCCCGACGAGGCGCTGCCCGGCCGCCCGCAGCGGCCCTTCGCCCTGAGCGGGACGCACACGGTGCTCGGCACACCGTTGGAGGGCCCGTGGCCCGAGGGGACCCAGGTCCTCTACGTCGCGATGGGCTGCTTCTGGGGGGTCGAGCGGATCTACTGGCAGCTGCCCGGCGTGGTGACGACCGCCGCCGGCTACATGGGCGGGTACACCCCGAACCCGACCTATGCCGAGACTTGCACGGGCCGGACCGGGCACACCGAGACGGTCCTCGTGGCCTACGACCCGGCCCGAACGACCCCGACCGAGCTGCTGCGCGCCTTCTGGGAGAACCACGACCCGACGACGGCGAACCGGCAGGGCAACGACATCGGCACCCAGTACCGGTCGGCGATCTTCCCGACGACCCCCGAGCAGCGCGAGGCCGCCGAGCGCACGCGCGATGCCTTCCAGGGCGTGCTCACGGCGGCCGGTGCGGGCACGATCACGACGGAGATCGTCGACGCGGCGCAGGCGGGCCCGTTCTGGTACGCCGAGGAGGAGCACCAGCAGTACCTCGACAAGAACCCAGGCGGGTACTGCAACCACGGCCCGAACGGCTGCCGCCTCCCCACCCTCTGACGAGGGCCCCCGCCGCGAGCGACGCTCGCGCACGGTGAATCGACTCGTGGTCACCGGATCCGGTGACCACGAGTCGATTCGCTCGGCGGGAGGACTGCGGCCGCCCTCAGATCGACGCGGCGAGCTCCGTGCCCTGGCGGATGGCCCGCTTCGCGTCGAGCTCGGCAGCGACGTCGGCCCCGCCGATGACGTGGACGGTCACCCCGGCTTCGCGCAGCGGCCCGGCGAGATCGGCGACCGACTCCTGACCGGTGCAGAGGATGATCGTGTCGGCCTCCACGAGCCGCTGCTCCCCCGTGCCGCCGTCGAGCGTCACGTGCAGCCCGGCGTCGTCGATCCGGTCGTAGCGCACGCCGGTCAGCTGCTCGACCCCCTTGGCCCGCAGCGCCGCGCGGTGGACCCATCCGGTCGTCTTGCCGAGCCCCGCGCCGATCGAGGTCTCCTTGCGCTGCAGGATCGTCACCCGGCGGGCGGGGGCGTCCACCTCGCGCTCGACGAGGCCGCCGCGGGGTGCCGACGCGAGGAGGTCGGGGTCGACCACCCCCCACTCGGCGCGCCACGCCGCGGGATCGAGCGTCGGCGACGAGCCGGTCGTCAGCCACTCGCTCACGTCGACCCCGATGCCGCCCGCCCCGACGACGGCCACCCGGTGCCCCACCGGCACCCGGCCGAGCACGGCGTCGGCGTAGGTCACGACGCTGGGGTGGTCCACGCCCTCGATCTGAGGTATCCGCGGCTCGACGCCGGTGGCGAGCACGACCTCGTCGGCACCGACCAGGTCCTCGACCGACGCCCGGCGCCCGAGGTGGACCGTGACCCCGCGCAGCTCGAGCTGCCGCGCGTAGTACCGGATCGTCTCGGCGAACTCCTCCTTGCCGGGGATCCGGGCGGCGATGAGGAACTGCCCACCGATCTCCTCCCGCTCCTCGAAGAGCTCCACGGTGTGCCCGCGCCCGGCGAGCTCGACCGCGGCGGACAGCCCGGCGGGTCCGGCGCCGACGACCGCGACCCGCTTGGCGGTCCGCGTCGGCTCGAGCCGCAGGACCGTCTCGTGCGCGGCACGCGGGTTGACCAGGCACGACGCGGTCTTGCGCTGGAAGGTGTGGTCCAGGCAGGCCTGGTTGCACGCGATGCACGTGTTGATCTCGTCGACCCGGCCCTCGCGCGCCTTCGTCGGCCACTGCGGGTCGGCGAGGAACGGGCGGGCGAGCGAGACGAGGTCGGCGGCGCCGCTCGCGAGGACCTCCTCGGCCAGCTGCGGCATGGTGAGGCGGTTGCTCGCGACGACGGGGATGCGTACGTGCTGCTTCAGCCGGGCGGTGACGTCGACGAAGACCCCGCGCGGCACGGAGGTGACGATCGTCGGCACCCGCGCCTCGTGCCAGCCGATGCCCGTCGAGATGATCGAGGCGCCCGCGGCCTCGATCTCGGTCGCGAGGGCGACGACCTCCTCCCACGTCTGGCCGTCCTCGACGAGGTCGATCATCGACAGCCGGTAGACGATGACGAAGTCGGGACCGACCTCGGCCCGCACGGCGCGGACGACCTCGACGGGCATCCGGCGCCGGTTCTCCGGGCTGCCGCCCCAGCCGTCCGTGCGGCGGTTCGTCCGCGGCGCGAGGAACTGGTTGAGGAGGTAGCCCTCGGACCCCATGATCTCGACCCCGTCGTACCCGGCGGCGCGGGCGAGGCCGGCGGCGCGGGCGAACGCCCGGATCTGCCGACGGACACCGCGCTCGGTGAGGGCGATCGGCGTGAACGGCGTGATCGGGGACCTGATCGCCGACGCGGACACCTTGAGCGGCGAGTACGAGTACCGGCCCGCGTGGAGCAGCTGGAGCGCGATCGCCCCGCCCTCCCGGTGCACGGCCGCCGTCAGCTGGCGGTGCCGGCGGGACTCCGCCTGCGTCGACATCTTCGACGAACCCGGGGAGAAGGAGCCGACGACGGTCGGCGCGAACCCACCCGTGATGATCAGTCCCGCCCCGCCGCGGGCCCGCTCGGCGAAGTAGGCGGCGAGGCGGTCGAAGTCCTTGGCGCGGTCCTCGAGCCCGGTGTGCATCGAGCCCATGACGATGCGGTTGCGCAGCGTCGTGTGGCCGAGGTCGAGTGGCTCGAACAGGTGCGGGTACTCCGTCGTCATGGTCGACGAGCATTCCATGTGGCGTGCGCTGCGGCCCCCGGGACGGGCCGACCCGCGCGAGCGATGATGGAATAGGGGTATGAACCGGATGGGGAACGCCGCGGCCGCCGCCGGAGCCGCAGGCGTCGGGGCCGCCGCGCTCGCCGGGCTCGGGTACGGGTTGATCCAGGTCGAGGCGAAGCTCGCCCGGAAGATCGTCGGCCAGCCGTTCGACGGTGCGCCGGACGACGACGGGGTCTACGGAGCCGCGCCCGGCGCGCCGCTCGAGCTCGTCGTCCTCGGCGACTCGAGCGCAGCCGGGATGGGGGCGGACAACCGGTACCAGACGATCGGCGCGATCCTCGCCACGGGCCTCGCCGCGATGACCGGCCGACCCGTGAACCTCACGAACGAGGCGGTCATCGGCGCCGAGTCGTCCGACCTCGACCGCCAGCTCGCCCTGGCCCTGGCCCGGACCGACCGGGTCGACGCCGCCGTCGTCCTCATCGGCGCGAACGACGTCACCCACCGGATCGACCGCGCGTCGGCCGTCCGCAGCCTCGAGCGCACGGTGCGGCACCTGCGCGCCCTGCGGATCGAGGTCGTCGTCGGGACCTGCCCCGACCTGGGCACCGTCGAACCCATCCCGTTCCCGCTGAGCTCGCTCCTGCGCCGCTGGAGCCGGGAGCTCGCCGCCGCCCAGACCATCGCCGTCGTCGAGGCCGGGGCGCGGACGGTGTCGATCGGGGACCTCCTCGGCCCCGAGTTCGCGGCGAGCCCGGCGGACATGTTCAGCCAGGACCGCTTCCACCCCTCGCCCGCCGGGTACGCGCGGGTCGCTTCGGCAATCCTGCCGACCCTGTGCGCCGCACTCGGCGTCTGGGAGGCGGCCGACGGGACGACGGCGACCCGGGACACCGAGACGACCGACCGGGAGGCATCGGCGGCGCCGGTCCGCACCGTGAGCGAGGCGGCGGACGCGGCGGTGCGGGCAGGCGGCACCGAGGTGGCCCCCGTCGACGGCGACCGGCCGGGCCCGCGCGACCGGCTCGCCGTCCTGCTCCGGCGCCGCCGGGCGACCACCCCCGAGGCCCCCGCCGCGGCCGTCGGGGCGAACCCCTCGGCCGACTGAGCACCCGCCGCCTACGATCGGGGGGATCCGTCCGTCCCACCGAGGAGATCCCCATGACCGACGCCGTCATCGTCTCGACCGCCCGCTCCCCCATCGGGCGCGCCTTCAAGGGCTCGCTCAAGGACATCCGTCCCGACGACCTGTCGGCGCAGATGGTCAAGGCCGCCCTCGACAAGATCGGCCTCGACGGCAACGACGTCGACGACCTGCACTGGGGCTGCGCCGAGCCGAGCCACCGCCACGGGTCGAACATGGCCCGCGTCATCGCCGTCCTCGCGGGCTACGACCGCCTGCCCGGCACGACCGTCAACCGGTTCTGCGCGAGCTCGGTCCAGACGACGCGCATGGCGTACCACGCGATCAAGGCCGGTGAGGGCGACATCTTCGTCTCCGGCGGCGTCGAGTGCGTCAGCCAGTACACGACCTTCGCCGGCGCCGGTGGCGTGCCGGAGGAGGACATGAACCCGGTGTTCGCCGACGCCCGCTCCCGCAGCGAGGAGATGGCCCGGACGAACGAGCGGTGGACCGACCCGCGCGAGCAGGGTCTCCTGCCTGATGTCTACCTCGCGATGGGCCAGACGGCCGAGAACGTCGCGACCATGCGGGGCATGGATCGCGCCCGCATGGACGAGTGGGGCGTGCGGAGCCAGAACCGCGCCGAGGCCGCCATCGCCTCGGGCTTCTTCGAGCGCGAGATCACGCCGGTCACCCTCGCCGACGGCACGGTCGTCAGCACCGACGACGGGCCGCGCGCGGGCGTCACGCTGGAGAAGGTCGCCGGCCTCAAGCCGGTCTTCCGTGAGGACGGCGTCGTCACGGCCGGCAACTGCTGCGCCCTCAACGACGGCGCCGCGGCCCTCGTCGTCATGAGCGACACGAAGGCGAAGGAGCTCGGCCTCACCCCGCTGGCCCGGGTCGTCGCGACGGGCGTGTCCGCCCTGTCGCCCGAGATCATGGGGATGGGCCCGGTCGAGGCCACCCGCAACGCCCTGGCGAACACGAAGATGTCCATCGGCGACCTCGACCTCTACGAGATCAACGAGGCCTTCGCCGTCCAGGTCCTCGCGAGCGCCGACGACCTCGGCATGGACGAGGACAAGCTCAACGTCCACGGCGGCGCGATCGCCCTGGGCCACCCGTTCGGCGCCACCGGCGCGCGGATCACGACCACGCTGCTCAACGGCCTCCGCGAGACGGACGGGACCTTCGGTCTCGAGACCATGTGCGTCGGCGGTGGTCAGGGCATGGCGATCATCTACGAGCGCCTGTCCTGATCAGCCGCTCAGGGCCCGTCGAGGGCCCGGAGCACCGCGGTGAGACGCCCCGGGAGCCCGTCCGGCAGGACGGACCCCGGGGCGTTCGCGTAGGCGTCGTGGACGAGCACCCGCAGCTGGGCGACCGCGAGGTCGGTGCCCCCGGCGGGCGCGGGACCGGAGCCCGGGTCGACGAGGTCGGACAGCAGCGCGTGGACGGTCGGCAGGGCGTCCCTGGCCCGGTCCACCGGGACGACCGCCCAGCGCCGCGCGACGCGCTCGAGGACGTCGAGCACGTCGCGCGGGACGGGTTGGGGGGCGCTCAACGCCGGGTGCGACGCGTCAGTCGGAGGAGCGGAGCCGGCCGAGGAGACGGAGGATCTCGAGGTACAGCCAGACGAGCGTGACGAGCAGGCCCATGCCGAGAAGCCACGAATACTTCACCGGCGCGCCCGTCGCGATGGCCGTCTCGATGTCGTCGAAGTCCAGCATGAGCGTGACGGCCGCCAGACCGATCGCGAACACCGAGATGCCGATCCCGATGATCCCCGTGCCGCCGATGCCGAACGGCGTGTTCGTCACGAGCGCGAAGACGAGGTTGACGAGCGCGAAGAGGAGATAGCCGACGAGCATCATCGACACGACCGAGCGGAACTTGGCCGTGACCTTCACGAGGCCCGTCTTGTAGAGCATGAGCATCGCGGCGAAGACGCAGAGCGTGCCGAGGACCGCCTGGACGACGATGCTCTGGTGCAGCGGGACGGGGTCCGCGGTCGCGTAGCCGTCGAAGACCGTGGCGTAGCTGCGGCTGATCGCGCCGACGAAGAGACCCTCGAACACGGCGTAGGCGATGATGAGCGGCACGTTGACCCCGCGCATGAACGCGATCGCGAACCCGATGGCGAGGGTGCCGACGAGGCCGGCCCCCCAGATGAGGAGCCCGAACGTCGGCGCCAGCGCCCAGGCGCCCGCCGCGACGACGAGCATGATCGCGAAGAGCACGCCCGTGCGGACCATGACGTCGTCGAGCGTCACGCCACGCTGGGCGGGCGCGGGCTGGGCCTGCGGGTAGGTCGGCTGCGGGTAGGTCGGCGCTCCCAGCTGGCCGTAGGACTGCTGGGCGGGCGCCGGCTGCGGGACGGACCGGCCGCGGCCACCGAAGCCGGCGTAACCACTCCGGGCGTCCTTCTCGACGCGGCCGAGGATCGGGTTGCTCATCGTTCTCCCTGGGGTCGGCGGCGCCTCCGACGTGCGCCATCTGCAGGATAGAAGGTTCGGGGCGGGGCGGGTGTTCCCCGCTGTGGACGGCGAGCGGCCCAGCCGGGTGGGTGTGCCCCCGACGGGAGTCGAACCCGCACCGTGAGCGCTTTTAAGGCGCCTGCCTCTGCCGGTTGGGCCACGGGGGCGGGATGATCCTAGGTCTACCCGCGCACGCCGGCGGTCACCGAGCGAGACTGAGCGCGATCCCGTCGAGGATGTCGCACTCGCTGGCGACGACCCGCACGTCCGGGGATGCCGCCCGCACCCGCGCCATCACCTGGTGCCACACGAGTGCGCCCGCGCCGATGACGTCGACCCGGCCGGGGTGCATGAAGCCCAGCTCCTGCCGCTCGGCGCGGGTGCGCTCGAGCAGGTCGATCGCGGACTCCTCCATGACCGACGGGTCGAGCTCGGCCAGGTGGATCGCGTCGCGGTCGTACGCGGGCAGACCGAGGGCGTGGGCCGCGACGGTCGTCACGCTGCCGGCGAGGCCGACGAGGGTGGCGATGCCCCCGAACCCGACCTCGGCCTCCGCGTCATCGAGGGCTGCGGCCACGTCGTGCATGGCGGCCGTGACCTCGTCCGCCGTCGGAGGGTCGGAGCGCAGATGCCGCTCGGTGAGCCGGACGCACCCGATGTCCGTCGACAGGGCAGCGACGACGGTTCCGGCGCCGCGGACGAACTCGGTCGAGCCACCCCCGAGGTCGACGACGAGATAGGGCGCGGGGTACCCGGCCGCCGCGACCCCGCCCGTCGCGCCGACGAACGACAGGTGCGCCTCCTCCGAGCCCGCGGCGACCTCGGGCACCACGCCCCAGTCCACGAGGATGCTCGCGATGCCGGTGGTGAACTCCTCGGCGTTCTCCGCGTCCCGTGAGGCGGACGTCGCGACGAAGCGCACCCGCTCGACGGCGAGCTCCCGGCACCGGTCGGCGTACTGCCGGGCCGCGGCGAAGGTCCGCTCGAGTGCGGCCGGGTCGAGCCGCCCGGTCCGGTCCACGCCCTCGCCGAGCCGGACGGTGAGCATCGTGCGCTCGATCTCGCGCAGGGTGAGCGCGCCGTCAGGCTCGACGAGGTCGGCGACGAGGAGGCGGATCGAGTTCGTCCCGCAGTCGATGGCGCCGACGCGTGTCATGAGGTCTCCTTGCAGGGCGCGACCGCCCACCAGTCGGGGAGCATCGCCAGGGCCTCGTCGCCGAGCGGGTTGACCCCCGGGCCGGCGGCGAGGCTGTGGGCGACGAGGACGTGGAGGCACTTGACCCGGGTCGGCATGCCTCCGGCGGAGATGCCGGCGACCTCTGCGACGTGCCCGAGCTCCTCGCGGCGGCGCAGGTAGTCCTCGTGCGCGGCGCGGTAGGCGGCGGCCAGCTCCTCGTCGACCGCGAGCCGCTCGCTCATCTCGCGCATGACCCCCTCGCTCTCGAGGGTGCTGATCGCGCCCGTGAGGCGGGGGCAGGTCGCGTAGAAGGACGTCGGGAAGGGGGTGCCGTCGGCCAGTCGAGGCTTGGTCCGCAGGACGTCGGGCTCGCCGCACGGGCACCGGTGGGCCACCTCGGCGATGTCCCGCGGTGGGCGGCCGAGCTGGCGGTGGACGGCCTCGACGTCGGCGTCCGTGACGGGCGAGGGGACGCCGGTGCCGGACGGGTCAGCCATCGGTCGGGGCGACGTTGGGGTCGTCGGCGGCGCGGGCGGAGTCCCACACCCGGCCGTACCACGGCGACCGGCGGTCGACGGCGGTGCCGCCGCGGCCGGGCGGTGCCGACTCCTGCGCGGCCGCGGGGTCGACGACGACGTACGACTTCTCGCCGACCTTGACGAAGCCGAGCCGCTCGCGTGCCTGCTGCTCGACGTACTCGTCGGTCCGCCACAGCTCGCGCTCGCGCTCGAGCCGCCGGACGTCCCGCTCCTGGGCGGCGACCTGACGCTCGAGCGCGGCGACCTCGGAGCGCTGCTCGAGGAAGCTCATCAGGGGGGAGACGATGAAGACGAGCGTGACGAGGGCGATGCACGCCAGGACGATGACCCGCCGCGGGTTGAACCGCGGGTTGTTCGCCAGGGCGATCGCGCCCGGGGCTGCCGCGGTCGCGCCGGGCGAGCGGCGCGCGCCCGTGGACGGCCGCGTGCTCCCCGACGGACCGCTGCCCGGGGACGGCCGGGCCGCCCGGCGCGCGGTGGTGCGCGGCGGGCGGCCCGGTCGTCGCGGAGGTGTGGGCATGACGCCTAGTTCACCCCATCCGCGGGCTCACTTCGCGGAGAAACGCGGGAAGGCGGACGCGCCGGCGTACTGCGCGGCATCGTCGAGCTCCTCCTCGATGCGCAGCAGCTGGTTGTACTTCGCGACGCGCTCGGACCGGGCCGGGGCGCCGGTCTTGATCTGGCCGCAGTTCGTCGCGACGGCGAGGTCGGCGATCGTCACGTCCTCGGTCTCGCCGGAGCGGTGGCTCATCATGCAGCGGTAGCCGTTGCGGTGCGCGAGGTCGACGGCGTCGAGGGTCTCGCTGAGCGACCCGATCTGGTTGACCTTGACCAGCAGCGCGTTGGCCGTGCCGTTGTCGATGCCGCGCTGGAGCCGCTCGGGGTTGGTGACGAAGAGGTCGTCGCCGACGAGCTGGACCTTGTCGCCGAGGGCGTCGGTGATGGCCTTCCAGCCGTCCCAGTCCTCCTCGTCGAGGGGGTCCTCGATGGAGACGATCGGGTAGGACGCGACGAGGTCGGTGTAGTAGGCGACCATGGCCGCCGAGCTGCGCTTCTCGCCCTCGAAGACGTACTCGCCGGCGTCGTGGAACTCGCTCGCGGCGACGTCGAGGGCGAGCGCGATGTCCGTGCCGAGGGTGTAGCCGGCGGCCGTGATCGCCTCGGTGATGAGGTCGAGCGCCTCGCGGTTGCTGCCGAGGTTCGGGGCGAAGCCGCCCTCGTCGCCCAGGCCGGTGGCCAGCCCCTTGTCCCTGAGCACCTTCTTCAGCGCGTGGTAGACCTCCGCACCCCAGCGCAGGGCCTCCCGGAAGGACTCGGCACCGATCGGCGCGATCATGAACTCCTGGATGTCGACGTTGCTGTCCGCGTGGCTGCCGCCGTTGAGGATGTTCATCATCGGGACGGGCAGGACGTGGGCGTTGGGGCCACCGACGTAGCGGAAGAGCGGGAGCTCGGCGGAGTCCGCCGCGGCCTTGGCGACGGCGAGGGAGACGCCGAGGATGGCGTTCGCACCCAGCTTGGCCTTGTTGGCGGTCGCGTCGAGCGCAAGCATCTCGTCGTCGATGAGGCGCTGCTCGCTCGCGTCGTACCCGTAGAGGACGGGGGCGATGTCCTCGACGACCGCGCGGACGGCGTCCTCGCAGCCCTTGCCGAGGTAGCGCTCCTCGTCACCGTCCCGACGCTCGACGGCCTCGAACTGACCGGTCGACGCGCCGGAGGGGACGGCCGCGCGGCCCACGGTGCCGTCGTCCAGACCGATCTCGACCTCGACGGTGGGGTTGCCGCGCGAGTCGAGGATCTCGCGGGCGACGACTGCTTCGATGCTGGCCACTGGTGCGCTCCTTGCCGGTCGGGGTTCCGTACGTCCTCGAGCCTAGTCCCGCGGCCGGGCAGGTCGCCCGGATCGTCCCCGACCGCGCTCAGGTCGTCGCGAAGCGGGTCAGCGCGGCGCGCAGGGCGTCGTCGGCGGTCGTGCCGGCCGCCCGGCAGCGGGCAGCCTCGGCGAGCATCCGGTCGCCCGGGTCCTCGCTCGCGGCGAGCGTGTCGGCCACCGCCGTCAGATCACCGCCGGTCCGCTCGACCCGGGCGAGGATCTTCTCCGCCGCGAGCGTGCTCGGCAGCGACCGTGGGATGTCGTGCAGCAGGGGCGGGACCGGCTCGGCAGCCGGGCGGCGGGCCGCACGCTGCGCCTTCGCAGCCTTCTCCTCCGCCTTGATCCGCTCCCACGCCGCCTCGACGTCCGCGGGGGTGGAGGCGTCGCCGTCGGCGAAGACGTGGGGGTGGCGGCGTTCCAGCTTGGCCACGAGGGTCGCGGCGACGTCGTCGATGTCGAAGGGCTCGGCACCGCCCAGCCCGTCCTGCCCGACCCGCGCTTGGAAGAGCACCTGCAGGAGCAGGTCGCCGAGCTCCTCGACGAGGTCCTCGCGACTGCCGGACTCGATCGCCTCGACGACCTCGTGGGCCTCCTCGACGACGTACCGGGTGAGGCTCTGGTGCGTCTGCTCCGCATCCCACGGGCAGCCGCCCGGCGACCGCAGGCGGTCCATCGTCGCGACCGCGCGGAGCAGCTCCTCGCCCGGCCGGCTCACTGGACCGGTGTGGCCCCGGGCTCGGGCTGGGCGCCCTGCGGGGCCTGACCACCCTCGGCGGGGGTGAGCTCCGGTGCCGGCTGGGCGGCGTCGGGGTCGATCCAGTTGCCGTCTGCCGGGGCGAGCTGCATCTTCGAGCGGTCGAGCGTGCCGTACCGCGGGTTGACGGTGATCTCCGCGTCCCGGACCCGCGCCGTCAGAGCCTCCACCTGCGCCGGGGTGAGGCGCTGCTGCGCGGCCTGCGCCTTCTGGATCTCGAGCAGGCCCTGGGTGGGGTCCTCGATGCCCGTCTCGGCCAGCTGCGCCCGGGCGGCGGCGTCGGATCCGGCCCGGCCGCCCCTCGCGGCCTCCTCGTTGATCATCGGCGCGAGGATGAGCGCGGAGACGACCATCGACGGCGTCGGCGCGCCCTGCGGACCGCTGATCTGGGCGATCTGGTCGGTCGAGGCCAGGACCTCGGTCTCGGAGATCCGGCGCCCGTCGACCATCGCGGCGGTGTCCGACTGCGCGCACCCGGTGAGGCCGCCCCCGGCGAGGAGGGCGAGCGAGGCGGCGAGCGCGACGGTGCGGGGACGGACGGATCGACGGGCCACGGTGGTTCCTGTTCCAGACGGCGGGCAGGTGCTCGCGCAGAAGCGTATATCCGCCGGCTGACCCCGGCGGCGGGGCTGGTCGCTCGTGGCCCGGCGCTCAGCGCATCCGGGAAGAGTCCCTCGACGCGGTCGCGTCCGTGCCGGTCTGCTGCCCCGCCGCGATGTCGTCCAGGAGGACCGAGCGCACGAGGTCGCTCGCCCACGAGAGCACCTCGAGGTCCCGCAGCGGTCGCCCGCCGACCCGCGCCGTCGTCGGCCGCGGCACGGTGATCGTGCGGGTCGCCTCCTTGACCGTCGCCCGCGGGTACATCCGCTGGAGCCGCAGCCGCTGGGAGTCCTTGAGGTCGACCGGCCCGAACCGGATGCTCGATCCCTGCGCCGCGACCTCGGTGAGGCCCGCGGTCCGCAGGAGGATCCGCAGGCGGGCCACCTCGACGAGGTTGAGCACCGGCTGGGGCGGGTCGCCGTACCGGTCCTGCAGCTCGACGAGGACCTCCGCGAGCGCGGCCTCGTCGGTGACGGCGGCGAGCTTCTTGTACGCCTCGAGCCGCAACCGTTCCCCCGGGACGTACTCGTGCGGCAGGTGGGCGTCGACGGGCAGCTCGATCTTCACCTCGGTCGGGGCCTGGTCGCCCTCGCCCTTGAAGTCGGCGACGGCCTCGCCGACCATCCGGACGTACAGGTCGAAGCCGACGCCCGCGATGTGGCCGGACTGCTCCCCGCCCAGGAGGTTGCCCGCGCCACGGATCTCGAGGTCCTTCATCGCGACCCGCATGCCCGCGCCGAGGTCGGTGTTCCCCGCGATCGTCGCGAGCCGGTCGTGCGCGGTCTCCGTCAGGGGCTTGTCCCCCGGGTACATGAAGTACGCGTACGCCCGTTCCCGCCCGCGGCCGACGCGCCCGCGCAGCTGGTGCAGCTGGCTCAGGCCGAGCTTGTCCGCCCGGTCGATGATGAGCGTGTTCGCGTTGCTGATGTCCAGGCCCGTCTCGACGATCGTCGTGCACACGAGGACGTCGAAGCGGCGCTCCCAGAAGTCGACGACGACCTGCTCGAGCCGGTGCTCGCCCATCTTCCCGTGCGCGGTCTCGACCCGGGCCTCGGGCACGAGCTCTCTGATCCGCGCCGCCGTCCTGTCGATCGTGCCGACGTTGTTGTGCACGAAGAACACCTGGCCCTCGCGCATGAGCTCGCGGCGCACGGCGGCGGCGACCTGCTTGTCGTCGTACGCGCCGACGTAGGTGAGGACCGGGTGGCGCTCCTCCGGCGGGGTGGCGAGCGTCGACATCTCCCGGATGCCCGTCACCGCCATCTCGAGGGTGCGCGGGATCGGCGTCGCCGACATCGCGAGGACGTCGACGGCGGTCCGCATCGCCTTGAGCTGCTCCTTGTGCTCGACCCCGAACCGCTGCTCCTCGTCGATGATCACCAGCCCGAGGTCCTTGAACCGGATGCTCGGCGCGAGGAGGCGGTGGGTGCCGATGACGACGTCGACGCTGCCGTCGGCCAGTCCCTCGACGGTCTCCGTCGCCTGCTTGTCGGTCTGGAAGCGCGAGAGCGCCCGGACCGTGACGGGGAACCCGGCGTACCGCTCGGAGAACGTCGCCAGGTGCTGCTGGACCAGGAGCGTCGTCGGCACGAGGACCGCGACCTGCTTGCCGTCCTGGACGGCCTTGAAGGCGGCGCGGACGGCGATCTCCGTCTTGCCGTAGCCGACGTCGCCGCAGACGAGCCGGTCCATCGGGACCGTCTTCTCCATGTCCGCCTTGACCTCGTCGATGGTGCTCAGCTGGTCGGGGGTCTCGACGTGGGCGAAGGCGTCCTCGAGCTCGCGCTGCCAGGGCGTGTCCGGCGCGAAGGCGTGCCCCGGCGTCGCCATCCGGGCGCTGTAGAGCCGGATGAGCTCGGCGGCGATCTGCTTGACGTACCGCCGGGCGCGCGACTTCGTCTTCTGCCAGTCGCTGCCGCCCATCTTGTTCACCGTCGGCGCCTCGCCGCCGACGTAGCGGGTCACCTGGTCGAGCTGGTCGGTCGGGACGAAGAGCCGGTCCCCGGGCTGGCCGCGCTTGCTCGCCGCGTACTCGATGACGAGGTACTCGCGGGTCGCGCCCTGGACCGTCCGCTGGAGCATCTCGACGAAGGTGCCCACGCCGTGCTGCTCGTGGACGACGAAGTCGCCCTTCTTCAGCTGGAGCGGGTCGACCTGCTTGCGTCGGCGCGAGGGCATCCGACGCTGGTCCTTCGTCGACCCCCCGCGGGCGTTCGCGCCGAGCAGGTCGTTCTCGGTGAGGACGACGAGCGCGGCGTCCCCGCCGCGCAGGACGAAGCCCTCGCGCAGGCACGCGGTCGTCGTCTCGACGACGCCGGGGTCGAGCGAGGCGAGCGCGCGGTGCGGGACCTCGTGGTCGGTGAGCAGCTCGCCGACGCGGTCGAGCAGGCCCGCGCCCTCGGCGGTGATCAGGACGCGCGCGCCCTCACCGGTCCACCGGCGCAGGTCCGCGGCAGCCGCGTCGGTGTCCCCGCGGTAGGGGGTGACGGACTCGGCGTCGAGCCGGAAGGTCACGCCCTCGTGCTCGACGGCGTCCTCGAGCGCGTCGGGACCGGCGGCGAAGGGCGAGAGCGTCCACCACGGCAGGCCCAGGTCGAGCGCGTG
The DNA here is from genome assembly GCF_900289115.1 of Janibacter massiliensis. Lineage (GTDB taxonomy): Bacteria > Actinomycetota > Actinomycetes > Actinomycetales > Dermatophilaceae > Janibacter_A > Janibacter_A massiliensis. The sequence continues at coordinate 1,130,582 of NZ_LT985196.1, read as the reverse complement.
CTCGCGGGTCTGCGCGATGGTCCGGTAGGACGCCGTCCCCAGGACCGACTCGAGGTCGACGGGCACGGCGTTGCCCGCGGCGGCGTTCGACCAGCTCGCGTCGAGGAACTCCTCGCTCGTCGCGACGAGGTCGTGCGCCCGTGAACGGACCCGCTCGGGGTCGGAGACGACGACCCGCGAGCCCGTCGGCAGGACGTCGAGGAGGGTCTCCATGCCATCGACGAGGGCCGGGGCGAGCGACTCCATCCCCTCGACCGGGATCCCCTCGGCGACCTTGCCGAGCATGTCCGCCACACCGGGCAGCTGGGTGGCGAGCTCCGCCGCGCGCGCGCGGACCGATGCGGTGAGCAGCACCTCCCGGCACGGCGGCGCCCACAGCCCGTGCTCGGGCACGGCGGGACCGTCCTTCGGGGCGATCGTCCGCTGGTCGGCGACGGTGAACCACCGGACCTCCTCGACCTCGTCGCCGAAGAAGTCGACACGCAGGGGGTGCTCCTCGGTCGGGGGGAAGACGTCGAGCAGGCCGCCGCGGACGGCGAACTCCCCGCGTCGCTCGACCATGTCGACCCGGACGTAGGCGGCCGCGGCGAGCGCCTCGACGACCTCCTCGAGCGGGCGCTCCTCACCGACCCGCAGCGACACCGGCTGCAGCTCGGCGAGCCCGGCGACCATCGGCTGGAGCACCGCCCGGACGGAGGCGACGAGCACCCGGATCGGGCCGTGCGCGGGGTCGCTCGGATCGGGGTGGGCCAGGCGGCGCAGGACCGCCAGCCGGCGGCCGACGGTGTCGCTGCGCGGACTCAGCCGCTCGTGCGGCAGCGTCTCCCAGCTGGGGAAGGTCGCCACCTGCTCCGGCGGGAGGATCGACCCGAGCGCCGCGACGAGGTCGTCCGCCTCTCGCGCCGTCGACGCGACGAGCAGGACCGTGCCGTCGGTGGGGATGCTCGACACGAGGAGGGGTCGGGTGCCCGCGGGGGCGACGACGTCGACCTCGGTCAGCTCGGCCGCCCGCGACAGCAGGCGAGAGACCTCGGGGAGGGCGGTGAAGGCGGTGAGCAGCGGGGCCAGGGGGGAGGTCGTCATCGGACCACCGATTCTGCCGTACCACGGCAGGTGGCCACGCGGTCAGGTTGCACCAACGTTGCACAACCGGCCCGCAGACGTGAGGATCGAGGCGTGCCAGTGCCGACCGTCTCGTCCCGACCGACCCTCCGCCTGCTCGGTGCGCTCGCCGCGATGCTGCTCGCGACGCTCGTGCTGCTCGTCCCCGGCCTGCCGGCCCGGGCCAGCGGAGCGGACGCGCCGCCGAGCCTGACGACGCAGCTCACCGATCGAGCCGGCGTCGTCGGCGACCCCGCCGCGGTGAACGCCGCGCTCGAGAAGCTGCGCGACGAGCGGGATCTGCAGCTCTTCGTCGTCTACGTGGACTCCTTCGACGGCACCGCGGGGCCGCAGTGGGCCGAGCAGACGTTCCGCCGGTCCGGCCTCGGGGACGACGACATCCTCCTCGCGGTCGCGACGAAGGACCGGCGGTACGGCACCTACGCCGCGAAGGCGCCGGGCATCTCGCAGGAGGAGGCCAAGGCCGTCCAGCGCGAGGCCATCGAACCGGCGCTGCGCCAGAACCAGTGGGACAAGGCCGCCATCGACGCGGCGGACGCGTACGGCGACGCCGCCGGCCGCACCCGCGGCGGCACGAGCACCGGTGGTGTCGGCGGGACCCCGATCCCCGGCTGGCTGTGCTTCCTGTGCCCCGCCGTCCTCGTCGTCCCCGCCCTCTTCGCGGCCTTCCGCCGGAAGAAGGGCGGCACGCCGCAGACGCCCCAGCAGGTCGCCTACGGACCCGACGGCCGGCCGCTCGCGCCGGAGCAGGTCGAACCGCTGGAGTCCCTCCAGCGGCGCGCGGCCGCGGCACTCGTCGGGCTCGACGACGCCGTCCGTTCCTCGGGCGAGGAGCTGTCCTTCGCCGAGGCGCAGTTCGGCCGTCAGCAGACCGAGAAGTTCCGCGCGGCCCTAAAGAACGCGAGGCGGAAGTCGGCCGAGGCGTTCGCCGTGCAGCACCGGATGGACGGCGAACGGATCGAGGGCGAGGCCCAGCGCCCGTACCTGCAGCAGATCCTCGCCCTCGCGACCGAGGCCGACGCGCAGCTCGACGCGCAGACGGACGAGTTCGTGCGCCTGCGAGACCTGCAGAGCCGCGCGCCCGAGGTCCTCGCCGACCTCGACGTGCGGATCGGCGAGGTCCGTGGTCGCCTCCCCGCGGCCGAGCAGACCCTCGCAGGGCTGCGCGCCCGCTACCCCGCCGAGTCGCTTGCGACCGTCCGGACGAACATCGACCAGGCCACGCGCCTGCTCGAGGCCGCCGCGCAGCTCGTCGCCACGGGGCGCGGCCAGGTGGAGACCGACCGCGCGGCCGCCGTCGCCTCGGCCCGGTCCGCCGAGGACGCCGTGCAGCAGGCGGCCCGGCTCGTCGACGCCGTCGACCGCGCCGGCTCGGACCTCGACAACGCCCGCGCCCTGCTCGACCAGCGCCTGACCTCGATCAGCGCCGACGTCCAGGACGCCCAGCGGCTGGGGGCGGACGACGCGGTGACCTCGACGGCGGTGCAGAACGCCCAGCGCGCGATCCAGGCAGGCACCCAGGCGAAGGACGGCGGCGACCCGCTCGCGGCCATCGCCGGGCTCGAGCGCGCCGAGCAGGACCTCGACGCGGCCCTCGAGCGGTACCGCGAAGAGGACGAGCACCGCCGCCGCGTCGCCGGCACCGTCCGCGACCAGCTCACCCGCGTCCAGGCCCGCGTCCGCAGCATCGACGACACCATCTCGATGAACCGCGGCGCCGTCGGCCCGATGGCCCGTACCCGCCTGTCCGAGGCCCAGCAGCTGCTCGACGAGGCGGCGCGCGTCATCGACACCGACCCGCAGACCGCGGGGGCGCTGCTCGCCCGGGCCGAGCCGCTCGCCGAGGAGGCCCTCCGGCGGGCGCAGGAGGACATCGACGACTACCACCGCGGCGGCGGGTACGGCGGAGGCTACGGCGGCTGGGGCGGCCGTGGCGGCATCGACGTCGGCTCCCTCATCCTCGGCGGCATCCCCCTTGGGGGCGGCGGGGGGGGGGGGGGGGCGGGGGGGCCCCGGGCCCCCCCCGAGCCGGTCCTTTTAAACACTTCTGAGCTGCCCGCGAAATAGAGCGGCGGAGGACGCGGGGGGAGCGGTGTTTANCCATCGCCGGGCTCGAGCGCGCCGAGCAGGACCTCGACGCGGCGGCGGGGCGTTCTGACCCGGGACGACCTCCGCGCCCCGCACCCGTTCACCTGACCAGCAGCAACGACGGACCACGCAGCATCCATCGAAAGGAACCAGACATGGCACAGAAGCAGTCCATCCTCGGCCGGATCAGCCAGCTGACCCGCGCCAACATCAACGCCCTCCTCGACCGCGCCGAGGACCCGGAGAAGATGCTCGACCAGCTCGTGCGCGACTACACCAACTCCATCGCCGACGCCGAGGAGGCCGTCGCCCAGACGATCGCCCAGGTGCGGATGGCCGAGGCGGACCTCAAGGAGGACCAGGACGCCGCTCAGGAGTGGGGCCGCAAGGCCGCCGCGGCCTCGGCGAAGGCCGAGCAGATGCGTGCCGCCGGGGACGCCGCGGGTGCGGACAAGTTCGACAACCTCGCCAAGGTCGCGCTCGGTCGTCAGATCCAGCACGAGAACGAGGCCCGCGACGCCGAGCCGATCATCGCCGGGCAGAACCAGACCGTCGAGCAGCTCAAGGACGGCCTGACGGCGATGAAGACCAAGCTCGAGGACCTCAAGTCCCGCCGTGCGTCGCTCGTCGCCCGCGCCCGGACGGTCGAGGCGCAGAACAAGGTCAACACGGCGATGGGCGCCATCGACGTCATGGACCCCACGAGCGACCTCTCCCGCTTCGAGGACCGGATCAAGAAGGAGGAGGCGCTCGTCCAGGGCCGCACCGAGGCCCGGGCGACCTCCCTCGAGGACCAGTTCGCCGAGCTCGACGGCACGGGCAACGACGCCGAGATCGAGGCGCGCCTCGCCGCGCTCAAGGGCCAGGGCGGCACCCCGGCCTGATCCCGGACCCGCGCGACGCGGCCCCGTCCCTGCATGCAGGGACGGGGCCGTTCGTCTGTCCCGAGCGGGTCCGGTCAGCGCGAGTGGAAGTCCTGCTGAGCGGCCTCGAGCCCGTCGCGCACGAGCGCCTCGACGGCGTCGGCGGCGTCCGAGACGAGGAAGGGCAGCTCCTTGCGCTCGGTCGCGGAGAAGTCCTTGAGGACGAAGTCGGCGGCCTCCATGCGCCCCGGCGGCCGACCGATGCCGACCCGGACCCGCAGGTAGTCCTTCGAGCCGAACGACGAGGTGATCGACCGGAGCCCGTTGTGGCCCCCCTCTCCGCCGCCCCGCTTGAGCCGGACCTGGCCGAAGGGGATGTCGAGCTCGTCGTGCACGACGATCAGGCGGTCGACGCCGGAGCCGAACCAGCCGACGAGCGCCTTCGTCGGCCCGCCGGAGAGGTTCATGAACTCGTTCGGGACGGCGAGCACCCCGGCCGCGGGCGGCTGCCCGGGGGCGAGGGCGAACCGGCACGTCGCGGCACTCGTGCGGGACTTGTGGGCCTTGAGCTTCTCCCCCCGGCGATCGGCGAGCTCGGCGACCACCATCGCACCGACGTTGTGCCGGTTGCCGGCGTACCGGTCCCCCGGGTTGCCCAGGCCTACGACGACCCACGGTCCCTGCTCATCGCGCTCGCTCACGTCGCAGGAGCATGCCACGACGCGACGGGCGCCCCCGACCGTCGTGGTCGGGAGCGCCCGTCGTCGTGCAGGAGGGACTCAGTCGTCCTTGTTGCCGTCCTCCGGGGACTCCATCGGGGCGTCGCCCTCGGCGAGCTGCTTGTCGCTCGGAGCGCCCTCGGTCTCGTCGGTCTCCGGCTCGTCCTGCTCGATGCCGGCCTCGGCCTCGGCCTCGGCGAGCTCGGCCTCGAGGGCCTCCGCGGAGATCTGCTCGGTGACGTTGACGACGAGCGTCTCGGGCTCGGTGACGAGGGTGGCGCCAGCGGGCAGCTCGACCTGCGAGGCGAGGATCTGCGTGCCGGCCTCGAGGCCCTCGATGTCGACGACGAGCTGCTCGGGCAGGTTCGTCGCCTCGGCCTCGACCTGGAGGGTCTGGGCGTCGACGGTGACGACGGTCTCCGGACCGGCCTCGCCCTCGGTGGTGACGGGGACGTCGACGGTGACCTTCTCGCCCTTCTTGACGATGACGAGGTCGACGTGCTCGATGATCGGCTTGAGCGGGTCGCGCTGGACGTCCTTGGCGAGGGCGAGCTGGTCGCCGTCCTCGAGCTCGATCGTCAGCAGCGCGTTCGCGTTCTTCAGCGCGAGCATCGTCTCGTGGCCCGGAAGGGCGACGTGGACCGGGTCGGCGCCGTGGCCGTAGAGCACCGCGGGGATCTGGTTGGCGCGGCGGAGACGGCGGGCCGCGCCCTTGCCGAACTCGGTGCGGGTGCTGGCCTTGAGGCGGATCTCGTCGGTCGACATGTGGTCACTCCTGAAGGGTCGGGGCGACCCTCCGGGGTGCCGGGCGGGTCTGGGTGTCGGGCGGGCGGTGGGCCTCGGCGCGGGGCACGGCAACGACGCTGGCCGCTCCACGGGAGAGCGCCACCGCGTCGAATCACGGACGCGGTCGGTGCTGCGTCCCTCGCCGAGGCAACCCGGGAATCCTAGACCGTCGGCCGCCGCAGGCCAAACCGCTCAGCCGACGACCGGCGCGGCCGGGTGCTCGCGCGTCTTGCGCACGACGTCCGGCCCGGGCACGTCGCCCGCGTCCAGCTCCGGGTGGGCGTCGTCCCGGTCGTCGAGCCGGACGGCGACGACACCGGCGAGGATCGCCAGGCCGCCGAGCAGCTGGATCGGACGGGGCACCTCGCCGAGCAGCCACCACGCGAAGAGGACGGCGAAGAGGACCTCGGTGAGGCCGACGAAGGAGGAGACGCGGGAACCGAGGCGGCGCGCGGCGTCGATGCCGGTGACGTACGCGATGGCCGCGGCGACGACACCGAGCTCGAGGATCGCGGCCCACCACGGCAGGGTCGTCCCGGCGACGGCGACCGAGCCGGTCGCGGTGCGCCACGGCAGGACCCCGACGAGCCCGAGTACGGCGAGGGCCACCGTGCCGACGAGCAGCCCGCCGGCGGCGAGGGTGATCGGCGGGATGTTGTCCTCGTGGTCACGGCCGGCGATGACGAAGAAGCCGGCGAGCGCGACGGCGGCCACGAGCCCCCAGAGCACGCCGATCGCGTCGAGGCGCAGGCCGCTGAAGGCGTCGAGCACGAGGACGAGGCCGACGACGGAGATCACCATCCCGGCCATCGTCAGGCGGCCCGGACGGCGGCCCGTGCGGGCCCAGATCCATGCGACGACGAGGATCGGGCCCAGGTACTCGAGCATGAGGGCGACGCCGACCGACAGCCGACCGACGGCGTTGAAGTAGGCGAGCTGGCAGAGCGCGACGGCGACCAGGCCGTAGGCGAGAACGTCGCCGGCGTTGCGCCGCAGGAGGTGCCAGCGACCGCGCAGGGCGAGCAGACCCGGCCCGAGGAGGAGCAGCGCACCGAGGCCGACCCGGACGGTGACGATGGCCGACGGGGACCAGCCGAGGCCGATGAGCGCCTTGCCGAAGGTCCCCGAGGTGCCGAAGGTCGCCGCCGAGACGAGGGCGACGAGGAGGCCTGCGCCGAACGAGCCGGTGCGCGGTGCGGGGGCGGTCATGGGGGTGCTCCTGGGCGGTGGGGGTCCGACGTGGTTCGATGTCGGCATCGGTGTCATATGTCATCGAACCCGACGCCCATGACGCTACGACCCGACGCGACAGGAGTCAAAATGCAGTTTGCCCATGACACCCGGGTGGCGCTCACCGGTGCCGCGGCGCTCGTCAACACCCGTCCGTGGCCCGGGTCCTCCGAGATCGACGCGGCCGGCGAGCCGACGACCGACGACCTGCGGACCGTGGCCGACCTGAGGGCGTTCATGGACGAGTGGGGCTGGACCGGCGCTCCCCCGCGCACGGCGGCCGAGGTCGAGGACGTGCGGGCGCTGCGTGGCCGGCTGCACCGCTTCTGGGAGCTCGACGAGGACGCCGTCGTCGAGGTGGTCAACGAGCTGCTGCGCGAGTACCGGGCGCTGCCGCAGCTCGTCCGGCACGACGCGTGGGACTACCACCTGCACGCGACCCCGTCGGGCGCCCCGCCGGCGGCCCGGATGGCGGTCGAGGCGGCGATGGCGATGGTCGACCTCGTGCGGGCCGGGGAGCTCGGCCGGCTGGGGACCTGCGCGGGCGAGGACTGCGGCGGGGTCGTCGTCGACCTGTCCCGCAACCGCTCACGGCGCTACTGCGAGGACGGCTGCGGCAACCGCGCGGCGGTGGCCGCCTACCGAGCCCGCAGGGCGGCCCCAACCACCTCGACCACCTGATCCCCTGGCCCACCCCCACATCCTGCAAAAGCCGGGGCTTTTACCAGGTGCGGGGGTTGCATCCCCCGCACGTGCACCGAAGCCCCGCACCTGTGCTGTGCGCGGCCCGGGCAGATCAACCCGGGACGCCGTCGACGGACGGAGGGGTCAGCCGAGACGCTCGAACCGAGGCGATCCCGTGCCGACGGGCGTAGGCCGCAGAAGCGACCGCGCCGACGATGAAGAGCAGGAGGCCGAGGCCGGCGAGCACGAGCGGCAGCGTGAGGTTCCCCGAGTCGTCCATGGCGGGAAGCTAGCGCCCGACGACCACCCTCGGCCCGACAGACGCGGAGGTTCGGTGCATCTGCGGGGGTCGTACCCCCCGCAGATTGCAAAAGCCCCGGCTTTTGCGGGAGGAGAAGGGTGGGTCAGTGGGTGCCCGTGAAGAGGCTCGTCACCGAGCCGTCCTCGAACACCTCGCGGATCGCCGCGGAGATGAGCGGGGCGATCGAGAGCACGGTGAGCCCGTCGAAGCACGCCTCGTCGGCGATCGGGAGCGTGTTCGTCACGACGATCTCCTCGGCCGCGCACGCCATCATCCGCTCCTTCGCCGGCCCGGAGAAGATCGCGTGCGTCGCCGCGATGATGACCCCGGCAGCGCCCTCGGCCATGATCGCGTCGGCGGCCTTGGTGATCGTCCCGGCCGTGTCGATCATGTCGTCGACGAGGACGCACCAGCGGCCCTCGACCTCACCGACGACCCGGTTGGCGACCGTCTCGTTGGGGCGGCTCACGTCGCGGGTCTTGTGGATGAACGCCAGGGGCGCGCCACCGAGCTGGCGCGACCACTGCTCGGCGACCTTGATCCGCCCGGCGTCGGGAGAGACGACCGCGAGCTGCCGGTCGCCGTACTTCTCCCGCACGTGCCTGGCGAGCACCGGCAGCGCCATGAGGTGGTCGACCGGCCCGTCGAAGAAGCCCTGGATCTGGTCGGTGTGCAGATCGACCGCGATGAGCCGGTTGGCCCCGGCCGTGCGGAACAGGTCGGCCATGAGACGCGCGCTGATCGGCTCGCGCCCCCGGTGCTTCTTGTCCTGCCGGGCGTAGCCGTAGAACGGCTGGACGACGGTGATCCGCTTCGCGCTCGCCCGCTTGAGGGCGTCGACCATGATGAGCTGCTCCATGATCGCCTCGTTGATGGGCGCCGCATGGCTCTGGATGACGAACGCGTCGCAGCCGCGGACCGACTCCTCGTAGCGGACGTAGATCTCGCCGTTGGCGAAGTCGTAGGCGCTCGTCGGGACCAGGGGCGTGCCGAGGTCCTGCGCGACCTGCTCGGCCAGCTCGGGGTGGGTGCGGCCGGAGAACACCATGAGGTTCTTCTCGGTCGCCCGGTGGATGCCGCTCACGCGCTCAGTCCTCCTGCGTCGTCGTGCCGGCGGCCTGTGCCGCCGCGTCCGTGGGGGTGCCGGCGCGCCGCGTGGCGACCCAGCCGTCGTGGTTGCTCTGACGGCCGCGGGCGACCGCCATCTGCCCGGGCGCGACGTCCTCGGTCACCGCCGACCCGGCCGCGACGTACGCCCCGTCCGCGATGTCGACCGGCGCGACAAGCACCGAGTTGCTGCCGACGAAGCTGTGCCGGCCGATCGTCGTGCGGTGCTTGGCCACGCCGTCGTAGTTGGCGAAGATCGTCCCGGCGCCGATGTTCGCGCCGTCCCCGATCTGCGCGTCGCCGCAGTACGTGAGGTGCGGGACCTTCGCACCCTCGCCGATCGTCGCGTTCTTCGTCTCGACGAAGCCGCCCACCTTCCCGCCCCGACCGACGACCGTGCCCGCCCGCAGGTACGAGAACGGCCCGACGCTCGCCTCGGCCCCGACGACCGCGTGCTCGGCCTCGGTGCGGCGGATCCGGGCGTCGTCGCCGACCTCGGTGTCGGTGAGGGTGACCTCGGGGCCGACGACGGCGCGCTCGCCGATCGTCGTCGCGCCGAGGAGCTGCGTGCTCGGCCGGATCGTCGTGTCCCTGCCGATCGTCACGTCCACGTCGATCCACGTCGTCGCGGGGTCGACGATCGTCACGCCCTCACGCATCCATCGCTCGCACGTGCGGCGGTTGAGCTCGGCCCCGAGGTCGGCGAGCTGCACCCGGTCGTTCGCGCCCTCCGTCTGCCACAGGTCGTCGACGGGCATCGCGCTCACGCGGCGCCCCGCCTCCCGGGCCAGACCGACGACGTCGGTGAGGTACTTCTCGCCGGAGGCGTTCTCCGTCGTGACCTGCGTCAGGGCCGTGCGCAGGAGCTCGGCGTCGAAGGCGTAGATGCCGGAGTTGATCTCGCGGATCTCGCGCTGCGCGTCGGTCGCGTCCTTGAACTCGACGATCCGCTCGACGCTCCCGTCCGCGGCACGGACGATGCGGCCGTACGACTTGGCATCGGGCAGGACCGAGGTGATGACGGTGACGGCCGAGCCGCTGCTCGCGTGGTCCTCGGCGAGCGCGACGAGGGTCTCGCCCTGCAGCAGCGGGACGTCGCCCATCGTCACGAGGACGGTGCCCGAGAGGTCTGCGGGGAGGGCGTCGAGGCCGCACTCGGTGGCGCGGCCCGTCCCCTTCACCTCGTCCTGGTCGGCGATGGTGCAGGCGGCGTCGATCGCGGTGATGTGCTCGGCGACGCGGTCGCGCTCGTGCCGGACGACGACCGTCAGGTGATCGGTCCCGGTGGCGCGCGCGGCGGCGATGGCGTGACCGATGAGCGAGCGACCGCCGATCGGGTGCATCACCTTCGGGAGCGCCGAGCGCATCCGGGTGCCCTCGCCCGCGGCGAGGATGATGACGGCGGACGGACGGGCGTCGCTCACGTGCATGCTCCGTGGGGTCGCGGGCAGGTGTCAGGGGCGTCCCGGAGGGACCTCGACACTCTACTCACCCGGGACGGTCGAGGCTCCACGACGGCGGCCCGGCGACGCCTCAGTAGAGTCGGTCAGGGCATGCCGGAGGGGCGAAGGGGACGACGGTGGGTGATCACGGGAGCGACGAGATCCCGTTGCCGCCGCGCCACGCCGCTCCCGGTGACATCGTCGAGTCGCTCGTGGCGCTGCGGGCCTGGGCCGGGTCCCCGTCCTTCACCGAGATCGCGCGCAGGGTGACCGCCGCCCGGACCTCGCGGGGGGTGCCGGCCGTCGAGGCACGGCTCGCCCGGAGCACCGCCTACGACTGCTTCCGGCACGGACGACGACGCATCGACGTCGACCTCACGCTGGAGATCGTCCGCGCGCTCGGCGTCGCCGAGACGGGCGCCCGGCGGTGGCGGGCCGCCCTGACCACCCCGCCGGGCAGGACCGGTGGTGCTGCCGTCGAGGTCCGGCGGGGCCTCCCCCGCACCGAGAGCCTCGTGGGACGTGACGAGGAGGTCGAATGGGCCGTCATGGCCGACGGCGCGACGCTCATCACCGGCATGGCCGGTGTGGGCAAGACGGCCCTCGCCCTGGCGGTGGCGAAGCGGCTCGTCGACTCGGCCGCCGTCGACGACGTCCTCGTCGCCCGGCTCGACGGTCACGCGCAGTCCGACGACCCAGCCGCGCTGGACCCTCTGCTCGGCCTCCTCGCCGAGGAGATCGGCGAGCTGGACGGCGCACCTCGCTCGGCCGAGCCCGCCGGCCGGCGGGTCGCCCGGCTGCTCACGCAGGCCAGTCTGGTCCTGGTCCTGGACAACGCGGCCGACCCCGCCGACCTGCTCCCGCTCGTGCGCCTGGCCGGCAGCTCCCGGGTCATCATCACCAGCCGTCGTCGCGGGAGCCCGGGTCACCTCACGGAGATCGCCCTGCGCGAGCTCGATCCGAGGGCGGGGGCCCATCTGCTCGAGCGGGAGTCGAAGGGGGGGCTGCCTGCGTCCGAGGAGAGCACGGTGCGGCTCGCGGAGACGCTCGGCGGCCTCCCGCTCGCCCTCGCGCTGGCCGGCCGCCGGGCAGCCCAGAGCGTCGGGTGGTCGGCGACGGACCATCTCGAGGCCTTCGTCAGACGGGCCGCCCTGCTCGATCTCGACGAGCCCGTGGCCGAGGTGGTCAGCCAGTCCTACGAGGCGCAGCCGGCGCACGCGCAGCGCATCCTCCGCCTGGCGAGCCTGGCTCCGGGCACGGACGTCTCGAGCGAGGCCCTCGCGGTGCTCGTCGACGGGGCAGAGGACGCCGTGGAGCGTGACGTCCGGAGGCTCGTCGAGGTCCACCTCATGCGCCCGAGCGGCGATGGCCGGTGGGACATGCACGACCTCGTCCGTGTCTTCGCGCGCGCACGATCTGCCCGCGAGGACGCCCCGAGCGCCGTCGCCGCAGCGCGCACCCGCCTGCTCGAGCACCACCTCGAGCGTGCCTCGTCGTGCGTGGCCACGACGCACCCCCATGAGGTCGGATCCTGGTGGTGGCTCTCGTCCGCACCGCCCGCCGTGGAGCAGGGCGGCGCACTGGCCTGGCTCTCGACGGAGCGGGCCACCCTGGTCGAGGCAGCCTTGTCGGCCGACGAGCTCGGCCGCCCCGAGCTCGGGGCCGCCCTGGCAGCGGTGCTCGTGCCCTACCTGTGGGACCGGAGCGAGCCCGGTCGGGTCCTCGAGCTCGCCGAGCACGGCCTGCACCGTGCCGGGCTGGCGGGCAACCAGCGCGGCACCGCGGTCCTCGAGCGTCTCGTCGGTCAGACCTTCATCCGCGCCGGCCGGTACGACCGGGCCCGCGACCATCTCGCCCGCGCCCTGGCGGCCGCCGAGACGGCGGGCACGAGCCACGACGTCGCCCTGACGCACAACGCGCTCGCCATCATCGCCAGCGCGGACGGCGACACCGACGCCGCCGTCCGCCACTCCCACGAGGCGCTGCCGCACTTCCGGGCCCACCCGGAGGACGGCTTCGTCTGCGGCGTCCTCAACAACCTCGCGATCTACCACTTCGAGGCGGGCGACCAGGACGCGGCACTCAGGGTCTTCGAGGAGGTCGTCGCACTGGCCGTCGAGCACGGCTGGCTCACGCGCGAGCAGTGGGCGCTGAGCAACATGTCCGAGATCCTCGTCGGTCTGGGACGACTCGACGACGCAGCCGCAGCGGTGGCGCGGGCCGGCGCGCTGGCCGTCGAGCTCGACGACGCGGTCGGGCATGCCTACGTCCTTACGAGTCGCGCCCTGGTCGAGCACGCCCGCGGCCAGACGGACGCGGCAGTCACGACGAGCCGACAGGCGGTCGATCGTGGCCGCGCGCTCGGCCACCCGTCCCTCGAGGCGTCGGCGCTCTGCTCGCTCGGCAGATACCTCGCGGACGCGGGTGACCTCGACGGCGCCGCCGCCGCGTACCGGCAGTCGCTCCAGGTCGCCACCCGGATCGGCGAGGCGCCTCAGGTCGCGCTCGCCGTCGAGGGGCTGCGCAGCCGGGGGCTCGATCCCTGACCTCGCTGCCGTCAGCCCCTCCTCCCCCTTCGCCCGCCGCGCCGGCTCACCCGGTGCGTCCGGGATCGTCCGGGCTCCTGGCCCAGCGACCGGTCGGCCGTCCAGGCTCAGGTGACCGCCGCGGGGGCGGCCGACGAGAGGAGCAGGACATGAGACACCTCCGACACCGGATGGGCGCAGCCGGAGCCACCCTGGCCACCGTGCTGGGGACCGCGACCTTCGCCCACGGGGCACCGACGACGCAGGGAGGGACGCTCGATGCGAACGCCGAGTCGGTGACCACCGTCCGAGCCGTCGCGGCGGGCATGAACCACACGCTCGTGCTGCGCAGCGACGGCACCGTGTGGGGCGTCGGGGACAACACCCAGGCACAGCTCACCGGCGACCCCACGCTGCCGGACGCGTGGCGGAACCCCTACTGGCGCAAGCTCGCCGGCCAGCGCTCCGGCGTCCCTGCGACGCGCGTGTGGGCAGCCGACCGGGGCAGCTTCGTGTACGCCGGCGGGCGGCTGCGCGCGGCAGGCAACAACTACTGGAACCAGCTCGGCGTCACCGGAGGCGACAAGACCTCGCTGACGCCCGTCACCGGCCTGCCCACGGGTACGCCGCTCAGCCTCAGCGGTCGCTACGACCTCACCCTCGTCGTCGGCTCCGACGGTCGCGTCTACGGTGCGGGGGACACCCCCGAGGTCCCCGACGGTCAGGGCTTCCACCGGCTGGCCGCGCTACCCTCGGGCTCCGCGCGCGAGGTGTCCGTCAACGACCACGGCTCCTACGTCCGCACGAGCACGGGGCGGATCTACGGCCTCGGGATGCGTCGGTGCCTCCAGTCGACGAGCACCGAGTACGCGTGGGTGACGCGCTGGCGTGCGCTCAAGGCACTGCCAGGGGGCCGCAAGCCGGCCCAGCTGGCCGCGACGGACTGCGGTCTGGTCGTCCGAACCACCGACGGCCGGGTCTACGGGACGGGGTCGAACGACACCGGCCAGCTCACCGGCTCCGCCACCTGGTACGACGGGTGGAAGCGGCTGAGCCTTCCCTCGTCCGACGCAGCGGCCCGAAGGATCGCCTATGTCGACGGGGACGCCACCCTCGTCGCGACAAGGACTCGTCTCTACGGGACCGGGACGAACCATTACGGCCAGCTCGGTCGGCCGGCCAGCGGCCCGGCCCGCTCCCTGGTCCAGGCGAGGTGGTGGCCGAAGCGCCTCGCGGTCGCGGAGATCAGCGGCGGACGAAACTTCGCGGTGGCACTGACGACCACCAGCCGCGCGTACGGCACCGGCTGGAACTACAACCGCCAGCTGGCCAGAACGACGGCGGGCTACCGCGACTCCTACGCCGTGCTCGGCTCGCGGACGGAGTGACCACGACCGCCCGCGTCGGGTAGCACCGCGACGCGGGCGGCGGCGGTCAGCCGGCGGCGTCGGCGACCGGGGGGTTGCCGAGGACATGGCTCGAGCCGCCGATGGTGCGCCCGCGCCTTTGATGACGTTCAGCGGCGCGGGGGCCGGAGCGGCGGCCCGGCTCATTGGCGCTCCCGGGGACGAGGATCGCCGCGGTGCCGCGAGAGCCGTTGCGGCTCGCGCCGCGCAGCCCGTCACGCGTGACGCCGAGAGGGTGGCCGCCCATCGCCGCCCGAGGTCCGAGACCCCGGGCCGTCCGCGCGATGCGCACGGCCGAATCCGCTGGGTTCGTGACCGTCCCCGGCCCGGGTTCCGAGCGCCCGGCGAGGTCGGCGACCACCATCCCGACCGCGGTCACGATGTCGTCGTGCGTCCCCGGCAGGTTCGCGAGTTTCACCGTGCCCGGGCCGGTCTCGACCATCCGCGTCGCCAGGAACTCGGCGCGTGTCTCGTCATCGTCCGGCAGCGAGTGCGAGCGGTCCCGCAGCGCGACGAACAGCCCGCGGGCGAGGCGGGTGAAGACCGGGCCCGCCCCTATCGGAAGTAGGGGCGGGCCTTGCCGCGTCTGACCTGCGGCAGTGCGCCGCGGTCTGCTCCCCGGGTAGGAGTCGAACCTACGTCGCTGATCCTGATTCAAAGTCAGGCGGGCCCTGCCGGCAGACCAACCGGGGATCGCCCCGTTCGGGGCCGCTCCAGCGTAGAGCCCCGGTCAACCGTCGAGTTCGGCGCCGCGCGCGTACCGGCTCGGGGGCACGCCGACGAACGCGGTGAACTCCCGCGCGAGATGGGCCTGGTCGAAGAACCCGAGACGCGCGGCGAGGTCGGCGAGCGGCTCGTCCGTCCCCGCCTCGAGCGCGGTGACGACGTCGCGCAGCCGCAGCCGGGCGATCACCTGCTTCGGTCCGATCCCCACGTGCTCGCGGAACACCCGCTGCAGCGTCCGCGCCGAGACCGCCAGGTGCCCGGCGAGCTGCTCGACGCGCACGACCTCCGACGACCGAACCTGCTCGAGCGCCCGCCTCGCGAGCAGGACGCCCTCGGACGGCGGTCCTGCGAGATCCGCGAGCGACGCCAGCACCTCGTCCAGAGCGACGACCTGATGCGCCGCGGGCTGCGTCGCCGCCTCCCGGAAGGCGTCGACGAGGCCGGGCGGCAGGAGGTCGTCCGCAGGAACCGTCCGGTCCGTCAGGTCGGCCGCCGCAATGCCGCACGCCTGGGACAGCACCCCGGTCCGCAGCTTGACCCCGACGACGCGTCCCCGGCCGGTCAGCCGGGCGTCGAACCGCCGCGTGCTCGGACCCGTGACGACCGCGCCGTCGTGCCCCCGGCCGGCGCCCTCCTCCCACGTGAGGTTCGTCGCGTGGTCGGGCACGAGCGAGCCGGGCACGACGACCTCCCCCGGCAGGTCCCACCGCAGCGACCAGTAGCGCTCGACGGCGTCGAGGAGCACCGCGGTCGGCTCGGCGGTGCAGCGCTCGACCGCCGTGTCGAGCTCGCTCTGGCGGAGGATCACCCCGGGCGGTGTCCGCGCAGGTGTCGCCTTCGTCCAAGACCCCACGCGCTGGAGCGTACGAGGCTGACGGCATGACGACTCTGCAGAACACCCGCATCGCCATGGTCACGATCGACTGCGCCGACCCGCGCGCCGAGGCCCGCTTCTGGGCCGAGCTCCTCGGCGGGGAGATCGCCGTCGAGCAGGACGAGTACGCCATGGTGTCCAGCGAGGGCATGACCCTCGGGTTCGGTCGCGTCGAGGGGTACGAGCCCCCGGCATGGCCGAACGAGAACGGCTCCAAGCAGTTCCACCTCGACCTCGCCGCCGAGGACATCCCTGCGGCCGAGCAGCACGCCCTGGAGCTCGGCGCGACGCTCGCCGAGCCGCAGCCCGGCGACTCGTGGCGGGTTCTGCTCGACCCGGCTGGCCATGCGTTCTGCCTCACGGACGCGGCGAGCTGGGGCTGACCCGCTGGAAGGATGGGGGCGTGACAAAGACGGCACGCTCCCTGAAGAAGACCTCCCGGGCCCGGATGACGGGGCAGCAACGCCGGGAGCAGCTGATCGACGTGGGGCGGCGACTGTTCGCCGAGCGGGGGGTCGAGGGGACGAGCGTAGAGGAGATCGCGCAGGTGGCGGCCGTGAGCAAACCCCTCGTCTACGAGCACTTCGGTGGCAAGGAGGGGCTGTACGCGGTCATCGTCGACCGGGAGATCGCCAGCCTGGCGCACGGCCTCGAGACGGCGCTCACGGCGCCGGGCAGCTCACGGCAGATCATCGAACGCGCGGCGATCGCGATGCTCGACTACATCGAGGGCTCCACGGACGGCTTCCGCATCCTCATGCGTGACTCCCCGCCCGGCGCCGACAGCGGCACGCTCGCCAACCTCGTCAGCGACGTGACGACGCAGGTCGAGCACATCATGGTCGCGGCGTTCACCCGCAAGGCCCTCGACCCGAAGGCCGCCCCGCTCTACGCCCAGGCGCTCGTCGGGATGGTCTCCCTCACCGGCCAGTGGTGGTTGGGCCACCCGACGATGCAGAAGGACGAGGTCGCCGCGCACCTGGTCAACCTCGCGTGGAACGGCCTCACCGCCCTCGACCCGGCACCCACCATCGAGACCGAGCACCTCGATCCCGAGCAGTCCGACCCGGCGCGCGACTGACCGCGCTCCGCAGCGTGTCAGGCCTGCTGGATCTCGACGCGGTTGCCGACGGGATCGTCGGTGTGGAACCGCCGTACCCCCGCCATCTCCTCGTTCCACCGGACGGGCGCACCACCCGCCTCGACCGCAGCGGCGACCGCGCCCACGTCGTCGACGAGCAGGCAGGGGTGCGCCTTGCGGGCGGGCACGAAGGGCTCCTCCGCTCCGACGTGCAGCTCCTGCGCCCCGGCGACGAACCACGCCCCGCCCCGGGCGGCCATCACCGGCGGCTTGGGCTTCTCGACCAGCCCGAGCACGCCGACGTAGAACCCGCGCAGCGCGTCCTCGGCACCGGGCGGGCAGGCGATCTGCACGTGGTGGATGCCGACGACGGTCACACGCCCGTCCCGGGGACGTGCACGACGGTGAACACCCGCCGGAACGGGAGGATGACCCCGGCGCCCGTGCGGGGGTAGGCCGCCTTGAGCCGCGCGCCGTAGTCCGCGAGGAACGCGTCGCGCTCGGCCTCGTCCGTGAGGATCTCGAGCACCGGCCGCAGCCCCGTGCCGCGCACCCACTCGAGGACGGGGTTGTCCTGCTCGCCCTCGCGGTCCAGGACGTGCAGGTACGTCGTCTCCCACGCGCTGACGAGGCGGTCCGGCGCCGACAGCAGCTGGAGGTAGGTGGCCGGGTCTCCCGCCCCGAGCCGCTTCGCCGCTGCCTCGAGCTGGGCTCGCCGCGGGTGGGCGACCGCCGTCTCGCGCATGAGGGCATGGGTCGGCGAGTCGAAGTTGCCGGGCACCTGCATGCCGAACCAGCCGCCGGGGGCGATCCCGTCCACCCACCGCGGCAGGATCGACAGGTGGCCGGGGACCCACTGGAGCGCGGCGTTCGTCAGGGCCACGTCCGGCGCAGCCCCGAGCGAGGCCATGTCCCAGTCCCGCAGGTCGGCCTCCACCCACTCCACGCGACCAGCAGCGTCGGCCTCGCGTGCCGCGGCGAGCATCTCCGGGGAGCTGTCGACCCCGACGACCCGCGCGTCCGGCCACCGCTGCGCCAGCTCGAGGGTCGCCGGCCCGTTGCCGCACCCGAGGTCGACGACGAGCCGAGGGTCGCGGGCGCCGACCTGGGCGAGGAGGTCGTGCCAGGGCCGGGTCCGTTCACCGGAGAAGCGCGCGTACTGCGTCGGGTCCCAGGTCGTCATCGATTTCCACCTCGCTCGCGTCGTCCTGCCAGCAGGATCGCGCAGATCGTCTTGATGTCAAGATGTTTGACGGCGACCAGGTCGGGTTATCGTGGACCCGTGGCCACTCCTGACGCGCGCGGCGGGACCGGGGGTGGCGGTCTGCCCGTCGACGACGTCGACGCGATCGTCGCAGCATGGGCACGCGAGCGTCCAGACCTGGACCTCGCCCCGCTCGAGGTCCTCTCCCGCGTCTCCCGAATCGCCCGCCGGCTCGACCGGGTACGGTCCACGGCCTTCGCGGCCCACGGGCTGGACACGTGGGAGTTCGACGTCCTCGCCGCCCTCCGTCGCGCCGGCGACCCCTACGAGCTCTCCCCCGGCGAGCTCGTGCGCGTGACGATGGTGACCTCGGGGACGATGACGACCCGGGTCGACCGGCTCCTGGGACGTGGGCTCGTCGAGCGGCACCCCTCGCCGAACGACCGGCGCGGGATCCTCGTCCGGCTCACCCCCGCCGGGTCGCGGGCGGTCGACGCCGCCATGATCGATCTCGTCGCCGCCGAGCGGACGCTGGTCGCCGACCTGCCCGAGCGCACGCGCGCCGAGCTCGTCGACGGGCTGCGCGCGGTGCTCACCCGCCTCGAGGCCTGAGCCCGTCCGCCTGGGCAGCATCCGCCGGGCGCCATCCGCCCGATCACCGTCGGCCCAGGCGCCGTCCGCTCAGGACCCCTCGAGCACCTCTGCCGCCTCCAGCCACTCCAGCTCCAGACCCTCCCGCTCGTCGACGATCTCGCGCAGCTGCCCGTTGAGCTCAAGCGCCTTCGCGTGGTCGCTCGCGGCGTCGGCCATCTGGTGGTGGATCCGCTCCTCGCGATCGGCCAGCCGGGACAGCTGCTTCTCCACCCGGGAGAGCGCCTTGCGGGCCTCGCGCACCTCGGCCGCGCTCGGGCCGGCCGCGGTGGCATCCGCCGGCACGGAGCCGCCGTCGGCACGCACCGCGCCCTCCGTCGAGCCCGGCTCCGAGCGCGCCGCGTCGGCCGCAGCCCGCAGCTCGAGGTACTGCTCGACGCCGCCTGGCATCTCCCGCACCCGCCCGTCGCCGAGCAGGGCGACCTGCCGGTCGGTGAGCCGCTCGAGGAGATACCGGTCGTGGCTGACGACGAGCAGCGTCCCGGCCCAGCCGTCGAGGACGTCCTCGAGCTGGGTGAGCGTCTCGATGTCGAGGTCGTTCGTCGGCTCGTCGAGGAGCAGGACGTTCGGCTCAGCCATGAGGATGCGCAGCATCTGCAGCCGGCGCCGCTCGCCGCCGGACAGGTCACCGACGCGGGTCTGCTGCCGCCCGCCGGAGAACCCCAGCCGCTTGGCCAGCTGCGAGGCCGAGACCTCCTTGCCCCCGAGCACCGTCGTCGCCCGGACCTCCTCGACCGCGTCGACGACCCGCCGCTCGGCGAGGGCCTCGAGCTCGCGGACCTCCTGGGTGAGGTACCCGATCTCGACGGTGATGCCCTCCTTGCGCTTGCCAGAGGTGAGCGGTGTCCGGCCGGCGACGACCGACAGCAGCGTCGACTTCCCCGCCCCGTTGACCCCGACGATCCCGACCCGCTCCCCCGGCGCGAGCCGCCACGTCACGTGGTCGAGCAGGACCCGCCCGGAGCGACCCGCCCCGACGTCGGTCGGTGACGGCGGGACGACGAGCGAGCCGTCGATGACGTCGATGACGTCCTTGCCCAGGCGGGTCGTCGCGAACCGGACGAGCTCGACCTCGTCCCGCGGCGGGGGCTCGTTCTCGATGAGCGCGTTCGCCGCCTCGATGCGGAACTTCGGCTTGCTCGTGCGCGCCGGCGCCCCGCGCCGCAGCCATGCGAGCTCCTTCCGCAGCAGGTTGTCGCGGCGCTCGGCGGTGACCCTCGCGACGCGTTCGCGCTCGGCCTTGGCCAAGACATAAGCGGCGTACCCGCCCTCGTACTGCTCGACCCGCCCGTCGACCACCTCCCACGTCAGCGTCGCGACCGCGTCGAGGAACCACCGGTCGTGGGTGACGACGACGAGGGCGTTGCTCGCCTGACCCCCGCGCGCCCGGTGCCGCACGAGGTGGTCGGCGAGCCAGGCCACCCCCTCGACGTCGAGGTGGTTCGTCGGCTCGTCGAGGAGGAGGACGTCGGGGTCGGCGACGAGCGCCCGGGCCAGGGCCATCCGTCTCCGCTCGCCGCCGGACGAGCCGCGCACGAGCGCGTCCCAGCCGCCGACGTTCGGGGCGTCGATCCCGCCGAGGAGGCCGTCGAGGACGTCCCGGATCCGCGGGTCGCCGGCCCACACGTGCTCGGGCAGGTCCCCGAGCACCGCGGCCCGCACCGTCGCCTCCGGGTCGAGCGTGTCGGTCTGGACGACCTGGTCCAGGCTCGCCGCGCCCGCGCGGGTCACCCGCCCGGAGTCGGGCGTCAGGGCGCCGGAGAGGACCTTGAGCAGCGTCGACTTGCCCCCGCCGTTGCGGCCGACGACCCCGATCCGTGCCCCGGTCCCGACCCCGAGGTAGACCTCGTCGAGGACGGCAGCGGTGCCGAGGGTGACACTCGCGCGTTCGACGGAGATGAGGTTGGCCACCCGGAGGTTGTAGCAGGCCGGTCCGACGACGTCGGCGTGCGGCCCGTCAGGCGCGGGAGGTGGGGACGACCTGCGCGCCCGCGACGGGGCCGGTCGCGCGGACGACGTTCGTCGCCGTGCCGGAGGCGGTGAAGGACACGGCGAGGTCGATCGCGGCCTCGGCGTCGGCGCAGAGGAAGGCGACCGTCGGGCCCGAGCCGGAGACGAGGCCACCCAGCGCGCCGAACCCCATCCCGGCGTCGATGAGGTCGCCGAGGTCGGGGCGCAGCGCGACCGCCGCGTCCTGCAGGTCGTTGTGGAGCACGGCCGCGAGCGCCTCGGCGTCCCCGCCGAGGAGGGCGCTCATCATGGCGGGGTTGGGCGTCGGGTCCGGGTCGGGGGTCAGCCCGCGGCGGGCGACGATCCGGTCGTGCTCGCCGTAGACCGCCGGGGTGGACAGGCCCGTGCCCGTCGAGGGGACGAAGACCCAGTGGAAGGTCCCGCGCGCCAGCGCCGGGGTGACGATCTCCCCCCGACCCGAGCCGACCGCCGTGCCGCCGTGGAGCAGGAAGGGGACGTCGCTGCCGAGCTCGGCAGCGATGTCGCACAGGGCGTCCTTCGTCATGCCGAGGTCCCACAGGTGCTCGCACGCGACGAGCGTCGCCGCCGCGTCCGCCGAGCCGCCGGCCATCCCGCCCGCGACGGGGATCTCCTTGCGGATCGTCACGTGGACCGGCTCGACGACGTCGGCCGCCTCGGCCAGGAGGGTCGCGGCGCGCAGCGCGAGGTTGTCCGCGGTCGTCGGGACGCCGTCGGCGAACGTGCCGTGGACCGCGACCTCCCACTCCTGCGCCGGGCGGACCGTCACGGTGTCGTGGAGCGAGACCGCCTGGTACACGGTCGAGAGGGTGTGGAAGCCGTCGTCGCGCACCGGCCCGACGAGGAGCTCGAGGTTGACCTTCGCCGGGACCCGCGCCGTCACCGAGGGGGGGCTCAGGAGTGCCGAGGTCACGGCGCCACCCTAGTCACACCGCGCCGTCGGTACACCCGTTCGCGCGATGGTCCCGATGGGCGGTCAGCCCGCGGCGCGGGCGGCGGCGATCGCCGCGAACTCCTCGATCCCCAGCTGCTCGCCGCGCGTGCGCGGGTCGATCCCGGCGGCGAGGAGGCATCGCTCGGCCTCGGGGGCGGACCCCGCCCAGCCGGACAGCGCCGCCCGGAGGGTCTTGCGGCGCTGGGCGAACGCCGCGTCGATGCACGAGAAGACGTCCTCGCGGCGGGCGGAGGTCTGCGGCGGCTCGCGGCGGACGAGTCGGACGAGCCCGGAGTCGACGTTGGGGACCGGCCAGAAGATCGAGCGGGGAACCGTGCCGGCGAGCGTCACCTCGCCGTACCACGCCGCCTTGACGCTGGGGACGCCGTACACCTTCGAACCCGGGCTCGCCGCGAGGCGCTCGGCGACCTCGAGCTGGACCATGACGAGCACGCGCTCGAGGGAGGGGAACCGCTCGAGGAACGACAGGACGACCGGCACCGAGACGTTGTACGGGAGGTTCGCGACGAGCGCGGTCGGCGCAGGTCCCGGCAGGTCGGTCACCCGCAGCGCGTCGGCGTGGACGACGTCGAGCCGCTCCCCCGCACCGGGCGACATGGCCTCGACCGTCGCGGGGAGCTCGGCGGCGAGGACCGGGTCGACCTCGACGGCGACGACGTGCCCGGCCTTCTCGAGGATCGCGAGGGTGAGCGAGCCGAGCCCCGGACCGACCTCGACGACCGTGTCGGCCTCGCCGACCTCTGCGGTGCGGACGATCCGTCGGACGGTGTTCGCGTCGACGACGAAGTTCTGCCCCCACTGCTTCGTCGGGCGGATGCCGAGCCGGGCGGCGATCTCCCGGAGGTGGGACGCGCCGAGGAGCCCGGCACCCTGGTCGGTGGGTGCCGGGCTCCCCGGGTGCTGCTCGTCCGTCACGGACGCAAGGGTGCCATCACGCGGCGTGGGCGCAGCCCCACGGCCGCAGACCGGCCTTGGCGTAGTAGCGGTTGGCCACGGTGATCTGCTCCTCGCGGCTGGCGAGGTCAGGGCGCGGTGCGAAGTCGTCGCCGCCGTTGGCCAGCCAGCTCGGGATGTCGAACTGCAGGCCACCGTAGTACCCGTTACCGGTGTTGATCGACCAGTTGCCGGTCGACTCGCACTGGGCGATGCGGTCCCACATCGCGGCGTTCGCGGTGTTGATGCCGGCACCCGAGGCCGATCCCGCCGAGGGCTTGGGGGCCGGGGCCGGGCTGGGGGTGGGCGTCGANCCAGCCGGGCGCGCGGCGCGTGAGGGCCGTCCGTAAGGCGCGAAGAGGAAAAGACCGCAGACGGCCACGGGGCCCCCTCGAGCCCGGGGGGCGGCGCACGGGGCGGGGAAAAGCCTTTCATCTGCGCCGAGGGGGAGGGGGGCGCGGGCTTCGGGGCGGGCTTGGCCTTCGTCCCGGTGACGACGATCTTCGACGTCGCGCCGGAGAGGACGCGGGAGCCGACGACCCGGCGGGCGACGACCGTGCCGTCGTGCGTCGTCACCGCGTACGTGACCCGACGGGCCCCGGCCTCGCCCTCGCGCAGCACCCTGCTCTGCCCGACGTAGAGGGCGTCGGACTGACGGACCGTCGTGCGGAACGGCAGCGCCTGCGTCGTCGGCACGCGCTTGGTCTCCACCCGCACGACCCGGGCGCTCATGCCGTCCGAGACGCGGGTCCACGGGCCGGGCTTGATGAGGTCGTCGCCGTCGACCTTGAGCTTCGTGCCCTTGAGGGCGGCCTTGAGGGTGCGCTCGGTCGTCCAGATCGTCGTCCGGTGCTCGCCGATGGCGATGCGGACCTTCTTCGGCGTCACGAGCGAGACGGAGAGGCCCTGGCGACCGAGCGTGGCCCCACGCGAGGTCGACAGCTCGGCGTTCTCCGAACGGATGCCGAGGGCGGCGAGCGCCTCGCCGACGGTGTCCTCGGTCGTCCAGTAGGTCCGCTTCTTCCCGTCCTCGACGACGGTGAGCGGGTGGGCGTACCGGACGACGATTCGCTGGCCGTCCTTGAGCTCCTCGTCGAGGCCCGGCTGGACGACGTCGTGCTCGCCGATCTCGACGCCCTGCTTGGCGAGGACGTCCCGCACGGTGCCTCGGAAGGCGCGCGTCGTCGAGGTCGTGCCGTCGACGTCGACCGTGACGTCCTTCTCGGCCGTGGCGGCGCCGACGCCGACACCGGCGAGCAGCGCGGCCGCGACCCCGGCCTGGGCGAGACGTCGGGGGGTGGGCTTGAGGTTCACGGTGCTCCAAGGGGTGGTGCAGGGGCCCGGGGACAGGGGGGACCCCGGCGGACTGCCGTCCACCATGAACGACGGGTGACCAAAGGTCAAGTTTTGGTAACGGACCTCACGGACGCGTCACCACGGCCCGTACAGGCGCTCCGCGTTGTCGCTCAGGGCGCGGCACAACGCCGTCACGTCCGTCGAGAGGGTCGAGGCCATCGCCCGGACGGTGAGGGGGACCAGGTACGGGCTGTTCGTCGAGCCGCGCCACGGGGTGGGGGTGAGGTACGGGGCGTCCGTCTCGACGAGGAGGTTCTCCAGCGGCGTCACCGCGAGCGCGTCGCGCAGGCCCTGCGCGCTCTTGAAGGTCACCGTGCCGGAGAACGACAGGTGGTAGCCGCGCTCGACGCACTCCCGCGCCATGGCCATGTCGCCGGAGAAGCAGTGCAGGACGGTCTTCTCCGGCGCGCCCTCCTCGTCGAGGATCCGCAGCACGTCGTCGTGGGCGTCACGGTCGTGGATCTGCAGGGCCAGGCCCGTGCGCTTCGCGAGGTCGATGTGCCACCGGAAGCTCTCGATCTGCGCGGCCCGGCCGTCCTCCCCCGTGCGGAAGTAGTCGAGCCCCGTCTCCCCGACGACCCGCACCCGGGGGTGGTCGACGAGCCGCTCGATCTCGGCGAGGGCGTCGGCGAGCTCGCCGCGCGCGCCGAGGGTCGCCGCCTCGTTCGGGTGGATCGCGACGCCGCCGAGCATCCCCGGGTGCCGGTCGACCTCCGCGACCGTGAACTGCGCCGACTCCAGCTCGCACCCGATCTGCACGACACGGTCGACCCCGACACCGGCCGCCGTCGCGAGGGCATCCGCGATCCGCTCGGTCGACGTGGCCGCACCGGTGCCGCCGGGCGCCCCGCCGGGTCCGACGGCGTCCGAGGTGTCGTCCCGGACGATGTCGAGGTGGCAGTGGTTGTCGACGACCGGCAGCGGCAGCGGGTCGGGGACGCTCGGTGCGGCGCCGTGGGCGCGGTCGTGGGGGCTCATCGCGCGGTCAGCCCGCCGTCCCGGCCATGCGCGTCAGCTCCTCCTCGACGACCGCGTCGTCGAGCTTGACGAAGACCGGCGTCGGCTTGGCGATCGGCGTGCCGGGCACGACCGGCCGGCGCTCCCACCGGGGCGTGGCGGAGTAGTCGCCGGTGATGACCTCGTAGGGGCGGGCGGAGTCGAGGTCGGTGACCTCGTCGACGCGCGGCATCGGGACGAGCTGACCCTGCCCGCCGAGGACGGCATGGACCCGGTTGGCCGCGTGCGGGAGGAACGGCGCGAGGACCGTGTTGAGGTCGCTCACGCACTGCACGAGCGTGTGCAGGACGGTGAGCAGCCGGTCGCGCTGGTCCTCGCCCTTGAGGCGGAACGGCTCGGTGTCGGTGACGTACTTGTTCACCTCGCCGACCGCGCGCATGGCTGCTGCGAGGGCCGCCTTCTGCCGGTGCCGCTCGATGAGGCCGCCGACCTCGTCGAAGGCCTCCTGCACCCGGGCGAGCACCGCCTCGTCGATCGCCTCGAGGGCCACCGGCGCGGGGATCTCGCCGACGTTCTTCGCGACCATCGCCGCCGTGCGGTTGACGAGGTTGCCCCAGCCGGCGACGAGCTCGGAGTTGTTCCGCTGCACGAAGTCGGCCCACGTGAAGTCGGCGTCCTGGTTCTCCGGGCCGGCCGCGCAGATGAAGTACCGCAGCGGGTCGGGGCCGTAGCGCTCGAGGACGTGGCGCACGGGGATGACCCGCCCGCGGCTGGAGGAGAACTGCTGCCCCTCCATCGTGAGGAACTCGCTGCTGACGACCTCGGTCGGCAGGTTGAGCTCGCCGAACGCGCCCGGCGTGCCGCCGTGGTCGCCGCGGCCCGCGTAGGCGAGGAGCTCGGCCGGCCAGATCTGGCTGTGGAAGGTGATGTTGTCCTTCCCCATGAAGTAGTACGACAGGGCCTGCGGGTCGTTCCACCACTCGCGCCAGCGCTCGTCGTCACCGAGCCGCCGGGCCCACTCGATCGATGCCGACAGGTAGCCGATGACGGCGTCGAACCACACGTAGAACCGCTTGCCGGGGTACTGCTGCCCCAGCTCGCCGGGGAGCGGGACACCCCAGTCGATGTCGCGGGTCATCGCCCGCGGGCGGATGTCGTCGAGGATGTTGAGGCTGAACCGGATGACGTTCGGGCGCCACGCGCCGGTCGCCTCGCGGCCCTCGAGGTAGGCGCGCAGGGCGCCGGCGACGGCAGGCAGGTCGAGGAAGAAGTGAGGGGTCTCGCCGAACTGCGGCGTCGCGCCGTCGATCTTGCTCCGGGGGTCCTTCAGCTCGTCGGGCTCGAGCTGGTTGCCGCAGTTGTCGCACTGGTCGCCGCGGGCCTCCTCGTACCCGCAGATCGGGCACGTCCCCTCGATGTACCGGTCCGGCAGGGTGCGGCCCGTGCGCGGGTCGAGAGCGACCTTCTGCACCTGCTCGATGAAGTACCCGTTGGCCCGGCACTGCTCGAACATCGCCTGCACCGTCGCGGCGTGGTTGGCCGTCGTCGTGCGCGTGTAGAGGTCGTAGGAGCAGCCGAGGTCGGCGAGCTCGTGGGCGACGAGCGCGTGATTGCGGTCGACGAGATCCTGCGGGGAGACGCCCTCCTTGTCGGCGAGCACGAGGATCGGCGTCCCGTGCTCGTCGGACCCGCTGACCATGAGCACGTCGTGCCCGGCCATCCGCATGTACCGGCTGAAGACGTCGGACGGGACGCCGAACCCGGCGACGTGGCCGAGATGGCGCGGACCGTTCGCGTACGGCCAGGCGACGGCGGAGAGGACCTTGCTCATGGCGATCGAGTCTAGGTGCGCCCGCCGCCGTGCCACCCTGCGCCCATGCTCGCTCTGCTCACCGGGACGGGGCTGTCGGCCGCGGCCGGGCTCAACGCCTACATCCCGTTCCTGCTCGTCGCGCTGCTGGCGCGGTTCACCGACGTCATCACGCTGCCACCGGGGTGGGGCTGGCTCGAGTCGTGGTGGGCCATCGGGATCGGGTCGGTGCTCCTGCTCGCCGAGGTCGTGCTCGACAAGGTCCCCGCGGTGGACTCGGTCAACGACGCGATCCAGAGCTTCGTCCGGCCGAGCGCCGGCGCGGTGTGCTTCTCCGCCACCCAGGCCGCGGAGAACCTCGACAACAGCGCGTGGATGCAGGAGAACCCCTGGGTCGGGGTGGTGCTCGGGGTCCTCGTCGCGGGCCTGGTCCACACGGGGAAGATGGCCGCCCGGCCGGTCGTCAACGTCTCGACGGCCGGGACCGGCGCGCCCGTCGTCTCGACGGTCGAGGACGTCTTCTCGGTCGGGATGAGCCTGGTCGCCGTCTTCCTGCCGGTGCTCGTCGTCCTCTTCCTCGCCCTCCTGGGGTGGGCGGCGGTCAGGATCTGGCGCGCTCGCTCTCGCCGGCGTGGGCAAGCATCGCCCCGAGGATCGAGGAGACGACCGGGTTGAGGTAGTCGCGCCGGCTCTCCGGGGGGACGGCCACCGCCGACAGCAGGACCCCTTCGAGCGCGGCGATGACGGCGGTCGCTTTCAGCCGCGGGTCGTCGGACCCGATCCGCGCCGTCGTCTGCGCGACGAAGTCGATGAGCTCCTCGCGCCATGCGGCGAAGGCCTCGTCGATCTCGGGGGTCCGCAGCCCCTCGAGCTTGAGCTCGGCCACGACGACGATGATCGCCGGCTCGGCCAGCCACCCGTCGAGCAGCTCGACGACCGCGTCGATGACCAGACCGTCGGACGGGGCGGAGCCGATCTGCCCGACCGCGTGCTCGACACCGCCGAGGAGCTGGTCCCGGAGGAACTCGGCCGTACCCGTGAGGAGCGCGAGCCGAGTGCGGTAGTACCCCGACGTGCTGCCCTCCGGAAGGCCGGCCTGGGCGTCGACCGCCCGGTGGGTGAGGCCCCGCAGACCGCGCTCGGCGATGATCGCGATCGCCGCCTCGAGGATGCGTCGGGTACGCGGGGTGGACCTCGGCCCGGAGCTCACGGAGACGTCCTTCCTCGACAGCGAATGGGCTGCTCACGATACGCCCGGCAGATCGGTCGGCCCGGCTTGCATCCCATCCACTACAGGTGTAGTTTTAGTGGTGCAAGGACTACATCCGTAGAAAGGTCCACACCATGTCCTACCTCGCAGCCGAGAGCGTCCTCCAGTCGGCCCTCATCGCGTGCGGCATCGTGCTGGCGATCGTCCTGGTCTCCGTCGCGGCCGCCGCGACCGAGTTCTTCATGCAGCACCACAGGATCCGCGTCCAGCGCAGCGAGCCGCTGTTCAGCTACTACAGCCACCTCGCGACCGGCCACTGAGCCCCACGGACCACCCGAACGGCCCCGCAGCGCACCGCGCCGCGGGGCCGTTCACCGTCACTACCCGCGCCGCTCCGCCCTAGGGTCGGCCGCATGACCGCCGACACGCCCCCGGCGCACCCGGCACCGGGCCGACGGACGATCCTGCGCGAGAGCGGGCTCGTCGTCCTCGTGTCCATCGGGGCGAGCGCCATCTGGTCGGTGATCTCGTTCCTCCGGTCCGCGACCGCGCCGGGCGGGATCGCTGCCGCCGATGCCACGCTCAACTCCTCGCACGCGCCGGGTCGACCATGGCTCGACCTCCTCGTGCAGCTGACGGGCATCGCCCTCGCGCTCGCGCCCGTCCTCCTGGCGCTGCACCTGCTCGGCGCTGGCGCAGCGCGACGCCTGGGGATCGACGGCCGCCGCCCCGGCCGGGACCTCGCCGCCGGCGCCGGGCTCGCCGCGATCATCGGGCTACCCGGGCTGGGGGTGTACGCCGCCGGCCGGGCGCTCGGCATCACCGCGCACGTCACCCCGGCGGCCCTGCCCGACGTCTGGTGGGCCATCCCCGTCCTGGTGCTGGCAGCCGCCCAGAACGCCGCGCTCGAGGAGATCGTCGGCGTGGGCTACCTCTCGACACGGTGGCGCGAGGCCGGCTGGTCGTGGCGGACGGTGATCGCGCTCGCCGCTCTCGGCCGAGGCGCCTACCACCTGTACCAAGGCCTCGGCGCGTTCGTCGGGAACGTCCTCATGGGAGTGGTCTTCGCCGCATGGTTCGCCCGCACCGGGCGGGCGCTGCCCCTGGTGATCGCCCACACCCTCATCGACGTCGTGGCCTTCGTCGGATGGGCTCTGCTCGCAGAGCGCCTGCCGGGCTGGCTCGGATGAGCGCTGCTCAGCCGAACTTGTCGATGACGACCGCCTTGCCCGGTGGCGGCCCGGGCAGGAGCGTGGTGTTCCACCTGCTCACGTCATACCTCTGGCGGGCCAGTCCCCTCGCAGGGATCTCGAACGCGCGGAGGTGCAAGTTGCTCGAGTCGAGGATCGCGGCTCCCTGACCACCACCGGGCAGCAGGGTTCGCAGCAGGACCGACGGCGTCTTCTCGTGGACCACGACCTCGGCGGTCGTGAACTCCCGTCGGTGCGGCTCGGTGTTGAACGGTCCGCGGACGACGACGCGCGGGACGTACGGGGTGACGATGCCGGAGACGTCCCGCGCCGGGGTCCTCAACCACCGTCCCGCGACGACTCCGGCCGGCGGGTTGCTCCCGAACGGCTCACGCTCCTCGAGTGCCTGCTGGTCGGCCTTGAGCCACACCGTGCCCTTGATCTTCACGATGTCCAGCGTCCCGTGCCTGCGCGATCTCGACGTCACCCGGAAGGTCGACCCCCGGTACTCCCCGCTCACCGTGAACCTGTCCTGGTCGGCCTTCCCGCCGTCGCCCAAGGGCCTGGTGCCCTTGACGGTGATCGTCTCGACGGCATCGAGCGCGACGAGCGCGGTGTCGTGCCACCACCGCGGCGGCTGGCCAGCCGGACCGGCGGAACGCCCACCGGCAGCGGCACCGGTGTCGGCCGTCCCGCCGCCGTTGGGCGTCACCGTCGGTGATCCGACGCTCTTCCCCGAGTCGCCGCTGGCTCCCGTGCCCGGGGTCTGGGTCTGGGTCTGGGTGACCGGCGCCTGGCCGCCCCCGCCGCACGCGGACAGGGTCGTGGCCACGATCACCGTGGCCACGACCCCTACGAGTCGTCGCGTCCCCACCGTCTCGCCGTCAGGTCCACCGTCAGCGGCGGCGGCCCGAGGCCTTCCGCAGGTCGGTGTTGAGCTGGGAGATCACGTCGAGCGGGATCTCCTTGGGGCACGAGGCGGCGCACTCCCCGATGTTCGTGCAGCCGCCGAAGCCCTCGGCGTCGTGCTGGGCGACCATGTTGACGACGCGCGCGTCCCGCTCGGCCTGCCCCTGGGGCAGCTCGCCGAGGTGGGTGATCTTCGCGCCCATGAACAGCATGCCGCTCGCGTTCGGGCACGCCGCGACGCACGCACCGCAGGCGATGCACGTGGCCGCGTCGAACGCGCGGTCGGCGTTCGGCTTCGGCACCGGGGTGGCGTGTGCGTCCGGGGCCGCACCCGTGTTGACCGAGATGTACCCGCCGGCCTGGATGATCCGGTCGAAGGCCGACCGGTCGACGACGAGGTCCTTGATCACCGGGAAGGCGTCGGCCCGCCACGGCTCGACCGTGATCGTCTCGCCGTCCTTGAAGCTGCGCATGTGCAGCTGGCAGGTCGTCGTGACCTCGGGGCCGTGCGCCATGCCGGAGATCATCATCCCGCAGGTGCCGCAGATGCCCTCGCGGCAGTCGGAGTCGAACGCGATCGGCTCGATCCCCTGCGCGATGAGGTTCTCGTTGAGCTCGTCGAGCATCTCGAGGAAGCTCATGTCCTCGGAGATGTCCTCGACCTGGTAGGTCTCCATCTTCCCGGCGACGCCGGGGGCGGCCTGCCGCCAGATGTTCAGTGTCAGTCTCACTTGTAGCTCCGCTGCTTCATCTCGACGAACTCGTAGACGAGGTCTTCCTTGTGGAGGACGGGCGCGCCCATGTCGGTCGGGCGCTCACCGCCGGTGAACTCCCAGGCCGCGACGTAGGCGAACTCGTCGTCGTGGCGCAGCGCCTCGCCGTCCTCGGTCTGGGACTCGGCGCGGAAGTGACCACCGCAGGACTCGCGGCGGTGGAGGGCGTCGATGCACATGAGCTCGCCGAGCTCGATGAGGTCGGCGACGCGGCCGGCCTTCTCGAGGCTCTGGTTGAGCCCGTTGCCCGAGCCGAGGACGCGCAAGTTCGTCCAGAACTCGTTCTTGAGGGCCCGGATCCGCTCGATCGCGTGCTTGAGGCCCTCCTCGGTGCGCTCCATGCCGCAGTACTCCCACATGATCGCGCCGAGCTCCTTGTGGATCGAGTCCACCGAGCGCTCGCCGTTGCACGTGAGGAAGTGCTGCAGCCGGGTCTCGACGTTCTGCCGGGCCTCGACCACGGCCGGGTGCTCCGGCGTGACGGGCTCGAACGGCCCGTGCGCGAGGTAGTCGCGGATCGTGTTCGGCAGGACGAAGTAGCCGTCCGCGAGGCCCTGCATGAGCGCCGAGGCCCCCAGTCGGTTGGCGCCGTGGTCGGAGAAGTTGGCCTCCCCGGCGACGAACAGGCCCGGGATCGTCGACTCGAGGTCGTAGTCGACCCAGAGGCCGCCCATCGTGTAGTGGACGGCCGGGTAGATGCGCATCGGCACCGAGTACGGGTCCTCGCCCGTGATCCGGGCGTACATGTCGAAGAGGTTGCCGTACTTCGCCTCGACGGCGTCCCGACCCAGGCGCCCGATCGCGTCGGCGAAGTCGAGGTAGACGCCGCGGCGGACCATGCGCTCCTGGCCGTCGGGACCGGTCTCGGAGATCGCCGGGCCGACGCCGCGACCCTCGTCGCACATGTTCTTCGCCTGCCGCGAGGCGATGTCACGCGGGACGAGGTTGCCGAAGCTGGGGTAGATCCGCTCGAGGTAGTAGTCGCGGTCGGCCTCGGGGATCTCTCGCGGGTCCTTGTCGCAGTCCTCGGCGCGCTTGGGCACCCAGATCCGGCCGTCGTTGCGCAGCGACTCGGACATGAGCGTGAGCTTGCTCTGCTTGTCGCCGTGCTGCGGGATGCACGTCGGGTGGATCTGCGTGTAGCACGGGTTGCCGAAGTAGGCACCCTTGCGGTGCGCGCGCCACGCGGCGGTGACGTTGCAGCCCATCGCGTTCGTCGAGAGGAAGAAGACGTTGCCGTAACCGCCGGAGGCGAGGACGACGACGTCCGCCAGGTGGGTCTCGATCTCGCCGGTCACCATGTCGCGGGCGATGATCCCGCGGGCCTTGCCGTCGACGACGACGAGCTCGAGCATCTCGTGGCGGCTGTACATCTCGACCGTGCCGGCCGCGATCTGCCGCTCGAGGGCCTGGTAGGCACCGATGAGCAGCTGCTGGCCCGTCTGGCCGCGGGCGTAGAACGTCCGGGAGACCTGGACGCCGCCGAACGAGCGGTTGTCCAGGAGGCCGCCGTACTCACGGGCGAAGGGGACACCCTGCGCGACGCACTGGTCGATGATGTTCCGACTGACCTCGGCGAGGCGGTAGACGTTGCTCTCGCGCGAGCGGTAGTCGCCGCCCTTCACCGTGTCGTAGAAGAGCCGGTAGACCGAGTCGCCGTCGCCCTTGTAGTTCTTCGCGGCGTTGATGCCACCCTGCGCGGCGATCGAGTGCGCACGACGGGGGCTGTCCTGGTAGCAGAACGACTTCACGTGGTACCCGGCCTCGCCGAGCGTCGCGCCCGCCGACGCGCCGGCCAGGCCGGTGCCGACGATGATGACGCTGAGCTTGCGACGGTTGGCCGGGTTGACCAGCGCGTTCTCGAACTTGTGGCGCTCCCACCGGGTCTCGATCGGGCCGTCCGGGGCCTTGGTGTCCGCGATGGGGTCGCCCTCGCGGTAGAGACCGTGGACGAGGTTGCCGCGGTCGCCGGCGTCCGAGCGCTGCTGCGCGGTGGCGACGCGGGCGCCGGGCGAGGTGCCGGCCGGGGCCTGGGCGGGGTCGTCGACGCGGCTGCCGGTGTCCTCGGCGGGGCTGGCGGCGGTCTCCTCCGGGTCCGGCTGCGAGTCGGCGGGGTTCTGGCCTGAGGGCATCTTCTGCTCGCTCACTTTCCGACGATGTTGAGGAGGATGGCGAAGGGCGGGATGAGGAACCCGACGACGACGACGGCCGCGATGATCTTGCCGACCGTCTGCCACAGCCGGGCCTTGGCGGGCGTGCCCGTGGCGCCGAGGGTCTGGGCCGCGCTCCACACGCCGTGCATGAGGTGCAGGCCGAGCGCGATCATCGCGAGCGTGTAGAGCAGGACGAGGAGCGGGTTCTCGAAGCTGCCGACGACCATGTCGTACGGGCTGGCCTTGATCTCCTCGGCCGTGAAGCGGTCGCTCAGGTCCGGCTTGAGCAGCGTGAAGTGCAGCAGGTGGAAGATGATGAAGAGCAGGAGCGCGACGCCGCCCCAGCGCATCCACCGGCTGGCGAACGACGCCGTCACCGCCTTCTTCACCTGGTAGCGCGTCGTGCGGGCCGAGCGCGCCCGGCTCCACAGCGTCAGCGCCGCGTACACGTGGGTGACGAGCGCGACGATCAGCAGCAGCCGGAAGGCCCAGAGGAAGCCCGAGTACGGGAGCATCGGCTCACCGAGGGTGCGCAGGTGGTGGGCGTAGTCGTTGAACGCCTCCTCCCCGGCGAGCACCTTGAGGTTGCCGTACATGTGGAGCAGGACGTAGAGCACGAAGAGCAGACCGCTGGCCGCCATGAGGAACTTCAGCCCGATGGAGGAGCGGCCACCCGTGGTGCGCTTGGGAGCGGTGAGGGTCGAGGAAGCCACGGGGCAAAACTACTCCCACCTCACGCTCAGGGTTGCGCATGCCCGGCCCGTTGCGACCGCGGGGTGCGACGGACGGCGGGCAGGCGGCGCCGGACGGGTGTCGGCGGGCGGCTCAGCGGGCCGCGAGGTGAGCGTCGTAGAGCGCCTTCCTCGACAGCCCGGTCTCGGCGGCGACCGCGGCGCACGCGTCCTTGAGACGCTCGCCGCGGTCGACCCGTTCCGCCACGCGGGCGACCCCGGCGGGCAGGTCCACCGCGACCGCCGGGGCGCCCGCGACGACGACCGTGATCTCCCCCTTGAGCCCGCCGGCCGCCCACGCCGCGAGGTCCGACAACGGCCCGCGCCGGACCTCCTCGTACGTCTTCGTCAGCTCGCGGCACACGGCCGCCTGCCGGTCGCCGCCGAAGGCCTCGGCCATCGCCTCGAGCGTGTCGTGGATGCGGTGGGGCGCCTCGAAGAAGACCATCGTCCGCCGCTCTCCGGAGAGCTCGGCGAGCGCCCGGGCCCGCTCCCCCGGCTTTCGCGGGGCGAACCCCTCGAAGCAGAACCGGTCGACCGGCAGCCCGGAGACGGCGAGCGCCGCGAGCACCGCGCTCGGACCCGGCACGCACGTCACCGGGAGGTCCGCGTCGACGGCCGCACGGACGAGCCGGTAGCCGGGATCGGAGACCGAGGGCATCCCGGCGTCGGTGACGACGAGCACCCGAGCGCCGCCGCGCATCGCCTCGAGCAGGTCCTCGGCGCGCTCGCGCTCGTTGTGCTCGTGGTGGCTGACGACGCGGCCGGCCGGTTCGACCTCGAGCGCGGCGCACAGGCGGCGCAACCGCCGGGTGTCCTCCGCGGCGACGACGTCCGCGGTCGCGAGCTCCGCCCGCAACCGGGGCGAGGCGTCGGTGGGGTCCCCGATCGGGGTCGCGGCGAGGACGAGGGGCATGCCGGTCATCCTGACAGGCGGCGCGTGACCGCCGCCTACGATGGCCGCCATGACCCGGGCCGAGCAGCTGCGTGCCCGCCTGCTCGGATTCCGGCCCAGCGACGCGCTGTGGGGCTGGCTCGGCCCGACGCTCATCGCGATCGTCGGCGGCTTCATCCGGTTCTGGCAGCTCGACCGTCCCCACCAGCTCGTCTTCGACGAGACGTACTACGTCAAGCAGGGCGTCTCGATGATGCGCTACGGCGTCGAGATGCGGTGGAAGGGCGAGGGCGAGAAGGTCGACCCGAGCTTCACCCGCGGCACCCTCGAGGTGTTCAGGACGACCGAGGGCGACATGGTCGTCCACCCGCCGGTCGGCAAGTGGATCATCGCCGCGGGCGAGTGGCTCTTCGGCCCCACGTCGTCCTACGGCTGGCGCTTCTCCGTGGCGCTCCTCGGGACGGTCTCGATCCTCATGGTGGGGCGGATCGCGCGGCGGATGTTCGGCTCGACGCTGCTGGGGTGCATCGCCGCGTTCCTCACGGCGTTCGAGGGCCACCACTTCGTCCACTCCCGCACGGGCCTGCTCGACATCATCGTCATGTTCTTCGCCCTCGCGGCGTTCGGGGCGCTGCTGGTCGACCGGGACGCGAGCCGCGCGATCCTCGCCCGCAAGGTCGCAGAGATCCCCACCGGCACGCGCCTGCAGTGGGGGCCCTGGCTCGGGCTGCGCCCGTGGCGCTGGGTCGCGGCGGTGAGCATCGGGCTGTGCGCGGGGACGAAGTGGTCCGGCTTCTACTACCTCGTCGTCTTCGGTCTGCTCACGGTGCTGTGGGACATGGGCGCCCACCGGGCGGCGGGGGTGCGGAACTGGCTGCGCGCGGGCCTGATCAAGGACGCCCCGCAGGCGGCGGTCACGATCGTCGGCGGGACGCTCGTCACGTACGTCGCCTCGTTCGCGGGGTGGTTCGCGACCGACCGCGGGTACGACCGGCAGTGGGCGTGGACCAACCCCGCACCCGCCGGCTGGGGCTGGGTCCCGGGGCCGCTGCGCTCGCTGTGGCAGTACCACAAGGAGATCCTCGACTTCCACAACCACCTGACGAGCCCGCACCAGTACCAGTCCAACCCGTGGGCGTGGCTCGTCCAGGCGCGCCCGACGTCGTTCTTCTACGAGACGAAGACGACCGGCCAGGAGGGCTGCACCGTCGAGAAGTGCAGCAAGGCCATCAGCTCGCTGGGAACGATCTCGATCTGGTGGGTGGCGGCGGCCGGGATCGTCGTCCTGCTCTGGTACTGGGTCGGGCGTCGCGACTGGCGGGCCGGGGCGATCCTCGCGGGCTACGCGGGCGGGTACCTGCCGTGGTTCCTCATCCAGCACCGGACGATCTACCAGTTCTACTCGATCGCCTTCCAGCCGTTCGTCGTCCTCACGGTGGTCTTCGTCCTCGGCCTCGTCCTGGGACCGAAGGACGCCTCGGAGACCCGGCGCCACGTCGGCATCGTGCTCGTCGGGGCGTACTGCCTGGCCACGCTCATGCTCTTCGCCTTCTACTGGCCGATCTACACCGCACAGGTCATCCCCTACGACCACTGGCGCTACCGGATGTGGCTGCCGAGCTGGGTGTGACGGCGCGCTGACGGTCCTGCCGGCGAGCCGGTGATCGCACCGGCGTTGTCGGTGCCGGCTCGTAGGTTGGGGGCATGTTCCTCCCCGACGGCCCCGGCGGCGACCTCGTCCTCAGCGCGCGTGACCTGCGGACGGCAGCCGCGTGCGAGTTCGCCCTGCTCGCCGAGCTGGACGTCGCGCTCGGGCGGTCCGAACCACTCGCGACGACCGACGACCCGATGCTCGCCCGCCTGGCCGACCTCGGGAACGCGCACGAGCAGCGCGAGCTGCTGCGGCTGCGCCGGGATCACCACGTCGTCCAACCGCCGGCGGCCCCGACCCGATCCCGCACGGACCTCGAGGCCGCGTGCGCCGCGACGCTCGACGCGCTCCGCTCGGACGCAGGTGTCGTCTACCAGGCGACGCTCTTCGACGGGTCGTTCCTCGGCCTCGCGGACTTCCTCGTGCGCGACCCCTCCGGCGGCTGGGTCGTCACCGACACCAAGCTCGCCCGGCGCGAGGACGTCGCCGCGCTCCTGCAGGTCGGTGCGTACGCGGACGTCCTCGGGGCGCTCGACGTACCGGTGGCCGACCGGCTCCGGCTCGTCCTGGGGACGGGGGCGGCGAGCGAGGTGCCCACGCGGGAGGTGCTGCCCGTCGCGCGGGCTCGGCGTCGGCGTGCCGAGGAGCTGACCGCCTCCCACCGTGAGGGCCAGGACCCGGTCGCCTGGGGTACGTCCGGGGTGCTCGCCTGCGGCCGCTGCGACGCGTGCTCGGCGGCGGCGGAGCGCGAGCGGGACCTCGTGCTCGTCGCCGGGATGCGCCCCCGGACCAGGGCCGCGCTGCATAAGGCGGGGGTCACGACCATCGACGACCTCGCCGTGCGGGTCGAGCCGGTGCCCGGGGTCGGGGCCGAGCGGCTGGGACGGCTGGCCGCGCAGGCCCGCCTCCAGGTCGCCCGAGAGTCCGCCGACGAAGGGGTCCTCCCGTACGAGGTCTTCTCCCCGACCGACCTCGGTCGACTTCCTGCGCCGAGCGCCGGGGACCTCTTCTTCGACTTCGAGGGCGACCCGATGTGGGCCGAGCCGGGCAGCGACGTGTGGGGGCTGGAATACCTCTGGGGTTTCGTCGACGTCGAGAACGGGACGGAGGAGCCGCGCTTCACGGCCTTGTGGGCGCACGACCGCGCCGGAGAGCGGCAGGCGCTGCGCGACTTCCTCGGGCACGTGGTCGAGCTCCGGGGCCGCTACCCGGGGATGCACGTCTACCACTACTCCTCCTACGAGACCGCCGCGCTCAAGCGGTTGTCCGTGCGGTACGGCGAGTGCGAGCAGGAGCTCGACGACCTGCTGCGGGCCGGGGTCTTCGTCGACCTCTACCCGGCGGTCAAGGCGGCCGTCCGGGTCGGGAGCCCCTCGTACAGCATCAAGAAGCTCGAGCCGCTCTACATGGGTGACCAGCTGCGGGACGACGAGGGCGTCACCGGCGGCGCCGAGTCCATCGTCGAGTATCAGGAGTACCTCGATGCGCTCATCGCCGGGGCGGGTGAGCGGGCCGCGGAGAAGCTGGAGCGGATCGCCGAGTACAACGAGTACGACTGCGTCTCGACCCTCCGGCTGCGGGACTGGTTGCTCGCGCACGCCCAGGACCCTGCCGACGCCGGGGACCAGGTGGACGACGCTCGCGCGTCGAGCGAGGCCGACTCCGCTGCCTGGGCCGATGCGGTCGCGGTCGAGGCGCGGCTGCGCGGCCTGCTCGGCGACGTGCCGCCCCATGAGCGGAGCGCCGAGCAGCAGGCGTTGGCGATGGTCGCCGCCGCGCAGCAGTTCCATCGCCGCGAGAACAAGCCGTTCTGGTGGTCTCACTTCGAACGGCTCGCCTCGCCCCAGGACGAGTGGGCCGACGACACCGGGGTCTTCGTCGCGGAGCGGGTGGAGGTCGTCTCCGACTGGGCGAGGCCGAGCGCACGGAGCCTGCCACGGAGGGTGCTGCGGCTCGAGGGCCGTGCCCTCGGGTCGAGCCCGGCGGGCGACGGCACGAAGGGCCGCGCGGTGTACACCGGCGTCCACCCGCCGGGCACCGAGTGCGGCCCGCGGAACCTCCACACCTGCGAGCCATCGGCCGTCGTCATCGGGTCGACCCACGAGGACGGGCACGACGTGATTCTCCTCGAGGAGTCGCTGAAGAAGGGCTGCCCGGAGCACGACGTCCTGCCCACCGGCTTCATCCCGTGGGACTTCGTCACGACGAAGAGCATCGACGCCGCGCTGCGGGAGATCGGGGACGAGGTCGCGCGGTCGTGGCCGGATCTGCCGCGGTCGGCGGGTGTCGACCTGCTGCGCCGGATCCCGCCGCGGACGCGGTCGAGGCACGGGCTCGCTCCCGTCGAGGACGGTGACGGACGGTACGTCGACGCCCTCGTGGCGTCCCTGACGGACCTCGACCACTCCTACCTCGCGGTCCAGGGCCCGCCCGGCACGGGCAAGACGTACGTCGCCTCCCGGGTCATCGCCCGGCTCGTCGGCGACGGCTGGCGGATCGGTGTCACCTCGCAGGGGCACGCGGCGATCACCAACGTCCTGCGCGCGTGCGCCGAGGCCGGCGTCCCGCGCGATCAGCTCGCCCACCACCCGGGAGGGAAGGCGGGTGATGGGTCCGACCCGGACGTCCTGCCGTGGACCCGGACCACGGACCTCGCAGGCTTCGCCGCGGACCTCCGTGACCGGGGCCGGGGCTACGTCGTCGGCGGTACGGCGTGGGCGATGACGAACGAGAACGTCGTCGGTCGGGGTGAGCTGGACCTCCTCGTCGTCGACGAGGCCGGGCAGTTCTCGACGGCGAAGACGCTCGCCTGCTCGGTCGCGGCCGACAACCTCCTGCTCCTGGGGGACCCGCAGCAGCTCCCGCAGGTGAGCCAGGGCACCCACCCCGATCCGGTCGACACCTCGGCGCTCGGCTGGCTCCTCGGGGAGCACACCGAGGTCATCCCGTCCGAGCTCGGCTACTTCCTCGAGACGACGTGGCGGATGCACCCGGCCCTGACCGAGACGGTCTCGCACCTGGCGTACGCCGGCGCCCTCCGTGCAAAGGTGCCGCAGACGAGTGACCGGTCCCTCGACGGGATCGCCCCCGGGGTCCACGTCGTCGACGTCGACCACACCGGTCGCACGACGGCCTCCCCCGAGGAGGCCGACGCGGTGGTCGACCTCGTCCGCGACCTCGTCGGGCGGCCGTGGACCGCGGCCGCCGGGGAGCTGCCGCGCCCGCTCGAACCGTCGGACGTGTGCGTCGTCGCGCCGTTCAACGCACAGGTCCACACCGTTCGTCGGGCCCTCGAGGACGCCGGGCTGGACGACGTGCCCGTCGGGACGGTGGACAAGTTCCAGGGGCAGGAGGCCCCGGTCGCCATCCTGACGATGGCCTCGTCCGCCCCGGAGGAGTCCTCCCGCGGTCTTGCCTTCGTCACCGACCGGCACCGCCTCAACGTCGCGATCTCGCGCGGGCAGTGGGCCGCCTACGTGGTCCGCTCCCCCCTGCTCACGGCGACGACGCCCCGCTGCGTCGAG
Organism: Janibacter massiliensis; assembly: GCF_900289115.1. Taxonomy (GTDB): domain Bacteria; phylum Actinomycetota; class Actinomycetes; order Actinomycetales; family Dermatophilaceae; genus Janibacter_A; species Janibacter_A massiliensis. Next base: position 1,090,737 of record NZ_LT985196.1, on the reverse strand, counting down.
GGTCTGCTCGACATGGGGGCGTTCCTCGCCGTGTGCGGGGAGTAGGTCGCCTCCCGATCAGTCGCCGACGGTGTCGCGGGCGCGGGAGATGATCTTCGGGTCGGCTGGGAAGACGACCTCGGGGTCCTTGCCCTCGTAGTCGAACTGGTTGAGGAAGTGCCGCAGCGCGTTGATCCGCGCCCGCTTCTTGTCGTTGCTCTTGATCGTGATCCACGGGGCGTGGTCGGTGTCGGTGCGCAGGAAGTTCTCCTCCTTGGCGCGGGTGTAGTCCTCCCAGCGCGAGAGGGACTCCAGGTCCATCGGAGACAGCTTCCACCGGCGGACCGGGTCGATCTGGCGGATGGCGAAACGGGTCCGCTGCTCGGACTGGGTGACCGAGAACCAGAACTTCGTCAGCGAGATCCCCGAGTCGAAGAGCATCTCCTCGAACAGCGGCGTCTGGTGCATGAAGCGCTCGTACTCCTCGTCGGAGCAGAAGCCCATGACCCGCTCGACACCGGCGCGGTTGTACCAGGAGCGGTCGAACAGGACGATCTCGCCCGAGGTCGGCAGGTGGCGGATGTACCGCTGGAAGTACCACTGCCCGGCCTCGCGGTCGCTCGGCTTCGTCAGGGCGACGACCCTCGCGGCTCGCGGGTTGAGGTGCTCCATGAACCGCTTGATCGTGCCCCCCTTGCCGGCGGCGTCACGACCCTCGAAGACGATGACGTGCTTGGCGCCGGTCTCCTGGGTCCAGTACTGGAACTTCAGCAGCTCGATCTGCAGCAGGTACTTCTCGACCTCGTACTGGTCGCGGGACATCCGCTCCTCGTACGGGTAGTTCTCCCGCCACGTGTCGACGGCGTTGCCGCCCGGGTCGATGAGGTCGGGGTCCTCGCCGTGGTCGTCGCGAACGGTGTAGCCGTCCTCGCGCAGGTGGTCGATGTAGGAACGCAGGTCCTGCTGCACGACGGTCCTCTCCTGGAGCCTCGGGTCTGGCCGCCATTGTGCCGCAGCGAGGAGGCCGTCGCCGTCGTCGGACCCCTCCCCTACCGTGGCGGGCATGAGCGATCTCGCCATCGAGGCCCACGGCCTGCGCAAGCGGTACCGGGACGTCGAGGCCCTGCGCGGCATCGACCTCGCCGTCCCCACGGGCACGGTGCTCGGGGTCCTCGGTCCCAACGGTGCGGGGAAGACGACCGCCGTCCGCATCCTGTCCACCCTCATCCGGCCCGATGCCGGCAGCGCGCGGGTCGCCGGGGTCGACGTCGTCGCCGACCCGTTCGGCGTCCGGCGCCGGATCGGGGTGGCCGGCCAGTACGCCGCGGTCGACGAGTACCTCTCGGGGCGGGAGAACCTCGAGATGATCGGCGATCTGTACCACCTGGGCCGCTCGGCCGCCCGGGCCCGCGCCGCCGAGCTGCTGCGCGACTTCCGGCTCGAGGACGCCGCCGAGCGCCCGGCGAAGACGTACTCCGGCGGCATGCGGCGGCGGCTCGACCTGGCCGGGGCGCTCGTCGCCCGCCCGCCGGTCGTCTTCCTCGACGAGCCGACGACGGGGCTCGACCCGCGCAGCCGCGGGGACATGTGGCAGGTCATCGCCGACCTCGTCGCCGACGGCACGACGGTCCTCCTCACGACCCAGTACCTCGAGGAGGCCGACCAGCTCGCCCACGACATCGTCGTCGTCGACCAGGGCCGGATCATCGCCCGTGGCACCGCCGACGACCTCAAGGCGCAGGTCGGCGGGGAGCGCCTGTCGGTGACGATCGCCGAGGCCGACCGCCTCGACGAGGTGGCCGGGGTGCTGGCGGACCTGTCCATCGGCGAGATCGAGCGCGACGAGCACACGCGCACGCTGACGCTTCCGGTGGCGACCGGGCCGCACGCGATCGTCGAGGCCGTCGGGCGCCTCACCGAGCGCCAGGTGACGGTGCAGGACATCGGCATCCGTCGCCCCACCCTCGACGACGCCTTCCTCACCCTCACCGGCCACCGCACCAGCGGGGACGCCGCGACCGACTCGGAGCAGAGCGCATGAACCACCTCGTGAGCGACTCGCTGACCATCATGCGGCGGAACATCATCAAGATCCGCCGGGTCCCGGACCTGCTCGTGTTCACGACGCTGCAGCCGATCATGTTCGTCCTGCTCTTCGGGTTCGTCTTCGGTGCGCTCGCGCCGGGCGACCCGCGCGGCTACCGCGAGTTCCTCCTCGCCGGCGTGTTCGCGCAGACGGTCGTCTTCGGGGGCACGTTCACCGGCTACGGCATGGCAGAGGACATGCAGAAGGGCGTCATCGACCGGTTCCGCACCCTGCCGATGCACCCCGGCGCGGTCCTCGCGGGCCGGACGCTCTCCGACGTCGTCAACAACACGATCTCGCTCGTCGTCATGGCCCTGACCGGGCTGATCATCGGCTGGCGGATCCGCGACGGGGTCCTCGGCGCGGTGATCGGCTTCGCCCTGCTCCTGCTGTTCGCCTACGCGGTCAGCTGGATCATGGCGTGGGTCGGCCTGAAGGTCCGCTCGCCCGAGGTCGTCGGGAACGCGTCGTTCATGGTGATCTTCCCCCTGACGTTCATCGCCAACACCTTCGTGCCGTCGGAGAACATGCCCTCGGTCCTGCGGACGTTCGCCGGGTGGAACCCGGTCTCGACCCTGACGCACGCCGCCCGGGAGAACTTCGGCAACCTCGGTGCGATGGCCGGGAACGGGATGCCCGAGGCTGCCGTGCGATCCCAGGCCGAGTACACGTGGGCGCTGCAGCACGCGGAGATCTACACCCTCGCGTGGGTCGCCGTGATCCTCGCGATCTTCGTCCCCCTGTCGATCCGCCAGTACCAGCGGGCGATGACGAAGTGACCCCGGTCCTCCCCCGATGAGAACGGCGATGGCCTCCGACCGGCGGGGCGGAGGCCATCGTCATCGGGTGGACCTCCGTAGAGACTTTGAGAACACCTGCCAGGCCCACCAGGCAGTCCATTCTCGCTGGTCACAGGGCCAGTACCGAAGCCAGAAGAGGACGCTGGAAACCTCCGTTCGCGACGTTCGGGGGCCGGTCGTGGCTGCGGTTGGGAAAGTTCAAACATTCCTGACTCCAACCCAGATTGACGCACTGGTGGCCGAGTACAGGTCTGGCACAAGCACTGCGAACCTGGCCAAGGCCTTCGGGATCCACCGGAAGACCGTGGTCGCCCACCTGCGTCGACAAGGCGTCCGCCTTCGGCGTGACCGACTGGAGCCGGAGAGCATCCAGAGCGCAATCCAGCTCTACGACGACGGCTGGTCACTGGCTCGGATCGCGGCAAGATTCGGCACGACGGCGAACCCTGTGAGGGCGGTGCTTGTCGCGAACGGGGTTGAAATGAGCAAGCCCTGGGAGCGACCGACCGGTCGCCCTGACTGAAGCCGTAGCGAAGGCTGGGGAGCGCAGGGGCACCTGTGAGCATGGAACCAACTGACGCCCAGCCGGGCTTCTGGCCAGTCGCAGCACTCGCGGGCGGCGATCTGCGAGAAGATGACGCCGTGTGGACTGGAACCCTTGGCGAACGGCAGATTGTCGGCAGCGAAGTCCTGCGCAGTTACTGGACGCTTGCGGCGGAGCGGCAACGGGTCTATCACGCTCGGCTTCAGGGTCAGGCTCCACCCTGGACCGAAGACCCAGTGGTGACTCAGTATCGGTTCACGAACGCTTACCGTGCGGCCGACAGAGTCTCGCAAGACTTGATTAAGGTGATCTACAGCGGCACGCAAGACCCGGAGGATGTCTTGCTCCGGGTCCTGTTGTTCCGCTTCTTCAACAAGCCCGAGACCTGGGCAGCGCTTGAGGAAGCACGCGGGGAGATCACTATCGACGACTTCGACGTTGAGCGATACTCGCGCATTCTTGACGATCGGCTGGCTCGCGGCCAACGCGTCTACTCGGCCGCCTATATCGTGCCGCCGCCGCCCTTCGGCGAGCGGCGCAAGCACCGCAACCACTTGCGGCTCATCGAGCACATGATGACGAGCGGTTTGGAACGTGACCTCGCCAGTGCTCCCTCGCTCGAGGCAGTCTTCTCCCGGCTGATCAAGTTTCCGTCCCTAGGTCCATTTCTCGCCTACCAGCTGACGATCGACCTGAATTACTCCACTCTGATCGACTTCGATGAGGATGACTTCGTCGTCGCCGGACCGGGAGCGCTCAGCGGTCTCGCGAAGTGCTTCCCCAACGCGGACGGCGTTGATCCGGCTGACCTGATCCGAATGATGGTCGAGACGCAGAACGAGCAACTCGACTTCTACGGGATTGACTTCGTTGATCTTTTCGGCCGACCGTTGAAGCTGATCGATTGTCAGAATCTGTTCTGCGAGACCGACAAGTACGCCCGTGTCATGCATCCGGATCGGCGTGGGCTCGGCAACCGCACGCGCATCAAGCAGCAGTTCTCGCCAAACGGCCGCCTGGCCGCCCCGTTCTTTCCGCCGAAGTGGGGTCTCGCAACCGTAACCACGGCCTGACTCATGCCCGCCTATGCGCAGGGATGTCAGCCGACGATGAGGCCGAGCCGCCTGAGTTCACCCACCAGGAGCTCGTGGGTTTCCTCCTCACCCAAGGCAGGGACGTGGATCACGGTCGTGGGACTCTGGTCGGCAATCGTCTGGTAGCCCCCTGACACTCCGTCAACGTTGTTGCTGTCGGCTTCGTAGGTATGGCGAAAGAGGAAGACCACGTCAGCAAACAGTGGCGCCCAGATGGCTTCTGTAAGGGCCCGGAAGGTGCGCTCGTCGATTCCGAGGCCGATTTCCCCCCGGCCGTACCAGCCGTAGGCCAACGTTGACCACCACCAGCGGTCGAGGACAAGCGCGCCGCTCTTGGCCTTCGTCGCAAGAGTTGCCATGGATTCGCTGTGGCAGGCCAGGTGGGCGAGTTGTCGCGCGAGAGGATCGGTCGGCCGGGTGTCTTGATCCTCCAGCAGGGCATAGACCCCGCCGGTGAAGCCACTGAAGCCGGACGGCATGTGCACGAACGTCGTGCTGACCGGGTCAACGACCTGCCTCATCCGATCTAGTTGAGTGGACTTGCCGGCCTTGTCGAGGCCTTCAAAAACGACCACGCTTCCCTGCGCGAGAACTAGGGGGTTCGGTGACATGGCGCTGACTCCCGTGCTCAGCGGGTCGGAGGGATGAAGCTGAGGCTACGGGCGTCAAGGTCGGCGTGAAGCGTGCCTCCGCGGTGGTCGCGCAGCTCGCGGAAGGCTCGGTAGCCAGCGAGGATCGCGTACTCCCAGTCAGCCGTGCTTCGTTCAGCCACTTCCAGATGGCTGGTCATTCGTTGGCAGGCCCTGATGAGGTCGGCGGGCACGCGGTCGCTGGTGGCAAACAGACTGTGCTCGGTAGCGACGGAGAATACGTAGGCAGTCAGACCCTCCTCAAGGGCCGCTGAACGGCCTCCGTCCTGGATGCGGTCGACGTCACGATCACCCTTGCGCTTCACGTTGAGCAGGCCACGAAGCGTTGGGGACCATCCGAGGACCGCCATGTGTCCAAGGTGGAGTGCGTCGTGGTAGCGGTAGTCGTCGTTGTCATCGCGGTTGTCGTCGAGTGGATCGCCAACGGCGTCAGTCCCGCGGTAGATGCGCACGACGGGGACTGGGCGTGCCCCGCGGTCAGTCTCAATGGTCTCAGTGAAGGTGATGTCGATCTGGCGCGGGAACTGCTCATCCTCTGGCCGCTCATCATCAAACAGCCGATGCGGAGGCGGGTTGGCGGGGCGATTGAATCTGAGCTCCGTCTTGTGGAGGTTGTCCTGGAGAATCTCATCGAGGTCGAGGTTGCAGCGGCGTGCGAGGGCGGCGGCGTACCAGGCGAGGTCGCCGAGCTCTTCGCGGACCTCGTCGCGAAATGCCCGGTAGCCGATGGTGTCGCGCTGTTGCTTCTTGTACTCGGCCGAGAGGTTGCCGACCTCGCCGGCGAGTCCGAGCAGGATCAAGGTGAGGTCATCGTCGGGCAGGATGTCGCTGGCAGCCGATCGGCGCTGGTACTCACTGATGTCCATTTGATTTTCTGTTCCTTTGCTTCAGGGTCGTTGGGTGACGACGACTGCCGCTTGGACGGCGTTTGCCACGAGATAGTCCAGGGGAAGCCAGCCGTAACCTGCCGCGCCCCAAGCTTCGGACCAGCTGTTGCGGATCAGCAGCCGTCGTCCCATGACGGGGTCCGTGGCGCATCCGACGACAAGTACTGCGTGGTAGTCGCCGGCCGGGCTGCGTATGTCGGGCACGTCGATCGAGCCGTCTGGGGCTGGGTTTTCGAACTCGTGGGTGACCTCGACGACCAGCACCACGGGGTACCCCGCGGCAAGCGCATCCTCGATTCGATGTTCGACGCCGTCGTGCGAGGGTTCGAAAGTAAGCGTCCTGGCCTGCTGCCACGGCGGCGCGCCTGTCGTGGCGGGCGGGTCTTCGGTCCCGTACCCCAGGTTCGGGTTCCAAGGCCACTCGCTCAACGGAGGTTGGCCCGAACCCGCCAATGCGTCGCCGGCGTGGTTGAGATCCATGCCGTCGGGGTGGGTTTGGCCGCGCTGCGCGCAGTGCCACCAGATCGCCTCTGGCGCCTTGGCTGTGTCCACACTCGGGCCCGATCCGCCGAGCGCATCGTGCGCGTGGCTGAGCGAGATCGGCACGCACAGTGGTCTCGGGCCTTGGCTCATTAGCGGACTGGAGATTCGGCCGCGGAGATCGACGTCTGGGCGAGGCGCGGGAGCTTGGCCGGGAGCGGGAGCGTTAGTCACCGTCGACTCCGTCGGGCCCGCCTTGGTCATGACCCTGCGCCTCCGTTGGTTCGTCGTCGCCCCTGGGCTCGGCGGCCACGCTGAGGTGGTGCTGCCGCCGGGCGGTGGACGGCGCCCGCGCAATCGTGACGTCTATCTCGTAGGACTCTGTTGAGGCCGCGCTGGGGTCGTATGCGGAGCTGTATACGAGCCGAAACGTATCGCGGCCTTCTCCGCTCGAGCGCAGCGCAAGGACACGGGTTCCGGTCCCTCCGACCAGGAGATCTGCAGCTGAGGGTGCTGTGGAATCAACCGCACCGTGTGCGGGCGCGGGAGGCCGGTCAATCGCTGCTTGGAGCGGCTCACCGCGAGCGATAGACCTGCGTAACGCGCGCAGCTCCGACGGCCGGGCTGCAGTCCATGAGGAGCGATAGACGTCTTCCACGGGGCGGAGTCTGGGACCCGCTTGGAGGTCTAGGGTTTCATCGCCCTCACGGCCTAGCTCGTCAGTTTCCTCGCCTGTGGGCTCCGCGCCCGGCAGGATGCGCGTCGATCCAGCGTTGCCACGGATGGCGAGCAGAGCGCGGTCTACGTCCTGGCGCGGCCGGGCAGCAAGAGTGGCGGGCGGAGCCCAGCCCAGCTCGGGACCGGGCGCCTGAGCACCACTCTCGGTCGGCGGCGCCGGATGGACGCGTCGCCGGGCTCGTGCCTGGAGATCGTCCTCGGTGAGCCATTTGTAGCCAGTGGTGCGGTTCTCGGGCAACATGACGATGACTTCGTCACCCTCGGTCACTGCGATCGCACCGCCGGAGGAGCGATCGTCCACGGGCCAGACATCGACGTTTCCGGCAGGCCGGTGTCCCAGTGCGAGTTGCGCCTTGATGATGGCGGGCTGGATCGCGAGCAACTCGTCTCGCTTGTTCCGACTGATCAGGTCGAGGTTGTCCAGCTGGCGCACGACGGCTTCGTAGCTGGCGCCCATGTCGCGAGCCATCGAGTAGACCGACGGGCCTGTGGCTGTGGGCGAGTTGGTGACGCCGTACCGGCCGGCGGTGGCGTAGACCAAAGGCGGGGGCATGAGTAGCTGGCTGGCAAAGATCTGGGCGAGTTGCTCGCGATCGTGCGTCGGGTAGTACAGATCCGCCTCAGTGTCGAACGCCGCTTCGTGATCGAGGACCCAGTGCCCGATCTCGTGGGCGGCGGTGTAGCGCTGGACGGCGGCGCCCCGCTGGGTGCTGAGCATGATGCCGCCATCTCCATGAGGAACCAACGCACCGAGGATCGTCCTGAGGTTGTTGAAGACGAGCTCGAGGTCGAGCTTCTCGATCAGTGCGAAGACGTCGACCGGCGCGTCCTGCGGAACGTCAAGTTCACGCAGGAGGGCATCCGCTTCTTGTAGCGCGTGACGGCGCGCCTGCATCGTGACCACGCTCAGTCTCCATCGACAAGGGGGCGCGTGCGCGCCGTCCGGGTTCGAGGCTTGGAGGTCTGTTGAGCCTTCGCGGCGGCCAAGAACTCGGCAAACCGGAGCACCTGCTCCTTGTCCTCCGGCGAGAGTTCCGCGGTCGCTCGGAAGAGCGCGCCGTTGTCGCCAGCAATCTCTGCGTCAGGTTCTTCGCCGAGAATCCAGGCCACATTGCGACGATAGATCCGAGCGAGTCTGCGAAGCTCCAGCGCACTTACGTTCCGTTTGCCTGCCTCCATAGCGATGACGCTGGTCCGCTGGATCCCGAGCGCGCCTGCAACGTCCTCTTGGGTCAGACCAAGAGTATCGCGAGCACTCCTTAGCCGTTGCCCCACTGCCTGCTGTTCGTTCAGGTCCATGTTCATCTCCTTCCAATTTGGCTCGTCGACGTTGGCGCCGGGCATCACAGATCTTCAGAGGCGTGGTTCGTGCAGCACCGGGTTGCGATCACGAATGCGGTGGCGAGGTCGCCCTCGTGGCTGATCGACAGGCTCAGCGACACACCTGCCTGTTGGGCGAACGCGCCCGCTGTTCCTGACAGTCGCAGCAGGGGGCGCTGGCCTTCGTGGGCGAGGACCTCGATGTCAAGCGGATCGACCTCTCCGATGCCGTGACCCAGTGCTTTCATGGCAGCCTCCTTGGCCGCCCATCGCGTTGCGTACCTTGCTGCAGAGTCTCCGCAGTAGGCCTGTTCTGCGGGGCTCCAGCACAGATCGCGGTAGGTCTGCCCGGATGCCTCGAGCATGGAGGCCATCTGGCTGATGCTCACCATGTCGACGCCGACTTCGGTGGCACACATGTCTACTGCGCCACGTTGGCGGCAGTGATCAGTTCGGCCACGCCGGCCTTGGTGTAGTTGCTGTGCTCTGCATCCGCGAAGGTTGCATTGACCATCAATTCCCCGACACCGTAGCCGGTCTGCTGGGCGAGGAACCCGAGCAGTCGGCTAAGTCCGAGCAGATTGCCGTAGGCCTTGGTCACCAGATACTGGTGCCGGTACGTGGCAGCCATGCTGATGCGGTTCTGGTACAGCGTGAGGTCTACATGAACCAGGCACGGGAATCCATATTCGCGCAGGTCGCTGGCTGCATAGACCTGGAGACCCTCTGGCATGTCGAACAGGTCAGCTTCTCCTCCGACCGCAATGTCCTCGAGATTCCGCTGGCCGACATTCCGTGCACGTGCGCTACGGAAGTGCTTGATTCGGTCGGCGAGTTGGTTCCTCCCACCTCCAGTCTTGCCGGGCCAGCTGACCATCCGTCCGAAGTAGGTTCCATTTTGGTTTGCCGTGTCAGTCGTCAGGATAGGCAGCATTTCCCCGTAGCACTCGTAGAGGTCTGCGGCACTTGCGTCCAACTTGGCTAGCGCATCGTCGTCCATGTCAGGACTGAACGTGAGTCCAGTGTCGGCGTAGACCTCGTGAGGGAACAGCGTTCCCGAGACCGTGTCGACGGGCTGCACGCGCACCTTCTTTCGCGGTACCGCCATGACGGCATCTAGCGCCGCGCGGATCGTTTCGGTCTCGGGTGCCAGCGGGTCCGTGACCGTCGTGATCACGTTGACTGCGTGCCCGCCTCCGTCGGCAACTCGTTCCAAGGTGCGCAGCCATGCCTCACTGATGTTGGCAGCCGGCTCGATGTAGACGCTCATACCAAGGTGCCTTCCGAATCGGCGTTGATCACTGATCTCAGGAGCCCGGTGAGTCCGCCCAGGCTGCGAAGTGACTCGAGGTCCTTCACGCGCGACAGGTTCACCAGCTTGCGACACCCGTATGCCTGGGACACCCGGCCGATCAGCCACACCGCAACCTGGCTGCTGATCCGCGCGGTTCCATCGGGATGCATCTCCCCCGCCGCAAGCTCCTGCGCGGGGCGGTTCGTCATCGCGGCCCAAAGATCCAGCAGGGTGGCGGACATCGCGGTTGCATCCGCGGTCCGTAGATCGGCGCGCCCGAGCCCCGGCACTGCGGCTACGCGCTGTGCCAAGGTCAGGCCAGGCCGAGCAGCCTTCGTCGTCGGCGCAGGAATGCTGGACACGGCGGACACCGACGCAGGAAAGAAGTTCCCTCCGCCCGCCTTCGCGTCCGACGCTACGTCCGATGTCATGACTTCAATGTCGCATTTTTCCGACATCGAATGCAAGTGCTTCCGCCAGGAAGTTCACGCGGCCTGACGCCTCGCCGTGGATCGGGGGTGCGCGTGCCCGGTTGCCACGTACGCTCCTCGACGTGGGCTTCTGGCAACACACCTCGGCGGAGGTCGACGCCCGACTGGTTGAACCGCACTGGGTCTGGTGGAGGCTCGGGCTATTGGATTCCGACCAAGGGGTGGTCGGACCGTTGCGTAGCGTAGAACGCTTCCTCGAACTCTGCTGGCGGGACGTCGCCCAGGTAGCCGTGGAGGCGGTCGTGGTTGTGCCAGTGNGGGTCTGGTGGAGGCTCGGGCTATTGGATTCCGACCAAGGGGTGGTCGGACCGTTGCGTAGCGTAGAACGCTTCCTCGAACTCTGCTGGCGGGACGTCGCCCAGGTAGCCGTGGAGGCGGTCGTGGTTGTGCCAGTGGACCCAGGACAGGGTGGCGAGCTCGACATCCTCGATGCTCTTCCAGGGCCGTCCCTGGCGTGCGGGGCCGCGGATTAGCTCGGCCTTGTAGTAGCCGTTCACGGTCTCGGCAAGGGCGTTATCGTACGAATCCCCGACGGTGCCGATCGAGGGCACCGCACCGATCTCAGCCAGTCGTTCTCCGTAGCGAATCGACGTGAATTGGCTGCCCGCGTCGCTGTGACACCGCAGCCCGTCGAGCTGGGTGCCGCGTGACCACCTGGCCATCTCGATGGCGTCGAGGACCATCGTGGTCCTCATGTGCGAGGCGACTCGCCACCCGACGATCGTGCGGGAGGAGGCGTCGATGATGAAGCAGACGTAGGCGACGCCGGCCCAGGTCGGCACGAAGGTCAGATCTGTGACCCACAACTGGTTCGGCGCGGTGGCGGTGAAGTCGCGGCCCACCAGGTCCGGGTGCCGCGGCATGCCCGGGTCTGGCGTGGTGGTGCGCACCCGCTTGGTGCGCCGCACGCCCTCGATACCCTCGGCGCGCATCAGCCGGGCGACCTGGTCGCGGCCGATGTCGTGACCAGAGCGTCGCGCGGCCTTCCAGATCTTCCGTGCCCCGTAGACCCGGTAGTTGGCTTCCCACAGCTGCCGCACCACCGGGCCCATCACCGCGTCACGTCGGGCACGGGCCGATGGCTGCCGGCTCTTGACCTGGTAGTAGCTGCTGGGGGCCACCTGCAGCACGCTGCAGATGAGCTCGACCCCCAGCCGCCGACCCGCGACGACGTCGTCGCGGTTGGCGTCGATGAACGCGGCTACTTCTTGTGCTGGCGGTCGAGCTCCGCCCCGAAGAAGCTGGCGGCCCTCTTCAAGATTTCGTTGGCGCGCTTGAGCTCACGGTTCTCCTGCTCCAGAGCCTTCATCTTCGCCGCGTCACTGGTACTGATGCCCGCGACGTGGCCCTCGTCGATATCAGCTTGACGGACCCAGGGCCGGACCGACTCGGTGCCGTACCCCAACTGCTGGGCGACGCGCTGGACCGTGCCGTGCTCTGTGCCTAGCTCTGCGCGCAGAGTCCTGACCATCCGCACCGCAGCGGCCTTCTCGTCGGGGCTGTAGCGACGCGTGGTCGGCTTCCCCGGGGTGGTGTCCTTCGGCATGAGTACATCCTCGTTTCCAAACGATGGAGACTCCAACCAATCCAGTGCGGTTCAGGCGCCTGTGCAACCAGGCCTTCTTCACCAAGGTCTTCATCGACGAGGACAACGAGCTGCGCGTCGAGCACAACCGGCCCTTCGAGATGCTCCTCGATCCGCTGGTCAACGCCAACGCCCTGACCTGGGCCGCAGACGCGAACAAGGCCCGAACCTCGACCAACGTTTCCGTTGGCAAGGGTTCGAGCCTTGTGCGTGCGGTGGAGCTGAGGGGATTCGAACCCCTGGCCTTCTCATTGCGAACGAGACGCGCTACCAACTGCGCCACAGCCCCAAGTGCGTCGGTCAGGGTAGCACCCCGGCGCACCGGCACCGAAACTGAGGGCTGGGGCTACCGTCGGCCCCCCAGACGAGAGCACGAGGTCAGACACGTGAAGCCCGCCGCCAGCGCCTGCCCCGACCACGAGGTCCCGGGCGACGCCGCCACCTACCCGCTCAAGCGGGACACGTCGTGGACCCCGCCCGGTCTGCGCGCGGCATCGGAGTGGACCGTCCGGCTCCTCGTCGTCGGCGTCGGCATCTGGGTCCTCCTGCGCGTCCTGGGGTACTTCTCCGAGATCACGATCCCCGTCGTCGTCGCGATCCTCCTCTCCGCCCTGCTCCACCCTGTCTACCGCCGGATGCGCAGCGTCATGCCCTCGGGCCTCGCGGCGGGGCTCACGGTGCTCGGCACACTCGCCGCGATCATCGGCCTGTTCACCATCGTCGGCACCCAGCTCGTCGACCAGTTCGACGACCTCTCCGGCCAGGTGCTCCAGGGGTTCAACCAGATCCGGGACTGGGTGCGGTCCACCTTCGGCATCAGCGACACCCAGCTCACGGAGTACGTCCGACGGGCGAAGGAGGCGGCGTCCCAGTCCTCCGGCGGCGGGAGCGCTGGCGAGGCGGCCACGAAGGCCGGGACCACCGTGACCCAGATCGTCGCGGGATTCTTCATCGCGTTGTTCTCGCTCTTCTTCTTCCTCCACGAGGGCGAGCGGATCTTCGCGTGGTTCGTGCGGATCCTGCCGCGCCACGTCCGGGCCCGCGCCGTGTCCTCCGGCCTCATCGCGTGGAACCAGCTCGGTGCCTACAGCCGCGCCACCCTCGTCGTCGCCGCCGCCGATGCCGCCGGCATCGGGCTCGGCGCCGTGGTCCTCGGGGTCCCGTTCGCCGCGGGCATCGCCCTGCTCGTCTTCTTCGGCGCGTTCATCCCCGTCGTCGGCGCCGGGGTCAGCGGCACCGTCGCGGTGCTCCTCGCACTCGTCGCCAAGGGGCCGGTCACCGCGCTCATCATGCTCGCGGTCGTCGTCGGCGTGCAGCAGCTCGAGTCGCACGTGCTCCAGCCGTTCCTCCTGGGCCGCGCCGTCGCCGTGCACCCGCTCGCCGTCATCCTCGCCATCGCGGCCGGGATCATCATGGGCGGCATTGTCGGTGCCCTCGTCGCGGTCCCCATCGTGGCGGTGCTCAACGCGGTGACCCACCACATCGTCGAGGACGACCCACCGGTGGAGGACGCCGAGGACCTGCTGGCCCCGGCCGAGCGGTCGGCCGTCGAGCGGGAGGTCGAGGAGCACGCCGACGACCTGCGAGAGGACGGTTCCGAGCTGACGAACCCCGACGTCAGTCGGTGAGCGACGTCAGTCGGTGAGCGACCTCAGTCGTTGACGGCGCGCAGGCGCGCGGCCTGCTGCTCCTGCCACAGCATCGCGTCGAGCTCCTCGACCTGCGGTGCGACCGCCGGGCGCTGCGGCGCGCGGGCCTTCATCGTGTACGTCGGCCGCGGCACGGGGCGCGGGTCCCACGTGTCGGGGACGTCGTCCTCGTCGAGACGGGCGACGGGCACCACGACCTCGTCGGCGGTCTCCGTGGCAACGACACCCGGGTCGGCGGCCACAGACGTGTCGACGTCCGGCGCGTCGCTCTCGACGACGACCGGACGGGCGACGTCGAAGACCTCGTCGGCCGCCGGGCTCGTGTCGGTCACCTCGTGGTCGGAGCTGGTCTCTTCCGTGGTCGGCTCGACCGAGGCCGTCGGCAGGTCCGCCGGGCGCGCGACCCGGCGAGGCGCCGGAGCCGCGGGGCGGACGACCCGTCGCCCAGCGTCAGCCGACCGCGTGCCGACCGACCGCCGCTCCCGCGCCAGACGACGCCGCTCCCGACGGGCGGCCCGCTCGGCGACGACCGCCGTGCGCAGCCACACGACCGACCCGGCGAGCGCGACGAGCGCGACCGGGACGACCCACCACTGCACGGCGCCGAACGCGGCGAGCAGCGGAGAGAGGACGACCGCCGCAAGGGCGACGAGGAAGGTGACGCCTCGGACGGCGCGCGGAGGTCGGGGCCCTGCGGTGACGGAGGACTCGGACTGGTGCGCAGGCATCGGCACGGGGACGGCCTCCGTAGGTCGGGTCGGCGATGCCGCACGCGCGGGGCTGCCGACGTAGGAACGGTGGACGACGCGCCCGTCATCGGCGCCGGCCAGGGCCGAGCGGTGGTCGAGGACGCGCATGGTCTCGGTGAAGCGGTCCATCGTGCGCGCGGTCGCGAGCTCCTCGCGGCGGCGGGCCCAGTGCATCGCGACGTAGGCAGCCCACGCCACCACGACGACGACGAAGACGAGGCTGCTGGGCTGCACGGACCCACGGTAGGGACGCGCGGCGCCCCCACCTCGGACGTCAGCCGGTGTGTCGTGGGTGGGACACCTGATACGCACGTGACAGGCGGTCCATGAGGCTCCCGCCCGCGAGATCCTCCGTCGTCAGCGCGAACGACAGGTGGTCGCGCCACGCCCCCGCGATGTGGAGGAACGCCGGCCGGGGCCCCTCCTCGCGGAACCCGAGCTTGCGCACGACGGCCAGGCTCGCGGCGTTCTCGGGGCGGATGTTGATCTCGATGCGGTGCATCCGCCGGTCCCGGAACAGGTGGTCCCCGACGAGCGCGACCGCGGTGGGCGTGATCCAGCGACCGGCGTAGCCCTGCCCGATCCAGTAGCCGATCGCGCACGACCAGGACGCGCCCTCGACGATGTTCGAGACGGTGAGCTGCCCGGCGAGCGGAGCGCTGACCCCCCGACGCCCGACGGTGAAGACGAACGGCAGGCTGCGCCCCTCCTCGGCCTCGGCGTGCTGGGCGCGCACGAACGCCCCGAACGGCGTCGGCGGGCCGGGCCGCACCGGCGAGGTCGCCTCCCACGGGGCGAGCCACTCGCGACTGTCGCGCCGCACCCGCCGGTAGGACCGCTCGTCCTCCTTGGCGATGGGGCGGACCGTGACGAGGTCGCCCGCCGGGCTCGACCCGCGCAGCACGACGGGCCAGTGCTCGCCCGACCGACCGATCCGCAGACCCCGGCGCAGCGACGGCCCGTCGGTCATCCGGCCGCCTTGACGCGTCCCTGGAGGACCGCGCCGTCGGCGATCCGTCCGTCGCCCACGACGACGACGTCCCCGACGCACTCGACGCCGGCGCCGAAGACGACGTCCCCCTCGACCGTGAGCGAGTCGCACCGCCGCAGCGACGGCGCCCCGTGCGGGAACCGCGCCTCGAAGTCGCGTACGAGCTTGTACGCGCTCGACAGGCTGACCTTCGGGTCGGGTCGCTCGCTCGTGCCGTGCACCCGACCGTGCTCGTCGACCTCGAAGACGTCCGAGCGCAGGAGCAGCAGCTCGTTCGTCGTCTTCACGGGGCGGAAGCGGGTGCGGGGGACCTCGACGACCCGGGCGTCGTCGAAGGATTCGATCGCGCTCCCCATCGCCGACTCGATCTGGATGACCGGCGTCGACCCGGGATCGCTCGGGTCGACCGTCTTGCGGTTGACGACGATCGGCAGCCCGAGCACGCCGTCGCGCTCGCCGAGGACGGCGGCGAGGACGTCGAGGTCGATCCAGATGCTGTTCGTGTTGAAGTACCGGTGCCGCGCGGTGTCCTGGAAGAGGTCCTCCTCACCCTCGGCCACCATCGCGATCTCCCGCAGGACGAGCCGGTCGTCGGCCATCCGCCGCGCGACGTGCCCGCCCTTGCGGTCGTTGCGGGTGCGCTCGCAGACCTCCATCGCGAACGGGATCGACTCGCGGTGCAGCCACGCGGCGATCGTCGGGTCGCACGTCGCGCCGAGGTTGTCGGCGTTGGAGATGAAGGCGTACCGCACGCCGCGCTCGCGCAGCGCGTCGAGCAGCCCCGACCCCGCGAGCGCCACGTAGACGTCACCGTGGCCCGGCGGGCACCACTCGAGATCGGGGTCGGCGGGCCACTCGACCGGCTCGAGGTCGTCGGCGCGCAGCTTCGGCTCCGCGTTCTGGAGGAAGTCCGCGGGCATGCCCTCCACCGCGAGGTCGGGATAGCGCCCGAGGATCTCGAGCGAGGCTGCGCGCGTGCGGAACGAGTTCATGAGGACGAGCGGCACCTCGACCCCGTGCTCGTGCCGCAGCGCCCGGACCTGGCGGGCGGTGAGGTCGAGGAAGGACAGCCCGTCGTGGACGACGAGCGCCGACTTCGGCCCCGTCATCCCCATGCTCGTCCCGAGCCCACCGTTGAGCTTGACGATGGCCGTGCGGGTCAGCGCCTCGCGCGCCTCCTCCTCCGTGCACTCGACGTCGTCGAGCTCCGGGACCCGGTCCAGCGGCGCGATCTCGGACTCGTGGACGACGCCCTGGGCGCCCGCCGCGAGCTCGTTCCAGTAGTGCTCGAAGGTGCGCACCGCGCGGGCATCGACGCCCCGGGCGCGCATCTTCTCGAGGGCGGACCGGGCTGACGCGCTCATGGACCCGAGCCTACGATGGGCCGCCCGTGGCCTGCCGCGGAGCACCCGCGCGAGGAGGGACCCCGTGACGCACCCCACAGCCGCCGACAAGCGACTCGTCCGAGCGCAGCGCCGTGAGGAGCGCCGACGGATCACCGCCGCCCGCGACCTCGACGCCGACGGACCCCGCCTCGCGGCCCACGTCCTCGACCTCCTCGACCGGCTGGGGATCGGCGCGGGGGCCACCGTCACCGCGTACGAGTCGACCCCGATCGAGCCGCCGACGGCCGACCTGGTCGCGATGCTGGCCGCCCGGGACGTGCGGGTGCTCGTGCCGATCACCCTCCCCGACCTCGACCTCGACTGGTGCGACGCGGGCGACCCGGACCGCACCACGCTCGGGCCCGACGCCGTCCTGGCCGCCAATGTCGTCCTCGCCCCCGGGTTGAGCGTCGACGGGGGTGGCACCCGGCTCGGGCAGGGCGGTGGCTGCTACGACAGGGTCCTGGCGCGGCTGGCGGCCGCCGGGCGGGGGGACGTGCCCGTCGTGACCCTGCTCCACCCCGGTGAGCTGCTCGCGGATCCCCTGCCGCTCGAGCCCCACGACCGGGCCGTCGACGCCGTCGTCACCGCCGACGGGTGCACCGCGCTGCCCGTCTCGACGCCGCCGTGGACCGCCGACCCGCCGGGCACCCCCGCCTGAGACACTGACGCAGTCCGACCGGCTGGCCGAACGAGGAGGTGGCGATGACCCTCACGCTCTGGCCCGGTGTCGACACCACCGGTGGGTCGTTCGGCCTCCAGGACCTCACCCCGGTCCTCCTCATCGGTTCCCTCGTGTTCGTCGTCTGCGTCGCGGCCGTCAAGGTCTCGGAACGGACGGGGCTGCCGTCGCTGCTCGCGTACCTCGGCGTCGGGCTCGCGTTCAACGCCCTCGTCCCCAACGACATCGACGACCCGGCGCTCACCCAGGTCCTGGGCTACTGCGCGCTCATCCTCATCCTCATCGAGGGTGGCCTGACCACGCGCTGGTCGGCCATCAAGGCGTCGGTCGCCCCAGCGGCGGTCCTGGCGACCGTCGGCGTGATCGTCTCCATCGTCGTCGTCGCCTCCGCCACCGTCGTGCTGCTCGGCTGGTCGTGGACCACGGCCTTCCTCGTCGGCGCGATCCTCACCAGCACCGACGCCGCTGCCGTGTTCTCCGTCCTGCGCAGCGTGCCCCTGCCCCGCCGGGTGACCGGGATGCTCGAGGCCGAGGCGGGGTTCAACGACGCGCCGGTCGTCATCGCGGTCACGGCGCTGTCGGCCGTGGCGAGCACCCCCGGTGACGGGATCGACCTCGCCACGATCGTCGGCACGGCAGTCTTCGAGCTCGCCGTCGGAGCCGCGCTGGGCCTGGCCATCGGCTGGGGCGGCGGCCGGCTCATGCGGCGGGTCGCGTCCGGGACCTCGGGCCTGTTCTCGCTCGGGATCGTCGCCATCGGCGTCCTCGCCTTCGCCGCGGCGGCGAGCATCCACGCCTCGGGGTTCATCGCGTGCTACCTCGCCGCGCTCGTCCTGGGCAACAGCGGCCTTCCCCATCGCAGCGCCGTCGAGGGGTTCTCGGCGTCGATCGGGTGGCTCGCGCAGATCGGGCTCTTCGTCCTCCTCGGGATCGTCGCCTCGCCGTCCGGCTTCGCGACGCAGCTCGTGCCGGCCGTCGTCCTCGGGCTCGTCCTGCTCCTGCTCGCCCGCCCGCTGTCGGTCCTCGTCTCCCTCACGCCGTTCCGCGTGCCCTTGCGCGAGCAGGCGTTCCTGTCATGGGCCGGCCTGCGCGGAGCGGTGCCCGTCGTGCTCGCGACGGTGCCCATCACCGCGGGCGTCCCCGACGTCGAGTGGGTCTACGACCTCGTCCTCGTCCTCGTCGTCGTCTTCACCCTCGTGCAGGGGCCGCTGCTGCCCTTCGTCGCCCGCCGGCTGCGGGTGCTCGACCCGAACACCGCGCTCGGCGTGCAGATCGAGTCGGCACCGCTGGAGACGCTCCACGCCGAGCTGATCCAGGTCGAGGTCGGCCGCGCCTCCCTCCTGCACGGTCTCGAGGTCCACGAGCTGCGGCTGCCGCAGCGTTCGCACGTCTCCCTCCTCGTGCGCGACGGCGACGGCTTCGTGCCGCGCCCGACGACCCGGCTCGAGCACGGCGACCAGCTGCTCGTCGTCGCGGCCGAGGACGTCAAGGACGCGGCGGAGAAGCGGATCGTGGCGGTCGGGGAGCACGGCCGGCTGGCGGGCTGGGACCGCGGCGGCGACGGATCGCGCCGGACCTATACTCCGACGGCCATCCGAGAAGTCCCGTCGAAAGAGTGACGATGCCGAAGTACGACTACGCGTGCACGGAGTGCGGCCACACCTTCGAGACCGTCCAGTCGTTCAGCGAGGACGCGCTCACCGAGTGCCCCCGGTGCCACGGTCGCCTGCGCAAGGTGTTCAACGCCGTCGGCGTCCAGTTCAAGGGCAGCGGGTTCTACAAGACCGACAGCGCCGGGTCCTCGTCCTCCACAAGCACGTCCTCGGCCAGCTCGTCGTCCACCGACTCCTGACGACCCGCGACGGGGCGACGCCCCGTCCCTAGCGTCGTCGGCATGCCGCTCGACCGCCTCCCCCTGTCCGGACCCGGACGCCGCGCCGCGAACGCCCGCCGCCTGCTGCGGCGCGGGTTGGCCTTTCTCGCGCTCGCCGCCGCGGCGTGGGCGCTGTCCGCGGCGAGCAGCCGCAGCGCCCGGACGACGGAGGTTCTCGTCGCCGCGGGCGACGTGCCTGCCGGGGCCACCCTGACCGCGGCCGACGTGCGGGTCGTGCCCCGGCCCGTCGCCCACGTGCCCGCCGACGCGGCGAGGGCGCCGGCGGAGCTCGTCGGGCGGCCCGTCACCGGGGCCATCTCCCGCGGTGAGGTCCTCGTGCCGGCCCGGGTCGTCGGCGCGGGCGCGCTCGACCGGCTGCCGGCGGGTCGCCGGGCGGTGTCCGTCCCCGTCGCCGACCCGGCCGCGGCCCGGGCGGTCGTCGCCGGCAACCGGGTCGACCTCTACCGGCCGGGGCGGAGCGAGCCGGTCCTGCGGGGCGCTCTCGTCCTGTCGGTGCCGCAGCCCGCGGCGAACGCCGTCGGCCCCGACCACCTCCAGGTCGCCGCCCCCGCGTCGCAGGTCGGCGCGCTGGCCGCCGAGGACGACACCGGGGCCGTCCGCGGGTACCTCGTGGCGCTGGTCGGGACGCGCTGATACACCCCCACGGGTGAGTCGAATGTCGCTCAGGAGCCGTTCAGCAGTTATCGTCGGTGCCAGATCCCGGGCAGGGGTGGCATCACGGCTGCTCCCCCGGGCCGGGTCCTCACCCGGAGCCGGTCCAGCGTTCTGCTGCCCGGCACGACTCACAGAACCAGGAGAAACCCGTGAAGGGCTTCAAGGACTTCCTCATGCGCGGCAATCTCGTCGAGATCGCCGTCGGTCTGATCATCGCCAGCTCGTTCGGCCTCGTCGTCACCGCGTTCACCAACCTTCTGCTGTCGGCGATCTCGAAGGCGTTCGGCGCGAACCCGAACTTCAACGCTTTTGAGCCGTGGGGCCTCCCGGTCGGCCAGTTCCTCACGGCCCTCGTCGCGTTCCTCATCCTCGCGTTCATCGTCTACTTCTTCGTCGTCAAGCCGTACCAGAAGATGCGCGAGCGCTTCATCGCCGCCGAGGAGGAGACGACGGAGGAGTCCGTCGAGCTGCTCCGCGAGATCCGCGACAGCCTCCGCGCCGGCCGCTGATCCCAACCCCCGCACGACCGACGCCCCGGTCCACCGTCACGGTGGCCGGGGCGTCGTCGTACCGGCGACCGCCGGCGGGTCACTCCCAGTGCGGGGGCCGCTGCTCCTGCAGCCAGCGGTCGTGGGAGTCCTCGTCGGGGCGCTCGCCCCAGCCGCGGTCGGTGTCGTCGCTCGTCTGCTCGGGCCGGACGCGCCGGACCCGAGGCGCCCGGCCGGCCGCCGGGCCTGCGGGGTCCTCTGCGGGCGCGGACCGAACTGGCTCCGTCAGCCGCGGTTCTGGTCGTTCGCCGCGGCCACGGTCGCGGCGGACGGCCTCGGTTGCGGCGGGCTGGCCCGGCTCGGTCGATGGGGTGACCATCAGCGCTGCTCCTTCGTGGCTTGGAGCGCCGCGAGGACCTCGCGCACCCGGGCCTCCTCGCGGGCGGGGTCACGGTAGACGTCGATCGACCAGATCCGCAGGTGGCGCCACCCGCGGCTCTCGAGCGAGCGGGTCCACCACCGGTCGCGGAACCGGGGGTGGCGTTGCGCCGCGTACCCGGGTCCGTCGAGGTCGACGGCGAGCACGGGCGGGCCGTCGTCGACCGAGACGGCGAGGTCGATCGTGTGGGCGCCGGTGCCGTGGTCGACCCGGACGGTGACGTCGGCGTCCCGCAGGCGTCGGGCGAGGAGGTCGGCCATCGCCCCGGCGGCCGAGCGGGTCGCCGCGTCGTCGGGCGCGGGCGCCCCCTGCGCGGCGCGGCGGACCTCCTCGACGAGCTCGACGACCGGCTCGGGCGCGTCCCCGGCCGGGGGGAGGACGACGCAGCCGTACCGCCCGCGGGAGGTCGCGACGACGGCCCACGCGTCCCGCTCGACCAGGCTCGGCCAGGCCGCGTCGGCCAGCGGTGCGAGCGCGATGACGGCGAGATCGCGCTGGCGACGGTGCATCCGGTCGGCGGCGCGGACGAGCAGCGGCTCGTCGACCTCGTCGAGCCAGCGACGGAGCGCGTCGTCGCCGCCCGCGGCCTCGGCGACCGCCGACTCGATCGCACGGGCGGAGGCGTCGTCGATGGTGAGGACGGCCAGGCTCAGCGACGGGGTCGCGGCGACGTGGCGTCGCAGCGCGGACAGGACCGCCTCGATCGACGCCTCGGCGGGGTCGACCCACAGGCGGGGCGAGGTCGAGCGGCCCGGCACCCCCCACAGCGCCCGGTCGCCAGCACCCTCGCGCCGTGCACGGACGAGATCGAGGCTCTCGGGTGCCTGACCCTCGAGCCGCTCGAGCGTCACCTGCGGCAGCAGCGGGGCGAGCTCGTCCCACGCGGACGGGGTGGTGCGTTCGACGCCGGCCGGCCCGAGCTGGTCGGGGTCACCGACGAGGAGCACCCGGTCGGCACGGGCGAGCGCGGACGCGATGCGCGCCGTCGTCGTCCGGGCCGCGTCGTCGACGACGACGAGGTCGAAACGCTGGTCCGGAGGCACGAGCGAGGGGACCGCCAGCGGCGAGCACGCCCAGCACGGAGCGAGCGTCGACAGCAGCCGCGGGGCGCCGGCGGTGACGTCGGAGGTCGCGACGGGCGCCGTCCTGCCGGTCGCGAGACCCCCGACCCATCGGGCCTCGCGGCGCAGCTCCCTCGCGCGCTCGCGCATCGTCGACCGAACCCGACGGGCGATGCCGCCGGCGACGTCGAGGCGCACCTCGTCGATGAGCCCGTCGTACTCGACCGCGGCCCGCCGCAGCCGGGCGCCGTCGTGGCCGCCGTAGGACGGGTCGGTGCGAGAGACGTGATCGGCGAGCGAGGCCCACCAGACGAAGCGCACCTCGGTGGGGACGTGCGCGGCGGGCGTGCCGCGGCGCAGCAGCTCGTCCACGAGGCCGCCCCAGCCGTCCTCGTCGAGCGCGCGCAGCCGGCTGCGGACCGTCGCGGCGACGACGGCACGCTCGGGATGCTCGGCGAGGTCGGCCAGCAGCCGGCGGAGCTCGACCTCGGGCATCTCGAGGAGGTCCCCGCCTGCGCGGGTGCCGGCGAGGACCCGCGAGAGGTGGACGAGGTCGTCGTGGACCTCCTCGTAGACCTCGTGAGCGCGGTCGATGTCTTCGGGAACCCGCGGGCGGCCGCCGGCGCCGGCGACGGAGAACCACACGGTCCGCTGCTGCTGCGCCCGGCGCAGCGCCTCGTGCAGGTCCTGCGGGGGCGGGCCGGGCCGCAGGAAGCCCTTGGCCTGGTTCGTCAGGCGCCACCGGTCCCGCCGGGAGAGGGCGGGCGCGGCCTCGCGAGGGCCGGTCGCGGCGACCATGTCCGTCAGCGGCTGGTCGAAGACCTCGGGGCGGAAGACCTCCAGGCTGTCGCGAACCTGCTCGAGGGTCGACAGGAGGATGCCCCGCTGGGCGACGGTGTCCTGCTCGGGCAGCCGCAGGCCGGAGAACACCTCGTCGAAGACGGCACGCAGCTCGTCGAGGCTGGAGCGAAGGCGCGACACGGCGGCGACGGCGGCGCGGGCCTCGTCGGCGTCGACGAGGTCGGCCCGGTGCCACGGGTCGAGGTCCTCCCCCGCTCCAGCGGCGTCCTCCACGACCGCGCGGACCCGCGGGCCGATCTCGTCGACGGAGGTGGGGGTGGTTCGCAGCAGGACGTCGTCGGAGAGCCGGAAGCGGGCGCGCGGAGGGTGCTCCAGCTGGGAGAGCCCGACGATCTCCTCCTGCGCCTCGTGCATCGAGCATCCCCACGGCTCGCGCGGGGCGTGCAGGGCGCGGACGTGGTCGGCGAGGACCTCCGCGAGCGCGGTGACCCGGTCGGCGCGGGCCTGCGCGTCGGCCTCGATCGCGGCGAGCTCCTTGCGGTCGGGGACCTCGACGTCGCTCCACCGCTCGATGAACGTCCGGGCGTCAAAAGCCCCAGCCGGGTCGTCGAGGTGCAGCAGCGCGTCGTCGAGACCGACCCCGGCGAGGCGGCGCCCCACGGCGCGGATCGCGGCGCCCGACTCGCTGACGAGCAGGACGGTGCGGCCGGCCCCGACGGCCCGGGCGACGACGTCGGCGACGAGGGTGCTCGCGCCGGTGCCGACGGGGGCACGGACGGCGAGGTCGGCGCCATCGTCGACGAGGGTCGCGGCCGCGTGCTGCTGCGGGTCGAGCTCGAGGACGGAGGGTTCGGCGTCGTCGGTGATGCCAGCCTTGTCGGCCTCGTCGGCCAGACCGTCGCGTCGGGCCAGGAGCCGCTCGCGGGCGGTCTCGTCGCCCGCGGCCGCCGCGAGCAGGTCGCTGCGCTCGAGGGGCACGGCGGGGTCGGTGACGTCGGCGACCCGGTCGGCCTTGCCGTAGGGCACGACGGCGACGGCGAGGCTGGGTTCGACGACGAGGTCGGGCAGGCCCGCGCACTCGCGGCGCAGCCGCTCCCAGACGAGCGCGGGGTTGAAGCCGCTGCGGTCGTGAGCGCGGTCGACGATGTCGTCGGGGTCGATGCTCAGACCGGCTTGGCTGCGGAGGTAGCCGACGAGGACCGGGTTGATCTCGACGACGTCGGAGAGGTCCAGGACGTGGTCGCGGCCCCCGGCGACGACGGGCCGGAGAGTGCAGCGCCGCAGGAGCACCGGGGCGACGGGGTGGCGCTCCGAGCCGGGGATCGTCCACGACGCGAGGCCGAGGACGAGGAAGCACGAGCGGATGCCGGTGGCGTCGAGGGCGTCGTCGGCCGCGTCGCGCACGTGACGCGCGCGGCGACCGGCGGCGTCGAGCGCGTCGGGCTCGCGGACGAGGTCGCTCAGGCGGGTGTCGCGCCCGGCCAGCAGCATGGCGACCCCACCGGGGTGGGCGTGCGTGAGGTCGAGGACGGTGTCGGTCTGCACGTCGAACCACAGAAGGGTGTTGCGGCCACCGAGAGCGGCGAGCTCGTGCTGCCAGCGGGAGCGGGCCCGGTCGACCGCGCTCGGGTCCCCGGGGCCGTCGATCTCGCTCACCGACGACACGCTAACAAGGGCGCCCGGGGGTGTCGGGCGTGCGGGAGCGTGTCGGACGGTCAGACGCGCACGATCCCGACGGCGACCGCGACGAGGGCTGCGAGGACGGCAGCACCGAGGGCGAGAGCGGAGTAGCCGGCCTGGGCGACGACGACCCCGGCGAGCGCAGCTCCTCCGCCGCCGGCGACGCCCATCGCGGCGTCCGAGACCCCTTGGGCGGCCGGGGCGTCCGAGGTCGGCAGGGCCCCGGTGAGGAGGGTCGAGCCGGAGACGAGGGTGCACGACCAGCCGAGGCCGAGGAGGAAGAGGGCGAGCTCGAGGAGGTGGCTCGCGCCGGGGTCGGTCGAGGCCGCGAGCAGGGTGGCGGCCAGGAGGATCGCGCTGCCGACGAGCGCGACGGTCCGGCCACCGAGCCGGTCGACGGCGCGGCCGACGAGCGGGGAGAACGCGAACATCCCCAGGACGTGGATGGAGATGACGAACCCGACGACGGACAGCGACGCGTGCCCGTGCTTCATGTGCAGGGGGGTCATCACCATGACCGAGACCATGACGGCGTGGCCGATCGCGACGACGATCAGGCCCAGGAGCGCGGCGGGGTGCGCGCCGATCGCGCGCAGGCCCGAGGCGAAGGAGCCGTGGACGTGCGCGGGGCCGCCGGTCGCGAGGGCGAGGCTGCGGGCCTCGAGGAGCGGGTCGGGGCGGAGCAGCGCGGTGAGCGCGCCGATGGCGAGGGCGAAACCGACGATCGAGAAGACGAAGGTGCCGCTCAGCGGTGGCAGACCGAGCAGCTCGGCGACGCGCCCACCGGGCCCGACGAGGTTGGGACCGGCGACGGCGCCGATGGTCGTCGCCCAGACGACGGTGGAGAGGTCCCGGCCGCGGTGCTCGGGGGTCGCGAGGTCGGTGGCGGCGTAGCGGGCGGCGTTGTTCGACGCGGTGGCGCCGCCGAAGAGCAGCGCGGAGGCGAGGAGCAGGGTGAAGCTGCCGGTGACCGCGGCGGCGACGGTACCGACCGCGCCGATGACGCCGAGGGCATAGCCGGTGACGAGGGCGGCGCGGCGGCCCCGGCGGGAGGCGATGCGGGCGAGGAGGACGGCCGCGAGGGCGCTGCCGAGGGTCTGGAAGGTGCCGCCGAGCCCGGCGTACTCCTCGCTGCCGGAGAGCTCCTCGGCCAGGAGCGTGGCGACCGCGACACCGGCGAGCTGCCCGATCGCGCCCAGGGTCTGGCTCGCCGCAAGGGTGCGCACGGTGCGACGCTGGAGCGGGGCGAGGGCGTCGGGGGTGGCTGGCACGGCGACAGTGTGGCGCATGCCCCGCCGGTACGATGGCCCGCGGCCCGATCACGGGCCACGCCCTCGTAGCTCAGGGGAAGAGCACTTCTCTCCTAAAGAAGGTGTCGCAAGTTCGAATCTTGCCGGGGGCACCGAGATGCAGTTTGTCGACGATCCGCGTTGGTGGATTTGGTCCTGCCGGCTAGGCTGCCCCCGGGCTTTGCCCGGACCTGCGGTTTGGGCAGCCTAGCCGGCAGGACGAATTTGACGTCCTGCCGCAGTCCGGCTACAGTACGGAGCCATACCAGCCGCCCCCTCTGGGGGCGGCTTTACTCTTGCTACCACCCGGCTGGCTTCCGAAGGGTTCCGACCACCGTCGGCAGTTGGGCGCCGATGAAGTCCGGGACAGTCAACTGGTACCACCAGTGCCCTCCGACTCCGGCGCCCGGTGCTCCGCTCAAGTCGCGCGCCGGATGACCCTTCGTCGGGTTAACTACGCCGACCGGCACACGCTCTTTGGCAATCTGCACCGGTAGCTTGAGATCGCTGTCGTTGCTGACCACGACGGCCGCCTCGACAGCCCCTGTCAGGACGTCATGCAGGAGATGGGCGGCAACATTCACGTCGCTGCCCTTCTCCTCCCGCCGGGCAATAGACACCATGAAGGTCGCGCCGGGTACGTCATGATCCTCAGAGTTACGAACCTGCACGGGCCACGCTGACTGGGTGATCTGGGGGCGTCCTCGCCTACCCGCCACAGCGAGTGGCGCCGTGGCGCAACGGGACACGTACTTCCCGTACTCGATGATGTTGGCTGATCCGCTGCGTTTTAGAGCCCGCAGGTAGGCGTCCTGGTCGTGCTGGCTCTGTCCAGCCTCACGAACCCGAGCCGTGCAGAAGACCACATGGAGGTGCTCGACGCTACCCCAGCCAGACTCTCGACACACGACATCGGTCAGCAGGCGCCTGAGGTCGAGCCACCGCCAGCCGGCGGTTCCGCGGCCACAGATGCCGCGACCTCCGTAGTGAATCGCACTGGGTTGAGTTCCTATGCGTTCCCTTGGCCAGCGAGTGCCGGCTGGGCTGATTCTTGGGCAGCGTAGTACGCCGCCTCGACCTCGAGCGGGGTGCGCATCTCTAGCTCCCCGTGCAGGCGCTGGTTNGTGAATCGCACTGGGTTGAGTTCCTATGCGTTCCCTTGGCCAGCGAGTGCCGGCTGGGCTGATTCTTGGGCAGCGTAGTACGCCGCCTCGACCTCGAGCGGGGTGCGCATCTCTAGCTCCCCGTGCAGGCGCTGGTTGTTCCACCACCACACGTACTCCAAGGTCGCGAGCTCGACCTGCTCGATCGTGCGCCACGGTCCGCGCCGTCTGATGAGCTCGGTCTTGTAGAGCCCATTGACGGCCTCGGCGAGCGCGTTATCGAAGGAGTCCCCGACGGTTCCCGTGGATGGCTTCGCGCCGAGCTGGCCGATGCGGTCGGTGTAGACGATCGAGAGGTAGTTCGACCCGTGGTCGGCGTGGTGGACCAGGCCCGTGAGGTCGACCGCGCCCTCGCGCTTGGCTTCCCAGGCGGCCATGTCGAGGGCTTGTAGCGGGAGGACGTCGGACTTCAACGTCGCAGCGACGTTCCATCCCACGATCCGCCGCGAGTAGACGTCGGTCACGAACGCGACGTAGGCGAACCCCGACCAGGTCGCGACGTAGGTGATGTCGGCAACCCACAGCCGGCGCGGTGCAGGCGCCTGAAGGCGGCGTTGGACCAAGTCAGCCGGCTTCACCGCCGCGGGGTCGGACTTGGTGGTGAAGACCTTCTTCGACCGCTTCACGCCCCGCACGCCCGCGATCCCCATGAGCCGGGCGGTCTGGTCGCGACCGACTTCCCATCCCTGGCGCCGCATCAGGGCGTGCATCTTCCGCACGCCGTAGACGCCGTAGTTCTCGCCGTGCAGCCGGAGGATCTCGGGCACCAGCAGCTCGTCCTTGAGCGACCGGGCCGAAGGTGGCCTGGTCTTGGCGGCCCGGTAGCCGCGGGAGGTGATGAACCCACGAACTGCCGGGCGCAGCACCCGGCAGATGGCCTCGACCCCGAACTGATCCTTGTGCTCGTCGATGTAGCGGATCATCTCGTCGTGGGACGGTCGAGCTCCTTGGCGAAAAACACCGAAGCGGACTTCAAGATCTCGTTCGCCCGGCGAAGCTCTGCCACCTCACGCTTGAGCCGCTTGATCTCATCAGCCTCCTGCGACGTCGTCCCCGCGCGTTGTCCGCTGTCGATCTCGGCACGATGCACCCAGAGCCGAAGAGTCTCGACGTTCATCCCCAACAGCCCCGACACATGCCGCAGAGCGGCCGTCTCGTGCGGGTGCTCGGAGCGAACCTCGGCGACCATCCGGACCGCGCGCTCACGCATCTCGTTCGTGTACCTGGCCATCGTTCCCATCCTGACTGATCAAGCGGAACTCAACCCAGTGCGATTCATAGTACAGGTTGTACCCATCGATGTACGCCCCCACCCGCATGTGTCAAGCATGCCTGATCGGACGGGACGCATTCCCTCCCGTCCGCCGACGAGCGCGACGGCCATCACGGGAGCCGCACCCACGATCAGACGGCTGCGCGCCGGAACTCGGTGTAGGTCTGGTCGGCCAGGTAACCGACGACGAGCTGCTTGAAGCCGGGCTTCTCGAAGAACATGTCGAGCAGGGCGGTGTTGTCGCTGTGGCGGTCGAGCAGGAGCTCGGCCAGCTGTCGCTCCAGCACCAGCTCGTACGCCGAGCGGTCGTTGTTCCTCGCGACATCGCGCAGGTGGTCGTCGTCGAGCACGACCGCCGTCTGCTGCTCGACCCAGATCTTGTCCGCGTTGCCGAGGTCGGCGCCGAACTTCTCGTTCATCGCCTCGATGAGCGCGGAGAGCTTGTCCTTCTCGGGCTCGGCCTGACGGCCCTTCCCCTCGCCCGGCAGCGCGACCCCCGGCTCGTCGGTGACCTCGAGCTCGACCCGGCCCTCGTGGGTCACGGCCAGCCGCAGGTGGGTCAGCTGGACCGAGCTCGACAGCTGCGGCATCGGGTCGGACTCCCGGGACGGCAGGAGCGCGAGCAGCAGCCGCCCGTAGAGGTAGAGCCGTTCGAGGCTCGGGTCGGTCCACGGCACGACCTGCGCGAGGAAGCCATACGCGCGGACGAACTGGTCGAGCCGGCCACGGAACTCCTCGGCGGTCTCGTCGTCGAGCCCGATCCATCGTCCGGCGGCCGGGTCGACGTTGGCGTAGATGCCCGGCTGGTCACCGTCCCCACCGCTGAGCAGCAGCTCGACCGCGGCGTCCATCTCGGCCGTGGACAGCACCCCGGCGGACTCCAGGTCGTGCTGCAAGGTGTAAAGCATGTTCGGGTCGGTCGGCGCCGCGACGGACTGCTCGTAGAAGTCCGAGAACGCCTCGCGGATCTCCTCGGCGGTGTTCGCGAAGTCGAGGACGAAGGTGTCGGCCTTGCCGGGGGCGGTCCGGTTCAGCCGGGACAGCGTCTGCACGGCCTTGACCCCGGCGAGCTTCTTGTCGACGTACATCGTGTGGAGCAGCGGCTCGTCGAACCCGGTCTGGTACTTCTCGGCGACGACGAGGAACCTCGCGTCCGGCTCCTTGAACCGCTTCGGCAGCTGCGACTCCGGGAACCCGTTGATCGACGCCTCGGTGAGGACGACGTCCGGCGCGTCGTCCTCGGCGATCGACCCGGAAAACGCGATGAGCGCCTGCAGCGGCTGCGGGCCGTGGTCGTACCCCATCCGCGTGATGTACCGCTGGATCGCCTCGTGAGTGCGCACCGCGTGGAGTCGGGAACGGGTGACGACCATGGCCTTGGCCTGCCCGTTGATCTTGCCCATCGCCTTTTGCCGGAAGTGCTCGACGATGACCTCGGCCTTGGCCTCCATCTCGTGCGGGTGGAGCGAGGCGAACCGCGCGAGCGCTGCGCGTCCCTTGCCCTTGTCGACCTCGATGTCCGCCGCGGGACTCGCCGGGTCGCTGTTCGCGAGCCGGTAGTACACGCCGTACGTCGTGTAGGAGGCGAGAACGTCGTGGATGAACCCCTCGTCGATGGCCTGGCGCATCGAGTACGTGTGGAACGGCCGGAGATCGCCCTGGGCGTCGCGCTGGCCGAAGAGCTCGAGAGTCTTCGGTTTCGGCGTCGCTGTGAAGGCGAAGAACGACAGGTTCTTCTGCTTGCCGCGCGCCTGGGCGGATGCGATGACGAGGTCGTGCGCCTCCTCGGCCTCCTCCGCCTGGGCCTGCGCAGCCTCAGCATCTTCCAGCGCATCCTCGTCCGTCGCGGCTGTGCCGGTGAGCACCCGCTTGAGCTGCTTGACGGCATCGCCACCGGTCGAGGAGTGGGCCTCGTCGACGATGACGGCGAACCGGCGACCGGCGACCTCGCTCGACCCGCCCTCGGCCGCGGCCTTGCGGGCCAGCTCGATGACGACGGGGAACTTCTGCAGCGTGGCGATGATGACGCGCGCGGCGTTGCCTTCGAGCGCTTCCTTGAGCTGGGCGGAGTTCTTGTCGACGCGGAGGATCGTGCCGGGGGTGTGCTCGAGCCCGGCGACGGTGTCCTGCAGCTGCCGGTCGAGGACGGTCCGGTCGGTGATGACGACGACCTTGTCGAAGATCGGCCGGTCATCGGTCCCGTGGAGCCGGGAGAGCGCGTGGGCGGCCCACGCTATGGTGTTCGACTTGCCCGACCCGGCGGAGTGCTGGACGAGCCGGTCGACGCCGGCCCCGTCGCGGCGCGTCGCGGCGAGCAGGGAGCGGACGGCGTGCCACTGGTGGAAGCGGGGGAAGAGCACCTTCCCGTCCGAGACGTGGATGAAGGACCCGAGGAGGTCGAGCCACGCGTCACGCTGCCAGACCTGCTCCCACAGGTAGGCGGTCTGGTACCCGGACGTGGCGGGCGGGTTGCCCGCAGCGCCGGGGTTGCCGGGGCCGGCGGTGCCCTGGTTGAACGGGAGGAAGCGGGTGTCGTCGCCGGCGAGTCGGGTCGTCATCGCGACCTGGTGTGGGTCGACCGCGAAGTGGACGAGGGTGCGCGCGCGGAAGATGAGGTCGGCCGGGTTGCGGTCGGCGCGGTACTGGTCCATCGCCTGCTCGATGCCCTGCCCGGACAGCGGGTTCTTCAGCTCGGCGGTCGCGACGGGGACCCCGTTGACGACGAGGGTCAGGTCGAGCGAGTCCTGCGGGCGCGTCTCGGAGTGGTGGAGCTGCCGGACGACGGCGAGCCCGTTCGCCTCGTACTTCACCCGCAGGTCCTCGTTGAGGCCGGAGGCGGGCTTGAAGTAGCACAGCGCGACCCGCACGCCGGAGTCCTTCACCCCGTTGCGAAGCACGTCGAGCACACCCCGCCGGTCGAGCTCCTTGACGACCACGGCGAGGAACTTGTCGACGGCGACGCCCTCGGACCCGTGCCGGGCCTTCAGCTGATTCCACGCCTTCGGCTGGGATGCCTGGACGAAGGCGATGACCTCGTTGGGGAAGATCCCGCGCTTGCGGTCGTACCCGACGGGCGCGACGCTCGACCACCCGTGAGTGGTTAGGTGCGACTCGATGTTCGCCTCGAACGTCACCTCGTGCGTCACGGCCATCACGACACCCCCGGGATCCTCGACGACGCGGTCGTCACATCAATCTGCCCGGTCACGGCGGCCGTGATCAAGGACTGCTTGTATTCCTGCAGCAGACGGACCGAGTCTCGAAGTCCTTGCTGAAGCCCACGATGGATCTCGAGAAGTCGGGCACCCTGTCGTGCAATCGTTTCCTGCCCCGACGGAGTCGCCACGGGAATCTGCACCCGTCGCAGCGATTCGATGTTGATGCCCCTGACGGTCGACCCTGTCATCAGAGCCTCCATTTCCCCCTGCACCCGCGCACTCTCGAGCACCAAGCGCAGCCACTGAGGATTGCACCCATGCGATGCGATCCTCGCTGAGTCCTGGGTCAGATTTGCAGTCTTGAGGTCCTCGGGTACGGCTGCTACTTCCCCGACACTGCCCCTGATCGCGATGACGTAGTCGCCCGGGTGGACACGACTTCGAGCATATTTGGCCTCGATTACAGGATCAGTGAGGCTGAGTTCTCCGCGTTCTAGTCGTCCGGACGCGATATCGCCACCCTTGATGATCGGGACGCCCCCCGGAAAGTGCGGGCCCGGAAGGACGATCCCGTACTGGATAGGCCGCGACGGGTCGGTGAAATCCTGCAGCCTACGTCGCAGGTTGATCGAGTATTCATCGATTATGGCCTGCAACTCAGACTGGCGCATACCCGCCGTCAGGTGGAACTGCTCTTGCCTGGCAAAAATCACGTGGTCGATGCGGGCGACACGGTCGTCGAGGAAGTCCGCGATCCGCCGCTGCTCAGAGGCCCCGACCATTGGGATCGGCGCAGACAGGAGGCCCGACGTCGTCAAACCGTATCGAGATATTCCACTCGCATACTTGGTGAAGTGTGCCAGTACTGGCCTGCTGCGCACGGACCAGCTCAAATACTTCGGATGCACCCCCGCCCTGGGACGTGCGATTGCGAGGTGGTATCCGCACAGGAGATCTGGCGCCGTCTCCCCGACATAGGCCGAGACGCCGATATCCGTGGGGTCCTCAGAGTCCTTGGTGAGGACCGTGTCGCCGACTTCGAGGTGGAAGCGATCGATCTCGTCTGGACGCGCGGTAGCCAGCATGAGGGTGTCATTGAGCCGGATCTCGTCGTTGCGGTAAACGTCGACGTAGTTGCACAAGCGAACGGGCTGCTCCCCCTCGCTGCTCAGCTTGTCTACGTTGCTCGTCCACACGGTGGCGACGTGCCGCAGGGGGGTTGTTCTCACAGTCCGAGGTCCTTCATCCAGCCCTGGATCTGGGTCTCCAGATCACGGATCTCGGAGGCGATCTCCTCGACCGGCCGAGGCGGCGTGTAGACGTAGAACTGACGGGTGAAGGGGATCTCAAACCCGAGCTTCGTCTTCGTGTGGTCGATCCACGCGTCCGGGACGTACGGGTGAATCTCCTCCGTCAGGTGCGCCTCCGCCGTGTCCCGCAGCACCGCCTTTCGCTCCGTCGGGTCGAGGCCGAACCATCCCTCCGGCAGCGGGATGTTCTCCTGGTCGCGCAGGTCGGGGTCCGGCTCCGGGCTGCCCTTCTTCGTGACGACGGGCGCGTCCGGGTCGGCGATGGCGCACGCGTTCGCGAACTTCTTCTTCTGCGCGGTCGTCAGCTCCGGCACCCGGCTCGTCAGCGCCTTCTCGGTCTCGAAGCGCTCCCCGACGAGGTTCGCGTACCGGTCGAACGGCGCCTCCGCGACCGCCCCGGCCGTGACCTCCCAGCGGCGGCGCATCGGTCGCTCGACGGTCACCCGCTGGAAGCCGAACGCCTCCCGCGGCAGCACCTTCACCCGCGCGTCGCCGGCCGAGTCACCGTGCGCGTCCCCGTAGAGCCGTCCGATCTCGACAATCGCCTCCTCGGTCAGCTCCTTGCGCTTGTCGCCGAGGGACTTGCGCATCTTCGTCCCGAGCTCGCGGGCGTCGATCAGCGTGACGACCCCTCGGTCCGCCTCGGCCTTGTCGTTCGTGACGATCCACACGTACGTCGAGATGCCGGTGTTGTAGAACATCTGGTCCGGCAGCGCGACGATCCCCTCGAGCCAGTCGTTCTCCAAGATCCACCGCCGAATCTCCGACTCCCCCGACCCGGCCTGCCCCGAGAACAGCGGCGACCCGGACAGGACGATCCCCACCCGGCCGCCCGACGGCTTCATCTTGCTCAGCATGTGCTGAAGGAACAGCAACGAGCCGTCGGACACCCGCGGCAGCCCGGCGCCGAACCGCCCCGACATCCCCTGCTTCTCGTGCTCGTCCCTGATCGGCTGCGCGTACTGCTTCCAGTCGACCCCGTACGGCGGGTTGGCGAGGATGAAGTCGAACTTCTCGAACGGGAACGCGTCCTGCGTCAGCGAGTTGCCGTTGCGCATCTGCCGCGGGTCGATGTCCTGCATCATCAGGTCCGACTGCGCGATGGCCCACGTCTCGTCGTTGAGCTCTTGGCCGGACACCTCGACGATTGTGCCCGGGTTGAGCTCTTTCATGTGCTCCATCGCCGTCATGAGCATCCCGCCCGTCCCGGCCGCCGGGTCGTACACCCGGCGGACCGGCGCAGGGTTCTCGACGATCTCCCGGTACGCCTTCCCGCCCACCAGCAGCTCGACCATGAGCTTGATGACCTCGCGCGGGGTGTAGTGCTCACCCGCGGTCTCGTTGCTCATCTCGGAGAAGCGACGGAGCAGGTCCTCGAAGATGTACCCCATCGCCTCGTTGCTCACCTGCGACGGGCGCAGGTCGAGGTCGGCGAAGTCCGCGAGCACCTGGTAGAGGATCCCGGCACGATCCATCCGGGCGATCTTGTCGTCGAGGTTGTACGCCTCCATGACGGCGTACGCCTCCGGGGAGAGGCCGCGGACGTAGTCGGCAAGGTTCGCTGCCAGGGCCTTGTCGTCGTTGAGCAGGCTGGTGAAGGTGAACCGGGAGACGTTGTAGAACCGCTGGCCGGTGATCCGCTTCAGCTGCTCGGCCTGCGCCTGTCGGATCTCGGAGAAGGTGACGACCTTCGCGAGGAGGGCCTCCTTGGAGTCCGCGAGGACCGCGTCCATCCGACGGAGGACGAGCAGGGGAAGCATGACCGACCCGTACTCGTGCTGCTTGAACGTGCCGCGCAGCTTGTCGGCCACCCGCCACACGAAGGCAACCTTGTCCTCGAAGCCCTTCGGCGGCATGCCCATCCCTTCCCCGGCGTCAGGTCGGAGACAACCTAGCCATTTCGCCGCAACGGGTGGGGAACCTCCACGCGCGGACGGGGGATCAACGCCGTCGCGCTCACGGGGCACCGGTCCAGAGTGCGCTCACCGTCCCCCAGTCGGCCGGGGCGCCTGTGTGCGTGATCGGAACCGCGCGCACCGCCGGGTAGGACCTCATGACGGCTGGCAGCAGCGTGGTCCGACCGAGGTCGAACCGGTCGAGCAGGAACTGGATCAATGTCAGCTGCCCGAAGGTTCTCGACCAGTCGGTCGCGACTGCATCCAGGTCTGGATGGATGCCCGGGCTCGGCAACTTAGGTGTCAGTGCGTGAACTCGGTTGAACAGTCGCCCGTGATGAGCGCATGTGTTGCGGACGATGTTGAGGGCCTTCATCCAGCTCCGGAGCTGTGGTGCCCGAAGACCGCATGCGTCGGCGACGGCGTCCTGCGCCGCGCGGGGAGCGAAACCGTACAACCGCGTGAGTCCGCCCCAGTCCAGCACCTCCACCGCCGCCCATACCGGGAGCCGACCACCGTACTTGGCCTCATGGTGCGCGACGAAGTCTTCGCGAGAGCGGGCGATCTCTCGCTCGTAGCTCTCGAGCCAGGTTGCGTACCCATCACCGCCGCGCGCCGCCGGCCCGAGCATCATGGGGTCAAGATGAGCGCATGGGTCGACGCGACCAAGTTCGTGGCCAAGATGAGCGCGCAACGCTAGTTCGATCGGAGCCAGCACCGAGAACGTTGCCGCCCTGAGACGAGCATCAAAGTCGTGGAGGGCGACCACGTCGTCGAGGTGCGTTCCCGGGTAGAAGCTGTCCCCGCGCTGATCCCCTACCTGGTGGCGGAAGGGATACCAATAGCCGCTGAGGCGGTAGTAGTTGATTCGCCTCAGCGTGTCGACCGCCTGCTCGCGGTCCCCAACTGCCATCCCGCGGCTGACGAGGAGGTCCACCTGGCCTTCGTAGGTTCGGTACGCCTTCACATCAGCACACACCACGAGCCCCTATGAAAATGAAGACCGGCCCTGGACCTACCGAAGCAGGCGGAACCGGTCGTGATGAGTCATAGCGTATCACGACATGACAGAAGAGGGCTGAAGCAGCCAAGTACGGCAAGTGCCTGCCCGAGCGGTCAATCCGCGTCGGTCTCCTGCCAGGTGCAGACGCAGGCGAGGTTGCCGTCGGGGTCGGCGACGACCCACCACGCCGGGGCGAACTCGTCGGTCACGAGCCGGCCCCCGGCCGCGATCGCCGCCGCGACCCGGTTCAGGGCGACGTCGTGCGGGACGCAGACGTCGACGTGCGCGCGGTCGACGCCGTCCCGCTCCTCCGACTGCTGGAACCACACGGCTGGCAGGACGCCGTCGGGGTCGATCAGGTCGTGGCCGTCCTCCATGAGCGGGTTGGGTACCAGGCCCATGAGCGCCCGCCAGAACGGGGCGATCCGCTCGTGGTCGGCCGTGTCGATACCGAGCTCGACGAGCTGGACCTTGTGCGGCGCGGGGGTGGCTCCGACCGCGGCGGCCGCCTCGCTGATCCGGCGAGCGAGGTCGACGTCGCGCTTGGTCACCCCGTGCACGTCGTGGCTCCACAGCCGCACGCCGACCCATCCCCACCGCAGGTCGACGTCGGGGTGGTGGTCGGCCTCCTGCGCGAGCTCGGCAATCCGGTTCACCAGGGCGACGCTCGTGCCGTAGCCATCGGTCTCGAAGCGCGCCTGGATCGTCTCCCGGAGCATCCGCCAGTCCGGCAGCCCCGCGTCGAGGATCTCCTGACCCCCGAGGATCCGCCTGTCGTCCGTCGATCGATTCATGCGTCAACCCTCCCAGAGCATCACGCGAGATATCGGTTTCGGCGCGCATCCCGCGCCGATGAGGACCGATATCGATATCTCGACGGGAGGGTCGGCGTGAGGATCGGCACGCTCGAAGATGGGTAGTTCTCCCCATGGACCGGCCCCGGCGCGACGCCCTACGTTCGGTGGTGCACGGGGATGCCGGAGGGAACAGGGGCCCGAAGGCATGCAAGAAGGCCCTGACCGCGAGGTCAGGGCCTTCTTCGCATCTCCGGACGGGCCGGGGCGGGGATCAGCGCAGGTCACGGGCGGCCGTAGCCCGAGACGCCGCCGAACACCGGGCGCTTGGAGACGACCGAGCCGGTGCGCGGGGAGTCCCACATCATGCCGTTGCCCGCGTAGATGCCGACGTGCCAGGCGGGCGAGCCGAAGAACACGAGGTCGCCCGGCTGCGGGTCGGACACCGGCGTCACGGCGGCCTGCTGCGCGGCGGCCGTGCGCGGCAGGGAGATGCCGGCCTTGCCGAAGACGTACATCGTGAAGCCCGAGCAGTCGAAGCCGGCCGGCGTCGAGCCTCCGTAGACGTAGGGGAGTCCGGCGAACTGCGCAGCGATGGCGAGGACGCCACCCGCGGCCGGGGCGTCGTTCGCAGGGGCGGCGGCGGGCTTGGCGGCGGGCTGCGCGGGCGCCGGGGCGGCAGCCCGGTCGTTCGACCGGCTGGCCGGGGCCTCGGCGCGGGGCTGCGCGGCGGCGGCCTGGGCGGCCTGCTCGCGGCGCTGGGCCTCCTCGCGCTCGGCCTCCTCGCGCTCGGCCTCCTCGCGCTCTGCCTGGATGCGGGCGTCGCGCTCGCGGCGGGCCTCGATCTGCCACGGGCGGAGGCCGACCGGCTTGGCGACGGCGACGACGTCCTGCGCACCGAACGCCTTGACCTCCGCCGTGACCTCGGCGGGGGCGGTCTTCGGGGCGGTGACGGCGACCGGCGCCGAGACCGCGCGCGCGTCGGTGCCCTGGCCGGAGGTGGTGGAGGCGTCACCCTGGGCGGCCGAGGCCGGGAGGGCGATGGCGGCGACGAGGCCACCCGACGCTGCCAGGAGCGCCGAGGACTTCGCGAGCGGCTGCGAGGTGCGGCCGACGACCGTACCGAGCTCGTTGAGGGGGTTGTACCGACCGGGGGCGCGGTGACGCCCGACAGTGCTCTGGGACACAGGTGACCTCTCGATGCCTACGGGGTGAGCTGTCGGGTTCGGGTGGAGGTGCTACCCGGCCCGGTCGACCGAACCGACCCAGCGGCTCGCTCCGACCGGACTTCACCCCGAGGAGCGTCCCTGACGCCCCGGAAGTGGGTCCCCCGCTCCTGCCGGGCGGTGGCTGTTCTCGCCGTGCGCGACGGCGGCAGGACTCGGCAGACCGTCACGGCGATCCGGCCAGGGGGGCCGGACGCGTCGAAGGTACACAACGATCACGGTCATGTCACGTTCCGGTCACGACGCGTCACCAGACGCATCTCGAGCGCCCCAGCCGTGACCGCGCGGGCCCGCGACTCAGGCGGTCTCGACGTACACGTGGCGGGCCAAGGCCACGGGGACCGTGACAGATGTCACGTCGGCCTCGGCGTCGATCGCGCGGCAGAGGACCTCGTCGCTGTCCCGCTCGACGGCCACGGTCGCGCCGGGCACGATCCCCCCGTCCCGGAAGACGGCGAGGTTCTCCGGGTCGACCTGCACGGGCTCCCCGATCCGTCGCACGACGACGCGTCCACCGTCCGGGACGAGGTCGAGGGTCGTCGCCGGCCGGGCGGTGCGCGGACCCGGCTCGGCCGGAGAGCGGGCCATGAGCTCGTCCAACCCCGGGATCGGGTTGCCGTACGGGGACTCCTCCAGCCCGCCAATGAGCTCGACGATCTTCCGCTCGACCTCGTCCGAGATGACGTGTTCCCAGCGGCACGCCTCGTCGTGGACGAGCTGCCACTCGAGCCCGATGACGTCGGCCAGCAGCCGCTCGGCGAGCCGGTGCTTGCGCATGACACGGGTCGCGCGGCGGCGGCCCTCCACGGTGAGCTCGAGGTGCCGGTCGTCCGCGACGCACAGCAGCCCGTCGCGCTCCATCCGCGCCACCGTCTGCGACACGGTCGGCCCAGAGTGCCCGAGGCGCTCGGCGATCCGCGCCCGCAGCGCCGGGATCCCCTCCTCCTCGAGCTCGAAGACCGTCCGGAGATACATCTCCGTGGTGTCGATGAGGTCGCTCACGCGGGTGATCCTCTCATCCCGCACCGGCCCGGTGGCGGCGCGCGTCGAGCCGACGGGTCACCCCGACGACCCACGGCAGCGACACCAGCCCGATGCCGCCGAGCACCCACGCGGCCGCCGACAGCGAAGCCACGGCGGTGACGGCCGTGACGACCAGCGGCGCCGCGGCGTTCCCGGCCTCGCCGCACAACCGCCAGCCGCCGAGGAACTGCGCCCGGTCGGCGGCGGGCGCAGCATCCGCGCCGAGCGTCATGAGGATCCCCGATCCGAGGCCGTTGCCGATCCCCACGAGCGACGCGACGAGCGCGAACCCCGTGAAGCCCCCGACCGCAGGCAGGAGGACGAGCGCCGTCGAGACCATCGCGACGAGGGCGCCCGCGACGACGGTCCGCCCCCGGTGGTCCATGAGCCACCCCGCCGGGTAGACGACCGCGACCTCGACGATGCCGGCGAGGACGAACGCGAGCGAGGTCCGGGCGCCGTCGAGGCCGATGAACGTCGCCCACAGGGGTAGCAGGACCGACCGGGACTGCCGCAGACCGGCGATGACCAGCGCGACCGTCCCGACGGTGAGGAACGTGCGGGCGTGCCGACGCAGCACGGCGCCGATGGGGGTCGGGCCGCCGCTCCCCCGGTCGTGCCGCCCCAGCGACGGGCCGGTCGCGATGAGGACCACCGAGCCCAGCGAGAAGACGAACGCCGCGGCGAGCGCTCCCCGGGTCCCCCAGAGGTGCGCCGCGATCGCACCCACGAGCGGCCCGAGGAGGAAGCCCACCCGCATCGACCCGCCGAGCAGCGACATCCCCCGCGCCAGCCGCTCCGGCGGCAGGACGTCGATCATGAACCCCTGCCGGGCGACGAAGAACGCGCTCGAAGCCAGCCCGGAGGCGAGCAGTGCCGCCGCGAGCACCCACCGGTCCTGAGCAAGGACGACGACGAGCAGCGCGGCCGCGTCGAGCGCACCGGCCCGGACGAGGGTCGCCCGCTCCCCGATGCGGGCGACGAGCGCCCCGCTCGGCACCGCCCCGAGCAGCTGCCCGACCCCGACGAGCGCGACGATGAGCGCCGCGGTCCGCAGGTCGGCCCCGAGCTCGCTCGCGCGCAGGGCCGCGACCGGCGTCGCCGCCCCGACGGCCGCGCCCGTGAGCATGATCGGCAGGTACGCGGCGCGCCAGACCCGGCCCCAGGAGAAGGCGGCGGCCTCCCCCGTCACGGCTGTCGTCGGAACCGCCGCCACGACGCCGCGTCGTCGAGCGCCGCGTCGGTCCCGTCGAGGCTCGCCTCGCCGATCCGTTCGAAGACGATGCGGTCGTGCAGCCGGGAGCGTCGCCCGCCCCACAGCTCGACCTCGTCGACGACGATCCGGTACCCGCCCCAGAAGTCCGGGACGGGCACGGTGCCGTGCGCGTCGGCCCCGTCGTCCGTCGGCTCCGGGCCGAACCGCTCGAGCACGGCCTGCCACCGCGCTTCCAGGGCGGCCCGGTCGGGGATCGGCGCCGACTGGTCGGACGCCCATGCCGACAGCCGCGAGCCGTACGGACGCTGGTCGAAGTAGCCGGCGACCTCCTCGCGCGTCAGCTCCACCGCCCGGCCGCGGAAGCGGACGGCCCGGAACATCGAGGGCCACGTGAGCGACGCGGCGATCACCCCGCCGGTCGCGCCCAGCTCGCGTCCCTTGATCGACGTCAGGTTCGTGACGAACCCCGGACCCCGCTCGTCGAGGAAGCGCATGAGGACCGTGCGGACGTTCGGGCGCCCCTGCGCGTCAACCGTCGCGACCGAGAGCGCGAGCGGCTCCGGGACGTCGCCACGCTGCTCCTGCCGGGCGAGCGCCTCGTCGACCCAGGCGCGTACCTGGCGGTAAGGAGTGGGCGCGAGGTCGTCCTCGGCCAGCCCCTCCCCCGCGTACTCGATCGTCGGCAGGCGGCGCGGGGCGTGCTCAGGCATGAGCCTGACGTTACGCCGGGCCGTCCGAGCGGGATCGCCCCGATCAGGGTCCGATGACCTCGCGCCGGCGGTGCGGCCCCATGGCTGCCTCCATCTCCGGCCAGAACCGGTTCCACCACATCGGCACCGACTGCTCGTCGAGGTGGACGCCGTCGGGCCGCACGACGACCCCGTCGATCTCCTCCTGGAACTGACCGGACGGGCACAGCCAGTCGCGCATGCCGAGGATCTGCACGTTGTCCCGCTCGCGGTCGATCCGCGCCAGCACCCTGTTGAGCCGCTCCTGCCGGACCGGGTCGTTCTGCGTCCGCTCGGCCGCGTCGAGCTGGTCAGCCGGGATGCCCAGCCGCTGCGCCATCCCGGCGTCGACCTTGTCTCGGCGCCCGTAGCACGGGATGTCCGCGAGCAGCACGAGCCGTTTCTCGGGCCCCCCCGCGACGTCCACCGCGTGGGAGTACGCCCGGTACATGATCCGGTCGTACTCGGGTGACGGGTTGCGCACCCGGTGGCCATCGACCTTCCGGTCGAAGAGCTCGGCGCTCCCGGACAGCAGCACCACGGCCTCGGGGTCGGCGGCCTCGACGAGCTTGCGCCACCGCGTCTCGTACCCGGCGCAGTGGGTCGAGTCCGGAGCGAGGTACGTACCGATGTACAGGTGCTGCGGGATGGCGACACCGCACCCGAGCTGCGTCGAGGACCCGACGCTGATGCCGGGGTGCTGCTCCTGGGGGAAGAACTTCCAGAGGGTGAAGGCAACGCTGTCGCCGAGGATGACCACCCGTCGCTGATCGGGCTTGATGGGGCCCGTGACCGTCGAGATGAACCCCGGCAACGCCGTGCCGAAGACCTGCGGCTGGGCGTGCGCCGTGGACGCGATCGTCACCATGACCATCGCCATCGCGCTCGCGACGGCGCTGATCCCGCCCATCGGCGACGGGAGCCGCTTCAGCGCCCCGCGACGGATCGGCCGTTCGACGAACCGGTCGTAGGGGAAGGCGACGGCGAACACGACGGCCATGCGCAGCGCGACGAGCGCCCACCCCGTCAGGCCCGTCCGGGTCTCGTCGAGGATGACGACGATCGGGAAGTGCCACACGTAGAGGCCGTAGCTGCACTTGCCGATCACCGGCAGGGGGCCGCTGGCGAGCGACCGGGAGAGCCACGTCCTCCCGTCGGTGAGGAGCGAGACACCGACCAGCGCGGCGGCAGCGCTGGCGATGAAGAACCCGCCCTTGAAGACCCACGTGCTCCGCTCGTTCACGAGGAACGGGAGGACGAGCATGACGAGCAGCCCGGCGATGCCGGCCCACCCCATGGCGTCGGGGAGAACGACATCGCGCCCGGCGATCCGCACGTATGCGCGCGGTTTCCGACCGGTGCGGCGGCCGAGGCGGGACCGGTGGGCATGGAGCCACACCGCCGTCGCGCACCCCAGCAGCAGGGCCTGGGCACGCATGAACGTGTCGTAGTAGTAGCGCGAGGGGTCGAGGTACGGGTCGAAGCTGACCCCCATCCACACCGCCGACGCGACGGAGAGAAGGAAGAGCACCGGCGCGAGGAACCTCGTCGATCCGCGGCGCAGCCACAGCCACAGGGACAGCAGGATCGGCCACGCGAGGTAGAACTGCTCCTCGATCGCCAGCGACCAGGTGTGCAGGAGCGGCGAGACCGTCTGCGCCGTCGCGAAGTAGGGCTCGCCGTCCCGGATGAAGTGCCAGTTCGCGTAGAACCCGAGGGTCGCGAGCATGTCCTTGCGGATACCGCCGACCGTCGTCGGGTCGGCGATGAAGCGGGCGTAGACGGCGACGAGCAGCAGCATCCCGAAGAGGGCCGGCAGCAGGCGGCGTGCGCGGTTCATCCAGAACCGTGGGAGGTCGATCCGGCCGCGCCGGTCGTGCTCGCCGAGGAGGATGAGCGTGATCAGCGCTCCCGACGTCACGAAGAACATGTCGATGTTGAGGAAGGCGCCGGTGAGGGCGGAGACGCCGGAGTGGAACAGCAGGACGATGGTGACGCCGATGCCGCGCACGCCGTCGATCGAGTCGAGGTGGGGCAGGTCGGCGCGCGCCGACGCGGCACTCGCCCCGCGGGGGCGCTCCGTCGCCCGTCGCCCGGTGGGGGGTCGCGTCACGTCATCGTGCTCCTTCTC
This sequence comes from Janibacter massiliensis, assembly GCF_900289115.1. Classification (GTDB taxonomy): domain Bacteria; phylum Actinomycetota; class Actinomycetes; order Actinomycetales; family Dermatophilaceae; genus Janibacter_A; species Janibacter_A massiliensis. Next base: position 1,048,107 of record NZ_LT985196.1, on the reverse strand, counting down.
CGGCGGGGCAGCGTCACCCGCGTCCCCGGCGGCCGAATCTTAGCGGCGCCGCCGCCGTCTCGCCTGTGTCCCTCGAGACGTGCACAATGTCACCCGGCCGACGCCCGCCCGCGCCAGTGACCGCGCGGCGACGTCGGGCCAGAGACCACGAGGTGACGCCGCCGGCGTCCGGGACACGGGAGCACGATGAGCGACAGCGACTTCAAGCCGGGGCTCGAGGGCGTCATCGCCTTCGAGTCCGCGATCGCCGAGCCGGACAAGGAGGGCGGCGCGCTGCGCTACCGCGGCGTCGACATCAACGACCTCGTGGGCCGGGTGTCGTTCGGCCAGGTGTGGGGTCTGCTCGTCGACAACGAGTTCGACCCGGGTCTGCCGCCCGCGCAGCAGTTCCCGATCCCGGTCCACTCCGGTGACGTGCGGGTCGACGTGCAGTCGGCGCTCGCGCAGCTGGCGCCGCTGTGGGGCTTCAAGCCGCTGCTCGACATCGACCCGGAGGAAGCCCGGGAGAACCTCGCCCAGGCGTCGGTGACCGCGCTGTCGTTCGTCGCGCAGTCCGCCCGCGGGCAGGGTGAGGCGATGGTCCCGCAGTCCCGTGTCGACGAGGGCCGCACGATCGTCGAGCGCTTCATGATCCGCTGGCGGGGCGAGCCGGACCCGCGCCACGTCGAGGCCGTCGACGCCTACTGGATCTCCGCCGCGGAGCACGGGATGAACGCCTCGACGTTCACCAGCCGGGTCATCGCCTCGACCGGCGCGGACGTCGCGGCGTGCCTGTCCGGGGCGGTCGGCGCGATGTCGGGGCCGCTGCACGGCGGTGCGCCCTCGCGGGTGCTGCACATGATCGAGGCCGTCGAGAGGTCGGGTGACGCGCTCGGGTACGTCAAGGACGTGCTCGACAAGGGCGAGCGCCTCATGGGCTTCGGCCACCGCGTCTACCGTGCCGAGGACCCGCGGGCGCGCGTGCTGCGCGCGACGTGCGAGCGGCTCGGGGCCCCGCGCTTCGAGACCGCCGCGGCGCTGGAGAAGGCGGCGCTGGAGGAGCTGCACGCGCGGCGTCCGGACCGGGTGCTCGCGACGAACGTCGAGTTCTGGGCGGCGGTGCTGCTCGACTTCGCCGAGGTCCCGGCGTCGATGTTCACCCCGATGTTCACGTGCGCGCGGACCGCCGGCTGGTCGGCGCACATCCTCGAGCAGAAGAAGACCGGTCGCCTCATCCGCCCGAGCAGCCGCTACGTCGGCGAGGCGAGCCGAGGCATCGAGCAGGTCAAGGGCTTCCGCGAGGGCGAGACCACCACCGCCTGACCCCTCCGCCCCCTCCACCGCAATTGCGCGCGCGATTGCCATCTGCGCGCCGAATATCGCGCGCAGATGTCACCGATGACGCGCAGATTCGGTCGGGGCCCCGGTCGGACACGCGGGCTCAGCCCATGTCCCGCGCGGCCGCGACCAGGCCCGCGAGTCGACGGGGATCCATGACGTCGGCCCACGTCACCCGCAGGACGCGGTAGCCCGCCGATCGGATCCGGTCCTCCCGGACCTTCTCGGCGACGAGCGCGTCCCGCCCCTCGGCCCCGTCGTACTTCACCGCTCCATCGAACTCGATGACGAGGTCCCCGTCGACGACGAAGTCGACCCGGTAGCTCCAGTCGCTGCCGCTGATCGTGACCTGCGGCTCGGCCGCGACGCCCAGGAGTCGCAGCGCGAACCGCGTGAGCGTCTCCCCGACCGACTCGTGGCGCCCGTCGAGATGGGCCACCGCGGCCCGCACCGACCCCACACCCCGCAGCCCCCGGGCACTCCCCACCGCGGCCTCGATCGACCCCCGGGTGACGAGGCCGAGCCGCAGCGCGGCGTCCCCCGCTGCGAGGAACGCCCGCGCTCCCCCGTTGAGACCCGTGCCGACGATCGCGTGCGCCGCGGGGACCGCGAGGACCGGCGAGACCGTGCCCGGCGCGACGGCCCGCACGCTCTCGACCCGTAGGTCGGTGTGGACCACGTCCTTCAGCACGCGCCGGCTCTCCGGCGGAGGCACCGCGAGCCACACCCGGTCGAGGGAGGCGTCGAGCACCGGCAGCCCGTGGGCGATGGCCGCGCTCTGGTGGCTCAGCGCCGACCCCTCGCGCACCCGGCGAAGGTGGGCGACGGCCCGCAGCGCGTGGAGCTCCTCGCGGGTCGCGGGTGCGCTGAGCGCGTACCACCCGTGGGTGAGGCGGGTGAGCTCGCCGCGGGCGCCGAGGACGCGTAGCTCCCGGCAGCCGATGCCCAGCTCGCGCGCTCCGTCGGTCGAGATGAGGTCCGTGGGGACGTCCTGCAGGAGGCGGCGCGCCCGCTCGACCCGCGCCGCCATGCCGGGGTCGTCGGTCGAGGGGCACGGCGGGTCGTGGCGTAGCCGCAGCAGATCGCCCGCGAGGGCTTCGGAAGTCATGGGGCCGATCGTGGCCGACCCGGGCACCACCGGGTGCGCGGTTTTCCACAGCCCACGAATCTGCGCGCCAAAGGGTGCATCTGCGCGCGATATTCGGCGCGCAGATGTCAATTGCGCGCGCAATTGCAGAAGGGGTTTGGAGGATGGGGGGTGAGGGCCCGGCGTGCCGGGCGGTTCGTGGACACCGCTCGCGGGCGGCCGGGGGGCTGCGGGAGGATGGCCGGGTGAGCGCGAACCCTGACACCCCCGCCGTGACCATCCCTGCCGACCTCCTGCCGGGCGACGGCCGCTTCGGCTGCGGACCGAGCAAGATCCGCCCGTCGCAGGTCGAGGCCCTCACCCGCATCGAGAAGACCGTCCTGGGCACCTCCCACCGCCAGGCGCCGGTGAAGAACCTCGTCAAGGCGTGCCGCGAGGGCCTGTCCACCCTCTTCGGCCTTCCCGACGGCTACGAGGTCCTCCTGGGCAACGGTGGCACCACCGCGTTCTGGGACGCCGCAGCCTTCGGCCTCGTCCGCGAGCGCGCCCAGCACCTCGCGTTCGGCGAGTTCTCGAGCAAGTTCGCCAAGGTCACCGACGGCGCGCCGTTCCTGGGCGACTCCGTCGTCGTCAAGGGCGAGCCCGGCACCGTCCCGACGCAGACCGCGACGGCGGGCGTCGACGTCTACGGCTGGGCGCACAACGAGACCTCGACGGGCGCGATGGCCCCGATCGCCCGCGTCCAGGGCGCCGACGACGGCGCGCTCGTCCTCATCGACGCGACCTCGGGCGCCGGCGGCCTGCCGGTCGACATCGCCGAGACGGACGTCTACTACTTCGCCCCGCAGAAGTGCTTCGCCTCCGACGGCGGCATCTGGTTCGCCATCTGCTCGCCCGCCGCGATCGAGCGCATCGAGGAGATCGCGGGCGGCGACCGGTGGGTCCCCGACTTCCTCAACCTCAAGACGGCACTGGACAACAGCCGCAAGGACCAGACGTACAACACGCCGGCGGTCGCGACGCTCGCGATGATGGCCGACCAGCTGCAGTGGATGAACGACAACGGCGGCATGGCGTTCACGACCGGTCGGACGGCCGACAGCAGCGGCCGCCTCTACGCGTGGGCCGAGAAGACCGAGTGGACGACCCCGTACGTCGCCGACCCCGCGCACCGCAGCGACGTCGTCGCGACGATCGACCTCGACGACCGGATCGACGGCGCGGCCGTGGCCAAGGCGCTGCGCGCCAACGGTGTCGTCGACGTCGAGCCGTACCGCAAGCTCGGCCGCAACCAGCTGCGGATCGCCTGCTTCCCGGCGATCGAGCCGGACGACATCAGCGCCCTCACCGGCTGCATCGAGTACGTCGTCGACCACCTCTGACGCCCGCTCACACCCCTGCATTTGCGCGCGCAAGTGACAGACGCGCGCGATATTTCACGCGCAGATGTCATTTGCGCGCGCAAATGCGAAAAGGGTGAGGGAGAAAAGGCCGAGGGAGTGCTCGTCAGAGGAACGCGCCGAGGGCGGTGACGACGACGAGCGCGACGAGGACGACGATCGTCGCCCAGCGGCGGAACCGCGGGGTCATCGGACGGGCTCCGGGTCGAGCGCCCGGCGCACCGGCATGCTCGGCGCCGGCACGGCGACGGTGATCCACGGGCGGTGGCGGTCGAAGGTCACGCTCAGATCGTGCACCATCCGAAGCCAGACCCAGGCACCGACCAGCGCGACCCCGACGGCGATCGACCCGATCCCGATCGTCCACCGCGGCCCGAGGACCTCACCGATCCACCCGACCACCGGCGCACCGATCGGGGTCCCGCCGAAGAAGACCGCGGTGTAGAGCGCCATGACGCGTCCGCGCACGGCTGCGTCGGACCGGAGCTGGACCATCGCGTTGGCCGTCGTCATCGCGGTGAGCGCGGACAGCCCGACGGGCACCAGCGAGAGGGCGAACAGGGGGTAGGTCGGGGCGAGAGCGGCGAGCCCGCTCGCTCCGACGAAGGCTGCGAGCGAGAGCAGCAGCACCCGCATCCGGGGTCGCTCGCGCCGGGCGGAGAGCAGCGCGGCCGACAGCGAGCCGATCGCCATCACCGATCCGAGCAGTCCGAACTCCCCGGCCCCCTTGCCGAACTCCTCGGTCGCCATGAGCGCCATCGTGATCTGGAAGTTCATCCCGAAGGTGCCCAGGACGAACACGAGCGCGAGGACGAGAAGGATGTCCGGACGGCGGCGGACGTACCGGACGCCGTCGAGCACCCTCGGTCGCGTGCGCGGGCGGGGCGCCGGTCGCAGCGCGGACCCGTCGATCATCGCCAGCGCGACGAGGACCGCGACGAACGACAGGGCGTTCGTCGCCAGCGCCACCGTCGAGCCCCACGCCGCGATCGTCAGCCCGGCCGCCGCGGGACCGGCCAGCCGCCCGAGGTTGAACGAGGCGCTGTTGAGCGCCACCGCGTTCGACAGCCCGCGGGCGGGCACCATCTCCGAGACGAACGCCTGCCGGGTCGGGTTGTCGATCGCGGTGGCGACCCCGGAGACGAGGGCGATCGCGTACACGTGCCACAGCTGGGCGGCGTCGGCCGCGACCAGGAGCGCGAGGGCGAGAGCGGTCAGCCCGAGGACCGCCTGCGTCACCGCGAGGACCGTGCGCTTGGGGAAGCGGTCGGCGATCGTGCCGGCGATCGGGAAGAGCAGGAGGAAGGGCAGGAACTGCAGCCCGGTGACGATCCCGAGCGCGGCGGCCGAGCGGTCGGTGACCTCGGTGAGGACGACCCAGTCCTGAGCCACGCGGCCCATCCACGTGCCGATGTTGGAGACGAGCGCTGCCGCGAACCAGATCCGGTAGTTGGGATTCTCCAGGGATCGGAACGTCGGGCTCACGCGATCAGGCCTCCAGCAGGGTCGGGTACACGTCGTCCAACGCCCCGCCGGGCCCTGCTATTCCGGGCCTCAGCGCACGCCGAGCAGCCGCTGGATCGGGTCCATCGCGAAGTAGACGACGAACAGTGCGGCGACGATCCACATGAGCGGGTGGATCTCCCGAGCCCGGCCCCGAACGACCTTGATGAGGCACCAGACGACGAACCCGGCACCGATCCCGGCGGTGATCGAGTACGTGAACGGCATGAGGACGATCGTGAGGAAGGCCGGCAGCGCGATGTCGATGTCGTCCCAGTCGATCCCCTTGACCTGCTGCATCATGAGGAAGCCGACGACGACGAGCGCGGGCGTCGCCGCTTCGTACGGCACGACGGCGACGAGCGGCGCGACGAACATCGCGAGCAGGAAGAGCACGCCCGTGACGACCGAGGCCAGCCCGGTCCGGGCACCCTCGCCGACACCGGAGGCGGACTCGATGTACGAGGTGTTCGAGGAGACTCCGGCCGCGCCGCCGGCGGCGGCCGCGACGGAGTCGACGAGGAGGATCCGCTGGGCGTTCGGCGGGTCGCCGGCCTCGTCGAGCAGCCCGGCCTCGGCGCCGACGGCGACCATCGTCCCCATCGTGTCGAAGAAGTCGGCGAGCAGGAGGGTGAAGACGAGCAGGAGCGCAGCGACGATGCCGATGCGGGAGAACGACCCGAGCAGGTCGAACTGACCCAGGAGGCCCAGGTCCGGCACCTCGACGAACCGGTCGGGGAAGGTCGGGACGTTGAGGCCCCAGCCCGTCGGGTTCGTCAGCTTCCCGGTCGCGTCCCGCTGCGGCCCGACGTCGAAGACGGCCTCGACGATCAGGGCAAGGACGGTGGCGCCGACGATGCCCGTGAGGATCGCACCCCGCGGACGAGCAGGACGATGATCGCGGCGAGCCCGAGGACGAAGACGAGCAGCGGCCAGCCGGCGAGGAACCCGCCGACGCCGAGCTCACCGAGGGGCCCGGCCTCGGTCTTGCGGACGAAGCCCGCGTCGACCAGTCCGACGATCGTGATGAACAGGCCGATCCCGACGGAGATCGCGGTCTTCAGCTGCGGCGGGACCGCGTGCAGGACCGCGGTGCGGAAGCCGGTGAGGACGAGCACGAGGATGATGAGGCCCTCGAGGACGACGAGGCCCATCGCGTCGGCCCACGTCATCCCCGGCAGGGCGGCGATGCTGAAGGCGACGACGGCGTTGAGCCCCAGGCCGGTGGCGAGCGCCAGCGGGTAGTTCGCGACGACGCCCATGAGGATCGTCATCACGCCGGCGACGAGCGCCGTGGCCGCGGCGACCATCGCCAGGTTCGGGGCGTCACCCCCGCCGAGGTACTGGCCGGAGCCGTCCTTGACCGTGCCGATGATCAGCGGGTTGAGGACGACGATGTACGCCATCGTGAAGAAGGTCGCGAGCCCGCCGCGGACCTCCTGGGCGACGGTCGAGCCGCGCTCGGTGATCCGGAAGTAGCGGTCGAGGGCGCCGGGGCCGCTCGGACGCGACGGGGCGGGGACGGTCGCGCCGTCCGTGACGTTCGGCATGGGGTCGTTCTCCTGCGAGGTGGGGCTCAGGCGGGGTCGAGCTCGAAGTCGTCGAGCATCGGGGCCGGCGGGGTCTCCGGGGCCGGCTTGTCGATGTCGACCTCGGAGTGCGCGCCGCAGCCGTGGTCGAGGCTGACGACGGACCCGTCGGAGGGGGACCACGCGTTCGCGCAGATCCCGAAGGTGGACCGGAGCACCCCGGCGACCGGCAGGAGGAAGCCGCAGGTCGAGCACTGGGCCGGGGCCTTCACGGCGACCGCCGCGGACGGGCCCTGCTCCCCGTCGTACCACCGCTGGGCCGCGACCTCACGTCCTTCGGCGGACAGCACGCGCGGGCGACCGAGGCCGAGCTCCCACTGCGCCATCCGGTCGACGTCCTCGTCGCCGGTGGCCTCCCAGCCCTCCTCGAGCAGCGGGTCGGCCTCGACGTACGGGGTGACGTCCCCGGGACCGATGTCCCCGGGCGCCAGCCGCTCCTCGTAGGGCACCCACTCGGGGGCCAGCACCGCGTCCTCGGTCGGCAGCAGGTGCGTCTCGCAGACGGTCACCGTCTTGCTCCGCGGGGCGCGGGCGACGGTCACGGCCCAGCGCCACCCGCGGTACGCGCGAGAGGTGCACACGAACGAGTGCGTGCCGATCCGCTCGCCGTCCATGACGAAGCCGATGTGCTCGCCGACGGTGCCGGCCTCCGCGATGGACGCCGCGGCCGCGTGGGCGAGCTCGACGGAGGAGGAGAGCGTCGTGTCCGTCTTCACCGGGACCGGCATCTCAGACCTCGAGGTCGGCGGCGACGGCCCGCAGCACCTGGGCGACCTTGGAGCCGAACTGCTTGTCGGGGTAGCGACCCCGGCGCAGCGACCCCTCGACGTCGTCGAGCAGACGGATGAGGTCCTCGACGATGACGACCATCTCGTCCGCGGGCTTGCGGTCGCGCACGCGACGGTTCGCCTCGACCGACTGCGGGGCGTCGAGGACCCGGACGGAGAGCGCCTGGGCGCCGCGGCGCCCCTCGACGATCCCGTACTCGACCCGCGTCCCGCCCTTGAGCGTCGTCGTGCCGGCGGGCAGCGCCTGGGCGTGGAGGAAGACGTCGGTCCCCTCGTCGCCGGAGATGAAGCCGAAGCCCTTCTCCGCGTCGTACCACTTCACCTTGCCTGTGGGCACTGGGTCTTCCTCGGGGCTCGTCGTGCGGGGGGACCCACCGAGTTTACCGGCTGCGCCGACCCCGGACGGCCGCCGACCCCGGACGGCCGCGGAGGACGAGACGGCCGCGGGGTTACCGTGGCCGGATGGAGCGGACCGGATGAGGTACTTCGCGCAGGACCTGCGCGGCCGGTCCGACGCCGAGCTCGCGGCCCTCCTGCTCGACCGCCCGGACCTCGCCCGTCCGGCGCCGGCCGACGTGACGACCCTCGCCTCCCGCGCGACGACGACGGCGAGCCTGACCCGGGCGCTCGACGACCTGCCCCGCGCCGATCTCGACCTCCTCACCGCAGCGGTCCTCGTCGGCGGGACGGCGATCGACTCCGCGGTCCTCGCCCCGCTGCTGCCCGCGTGGACGCGGGACGACCTCGATTCCGGTCTGGCCCGGCTGTGGCTGCGGTCGCTGCTGTGGCGCCCCGCCGACGGGTACGAGGTCGTCCGGGGCATCGAGCCGCTGCTCGGTCCCCACCCCGGTGAGCTCGGCCCGCCCGCCGCCGCCCTCGGCGTGGCGGTTCTCGCGCCGTCGGACCTCGAGTCGGCGATCGCTGCGGCGCCCGCCCCGGGTGGGGCCATCGCCGCACGTCTGGCCGCCGGCCCGCCGGTCGCGCACCGGCCCGACCCCGGCGGCGCGTCCGCGGCGGCCGTCGAGGCGCTCGTCGCCGCGGGCGTCCTCGCGACCGACGGCAGCGCGGGGAGCGCCACCGTCGTCCTGCCCCGCGAGCACGGTCTGGCCCTGCGGGGGCACCTCACCGACCGCGCCCCCGCGCCCCCGGACGTCACTGCAGCGGACGCCGACGGCCCCTTGCCCCTCGTCCCCGACGTCGACGCCGCCGGCGGCCTCGCCGCGGCCGACCTCGTCGCCGTCGTCGAGGAGCTGCTGCGGGCGTGGGACGCCGAGCCTCCGCGGGTGCTGCGCTCGGGCGACCTCGGCGTGCGTGACCTGCGGCGCGCGGCCGGCGCCCTCGAGCTCGACGACCGCCGCGCCGCGACCGTGCTCGGTCTGCTCCTCGACGCCGGTCTCGTCGCCGACGACCACGACCCCGACCCGGCGTTCCGGCTCACCCCGCTCGCCGACGCCTTCCTCGCCGCCGGGCTCGCCCGGCGGTGGGCCCTCCTCGTGCGGACGTGGTGGCGCAGCGACCACGTGGGCCACCTCGTCGGCACCCCCGGGCGGGGCGGGACCATCGGCCTGCTGTCCGACCAGGCGCGCCGCCCGGCGGCTCGCTCCCTGCGCCGCTCCGTCGTCGCCGCGCTCGTCGCGGCCCGCCCGGTCGCCCCGCCCCTCGACCGTCTCCTGCAGCACCTGGCCGACCTCGCCCCGCGGCGCGTCCCCGCCGGGGCGCGCGAGCTCGTCGACGCCGTCCTCCTCGAGGGGGAGCTGCTCGGCGTCCTCGCCCGCGGCGCCGCCGGGACCGTCGCCGCCGCCCTCGCCGACGGGGCCGACGAGGAGGACCTCGAGACCGCCTGTGCGGCCGTCGCGCCGCAACCGATCGACCAGCTCATCCTCCAGGGCGACCTCACCGCGATCGCCCCCGGCCCGCTCGTCCCCGAGCTCGCCCGGCTCATGCACGCCGCGGCCGACGTCGAGTCCCGCGGCGGTGCGACGGTCTTCCGGTTCTCCCGCGCGTCGATCACCCGCGCGCTCGACGCGGGGACGAGCGCCGACCATGTCCTGGCGGTGCTCGCCGAGCACTCGCCCACCCCGCTGCCGCAGCCGCTCGACTACCTCGTGCGCGACACCGCCCGGCGGCACGGCGCGATCCGTGTCGGCGGGGTCGGCTCGTACGTCCGCAGCGACGACGAGACCGCGCTCGAGGCGCTGGTCCGATCGGCCGACGCCGCGCCGGCCCAGCTGCGCCGCATCGCCCCGACCGTCCTCGTCAGCCCCCTGGCCCCGGGCGTCCTGTCCGACCTGCTCTCCGACCTGGGGATCGCCAACGTCTCCGAGTCCAGCGGCGGCGAGCTCCTGCTGCCCGGCCGGGCCCGGCGCGCGGCCGTCCCGCGAGCGGCCGAGGTGACCGTGCGCAGGGTCGACGACGCGCTCGTCGCCGAGGTCGTGGCGGCGATGCGCACCGGGCAGGAACGGACCGAGGCCGCCGCACGGGACGAGCGCGGCCGGCCCGCGCTCCGTCCGACGGACCCGGCGACGGCGATCGCCGTGCTGCGGGACGCCGCGGCCGACCGTCGGGCGGTGTGGGTCGGGTACGCCGACTCCGCCGGCGCCGTCTCGCGCATCCTCTTCCACCCCGAACGGATCGAGGGCGGGCGCATCCTCGGCCGGGCCGACGGCTCGCCCCGGACCCTCTCCGTCCACCGGATCACGGCGGCCGCGTGGGAATGAGACCGGAGCCCGCACGGTAGTTTCGTGGTGCAGGACGACACGACCAAGGGGGACCACATGACCGAGCACGAGAGCGAGCCGCGCACGACCCCGCCCGCCCCGGGGTTCACGCCCCTGCCGGGGCAGCCCGTCTACGTCGCGCCGTACGTCGACAAGTCCGAGGCCACGACGCTGCTCATCGTCATCCTCGTGGTCTCCGTCGTGTGCGGCATGTACCCCGTGCTCTTCGCGCTCGTCCCGACGACCCGCGCGATGAGCATCGCGCCGTACGACCGGACGGAGTACGCCGCGCAGGTGAGGCGCGGCTGGCGCTGGTTCTGGACCTCGCTCATCGCGACGATCGCCCTCGGCATCCTGTTCTTCGTGGCCTACTTCGCGCTGATGTTCGGGGCCATCGGGCTCCTCGGCGCAGGAGGATCCTGACCGGGTGACCGGCCCCCTCATCGTCCAGAGCGACAAGACGCTCCTGCTCGAGGTCGACCACCCGGACGCGCCCGCCGCGCGCCGGGCGATCGCCCCCTTCGCCGAGCTCGAACGCGCCCCCGAGCACATCCACACCTACCGGCTGACGCCGCTGGGGCTGTGGAACGCGCGGGCCGCGGGGTTCGACGCCGAGCAGGTCGTCGACGCGCTCGTCACGCACAGCCGCTTCCCCGTCCCGCAGGCGCTGCTCGTCGACGTCGCGGAGACGATGGCCCGCTACGGGCGGCTCACGCTGCGCAAGGACGAGCAGGGCCGGCTCGTCCTCGTGACGACCGACCGCGCGGTGCTCACCGAGGTCGCGCGGCACAAGAAGGTGAAGGGCCTGCTCGGCGACCGGGTCGACGACGACACCGTCCTCGTCCACCCCTCGGAGCGCGGCCACCTCAAGCAGCAGCTGCTCACCCTCGGCTGGCCGGCCGAGGACGAGGCGGGGTACGTCGACGGCGAGGCCCACCCGATCGACCTGACCCGCGACGGGTGGTCGATGCGGCCGTACCAGGAGCAGGCCGTCGACGGGTTCTGGGACGGCGGCTCGGGCGTCGTCGTCCTCCCGTGCGGGGCGGGCAAGACGATCGTCGGCGCCGGCGCGATGGCCAAGGCCCGGTCGACGACGCTCATCCTCGTGACGAACACGGTCTCGGCACGGCAGTGGCGCGACGAGCTGCTCCGCCGGACGACCCTCACCGAGGACGAGATCGGCGAGTACTCCGGGGCCCGCAAGGAGATCCGCCCCGTGACGATCGCGACGTACCAGGTCCTCACGCTCAAGCGGAAGGGCATCCACCCGCACCTGGAGCTCCTCGACGCCCGGGACTGGGGACTCATCGTCTACGACGAGGTCCATCTGCTGCCCGCACCGATCTTCCGGATGACGGCCGACCTCCAGGCCCGGCGGCGGCTCGGCCTCACCGCGACGCTCGTGCGCGAGGACGGTCGTGAAGGCGACGTGTTCTCGCTCATCGGGCCCAAGCGCTACGACGCGCCGTGGAAGGACATCGAGGCCCAGGGATGGATCGCCCCGGCCGACTGCGTCGAGGTCCGGGTCGGGCTGTCGGACGCGATGCGCATGGCGTACGCGACCGCCGAGCCCGACGAGCGGTACCGGCTCGCGGCGTGCGCCGCGGAGAAGCTGCCGGTCGTCGAGCGGCTCGTGGAACGGCACCGGGGTGAGCCGACGCTCGTCATCGGGCAGTACCTCGACCAGCTCGACGAGATCGTCGACCGGCTCGGCGCCGACCTCATCACCGGCGAGACGTCCGTCACCGAGCGGCAGCGGCTGTTCGCGGCGTTCCGCACGGGCGAGATCGACCTGCTCGTCGTGAGCAAGGTCGCAAACTTCTCGGTCGACCTGCCGGAGGCGTCGGTCGCCATCCAGGTGAGCGGGACGTTCGGCTCGCGCCAGGAGGAGGCCCAGCGCCTGGGCCGGGTCATGCGCCCCAAGGGCGACGGTCGGACCGCGCACTTCTACACGATCGTCGCGCGCGACACCGTCGACGCCGACTTCGCCGCGCACCGCCAGCGCTTCCTCGCCGAGCAGGGCTACGCCTACCGGATCGTCGACGCCGACGACGTCTGAGGCCGGCCCGCCGGGTCGGTGCGCGGCGGCGGGACGCGGGAGGATGACGGCATGACCGACTCACCGCGGATCGACACCCTCCTCCTCGACGTCGACGGCACGATCATCGACTCGACGTACCACCATGCCGTCGCGTGGTTCCGGGCCTTCGGCGCGCACGGGGTCGACGTCCAGCTGTGGCGGGTCCACAAGGCCATCGGCATGGGCGGGGACAAGCTGCCCGCGCACGTCGCCGGGCAGTCGGTCGAGGACGAGCTCGGCGACGCCCTGCGGCAGCGGTGGGAGGAGGAGTACGAGCCGATGCGCTCGGCCGTCCGGCTCCTGCCCGGCGCGCGGCAGGTCATCGACGACGCGAAGGCCCTGGGCCTCAAGGTCGCCCTTGCCTCGAGCGGCAAGCAGAGCTATGTCGACGGCGTCCTCGAGATGCTGCCGGGGGTCGAGCTCGACGCCGTGACGACGAGCGACGACGCGGACGCGAGCAAGCCCGACCCGGACATCCTGGGGATCGCCCTCGAGCGCAGCGGGGGTCGCCACGCCCTCGTCATCGGCGACACGACGTGGGACGCGGAGGCCGCCGGACGGCTCGGCGCCCCGATGATCGGCGTCCGCTCCGGCGGTTTCGCCGACGCAGAGCTCCGCGAGGCCGGAGCGATCGACGTCGTCGACGACCTCGCCGGGGTCGTCCTGCGGGACGTCGTCTGACCCGGCTCCGCGCCCCGGCCCTCTCGGGCCTCCTTCTCGGCCTCGATCCGTCGCGCACCCCCGCGCCGCAGTTCGGGCCGGACGCCGCGACCGTGGCCGCGGCAGGTGGCCAGAGCCGCGGCAGACGCGGCTGCCACACGCCAGCACCGTCCAGCGGCCTCCCAGCGAACGGTCGGACACTGGTGTGGTGAGCCCTCCCGCCGAGACCACCGCCCCCACCACCGGCTCGGGCGTCCCCGAGGCGCGGCTCCTCGTCGTCGAGGACGAACCGAACATCCGGGACCTGCTCGGCACCTCGCTGCGGTTCGCCGGCTTCGAGGTCCTCGCCGCGGAGAACGGCGCGACCGCGCTGCACCTGGCAACGAAGAACGACATCGATCTCGTCGTCCTCGACGTCATGCTCCCCGACCTCGACGGGTTCACCGTGACCCAGATGCTCCGCGGCAAGGGCATCCACGCGCCGGTGCTCTTCCTCACGGCCCGCGACTCGCTCGACGACAAGGTCAAGGGTCTGACCGTCGGCGGGGACGACTACGTGACGAAGCCGTTCTCGCTCGAGGAGGTCATCGCCCGCATCCGCGCCGTCCTCCGGCGCACCCGCGGCGAGGTCGACGACAGCGCCGTCCTGCGCTTCCACGACCTCGAGCTCGACGAGGAGGCGCACGAGCTGCGCCGCGGCGGCCGCCCGATCTCCGTGTCCCCCACCGAGTTCAAGCTCATGCGGTACCTCATGCTCAACCCCAACCGGGTGCTGTCCAAGAGCCAGATCCTCGACCACGTGTGGGACTACGACTTCCGCGGCGAGCCCGGCATCGTCGAGTCCTACATCTCCTACCTCCGCCGCAAGATCGACGCCGACGGCGCGCCCGCGCTCATCCACACCAAGCGCGGGGTCGGGTACGTCCTGCGCGTGCCGCCGGGCCAGGAGTGAGCTCGCGGGAGCCGGTCGACCCCTCGCTCTCGCGCCGGGCGCCCCTGCCGGACCGGCTCGTCCGGGCCCTCGAGGCCGTCCCGCTGCGCGAGCGGCTCGTCCTCATCCTCGCCGTCCTGCTCATCGGTGCGCTGGCGGTGACGAGCACCGCCTCGGCGTGGCTGCTCGACCGCGACCTGCACCGCCGCATCGACGACGAGCTGCGCGCCGCCGCCGAGCCCGTGGGCCAGCAGGGCGTCGCCGGCATCCGCACCGGCAGCATCGAGGACGTCCCGACGACCTACGCCTTCGCCTACATCCCGACCGACGGCAACGACCCGAGCCTCATCGTGCCGCGCGGGTCGTCCTCGCCCCCGGCCCTCCCGCCGTTGAGCCGCGAGGACGTCGTCGAGCGCGGCGGGCAGCCGTTCACCGTGACCTCCGTCGACGGGCAGCACCGGTGGCGGTTCATCGCCGGAACGATCCGCGGCGACGACGCGACCTTCGCCGTCGGGGTCAGCCTCGACGACACCGAGACGACGGTGCGCCGGCTCGTCACGCTCACGTGGTTCGTCGGGCTGACGGCGCTCGTCCTCACGCTGCTCCTGGGGTGGTTCGCGATCCACCGCGCGTTCCGGCCCCTGCGCCGGATCGAGGACGTCGCGGCCGCCATCGCCGGCGGCGACCTCACCCGACGCATCCCGGTGCGCAGCAACGACGACGAGGTCGCGAGCCTGTCGCACTCGCTCAACGTCATGCTCGGCCGCATCGAGAACTCGTTCGCCGCGCGCGAGGCCTCCGAGGCGAAGATGCGGCAGTTCGTCGCCGACGCCAGCCACGAGCTGCGCACCCCCCTGGCGACCGTCAAGGGCTACGCCGAGCTGTACCGGCAGGGCGCGGTGTCCGGGCCGGAGCGGCTGAGCCAGGTCATGGCACGCATCGAGGGCGAGGCCGGAAGGATGTCGACGCTCGTGGACGACCTCCTCATGCTCGCCCGGCTCGACGAGGAGCGGCCGCTGCTCATCGGCAGCGTCGACCTCCTCGTCCTCGCCGCCGAGGCGACGACGGACGCCGGGGCGCGCGCACCGCGCCGCACGATCCGGCTCGTCGGGCTCGACGGGGAGCTCGAGCCCGTCGTCGTCCCCGGCGACGACGCACGGCTGCGCCAGGTCCTGGGCAACCTGCTGACGAATGCGATCACCCACACCCCGGACGGGACCCCGATCGAGGTCGCCATCGGGACGACCGGCACGGACGCGATCCTCGAGGTGCGCGACCACGGCCCGGGCATCGACGAGGCGACCGCGCAGCGCGTCTTCGAACGCTTCTTCCGCGCCGACAAGGCCCGATCCCGCGAGCGCGGCGGCAGCGGTCTGGGACTCGCGATCGTCGCGGCGATCGTCGGTCACCACCACGGCCGTGTCGAGGTCCTCGAGACCGACGGCGGCGGGGCGACCTTCCGCGTCCGGCTCCCGCTGTCCCCGAGCTGAGCGCGCGGCGGACGAGCTCGCGCCTCGAGGTGCCGGGCAGGGTTGAGTAGGACGCTGAGTACGGCGTCTCAGCCCCCGCCGACGCCTCCGGCCGATGCTGGTGGCATGACCACGCACACCGAGGACGTTCGACGTCTCGAGTCCGAGTTCGCCGCCGCGATGGCCCAGATGTACGCCGTCGGGAACGGCCTCGCGCGGCTGCGCGCCCAGCTGGAGCGGGAGGGCGCAACCGTGGCGTCCCCGGCGCCATCCTCGCTCCCGGCCCCGGCGGTCCCGACCCCGGCGCAGCCGCGGGTCGTCCCACCGCCGCCGCGTACGCCCGGCCACGGTTCGCCGCTCCCGCCCATGGCCCCGGTGCAGACGGCTCCTTCGCGCGAGCCGTGGTGGCAGCGCACGTCCTTGGTGTCCCTTCTGATCGGTGGGGCCGGCGCGCTCGTCACCCTCCTCGGTGTCGTCTTCCTCATCCAGCTGGCGATCGCGGTCGGCATCTTCGGCCCGTTGCCCCGGGTGATCGCCGGGGCGCTCGTCGCCGTGGCGCTCGCCGTCGCGGCGGCGCTCGTCCGGCGGCGCAACCACACCGGGTCGCTCGCCCTCGCCGCGACCTCCGTCGCCGCCGCCTACCTGGACATCATGGGCGCGACCCTGACGTACCACTTCCTCCCGGACGTCGTCGGGCTCGCCCTCGCCACCCTCGTCGGGGCGCTCGGGCTGTCCGTCGCGCGGTGGTGGCGCAGCGAGTTCCTCGGGTGCGTCGCCGTGCTCGGGGTCGCGCTCCTCGGTCCCGGGCTCGCGCACGGCCCCGGTCTCGTCACGAGCGCGTTCTTCGTCGTGCTCACCCTCGCCTCGTGGCCGGCGCAGGTCGGTCGCCGGTGGCACGTCCTCGAGCTGGCGCGGGTCGTCCCGACCGCGATCATGGTCACCCTCGCCGCGCTCGAGGCGACCGGCCGGAGCGAGCAGCTCGGGCACGTCGCGCTCGCCCTCGTCCTCGCGGTGCTCATCCTCGGCACGAGCGCCGCGGCGTTCCGCACGCGGGTGGCTCCCCGCCAGGTCGGTGTCCTCGCCGTCCTCGGGTGGCTGCCCCTGCTCGTCGCGAGCGCCCACGTGCCCGGCTGGCTCGGGCTCGCCCTCGTCGTCGGCGCGACCGGGCTCGCCGCGCTGGCGTGGCTCGTGGCGCGTCCCGACGACGCCGCCGCGCCGCTGCACCGCCTCACCCCGTACCTCGCCGCCGCGGTCGCCCTGGGCGTCCACGTCGCGGCCGTCCACGACGGCCCGGGGCACTGGGTGCCGGCCCGCCTCGCCCTCGGGGCCCTCGTCCTGGTCCTCGCGGCGCTCGTCGTGCGGGACCGCTGGGTCAGCCTCGCGGCAGCGACGACCGGCGTGACGGCAGCCGCCACGACGACGCCGTTCATCGGCCTGCTCGCCTACCGCGGCTGGGCCGGCGACTTCGGCGTCGCCGAGCCGCTCGCGCTCGGTCTCGTCGCGGCGACCTGCGCCGTCGCGACCCGGCTGCAGGACGGCCGCCGGACGAACCGGCCGTGGGCCGTGCCGGTGGGCATCGCCGCGCTCGGCTGGACCCTCGCGGCGATCACCGCGGCCGTCACCGCCCTGGGCGTCCGCCTCGGGATGCCGCACTCGGGCTTCGTCGCCGGGCACGCCCTCGCGAGCGTGCTCCTCCTCGCCTGCGCCGTCGCCCTGCTCCTGACCCGCCGGGTGCTGCGCGGCACGGCTCGGGTGCACGTGTCGATCGGGCTCGCGTCGGTCGCGGTGCTCAAGCTCGTCCTGTTCGACGCGACCGCGCTTTCCGGCCTGTTCCTCGTCGGCGGGTTCCTCGCCGCCGGCCCGATCCTCCTGACGATGGGCGTCGTCTACGCGAGGGCGCTCGCGGCCGCTCGCCGCGAGTCGTCCGAGGACGGCGCTCCCGGCACCCCTGTGGAGAACCGCCCGGCCGGATCCCCCGACATCCCTAGCGTCGACGTGGCGGGCCCGACCACCGGGCCCACACCGTGAGAAGGGGAATCCCATGAGCACGCAGTTCCAGGTCGACACCTCCCGCATCAAGGACGGCTCCGGCGACATCGGCCGGATGTCCGGGGAGATCGAGTCCCTCGTCGGGTCCATGACCGGCCGCCTGAAGGCGCTCGAGGACTCGTGGAAGGGCTCGGCGTCGACGAGCTTCCAGGAGGTCCTTCTCGAGTGGAAGGACACCGCACGGCAGGTGCGCGAGTCGCTCGACTCGATCGGGCAGGTGCTCGGCCAGGTCGGCGACCAGTACGCCGAGGTCGAGGACGCGAACACCCGCAGCTTCGGCCGCGGCCGCTGACCGACCCGACGGGGCCCCCGGAGCGCGTTGCTCCGGGGGCCCCGTCCGGTGCCGGGCGGGTCAGACCGTCTGGATGGCCTTGAGGACGTCCATCCGGGCGGCGCGGATCGCCGGGACGATCGCCGCGATGAGTCCGACGATCACCGACGCCACGAGGACCACGACGATCGGCGCCCACGGGATCGCCAGCTGACCGATGCCGTCGTCCCGCAACGCCCGCTGCAGGGCGACGCCGAAGACGACCCCCAGGCCGACGCCAAGCACGGCACCGAGCAGCGAGATGACGACCGACTCGAGCGTGATCATCCCCGCCAGCTGGCGGCGGCTGAGCCCGACGGCCCGCAGCAGGCCGATCTCCCGGGTCCGCTCGATGGTCGAGAGCCCGAGCGTGTTGACGACGCCGAGGATCGCGATGACGAGTGCGAGGCCGAGCAATGCGTAGATCATGTAGAGCAGCTGGTCGATCTGCTTCGACTGCTCGTCGACGAACTCCGACTTGGACTTGATCGTCACCGTCGGCAGGTCCTTGACGATCGCGTCGAGGTCGGCCTTCGTCGCCGCCGGGTCGGCGCCGGGCTCACGCTGGACGTAGACGAGCGCGTCCTGCGGCCTGATCGACAGGGCATCGAGGCCGTCGAGCGACATGAGCGCCTTCGTGTCCTGCAGCAGGCCCTCCGGCTCGAAGAAGCCGGCGACGCGCACGGTCGACTCGCTCCCGCCAACCGCGACCGTCAGCTCGTCGCCGACCTTGTGCCCAGCGCTCTGCGGCTTGTCGAGGAGGACCTCGCCGGGCCCGAGCTCCGAGAGGGATCCGCCCTCGACCGTCACGTCGTCGAACGCCGGGTAGATCTTCGGGTCGACACCGACGACCATCGTCTGCCCACCAGCGAGCTGGACCGGCGCGAAGCGGAGGGGCGAGGCCGCGGCGATCCCGTCGACCTTTGCGACCTCCTTCGTGATCTCGGGCGAGAACGGCTGGCCGATGGCGTTGCTGACGACGTAGTCGCCCGTGAAGCCCTCGCTGATCGTCGCCTCGATGCTCTTCTTCGCCGACGCCCCGAAGACGCTCATCATCGTCACCAGCGTGACGCCGATCATCAGCGCCGACGCGGTCGCCGCCGTCCGGCCCGGGTTCCGCACCGAGTTCCGCTCGGCCATCGTGCCGACCTGCCCGAACACGGCGCGGTACAGGCCACCGATGGCGACGATGAACGGCCGCCCGAACACCGGGCTGACGACGGCGACGCCGAGCATCACCAGGAGGATCCCGAGCCCGAGGTAGATCACCGGGTTCGAGATGTCGGTGAACAGCCCCAAGACCATGCCCACGACGCCGAGCGCGGTGAGGACCGACCCGATGACGAGGGTCCGGATGGCCGATTCCTTCGGCATCGCGGGGTCGTCGCCCATGGCCTGCACTGGTGCCACCCGGCCGGCCTTCCGCGCGGGCAGGTAGGCCGCGAGCATCGTCACCGGGACGCCGATGAGGAAGGCGGTGATGATCGTGCGCGGCTTGATGACGAGACCGGTCCCCGACAGGTCGAGCCCGAACGCCGCGAACAGCGCGGAGATGAGCATCGCGAGCAGGATCCCGACGAGCACCCCGATGGCCGACCCGATGAGGCCGACGATGAGCGCCTCGAGGAGGACGCTGCGCGTCACCTGACCGCGCGAGGCGCCCATGGCGCGGAAGAGCGCGAGCTCCTTGACCCGCTGGCCGACGAGGATGTTGAAGGTGTTGACGATGAGGAAGGCGCCGACGAACAGGGAGATCCCGGCGAAGACGAGCAGGAAGTAGTTGACGAACTTCAGCGCGTCACCGATCGACGCCGCGGCGTCGTCACCCGCCTTCTGCCCCGTCTTGGTCTCGAAGCCCTTCGGTGCGAGCGGGGCGACCTCCTTCGCGAGGTCGTCCTGGCTGACGCCGTCCTCGGTGGTGACCCAGACCTCGGTGTACGCGTCCTTGCCGCCGAGGTAGTACTCCTGCGCCGAGGCGGTGTCGAAGAAGGTCAGGGATGCGCCGGCGAGGCCGCCACCGCCGAACTCGACCGTGCCGACGAGCGTCGAGGTGAGCCGCGGCGTCGCCCCCGAGGTGACGAAGGTGACCTCGTCACCGATCTCGTATCCCGCCTTCTTCGCGGTGCCCTCGTCGAGGGCGACCTCGCCCTTCTTCGTCGGGGCGCGGCCCCCGACGAGGGCGACGACGTGGTCCTGCGTGACCGACGGGACGTCGCTGTAGTTGAAGGCCAGCCCCGGCGCGCCGTTGCCGCCGACGAGCTTGCCGTCCTTGTCGACGACGAAGGTCGACGAGTCGGTCACCCAGCCGTCGGCCCGCGCTGCGCCGTCGACCTGCGACATCTTCTTGACGGTCGCTGTCGGGATCGTCCGGTTGACCCCCACCGGGGCGCCGCCACCGCCCTGCTGGGCAGGCAGGGCGACGACGACGTCGCCGACGCTCCCGCGCATGATGTTGTCGAAGGTCGCCTTGAGCATGTCGCCGAAGATGAGCGACCCGACGACGAAGCCGACGCCCAGGACGATCGCGATCGAGCTCATGACGAGCCGGATCTTGCGCGACAGCAGGTTCTTCAGGGATGCGCGCAGCATGCTCAGGCCGCCCGGGTGTCGAGCGAGCGCATCCGGTCGAGGACGGAGTCCGCCGTCGGGTCGGCGAGGTCGTCCCGGATCTGACCGTCGGCGAGGAAGACGGCCCGGTGGGTGTGGCTCGCCGCCATCGGGTCGTGCGTCACCATGACGATCGTCTGGCCGAACTCCTCGACGCTGCGCTGGAGGAAGTCGAGCACCTCTGCGCCGGAGCGCGAGTCGAGGTTGCCGGTCGGCTCGTCGGCGAAGATGATCTCCGGCCGGCTGACGAGCGCCCGCGCGCACGCGACGCGCTGCTGCTGGCCGCCGGACAGCTCGCTCGGACGGTGACGGAGCCGGTCGCCCAGGCCCGTCGTCGAGATGACGGTGTCGTACCAGGCCTGGTCCGGCTTGCGGCCGGCGATGGCCAGCGGCAGGAGGATGTTCTCCTTCGCCGAGAGGGTCGGGACGAGGTTGAACGCCTGGAAGATGAACCCGATGCGGTCGCGACGCAGCCTCGTCAGCGCCTTGTCCTTCAGGCCCGTGATCTCCTGCTCGCCGATGAAGACCTGGCCGCGGTCGGCGCGGTCGAGCGCCGCGGCGCAGTGCATGAGCGTCGACTTGCCCGATCCGGACGGGCCCATGACCGCGGTGAAGCGCCCCTGCTCGAAGTCGACCGAGACGTCGTCGAGGGCGACGACCTGCGCGTCCCCCTTGCCGTAGGTCTTCGACAGCCCGACGGTGCGGGCGGCGATCGGCCGCGCGTGCGTCGGGGTGTGCTCGTGGTGCTGAGCGACGGAGCTCATCAGCTGGTGCCTTCCCTGAGGTGGTGGGTGGCGCGACCCCCCTGCAGGCCGCGCCATGGACAACCTACGGGCTCGCCCCGACAGCGGCGTGTGCCACCTGTCATGCCCTCGGTACGACTAACGGCCCCACCCTGCACGGGGTGGGGCCGTTAGTCACGCCAGCGGCTCGTTCCTCGCCGCCAACCTTCGCTGCACGCTTCGTCAGAAGCCCATCCTTCTCGGGCTCCCTCCTCGCGCTCCGCTCCGGCCGGCGGCTCGTTCCTCGCCGCCAACCTTCGCTGCACGCTTCGTCAGAAGCCCATGCCGCCCATCTCGTCGCCACCCGGCATCGCGGGCGCGGCCTTCTCCGGCTTGTCCGCGACGACGGCCTCCGTCGTGAGGAACAGCGCGGCGATGGACGCGGCGTTCTGCAGCGCCGAGCGCGTGACCTTGGCCGGGTCGATGATGCCCGCCTCGATCATGTCGACGTACTCGCCGGTCGCGGCGTTGAGGCCCTGGCCCGCGGGGAGGTTCGCGACCTTCTCCGCGACGACCCCGCCCTCGAGGCCGGCGTTGACGGCGATCTGCTTCAGCGGCGCCTCGGCGGCGACGCGGACGATGTTCGCGCCGGTCGCCTCGTCACCCTCGAGCTCGAGGGAGTCGAACGCGGCCTTGGTCGCCTGCAGGAGCGCGACGCCACCACCGGCGACGATGCCCTCCTCGACGGCGGCCTTCGCGTTGCGGACGGCGTCCTCGATGCGGTGCTTGCGCTCCTTGAGCTCGACCTCGGTGGCCGCCCCCGCCTTGATGACGGCGACGCCACCGGCGAGCTTGGCCAGGCGCTCCTGGAGCTTCTCGCGGTCGTAGTCGGAGTCGGAGTTCTCGATCTCGGCCTTGATCTGGTTGACGCGACCGTTGATCTGGTCCTCGTCGCCCGCGCCCTCGACGATCGTCGTCTCGTCCTTGGTGACGACGACCTTGCGCGCGCGGCCCAGGAGGTCGAGGTCCGCCGTCTCGAGCGAGAGGCCGACCTCCTCGGAGATGACCTGACCGCCGGTGAGGATCGCGATGTCCGCGAGCATCGCCTTGCGGCGGTCGCCGAAGCCGGGGGCCTTGACGGCGACCGACCTGAACGTGCCGCGGATCTTGTTGACGACGAGCGTGCTCAGCGCCTCGCCCTCGACGTCCTCGGCGATGATGAGCAGCGGCTTGCCGGACTGCATGACCTTCTCCAGCAGCGGCAGCAGGTCCTTGATCGAGCCGATCTTCGAGTTCGCGATGAGGACGTACGGGTCCTCGAGCACGGCCTCCATGCGCTCGGTGTCCGTGACGAAGTAGCCCGAGATGTAGCCCTTGTCGAAGCGCATGCCCTCGGTGAGCTCGAGCTCGAGGCCGAAGGTGTTGCTCTCCTCGACCGTGATCACGCCCTCCTTGCCGACCTTGTCCATCGCCTCGGCGATCTGGGACCCGATCTCGGCGTCGGCGGCGGAGATCGACGCGGTGGCGGCGATCTGCTCCTTGGTCTCGATCTCCTTGGCCATCGACAGCAGCTGCTCGGAGACGGCGGAGGTCGCCTTCTCGATGCCGCGCTTGAGGGCCATCGGGTTCGCACCCGCGGCGACGTTGCGCAGGCCCTCGCGGACGAGCGCCTGGGCGAGGACGGTGGCCGTCGTCGTGCCGTCACCGGCGACGTCGTCGGTCTTCTTCGCGACCTCCTTGACGAGCTCCGCGCCGATCTTCTCGTACGGGTCGTCGAGCTCGATCTCCTTGGCGATGGAGACGCCGTCGTTGGTGATCGTGGGGGCGCCCCACTTCTTCTCGAGGACGACGTTGCGGCCCTTGGGGCCGAGGGTGACCTTGACGGCGTCGGCGAGGGTGTTCATCCCGCGCTCGAGACCGCGACGGGCCTCCTCGTCGAATGCGATGAGCTTGGCCATTCGGTGGTTCCTCCACACGAATCGAAGGGGAGACCGGACGGCGCCCGCGACGGACGGACCGGGCGCGCGGCTCACGTCACCGCGCGGGACCGGGCCTCACCGGCCGATCAGGATTGCTGTCACTCTCTCGGGGAGAGTGCTAAGCGTCATATTGGCACTCGGCCCCACCGAGTGCAAACGCCTCGGGCGGGCGCGGAGGAGCCGACGGCGGGGGCGCTGCCGAGGCCGAGTCAGCCGTCGACGCCGAAGCGGCGCGCGCTGCGGGAGCGCTGGCGCTGGGCGCGCAGCCGTCGCAGCCGCTTCACCAGCAGCGGGTCGGTCGCGAGGGCGCGCGGGTCGTCGAGCAGGCCGTTGAGCACCTGGTAGTAGCGGGTGCTGCTCATCCCGAACAGCTCCTTGATCGCCTGCTCCTTCGAGCCGTCGTACTTCCACCAGTGGCGCTCGAACTCGAGGACCTTGAGGTCGCGCTCGGACAGGCCTTCGCGCTCGCGGTCGACGCCAGCGGCGAGGTCGGCGGCTGCAGGCATTCGGCGGCTCCTGGCGTGACGGGCGGGTGGACGGGCGCGGCGCGCCCGACGGGCTGACCCCCACTGTACGACCGGAATGACAGCCGTGTCATTCGCCGCGGGGCAGCGGGGACGCCCGTGACGGAAGGGACGGATGAGGCGTGTCATCCGCTCGGCTGGGCGCCGTCAGGCCATCGTGTCGAGGATCGTCCGGATGTCGTCCTCGGTCGTCTGCGGGTTGACGATGGCGAACCGGGCGAGCGTCTCCCCGTCGTGGGAGGTCGGCACGACGAAGGCCGTCTCCATCTCGAGCAGGTGGTCCGACCAGCGGCGGTAGTCCTCCGCGGACCAGCCCAGCCGGCGGAAGACGACGACCGACAGCTGCGGGTCGTGGGCCAGCTCGAGGTAGGGGCGCGAGCGGATCTCCTCGATCGCGAACCGCGCGACCTCGAGGGTCCGCTCGACGGCGGCCGTGTACGCCTTCGACCCGTTCGTCGCGAGGGAGAACCACAGCGGCAGGCCGCGCGCCCGGCGGGTCAGGCCGACCGAGTAGTCGGTCGGGTTCCACTCCGGTGCCTCGGTGAGGACGTCGAGGTAGCTCGCCTTCTGGGTGTGCGCGGCGCGAGCGTCCGCGGGCGATCGGTAGAGCAGCGCGCAGCAGTCGAACGGCGCGAAGAGCCACTTGTGCGGGTCGACGATGAACGAGTCGGCGCGTTCGACCCCTGCGAAGAGGTGCCGGACGCTCGGCGCGGCGAGAGCGGCGCCGCCGTAGGCGCCGTCCACGTGGAACCACAGGCCGTACCGCTCGCAGACCTCGGCGACCCCCGTGAGGTCGTCGATGATCCCGAAGTTCGTCGTTCCGGCCGTGGCGACGACGGCGATGAAGGACTCCGGTCCGTGCTCACGCAGGACCGCCTCGAGCGCTGGCCCCGTGAGCCGGCCGCGCTCGTCCGCCTCGACGCCGACGAACTCGGCGTCCATGACGTCGCAGGCGGACTTGATCGACGAGTGCGCCCCGGTCGTCGCGGCGATGCGGAACGGCCGGGCACCGTCGGCGGCGGTCCGCCGCGCGCGGTGCCGGGCGGCGACGAGCGCGGAGAGGTTGCCGATCGTGCCTCCGGGGACGAAGACGCCTCCGGCCTCTCGCGGCAGGCCGACGAGGTCGGCGATCCACCGCAGGGCCTGGTTCTCGGCGAAGACGGCGCCCGACCCCTCGAGCCACGACCCGGCGTAGATCGAGCTCGCCCCGACGACGAGGTCGAACATCGCCGCCGCCTCGCTGGGCGCGCACGGGACGAACGACAGGTAGCGCGGGTGGTCGATCGACAGGCAGGCGGGCGCGAGGACCTCGGCGAAGATGTCCATCGCCCGGTCGCCGCCGAGGCCGTCCTCGGTGATGGTGTTCCCCACGCGGTCGAACAGCTGGTCCGACGTGAGCGTGTAGTCCAGCGGCACCGGGTCGAGCTTGAGCCGCTCCTCGGCGTAGTCGAGGACCAGCTTGCCCAGTGCCTCGATCGAGGCGTCGCTCATGCCGTGCACGCAGGGAGCATAGGTGCCCCTCCCGGCTCGCATTTGCGCGCGCAACTGCCATCCGCGCGCGATATTTCGCGCGCAGATGGCAATTGCGCGCGCAATTGCAGGAATATTGGGAGGGGGTCAGCGGGGGAGGAGCAGCTCTCGCAGCTCGTCGGCCGTCGTCACGAGGTGGTCGGGGGCGGCGGCCTCGAGGGCGGCCCGCTCCCCCGCGCCCCACGTGACGGCGATCGAGTCGACGCCCGCGGCCCGGCTCGCCTCGACGTCGACGACGGCGTCCCCGACGTAGACGACCGACCCGGCCGGCGCACCGGCGCGACCGAGCGCGGCGAGTGCCCGCTCGATCGGCTCGGCATGGGGCTTGTGGCGCTCGCAGTCCTCGAGGCCGATGACGACGGGCAGGGCGTCCGCAAGTCCCAGGCGCGCGAGGGCGGGCGCGGCCTGCGCACGGCGGCGGGACGTCGCGACGCCGCAGGAGACGCCGTGCGTGGCGAGTTCGCGGACGACGTCGTCGACACCGGGGCAGGCCGCCAGTCGCGTCGCCAGGAGCTGCTCGATCCGCGGGACGTACGCCGCGGTGAGCTCGTCGATCCGGTCGGGGGCGAGGTCGCCCATGCGGTCGGGCAGGGTCCGGCCGATCCCACGGCGGATGACCTCGGGCGGCTCGGCGAACCCGAGGACCTGCGTCGTCGCGTGCTGGAACGCCTCGACGATGAGCTCGGTCGTGTCGGCGATGGTGCCGTCGAAGTCGAGGACGACGGTGGACCAGCGGGGCGTCGGCATGACCGCGACGCTAACCGAGGACCCGCGCAGGGGTCGCCACGCTCATCACGCGTACGACCTCGGCACCCAGCAGCGGCTCGAGCCGCGCGGCGATCTGCGGGAGCGCGCGGCATCCGCCGGCGATCGGACCATCGGCGCCGTCGGGACGGACGACCCGCGAGACGCCGTCGCGCACGCGCGTGCGCACCCCGCCGAGCGTGTGCTCGCCGTCACCGAGTCCGGTGCCGCCCGCCGCGTCGGAGACGAGCACGATCGCGTCCGGTCCGACGAGGTCGAGCACCGCCATCACGGTCTCGTCGGCCAGGTGGACCCCGTCGGCGATGAGCTCGAGCGTCACCTCGCCACGGGCCGCCGCCGCGAGGAGGACGGGCACCGGCCCGGGATCGCGGTGGCGCCAGGGCGGCATCGCGTTGAACAGGTGGGTGACGTGGGTGGCGCCGGCGTCGATCGCCGCGCGGACGTCGTCGGGACCGGCGTCGGTGTGGCCGAGCGCGACGACGACCCCGGCGTCGACGAACCGGCGGATCGCCTCGAACGCGCCGGGCCGTTCCGGCGCGAGCGTGACCATCCGCAGGTGACCCCGTCCGGCCTCGAGCACCGCGTCGACCTCGGCGGGCGACGGGTCGCGCAGCGTTGTCGCGTCATGGGCACCGCCCCGCCCCGGCGCGAGCCACGGCCCCTCGAGGTGGATGCCGTCGACGACGCCCTCGTCGACGAGGCCCGCCAGGAGCGAGACCTGCGGGGCGAGCCGATCGGCGGGCAGGGAGACGACGCTCGCGAGGAGCCGGTCGACCCCTGCCTCGCGGTGGAACCCGGCCGCGCGCCGGATCCCGTCCGGGTCGGGGCGGTCGAACGTGACGCCGAGCCCGCCGTGGCCGTGAAGGTCGATCACGACCCGGCCCTCCCCACCTCAGTCGACCCGCAGCGCGGCGGCGATCTCCTCGAGCCGGGCGGGCACGAGGGTGAACCAGGCCCACGAGCCCTTGCGCTCGCGGGTGAGGATGCCCGCCTCGGTGAGGATCTTGAGATGGTGGCTCATCGTCGGCTGGGAGACGTCGAGGGCCGGGGCGATGTCGCACGCGCACAGGCTCATCCCGTCGGCACACCGCAGGGCGGAGATGATCTGGAGCCGGACGGGGTCGGCGACCGCCTTGAGCGTCGCCGCGAGCGCGTCGGCGTCCGACCGAGCCAGGGGTGCGCTCCCCGGTCGGATGCAGCACAGCGCGTCAGGGGCGGCCACGTCGGTCATCGTCATCACCTCCACGCCATATTGACACATGTCGATGTGGCCGGGACGATTTACATCGAACGACATCGATATGGAGGACTCATGTCCCGCATCCAGCTGGCGATCGACGTCTCGGACCTCGAGGCCTCGATCACCTTCTACTCCACCCTGCTCGGCGTCGAGCCGCACAAGCGGCGCCCGGGGTACGCGAACTTCGTCGTCGAGGACCCGGCGCTGAAGCTCGTGCTCATCGAGCAGCCGGCCGAGCACCGCGGCTCCGGCGCCGCGGGAGCGCTCAACCACCTCGGCATCGAGGTCACCGACGCCGTCGCGGTCGACGCCCACCGCGAGCGTCTCACCGCCGCCGGCCTCGCGACGTTCGACGAGAACGACACGACCTGCTGCTACGCCCGCCAGGACAAGGTCTGGGTCCACGACCCCGCCGGCGCGCCGTGGGAGGTCTACGTCGTCACCGACGACGACCCGGCAGATGCGAGCCCGCCGGCCAGCCAGATCCCCCTCGCCCCGAGCGGGCAGAGCGCGTGCTGCACCCAGGCGGCGCAGCGATGAGCGCGGCCACCCCGTCCGCGCCGGTCGCAGCCCGGCTGTCGATGCTCGATCGCTTCCTGCCCGTGTGGATCGGCGTCGCGATGGTCGCCGGGCTCCTCCTGGGCCGCCTCGTCCCGAGCCTGGCCCCCGCGCTCGAGGCGGTCGACCTCCACGGCATCTCGCTGCCGATCGCCATCGGCCTGCTCGTGATGATGTACCCGCCGCTGGCGAAGGTCCGCTACGACCGCCTCGGGACCGTCACCGGCGACCGGCGGATGATGCTCGCCAGCCTCGTCCTCAACTGGGTGCTCGGCCCGGCGCTGATGTTCGCTCTCGCGTGGCTCTTCCTGCCCGACCTGCCGCAGTACCGCACCGGCCTGATCATCGTCGGGCTCGCCCGCTGCATCGCGATGGTCATCATCTGGAACGACCTCGCCTGCGGCGACCGCGAGGCGGCGGCCGTGCTCGTCGCACTGAACTCCGTGTTCCAGATCCTCGCCTTCGCCGGGCTCGGGTGGTTCTACCTCGAGGTCCTCCCCGGCTGGCTCGGCCTCGAGCAGTCCCACCTGGCGATCTCCTTCTGGGACATCGCGGTGAGCGTCCTGGTGTTCCTCGGGGTGCCGCTGCTCGCGGGCTACCTCTCGCGCCGCATCGGCGAGGCGACGAAGGGCCGGCGTTGGTACGAGGACACCTTCCTGCCCCGGATCTCCCCGTGGGCGCTCATCGGGCTGCTCTTCACCATCGTCCTGCTGTTCGCTCTCCAGGGGGACCAGATCACCTCCCGACCCCTCGACGTCGCACGGATCGCCCTCCCCCTCCTGGCCTACTTCGCCCTGATGTGGGGCGGCGGATTCGCCCTCGGACGGGCGATCGGCCTGGGGTACGAGCGGACGACGACGCTCGCCTTCACCGCGGCCGGCAACAACTTCGAGCTCGCCATCGCCGTCGCGATCGCGACCTTCGGGGTCACCTCCGGCGAGGCGCTCGCCGGCGTCGTCGGCCCCCTCATCGAGGTCCCCGTCCTCGTGGCCCTCGTGTACGTCAGCCTCGGCCTCCGCCGACGCTTCTTCCCCGACACCACCCCCGAGAGGATCACCTCGTGAACCGCCCCACCGTCGTCTTCGTCTGCCAGTCCAACCAGGGCAAGTCCCAGATGGCCGCCTCCCTGGCGCGGCTGCACGCCGGAGACGCCGTCGAGGTCGTCTCGGCGGGGACGAAGCCGAAGCTCGACGGGCGGGTCAACCCCGAGTCCGCGACCTCGCTGGCCGCGCTGGGCGCCTCGGTCGAGGGCGAGCACCCCAAGGGGATCGACGCCGATCTGGCCGCCCGGGCGGACCGGGTCGTGATCCTCGGGTCCAAGGCCCAGCTGGCGGACGCGGGCATCGACGAGACCTCGCTCCGGGCGGTCGAGCGCTGGGACACGGACGAGCCGTCGTTGCGCGGCATCGAAGGCTCGGAGCGCATGGACCTGATCCGCGACGACATCGACGCCCGGGTCCGCGGCTTGCTCGCCGAGCTCGGGGTCGAGCCCCGCGGGTGAACTCCCGCACCTACCCGCGTTAACCAGGGAACAGTTTGCGCTTCACCTTTTGTTAACCTACTGTTCACCTTGAACAAAGGAGCACGACCATGAGCGCATCCCCCGTCCTGTCCCCCATCGCCTTCGAGCACGTCGTCGACCACATCACCGAGGACCTGGCCGCCCGCTACGCCGGCATCCTCCCGATCGACACGATCCAGGCCGCGGTCCACGAGGCCCGCGCCGTCATCGAGCCGGGCAACCAGCACCCCGAGTTCAAGGCCGGGCTCATCGAGCACGCGGCCAAGCAGATCCTCGCCGACCTCGTCTGAGGCACCGGCACCACGCACCTGCCCCACGGCAGGCCGCGCCGACGGGCCCGTCACCGCTCCCGGTGACGGGCCCGTCGCCGTCCCGCCGGTAACGTCGGCGTCGTGAAGCCCCGCCCGCTCGCCGAGATCGTCGACCCCGGGTGGGCGCAGGCGCTCGACCCGGTGGCCGAGGACATCGCGCGCGCGGGGGACTTCCTGCGCGCCGAGATCGCCGCCGGTCGCGGCTACCTCCCGGCCGGCGAGAAGGTCCTGCGGGCGTTCACCATCCCCCTGGAGTCGGTGCGCGTCCTCGTCGTCGGGCAGGACCCCTACCCCACGCCCGGCCACCCGATCGGGCTGTCGTTCGCCGTCGCGCCCGACGTCCGTCCCCTGCCGCCGAGCCTGCGCAACATCTTCCGCGAGCTCGTCGACGACGTGGGCGTCCCCGCCCCGACGAACGGCGACCTCACCCCGTGGGCGCAGCAGGGGGTCATGCTGCTCAACCGCGTCCTCACCGTGCGCCCGGGTGCCCCGGCGAGCCACCAGGGCATCGGCTGGGAGGCGGTCACCGACCGCGCCATCGAGGTGCTCGCGGAGCGCGGCGGGCCGCTCGTGGCGATCCTGTGGGGTC
Organism: Janibacter massiliensis; assembly: GCF_900289115.1. Taxonomy (GTDB): domain Bacteria; phylum Actinomycetota; class Actinomycetes; order Actinomycetales; family Dermatophilaceae; genus Janibacter_A; species Janibacter_A massiliensis. The sequence continues at coordinate 1,017,860 of NZ_LT985196.1, read as the reverse complement.
GTGGCGCCCGCTCGCTGCGCCCACGGCTCGGCGAGGTCCCCGCCATCGAGAGCGCGCACCCCTCGCCGCTGTCGGCCCGCTCGGGCTTCTTCGGCTCCAAGCCCTTCTCGCGCGCCAACGCCCTCCTCGTCCAGCAGGGCGCCGACCCGATCGACTGGAGCCTGCCGTGACCGACCCGACCACCCCCGCCCACATCCCTGACGCGAGCACCCCGACGACGACCGAGCCGCACCGGACGTGGCAGCGGTACGTCGCGATCGGGGACTCGTTCACCGAGGGCATGAGCGACCTCGACCCGAGCGACCCCTCCGGTGACGCCTACCGGGGGTGGGCGGACGTCCTCGCCGGGCACCTGTCGGCCCGCGCCGCGGCCGCCGGGGTCGACTTCGGCTACGCCAACCTCGCCGTCCGCGGCAGGAAGCTCGACGACATCGTCGGGCAGCAGCTCGACGCGGCGCTCGAGCTCTCCCCCGACCTGGTCTCGATGGTCGGCGGCGGCAACGACATCCTGCGCCCCAAGGTCGACCTCGACGCGCTCGCCGCCCGGCTGGAGTCCGCCGTGGAGCGGATCCGGGCCACCGGTGCGGACGTCCTGCTCGCCACCCCCGCAGACCCGGCCGAGGCCGGCCTGCTGTCCTCGCTGCGCGGTCGGCACGGCATCCACACGGCCAACCTCTTCAGCATCGCCCAGCGGCACGGCTGCCACGTCCTCAACCTGTGGCAGCTCGCCGCGCTGCGGGGCTGGTCGCAGTGGGCGGAGGACCGTATCCACCTCACGACCGAGGGCCACCGCCGGGTCGCGCACGCGGCGGCGCAGGCGCTCGGCGTCGAGGGTGTCGACGAGGCGTGGCTGACCCGCCCGGACGCACCGACGGCCGGCCGTCGGATCGACGAGCTGCGCGAGCACGGCGCGTGGGTCCGCACCCATGTCGCGCCGTGGGTCCAGCGGCGCGTCACGGGCCGCTCCTCCGGCGACGGGCGCACGCCGAAGCGACCCACGCTCGCCCCGGTGCAGCCCGCTCCCCTACCCTGAGAAGACCGGCCGCGGGGGCGGCTCAGCCCCCCAGCCGGGCGTCCTCGAAGTCGCGGAAGGTCGCCCGCGCGTCATCGCCGAGGACGACGACGGACTGACCGCCGATCGTCGGGGTCGAACCGGTAACGACCTCGTGGCCGACGCGCATCGGGGAGATCTTGTAGATCCACGCGCCGAACCGCAGCGCCTCGGCCGCGGTGAGGTCGCTGCTCGACTGGGACTGCACGACGGTGAGGGCCCGCGCGAGCTCGCTGGGGCCGCGCCGCCGGGCGTCGAGGAACGCGCCGACGAGGAGCAGGCCCTGGTTGCGGGAGCGTCCGAAGTCGCCGTCGGGCAGGGTCTTGCGCTCGCGCGCGTAGGCGAGCGCCTGCTCGGGGCCCAGCCGCTGCCGCCCCGCCCTGACCTTCGCGCCGGACGCCTCGCCCGACACCGCCTTCGGCGCCGTGTAGTCGATCCCACCGAGCTGCTCGACGATCCGCTTGAACCCCCCGAAGCCGGTGCACAGGTAGCCCGTCGTGCGGATGCCCGAGAGGGACTCGACGGCGGCCGTCTGCCCCGCGGGCCCGCCCGAGGTGAGCGCCGCGTTGATCTTCCCCTTCGAGCCGTTCGGCAGCGTGACCCACGAGTCGCGCGGGATGCCGACGACCCCGCCGCCCCCGGCCCCGTCGAGCCCGACGAGCTGGAGCGCATCCCCACGGGCGTGGTCGTGGTCCTGGCCCGGGCGGGCGTCCGAACCGATGAGCAGGACGTGGATCGCCCCGCCGAGCTCGGGCCGCGCCTTCCCCAAGGAGGGCCACCACCCGCCGACGACCGTCCATCGCGGCCCGGTGAGCAGGGTGACGTCGTCACCGGCGACGACGACGGCGATCTTCTCGCCCTTCCACCGTCCGAGGTGGGCCTTCGCGGTCACGGGCCGGTCGGACTTCGCGTACACCTTCTCGACGACGCGACGCAGGGCGGCCGGGGCGCCCGCGACGGTCACCGATGTCCCAGCGGTCGTCGGCGGGCTCGAGGACCCGGGCGCGGGCGCGGGCTTCGGCTCCGGGGCGGCCGAGCACCCGGCGACCACGAGTGCGGCGGCGCCGAGGAGCGACATCGGGACGAGAACGGCGCGGGAGCGAGCGGGCATGCGTTCCACGCTAACCGCGCGGTCCGACGTCGCGCCGAGGCGGATAGCCCGCCCCGGGAGCCCCGCTACGGTCATGGGCATGGGTTCTGGAACGGCAGCGCTTCTTGACCCGGGCTCGACGGGGACACCGCCCCAGCGGTGGGCCCGCATCGCGGCGTGGGGGTGCCTGCTCTGCCTGCTCCCGTCGATGCTGTGGCGGGTCCTCATGCTCGCTGGAGCACCCCTCGGTTTCGCCGAGGCCGACGAGTTCCGGTCCGACCCGGCGCTCGTCGGGTACGTGCTCGGCCTCGACGCCGTCGAGCTCGTCGCCGCGACGCTGTGCGTCGGGCTCGCACGGCCGTGGGGCGAGAGGGTCCCTCGCTGGGTTCCGGGGCTCCGCGGGCGGCGCATCCACCGCCTCCTGCCGACCGCCGCCGGGTGGCTCGGCTGGGCGGTCGTGACGCTGTTCGTCGTCTCGCTCGCGGTGCAGTTCGGCGGCGCGTGGCTCGCTGGCACCGGCGCCTGGACCCCCGCGGACGGGATGAACCTCTGGCAGCGCGTCGTCCTGGGTGTGACGTACGGGCCGATGGCCCTGTGGCCGGCGCTCCTCGCGGTCGCCCTCGTCGGCTACTGGCGCCGCCGCGCCCCGGCGCGTGCCGACAGCCCGACGGGGTGACCCCCGCCGGGTCTGGTTGGCTGGGCCCATGAAGCTCACGTCGTCGTCCGTCGCCCTCGTCACCGGGGGCGCCTCGGGCCTGGGTGAGGCCACCGTCCGTCGTCTCCACGCCGCCGGGGCCGCCGTCGTCGTCGCCGACCTCGACCCGGCCCGCGGCTCGGCCCTCGTCGACGAGCTGGGCGAGCGCGCCCGGTTCGTCCGCACTGACGTCCGCTCCCCCGAGGAGATCGCCGCCGCGGTCGAGGCCGCTCGCGAGCTCGGCGAGCTGCGCGTCGCCGTGACCTGCGCCGGGGTCGCCACCCCGGGACGGGTCGTCGGCCGCAAGGGCCCGCTCGACCTCGACACCTTCCGCACCGTCGTCGACATCAACCTCGTCGGGTCGTTCAACGTCCTCCGGCTCGCCGCGGCCGCGATGGCCGACAACGAGCCCGTCGACGGCGACCGTGGGGTCGTCGTCATGACCGCCTCGATCGCCGCCTACGACGGCCAGGTCGGCCAGGCCGCGTACGCCGCGAGCAAGGGCGGGGTCGTCGGGCTCACCCTCCCGGCGGCGCGGGACCTCGCCGAGACCGGCGTGCGCGTCATGACGATCGCGCCCGGCACGTTCGCCACGCCGATGCTCGCCGGGCTGCCCGAGGAGACCCGTCGGGTGCTCGAGGCGCAGGTGCCGCACCCGAGCCGGCTCGGCGACCCACGCGAGTACGCGAGTCTCGTCGCGCACGTCGTCGACAACCCGATGCTCAACGGCGAGGTCGTCCGGCTCGACGGCGCCCTGCGGATGCCGCCGCGCTGACGGGCGCCCCTGCCGCGCCGGGTCAGACCGACGCGGCGAAGGCCTCCTCGAAGACGTCGAGGCCCTCGTCGAGGAGCTCGTCGGTGATCGTCAGCGGCGGGAGGAAACGGAAGACGTTGCCGAGCGTCCCGCACGTGAGGGTGACCAGGCCGCGCTCGTGGCAGGCCTTGTTCACCGCGCCCGCGAGCGCGGCGGCGGGCTCCTTCGTCTCCCGGTCGGTGACCAGCTCGGCGGCGATCATCGCGCCACGACCGCGGACCTCGCCGATCTGCGGGAAGCGCTCGGCCATCGAGGTGAGCCGACCGGTGAGGCGCTCCCCGATCGCCCGGGCCCGTCCGGCCAGGTCGTGCTCGGCCATGAAGTCCATCGACGCCAGCGCCGCGGCGCACGCGACCGGGTTACCGCCGTACGTCCCGCCGAGACCACCGGGGTGGACGCCGTCGAGCAGCTCGGCCCGGCCGGTGACCGCGGCGAGCGGCATGCCACCGGCGATCCCCTTCGCCGTCGTGATGAGGTCGGGGACGACACCCTCGTCGTCACAGGCGAACCAGTCGCCGGAACGGCAGAAGCCGGACTGCACCTCGTCGGCGATGAAGAGGATGTCGTGCTCCCGGCACCAGTCCGCCAGCCGCGGCAAGAAGCCCTTCGGCGGGACGATGAACCCGCCCTCGCCCTGGATCGGCTCGATGATGACCGCGGCGGTGCTCTCCTCCCCGACCTGCGCGTGGATCTGGTCGGTGATGTAGGAGAAGGCCTCCTTCTCGCAGTGCTCGGGGCCCCCGGGCCAGCGGTAGGGGTAGGCCATCGGCACGCGGTAGAGCTCGCCCGCGAAGGGGCCGAAGCGGTGCTTGTACGGCATGTTCTTCGCCGTCATCGCCATGGTGAGGTTCGTCCGCCCGTGGTAGGCGTGGTCGAAGGCGACGATGCCGTCCTTGCCGGTCGCGTGGCGGGCGATCTTCACGGCGTTCTCGACCGCCTCGGCGCCGGAGTTGAACAGCGCGCTGCGCTTCTCGTGGTCGCCGGGGGTGAGCTCGGCCAGCCGCTCGCACACGGCGACGTACCCCTCGTACGGGGTGACCATAAAGCACGTGTGGGTGAAGCGCTCGACCTGCTGCTGGACGGCCTTGACGACGGCCGGGTTGCCGTTGCCGACGTTCGTCACCGCGATCCCGGACCCGAAGTCGATGAGCTGGTTGCCGTCGACGTCCCGCAGGATCCCGTCCCGCGCCTGCTCGACGTAGACCGGCAGGCCCGTGGAGACGCCGGCGCCCACGGCCGCGGTCTTCCGCTGCTGGAGCTCGACGGAACGGGGACCCGGGATGGGCGTGGAGAGGATGCGCTTCTGCTCGATCACGCGCGCACTCTAGTGGGCGTGACCCGGGTCACGGCGAACCGCGTCGGGGGCAGCTGTCAGCCGCGCGTGAGCAGGACGCTGTGCGCCAGGTCGGGGCGGTTGGTGATGATCCCGTCATGGCCGCGGTCGAGGACCATGTTCATGCCGATCTCGTCGTTGACCGTCCACGTGTAGCTCACGAACCCCTGGGCGTGCAGGTCTCGGACGTACGTCGCGTCGGAGGCGAGGTAGTTCGGATTCACCTGGTCGGCCCACGTGAGGTCGTCGAGCTCCCAGCGGTAGGGGCGACCGAGCAGTCCGACCGGCATCCACGGGTCGATGGCGTGGTAGCGCTTCATCGAGGTGAAGTCGAACGACTGCACCTGGACCTTGCCGGTCGCCCGGCCGTAGGAGACGAACCCGGAGGCACGGAAGATCCGGTCGATCTGCTGCTCGATCCCCGGGTAGAGGGAGGGCGACTTCAGCTCGAGGAGCAGACCGCTGCGGCGCTCCTTCACCCGACGGACGAGGGAGGACAGGGTCGGGATGCGCTCGCCTCGGTACTTCGCCGCCTTCCACGAGCCGGCGTCGAGCGTCTTGATCTCCGCCCACGTCGTGTCCTTCACAGCGTACGACCGGCGACCGGGGTAGCGCTGCTCGATGTTCGTCGTGCGCTTCAGGTCGGTGTCGTGGACCAGGACGAGGACCCCGTCCTTCGTCCGCTGCACGTCCGTCTCGACGAGGTCGGACCGCAGGTCCATCGCGAGGTCGAAGGCCGCCATCGTGTTCTCGGGCGCATAGTGCGACGCGCCGCGGTGGGCGATGACGAGGGGCCGCTCGCTCGCTGCCTCGGCGGGTGCCGGCGCCGCGGAGACCCCGGCAGCCATGACGGGAGCGGCCGCGACGGCAGCGAGGACGGCTCGACGGGAGGAGTTGGCGCGCATGCCGCCGATGGTGCCCCGCGGGAGCGACGGCCGGGTGAACACCCGGTGACCGACGAGGGTGCGAGAGGCCCGCCCGTACCATGGGCTGGCCGTCGGGCACCCGCCCGACCGGGCTGGAGTGGCGCAACTGGTAGCGCACCTGTCTTGTAAACAGGTGGTTGTGGGTTCGAGTCCCATCTCCAGCTCTGAACGATCGAGGCATCCGGTCCGTGGTCGGCGTTCCGCGGATCACACCGGTGGCGAACATCTTTCGGAGATTCCCGGGCGTATCCTGAGATTGCCCGCGGGACGGGCCCGACGGGCGCAGTTCGGAGGTCGATCAGCATGAGCCACACCGCGACCCACGACGATGCCGGCAGGGAACGTACTGCCGACCGCCGCGACGTCACCTTCCAGGAGGACATCGTTCGCTCCCCCCTCGCGCGCGGGTTGCTCGCCGCGCTGCGGGTGGTCCTCGGGTTCACCTTCCTGTGGCCCTTCCTCGACAAGTTGTTCGGCCTCGGGTACTCCACCCCCGCCGACAAGGGCTGGGTCGACGGAGGATCCCCGACGACGGGCTTCCTCACGAAGAACCCGACCGTGGTCGACGGACCGCTCGGTGGGTTCTTCAAGAACTTCGCCGGCGGCTTCTGGGACTGGCTGTTCATGGCTGGTCTGCTCGGGATCGGCGTCGCCGTGCTCCTCGGCGCGGGGATGAAGATCGCCGCGTGGTTGGGATCGCTCCTGCTCTTCCTCATGTACCTCGCCGAGTTCCCGATCGGTCGCGCCAACGAGGGCTTCGTCAACCCCCTCGTCGACTCCCACTGGATCGAGGCGCTCGCCCTCCTCGCGCTCGCCTACACGCTCAGCGGTGACACCTTCGGACTCGGCCGCTGGTGGGGACGCAAGGTCGGCAACGGCCCGCTCCGCTGACCACGGACCGAAGGGGCTCGCACCGTGCGGTGCGGGCCCCTTCGTGCGTGTGCTGGCGGTCCTTCCCACATGCAGTTCGCGCCCGCCGCGCCGCACGAGGCCCGGGTTCTCGCGGTCGAGGGGCCAGTCGGGTACGAACTGCACGTCGCAGGAATCGATCCCGCCGGGTCAGGGGCCGAGCACGACGCCGGGGTTGAGGATGCCGAGGGGGTCGAGGGCCGCCTTGATCGACCGGTGGACGTCGACGGACGCGCTGCCGACCTCCTCGCCCAGGAAGGGAACCTTGAGGCGCCCGACCCCGTGCTCGCCGGTGATCGTCCCGCCGAGCGCGATCCCCAGCCGCATGATCGCCGCGAACGCCGCCTCCGCCCTCGCCGCCGACGCCGGGTCGCCCCCGTCGAAGACGACGACCGGGTGCATGTTCCCGTCCCCGGCGTGCCCGGAGGTCATGACGGCGACGTCGCGCTCCCGGCCGATCGCCTCGACCCCGTCGACGAGGTCCGCCAGGCGCGTCAGCGGCACGCAGACGTCGTCGACGAGGTCCGTCCCCAGCGCCGCGTGGGCCGGGGAGAACAGCCGGCGCGCCTCGACGAGCAGCTCGGCCTCCTCCCGGTCCTCGGCGACGACGACCTCGCCGCCGCGCCGCCGGGCGACCTCGGCGAAGGCATCCAGCTCCGCGCCCGCACGGTCCGGGTCGTCGCTCTGGACGAGGAGCATCGCACCGGTCCCCTCGGGGAACCCCAGGTCCTTCAGGCGCGCGACCGCCTCGAGCGATCCGCGGTCCATGAGCTCGAGCATCGACGGCCGCGCCCCGCTCGCGCGGTGGTCGAGCACCGTCTCGCACGCACCTCGCGCCGACCCGAAGAAGGCGACGGCCGTCAGCGGGTCCGCCGGACGGGGGACGAGCCGGACCGTCACCTCCGTGACGACCCCGAGCGTGCCCTCGGATCCCACGAGCAGCGAGGTGAGGTCGTAGCCCGCGACCCCCTTGGCCGTCGCGGTCCCGGTCCGCAGGACCCGCCCGTCGGCGAGGACCACCTCGAGGGCCCGGACGTACTCCCGGGTCACGCCGTACTTGACGCAGCACAGTCCCCCGGCGTTCGTCGCGACGTTCCCGCCGATCGTGCTGATCTCCCAGCTCGACGGATCCGGCGGGTAGGTCAGCCCGTGCTCCCAGCACGCCCGCGTGAGGTCGGCGTTGCGCACGCCCGGCTCGACCACGGCGATCCGCTCGACGGGGTCGATGGCGCGGATCGCCGTCATCTGGTCGAGCGAGAGCAGGAGACAGCCGTCGACGGCGTTCGCGCCTCCGGACAGGCCGGTCCGCGCGCCCTGCGGGACGACCGGCACCCGGTGGGCGCTCGCCCAGCGCAGGGTGGCGACGACGTCGTCCCTGGACCGGGCGCGGACGAGCCCGAGCGGCACGCCCGCCGGGCAGAAGTGCGCGCGGTCCAGGCGGTAGCCGTCCACCACGTCGGGGGCGACGACGAGCGCGTCGCCGACCGCCGCCCGCAGCTCGCCGAGGTCCACACCCCCATGACACACCAGCGGCCCGGTCCACGGGGGACCGGGCCGCTGGCGGGCGTCGTCGAAGCGGCTCAGTAGATCCGGTTGAGGTAGCGCTGGACCGCCTTCGTCGTGCGCGGGCCCCACTGACCGTCGACGCGGGTGCCGACCGTGCGCTGGAGGGCGCGAACCGTGCGCGCGTCCGTGCGCCCGGTCACCGGGACGTCGAGCTTGCGCTGCATGTTCTTCACGTCGTAGTGCGAGAACCAGCCGTTGATCCGACCCGAGCCGCTCCACCGCTCGAGGCGGGCGTTGGTCCGCGCGCCACGCTTGCCGTCGACGACGAGGTCACCGTTGGCGACCATCGTCCGGGTGGCCGTCCGCGACGCGCGCGCGGTCGTCGCGCCGACCTGCACCGCGGTGCCGTTGGCGACGGTGAGGCCCGCACGGCGCGAGCACACCGGCCACGCGCCCGGACCCTGCACCCGCAGGACCTTCTGGGCGATGGCGATCTGCTGGGCCTTCGTCGCCTGGTTGGCGTAGCGGGCGTACTTGCCACCGCCGAAGCCGAGCCACGTCTGCGCGGAGAACTGCAGGCCGCCGTAGTAGCCGTTGCCCGTGCTGATGCTCCAGTTGCCACCGCTCTCGCAGGCCGCGACGCGGTCCCAGACACCGCCGGACCCGGCGTGGGCGGAGCTCGGGGCGAGGGCCGTGCCACCGCCGATGACGGCCATGCCGGCGACGGCGGCGCCGGTCACGCGGCGGCGGGTGGTCGACGGCGTCTTCGGGGCAGCGTGCTTGGGCGAGTAGCTCATGAGGAGGGGGTCCTTCCGGGGTGTCCGCCTGGGCGCCGGGGGTGCGCCGCTCGAACGTTACGTTCCCGTGACCTCGCGGATCAACCCCGCGTCCACCCGGCCGCGCGAGACCATGTCCTCCGAGGAGAACATCGGGGAACGACGCCTCGCAGGAACCGCGTTGAATTGTGTCCCCGCATCAGAGTTCGCGGCGCTGCTGCCTCCGCGCACGGGTCACGTGCGCCGAGCCTCGCGACCGCGTCGTGACCGATTCTGCACCCAGGTGTCCAGCGGCGAGGCGAGGACGGAGCCCAGCACGGTCCCCGTCGCGACGGCCATGAGGACCCCGAGGGCCGTGAACATGCCGTGCGTCCCGAGCTGGACAGCGCTCTCGGTGCGCTCGACGGTGAGCCGCTGGAGGGCGACGAGGATCGACAGACCGGGCATGAGACCGAGCGACGCAGGCGAGGTGAGGACGACCGGCGGGGCGGTCAGGCGCAACGAGACGTACCGGCCGACGAACCCCAGGACGACGGCGGCGAGCGCGGCCGAGGTGATCCGATCGAACCCGCGCGCGTCGAGCAGCCACGCGACCCCGACGGTGAGCGTCGAGAGGGCCGCGGACGGCAGGAGCATCCGCCGGCGGCTCTGGGCCGTCACGGCCGCTGCCATCCCGACGAGGGCGGCGCCGAGGATGACGAGCGGCGGCGACCCCGAGGCCCAGGCCATCCGGCCGATCGGGGGCGGCTCGAGGTTGAGGCCGAGCCGCGTCGCGACGGCGGCCGTCGCCGCGAGCCCGGCGGCGACGCCGACGATGAGCCCGAAGGTGTTGAACAGGACGCCGACGATGCGCGCAGTCCCGGTCACGGGATACCCGGTGATCAGGTCCTCCATCGCCGACGCGATGGTCCGGGACGGCAGCAGGGCGACGATCCCCCCGGCGACGAGGAACGCGAACTCGGTCGAGCTGAGGTCGACGACCCGGTATCGCCCGAGGACGTGCGCGAGCCACGCCAGGATCGTCGCGACGAGGCCGCCCGCGGTCCCGACGTAGAAGGCGGGCAGGCCTCGGCGCTGCACGGCCTCGACCGCCAGCTCGGTGAGCACGCCGATGACCATCGACAGAGCCACGGCGACCGGACCGGCACCGAGCCCGATCGCCACGCCCGCCGAGACGGCGCCACGGCCGAGCGCGACGACCCAACGGGACCACGTGCGGCGCCGACGGGCGATCGCCTTGATCCTCGGCAGGGCGTCCCCGGGGTCGACCTCGCCGCGCGTCAGCTGCCCGACGAGGTCGTGGACCGCCGCGAGCCGGGCGAAGTCGTCCCGGGCCCGGCGGACCACCCGCATCCGGGTGATGACGTGCCCCGAGGGGGTCACCGTCTGCATGATGACCGACTGCACGGTGATGTCGATGTCGAGCTGCTCGAGACCTGCGCTCGCCGCGACGGCGACGACCGCCGTCTCGACGTCGGGGGCGCCCGCGCCCGAGCGCAGCATCACCTCCGCGACCCGCAGGGCGAGGTCCATCGCCGACTGCGCCTCCCGCTCCTCGGCGACGGATCGGCTGACGCGCGGGTCGCGGTAGGGCGTGCCCTTGAGGACGGCCGCGACGGGGAGCGTCTCCGTCGGCGCCTCGCCCCGCAGGCTGGGGCGTCGCAGGAGGTGCTGGACCCGGGCCTCGCGGACGGCGGGACGGCGGAACACCTGCCGGTGCGGACGGGTGGGCCGCTCCGGTGAGCGGTCGTCGGGCCCGGTCATGGCAGGACGCGCTCGACCGGTCCGCCGACCGGCCACAGCGAGGGCCCGAGCTGTTCCACCGCGTCGCTGAGACCGAGCACGGCGGCAGCCCCGAGCACGAGGACCGACAGGATGACCGACACCCACGCGGTCGGTGCGACGACGCGGGCCACGCTCCGGGACCCCCGCCGCAGCGCACCCCCGCCGGGACCCCACCACGCGGCCAGGAGGGCGACCACCGACCCCGCGGCCGCAGCGACCGCCGTCGCGACACCGCCACGGCCGATCCCGGCGACCACCACGGCACCCGCGAGCAGCGCGGCTCCCACGCCGAGGACGAGCGGGATCACGGCCCAGAAGGCGGTGGCGAGCGTGCTGATCAGGAGGTTCCACGGGCTCGCGGCGAACGCCACGGCCACGTCGCTGCCGCGGGCGCCGTAGCGGTGACGTCGAAGGGCGAGGCCGGTCGTCGTCCGGTCGACGGTCCGCGCGAGCGATCCGGCGACGAGGGCGGCGGCGAGCGTGACGACGGGCAGGACGCAGGCGCCGACGACGACGAGGGCGAGGACCGACGCGAGGAGGCCGGACCGGTTCGGTCGGCCGGTGCGGGCGTCCTGCGGCGCCCACACCGTCGCGCCGCCGGGCTGGTGAGGCTGCGGCACGGGTGGCGGCGGCTGCCAGACGACCGGGACCGGCTGCGGGGCCGGCTCCCACATCATCGGCGCGGGGACCGGCGCGGGCGCGGGCTGGGGGGCCGGCTCGGCCGCCCGCAGCGGCATCACCGCGGTTCGCGGCGCCTGCTGCTGGGCGCGGGTCTCCGGGACGGTGATGACCGACGTGCCGGAGGCGGCGGGCACCTCGTCGATGGCCCTGGTCGCCGCGGGGGCGAGGGTCGAGGTCTCGGGCACCACGCGCAGCGCCGGCGCGACCGGTTCCCCGCGCGAGAGCCGCTCGAGGGCGTCGACCACCTCGGTGTCCGTGGGGCGGTCGGCCGCCGTCGGGGACAGCGCCGCCGCGAGCAGCGGCGCCAGCGCAGGGTCCACGCCCTCGAGGTCCGGCCTGCCCTGGCAGACCCGGGTGAGCACGGCGTCCATCGGGCCCGTGCCGAACGGGGGACGGCCGGTGGCGGCGAAGAGCAGGCTCGCGGCCCATCCCCACCAGTCGGTGGCGTCGCTGACCTCGGCCCCCTCGACGATCTCCGGCGCGAGGTACCCGGGGGTGCCCATCACCAGGCCCGTCATCGTCAGGCGGTGGTCGTCGACGAGGTGCGCGATGCCGAAGTCGATGAGGACCGGCTCCCCGTCCTCGACGAGGATGTTCCCGGGCTTGACGTCGCGGTGGGTCACCCCGGCCGCGTGGATGGCGTGCAGCGCACCGGCGAGACCCGAGGCGAGGCGGTGCAGCGCGGCGGGGCCGAGGGGGCCGCCGTCGCGGACGACCTCGTCGAGCGAGGCGCCGTCGACGAAGCGGGTGACGACGTACGGGCGCGGACCGCGGGTGTCGGCGTCGAGGACCGCGGCCACGCGGCGGTCGTCGATCCGCCGCTGCGTCGCCACCTCGCGCGCGAGGCGCGCGCGGGCGTCGGGGTCGGCGGCGACGTGCTCCCGCAGGACCTTCACGGCGACGGCGCGCCCCCGCCGGTCGACCGCGAGGTGGACGACGCCCATGCCGCCGGATCCCAGGCGCTGCAGGAGCCGGTAGGGGCCCAGCCGGACGGACGCCCCCACGTCCCCCTCCCCGAGCGTCACCGTTCCCGTCACACGCCCACCGTATGGGAGGACGCTGGGCCGTGGCTGGGCGCCGTGGCGCCCAGGGGTCACTGCTGGATGTACGCCTGGAGGTGGTCGCGCTCGGCGGCGAGGGCCTCGATGCGGCTGCGGACGACGTCGCCGATGCTCACGATCCCGACGAGCGCACCGTCCTCGACGAGCGGCACGTGCCGGAACCGGCCCTCGGTCATCGCCCCGGCCAGCTCGGCGACCTCGGTGTCGGGTGAGGTCGTGTGGACCGCTGCGGTCATGACCTCCTGCACCGACGCCGTGAGGACGGCCGCGCCCCGCTCGTGGAGCCGGCGGACGACGTCGCGCTCGCTGACGATCCCGTCGACGGCCCGCCCGTCGCCGCTGACGACGACGGCGCCGATCCCGTGCTCGGCGAGCAGCCCCAGCAGCTCCCCGACCGTGGTCCCGGGCTGGCAGGTGACGACGGCGTCGCCCTTCCTCGAGATGACCTCACGGATCCTCATGCATCGACGGTAGCCACCTCGGCGGCCACGGGGAAGAGTTCGGCGGCGGGCGGTCGGCGGTGGCCGCACTAGGGTTGGAGGTGCACCGCCCAGACCGCCGCCCTGCGTGCCACCCGGGCGCGCCCGGAAGGAGATCGACCCCGATGGACCCCGCGCCGGCCGCCCGGACGTACGACCTCGTCATCGCCGCGAACCGCCTGCCGGTCGACCGACAGGTGCTCCCCGACGGCAGCACCGAGTGGCGGCGCAGCCCCGGCGGCCTCGTCACCGCGATGGAGTCGGTGATGCGCGGCCGCGAGGGTGCCTGGGTCGGGTGGGCCGGCGAGGCCGGGGAGGCACCCGAGCCCTTCGACGAGGACGGCATGCACCTCGTGCCCGTCCCGCTGTCGGCACCGGAGATCGCCTCCTACTACGAGGGGTTCAGCAACGACACCCTGTGGCCGATCTACCACGACGTCATCGTGCCGGCGACCTTCCACCGGGGGTGGTGGCAGTCCTACCGCGAGGTGAACGAGCGCTTCGCCGAGGCCATCTGCTCGGTCGCCTCGCCGGGCGCCCGCGTGTGGATCCACGACTACCAGCTCCAGCTCGTCCCGGCCCTCGTCCGCGAGCGCCGACCCGACGTGCGGATCGGCTGGTTCAACCACATCCCGTGGCCCGCCGTCGAGCTCTTCGCCCAGCTGCCGTGGCGCGAGCACCTCCTCCGGGGCCTGCTCGGGGCCGACTTCCTCGGCTTCCAGCGCACCGCCGACGCCCAGAACTTCATCCGCGCGTGCCGCCAGATGCTCCACCTGCAGACCCGGACCGACACCGTCCACGTCGCCAGCGAGGACGGAGCGCCGGACCGGGTCGTGCGCGCCGCCTCCGTGCCGATCAGCATCGACACCAAGGGGCTGGAGAAGCTCGCGAAGACCCCCGCGGTGCGGGCGCGGGCCAAGGAGATCCGCGCCTCGCTGGGGAACCCGCGCACGCTCCTGCTCGGTGTCGACCGGCTCGACTACACCAAGGGCATCCGGCACCGGCTCAAGGCGTACGAGGAGCTGCTCGTCGACGGGGCGTTCTCCCCGCCCGACGTCACGTTCATCCAGGTGGCGACCCCGAGCCGTGAACGGGTCGAGGCCTACCGACGCCTGCGGACCGAGGTCGAGACGACCGTCGGGCGCATCAACGGCGACCACGGCTCGATCGGGTCGCCGGCGATCCAGTACCTCCACCAGTCGTACCCGCGCGAGGAGATGGCGGCGCTGTTCCAGGCGGCCGACATCATGCTCGTCACCCCGCTGCGGGACGGGATGAACCTCGTGGCGAAGGAGTACGTGGCCTGCCGGCACGACCTCGGCGGGACGCTCGTCCTGTCGGAGTTCACCGGCGCCGCCCACGAGCTGCACCAGGCGTCGATGGTCAACCCGCACGACATCGAGGGGATGAAGCAGGCGATCCTGCGGGCCGTCGACTCCGACCCCGCCGAGCGGCGCCGGACGATGCGAGCGCTGCGCCGGAGGGTCCACGACCACGACGTCCAGCGGTGGGCGTCGATGTTCCTCGAGTCGCTCGACATCGCGCCGCGCCGGCCGCAGCGCCGGGTCCGGCGCGAGCTCGACGAGCAGACGGAGGGCACGGCATGAGCACGCCGGGCGAGACCGGGATCGACCCGACCCTCGCGGGCGCCCTCGCCGCGTTCGCCGAGCTGCCGACCGTCCTCGTCGCGACCGACTTCGACGGTGTCCTCGCCCCGTTCGTCCTCGACCCGCTCGACGCCCGCCCGCAGGAGGGCACGGTCGAGACGCTCCCCGCGCTCGCGGCGATGCCCGGCCCCCACGCGGCGATCGTCCCCGGACGTGCCCTCGAGCCCCTCCCCCGCCTGTCCGGGACCGAGGGCTCGGCGATCGGCCGGATCGGCGGGCACGGGGCCCCGACGAGCCGGGCGCTGACGTGGCATCTCGACGACGACGCGGCCGCCCTCCTGGACCGGTTGCCCGACCTGCTCGCCCCGTTGCTGGCCGGCCACCCCGGCGTCCGGCTCGAGCACAAGCCGACGGCCGTCGTCGTCCACACCCGAGGGCTGCCCGCGGAGCAGGCGCGTGCCGCGGAGGATGCCGCCGAGGCGCTCGGGTCGAGCACCGACGGGCTCTCCGTCCTGCGCGGCAAGCACGTCGTCGAGCTCGGGGTGGTGCACGCGGACAAGGGCAGCGCGCTGCGGGCGCTCGCGGAGGAGCTCGGCGCGGACGCGGTCCTGTACCTGGGCGACGACGTCACGGACGAGCACGCCTTCGAGGTGATGGCGCCCCCGGACGTCTCGATCAAGGTGGGTGAGGGTGCGACCGCCGCCGCCCACCGGGTCTCCGGCCCGAGCAAGGTCCCGGCGGTGCTCGACCGCGTGCGGGAGCTGCGCGCTCGCTAGTCTTGGCGGCACCCGGCCGGGGCGGCCGGTCCGGGTGCGAGCGAAGGCGAGGAGCCGTGTCGTCCGTCCGAATCGAGCACGCCTCGTGCCACTACGCCGGGACCGAGGGCGCCGGGATCACGGACGTCGACCTCGACATCGCCTCCGGTGAGCTCGTCACCTTCGTCGGCGAGGTCGGTTCCGGTCGCTCGACGCTGCTGCGGATGGTCGCCGGGCTCGAGGAGGCGACGGCGGGCCGGATCCTCATCGACGGCACGGACGTCACCGACGCCCCGCCGAGTGCCCGTGGTGCCGTCATGGTCCTGCAGAACTACGCGCTGTACCCCCACCTGTCCGTCGCCGACAACATGGGCTTCGCGCTCCGGCTCGCCGGGGTCGACGACGCCGAGATCGACCGCCGGGTGCGGGACGCGGCCGACCTGCTCGACCTCGGCGACCGCCTCGACGCGCGTCCGCAGGACCTCGGCGGCGACGAGCGGCAGCGGGTGTCGATGGGGCGGGCGATCGTGCGGCGACCGAAGGTGTTCCTCATGGACGAGCCCCTCTCCAGCCTGTCCGCACCCGTCCGCGAGCGCACCCGGGATCAGATCCGGGACCTGCAGCAGCACCTGGCGATCACGACCCTGTACGTCACCGACGACCTCGCCGAGGCCGCCGCGATCGGGGACCGCGTGGCGCAGATGGCCGGCGGGCGGCTCGTGCGCTGCGTGCCCCCGGCCGAGCTGGGGTGATCCCGGTGGCACCGCGCTCGCTCACCCTCACGGCGGCCCGGCCGGACCCGGGGCTGCTCGACCTGCCGTGGTCGACGCGGCTCGAGGACTGGCCCGCGGAGCTCATCGCCGCGCTGCCCCGCGGCATCTCCCGGCACGTCGTCCGGTTCGTCCGGGTCGGCTCCGGCCTCGTCGCCGTCAAGGAGATCCGCACCGAGCTGGCCCAGCGGGAGTACCACCTGCTGCGGTCGCTGCGACGCCTCGACCAGCCGGCGGTCGAGCCCCTCGCCGTCGTCAGCGGGCGGTGCGACGCGGCCGGGGAGCCCCTCGACGCGTGCCTGGTCACCCGCCACCTCCGCTTCTCCCTCCCCTACCGCGCGCTGTTCAGCCAGCACCTGCGGCACGACACCGGCGTGCGGATCATCGACGCCCTGGCCGTCCTCCTCGTCCGGCTCCACCTCACCGGGTACTGGTGGGGTGACGTCTCCTTGTCGAACGCGCTCTTCCGCCGCGACGCGGGCGAGTTCGCCGCCTACCTCGTCGACGCCGAGACGGGCGAGCTGCACGACCGTCTCACCGACGGACAGCGCGAGCACGACCTCGACATCGCCCGCGTCAACATCGCCGGCGAGCTCATGGACCTCCTGGCGGGCGGGCTGCTCCAGGACTCCCTCGACCCGGTGGCCGTCTCCCAGCGCATCATCGACCGCTACCGCGAGCTGTGGTCCGAGCTCACCGTGCCCGAGGAGTTCGACTCGGGCGAGCGGTGGCGGGTCGACGAGCGCATCCGCCGCCTCAACGCGCTCGGCTTCGACGTCGACGAGCTGGCGATCACGACGGACATCGACGGCGCGACCCTGCAGATCCAGCCGAAGGTCGTCGACGCGGGCCACCACAGCCGCCGCCTCATGCGCCTCACGGGCCTCGACGTCGGGGAGAACCAGGCGCGACGGCTGCTCAACGACCTCGACGCCTTCCGGGCGAGCCAAGGGCGGCAGAACGACGCCGAGGACCTCGTCGCCCACGACTGGCTCACCCAGATCTACGAGCCGATCACCCGGACCGTGCCGCACGAGCTCGCCGGTCGGCTCGAGCCCGCCGAGCTCTTCCACGAGGTGCTCGAGCACCGCTGGTACATGGCCGAACGGGCCGGCCACGACATCCGCATCGAGGACGCGATCGGCGACTACGTCGCCCACGTGCTGCCGGGCAAGCCGTACGAGGCGACGATCCTGGGACCTGTCGCCCCGCTCCACGACTGACTGGCTACGCTGGCCGCGAACGAGCCGAGCCGAGCTGGTCCAGGAGCGACGATGTCCCAGCACCCCCAGCAGCTCCCGCCGGGAGCGCCGGCCGCGACTCAGGTCCCCGCGGGGTACGGCGCTGGGTACGTCGACCAGAAGGCCCTCCTCGCGCAACGGATCGGCCCCCTGGCCGACCCGCTCGACCGTGTCGTCGCGCGTCTGTGGGACACCCTCCACGCGATGCTCCGCTTCCTCCCGCTCTACCTCCTCGGCGGGATCCTGCTCGTCGTCGGAGCGTCGATGAGCGGGGAGGCCGACGGGAGCACCACCGGGACCATCCTCATGGCCCTCGGCGCGCTCCTCATGGGTGCCGCCGTGGTGTGGCTCGCCGCGTTCTCGATCTGGAACTCGTTCCTCCGCGCGGGCCGCACCGGCCAGACGCTCGGCCGGCAGAAGGTCGGGATCGCCGTCGTCGGGACCGAGACCGGCCGCCCGATCGGCGCCGGTCAGATGTTCGTGCGCCTGTTCCTCAACTCGCTGGCGAACAACGTCATGTACCTCGGGTGGCTGTGGATGCTCTGGGACGAGCGCGGCCAGACTCTCGGCGAGAAGGCGACGAGCTGCCACGTCGTCAAGGTCACCCGGCCCGTGGACCCCGCGAACCCCACCCCGCCCGGCCTGCTTCGCTGAGCCCCGCTCAGGCCGGCGAGAGCCAGGTCCAGCCCGGGACGTTCCGCAGCACGAAGAAGGCGACGTAGGCCCAGGCGATCGCCTGGATCCGCCACGGGGGCGCCAGATGGGTCCGGGGCAGACCGCGCCAGAGCCGGATCGTCCAGCGGGTGAACCCGATGGCCAGGGCGACGTAGACGATCGGCAGGACCGGATTGCGGGCGAAGGCCCCGGCGAGGTCGCCGTGGAGCAGGTCGTGCGTGCAGCGCATCGATCCGCACCCCGGGCAGTAGAAGCCGGTGAGCCAGAGGAAGGGGCACGTGGGGAAGTGGCCGGGCTCGTTCGGGTCGACGACGTAGAGGGCCGTGAACCACACGCTGGCACCGGCGAGCCACAGACCGGGCTCGAGCAGCCGACGACCCCGGGACGGCTGTCCCGGGGTCGTCGAGGCCGCGCTCGACGGGAGGAGTCCCGTCGTCATGGGGCTCAGTAGGAGCTCGAGAACGAGTACGTCGACGAGGCGCCGTCGCTCGCGCTCAGCACGGCGGCGAAGAGGAGGAAGTACCCGATGATGAACAGCACCGTGAGGACGAGGCCACCGATGATGGCCCACATCGCGATCTTCTTCGCCTTGGCCGCGGCGGCGTGCGCACCGTTGCGGTCGCCCTGCGCCCACAGCGTGTTGACCTTGTTGGCCTCGAGGATCGCAAAGATCGCGGCCGGCCAGCAGCAGAAGATCGACGCGATCGCCAGACCGAGGTTGTTGTTCGGCGGGGCGTCGGTCACGGCCGTCATCGAGCCCTGCGGCGCCTGGTAGGACATGTGCTTCCCCTTGGGTGATGGCGGGTCCCCGCCGGTGATCCTGACGCGCGTAGCCTAGCGGTTCGAGACCGCGGCACGCCCCGGTTCGGCGGAGGGGAGCACTCCCCGTCCGGCGTCAGCGCTCCTGGGCCCGAAGCCGCGCGACCTCGTACAACGTCACGGCGGCCGCCATGCCCGCGTTGAGGCTCTCGGTGGCGGCGCTCATCGGGATCGAGACGATCTGGTCGCACGTCTGCGCGACGAGCCGGGACAGGCCCTTGCCCTCGGAGCCGACGACGACGACGAGGGGTCCGCTCGCGAGCTCCAGGCCCGGCAGCGCGACGTCGCCGTCCATGTCGAGCCCGACGACGAACAGGCCCGCCTTGCGGTAGTCCTCGAGCGCGCGGGTGAGGTTGGTCGCCTGCGCGACGGGGATGCGAGCGGCGGCGCCGGCGCTCGTCTTCCACGCGCTCGCGGTCATCCCCGCCGAGCGTCTGGCCGGGACGAGCACCCCGTGGCCGCCGAAGGCCCCGACCGAACGGACGATCGCGCCGAGGTTGCGCGGGTCGGTGATCCCGTCGAGCGCGACGATGAGCGGCTGCCCGGGGATCTCGCTGTCGAGGAGATCGGCGGGGTGGGCGTACTCGTACGGCGGGACCTGGAGCGCGAGCCCCTGGTGGACCGCGCCGTCGGTGAGCCGGTCGAGCTCGCCACGCGGCGTCTCGAGGATGGCGATCCCCCGCTCGGCGGCGATCGTCAGGGCCTCCTTGACGCGGTCGTCGGACTCGATGCGACCGGCGACGTACATCGTGCTCGCGGGGACGTCGGCCCGCAGGGCCTCGACGACGGAGTTGCGTCCCGCGACGACCTCGCTGCTTGCCTTCGAGCGCCGCTGCCCGCCGCGCGCGGTCGGACGGGTCGCGGACTTCCCGCCCGCGTACGCCTTGTGGTTCGGGCGGTCCGCGGCCTTCGGCGTGGGGCCCTTGCCCTCCAGCCCCCGGCGGCGCTGCCCGCCGGACCCGACCTGGGCGCCCTTCTTCGAGCCGGTCCGGCGGACCGCTCCACGGCGCTGCGAGTTCCCGGCCATCAGGCTGCTCCGTCCTTGGCGAGCGACCAGCGGGCGCCCGAGGGGGTGTCCTCGACGAGGATCCCGGCCCCGGCGAGGGTGTCGCGGATCGCGTCGGCGGTGGCGAAGTCCCGCGCGGCCCGCGCGGCGGCGCGGTCGTCTACGAGGCGCCGGACGAGGACGTCGAGCGCGGACTCGAGAGCCTGCTCCTGGCCGCCGCCCGAGCGGTGCCACGCCGGCGACAGCGGGTTGACCCCGAGGACGTCGGTCATCGCGACGACGGTCCGTGCCGTGGCCGCCGCCGCCTCGCGCTCGCCGTCGTCGAGCTGGGTGTTGCCCCGGCGGACGTGGTCGTGGACGACGGCGAGCGCACCGGAGACGCCGAGGTCGTCGTCGAGCGCCGCGGCGAACTGCTCGGGCAGCTCCTCGTCCCCGGTCGGCTCGAGGGTGTCGGTGTCGGGCAGCGCCCGGTCGAGGAAGCCCTCGATCCGCTCGACCGCGGCCTGCGCCTCGGCGAGCGAGCCGTCGTGGTACTCGATCATCGACCGGTAGTGCGCGGCGGTGAGGAAGTAGCGGATCGTCAGCGGACGCACGGACCGGGCGAGGTGGTGGATGCCCAGGGCGTTGCCGAGGGACTTGCCCATCTTCTGGCCCTTGACGGTGACCCAGCCGTTGTGGAGCCAGAAGCGGGCGAACTCGTCGCCCGCGGCGCGGGACTGGGCCTGCTCGTTCTCGTGGTGGGGGAAGCGCAGGTCGATGCCGCCGCCGTGGATGTCGAACGCGCTGCCGAGGTACGTGCGGGCCATCGCCGAGCACTCCAGGTGCCAGCCGGGGCGGCCGCGACCGTAGGGGGTCGGCCAGCTCGCGCTCGCCGGCTCGTCCGGCTTCGCGCCCTTCCACAGGGCAAAGTCGCGCGGGTCCCGCTTGCCGCGGGGGTCCGCGTCCTCGGCTGCGGCCATGTCGTCGAGGGACTGGTTCGACAGCTCGCCGTAGGAGGGCCAGCTGCGGACGTCGAAGTAGACGTCGCCGCTGCCGTCCGGCGCGGGGTAGGCGTGGCCCCGCTCGACGAGCAGGTCGATGAGCTCGACCATCGCCGGGACGTGGCCGGTGGCGCGCGGCTCGTAGGTCGCCGGCAGGACGCCGAGGAGGTCGAGGGCCTCGGAGGTCGCCCGCTCGTTGCGGTAGGACAGCGCGTACCAGTCCTCACCGGTCTCGGCGGCCTTGCGGAGGATCTTGTCGTCGATGTCCGTGACGTTGCGGATGAGCTCGACCTCGTAGCCGTGCCCTCGGGTCAGCCAGCGGCGCAGGACGTCGAAGGCGACGGCGAACCGGATGTGCCCGATGTGCGGCTCCCCCTGGGTCGTCAGGCCGCAGATGTACATCCCGACACGTCCGGGCACGACGGGCTCGAAGTCGCGCAGCTGCCGGGTGGCGGTGTCGAACAGGCGGAGTGTCACCGGGCAAGGCTACCCGCGGCGGACGGGGGCACCTCGCACGACGGACGGGTCGAGGCCGCCGCGCGCCGGCTCAGGACGAGGGCGCGGACCCGCCGCCGTGGAAGTGGCGGTAGAGCTCGTCCGAGGTCGCGACGTAGATGCCGAGGTCGGTCTGGGAGATCGTGCGCTGTCCCGGGACCCTGCCCTTGATGTCGACACCGATGTTCGCCGACGGGCCGAGCGCCGCGGTGAGGTTGCGGAGCATCCGCTCGTAGTCAGCCCTCGGGTCGGCACCGGTGAGGTCGACCGTGCCGCCGATCTTCGTCGCGTCACCCATCCCCGCGTCGACCGTGAAGACCTCGACGTCCGGGTTGGTGATCCCGGGCGAGGACTCGACCGCGGCGACGGCCCGGGCCTCCCAGCCCGGGGAGCGCTCCGGCTTCGAGCCCCGACCGAGCAGGCCGCAGGCCGAGAGGGTGACGAGGCACAGCGCGAGCGCGACGACGTGACGCATGGCGTCAGCCTGCCACCTGGTCACGGCCGTCGGTGGGACTGGTACTCGCGCGACCTCACCCGGCTGGGGTCGTCGGTCATGAACACCGACAGCCCCGGATCGTTCGCGTAGCTCGTCAGCTGCGGGTTGCCGTTGGCGAGCTCGCGACGGATCGACACGTCGTAGTTGTCGTAGTGGTGCGCGTTCTGCGCGCTGCCACCGGTCATCGTCACCCCGGGCGGCGGATCGAGCCGGACCTGGGTGACGTTGCCCGGGGAGCCCTGCAGGTCCGTCGTCGGGTGCGGGATCGGGCCGGGCAGCACCGGCGGCCCGAGCGGGAACGGGTTGGGGACCGGCCCCAGGAGCGCATCGCCGAAGTCGAGCTTGGGGACGGCGTCGTTCGTGTGCTCCAGCGCGAGGTAGTTGACGCCCGCCGGCACCTGTCGGCTGTCGTTCGGGGACCCCTCGGTGATCATGTGCGTCACGTTGTAGCGCTCGCGGAACGCGGGGTCCTGCAGCAGTGCGCTGGTCACCATGCCGCCCTGGGAGTGCCCGTTGAGCAGCACGGGAGCGCCGGGCGGGATGCCCGCCTCGCGCATCGCGGCCTCGACGGCCTCCATCGAGGCGCTGCGCTCGCCGGCCTGCAGCTCGAGGTTGGAGGTGTTGTCGAAGGGGTTGTCCGAGCCGGTGATCGATCCGGGGAACTCGCCGAGCCCGTCGGTGCCCGGGACGTTGACGATGTACGCCGTCCGCGGGTTCCCGTTCGCGTCGGTCGTCGTGACCTCGGTGATCCGGATGTTCCGGTTCTCCCCCGGTCGCTGGCCGTCGTACGTCTCGTTGATGGAGTTGATCAGGTCGGGCAGCGTCGCCGGGACCGGCTGCTGGCCCCTGCCGTCGCCGATCGGGACCTCCCGGCCACCGGGGTCGACGCCGCCGGTGCCGTGGGCGAAGATCCCCTGGTCCTCCCCGGTGACGACGTTCGCGAGGACGCCGCCCACCCGGCCCAGCAGGAGCGTGGCCGAGGTGAGAGCCTCCCCGAAGCGGGGCCAGCGACCCTCGGTGAAGATCTGCGTGAACTGGCGGCCGATGTTCGCCAGCGAGGGGCCGAGCCGCTCAAGCGCCGCCATGCCGGCGTTCCACCGGGTGACGACCTGCTCGTTCCAGAAGTCCTTGGCGCCGTCCCAGAGGTCCGACAGCCGGTCACCGACCCAGTCGATGCCGTCCGAGACCGCGTCGCCGACGGTGTCGATGACGTCGTCGACACCCTCGAGGAGGTCCTCGCCCGCCTGGCGGAGCCGGTCGAGCAGGCTCGGGCCACGGCCGCCGCTGCTGCCGCCGGCACCACCGCCGCCGCTGGCCTCCTCCTGCTCGCCGGCCTGCTTCTCGAGGAGGTCGGCGAACTGCTGGAGCTGGTCACCGACGTGGTCGAGGGTGCGGGCATGGACGCCCCAGTCGGAGGTGAACTGCTCGAGGTCGGCGCCCTCCCAGACCTGCGAGAGGTCCGAGACGGTGGAGTCGGCGCCCTCGCGGACCTCGCGGGTGCTGTTCGCGACGACCTTCATCCGGCCGGCGACCTCGCGGACCCGGCCGGGGTCCATCCCGTGCGTCAGGCTCATGCCGACCGCCGCCCCTCGGACTGCACCTGGAGCGCGCCGGTCGTGATCCACACGAGCTCGTGACCGATCGCGCCGGGCTCGACGCGGACCACCTCGACGTCGGTGGGACGGACCCGGACCTCGAGCAGGCCCTGGTCGGTGAGCGCCCAGTGCCGCTGGGCCGAGACCGACCGGTCGTCCTCGAGCAGGACGAGCATGCCCAGGCTCACCTCGACCTGGGCCCCGGCGAGGGCCTCGTGCAGCATCTCCGGGATGCGGGTCTCGCCCGCGGCGAGGTCGACCTCGGCGACGCTCACCTCGTCGCGCGGGAGCGTCGGCGCGGGGTCGGCGACGACCTGCTCGACCTGCGGCAGGACCCGGCGGACGGCGCCCCACAGGTCCTTGGCGCGGAAGAGCGCGATCTCGACCGCGTCCTCCACGGCCGCGACGACGACCTCGGCGTCGGTGACCTGCAGGCGGCGGCGCTCCGTCACGCTCACGCCGAGCCCGGCGGCGGGCATGAGCGAGATGCTCGTCGCCGTCCCGAGCTCCCCCTGGCGCGCGACGACGCGGTAGGTGTGGTCGGCGGCGGCCGCGCCGCGCAGCACCTGCGCCCACCGCGGGTCGACCGTGCCGCGGGCCGTCGCCAGGCCGGCCCGGACGAGCTCGTCCCAGGCGGCGTCGGAGTCGACGACCGGGGCGCTCCCCTGCGCTGCGCCGCTCGTCTCCTGCGGCTGGGCGCCGGCGGCGACGACCGCGCTGCGCCACCCGGCGGCCTCGTCGGTCGTCGTCACGGCGGCGTCGCTGCGCGCGCTGAGCGTGCCCAAGGCCTCGGACAGCACGTGCATCGCCCGCGCGCTGATCCGCCTGATCGTCAACCCGTCCGACTCCGGACGCCCGGCACCCTCTGCCATGACCTGCCCCTCTCCGTGTGGCGTGTCACAGGCTAGGGGCGCGGCGGTGCCCGCGGAATGGGGAGCACTCCCCGCAGGGGTCAGTCCTCGTGCTCGTCGACCCAGCGCTGACGGTGCGGCTTCTCCGCGCCGATCGTCGTGTCATCGCCGTGGCCGGTGTGGACGACGGTCCCCTCCGGCAGGACGAGCAGCTGGGAGGTGATGGAGTCGATGATCGTCCCGAAGTCGCTGAACGAGCGGCCCGTCGCGCCGGGCCCGCCGTTGAAGAGCGTGTCCCCGGAGAAGAGGGCACCGAGCTCGGGAGCGTGCAGGCAGCAGGCGCCGGGCGAGTGCCCCGGGGTGTGCAGCACCGTCAGCTCGACGCCCCCCACCTCGAAGACCTGACCGTGGGCGAGCTCGGCGTCCGGCACCCGGTCGGGATAGGTCATCTCCCACAGCGGCTGCTCGGCCGGGTGCACCCAGATGGGCGCTCCCGTGGCCCGGGACAGCTCGGCGGCGACGTCGATGTGGTCGTTGTGGGCGTGGGTGCAGACGATCGCGAGGAGGGCTCGCTCGGCGAGGCCGTCGAGGATCGGCATGAGCTCGTGACCCGGGTCGAGGACGATGCACTCCTCGTCGTCGCCGATGATCCAGACGTTGTTCTCGACCCCCCACGAGCCGCCGTCGAGCTCGAAGGTGCCGGAGGTGACGACCTTCTCGATGCGCGCAGCCATCAGAGCACCACGACCGATCGCAGCACGTCCCCGCCGTGCATCTTCTCGAAGGCCGCCTCGACGTCCCCGATGCCGATGCGCTCGGTGACGAAGGCGTCGAGGTCGAACCGGCCCTGGCGGTAGAGGTCGACGAGCATCGGGAAGTCCCGCTCGGGCAGGCAGTCGCCGTACCAGCTCGACTTCAGCGCCCCACCGCGGCCGAAGATCTCGATCATCGGGAGGGTGACCTCCTTCTCGGGCGTGGGCACCCCGACGAGGACGACGGTCCCGGCGAGGTCCCGGGCGTAGAAGGCCTGCTCGTAGGTCTGCGGCAGGCCGCAGGCCTCGATGACGACGTCGGCGCCGAAGCCGCCGGTGAGCTCCCGGATGCGGTCGACGACGTCCTCGTTCGAGGCGTCGACCGTGTGGGTGGCGCCGAAGCGGCGCGCCGTCTCCAGCTTCCGGGCGTCGAGGTCGACGGCGATGATCGTCGTCGCGCCGGCGACGGCGGCGCCGGCGATCGCGGCGTCCCCGACCCCGCCGCAGCCGATGACGGCGACGCTGTCGCCGCGGGTGACGCCGCCGGTGTTCACCGCGGCGCCGAAACCGGCCATGACGCCGCACCCGATGAGCCCGACGGCGGCAGCGTCCGCCGCGGGGTCGACCTTCGTGCACTGACCGGCCGCGACGAGGGTCTTCTCGGCGAAGGCCCCGATCCCCAGGGCGGGGGTGAGGGCCTCACCCGTCTCGGCGATCGTCATCGGCTGGGTCGCGTTGTGGGTGTCGAAGCACAGGTGCGGACGGCCCTTGCGGCACGCGCGGCACTGACCGCACACCGCCCGCCAGTTGAGGACGACGAAGTCCCCCGGCTCGACGTTCGTCACGCCCTCGCCGACGGCCTCGACCCGTCCGGCGGCCTCGTGGCCCAAGAGGAAGGGGAACTCGTCGTTGATCCCGCCCTCGCGGTAGTGGAGGTCGGTGTGGCACACCCCGCACGTCTCGACGGCGACGAGAGCCTCGCCCGGACCGGGGTCGGGGACGACGATGTCGAGCACCTCGACGTCGGCTCCCTTGCGGCGGGCGACGACGCCCTTGACGGTCTGCGGCACGGGTACCCCTCTCTGCGAACGCCGCGGTTGGTCCTCGGCGGGCACCATTCTTCCCCGGCGCCCGCGGCACCCGAAAGGGTGATCCGCGAGAGGTCAGAGCGGGATCGGCCCGGGCAGGTTCTCCTCGACCACCGTGCGCCGACTCTCGTAGTCGCCCGGGTTCTTCTTGCGCAGTGCCCACCAATCGGCGTCGCGCGCATCGTTGTTGTCCGCCGTGGCACCCGGCGGCGGACCACCGGTCCCGCCACCGAGGCCACTGACGCCACTGACGCCACCGCCTCCGCCCGAGGCGTCCTCCTGCTGACGGGCGTTCTCCTCCAGCGTGCCACCGTAGGGAGGCAGCCGGGGGTGGGCGACGGGGAGAGGTCCCCGTCAGCGGGCGACGACGAGCGCGGTCGCGATGGCGGCAGCTCCCTCACCCCGGCCGGTGAGACCGAGTCCGTCCGTGGTCGTCCCGGCGACGGACACCGGGGCTCCGCAGGCGTCGGACATCGCGGCCTGCGCCTGCTCGCGTCGGGCGCCGATCTTCGGGCGGTTGCCGACGACCTGGACGGCGACGTTGCCGATCTCGAAGCCGGCCTCCCGCACGAGCCGGGCCGCCTCGGCGAGCAGCGTCAGGCCGCTGGCCCCGGACAGCTCGGGGCGGTCGGTGCCGAAGTGGGCGCCGAGGTCGCCGATCCCCGCGGCGGAGAACAACGCGTCGCACGCGGCATGGCAGGCGACGTCGGCATCCGAGTGACCCTCGAGGGCCCGCTCACCGGGCCAGGCGAGCCCGGCGACCATGCACACCCGGTCGGGGTCGTCGGACAGGGCGTGGACGTCGACGCCGATGCCGGTGCGGGGCAGCGCGACCACGTCAGGCCTGCGGTGCGACGACGATGGCGCTGGGCTCGACGCACACGACCTGCAGACGCGTCTCGAAGACGGTGACCGTCTCGCCCTCCCGGAGGGTCACCGTCTGCGCGGTGCCGGGTCCGGCGCCGTCCATCGTGAACGCGACGTCGTACGCCAAGGGGTCGGTCGAGGAGGGGGCATCGGTGTAGATGCCCCGCAATCCCGCCACCCCGTCCACCGGCCGGTTGGACCCCGGAGCCAGGAGCGTCTGCCCGGGCTCGGGGGTGCACCGTCCGCCCGACGATGCGGCTGTCGAGGTCTCTTCCACGGTCGTGCTCCCTCCGCAGGCCGTCAGGCCCGCCGTCGTCAGGCCGAGCGCGAGCACCACCCGGACGGCGCGCCTCGTCCACGGTCTCACCGGCGTGGTCCGATGCCCTGCGCGTCCGTCATCCACCGGGTGTACTCGTCCTCCGTCAGCGTCATGTCCGGGTGGCCGGGGCCCCACGGGTTGCCGAGCACGATCTTGTCACCCTCGAAGCCCTTGACGTAGTACACGTGGCGGGCGTGGTACGCGCCCGGGGCACCGTCCGGCTTGCTGCCCAGGGTCGCGACGAGGACGCCCTCCTGGCTCGCGATCGCCTCACGCACCCCGTCGAACCCGTGGACGTCATGGGAGGCCTGCCCGGTGATGTACGGCGGGGCCTTGTCGGTGTAGTCCCACTCGAGACCGGCGTACGTGCCGTTCTCGGCGCGGTCGTACACGGGGTTGCCCGCCCGGCCGTCGGGAGCCCCCCCGGTGTCGTCCTGGTACATCTGCGCCAAGGCCTTCTCGTAGTACGCGGGCCAGAGCTCGTTCGAGCTGCCGTTCTGCGCGCCCGCGAGCGATCCGTCCGCGGTGACGGGGAGGTCGCGCGTCACCGTCACCCAGCGCTCGTGGCCGTCCTTGTCGAAGAGCCGGACGGAGATCGTCCCGTTCGGGTTCTCCCGGAAGCCGGACTGCACGTACGCCGGGTCCTGCTGCGCGAGGGCGGCGAGGGAGGCCAGCGCCCAGCAGTCGGCGAAGCTGCCCTGGTTGATGTCCGTCCCGGCCACGCCGTCGTGGAAGAGGGGCTTGTCCGGCGGCGGGCCGTAGCGCATGCCGTCGGCCTGCTCCCCCGTCTGGGAGTTCTGCCCGTCGAGGGCGACGTCCGTCGTGTCGAACCCGGGCTGCGTCCACGGCATCGCCGCCTGGAGCTTCGCCTGCTGCTCCGGGGTGAGCTTCGCCAGCAGCGAGCTCGAGAGCTCTTGGCGCTGCCAGGGTTCGAGGCCGTTGTGGTCGATCGGGTTCAGCCAGGTGTCGCCGGTGTCCGTGATGACCGCGTTGAGCGCAGCGAGCTCCTCCGGGCTCAGCGACCTCACGAGCGACTCCGCCTCCGCCGGGCTGAGGCTGCGGATCCGTTCGGCCAGCCTCTCGAGCTCGTCGCGGTTGCCGTTGAAACCCCCGTCGCGGTCGAAAGCCCTGATGTCCCGGGCCAGGTCGTCGACCTTTCCCTGATCGAGAGGGCCGGGCGGCACGTACCGGACAGGCTCCTTCGAGTCGCCGCCGCGCCCGGGGCCGTCGGGTAGCGGGCCCCCCGGCGCCCCGGTGGACCCGAGCCCGCCTCCGCCGCTCGTCCGCTCCTGCTGGTCGGCGTTCGAGCGGAGGACGAGCGCGAAGGCAGCCAGACGCTCGCCCGCGTGCTCGAGGGTCCGCGCCGCGTGGTCCCCGCTGCGCTCGAACTCCTCGCTGTCCGGGCCGTCCCAGGCAGCGAGGATCATCGATCCGGTGGCGCGCACATCCCCAGCCGTCTGAGCCACCAGCCGGACGATCCCGTCCATCCGGTCTGCGACCCCGCGCAGCCGCTCGACGTCGGCGCCGTGCGTCAGTCCCATGCCGATCCCCTTTCGCAGCATGTCCGACCGTAGGTCGGGTCCGTCGCCCGGGCCATGGGGAGCGGTCCCCTCAGAGATGGTGGGTGATCGCCCGGAGGTCGGCCGGGGTCGTCACCTTCAGCGCAGCGGCGTGACCGTCGACGACGACGATCGCGCGGCCGAGCTGCTCGACGAGCGCCGCGTCGTCCGTGGCGTCGGCGCCGCTCGCGTGCGCCTCGTCGAGGACCGCACGGTCGAACCCCTGGGGGGTCTGCACCGCGCGCAGGCTCGCCCGCGGCGGGGTCGTCGTGACGACGCCCCGGTCGTCGACGACCTTGATCGTGTCGGTGACGGGCAGGCCGGGGATCGCGCCCGCGGCCCCGGACCGGACGGCGTCGATGACGCGCGCGAAGACCTCCGGCGGGGTGAGGCACCGGGCCGCGTCGTGGACGAGGACGACGTCGACGCCGTCGCCGAGGGCCGCGAGGCCTTGCGCGACCGACCGGGACCGCGCGGCACCGCCCGCGACGAAGGTCACCCCGGCACGAACGGCCGCGCAGGCGTCGACGCGGTCCGGGGGGACGACGGCGACGACGGACGCCCCCGGGCAGGCGGCCTCGACCCCGTCGAGGGCTCGGTCGAGGATCGTCCGCCCGGCGATCTCGACGAACGCCTTGGGGATCCCCGCGCCGAGGCGCGTGCCCGCACCGGCGGCAACGACGACGACGCCCACCCCGTGCACGGGGTGGGCGTCGGTCACGGCATCGGCGCTCAGGACGCGAGGACCTCGTCGAGCATGACCTCGGCCTTGTCCTCGTCGGTCTTCTCGGCGAGGGCGAGCTCGGAGACGAGGATCTGGCGGGCCTTGGCCAGCATGCGCTTCTCGCCGGCGGACAGGCCGCGGTCCTGCTCCCGGCGCCACAGGTCGCGGACGATCTCGGCGACCTTGATGACGTCACCGGAGGCGAGCTTCTCGAGGTTGGCCTTGTACCGGCGCGACCAGTTGGTCGGCTCCTCGACGTGCTCCCGGCGCAGGACCTCGAAGACCTTGTCGAGCCCCTCCTGGCCGACGACGTCCCGCACACCGACGAGGTCGCAGTTCTCCGCCGGGACCTCGATCGTCAGGTCGCCCTGGGCGACCTTGAGCTTGAGGTAGAGCTTCTCGACGCCCTTGATGGTGCGCGCCTTGATTTCCTCGATCTTGGCCGCCCCGTGGTGCGGGTACACGACCGTCTCGCCGACCTTGAAGACCATGTGGTGTTATCCCCTTTCGCGGGGCATCAGGTTAACACGGGGCCGCGCGGCCGGTCCGGTCGAGACCCCCGGTACGATCACGGCGTGATCCTCGACGCCCTCACCCGATCCGGCCGCGCGCGCCGTGCGCTGGCGAGCGCCCCGGTCGCCCTCCTCGTCCTCTCCGGCTGCGCCGCGTTCTCGCCGCGCCAGACGGACGTCCCCTACCAGCCGGCCGACGGTGTCGCCGTCGACCTCGGGGACGTCGAGGTCCGCAACCTCGTCCTCGTCGCCGGCGAGCAGGACGGCCCCGCGACGGTCTCCGCGCAGGTGGTGAACAACGGGGACAGGGCCGAGACGGTCGAGATCGCCTCCGAAAAGGGCGGCGCCCCGGCGTCGGTGAAGGTCGCGCCCGGTCAGTCGACCGTGCTGCCCGGCAAGGGCGCGCAGGTCCAGGTCGACCCGGGTGAGGCCACGCCGGGCGAGCTCGCGACGCTCACCGTGTCGTCGACGAGCACCGACGGCAGCCCCGTCGAGGTGCCGGTCGTCGAGGCCGACGGGTACTACACGTCCCTCTCGCCGACCTCCTCCCCGTCCGCGCCGCGGAAGAAGGCGAGCACCGACCAGGGCACCGACGAGACGCCCGGCGCCGAGCCGACGTCGCAGACGAGCCCCGCGAGCTGACGCTCCCCGCAGAACGACGGCGGCCCGACCCCATCCCGGGGTCGGGCCGCCGTCGTCCGTGGGTGCGCCAGCCGTCAGTGCGCCTCGAACTTGTAGCCCAGCCCGCGCACGGTGACGATGTGCTTCGGCGCGGCCGGGTCCGGCTCGAGCTTTGCGCGCAGCCGCTTGATGTGGACGTCGAGCGTCTTGGTGTCGCCGACGTAGTCACTGCCCCACACGCGGTCGATGAGCTGCATCCGGGTGAGCACGCGCCCGGCGTTGCGCAGGAGCATCTCGAGCAGCTCGAACTCCTTGAGCGGCAGCTGCGCGTGCGTCCCGTTGACGGTGACGACGTGCCGCTCGACGTCCATCCGGACCGGGCCGGACTCCAGCGTGGAGGGGACGAGGTCCTCCGGCTCGCTGTTGCGGCGCAGGACCGCCTTGATCCGGGCGAGCAGCTCGCGGGAGGAGTACGGTTTCGTCACGTAGTCGTCCGCGCCGATCTCGAGACCGACGACCTTGTCGATCTCGCTGTCCTTGGCGGTGAGCATGATGACGGGGACGCTCGAGCGCTGGCGCAGGGCGCGGCACACGTCGACACCGGAGAGTCCGGGGAGCATGAGGTCGAGCAGGACCAGGTCCGCCCCCTCCTTGTCGAAGTCGATCAGGGCGTCCGGCCCGTTCTCCGCCACGGAGACGTCGTACCCCTCCTTCACCAGGAGGTAGGACAGGGGGTCCGAGAAGGACTGCTCGTCCTCCACGACCAGGATGCGCGTCATCGGTTCGGATCTCCTTGTGCGGTGATGTCCTCAGTGTGCTCCACCCGGTCGGGTGCAGCGGGCAGTCGGATGGTGAAGGTGGAGCCGTGGCCCTCCTCGCTCCACACGGACACGTCCCCGCCGTGGTTGGCGCAGATGTGCTTGACGATGGACAGGCCCAGTCCCGTACCGCCCGTCGACCGGGAGCGAGCGCTGTCGACACGGTAGAAACGCTCGAAGATCCGCTCCTGCTCCTCGGCCGCGATGCCGGGGCCCTGGTCGGTCACGGAGATCTCGATGACGTCCTCCGTGCGGCGGGCACCGACACCGACGCGCGTGCCCTCCCCCGAGTACGCGATCGCGTTGCCGACGAGGTTGCCGACCGCGGTGACCAGGAGGTTGCGGTCCCCGTAGACGTGCACGTCGCCCTCGACGCGGTCACGCACGTCGATGTCCTTCGCCGTGGACGCGACGTTCTGGTGGTCGACCGCCTCTCGGATCACGGCCTCGATGTCGACGAGCTCGGGCTCGCCGACGTTCTCGTTCGCCTGCAGCCGGGACAGATCGACGATCTCCTGGACGAGCTTGACCAGTCGCTCGCTCTCGATCTTCATCCGGGCGGCGAAGCGGCTGACGGCCTCGGGGTCGTCCTTGGCGTCGAGGACGGCCTCGGCGAGGAGGGAGATGCCGCCGACGGGGGTCTTCAGCTCGTGGCTGACGTTGGCGACGAAGTCGCGGCGGGTGGCCTCGACGCGCTTGGCCTGGGTGTGGTCCTCGACGAGGACGAGGACGTGGTGGGCGCCGAGCGGGGCGATGCGGGCGCGGACGTTGACCATCCCCCGGCCGACGGGGCCGCGCGGCAGGTCGAGCTCCACCTCGCGGATGACGCCGTCCTCGCGGGTGCGGCGCGCGAGGTCGCGCAGCTCCTCGGGCACGAGCTGCCCCCGTCGGACGAGGCCGTAGGCGACGGCCGGTGGGGAGTTGTTGACGACCGTGCCGTCGGAATCGAGGACGATCCCGCTGGAGCGGAGGACGGCGAGCACGTCGGCGACCCCGTCGGGGATCCGTCTGCTCGTCCCCGGGTCGTCCTCGTCCTGGCCGCGGTCGGACAGCCAGATCGCCGCGATCGCCAGGAGCGCCACGCCGAGCCCGGCGACCACACCGAGGACTGCCGCGACCGTGGGTTCCACAGTGGCTCAGGGTAGGTGCTCGGCGGGCGCAGCAGGCGAGGGGGCCGCTCTCCCCTCAGGGGTGGGACAATCGTGTTCACCGGGAGGTCGGCTGCAGTTCACCGAACCCCGGTCCCGAGGGGGGCAGGATCGATGCCCACCACGACGACGAGGACCTTCATGCGATCGACCTTTCACGCGGATCTGCGTGCCGTCCTCGACGACCTCGTCGTCATGACGCGGATGGCGGGGACGGCGATCGAGCGCGCCACGCGCAGCCTGGTCGAGGCGGACGTGACGCTGGCGGACGCCGTCATCGCGGCCGACGTCGAGCTCGACGCGCTCCGGGAAGACGTCGACGCCCGCTCGATCGACCTCCTTGCGCGGCAGGCGCCGGTCGCGACGGACCTACGGACGATCGTCACGTCGATGCGCATGTCGGCGGACCTCGAGCGGATGGGCGACCTCGCTCGGCACGTCGCGCTGGTGACGCGGATGCGCTACCCCGAGCGCGCGGTGCCGGACGAGCTCACGGCGACCATCCTCGAGATGGCCGATGCGTGCGGGCGGATCGTCGGCATGGCCGGGGACGTCATCGCCAGCCGCGACGGGTCGGCCGTGGACGGGATCGAGGCGGTCGACGACGAGCTCGACCACCGGCACCGGGAGCTGTTCACGCGGATGCTCGGGCCGGACTGGACGCACGGCACCCAGGCCGCGGTCGACGTCACGCTGCTCAGCCGGTACTACGAACGCTTCGGTGACCACGGGGTGTCCGTCGCGCGGCGGGTGCGCTACCTCGTCACGGGCGAGCGGGACGGATGGCTCGAGGGAACGGTCGGTGAGGTCGTAGCGCGGGGCGGGCAGTAGCGCTGGCTCACTCG
The DNA here is from genome assembly GCF_900289115.1 of Janibacter massiliensis. Lineage (GTDB taxonomy): Bacteria > Actinomycetota > Actinomycetes > Actinomycetales > Dermatophilaceae > Janibacter_A > Janibacter_A massiliensis. Next base: position 984,212 of record NZ_LT985196.1, on the reverse strand, counting down.
GCGTAAGGGAGGTCGCCGAGGTCCTCGACCCGGGCGGTCGGGCAGCGACGGGCGAGCTCGGCGACGATCTCGTCACGGCGGGCGAGGAGGATGCCGGGGATGCGGACGGTCCACGCGTGGAGGACCGGCGGGGCGCCGCTGACGCAGTACGGCCCGAGGAGGTCCGGCATCCGTGGGCGGGGGGCGGCGTAGACCGCGGGGATGGCTTCCTCGGGGACGACGGCCAGGTAGTGGAACGGCCCGGTCTCCAGGGCGTGGTTGACGACGCACCACGTGAGGATGAGCCGCACCCGGTCGTAGGGGATCTCGCCAGGCACCGTGCGCAGGGTGACGCCGTGGGGGCCGAGAACGAGGACCGGCCGGCGGCGGACCGTGACGTAGCCGAGGTAGGCGGCCATCGCGACGCCGGTCCCGACCGCAAACCACCCGGCCGCGAGGGCGACGAGCAGGCCCGCGTCGCTCCCCGCCAGCCGCCACGCGAGGAGACCGGCGAGCGCGATGGCGGTCCACAGCAGCACGCCCGCGCCACCGGCGCGGAGCACGCTCCAGGCGGTCGTCCGCAGGACGATCTCGGGGTGGGGCCCCTGCTCGGCGCTCGTCATGCGTCGAGCATGGCCGAAGGGGCAGCTCAGATGTCCCGGAACCTCTGCTGCGCTGCTTGGCGCGAGACGCCGAGTGCCGCACCGATGACCGTCCACGAGTCACCGGCCGCGCGCGCCGCAGCAACGGCGTCCCGCAGCTCCGTCTCGTCCCGCTCGAGAGCCGCGCGGGCGGCAACGATCCGCCGAAACGCGGCGGCATCGCGGGCGGGATGCGTGGCAGGGTCGATCAGGTCGAGGCCCGTCTCCTCGATGGCGATCCGTGGTCCGGTCATCGTGCTCACCTCACCTCAGGTAGTCGAAGAACTTCGGTCGTAGCCGGTCGGCGTGGATAATCCTCGACGGTTCCGTCACCGGGACCGCCACGAGCTCCAGCAGGCGCCCGAGCCGATCCGGTCCGATGACGAGGAGGCGCTCCTCGCCGTCGTACTCGTACTCGACCAACCGCACTGCATTGACCCATGCGTGGTGAACGTCCGCTGAATCGACTCCATGCTTGAGCGCAGATCTCAACACCGCTGGACTGTCAATCATACTTGACAACACTCCCTCCCCGAAAGCCACCCCCACTGTGACGTCGCCGGGCGCATCTGGACCTGCCGGAAGTCCGAGTCGCCCGCTCCTCGGAGCGGGCCCTTCATTGAGGGGTCGCAGGAGCAGGTGGACAACTCGTGCGGGCCGGTCGCCCGCTCCCCGGAGCGGGCCGGGACTGCTGAAGGTCTGGGTGACTTAACCTCGGGAGATCTCGTACCGGGCTGCGAGGATCTTGGCGCGATCGTGGAGCGCCAGGCGCAACGAGTCTGGGGCGAGGACTTCGGCGGCGGTGTCGAGTTGCCAGATCGCCCATACGGCGTGTCGCAGGTCCTCGAAGGTCACGTCGAGTCGGGCCCAGCCATCTGCTTCTGACTCTTCGGCGCGAACGGCGCGCGCGGCGTTCAGCAGTTCTTCTCGTCTTGATGGCGCGACCCTGACGAGAACGGGGATGTGGTTCTCCGAGAGGAACTGGGCGCTGCGCTCGGCCCAGATGCGGTCGAGATCGACCTGCGCGGGACGTTCTGCCAGTTCGGGAAGCTCCTCGGCGGTCAGCATCCGCGACAGCCGGTAGGTGCGGTCCTCACCGGCCTTGGCAGCCAGCAGATAGGTCCTGTCGCGGACCGTGACCAGACCGATCGGGTCGACAGTGTGGGAGCGAGGCTTCTTGTCGGGGGCGGCGTAGTCGAAGCGGAGCTTGTGCCCGGTGAGCAACGCGTGGCGGACCTCACTCATCACCCCGTCGGCCATGTCCTCGGTTGTCAGTCGCCGGGAGAGCAGGTCTGTCTCGGGCTCGACCAGGAACCGCCGGGCGGCGTCGTCCAAGTTTGCACGGTGCCCTTCGGGCAGCGCGTCGACCACCTTGCGCATTGCGGAGGCAAGCGCCGTGCTGAGGCCGAAGACCTTCTCGCCGCGTCCCGAGCCGGCAGTGAGCAGCGCGAGAGCTTCATCGTGGTTCAGGCCGGTCAGCTCGGTGCGAAACCCCGGCAGCAGGGAGAACCCACCGCGCCGGCCACGGTCGGCGTACACCGGGACACCGGCCGTGGACAGGGCATCGATGTCGCGCAGCACGGTGCGCGCGGACACTTCCAGCTCGCCGGCCAGCTCGTCCGCGGTCATCCGACCTCGTTGGCGCAGCAGCAGCACCATCGAGACCAACCGATCCGCACGCATAGTTTCATTCATATCAAAAATCACGACACAAGGTGTCGTGATTTGTTGAAAGGCTGGTCATGCGGGCGTCGATGACGGTGGTCACCAGATCGCCGGGCGCCCGCATTCGCAACGATTGGAGTGGCAATGGAACGGACAGCAGTCAACCCGGTGACGTGGTCGCTGGAGATGGGCTTCAACCAGGGCGAGGTCATCTCAGGAGAGACCCGGACCCTCTACATCTCGGGGCAGACCGCGATGAGCACCGACGGACGTCCCGAGCACGACGGGGACATCGCAGCCCAGCTCGCCCTCGCGGTAGACAACCTCGAAGCCGTCCTGGCCGAGGCCGGCATGTCGCTGGCGAACCTCGTCCGCCTCAACGTCTACACCACCGATGTGGACGCGCTGTTCCCGCACTACGGCGTTCTAGCCGGACGGCTCGGAGCAGCAGGAGTCGCGCCCACCACGACGATGCTCGGGGTCACCCGTCTCGCAATCCCCGGCCAGATGGTCGAGCTCGAAGGAACCGCCGTCGCGTAAGGCGACCCTTGCCGCTCCTGCTGCTCGCGTCGGCCTAGTCCACGCGAGCAGCAGGCAGACGGGGGAACGTCCAATGCCCACAACCATGACGATCGGCGTCTACGGCTTCGGATCCTGACCCGGTTTCCCGGACATTCTTGGTGTAGTGATCATGCCGCGGTCAGCGGCGTGGTGTGAAGTGCTTGGAACTCGTTGGGGGCCCTTCATCTGAGGCCATCAAGTCGGGGCCCTACCCACTGGAACGAGCCGACCGACGATCACTTGCCCTGGTTGGCGACCTTCGCGGCCTCGGCAGCGGCGGCCTCGGGGTCGAGGTACTCCGCCGGCTTCGTCGGCATGAGGTCGTCGCCCAGGTCGTAGACGAGCGGCATGCCCGTCGGGATGTTCAGGCCGGCGATGTCCTCGTCGCTGATCCCGTCGAGGTGCTTGACCAGCGCCCGGAGGCTGTTGCCGTGCGCCGCGACGAGCACGGTCTTCCCGGCGCGCAGGTCCTCGGCGATCGGGCCCTCCCAGTAGGGCATGAGCCGCTCGATGACGTCCTTGAGGCACTCGGTGCGCGGGACGTCGATGCCCGCGTACCGCGGGTCGTCCGTCTGCGACCACTCGCTGCCCGGGTCGATCTCCGGCGGCGGGGTGTCGAACGACCGGCGCCACAGCATGAACTGCTCGTCGCCGTACTTCTCGCGGGTGGCCGCCTTGTCCAGGCCCTGCAGCGCGCCGTAGTGCCGCTCGTTGAGCCGCCAGTCACGGCGGGCGGGGATCCAGTGCCGGTCGCACGCATCGAGCGCGATGTTCGCCGTGGTGATCGCGCGGCGCAGCAGCGACGTGTGGACCACGTCGGGCAGGACCTGCGCCTCCTTCATCAGCTCGCCGCCACGGACCGCCTCCTCACGGCCCCGGTCGATGAGGTCGACGTCGACCCAGCCGGTGAAGAGGTTCTTCTCGTTCCAGTCGGAACGACCATGACGCAGCAGGATGAGAGTGGCCATGGCCCCACCCTAGAGCTGCCGCTCAGCCCGTGGCGTCCCCGTGGTCGAGGAACCGGCGGAAGGCCTCGAGGTTGCGCAGCGACTCCCCGTTCTTCACCCGCCAGTCCCACTCCTTCTGCATCGACGTGCGGAACCCGATGAGCAGCAGCTCGTTGAACGGCTGGTCGGCCGCCTCGAGCACCCCGCCGAGGATCTCGTCGAGCCGGTCGGCGTCGACCCCGGCGAGCGCGAAACGCCCCGTGACGTAGACGTCGCCCGCGCTGTCGATGGCGTACGCGAGCGCCCGCATCCGCAGGTTCCGGCGCAGGAGGAAGCGGTGGTACTCGGCGTGGTTCTCGTCCGCGTTGCGGATGACGAACGCGGACACCGACAGGTCGTGCTCACCCACCCGCAGCGAGACCACGGTCTTCAGCTTCTTCTCGCCCGGCAGGGTGACGACGACCTCGCCGTCCCGGCTGCCGGCCTCCCACGGCAGCTCGGCCTGGTCGAGGTGCTCCTGCAGCAGCCGTACCACCCGCTCCCGCTCGGACCCGGTCATCGGTGCTCCCATCGTCGGTGCTCCCGTCTCGCGCGCTCGCGGACCGCTCCACGGTAGACGTCGAGCAGCCGCCCGGCGGTCCGGTCCCACCCGAAGGTGCGCGCGTGCTCGGCGGCCTCCGCCCGCAGCCGTCGCGCCTGCGCCTGGTCCGACAGCCGTCCGAGCAGGCCCTCGATCTCCGCCGACCAGCGCGCCGGGTCGTGCCCGTCGACGAGCACCCCGGCGTCACCGACGGCGAGCGACAGCCCCCCGACGTCGGCGGCCACCACCGGCGTCCCGCACGCCTGTGCCTCGACGGCGACGAGCCCGAACGACTCGCTGTGGCTGGGCACCGCGACGAGGTCCGCCGCGCGGTACCACTGGGCGAGGGTGGGGCGGTCGACCGGCGGCTCGAACCGGACGGGCACGCCGAGGTCCCGGGCCAGGTCGGCCAGCGCGCGGGGCATCGCCAGACCCGATCCGCTTCCCCCGCCGAGGATCCCGACGACGAGCCGGTCGCGCAGCTCCGGCCGGCGGGCCAGGAGGTCCGCGGCGGCCCGGACGAGGACGTCCGGCGCCTTGAGCGGCTGGATACGCCCGACGAACAGCAGGAGCACCGCGTCGGGGGCGATGCCGACCGCGGCCCGGGCGCCGGCCCGGTCCGCCGGGTGGAAGGTGCCCAGGTCGACACCGGGCGGGACGACGACGACCCGGTCGGGATCGGCCTCGTAGAGGTCGATCAGCTCGCGCGCCTCGGTCGGGGTGTTCGCGACGAGCCGGTCGGCGGTGCCGACGACCTGCGCCTCGCCGATCTCCCGCCCGGGCGGCTCGGGGGCGTCGCCGTCGGCGAGGTGGAGGTTCTTCACCCGCGCCATCGTGTGCATCGTGTGGACGAGCGGCACGTCCCACTGCTGGGAGAGCACCCACCCCACCTGCCCGGACAGCCAGTAGTGCGAGTGGACGACGTCCCACGCACCCTCCGGCTCGTGCGCGAGCAGCCGCATCGTCCCCGCGGTGAACGCGCACAGCTGCCCCGGCAGGTCCTCCTTGGCCAGCCCCTCGTACGGCCCGGCGTCGACGTGCCGGACGACCACCCCGTCGGTGAGCTCGACCCGGTCCGGCTGGTCCCCCGCGGTCCGGCGGGTGAGGATCTCGACCTCGGTCCCCCGCCGCGCGAGCTCGCGCGCCGACTCGACGACGTACACGTTGAGCCCGCCGGCGTCTCCCGTGCCCGGCTGCGCCAACGGCGAGGTGTGGACGCTGAGCATGACGACGCGCCGCAGGGTCTCGTCGGTCGGAGGGGCACCGGTCATGGTGTGCCCACGGTAGTCGGCGCCCGCCTACGATCGACCGGTGCCCGGCCGCCCGCTGACCTCACGCCCCGGCGCGGTCGTCGGCACGGTCACGCGCGGCACGACGAACCCCAACCGCCTCCGCCGCTGCGACCGGTGGATCGTCGCCCGGCACGCCCGCTACCTGCGCGGCCTGCCCGAGCCGGTCGTCGTCGACCTCGGGTACGGCGCGAGCCCGGTCACCGCGCTCGAGCTCGATGACCGCCTCCGGCCGCACGTCCCGGGGCTGGAGGTCGTCGGCATCGAGATCGACCCGGCGCGGGTCGCGGCGGCGCGCCCCCTCGAGCGGCCCGGGCTGACGTTTCGTCGCGGGGGCTTCGAGGTGCCGCTCGACGGGCGGCGTCCGGGCCTGGTGCGCGCCTTCAACGTCCTGCGGCAGTACGACGAGTCGCAGGTCCCCGGCGCCTGGGCGACGACCGCCGACCGCCTGGCCCCCGGCGGGGTGCTCGTCGACGGCACGTGCGACGAGCTCGGCCGGCTGGCGACCTGGGTCGAGGTGACCGTGCACGGCCCGCGCTCGCTCACCCTCTCGTGGCGGCTGCGGGGGCTGGGCCGCCCGTCGGTCATCGCCGAACGCCTGCCGAAGGCGCTCATCCACCACAACGTCGACGGTGAGCCCGTGCACGCCCTCCTGCGCGACCTCGACGCGGCGTGGGAGCGGGCCGCCGGGCACGGCGGGTTCGGCGTGCGGCAGCGCTTCCTCGCGACGGTCGACGACGTCCGCGGCCGGTGGCCCGTCGAACCCGGCCCCAGCCGGTGGCGCCTGGGGGAGATCACCCTCCCGTGGGCGGCCGTCGCCCCCGCACCGCCCGGGTGACCGGGGCCGCGGGTCAGCGCTGGTAGTCGTCCTCGATGCGGACGATGTCGTCCTCGTCGAACGTGCCGTACGCGATCTCGAGGATGCGGGCGGGCGTCTCACCCGTGTTGTGCATCCGGTGGCGCGCGCCGCGGGCGACCCAGATGCGGTCGTCCTTGGCCGCGGGGAAGACCTCGTCGTCGAGCGTGATCTCGAACGTCCCGTCGAGGACCTGCCACAGCTCGCCCCGCTGCTCGTGGGTCTGCAGCGACAGTCGCTGGCCGGGCTGCACGGTGATGATCTTCACGGTCGTCGGCTCGTTGAGGGTGAACTGCTCGAAGCCACCCCAGGGCCGCTGGCTGGTGAAGATCGACCCGCGCGGGTCGGACGGCTGGCTCATGCTTCCCTCTCGTCGTGCTGCGGCTCGGGCGGTGCGCCCCTCTCCATTGTGGCCCACCCTCGCCCGGCTGCGCGGGTGGTGCGAGCGCTCACCCCCGAGCGGTCCGCCGTCGCGGGGGACGGTCCTGGCGCGGAGCAGTGCGTGCGACAGGCAGTTCGCACCCTCGAGCACCCCGAACCCGCTCGGCTGCGTCGCCCGCTAGGCGAACTGCCTGCCCGTGGGACGAGACCGCCACGTGGCCGGCGACGCGCGCGACGCGCAGGCGACCGCCGCGTCCTCCCGGTCCACGTCGCAGCCGCCCGCCCGACCCTCGTGAATCCGCGCGTCACATGGTGCATCTGCGCGTGAGATATCGCGCGCAGATGGCAATTGCGCGCGCAAATGCAGGAGGTGCGGCGAATGTAGGAGGTGAGGCGGACGGTTCGGCATGCGGATTTCGAACGGCCCACGCGCCGCCGGCCGCGGGGTTACCATTGGTATCCAGGCGGTCGCCTCCGCGATCCGCCGACCGCAGAGTCAGCAGAGGAGCTGCGGTCCTCCCCGAGGCAAAGGAACACCCATGACGTCGTCCATCTCGCGCCGGTCCGTGGCCATCGGCGCCGCGTGGACCGTTCCCACTATCACCGTGGCCGCAGCAGCGCCGGCGTTTGCCGCGTCCCCCCGTTCGATCAAGGTCGACGTCGGTCCGACCGGCGGCAAGTGGACCGACAACGCGGGAGACGGATACATCGCCCAGGGCGTGGTCATCACCCTCACGAACTCGACCGGCCAGTCGACGATCTCTGGGGCACAGCTCACCATCAAGGTGAAGGACGACAACTGGCAGCGTCCGCTGGCGAACAACTACGACACGTTCTGGTTCGTGCCCGACCCGAAAATCTCCTCCACCGTCGCGCAGCAGCGCGCGAATCAGCTGCAGAGCGTCACGCTCACGACGGACGCAAACGGCCAGATCCGCCTCAACGACGGTTCAGCCTCGGGCTATCTCCGGCACGGTTCGGACGGTCGCCCCGTCGGAACGGTGTTCGAGGTCATCCAGGGCGGAGTCATCATCGGCACCTTCATGCTCTACAACACCTCGACTGGCGCCAACAGGGGGACGGACCCCGGCGTCCGGCCGACCGCGGGCTGATCGGCTCGGCTCCCGCTACCAGCGGTTGGCGCGGGCGCGGCCGAGGACCTGGGCGATCGCCGGGCGCACGTCGGCCAGGTAGACCCCCGCGCCGACGATCGCGAGCAGCCCGAAGAGCGAGAGCACGTTCCACAACGAGACGAAGCCGACGAGCGCACACACCCCGAGGATGAGCAGCCACACCTTCTTCGTCAACTTCCCGGCCGCGACGAAGGCGTCGGGCCGCTGCCGCGCGGCGTGGACGAGCGCGAAGACCTCGACGGCGAACGCGGTCACCCCGAGGACGAGGGCTACGAGGTTCTGCACGCCGAGGAGGATCTGCATGGCCGAGAGCCTAGGGGGTCCGCCGGGGGTCGCTAGGTTGGTGCCATGACCCGCATGCTCGTCGCCGGTGCGACCGGTTTCGTCGGACGCCGACTCGTCCCCGCGCTGGTCGAGGCCGGCCACGACGTCCGAGCGATGACCCGGCACCCCGAGCGCTACGACGGCCCCGGCGAGCCGGTGAGGGCCGACGTCCAGGATCCCGACACGCTCGGCCCGGCGCTGCAGGGCGTCGAGGTCGCGTACTACCTCGTCCACTCCCTCGACCAGGACGACTTCGAGGAGACCGAGGCGGCCTCGGCGCGCGCTTTCGGCGAGGCCGCGGCGCGCGGGGGCGTGCGGCAGATCGTCTTCCTCGGGGGCCTGGGGTCGGACGACGACGAGCTGTCGACGCACCTGCGCTCCCGGCGGGCCGTCGAGACCCTTCTCGGCGAGGCCGGCGTCCCCGTCACCGTGCTGCGCGCGGCCGTCATCGTCGGGGACGGTGGCATCTCGTGGGAGATCACCCGGCAGCTGGTGAAGAACCTCCCGGCGATGGTCGTCCCACGGTGGGCGCAGACCCGGACCCAGCCCATCGCCCTCGACGACATCGTCCGGTACCTCGTCGGGGTCGCCGACAACGAGGGCGCCATCGGGAAGGTCTTCGAGGTCGGCGGGCCGGACCGGCTGACGTACACCGAGATGCTCAAGGTCGCCGCGCAGGTCGAGGGCCGTCGCCAGCCGCCGATCGTCCCCGTCCCGGTCCTCACCCCGCAGCTGTCCGCGCGGTGGCTCTCGCTCGTCACCGACGTAGACACGACCACGGGCCGCAACCTCATCGACTCCATGGACGTCGAGGTGCTCGTCACCGACGACTCGATCCGGCAGGTCGTCCCGTTCGAGCCGATGGACTACCGCGCGGCGGTCGAACGCGCCCTCGCCGACCGGGACGCCGACGCGACGACCTGAGGCCGGTCAGCCCGCCGGCTGCGACGGCGGGACGTCGAGGACGATCGTCACCGGGCCGTCGTTGACGAGCGCGACCCGCATGTCGGCACCGAACACGCCGCTCCCGACCTCGATCCCGCGCTCGCGCAGCTGCGCGCACACCTGCGCGACGACCGGCTCGGCGACCGACCCCGGCGCGGCGGCGTTCCACGACGGGCGACGTCCCTTCCGGACGTCGGCGTGAAGGGTGAACTGGCTGACGACGATGACCGGGGCTCCGGCATCGAGCACGGAGCGCTCGCCGTCGAGGATGCGCAGCTCGGCGATCTTCCGCACGGTCGTCGCGACCTCCTGCGGCCCGTCACCGTGGGTCACCCCGACGAGCGCGACGAGCCCCTGGCCCTCGAACGCGGCGACGACCTCACCGTCGACGGTGACGCTCGCGCCGTCCGCCCGCTGCAGGACGGTGCGCACTCAGACCACCGCCTCGATCGTCCCGACCGGCTGCCCGTGCCCGAGGATCTCGACCTCGCCGAGGGCGGCGCCGTCCAGGTCGAGCCGGGCGAGGACAGCCCGGAGCACGGCACGGAACGCCCGCGTCGACCCGTCGGCGACCTTCACCGCGATGCCCCGGCCGTCGGGCAGGCCGACGACGAACACCGCCTCCGCCCCGTCCTTGGCGAGCACACCCGGCAGGGCCTCCATGAGGACCGTCGCCTCGCGCCCGGCACCTCCGACGAGGTGGGGGTGCGCCCGCATCGCGTCGGCGACCCGGCGCCGGTCGGGGTCGTCGGCACCGGCGGCGATCCGTCCGATGGCGCGGGCCAGCCCGTCGAGCGGGACGGCGGGGACCGGCGCCCCGCACCCGTCGACGGTGAGGACGCCGCCGCACGGCCCCACCTCGTCCGCGACGGTGGCGAGGATCGCCCGCTGGAGGGGGTGGGACGGCTCGAGGTACCCGCGGGTCGGCCACCCGTTGACCAGGCACGTCCGCAGCATCCCGGCGTGCTTGCCCGAGCAGTCGTGGCCGATCGGCTCCGGGCCCCGCCCGGCAGCGACCCAGGCGTCCCGCTCCGCCACGCCGTACGGGAACGACGGGGTCGTCTCGAGATCGCCGGCCCGCAGACCGCCGGCGGCGAGGATCGCCCGGACCCCGTCGAGGTGACCGGGGTCGCCCGAGTGGCTCGAGCACACGAGGGCGAGCTGCTCGGGCGGGAGGTCGAGGCCCAGCCGCACCATCGCCAGGGCCTGCACCGGCTTGAGGCACGAGCGCGGGAGCACGGGTGCGGTGGTGTCACCCAGGGCGAGCAACGTCCCGCCGTCGGGCTCGGTGACGACAGCGAGGCCGTGGTGGACGGACTCGACGAACCCACCGCGGGTCACGCGGGCGATCGGGACGGTGCGGTGCAGCGCCGACGGCGGGGCGTCGGGCTCGCCGGGGAACGGAACGGGCGCCGGGGTCACGGCGGCGACCCTAACGGTCGTGCTCCGTGCGCCCCGGCGCCCGATCGGTCGTGCGTCAGGCCTTCGCGTCGACCTTCGCCTCGACGGCGACCTCGGCGGTCGCCGGCGTCGTGTCGGCCGCGGTGGCCGGCGCATTCTTCGGGTCGCCGACCTTGCCCGCGGCGGCACCGGTCGCCGTCGTCGCGGCGTCCGCGGTGTTGGTCGCGCCGGTCGTCACGCGCTTGGCGGCCGACTTCGTGCGGGCGGCGGACGTGCGGGCCGTCGTCGCGGTGCGCTTGGCGGCCGACTTCGTGCGGCGGGCCGAGTCCTTGACGGCCTTCGCCGCGGCGTCGGTGTCGACCGAGAGGTGGACGGACCCGGCGATGGCCTCGGCGGCGTGCGCGGTCTCGTTGCGCGTCGTCGTCAGGAGTGCCTTCGCCGAGCGCTCGACCTCGCTGGCCGACCGGCGGGCCGAGGTGACGGCCCCCTTGCCGAGGGCGAGGGTGGCGCCGGCCTGGGAGGCGAGCTGCTGGGTCGCGGTCTGCTCGACGACGCGGGTCGTGAGGTTCTCGCCGCGCTCGGCGAGATCCTCGTACCCGCGCTGCGCGCGGCTGACCGAGGTGAGGCCGGCGGCGAGGACGGCGCCCGGCGCGGAGATGATCCCGTTGACCGTCCGGCCCGGGAGGGCGACGAGGTCCGCCGTGAGGCGGCGCGCGCGCTCGACGGCGAGGTCGGTCGCGCCGATGAGGGCGTAGGTCGGCGTGGTGACGCGGCCGAGGTCGACGCGCGGGGTCGTGACCTTCGCCTCGACCGACGTCTCCGGCGTGCTCACGGCGGCCGTGCGGGTCGTCGTGGTGCGGGTGGTCGAGCGCGAGGTCGTGGCCTTCGATGCGCTCTTCGCGGTGCGCGTCCGACGAGCCGCCTTCTGCGCGGCGGTCTCCGTCGCCTTGCCCGCCGTCGTCGTGCGCGTCGCCGCCTTGCGGGTCGTCGTCTTCTTGGGGGCCGTCTTCGTGGCAGGCTTCTTCGCCGCCGTGGTGCGCGCGGTCGTGCGCTTGGTGGTCGTCTTCTTGGCGGTGGTGGTGTCAGCCATGATCTCTCCTGGGGTCGGGTCAGGCGTCCGGTCGGGTGGTCTTGGTCGCGACGGTCTTCTTCGCCGCGGTCTTCTTGGTGGCGGCCTTCTTCGCCGCGGTCTTCCTGGGCGCGGCCTTCTTCGCCGTCGCCTTCTTCTGGGTGGTCTTCCTGGCGGGGGCCTTCTTCTCGACGGCGCTCGCCTCGGCGGGCTGCGGCTCCGGTGCCGACGCACCCTCGGGAGCGTCCTCCTCGCTGCCGACGAACGAGTCGTAGACGTCGAGCAGCACCTGCCGCTGCTTGGCCGTCAGCGCCTGGTCGGCGCGGATGGCATCCCTGGTCGTGGGCCGGTCGGTCCGGATGTGGTCCTCGGGGTCGAGGAGCCCCGCCTGGACGTAGAGCGTCTCGGCCGAGATGTGGAGCCCGGTCGCGATCCGCTGGAGGATCTCGGCGCTCGGCCGCTTGAGGCCGCGCTCGATCTGCGAGAGATAGGGGTTGGAGATGCCCGCGAGCTCCGACAGCTGCCGTACCGACAGCCGGGCGGAGAGGCGCTGCTCCCGCAGGTAGGCGCCGAGAAGGTCCTTGGGCATGCCTCCAGTATTGCTAACTTTGGTTAGCAGTGCAAACCATTGTGGTTAGCATCACCCGGTACGGACCAAACACGCTCGTGCGCCGAACGATCTCCTGCCAGACTCCGTGCATGACCGCAGATCCTTCGGCCTCACCCCCCGTCGACGGCACCCTCCTCACCGTCGCGCCGACCGGCGCCGAGCACGATCGAGCCGCCGTCCCCGCCATCGCGTCCGGACCGGAGGAGCTCGCATCCACCGCGGCGGCGTGCCAGGCCGCGGGCGCGGCGATGATCCACGTCCACGCCCGGGACGAGCAGCACGCACCCTCGCTCGACCCGGGGCTGCTGCGCGAGTGCGTGGCCGCGATCCGCGAGGCGAGCGACCTCGTCGTCCAGCTCTCGACGGGCGGCGGCGTCCATGACCCCTTCGCCGCCCGGCTCGCCGTCCTCGACACCGCACCGGACTCGTGCAGCCTCACCCTTGGCACCCTGAACTTCGGCGACGACGTCTTCCACAACCCGTGGGGCTTCATCCAGGACCTCTTCCTCCTCGCCCGCGAGCGCCGGGTCGTCCCCGAGTTCGAGGTCTTCGACGTCGGCCACCTGTGGACCCTGCGCCGGCTCCTCGACACCCACGGCCTGCCGTTCGGCGAAGGTGTCCACGTCGACCTCGTCCTCGGTGTCCCCGGCGGCCTGCCCGGCACGCCGCAGGCCCTCATGGCCGCGCTCGCCGCGTTCCCGCCCGAGGTGACGACGTGGTCGGCGACGGGCGTGGGCCGCTCGCACCTGCCGGTGATGGCGACGGCGCTCGCCGCCGGCGGCCACGCACGCGTCGGGATCGAGGACGTCACGACCTTCGCGCGGGGCGAGAAGGCCGACAACGTCCGACTCGTGCAGCGGGCCGCGGAGCTGGCGACGCTCCTGCAGCGCCCGGCGATGACGCCGGACCAGGCGCGCCGCCTGCTCGGCACCCGCTGAGCGGGACCCCGTCAGTCGCGGGGGACGATCTCCGTCTGGGCGGCGGTCGTCGTGCCGACGAGGAGGTCGACACCGACCGGCGTCGACCGCTTGAGCACGGCGAGCGCGATGGGACCGTCGAGGCGGTGCCGCGCGACCGACGTGAGCCGACCGACGGTGCGCCCCTCGAGCGTCACCTCCGCGCCGGGGTCGGGCAGGACGTGCTCGGACCCGTCGAGGTGGAGGAAGGCCAGCCGACGCGGCGGCCGACCGAGGTTGTGCACCCGCGCGATCGTCTCCTGCCCGCGGTAGCAGCCCTTGTGCAGGTGCACGGCCGTGCGCAGCCAGTCGAGCTCGTGCGGGATCGTCCGGTGGTCGGTCTCGGCACCGACCCGCGGCCGCCACGCGGCGACCCGCAGCGCCTCCGCGGCCCACGTCCCGGCGAGCGGTCGACCGGCGACGGCCTCATCGAACCGGTCCCGCGGCACGACGAGCTCCCGCCAGGCCCGACCCCGCGCAGGGTGGTCCTCCGTCGCCGGCCCGTAGAGCGCCGTGTCCCCGACCGGGCCCGGCCACGGGTCGACCCACGCGACGTCCTCGCCGTCGACCGACTCCCGCCCGATCGGCTCCCCGAGGACGACGTACCGGTCGGAGACGTCCTCGACCTCGACCCGCAGCATGAAGCGCATCGAGTCGAGCCAGGCCACGACCGGCGCGGCGGCCTCGGGCTCGGTGAGCAGCCACGTCCGCTCGCCGTCGTCGACGACGTGCAGGGCGTGCTCGACGTGTCCCTTCGGGCTGAGGATCAGCGACTCGCGCGAGGTGCGCGGCGGCAGGTCGAGGAGGTGCTGGGTCGTCAGCGAGTGCAGCCACGAGAGTCGGTCGGGCCCGGAGACGGTGACGACACCGCGGTCGGACAGGTCGACGACGGCCAGTCCCTCCTCGAGGAGACGCTGCTCGCGGGCGGGGTCGCCGTGGTGGGGGACGGTCATGTTGCGGGGTCCTTCCGGTGGAGCTCGTCGGCGCAGGAGGCGCAGCGGCCGTGGATCGCCATGTGGGTGAGGTCGGCGTCGAACCCGGTCTCGCGCCGCAGGCGGGCGGCGAGGTCGGCGGCGAGCCCCGCCGCGAGCTCGGTGACGGTCCCGCACGTCCGGCACACGAGGTGCAGGTGTCCCTCGTGGTCGGCGAGGTGGTACGTCGGCGGCCCGTGGTCGAGGTGGGTGTGGTCGACGAGCCCGGCCCCCTCGAGCGCGTCGAGCGCGCGGTAGACCGTCGAGGGCGGGACGGGGCCGCACTCCCGGTCGGGGACGGCGCGGGCGATCTCGTCGGGGGTGAGGTGCGCGCGGTCGGCGAGGACCTCGAGCACCCGGCGGCGCGGCAGCGTCGCCCGCAGCCCGGCCGCCCGCAACGCCTCGTCGTGCTCGCCCACCCGGTCACTGTAGGCAGCGGCGCCGTGGGCGTGGTCACGGCACCGTCGATCACGGGGTTCGTCCAGCATCCCCGCCGTACGATGACGCCCGTGCGCAGCGACCGTCTCGACGACCTCGACCGACCGGAGGACCCGCTCGCGCCGGTCGTGACCCGCGCGAGCCGTCGCTCCGCGAGCGACGCCGAGCCGCCCCGACGTCGGCGGCTGCGCCGTGCCCTCATCGCGCTGCTGTGCGCAGGGACGGCACTGCTCGTCGCATTCGTCAGCTACGGCTACTACGTCGAGTCGACGGCGAACGACAACCTCCGGCGCGAGGCGATGCTGCCCGACGACTCGACCGGCGGCGGCGCCGGCTGGCGGGACCCGAGGAGTGGCAAGAAGGCAGGGACGCTGGTCACCGGCGAGGGCGAGAACATCCTCTTCCTGGGGTCCGACGCGCGTCCCGGCGAGACCGTCAGCCGCTCCGACGTCATCGTCCTGGCGCACGTGAACGACGCCCGCACCCGGGTCGACCTCATCCACTTCCCGCGCGACCTCTTCGTCCCGATACCGGGCCGGGCCGGGCGCGACAAGATCAACCACTCCTTCGCCTACGGCGGCGCGCCGCTGCTCGTGCGCACGCTAGAGAACCTCGTCGGTGTCAAGGTCGACCACGTCGTCAAGACGGACTTCGAGGGCTTCAAGAACATCACCGACGCGGTCGGTGGGGTCCGGGTGTACGCCGAGGAGGCGAGCAACGGCCGCGGCAACGGCGGGCCGGTCGCCATCCGTCAGGGCTGGAACGACCTGAACGGCGAGCAGGCCCTCGCCTTCGTCCGGGAGCGCTACCAGCTGAGCCAGGGCGACATCTCCCGCGGGCGCCGCCAGCAGGCCTTCCTCAAGGCGCTCATGCTCAAGGTGCTCGACCGCGACACCCTGCTCAACCCCGTGAAGTTCAGCCGGCTCGTCGACGTCGGGACGAAGAACACGACGGTCGACGAGAGCTTCGACCGGTCGACGCTGCGCTCGCAGGCCCTGTCGATGCGCAAGGTGCGAGGCGAGGACATCCACTTCGTCACCGCCCCCTACAGCGGGCTCGGCACGGCGCGCGGGATGTCGATCGTCGTCATGGACGACGCCGGCATGCACGACCTCGCCGTCGCCCTGCGGAAGGACTCGATGTCGACGTACGAGGCGCGGTCGCGCTGAGGGGCCACCGCGGGGGCAGGCCCCGTCAGCCGACGCGCTTGAGCTCGGCGGAGACGTGGCTCGTCGTCGTCTCGCCCATCGCCGCCATGTCCATCACCCACATGAGGTTCCCGCCGACGAGCCCGTACATCCGGGCCGCGGCGGTGTACTCCTTGGCGGACGGGCTGCGCACGACGGAGTCGGTGCGCACCTGGATCCTGGCGGGCTCGACCGTGCCGTAGTACATCTCGACGATCCCCGTCGGGTGGGCCAGGAGCAGCTCGACCTCGCCCTCCCCCGCCGCGCGCCAGTAGCCCGACTCGCTGGCGGACGGGCGGACCTTCTGACCGGACTCGTCGAGGATCCACGTCCGGCTCGTCCACGACAGGAACGGCCGCCCGTCGTGCTCGACGACCAGCTCCTGGCCGAAGTTCGCCGACTCCTCCATCGTCGGGTAGCCGACGACACCGGCACCCTCCCACCGGCCGATGAGCCAGGCCAGGGGTGCGATGTCGGGATGGAGGTTCTCGTCGATCGTCAGCACGGTCCGCAGGCTAGCGCGGGGGCGGACCGGTTCAGCCGAGCACGGCCCGGGAGATCGCGTAGACCGCGACCCCCGGCACGAGGGCGCCGGCGGCCGCAACCGTGAGCCGGTCGGCCCACCCGCGGACGCGCACGGAGCCCGCGAGCACGTGCCGGACCGATGCGGCAACCATCGCGACGACGACACCGATGAGGGCGCTCGCGCCCGGGTCACCCCGCCCCACGAGGAGGTCGGCGACGACGGCGGCACCGGCCCCCAGGAGCATCGCCAGTGGGATCGCCCAGCGCCGCAGGGGCAGGAGGTCGGCGAGCGCACCGGCGGCCAGGGCCGCGCCGACGAGTGCGACGGGGCGGGCCTCGAGGTAGAGCGCGGCGAGGGGGACCAGGCAGACCCCGCAGAGGAACACTGCGACGGCGGCCGCGCTCACGGCGAGGCTGTGGGTGAGCGCGGTTCGGCCGTCCGAGCGGACCAGCTGCTGCAGGCAGATGCCGACGGTGGAGAGGGCGAGCGCGACCGGGACGTGCTCGAGGAGGGGTTCGTCGCGCCGGACGAGGACCGCGGCCAGCAGCGCGGCGCTGGAGAGCAGGAGCACCGTGCGCGCGCCGAGCGCCGAGGGCAGCCGCAGCAGCCCGGGCCACCCGTTGGCGACGGCGACCACGAGGAGCGCGACCACAGCGGCGGTCGGGGCGCGGTCGGCGACGACACCCGCGGCGGCGAGGAGCACACCCACGAGCACGGCGAGGGCGGCCGTGGCACGGTCGGCCCTGGGGGCGGGACCCGGGGTTGCGCCCACGGCGTCCACGCGCACGGTGCGGGCCGCGCGGCGGCTGGCGCGCGTGGGAATGGCCTCCTCCGCGTCGCGTCGAGCCGGCTCGGTGGTCACGCGCCGAGGGTAGCGGCCGCCCGTATCCTGACCCGGATGGCCCGACTCCTCCTCCTGACGAACGCGCTCGCCCCGAGCACGGAGGTGCTGCCTGCGCTCGGCCTGCTCGGTCACGCGGTGCGGGTCCTGCCGGCCGAACCCGCGGTGATGGTGGACGCGCCCGAGCACGACGTCCTCCTCGTCGACGCCCGCCGCGAGCTCGCCCAGGCACGGGCGCTGTGCCGCATGATCCGCGCGACGGGCACGCTCGCACCGCTCGTCGCCGTCCTCACCGAGGGTGGGCTCGCCGCGCTCACGGTCGAGTGGGAGGTCGACGACGCCCTCCTCGACACGGCCGGGCCGGCCGAGGTGGAGGCGCGGGTCCGGCTGGCGCGGGGGCGGGCCGCGGCGCGTTCCGAGGCCGTGGCGGCACCGGAGATCGAGGCCGGGGACATCGTCATCGACGAGGACGCGTACAGCGCGCGGCTGCGGGGGCAGCAGCTCGACCTCACGTACAAGGAGTTCGAGCTGCTGAAGTACCTCGTGCAGCACCCGGGGCGCGCGTTCACCCGGGAGCAGCTGCTGCACGAGGTCTGGGGTCACGACTACTACGGGGGCACGCGGACGATCGACGTCCACGTGCGGCGGCTGCGGGCCAAGCTCGGGCAGGACCACGAAGTCCTCATCGGGACGGTGCGCAACGTCGGGTACCGGTTCGTGCCCGACGCGGTCGAGGCGAGCGTGGAGACGGCGCCGTGAGTCTCGAGCGGACGGGGTGGCTGCTGGGCCCAGCGGTCGACGAGGTCCGGGAGCTCGCGCGGCGGGCGACTGCGACGGACGGGGTGGCGCCGCTGTCGGAGCAGTTCCTCCTCGACCTCGACGGGGAGCGCTCGAGCCACCTGATGGCGCGCGAGGGTGGCCGACTGGTCGGGTACGGGCAGGTCGCGGCCGACGGGGCGGTCGAGCTCGTCGTCGACCCGGACGCGCGGCGTCGTGGGGTGGGGCGCTCGCTCGTCGACGCGGTGCTGGCGGACGAGCCGGGGGCGCGGTTCTGGGCCCACGGCGGGCTCGCGCCGGCGCGGGCGCTCGGCGCGGACCGGGGGCTGGAGGTCGTCCGCGAGCTGCACCGGATGGCTCGACCCGTGCGGGCCCAGGACCGGGAGCCGGTGGGGCTGCCCGAGGGGCTGGTGGCGCGGTCGTTCGTCGTCGGGCAGGACGAGCAAGCGTGGCTCGAGCTCAACGCGACGGCCTTCGCCGACCACCCCGAGCAGGGCCGGATGACCTTGGCCGACCTGCACGAGCGCCAGGCGGAGGCGTGGTTCGACCCGGCCGGGCTCGTGCTGGTGGAGGACGTCTCGGGTGATCGGCCGCGGCTCGTCGCGTCGCACTGGACGAAGCGGGAGCCGGGGTCGGACGAGGGCGAGGTGTACGCGGTCGCGGTGCACCCGCAGGTCCAGGGACGAGGGCTCGCCGGACCGGTGACGGCGCTCGGGATCGGGTACCTCGCGCGGACGGGTGCGAGGTCGATCAGCCTCTACGTCGACGGCGACAACGACCGAGCCCTGCGCACCTACCGCCGAGCAGGCTTCGAGATCGCGGCGACGGACGTCATGCTCGCCCACCCCTGACCCTGCACCCCACCCCACNCGGCGGCGGCAGATGTGTAGAGGACAGAGCTGCAATTGCGCGCGCAAGTGACATCTGCGCGCGATACATCGCGCGCGTCTGAACCATGTGGCGCGCAGATTTCGACCCCGGTGCGATCGCGCAGGGTCCTCGCCGCGCCGCCGCGTCATCCGCGACCAGGGACGGGGGCCTCACCGGGCATCGCTGGCTGGGCTCGATCGCGAGCGCGGCCGACGCATGCGTTCGGACCCGTCAGCCCCTCACGTCCGCCAGGCCGCCGCCGGGCCCGAGGCTTGTCGGTCGCAGCTCACCCGCGGACGGGCCGAACGGGCACCACCACGCAACCGGGGCGACGAGATCTGCGCGCCATCACATTCATCTGCGCGCGACATATCGCGCGTAGATGTCACTTGCGCGCGCAATTGCGGGGAGGGAGAGGTGGGGTGGAAGGATGGGCGCATGACCGTCCTCGCCGCCGGCACCTTGCCGTGGCGCCGCCGACGCGGCGAGCTCGAGGTCGCACTCGTCCACCGACCCCGCTACGACGACTGGGCGTGGGCCAAGGGGAAGGTCGACCCCGGGGAGCTCTTCCCCGTCACCGCCGTCCGCGAGACGCGCGAGGAGACCGGCCACGAGGTCCGGCTCGGGCGCCCGCTCCCCACGACGACCTACACCTTCCGGGACTCCAAGGGCCGCCTCGCGCTCAAGGAGGTCCGCTACTGGGCCGCCGAGGTCACGGGCGGCACGGGCACCCTCGACGCCGAGGTCGACGAGGTCGCCTGGCTGCCCGCCCCGGCCGCCGCCGAACGCCTCAGCTACCCCCACGACCGCGACCAGCTCGACTCGCTCGTCCGCGCCGACGAGGCCGGGCGCCTGTCGACGTGGTCCCTCGCCGTCGTCCGCCACGCGAAGGCGCAGCCCCGCAAGGGCTGGACCGGTGACGACCAGCTGCGACCCCTCGACGACCGCGGCCGCGACCAGGCCGTCCACCTCGTCCCGCTCCTCGCGGCATACGGCCTGAGCCGGCTCATCAGCTCCCCGTCCGTGCGCGCCGCCGACACCCTCGCGCCCTACGCCGTCACCGTCGGGCAGCCGCTGCGCTTCAAGCCCGGCCTGTCCGAGGAGGGCTTCGCCGAGGACCCCGGTCGCGCGGTCCACCACGTCGAGCGCCTCCTCGAGCGCGGAACTGCCGCCGCCCTGTGCAGCCACGGCCCCGTGCTCCCCGCCCTCGCGCAGGTGCTGCGCGGGATCGTCGACCCCGCCGACACCGACGGCGAGGTCGGCGCGGCCGTCCTCGACGCCCTCATCGAGGACGGGATGGACAAGGGCGAGGTCCTCGTCGCCCACCTCGTCGGGACCGGCTCGGCGGCCCGGGTCGTCGCCGTCGAGCGCCACCACCCGGGCGACACCGCCTGAGCGCGGTCCACGACCGCCGTTCGCCCAACCAGCCCCGATCCGTTACCGAAATGGACTGTTCGTTCACCTGCCATTCACCTTGGGCAGGTCGGAGCGTCACCCGGCGCCCCTAGGTTCGAGATGTACGACCACGACGGTTGCGCCCGGGATATCTCCCTGAGCTACCTGGCGTGGCCACACACACAGAGAGGTTCACCCTTGAAGCGCACTGCCTTCCCCGCCGCTCTCGCCCTCACCCTGGCCCTCGGCCTCGGCGCCTGCGGCGCGGGCAACGAGTCCGACTCCACCGACGGCGCCGCCAGCGGCGAGGCCGTCAGCGGCAAGATCAAGGGCGCTGGCGCCTCCACGCAGGAGAACGCCCAGACCGAGTGGATCAACGCCTTCGGCGAGGCGAACTCGGACGCCACCGTCGAGTACTCGCCCGACGGCTCGGGCGCGGGCCGCGACAAGTTCATCTCGGGCGCCGTCGACTTCGCCGGCTCGGACTCGGCGATGGACGAGGAGGAGATGGCCAACGCCAAGAAGAAGGGCTGCAAGGGCGAGACCATCCAGTTCCCCGTCTACGTCGCCCCGATCGCCGTCGCCTACAACCTCGAGGGCGTCGACAGCCTGAACCTCTCGGCGGACGTCGTCGCCGAGATCTTCGAGGGCAAGATCAAGAAGTGGAACGACCCGAAGATCGCCAAGGAGAACGAGGGCGTCGAGCTCCCGGACACCGACATCACGCCGGTGAACCGCTCGGACGACTCGGGCACGTCGAAGAACTTCTCGGCCTACCTCGGTGAGGCTGCGCCGAAGGCCTGGACGCACGAGC
This sequence comes from Janibacter massiliensis, assembly GCF_900289115.1. Classification (GTDB taxonomy): domain Bacteria; phylum Actinomycetota; class Actinomycetes; order Actinomycetales; family Dermatophilaceae; genus Janibacter_A; species Janibacter_A massiliensis. Next base: position 963,056 of record NZ_LT985196.1, on the reverse strand, counting down.
CGGACGACGTCTGGCCGATCAAGGGCAAGGAGGCCGCCAAGGGCACCTCGGGCGTCGTCGACGTCGCCTCGTCCACCGACGGCGCGATCACCTACGCCGACGCCTCCCAGATCGGTGACAAGCTCAAGGCCGCCAAGATCAAGTCGGGCGAGGAGTACATCGAGTACAGCCCCGAGGCCGCGGCCAAGATCCTCGACGGCGCCGAGCGCGCCATGCCCGACAGCAAGACCGACTACTCGGTCAAGCTCGACCGCGGCAAGACGGGCGCGGGCGTCTACCCGGTCGTCCTCGTCTCCTACGCGATCGCGTGCTCCACGTACGACGACGCCGAGACGGCCAAGACGGTCAAGTCGTACCTCGAGTACGTCTCGTCCGAGGACGGCCAGAAGGTCGCTGGCGAGGCGGGCGCTGCCCCGATGCCGACCAGCGCGGTCGACACCGCCAAGAAGGCCCTCGAGAACATCGAGACGGCCTGACCCTCTCGAGATCCGACCTCGGCTGAGGCCTGATCACGGCTGACGAGCGGCCCCGCGACCTGGTCGCGGGGCCGTTCGTGCGCCACCTCCCCCACGTACCTCCTGCGCGAGCAGTCGCGCGCCGGTCCTCCCGATAGGAGCCACCCCCTGTGTCCACCACCGCGTCGAGCGGCGCCCCGGCGAAGGCGAAGCAGCGCCCAGGAGATGCGATCTTCTCCGGCCTGTCGACCATCTCGGGCGTCCTCATCTTCGTGATCCTCGCGGCCGTCGCTGCGTTCCTCCTCTACCAGGCCGTTCCAGCCCTCCAGGCCGACCCGAAGGAGATCAGCGGCGGCAAGGGTCTCGTCAGCTACATCGCGCCGAAGCTCTTCGGCACGCTCCTCAGCTCGATCATCGCCCTCCTCATCGCGCTGCCGCTGTCGGTGGGGATCGCGCTGTTCATCACGCACTACGCGCCGCGCCGGCTGGCGCAGGGGCTCGGCTACGTCGTCGACCTGCTCGCCGCGGTCCCGTCGATCATCTTCGGCCTCTGGGGCACGGCGATCGCGATGAAGGCGGTGCCGTTCTTCAACTTCCTCTTCGACAACCTGCACTTCATCCCGCTCTTCGGCGGTGACCAGGCGACGAAGACCGGTCGCACGATGCTCATGATCGGGATCATCCTTGCGGTGATGATCCTGCCGATCATGACGGCCGTGAACCGTGAGGTCTTCCTCCAGACGCCCCGGCTGCACGAGGAGGCGTCGCTGGCCCTGGGCGCGACCCGCTGGGAGATGATCCGGCAGGCGGTGATCCCGTTCGGCCGGTCCGGTGTCGTCTCGGGCGCCATGCTCGGCCTGGGTCGAGCGCTCGGTGAGACGATGGCCGTCGCCATCATCCTCTCGGCGAGCGGCGGCGGCTTCTCGTGGGAGCTGCTCACCTCGAACACCCCCGGCACCATCGCCGGTGACATCGCGCTCCAGTTCGCCGAGGCCTCGCCCGGTGTCCCGCGCAGCACCCTCTTCGTGTCGGGTCTGACGCTCTTCGCGCTGACCCTGGCCGTCAACATGCTGGCGCGGTGGATCATCGCCCGCCGGTCCGAGTTCTCTGGAGCGAACTGATGTCGACCGCACCCGCCACCGTCCCGTCGGCTGAGACCACGGGCAACCACCGCACGCTCTCCCAGCCGATCCGGCTCGGGATCCTCGCCGCGTCCGTCGTCCTCGGCGCCGCGATCGTCACCCTGCTGTTCGGGTGGAACGTCCTCGCGGTCGTCCTCGTGTCGGCCCTCATCTACTCCGTCGCGATCTACTCCGCCTCGGCGGTCGTCGAGGGCCACCGCCACGCCGTCGACCGGCTCGTCACGGCGATCGTCACGACGGCGTTCCTGCTCGCGATGATCCCGCTGGTGTCGGTCATCCTCACGATCGTCCAGAACGGCTGGCACCGGCTCGACGGGAAGTTCTTCTCGTACTCGATGGAGGGCGTCGGCGCCAAGGAGACCGGCGGCGCGTACCACGCGATCATGGGCACGCTCATCGTCACCGCGCTCGCGACGCTCATCTCCGTCCCGATCGGCCTGTTCGCGGCGATCTACCTCGTCGAGTACGGCAACAAGAACGCCCTCTCGCGCGGCCTGACGTTCTTCGTCGACGTCATGACGGGCATCCCGTCGATCGTCGCGGGCCTGTTCGCGATCGGTCTGTTCACGCTGATCTTCGGCCCGAAGTTCCAGGCGGGCATCGTCGGCGCCATCGCACTGTCGGTGCTGATGATCCCGGTCGTCGTCCGGTCCTGCGAGGAGATGCTCAAGCTCGTCCCGAACGAGCTCCGCGAGGCGAGCCTCGCGCTCGGCGTCCCGAAGTGGCTGACCATCGTCAAGGTCGTCATGCCGACGGCCATCGCTGGTCTGGCCACCGGCATCACGCTCGCGATCGCCCGCGTCATCGGTGAGACGGCGCCGCTGCTCATCACCATGGGGTACGCGCGCAAGGTCAACCTCAACCCGTTCGACGGGTCGATGTCGGCGCTGCCGCTGTTCGCGTACCAGTCGTACGCAAGCCCGGGCGTGAACAAGCAGGCCTCGCTCGACGCCGCGTGGACGGCCGCGCTCGTCCTGATGTTCATCGTCATGCTGCTGAACATCGTCGCCCGACTCATCTCGAAGTTCTTCGCCCCCAAGACCGGTCGCTGACCGCCAGATCAGACAAGGAACCACTGACGTGTCCAAGCGCATCGACGTCAACAACCTGAACATCTACTACGGCGACTTCCTCGCGGTCGAGGACGTCACCGTCTCGATCGAGCCGAAGTCGGTCACGGCCCTCATCGGCCCGTCGGGCTGCGGCAAGTCGACCTTCCTGCGGTCGCTCAACCGGATGCACGAGGTCATCCCGGGCGCGTACTGCAAGGGCGAGGTCATCATCGACGGGCAGAACCTCTACGGGAAGGGCGTCGACCCGGTCGCGGTCCGCCGCCAGGTCGGCATGGTCTTCCAGCGCCCGAACCCGTTCCCGACGATGTCCATCCGGGACAACGTCCTCGCCGGCGTCAAGCTGAACAACCGCCGCATCAACAAGGCCGACGCCGACGAGCTCGTCGAGCGCTCGCTCACCGGCGCCAACCTGTGGAACGAGGTCAAGGACCGGCTCGACAAGCCGGGCTCGGGCCTCTCGGGTGGTCAGCAGCAGCGTCTGTGCATCGCCCGGACGATCGCGGTCAAGCCGGACGTCGTCCTCATGGACGAGCCGTGCTCGGCCCTCGACCCGATCTCGACGCTCGCCGTCGAGGACCTCATCGAGGAGCTGAAGCGGGACTACACGATCGTCATCGTCACGCACAACATGCAGCAGGCCGCTCGGGTCTCGGACCGGACCGGGTTCTTCAACATCCAGGGCACCGGCAAGCCCGGCAAGCTGGTGGAGTTCGACGACACCCAGAAGATCTTCAACAACCCGGCCGAGAGGGCGACGGAGGACTACATCTCCGGCAGGTTCGGCTGATCGACCGAGCCCCCCCGGGGCGAGGGACGGAAGGGGCTCGGCGCCGCTGGCGCCGGGCCCCTTCGGCATGCTCAGGCGGCGGCGCGGACCGCGATCGCGACCGCGGCACCGGCCAGGGCGCACGCGGGGACCGTGAGCAGCCAGACGAGCACCATCCTGCGGACCACCGCCCAGTTGACCGACCGGGTCGGCGACGCCAGGGCGGTGCCGACGATGGAGGACGCGACGACGTGCGTGCTCGACACCGGCACGCCGAGCAGGGTCGCCGGGTAGAGGACCGCGACGGCCGAGACCTCCGCGGCGAACCCCCGCATCGGGTCGATCCGGGTGATGCGCTCGCCGAGCGTGCGGATCACGGGCCACCCCCCGAGGAGGGTCCCGACGAAGAGCGCGGCGAACAGCGCGAGGATGACCGGGTGGGGCGGGTGACCGAGATGGATGGTGGTCCCGCGAGCGATCGCGACGATCCCCGCGGCCTTCGCCGCCGACTGCGCTCCGTGACCCAGCGCGATGGCCGCGGCCGAGCCGGTCTGGAACAGCCGGAACACCGGGGCTGCGGCCACGGCCGACCGGCTGCCCAGCAGCCGGAGGACGGCGGCGACGACGAGCACCGCGAGCGTCAACGCCACGACCGGGGACAAGAGGAAGGGGAGCAGGACACGCAGGCTGATCGTCTCCCACCGGATCGTCACACCGGTGGCGAGCGCCCCGCCGAGCAGGCCCCCGAGCAGGGCGTGCGACGAGGAGGACGGCATGCCGCGCCACCATGTCGCGAGGTTCCACGCGATCGCGCCGACGAGGGCTCCGACGGCGGCTGGACCCGCATCGACATCGGGGCGCACGAGCCCGGTGCCGACCGTCTCGGCGAGGGTGATCCCCGGGCTGAGATACCCGATGGCGGCCCCGACGAGGTTCGCCACGGCCGCCATCACGACGGCGACCCGGGGCGTGAGCGCGCGGCTCGCGATCGAGGTCGCGACCGCGTTCGACGTGTCGTGCAGCCCCAAGGTGACGGTGAACGCCAGCGCGAGCCCGACGATCACCCACTGACCCGGGTCCACCTCAGACGGCCTTGACGGCGATCGACTCGACCCGGTCGGCCACCCGCTCGAAGGCGTTCGCGGCGTCCTCGAGCGCGTCGACGACGGCCTTCTCCATCAGGACCACGATCGGGTCGGCACCGGGTCGCAGGAGCTCGGTGAGCACGTCACGGTGGGCGGCGTTGGCGACGTTCTCCAGCCGGTTGATCTCCACCCAGTAGTCGGTGAGCGAGCGCGGCCGTCGCAGGCGGGACATCGCCTCGTGGGTGAGGTCGGCCATGCGGGCGACGACCGACACCTGCTCCTCGATGCCTCGGACGAGGACGTCCAGGCGGTACCGGGTGACGAGGTCGGCGCACTCCTCCATCGCGTCCACGCACCGATCGATGGCGATGGCCAGGTCGTGGATGTCCGTGCGGTCCATCGGCGGGACGAGGCAGTGGGCGAGCCGGTCGACGATCTCGTGGGTCGCGTCGTCGGCCGCCCGCTCGATCTCCTGCAGGCGGTCCCGGATGGCCGCGCGCTCGATCGTGCTCGCGGCGAGAAGAGCGGTGAGCTCACGGGACCCGTCGACGGACAGCGCGGCGCTGGCCGTGAGGAGGTCGTAGAAGGCGTCGTTCGGCGGGAGGAGGCGAAAGCCCATGTGGCGATCTCCGAGGATGGGATGGTCACCCAGCGTAAGCCTCGCCGTCACCTGTCCGACACCGGGTGTTCACGCCCCTGCTCTCGATCGTCGACCAGGGTCGGCCGGGAGGAGGAGGTGTGCGCCGGACCGGGAGCGCCTCACGGCGCGTGGCCGCTCGTGGCGGCTGATGTTGGGACCCGGGGCTGCCGCGGCCCGGCGCACGCTGAACCATAACCCCGCGTCACCCTCGGTTGTTCCGCCCGGGGGCCCCGCTCAGTGCAGTGCGCCGCTCCGGTGCAGGCCGGCGCTCGCCGTGAGGTCGTCGGCCATCGTCATCATGCTCGCGGCCGACCGGGTGAGGGCGTGCGCCTCGTCCGCGTTCTCGTCGGCCGTGCCGAGCTCCACGGCACCGGCGGTGCGGCCGATGGCGACGACCCGGCAGAACGCCGCCGCGCGCTCGAGGGCGACGGCGAGGTCGCCGGTGAACAACCCGGAGAGGATCTGGTCGGCGAGGTCACGGACCTCGTCGGGTCCGGGGGGCTCGGCCATCCCCGCGACGACGTGCTGGACCTCGGCGGTGCGCATCCCCTCGGCGTACTCCCGCGCCGCGACGGAGGGCGCGCGCCACACCCAGGCCCGCAGGACGTAGAGGCGCCAGAGGACGCCCGGGAGGGAGCGGGCGGGACGCTGGGCCCAGAGGTCCGCGAGGGTGTCGAGACCGACGTCCTCGACGAGCCGGACGAGGCAGGCGGCACGCTGCGGGTCGTCGCCCTCCCGCCCGGCTCCGACGAGCGTCGCGGCCGCGGCGTGCGCGGCCTCGGCAGCCTCCGCGGGTCCGGCGATCGATCCGCCGTGGGCTTCCATCGCGTCGGGCCCGAAGTGCAGGGGCCGACGCGGGCGTCGGGGTGTTCCCTCGTCGCTCACCGGGCCCGCATGAGCGCGCGGGCGAGGGTCGCCGCCTCGGACTCGGTCGTCTCCTGGCGGGAGGTCTCCCAGGTGCGGCGCATGAGCCGACGCGTCTGGTTCGTCGCCCACGCGTGCTCGCCACCGATCCGCCCGACGAGCTCCTGAGCGTGCTCGGCGAACTCGTCGGCGTCGACGACCTGCGCGACGAGCCCCCACTGGTGGGCCCGCTCGGCGTCGATCGTCTCGTCGACGAGGGCGAGGGAGAGAGCGCGCTGGGAGCCGACCGCGCGCGGCAGGAGCCACGTCAGGCCGATGTCCGGGATGGCGGGGCGGCCCGGGGCGGTGATGCTGAAGGTCGCGCGGCCGGTGGCGATCGCGAGGTCGCACCCGAGGACGAGCGAGAGGCCGGCGCCGGCAGCCAGGCCGTCGACCCCGGCGATCGTCGGGCGGGTCGCCGACTCGAGGAGCCTGAGGACCTCGTCGACGACGGTCGCGAGCTCGAGCATCGCTGCGGGGCCCGCCGCGCCGGTGGAGCGCCCCGCGTCGGTGCCGACGCTGAACGACGGGCCGGAGCCGGTGAGCAGCACGACCGACACCCGGGCGTCGGAGTGTGCCTGGCGGAGGGCGTCCCGGAGCTCCTTCGCCACGTCGAGGGTGAGCGCGTTGTGTCCCTCGGCGTCGGCCAGCTCGATCCGGGCGACGCCATCCCCGACGGTGTAGTTCACGGCCACGGCGCCACCTTAGGGCACTCTCCGGGGCTCGCCCGACCGGTTCGGACCGCCCGGATGCCCACGGGGACCGCAGACGCGTTTGCCCTCGTCGGGGGCGTGCGGCGCAGGATGGGGGCATGGAATCGGTCGACGCGGTCGTCATCGGGGCGGGGCACCACGGGTTGGTCAGCGCGGCGGTCCTCGCCGATGCCGGGTGGGACGTGCTCGTGCTCGAGGAGCGCAACGAGGTCGGCGGCGCCGTCGCGAGCCGCGAGGTCGACGGCTGGGTGATGGACGAGTTCAGCGCGTGCCACCCGCTTGGTGTGGCCTCGCCGGTGCTCACCGGTCTCGGGCTGGAGGATCACGGGCTGTCGTGGGCGCACGCGCCGCGGGTCGTCGCACACGTCGGGGAGGACGACGACCCCGGTGTCGTCATGGAGCGGGACCCGGCTGCGACGGCCGCGACGCTGGAGGCCGACCACCCCGGTGACGGCGAGGCGTGGGTGTCCATGGTCGAGCACTGGCAGACGGTGCGGGAGCCGCTGCTGGCGGCCCTGCTCACGGCGTGGCCGCCGGTGACCGACACCGCGCGGCTCGTGCGGCGGCTGGGGCTGTCGGACTCGCTCGACCTCGCGCGGCTCGCGCTCCTGCCGGTCGACCGGCTCGGCCGGGAGCGGTTCGGCGGGGAGGCGGGTCGGTCGCTGCTGGCCGGGAACGCGCTGCACGCGGACATCTCCCCCACCGGCGCCGGCAGCGGGCTGTACGGCTGGATGATGACGATGCTCGCCCAGGACGTCGGCTTCCCCTCGCCCGTCGGGGGGACGCGGATGCTCGCCGAGGCGCTGCGGTCGCGGGCGGAGGCGGGCGGCGCGCGGGTCGAGACGGGGGTGCGGGTCGAGGCGGTGCCGGTGCGCGGCGGCCGGGCCACCGGGGTGGTCACCGCCGACGGGCGGCGGGTCAGGGCGCGGCGGGCCGTGGTCGCGGACACGAGCGCGCCGGCGCTGTACGACCGGCTGCTGCCTGCGTCGGCCGTCCCCGCGGGGCTCCGGCGACGGCTCGAGCGGTTCGAGTGGGACCTGCCGACGATCAAGCTGAACTTCCGGCTGTCGGAGCCGGCGCCGTGGCGCTCGGAGGCGGCGCGGGGGGCGGCCGTCGTCCATGCGGGGCAGTCGTCCCGGGGGCTCGTGCGGTGGGCCGCGGCGATCGACAGCGGGGTGCTGCCGGAGCGGCCGTTCGCCCTCGTCGGGCAGATGTCGACGGTCGACCCGACGCGCTCGCCGGAGGGGACCGAGGCGCTGTGGGCGTACTCGCACGTGCCGCGGGAGTCGTGGGCCGACCACGAGGTCGTCGCGGCCGGGATCGAGCGGGTCGAGGAGATGCTCGAGGGGCTCGCACCCGGGTTCCGCGAGGTCGTCCTCGACCGGTGGGACCAGACCCCGACCTCGCTGCAGGAGAGCGACGCCAACCTGGGGCAGGGCGGTGTCGGCGGCGGGACGCAGCAGCTGTTCCAGCAGGCGATCTTCCGTCCGGTGACGGGGCTCGGCGGGCCGCGGACGCACCTGGCGGGGCTGTACCTCGGCAGCGCGGCGATCCATCCCGGTGGCGGGGTGCACGGCGGGTGCGGCTGGCTCGCGGCGAACGCGGCGCTGCGCGACCACCGCTGGTGGGGCCGTCCCGTCGCCCGCGCCCAGCGGGGCCTCCTCGGCCGGATCCACGGCGGCTGACAGCACCGACCACTCCGCGCGGGCGTCAGCAGAAGTCGGCCGCACCCACGCCTCTGGACGCCACTCTGCTGCCACGCTGCCGTGCGGCATATCGTGGCGACGACCTCGTAGATCGCGCGGAAAGGCCAGCGATGACCGGGAAGAAGACCCTGCTGTTCCTGCACGGGATCAACAACGACCACCCGGACGGCGACCGGAGGGTGGCTCTCGACGGGGCTCTCCGTCGTGACGGCGCGGAAACGCTCGAGGAGAAGGGGTTCTCCGTCGTCGCACCGTCGTATCTCCACCTCCTCAGCGGCGAGCCCCCTGAGGACGACGAGCCCGACGACATCCGTCTGCGACCGAAAAAACAGGTAGGCGCCGACCACGCCGGCGTCTACCTGCTTCGCCAGAACGACCTCGAGCGCGCCCTCGACGGAGTCACCCACTCAGGTCCCGCGCTCCATGCCGGCACGCCCATCGATCCGGTCGTGCCGGCCGTCGCGCCGCACGTCACCGCGCAAGCGGCCTCCTACGTGCGGAGCGAGCGGCGTCGGAGGGCGATCCTCCGCACGGTCCTCGACGAACTGCCGGACGAGGGTCGGCTGGTCATCGTCGCCTACAGCCTCGGCACGGTCGTTGCCGCGGATCTCATTTACCACCTCCCGCGGAAGGTGACGGTCGACCTCCTCCTCACCGCTGGCAGTCCTCTTGGCCACCCGTACGTTCGGAAGCACCTCGTGCGGCTCACCGAGGCGTTCCCGTTCCACCGCGTCGAGTCCTGGCTCAACGTGGTCGGGCGTGGAGATCCGGTGACGATGTCCCGAGGGATCGCCCGGGTATTCCCGGAAGCCCGCGACGCCTTCGTCGACACCGGCGTGGCGCTCGCCGCCCACGACGCGCGCAAGTACCTCTCCCAAGACGTGGTGGTCCGTGCCCTTGAGTGGGTCACCCGGCCCAAGGGCGCGGGCGAGGTCGTGCGCGCGGACCAGCCGCTCGAGGGCCCGCTGGTCGCGATCGTCGCAGGCGCCCAGTACGCGCTGCGGGTAGAGCAGTCGATGGAGTCGGGGAAGCGACGTCGGAAGTTCGGGGACGCCCGTGCGCTCGTCAACTCTGAGCTCGCGACGAAGGCGGACAGCGCCGGAATCGAGCACCCCGTGTTCAACCGGCTGTCCCGGGACAACTCCGAGGTCATCCGCGGTCGTCTTGACCCGCCCACCGCCCTCACCGTCCTCCTTACGGCGTGGCAGGGAAACCCGATCGCTCCGTACGAGATCGACGTCGACCTCGATGACCGTCGCGCGGCGATCGCGAATCTGGCCGACGACCTCGGCCTCCCTGCCCGGTGGGCCGAGGTCGTCGAGGACGTCTCGGATGTCGCCCGCAAGGCGCACTCGGGGCCGGCCTGGGGGAAGGCGGCGGGTGTCGCCATCGGCGTCGTGACGATTGCCGCGGCGCCCGTCCTCGTCCTCGCCGCGGCACCCGCAGCATTGGCTGGTGGCGCAGCCATCGTCGGCGGGCTCGCCGCGCTCGGACCCGGTGGGATGCTCGGCGGTCTCGCTGTCGTCGGCGCCGTCGGCGGGATCGGCGGTACCGTTACCGCGGCCGCTCTCATCGGTGGGAGCAGTGCAGAGCTCCAGAAGAACGTCATCCTCATGCAGTCGCACGCGGAGGCTTGCTACCGGCTGCAGATCACGGGCCACCGGTACGAAACTTGGCACGCCCTTGTTGCAATGGAGTCGCAGCTCGCGTCCGACCAGGAGCGGCTCGCCCGGGTCTGCGACTCGGACTCGAAGGTGCTGCGCGAGGCCAATCGCAAGCTGGACAGCGTGCAGAACGCCCTCAATTGGATGGCACTGCGCGGGCTAGCACCGGCCGAGGCCACGATCGGGGAGGACCCCGGGGAGGAGCGTGCGGCCGTCGAGAACTCCGAACGCGATGCCGGGCGCCGACGCCTCACCACAGGCCCATGGCGTCGTAAGGCCCCGTCGGACGAGGTCGACTGATCGTGCCGCGTCGTACCCTGTGTCGTCGGGCGCCGTGCGCCCTCGGGCCTCTAGCTCAATTGGCAGAGCTGCGGACTTTTAATCCGTAGGTTGTGGGTTCGAGTCCCACGGGGCCTACCGCGCTCTACCGGTCCTCCCGCAACACTGGTACGAGGCGGTTCAGAGAGCCGTTCCGCGCACCGAGGCGACGACCTCCTCGCGCTGAGCCAAAGCGCGTGGGTGCTCCTCGATCTCTCCTGGCGCGGCACAACCCGCTGCCTTGAGGGCGCGCGCGCATCGGTTGAAGTTCCCGGGGTTGTAGTCGGCCGATCCTGGGTTCGCCGAGAAGACGGCCCGCAACCCGGGCTTCGACCCGTCAGATTCGGTGAACCGCGGGTCGTTCGTCGTCACATGAATCGCCCCCGGCACCTTTTTGTCCCACCACACGTTGACAGGCGGCTGCCCGTCCCCACCGATTGCGATGTAGTCAGCCATCCGTCGTCTCCTTGGCTCGGCGCTGTCGAACGAGTCCTTTGGTGGGCCCTGGGCAAGTATGCCCGCCGCCCGTCCGACAGCCCGCTCACGTCAGCTGCAGCACGAGCTGGGCGAGTGTGTGGATGAGCAGGCCGGCGAGCGCGCCGACGATCGTGCCGTTGATCCGGATGAACTGCAGGTCGCGGCCGACGAAGAGCTCGATCCGCTCGCTCGCCTCGTCGACGTCCCACCGCTCGACCGTGTGGCTGATGACCTGCGCCAGCTCGGCGCCGTACGTGTTGACGAAGAACGCGACGACGTCACCGAGCCGGGACTCGAGCCCACCGCGGAACTCCTCGTCCGTGCGCAACTTCTCGGAGAGCTCCGTGAGCCACCCGTCCCCGCGCTGCCACGCGAGGCTGCTCGGGTCGTCGATCGAGCGCAGCAGCGACGCGCGGATCGAGACCCACAGCGATTCCGCCGTCTCCCCGACCTGGGGATGGGTGAGCACCCGCTCCTTGAGCGCCTCCGCCCGTTCCATGACGGTCGGGTCCTGCTGGAGGTCGGACGCCAGGGTGCGCAGGAGGTCGTCGATCGCGTTCTTCGCCGGGTGCTCCGGGTCGTCGTGGATCGCCTCGAGCCACCCGAGGGCCTGCTGGTAGGTCCACGTGATGACCCGGTCGTCGACCCATTTCGGGGTCCACGTCGGCGCCCGCTCCTCGAGGACCGCGACGAACGCGTCGGGGTTCTGCGCGAGCCAGTCGTGCAGCTCCATGACCCCGATGTCGATGAGCCCGCGGTGCGCCTTGTCCTCGACGATCCCCGCGAGGAAGTCGCCGACGATGGGGCTCGCCGGCTCCTCGGCCAGGCGGGGCAGCACGACGTCGGTGAGGAAGGTCCGCACCTCCTTCTCGTCGATCCGCTGCAGTCCCACCCGCGCGACGCGGGCCATCTCCCGCAGCGCGACCTGCCGGTGCTCGGCGTCGTCGAGCCAGACCCCCAGGCGCATGCCGATCTGCGCGTGGGCCAGCCGGTCGCGTGCGATCTCCTCGGTGAGGAAGTTGTCGTCGACGAACTCCTCGAGGTTCCGACCGATCTCGTCCTTGCGCTTCTTCACCAGCGCGGTGTGGGGGATCGGCAGCCCGAGCGGGTGTCGGAAGATCGCCGTGACGGCGAACCAGTCGGCGAGCGCGCCGACCATCGCGGCCTCGGCAGCGGTGTTGACGTAGCCCAGGACGCTCGCGTCCTCGAACGGGAGCGTCGCGACGAAGATCACCGCGGCGAGCACGAGCAGGCCCGTGGCGATCAGCCGCATCCGGCGCAGGGCGGAGCGCCGCGCCTCGTCGGCGGGTGAGGGGGTCAGGAAGCTCACCGTCGAATCCTCGCACCGTTGCCGGCGGCGTCGCCCACACGGTTCGGAGGCGACCTCCGAGCCCGTGGGTGGGTCGCTGGCATCACCCGCCGGGTAGGCAGAAGCCGCGACGAGGCGGCTGATCGGTGCCGTGTGGCCGCTTCTGCATGTCCGGGGGGTTGCGGGAACGCAGGCGGACCACCTCGACGATCGACTCGGCCACCGCCGTGGGGGTGCCCCAGGAGGTCCGCGACCTGATCGAATCTGCGCGCCATGTGGTGCATCTGCGCGTGAACTTCGGCGCGCAGATGTCAATTGCGCGCGCAATTGCGGGAAGGGCGGGTGGGACAGTGGGGGCGTGCACGAGCTGACCCCGCTGACCGGCCCTGTCTCACCCGTCGAGGCGCTGCGGCGGATCGCCACGCTCATGGAGCGCCAGCGCGCCGGCAGCTACCGGATCGAGGCGTTCCGCTCCGCGATGGCAAGACTCGCCGGGCTCGACGAGGACGAGGTCGCCTCCCGCGCGAGCGCCGGCACGCTCACCGACCTTGAGGGAATCGGCGCCTCCACGGCGACGATCGTGCAGCAGGCGCTCGCCGGGGACCTCCCCGACCGGCTGCAGAAGCTCCAGGACGAGACGGCAGAGCCGCTCGCCGAGGGCGGGGCCGAGCTCTTCGCGGCCGTCGTCGGGGACTGCCACTCGCACTCGACGTGGTCCGACGGCGGCTCCCCCATCGAGGAGATGGTGCTCACCGCAGCCGAGCTCGGCCAGGACTGGCTCGTCCTCACCGACCACTCCCCCCGCCTCAGGGTCGCCAACGGGCTGAGCGCCGAGCGCCTGGCGAAGCAGATCGGCGTCGTCCGGGCGATCGACGGCAGCCTCGGCGACACCTTCCACCTGCTGACCGGGATCGAGGTCGACATCCTCGACGACGGCTCGCTCGACCAGACCGAGGCGATGCTCGGCCGGCTCGACCTCGTCACCGCGAGCGTCCACAGCAAGCTGAAGATGGAGCCGAGGGCGATGACCCGACGGATGGTCGCCGCGGTGAACGACCCGGCGACGGACGTCCTCGGGCACTGCACCGGACGGCTCGTCACCGGCGGACGCGGCACCCGCCCGGAGAGCCGGTTCGACGCCCGCGCGGTCTTCGAGGCGTGCCGGGACAACGAGGTCGCCGTCGAGATCAACAGCCGCCCCGAGCGGTGCGACCCGCCCGACGAGCTCATCGAGATGGCGCTGGAGATCGGGTGCCTGTTCGCCATCGACTCCGACGCGCACGCCCCCGGCCAGCTGGAGATGAAGCGGTACGGGTGCGAGCGCGCCGAACGGCACGGGATCGACCCCGACCGGATCGTCACGACGTGGGACCGGGAGCGGTTGCTCGCGTGGTCCCGTCGCCGCCGACCCGTCACGGACTGAGCGGGCCTCGATCCGGTTTGGCGGTGGGCCCCGCCACCCCGTATGCTCTGCGAGTCCTCGACGGATTCGTGTGCGCCTGCCGCACAGGCGAGGGTCCGGTCCAGTGACGGGTCCCCATCGTCTAGCGGCCTAGGACCCCGCCCTTTCACGGCGGTAGCACGGGTTCGAATCCCGTTGGGGATACGCAGTACCGGTCTTGTCACCGCACAAGGCCCCGTAGCGCAGTTGGTTAGCGCGCCGCCCTGTCACGGCGGAGGTCGCGGGTTCGAGTCCCGTCGGGGTCGCTCGTCATGTCGGGTCACCGCCCGGCCATGACACTGGCCAGGTAGCTCAGTTGGTACGAGCGTCCGACTGAAAATCGGAAGGTCGGCGGTTCGACCCCGCCCCTGGCCACCCACGACATGACGAAGGCCCCCACCGGATCATCCGGCGGGGGCCTTCGTCATCGGGTGGGTCAGCCCAGCAGCTCAGCGATGTCGACGTGGTCGCCCTCGCCGTCCACGAGGTGGCTGACGATCCGCTCACGGACGTCGTCGCTGATCTCGACGTCGGACTCGGACACGGCCTTGTCGAGCTCGGCGCGGACGGTCTCCTCGGTCGCGCCGTCCTGCCAGGACGTGACGCGGTCGACGACGGCCTGGAGGACCTCGGCGCGCGGGTCGGCGTCGTCCGGGGTGGTGTTCGTGGTGATCTCGCTCATGGGGTTGGCTCCTTCGGTCTGGGGGTGGTGCGGGGTCGGTGCGCCCGGCTCAGAGCCGGACCTGCTCGTTATCGCCCGGCTCGGGGCGGTTGCCGGTGACGGCGCCCTTGAGGATCGACAGCACGGTGCTCGCGCCGCCCGGGCTGTCCCAGTACTCCGCGCTCTCACCGTCGACGCGGATGAGGGCGACCTTCGGGTCGTCGACCTCGCACTGCAGCCACGCCTTCGTCCCGGCGTCCCACAGCTCACGCTTCTTGTCCATGTCATGGACGAGCTCGGCCGTGCCCGCGAGGGACACCCAGCTGCCGTCGGGGGTCCACGTCACGTTGACGCGCGGGTCGGCCTGGATCTCGGCCACCTTCGGCGACTGCCGGTCGGCGAAGAACCACACGTCCCCGTCGAACTCGACGTCCTGGGTGGCCATGGGACGGCTGACGATCCGGCCCTGCTCACCGATCGTCGTCAGCATCGCCGTGCGCTCACCCTCGACCAGCTCGCGGACCTTCGCCACCGCCTCGTCGCGGCTCGGGCTGTCGTGCGACATCGTGCGACTCCTTCGTCTCGGATCGCCGGCGCCATCGACGGCCGTGACCGCCGCGCCAGCCCGGCCAGTCTTGCACAAGGTTTGTCCAAACTGCCATCGACCCCCTACCCTCGACCCGTGATCAATCCGGTGACCGAGGTGCGCGCCTTCGTCGACGCCGCGTTGTTCCGGCCCGTCCCCCGAGACCACCAGCAGTCCGACGCCGCCTTCCGGTGGCGCCGCACCTGTGCGGCCGTCACCCTCCTCATCGGCGCTGCGCTGCTCGGCTGGTCCCTCCAGCTCCCGCCCGGCGACCCACGCTTCTACTGGGGCACCTTCGCCCTCGCCGCCGCCTGGGCCGTCGGGGCGGTGGCCTCGGGGCCCCTGCACCTGGGCCGGGGCTGGACCCGGCGCGGGTTCGCCCAGCAAGAGGGCGAGAACGTCCCCGTCGTCCAAGCCCTCGTCCTCGGGCTGCTCCTCCTGGGCCTCTTCCTCGCCGGGGCGGTCGTCGTCGCCCAGATCCCGTTCCTGCGCCGACCCGTCGAGGAGCTGCTCGACCACGCCAGCGTCGGGTCGTTCTGGCTCGTCCTCGTCATCACCGCGGTCAACGGGATCGCCGAGGAGCTCTACTTCCGGGGGGCCCTGTTCGCCGCGATCGGGCGTCGGCATCCCGTGGCGATCTCGACGATCGTCTACACCCTCGTCACCGCGACGAGCCTCATCCCGCTGCTCACCCTCGCCGGCGCGCTGCTCGGACTCGTCACGGGGCTCCAGCGCCGGGTCACCGGCGGCATCCTCGCCCCGACCATCACCCACCTCACGTGGTCGATCGGGATGCTCTTCCTCCTCCAACCCACGCTCGACGCCTTCGGCTGAGCACACCGTACGCCCCGGGTACCGATCGGCGCCCGCCCCATCCGACGCCCCGTCCGGGGCACGACCATCAGGAACCCCACATGCGCATCCTCGTCAGCGGCGCCAGCGGCTACGTCGGCGGTCGGCTCGTGCCGGCACTCCTCGACGCCGGGCACGACGTCGTGGCCACCTTCCGTGACACCTCCTCGGCCGACCGCTTCTGGTGGGCCGGCCACCCCCGCCTCGACGTCACGACCATGGACGTGCTCGAGGCCGCGACCGTCCGCCGCGCGCTCGACCAGTGCGACGCGGCCTACTACCTCATCCACGGCATGGACGGCGACGACTTCGTCGAGCGCGACCGCCTGTCGGCGAAGATCTTCGGGCAGGCCGCGGCCGACGCCTCGCTCGAGCGGATCGTCTACCTCTCCGGTCTCGTGCCGCAGGTGCCGGAGGACCAGCTGTCGCCGCACATCTCCTCGCGGCTCGAGGTCGAGCGCGTCCTCGGCGACTACGGCGTCCCGACGATCTCGCTGCGCGCAGCGATCCTCATCGGCAGCGGCTCGACGTCCTTCGAGATCGTCCGCCAGATCAGCGAGCGCCTGCCGATCCAGACGATCCCGACGTGGATGCGCTCCGACGTCCAGCCGATCGCCGTGACGGACGCGGTCGCCGCGCTCGTCGGCGCCCTCGACGCACCGGCCGTCACCCGCGCGTACGACATCGGCGGCCCCGAGCAGATGGCCTACAGCGCCCTCCTCGACATCTTCGCCGACGTCGCCGGCCTGCAGCGGCCGCAGATCTCCGTGCCCCTGCTGCCCTCGAAGCTCGTGGGGCTCATGGCGGGCAACCTCACCGACGTCCCCGGTCCCGTCGTCGAGGCGCTCGTGGAGTCGCTGCGGCACGACATGGTCTGCCACGAGGACGACTTCCGCACCGACCTCCTGCCGCCGGGCCACGAGATGGTGACGGTCAAGGACGCGATCCGCCGTGGTCTGGCCCGTCAGGTTCCCGGCACCCCGGAGGATGAGCTCGACCCGATGGGCCCGCTCCCGACCGACCCGGACTGGGCCGGCGGGTGGACCTCGCTCGCCCCCTGATCCGCAGACGACCGGGCCGGACTCACCAGTCGGCGGACCAGCCCCACGTCGCCTCGAGGGAGGGCACGCCGGGCTTGACCGGGCGCAGCCACGAGACGCGGACCGTCCCGGGCGGGGGCGCCGCCATGTTCGTCGAGCGGGTCCGACGCACCGTCATCTCGGCCGTGCCCTCGTCGCTGAGGTAGTGCCACTCACCGAGGTCGACCACCTGCTCCAGGGTCATGCCGACCAGCCGGGCCGCACCGTGAAGGACGACCTGCCACGGCGCCCGCTCGCAGATCCGCTGCGGCACCGGCCCGACGCGCACCCGCGGGTCCGACCACGGCCACGCGGTGATGGCGGCCTCGACGTCCGCGGGCGTCCCCCGCAACCACACCCGGGAGTCCGACCCCTCGAGCAGCTGAGCGCACACGAGCAGCGCGGTCGCGGGGTTCATCCCGGACACGTCCACCTCGGCGACGATCTCCGGCACGTCCCAGATGACACCCCGGGCGCGGGCCTGCCGGTCGGGCAGGATCGCCGCGAGCCGCAGGGACTCGGCGTTCTTCGTCCGCGCGCGGTGCTCCTCGTCGGACCGGCCCGCGAAGTCGGGGCCGTCGTGCCAGGCCACCGCGTCGGGCACGTGCCGGAACCTCGCCCCGGCCAGCCAGGCGCGGTGGGCGAGGTCCCAGTCCTCCCCGCCGTAGCCGACGAAGACGGGGTCGAAACCGTCGAGCTCGTCCAAGAGCGAGCGACGCACCGCCAGGACCGAGCTGATGACGTATCGGTAGGACCGGTCGTCGGCGGCCCGGAGGTCTTCGGTCTGCTCGTATCCCTGGGCCAACCACCGGGGCTCCGGCAGCAGCGGCACGCGCCGCACGACCTCGTCCGGATCCGGCGCGCCCCCGGCGACCGGGCTGGCGGGGGTGACCTGCCGCACGGAGATCCCGCGGAGGAAGGCCATCGTCTCCTCCACGTCCAGCCCGGCGAGATCGGCGTGCCGCCGCCGTCCGACGACGAGGTCGGCCTCGCCCGCGAGGATCGGGGTGACGATCGCCTCGACGAAGCCCGGCTCGGGGATCGTGTCGCCGTCGAGGAAGAGGACGACCCGCCCACCGGTCGCCGCAGCGCCGAGGTTGCGGGCGGCAGCGGCCCGGAAGCCACCGTCGTCCTGCCGGACGGTCGCCACGGGGTAGTCGTGCGAGCCGGTCACCGGCGGGACCGGCGAACCGTCGTCGGCGACGACGACCTCCATCTGCGACGCGGGCCACGCCTGGGCGTCGAGCGCGGCGAGGACCTTCTCGAGCCGCGCCTGGTCGTCGTACCACGGGATGACGACGCTGATGAGCGCC
The DNA here is from genome assembly GCF_900289115.1 of Janibacter massiliensis. Taxonomy (GTDB): domain Bacteria; phylum Actinomycetota; class Actinomycetes; order Actinomycetales; family Dermatophilaceae; genus Janibacter_A; species Janibacter_A massiliensis. Next base: position 944,873 of record NZ_LT985196.1, on the reverse strand, counting down.
TCGCCGGTCTCGGTGACCTCGGCCAGCAGCATCCCCGCCTCCTCGCGCGAGGGCGAGAGCTCGACGTCCTCCGGCAGACGCGTGAGGTCGGGGTCGGTCAGCGCGCGACCGATCGCCCCGGAGATGTCCCGGACGATCGAGACGCACCCTGGCATCCGCTGCGCGGTCTCCAGCACCCACGGCCCGGGGGTGACGATCGGCACCCGCCCGGCCTCGATCCACGTCGTCACGGACGCCGACGCGGACACCGCGTGATGCGCAGCGACGGGCACGGTCACCCCGGCGAGGTGGCGGGGCAGGTCGTCGTCCTCGACGAACCCGGTGACGATCAGCTGGCGGCCCTGCTCGGCGGCCACGGCCTGCAGACGGGCAACGAGCGGCTCGTGCCCGGGTGTCACGGCACCGAGCGCGACGAATGCGACCGACGGGTCGATGTCGACCATCGCGTGCAGCACGTCGAGGTGCCCCTTGTCCGGGTAGATGTGCCCGAGGACGGCGACGCACGGCCCGTCCCACGGCAGCGCCGTCGTGGTGGCGGACGGTGTCGCGGTGGGGGCGGTGGTCGTCCCGGGGGCGGGCGCGCCGGGCTCGTCCGTCTCGTCCCAGCGGTCGAGCGGGAGCGGCACGACGACGCAGCGACGGGGGTCGGCGCCGCAGGAGGTGAGCAGCGATCGCTCGTGCTCGGAGGCGACGACGACGCTGCGGCACACCTGCGCGATCCGGCCGTAGGCGCGCCGGCGGCGCTCGTAGCGGGCGTGGTCGTCCTCGGGATGGGGAAGGTCGTGCAGCGAGGCGGTGAGGACCCGACCCTGGGCGAGCCGCTCGATCCGGTCCGCGGCGTCGGTCGCGTCCGACCCGAGGACGTTGTCGGTCACATGCAGGTGCAGCCGGGCGGGCAGGACGTCGGCAGCGAGGTCGTCGAGCGCCTCGAAGGACTCGAGCCGGACGACCGGGACCCCGGCCATCGCCTCCGTCGACAGGAGCTGCTCGGCGTGCCGGACGACCCCGTGGCTGCGGGGGCCGACGACGAGGTGGGTGACCCCCTCGCCCGCCGGGCGACCCGAGGCGTTCACGCGGACACCCCGAGCCCGGCGAGACGGTCCTTGACGATCGCGGCCACGGCCACGGACACCTCCGGATGCTGTCGATACCAGTCGAGCTGGGCGCGCCGCACGGTCTCGTCGGTGACCTCGATGCCGTCGATCGTCCACTCCGGACGGCGGCTGCCCTGCCCGAGGTCGAGCGCCTGCACCACATCCTCGCAGATGGGAGTGATGACTGCGCGGAGCAGGACGCGCCCGGGATCGGTGGCGCGCGCGCCCACCCCGAGCGCCTCCTCGATCCGGCGGGCGAGCCCCACGAGCACGGTGTTGCCGGGGTGGTTGACGGTGTGGCCGGCGTCGATCCCCGCGGGCCGGAGGAGGTCGGACACGGGGATCGCCCCGTGCTGCCGCTCGCGGCGGGCGAGCTCGGCGACGGACGCCTCGGCGATGGTGCGGATCCGCTCGACCGGCAGGGGCGTCGGGCGGGTGCCGGTGAGGTGCTCGGCAAGCGTGCGCAGGTCGTGGTACGGCACGGGCGAGGGCTCGACGACCCCCGGACCGTGGACCATCGCCTGGTACGGGTAGAGCCCCTGGTCGTGGATCGAGGGGACGACGACGACCCGCGCCCCGGACCGCAGCAGGGCGCGGACCTGGGCGGTGCCGATCGGCAGGCCGCGGTAGTCGTCGCGCACCGGTTGGACGACGAGGACGTCGAGGGCGGCGGCCGTGCGGACGAGGTCGGGCAGCTCCTCGGCCGTGATCTCGAAGACCGGGGGGAGACGGACGGTGCGGAAGGCCGCGTCCGGACCGTCGCCGAGGAGGACACGCAGGCTCTCGGCCTGACAGTTGCCCCACACGCCCAGGAGCGGGCGACCGTCGTCGGGCGGCAGGGGCTCGAGGCCGTGGAAGGCCGCACGGTGCCAGCGCCGGGGGTCCACCTCGGCCGCGGTGGTCACGGGGTCCTCCCGATCGCCCGGTGGATCTCGGCGTGGGCCGCGGCGACCTCCCGCCGCTGCTCGTCCCGCGCCGCCGCGGTCGCCTGCCACGGGGCGATCTCGGCGCCCGACCGGCGGTGCGCGTCGACGTCGCGCAGGGCACGCGTGACCGCGGCAGCGAACGCCCCGGGGACGGTGCCGTCGGCGGCGACGGCCGGGTGCTGGTCGGCGTAGCAACCGTGCGCCGGGACGACCGCGAGCACGCCGAGGTCGGCGCACAGCTCGAGCCAGCCGGAGTGCGTCCCGTGCGTGTACGGCAGGACGAGGACGTTCGTCGCGCCGAGCGCCTCGTGGACCTCCTCGTCCGACCACGGCGGGTGCGCGTCGACCCTCGCCAGCGGGTCGGTGGCGACGCGTTCGAGGAGCTGCGCGACCTCCGGGCGGTCCCCGTCCGGGGCGAGCACCCCGGGGTGGACGTCGACGACGAGCCGTGCCGGGACCTCGCTGGCACGGACCCCGGCGAGCACGGCCTCGACGATCGCCGGCTCGACGTTCGCGCGGAGGTCCTTGAGGACGACCCGGACGAGCAGCTCGCCCTCGCTGTCGCCCCACCGACCCTCGGCCTCCTCGATCCGGGCCAGCGGCGCCAGGTGCGGGTGCGGGAGGACGCGCGCCCGCACGCCCCACCGGTCGGCGATCCGCGCCGCCGCGCACCGGGTGAGGGTGAGCACGGCCGCCGCCGCGGGGACCAGGACGTCGAGCAGCGCGCGGTGGTGGTCCTGCTCGCGCAGGTGCGGGTTGTCGAGGTCGTGGACCGTGACCACGAGCGGGACGCCGGCGTCGGCGAGCGCGTCCACCCACGCCCTGGTCTGCTCGACGCTCAGGTGCTCTGCACCGAAGTGGAGGTGGACGACGTCCCACTCGTGCGCGTGCTCCCGGACGTGCCCGATCGAGAGCGCGGGGTGGGGCCACCACACGCCGGGGCCGGCCCCGGGCACGGGCGGGTCGGGCACGAGGTGCAGTCGAGGGTGGCCGAGCGCGGCCGCGACGTAGGGATGCCCCGCCGGGACCGACCGCACCCGGACGGGGTCGTCGACGCCACCGGGTGAGGTCACCGCAGCCCTCCCTCGCCGGGGTCGGCCAGGCGCAGCTCGTCGCTCGCCGGGCCGCCCCAACGGAGCACCCCGAGGGCGTCGAGGTCGCGCAGCCAGCCCTCCATCGGCCAGCGGCCCCAGCGGCGCCGGAAGACGTGGGCGTTGCGCACGATGTCCGCGGCGTGCTCGACCGGCGGCCGGGACACGGGGTGGAACTGGTGGTAGGCGTGCGCGCCCCCCACCCACACGAGGTCGACCCCCCGCTCGTGGGCCACCACGCCGAGGTCGGTGTCCTCGCCGCCGTAGCCGACGTACTCCTCGCAGAAGCCGCCGAGCTCCTCCCACGTCGCGGGGGTCAGCGCGACGCTGAGGGACCAGAAGAGCGCCGGGTCGCCGCCGGGGACGAGCTGCCCGTCCGGGGGGGCCGGACGGGCCGGGTGGGGGTCGGTGAGGTGCTCGAACGGGTCGGGTCCGCCCGGCGGGGCCGGGGCGGGGACGGCGGTGCCCTCGGGCAGGTAGGTCACCGGGCCGGCCAGGAGCGCCCGGTCGGTGCGGGCCGCCGCGTCGACGTACCGCCGCAGCAGGCGGGGCCCGGGCACGCAGTCCACGTCGAGGAGGACGATGAGGTCGGCACCCCCGTCGATCGCCTCGGCGACCCCGGCGTTGCGGGCCGCGGCGAGCGGCAGCCCCTCGGGGTGGGCGGGCATCGTGACGACGTCGGGTCCGCACCGCTGCGCGAGGACCGGGTCGTCCATCGCGACGACGACGTGCCGGACGCCGGGCGCGACGACCGCCAGGTGGCGCCGCTGGTGCTCCAGGTGCGCGTGCCGCCCGTGGGCGATCGTCACGACGGCGGGGTTCTCCGCGCGGCTGGTCGGGCCGGTCATCGGGTGCCTCCGGCCGGCGGCCCCGGTCGGGCCACCACGTCGAGGATCGCGGCGGCCGCCCGGTCGGCCGCGCCGTCGGCGCACCAGCGGGCGCCGAGCGGGTCGGTGGTGAGCGCGCGGTCGACGAGGGCGGCCCAGTCGGTGCTGCGATCCCGCCCGGTCGGGGCGACGGGGGCCCAGGCGAGCGCGTCGAGCGCCCGGCCGGTCGCGGCCTGCTCCCCGTGCGGGCGCGGCTGGGGCACGACGACGGCCGGCACGCCGGCGACGGCGACATCGGCGAGAGCGCCGAGACCCGCGTGGGTGACGGCGACCTCCGCCTCGGCGAGGGCCTGCGCCAGCTCGGGCCGGCCGAGCGAGCCGTCGAGCTCTCGCCAGTCGACCCGGGGGGTCGCGCCGCGGAGGTCGTCGACGAGCCCGGGATCGTCGAAGCCGTCGCGTCCGGCTAGCACCACCCCGCGCCGGGGGCGCGGCGCCCCACCGGGCACCTCGCGGCGACGCGGTCGCGCGGGCAGTGCGGAGATCCCGCCCGTGTGCTGGACGGGAGGCGCGTCGCCGATCAGGTGCGGGGCCGCGCCGGCCTCGGTGAGTCCGATCGGCCACGGCGCGAGGATCGCGCTCGCTGCCGCGCGCCCGGCCCGGTGCGGGGCGTCGAGGCGGTCCCCCGGCTGGGTGACGACGACGACGGGCACTCCCAGGAGCCGGACGAGCAGGGTCACCTCGACGGAGACGTCGACGACGACGACGTCCGGGGCGGCGGTGGCGACCCACGCCGCGAGCGCGGCGGCCCGGTCGCGGTACCCCCGGTGGTGCAGCGGCGCCCAATGGAGCAGACCGCCGGCCGTCGGGTCGGCGTCCGCGGGCAGGCCCCCCGGCGCGCCATCGTCCGCGAGCGCGACCACGGCATGCCCGTCGGCGTGCAGGGCCGGGTCGGCCAGCCGGCTCCCGAGGAAGGTGACCGCAGCGCCGCGCCGCGCGAGCGCACGTCCGATCGCCCCTGCCCGGGCCGCGTGACCGCCGCCGGCATGGTGGACGTAATACCCGACGCGGGCACCGCCGGGTGACGCCGCGTCCCCGATCACGAGGTCGTCTCCTCGTACAGGTCCTCGTGGGCGTCGAGCATCGCCTCGATCCCGCACCGGGTGACCGCGGCGTCTCGCACGAGCCGCCGGTCGGGTGCCTGCGGCCCGGTGAGCGTCCGGATGGCTTCCGCGAGCGCGGTGACCGCCTCGTCCTCGGGAACGTCCGGGCCGCCGACGAGCAGCCCGCCCGCTCCCCCGACGACCTCGGGCAGCCCGCCGCGGGCGAGTCCCGCGACGGGGGTGCCGCACATCATCGCCTCGGCCGCGACGAGCCCGTACGGCTCGTCCCAGCGGGGGGTGACGAGGGAGACCGCGCTCGACCCGATGATCTCGGCCGACCTCACGTGGTCGAGCGGGCCGAGCACCTCGACGTCGGCACCCTTCAGCAGCGGCTGCACGTCCCGCTCCCAGTACTCGCGGTCGTGGATCGGACCGACGATCCGCAGCCCCACGCCGGCCGACCGCGCGGCGCGTACGGCGAGGTCGAGGCCCTTCTCGGGGGTGATCCGGCCGACCCACACCGCGCTCGTCCCACCCTCACCGAGGGGGAAGCGTCGCGGGTCGACCCCGTTGGGGATGACGGTCAGTGCCGCGGGCGCGAGCGTCGTCCAGCACCGGGCGAGAGCGCCGCTCACGGCGACGAACCGGGCCCGCTCGCCCGCGAGATGCGCGCCGAGCTCCGTCCACGGGAACGGCGGGGTGTGCAGCGTCGTCACGGTCGGCGCACCGACGACCCGAAGGACCGCGGGGGCGAGGGTGAGCGGAAGGTGGTGCAGCGAGTGGTTGTGGACGATGTCGACGGGGTCGCTCGCGAGGAGGTGGCCCATGACGCCGCTGTACGCCTGGTGGTCGCGCAGGAAGTCCGGTTCCGGCAGGTGGGGGTCGATCGCGGCGACGGCGCTGAGCTCTGGGAGCGCCTCGTGCTCGACGACCTCGTCGGCCAGACCCGGGCTCGTCCCGCGCGCGGCGTAGAGCCGGACGGTGTGGCCGCGCTCCCGCAGGCCGGTGACGAGCGCCGCGGTCGCCGACTCCTGTCCCCCGGCGAAGGGCTCGACGACGGGGTGTCGGCTCGGTCCGACGACGGCGATCCTCATGCGCCGGCCTGCGGCGCCGTGGCGGGCGTCAGCGCCGGCGCGAGGCCGGCGAGGTAGTCGGCGAACCCGCCGCGGGCGCGGCCGGCGGCCCGACCGCTGGTGAGGACGCGGGTGCGATCGGTGGCGATCCACCGGTCGGTCCGTTCGCGCAGCCGTTCGACGAGCTCGACGTCCTCGTGCACCGCCTGCTGGCGGAAGCCACCCACCGCGAGGTAGGCGCTCCCGCGGAAGCCGAGGTTGGCTCCGTGGACGTGCGGGTGGCCCTCGGTCAGGTGGTGTTCCGCGTGCCAACGGGCCCTCACGAGCGGGTCGGCCATGTCATCGGGCTCGACGGTGCCGACGACGAGGTCCATCCCGGCGTCGGCGAGGTCGACCATCTCGGTGAGCCAGCGCAGCGGGACCCGGGAGTCGCCGTCCGTCGTCGCGACCCACACCCGGTCTGGGGGCACGCCGGCCCCCGTGGCCTGGTCCAGACCGGCACGCACCCCGGCGGACCGGGTCGCCCCGACGTTGCCGTGGTCGACGAAGAGCCGCGTCACCCCCTCGCGGCGGGCGATCCGGGGCGAGGCGTCCGTGCACCGGTCGAGGACCGCGAGGACGCGCAGGGCGACCTTGGGGTGCGTCAGTCGCAGGTGGCGTCCGGCGAGGTCGAGGCTGGCCAGGCACGCGCCGAGCAGGTCCTCCTCGTCGTGGACGGGCACGACGACGGTGACGAGGCGGATCATCGGCGCCCCTCCTCGCGGGCGAGGGACTCCGGGCCGCCGAGGACCTCGATGAGGACGTCGCCGTCCCGGAAGCTCGACCGGACCGGCAGACCGAGCGCGGCACGGGCCTGGGCGTGGACGGCGGGACCGTCGAGCGGGAGGTCCCGGACGGGGTGCTGCCAGTGGCACAGGACGACCTCGCCGTCGGCGGCGAGCAACCGGGACAGGCCGCGCAGGGTCGCGAGCCACTCGGACCCGGTGAGGAAGTACCCGACCTCGGACAGGACGACGACGTCGTACGGGGCGCCGCCGGTCACCACCGGGTCGCCGAGGACGCCTGGCGCATGGCCCTCGACCCAGGTCACGCCGGGCAGGTCGCGCCGCCGGGCCACCTCGAGCGCGGGAGCGCTCACGTCGACCGCGACGACCGCGTCCGAGCGCGGGGCGAGCTCCCGGGTGAGTACCCCGGTCGCGCAACCGATCTCGAGCACGCGACCGAGCCGGTCCCGGGTCGGCGCCGCGAGGGTGAGCGCGCGCTTGCGCCGTTCGTAGAAGGAGTCCTCGACCCCCCACGGGTCCTCGTTGCCGTCGTCGAACATCGCGTCGAGCCGCCGGACGCGGCCCGCGCGGTCAAGCGCACCGGACGGCTCGACCGCGCCCAGGAGCGCGTCGCGGGCCCCGGGCCGGTCCTCGACGACGAGCGTCTCGACGACCCGCTCGACGCGCTCGCGCAGCCGCGGCCCGACGAGCGGTTCCGCACCGACCCCGAGCCCCACGACCTGGCTGCGGTGGGCGCCGAGGGCCCGGGTGCGGGCGTGGCGGGCCGCGTTCGGGACGTCGAGCGCGACACAACGCTCCCACGGCAGCTCCTGCGGCGATCCCCACAGCCACGCCCAGATGGGCGCGGCGAGCAGGGTGGTGCGCTCCCGGTGCGGGTCGGACCGGTCGAGGGCGTCCCGGGTGGCGGCGTGGGCGGCCGCGTGGTCGCTGTGGCCGTCCGCGTCGTACGTCGTGACGAGGAGGATCCGCCCCGTCATCCCGTGGACGACCTCCGCAACCACGTCGGCCAGGGCGAGGCTGTGGTCGGCGAGGTGCTCGTCGGGCAGGTCGAGACGTCGGAGGCGGGCGCCCGGGTGAAGCGCGGCGCAGGCATCGCTCACCTCCTGGGCCCGGAGGGCCGCGACGGGCTCGCCGCGCCACGGTGAGCCCTTCGGCGCGCCGTGGGCGCCGTCGGTCGCGACGACGACGGTCGTCGGGAGCCCGACCAGCCCAGCGGCGGCGAGGGTCGCGCCCGGACCGACGGTCTCGTCGTCCGGGTGGGCGACGACGACGACGAGGGCGTCGAAGCGCTGCAGCAGGGCCACCACGCCGACGACGGGGACCTCGTCCCAGGCGTCGTCGAGCAACCAGGTCGACTCGCTCGTGCCGAGGTCGGTGTGGTGGAAGCGCGCCATCGAGCCGTCGGCGGGCGGCGCGCCCGCGCGGTCGGTCATGCCACGCACCCTCCGGCGAGGACCGCCTCACCGAGCCGGGCGGTGTCCCGCTCCGCGTGGTGCTGGCGCACGTAGACGGTGAGGTCCGCGACGCGGCGTGCGTGCTCCTCGTCGCCCGTCAGCGGCCCGGGCCCGAGGGCGTGGCCGACGACCTCGATCACCGTCTCGACCCCGCGCGCCACCGCGCCGCGCACCCGGAGCGCCAGGAGCCGACCGTCCTCCCCTGTCGCCTCGCCGCGCTCGATGCGGGCGGCGGCGTCGAGGAGCACCAGGCCCGCCCCGTGGAGCACCTCGTCGACTCGGCCGACGTGCAGGTGGGCGATCTGGTCCGGCGTCCGCCGCGGTGCCGCGGACACGAGAGAGGCGACGAGGCGGTCCGCGAGCGCGCGCGCCCCGCCGAACCACACGGCGGCGACACCGATCCCGCCCCAGGCGAAGCCGGGGCGGTCGAGGTAGAAACCCGGACCGCCGACGGGTTCGGCGGGCACGGCGTCGTACCTCGTCGACCCCGAGCGGACGGCGGCCAGCCCTCGGGACGGCCAAGGCTCGTCGCCGCGGCTCACGCCGGGGTGGCCCAGGTCGACGTCGAAGGCCCGGCCGTGGCCGTCGGGCCCGGTGGCGGTGACCACGGCGCGGTCGAGGACGTCGGCCAGCGAGCACCACGGCTTCGAGCCCGTGAGCACCCACCCGCCGGCCTCGGGAGTCGCGCTCAGCCGGTGGCCGGGGGCGTGCGCGGCCCACACCCCGCGGGAGGCGTCGTCACCGGCCTGGCCGGCCTCGGCGCGGATCGAGAGGGCGTCGAGGTGCGGCTCGACGACCCGGGCGCAGGTGAGGTCGCCGTGGCCGAGGGAGGCCAGGAGGGTGAGCCGCCCGGTGGCGTCGCCAGGCAGGTCGGCGGCGTGCTCCACCCCGAGCCGACGGGCCAGGTCGAGCGCGGCGGGGACGTCCGTACCGACGGCGCGGGCCGCGGCGGACAGGACAGGGTCGATGAGCTCGCGCACCTCGGCTCCTCCCGCCGTCGACGACGGGCCCACGGACGGGGCCTGGCTCTTTTACACACCTGACGCTTCCCGCGAATAGAGAGGGGTAGTTGCCCGTGGTCGCGGCGACAAAGAAACAACACTAGATCCGCGACACGACCAGGCACCTCGCGCTCACTCAGTAGACNGACGTGGGCGGGGCCGAGGGGGTCGTCGGCGGGGTCGTCGTGGGTGGTGGTGTCGAGCTCGACGTCGGCGTGCTGGTGGACGGGGGCGCCTGGGTCGTCGTCTGCGGCGGCGGCGTGGACGAGGGCTGCTGCGAGGTCGCCGGCGGGGTCGAGCTCGACGGGGTCGTCGTCCTCGTCCGCGTCGTCGTCACCGGCGAGCGGGGCTCGTCGTCCCGGTCCGCGAGGAGGAACCACGCGAGGGCTGCGAGGGTCGCGAGGAGGAGCAGGCCGACCACCCACGGCAGGGCGCTCCCCCGGCGGGCCGGCGGGACGGGGCGCCGAACCGGCACGGGGGCGGGTGCCGGCGCCGCGGGCACGGGAGCGGCGGGCCGTACCGGCTGGCGTGCGGCGGGCATGACCCGGGTCGAGTCGGCCGCGTCGAGTCGCTCCGTCGGCGCCGCGTCGGCGACCAGCGGCACGCTCGCACCGCGCACGCCCTCGCGGAGGCGGGCGACGACCGCCGAGGCGTCGGCGGGCCGGTCCGCCGGATCCTTGGCGAGCAGCGCGTCGACGAGGTCGGAGTACCAGGCGGGGGTGCCCGGCGCGACCTCCGTCAGCGGCGTCGGCTCGTCGTTCACCTGGCGCAGGAGGGTCGCCATCGGGGTCGCACCGTTCAGCGGCGGCTCGCCCGCGACCATCTGGTAGGCGACGCAGCCGAGCGCGTAGAGGTCGGAGCGGGCGTCCACCGCCTCGCCACGGGCGTGCTCGGGCGACATGTAGTCCGGTGACCCGACGACCTCCTGCGCCGCCGTGAGCTGGGTGGAGGTCGCCTCGTCGACGATCCGGGTGATGCCGAAGTCGAGGACGCGCACCCGGCCGGTGGGCCCGACGACGATGTTCGAGGGCTTGACGTCCCGGTGCACGACCCCGCGGGCGTGGGCGGCGGCGAGCGCCTCGGCGACCTGCCGGGCGACGTCGGCCGCCTGCGGGACCGTGAGGGTGCCCCGCTCGCGCAGCAGGTCCGCGAGCGTCGGGTCGGACAGCAGCTCCATGACGAGGTAGCCGGTCTCGCCCTCGACGCCGAAGTCGTGGACCGTGACGATGTTCGGGTGGGCCAGGCTCGCCGTCACCTGCGCCTCGCGGGTGAAGCGATCCCCGACCGTCGCGTCGTGGGCCTCGGACAGGTCGACCGTCTTGATCGCGACGTCGCGCCCGAGGCGCTCGTCGTGGGCGCGGCGCACCGTCCCCATCCCCCCACGCCCGAGGACCTCTCCGAGGCGGTACCGGCCGGCGATCGTCGTCTCGTCCATGCGGGCCATCCTCCCGCGAACGCCCGTGCGGGTGAAACCACCGCGGACCGCCCCTCCGCCGCGCCCCCGCCGCGCGGCCCCTCGCGCGTGGAACACTGGCGACCCGTGAGCATCCCGTCGTCGCCCAAGGACCTTGCCCGTCGCCTCGCCGCCGCGGGGCGCGCCGGTGCCCAGGCGTTCCGCGGCGAGGAGCGCGCGTCCACCCCGCCCGGGACGACGCCGAAGGCCTCGCCGGTCCAGGCGCCGACCCCGACGGCGTCGGACGCCACGACCCGCGCGAGCGCGCCGACCCGCGCCCCCGAGACCGACGTCCGCGTCGCTGCCGCGACCTCCCCGCGGCTCGCCGAGCTCCTCGCCCCGGAGTGGGACCAGACGACGCTCGACCGGCGGACCTGGCGCACGGACCTCGCGCAGGCCGAGATGGTGCTCCTGGAGTCCGCCGGCGGAGAGGTCACCGGCTGGCTCGGGGCGGACGCGGAGCTCACCGGCGTCGTCGAGCAGTCCGTCGCCCAGGGCATCCCCGTCCTCGTGTGGCTCACCGCGGGCCCGGTCCCGGACACGGGCTGGCTGCGCGCCGCGACCGCCGTCGGGGCGACCACCGGGAGCCTGCGGGACGAGGCGGTGGCCCTGCTCGGCCGGGAGGTCGCGCTCTGGCACCCGTTCGGCCAGCCCCGCCTGTCCGGGCTCGACGACGACACCCCGACGACGACCCGGCGGACCACCGGCGCCCTCGTCGTCGTCGACGGGCTCGCCGACGTCGACGACCCGGCAGTGCTCGACGAGGTGATCGCCCCCGCCCTCTCGAAGCTCCCCGCGAGGCAGACCCCCGTCGCACGGGTCGCCGGGAAGTCGTCGACGACGACGCTCCCGCCGCTGCTCGGCGAGCGGCAGGTCGAGTACGGCTCGTGGGACTCGGTGCGCGCCCGGATCCCCGACGCGGCCGTGCTGCTCGACCTCACCGGTTCCTGCCCCGCCGCGGTGTGGACGACGCTGCACGCGGCGACGAGCCGCACGCCGGTCGTCGGGACCGACGGCCTCCTCCCGCGGCGGGAGGACGACCGGCTGCCGGCCGAGCTCGAGACCCTGATCACCCGGCGCGACGACCAGCGCGAGCTGCGCAGCGAGCTCATCGCCCGCATCGAGCAGGCCGAGCTGCGTGACCGGGAGGGGCTGCGCCTGCAGCGCGCGGTGCTCCACGGCCACAGCGCCGCCGACCGGGTCGACGCGCTCCTGGCCGCCGCCGGGCGACCGGCCCCGCAGCGCGACCGCAGCGTCTCGGCGATCGTGCCGACGAACCGCACGCACGAGCTGGACAACGTCCTGGCGAACGTCGGCCGTCAGAGCCACGACGACCTCGAGCTCGTCCTGGTCCTCCACGGGGTCGAGCCCGACGAGAACGACCTGCGGGCCCGTGCGGCCGACCAGGGGATCGAGCGCCTGGAGATCGTCCGCGCCGACCCCTCCCTCACGCTCGGCGCGTGCATGAACCTCGGCGTCGACCGGTCCGCGGGCCGGTACGTCGCGAAGATGGACGACGACAACTTCTACGGCGAGCACTACCTGGCCGACCTGCTCGACTGCTTCCGGTACACCGATGCCGGCATCGTCGGGAAGTGGGCGCACTACGTGTGGCTGCGGTCCAGCGGCGCCGTCGTCCTGCGCTACTTCGACTCGGAGAACCGCTACGAGCGCCGCGTCCAGGGCGGCTCGATGCTCTTCGAGGGCGACGTCGTCCGATCCGTCCGGTTCAGCGACATCCCGCGCGCGGTCGACTCCGACATCCTCGACCGGTCGATGGCCGAGGGCGTGAAGGTCTACTCCGGGGACCGCTACAACTACGTCTCCATCCGTGGTAGCGACCGGCACGCGCACACGTGGACGGTGTCCGACGCGACGTTCATGACGGCCACCGGCCGCCTGCTGTTCCACGGCGACCCGCGCGACCACGTCAGCATCTGACGACCGAGACCGAGCGACCGACGACCCCGGGGCGACCGCCCCGACGAGAGGAAGGCCCGACCGATGGCCATCGACCGCCAGACCGTCCGCACCCAGGGGCGCCGCGTCGTCCGGAAGGTCGCCCGCACGGTGCCCCTGTCGGCCCTCGCCTCCCTCCCGGCGCAGGGTGGCCCGCTCGGCCACCGCGCGCTCCTGGCGCAGGCCCGCCTCCTCCTGGGGACCCCGGACGGCACGGAGCGCGGCCTGGCGCTGCTGCAGTCCGTCCCCGACAGCGCGCGGGACGGCGCGACCCACGCGCTCATGGCCCAGGCGCTCGTCGACCTGGGCCGCCCCGAGCAGGCGCGGGTGCACGCCGAGTCCGCGCTCGCCGACGGCACCCCGAACGTCCAGGGGGTCGTCACCGGGCTGCGTGTCGCCCGAGCGCTCAAGGACTCGGCGCTCCTGGGCCGGATGCAGGACCTCGCGACCCGGGCCGTCCCCCGGGACGCCCGCGAGGCCGACCTCCTCGTCGTCTTCATGCCGACGGACGACACCGACCTCGCGGCGCGGTTCGTCGAGAACGCCCGGACCCGCTGGCCGGCCGACGTCGACGCCACCGCGCTGGCCCGCTACGAGCTCGAGACGGCGATCCTGTCCGCCGGGGACACCGAGCAGCAGCTCGAGACCGCCCGGCACCTTGCCGCGCAGAGCGCCGTCGGCCTGCGCGCCGCCACCCGGGTCCTCCCGGACCTGCACGCGTGGGAGGCGCTGCGCGAGATCTGCCGCGCCGCCCCCGCCGAGCACGTCGAGCAGCTCTACGTCCGCCACGCGCAGTCCGCCGCGAGCCGTGCGCTGCGCGCCGGCTGGGTCGAGACGACGGCAGCGATCTGCGAGCGGCTCATCGAGACGGCCCCGACCTCCCGCCAGGTGCGCCGTCTGCACCAGGAGGCGCTCGACGTCATCCACACCGCGGAGGTCGGGTGGCCGGTCGACGCCCCCCGACCGCGCGCCTACGAGCCCCGCCCCCGGGCCGTCCTCTCGCTCCTGGCCCAGTCGCTGCCGCACCGCTCGGGGGGCTACGCGACCCGCAGCCACGGCGTCATCACGGGCCTGGCCGCCCTCGGCTGGGACATGGAGGCCGTGACCCGGCTCGGCTTCCCCTACGACCGGTCGGACCCGAAGGACCGCACCGAGGTCGAGCCCTTCGACGTCGTCGACGGCATCACCTACCGTCGGCTCCTCGAGCCCGGCGAGCGCGTCTACGACGACAGCCCCCTCGCGCCGTACATCGAGCGCTTCGCGCGCCGTCTCGAGGACGAGGCCCGCCGCCACGGCGCCGCCCTCATCCACGCGAGCAGCTTCCAGAACAACGGCCTCGCGGGTCTGCGGGCCGCGCGCCGCCTGGGCATCCCGTTCGTCTACGAGATGCGCGGGCTCGAGGACCTGATGAAGGTCTCCCGCCGCCCGGCGTTCGCGACGACGAGCGCGTACCGCTGGATGACCGGCCTCGAGACGCACATCGCCCAGCAGGCCGACCTCACGTTCGTCATCACCGAGGCGCTGCGCGAGGAGATGATCCGCCGGGGCGCCCCCGCCGACCGACTCGTCGTCCTCCCCAACGGCGTCCACACCGCGCAGTTCGAGCCCCGCCAGCCCGACCAGGCACTCATCGACGAGCTCGGGCTCGCCGGGAAGACGGTCATCGGCTACGCCGGCGGGCTCGTCGACTACGAGGGCCTCGACCTGCTGCTGCGGGCTGCGGCCACGCTCAAGGCCGAGCGGGACGACTTCGCGGTCATCATCGTCGGCGACGGGCACATGGAGCCCCACCTGCACGCCCTGGCCCGCGACCTCGACGTGAGCGACGTCGTCCAGTTCACCGGCCGGGTCCCGCACGCGGAGGTCGCCCGGTACATCTCGATCTTCCAGATCACCCCGTTCCCCCGGCTGCCGCTGCCGGTGTGCGAGCTCATCAGCCCGATCAAGCCGTTCGAGTCGATGGCGATGGGCAAGGCCGTCATCTCCAGCTCGGTCGCCGCGCTGACGGAGATCGTCGAGGCCGACGTCCGCGGCCTGGTGTTCGAGAAGGGCGACGCGGACGACCTCGCGGCGAAGATCCGCACCTACCTCGACGACCCCGCGCTGCGCGAGCGGCTGGGCCGCCAGGCCCGCGAGTGGGTCCTCGCCGAGCGCGACTGGTCCGACATCTGCCGCATCGTCGACGGCCAGTACCACCGCCTCCTCGACTGACCCTCCGCCGCGGGAACCGCAGCGCCCCGCCCCGGTCGTCCGGGGCGGGGCGCTGCCGCGTCGGGCGACGCGCCGCGGCGCCTGCTCAGGTCGCGTCGCTGCCGGTCGGCACGTCGTCGAGCGTGATGTCCTGCGGCGTGCGCTTCGTCAGGCCGAGGCGGGCGAGGTAGCGGTAGATCATCGGCGTGAGGGTCCGGGCGTAGCTGGCCGTGACGTGCGTGCCCTGGCGGTAGAGCAGCGTCCCGTCGATGACGGCGGGGCAGACGTCCGACCTCTCCGGGCACATCCACGGGTTGAGGTCGAGCACGGGCACGCCGACCCCCTTCGCGGCGGCCGTGAGCGCGGGGGTTCCGCTGCCCTCACGGGCGCCGTCGGTGGCGGGGAACGCGCAGGCGAGGTAGTCCCCCGGGTGGGCGTCGACGCAGTCGTAGACCTTGCTGCTCGGCGGCGTGGGGTTGTCGGCGAGGACGACGACCTTCGTCCCCATCTGCTGGACCTGGGAGAGGACGTCGACCATCCCGTCGACCCGGTCGCCCCGACCACCGGATCCCTGCGAGGTGACGAGGATGTCCGGGGGGCGCTTGCGCATCGCGGCGACGGCGCTGCGGCCGAAGGCGTTGCAGTCCTCCTTCGCCCCCGACGAGGTGAAGGTGCACGAGGACTTGAGGTAGAGGTCCAGGCGCCAGCCCTCGTCATTGGCGATCGCCTTGAACGCCGGGAACCACTGGCCCATCTTGCTGTCCCCGGCGATCGCGATGACCTTCTCGGCCTTCGGGTCGCCGTACGAGCACCGGGTGCGCACCTGCGAGTCGCCGGGCTTCACCTGGCAGTCGTCCGCGTAGTAGCTCGGGACGTCCTTGGGGGCAAGGGCAGGGTCGGGCGTGACGCGCCCGCTCGTCGTGAAGACCGCCTGCGGGTCGGCCCGTACCGTCCACTCCTTCGCGCCGGGGTCGGCGACGAGACCGCGCGAGCCGGCGGTCGCGGCACCCCGGTCGTAGACCGGCACGGTCCGTCTGACGGCGTAGCCCGAGAGGCCGGTGACGAGCATGGCGGCGAGGCCGAAGGCGATGCCCCGGACGGCCCGAGCGGCGAGCGCCCGGTTGAACCGGATGGGGTCCTCGATCACGTGCTTCGTCACCCACGCCAGCGCCAGGGACAGCAGCCCGATCGCGGCGAGCCCGGGCCAGGAGATCGCCGGCCAACGGGTCTTCGCGAGGATGATGAGCGGCCAGTGCCATAGGTAGATCGCGTACGACAGCCCGCCGATCCACGTCATGGGGGGCAGCGACAGCAGTCGCGCGACGGCCGTGCGCTGCCCGAAGCGGGAGCTGCACCCGGCGGCGATGATCGCCGCGGCCCCGAGCGTCGGCAGGAGCGCCAGGTGGCCCGGCCACGGACTCTTGCTCGTGAGGACGACAGCCGACCAGCCGATGAGCACGAGCCCGGCGAGGGCGAGCGCCTGGGCGGCCCAGCGGCCGAGCCCGTGGAGGCGGACGACGAGGAACGCCAGGAGCGCGCCGATCGCCAGCTCCCACACGCGGGTCGTGGTCCAGAAGTACGCGGTCGCGGGCTCCGCGCGGGTGTGCAGGACGGAGTGCCCGAACGACGCCAGGGCCGTCGCCGCGAGCATGGCGGCGAGGACCGGCTTGGCCTTGAGCCGCGCACGCCGCGCGAGGAACAGCCCCACGAGGATCATCAGCGGCCAGACGACGTAGTACTGCTCCTCCACCGACAGCGACCAGTAGTGCTGCAGCGGCGAGGGTGCCGAGTCCTCCGCGAGGTAGTCGACGCTGCGGTTCGCGAGCGCCCAGTTGACGACGTAGAAGGTCGACGCGACGACGTCCGTGGCGAGATCGCCGCGCGCCGCTCGGGGAAGGACGAACCACCCGACGACGGCGGTGAACAGCAGCACCGTCGAGGCGGCGGGCAGCAGACGCCGGGCCCGCCGGGCGTAGAAGTCGCTGATCGAGACCGTGCCGGTCTTCGTCGACTCGCGCAGCAGGAGCGAGGTGATGAGGAAGCCGGAGATGACGAAGAAGACGTCGACCCCGACGAACCCGCCCGGCAGCCACGGGAGCCCGAGGTGGTAGAGCAGGACGGTCCCGACCGCGATGGCCCGCAGGCCCTCGATGTCACCCCGCAGCGCGGTCCCGGCGTGGGACCGACGGGCTGCGGTGACCTCCTCGGACGACCGGGCGACGCCGACGCCGTCCTCGGACCGGTCGTCCGCGACCGCGCCACCGACGGACGCGGGGACAGCCGGTCGACGACGGGCCCGGCGGGCGGCCTCGGCGCGGGCGGCCTTGACCTGAGCCCGGCTGGTGAACTGGGTGAGGTCCTCGGTCACGCCTGCGCGTGCTCCCGGAGCGTCGCCATGACGACCTGCGCGATCCGCTCACCAGCATGCCCGTCCCACAGCGGGGGCGTCGGCCACTGCGCAGCGCGCCCGGCGGCGAGGACGGAGCGAACCTCGTCGGCGAGGGTGTCCCGACGGACGAGCCGGTTCGTGCCGTGGGTGATCGTCACCGGGCGCTCGGTGTTCGGGCGCAGCGTGAGGCACGGCACGCCGAGGATCGTCGTCTCCTCCTGGACGCCGCCGGAGTCGGTGACGACGCCCGCGGAGCCGGAGATGAGCCCCATGAACTCGATGTACCCGAGCGGGTCGATGACGCGCATGCCGTCGTGGCCGAGGAAGCCGGCCTCCTCGAGACGTGCCCGGCCGCGCGGGTGGAGCGGGATGACGACCTGGGCCTGGTCGGCGACGGCGTGCATCGCGGCGACGAGCTCGCGCACGTCGTCGGGGTCGTCGACGTTCCCGGGGCGGTGGAGCGTGGCGACGAGGTAGTCGCCCTCGATCCCGACCTCGGAGCGGACCGCGGCGGGGTCGAAGCGCTCCTTGTTCTTCAGGAGCGTGTCGATCATCGGGTTGCCGACGAAGTGGATCTTCTCCGGCGCGACGCCCTCGTTGCCCAGGTGGGCGACGGCGTCGACGCTCGTGGTGAGGAGCAGGTCGGAGAGCCGGTCGGTGACGAGCCGGTTGATCTCCTCGGGCATCGTCATGTCGAAGGAGCGCAGACCAGCCTCGACGTGGGCGATCGCGATGCCCATCTTCGAGGCGACGAGGGCGGCCGCGACGGTCGAGTTGACGTCGCCGTAGACGATGACCATGTCGGGACGACGGTCCTCGAAGAGCTCCTCGAGCGCCTCCATGACCTTCGCGGTCTGGCGCCCGTGGCTGCCGGAGCCGACGCCGAGGTTGACGTCCGGCTTCGGGATGCCGAGCTGCCGGAAGAAGACGTCGGACATCTTGTCGTCGTAGTGCTGCCCGGTGTGGACGAGGAGCTGCTCGACCGGCTGCTCACCGAGAGCGGCGAGGACGGGAGCGGCCTTGGGGAAGTTCGGGCGGGCGCCGGTGACGTGCACGACGAGAGGTGCCATGGGGACCTTCCACGGGGGGTCAAGGGGTCGAAACAGTCTTGCACGGGGGGACCGGTGGGACCGGTCGACCGCCGTCGGCGCGCCCCGGAGCACGCCGCAGGCCCCGGCGTCGGGTGGACGCCGGGGCCTGCGGGAGCGACGAGGCTCAGGCCTGCTTGATCGCGGAGACCTCGAGCTCGAGCTGGATCTTGTCGGAGACGAGGACGCCACCGCTCTCGAGCGCGGCGTGGAAGTTGACGCCGTAGTCCTTGCGGTTGATGGTCGTCGAGCCCTCGAAGCCGATGCGCTCGTTGCCGTTCGGGTCCGTCGCGGCACCCTGGAAGTCGAGGTCGAGCGTGATCGGGCGGGTGGTGCCCTTGATCGTCAGGTCGCCGGTGACCCGGAGGGCGTCCTCGCCCGCCTTCTCGACGGAGGTGGAGGTGAAGGTCATCTCCGGGAACTCCTCGACCGAGAAGAAGTCGCCGGTGCGCAGGTGGCCGTCGCGGTCCGCGTTGCGCGTGTCGACCGAAGCCATCTGGACCGTGACGTCGATCTTCGCGTCGGCAAGGTCGGGACCGGTGACGGCCTGGCCGGAGTACTCGGTGAACGAGCCACGCACCTTGGTGACCATCGCGTGACGGGCGACGAAACCGATCTGCGAGTGGGTGGGGTCGATGACGTAGGTGCCGTTGAGCTGGTCGAGCGTGGTCATGCGGTGCTCCTTGGGGTCGGAGTTGTTGGTTGAATGTTCAACAAGTTCTCACGAACGCACCCCGCTGTCAAGGCGGCCCGCGCGCTGGTCACGAACTGGTCTCGATCCTGCGCGGGACGGCCGCGGGGGGGTGGCGCGAGACCCTCGTCTCATGGGACGGACCGCATCGCCAGTGACCGCCATCGTCGCTGCGGGCGTCGGCGCGCTCGCCGTCGCGGGGTGCAGCACGCCCACCGCGAGCACGCCACCAACCTCGACGACGGTCGGTTCCCCCGCAACCACCACGACGGCTGCGACGTCTGCGCAGGCGGTCGACCCCGGTGTCCGGGCCTACCATCCGAAGCTGCTCCGACCCCGACCCACCACCCCGTCCGACCCCCGCGTGGACGCGGTCGTCGTCGGTCGGGTCGTCACGGTGCGCCACGACGCCCGCAGCGGCGAGGTGGACTCCTTCATGGCGGTCCACGAGGTCACCGTCGAGGTCGAGGACGTCCTGCACGGCGACCTGGGCGGTCTCGACAGCGTGACCGTCGGCAACGGGATGTACGAGTGGGCCGAGGGCGGCGAGAGCAGCGCCCAGGACGCGCGTCGACTGACCGAACCGGGTGAGCCGTGGCTCGAGCCGGGCGACGAGGTCGTCCTCGTCGTGGGCACGCAGTCTCCGTCCGAGTCCGTCGGCGGTCGGCGGCACACGGCCCACGGCGCCGCGGGCACCTACCGCGTCGTCGACGGTCGCGTGTCGGGGGCTCCCCGCACCGCCTCGATGCAGGAGGCACCCGGGCTGCCCGCGCTCCTCGTCGGCCGGACCACCGACGACCTCGCCTCGTCCCTCTGACGACCGCTGGCGCCACCCCCTCCGGTCGTGCCACGGCGCGGAGCGACCGGCCCACTAGGGTGGAGCGGTGACCTCCGCGCCCCGCCGCGCCGCCACCGTGCTGCGCAACGCCCCGGTGACGGCGTCGGTCCTCGCCCGGCACGTCGGGCGCGACCGGTGGAAGGCCACCTCCGTCCTCCTGCGGGGCCTGCCCACGGGGGTCCGCGCCCGCCTCCTGGCCCGACTGGCCGACCCGACCGTCCTGCGCGCGCTCGCCCTCGACGCCGACGGGGACCGCCCCGCGGCCCGGGCCCTCCTCGCCGAGCTCGCGACCACGGCGACCGGCGCACCGCTGCGCGACGTCGTCGCGGCCGCCGCGACGATCCACGAGATCGACACCGCCGAGACCGCGCTCGCGCGGGTCCCCGTCGACGACCCTGACCGCGCCCGCCTCACGGCCCTGTGCCTGCTCGAGCGGGGCCGGTACACCGAGGCGCTCGACGTCCTCGACACCCCGAGCGGCGCCCGGTCCCGCGCTCGGTCGGCCCTCGCCACCCGGCTGCGCGGCGAACGGGACCTCTTCGACGTCGCCGCCCGCGTCCGGCGAGCCGGCGGCCCGGCGACCCGACGGCCCGGTGCGCGCCCGGTCGAGCGGCTGCGGGTCCTCCACGTCGTGACCAACGCCCTGCCCGAGGTGCAGGCCGGGTACACCCTGCGCACCCAGGGCATCGCGCTCGCCCAGGCCGCGGCCGGGCACGACGTCCACGTCGTCACCCGGCTCGGCTTCCCCGTCGACATCGGACGGGTCGCCGCGGAGCGCACCGTCGACGTCGACGGGATCACCCACCACCGGCTCATCCCGGGCCGCCCGTTGCCGCTGACCGCCGCCGGGCGGCTCGACGCCGGGGTCGAGGCCCTCGCCGAGCTCGTCGCCGACCTGCGCCCCGACGTGCTGCACGCCCACAGCAAGCACGACAACGCCCAGCTGGCGCTCGCCGTCGGCGCACGGCTGGGGATCCCCGTCGTCTACGAGGTGCGGGGGTTCCTCGAGGAGACGTGGCGCAGCCGCGGCGGGGCGACCGATGCCGACGAGTACGCCCTGGCCCGAGCCGCGGAGGACGCGTGCATGGCCGCCGCCGACCACGTCGTCGCCATCAGCGAGTCGCTGCGCGCCGACGTCGTCTCCCGGGGGGTGCCCCCCGAGCGGGTGAGCGTCGTCGCGAACTCCGTCGCCGACATCTTCCTGCAGCCGCTGCCCCCCGCGGAGGAGACCGCCGCGCTGCGCGACTCGCTCGGCATCCCGGCCGGGCGCACCGTCTTCGGCATCGTCAGCACCCTCTACGACTACGAGGGCCTGGGGACGCTGATCCGCGCGCTGGACCACCTCGTCGAGGAGACGACCCCGCACGACGCCGGCCCGCACGTCCTCCTCGTCGGGGACGGCCCCGAACGGGCGGCGCTGGAGGAGCTCGCGGCCGACCCGGCGCACCCGATGCGGGCCGGACGGGTCACCTTCGCCGGACGGGTGCCCCACGCCCGCGTCCGGGAGTACCACGCCGCGATCGACGTGTTCTGCGTCCCGCGGTGGGACTCCCCCGTCACCGCTCTCGTGCCCCCGCTCAAGCCGCTCGAGGCGATGGCCAGCGGTCGACCGGTGATCCTCTCCGACCTGCCCGCCCTGCGCGAGCTCCTCGCCGACCCCGACGCCGGCCTGCTCGCCACTCCGGACGACCCGCGATCATGGGCCGCAGCGATGACCTCCCTATATGATGCGGCGGATCGACGCACCCGGGGGAAGGCCGCCCGGGCCTGGACCTCGGAGCACCGCACGTGGCGGGCCGCGGTCGAGACCTACCGCCGGGTGTACGCCGGCATCGGCGCCGCTGCCGACACCCCGACCAGTGCCTGCACGACCACCGACACCGAGCCGCACGGCCCGGACGAAGGAGACACGGACCATGACGGCTGACGTCGCGATCATCGGGCTGGGCTACGTCGGCCTGCCGCTGGCGCAGGAGGCCTCCCGCGCCGGCCTGGGAGTCCTCGGATACGACATCTCGCAGCGCGTCGTCGACGGTCTCAACGAGGGCCGCAGCCACGTCGACGACCTCTCCGACGACGACATCGAGCAGATGCGCCAGGCGGGCTTCCGCGCGACGACCGACGCCGCGGAGATCGGCGGCGCGAAGACCGTCGTCATCTGCGTCCCCACGCCCCTGTCGGAGGACGGCGGGCCGGACCTGCGGCCGGTCGAGTCCGCGGTCGCCACCATCGCCGAGAACCTCCAGCCGGGCATGCTCGTCATCCTCGAGTCGACGACCTACCCGGGCACGACCGACGAGGTCGTCCGTCCCGTCCTCGAGAAGGGCGGGCTCGTCGCCGGCACCGACTTCCACCTCGCCTTCTCCCCCGAGCGCATCGACCCGGGCAACGAGACGTTCGGCGCGAAGAACACCCCGAAGGTCGTCGGCGGGCACAGCCCGGCATGCACCGACGCCGCCGCGGCGTTCTACGGCCGCTTCGTCGACACCGTCGTGCGTGCCAAGGGCACCCGCGAGGCCGAGACGGCCAAGCTGCTCGAGAACACCTACCGGCACATCAACATCGCCCTGGTCAACGAGATGGCGCGCTTCTGCCACGACCTCGGCATCGACCTGTGGGACGTCATCGCCGCCGCGAAGACCAAGCCCTTCGGCTTCCAGGCGTTCTACCCCGGCCCCGGCGTCGGTGGGCACTGCATCCCGATCGACCCGAACTACCTCAGCTACAACGTCCGGGCCAAGCTCGGCTACCCGTTCCGCTTCGTCGAGCTCGCGCAGGAGATCAACGCGACCATGCCCGCGTACATCGTCCAGCGGGCGCAGAACATCCTCAACGAGGACGCGAAGGCCCTCAAGGGTGCGACCGTCCTCCTCCTCGGCGTGACGTACAAGCCGAACATCGCCGACCAGCGCGAGAGCCCGGCCGTCCCGCTGGCCCAGCAGCTGCTCGCCAAGGGCGCGGTCGTGACCTACCACGACCCGCACGTCACGGAGTGGACGGCCGCGGGCGACCAGGTCCAGCGCGTCGAGGACCTCGAGCAGGGGGTCCGCGAGGCCGACCTGACGATCCTCGTCCAGAACCACCGGGAGTACGACGTCGACGCCCTCGCCTCCCAGGCCGTCGCCTTCTTCGACACGCGTGGCGTCGCCGCCGACGGGGAGAAGGTCCAGCGCCTGTGACCGAGGCGGTCGCCCGACCGCGACCGGTCGCGCCCAGCCCGCAGGACGCGGAGGCCCTCGCCCACAAGAACGGCCTCCGCGTCCTCGGCCGTCGCCCCCCGCTGCCGACGTACCTGCGGGACGTGTGGCGCCGTCGATCCTTCCTGTGGACCCTCTCCTCCGGGCAGAGCTACGCGAAGAACCAGCAGAACCAGCTCGGCCAGCTGTGGAAGATCCTCGACCCGCTGCTGCTCATCGGCAGCTACTACCTGATCTTCGGCGTCATCATCGGGACGACGAACGGCACGGGGAACAAGATCGGCTTCCTGTCGGTCGGCGTCATCATCTTCGGCGTCATCTCCGCGTCCGTCACCTCCGGCTCGACGTCGATCGTCAACAACACCAACCTCGTCCGGGCGCTCCACTTCCCCCGCGCGATCCTCCCGCTGTCGGTCGTCCTCACGCAGTTCATCGCCCACATCCCGGCGTTCCTCCTGCTCCTGGGGGTCATGGTCCTCACGGGCGAGCACCCGACGCTCCACTGGCTCCTGCTCCCGGTCGCCCTCGGGCTCCAGGCGATGTTCCTCGCCGGGACGGCGATGATCGGGGCGCGGCTGGTCAACCTCTCCCGCGACCTGGGCAACCTCATCCCCGTGGCCATCCGCGTCCTGCGCTACCTGTCCGGGGTCTTCTTCCCCGTCGCCGCGGCCGCCGAGCGCATCGGCGGGATCGGCGGCAGCGCGATCGAGTACCAGCCCTTCGCGCTCGCGATGACCACGGTGCGCGAGGCGCTGATGAGCAGCCCCGGGTACGAGTTCCAGCCCGTCGCGTGGATCGTCTTCGCCGCGTGGGCGGTCGGCACGCTGATCGTCGGGACCGTCTTCTTCTGGTGGGACGAGGCGAAGTATGGCCGCGGCTGAGCCGGCGTCCGGACCGGACGGCGCGACGGCGGCGCCCCGCGCGACCGTCGTCGTCTCCCACCTCGACGTCACCTACCGCGTCACCGGCGCCGGCCGGCCCGCCGGCGACCGGAGCGCCCTCGACCGGCTCCTGCGCCGGGGCGAGCCGGCTCCGGGGCGGGTGAAGACCGTCGAGGCCGTCAAGGACGTCTCGTTCGTCGCTCACCACGGCGAGTCGATCGGCATCATCGGCCGCAACGGCTCCGGGAAGTCGACCCTGCTGCGGGCCGTCGCCGGGCTCATCCCGCCCTCGGGCGGCCAGGTGTGGGTCGCGGGCGAGCCGGCCCTCCTGGGCGTCAACGCCGTCCTCATGGGCAAGCTCACGGGCGAGCGCAACATCTACCTCGGGTGCCAGGCGCTCGGCCTCACGAAGGCCGAGATCAAGGAGCGCTTCGACGAGATCGTCGACTTCTCCGGCATCGGCGACGCGGTCTACATGCCGATGTCGACGTACTCCTCGGGCATGGGGGCGCGGCTGCGGTTCGCGATCTCCACGGCCGCCCAGCCCGACGTCCTCATGGTCGACGAGGCGCTCGCGACCGGTGATGCCGACTTCCGGGCGCGCAGCGGGGAACGCATCGCCCAGATGCGCGAGAACGCCGCGACGGTCTTCCTCGTCTCGCACAGCAACTCGACCGTCCGCGAGATCTGCGACCGCGCGCTGTGGATGGAGGCGGGCGAGCTCCTCATGGACGGGCCCGCCGAGGAGGTCCTCGCGGCGTACGAGGCGACCCTGCCCAAGCGCCGCAAGAAGAGTGCGCCGCCGGAGGACCCGACGGTGCCGGGCGTCGAGCGCTGGGCCGGTCGCAACCGCTGGGAGACCGCCGCCGAGCTGTCCCGCCGGACGCACGGCCCGGGCGTGGACACGGTGCTCCTGGCGACCGGTGCCGATGCCGGCACCCTGCTCACCCTCGTCCCCCCGGCGACCCGCCACCGGTGGCCGGTGCTCCTCGTCCAGGCCGGGGTGGTCCCCGAGGTCACCCGGACCGAGCTGGCCCGCCTCGCCCCCCGTCGGGTCGTCCTCGTCGGCCCGGCGATGCCGGAGGTGACGGCGCAGCTCGTCGAGCTCGGGATCGACGAGGTCGAGACGTGGGAGGTCGAGGACGCCACGCAGGCCTCGCTGCGCGCGGCCGAGGAGATGGTCGACGACACCCCGCACCCGCCGTACGTCCTGCGCGACAGCCAGCGCCGGCTCGCCGTCCCCCTCGTCCTGGAGGCCGCGCGGTCGGGCTCGCCGCTGCTCGTCCTCGACCCCGACCTCGACGACGACGGGGTCGTGGAGCTGCTCGGCGAGTGCGTCCCCAGCGGGGTCGAGGCGATGGTGGCTCCCGAGACGATGTCACCGGAGCTGCGGCAGCGCCTCGTGGGGCGCGCCGTGAAGCTCGACTGGGAGCCGCTGGAGAAGGCGTTCGTCACGCGGTCGACGGCTGCCGACGACGAGGGTCCGGTGGAGACCGCGTACGTCGTCGCGACGACCGGGGCGGTGGAGACCGTCCTGGGCGCCGCGGTGGCCGCCCTCGACGCCGGCGCGCCGTTCCTCGGGGTGACGAAGGACGACGTGCCCGACGCGACGGTCGAGGCCCTGCGCCGGCTGCGTCCGGGACGGATCGTCGTCCTCGGTGACAGCCCCTCGCCCGGCGTCCTCAAGGCCCTCGGGGAGCTCGTGCCGTGACCCGGCCCCTGCGCTGCCTGTCCGTGACGGTCGTCCACCGACCGGACGACAGCCGCGTGCGGACCCGGCTCGTCGGCGCGCTGCTCGACGCCGGCTGGGAGGTCGTCCAGGCGGCCCCCTTCGGCGCGTTCGACCTGCCCCTCCACGGTGGTCCGGACGGGCTGACGACCCTCGACCTGCCTCGCGCCCGGGGTCGTCGCCGCGGCGCCGCGTGGCGGGCCGTCCGGGCCCTGCTGCGCGAACGGGCCGGGGAGTTCGACGTCGTGCTCGCCCACGACCCCGAGATCCTCACCGCGGCGGTCGGGCTCGGGATCGACCACCTCGTGTGGGACGTCGAGGAGGACACGGCGGCCACGTTCGTCGTCAAGGAGTACCTGCCGAAGCCCGTGCGGGGGCTGGCAGCGAGCGCCTGGCGGGCGTTCGAGCGGGTGGCCGAGCGGCGCTGGTCGCTGCAGCTCGCCGACCACGCGTACGCCGCGCGCTTCCACCGGGAGCACCCGGTCGTGACGAACACGGTCGTCGTCCCGACGTCGGTGACGCCCGTGGGCGACGACCGGGTCGTCTACCTCGGCACCGTGACGACCGCCCGCGGGTGCACGGAGATGGTGCGGCTGGCCGAGATCCTGCGCGAGGCGACGGCCGGGGACGAGCGGCCCGTGCGGCTCGACGTCATCGGGCACGCCGCCGATGCGGCCTCGGAGGAGATGCTCACCAGGGCGCGTGAGCAGGGTCTGCTGACTTGGCGGGGGTACGTCCCGAGCGAGGAGGCGCTGCCGCTGCTCGACGGCGCGCTGTGCGGCATCTCGCTCCTGCACGACCTGCCGAACTACCGACCGAGCATGCCGACGAAGGTCGTCGAGTATCTGGCGCGGGGCGCCCCCGCCGTGACGACGCCCCTGCCCGTCGCGGTCGCCCTCGTCGAGGCGAGCGGCGGGGGCCTGGTCGTGCCCTTCGAGGACCCGCAGGCCGCGGCCGACGCGATCCTCGCGCTGCGCGCCGACCCCGAGCGGGCGGCGTCGATGGGGGCCGCGGGGCACGCCCACGTCGCCGAGCACTACGACTGGGCCACCCAGGGGCCGGCGTTCGCCGCCTCCCTCGCCCAGGTCGCCGCGGAGCGTTCGCCGCTGCGGTGACCCGCGCTCTCCTCGCGCCTCGCCAATCGACTCGTGGTCACCGGATCCGATGACTGCGAGCAGATTCGGTGCGCGCGAGGCGACCGGCAGACGCCAGCGCGCTCCCTCGACCCCGGCGGAGCGGCCCCGTCACCCGCCAGGACGGTCCGGTGAGCGGGAACGCTCACCGACCATGTAGCGTTGCCCCCACGAACACACGATTCCCGGGACCGCTCCGCGGAGTCGTCGGCTCCGCAACGGTTCCCGACGGCACAGCGATGCGCGCCCGCTGACGAACGAGGGGGTCACGCCATGGGGCGCGGCCGAGCCAAAGCCAAGCAGACCAAGGTCGCTCGCGAGCTGAAGTACTACTCGCCGGAGACCGACTTCTCCCAGCTGGAGCGTGAGCTGCACGGCTCCACGAAGGAGCGCGACGAACCGTCGTACGACTCCTCCCGCTGGGACGAGGACGACGACGACCCGAGCGGTCGTCGCACCGACTGAGCCACCCTCGTTCGGTTCGGGGCTCCGGCGCGACCGCCTCAGCGGACGACGACGCCCCGACGTCGAGCCTCGGCCACCGCAGCCTTCCGGGTCGAGACGCCGAGCTTGCCGCAGACGTGGCGCAGGTGTCCCTTCACCGACGGCTCGCTGAGGAAGATCTCCGCACCGATCTCGCGGTTCTTCAGGCCGCGGGCGACGCCGGAGAGCACCTCGTACTCCCGTCGGGACAGCTCGACGGGGCCGCGGTCGCGCCCGTCTGCCGGCCGGACCGGGATCGCGCCGGTGACGACGGGTGCCATGACGAGCTCACCCCGGACGGCGGCCCGGATGCCCGTGGCGACGTGGACGGGCGCGTTGTGGCTGAACATGTAGCCGGCCGCGCCCGCGTCGATGCACGCGACGAGCTGGGGGTCGCTGTCGTCGTCGGTGAGGATGACGACCCGCGCCCCGGCCGGGCCCGTGAGCACCCGGGTGACGACGGTCGCGGCGATCGGCGAGCCGTCCGCCCGGCACAGCGCGAGGTCGAGCAGGACGACGTCGACGCCCACCGCCGCATCGACGGCGGTCTCGACGTCCGGGGCGACCGCGACGACCTCGAGGTCACCCTCGGCGCGCAACCCGTCGACGAGGCGCGCGACCTCGGGACGGGGATCGGCGACGAGGACCCGGATCACGGGTGCTCGCCCACCACCTGCACCGCTCCCCCGTCGACGCCCTTGGCGCCCTGGACGACGTCCCCGCCGGTGGCCTCGCCCGCGGTGACCTCGCCGAGCACCCACGCGTCGATGCCCTCGGCGCCCAGGACCTCGCGGGCGGTGTCGGCGTGGTCGGCCGGCAGGACGGCGACGAAGCCGACACCCATGTTGAGCGTCCGCTCGAGGTCCTCGCGCGGCACCCCGCCGGCCTCCCCGACGAGCGTGAAGATCCGCGGCGGGGTCCACGTCGCGCGGTCGACCGTCGCGAGGGTGCCGGTCGGCAGGACGCGGGCGAGGTTCGCTGCGAGCCCCCCGCCGGTGACGTGGCTGAGCGCGTGGACACCAGCGGCCGCCGGGCCGTCGCCGCGCAGCCGCTCGATGAGCGTCAGCAGCGGCCGGGCGTAGATCCGCGTCGGGGTGAGGAGCGCCTCGCCGAGCGTGCCGGGCAGGTCGTCCAGCTCGTCCTCGAGGGCCCACCCGGCGGCGTCGACGACCCGCCGGACGAGCGAGTACCCGTTGCTGTGCAGGCCGCTGCTCGCGAGGCCGAGGACGACGTCCCCGGGTGCGACGAGGTGGGGGCCGATGACGTGCTCGTGCTCGACGACCCCCGTCGCGGCGCCCGCGACGTCGTACTCGCTCGGGCCGAGCAGGCCGGGGTGCTCGGCCGTCTCCCCGCCGACGAGGGCAACCCCGGCGCGGGCGCACGCGTCGGCGATGCCGGAGACGATCGCCGCGATCCGCTCGGGGACGACCTTCCCGCACGCGATGTAGTCGGTCATGAACAGCGGCTCTGCGCCGCAGACGACGATGTCGTCGACGACCATGCCGACGAGGTCGTGCCCGATCGTGTCGTGGACGTCGAGCGCCTGGGCGATCGCGACCTTCGTCCCGACCCCGTCGGTGCTCGTCGCGAGGACCGGCCGGCGCATGTCCTTCAGCGCGCTGGCGTCGATCATCCCCGCGAAGCCGCCGAGACCGCCGAGGACCTCGGGTCGGGTGGCGCGCCCGACGGCGGCCTTCATCAGCTCGACCGCGCGGTCGCCGGCCTCGACGTCGACGCCGGCGGAGGCGTAGGTGATGGGCTCGGCGGGCGGGGTCTGCTCGGTCACCGGCTCAGGGTAACGAGATCGTCGCGTCCAGCGTCCCGACCGTCGTTACGTCGACAGGCTCGGCGCTCCGCTCCGGCGGCGGCTCGGCCCGGACGTGCGCCCGCGCCGGGGCGGCCGCGTCGACCGGCACCTCGAGCTCGAGGACGTCCTTGCCGTAGCGCCCGTCCTGCGGCAGCGCGACGGGGTAGCGGCCGGTGAAGCACGCGGTGCACAGCCGGTCGGCCGGCTGCTGGGTCGCCTCGACCATCCCGTCCTCGCTGATGTAGCCGAGGCTGTCGGCACCGATCGACGCACGTACGTCGTCGACGCCCAGGCCGGTGGCGATGAGCTCGGCGCGGGTGGCGAAGTCGATGCCGTAGAAGCAGGGCCAGCGCACGGGCGGGCTGGAGATCCGCACGTGGACCTCGGCGGCGCCGGCCTCGCGCAGCATCCGGACGAGGGAACGCTGGGTGTTGCCGCGGACGATCGAGTCGTCGACGACGACGAGCCGCTTCCCCTTGATGACGTGCCCGAGCGGGTTGAGCTTGAGCCGGATGCCGAGCTGGCGGATCGTCTGGCTCGGCTGGATGAACGTCCGCCCGACGTACGCGTTCTTCACCATCCCCTGCCCGAACGGGATGCCGGACTCCTGGGCGTACCCGATCGCCGCGGGCGTGCCGGACTCCGGGGTGGGGATCACGAGGTCGGCCTCGACGGGGTGCTCCCGGGCGAGGACGCGCCCCATCTCGACGCGGGCCTCGTGGACGGCGCGGCCGGCGATGGTCGTGTCAGGGCGGGCGAGATAGACGTACTCGAAGACGCAGCCCTTCGGCTCGGGGTCGGCGAACCGGCTCGTGCGCAGGCCGTCCTCGTCGATCGCGACGAGCTCGCCCGGCTCGACCTCGCGGACGAGGGACGCCCCGACGATGTCGAGCGCCGCGGTCTCGGAGGCGACGACCCAGCCGCGCTCGAGCCGGCCGAGGACGAGCGGGCGGATGCCCTGCGGGTCGCGGGCGGCGTACAGGGTGTGCTCGTCCATGAAGACGAAGCAGAAGGCGCCACGCAGCAGCGGCAGGACCTCGCGGGCGCGCTCCTCGACCGGCGTGCCGGGCGAGTCGGTGAGCAGGGCGGTGACGAGCGCGGTGTCGGTCGTGTTGCCGTGCCGCAGCTCGCCGCGGTGCGCGCCGTCGGCGCGGGAGTCGACGAGGTCGCGCAGCTCGGCCGAGTTGATGAGGTTGCCGTTGTGCGCGAGCGCGACCGTGCCGTCGTCGTGCCCGCCGAGGGTCGGCTGGGCGTTGTGCCACGTCGAACCGCCCGTCGTCGAGTACCGGCAGTGACCGACGGCGATGTGCCCGGTGAGCACCCCCAGGTGCTGCTCGTCGAACACCTGGCTGACGAGGCCCATGTCCTTGTAGACGAGGATCTTCGACCCGTCGCTCGTCGCGATGCCCGCCGACTCCTGCCCGCGGTGCTGCAGCGCGTAGAGCCCGTAGTACGCGAGCTTGGCGACGTCCTCGCCCGGCGCCCACACCCCGAAGACGCCGCACGCGTCCTGGGGGGAGCGGTCGTCCTCGAGGAGGTCGTGCGTCAGTCGTCCGTCGCCGCGTGCCACCGCAGCAGTCTCCCACGCGGCCCGTCGGGCCCGGCCCGCGCGTCAGGTGGGGGGACGCAGGAGCGCCAGGGCGGCGTCGGCGACGAGCGCGTGCCCCTCGGGGCCCCAGTGGATGCCGTCGGGGTTGCCGCGGCCGGAGCGGACGTGGTCGTCGGTGACGCCGAGATCGAGCAGCGGCAGCCCGTGCGTGGCGGCGACCCCCTCCATCGCCCGCCGGGTCCGCGCCCGGGCGGGATGGGCGAAGCCGTACTCGCGCGAGCGGTGGGTCGCCGGCAGGGTGGCGATGACCGGCGTCCCCGGGCGCACGGCCCGCAGCGCCGTGACGATCCGGCCGAGGTGGTCGGCCGTCGCTCCCGGCGACAACGCCTGCGGCCGGCCGAGCCGGGCGGCGTGCGGCTGCGCGGCCTTGTAGCCGGCACGCACGCGTCGTCGCAGCCCCGCCGGGCGGATCGCCCGGATCGACTCGCGCACGGTGGTCGGCAGCGCGGAGGGCATCGAGTCCATCGTCGACGTCGCGACGATCACGGCCCCCGCGCGGGGCAGCGCGGCCCACAGCGCCGGGTCGGCCGTGAGGGCCCACCACGCGTCGCGGCACGTCCAGCCGGCGCGGGCGGCGAGGTGCAGGTCCCAGCCGAGCGCGTCGGCGACCTGTACGGGCCACAGGACGGGGTCGTCGGCGGGGACGAGGCGGCGCGCGTCGTGGTGGGTCAGCGAGTCGCCGAGGACCACGAGGGCGTCGCGCGGCACCGGCTCAGCGGCGGAGGGCGGAGGCGACCGCCGCGGCGACGGCGCCGAGGATCGCGCCGAGCGCGAGCCCGACGACGAGCAGGTACCCGGTCGTCGAGCTCTCGGTGAACGGGCCGCCCTGCGGGCCGAGCCGGTCGATGAGGAGGAAGACCAGCGCCCCGAGCACGGCCCCCGTCGCGAGGAAGGCGGGGATGCGGGGCTCACGGGTGGGGCGCACCCCACCACGGTAGGTCACGGGCGAGGATGTGCCCGTGGACCCCTCCGAGATGCGCCTCAACGCGCCCCGCGTGCCCGACCCCGCCGACGCCCCCGCCCTGCGCTGGGGCATCCTCGGCCCGGGGTGGATCGCGGACGAGCTGACGACCTCCCTGCGGCGCACGAAGCAGGAGGTCGTCGCGGTCGGTTCGCGCTCGTCGGAGCGGGCGTCGGCGTTCGCCGCGCGGCACGGCATCGACCCGGCGCACGCGCACGGCTCGTACGAGGCGCTCGTCGCGGACGACCTCGTCGACGTCGTCTACGTCGCGACGCCGCACTCGGAGCACCACGAGCACGCGCTCCTGGCGATCGCCGCCGGGCGGCACGTCCTCGTCGAGAAGGCGTTCACCGCGACGGCGGCGCAGGCCCGGGCGGTCGTCGACGCGGCCCGTGCGGCGGACGTCTTCTGCATGGAGGCGATGTGGACCCGCTTCCTGCCGCACGTCGACGTCATCCGGGACGCGCTCGAGCGCGGTGTCCTCGGGGAGGTCCTCGCGGTGCACGCCGACCACGGGCAGAACCTCTGGCCGGTCGGGCCGCGACGGCTGGCCGACCCCCGGCTCGCCGGCGGCGCGCTGCTCGACCTGGGGATCTACCCGCTGTCGTTCGCGCACCTGGTCCTCGGGGAGCTGGAGCTGCGCAGCGTCGACGGCGAGCTCACGCCCGAGGGGGTCGACGAGTGGGTCGTCGCGACCCTGGCCGCGGCCGGGTCGCCGGGCTCGCGCCCGCGGCTGGCGCACGTGAGCACCTCGATGGGGGTGCGGACGCCGACGACGGCGTCGGTCTGCGGGACGTGGGCGCGGCTGGACGTCGACGGCGACTTCTACGCCCCGAGCCAGGTGCGGCTCGTCGGGAACGACGGGATGGTGCTCGGCGCGTGGGGCCGGGCCGCGGGGACCGACCACGGCGGTCTGCGCTACCAGGCGGCCGAGCTCGCCCGGCGGGTCACGGCCGGTGAGAAGGAGAGCCCGCTCATGCCGCTCGACGACTCGATCCACCTCATGGAGCTCATGGACGCGATCCGCGCGCGCCTCTGACCGTCGGGGAGGATGGGCGCATGCCACCTCGTCGCCGCATCGCCACGGACGCCGGTCGGGCCGCCCTCGCCGCGTGGCAGGCGGACCCCGCCGCGGCCGACCGGACGACGACGGCCACGGCTGTTCGATGGGCCCTCGAGGAGCTCGCGACCCGCTCCCCCGGGCGCACGGTCGAGGTGCGGGTGCCGCCGTTCGGGGCGACGCAGTGCATCGCGGGTCCGGTGCACACCCGGGGCACGCCCCCGAACGTCGTCGAGACCGACGCCGCGACGTGGCTGGGGCTCGTCGCGGGAACGCTCGCGTGGTCCGACGCCCTGGCCTCGGGCCGGCTGCGGACGAGCGGCCAGCGCGCCGACCTGTCCGCGCACCTGCCCCTGACGGGAGGGGGCGTGTGAGCCGCTTCGAGATCGTGCCGCACGCCGGCGGGTACCTGCTCGAGATGGACGGGCTGCCGCAGAGCCACGTCGACCTCGAGGACCCGCGGCACCTGGCGATGGAGTACATGGCGCACCTCGCGGCGGTGCTGCGCGGGGTGAACCCGCCGGCACCGGCGCCGCTGCGGGTGACGCACGTCGGCGGCGCGGCGATGACGATGCCCCGCTGGGTGCAGGACGTGCGGCCGGGGTCGCCGCAGATCGTCCTCGAGCCGGACGCCGAGCTGACCGAGGCCGTCCGCCGCGAGCTGCCGCTGCCGCGCGGGCACCGGATCCGGGTACGGGCGCAGACGGGCGAGGAGGGAGTGCCGCAGCTCAAGGACGGCAGCGCCGACCTCGTGCTCGTCGACGCCTTCGCCGGTGGGGTGACGGTGCCGGGGCTGACGACGCTGGAGATGCTCACGGAGATCCGTCGGGTGCTCGGGGCGCGCGGGGTCGTCGCGCTCAACATCCCCGACCACCCGCAGCGGCGGTTCGTCGCCCGGGTGCTCGCGACGCTCGAGACGGTCGGCTTCGGCCACCTTGGGGTCATCACGCACCGGTCGGGCTGGGACGGCAAGCGCTTCGCCAACCACGTCGTCGTCGCGTGGGACGAGCCGGGCGACGATGACGGAGGCGGTGGCGAGGCCGCGACCGTCCTCGACCGGGAGCTCGTCGACGCGATCGTCCGCGACGAGAGCGTCCCGGCCCGCGCCCGGTGGGACGACGACCTCGCAGGCCTGAGCCGCAGCGCGGCCCCCCTGACCGCAGCCGACCCGATGACCTCCGACCCGTTTCCAGAAACCCTCCTGCGCCACCGCTGATAGGGGAGCCAACGAGTCGAACTCGAATGGCCATGAATCGGGGACATCGGACTAAGGTACAGCTAACGGAAAGCCGCAAGCACGGTGGAACGGATGACCTACACCGGACGGCGAGGGCGCCTCGGGTGCACACGCCTCACGTTCCGACCCGACTATTGACGAACACGCAGAGGGTGAGTTTATGAGAGTTCTCACGAGGATCGACGTGGACGGCCTCCTAAACCAGTTCGACCACCGAGTCGAGTTTCCGGTCGACCAAGAATTCGTTATTCTACATGGACCAAACGGGGTCGGCAAAACTCGCCTCCTCGAGCTCGTTCGGGATATCTTGGCCGGCCGCCCCCCGGACCGAAGGACTCCTTTCCACCGCCTCCGTCTTTCTTTCAGCGATCACGCGTGGCTAGAGGTCAAGCGGCCCGCAGGCAAGACGACGTGGCGGGTGTCGGCGCAGCCCGACCGCGAACTATTTACATCGACGGACGACCAACGCGCTCTCGAGATGGCTGCCCGAGATCTGATGGAGCAGGGACTCATCCGACGGCTGCCGCGACCGGGTTTGGACGGACCTCGTTTCCGCGATGCAGAGTCGGGCGACCAGCTAACCGCGCAAGAAGCGGTTGATCGCTACCTCGGCGACATCGACCCTCGCAAGTTGCCGGTCCCCAAAGATGTCTTGGAATTTGTCCGCGGGATGGATCCGGCGCTAATCGAGGTAAACCGCTTGCGTTCGATTCAGGAAGCACACCCTGAGCGGTACACTACCGGGATGCGGGAGCCGACAGCGGCGGTCGAAGCTGCCGACTACTATGCTCGTGACCTTGCCCGACGCATCACCGTTGCGAGATCGAAACACGCGGTCGACGCCCAGAAACTGGACGCTTCATACCCTGGACGGCTGTTGCAGGGCGGGAGCCGCAGCGTCAGTCACATGGAAGTCGCGAACCTTCAGACTGCGGTGCAGGAGTTGAGTCGGAGGCTGGAACGTGCCGCACTGCTAGAGCCCGACACCTCATTGACGGCCATCAACGTTCACACCGACACGGAGCCATGGAAACTGTCGGCCCTAAGTCTGCACTACCTAGACTCGCTTGAGAAGCTGAAGCAGCTTCGACCCCTCGCTGACAGAATTCTACTCTTCCATGAACTAGTCAGCGGAAAACTGGCGGGCAAGCAGTTCTCGATCAGCGCCGACCAGGGCTACCTGGTTGAAACAGCGAACGGACCACTGCGTCCTAGCGACCTGTCGTCTGGAGAGCAGCACGAGATAGTGATGACCTACCGGCTCATCTTTGATTCACAACCCCAACAACTGGTAATGATCGACGAGCCCGAGGTGTCGCTCCACGTCAAGTGGCAACGCAAGTTTCTGGACGACCTGCGGCGAATCGCCGGCGTTGACGGCCTGAGGTTCATAGTCGCGACCCACTCTCCTCAGATCGTGGGCGGATGGACTGACCGGATGGTAGCCATCGGCGGAGATGTCCGGTGATGGGACTTTCAGCGACTGCTCGAGAGTTAGCGACCGAGGCACTCTTTTTGTACGGGACCTCGCTGGCCCTCATCCTAGAGGGAGACTCCGATCGTCTAGTCCTTTCAGCATTCGCAGAAACCCAAGGCTTGACCTTTCTCGTCGCAAACTCGAAGTCGACGGCCTTGGAGGCGTCGCGAATCGTTGCGAAAGATGACGCGCTGGCATCGAAGTCTGCTCACATCGCGGTCCTTGTCGATCGCGACGACGACAGGACCTCAGGCTGGGACGGTCAGGTCCTTCGAACTGAGGGCCGCGATCTCGACGCCGAACTGGCCGCGCTACCGGGGGTATTGGAGAAGGTCATCCGATCCGTTCATCGCGTTTCGGAAAAGTCCAGACTTCTGGAGCTCGCCAACTCCGCACTTAAGCATGCGCACTTGCGGCGCGCAGTCCGTGAGACATCCTTTGATTTGGGCTTGGGACTAAACGTCGACCGCTTAGACGTCAAAGCCTCTCGCCTAGCGGTTTCCGACCTTACCGCGGCTGCAGATGCATTGGGGGTCACAATGGGGCGCGAGAAATTCCTTAGCCACTTGGAGGCCGCCTTCTCTCGCCCGCCGTCAATCTCGCAGTGCTGCGGTCACGATCTCCACCTAATAGTCTCATGGGGCGCCAGATCATTCGGCCGCGACCAAGTGCAGTCAAACTTCATGGTCGCGATCGACTCCGCACAGTTCTTCTCCACGCCCACCGGTCGGGCGTTATCAGATTGGGCTACCAAGAATGGTGCGCCCATCGATACATTCATCGAGCACGCCGCCTGACGTGACGGCGGAGGCAGGCGGCCCGGAATGCAAGGGAGCCGGCAGATCACGGGGGACCACGCGACGAGATCTGCGATCCAGTACCGTGCGTTCACCGAGGAAACCGCCGCGCAGAAGGGCCCGGCCACGTTCGCGATTACGCCTCAGACTGGGGCCGATGGCCATCTAATCTGCGTCCTGCTTGGGCGCCACAATTCGGCTCTTCAATTTTGAGCGTGGTGGGGCCCTGAAGTAGGGCTCGCGGCCCTACGCCAGCATGGGTGTTGTCTAGACATCTCATGAGCGAGGACCGCGAGCGTGCACAAGCCTACGTTCGACGTCGATGCGGCGTCGATCCTGTTCAACCTGTCCGGTTACCGAGTCGTCTCGGCCACCCCTGGCGTCGGCGTTGAGCAACCGCGGCAGGTGCTGATCGAGACGACCACGAGCGAGGGCGCCTGCCCCTCCTGCGGGGTGCTGTCCTCGCGGATCCAGGCAAGACCTACCCAGCGCGTGAAGGACGTGCCGTGCGGGGGTGAGCGGCTCGACGTGCTCGTGCGCAAGCGCCGCTACGCCTGCCGTGAGTCGTTGTGCCCGCGGCGGTCGTTCACCGAGGAGACCGAGCAGCTGCCCGCGCGGGCGAGGGTCACGACCCGGCTGACCGAGCAGGTGATATCCGGCTCTTCCCAATCAAGGGTGTAGGTGCCGTCTGAACCTGCCGGCTTCCAGGAGGCTGCGGGTGATGTAGTGGGTGAGGTTGCGGAACCCGAGGGCGGAGCCGCGCAGGTGTTCGAGGCGGCCGTTGAATCTCCTATGTATGTCAAGCAGCCGCCGCAGGTGTGATCGTGGCGTTGAGTTGCCTGTAGATCTGACGGGCGAGGTAGCGCTTGAGCGAGCGGCGGATCTCGCGCGGGGTGCGCCCCTGCGCGGTGCGCTTGTCGACGTAGGCGCGGGTCTCGGGGTCCATGCGCATGCGGGTGACGACGGCCATGTGCAGGGCGCGGTTGAGGCGTCGGTCGCCGCCGCGGTTGATGCGGTGTCGAACGGTGTTGCCGGATGAGGCCGGGATGGGGTTGACGCCGGCCAGGCTGGCGAAGGCGGCTTCGGAGCGGATCCGGCCGGGGTGCGACCACGCAGCGTAGGCGATCGCGGCGGTGACGGGTCCGATGCCCGGCTGGTCCAGCAGGCCCGCGGCGGGGCTCTCGTTCAACAGGGCGGTCATCTGGCGGGTGAGGTCGCCCAGCTCCCTGTCGGCTGTGCGGACACGCTTGGCGAGGCGGACGGCCTCGGCGCGGGCGACGCCGATGGAGAGCTCCTCGGCGCGGGCGCGCCACGCGGCGATCTCGCTGATCCGGCCGGTGTTGAGGGTGCCTCGGGCATCGATCCCCAGGTCGACGACCCGCAGCAGCGCGATCAGGGCGTTGATCGCGGCGGTGCGCTCGTTGGTGATGTGGTCGCGGGAGGCGATCAGGATCCGCAGGGCGGCCCGGGCTCCCTCGTCGGTGCGCGGCAGACGCAGCTGGGTGTGGTCGAGCGGGAGGGCTGCTTGAGCGATCCGGCGAGCGTCCAGGGGGTCGGACTTGCCCACGCCGCGGTTGGCGCGAGCGTTCATCCGTGGTGCCTCGGCCACGGCGTACCCAGCATCGGCAGCTGCACGCGCCAGGCGGGCGCCGTAGGTGCCGACGCCCTCGATGACCCAGAGCGCGTCGAGGTCCGCGCCGGTGCGGCGTGCGACCCAGGCGACGGCACGGGCAAGGCCGGCAGTCGTCGCTGGGAACTGTGCCTCATCGAGGACCTCTCCGGTCGGGCAGGCCAGCACGGCGAGTGCATGGGTTCGGGCGTGGGCGTCTACGCCGATGACGAATGGGCGGGTGTGCGCGACGATCGACATGGTGATCGACGTTCCTTCCTCGTGACGGGGATGTGATGTCTCGGTCGCCAAGCGGCCGGCACCGGCCCGGGTAGAGGTCACGTCGGGGCATATCTGTGATGGGCCACGACCCCGTGAATCTAGATGGGGTCGGACAGTCTCCTGATCAGGTCACCGAGGTGGGCCGGACGGTGCCGGCCGCGCTTCCCAGCGTGGACAATTCAACGGAAGAGCACCGCCGAAGCGGGCCAATTGCTTCGAGAGTCACACGCTGTTCAGCGCGACCGGAACCATCCTGACCAGCCGGTCCCGGACCAGCCAGGTAGACACTCACAGATGGCCTCGGTGGGGCCGTTGCTGGTGCCGGGTCGGTCGAAGTAGGCGAGCACGTCGTCGGCGCGCTTCTTCAGCGTCTGTCCCAGGGTGACGACCTCGGCCAGCGTGGCGGGGACGCCGTGACTGATCGATCCGATCAGCGTGGCCATCAGCTCGCGGCCCTTCGACCGGTCGGGCTCGCGGTAGGCGGCGATCATCCGCTGGTAGATCCACCAGGTCACCTCGACCTCGGCGTGCTCGTCCACGGCGAACAGCGCTTCCAGCCGGGTCTTCTGCTTGTTGGTGAGCAGGCCGGCGCCGGTGTGCAGGGTTCGCCGCGCCCGGTAGAGCGGGTCGCCCTTGCGGCCGCGGTGACCGTGCAGCTCCTGCTGGACCCGGCGCCGGCAACGGTCGAGGGCATCGCCGGCGAGCCGGACGACGTGGAAGGGGTCCATCACCGCGACCGCGTCAGGCAGCTCCTCGGTGGTGGCGGTCTTGAAGCCGTTGAACCCGTCCATCGCGACCACCTCCACCGCGTCGCGCCAGACCCTCGGGCGGGCGGCGAGCCAGGTCTTGAACGCCTGCTTGGAGCGGCCCTCGACCATGTCCAGCAGCCGGGCCGGGCCGGTCCCGTCACGGATCCCGGTCAGGTCGATGACCACGGTCACGTACTTGTCCCCGCGCCTGGTGTGCCGCCACACGTGCTCATCGACCCCGATCGCGGTGACCCCGTCGAACCGGTGCTCGTCGTCGATCAGGACCCGCTTGCCCTCCGCGAGGACCGCGTCGTTGGCGGTGTCCCACGCGACCCCGAGCCCTTCGGCGACCCTGGCCACCGTCAGGTGCTGGACCACGATGCCTTCCAGCGCCCACCGCAGGCCGCGACGCGAAAGCTTCGCTCGCGGCTGGGCCGCACGGCTGGTGTCTTGACGCCACACGTGCCCGCAACCGGTGCACCGGTAGCGCCGGACGGTCACCTCCAACACCGTGGGCCGCCACCCCAGCGGCTCGTGCGCCAGCCGCCGCACGACGCTGTCACGCGGCACGCCCTGGCAACCGCAGCGTCGGCACCACTGGTCCGGCTCGAGGACCCGGCACGCGAGCACCGCTCGGTCGGGCTCGATGCGTTGGCCGGTGACCTCGAGCCCGAGCTCGTCCAGGCGGCAGAACACGGTCAGATCGGGGCAGGCGAAGCCCGCCAGCGGGGTAGCGTCAGGCACGTCGAGGTCTTCCGGATGAGGCGTGTAGGAACCTTCATCCTCGGGAGACCTCGACCTCTCCCCCAGGACCGACGCACGCCGACCACCTCACACCACCGACTACACCCTCATCTGGGAAGAGCCTGATATCCGCCTGCCGGGCCGAGCCGCGGGCGGTGTCCCGGGTCGCGCACGAGGCGCACCTGTCCTGGCCCACGGTGATGCGGATGCTCACCACCACCCTGGACCTGGACACCGGCGTGGACCGCCGGCACGTGCGGCACCTGGGGATCGATGAGCACCGGTTCCGCACCGTGCGCTACCTGCGCGACCCGGACACCCACGCGGTGAAGCGGGTCGAGCCGTGGTCCATCGTGTTCACCGACCTGGACGACGGCGCGATCCTGGACGTCGTCGACGGCCGCCGCGGCAAGGTCGTCACCTCCTGGCTCGCGGCGCGGCCGCGGTGGTGGCGCCGGCGGGTGCAGGTCGTCGCCCTGGACATGTCGAGTGAGTTCCGGGCCGCGGTCCGCAAGGCACTACCGCGGGCGAAGGTCAGCGTGGACCACTGGCACGTGGTGCGGCTGGCCAACGAGATGGTCACCAAGGTGAGGAGGCGCCGGGTGTGGGAGCTGCACGAGCGCCGAGGGCGGGCGACCGACACCCCGTGGAAGTACCGCAAGCTGCTCACCTGCGCCGGTGACCGGCTCACCGTCCGGCAGCGCACCAAGCTGCAGCAGATCCTGGCCGAGGACGTCGAGCTGGCCGTCGCGTGGGGCATCAAGGAACACGTCCGCCAGGTCCTCACCGCCACNGTCCCACGAGATGGTCACCAAGGTGAGGAGGCGCCGGGTGTGGGAGCTGCACGAGCGCCGAGGGCGGGCGACCGACACCCCGTGGAAGTACCGCAAGCTGCTCACCTGCGCCGGTGACCGGCTCACCGTCCGGCAGCGCACCAAGCTGCAGCAGATCCTGGCCGAGGACGTCGAGCTGGCCGTCGCGTGGGGCATCAAGGAACACGTCCGCCAGGTCCTCACCGCCACCGACACGCCCTCCTTCCAGCGGCACTGGGCCCGCCTTGAGAGCGCCGTGCGAGCCACCCACCTGCCCGAGCCGGCCGCGCTGTTCCGGACCCTGCTGGCCTGGCGTCGTGAGCTGCTCACCTTCTGCCGAACCAGGGTCACGAACGCTCGCACCGAGGCGGCGAACCTGACCGCCAAGACGATCAAGAGGGTCGGGCGCGGGTACCGCAACCATCGGAACTACAGATGCCGCATCATTGGCTATGCGCCCCGACCGATCGCGGCGTGAACACCCAGCACCACGCTCAAAGCTGAAGAGCCAAATTGAGTCCAATACAATATTGTTGTCACGATGTCGAGGAGGCATACCGATGAACCCCATCCGCTACCACGATGACATCGAGGTCCCCGTCGAGAACGAGGCCGAGATCTCCCAGCGAATCGTCGAACGAATGGCCGCCACCCAGGCGGAGAACGCCGACCGTCACCGCCACGCCCACCGCGACGCGCACGCCAAGAGCCACGCGATCATCACCGGGCAACTCACCGTCCACGACGACCTGCCGCACGAGCTCGCGCAGGGCATCTTCGCCACCCCCGGCACCCACGAGGTCGTCGCCCGCCTCTCGTCGGCACCCGGCGACATCCACTCCGACGAGATCCCTGCCCCGCGGGGTTTCGCGCTCAAGATCATCGGCGTGGAGGGCGAGCGCCTGTCCCCCGACCTCGGTGGCGCCAACCAGGACTTCCTCATGGTGAACTTCCCGACGCTCGCGTTCGGCACCGTGACCAAGTACGAGGACATGCTCGACATCCTCGAGAAGAACGCGAGCAACCCGGCCGCCGCGCAGAAGGCGGTCTCCGCCGCCGCCCGGGGCATCGCCTCGATCACCGAGAAACTCGGTCGCACCCCCGGCGCGACCGTCCAGGGCCTCGCGAACGACTACTCCCACATGCTCGGTGAGACCTTCTACACCCAGGCCGCGATCCGTTACGGCGACCACGTCGCCAAGATGTCCCTCGCGCCGACCGGGGAGGTCGCCGAGCTCACCGGCGTCGACGTCGGCGACGACTTCGACGCGATGCGTACCGCGGTCGTCCGCCACTTCATGACCAAGGGCGCGACGTACGAGCTGCGGGCGCAGCTGTGCACCGACCTGAAGACCATGCCCGTCGAGGACGCCGCCGTGCTCTGGGACGAGGACGAGTCTCCGTTCCGCGTGGTCGCGACGGTCCGTTTCGACCCGCAGGACGTCGGCGGACCCGCCCGTCGGGTCGCCGGTGACGACCACCTCGCGTTCAACCCGTGGAACGGAGTCGAGGCCCATCGGCCCCTCGGGTCGATCATGCGCGTGCGCAAGCTCGCCTACGAGTCGTCCTCGCGGCAGCGGCACGACCTCAACGCCGTGGCCCGCCGGGAGCCGGACTCCCTCGCCGACCTCACCGCCTGACCCCTCACCCCCTTGGAGGACCCCATGAACGAGAAGCTGACGTCCGAACAGACCCGCATCGACCCGCGCCTCTCGGAGGAGAGCCGCATGGAGGAGTTCCGCCGCGTGGTCAAGGAGGTCGCGGCCGACGCGCCGACGATCTCCCAGATCGCGATCAACTCCCTGCTCACCGACAAGAACCCGCTCCACGAGGGCACGTACGAGTCGGCCGGCCGGGCCGGTGCCCGCTCCGGCAACGTGTCCGAGCTGACCGCCATCGCCGACCTCAGGCCCGGCGGCGCCGACCGGCTGCGCCGCATCTTCGGCCTCACCGGCGGCGACTTCGACGGCGCCAAGCGCGTCTCGACGCTGCACAACATGCGGTTCGTGTTCCTCGACGACGACACGCGTGTGCTGTTCGCCACGGCCTACGACGGCGACTGGGACACCTACATCGACGACTTCGCGACGAAGATCCCCGAGCTCATGGACCTGTTGTTCGCCAACGTCGAGGGCTGGCCGGGGATCGACTCCCCGAAGGTCAAGGACTTCATCGCCGACCACCAGATCGACGCCGCCGCGTGGTTCGTCGCGAACCCGCAGGTGACGGTCGTGGACGTGCGCCGGTACCAGCGCATGGAGCAGGCCCTGGACACGTTCTTCGACGCGATGGCGGCGAACACCGCGATGGACGCGACGACCCGGGAGGCCCTGTCGGCGCTGTCGGACGCGGTGGCGACGCCGCAGGGGGTGGACTACTGATGCCGTTCGAGCACCTCAGGGAGCTGCGCAAGCGGTTCCGTCGGGAGAGCGTCACGCTGCAGCTCGACGACATCCAGTCCCTCATCCTGCGGTCGCGGCCCGAGCCCTACGTCGGGATCCACGCGGGGTTGCGGGTCGACACCCCCGAGGGGGGTCGTGCCCTGCTGGGGCGGCTCGTCGAGTACGTCCCCTCGGCGCAGGACTGGACCGCGGACATGCACGCGTGGACGGGGGTGGCGATCAGCCACGCCGGCCTCAAGGCGATGGGCCTGCCGGAGGAGTCCCTCGCGAGTTTCCCGCTGCCGTTCCGGCAGGGCATGGCGGCCCGCGCGGGCCAGCTCATGGACACGGGCGAGAACGCCCCGGAGACGTGGGAGGAGTTCTACAAGGACGACTCCCTGCACGTCGCGGTGACGATCTACGCCGACTCGGAGGAGTCCCTGGCGGACGCCGTGGAGAAGGCTCTGGGGTACCTGGAGGAGATCGACGGGGTCACCCTGCTCGGCACGCACGCGTTCGGGGCGCCGGATGCGGCCAACCCGTTCGGCTACCACGACTCGCTCAGCCAGCCGCTCGTCGCGGGCGCCGGCGTCGACGCCCTCCCGGGGCAGGAGCGGGCCATCGCCGCGGGCGAGTTCATCCTCGGGGAGGACAGCGAGACGGGTTCGCCCGTCGCCATGCCCTCGCCGGACGTGCTGGGTCGTAACGGCTCGTTCGTCGTGCTCCGCAAGTACGACAGCCGTGTCGGCGCCTGGAACGACTTCCTCCGCGAGCACGCGGAGGAGGACACGCAGGAGTCCCGCGACGCCCTCGGCGCGAAGCTCGTCGGCCGGTGGCGGTCGGGGGCGCCGCTCGTCCTCTCCCCCGAGAAGGACGACGTCGACCTCGGCATGGATCAGTCCCGCAACGACGACTTC
This sequence comes from Janibacter massiliensis, assembly GCF_900289115.1. Taxonomy (GTDB): domain Bacteria; phylum Actinomycetota; class Actinomycetes; order Actinomycetales; family Dermatophilaceae; genus Janibacter_A; species Janibacter_A massiliensis. The sequence goes on along the minus strand of NZ_LT985196.1, from coordinate 901,049 downwards.
GACTACTCCGACGACCGCCGCGGCCTCATGTGCCCCCACTCGGCGCACGTGCGCCGCATGAACCCGCGCGGCAGCGAGCTGACGATCCTCACGGACGAGAACATCCACCGGATCATCCGCCGCTCCTCGACGTTCGGCCCCGAATGGGACCCCGACCTCACCGCCGCCGACGACAAGGACGACGAGCGCGGCCTGTTCTTCATCTTCATCAGCGCCCGCGCCTACGACACGGTCGAGTTCCTCCAGCAGGAGTGGATCAACCGCGGCAACTTCGTCGACCTCGGCACCGAACGCGACCCCGTCGTCGGACTCCACGAGGAACCGGGCCGGTTCACCATCCCCGACCGCCCCGTCCGCAAGCGCGTCGACGGCGTGACCACGTTCAACCGCCTCCGCGGCGGCGAATACATGTTCATGCCCTCCCTCACCGCCCTCCGCTGGATCGCCGACGCGGGCTGGGAGAGCTGACCAGGCCGGCGGATCGAGACCGGTGCTCGCCCGGTCGTCCGCACCGGCGATGAACGAGAGGCCCCCTCCCAACCCGGGAGGGGGCCTCTCGACTTGGAACGCCGTGGCTCTGGGGCCGTCCGCGCCCTCGGACCTCACGAGGGCGAGCACGCGCTCGACGCGCTCAGCCGTGTCGATGGCCCCCCTGCCCCCTTCCTCACCCCGCATGACGTCATCGATGACGTCATCCGGGGGGCGGGGGTCAGGTGGTCGCGAGTTCCAGGACCTGGGCGGCGACCTCGCGGGCGGCGGGGACGGCGGACTCGACGAAGGAGGTGCGGGTGCGGCGTTCGACGAGGTCCTCCACCGTGAGGGCGCCCTCCGCCAGCACGCCGAAGAGCATCTCCGCACCGGTGTAGGCGACGCCCTCGGCGACGGGGCCCGCGAACCGGGGGTACCGACGGCCCAACTCCGCGACACGACCGGCCTCGGTGCCGTAACGGCGCACGAGACGGGTCGGTTCCTCGAGACGGGCCAGCACCTCCCGCGGCGCCGCGCCCACGAGCGGGAGCGTCCTCGTCCGGCACTCCCGGTCCGTCCCGAGACGACGGCAGGCGGCGTCCACGGCGTCCTCGGCCATCGTGCGATAGGTCGTGAGCTTGCCCCCGGCGATCGTCAGGGGCCGGCCAGGTTCGTCGATGAGCAGGTGCCGTCGGGACACGTCGGCGGTCGCGCCCGCCTCGACGAGTGCGCGCTCCGCGCCCTCCGACAGATCCCCCGACGCGCCGTGCTCGCGCCTCTCCCCGAACCCGTGCCTCCCGATCCGCCTCTTCGTCCCTCCCGTCGACCCGCCCGACGGAGTCGGCAGCACCAACGGTCGCAGCCCGGCGAACCGGCCCACCACGTCCTGCCTGGTCAGGGGGCGCTCCAGCGCGCGGTTGATCGTGGCGAGGAGGAAGTCCTCGTCGGATTCCGGCACCGGCGGAGCGATGCCGTCGACCCCGGGAGCGGCGTCGTCGGTGAGGCCGACGAGCACGAGGCCGTCGCTCTGTGGCAGAGCGAACACGAACCGGCCGAAGTGACCCGGCACCGGCGCGGTGAACACGGCGCTGGGACACCCGAGCGCCTCGGCCCGCACGACCAGGTGGGATCCGCGGCTCGGCGAGATCCGCAACGACGGGTCGTGTTCACCGGCCCACACGCCGGTCGCCGAGACGACCGTGCCCCGAGCCTCGACGCTCTCGCCCGTCGTCTCGTCCGTGAGGGTGAGTCGGTCCTCACGCAGGTCGGTCGCGGCGCACCGGGTGAGGACGTCCGCGCCGTGCGCCGCGGCGGTGCGGGCCAGCGCGATCACGAGGCGGGCGTCGTCCTCGAGCTGACCGTCGGTGTAGTAGACGGCACCGCGCAAGGGCCCTACCCCCGGATCTTGGACACGGGGTGTGATTACGCAGCCGTCGGCAGCGTAGCGGTGTTGCCGGTCTCGTAGAGGACCGGCGGGACGTAGCGGCACCACGAATGGCGTCGCTTGGTGTTGTAGCGGACGAGCCACCTGAAGACCTGCCGGCGGCAGACCAGTTCGTTGCTCCAGCAGGCGGCGTCTTGGAGAACCTCGCGCTTCATGGTGGCGTTGAACGACTCGGCCAACGCGTTGTCCGCGCTGGACCCGACGGCGCCCATGGACTGGGTGACGCCGAGCTTGCGACAGAGCTTGGCGTAGTCCTTCGAGCAGTAGACCGACCCGTGGTCGCTGTGAAATACGCTGCCCTTGAGGGTGCCCCGGGTTGCGGCGGCGGCCTTCAACGCGTCCTCGACGAGCTCGGTACGCATGTGGTCAGCGATGGCCCACCCGACAAGCCGACGGCTGTAGCAGTCGATCACGGTCGCCAGGTAGAGGTTCGTGCCGTCGGCGATCGGCAGATTGGTGATGTCGCCGACGTAGCGCAGCCCTGGCGCCGGGGCGGTGAAGTCGCGCTTGACCAGGTCGGGGTACTTCTGGCCAGACGGTTCGGGGATCGTGGTCCGCACCCGCCGCTTCTTCACATAGCCCCGGATTCCTTGCAGCCGCATCACCCTGGCGACGCGCTTGTGGTTTACCCGCTCACCGGCAGGCGCGCTGTCGTTGAGCTCGGCGGTGATCCGTGGCGCACCCTGGGTGTTGTCCTCGGCATGGACAGCCCTGATCCGCTCTGCCAGCGCCGCGTCGTCAGCTGCCCTGGCTTCTCGGGCCGGGGCAGCCTTGAGCCAGGCGTAGTAGGACGAGCGCTCGATCTCGACGGGCTCACACAGTCGCTTCACCTCGAAGGTGGCGGAGTTGTCGGCGACGAACTGGAAGCGACTCATCAGCCCGTCTCCCCAGCGAAATACTTGGCCGCCCGCTGGAGGATCTCCCGCTCGGTGGTCAGCTTCGTCGTCTCGACCTCGAGCTCGTTGACCCGGGCCTCGAGCCGGGCGATCTTCTGCTCAGGCGTCTCACCGGCGGGACCCGTAGGGCTTGTCGGCGACGGCTTGGACTGCAGTGGGCTGGAGGTCAATGTCCCGTCAGCGGCGGTCTTCTTGCCGGTCCCGTAGACCGCGAGCCAGTGCCGCAGCGTGCCGCGCACGATGCCGAGATCCTCGGCGATGCCGCGGACCGTGGCGCCCGGGGTGGACTCGTACAAGTCGACGGCCTGACGACGGAACTCCTCGGAGTAGTTCTTCCTGGCCATGATTCCTGGATCATCTCGCTTCCCCAGCAGGTGCTGGATTCAGCGTGTCCAAGAACCGGGGTCAAGCCCCGACGTGCGCCCGATCTACACCGCCCCGACCGCGGCCGCGGCCAGGGACCGGTTCGAGGAGTTCGCCGAGAAATGGGGCAAGCCCTACCCGGCGATCGTGCGGCTGTGGGAGAACGCCTGGGCGGAGTTCATCCCGTTCCTGGACTACGACATCGAGATCCGCAAGGTGATCTGCTCGACCAACGCGATCGAGTCCCTCAACGCCCGCTACCGCCGGGCGATCCGCGCCCGGGGCCACTTCCCCAACGAGCAGGCCGCGATGAAGACCCTGTACCTCGTCACTCGGAGTCTGGACCCCAAGGGCACCGGACAGACACGATGGACCATGCGCTGGAAGCCAGCGTTGAACGCCTTTGCTATCACCTTCGCCGACCGCATGCCGGCCGCCGAAGACCGCTGACCATGAAAACGCCACTTACACCGTTAGGCGGACAGTCCCACGAGATGGTCACCAAGGTGAGGAGGCGCCGGGTGTGGGAGCTGCACGAGCGCCGAGGGCGGGCGACCGACACCCCGTGGAAGTACCGCAAGCTGCTCACCTGCGCCGGTGACCGGCTCACCGTCCGGCAGCGCACCAAGCTGCAGCAGATCCTGGCCGAGGACGTCGAGCTGGCCGTCGCGTGGGGCATCAAGGAACACGTCCGCCAGGTCCTCACCGCCACCGACACGCCCTCCTTCCAGCGGCACTGGGCCCGCCTTGAGAGCGCCGTGCGAGCCACCCACCTGCCCGAGCCGGCCGCGCTGTTCCGGACCCTGCTGGCCTGGCGTCGTGAGCTGCTCACCTTCTGCCGAACCAGGGTCACGAACGCTCGCACCGAGGCGGCGAACCTGACCGCCAAGACGATCAAGAGGGTCGGGCGCGGGTACCGCAACCATCGGAACTACAGATGCCGCATCATTGGCTATGCGCCCCGACCGATCGCGGCGTGAACACCCAGCACCACGCTCAAAGTTGAAGAGCCCACAATTCGCCCGACCCGAAGGTGATGGCGAGGTGCAACTTGCCATGCAGTCGCCGCTCGAGGCCAGCCGGGCGGGGCGGTGCCGCTGGCGCCAGTCTCCCCGCGCGCACACCCGCCGCCAGCACTGTCGCGCGAGGAGCGGAACGGGCTTCCGGCGCGCTGCTAGCGTCGCGCGCATGTCCGGTACCGCCCCCCGCCACGACGTCGTGGTCATCGGAGCGGGCACCTCGGGGCTCACCGTCGCCCGCGAGCTGTCCCGCGCCGGCATGCGGGTCCTCGGCCTCGAGGCCGGCGCCCGCTACTCCCGCAGGACCTACCCCCGCACCGAGGTCGACACGAGCGCCCAGCTGTTCTGGGGCGGCGGCGTCGAGCTGACGACCGACGCGGCGATCGCCATCCTCCGGCCGAAGGTCGTCGGTGGCGGGTCCGTCGTCAACCAGGCGCTCATGGACCGGTTCGACGACGTCGCCTGGGACGACTTCCGGGCGGCCTCGGGCATCCCGTTCTTCCGCAGCGAGGACATGGCGCCCTGGTACGAGCGGGCCGAGGCGAACATCGCGCTGCAGATCGTCCCGGAGGACCGGCGCAACGAGAACGCCCGGATCTTCGCCGAGGGCTTCGAGGCCAACGGTTACCGGTGCGCCCCGCTGCGGCGAGCCCAGGCCGACTGCCGGTTCGAGGACGGCAACTCGTGCATCGAGTGCCTCGGCGGGTGCCGCATCGACTCCAAGCAGTCGACGGCGCTGACGGCGCTGCCCGTCGCCGAGGAGCACGGCTTCGAGCTGCGCGCCCAGCACGAGGCGGTCGGGATCGTCGAGCGGCCCGACCACGTCGAGGTCCACGTCCGGGACCTGGGCGGCACCACCAGCACCGTGCTCGCCGACCGGGCCGTCCTGGCCAGCGGGGCGATCGGCAACTCCCGGCTGCTCCTGGCCTCCGGGTTCGGCGAGCGGCTCCCGGCGATCGGGACCGGCTTCTACAGCCACCCGCAGTTCATGAACTTCGGCATCTTCGACGATCCGGTCAACGCCCACGACGGGCCGCTGCAGAGCTACAGGAGCGCCGACCCGGGCTTCCGGCGGCAGGGCTTCAAGCTCGAGAACGTCTTCGCCGGCCCGGCGTCGATCGCGATGCTCGTTCCCGGCTTCGCCGCCGCGCACCTCGACGTGATGAAGCAGCTGACCCACCTGGGGTGCATCGAGGTGTGCATCCGCGACCAGCACCCCGGACGCATCCGGCTGGGGAAGAAGGGTGCCGTCCTCGTCGAGAAGCGGCTCGACGCGGAGGACCGGCGCCGCCGCCGCGCCGGGGCCGACGCGATCCGCAACGTCCTGAACGCGATGGGCGCGAAGCGGATCGTCGAGGGTGAGATGGGCATCGGCCTGCACCTCATGGGGGGCTGCGCCATCGGCACCGACCCGCGGCGCTCGGTCGTCGGGGAGGACTTCACGCTGCACAGCTCGAGCCGCATCCACGCCGCGGACTCCTCGATCTTCCCCAACGCGCCCGGCATCAACCCGGCGCTGTCCATCATGGCGCTCTCGCTGCGGGCGTCCGAGACGATCCTGGAGGCGGCCCGATGAGCACCCCCGCCCACGAGGGCGCGGCCAACCCGCTGTCCCCGGCGATCGACGCGATCACCCCGGAGGTCCCGGCGTTCCGACGGCTCACCCCGAAGCAGCTGCGCGGCCTGCTGCGCCTGGGCGACGTCGTCATCCCCGGCGACGAGGACCTGCCGAGCTTCAGCGGGTCGGGCGCGGCCGACGGGATCGATCGGATGCTGCCGTACATGTACGAGAGCGACCGCTCCTCGCTCCTGCTGCTCCTCGACGCGTGCGCCCGGCTGCCGAGGCCGGCGATCCGTGGCATCGTCGCCCTCGCGGCGTCCGCGGCGCGGTACCCCGAGCCGGTGGCGGGGGTGCTGCGGATGGCGAACACCGGGATCAAGGGCGTCGTCCAGAGCCTCTACTGGTCCGACATCGGGACGGGCCGGGTCCACACCCGGATCGGGTACGACGCGCACATCGACGAGGCCGCCTACGAGCGGTCGCTGAGGGAGGGAACCCCGTGACGCACGAGGAAGCCACGCAGACCACCGGCCCGACCGGCGCGCAGGTGGACGGCGTCGTCGAGCGCGCCCGCCGGGCCGCGCCAGCGATCGCCCGCCTCACCGTCGGGCAGCGCTGCGCCCACCTGCAGCGCCTGCGGGAGGTCGTCCTCGCCCGCCGCGAGGAGATCATCGACCGCGTCCGCACCGAGACCGGCAAGTCCCGCAGCGACATCCTCATGTCCGAGGTGTTCGGGGTCCTCGACGCGCTCGCGTGGCTGGAGGACAACGCGCAGGACGCGCTCGCGGACGAGAAGATCCCGACTCCGCTGACGCTCATGGACAAGAGGTCGCGCGTCTGGTACGAGCCGCGCGGGGTCGTCTTCGTCATCTCGCCGTGGAACTACCCGTTCTTCCAGGCGCTCGTGCCGATCGCGAGCGCGTACGCGGCGGGCAACGCCGTCGTCTACAAGCCGAGCGAGCACACGCCCCTCGAGGGGCTGGTCGAGTCGCTGCTCGAGGACGCGGGGTTCGCCCCGAGCCACGTGCAGGTCGTCTACGGCGACGGGGCGGTCGGTTCGGCGGTCATCGACCAGCGGCCCGACCAGGTCATGTTCACCGGGTCGACGCGCACGGGCCGCAAGATCCTTGCGCAGGCGGCGCAGCACCTCATCCCGTGCGAGCTCGAGCTCGGCGGCAAGGACCCGATGATCGTCTTCGAGGACGTCGAGATCGAGCGGACCGTCGCCGGGGCCGCGTTCGGCGCGCTCACGGCGACGGGCCAGTCGTGCACGTCCGTCGAGCGGCTCTACGTGCACGAGTCGATCCACGACCGCTTCGTCGACGCGCTCGTCGACCACGTCTCGCGGCTGACCCAGGCCGACACCCCGGCCGAGGACAACGACCTGGGCCGGATGACGACGGACTTCCAGGTCGAGGTCGTCGCGCAGCACGTGCGGGACGCGAAGGACCGTGGCGCGACCTTCCGGACCGGGGGCGACTGGGACGGGACCGACCCGGTGATCCCGCCGATGGTCGTCACGGACCTGCCAGAGGATGCGCTCATGGCGGTCGAGGAGACCTTCGGCCCGGTCATCCCCGTGTTCCGGTTCTCCGACGAGGACGAGGTGGTCGCCCGCGCGAACGACACGGTCTACGGGCTGACGGCGAGCGTGTGGAGCGCCGACCTCGAGCGCGCCGAGCGGGTGGCTCGGGCGCTGCGCTGCGGCGGGGTGTCGGTGAACAACGTCATGGCGACCGAGGCGACGCCGGCGCTGCCGTTCGGCGGGCTCGGGCAGTCCGGGTACGGGCGGTACAAGGGCGTGCACGGTCTGCGCACGTTCTGCAACGCCAAGTCGGTCATCCTCGACAAGGACGGCGACAAGATCGAGGCCAACTGGTACCCGTACACGGGCGAGAAGTACCGGCTGTTCACGAAGATGATGGTCGCGAACTTCACCGACTCGCCGCTGCGGCTGGCGCGGTTCGGGGTGCTCGGCACGAAGCTCGAGGGCCTGGCGAAGAGGTCCCGCCGCCCCTGAGGGCGCGGGTCGGGGGCACCAGCGGCGTCCCCGACCCGAGCGGCTGGCCTCAGACCGTCTCGGCGGCGACCGTCTCGCCGAAGAGCCGCGGCATGGTCGCCGTGTGGACCTCGCACAGCTCGGGCAGCGGCACCTCGTAGAGGCCCTCGATGACCAGCGCGTCGCCGCCGACCGTCCCCAGCGGCGCGACGGGGACACCCACCTCGCCGCACGCGAGCGTGAACGCCTCGACGTCCTGCGCCCGCACCGTGACGACCGCACGGGCACCGGACTCGGCGTGCAGCGCGCTGAAGGCGTCCACCCCGTCACGGTCCATGACCGCCGACAGGTCGACGCGCACGCCGACCCCGCCGGACATCGCCGACTCGGCGAGGGTGATCGCGAGGCCGCCGTCGGAGACGTCGTGGCTGCTCGTGACGACCCCGGCCCGGACCTGCGCGACGAGCAGCTTCGCCAGACGCTGCTCGGCCTCCAGGTCGACCACCGGCGGGCGGCCGCCGAGGTGGCCGTGGACGACGTGCGCCCACTCCCCGCCCGAGAGCTCCTCCCGGGTCGTGCCGAGCTGGAGGACGTGGTGCTCGCCCTCGCCGGGGAACGCCGAGCGCGCGACGCAGCGCACGTCGTCGAGCACGCCGAGGACGCCGACGACCGGCGTGGGGTGGACCGCGACGTCACCGGTCTGGTTGTAGAACGAGACGTTCCCGCCGGTGACGGGGATGCCGAGCGCGAGGCAGCCGTCGAAGATCCCGGCGACCGCCCGCTCGAACTGCCACATGACCGCCGGGTCCTCCGGTGAGCCGAAGTTGAGGCAGTCGGTGACCGCGAGCGGCAGCGCGCCCTTGCTCGCGACGTTCCGGTACGCCTCGGCGAGCGCGGCCTGCGCCCCGGCGTACGGGTCGAGCCGGCCGAACCGGCCGTTGCAGTCCGTCGAGACCGCGACCCCGCGGCCGGTCTCCTCGTCGACGCGGACGACTCCGGCGTCGTCGGGCATCGCGACGGCGGTGTTGCCCAGGACGTACCGGTCGTACTGGTTCGTCACCCAGCTCTTGTCGCAGAGGTTGGCCGACCCCAGGAGGGTGAGGAGCGTGTGCCGCAGCTCCTGACCGTCCGCCGGGCGGGGCAGCGCCTCGGCCCGGTCGGCCTGGAGCGCGTCCAGCCAGTCGGGTCGGGCGTAGGGCCGCTCGTAGACCGGGCCGTCGTGGGCCACCGAGCGCGGCGGGACGTCGACGATGACGTCGTCGTGCCACGTGATGACGAGCCGCCCGGTGTCGGTCACCTCGCCGACGACGGTCGCCTCGACGTCCCACTTGTCGGTGATCGCGAGGAAGGCGTCGAGCTTGCCCGGCTCGACGACGGCCATCATCCGCTCCTGCGACTCCGACATGAGGATCTCCTCCGGCAGGAGGGTCGAGTCGCGCAGCGGGACGTCGTCGAGCCACACCCGCATGCCGCCGTCGCCGGCGGAGGCGAGCTCGCTCGTCGCGCAGGACAGCCCGGCGCCGCCGAGGTCCTGGATGCCGTCGACGACGTTCGCGGCGTACAGCTCGAGGCAGCACTCGATGAGCACCTTCTCGGCGAAGGGGTCACCGACCTGGACGGCGGGCCGCTTGGCCGGACCGCCCTCCTCGAAGGTCTCCGACGCGAGGACGGACACGCCGCCGATGCCGTCGCCGCCGGTCTTCGCGCCGAAGAGGACGACCTTGTTGCCCGTCCCGGACGCCTTCGCCAGGTGCAGGTCCTCGTGCCGCAGCGCCCCGACGCACAGGGCGTTGACGAGCGGGTTGCCCTGGTAGCAGGGGTCGAAGACGATCTCGCCGCCGATGTTCGGCAGGCCGAGGCAGTTGCCGTACCCGCCGATGCCGTGGACGACGCCGGGCAGGACGCGGGCGGTGTCGGGGTGATCGATCGCACCGAACCGCAGCGGGTCCATGACGGCGATCGGGCGGGCGCCCATCGCCATGATGTCGCGGACGATGCCGCCGACGCCGGTCGCGGCGCCCTGGTACGGCTCGACGTAGCTCGGGTGGTTGTGCGACTCGACCTTGAAGGTCACCGCCCAGCCGTCACCGACGTCGATGACGCCGGCGTTCTCGCCGATGCCCGCGAGGGTCTTCCCCAGCGGGGTCTCGCTCGGCAGCTCACCGAACCGGCGCAGGTGGACCTTGCTGCTCTTGTACGAGCAGTGCTCGGACCACATGACCGAGTACATCGCGAGCTCGGCGGACGTCGGGCGACGCCCGAGGATCTCGCGGATGCGGGCGTACTCGTCCTCCTTGAGGCCGAGCTCGGCCCACGGCTGCTCGACGTCGGGCGTCGTGCTCGCCCGCTCGACGGTGTCCATGGCCTCGCGGGTGCCGGTGACCCTGTGGGTGCTGCTCATGCGGAGACGACCTGCTTCAGGACGGAGGTGAAGAACCCGCGGCCGTCGAGGCTCGGGCCGAAGCCCTCCTCGACCGCGTGCTCGGGGTGGGGCATGAGCCCGACGACGTTGCCGCGCTCGTTGGTGATGCCGGCGATGTCGCGAGCCGAGCCGTTCGGGTTGACCCCCAGGTAGCGGAAGGCCACGCGCCCCTCCCCCTCGAGCCGGTCGAGCGTGTCGGTGTCCGCGACGAACTGACCGTCCTGGTTCTTCAGGACGACGGTGATCTCCTGGCCGGCCTCGAAGTCGGAGGTGAACGCCGTCGAGCTGTTCTCCACCCGCAGGCGCTGGTCGCGGCAGACGAACGTCCGGTGGTCGTTCTGGATCATCGCGCCGGGCAGCAGGTGACTCTCGCAGAGGATCTGGAAGCCGTTGCAGATGCCCAGGACGGGCAGCCCGCCGTGCGCCGCGGGAACGAGGACGTCCATGACGGGCGCGAACCGGGAGATCGCCCCGGCCCGCAGGTAGTCGCCGTAGGAGAAGCCGCCGGGCAGGACGACGGCGTCGACCCCGTGGAGGTCGGCGTCCCGGTGCCACAGGGAGACCGCCTCTCCGCCGCACGAGCGGACGGCACGGGCGGCGTCGTGGTCGTCGAGCGACCCGGGGAAGGTGACGACGCCGATCCTCACAGCGCCTGGTCCTTCAGCGCGTCGGTGGCGGCGACCGCCTCGGGCTGCGTCGGAGCGGCGTACTCGTCGGCCTCGTCGTGGACGGAGACGACGTCCTCGATGACCGGGTTGCTCAGCAGCGTCTCGGCGGCCCGGCGGGCGTTCGTGAGCGCGGCCGCGTCGACCTCCCCGTCGACGATGAGGACGAACCGCTTGCCCTGGCGGACGTCCGTGAACCCGTCGATGCCCAGGCGCGGGAGAGCGCCGGCGACGGCCTGCCCCTGCGGGTCGAGGATCTCGGGCTTGAGCATGACGTCGACGACGATGCGTCCCACTGGGGGCTCCTGGGGTGAGGGATCTCGGGCCGGGTCGGAAGTCTATTCCGGGGTCAGAAGCGCTCGCCGGTGAGCCGCTCGTAGGCCTCGACGTACTTGGCCCGGGTCTGCTCGACGACGTGCTCGGGCAGCGCGGGCGGAGCCTCGCCGGAGGCGCGGTCCCAGCCGGACTCGGGCGAGGTGAGCCAGTCGCGGACGAACTGCTTGTCGAAGCTCGGCTGGGGGCGACCCGGCTGCCAGCCGTCGGCGGGCCAGAAGCGGGAGCTGTCGGGGGTGAGGACCTCGTCGGCGAGGACGAGGGTGCCGTCGGCGCGGGTCCCGAACTCGACCTTCGTGTCGGCGAGGAGGATGCCCCGCTGCGCGGCGATCTCGTTGCCGCGGGCGAGGATCGCGATGGTCAGGTCCCGCACCTGCGTGGCGCGCTCGGTCCCGATCGCCGCCTCGACGTCGGCGTACGGCATCGGCTCGTCGTGCTCGCCCTGGGGCGCCTTCGTGCTCGGGGTGAAGATCGGCTCCGGCAGGCGCGATCCGTCGACGAGGCCCTCGGGCAGCTCGATGCCGGAGACCCGCCGGTCGGCCTCGTACTCCTTGAGCCCGCCGCCGGTGAGGTAGGCCCGGGCGACGCACTCGACCGGGAGCATGTCGAGCCGCTCGACGAGGATCGCGCGGCCGGCGACCTGCTCGGGCACGTCCGGCGCTCCGGTCGCGATCACGTGGTTGTCCGCGAGGTCGGCCAGCTGGTCGAACCACCACAACGACATCCGGGTGAGGACCTCGCCCTTGTCCGGGATCGGGGTGTCGAGGACGACGTCGTAGGCGCTGATCCGGTCGCTCGCGACGAGCAGGACCGCGTCCTCGCGCGGCAGGCCCGACTCGTCGAGCGGGGCGTAGAGGTCACGGACCTTGCCGGAGTAGACGTGGGCGTAACCGGGGAGCTCGAGCGTCATGCGCCCATCCTCCCAGCAGACGCGCCGTCAGGCGCGGGCCTCCCGGCGGGCGAGGCGACGTGACACCAGCCCGGTGAGGCCGACCGCGACGAGCATCGCCCCGAGCGGGAGGAGCGCACCCGGTGAGAGAGTCACCGACACCGCGTTCATCAGCTCTCGCGGGAGGTGGTAGACCCCGCGCAGGATCTGCCGCATCCCGATGTACGTGCTCGCGTACAGGCCGAGGGCGAGGGTCCCCGCCCCGGCCAAGAACGGGCCCACCGACGAGAGGGAGGCGCTCACCGCCCACAGCAGCGCAGCGAGGACGAGGAGCGCGGTGCCGCTGAGGATGCCGGTGGTGACACCGACATCCCACTGCCGCATCTGCGGGACACGCCACCACTGCTGGAAGACGAGCCCGATCCCGACGAGGGTGATCAGCCACGCCACGGGGGCCATGCCGAGCGAGACGATCATGCGCGCAGCACGGCCCGGGCGGACTGCGGGACCACCCGGGGAGGACGTGGCCGTTGCAGCCGGGTGATCGGTTCCGGCCCGGTCGGTCGTCTCGGTCACGGCGAATCCCCTTCGATCGGTCGGTGTCACCGATCCTTCCCCGCGCGACCAGAACCTGCCACCCGGACGCGCACACCGATCGACGACGCCCCGTAGACGGATCCGGCGAGCGATCGGACAGGTCAGCCGGCGGGGACCTCGATCGAGCCCTCGGCCGCGCGCAGCGCGATGTCGCTGCGGTGGTGCCCGCCGGGCAGGTCGATGCGGCCGACGACGGAGTACGCCCGCTCCCGGGCGGTGGCGAGCTCGGCGCCCGTCCCGACGACGGACAGCACCCGGCCGCCGGACGCGACGAGGCCGCCGTCCGCCAGGCGCGTCCCGGCGTGGAGGACCCAGGCGTCGGGCTCGTCGGCGGGGACCCCGCCGATCGGCCGGCCGGTGGCGGGCGCGGCCGGGTAGCCCTCGGACGCGACGACCACGGTGACGGCCGCGTCCGGCGACCAGCGCAGCGGGGGCAGGGCGCCGAGCGCGCCGGTGGCCGCGGCGTGAAGGACGCCCGCGAGCGGCGTCTCGAGCCGGGCGAGGACGACCTGCGTCTCCGGGTCGCCGAAGCGGGCGTTGAACTCGATGACCCGCGGCCCCCGGGCGGTGAGGGCGAGGCCGACGTAGAGGACCCCGGTGAACGGGGTACCGCGGCGGGCCATCTCGTCGACGACGGGCTGGGCGATCCGGTCGACGACGTCGTCGACGAGCCCCTGCGGCGCCCAGTCCAGCGGGCTGTACGCGCCCATCCCGCCGGTGTTCGGCCCGCTGTCGCCGTCGCCGACGCGCTTGAAGTCCTGGGCCGGCTGGAGCGGGACGACGCTCGTGCCGTCGCACAGGCAGAAGAGGGAGACCTCCGGGCCGTCGAGGAACTCCTCGACGACGACCCGCCCGTCAGGCTTGGCCAGGCAGGCGCGCGCGTGGGCGAGCGCCTCGTCCCGGTCGGTCGTGACGACGACGCCCTTGCCGGCGGCCAGGCCGTCGTCCTTGACGACGTGCGGCGCTCCGAGCTCGTCGAGGGCGGCCGCCGCCTCGTCCTGCGTCGAGCACACCCTGGCGACGGCGGTGGGGACGTCCGCGGCGGCCATGACCTCCTTCGCGAATGCCTTGCTGCCCTCGAGCCGGGCCGCGGCGGCCACCGGTCCGAAGCACGGGATGCCGGCCGCGACGAGCCCGTCGGCGACCCCGGCGACGAGCGGCGCCTCGGGCCCGACGACGACGAGGTCTACCCCGTGCGCCCGGGCGGCGGCGAGCACCGCGTCGGGGTCCTCGGCTCCGCCGTCGAGAGCGACGAGGGTGGCGACCTGCGCGATCCCGGGGTTGCCGGGGGCGGCGAGCAGCTCGTCGACCGAGGGGTCGGCGGTGAGCGACCGGGCGAGGGCGTGCTCGCGGGCACCGGAACCGAGGAGGAGGATCTTCATCCCGCCAGCGTAGGGCGGGGGGACGCCGCGGGTAGCGGGCGTTCCAGCGTCGCAGGCGAATCGGCCGGGAAAGCAGTGGGGGCGCAGTCCCACGGGCGGGCAGGGGGGTTCCGCCGGTGGGACTGCGCCCGGCACACGGGGCGCCCGGAGGGGGGGAACCGGCACTCGCCATGTGCGACGTCACTGAGGTGACGGAGTTGAAATTTAGAACAACACGAGGCGCCCTTCAAGTGTCAGATGTCGCCGCAGCGACATTGACGGCGATCCGTCATCGGTGGCACCGTCGCACCGTGACGGTCGGGCTCGGACGCAGCGGCACGGAGGGGTCTTCCGACGGGGAGGTCGCCCGGTACTACCCGACTGCGGACGACGAGGAGGCGCTGGTCACCCGCGTCTACCTCGCGCTCGTCAACGAAGCCCGGCCCAGCCGGCAGTCGGCCGTCGACAGCGGGATCCCGGCGGACCAGGTCGACCGAGCCCTGCCGACCCTCGTCGCCCGCAACTTCGTCCGACTCCTGCCCGACGGCGCGCTCGACGTCCCCCCGCCCGACATCACGATGAGCACCTTCGCGGCGGACCTCGACCGGCGCGCGCGGCTCCTGCGCCACTCCGTGCGATCCGTCCGGGACATCTACGACGCCGCGCGCGCCCGCCCCGAGCCCGACCGGACGGAACCCCGCCTCTTCCGCGAGCTCGAGACGATCGAGGAGGTCGCCGCGGCGGCCGTCGGAGCCCTGTCCCGGGCGGGACGAACCGTCCGCCTCATGCACGCCCCGACGCCGTTGGCCGAGCGCGGGCCCATCGCCGACCCGCTCACCCGGTCGCTCCAGTCGCTCGGCCGGGACGATCTCGACCTCCGGTCCGTCTTCGACGCGCGCATCATGGAGATCGACGGGGTGCTCGCCGACCTCGAGGAGCGGGCCCACCGCGGCGAGCAGGTCCGGGTGCTCTCCGACCTCCCGTTCACCGCGCTCGTCGTCGACGGCGACACCGCGATCATCGCGTTCTCGTCGGTCGATCCCAGCGGGCGTGGCTCGTTCCTCGTGCGCTCGGAGGTCATCGCCCGCGCGCTCGACCTGCTCGTCGAGCACTTCTGGGACCACGGACTCACCATCGGCGAGCACGACCCGGCGACGGTGGACGAGCTCGAACGGCGCGACCGCGCCATCCTCACCCTCCTGGCCGCCGGTGCGTCCGACTCGACCGTCGCCCGCCAGGTGGGCGTGAGCCAGCGAACCGTGGAGCGTCGCGTCCAGCGCCTCATGGAACGGTTCGGCTCCCGCTCGCGCTTCCAGCTCGGCGTGGAGGTCGCGCGCCGGGGCCTGCTCTGAGCGGCACCCTCCCGGAGGGGACACGGCCCGTTCGCCGGCACGTCACCGGACGCTGGTTACACTCCCGCGTTACCCCCGAACGAATGAGACATCGTGACGCCACCTGCACCTGACGGGACCGCCGACCGCGACAGCGCGCCGGACGTCGAGCGCGAGATCGCGATCGAGCAGGCGCACCTGGACCGGGTGCTCGTGGAGCTCGCGAAGGCGGCGGACCGCGCGGGTCTCGTGGCGGTCGACGGGATGTCCCGGGGACGCACGGACCGGACGGGCGACGTACGCGACGAGGAGATGTCCGGGCTCTTCGAGCGCGATGCCCTCGTCTTCAACGCCGCGCGGCGCCAGGCATCCCTCTCCACCCAGCACGAGGGTCTCGTCTTCGGGCGGCTCGACCTCGACCACGGCTCGACGATGGACCTCGCCGACCGGGAGGTCCGGTACATCGGCCGGCTCGGCGTGCGCGACGACGAGTACGAGCCGCTCGTCGTCGATTGGCGGGCGCCGGCGGCCTCGGCCTTCTACCGGGCGACGCCGGTCGACCCGCACGGCGTCATCCGCCGGCGGGTGCTGCGCAGCCGGGAGGACGTCGTCGTCGGGGTCGAGGACGACCTCATGGTGCCCGAGGCGCCGGCCGACCTCGTCGTCGTCGGCGACGGGGCGCTGCTCGCCGCCCTGACCCGCAGCCGCGGCGGCCAGATGCGGGACATCGTCGCGACGATCCAGCAGCACCAGGACGAGGCGATCCGCGCCGAGGCCCGCGGGGTCACCGAGATCACCGGCGGACCGGGCACGGGCAAGACCGTCGTCGCGCTCCACCGCGCGGCCTACCTGCTGTACTCCGACCGGCGTCGGTTCGAGGTCGGCGGGATCCTCGTCATCGGGCCGTCGGCCGCGTACACGGCCTACATCGAGCGGGTGCTGCCCTCGCTCGGCGAGGACTCGGTGACGTTGCGTGCGCTCGGGGACGTCGTCGACGCCATCGACACCTCACGCCTCGACCCGCCCGCGGTCGCCGCGGTCAAGGGGTCGCTGCGGATGCGCCAGCTGCTCGCGCGGGTGGCGGGGGCCGCGGTGCCGGGATCGCCCGCGTCGTTCCGGGCGTTCGTCGGCGGTCACGCGGTGCACCTCGACGCCCACGAGCTCGAACGGGTGCGGCGCGGCGTCCTGCGCGGGCAGCGGCGCAACCAGGCCACGAAGGCGGCCCGCGAGGCGCTGGCCCAGGCGGCGTGGAACGCGGTGCGCTCCGGCGAGCGTGACGAGTTCATGTCGGCGTTCGAGGACTCGCTCGCGGTCGACGACTTCATGGCCGCGTGGTGGCCGCAGATCGATCCGCGTGAGGCTCTGCTCTGGCTCGCGGACACCGATCTCGCGTACTCCCTCGCTCGCGGGGTGCTCGACCTCGACGAGGCCGCGGCGGTGGCCGGGTCGATGCGCGAGGCGTTGGAGCTGGGCACGTGGACGGTGGCCGACGTCGCGCTCGTCGACGACCTCGCGCAGCGGCTCGGGGTCGTCGAGGAGGTCGAGGAGGAGCGGGAGTTCCTCGAGATCGAGGAGCTCGACGGGGTGGAGGAGCTCGGTGGCCGCGCGCGGGTCCCGGGGTCCGACGTCGGGTACTCGACGATGCCGCGAGCCCCGCGGGAGCGGTTGCTGCGGGGGTCGATCGGACGGGTGGCGGAGTTCGCGCACGTCCTCGTCGACGAGGCGCAGGACCTGTCGCCGATGCAGTGGCGGATGATCGCCCGGCGCGGGGGACGGGCGTCGTGGACGGTCGTCGGGGACGCGGCGCAGGCGTCGTGGCCCGACGCCGCCGAGGCCGCCCGCGCGCGGGACGAGGCCTTCGGGAAGGCGCCGCGCCGCTCGTTCCACATGGGTACGAACTACCGGAACGCCCGCGAGATCTTCGACTACGCGCGCGACGTCATCCTGCCGCTCGTGCCGGACGCGGACATCCCCACCGCGGTCCGCGAGACGGGGGTGCAGCCGATCGAGGCGACGTTCGAGCTCGGGATCGGGATCGACGGGGTGCGGGACACGGTGCGCGAGGCCGCAGGGGCGGCCGTCGAGACGCTGCTGGACGACGTCGACGGGTCGATCGCAATCATCACGCCCGCCCGGCACGCCGACCGGGTCGCCGGCCTTGAGGGGTTCGCCGACGGGCGGGTCCGGGTCCTCGACCCGCTGTCGACCAAGGGCCTGGAGTGGGACGCGACCGTCGTCGTGGACCCCGACGCGATCGTCGAGGAGTCCCCCGGCGGGGTGCGGGTGCTCTACGTCGTGCTGACCCGCGCCGCCCTTTAATCACGACAGGCGATGCCGTTGAATAGAATTAAACGAAATTGATGATAAAATGTGTCCTGCTGTTAACATTCAATCAATGATATTAGTTAACATGGGCTAAACAAGCGGTACTGGTGNACCGGCGGGGGGGGGGGGGGCGGGGGGGGGGGGGGGGGTGGCGGCGGGGGGGGGGGGGGGGGGGGGGGGGGGGGGGGGGGCGCCGGGGGGGCGGGCCGGGGGGGGGGGGGGGGCGGCGTCCGACCTCGCTCGCCACGGCATCACCCGGAGGTCGCTCCGCACCGCCGTCGGCCAAGGCCACCTCCTGCGCGTCCGCCCCGGCGTGTACCTCGACGGAGAGGTCGGCAACCGCCCGCCGTTCGAGCAGTACGCCCATCGGGTGCAGGCGGTCCTCGCCTCGCGCCCGGCCTGGGCCGCGTCCCACCACAGCGCCCTCGCGGTGCTCGGCCTGCCCGTCGTCGACGCCGACCTCTCGGTCGTCCACGTCAGCGCGCCCGTCGGCCGCTCGGCGCGGCGCGGCATCGTCCACGTCCACCGGCGTCACGAGGTCGAGCACGTGGCCGGACGGACCCGCCAGGTCGTCGACGCGGCGGCCGCGTGCGTCCAGACGGGCGCCACCAGCGGGCGCGACGCCGGGGTGGCGGCGATGGACGCAGCCGTCCGACGTGGCCTGACCTCCCGCGCACGGCTCGAGGAGGTCCTCGCATCGGGGCTCGTGCACACAGGGATCGCGGCGGCCCGGCGAGCGGTGGAGCTGCTCGACCCGCGGTCGGAGTCACCCGGCGAGTCCGTCCTGCGGGTCCGGCTGGTCGACCTGGGGCACGACCCGCGCCCGCAGGTCGAGCTCCGGTACGCCGACGGCACCCTCGGCGCGCGTGTCGACCTGCTTCTGGGGCGCACCGTCATCGAGTTCGACGGGCTGCTCAAGTACGACGGCGCCGGCGGGCGGGCCGGGCTCGTGGCGGAGAAACGCCGGGAGGACCTCATCCGCGCGTCGGGGTTCCGCGTCGTCCGGGTCACCTGGGCCGACCTGCGCCGCCCGGGGTGGCTGGAGCGGACCTTCCCGCCCGGCGGCCCGATCTGACCGGCCGGCTCACCCACCCTGCGCGCCGCGGTTGAGGCCGGACGCCGCGACCGTGGCCGCGGTCGGCGGCCGACATCGCGGCGGACGGGCCCGGGGCCGAGGGAGCGGTGCGCGGAGAGCCCCGGGTCAGGCGTCGAGGAGGGGGTGGCGCTCGATGATCTGTGCCCGACCGGGGCCGACGCCGATCGCCGACACCCGCGCGCCGATCAGCTCCTCGACCCGCAGCACGTAGCGCTGCGCGTTCTCCGGCAGGTCCTCGAACCGGCGGCAGCCGGAGATGTCCTCCGACCACCCCGGCAGCATCTCGTACACCGGCACCGCGTGGTGGAAGTCGCTCTGGCTCACCGGCATCGAGTCGTGCCGCACCCCCTCGACCTCGTAGGCCACGCACACCGGCAGCTGCTCGAAACCGGTGAGGACGTCGAGCTTGGTGATGACGAAGTCGGTGACGCCGTTGATCCGCGTCGCGTACCGCCCGACGACCGCGTCGAGCCAGCCGCACCGCCGCGGGCGACCGGTCGTCGTGCCGTACTCGTGGCCGACGTCGCGCAGCCGCTGACCGTCCTCGTCGTCGAGCTCGGTCGGGAACGGCCCCTCGCCGACCCGGGTCGTGTACGCCTTGAGGATCGCGATGACCCGCGAGACCTTCGTCGGCGGGATCCCCGACCCCGTGCACGCCCCGCCCGCCGTCGCCGACGACGAGGTGACGAAGGGGTACGTGCCGTGGTCGACGTCGAGCAGCGTCGCCTGACCGGCCTCGAGCAGGACGTTCTCGCCCGCCTCGAGCCGCCGCTCGAGCAGCTCCGCCGTGTCGCACACCATCGGCCGCAGCCGGTCGACGTACGACAGCAGCTCCGCCACCACGGCATCGGCCTCGACCGCGCGGGTGTTGTAGATCTTCGCGAGCATCTGGTTCTTGACCTCGAGCGCCGCCTCGACCTTCTGCCGCAGGATCCCCTCGTCGAACAGATCCTGGACCCGGATGCCGATGCGGTTCATCTTGTCGGCGTACGTCGGGCCGATGCCCCGCCCGGTCGTGCCGATCTTGCGCTTGCCGAGGAAGCGCTCCATCACCTTGTCGATCGTCCGGTTGTACGGCGCGATGACGTGGGCGTTGGCGCTGATCCGCAGGTTGCTCGTGTCCACCCCGCGGGCCTGAAGCCCGTCGATCTCCTCGAAGAGCACGCCGAGGTCGATGACGACGCCGTTGCCGATGACCGCTGTCACGCCCGGGGTGAGGATCCCGCTGGGCAGCAGGTGGAGCGCGTAGGTCTCGCTCGTGCCGTCCGGCTGCTCGATGACGACCGTGTGGCCGGCGTTGTTGCCCCCGTTGAACTTCACGACGACATCGACGTCCCGGCCCATGAGGTCGGTCGCCTTGCCCTTGCCCTCGTCGCCCCACTGGGCGCCGACCAGCACGATCGCCGGCATCTCTCAGTCCTTCCCGAGCAGCTCGCCGACCGCGTCGGCGCTGGAGTCCCGCAGCAGCGCCGCGCAGCGCTCCTGCTCGTCGGCCTCCCCGATCGCCCCCGCCGCGCGCGACAGGGCCGCGACCGCGCGGAGGAACCCGCGGTTCGGCTCGTGCGACCACGGCACGGGCCCCTGCCCCCGCCAGCCCGCGCGCCGGAGCGCGTCGAGCCCGCGGTGGTAGCCGGTCCGGGCGTACGCGTACGCCTCGACGTCGCGGCCGTCGGCCAGCGCGTCCTCGGCGAGCGTGGCCCAGGCGGCGCTCGAGGCCGGCACGGCGGCCGCGACCGCGGCGGGGGACTCCCCCGCCGCGAGCCGCGCGACCGCCGGGTCCTCCGGCAGGAGGGTGTCGGGGATGCCGAGCAGGTTGCCGTGCGTCACTTCTGGTGCGTCCCGGCGCTGCGCAGCGCCTCGCAGGCCTCGACGACGCGGGCGGCCATGCTCGCCTCGGCCTCCTTGCCCCACGAGCGCGGGTCGTACTGCTTCTTGTTGCCGACCTCGCCGTCGACCTTGAGGACGCCGTCGTAGTTCTTCATCATCCAGGCCGCGACGGGGCGGGTGAAGGCGTACTGGGTGTCGGTGTCGACGTTCATCTTGACGACGCCGTAGTCGACCGCGTCGGAGATCTCCTGGGCGGTCGAGCCGGACCCGCCGTGGAAGACGAGGTCGAGCGGGTGCTCACCCTTGTCCGCACCGTGCTTGGCGACGATCGCCTCCTGGCACTGCTTGAGGATCTCCGGGCGGAGCTTGACGTTGCCCGGCTTGTACACGCCGTGGACGTTGCCGAACGTCAGGGCGGCCATGTACCGGCCCTTCTCGCCCAGTCCGAGGGCCTGGACGGTCTTCAGCGCGTCCTCGGGGGTCGTGTACAGCTGGTCGTTGATCTCGTTGGCGACCCCGTCCTCCTCGCCCCCGACGACACCGATCTCGACCTCGAGGATGATCTTCGCGGCCGCGGCGAGCTCGAGGAGCTCCTGGGCGATCTGGAGGTTCTCCTCCAGCGGCACGGCCGAGCCGTCCCACATGTGGGACTGGAAGATCGGCAGACCGGTCTGCTTCACCTGCTCGGCTGAGGCCTGCAGCAGCGGCCGGACGAAGCCGTCGAGCTTGTCCTTGGGGCAGTGGTCGGTGTGCAGCGCGATGTTCACGTCGTAGTTCTTCGCGACCTCGTGGGCGTAGGCGGCGAGGGCGAGCGAACCGGTGACCATGTTCTTGATCGTCGGGCCGGAGAGGTAGTCGGCGCCGCCGGTGGACACCTGGACGATGCCGTCCGAGCCGGCCTCGGCGAAGCCCCGGATGGCGGCGTTGAGCGTCTGGCTCGAGGTGACGTTGATCGCCGGGTACGCGAAGGAGCCCGCCTTCGCGCGGTCGAGCATGTCGGCGTAGACCTCGGGGGTTGCGATGGGCACGGTGCGCTCCTTCGGGCGGGGGATGATTCTTCGTTCCGATCCTTCCACGACCCGGCGGCTGGGAGGATCAGGGCCGTGGAACTCGTGTCACGCTGGGGCGGTCGCATCGTCGGCTGGGGGGCGCTCGCGGTCGTCGCGGTGTTCGTCGCCGCGAAGATCGCCGACCGCGACGGGTCCGACCTGCCGCTGGCGCTGCTCACGCTGTGGCCGTGGGTGGGGTTCGGCGCTGCGGTGGCGGGGGCGCTCGCCGCCCTCCTGGGCGCCCGGCGGCTCGCGGCCGCCCTCACCGTCGCCGCCCTGACGTGCGCGGCGGTGCTCGTGCCGCGGGCGGTCGGCTCGACCGCACCACCGCAGGGGGACGACCGGCTCGTCGTCATGACCCTCAACATGCGGTTCGGCAAGGCGGACGTGGCGCAGGTCGCGCGCCTCGTCGAGGAGCACGACGTCGACGTGCTCGTCGGCCAGGAGGTCACGCCGGGGACCCTGACGAACGCCGAGGGGACGAACCTCGACCAGCTCCTGCCCCACCGCGAGGGCCGCGTCCCGACCCTCGAGGAGCACATGACGACCGGCGCCTACGCGGCGGTCGTGTGGTCGCGGGAACCGATGACGCTCGCCGAGCCCGTCGAGGGGATGCCGCGCTACTCGCCGCGCGTCATCGCCCGCACCGACCTCGGCCCGGTCGTCGTCGCCGACGTCCACACCACCTCGCCGCTGGGCGGGCGGGAGATGCAGTGGCGTGCCGACCTCGACGCCGTCGCGCGCGGGTGCCGGTGGAGCGACCCGCGCATCGAGCCCGGCCCCACCGCCACCGTCGCCGCCGGGGACCTCAACGGCAGCGTCGACCACCCGAGCCTGCGCGCGGCCCTGACCCGCTGCGGCCTGACCGACGCCGCAGACGCCGTCGGGCACGGCCTCGACGCGACGTACGCCGGCTCACCGGCCAACCCGATCGCCGTCGCCCGGACGTCGTACGTCCTCACCGACCTCGCCGTCGTCGACACCCGCACCGCCCGGGTCGGCGGCACCGAGCACCGCGCCGTCATCGCGACGCTCGCGCGCCGCTGAGGCAGCTCCCAGACCGCACCCGTAGGGTGGCCGGTCAGTGATGACCCCGTGATGACACCTGCCCGCCTCTCCCACCGGCACCGCCAGAACCTGAAGCAGTTCCTCCGGTTCGGCGTCGTCGGTGCGTCCGGCGTGCTCGTGAACATGGCCGTCGCGGTGCTGATGAACAAGGCGAACGGCGGCACCCGGAACGCCCAAGATATCATCTGGGACATCCCCGGCTCGCAGTTCAACCTCCGCTTCTCGATCCTCGTGTGGATCGCCGGTTTCCTCGTCGCGAACCTCACGAACTTCCAGCTCAACCGGTCGTGGACCTTCGGCTCGAGCCGGCACGCGTCGTGGGTCTCGGAGTTCTGGCCGTTCCTGCTCGTCGGGTCGGTCTCGGCGTTCGTCGGCATCTTCGCCAAGGTCGCGATGACCAACCCGACGTCGGCGCTCTACCTGCCGGAGCCGTGGTTCCACGAGGACTCGGGCCTGCGCTCGCGCGAGTACTGGAGCCAGCTCGTCACCATCGTCCTGACGACCCCGGTGAACTTCGTCGTCAACAAGCTGTGGACCTTCCGCGCCGTGCGGGGGCACCACCCGCCCGTGCCGCTCGTCGCCCCGGTCGTCGCACCGGAGCTCGTCGACGAGGACGGCACCCCGCTCGAGGAGCCTCAGGAGCGGACGGGGCGCTGACCCTCGACGTGGCGTCGGACCCACGCGTGCAGAGCGATGGCCCCCGCCGCGCCGGCGTTGATCGAGCGGGTCGAGCCGTACTGGGTGATATGCAGGACGTCGGCGCACACCGCCTGGGTCTGCGGAGTGAGCCCCGGACCCTCCTGCCCGAGGACGAGGACGCAGTGCCGGGGCAGGTCGTAGGTCTCCAGCGGGACGGAACCGGGGACGTTGTCGATGCCGAGCACCGTCACCGGGCCGCCGTCGGGTGCCCCGGTGGCCGCCCACGTCGCGAGTGCGGTGGCGTCCGGGTGGTGGAGCTCGTGCTGGTAGCGATCGGTGACCATCGCGCCCCGCCGGTTCCACCGCCGGCGCCCGACGACGTGGAAGGCGGCGACGTTGAAGGCGTTCGCGGTGCGGACGACCGAGCCGATGTTCAGGTCGTGCTCCCAATTCTCGATGGCGACGTGGACCTCGTGCCGCCGGGTGTCGAGCTCGGCGACGATCGCCTCGTGCCGCCAGTAGCGGTAGCGGTCCTCGACATTGCGCCGGTCCCCCTCGCGCAGCAGGTCCGGGTCGAGCCGGGGGTCCTCCGGCCACGGGCCTTCCCACGGCCCGACGCCGACCTCCCGCGGCTGCGTCACGTGTGCAGGCGCGAGAGGAAGCCGGCCGTCCGCTCGTGCTGGGGGTTCTCCAGCACCTGCTCCGGCGGGCCCTGCTCGAGCACCCGCCCGCCGGAGAGGAAGCACACCCGGTCGGCGACGCGCCGGGCGAACCCCATCTCGTGGGTGTTGAGCAGCATCGTCCGTCCTTCGTCCCGCAGGGCCCGCAGCAGGTCGAGCACCTCCCCGACGAGCTCGGGGTCGAGTGCGGAGGTCACCTCGTCGAGCAGGAGCAGCCGCGGGTCGGTGACCAGGGCCCGGGCGATCGCCGCGCGCTGCTGCTGACCCCCGGAGAGGTCGTCCGGGCGGGCGTGGGCCTTCTCCGCCAGGCCGACGCGCTCGAGCATCGCCGTGGCCCGCTCGCGCGCCTCAGCCCGCGGCACGCCGTGGACCCGGACCGGCGCGAGCACGACGTTGTCCAGCACGCTCATGTGCGGGAAGAGGTTGTACTGCTGGAAGACGACCCCCATCCGGGCGCGGACGGCGTCGGCATCGACCCGGGGGTCGGTGATGTCCTGCCCGTCGAGATGGATCGTCCCGTCGTCGACGACCTCGAGCAGGTCGATGCACCGCAGGAGGGTCGACTTGCCCGACCCCGAGGCACCGATGAGGACGACGCACTCCCCCTCGTCGAGCGAGAGGTCCAGGTCGTCGAGGACGAGGGTCTCCCCGAACGCCTTCCGCACGCCGCGGACGTCGAGCAGGCTCACACGGCACCCCCGGAGACGTGCATCCCCTGGCGCCGGGCGAGCCAGTCGGTGAACCGCGCCATCGGGACCGTGAGGCAGATGAACAGGACCCCGGCGACGACGTACGGGGTGTAGTTGAAGTCGCTCGCGCTGCTGATCTGCGCCGCGCGGATCGCGTCGACGACGCCGAGCACCGCGATGAGGCCGGAGTCCTTCTGCAGCGACACGAGGTCGTTCATCAGGGCCGGCATGACCCGCCGCACGGCCTGCGGGACGACGACGTGCCGCAGCGTCTGGCGGTGGGTGAGGCCGAGCGCCCGCGCCGCCGCCCGCTGCGAGGGGTGGATCGACTCGATCCCGGCCCGGAACACCTCGGCGACGTACGCGCCGTAGCAGAGCACGAGCGCCGCACAGCCCCAGACGAGCACCGAGGACGTCACCCCGGACAGCCCCAGGCCGGGCACGCCGAACCCGAGGAGGTAGATGACGAGCAGCAGCGGCAGCCCGCGAAAGAGGTCGACGTACACGGTGGCGGCCAGGCGCAGCGGGAAGGCGACCGGGCCCCGCATCGTCCGCATGATCGCGATGACGAGCCCGAGGACCGCGATGAGCACCGCGCAGACGATCATGATCCGGACGTTGAGCCAGATCCCCTCGGCGACGGCGGGCAGGCTCTCGACCGCCTTGGCCGGGTCGAAGTACGTCTCCCGCACCCGCGGCCACCCCGGCGACCCGACGAGCAGCGCCGTGAGCACGCCGAGGACCGCGAGGGTGCTCAGCGCCGACAGGCCGGTCGACCGGGCCGTCCGGCGCTGCCGGAAGCGGCGCCGGTCGACCTCGACCTGCGACGGGGTCCACGCCGGCGCGTCGGCACCGGGCGGGCTGGCGTGACTCATGCGGTCCTCGAGGTCCGGGCTCAGGAGAGCTCGGGGGCGCCCTTGCCGGCGAGCCACTGCTTCTGCAGCTTCTCCAGCGTGCCGTCCTCGCGGAGGGTGTCGACGGCCTTGCTCACGCACTCGGTGAGCGGCGAGCCCTTCGGCAGGACCGCGCCGAACTGCTCGCCCTCACCGGTGCTCGGGAGCTGGCCGACGATGACGCCGTCGTCGAGCTGGGCGGCGGTCATGTAGAACGCCGTCGGCAGGTCGACGACGAGGGCGTCGATCTGACCGTTCTTCAGGGCCTGGACGGCCTGGTCGTTCGTGTCGAAGACGCTCGCGTCCTGGGCCGGCTTGATCTGGTCCTGGATCGCCGTGTACGAGGTCGTCCCGACCTGCGCGCCGAGCTTGACGTCGGCCAGGTCCGCGACGGACTTCGCACCCGCGGCCTTGCTCTTCTTCGTCGTAATGACGGCCTGGCGCACGTCGTAGTAGCCGCTGGAGAAGTCGACGGCCTTCTTGCGCTTGTCGCTGATGGAGACCTGATTGAGGTCGAGGTCGAACTTCTTGTCGCCGGGCTGGACGACGCTGTTGAACGTCGCCTTCGTCCAGACGACGTCGTCCTTGGCGAAACCGAGCTCGTCGGCGATCGCGTACGCCACGGCGGACTCGTACCCCTTGCCGTTCGACGGCTCGTCGTCGACGAACCACGGGGCGTAGGCCGGGCTGTCGGTGGCGATGGTGAGCTTGCCCTTCGCCTTCGTCTGCAGGGCGTCGGTCGAGCAGTCGGCCGCCGCGCCGGTCGAGCTGGCGGCGGTGTCGGACGCGGGGGCGGAGCACGCACCGAGGGCGAGCGCAGCGAGGACGGAGGCGGCGGCGAGACCGCGGCGGGCAGTGAGCATGGCGGCAAGGACCTTTGGGGAGGGGCCGGCGGGGGTCCGGCACGGGTGCAGGGGTCGGACGAGGATCCGCCCGCCGGCGCGGCGAGCGACGCGCACGTCCAGCGGACGTCCCGGGTCAGCGCCTACCCTGTCTGCGCCGCACCCCGCCGGCACCCCCCGACGAGAGAGCGACCCCGATGAGCTGGATGGATCCCGAGTGGCTGCTGGCCCGGTTCGGCAACGCCTTCTTCTGGGTGTCGATGGTCATCGTCTTCGTCGAGTGCGGCCTCTTCTTCCCGATCCTGCCCGGGGACTCGCTCCTGTTCGCCGTGGGCATGTTCATCCGCCGGGGTGACGTCGACCTCAACATCGCCCTGGCCTGCGCGCTGCTCACGGCGGCCGCGTTCCTCGGCAACGTCGTCGGGTACGAGATCGGCCGCAAGATCGGCCCGGCGCTGTACGAGCGGGACGGGCGCTTCCTGCGCAAGAAGTACTTCGACGACACGATCGAGTTCTTCGAGCACCACGGACCGAAGGCGCTGGTCATCGGCCGGTTCGTGCCGATCGTCCGCACCTTCGTCACCGTCGTCGCCGGGGTGGGCCGGATGGACCGGGCGAAGTTCTTCACGTGGAGCGCCGTCGGGGCGGTCCTGTGGGCATGCTCGCTCACGCTCCTGGGGTACGCCCTCGGCGGGATCAAGGCCGTCCACGACAACCTCGAGATCGCGATCCTCCTCATCGTCGCGGTCTCGGTGCTGCCGATGGTCTGGGAGTGGTGGCGGGCCCGCCGGGGCGGCAAGACCGCGGTCGAGGAGCTCGACGAGGCGCTGGACTGACCCCAGGACCCTTGGCGGCTCAGGCGAGCCCGAGGTCCTGCAGGGAGTAGACGAAGCGGTAGGGCACCCCGGCCTCGGCCTCGATGCGCTCGCCCGCCCCCGTCGCCCGGTCGGCGATCGTCGCGACGGCCAGGACCTCTCCACCGGCCTCGCGGACCGCGGAGACCGCCTCGAGCGGGGACCCGCCCGTCGTCGTCGTGTCCTCGAGGACGACGACCCGGCGCCCGGCGATCGACGGGCCCTCGATCCGCTGCTGGAGCCCGTGCGCCTTGCCCGCCTTGCGGACGACGAACGCGTCGACCCGGTCGCCGGCCGCCGCGGCGGCGTGCAGGACCGAGGTCGCGACGGGGTCGGCGCCGAGTGTCAGGCCCCCGACGGCGTCGGGCGCGAGGTCGGCGACGAGGTCACGCATGACGCGACCGACGAGCGGGGCGGCCTCGCCGTCGAGGGTGATCCGACGCAGGTCGACGTAGTAGTCCGCCTCGGCGCCCGACGAGAGGGTGACCCGCCCGTGGACGACGGCCTTCGCCCGGATGATCTCCAGGAGGCGGGCGCGGTCGGCGGCGATGTCGGGGCTCTCGGGTGCGGTCATGGCACCGAGTCTAGGGAGGCTCACGAACGCCGCTGGGGCGCCGACCGGATGGTCGACGCCCCAGCGGGCGGTGTCTCGAGGGGGCGGGCCCCCGGTGGTCGGACGAGCCGACCGGATCGGATCAGATGCGGTCGCGGCCCAGGTCGTCGCGACCGTCGCGGTCGACGTCCACACGACGGGCGGTGGTGTCGGTGTCGACGCGGCGGGCCGGGGTGGTGTGCGTGGCCGTCGCGACGTGGTCGTGGTGCTCGGGGCGGTTCTTCTTCAGCAGACCACCGAGGCCGAGGAGACCGAGGAGACCGAGGAGGCCCCACTTCCAGCTGCCCTCGTCCTCGACGTCCTTGGCGGTGTCCTTGGTCGAGTCCGTGGCGTCGGTCGCACCCTCACTGGCGTTGTCGACGGCGTCGCTGGCGGTGTCGCCAGCGTCGGAGGTGGACGAGCTGTCGGCGGCGACGATCTGCGCGGCCGGGGCCTCGGCGTGGGCGACGACCGGGGCGGTCATGACGGCCGCGGCGGCCGCGACGGGAACGAGGTACTTGCGCATGTGTGTCTCTCCTTGTGGTTCGACCGCCGGATACGGCGGTCGTTGTCCAACCAGCCAGGGGGGGCCTGACCAGCGCAAACACTCAAACCTTAGACACATGTCCAGCGTTTGTTCAAACTTTGTCCGGGGTAACCGTGCTGTCGTGACCGTCCTGTGACCCGAGGCGACGCCCCCGCTGGATCCCCAAACAACCACCCGCCGGGCATGCAGAAGTCCTCTTGTCGGGCGCGCGGGATGGGTTCCCAGCGCTTCTGCATGTCGGGAGGGCGGGATCGACCGTCACCGCGTGGGGCGGTGGCGACGGGCAAGACCCCCGCGCAGCACGGGGCGCGGGAGGTGCCGCAGCACCCCGACGAGCGCGGCGTACTGCGGCGACGGCACGACGACCGGCCGACCGGCGCCCAGCGCGTCGAGCGAGCTGTCGACGACCCGCTCGGCCGACAGCCAGAACAGCCCCGTCCGGTCGCCCTGGTCGATGCCCGCGCGCTCGTGGAACTCGGTCCGGACGAACCCGGGGCACACGGCGGTGACGCTCACCCCGGTGCCGGCGAGCTGCCCGTCGAGCGACTCCGAGAAGACCGTGACCCACGACTTGGCGGACGAGTACGTGCCCGAGGTGATGAAGGCAGCGACCGAGGCCACGTTGAGCACGGCCCCGTGGCCCCGTTCCCGCATCGACCCGGCCGCCGCGTGGGTCAGGACGAGCACGGCCCGCACGAGGACGTCGAGCATCCGCTCCTCGTCCTCGACCGGGGTGTCGAGGAACGGCGTCGCGATGCCGAAGCCGGCGTTGTTCACGAGCAGGTCGACGGGGCGGGCGGGGTCGGCGAGACGGTCGGCGACGCGCTGGAGCTGCTCACGGTCGGCGAGGTCGGCGGGCAGCACCTCCACCTCGACGCCGTGGGCAGCCACGAGCTCGGCGCTCAGGTCCTCCAGACGGGGGGCGTCCCGGGCGACGAGGACGAGGTCGTGGCCCCGGGCGGCGAGGGCGGTGGCGTAGGCGTGGCCGAGGCCGGCGGAGGCCCCGGTGACGAGTGCGGTCGACATGCCCCGAGCATGGCAGCCGAAGGGCGCCGGTCAGGTCTTGCGGGCCTTCTTCGCGGCTCGTTTCCGGGCGCGGGTGACGAAGGCGGTGGCCTCCTTGCCGACGACCGGGTCATCGACGAGGGACTCGATGACCCGCCGCCCGCCTAGCTGTACCCGGCAGAGACGTTCATGACAGACGGCTGGTCGGGGGGAGGCCTGCGAGGGCTGAGTGGCGTCGGCGAGTGTTGTAGTAGGTCAGCCAGGGGTCAAGGGCGAGGGTTCGGGCGGTGTTGCTGGGGTAGGCCTGCCGGTAGGCCCATTCGGTGGTCAGGGTCCGGTTGAACCGCTCGACCTTCCCGTTCTGCCAGGGGCAGTGGGGCTTGATGAAGATGTGGGTGGCACCCAGGCCGGTCACCGCGTCGGCGAACGCGTGGCTGTGCCGGTAGGCGAACGCGTTGTCGGTGATGACCTGCTCGATCCGCGTGATGCCGTGCGCGGCGAAGTACCGGCCGGCGCGGGCCAGGAACGCCGCGCAGGTCGTGCCCTTCTCGTCGGGATGGATCTCGCTGTAGGCCAGGCGGGAATGGTCATCGACGGCCGAGTGCACGTAGTCGTAACCGATACGGGCCCGACGGTTCCTGGCGGCGGCGGCCACCGCCGCCAAGAACCGTCGGGCCCGGATCGGTTTCGACTACGTGCACTCAGCCGTCGATGACCATTCCCGCCTGGCCTACAGCGAGATCCACCCCGACGAGAAGGGCACGACCTGCGCGGCGTTCCTGGCCCGCGCCGGTCAGTACTTCNGGCGGATTCAACTGGTCGTCGCAACACCTCGATCATGGAGGTGTTCAGGGATGGCGACGAGCGACTGGCGTAGGAAGACCAGCGATGTACCGGAGGGGCTTCGTCGGCAGTGGCGTGCGGATCGGGCGTTGCGCCCGCCAATGCGTTCGCCTGGACGGCCCGAGCCCTCGCGGGCGGTGCAGCGACAGTTCTGGCGGTTGATCGCCACGGGCATCACCTCGGCCGAGGCTGCGGTGAGGGTGGGCGTGTCCGTGCCGGTGGGCTCGCGCTGGTTTCGTCACGCTGGCGGCATGCCACCGATCTGTCTGGCCGAGCCCATGGGCCGTTACCTGTCTTTCGAGGAACGCGAGGAGATCGCGATCCTGCGCGCCCGAGGTCAGGGAGTGCGCCAGATCGCCCACGCGATCGGTCGTGACCCGGGGACGATCTCACGCGAACTGCGCCGCAACGCCGCCACCCGTGGCGGGAAGCTGGAGTACCGGGCGGGGGTGGCGCAGTGGAAGGCTCAGCAGGCGGCCAAGCGCCCCAAGACCGCGAAACTCGTCAAGAACGAACGGTTGCGGCAGTACGTCCAAGAACGGCTCGCGGGCAGCGTCCGGGGACCTGACGGCACGCCCGTCGAGGGTCCGAGACCGCCTGCGTGGAAGGGGCTGAACAAGCCGCACCGCCAGGATCGTCCGTGGTCGACGGCGTGGAGCCCGGAGCAGATCTCACAGCGGCTGAAGGTCGACTTCCCCGATGATGAGTCCATGCGCATCAGCCACGAGGCGATCTACCAGTCGCTGTTCATCCAGGGGCGTGGCGCGCTCCAGCGCGAGCTGGTCGCCTGCCTGCGCACCGGTCGAGCGCTGCGGCGGCCGCGGGCCCGTACGCGCAACAAGGCGCAAGGGCACGTCACCGCTGATGTCGTCCTGTCCGAGCGTCCGGCCGAGGCCGATGACCGTGCCGTACCCGGTCACTGGGAGGGCGATCTGATCATCGGCACCGGCAGGTCAGCGATCGGCACCCTCGTCGAACGCAGCAGCCGGAGCGCGTTGCTCGTATACCTGCCGCGGCTGGAGGGCTGGGGCGAGAAGCCGCACGTGAAGAACGGGCCGGCCCTGGGTGGCTACGGAGCCGAAGCGATGAACGCCGCGCTCACCAGATCGATGACCACGCTGCCCGAGCAGCTGCGCAAGACCATCACCTGGGACCGCGGCAAGGAACTCTCCGGCCACGCAACGTTCGCGCTGGCGACCGGCACCAAGGTGTTCTTCGCCGACCCGCACTCGCCCTGGCAGCGGCCGACCAACGAGAACACCAACGGGCTTCTGCGGCAGTACTTCCCCAAGGGCACCGACCTGTCCCGCTGGTCGGCCGAGGACCTCGAAGCCGTCGCATACGCACTGAACAACAGGCCCCGCAAGGTCCTCGGGTGGAAGACCCCCGCCGAGGTCTTCGAAGAGCAACTACGCTCCCTTCAACAACACGGTGTTGCATCGACTGGTTGAACCTGCCGTCTACACCTCCAAGGCCTACGCCGAGCTCTGCCAGCAACTCGGCGTCATCCAGTCGATGGGAGCCGTCGGCACCAGCGCCGACAACGCGATGGCAGAGTCATTCAACGCGACGCTGAAGCGCGAGGTTCTCCGGGACGCCGCGTGCTTCACCGACGAGCTGTCCTGCCGCCGCAAGATGTTCCGATGGCTGACCCGCTACAACACCAAGCGCCGCCATTCCTGGTGCCGCTACCTCTCCCCGAACGCCTACGAGCGCGCCTACACCGCTACGCTGGCGCTCGCAGCGTAAACAACCCCCGTGTCCACGAACCGGGGGTAGGCCCCCCACGACGCGGAGCGCAACTGCATCAGCAACGTGCGGCCGCCGAGGGGCGTCGGCTACCAGCAGGCCGCCGTCACCACTGGCGGCCACCAGGCCTCGGGGCGCACCGGGGGGACCTCCGCAGGATCGTGGGCATGCCAACGCCCAGCCCATTCGGAGGTCCCCCCGGTCAACTGTCCGTGGTGATGTCACCGCGGACGAAGGCAGCCGATGACCTGCTCAGAGGTTCACGATCATCTTGCCGGTGTTGGCACCGTCCAGCAGATCGATGAAGGCCTGTGGGGCGGCGTCGAGACCGTCACGGGCGGTCTCGTCCCAGTGGATGGAGCCGTCGGCGATCCAACGGCCCATGTCCCGCTCGAAGTCCGCCCTCGCCTGCTCGGCGTACTTGGCGATCACGAACCCACGCAGCGTGAGCCGCTTGCCGATGGCCAGCGCCAGGTTGTGCGGGGCGGAGGCCGGCTCGGTGGAGTTGTACTGGCTGATGGCCCCGCACATCGCCACCCGGCCATCGGTGCGCAGGTTCGCGATCGCGGCCTCCAGGTGGTCACCGCCGACGTTGTCGAAGTACACGTCGATGCCCTCCGGGGCGGCCTTCGCGAGCTGCTCGGTCACGTCGCCGTCGTGGTAGTTGAAGGCAGCATCGAAGCCGAGCTCCTCCAGACGGGCGATCTTCTCGGGGGTGCCAGCCGAGCCGATCACCCGGGAAGCGCCCCTGAGCTTGGCAATCTGTCCGACGGCCGAGCCGACTGCTCCCGCCGCGCCGGAGACGAAGACGGCATCGCCCTCACGCATCTCGCCGGCCAGCAGCAAACCCGCGTAGGCGGTCAGGCCGGGCATGCCCAGTACGCCCAGGTAGGCGCTGTCCGGCACGCCCCGGGCTGTCAACGGTCGCACCGCATCACCGGCCAGGATGGCGTGTTCCCGCCACCCGAGGCCGTGGGTCACCTTGGTGCCCACGGGCAACTGCTCCACCCGTGACTCGATCACCGTGCCGACGGCGCCGCCGTCCAGCGGCTGGTCGATCTGGAAGGGGGGCACGTAGGACTCGACGTCGTTCATGCGGCCGCGCATGTACGGGTCCACCGACATGATGGTGTTGCGGACGAGGACCTGACCGTCATCGAGATCGGGCAGGTCGACCTCGACGGTGCGGAAATTGTCAAGGGTGGGCTTCCCGTCGGGGCGGGAGGCGAGGTGGATCTCGCGGGTGTGTGTGGTCATCCCTGTACTTCTGTGGGTGGGTGGTGGTCAGTGGGTCAGCAGGTCGAGGAGGCGGCGGGCGGCATCAGCCGACGAGGCCGGATTCTGCCCGGTGACCAGCGTGCCGTCCGTGACGACGTAGCTGTCACCGTCGGGGCCCTTGCTGTAGCGGGCGCCCGCTTCCCTGAGGGAGTCCTCGACCAGGAACGGGACGATGTCGGTCAGCCCGGCGGCCTCCTCCTCGCCATTGGTGAAGCCAGTCACCGAACGGTCGGTGATGAACGACGTCCCGTCCTGCTTCTTGATGGCATGCAGCACGCCGGGGGCGTGGCAGACCAGGCCCAGCGGCCTGCCGGCGGCGCCGCTGTCGAGGATGATCTGCTGCGAGGTGGGATCCTCCACGAGGTCCCACAGCGGGCCGTGGCCGCCCGGGTAGAAGACCGCGTCGAACTGGCTCACGTCAACCTCCGACAAAGGGGTGCTGGTCGTCAGGGCAGCCTTGGCCGCGTCGTCGGCCTCGAATCGACGGGTGGAGTCGGTCTGCATCTGCGGCAGCGTGCTGGTCGGGTCGACCGGCGGTCGCCCGCCCTTCGGCGAGGCCAGGGTGATGTCGTGTCCGGCATCGCGGAACACGTAGTAGGGAGCGGCGAACTCCTCGAGCCAAAAACCGGTCCTACGGTCGGTGTCACCGAGTTGGTCGTGGGATGTGAGGATCATCAGGATGCGGGACATGGCATCTTCCTTTCGATGTCTCGTGGAGTGGTTCCATGGTCAGGGGTGGCTGTGCCCCGGGTTGGGGCGGGGTTCACTGCTCAGGACCCACGGGGTCGGAAACGCGGACCAGACGCTTGTTGACGAACTCGTCGACGCCGTAGTCGCCCAGTTCCCGGCCGAAGCCAGAGCGGCCGACGCCGCCGAAGGGCAGTCCGGCGAGGCTGGTGCCGTGCTCGTTGACGTAGGCCATGCCCACGTCGAGGCGGCGGGCGGTGGCCTCGGCGAGTTCGAGGTCGTCGGACCACACCGAGCCGCTCAGTCCGAAGTCGGTCTCGTTGGCCAGGGCAACGGCCTCGTCCACGTCCGCGGCGCGGCACACGACCGCGACCGGTCCGAACAGCTCCTCCGACCAGGCCCGCATGTCGCGGGTCACGTCGGTCAGTACGGTCGCCTCCATGAAGGCGCCGGCACCCTCGCGCGGGTAGCCGCCGACGAGGACGTGGGCGCCGTGGCCCACGGCATCGTCGACAAGCTCCATCAGCTCGTCGCGGGCATCGGTGCTCGACATGGGGCCCACGTCGGTGGCCCCATCCTGGGGGTCCCCGACGACCGCTGCGGAGAAGGCAGCCGACAGCTTGTCGACGAAGGTGTCGTAGAACTCGTCGAGCACGATCATCCGCTTGGGCGAGTTGCAGGCCTGGCCGGCGTTGCTCAACCGCGCCCGGGCGGCGGTGCTCGCCACCGCGTCGATGTCACCACCGAGGACGATCAACGGGTCGGAACCTCCGAGCTCCAGCACCACCTTCTTGAGGTGCTTGCCGGCTGCGGCGGCGACCGAGGCCCCCGCGCCCTCACTCCCGGTGAGGGAGACACCGCGCACGCGCGGGTCGGCGATGATGTCCTCGATCTGGGAGCTGTCCACGAGGAGCGTCTGGTGGACTCCCTTCGGCAGACCGGCCTGGTCGAGGAGCTTTTCCATCTCGAGGGCGGAAGCAGCGCAGATCGAGGCCGGCTTCAGCAGCAGCGTGTTGCCGAGCAGCAGGTTGGGTGCGATGAACCGGGCGATCTGGTAGTAGGGGAAGTTCCACGGCATCACGCCCAGCAGGACGCCCAGGGGCTGCTTCTCCACGCGGGAGGAGTTCGCCCCCTGGTCCGGCAGGACCTCGTCGGCCATCAGCTCGTCGGCGCGCTGGGCGTAGTAGTCGAAGATCTGGGCGACCAGCTGCGCCTCGGCGATGCCCTGGGAGACGGGCTTTCCCATCTCGGAGGCCGCGATTCCGGCAAGCTCCTCCGCCCTCTGCTCGAACAGGTGCGCGGTCCGGGCCAGCACACCGGCGCGCTCCTCGACGCTCGTGCGCCGCCAGGAGGTGAAGGCCTCCTCGGCGGTGTCGATGGCCGTGCCCACCTCGCGTGGGTCGAGGGAGCCCCAGCTGCGGACGACCTTGCCTGTCGAGGGGTTCTGTGTGCGGTAGGTGGTCATGGTTGCCTCCGTTGTGTCGATGGGTTGGGGCGGTGCAGGTGGCGCGGTGGGTGGGGCCCAACGCGTTGGTGTCGCGGCGAGGCGGGAGGGTCAGTCGTCGACGACGACGACGTCGACGCGGATGTTGCCGCGGGTGGCGTTCGAGTAGGGGCACACCTGGTGGGCTTGGTTGGCCAGCTGCTGCGCCTCGTCGTCGGGCAGGTCGGGGATGACGACCTCAAGGGTGACTGCCAGGCCGAACCCCTCACCGGCCTTGCCGATGCTCACCTGGGCACCCACCGACGAATCGCCGAGATCCTTGTGCGCGTGGCGGGCCACCATCTGCAGGGCGGAGTGGAAGCAGGCGGCGTAACCGGCGGCGAACAACTGTTCGGGGTTGGCGCCCTCACCGCTGCCGCCCATCTCCTGCGGGATGGCCAGGTCGAACGAGAGCCGGCCGTCGGCGGTCTGGACGTGGCCGTTGCGGCCTGCGCCGGTGGCGATGGCCTCGGTGGTGTAGACGGGCTCGATCTCGATCATGGTGCCTCCTGGGCGGCGTCTGTGCGAGGCCTCTCCTGCCTCGCGATTGCAGAGACAACATAGCGCACAAGTGGATTGCGCACAATCAGATTGTGTCTGAGGTAGGCTTGGGGTGTGAGTGACCAGATCCCCGACCTCGACCACCAGCTCTGCTTCTCCCTGTACAGGGCCAGCAGGGCGGTGACGCGCGCCTACCGGCCACTGCTCGAGGACATCGGCCTCACCTATCCCCAATACCTCGTCATGCTCGTCCTGTGGCACGCTGACAAGCCCGTCGGTGTCAATGACATCGGAGCTCGGCTGCACCTCGACAGCGGCACCCTGACCCCCCTGCTGCGACGGCTGGAGCAGGCTGGTCTCGTCACCCGGTCGTGGAGTGGCAACGATGAACGGCGCCGCCTGATCAGCCTGACCCAGGAGGGGAGTTCGCTGCGGTGCAGGGCAACCGGAGTTCCCGCACAGATGCTCGCGCTCTACCCGGGCCCACCAGAAAAGCTCGTCCAGGTGAAGGCATTCCTGGACGACCTGTCCACCCAACTCGAGTGACAACCACCATCCAGGAGGATCATTTCCATGCCCACCACACACCGCTCCCAAGAACTCGCACGAATCGCGCTCGGAGCGTTCATGGTCTACGCCGGCGTCTCCCACCTGAGCTTCAAGCGCCAGGAGTTCCAGGCACAGGTGCCCGACTGGTTCCCCGGTGACAAGGATCCCGTGGTCATCGGCTCCGGCGTCGCCGAAGTCTTGGCCGGCAGCGCGATGCTGGCGCTGCCGCGTCATCGCATGCTGACCGGTGGTGCCCTGGCTGGGTTCTATGCCGCGGTCTTCCCCGGCAACATCGACCAGTATGCGGCGCGGCGAGACAGTTTTGGCCTCGACACCGATGGCAAGCGACTCGCGCGGTTGTTCGGCCAGCCCGCCCTGATCGCCGCGGCGCTGTGGTCGGCCGGCCTGCCCCGGTCGTAGCAGAAGACCGACCCCGGGCCCCACGCCCAGGGGCCGGGCGCAACCGGTCGGCATCGCGACGTGGAGGTGCACGCGCAGCGCACCTCCTGTCAGGACGGGGAGGTCTCGACCATGGCCGTCACGCCCAGCACACCGTGCTGGGCGTGGACGACGCGCAGGTGTGGAGAAGGAGGTCGAACGCGACGGGTGGCACCTCCCGGGCCCTGCGGAACCGGCTTCGCGGCCTTGACCGTCCAACCCGGGAGGCACGCTGGAGTGCCAGCCCTGGCATGCAGGCCGGCACCCCGTCGGAGCGCGACGGTGCCACCGGCCGCCATGAGCCCTGTCACGGCGGTCGGGCCCCGGTCTCAGCAGAAGTCGGACTTGCGGATCAGGCCGTGCACGCCGGTGGTCTTGTCGACGAACTGGCTGACGTAGAAGTCGCTGGCGGAGTCGGTCGCGGTCCTGCATGACCGGCGCATCGCCGGCACGAAGGCCAACGTCGACCACATCGCCATCACGGCCGCCGGCATCTGGGTGATCGACGCCAAGAGGTACAAGGGGCGGCCCGAACTGAAGATCGAAGGCGGCATCCTTCGAGCCCGCGTCGAGAAGGTTCTGGTCGGTCGCCGCGACTGCACCAAGCTCGTCGACGGCGTGCTGAAGCAGATCGACCTCGTGCGTGACGTCGTCGGCGACATCCCTGTCACGGGTGCGCTCTGCTTCGTCGAGGCGGACTGGCCGCTTATCGGCGGAGCCTTCGCTACGAGGGGCGTCCACGCGCTCTGGCCCAAGCGGCTCGCGAAGTTACTCATCGAGACGAAAGGGTCAGTCGATGTACAGGCGGCCCGCGAGACATTGGCCTCATATTTCCCGCCCGCGTGACATCCCGAGGTCTGACGGGTGAATCGCACTGGGTTGAGTTCCGCTTGATCAGTCAGGATGGGAACGATGGCCAGGTACACGAACGAGATGCGTGAGCGCGCGGTCCGGATGGTCGCCGAGGTTCGCTCCGAGCACCCGCACGAGACGNCCTGTACGGTGAATCGCACTGGGTTGAGTTCCGCTTGATCAGTCAGGATGGGAACGATGGCCAGGTACACGAACGAGATGCGTGAGCGCGCGGTCCGGATGGTCGCCGAGGTTCGCTCCGAGCACCCGCACGAGACGGCCGCTCTGCGGCATGTGTCGGGGCTGTTGGGGATGAACGTCGAGACTCTTCGGCTCTGGGTGCATCGTGCCGAGATCGACAGCGGACAACGCGCGGGGACGACGTCGCAGGAGGCTGATGAGATCAAGCGGCTCAAGCGTGAGGTGGCCGAGCTTCGCCGGGCGAACGAGATCTTGAAGTCCGCTTCGGTGTTTTTCGCCAAGGAGCTCGACCGTCCCACGACGAGATGATCCGCTACATCGACGAGCACAAGGATCAGTTCGGGGTCGAGGCCATCTGCCGGGTGCTGCGCCCGGCAGTTCGTGGGTTCATCACCTCCCGCGGCTACCGGGCCGCCAAGACCAGGCCACCTTCGGCCCGGTCGCTCAAGGACGAGCTGCTGGTGCCCGAGATCCTCCGGCTGCACGGCGAGAACTACGGCGTCTACGGCGTGCGGAAGATGCACGCCCTGATGCGGCGCCAGGGATGGGAAGTCGGTCGCGACCAGACCGCCCGGCTCATGGGGATCGCGGGCGTGCGGGGCGTGAAGCGGTCGAAGAAGGTCTTCACCACCAAGTCCGACCCCGCGGCGGTGAAGCCGGCTGACTTGGTCCAACGCCGCTTTCAGGCGCCTGCACCGCGCCGGCTGTGGGTTGCCGACATCACCTACGTCGCGACCTGGTCGGGGTTCGCCTACGTCGCGTTCGTGACCGACGTCTACTCGCGGCGGATCGTGGGATGGAACGTCGCTGCGACGTTGAAGTCCGACGTCCTCCCGCTACAAGCCCTCGACATGGCCGCCTGGGAAGCCAAGCGCGAGGGCGCGGTCGACCTCACGGGCCTGGTCCACCACGCCGACCACGGGTCGAACTACCTCTCGATCGTCTACACCGACCGCATCGGCCAGCTCGGCGCGAAGCCATCCACGGGAACCGTCGGGGACTCCTTCGATAACGCGCTCGCCGAGGCCGTCAATGGGCTCTACAAGACCGAGCTCATCAGACGGCGCGGACCGTGGCGCACGATCGAGCAGGTCGAGCTCGCGACCTTGGAGTACGTGTGGTGGTGGAACAACCAGCGCCTGCACGGGGAGCTAGAGATGCGCACCCCGCTCGAGGTCGAGGCGGCGTACTACGCTGCCCAAGAATCAGCCCAGCCGGCACTCGCTGGCCAAGGGAACGCATAGGAACTCAACCCAGTGCGATTCACCACCTCACACCACCGACTCCACCCTCATCTGGGAAGAGCCCCGAATTGCCGACGGGGTCACGAGAGATTCGATCACGGAGATCAAGAATGTGAAATACCAAGGTTTGACGCGACAGATCCGGGATTATCTTGATTACAAGGGTGACAAGACGTTCTACCTGTATGTGCGGAGCGACACCCGGCTGTCCGGCAGGCTCAAGGAAAAGATTCGCGACGGATCGATCAAGGTGAGGTACATCCCGAATGGGTAGACGAGAATCAGGTGACATCACGGCTGGTGAGCTGATGGACCAGCTGGCGAACGACCCGGAGTTCCAGGCACGTGAACGCGCGGAGGAGGAGAAGCGCGTGGCCAGGCGCCGCGAGTTGAACTTGGCTCAGCGGCCGCTGGTGGCGGACCTCGAAGAGGTGGGGGCGCCGGTGACCGAGTCGGTGTACGACCTGGTCAACACCTCCGAGCCATACCCCCAGGCGCTGCCGGTCCTGATGAAGCACCTCGAGGCCGGGGGGTACCCGCCGGTCATCATGGAGGGCATCGGGCGTGCGCTGGCGGTGCGGGACTCCATCGGCTACTGGGACCGGCTTCGTGCCTGCCACGAGAACGCGCAGAGCGAGCCGGAGCAGGACGGTGTCGCGATCGCCCTGAGTGCGTGCGCCACCGCCGATCACGTCGATGACCTGATCGAGCTGCTGACCGACGACACCCAGGGAGAGGTTCGGGTGTTCTTCGTCAAGACGTTGGGGAAGCTCGGTGGGGAGCGTGGCCGGCGGGTCATCGAGTCCCTCGTCGATGACCCGGTCGTCGGCAAGGAGGCCACGGCGTTCGTCACCCGCGCTCGGAAGCGAGCCGCGAAGAAGGCCCGCAAGACCTGACCAGACCCGCGCCGCGACGGGACGGCCGTCAGAGGTCGGGGCTAGGGTGCGGTCGTGCGCCTCGCCACGTGGAACGTCAACTCCATCCGCAGCCGGATCGATCGGGTCGCCGCGTGGCTCGAGCGCTCCGACACCGACGTCCTGGCCATCCAGGAGACGAAGGCCCGGGACGACCAGTTCCCCCACGCGCGGTTCACCGAGCTCGGCTACGAGGTCGCCCACCACGGGCTCAACCAGTGGAACGGGGTCGCGATCGTCTCCCGCGTCGGGCTCGACGACGTCTCCGTCGGCTTCCCCGACGTCCCGGGCTTCGGGGACCCGGCAGCCCCCGAGGCCCGAGCGATCGGCGCCACCTGCGGCGGCGTCCGGGTGTGGTCGCTCTACGTCCCGAACGGCCGCACCCTCGACGACCCGCACATGGCGTACAAGCTGGACTGGCTGCAGGTCCTGCGAACCCAGACCGCCGCGTGGCGCAGCGCCGAGCCGGGGCTCCCGCTGGCGCTGTGCGGGGACTTCAACGTCGCCCCGCAGGACGACGACGTCTGGGACATGGCCGCCTTCGAGGGCTCGACCCACGTCTCCGAGCCGGAGCGCGCAGCGTTCCGGGCGTTCCTCGACGACGGGCTCGTCGACGTCGTCCGGCCCCACGCACCGGGCCCGGGCGTGTACACCTACTGGGACTACCAGCAGCTGCGCTTCCCCAAGAAGCAGGGGATGCGGATCGACTTCGTCCTCGCGACGCCGGCCCTCGCCGACCGGGTGGTCGGGGCGGCGATCGATCGCGAGGAGCGCAAGGGCAAGGGCGCGAGCGACCACGCCCCGGTCGTCGTGGAGATCGACGGCGCGGACGTCGCGACCGGAAGCATCGAGACCATCGAGGAGACGGCATGAGCGGGACCGGGATCACGGCGGCACGGACGCGACAGGTCGTCACGTCCGACGGGGCGCGCATCGCCGTGTTCGAGTTCGATCCCCCGCAGGCCGACCCCGACCTCCCGGTGCTCGTGCTCGCCCACGGGTGGACCCTGAGCCACGAGACGTGGCTGCCGGTGGTTGCCGACCTGCAGCGCCGCCTCGGCGTCCGGGTCGTCGCGTACGACCAGCCGGGTCACGCGCGCTCCCGGCTCGGCGACGGCCCGGCCGAGGTTCGCGACCTGGGCCACGTCCTGCAGTGCGTGCTGGACGCGGCCGTGCCGACCGGACGGATCGTCCTCGCCGGGCACTCGATGGGCGGCATGACGGTCATGGCGTGGGGTGGGCTGTACCCGGACGAGGTCGCCTCGCGCCTGGCCGGCGTCGCCCTCGTCGCGACCGCACCGAACCTCTCGCAGCGCAAGGCCATCCGCGGTGAGGCGATGGCCATGCGGGTCCTGACCCGGATCCCCGGGCCGGTCCCCCGGATCCCCGGGCTCAGCGCCCAGATGGTCCGCAACACCTTCGGCCCGAACCCGGACCCCGAGCACGTCGCCGCCGCGGGGCGGATCATGCGGCGGACGTCGGCGCGCACCACAGGGCTCTACTTCGGGGCCCTGAACCGACTCGACGAGGATGCCTCGCTCGCAGCCTTCGCCTCCGTCCCGACCCATGTCGTCGCGGGCCGACGCGACCGGCTCATCTCGCACCGGTGGGTCCGGGAGTACCACGCGACGATGCCGTGGGCGCACCTGACGATGATCGAGGGCGTCGGGCACATGCCGATGTACGAGGCGACCGGGGAGGTGGCCGACGTCCTCGCCGGCCTGCTCACCGGGGAGCAGCTGCCGGGCAACGTCTGACTCAGGCCGCGGGGATCCCGTCCGGCACGTCGGTGCGCCTGGGCGGCCGGACCCCGAGCCGGAGGAAGGCCGCGAGTCCGCCGAGGGCCGCGGCGAGCGCCGCCCCGAGGAAGACGGTGCGGACCTGGACGACGGCCGCGTCGACGAGCGCGCCCCCGTCCGTCTTGTCCGCCAGCCGGCCGACGGCCTCGTAGTACTGGTGGAGCCCGACGGCCGTGAGCAGAGCCAGGCCGACGACCATCCCGACCATCCGGGCCACGACGACGAGCGCCGACGCCGTGCCGTGGGCGTCCGCCGGGGCATCGGCGAGCGCGGCGTCGTTGACCGGTGCCAGAGCGAGCCCGAGGCCGAGCCCGACGACGACGAGGACGGGGGTGGCGAACCACGCGTCGAGCGCGTCCTTGCCCCAGGTCGACATCGTCAGCAGCCCGAGCGCCGCGAGGAAGAGCCCCAGACCGGCGACCGTGCCCGCGCCAGCGCGGCGCAGCATCCACCCGCCGGCGAGTGCGCCGAGCGGCACCGCGACGAGGAAGCGCACGAGGACGAGCGCAGCCTCCTCCTGGGTCGCGCCGATCGCCACCCGGGCCAGCAGCGGGACGTCGACGACGACCGCGACGAGCGCCACCCCGGACAGCGCGCTCACGGCGAGGGCGAACCGGGCGCGCCCCTGCAGCGCCTCCCGCGGGACGAGCGGCGCCGGCACCCGGCGCGCGCGCCACGCGTAGAGGACGGCGAGGGCGAGCCCGACCGGCAGGAGCACCCAGCCGAGCGGACCCACGACCTCGCGCGCGGGGTCGGCCGCGGCGAAGGTGAGGACGACGCAGCCGAGCGCCCCGCCGAGAAGGATCGCGCCCGGTACGTCGGCGCGGCGCAGCACGGGCAGCCACCTCGGTGCCTCGAGGACGAGCCACCCGACGGCGAGCGCGAGGGCCGCCATGCCGACGGGGGTGAGGACGCGCGAGTCGCCGACGAAGGGCACGAACGGGATCCCGAAGGTCACGTCGGTGGCCAAAACGGCCGGCGCGGCGAGGGCGAGCAGGCCCGTCGCGAGCGCGAGAGCTCCGACGCCGGCCCCTGCCCACCGCCGGGTGGGCGAGGTCGTCGGGGCCGGTGCCTGGGCGCCGTCGGGGTCGGGCCCATCGGCGGTCTGCCGGGCACCGACCGGCCGCACGACTGCGACGAGGAGCGCGAGGACGATCGCGAGGACGACGTTGAGCCAGAAGATGGCGCGCCAGTCGGCGATCGCGAGGACCGCCGCCCCGAGCACCGGGCCCAGGACCGACCCGATCTCCTGCACCGCGCCGACCATCCCCAGCGGCACCCCTCGCTTCCCGGGCGGCCACAGGTCGGCGACGAGCGCCAGCGTCGCCGGCACGAGCCCGCCGCCGCCGGCGCCCTGGACGACCCGGCCGGCGACGAGGACGGGCAGCTCGACCGCGACGGCTGTCACCGCCGAGCCGACGGCGAAGGCGACGAGGCACCACAGGAGGATCCGGCGGCGATCGACGAGGTCGGACAGGCGTCCGACGAGCGGCAGCACCGAGATGTACCCCAGGAGGAAGCCGGACAGGATCGGGGTCGCCCGCTGCAACGCGTCGAGCCCGATCCCGACGCCGGCCATCATGTCCGTGAGGGCGAGGACGACGACGTACGTGTCGGCCGCGGCGAGGGCCACGGCCACGGCGGCGATCCCGAGCAGCACGACGGGGGGCGCGGCGATGACGCCCCGCCGCCCGCCGTGACCGGTCATCGCGGGGTCTCGATCGTCACGGGCTTGC
This sequence comes from Janibacter massiliensis, assembly GCF_900289115.1. Lineage (GTDB taxonomy): Bacteria > Actinomycetota > Actinomycetes > Actinomycetales > Dermatophilaceae > Janibacter_A > Janibacter_A massiliensis. Next base: position 857,321 of record NZ_LT985196.1, on the reverse strand, counting down.
CGTAGTCGGACAGCTTCACCGTGTACGTCGAGGTCGACCCGGTCCAGAAGGGTCCGCTGATGTCGGCGGTGCGCAGCTCGCCCGAGGCCTGGTCGATCCCGTAGGTGACCTGGAAGGTGCCCTTGCCGTCGCCGAGACCCAGGAGGTCGTCGACCGGCGCGCCGGGCAGGGTGCCGGTGTAGGTCTGGAGGACGGTGTCGCCCTGCCGCTTCGCCTCGCCCGCGCTCACGCCCGTGGTCTCGGTGAGCAGGCGGGAGAGGCCCTTCTCGGGGACGAAGAAGCCGGACGGGTTCGGGGCGCCGAGCTCGGAGAGGTCGATCGGGTTGTACTCCTCCGTGAAGAAGGACATCCACGTCTTCTCGCCGATGGCGATGATGCGCACGGCGCCGTTGTTGCCCTGGATCGTGGCGGTGACCTCACCCTCGAACTTCGGCTGGGTGGCGCTGACGATCCCGTCGCCCTTGGCCGCGGTGACCCCGTTCTTGCCCTTCGGCACGCCCTGCGAGGTCAGCTCGACGTGGACGGTCGAGGCCTCGTCGAGGCGCTGCTTCGCGGTGCTCAGCGCCTGGTCCGGCGGTGCGGCCTCGGGGGTCCGGGAGCAACCCGCCGCCCCCGCGACGACGGCGAGGGGGACGAGGGCGAGTGCGGTGCGGCGCAGCATGGCGACACCGTACTGGCCCTCGCCCCCGCCGCTCAGGCCTGCGCGGGGACGAGGACGAGGTGGTCCTCGCCGTCGCCCGCGAGGTCGACCGTCACGCTCTGCCCGTCGCGGACCTCGCCGCCGAGCAGCGCCGTCGCGAGGCGGTCGCCGATCTCCTTCTGCACGAGCCGCCGCAGGGGACGGGCGCCGTAGGCCGGGTCGTACCCCGTGCGGGCGAGCCACGCCTTGGCGGCATCGGTGACCTCGAGCTCGATGCGCCGGTCGGCCAGACGCGTCGCGAGCGCCCGCACCTGGAGCTCGACGATCGTGCCCAGCTCCTCGGTGCTCAGCGGGTCGAAGACGACGACCTCGTCGAGCCGGTTGAGGAACTCGGGCTTGAACGACGCCCGCACCGTCCCCATGACCGCCTCGTGGCGGGCGTGCTCGTCGAGCCGGGGGTCGATGAGGAACTGCGACCCGAGGTTGCTCGTGAGGACGAGGATGACGTTGCGGAAGTCGACCGTCCGGCCCTGGCCGTCCGTGAGCCGACCGTCGTCGAGGACCTGCAGGAGGATGTCGAAGGTCTCCGGGTGAGCCTTCTCGACCTCGTCGAGGAGGACGACGGAGTACGGGCGGCGCCGCACGGCCTCGGTCAGCTGACCGCCCTCCTCGTACCCGACGTACCCGGGCGGCGCACCGATGAGCCGCGCGACCGAGTGCCGCTCGGAGTACTCGGACATGTCGATCCGCACCATCGCCCGCTCGTCGTCGAAGAGGAAGTCCGCGAGCGACTTCGCGAGCTCGGTCTTGCCGACGCCGGTCGGGCCGAGGAAGAGGAAGCTGCCGGTCGGCCGGTCGGGGTCGGCGATCCCGGCCCGGCTGCGCCGCACCGCGTCGGAGACGGCCCGCACGGCGGCGGTCTGGCCGATGAGCCGGCTGCCGATGATCTCCTCCATGTGCAAGAGCTTCTCGGTCTCGCCCTGCAGCAGCCGCCCGGCGGGGATGCCCGTCCACGCCGAGATGACCTCGGCGATGTCGTCGGCCCCGACCCGCTCCTTGACCATCGGGTCCTCGGTGGCGACGAGCGACTCCGCAGCCTCGGCGTCGCGCATCTGCGCCTCGAGCGCGGGGATCTCGCCGTAGAGCAGGCGCCCGGCCTCCTCGTAGTCGCCCTCGCGCTGCAGGCGGTCGGCCGTCGTGCGCAGCTCGTCGATCCGCGCGCGCAGGTCCCCGACCTTGTTCAGGCCGGCCTTCTCGGCCTCCCACCGGGCGGTGAGCGTGGCGAGCTCCTCGGAGCGCTCGGCGATCTCGGCCTCGAGCTTGGTCAGGCGCTCGCGCGAGGCGGCGTCGGACTCCTTGACGAGGTGGCTCTTCTCCATCTCCAGGCGGACGAGGGCGCGCTGCAGCTCGTCGATCTCGACGGGGCTGGAGTCGATCTCCATCCGCAGGCGGGAGGCCGCCTCGTCGACGAGGTCGATCGCCTTGTCCGGCAGGCGGCGGCCGGTGATGTACCGGTCGGACAGCGAGGCGGCGGCGACGAGCGCGGAGTCCTCGATCTCGACCTTGTGGTGCGCCTCGTAGCGCTCCTTGAGGCCGCGGAGGATCGCGATCGTGTCCTCGACGCTCGGCTCGCCGACGAAGACCTGCTGGAACCGCCGCTCCAGCGCCGGGTCCTTCTCGATGTGCTGGCGGTACTCGTCGAGCGTCGTCGCGCCGACGAGGCGCAGCTCGCCGCGGGCCAGCAGCGGCTTGAGCATGTTCCCCGCGTCCATCGCGCCCTCGCCGGACGCGCCGGCGCCGACGACGGTGTGGATCTCGTCGATGAACGTGACGACCTGGCCGTTGCTCGCCCGGATCTCCTCGAGGACGGCCTTGAGCCGCTCCTCGAACTCGCCGCGGTACTTCGCGCCGGCGACCATCGCGCCCAGGTCGAGGCTGATGAGCCGCTTGTCCCGGAGGGACTCGGGCACGTCGCCGTCGACGATCCGCTGGGCGAGCCCCTCGACGACGGCGGTCTTGCCGACGCCGGGCTCGCCGATGAGGACGGGGTTGTTCTTCGTCCGGCGGGAGAGGACCTGCACGACCCGGCGGATCTCGGCGTCGCGGCCGATGACCGGGTCGAGCTTGCCCTCGCGCGCGACCGCGGTGAGGTCGGTGCCGTACTCCGCGAGGGAGTCGCCGCCCTCGGCGGGCGTCTCGGAGGTGACCTTCCGGCCGCCGCGCAGCTCGTCGATCTTCGCCTCCATGTCCTTGGCACCCCGCGCCTCGATCGCCGCGAGGTGGCCCTTCTCGGCGAGCGCGAGGAGGAGGACGTCGAGGGCGAGGTGGGTGTCGCCCTTCGCGCGCATGAGGGTGTCGGCGTGCTGCAGCGTGGCGAGCAGCTCCCGCCCGATCCCGGGCGTCTGGTTGGAGCCGGACGTGCGGGGCAGCGCGGCGACGGCCTTGTCGGCCATCGCGAGGACGTGCGCGGCGCCCGTCCCGGCGGCGGTGACGAGGGCGTCGACCTGCGGGGTGTCGAGGCGCACGAGGGCACTGACGAGGTGGGCGGGCGTGACCTCGGCGTGGCCGTCGGACTGCGCCGCGCGCTGGGCGAGGGCGATCGCCTCGGCGACCTTGGCGGTCGGCTTGAGCTCCATGGGCGTCTCCTTGGGGGTGGATCGGGACCTGCTTGCTGCAACCGGCTCGAAGTTGAGCCTATTCCGCTCAACCCGCCCGTGTCTCGCCCTCTCGGGTGAAGCCTGCACCCCCGTCGCCGCGTAGCGTGCCGGGCATGACGCAGCCGACCGACCGCAGCCGTGGGGGCCTCCTCCCCTTCCCCCACTGGAGCACCCGCACGCGCGGCGGCACCCGGGTCACGGTCGGCGGGTGCTGCCTGCCGATCGGCTGCCTGACGATGCTCGTCGGCAGCCTCGGCACCGCCGGCGCCGCCACGGCGGTCGCCCGCCTGGCCCGCCGCTGCCCGCGCGGGCGGCGTGGGATCGGCGCCCCGCCGCAGGCCATCCGGGCCGCCCGACGGGGTGACGTGCCGCGCCCACACCCGGCCGATACGCTCGCCGGGAACAGACGGGTCATGGAGTGGCCCTGGGACGTCGGCGGGAAAGGGGTCATGTCGTGGCGACGAGCGTCGAGACACGACGGAGCAACCTGCCAGACCCCGGGCTCGTCCCCGGAGCGGCCACCGCGGTCGCGCTCCTGGCCCTCGTCGCCGCCCTCCTCGAGGCCACGGTCGACGTCCTGCCCGACGACCCGATCTTCCTGTTCATCACCCCGATCCGCGTCATCACGGCCCTCGGCCTCATCGCCCTCATCGTCGCCGGTCTGCGGCCCAGCCGATGGCGCACGCCCCTGGACATCCCGGTGCTCCTGCTCGTCGTCGCCGCGACGATCACGTGCGCGTGGACCGGCGTCGGCTGGTCCAGCTGGCGCGGGCTCATCACGGTCGTCGCGATCTTCTACCTCACCGTCGGCATCCGCCGCGGCCTCCCGGACAGCTGGAACGCCCTGCGGATCCTCGCGCTCGTCGTCGTGTCCGCCGCCGCGCTCACGGCCCTGAGCCAGTTCGCCAACGACAAGCCGACCGGCTTCTGCCGCGCCTCGCTCGACGGCCGTTCCGACGCGTGCACGAACCCCGACGCGATGATCCGGGTCATCGGCACGATGACGAACCCGAACCTCCTCGCGGCGTTCCTCCTGCTGTTCCTCCCGCTCGCGGCGGCCGCCGCCCTCTCGCAGGTCGACCACGCCCCCAAGGTCGTCTCGCTGGCCATCGTCGCCGCCGGATACATCGCACTCCTGCTCACCTTCTCCCGCGCCGCGTACGTCGCCGCCGTGCTCGGCCTGCTCGCGTGGTTCGCCCTGCGGCGCGCGAACTGGCGCGCGATCGTCACGGTGCTCGTCGGGACCTTCGCCCTGGGGTTCGTCGCGCTCGTCGGCCTCGCCGTGTCGGGGGCGAGCCTCGGTGTGCGCGGCCGGGTCTACCGGGCCGCGGTCGACATCGCGCTCGGGCACCCGCTCGGGGTCGGGATGGGACACGGCGGCGCCGCCCTGCAGGCTCGGCTCGACGACTCGCTCAAGTTCCAGCACGCCCACAACCTCTGGCTCAACTGGCTGCTCGAGACCGGCCCGCTCGGGTTCCTGGCGATGGGCCTCATCACCTTCGTCGCGCTCCTGACGGTCGCGCGGGCCGCGCAGCGCCGCTCGCTCGAGGCCGGCGCGATCGGGGCCGGCCTCGTCGGCTTCCTCACGGTCTCGCTCCTGGACGACCCGGCGAACGCCGTCCGCATCGCCATCGCCTTCTGGATCATGCTCGGACTGGCGGTCACGGCCCGAGGCGGGCGCTCCCGGATGCGCCCCGACGAGCCGCCGACCACCCGGGCCGCCCGCCGGGCCCTCCTGGACGAGGAACGCCGACGGAACACTCCGGTGATCTGACCGGCCCTCTGCGAGGATGGCTGGAACGCGCTCGACGACCCGCACGATCGACACCGACAAGGACATGACCGGATGACCCAGGACACCACCACCCCTCTGCAGCCGAGCGACCCCCTCGAGGCCGCCCTCGTCGCCAGGGGCTGGGAGCACGCCCACCTGCTCGAGCAGATCGGGAACGGCCCCTCGGCCAAGGCGGACGCCCTCCGGATCGAGTCCGAGCGCCAGCTGGCGGCCGACTGGTACGAGCCGCCGACGTCCGGCAAGCACCTGGGCCCGACCCACCGCGCGATGTACGAGTCGCCGGCGAACGTCACGCGCTACCGCCGCACCCTCGACTACTTCACGCCCGGCGAGCGCCTCTTCGAGATCGGCATCGGCCGCGGGTTCCTGGCGACGATGCTCATGCGCGGGGCGGACCTGGGCGCGTACAAGGGCGTCGACCTCGTCGAGGGCAACGTCGTCGCGACGCGCGAGATGCTCGAGCTCAACGGCTTCGGCGACCGCGCGAACGTCGAGGTGGGCGACCTGTACGAGGTCACCCGGGACGAGGTCGAGGAGATGGGCGCGACCCTCCTCATGTGCTGCGAGGTCATCGAGCACGTGCCCGACCCGGCCGCAGCGGTGAAGACGCTGGCGGACGCGCTGCCCGACGGCGCCGACCTGCTCTACTCCGTCCCGCTGCTCGGCCGCCTCGAGGGCGTCTGGGGCCACACCGCGATGTTCGGCGTCGACCGCATCCGGGCGATGACGCGGGACGCGGGCCTCATCCCCCACTACGTCGAGGTCGTCGACAACACGTGGGTCTTCATCCTCGCGTCCCGCTCGCCGGAGCCCTCGCCGCGCGCCCGCGCTGCGGCGTCCGCCGCCCGGGACCACACCGCCCACATCGAGCCGGACCCCACGCGCGCCGTCGAGATCGTCAACGTGAGCCCGACCGACCTCCCGACCGCCGACTCGGCGTGGACGAAGCGCATGAACGTCACCCGCGGCGACAGCGGCCAGTCGATCACCGCGGGGTCCTACGTCCGCAACGCTGCCGGGCTGACGATCGCCGGGACGCCGAAGGGTGGCGGCCTCACCGGCAGCCAGTACATGGGTGTGGCCTTCGCCGCCCCCGGCGACGGTCGCACGATGGGCGTGCGCATCCAGCTCGACAGCCCCGACTTCTCGGTGCTGGAGTCTGTGTACGTCGAGTTCCGCAAGGACGGCGAGCGGGTGGCCCGCTGGCGCTGGGAGCCGAGCGCGCGGATGCCGAAGTCGGCCAAGCCGACCTTCCTGCTCAAGGACGGCGTCAAGGGCATGTACTTCAAGCAGAGCCCGACGACGGGCTCGGCCGTCGAGGCCGACACCGTGGAGGTCTTCGCCAACGTCGCCAAGGGCGCCTCGGCGGAGCTGACGATCGTCCGCTTCGGCTGGATCAAGAACTGACCGACGCCGGTCCTCCCACTGCGGGAGACACGACGAGGGCCGAACCCGCGACGGGTTCGGCCCTCGGTGGTGTGGCGGAGGCGGAGGGATTTGAACCCTCGATGGGGTTTAAGCCCCAAACCGCATTAGCAGTGCGGCGCCATAGACCGGACTAGGCGACGCCTCCAGACAACCCGGACAGGGTAGCCGCACCGTCGGACCCCTGCCAAAGCGGGTCCGGCCCCGCGGCGCGGGCGACGGGCGGCGCGGGTCAGCCGGCGCAGATGCTGCCGGCCGCCGTGCGGCGAGGGATCGAACCCTCGCCCCGGGTGCTCGGGCCCTCGCCCCGGGTGCTCCGGGATCGCTGGGGCGCCCTCGTCCCCGGCAGCTCACGGTCCTCGCGGATGGCGGCCCAGAGCCCCGTCGCCGCCGGTGCCCACTCGACCCGGTTGGGGTCGCGGGGGTACGGGCGGGTCGGGACGGTGACGAGCTCGATGTTCTCCACGCCCAGGTCCTGCAGGCTTGCGGCGATGTCCTGCATGCCGCCGACGGACAGCCCGGGGTCGGTCGTCATCGACCGGGTGGCCGCGTCGAGGAACCGGTAGAGCCGGTCCGGTCGGGCGAGCAGCCGCGAGGACGTCGCCTCCTGCGCCACGGAGCTGAGGAAGGCCTGCTGCCGCTCGATCCGCCCGAGGTCCGAGCCGTCGCCCAGGGTCTTGCGGACGCGCACGTACCCCAGCGCCTGCTCGCCGTCGAGGTGGTGCCGTCCCGCGGGCAGGTCGAGCGCGGAGTCCTCGTCCCTGATCGGGACGGGGGTGCACACGTCCACCCCACCGAGCGCGTCGACCATGTCGGCGAACCCCCGGAAGTCGACGACGACGAAGTGGTCGACGAAGACCCCCGTCGCGGCCTCGAGCGTGCGGATGGTGCACGCGGGGCCCCCGAGGGTGAAGTTCCGGTTCCACTGCCGGACCGGGCCGTCCTGCGCCCTCGAGCGCGGATCGGTGCAGTCCCTCGGCGCCCGGGTCATGGAGTCCCGAGGGATCGAGACGACGACGGCCCGCTGCCGGTCGGCGGACAGGTGCACGAGCAGGTTCGTGTCGGAGTGCGCCCCGCCCTCGACCGTGTCCGTGCCGAACTTCGTCGTGCCGATCCCCGTGCGGGTGTCCGAGCCCATGACGAGGACGTTGAGGGGCCCCTGCGCCCGCGCCGGACGGTCCTCACCCAGGAGCGCAGAGATGTCGAGCCGGTGGATGTTGCTCGCGAGCCGCACGTAGACGACCCCGACGGCGCTGCTGAGGACGAGGGCGATGCAGACCACCCACGCCAGCTGGCGCGCCCAGCGCCGCCGGGGCCGCTGGGTCGGGGTCGCGCTCCCGGTCGACGTGGCCTCGTCCATGCGCGCACCACCCGTCGTCCGTCGCCTCGCCCGGGCGCGAGGCCGATCCGCCAGTGTAGGCGGGCCGCCGTCGTCGACGACGAGCACGAGGGCCCCACCCGGCGATCCGGGTGGGGCCCTCGTGGAGAGTCAGCGGGTCACCCCGCAGCAGTGACTCAGACCGGGCGGACGTGGTCAGCCTGCGGGCCCTTCGGACCCTGCGTGACCTCGAACTCCACGCGCTGCGCCTCGTCCAGGCTGCGGTAGCCGGTCGAGTCGATCGCCGAGTAGTGGACGAAGACGTCGGGGCCGCCGCCGTCCTGGGCGATGAAGCCGAAGCCCTTCTCAGCGTTGAACCACTTAACGGTGCCCTGTGCCATGGGGTGAATCCTTCTTCTGATCGGCAGGTGGTGCCCGCACCTCGCGGGCCCCGGTGGATGCATCGCCACCCCAAGCACGGGCCCCTGCGGGACTCGTCCTCGACCCCGGGGACCGGGGCCTCGTACTGCCAGGAACTGCTGCTGCAACCGCGGGCGACGCTAGCAGAGAACCGGGCCCCTCCGGCTGGTCGGACCGTCGCGGACTTCCGTGGATCAACCCTGTTCAGCGGGCGTTTCCCTGACGGCCACGTCGCGTTGCCACGGGCGGCCTGCCCCCGCTGATCGAGGCGACCATGTCGAGCGCGCGACGGGTCTGACGGACGTCGTGGGTCCGGAAGCAGACGGCGCCCAGGTGCGCGGCGACGGCGGTGGCCGCGAGGGAACCAGCGAGGCGCTCCTCGACGGGCAGCCCGAGGGTCTCCCCGACGACGTCCTTGCGCGAGATCGCCTGCATGACGGGGTGACCGAGCCCGACGAGGTCAGCGGTGCGGGCGAGCAGGGTGAGGGAGTGCCGGGTCGTCTTGCCGAAGTCGAGGGTCGGGTCCAGGAGCACCGCCTCGGCCGGGATGCCCGCGGCGAGCGCCCGCTCGGCCCCGGCCCGCAGGGTGCGGACGACGTCGTCGACCACGCCGTCCGGCTCCGGCGGGTAGGTGACGGCCACCGGGTCGGTGCGCGGCGGGAGCCCGCCGGTGTGCGAGACGACGTACCCGGCGCCGAGCTCCGCCGCGACGTCGAGCAGCCGGGGGTCGTGCCCGGCCCACGTGTCGTTGACGAGGTCGAGACCCGCGTCCCGCGCGGCGAGCGCCACCTCGCTGCGCCACGTGTCGAGGCTGAGCACGAGGTCGGGGTGTGCGGCGCGGACCTGCTCGAGGAAGGGCACGACGCGCTCGACCTCCTCCTCCGCCGAGACCGCCGCGCCCTCCTGCCCGGCCCGCACACCCCCGACGTCGACGATGTCCGCGCCCTCCTCGACCGCACGGTCGACGGCCGCGAGCGCCTCCTGCACGTCGCTGTACCGGTTGCCGGGGTGGAAGGAGTCAGGCGTGCGGTTGACGATCGCCATGACCGCCGGACGCGACCGGTCGAACCGCTGACCGCGCAGGACGAGCGGGGTGCCCAGCACCGGTGTCAACCGCGCCGAGCGGCGAGCCAGTCGATCGCCTCGAGGTAGCCGTCGGTGCCGCGCCCGACGATGACGTGGGCCGCGACGTCCGTGATGTACGAGAACCGCCGGAACTCCTCGCGCGCGTGGATGTCGGAGATGTGCACCTCCACGACCGGTGCGACGACGTTGGCGAGCGCGTCCCGGATCGCGACCGACGTGTGGGTCCATCCGGCCGCGTTGACGACGAGCCCCGCCGCGGAGGCGCCCAGCTCGTGGATGGCGTCGATGAGCACGCCCTCGTGGTTCGTCTGCCGGAAGTCGAGGGCGAAGCCGTGCGCGCTCGCTACGACCTCGCACCGCTCGCGGACGTCCTCGAGGGTCGCCGAGCCGTAGACGTCCGGCTCGCGCTCGCCGAGGAGATTGAGGTTCGGGCCGTTGAGGACCGCGACGACGGGGAGGGGGCTCACCGCGCCGACGATACCGACGGGCGGCTGGTCGGGGACCGTTCGTCGCCGTTCAACGGGTCGTCGCCCCTCGTTCATCCGGGGGAAGCCACCCGCCACACCTGACGCCCTTACCGTTCGCCGAACCCGCCCACCGGAAGGACCACCATGGCCCGCCTGTCCCGCCCCGCCGCGCTCACCGCGGCACTCACCCTCGCCCTCGGCGGCGGCCTCGTCGCGACGAGCGCCTCGGCCAGCGCCCCCACCGGCGGGGTGCGCGCGGCGACGACCGCGACGACGCCCGTCGTCCCGTTCAAGCGCACGTCGACCTACCCCGTGCACCAGAACCTCCCGGCCGGGGTGGACCCCGCGGCCGAGACGGTCGCCGAGATCTCGTCGGTGAGCCCGGACGGCAAGACGCTCGCCTACACCGACGCCGCCGGCAAGCGGGTCGGGATCCTCGACATCTCGAACCCGGCCGCCCCGAAGGGCCTGGGCAGCATCGACCTCTCCGCGATCGAGAACGCCGAGCCGACGTCGGTGAGCATCATCGGCGGGTACCTCGTCGTCGTCGTCGACACGAGCGCCTCGTACACCGACCCCAGCGGCCGTGCGATCGTCTACCGGCTCTCGGACCGCACGCGGGTGCGGACGTTCCAGCTCGGCGGGCAGCCCGACTCGATCGCCGTGAGCAAGGACGGGGCGTACGCGGCGATCGCGATCGAGAACGAGCGCGACGAGTCCGTCACCCCGGCGTACGGCACGAAGGGGGGCCTGCCGCAGTACCCCGCCGGACGCATCGCGGTCCTCGACCTCGCGCGGAGCCCGTGGCGCTGGGCGAAGAACGACGTGCGCCTCACGGCCTACAGCGGTGCTGCGCTGGCGTCGCTGTCCGAGGCCGGCCTCGACACCCCGCGCGACCCCGAGCCGGAGTACGTGAGCATCAACGGCCGCAACCAGCTCGCCGTGACGCTCCAGGAGAACAACGGCGTGGTCCTCATCGACCTCGCGACGCGGAAGATCACGAAGGTCTTCAGCGTGGGTAACGCGAAGGTCACCGGCATCGACACGGCCAAGGACGGGAAGTTCTCGTTCACCGGCGGCATCGACCTGCCGCGCGAGCCCGACGCCCTCGCCTGGATCGACGACCGCTACCTCGCCACCGCGAACGAGGGCGACTGGAAGGGCGGGACCCGCGGCTGGAGCATCTTCGACAGCACGACCGGTGAGGTGGTCTGGGACGCGGGAAGCTCGTTCGAGCACCTCGCGGCGCGCCACGGCCTGCACAACGAGGACCGCGCCGGGAAGAAGGGCACGGAGCCGGAGGGCGTCTCGGTCGCGACGATCGGCGGCCACCGCTACGCCTTCGTCGGCTCCGAGCGCAGCAACTTCGTCGCCGTGTACCTCCTCGACAACCCGACCAAGCCGGTCTTCCAGCAGATCCTCGCGACGACGAACGGCCCCGAGGGGATCCTCCCCATCCCCGGCCGCAAGATGCTCGCCGTGTCCTCGGAGGTCGACGACGCGGATGCCGGGGTGCGCTCGAGCGTCAACCTGTTCCGGATGTCGTCGACGGCCAACGGCTTCCCCTCGATCGTCTCGAAGGACGACGAGAACGGCGCGCCGATCGGCTGGGGCGCTCTCGGCGCGCTGACCGAGGACGCGGGCAAGCCCGGGCACCTCTACGCCGCGAGCGACTCGGCGTGCGCGACCGGCCGGATCTACGACGTCGACGTGACGACCAAGCCCGCGACGATCACCGGCGTGACGACGGTGACCGAGGGCGGCGCCCCGGCGACCGGCCTCGACATCGAGGGGATCGCCACCCGTCAGGACGGCGGCTTCTGGCTGGCCTCCGAGGGCACCACCGGTGCGAAGAACACGCTGGTCCGCACGAACGCCGCGGGCGAGGTCGAGGAGCGGGTCACCCTGCCGGCGGACGTCGCCGCGCAGGTCGGCAAGTGGGGCCTGGAGGGCGTCGACTCGACCGGGTCCGGCGCGGACGAGGTGCTCACCGTCGTCCTCCAGCGTCCGCTCTTCTCGGACCCGAAGAACGCGACGGGTGAGACCGATGGCGCGGGCGTCGTGCGGATCGGGCAGTACTCGGTCGCGAACAAGGCGTGGCGCTGGTTCGGCTACCGCCTGGAGTCGACGACGACCGAGGGTGACTGGATGGGCCTGTCCGAGGTCAGCCACGTCGCGGGCGGGAAGTTCGTCGTCGTCGAGCGGGACAAGCTGAACGGCCCGCGTGCGACGGTCAAGCGCATCTACTCGGTGCAGCTGCCGACGACGGTTCCGACCGCCGAGGACACGGCGTCGCCGCTGACGGTGGTCGACAAGACGCTCGCCGCCGACCTCATCTGGCGCCTGCGTGCCGACAAAGGCTGGACGCAGGAGAAGCTCGAGGGCGTCGCGGTCCAGCCCGACGGGACGGTCTACGTCGTCACGGACAACGACGGGGTCAAGGACGCGACGGGCGAGACGGTCTTCAACCGCCTGACGACGAAGTTCACCGGCTGAGTCCAGGTCCCGGCCGACGCGGCCCCGGTCCGAGCATCGCGCTCGGACCGGGGTCGCGGCCGCGCGGCGGGTGTGGGATTTGAACCCACGAGGGGTCTCCCCCTGGTCGCTTTCAAGGCGACTGCACTCGGCCACTATGCGAACCCGCCCTGCCCGCCGGAGGGCGGACGGCGTCCCACGGTATCCGCGTTAGGGTGGCCGCGGACCGCAACCACCCAGCAGTGGAGGGATCACCATGGCCAAGTTCTCGTTCGTCCTCGGCGCCGCCGCCGGTTACGTCCTGGGTGCCCGTGCGGGCAAGGAGCGCTACGCCCAGATCCAGAAGCTCGCGGGCCGCGCCTGGGGTTCGCCAGCCGTCCAGTCGAAGGTCGAGGACGCGAAGGTCGCCGCGAAGACGAAGGCCGCCCCGGCCGCCAAGAGCGCCCTGAGCGGCGCCGCGTCGGCCGCGGGCAGCACGGTCGCGGCGGCCGCGGGCAAGGCCACCGGCGGCTCGACGCCCGACGAGGTCTGGGCCACCGAGCCCGCGACGAACCTCGAGCCGAACGAGATCCACGTCCAGTCCAGCAACAACGAGGCCCAGGGCCCGGGCAACATCAACGCCTGACCGGCCCCTCCCCCACCCTTCCTGCATTTGCGCGCGCAATTGACATCTGCGTGCGATATGTCACGCGCGTCTGCCCCATGTGACGCGCAGATTTCTGAACTCGATCTCTGAGCGCCGCGTGGTGCGTCGGCGGTCACCGGTCACGCAGCGGGTGCAGCAACCGACCGCCTGCGCGGTGACCTCACACCCCGGTCCGGCCTGGGCCCGCGGGCGTCGGTCGTCGGGCCTCGGTCGTACGAATCTGCGCGCCATCGATGACATCTGCGCGCGATGCATGGCGCGCGGATGTCAATTGCGCGCGCAGTTGCAAAGGAGGGGAGAGGGGGTGAAGAGGGGGAGGGGTCAGATGAAGAGGGCCGGGTCGGCGTAGAGGACCTCGGCGGGGCGCTGGTGGCGGGGGGGGTGGATCGTCGCCGGCACGCCGGTGGCGACCGCTCCCGGAGGCACGTCATGGAGGACGACCGCGTTCGCACCGACCTTCGACCCCGCGCCGAGCGTCACCGGCCCGAGGATCTTCGCGCCAGATCCGACGAGCACCCCGTCCTCGAGCGTCGGGTGGCGCTTCACCCGGGCGTTCGCCGTCCCGCCGAGCGTCACCCCGTGGTAGAGCATGCAGTCGTCGCCGACGACCGCGGTCTCACCGATGACGACGCCCATCCCGTGATCGATGAAGAACCGCCGTCCGATCTGCGCCGCCGGGTGGATCTCCACCCCGGTCCACGCCCGCGACAGGTACGCGATGACCCGCGCGAGCATCTTCCGCCATCCACCGCGACGCCACTGGGCGTGCGCGAGCCGGTGGAGCCAGATCGCATGCAGACCGGCTGACGACACGACGGTCACCGCGGCCGACGTCGCCGCCGGGTCGCGCCTGCGCGCGGCTGCGATGTCCTCACGGATCTGCGCCCACCACGAGAGGTCGTCGGCCGCAGCGGCGGGCTCGGACGACGACGGCACCGTCGCCGACGTGGGGTCGGCGACGGTGCGATCGAGCGTGGCGGTCATCAGTCGACGAGACCCTCGAAGAGGATCGTCGAGAGGTAGCGCTCGCCGAAGCTGGGGATGATGACGACGATCGTCTTGCCCGCGTTCTCGGGGCGGCGGGCGACCTGGTCGGCCGCGGCGAGGGCCGCGCCGGAGGACAGCCCGACGAGCAGACCCTCCTGCGTGGCGGCCTTGCGGGCCCACTCGACGGAGGTCGCGGCGTCGACGTCGATGACCTCGTCGTAGATCTCGGTGTCGAGGATCTCGGGGACGAAGTTCGCGCCGATGCCCTGGATCTTGTGCGGGCCCGGCTGGCCGCCGTTGAGGATGGGCGACTCGACCGGCTCGACCGCGATCATCTGCACGCCCGGCTTGCGCTCCTTGAGGACCTGCCCGACACCCGTGATCGTGCCGCCCGTGCCGATGCCCGAGACGACGATGTCGACCGCGCCGTCGGTGTCCGCCCAGATCTCCTCGGCGGTCGTCGCGCGGTGCACCTCGGGGTTGGCCGGGTTGAAGAACTGGCGGGCGAGGATCGCGCCCTCGCGCTCGGCGACGATCTCGTCGGCCTTCTCGACCGCGCCCTTCATGCCCTTGGGACCCTCGGTGAGGACGAGCTCCGCGCCGAAGCCGGCGAGCAGCGCCCGGCGCTCCTTGCTCATCGTCTCCGGCATCGCGAGGACGACCTTGTAGCCGCGGGCCGCGCCGACCATCGCCAGCGCGATGCCCGTGTTGCCCGACGTCGCCTCGACGATCGTCCCGCCCGGCTTCAGCTCGCCCGAACGCTCGGCCGCGTCGACGATCGCCACACCGATCCGGTCCTTGACCGAGCTCGCCGGGTTGTAGAACTCGAGCTTGGCCGCGACGGTGGCGTCCGACTCGATGATCCGGTTGATGCGGACGAGCGGGGTACCGCCGACAAGCTTCGTGACGTCGTCGTGGATGGGCATGCTGGGCGCCTTTCGTGGGAGATGGGGTCCTCGGCAGGGTCAATGCCATGTTCGTTATGGATATTCCAACACGATGTTATGCGTCCCCGGGACCCCGCCCGGGCGAACGTGACGACGATGACGCCCCCGAGACGGTGAGCGGTCGCTTACGCGGCAGTAGGATCCGCCCCATGACAGCCCCCGCCCTTGCGCTGCCCCTCAGCGTCCTCGCGTCGGACACCATGCCGTGGTGGCCGAAGCCCGACCCCGAGACGTTCGGCGAAGTCACGCCGCTGCAGATCCTCGCGCTCGTCGTGTGCTTCGTCATCCCCCTCATCGGGTGGGCGCTGCTGTTCCGCCAGGTCGCGCGCTTCGTCAAGCACTACCGGCTGGGCCGCCCCGAACCGCGCACCGACCGCCCTGGCGCGCGCACGTGGGTCCTGATCAAGGAGTTCCTCGGCCACACCCGGATGTCGCGCCTGCCGGCCGTCGCCGTGGCCCACTGGTTCACGTCGCTGAGCTTCCTCATCCTCTTCGCGACGCTCGTCAACGCGTTCTTCCAGCTCGTCCGGCCGGACTACCGCCTGCCGATCATCGGGCACTTCCCGCCGTTCGAGTGGCTCATCGAGCTCTTCGCGTGGACCGGCCTCATCGGCATCGTCGTGCTCATGGTCGTCCGCCAGAAGGCGCACCCCCGCGGAGCCGAGGGTGAGCAGGGCCGCCGCTCGCGGTTCTTCGGCTCGACCTTCTGGCAGGCCTACTACGTCGAGCTGACGATCCTCGGCGTCACGATCTGCATCCTCCTGCTCCGCACGCTCGAGGCCGCGATGGTCCAGCGCCTCGAGCCGGAGTCGAGCCTCGCGCTGCACTTCCCGCTGACGGGGTGGCTGGCCGGCATGTGGAGCGGGCTGTCGCTCCCGGCGCTCGCGCAGGTCGTCTACCTCGTCGCGATGATCAAGATCCTCATCTCCTTCGCGTGGATGATCACGATCTCCCTGCAGCCGACGATGGGTGTCGCCTGGCACCGCTTCCTCGCCTTCCCGAACATCTGGTTCAAGCGCGAGGCCGACGGCAGCACCGCCCTCGGTGCCGCCAAGCCGATGACGATCGACGGCAAGCCCTTCTCCATGGAGGCCATGGAGGAGATGGACGAGGAGACGACCCTCGGCGTCGGCAAGGTCGAGGACTTCACGTGGAAGGGCCTGCTCGACTTCACCACCTGCACCGAGTGTGGTCGCTGCCAGAGCCAGTGCCCGGCGTGGAACACGGACAAGCCGCTCTCGCCGAAGCTGCTCATGATGACGCTGCGTGACCACGCGGCTGCGAAGGCGCCGTACCTGCAGGCCGTCAAGGGCGGTGCCGCTGCCGACTCCCTCGGCGCGGTCGCGCTGGCCGACCCGGCGGGCACCCCGACCGACGGCCTGCACGGCATCGAGGCCCGGAAGGCGTCGTCGATGGAGATCCGCACCGGCGAGGGCCAGGGCGCAACGGCCGTCGCGGCCACCACGACCGCTGTCCCGTGGGCCGAGCTGCCCCTCATCGGCGAGACCGGCTACGACCTCGACAACCCGCTGACGGCCTACAACCCCCACGGCCCCGACGCGGTCATCGACCAGGACGTCCTCTGGTCGTGCACCACGTGCGGCGCGTGCGTCGAGCAGTGCCCCGTCGACATCGAGCACGTCGACCACATCCTCGACATGCGTCGCTACCAGAACCTCATCGAGAGCGCGTTCCCCAGCGAGCTCGGCGGGCTGTTCAAGAACCTCGAGAACAAGGGCAACCCGTGGGGCATGGGCGCCCGGGCCCGGATGGACTGGGCGAAGGACCTGCCGTTCGAGGTCAAGGTCGCGGGCAAGGACGTCGAGAACCTCTCCGACGTCGACTACCTCTTCTGGGTCGGCTGCGCCGGCGCCTACGAGGACCGCGCGAAGAAGACCTCGCGCGCCGTCGCCGAGCTCCTCGACACCGCAGGCGTGAGCTTCGCGGTCCTCGGGGACGGCGAGACCTGCACGGGTGACTCCGCCCGTCGCGCCGGCAACGAGGTGCTCTTCCAGATGCTCGGGCAGCAGAACGTCGAGACGATGAACGAGCTCGGCGCGACGAAGATCGTCGTCACCTGCGCCCACTGCTTCAACACGATCAA
The DNA here is from genome assembly GCF_900289115.1 of Janibacter massiliensis. Classification (GTDB taxonomy): domain Bacteria; phylum Actinomycetota; class Actinomycetes; order Actinomycetales; family Dermatophilaceae; genus Janibacter_A; species Janibacter_A massiliensis. Next base: position 840,354 of record NZ_LT985196.1, on the reverse strand, counting down.
GAACGAGTACCCGCAGCTCGGCGGCCAGTACGAGGTCGTCCACCACACGCAGCTGCTCAACCGGCTCGTGCGCGAGAAGCGCCTCACGCCGGTCGCTGCGCCGCAGGGTCCGAAGAAGTCGAGCGCCAAGGACGTCTCGTCCAACGCCCCGACCGTGACGTACCACGACCCGTGCTACCTCGGTCGGCACAACGACGTCTACGCCCCGCCGCGTGAGCTCATCGGGTCGCTGCCCGGGGTCGAGCTGCGCGAGATGCCCCGCTCGGGCATGACCTCGTTCTGCTGCGGCGCCGGTGGTGCCCGCATGTGGATGGAGGAGAAGCTCGGCACGCGGATCAACGTCAACCGCACCGAGGAGGCCATCGCGACGGGTGCCGAGCGCATCGCGGTCGGGTGCCCGTTCTGCCGCGTCATGCTCTCCGACGGCCTCACGGCCAAGCAGTCGGAGGGCGCGAGCGAGGACATCGAGGTCGTCGACGTCGCGCAGATGCTGCTCGCAGCGGTCCGTCGCTCGGAGGAGGCCGTCGAGGAGGAGGGCACGACCGAGGCGGACGACGCCGAGTCGACGAACCTCCCGACCGCGGTCGACCAGCCGGCGGAGGTCGCGCAGACGGGTGACGAGCCGGTCGCGGAGGAGCCCAGCGCTGCCGAGTCCGAGGCGACCGGCGAGGCGATCCGCGAGGCGGAGGCCGGGGACGCGACGATCGGTACGTCGGCGGAGCCGAAGGCGACGGGGACCCCGGCCGGCAAGACGATGTCGTGGGAGGACGAGGTCACCCAGACCTCGCCCGCCCCGGCACCGGCCGCCGCGCCGAAGGCCGAGGGCGCCCCCACTGGCGCCGCACCCAAGGGCAAGACCATGTCCTGGGAGGACGAGGCCACGCCGGCCGCGCCCGCCGCGGCGGAGCCGAAGGCCGAAGAGCCGGAGGCCCCCCAGGCCGAGAAGCCGAAGGCCGAGGGCGCCCCCACTGGCGCCGCACCCAAGGGCAAGACCATGTCTTGGGAGGACGAGGCCACGCCGGCCGCGCCCGCCGCGGCTGCGACCGAGTCCACGACCGAGGAGCCGAAGACCGAGGCCGCCCCCGCTGCCGCCGCGCCCAAGGGCAAGACCATGTCCTGGGAGGACGAGGCCACGCCGGCCGCGCCCGCCGCGGCGGAGCCGAAGGCCGAAGAGCCGGAGGCCCCCCAGGCCGAGAAGCCGAAGGCCGAGGGCGCCCCCGCCACCGCGGCGGTCGAGGCCGAGGCTTCTCAGGCGGACGCCCCGAAGGCCGCTGCCACCGGCACCGCGCCCGCAGGCAAGCTCATGTCGTGGGAGCCTGCGGACACCCCGGTCGCCGAGGCCACCCCGGCGCCGGCGGCTGAGAAGCCCGCGGCCGAGGAGCCCGCGGCCGAGGAGCCCGCGGCCGAGGCGCAGGGCACCCCGACGGTCGAGGAGACCCCGACCCCGGAGCTTGAGGCCCCCGCCGAGCAGGCCGAGGCGAGCGCGGACGTCGAGCAGCCCGCCGAGGCTGCGCCGGCCGCCGAGGCTGCGGAGCCCGAGGCGCCCAAGCCGTCGACCGGTGTCGCACCGGACGGGCCGAAGATGTCGTGGGAGTGACGCTCCCCCGCGACTGACACGCGAAGGGCGCCCCGGGGAGATCCCCGGGGCGCCCTTCGTCGTCCTCAGGCGAAGAAGGCCTCGACCTCGGCACGGGTGACGTCCTCGACCCGCGCGTGCCGCCACCGCGGCGAGCGGTCCTTGTCGACGAGCTGCGCGCGCACCCCCTCGGCGAACTCCGCGTGCTCGATCGAGTTGCGGGCGACGACCCGGTCCCGGTCGAAGACCTCCGCGAGGGACTCGGCGCGGCCCGCCTGCCGCAGTGCCTCAAGCGTGACCGCCACGGCGAGCGGCGACCGCGCGCGGATCGCCTCGAGCGCGACGGCAGCGCCCGGCTCAGGCGCGGCCTCGAGCCGTCGGACGATCTCGGCGACGTCGTCCCCGGCGTAGGAGCGGTCGATCCATCCGCGCTCCTCCTGCAGCGGCGCGTCCGGGCGATCACCCTCCGGCAGCCCGCCAGCGAGGAAGGCGTCGACCGCCGCGCCGACCTCCGCATCGAGGGCGGTCGAGTCGACGAGGACGTCCGCGAGCCCCAGGGCGATCGCGTCGGCTCCACCGAAGGTCGCCCCGGTGAGCGCGACGTGCGTGCCGAGCTCACCGGGCGCACGCGCGAGCAGGTAGGTCATGCCCACGTCGGGGAAGAAGCCGATGATCGTCTCGGGCATCGCCAGCACCGACCGCTCGGTGACGATCCGGTGCGCCGCGAACGCGCTGAGCCCGAGCCCGCCGCCCATGACGACACCGTCCATCACCGCGACGACGGGCACCGACGAGGTCGCCAGCCGCAGGTCGACGTCGTACTCCCGCTCGAAGAACCGCCCGGCGTCCAGGTCACCCGCGAGCCCCGCGGCCCGCACCGCGACGACGTCGCCGCCGGCGCACAGACCGCGCTCGCCCGCGCCGGCGAGGACGATCACCCGCACCGACCCGTCGTGCTCCCACCGGTCGAGGGCGGCGTCGATCTGCTCGATCATCCCCGTCGTGAGGGCGTTAATCGCCCGCGGCCGGTTGAGGACGATCCAGCCGACCCCGTCCCGGGCGCTCGTCACGACCTCGTCGTCGGTGTCCGTCGAGGGGCGTTCGATAACCATGGCCCCACCCTGCCATCCCGCCCGGTCCGTGGGAGGGGCTGCGCCGTTCGGGCCCGGCCCGCCCGCTGGAAGACTGACGGCATGGCCGGGTCAGGGATCGCGCTGCTGCAGCGCTGGTGGAACCGTCTCACCCTTGCCGGTCTCGTCCTCTGCGCCCTCGTGGCACCCCTGGCCTGGTGGGCCGGCGGGACGTCATGGATCGCTGTCGTCGTCGGCACCCTGCTGCTGCCGCTCGCGGCCGTGGCGGCGGTGTGCGCGCTCCTCGGCGGGCGGCACCGGTGGCTGACCCGCGCCGCGATCCTCGCGACGGTGATCATCCCGGTCCTCCCGCTCGTCGGCTACGCGATCCCCGGGACGACGCCGTCCACCCCGGGACCCCCGCCCGAGCCGACCGACACGGCGACCGTCGTCGCGCTCAACACGCTGCAGGGCCGGGCCGACGCCGGCGTGCTCGCCCGGGTCGCGGCCGACGCCGACGTCGTCGTCCTCGCCGAGGTCGCGCCGGGCACCCTCGAGGGGTACGCCCGTGCCCTGCGGATGCGGGTCGTGTGGTCCGAGTTCGACGAGGCGATCGAGACCTCGACGGTGATCCTTGCGCGCGACGCACGGGTGGTGAGCCCCCGCACCGTCACCGGCGCCGGGACCCCGACGGGCGAGGTGACGATCGACGGCGACCGAAGCGACCTGCGCGTCATCGGCACCCGCCTGGTCAACCCCGCGTTCCAGCCCCCACGGCTCTGGGACACGGGCTTCCGAGCGATCGGTGCACGGGTGGAGCAGTCGGGGCCGGTCGTCGTCCTCGGTGACCTCAACGCCCCCGTGACGACGATCCGCTACCGCCGCTTCGTCCGCGACACCGGCCTGACCGAGTGCGCGGACGCCCTGGGCCTGGGGACGCCGGGGACCTGGTCGCCGGTCGTCGACGGCCGGTGGGCGCCGCTGATGATCGACCACGTCCTCACCCGGGACGCGCGGTGCGAGTCCTTCGACGCGCCGCGCATCCCGGGCAGCGACCACCGGGCGGTGGTGGCGACGGTCAGCTGGTGATGCCCTCGTCCTCGAGGAACTCGTCGGCCACCTTCTCCGGGTCCTCCTTGTCGATGTCCGTCTTCTGGAGCATCGCCGTGAGCTTCTCCGTGGTGAGGGCCTTCGAAACCTTGTTCAGCGAGGGGGACACCTGCTCCTCGACGTCCGTCGTCACGAGCGGCACGACGTTCTGGCTGCCGAAGAGGTTCTTCTCGTCCTCGAGGACGACGAAGTCGTTGGCCGCGATGTTCGGGTCGGTCGAGAAGAGGTTGGCGGCGTGGACCTGGCCGTTCTTCAGGGCGTTGACGAGCGCAGCGCCCTTGAGCGCCCGGAACTGCCCGAACTCGACGCCGTACTGCGACTTCAGGCCCTTGACTCCCTGCTCGCGGTTCTGGAACTCCGACGGCGCGCCGAGGGTCAGCTCGCCGGCGACCGGCTCGAGGTCGTCGATCGTCGTCAGGTTCTTCTCGTCGGCGGTCTTGCGCGAGACCGCGATCGAGTCCTTGTCCTCCGCGGCGGACTTCTCGAGGACGGTCAGGCCCTCCGGGAGCTCCTTCTGCAGGCCCGAGTAGACCTTTTCCGGGTCGGTCTCGGAGAAGGTCTTGTCGTAGTAGACGGCCAGGGCGCCGGTGTACTCGGGCATGACGTCGACGGACCCGTCCTCGAGCGCCTTGAGGTAGATCTCGCGCGAGCCGATGTTCGTCCTCGTCGTCGCGTTCACCCCGTCGGCCTCGAGTGCCCCTGCGTAGATGTGCGCCAGGAGGATGGACTCGGAGAAGTCGGCCGACCCGACGACGACCTCGCCCGCGCCGCCCTGGGCCGAGCCGGAGGACGAGGTGGCGAGGGGGTCGGGGCCGCCCCCGCCGCAGGCGGAGAGGGACAGGGCGCCGACGAGCGCAAAGGCTGCGGCGGCGGTGGTGGTGCGGGACATGGGGATCTCCTGGCTGGATCGGTGGTGCGTCGGTGGTCGGTGGTCGGTGGTCGGTGGTCGGTGGTCAGGTGTGGCTGGCCGCGACGGCGGTCGCGGCGGCATCGTCGGGGCCGGTCGTCCGACGCGGCCGGGCGCGCCCGGTGCCGGTGCGGAGCCCCGGGGAGACGAGGACGCGGGTGAGCAGGGCGAGGAGGACGTCGAGCGCGACGGCCAGGACCGCGACGAGGACGGCCCCGCCTGCCGTCGCCGCGTAGTCCCCGGCGGCGATCCCGTCGATGAGGTACCGCCCCAGGCCACCGAGCCCGATCGCCGCGGCGATCGTCGCGGTCGAGGCGACCTGGAGGGTGGCCGAGCGGAACCCGGAGAGCAGGAGCGGCAGGGCGCACGGCAGCTCGACCTGCCGCAGGACGCCCCAGCGGGTCAGGCCCAGGCCCCGGGCCGCGTCCCGGGCGGCCGGGTCGACCGCGTCCACACCGGCGTAGGTCCCGGACAGGATCGGGGGGATCGCGAGGAGGACGAGGACGACGATGCTCGGGATGGTGAAGGCGAGGTCCGAGGCGATGTGCGGGCCGATCCACAGCGACAGGGCGAAGAGCAGGCCGAGCGTGGGGACGGCGCGGGCGGAGTTCGCGAGCGCGACGAGCCACCGGCCCCGACCGCTGTGCCCGATCCACAGTCCGAGCGGGATCGCGATCGCCGACGCGATGAGCAGGACGAGCGCGGTGATCGACAGGTGCTCCTGCAGCCGGGTCGGGATGCCGTCGGGCCCCCGCCAGCTGTCGGCGGCGGTGAGCCAGGCCCAGATCGACGTGGTCATGCCGCCCTCCCGGAGGTGCTCGCGCGCGTCCACGGGGTGAGCACGCGGGTGACCAGCTGGATGAGCACGTCGAACGCGAGCGCGACGAGGATGCAGGCGAGGATGCCGGCGACGAGCTCGGCCGGGATGTCACGGTTGTAGCCGTCCGTGAGCAGGTCCCCCAGCTGGGGTACGCCGATGAGCGAGGCGACCGAGAGCATGCTCACGTTGCTCACCGCCGCGACCCGCAGGCCGGCGGCGATGACGGGCGCCGCGAGCGGGAGCTGGACCCCGAGGAAGCGCCGGAGCGGGCCGTAACCCATCGCGACGGCAGCCCGGTCGACCTCCTCGGGCACCGACCCCAGGCCGTCGACGACGGTGCGCACGAGCAGCGCGACGGTGTAGATCGTCATCGCGACGATGACGTTCGTCGGGTCGAGGATCTTCGTGCCGAGGACGAGCGGCATGAGGATGAACAGCGCGAGCGAGGGGACGGTGTAGAGCAGACCGGTGACGGTGAGGACCGCGCCACGGCCCGCGGGCCAGCGGTGCGCTGCCCAGCCGAGCGGGATGGACAGCGCGAGCCCGATGAGCAACGGCAGGAACGCGTACCAGGCGTGCAGCGTGAGCAGCCGGCCGATGAGGTCCAGGTGCTCGCCGACCCACTCCATCAGGACGTCTCCCCGGCCGGCGCCGGGCTCTCGTCGGGAGCGTCGGGCCGTTCGGTGCGCTCGATCGCAGCGACCACCTCCGGCGCCCGGACCGTCCCGACGACGCAGCCGTCACCGTCGACGACGACCCCGCGCCGGCTCGGCGACGACAGCGCCGCGTCGAGGGCCGCCCGGAGGGAGCCGTCGACGGGCGCCAAGGTGCCGCCGAGCGCGAGGTCGTCCTTGGTCACGGGCCCAGCGACCCGCTCGCGCTCGACCCATCCGAGCGGCCGGTCGGCGGGGTCCACGACGAGCACCCAGCGATCGCCGACGGACCCGACCGGCTGGCCGAGCGGCGTCGTGGTCTCCGGGTGGATCGGCAACCGGGCGTGGGTGAACCCGAGACCGCGGTAGCCGCGGTCCCGGCCGAGGAAGTCGGCCACGAACGGGTCGGCCGGGTGGGTCAGGAGCGTCGCCGGGTCGGCCGCCTGCGCGAGCCGTCCCCCGACCCGCAGCACGGCGACCTGGTCACCCAGCTTGATGGCCTCGTCGATGTCGTGGGTGACGAGCACGATCGTCGTGCCGAGCTCCCGCTGCAGCCGGAGGAACTCGTCCTGCAGCTGCTCGCGGACGACCGGGTCGACCGCCGAGAACGGCTCGTCCATGAGCATGACGGGCGGGTCGGCCGCGAGCGCCCGGGCGACCCCGACCCGCTGCTGCTGGCCGCCGGAGAGCTGGCTGGGGTAGCGCTTCGCCATCGCGGGGTCGAGGCCCACCATCTCGAGCAGCTCGGTCGCGCGTGCCCGGGCCCGGGTGCGGTCCCAGCCAAGCAGGAGCGGCACCGTCATCACGTTCCGCTCGACGGTCCGGTGGGGGAAGAGTCCGCCGTGCTGGATCACGTACCCGATACCTCGCCGCAGCTGCGCGGCGTCCATCGAGGCGACGTCCTGGCCGTCGACGGTGATCGTCCCGGCCGTCGGCTCGATCATCCGGTTGATCATCCGCAGCGTCGTCGTCTTGCCGCAGCCGGAGGGCCCGACGAGGGCGGTGATTCGGCCCTTCGGCGCGACGAGGCTCAGGTCGTCCACCGCCGTCGTGCCGTCCGGATAGGTCTTCGTGACACCGTCGAGCCGAATCACCGGCTCCCCTTCCGCAGCTGGGTGACGCCGGGTGCGTCCCCATCGGGCCGGTCCGGCGACCCCCGTCCGGGGGCCACGTCACGGACCAGCAGGCCCGAGAACATTAACTGATGGAAACGTTTCGCGCCGAGGGTGAGCCGTCGACGCTCGCGAACGGCCGGGCCGCCTCAAGCTCGAACGCGATCTCGAGGAGGGTCCGTTCGCTGCCGCGCGCCCCGCTGAACATCACCCCGACGGGGCGGCCGTCCGGCGTCGCGCCGAGCGGCAGGCTGATCGCGGGGGCCCCGGTCGCGTTGTGCAGCGGGGTGAAGCAGCAGTAGTCGACGAGCCGGCGGAAGTGGTCCTCGAACGGCTGGTCGGCCGAGAGGTAGCCGATCGGCGGGGTCTGGTGCGACAGGACGGGTGTGAGGACGAGGTCGACGTCGGCGATGGAGCGCTCGTAGGCCCGTGACGACGCCTGCAGCCGTGCGAGGACGAGCGGGGCCTTGAGGATCCGCCGGGAGAACCGCTGGGCCAGGCCGAGGGTCAGCGGGTCGAGCCGCGTCGCGTCGAACCCCGGGCCGAACTGCTTCCGGCCGTTCTTGCTGATGGCGAACGCGAGGAGCGCCCAGTAGTCCTCGAAGTCGGACTTGAAGAAGCGCGGGACGGGCGGGGCGAAGTCGACCGTGTCGTGGCCCAGGTCGTCGAGCAGTGCGCGGGTGGCCTCGACGGCGGCCCGGGTCGGGGCGTCGGTCGCAGGTCCGACGGGCGAGTCGATCGTGACGCCGACCCGCAGCCGTCGGGCTCCGGGGCCTTCGACCTCTCCGACGGGCTGCAGACGCGGGTTGCGGTACCGCTGCTCGAGCGCTGCGACCATCCGGGCGGTGTCGCGGACCGACCGGGTGAGGACGCCGTCGTTGACGACCTTGACCGGGGTGTCGGCGGTCGACGGGTCGCCGAGGGTGCGCCCGCGCGACATCTTCAGCCCGACGAGCCCGCACGCCGCGGCGGGGATGCGGATGGATCCGCCACCGTCGTTCGCGTGGGCGATCGGCAGGGCGCCCGAGGCGACGAACGCCGCCGAGCCGCCGGAGCTCCCGCCGGAGGAGTACCCGGTGTGCCACGGGTTGCGGGTGACGTCCCCGCCGAGCCGCTCGGTCGTCGCGGTCCAGCCGAACTCGGGGCAGGTCGTCGAGCCGATGGGGATCATCCCCGTGTCGAGGATCTGCTTGACGACGCCGCCGTCCGTGCTCAGCCGCCGAGGAACGACGGCCCGGGAGCCCATCGTCAGCGGCATCCCGGCGACGGTGACGTTGTCCTTGAAGGCGCCCGGGACCCCGGCGAACGCGGCGACGGCGTCCCCTCTCGTCGGGACGGTCGCGGCGCGGCGGCGGGCGCGGTCGAAGTCCTCGAACTGCAGGCCGTTGAGCCGCCCCTGGACCGCCTCCACCCGGGCGATCGCGGCCTCGACCGCCTCGGCGGCACTGATCTCCCCCGAGGCGATCCGGTGGGCGACGTCGGTCGCGTCGCCCGTGCCGAGCGCGTCGTCGGCGAAGGCGCTCACCCGCTCGCCGGGGATCTCGGTCGCGTCGGGGTCACGCGGGTCCCAGCGGCGGCCCGGGGAGTCGCGGCCGTCCGTGCTCACGGAGGCGGAGACGACGGGGCGGTCGGTCGAGGCGGTCACCTGCGCCAGTCTGCCGTCTGTTACCGGTGAGTCAACCCAGGCCGGAGCCGCGATGGGCGCCCCACGCGGCGGCCACACCTCGCTCGGGGGGCGCTCATGCAGGCGCCGCGGTTCGGGTCGGACGCACCGGCCATCGCCGCGGCGTCCGGACATGACCGCAGCAGCCGCGTCCACGCACCCGCCGCGGCGCGACTCAGCCTCGGGGGCGGAGGGCCTCGCGCAGGAACCGGGCCGTGCGGCGGTGCCAGTGCTTGGCCCCGACCATCATCGAGTGCTGGCCGTACGGCAGCTCGAGGTGCGTGACCTGCGCGCCGAGCTCCCGGTAGCGCTGCGCCGCGAGCTCGGAGTGGTCGGGCCGGACGACGAGGTCGAGCCGGCCGTGGAGCAGGAGCACCTGCAGCCCACGGTTGGCCCGCACCCGCGGCAGGTCCTCCTCCGGGACCCACGGCGCGAGGAAGACCGCGGCGGCCACGTTCCGGCTGCCGGTGAGGTGCAGGAGGGTCCGGCCACCCATCGAGTGGCCGATGATCCCGATCGGCAGGTCGGGGTAGTGCGCGCGGATCCGCCGGAGCGCCCACCGGGCGTCGCGGACGGGGTCCTCGACACCCTCGTTCCAGCCGCGGACGCCGAACCGCAGCTGGGCGACCGCGACCCGCCCCCGGCCACGGGCGGCCGACTCGAGCGCGAACGGGACCATCCGGAGCACGGCGGGGTCCCACCAGCGGGCCGCGCTCGTCGACCTCTCCGACCCGCCGTGGAGGACGAGGACGACGGCTCGGGCCCGGCGGGGACGGACGACCCAGCGCAGCGCCGGCCGTGGTCCGGTGCGGCGCGGTTCCTCCGTCACGGCAGCGTCGTCGTCGGGCCGGACCACCTCGACGATGTCGGCGAGGGAGCCGGACCGGGGCGCCTGCCCGTCGTGGGTGCCGACGCCGCCGGGACGGACGGTCACGTCAGACCGGCGTCCGGTGGAAGTTCGCGAACGACCGGCTGGCCGTCGGCCCGCGCTGGCCCTGGTAGTGCGAGCCGTACTGCTTGCTGCCGTAGGGGTGCTCAGCCGGGCTGGACAGCCGGAAGAAGCACAGCTGACCGATCTTCATCCCCGGCCACAGCATGATCGGCAGCGTCGCGACGTTGCTCAGCTCGAGCGTCACGTGCCCGGAGAAGCCCGGGTCGACGAAGCCGGCGGTGGCGTGGGTGAGCAGACCCAGCCGGCCCAGGCTCGACTTGCCCTCGACCCGGGCGGCGAGGTCGTCGGGGAGGGTGACCTGCTCGAGGGTCGAGCCGAGGACGAACTCGCCGGGGTGGAGGACGAAGCCGTCCGCGGGGTCCACCTCGACGAGCCGGGTCAGCTCCGGCTGGTCCTCCGCGGGGTCGATGACCGGGTACTTGTGGTTGTCGAACAGCCGGAAGAACTTGTCGAGGCGCACGTCGACGCTGCTCGGCTGGATCATCGAGGCGTCCCACGGGTCGAGCCCGACCCGGCCGGCCTCGACCTCGGCGCGGATGTCGCGGTCGGAGAGGAGCACGGGTGCAGGCTACGGCAGGCACCGGCGCGGGCGAGGTCGACTAGCCTCCCCCGGGTGCCGACCCTCCGACGCCCGGACCGCAGCACGCTCCTGCGGACCCTCGGACTCGTCGCCATCGGCACCCTCTACCTCGTGCACACCCTGTCCCGGTGGAACCGCTGGCAGGCCGCCGGCTACGACCTCGGGATCTTCGACCAGGCGGTGCGGGCCTACGCCCACGGCCGACGGCCGTACGTGTCGATCAAGGGCGTCGACTACCTCATCTGGGGCGACCACTTCCACCCGATCATCGCCGTAGCGGCGCCCTTCTACTGGATCTGGGACGACCCCCGCACCCTGCTGATCCTCCAGGTCGTCCTCGTCCTGCTCTCGGCGTGGCCGATCTGGCGACTGGCCCGCCGCTACCTGCCGCAGCCGTGGTCGGACGTGTTCGTCGGCGGGTACCTCCTCGGCTTCCCGATCCAGGCGATGGTCGACCACGACGTCCACGAGATCTCCTTCGGCCTGCCGATCGCGGCGGCCCTCGTCGAGGCGGTCGATCGTCGAGCGTGGCGGCCCGTCGTGCTCTGGGGTCTGCTGCTCCTGCTCGTCCGGGAGGACATGGGCATCGTCCTGGCCGTCCTCGGGCTCGTCCTGCTCACCATGCGCGGCGGGCGGCGGGTCGGGGCGGGCTTCGTCGTCGTCGGGGCGCTGCACTACGTCGCGGTGACGGGATGGTTCCTGCCCCGGTACGCGCCGGACGGGCAGTTCGCGTACTGGGAGTACGAGTCGCTCGGCCCCGATGCGCCGAGCGCGATCGTCGCGATCCTCACCGACCCGCTGCACGCCGCGGAGCTGTTCTTCCTCCCGCCGATCAAGACGGTGACGATGCTCCTGCTCGTCGTCCCGCTGCTGGGCCTGCCGCTGCTGTCGCGGTACTCGCTCGTCGCGCTGCCGATCCTCGCCGAGCGCTTCTTCTCCGACCGCGAGCGCCTGTGGGGGCCGCACTTCCACTATCAGGCCATCATCTGGCCCTTCCTCGTCCTCGCCGCGCTCCACGGCGCCCGGAACCTTCAGCGGTGGCGCGCCACCCGGCGGCTGCGCCAGGGGCCGGGCGCGAGCCGGGCGCGCCTGGGGCGGACCGGCCGGATCCTGTCGGGGGTCCTCGCGCTCAGCGCCCCGCTCGGCATGCTCGCCGCGCCGACGGTCTGGCGCCTGGCCGACGAGTTCTCCGGCGTCTCCTACCGGCAGCAGCAGCGTGAGAGGGACCTTGCCGCGGCCCGGGCGATGATCCCGCCCGACCGGTGCGTCATCGCCGAGGACCGGCTCGCGATCCGCCTGACGAAGGACAACGTCGTCATGCGCGAGCTGCACCCGCAGCTGCCGCCCGACTACGTCGCCGTCGACCTGGCGCGGGAGGGCGAGTACGAGCCGCAGCGAAACCCCGTCCGGCACGTCCGCGAGGCGCGCGAGCTCGGGCTCGTCCGGCTCGCGACGTTCGGGGACGTCCAGGTGTGGGGTCCGCGCGAGGGCACCGGCGAGCCGCGGCGCGCCTGCGTCCCGTGGTACCGACGCTGAGCGCGCGACAGGCCGACGCCGGGCCGTAGCGTGGCCCCATGACCCGCTCGCCCTCGCTCGACGAGTTCGCCAACATCTACCGCCACGGGTTCGCCCGCGTCGCCGCGTGCACCCTGCCGACGGCCCTGGCCGACCCGCTCGAGGCCGCCCAGCGGCACGTCGAGCAGGTGCAGGAGTGCCACGCCGAGGGGGTCGCCCTCGCGGTCTTCCCCGAGCTGTCGCTGACCGGGTACTCGATCGACGACCTGCTCCTCCAGGACGTCCTGCTCCGTGACGTCGAGGCCGCGCTCGCCGAGCTCGCCGCCGCGACCTCGGGGCTGCGGCCGGTCGTCGTCGTCGGGGCCCCGCTGCGCAACGGCAACCGCCTCTTCAACTGCGCGGTCGTCCTCCACGACGGGTGCGTCCTGGGGATCGCACCCAAGTCGTACCTGCCCAACTACCGCGAGTTCTACGAGAAGCGGCACTTCGCCTCGGGCGAGGTCATGGCCGACGAGCTCATCACCATCGCCGGGGTGCCCGGGCCGACGGGCGAGCCGGGCGAGGAGATCCCGTTCGGGCCGGACCTCATCTTCCGCGCGAGCGACCTGCCGGACCTGTCGTTCCACGTCGAGGTGTGCGAGGACATGTGGGTGCCCGTGCCGCCGAGCGCGCTCGCGGCCCTCGGCGGGGCCCACGTCCTGGTCAACCTCTCGGGGTCGCCGATCACCGTCGCGAAGTCCGAGGACCGGCACCTGCTCACCCGGTCGGCCTCCGCCCGGTGCACCGCCGCGTACGTCTTCGCCGCGGCCGGCGAGGGCGAGTCGAGCACCGACCTGTCGTGGGACGGGCAGACGATGGTCTACGAGATCGGGGACCTGCTCGCCGAGTCCGAGCGTTTCCCCGAAGGGCCCAGGCGCAGCGTCGCAGACATCGACCTCGACCGGATCCGGCAGGAGCGGCTGCGGGTCCCCTCGTTCGACGACAACGCCCGGGCGCTCGGCGTCAACGGGATCGGCGGCGCGGGGATCGGCACGGCTGCCTCGACCGGGTCCTTCGGCGCGAGCTCGCTCGCCTTCCGGGAGATCCACTTCGAGCTGCGACCCCCGGCCGGTGACCTCGGGCTGCGGCGGCACGTCGACCGCTTCCCCTTCGTCCCCGACGACGAGGCGCGCCTGGCGCTCGACTGCTACGAGGCGTACACGATCCAGGTCGCCGGGCTCGAGCAGCGCCTGCGGGCGATCGCGACCGACACGTGGCAGCCGAAGATCGTCATCGGCGTCAGCGGCGGGCTCGACAGCACCCACGCGCTCATCGTCGCGGCGAAGGCGATGGACCGGCTCGGCCGACCGCGCAGCGACATCCTCGCGTTCACCATGCCGGGGTTCGCCACGAGCGATCGGACGAAGACGAACGCGATCGCCCTCTCGGAGGCGCTCGGGGTGACCTTCGAGGAGCTGGACATCCGGCCCGCGGCGACGCAGATGCTCAAGGAGATGGGGCACCCGTTCGGGCTCGACCCCGACGGGCCGCACGACGCGTCGGTCTACGACGTGACCTTCGAGAACGTCCAGGCCGGGCTGCGGACGGACTACCTGTTCCGGCTCGCGAACCAGCGCGGCGGGATCGTCCTGGGCACCGGGGACCTCTCGGAGCTCGCGCTCGGCTGGTGCACCTACGGCGTCGGCGACCAGATGTCGCACTACGGGGTGAACGCGGGCGTCCCGAAGACGCTCATGCAGCACCTCATCCGGTGGGTCGTCTCGTCCGGCCAGTTCGAGGAGGAGGTCGGGGCGACGCTGACGTCGATCCTCGGCACGGAGATCTCCCCCGAGCTCGTCCCGAGCACCTCCGGCGACGCCCCGCAGTCGACGCAGGCGAAGATCGGCCCGTACGCGATGCAGGACTTCACGCTCTTCCACGTGCTGCGGCGGGGGTACGTCCCGAGCAAGATCGCCTTCCTCGCGTGGCACGCGTGGCGCGACGCCGACGCCGGGGCGTGGCCCGCGGGGCTGCCGGACGACGAGAAGGGCGCCTTCGACCTCGGGGAGATCCGTCGGTGGCTGCGGGTGTTCCTCGAGCGCTTCTTCGCCAACCAGTTCAAACGGTCCGCGCTGCCGAACGGGCCGAAGGTTTCCCCCGGTGGGGCGCTGTCCCCCCGCGGTGACTGGCGGATGCCGTCGGACGCCCGGCCCACGGCGTGGCTCGCCGAGCTCGAGGCGGGCGTCCCCGCCGACGAATGACGCCGGCGGGGACGCCCGGTCCTGTCAGTGGAGGACGACGGGCGCGCGGGTGCCCTCGTCCTCGTCGTCGAGCAGGTGCGACTCCTCGTGCTTGCGCGGCAGGAAGAACGCCGGGAGGAGCGTGAGGGCGACGAGCCCGAGCGCGACCCAGTACGAGTGCGCGAACGCCTCGGCCATCTGCTGCCGCACCTGCGACATGAGCGCGGCCTGGCCGGCGGCCTGGTCCCTTCCGAACGGCGCGAGGACCTTGGCCACCTCGGGGAACTTCTCGAGGAGCGCACCGACCTGGCGGGGGTCCTTCACGCCCTCGGCAGCCTGGCCGAACTCCTGGGCCTGCCCGATGAGCGGCCGGTCCTTGAAGGCGTTCGTCAGGAGGACGGACATGATCGCGACGCCGATCGAGCTCGCGACCTGCTGGACGATGTTGAGCAGCGTCGAGCCGCGGGCGACGTCGTGGGCGCGCAGCGTCTTCAGCGCCGAAGTCATGATCGGCATCATCGTGCCGCCCATGCCCAGCCCCATGACGAAGAGGAAGCCGCAGAGCACCGGGTAGGGCGTGGTGTCGGTGATCTGGGTCAGGCCGGCGAAGCCGACGATGATCGCCAGGAGGCCGAACGGGACGATGCGACCGACGGGCATCTTGTCCGCGAGGGCACCGGCGATCGGCATCGTCAGCATGGCCCCGAGGCCCTGCGGGGCGACGAGGAGACCGGCGTTGAGCGTGGACTCGCCACGGACCTGCTGGAAGTAGGTCGGGACGAGCAGCAGGCCGCCGAAGAAGGCCGCTCCGAAGAGGAACATCGTGATCGTCGAGACCGTGAGGTTGCGGTTGCGGAACAGCCGCAGGTCCAGCAGGGGGTGCTTCGGGCGGAAGGCCCAGAACACGAACGCGACGATGAGCAGGACACCGATCGTCGCGGGGACGCCGACCTTCGTCGAGAAGAAGGTGCCCTCCTCAGGGATGGAGCTCACGCCGTAGAGGAAGAGCGCCAGGCCCGGGGACATGAGGAGCATGCCGATCCAGTCGAAGGTCTCGCTCGGCTCGACGTGGTCCTTCGGAAGGACCTTGAGGGCGTAGAGGATCGCGATGAGGCCCAGCGGGATGTTGATGGCGAAGATCCAGTGCCAGCTGAAGTCGTCGATGAGCCAGCCGCCGAGGATCGGCCCGAGGATGGGGCCGAGGAGCATCGGGACGCCGAGGATGGCCATGAGGCGACCCATCCGCTCGGGGCCGGCGGCGCGGGTCATGATCGTCATGCCGAGCGGCATGAGCATGCCGCCGCCGAGGCCTTGGAGGACGCGGAAGAAGACGAGCATCTCGATGGAGCTCGCCATCGCGCACAGGGCGGACCCGAGGGTGAAGAGTGCGACGGCGATCAGGTAGAGGCGCTTCGTTCCGAACCGGTCGGCCGCCCAGCCGGTGAGCGGGATGACCGTGGCCAGGGCGAGGGTGTAGGCGGTGACCGTCCAGGCGACGGTCGAATACGCGAGCTCCTCGCCGCCGTCGGCGAAGACCCGCTGGAAGGTCGGCAGCGCGACGTTGACGACAGTGATGTCGAGGATCGACATGATCGCGCCGATGACGACGACGCCAGCGATCTTCAGGACGCCGGCGTCGATCTTGTCGCTGTAGTCGGGGTGGTCCGGGTGGGTGCGGTCGTAGATCCGGCCGTCCCGCATCTCGGGGCGGGCGGGCGTGGGCGCGTCGGGCTCGGCGCCGGGCACGGTGGACACAGGGGTGTTCCGTTCTGCTTCAGGGGGGAGGTGGCCCGACCAGCGACGCTGCGGGACGGGGAGGGGCGCTGCGCGCCGCGTGCGGTACGCTACTCGCTGCGCTCGATGGGCGCGCGCCGATGTAGCTCAATGGTAGAGCGCCAGCTTCCCAAGCTGGACACGCGGGTTCGATTCCCGTCATCGGCTCCAACGGACGGAGGGCCGCACCGAGCAGTCGGTGCGGCCCTTCGTCGATCTTCACGTGCGGGCGTGTCGTTCCCACGCCTCGATCCTGAGATTCCGCCGACGCACGAACTCCATCGAACGGTTCCGGAACTCCGCGTACTGGGCCGCGTCCTCGGGAACTGCCCTCCCGTTGAAGCCGTCGAACGGGAGGAAGAACTGCACCCGGCCGTCGGGCGCCAGGTCGTTGAGCAGGAAGTAGTCGACGTACCCCTGGAACGACTCGAACAGGGCGAAGAACTCGGGGTACCGCGCAAGCGTGGCGCCGAGCGGAGTGTCGAGATCGCCATCGTAGTAGCGACGGATGCACTCGAGCGTGAGATCCATCCGGTCGGCGATCTGGGAGCGGTGCATCCCGCGGGCCATGTTGATCGTCCAAGCGCCGTCGACCCGGTTGCTCGGAAAGATCATCATCCCGCCGATCGTGTACCCCAGCGTCTCGAACTCATCGACGTCTCCCTCGGGCATCTGCGCGATGAGGTCCCGCGTGGAGATCCATTCCTGATACGTCGCGATGACCGCGTCACTGCTCAGGAAGAACTCCCCGAGGTCGGACCGGTGGTGCAGGTACTCCCACTCGGTCGTCGTGTCGAGGTCGAACTGTCGACCGCACGGCAGGTCCTTGCTCCACAGGATCTGGTGGTAGCGCCGCAACGTCGGGCTCGTCCGATCCGGGTCGCCACCATCCGCGTCCGACCGGAAGTCGAACGTCGTGTCGATCCACGGTGTCCGAGCATCCCCCGCGACCCCAGTACCCATCTTTCCTCCCGCTCCCAGACCCTCGCTCGTCACTCTAGACCTCAGCTACGGCTCAGTGGCCCGCTCGCCGACCTTGTGCCCGGAGCGACCTTCGGCTGCGCCCGCCCGGGCGTGTCTACCGGGCGCCCAGGTGTTTTCCGATGGCCTCCAAGTCCGCCGTCGAGACATCCGCGCGTCTGATCGAGCGCTGAGGCGCCTGCCCACCCGCCTCAATCAGATGCATCTCGTGTGCATCGATCAGCACGGACGGGCAGCCCAGCTTCGCGGCGTACCGAGACACCTGCTGGAAGTCGGGCGAGTGCGACCATTCTTGCCCCGCGGAGTGCCGGATGCGGATCTTGGCCTCCACCACGCACACTGGCCGATCTCCCTCGAGGACGACGTAGTCAGCCAAACCTCGGCCCACGCGGTACTGCCGACTCCATGTCCGGTTCGTGTGGCCCAATGTCAGGCGAAGAAGGGGTTCAACCACGTGCTGCTCAACCAGGGCTTCCTTGTGCATCGGCCCTGACGGAATGTCTCGCCACGCCGCGAGATCTGTGGTGGCGGGGTCGGTCAGGTCAGGATCTCCAGTGACCGGGCTCAGCACTGCCGCCAGCGCGGCGGTCATCGGCCCGCTGGCCCGAATCTTGTCCATCAGAAGAGTGGCCGCCTCGGGACGCAACAGCTTGCCGCTCGCGCCCTTGAGGTTCAGGGGCGCCCCAGCCGCCTGTTGAAGTTCAGCGAAAGAGATTGGCGGAATCATCTCCGGTGGGCTGATGACGGTCCACCACCGTGCACCCCTGAGCCTGCGCCTGGCGTTGACCTGCTGATCCGAGTAGAACGCCGCCGTCGCCGCTCGTGCGACGAAGAGGATCGACTTGTCCGGATCGATGAAATAGCCGAACAGCAGGTCGCCGGGCTCAGTCTGCTTTGCGCATGTCCAGTCGTACCAGTACACCCCCCGTGCGGCGTCTGCGCGGGCCTCGTCGATCTCCCGCTGGCCAGGAATGGACGCCCCGTCTCCGAAGATCAGCCACGCGTTCTTGGGCGAGACCGTCAGGGGGTCGCACTCGGGGTGGATCGGATCGATGCCTGCGACGCCGGGGGCCGTCCACCAGTAGTGCCGCGACAGGTCGAGCGCCTCCTCGAGCGCCACTGTGCTCAGGTTCTCAGACCCTCTGGGGATATCGCACTCGTAGAGCATGACCCACTCGCCCGGCTCCCCCTGTCCGGTCCTCAGTCGTCCGTACCTTGGTCTGACCTGCTCGATCCATTCGGCGGCAACATCCGGGTCGAAGTCGACCTCTCCCTCTTCCGGACTCGCCCCTGAACCATCGCCGAGTTCAAGCGCTGCGAAGGCGTCCCATCCGGCCGAGTCGACGTCAGGGCCCAGTTCCACCAAGCAGTTCGACGCGTCCAGGATCACGAGAATGAGGCATTGATTGGGCCCCTCGATGCGGGCAGTCCCCCTGTGCCCGCGAAATTCGAAGTCCAGTTCATCGTCAACCGGCTGGACGACGGCCCCGGCCTGCGTGAGCGCGTGGTGAATCAATTCAAGCGACTCGGTCGCATCTGACATACGGCTGAATGTAGCGCGGCGCCCTGACCACGACACCCCGCCAACACACGGCCGCGACTTGCCGGCGCGCTCTCTCCAGGCCGAACCTCAGACCTCGGTCACCGAGCGGTCAAGCCGGCCGCGGGCGAAGGTGCGGAGGATCCGGCGGTGGGTCTGCCTGGGGAGCTCACGCGTCCCGGGCTCGCCCATCGGCGTCCCAGGAATCGCCGGGGTGGCGGCAAGCAGGTCATCGAGACCGTCGCGTGGCTGGGCGCGGACTGCTCGGACTGGAGTCACCGAAGATCGTCGTCCAGGTCAAGACCCCTCAGGTCGGATCGGAGGCGATCTCTCAACTCACCGGGCTCGTGGCCTCCCAAGGCGCCGACTATGGACTGATCGCTACGTGGGCCGGGCTGTCCAAGCCGGCTCGTGACGCAGTCAAGCATCAGCGTTTCAAGATCAAGGTGTGGGAGTCGGCCGACATCATCGAGACCGTCCAGAACAACTACGAGAAGTTGCCGGACGAGGTGCGCGTGCGACTGCCGCTGCAGCGGGTGTGGATGCTCGCGCGCTGATATCGACGGTCACGCTGTCGCTGCACGCCGTGTCGGTAGATGCGGGTAATGAATGAGTTCTGGCGCGAGGCCCTGGCCTACGCATCGGATGACTGCCAACGGGCATTCGGACGGATGATGCAGGGAGCCTACGGCGACGCGCCGGGTCCGGTCATCATGCGGCTGTACGCGGAGTTCGTTGTCGCGGCCCGCCGCGACCTTGGCGACGAGTCGAGCCTCCTCACTCCCACAGAAGTCTTCGCGCCGAAATTGACGGTCCTCTTCACCGCGAAGGACACCGATGTCTTCGGGTTCGACCGTGGAACGTTCAGCGCGCTGCGGCACGCCATGGGTGGCCCGTGCCCTGGGCTGGGTCGCTACTGGCACATCGTCCTGACGAGGAGCTCGCCAACACGGAGTGAAGGGAGCGACATGGGCTCCGACCGGCGTGGCAAGGCCGGGGGCTGCCAGCGGCCGGTTCCGCGGCGTCAGAGCGGTGGCGATAGCCCGCTGACTGCGGGCGCGCCGTGCCTGACCCTGTCGGTAGCCCTGAGCAAGTGACCTCCGTGACGATGTCGCCACCGAGTGTCAATATCTTGATCATGGCTGATGAGACGTGGCGCCCGCTTGGAGTCGAGACTGAAGACCAAATCGCGGAGTACGACGCGCTGCACGAGGGCGTGCCCGTGTGGCTCGACACTGCCCTATGGGCGTGGATCCGCAACACGATCACAACTCACCGCCGATACAGGGATGGCAGCGGCCGGTTCCCCATGGTTCAGGAGACGCTGGTAGAGGCCATGTGCCAGACGCTCCAGATTGGGCTACCGGCGATCCGTATGCGGGAGAATGGTGCAGCGCAAGGAGAGGCTCAGTTCAAGATCGTGATGGCGGCTCTGAAACAGAGCCAGAAGCCTCTGATGATCGTTGACTACCTACTCGCTCACGCAGACCAGGCCGACGACCGGGCTCTGGATGCGGCTCTCACGCGATCGAAGTCGGCTTGGCAGGTGGGGGAACGAACCGGCCGGGTGGCACTCGTCCGCCGCGTGCCGAAGGGCGTGCAGGTAGCCGCCGACGCGGTCATTGCCAGCGCCGACCGAGCGGGCGCACGACTGGCCAGCGCATGGGAGGCGCTGTACGGGATCGAGCCCAACGCCAGTGCCGCGTACGGCTTGGCAATCAAAGCGGTGGAGGACGCAGCAATCCCGGTGGTGTCGCCGAACAACCAATCGGCAACGCTCGGCACCGTGCTCAAACAGATGGAGAATCAAACTGACTGGCTGCTCCCCATGAAGCGCTTGCACGCCCAGGCCCCACCCACCGAAGTTCTGATCGGCATGGCCAGGGTGCTTTGGCACGGACAGCACGATCGACACGGTGGACAGCCGAGCGCGCCGGGGGATGTCTCCATGGAGGAAGCCACCGTTGCTGTCTCCCTCGCAGTGACCCTCGTGAACCTGTTCAGCGCGGGGCTGGTCGAGCGCGCCTCAAAGGAACGGAAATTCGGGCCCGGCATCAGTGCTGGTCCGACGGCCCCCTGAGTAACTGCCGGCCCTGCTTGGGTGACGTGTGAAGAAGTTGCACCGTGCGTGTGAAGGGTGCGACCGGCGCAGACAGGAAGCCTGGAAACTAAGGGCCGGAGCGAATTAGGGCAACACCCCTCCACGAGGACACGTCAGAGTCCGCGGGAGTTGTTTGCGGCATTCGTGCAGGGACCATGACGAACACCGTCCCCGTTGGTGCAACCCCGTGTGGCGCTCGTCGGGCGATCACACGGCGGTCCGGGGTACTCCCGGCACATGGACGATACTTGCGTCGAGGTTTCCTCGAAAATTCCCTCTATCCGCGTCTCATCAGTCCGTAGCGAGTTCGCCCGGACCACGGTTCGCCGGGTGGCCAAGGATCGGACAGACCGAAGAAGTCCTGCGCGGTCCCGGTCGGGGGCTGCTGATCCAGCTGTCTACCTTCGATTTGAACTGTTGCTGCGGGGATCCCCAGATCCCGGGGCAGCCCGCGGAAGGGGGCCGGATGGCGCCAAAGAGTGACCTCGGCCCGCTGCACGTGATACGGCATCAGCTGGTTCACAACCAGCACGCCAGCCACGTGACGGTTCTGCCACCTTGGCGGGGCGCCAAAGTAGCCGTCAGGGTGTCGAAACGGCTGTGCCCGAATTTCGCTTGCCTCCGTCTCACTCAAGCGGTACGCCTCCCCTCCGTACAGAGCATTGGTGGCGTGCCAACGGTCACTAGCGAAGTTGTAGGTGCCGATTGCCACGACAAACGGGGCGTCGAGGTCCCCATACTTGCGGTGCTTGCTGGTGAGCGCTTTGCGGATCCATGGCGCGTCGTCAACTATGCCCGCCCGGGTGTGCCCATACACACCGATCGCTCGGTGGTCGGCACCTCGACGCTGGGGTCCGGGCCCGGCAGGAATGGCCTTGAACGTGGCCGACCACCCATCGTGGGTCCACTCGTAGGTCGCGGCACGATCGAGATCGATCTCACTGGTGGGGTCAAGAGTGGAGAGCCAACGAGTGAGGTCAGCGCGTAGGCGAGCCGCGGCCGGGGGTCGCGGCCCGTCAGACAGATCGTTCAACCACAGATAGAACCGGAGGTCCGGGACCTGGTCCACCACGTCGAAGAGGACGGCACGCCGCTGCGCGGCGGCCTTCGCTGTCGGAGTCGCGCCGGGAGCGATTGCTTCGACGTAAATCCTTTCGCCGTCGCGCTCAGCCGAGAAGTCTGGCCGAGACGAAGTGCCCGCGACGTCTGGGTGGATAGTGACCTCGTAGCCGGCGCGCAACAGGCTTTCGTGTAGGTAGAGCTCGAGAAAGGCGCTTCGGAACTGGTCGTCATCCCGACTGCGCAGGCGATTGCGCAGATCCATATACTCGTCTCCGCTCGAGACGTGGTCAAGCCACTGCTGCATCAGATCCCGAGGGTGTTCCCAGTAGTCCCCTGCGACACGGTTCAAGAACTCGAAGGTGGACTCGCGGTGCTTGCCCGGAGACCCATCAGTGCGTCTGGCGCCGTCGAACAACGGTCGGCGGTGTGCGTCCATACCGGAAGGCTGCCAAGCAGCACCGACAGCGGGAAGTCGCCGACGAGCGCGGATCAGCGTCGATGCCACCGCCCGACGACAGACGGACGACCGTCGAGCGAGACCGCGGGGCGTCCGCTGAGCCGCGCAGCCCCGCGCCACGGCGGGTCGTATGGTCACCTGGTGACTCGCGCTATCCGCCAGCTGCTGGACGAATTCTCCTGCGAGGGATCCGCGGTCAGGCACCGCGGAGGCGGCCGGGGCGAGGAGAACGTCCTGACGGGAGAGGTGGTCCTCCACCAACGGCGGGACGCCGACCGGCCCCTCGCAGCTGCTCGCCGCCCGCACCGCTTCACCCACCTCACCGATGTACATTTCGGCGGTTTCAGCGCACAATCACGTGCATGAGTGAGATGACCGTGACCGATGCGCGCGCCCGGCTGGCCGATGTCGTGGACTCGGCTCGGGTTCGGCACGACCCCGTGTACCTGACCCGGCGGGGCCAACGGGTCGCCGCCGTCATCGACGCCGACGATCTCGACCGACTCATCGAGGCCGCAGAAGACCTCGCTGACATCGAAGCCGCTCGAGCCGCTCGGGAGGAGATCGACGCCGAGGGTGCGATCCCGTGGGAGCAGGTCAAGGCCGACCTCGGCATGGCATGACCTACCTGGTCGAGATCGCCCCGGCCGCCTCACGCCAGCTGCGCAAGCTCGACGGTGCGGCGCGCAGGCGCGTGCGGACCGCCATTGACCTGCTGGCATCGGACCCGCGGCCCGCCAACGCCAGCAAGCTGAAGGGCGGCGCCGGCGAGTGGCGGGTGCGTACCGGCGACTACCGCATCGTCTACGACATCGACGATGGCGTGCTCCGCGTCCTCGTCCTCGCCGTCGGGCACCGCAGGGAGATCTACCGCCGCAGCCGTTGACAGCGCATGCCGGGCATAAGCGCATCGGAGAACTTGCAGCGCTCCAACCTCGTGCCAGAGGCGAAGATCAAGCAGTACGTGTCAAAGGCGCAGAGCCTAAAGTTCCAGCTCATGGCATGGACCGCCGAGACCGAGGGCTGGGGTCCGCATCAGATCCGCAAGCACGGCAACGAGATGCGCGAACTGCTTGGCGCCCCGCCGGTGGAGGCCGCACCGGAGCGTGTCGAGGAGCGCGTTCACGCGCCGGCGAACAACTCCGCGATCTCGTCAAGCGGCTCGTCGAACGCGTCCTCGTAGGCGAGCAGACCCGCGGCAGTCCCGAACACGAGGTCCCGGCACGTGTGCGGCACGAGGTCGTGCACGTCTGCCGTCGTCATGCCCCCAGCGTACGGGTTAAGCCACTCAGCAGCTGAAGATGCGCTCGCCCTCGGCCTTGCCGGGCTCGCCGGTCTCGGTGTCGATCGGGACGCGCACGCTGCGACCGTCGACCGTCGTCAGCCGCAGCGCCCCCGCGCCCTCCCACGCCACGGAGTCGAGCGACGACGCCTCCGACGCGGCGTCCGAGAAGCACCCGACGCGCCAGAAGTCCTCGCCCTTCTCGGGCTTCTGCTGGACGTAGACGGTGTCGGTCGAGTCGATCCCCGAGCGCCCGTCGACGACGACGTACTCGTACGGCTTCCCCTCGGGTGCCGCGACGCCGCCCGCCCACGGCTCGTGGTGCCGCGTCGGGTCGGCCAGCGACACGAAGAGCCCGATGAGCAGGGCGACCGCGACGAGGGCCCCGAGCAGGCCCGCTCCGAGCAACGCCAGCTGCTTCATCCCGGGCCGTGCGGGGCGCTCCCCCTCGGTCAGCTCGAGCAGGTCACCGCTGCGGTCGTCGTCGATCAGGTCATCACCCCGGGGGTCGCCGAAGGTCGCGTCGAGGTCGTCGGGCTCTGTGTCGGCAGGGGGCTTCGTCGGCACGCCCGCCAGTGAACCAGAGACGCCGGCGCGAGTGTCGTTCGCCACGATCGTGTCCCCCGCCTTGCCCGAGGCCCACCCGGCCGGAGACGATGAGGCAGGCTAGGTGAGCGCGCGCTTACCCGGCGACGACTTCCTTCCCCTGCGACAGTGAGGACGCGACCGATGGGTCACTACAAGAGCAACTTGCGGGACGTCGAGTTCAACTACTTCGAGGTCTTCAACCGCCAGGAGGTCCTCGGTCAGGACCCGTACGGCGAGGTCGACGCCGACACCGCCAAGGAGATGCTCAAGGAGGTCGCGCGCCTCGCGGAGAACGAGCTGGCCGAGTCGTTCGCCGACGCCGACCGCAACCCGCCGGTCTACGACCCGAAGACGTTCTCGGTGACGATGCCCGAGTCCTTCGCCAAGAGCTACCAGGCCTACGTCGAGTCCGGCTTCTGGAGCGTCGACGCCCCGGCCGAGTTCGGCGGCACCGACGCCCCGCCGTCGCTGAAGTGGGCCATGAACGAGATGGTCCTGGGCGCCAACCCGGCGATCGCGATGTTCGCCGCCTCGTACTCCTTCGGCAACCTCCTCGCCCTCCTCGGCAACGAGGAGCAGAAGAAGCTCGCCCGCTGGATCATCGAGAAGGGCTGGCACTGCACGATGGTCCTCACCGAGCCGGACGCCGGCTCGGACGTCGGCGCCGGCCGGACGAAGGCCCACGACAACGGCGACGGCACGTGGAACATCGAGGGCGTCAAGCGCTTCATCACCTCGGCCGAGTCCGACATGACGGACAACGTCATCCACTTCGTCCTCGCCCGCCCCGAGGGCGCCGGCCCCGGCACGAAGGGCCTGTCGCTCTTCATCGTCCCGAAGTTCCACGTCGACCTCGAGACCGGTGAGCTCGGCGAGCGCAACGGCGCCTACGTCACCAACGTCGAGAAGAAGATGGGCCTGAAGGTCTCCACGACCTGCGAGGTCACCTTCGGCGAGAAGGAGCCGGCCGTCGGCACGCTCCTCGGCGACGTCCACGACGGCATCGCCCAGATGTTCCGCGTCATCGAGCACGCCCGCATGCTCGTCGGCACGAAGGCCATCGCCACCCTGTCGACCGGCTACCTCAACGCCCTCGAGTTCGCCAAGGAGCGCGTCCAGGGCGCCGACCTCACGCAGATGACGGACAAGGCCGCCCCGCGAGTGACGATCACCCACCACCCGGACGTCCGCCGCTCCCTCATGCTGCAGAAGGCCTACGCCGAGGGCCTGCGCGCGCTCGTGCACTTCACCGCGACGCAGCAGGACATCGTCGACATCGAGCAGCGCCGCACCGGCAGCGAGAAGATCGCCGAGGACAGCCCGGCGGCGATGGCCAACCGCGTCAACGACCTCCTCCTGCCGATCGTCAAGGGCCTCGGCTCCGAGCGGGCGTGGGTCCTCCTGGGCACCGAGTCGCTCCAGACGTTCGGCGGCTCCGGCTTCCTCCAGGACTACCCGATCGAGCAGTACGTCCGGGACGCCAAGATCGACACCCTCTACGAGGGCACGACGGCCATCCAGGGCATGGACTTCTTCTTCCGCAAGATCATCCGCGACAAGGCCCAGGCCCTCATGTGGCTCGCCCAGCAGATCCAGGAGACGGCCGGCGCCAAGGGCGCGCAGGGCGGCAAGCTCGACCGCGAGCGCGACCTGCTCGCCAAGGCCCTCGAGGACGTCCAGGGGACGATGGGCTACATGGTCGGCGAGCTGATGAAGTCCGACCCCCGCCAGGAGGGTGGCGACGTCACCAACCTCTACAAGGTCGGGCAGAACACGACCCGCTTCCTCCTCGCGGCCGGTGATCTCGTCGTCGGCTGGCTGCTCGTCAAGCAGGCCGCCGTCGCCGCGGACGCCCTCGAGGCCGGCGCGTCGGGCAAGGACGTCGACTTCTACACCGGCAAGATCGCCGCCGCGCAGTTCTTCGCGCGTCAGGTGCTGCCGCGTCTGGCCGCCGAGCGCGCCATCGCCGAGGCGAGCGACAACGACCTCATGGAGGTTCCCGAGTCGGCGTTCTGACCGAACCCGCTCAGCCCTGACCCGGGGCCCGGCACCGCAGCGATCCTGCGGGCCGGGCCCCGGTCCGTTCCCGGACGCGCCGGTGCCCCGGCGGCCGAGGCTCACCGGGGCACCGTGGGCCCGCAGGCCCAGCGTCGGGAGAGGCGCGTCAGAAGGCGCCGCGGTCCCGCTCGACGTCGACGCGGTCGACCGTCTCGCCCGTGTTCGGGTCGGTCATCGTGCGGCGGGTCGAGGTGTAGCCGGCGTCGAGGTCGCGGCGGCCGCGAGCCATGACGAACGACAGGAGGATCGCCAGCAGGCCGGCGAGCATCATGATCCAGCCGATCATGTTGATGTTGACGCCCGAGACGGCGTCGGCGCCGAGCGCGAACGACAGGATCGCGCCGACGACGAGCAGGAAGATCCCGACTCCGATGTACATGGTCACTCCTTGGTTGGGGGACCCGTCGGGTCCGTCCCGAGCAGGGTAGACGCCCGCGGCGCGGTTACCGAGGGACCGGATGGGCACGATTCGGTCCCGAAAGCAGACGATGCTGTCGTCACACCCGCCACATGTGCACCACCCATCACATGCGGGCTACGGTGGACGCGCCCCCCCGACCCCGTCCGGAGCCTGTCGTGCTGAAGACCGTCCTGACCTCGACCGCCGCCGCGGCCGCCCTCCTCGCGCCGCTCGCCCCCGCCCACTCCGCGCCCCCGGCGGCACCGCTGGCGACGTCCACCCTCCGCCCGACGAAGATCCGCCTCACGCTCACCCCCGAGACCCTCGGGATCGGCGAGCGGCTGCGGATCCAGGGGGTCGGCTACCGCACCGACACGTACTCCCCGATCGTCGACCGGACCGTCTACATCCAGTCGCGCCCGGCGTGGACGACCCGGCCGTGGCGGACGACGACCACCGTCCGCACGAACGCCTACGGCCAGTTCACCTACGTCCGCACCGTCGACCGCTCCCGCCAGTACCGCGCCGTCATCTCGGCGACGACACGGGACGCCAAGGCCGTGTCCAAGGCCGAGATCAACCGGGCCACGCCCGGCGTCTGGACGAACGTCTCCGCGCACGTCTCGCGCACGACGACGGGCCGGACGAAGGTCGCCGGGCGCCTGACGCGGGTCGAGGGCGGCCGACCGGTCCCCCTGCGCTGGGTCGTCGTCGAGGCCCGCCTCGAGGGCGAGACCCGGTGGTACAAGGTCGACAGCGACCGCGCGACCACGCAGGGCTGGTGGGCGATCAACCACAGGCCCCCGCCGGGCTCGTGCCGGACCTACCGCGCCACCTTCGGCGGCGACTCGGTCTTCGCGGGCAAGTCGCGCCGGACGATCTGGTCCGGCTGCAGCTGACGTCGCGACCCGCGGCGACGGAAGGTCTGCCGGGCCACGTGCGTTGACGCCCCCATGACCTCCCCGCGCGTCCCCCTGTCGATCCTCGACCTCGTCCCCGTCTCGCAGGGCAGCACCCGGCAGGAGGCGTTCGAGTCATCGACCGAGCTCGCCCGCCGGGCCGACGCCCTCGGGTACCGCCGGTACTGGGTCGCCGAGCACCACGGCTCGCACGCGTTCATGGCGTCCGCGACGAGTGTCATCCTCGGTCACCTCGCCGAGCACACCGAGCGGATCCGGCTCGGGTCCGGCGGGGTCATGCTCCCCAACCACGCGCCGCTCATGGTCGCCGAGTACTACGGCACCCTCGCGACGCTCTACGGCGACCGCTTCGACCTCGGGCTCGGTCGTGCCCCCGGCACCGACCCGATGACCGCGGCCGCGCTGCGCCGGGCCGGGGACGGCGGACAGCTCGACACGTTCGCCCGGGACGTCACCGACCTCGTCGGCTGGTTCGGCCCCGAGGGTGGCAGCACCTCGGGCCTGCGGGCGATCCCCGGCGAGGGCACGCAGGTGCCGATCTGGATGCTCGGGTCGTCGACGGGCGGGGCGCAGGTCGCCGCGGCCCTCGGCCTGCCGTTCTCCTTCGCCAGCCACTTCGCCCCCCAGCAGATCGCCGAGGCGCTGCACGTCTACCGCGAGGGGTTCCGGGCGGACGCCCCGACCGCCCAGGTCGACCGGCCGACGGTCATGGCGGGCGTCAACGTCCTCGTCGCGCCCACGCAGGAGGAGGCCGAGCACCTGTTCACGACGTCCCAGCTGATGGCCGTCCGGATCCGCACGGGTCAGCCGGCGCCGCTCGACCCACCCGTCGCGGACCTGGCCCAGGCGCTCCCCGAGCCGCTTCTCGCGATCGCCGGACGCTCCCGGGGCCGCGGCCGGGCGGTGGGCGACCCGGCCCACGTCGTCGCCGAGCTCGAGCGGTTCGTCACGGCGTACGACCTCGACGAGCTCATCGTCACGACGTACACGCACGACCCGGCGCTGCGGGTGCGCTCGATGGAGCTGCTCGCGCAGTCGTGGGGGCTGCCGGCCTGACGCGGGCGCGGGTCAGCGCCGACCCGCGGCGGAGTCCTTCTCCCGCAGCGCGGCGAGGTAGGAGTTGTACGCCTCGAGGTCGGCGTCGCCGTCGCGCTCGGCCCGGCGGTCCGTCCGTCGCGTCTCTCGGGCGTCCGAACGCATCCACTGCAGCGCGACCATGAGCGCGAGCGCGAGCGTCGGTCCCTCGCCGACGCCCCACGCGATCTCGCCGCCCAGGTGCTGGTCGCGCAACGGGTCGGGCCCCCACGGGAGGGCGAGCCGGGTGAAGAACTCGGGCGCGAGCACGCTGTTCATCCCCGTGAGGATGACGCCGAAGAACGCGTGGAAGCTGATCGTCGCGAAGAGGACGACGAGCAGCGCCAGCGGCGACCACCGCTTGGGCCCGGGGTCGATCCCGACGAGCACCCACGCGAAGACGTACCCGGCGAGCAGGAAGTGCACCATCATCAGCACGTGCCCGGTGTGGGTGCGCAGCGCGAGCTCGAACAGCGGCGAGAAGTAGAAGATCGCCATCGAGAAGAAGAACATCGACGCGGCGACCGCGGGGTTGGCGAAGACCGCGAGGTAGCGGCTGTGGACGAACCCCAGGAGCGCCTCGCGCGGGCCCATCGTCCGGTCCCGCCGGGCCGGCAGGGCCCGGAGCGCGAGCGTGATCGGGGCGGCCGGCACGAGGAACAGCGGCACGACCATCGCGACCGACATGTGCATGACCATGTGCCAGCTGAAGAGGATCCGGCCGTAGACGCCGGGCGCGCCGCACGTGGCGTACACGAACACGAGCCAGCCGACCACCCAGCACGCGGTCCGCAGCCACGGCCAGGAGTCACCGCGGCGCCGCAGCCGGAGCACCCACGACACGTACACCCCGACGGCGACGGCGGCGACGGCCAGCCACAGCCAGTCGATGCTCCAGTCTCGCCACCAGCTGGACGCGTCGGGCGGGCCGGGATCGGGGTAGCCGGACAGCTGGTAGACCGCCGTGGACGGCGGCGCGAGCGCCGCGTCCCCGGGAGCGGGGGTGCGGGTCAGCGCGGTGGCGGCCCCGAACGCCACGCCCATCGTCGCGATCTCCGCCAGGAGGAGCCGGACGAACGCAACGGTGTCCTGCGGCGCAGCCTCGAGGCCCGCGATGACCCGACGGCGGTGGGCCCAGCCCGCCGCGACGAGCGCGGTCAGCGCGAAGACCTTGATCGCGAGGACGAGCCCGTAGCGCGAGAGCAGGTCGCGCGGGCTCGCGATGCTCGTGACGACGACGAGGAGCCCGGAGAGCAGCAGGGCGCCGACGCACCACAGCGCCACGGCGGAGAACCGGCGCAGGACCACGGGCAGGTGCGCGCCCAGGCCCGGCCGGAGGACGGCGATCGCGGCCAGACCCCCGACCCACAGGCACGCCGCGACGAGGTGGACCGCCAGGCCGTTGACGCCGTTCATGTGATCGACGCTGGCGGAGGTGTGCCCGACGAGCGCGAGCGGCATGAGGGCGAGGACACCGAGGGCGAAACCCCACGCGAGGCGCACCTTCGACTCGGTCCGCCCGACCAGTGCCGCGATCGCCACCGCGACGATCGCCGTGAGCAGCGGGTTGCGGACGGTGTCGACCGACCAGCCGGTCGCGCGCAGCTGCGCGAGGAAACCATCGGCCCCGGGCGCCGTCCCGGCGAGGTCGGCGAACGTCAGCGACGCGCCGAGGACCGCGGTGAACGCCCACAGCAGGGCCGCGCGGGCGGCCCACCCGGAGGCCGTGAGCCGGCGGCGGGTCCGGGTCGTCTCCGGCACGAGGAACGCGCCGACGAACGCGAACCCGATCGTCGCGGCGGCGGCCAGGTCGTGGACCGTGCGGACCAGCGGCAGCCCCCAGCGGACGAGGGGTCCGGGGTCGGCGACGAGGTACGGGGCGACGGCCCGCCCGATGACGAGCGCGAGCACCGTCGTGACGAGGGCGACGCCGCCCAGAATCCGTCCCGGACGCCTGTCGATCTCGCCCACCGTCCGATCCGCCATGCCCAACACAGTAGGACGGGGCGTCCGGCCGACCCGCAGGGCGTGCCCCCGCCGGGGCCCTTGACGCCGGGCCGTGCTCAGCCGCCGACGTGCAGCTGCGGGCGCCTGCTCTGCTCCGGCTCGGCCTTGCGCAGGATCTCGTGGGTCAGCGGCGGGACGTCGCCCTGCCCCGAGAGGAAGAACCGCAGCGCGTTCTGCGCCGGGGGCTTCTCGCTCCACTCGAAGTAGCAGTGCGGCATCTCCGAGTCGGGGAAGCGGTCCCGGGTGGCCAGGAGAACGGCCGCGATGGCGTTGGGGATGCTCGCGCCCGTGGCCCGGAAGACCCAGTAGGCGCCGACCGTGTCGGCCTCGACCTCGACCGTCGTCTCGAACTCGCTCGCGTCGCTGACGACGATCTCGAGGAAGATCGCTTCCTCGTCGTCCGACAGGTGGTTGTCGCGGCGGACCTCGAGGTCCTTGGCGAGGTACACGTCGTCGGCGCACGACCCGCGCTTGCGGGCGATGTACCGCACCGGCGGGTTGCTCACCGCGGCGTCGAGGATCTCGAGCGCGTCGTCGGAGAAGGTCACGTGGCTCACCCGCAGCTCGGTGCTGCGGGTGATCCGCGAGTAGACCGACACGACGAGGATGAGCGCGGCGAAGATGAGCGCGATGACCAGACCCTCGGGGCGCTCGAGGATCGTCACGCCGAGCGTGTAGATGAAGATCAGGCTGATCGCGCCGAAGAACGCCGCCGCGAGCCGGTGCCTGCGCCGCAGCTCGGTGAGGAAGACGGCGCACGCGGCCGACGTCATGAGCGCGAGGACGCCGGTGGCGTAGGCACCCGCCTGCTTGTCGACGTTCGCCTGGTAGATCACGGTGACGAGCGCGGCGATGCCGATGAACACGAGCGTCAGCGGGCGGGTCGAGCGGGCCCAGTCCGGCGCCATCCCGTACCGCGGGAGGAAGCGGGGCACGATGTTGAGCAGGCCCGCCATGGCCGAGGCCCCGGCGAACCACAGGATCGCGATCGTCGCCGCGTCGTAGGCCGTGCCGAACCCCTCACCGAGCCGCTCGTGCGCGAGGTAGGCCAGCGCGCGACCGTTCGCCGAGCCGCCCGGCTGGAACTCCTCGGCGGGGATGAGCAGCGTCGTCGCGAGCGAGGAGCCCAGGAGCATGACGCTCATGACGAGGGCAGCCGTCGTGAGCAGCTTGCGGGTGTTCTTGATCCGGCCGACCGGGTGGGCGGGGTCGTCACCGGGCTCGCCCTTGACGAGCGGCATGACGACGACACCGGTCTCGAAGCCGGACAGGCCGAGCGCGAGCGCGGGGAAGACGAGGAGCGCGGCACCGATGATGCCCAGGACGTTGCCGTTGCCGGCGAGCATCGAGGCGTTCCAGTCGGACAGCAGCGAGGGGTGCGCGACGATCTCGCGCAGCCCGTCGACGATGACGACGGCCGAGAGCCCGAGGTAGATGAGCACGAGGACGACGGCGACCCCGATGGCCTCCTTGAACCCCTTGAGGAAGATGGCGCCGAGGGCGAGCAGCAGACCGAGGGTGACGACGACGCTCTTGCCCTCGAGGGCCTCGTGCAGGAAGGGGTTCTCGACCAGGTGGGCGGTCGCGTCGGCGGCCGACAGGGTGATCGTGATGACGAAGCCGGTGGCGACGAACCCGAGGAGGGTGAGGACGAGCAGCTTGCTCGGCCAGTACGTGAGGAGCCGCTCGAGCATCGACAGCGAGCCGTCGCCGTGCGGGGACTCCTCGGCCAC
This sequence comes from Janibacter massiliensis, assembly GCF_900289115.1. GTDB lineage: Bacteria > Actinomycetota > Actinomycetes > Actinomycetales > Dermatophilaceae > Janibacter_A > Janibacter_A massiliensis. The sequence continues at coordinate 808,201 of NZ_LT985196.1, read as the reverse complement.
CCGCCGGTACATCGGCAGTGCGCCGAGGAGGGTGACGAGGACGAGGACGAGCGTCGCGACGGGGGCGAGCGCACCGGCGGCCAGGGCCGCGATGCCCGGCTGGTAGCCGAGGGTGGAGAAGTAGTCGACGCCCGTCAGACACATGACCTTCGGCCAGGCCTGGACGTGCTCGGTCTTCTTCGCGTGCTCCTGACCCTCGTAGTACCCGCCCGGGTCGGGCTGGGACTCCGCGTCGAGGAACCACGTCATGAAGGGGCCACGGCGCGGGGAGCCGGGCAGCTGGGCGGTACTCACGACGCAGAAGCGTACGGTCGCCGCACGCGCCCCCGGTGCGCACGGGGACCGACACCGGAGGGCCGACCGCTCGTCGCCCGTGGTTCACCGTCCGTCCCTACCGTCCGGAGGCATGACCCCGCCGCCCGTCAGCCGCCGCACCGTCCTCGCCGCCACGCCGGGGCTCGCCCTCGCCGCCACGCCGGCGAGCCCTTCCGAGGCTGCGACCGGCACCTCTCCCGCTGCCCCCGTCGGCGTCGACGACTACCCGCGCCTGGACACCCTGCCGTTCGCGCACGGCGTTGCCAGCGGGGACCCGACGCCCACGCGGCTGATCATCTGGACCCGGGTCACCCTTCCGGACCGGGACCCGGCCGGCCCACCCGGTGCCAACCCGCGCGGCTCGCGCCCGGCGGTCCGCTGGGTCGTCGCCACCGACCCGGCCCTGACGACGGTCGTCGCGTCCGGCACCCAGACGGCGACAGCCGAGCGGGACTGGACCGTCAAGGTCGACGTGACGGGGCTGCGCCCGGCGACGACGTACTACTACGGCTTCCGCCTCGGGGCCCAGCGCTCGATGACGGGCCGCACCCGCACGAGCACGAGCGGGCACCTCGGCCGGGCGCGGCTGGCCGTCATGTCGTGCCAGTCGTACTGGTCCTCCCGCTGGGCGGGGCTGGGCCACCTCGCACGCCGGAACGACATCGACCTCGTCATCCACCTCGGCGACTACATCTACGACTTCATCGACGGCAACGAGAAGGTGCGCTCCCGGGTCGGCTTCGACCGGATGGACCACCCCGACAACCGCGACTGGCTCGACCTGCACGAGGTGCGCCGCCGGTATGCCCTGTGGCGCTCGGAGCCGAACCTCGTGCGGGCCCACCAGCAGCACCCCTGGTCGATCGTCTGGGACAACCACGACATCGACCCCGGCTACGGCAACGAGATCGACGTGCCGGGCATCGACCCCAGCAGCGCCCGGACGACCCTGGCCGACACGATGCGCGCGTTCCACGAGTGGACGCCGACCCGCCCCGTGCTGCCGGACGGCTCGGGGCGGTGGGACCTCGTCGACGACGGCTCGTACCCGTGGCCGAAGGACCCCTCGCTCATCCACCGGCACCTCACGTACGGGGACCTCGCCGACGTCTTCCAGCTCGACGCGCAGTCGGGGCTGGACCGCTACGGCCGGACGCCGGACGCCTCGCACCTGAAGGCCGGGGAGAAGAGTCTCCTGGGGTCACGTCAGTTCCGCTGGCTCGTCGATGGGCTACGCCGGTCGCAGGCCGCGGGCACCCGGTGGCGGATCGTCGGGAACCAAGCGTGGTTCACCCCGGTCGACCTGCCGGACGTCGTCGAGGGTCAGCCCATGCCGAAGATCGGAATCTCGCGGTGGGCGAAGTTCCCGGCCGAGCGATCGGCGTTCACCTCTGCGCTGCGCGGGGACGCCGTCCACGACCGGGTGCGCGGGACGATCTGCGTCTCCGGCGACAGCCACGGCAACCTCGGCGCGGACCTGCTCGGAGCGGTCGCGGCCGACGGGTACGGCAGCGGGCTCCGGGGCGGCAACCCGCGGGACGGATCGTTCCCGGAGAACCGGGACGCGGGGTGCGTGCGCACGACGACGGGCAACCTCGGGGCGTGGAACCGCCGGGCGCAGTCGGTCGGGGTCGAGTTCTCGCCGTCGTCGATGGGCCGCGGCGGTGCCGACGACGCGATCACCGGGGCCGGGTTCAGCCAGAGGGCGCCGTGGGGCTCACGCGGGTCGCGGAACGGGCGATCGCCGGGCTCGCGCCGAACGTCCAGTTCCTCGAGTGGGCCGACCACGGGTACGGGATCGTCGACCTCACCCACACCCGGGCGATCTTCGAGTGGTGGTGGCAGGACAAGCACCGCGCCGACGCCCCCGACGTCCTCGGCCACCAGATGGCGACCTGGGCCAAGGACGACGCGAGCACGACGCCGCGCCGCTGGCGGGACCAGATCGACGCGGTGTGGGTCCACGGGCTCGTCGTCCGAGCGACCGCGGGCACCCGCCGGTCCGCCCCGGCGCCCGACCCCGGCGCCATCCGCCAGCTCTGACGACTCCACCGGCCCGCTCGCGCCGCCCGAACCGACTCGCGCCCACCCAGTCGACTCGCGCGGTCCGAGCCGACTCGCGCCTTGTTCGCGCCTCGTGAATCGGCTCGTGGTCACCGGATCCGGTGACCACGAGTCGATTCGCTGCGCGCGAGCACGGACCCGCGGGCGCAGCGCCGGACGACCTGCTGTCGAACCCGGGGTGCACGACGCGGCGCGGTGCGCTAGATTGGAATCGTTCCAAAAAAGGACAGGGCCGCCACGCGGTCCGTCGCGACCGATCGACGATCAAGGAGCACGCATGTCCCTCATCAACACCCAGGTCAAGCCGTTCAGCGGCACCGCGTACGTCAACGGCGAGTTCAAGGACTTCTCGGAGAAGGACATCGCGGGCAAGTGGGCGATCTTCTTCTTCTACCCGGCCGACTTCACCTTCGTCTGCCCCACCGAGCTCGGTGACCTCGCGGACCACTACGAGGAGCTCAAGGGCCTGGGTGTCGAGGTCTTCGGCGTCTCGACCGACACGCACTTCACGCACAAGGCGTGGCACGAGACCTCCGAGACGATCGGCAAGATCACCTACCCGATGCTCGGCGACCCGACCCAGCAGATCTCGCGCAACTTCGAGATCCTCCGTGAGAACGAGGGCCTGGCCGACCGCGGCACCTTCCTCGTCGACCCGGACGGCGTCATCCAGTTCCTCGAGGTGACCGCCGAGGGCATCGGCCGCAACGCCGCCGAGCTCGTCCGCAAGGTCAAGGCCGCCCAGTACGTCCACGCCCACCCGGGCGAGGTCTGCCCGGCCAAGTGGGAGGAGGGCGCCGAGTCCCTCAAGCCCGGCATCGACCTCGTCGGCAAGATCTGATCGAGCCGCGCCCTCCGTGACCGCGGGGCCGGGCCACCACCGGCCCGGCCCCGCGCCGCGTCCTCCGCACATCCCCGACCGCCCACCCCTGCCGCAGGAGACCGACCGTGGCCATCGACGCCGACCTCGTCGCCCAGCTGACAACCCTCCTCGAGAACGTGCGCGAGCCGATCGAGCTCGTCCACACGACCGACGACTCCGACAAGTCCCGCGAGCTCATCGAGCTGCTCGACCAGATCGCCGGGCTCTCGGACAAGGTCACCGCCCGCCCCGCGCAGGACGACGAGCGCGGCCCCCGCACGCCGGCGTTCACCATCGCCCGCACCGGCACCGACGTCGGCGTCACCTTCGCTGGCATCCCCCTGGGCCACGAGTTCTCCTCCCTCGTCCTCGCCCTCCTCCAGGTCGGCGGGCACCCCGTCAAAGAGGACGAGGCGACGATCGCCGCAGTCCAGGCGGTCGAGGGCGAGCACGAGTTCGTCACGTACATGTCCCTCACGTGCCAGAACTGCCCGACCGTCGTCCAGGCGCTCAACGCGATGAGCGTCATCAACCCGAGGATCCGCCACACCTCCGTCGAGGGCTCACTCTTCCAGGACGAGATCTCCGAGCGCGAGATCCTCGCCGTGCCGACCGTCTACCTCGACGGCGAGCTCTTCGACTCCGGTCGGATGGAGCTGTCCCAGATCGTCGCAAAGCTCGACGAGCGCACCGGCGGCGCCGGCGCGCAGCAGGCCGCCGCGGAGCTGTCGCAGCGCGAGCCCTACGAGGTCCTCGTCGTCGGGGGTGGCCCCGCAGGCGCATCGGCCGCGATCTACTCCGCGCGCAAGGGCATCCGCACGGGTCTGGTCGCCGAGCGCTTCGGCGGGCAGGTCCTCGACACGATGGCGATCGAGAACCTCGTCTCCGTCCCGCACACCGAGGGTCCGAGGCTCGCCGCCGACCTCGAGCAGCACGTGCGCGAGTACGAGGTCGACCTCATCAAGGGTCAGGAGGCGCGTGCCCTCGCGGGCGCCGGCGACGACGGACTCGCGCGGGTCGAGCTCGCCTCGGGTGCCTCGCTGCGGGCCCGCACGGTCGTCGTCGCCACGGGCGCGCGCTGGCGGACGATGGGCGTCCCCGGCGAGGACGAGTACCGGAACAAGGGCGTGACCTTCTGCCCGCACTGCGACGGCCCGCTGTTCAAGGGCAAGCGCGTCGCCGTCATCGGCGGCGGCAACTCCGGCGTCGAGGCCGCGATCGACCTCGCGGGCGTCGTCGGGCACGTGACGCTCGTCGAGTTCCTCGACGAGATGCGCGCCGACCAGGTGCTCCAGGACAAGCTGCGCTCCCTGCCGAACGTCGACGTCGTCCTCGGCACCCGGACGACCGAGGTCGTCGGCGACGGCTCGAAGGTCACCGGCCTGCGCCACGAGCCCCGCGACGGCGGCGAGAGCACCCTCACCGAGCTCGACGGCGTCTTCGTCCAGATCGGCCTCCTGCCGAACACCGAGTGGCTCGAGGGCTCCGGCCTGGCGCTCACCGATCGCAAGGAGCTCGTCGTCGACGGCCGTGGCGCAACCGACCTCCCCGGTATCTTCGGCGCGGGTGACTGCACGACCGTGCCGTACAAGCAGATCGTCGTCGCCCTCGGGGCGGGGTCGACCGCCGCGCTCAGCGCGTTCGACCACCTCATCCGCACCGATTCACCATCGAGCACCCACTCGGTCGCCGCGACGAAGGAGGCGGACGGCCCCGGGGACGAGATCGACACCCCGGACATCGCCTCCGGTGCGCAGCGTCCCTGAGCCTCGTACCGATCGAGACAGGAGAGAAGAGATGGCGGAGATCGACCTCACCGACCACGGCCCGCAGCCGTACGTCCTCGACATCGAGGAGGCGACGCTGGGCAACGACAACTTCCGCGCGACCCTGTGGACGGGGAAGAACCTGCAGCTCACCGTGATGACCATCCAGCCCGGGGACGACATCGGCCTCGAGGTCCACGACGACCACGACCAGTTCCTGCGGATCGAGCAGGGCACCGGCACCGTCCGGATGGGCCCGTCGAAGGACGACCTGTCCTTCGAGGCGACCGTCTCCGACGACGACGTCGTCCTCGTGCCCGCCGGCTCCTGGCACGACATCGTCAACACCGGCGAGGAGCCTCTCAAGCTGTACTCGCTCTACGGCCCGCCGGACCACGTCCACGGCACGCTCCACCCGACGAAGAGGGACGCCGAGAAGGATCCGAACGAGCAGCACTGACCCCGCGCGACGAGCGCGCCGGTGCCACCGCCCGCCCCACCCGGGGCGGGCGGTGGCATCGTGGTACCCATGACCTCCTCGCGCGGAACGATCGTCATCACCGGTGCCTCGTCCGGCCTCGGGGCCGAGATGGCCCGCCAGTTCGCCGACCTCGGCTACGACCTCGGGCTCGCCGCCCGGCGCACCGAGCGCCTCGAGCAGCTGCGCGCCGAGATCCTCGCCGCGCATCCCGACCGCACGGTGGTCCTCGAGCCGATGGACGTCACCGACGCCGACCAGGTCTTCGCCGCCACCCGCAGGTTCGCGGAGCAGCTGGGCCGCATCGACCGGTACGTCGTCAACGCCGGGCTCGGCAAGGGCGCGCCGATGGGCACCGGTCGGTTCGACGCGAACCGGCAGACGGTGATGACGAACGTCGTCGGCGCGCTCGCCCAGACGGAGGCGGCGATGGAGGTCTTCCGCGAGCAGCAGCGCGGCCACCTCGTCATGGTCAGCTCGATCTCCGCGCTGCGCGGCATGCGCAAGACGATGACGGCGTACGCCGCGTCGAAGGCGTTCGTCGCCAACCTCGCGGAGGGCGTGCGCTCGGAGATGCTCGGCGCCCCCGAGCTCGACATCGACGTCTCCGTCGTCTTCCCCGGCTACATCCGGTCGGAGATGAACGAGAAGGTCGCGCAGAAGACCCGGTTCATGGTCGACACGACCACCGGTGTCGCGGCGATGGTCGCGGCGATCGAGGGGCGCCGGCCGAAGGCCTACGTCCCGGCCTGGCCGTGGGTGCCGATCGGCGCCGCCATGCGCGTCCTCCCCCTGCAGCAGGTCCGCCGCCTCATGTGACGAACGGATCCCGGCCGTCCGGAGCCACCGGGCCGACCGGACCGCTAGCGTCGTGGCGTGAGCGAGGACGCCAGCGCGTCGGAGGTCGCCCGCCTGGCCGCCGGGGCCATCCGCGCGGCCGCGCTCACCGGGGTCGGTGCCGTCCACGGACTCGTCGGGGACTCCCTGCACCGCGCCGCTCCGATCGTCACCACCCGCATGGAGCTGCGCGCCGCCGGTCGCCGCGTCCGCGCGACGCGCTCGGGCCTGGCCCGCGCCTTCCCGTCCGCGCGGCCGACCCTCCTCGTCCTCGTCCACGGCCTCTTCGAGACCGAGGCGGTGTGGTCGTTCGCCGGGATCGGCCGGCACGGGGTCCGGACCGCCCCGACGTACGGGGACGCCCTTGCCGACGAGCTCGGCTCGACGGCGCTCATGGTCCGGTACGACACCGGCCTGCGGGTGTCGGACAACGGCGCGGCCCTGCTCGAGCTCCTCGGGACCGTCGTCCGTCGCTGGCCCGTCGAGGTCGGACGGATCGTGCTCGTCGGGCACTCGATGGGCGGTCTCGTCATCCACTCGGCGCTCGCGCAGGTACCCGACGTCCCCGTCGACGAGCTGCCCGACGAGCTCGCGTGGACCCGGCTGGTCACCGACACCGTCTCGCTCGGGGCGCCGCACCACGGAGCACCCCTCGAGCGGGCCGTCGCCTCCGCGGCCGCGGCGCTGGACCGGGGGCGCCGCACCCGGTGGGCGGCCGCCGTGCTGCGGGCACGGTCCGTCGGGATCAAGGACATGCGGCACGGGAACCTCCTCGAGGCCGACTGGTCCGGGCACGACCCCGACCACCCCGCCGACACCCGATCCCCGGGCCGTCCGCGCGGGCGGGTGCGCCACCGCGCGGTCGTCGGCTCCCTCACCCGCGGCGACCATCCCGTCGGACGGACGATCGGTGACCTCGTCGTTCCCGTCGCGAGCGCCCGGCACGAGTCGCCGGAGGAGTCGCTCTCCCGGTTCGCGGCCGAGGACGTCGCCGTCGTCGCGCCGCTGCACCACCTCACGCTCGTCAACGACGACCGGGTGCTCGAGGTGCTGCGGTCGTGGCTGCTCCCCCCGACCGACTAGGGCCCGTCAGCCGATCCTGCGGGCGGCCTCCGGCGCGAACCCGTGCTGCACGCCCCACAGCACGGCCTGGCTGCGGCGCTCGACGCCCATCTTCCGGTAGCTCGTGCGGATGTACGTCTTCACCGAGTTGATGCTCAGGTGGGCACGGGCGGCGATGTCCTCGTTCGTCAGGCCCTGGGTGATGAGCGCGATGATCTCCGACTCCCGGGCGCTGAGACCCTCGGCCTTGCCCGGCCACTGCAGCTGACGCGATCCCGGCAGCGCCCGTTCCTCGCCGTGGTCGTCGGCCGACTCCTCGGCAACCGCCTCGAGCCGGACGACGACCTCGCCGGCGTGGACGCGGGTGAGCACGTCGACGAGCTCGGCCGCGGTCGCCGACTTCGGGACGCACCCGCGGGCTCCTGCGGAGAGCGCCTCCTCGACGAGCACGTCGTCGAGCTGCCAGCCGAACAGGACGACAGGGACCGAGAGGGAGGAGATGAGGCGGCCAGCCTGCTGCTCGGCAACCCTTGCTCGCGCGTACAGGTCGTAGAGGACGACGTCCACCTCCGACAGGACCGGCACCCTCGACGCGAGCTCGACGACCCGCACCCGGTCGTCGCCCGCAAGCATGGCCGCGACCCCGGCCACGACGACCTCGTGGTCGTTGACGACGGCGACCCGGATCGGCGCGGGTGAGGAGGGGTCGGGCATGCCCCCACGGTAGCGGCAGGGCGGCGCGCTGGACGCCTCCACCCGGACGGGGGGACGACACATGCCCAAGGTCTGTCCTAGGTTGGTCATCGGACGCAGACCGGATCGCCCCGGCCCACCACGAGGCACGAGAGGACCCCCATGGTTCCGAAGGACGGCACGACGACCGGCAACGCCGGCGAGCTCCACCAGCACCCCGTCGACGGTGGTGCGGCCATGACGACCGCGCAGGGCATCCCGATCCGGGACAACCAGAACACCCTGCGTGCGGGCGACCGCGGCCCGGCGATGCTGCAGGACTTCGCGATGCGGGAGAAGATCTTCCACTTCGACCACGAGCGGATCCCGGAGCGGGTCGTGCACGCCCGCGGCTACGGCGCGCACGGCACGTTCGAGGTGACCGACGCGCTCGCCGACGTGACCATGGCCGAGCTCTTCCAGCAGGCCGGCACCACCGTTCCGGCGTTCGTCCGCTTCTCCACCGTCGCCGGGAGCAAGGGCAGCTTCGACCTCGCCCGCGACGTGCGCGGCTTCGCGGTCAAGCTCTACACCTCGCAGGGCAACTGGGACCTCGTCGGCAACAACATCCCGGTCTTCTTCATCCAGGACGCGATCAAGTTCCCCGACCTCGTCCACGCGGTGAAGGAGGAGCCGGACACCGGATTCCCGCAGGCGCAGTCCGCGCACGACAACTTCTGGGACTTCGTCTCCTTCATGCCCGAGTCGACGCACATGACCCTGTGGCAGATGTCGGACCGCGCGATCCCCCGCAGCTTCCGGTTCATGGAGGGCTTCGGCGTCCACACGTTCCGCTTCCTCACGGCCGAGGGCAAGAGCACCTTCGTCAAGTTCCACTGGAAGCCGAAGCAGGGCCTGCAGTCCGTCGTGTGGAACGAGGCCGTGAAGATCAATGGCGCGGACCCCGACTTCCACCGCCGCGACCTCAACGAGGCGATCGTCTCCGGCGACCTGCCGCAGTGGGACCTCGCGGTCCAGCTCTTCGACGACGAGGTCGCCGACTCCTTCGAGTTCGACATCCTCGACCCGACGAAGATCATCCCCGAGGAGGTCGTGCCGCTGCGCGTCGTCGGCACCCTCACGCTCGACCGGGTCGTCGACAACGACTTCGCCGAGACCGAGCAGGTCGCGTTCTGCACGCAGAACGTCGTCCCGGGCATCGACTTCACGAACGACCCGCTGCTGCAGGGCCGGAACTTCTCCTACCTCGACACCCAGCTCTCGCGGCTGGGCTCGACCAACTTCACGAAGCTGCCGATCAACGCGCCGAAGTGCCCGGTGGCGCACTTCCAGCGCGACGGTCACATGCAGACGGACGTCCCGAAGGGCCCGGCCAACTACGAGCCGAACGGCCACCAGGGCGCCGACCGAGGTCCTCGGCCGCAGCAGGCCTCGTTCCTCGACTTCGCCGCACCGGTGCAGGGGGACACCCGCCGCATCCGCCCCGAGTCCTTCGCGGACCACTACAGCCAGGCCCGGCAGTTCTTCATCAGCCAGACGCCGGTCGAGCAGCTGCACATCGTCGACGCGTACACGTTCGAGCTGAGCAAGGTCAAGAACCCGGTCATCCGCGAGCGGGTCGTCGCGAACCTCGGCAACGTCCACGAGGATCTCGCCCGCCTCGTCGCGGACGGCCTGGGCATGCCGCTGCCGGACGCGAGCGAGCCGTTCGCCCCGGTCCGGGACGACCTGGCCGAGTCGCCGAGCCTGAGCATCCTGCGCAAGGGGCCTGACTCCTTCGCCGGCCGCAAGCTCGGGCTGCTCGTCACCGACGGCTCGGACGCCGACATCGTCTCGGCGATCCAGGACGCGGCGGCGAAGGTCGGGGCGACGGTGAAGATCGTCGCGCCGGTCATCGGCGGCGTGAAGCTCTCCGACGGCTCCCGCCTCGCGGCCGACGAGATGATCAAGGGCGCCCCGTCGGTCCTGTTCGACGCCGTCGCCATCCTCCCGAGCTCCGACGGCGCGGCCGAGCTCGCGAAGGACCCGGCGGCCAAGGACTTCGTCAACGACGCGTACAACCACTACAAGTTCATCGGTCTCGGCGCGGAGGCGATGCCGGTGGTCGAGGCGGCCGGTCTGACGCAGGACGACCTCGATGAGGCCTGCCCGAGCCTGTCGGCCGCGGACGCGGACGCGTTCTTCGCCGCGCTCACGCCGCTGCGGAAGTGGGACCGCCCGGTCGCCCGCTGACCGATCGGTGCGCACCGACGGCCCGCAGCCCCTTCTGGGGTTGCGGGCCGTCTGCCATCCTCACCACATGGCACTGCCTCGACTCACGGTCCACGGTTCGACAGCCCTCGTCACCGGCGCGGCCGGCGGCATGGGCGAGCACATCGCCCGCGGCCTCGCCCGCCGCGGCTGCGACGTCGTCCTCGTCGACGTCCTCGCCGAGGGCCTCGAACGGGTCGCGGAGTCCATCCGCGCCGAGTCCCCCGCCGTCACCGTGACGACCGACGTCGTCGACCTGTCCGACCGGAGCGCCACCGAGGCACTGGGACGCCGGGTCGCGACCAACCACCCGGACCTCAACCTCGTCTTCAACAACGCAGGCGTCGCCCTCGGCGGGCGCCTGAACGACGTCGACCTCGCCGACATCGACTGGCTGCTCGAGATCAACCTCCACGCCCCGATCCGGCTCACGCACGCCCTGCTGCCCCTCCTGATGGAGAACGGCAACGCCCACGTCGTGAACACCAGCAGCCTCTTCGGGCTCATCGGCCCGCCCGGCCAGACCCCGTACTGCACGGCGAAGTTCGGCCTGCGCGGGTTCTCCGAGTCCCTCCGTAGCGAGCTCGCCGAGCGGAGGGCACCCGTCGGGCTCACCGTCGTCCACCCCGGCGGCATCCGGACGAACATCGCCACTCACGCCCGCATCGGCGCGCGCGTCGACCCCGTCGAGAAGGCCGAGCAGCAGAAGTCCTTCGAGAAGCTCCTCCACTACCCCGCCGACCGCGCCGCCGAGGAGATCATCGAGGCGGCGATCGCCCGGCGCCCGCGCCTGCTCATCGGGTCGGACGCGAAGGCGCTCGACGTCCTGGCGCGGCTGGCGCCGGGCTCGTACTGGCGGGTCCTCGGGCCGCTCATGGCGGCGGGGCAACGGCGCTCTGTACGCGGCCGCGGACCCCGCGCCCTGCTACGTCGTCGCTGACGGCGCTTGACAAACCTACGGGACCGTAAGTTACGGTTCCGTAGGTGAGCACCACTTCCGCCCGCCGCACCGCGCACGCCGTGCGCAGCGACGCGGCTGCCACCCGGCGCACGCCCACCGGTCGAGCGTGGGTCGACGGCGCCTGGCGCCTGGCCGAGGCGCTGACCAGCCCGCTCGTCCCCGCCGACTACCTCGACCTCCTCGACCCGCTGCGGTCCGGGGCCGAGCTGCGCGGCAGGGTCGTCGCCGTCGACCACGAGACGGCCGACGCGGTCACGGTGACCATCCGCCCCGGCCGCGGCTGGGCCGGTCACGTCGCCGGGCAGTACATCCGCATCGGCGTCGACGTCGACGGGGTCCGGCACTGGCGCGCGTACTCCCTCACGTGCCCGGCCGCCCCGACCGCCGACGTCATCGCGATCACCGTCAAGGCGATCCCCGACGGTGTCGTCAGCGGTCACATCGTCCGCGCGCTGCGCCCCGGCACCCTCGTCGCGCTCGACCAGGCCACGGGCGACTTCGTCCTGCCGGATCCGCTGCCGCCGCGGATCCTCTTCCTCACCGCCGGCTCGGGCATCACCCCCGTCGCCGGGATGCTGCGCACCCTGCGTGCGCAGGGACGGCTCGGGGAGGTCGACGTCGTCGTCCACCACGCCGCGCCGCGCGCGGACGAGATGATCTTCGCGGGCCTGCTGCGCGAGCTCGACGGCGCGGGACTCATCCGCCTGGTCGCCCGGCACGACGACGAGGACGGCATGCTCGCCATGACCGACCTCGAGACGGTCGTCCCCGACTGGCGCGAGCGCCAGGCATGGGTCTGCGGTCCCACCGGGATGCTCGACGCCGCCGAGGAGCACTGGGCCGCGGCCGGGCTCGCCGACGCCCTCCACACCGAGCGCTTCCGACCGCCCCTCGTCGATGCCGGCGAGGGCGGCGAGATCACCTTCGTCGACAGCGATGTCACCGTCGAGGCCGACGGCGGCACGACCATCCTCGACGCCGGGGAGGACGCCGGGGTGATCCTCCCTTCCGGGTGCCGCATGGGCATCTGCATGGGCTGCGTCGTCACCCTCCGCCAGGGCGCCGTGCGCGACCTGCGCACCGGTGAGACCACCGTGGCCGAGCCCACGAGACGGACTCCTATCTCGTATGCCGTCTTCTGCTTGAAAAAAAAAACTAACCTCTATTGGGTACACCTGCCCTCGCCTATCCTTGTCAGGACATCGAGCGCGATAGAACCCTCGCCCTATCTCACAAGCCCCCAT
>NZ_LT985196.1:698272-795658 GCF_900289115.1 Janibacter massiliensis | reverse complement strand
CGTCTAGCAGACGCGCAACTCACACCCCCTCATTTACGCGGCAGCGTCAAGTGGGGACAAGGGACAGCCCGATGACCATCGCACCCGATCGCCACGCACCCAGCCCGACGACCCCCCACGCTCGCGGCAGCCGCCGCACCGAGGCCCACCACGTCGAGCGGAACAGCCGCCTGTCGACGACCTCGACCGCTCCCCGCGAGCGCCCCGCGACGAAGCGCTCCGGTCGGCCCAACCCGATGGCCGGGCTCACCGACGCCCAGATCGAGGAGATCGGCCGTGATCTCGACGCGCTGCGCGCCGAGGTGATGGACTCGCGCGGCGCCGCAGACGCCGCCTACATCCGGCGGGTCATCAAGGCCCAGCGCTACCTCGAGCTCGGCAGCCGCGCCGTCCTCACCCTCTCGGGTGTCAAGGTCAAGGGCGTCCGCCCCGCCTGGTGGCTCGGTACCGCCGGCCTGACCGCGGCGAAGATCCTCGAGAACATGGAGATCGGCCACAACGTCATGCACGGCCAGTGGGACTGGATGCGTGACCCGAAGATCCACAGCCGGCAGTGGGAGTGGGACAACGCCTCCCCGTCGAGCCAGTGGAAGCACGCCCACAACGAGATCCACCACACGTACACGAACGTCCTCGGCCGGGACAACGACCTCGGCTACGGCATCCTGCGGGTCGACGAGGCCCAGCGCTGGAGCCTCTTCTACCTCGCGCAGCCGGTCTGGCACCTCATCAATGCCCTCGTCTTCGAGTACTCCATCGCCGCGTACGACCTCGAGCTCGGCGCGTACGTCGCCAAGCGCAAGCGCATGACCGACGAGCAGAAGGCCGAGTTCCGGGCGAACGCCAACGAGGTCCTCGGCAAGATCCGCGCCCAGGTCGTCAAGGACTACCTGCTCCAGCCCCTCCTGGCCGGGCCCGGCGCACGGCACGCCCTCACGGCCACCGTCACGGCCAACATCCTGCGCAACCTCTGGACGAACACGGTCATCATCTGCGGACACTTCCCCGAGGGGATCGAGACCTTCGACAAGGCGAGCATCGAGGGTGAGACGCGGGGCGAGTGGTACGTCCGCCAGATGCTCGGCTCGGGCAACATCTCCGGCGGCCCGCTCATGCACCTGATGTCGGGCAACCTCTCGCACCAGATCGAGCACCACGTCTACCCGGACATGCCGAGCAACCGGTACGCCCAGGTGGCCCCCCGGATCCGCGCGATCATGGAGCGCAACGGCCTGCCGTACCGGACCGGCCCGCTGCACCGGCAGGCCGCGTCGGTGTACAAGAAGGTGTTCCTCCTCGCGCTCCCGAACAAGGAGCCGGGTCGCTCGCGCCGGTCGGTCGTCGCCCAGGAGATCCGGGACGCCCTGCGCGGGAAGAAGGAGGGCAAGACCCGCCAGGCGCCCGTGAAGAAGGTCCACCCCGGCGAGGCTCGCGGGGTCTGACCCGGGCGCAGCCCCGACCCCGAAAGTGCACCCGCGAGGGTGTGGGGCGTCGCTGCGGACCTCGGTTTCAATGGACCCGATGAGTGCCACCGACGCGCGTCCAGACACCGAGTCCACCGATCCCTTGGTCGAGGTTCTCGACGAGCAGCAGGACCGGGACCTGCAGGACGCTCCCGACACGGAGATCCTCGCCGCGCTGGAGGAGATGATCGGCCACCCGCAGTACCCGTGCCTGGGTGCCCGCTCGGTGTTCCGGCGGGAGGCGGCCGAGATCGTCGTGCTCGGGGACATGTGCGACCCCGACTCGCTCGAGCAGCTGTCCGACGCGCTCGCCGAGTACGGCTCCCGCGCGGACCCCGCCGGCGCGTTCGTCTCGTTCATCGCGGTCTTCCGCGGGCCGGAGATCACGGACGAGAAGCACTTCGAGGCGCTCCTGTGGGACGTCCTGCAGCGACTGCACGACGGTGACGACCAGCCGTGGGCGCAGGGGGTCGACGCGGACCCGGACCAGGCCCACTTCGCGTTCAGCCACGCCGGCGTGCCCTACTTCATCGTCGGTCTGCACCCGCAGGCCTCGCGGGTGGCGCGACGGACGCCGCTGCCCACCCTCGTCTTCAACCTCCACGAGCAGTTCGAGATGCTGCGCGGGACGGGGTCGTTCGAGCGGATGCGGGACACCATCCGCCGCCGGGACGCCCAGCTCCAGGGGGAGGTCAACCCGATGGCCGCCGACCACGGGGACGTGTCGGAGGCGCGGCAGTACGCGGGCCGGCAGGTGGAGGATGACTGGCAGGCCCCGTTCCGCTCCCGGCAGGAGACCCCGTGACGCAGCACCAGCGACCCCGCACCCCGACGCCGGACCCGGCAGTCCCCTACCCCGGCGGCGAGGACGCGCCCGCGCCCGGCTTCACCCGCCTGGCCCCGCAGACCGGCTCCGGCCTGACGCTGCCGGCGGGCAGCACCCTGACGATCGTCGACCCGTGCGGGGAGCAGGTGAGCGACCTCTTCCTCTTCGCCGCTGACGACCACGACGAGTGGTTCTCCTCGGGCCGGACGACCGACTACAAGAACTCGATCTACGTCGGCCCGGGCGACCCGCTGTACAGCAACCGCTCGCGCGTCATGGCGACCGTCGTCACCGACACCGTCGGGGTCCACGACCTCACGCTCACCCCGTGCAGCCAGGACACCTTCGACCTGCTCTACCCCGAGTTCGAGGGCGCCCCCCACCCGAGCTGCTTCGCCAACCTCGTCGGGGCGTTCGCGCCGTTCGGGATCGGCCCGGATCGCATCTCGACGACGCTCAACGTCTTCATGGACGTGTGGACCGACCTCGACGGCGAGCTGCACATCGACCCGCCGCCGACGACCCCCGGTGACCGGTTCACCATCCGTGCCGAGATCGACCTCGTGGTCGGGGTGACCGCGTGCTCGGCGGAGAAGTCGAACAACGGGCGCTGCACCCCGATCGACATCCGCGTCGACTGACCCTCAAGGCCTCGCGACCTCGGTGAAGACCGGGCGGCCGAGGGTCGGGTCGGCGAGCAGCCGGGCGGGGTCCTTCGTGTTCCGCGAGACGGACACGATGAGCCGGCCCGCCGCGCTCGGCAGCCCGGGGTGGGCGAGCGGGGCGTACTGCAGCCCGCCGCCGCCGTCGCTGAACGTCGCCTTGAGCGCGGTGCGGGTCTCGAACGGGCCGGTGGGGGTGGGCGCCCGCCACAGCGCGATGTCCCCACCGAGGTCGCCGTCCTTCTTGGAGAGGAGGACGACCCGGCCGCCGATGACGTGGGCGCTCAGCGTCTGGCTCACGCCGCCCTTGGCCGGGATCACCTCGACGGCGGAACCCGGGTCGAGCGACCACGCGGCGCCGTCCCAGTACCGCCACGCCGCGGGGTCGCCGTGCGAGCCGGCGGGGAAGCGGGCCACGGCGACCGCGCGCCCGAACGTCTCGTGCGGCCGCAGCCAGCTGCCGAAGGCGTACACCCACGCCCCCTGCCGGAGCAGCGCCGCACCCCACGACGGCCGGTGCGGGCTCGCCGAGTCGCGGTCGACGTCCTGCACCGAGACCAGGCGCGGGACCCCGCCACGGGGGACGGTGAACCGCGCGACGCTCGAGCCGAGGTGGGTGAACCGCAGCACCCCCTCCCCGTCCCGCCGGACCCGGGAGAGGGACACGACGAGGTCGTCGCCGCCCTTCCGGGGCACCGCGACGACGGACATCGGCCAGTGGACGACCCCGTCCTTCCGGTCGGGGATGATCGCCCCGCCGAGGTCGGTGACCACCTGCGAGACGCACGGGCCGGTCGTCACGAGCATCGAGTTGGCGACGATCCGGGGGACGTACGAGGTGGTGCGGACCGTGTCGGCGTAGACCCAGAGGACCCGCCCGTCGGACAGACGGGCGCTCGCGCCGATGTCCGCGGCCTGCCACTGGTCGAGGTCGATGCGGGACATGATCCCGTTGAGGTCGCTCGCGCGGACGGTGCGGTCGAGGTCGAAGCGTTCGGCAGCCGGGCACGGGTGGTCGAGCGACAGGGGACGGATCGACCCGTCGGGGCCCGGGACGACGACCTTCTCCGGAGCCCGCGAGCACCCCGCGAGCGCGACGCCCATGAGCAGCACCCCGACGAGAGCGCGCACCGGCCTCCTGGGCAGGGCCCCCGGGCGCACCGGCGTCAGCCGCCGACCGCGACGGGCGAGCCGGGACGGACCGGGGTGGTGCCGAACTCCATCGCGTCGGTGACGTCGGCGCGCAGCGCGGTCCGGCGGTCCGGGACGTAGCTCTGCCGCATGACCCACGGGTCGGCGCCGCCCTGCTTCGGGAACTCGCCCTGCGCCCGCAGGATGTACCCGGCGTCGAGGCCGAGCAGCGGCTTCTCCGTCAGCCCCTCGGGCGCGACCGGCACGAACGAGGTGTACCCGTGCTCGCGCATGTGGCGCAGGAGCCGGCAGAGGTAGCGCGAGGAGAGGTCAGCCCGCAGCGTCCACGAGGCGTTCGTGTACCCGACGCACAGGGCCAGGTTCGGCACGCCGGAGATGAGCATGCCGCGGTAGACGAAGCGGTTCCCCAGGTCGATCGGGGACCCGTCCATCGTCATCCGGGCTCCCCCGGCGGGAAGCATCCGCAGGCCGGTCGCCGTGACGATGACGTCCGCGGCGAGCTCCTCGCCGGAGGACAGCCGGATGCCGGTCGGCGTCACCGTCTCGATCGTGTCGGTGACGATCGAGGCGTGACCCCGCTGGACGGCCTTGAACAGGTCGCCGTTCGGCACGACGCACAGCCGCTGGTCCCACGGCTTGTACCGCGGGGTGAAGTGGTCGTCGATCGCCGCCTGGTCGAACCCGCGGGCCAGGCCCTTGTGGAGCACCCGGGCCGCCGCGCGCGGTGCCCGTCGGCAGAACTCGTAGAAGGCGCTGCTCGTCGCGACGTTCCACCACCGCGCGAGGTCGGCG
This sequence comes from Janibacter massiliensis, assembly GCF_900289115.1. GTDB lineage: Bacteria > Actinomycetota > Actinomycetes > Actinomycetales > Dermatophilaceae > Janibacter_A > Janibacter_A massiliensis. Next base: position 790,763 of record NZ_LT985196.1, on the reverse strand, counting down.
CCCTTGCCCGGGACCCGACGCAGGCGGGTGCTCACCGGGTCGACGCTCGGCAGCGCGACCATCCACGTCGGGCTGCGCTGGAGCATCGTCACCTGGTCGGCGTCCTTCGCCAGGGCGGGCACGAGCGTGACGGCGGTCGCGCCCGAGCCGATGACGACGACCCGCTTGCCCGAGACGTCGAGGTCCTCGGGCCAGAACTGGGGGTGGACGACCTCGCCCGCGAAGTCGTCGATCCCGGGGATCTGGGGGTCGTGACCGCGCTCGTAGTCGTAGTAGCCGGAGCACAGGTACAGGTGCTGCGCGCTGATGTCGTGTCGGCCCTGCTCGTCCTCGACCGTGACGATCCAACGGCACTCCGCGGCGCGCCAGTCGGCGGCGACGACCTTCGTGCGGAACCGGATCTTCTCGAGGACGCCGGTCTCGCGCGCGGTGTCCTCGATGTACTGCCGGATCTCCTCGCCGGGCGCGATCGACGCCTTCCCCGTCCACGGACGGAAGGGGAACCCGAGGGTGTGCATGTCGGAGTCCGAGCGGACACCCGGGTAGCGGAACAGGTCCCACGTCCCCCCGATGCGCTCACGCCCCTCGAGGATCGCGAAGGTGGATTCCGGCAGCTCGGTCAGGATGCGGTACCCGGCGCCGATCCCGGACAGGCCCGCGCCGACGACGACGATGTCGAGGTGCTCCATGCCGTCATCCTTCCATCGACCGACCACCGTCGGGGAGGGGTCTCAGGCGGGCGGGCCGTCGTACCCGGCCGGGTTGGTCTCCTGCCAGCGCCAGGTGTCGGCGCACATCTCGTCGATGCCCTTCTCCGCCCGCCAGCCCAGCTCGCGGTGGGCGCGGGTCGGGTCCGCCCACGAGGCGGCGATGTCCCCGGCACGACGACCGACGACCTCGTGCGGCAGCTCGCGCCCCGCCGCGCGGGAGAACGCGGCGAGGACCTCGAGCACCGACGTGCCCGACCCCGTGCCGAGGTTCCACGTCCGCACGCCCCCGGCGTCCGCGGCGGCGAGGGTCTCCAGCGCGGCGAGGTGGCCCGCGGCGAGGTCCTCGACGTGGATGTAGTCGCGCAGCCCCGTCCCGTCGGGGGTGTCGTAGTCGTCGCCGAAGACGAGGAGCTTCTCCCGGCGGCCGACGGCGACCTGGGCGAGGTAGGGCACGAGGTTGTTCGGGTGCCCCTGCGGATCCTCGCCGATCCGCCCCGAGGGGTGCGCCCCGACCGGGTTGAAGTACCGCAGCAGGGCGATCCGCCACCGGGGGTCGCCGGCGGCGACGTCGCGCAGGACCTGCTCCTGCATGACCTTGGTCCAGCCGTAGGGGTTCGTCGCCGACGTCGGCAGGTCCTCCTCGAACGGCGGGGACGCCTGCGCGCCGTAGACGGTCGCCGAGGAGGAGAAGACGAGCGTGCGCACCCCCGCGTCGGCCATCGCCCCGACGAGGGAGAACGTCGCGTCGAGGTTCGTGCGGTAGTACCGCAGCGGCTGCTCGACGCTCTCCCCCACGGCCTTGAGCCCGGCGAGGTGGATCGCGGCGTCGACGGGGTGCTGCGCGAGGATCGCGGTCACGGCGCCCCGGTCCGTCACGTCGACGACGTCCAGCGGGACCCGTACGCCGGTGATCTCCTCGATCCGGTCGAGGACGATGGGGCTGGAGTTGCTCAGGTCGTCGACGACCTGCACCTCGTGACCGGCCTCCACGAGGCGGACGACGGTGTGGGACCCGATGTAACCGGCACCGCCGGTGACGAGGACGCGCATCCCCCCACCGTAGGGGGATCCGGCCTCGGACGTCCCGTCTGGACGGTCCTGGCCGCGTGAGCTCTCAGCCCGCCGCGGCCTCGTCGGCACGCAGGCGACGGAGGAACGTCCTCGTCCGCTCGTGCCGAGGGTTGCCGATGACCTCCGCGGGCGGGCCCTCCTCGACGACGACCCCGCCGTCCATGAAGACGATCCGGTCGGCGACCTCGCGGGCGAACTGCATCTCGTGCGTGACGACGACCATCGTCGTCCCGCCGTCGGCGAGCTCCCGCATGACGGTGAGGACCTCGCCGACGAGCTCGGGATCGAGTGCCGAGGTCGGCTCGTCGAAGAGCATGAGCTTGGGGTCCATCGCGAGCGCCCGGGCGATGGCCACGCGCTGCTGCTGCCCGCCGGAGAGCTGGCCGGGATACGCGTCACCGCGGTCCCCGAGCCCGACCCGCTCGAGCAGCTCCTGCGCCCGGGCCTTCGCCTGCGCCTTCGGCTGCTTCTTCACCTGGACCGGACCCTCGATGATGTTCTCGGTCGCGGTCTTGTGCGGGAAGAGGTTGAAGCGCTGGAAGACCATGCCGATCTCGCTGCGCTGCGCCGCGATCCGCTTCTCCGACAGCCGGTGCAGGCGCCCGCCCTTCTCCTGGTACCCGCGGAGCTCGCCCTCGAGCCAGATCCGGCCGCCGTCGATCGTCTCGAGCTGGTTGATGCACCGCAGGAAGGTCGTCTTGCCCGAGCCGGAGGGCCCGAGGAGGCAGACGACCTCGCCGGGGTGGACGTCGACGTCGATGCCCTTGAGGACGTCGTTGCCGTGGAACGCCTTGTGGACGTTGACCGCGCGGACGAGGGGCTGGCCCTCACGACGGTCGACCGGCTGCGCGGTGGGCTCGCTCATCGGCCCGCGCTCCCGCCGCCCTGGATGGAGAGCATCCGCGCCTTCAACGCCTGGTCCTTCCTCGTCGGCTTCTGGCCGTACCCGCGCCCGAAGTGCTTCTCGACGTAGTACTGGACGACCATGAGGACCGTCGTGATGATGAGGTACCACGCGGTCGCCGCGACGATCGTCGGCATGATCTTCAGAGTCCGGTTGCCGATGGCGCTGGTCTGGAAGAACAGCTCCGTGCTCAGCGGCAGGAACGCCAGCAGCGAGGTGTCCTTGACCATGGCGATGGTCTCGTTGCCGGTCGGCGGGATGATGACCCGCATCGGGCACGGTTCTGTCTCGACATCGGCACCGAGACGTCGCCCACCGTTCAACCGGGTGTTTCCGCGGCCTGCCTATCGTCATGGGGGTGGGGACGAGCCGAGGGCTGACGAGTGTGGTGCTCGCGTGCGTGGGCGCCCTCGCGGTGCTGACGATCGGGGCGACCGTCGCCGGCTACCGCTCGCTCGCGATCGTCGCGCTCACCCTTCTCGTGCTGGTCGGGGTCGTCACGGTCGTCGACCTGCGCCGGCGGGTCCTGTCCGAGACGTCGGCCATCCGGTCGAAGCTCCGGACCTCCCTGGCGACCGAGCAGCAGGGTCGCGCGGCGACGACGGCGGCGCTCGAGCGGATCGAGGAGCGGCTGGAGACCACGGCGGGGGCGGACGAGCTGGCCGAGCTGCGCGGCCTCGTCACCCGGCTGCGGGCCGAGCGCGAGGTCGAGGAGGCGACCGAACCGCCCCCCGAGCCGCCGCGACAGCGGATCCGCGTCGTCGACCGCGGCGCCTGACCCGCCCCCCGTTCTTGCAATTGCGCGCGCAACTGACATCTGCGCGCGATATCTCACGCGCGGATGTCACTTGCGCGCGCAATTGCCGGGGTGGTGGATCTGGGAGACTCGGGGCCGTGACCGCCTCTCCCGCCGCCCCTGCTGCCGACTCCGCCGCTGGCTCCCCCGCGGGCATGGTGCTCACCGAGGAGACCCGCCGGGCGGTCCGCCTGCGCGCCGCACTCGACGCGCTGCCCGCCTACAAGGCCGGCCGACCGCCCGCCCCCGTCGAGGGCCTCACCCCGTACAAGATCTCCTCGAACGAGAACCCGTACCCGCCGCTGCCGTCCGTCCTCGACGCGATCGCCGACGCCGCGGGTGCGGTCAACCGCTACCCCGACATGGCGAACGCCGAGCTCGTCGCGGCGATCGCCGAGCACGTCGGTGTCCCGGCCGACCGGATCGCGTGCGGCACGGGCAGCGTCGGCGTCCTCGGCCAGCTCGTCCAGGCCACGTGCGACGCAGGCGACGAGGTCGTCTTCGCGTGGCGCTCCTTCGAGGCGTACCCGATCGTCACGACGATCGCCGGCGCCGTGCCGGTCACGGTCCCGCTCACGTCCGACGCCCGCCACGACCTGCCGGCGATGGCCGACGCGATCACCGAGCGCGCCCGGCTCGTCCTCGTCTGCACGCCGAACAACCCCACCGGTCCGGCCGTGACCGCCGCCGAGCTCGAGGCCTTCCTCGCCCGCGTGCCGGACGACGTCCTCGTCGTCATCGACGAGGCCTACCTCGAGTTCGGCACCGACCCCCAGGCGCCCGACGCCCTCGCCGTCCACGACGCGCACGAGAACGTCGCCGTGCTCCGCACGTTCTCCAAGGCCTACGGGCTCGCCGGCCTCCGGGTCGGATACGCGATCGCGCACCCGCCGGTCGCCGAGGCGCTGCGCAAGACCGCAGTCCCGTTCGGGGTGAGCTCGCTCGCCCAGCGCGCAGCCGTCGCCTCCCTCGCCGCCCGGGACGAGCTCGACGAGCGGGTCGCCTCGATCGTCGAGGAGCGCGACCGGGTCCGGACCGCGCTGCTGGAGCAGGGGTGGGACATCCCCGACACCCAGGCCAACTTCGTGTGGTTCCCGTTCGGGGAGGGCTCGTCCGCCTTCGCCGCGGCGTGCGCCGCCCAGGCGCTCGCCGTCCGCCAGTACGGCGACGACGGCGTCCGCGTGACGATCGGTGAGCGCGAGGCGAACGACCGGCTGCTGCAGATCGCGGCCGCCCATCGCCCCCGGTCCTGACCCACCCGGCTCATCGAACCACTCGAAGGATCTTCTCCAACGATCGTGCGCGGTCTAGTGTTCCCGGATCGCGCGCACCAGCCGCGGTTCTGGTCCGGTGGCGAGGACGCCACCGTCGGGAAGGGAACACGACCGTGATTCGTCGACGCAGGATGGGGGCGGCCACGCTCCTGACCGCAGGACTGGTGCTGGGGGGGATGACCGGCACGGCCACCGCTGCTGACGGCAACCGCTCCGCGCCCGTCGAGGCCGCACCCACGGCGGCCGCCGAGAAGGGGAACCCGAAGGGCGAGCAGGGCGACACGCTCGGAGCCCGCGACGAGAAGCTCCTGGCGAAGGCGGAGAACCGCGGCGCCAAGCGCGTCCAGCTCATCGTCATGGCGCAGAGGGGCCAGACCGGCGCCGTCGCGGGCACGGTGAAGGCGCTCGGTGGCTTCGTCGGCATGACGAACGACAAGGTCGGCTACCTGCGCGCCGTCGTCCCGACGGACAAGGTGCGCGACCTCGCGACCACGGACGCCGTCTTGGCGATCGACCTCAACGAGGTCCTCAACGCCCCCGAGCCGCCGGAGCGGGCCACCGCCGCCGCCGTGCAGCAGAGCGGGCCCTCCTCCTCGACCCCCGACGCCAACCCCTTCATGCCGACCCGCGAGACGAGGTCGACGGCCTTCAAGAAGGCCCACCCGACGTGGGACGGCCGCGGCGTGACGATCGGCGTCATCGACTCCGGTGTCTCGCTGGACCACCCGGCTCTGGCGAAGACGACGACCGGCGAGCGCAAGATCGTCGACTGGGTCACCGCGACGGACCCGATCTTCGACGGTGACCTCACGTGGCGCCCGATGATCACCGCCGTGAGCGGCCCGACGTTCACCGCCGCAAGCGCGACGTGGACGACGCCGCGGGCGGGGGACTTCATGTTCGACCGTTTCTCCGAGGCGATCACCGCCGGCTCCGACGCCGACGGAGACGTCAACCGTGACGGGGACACGAGCGACCGCTTCGGCATCCTCTACGACGAGACGACGCACGAGATCTGGGTCGACGACGACCAGGACCGCACCTTCGAGGACGACGAGAAGATCGCCCCGTACAAGGAGTCGAAGACCTACCACTACTTCGGCACCGACGACCCGAGCACGGCCATCCAGGAAGCCGTCCCCTTCACGGTCGAGTACCGCGAGGACGTCGACATGTCCCCCTACGGCATCCAGGGGACCGCCGACTTCGTCAACATCGGGATCGACGAGTCGTCCCACGGCACGCACGTCGCGGGGATCGCGGCGGGCAACGGACTGCTCGGCGGGTCGATGGACGGCCAGGCGCCCGGCGCGAAGGTCGTCTCCTCGCGCGCCTGCTCGTGGGGTGGCGGGTGCACCGCGGTCGCCCTCTCCGACGGCATGGTCGACCTCGTCGCGAACAAGGGGGTCGACGTCGTCAACATGTCGATCGGTGGCCTCCCCGCCCTCAACGACGGCAACAACGCCCGGGCCCGCCTCTACGACGAGCTCATCAAGGGCTACGGCGTCCAGCTGTTCATCTCCGCGGGCAACTCGGGCGCGGGGATGAACACGATGGGTGACCCCTCGGTCGCCACGGACGTCGTCTCCGTCGGCTCCTCGATCTCCAAGGAGACGTGGATGTCGAACTACGGCTCCGCCGTGTCGGCGCCGATGAACCTGCACAACTTCTCCTCCCGCGGCCCGCTCGAGAACGGCGCGTTCAAGCCGAACATCGTGGCGCCGGGCTCGGCGATCTCGTCGATCCCGACCTGGCAGCCCGGTGACGTCCCGGCCGAGGCGGGGTACTCCCTCCCGCCGGGCTACGCGATGTTCAACGGCACGTCGATGGCCTCTCCGCAGGCCGCTGGCGGCGCGGCCCTCCTGCTGTCGGCCGCGAAGGCGTCGAGGATGAGCATCACGCCGACCCAGCTGCGCGCGTCGATCTACGACTCGGCGCACCAGGTCGCCGGGGTGAAGACGTACGAGCAGGGCGCGGGCCTCATGGACGTGCCGGCCGCGTGGTCCCGCCTGGCCAAGCGTCCGGGCGTCCGTTCGTACTCCTCGCGCGCCTACGTGTGCACCGCGCTGGCGTCGTACCTCGCGACCCCGAGCCGGGGCCCGGGCCTGTACAACCGGTGCCCGGTCGGCCAGGGCGGCCAGAAGGTCGGCGAGGCTCGGCGGTACAACGTGTATCTCAAGCGGAACACCGGCCCGTGGGCGGCGACGACCCACACGATCCGCCTCGTCGGCAACGACGGGACCTTCAATGCCCCGACGAGCGTGACGCTCGCCCGGGGCCAGGAGAAGACGATCAAGGTCACGGTGAAGCCGCGGTACTCGGGTGCGCGGTCGGCGATCATGGTCGTCGACGACGCGAAGACGATGTCGACCGACCTGCGGGTGCCGCTGACGGTCGTCGCACCCCGCTCGATGCCCGCCCCGACCTACCGGCAGGCCACGAAGACCAGCGTCGAGCGCAACCGCTACAAGAGCGTCTTCGTCACCGTTCCCCAGGGGACGAAGAACCTCAGCGTGCGGATGAGCGGGATCGCCTCGGGCAGCCAGACCCGGTGGATCGCGAACAACCCGTACGGCATCCCGGTCGAGTCGACCAGCTCCCTGCTGTGCTTCTCGAACTTCTCCGACGCGAGCAAGTGCGACCCGTACTTCCGCAACTACGCCGACCCGATCCCGGGCGTGTGGGAGTTCGTCGTCGAGTCGCGGCGCACGACGCCGGACCTCACCAACCCGTTCCGGCTCGACATCAACGCCCAGGGCGTGAGCGTCACCCCGCCGACGCAGACCCTCGCGTCGGTGACGGCCGGGCAGCCCACGACGGTGACGTGGGACGTGAAGAACGGCTTCGGCCCGGTCACGGCCAAAGCCGTCGGCGGCCCGCTGGGGTCGGCCCTGTCGGAGCGCACAACGATCGCGAACCACGAGACGCAGGAGTTCACGGTCGAGGTCCCGGCCGGGGCCTCGGAGCTCACCGCGACGATCGGCAACCCGTCGGACCAGGGCGCCGACCTCGACCTCACGGTCTACGACGAGAACGGGGCGCAGGTCGGCCAGTCGGCCGATGGGGACTCGGAGGAGTCGGTGACGATCCCGAACCCGGCCGCCGGGACCTACACGGTCGAGGTCGACGGGTACGAGGTGCCGAGCGGGTCGACGGAGTACGACTACCTCGACGTCTTCACCTCCCCGGAGCTCGGGTCGCTCACGGTGACCGACCCGGCGGGGTCGTTCACCCTTGACGCCGGGGCGACGCGGACCGTCACGGGTGAGATCACCGCGACGCAGGCCCCGGCCGCCGGACGGAAGCTGTTCGGCGCGATGGAGGTCCAGAACGTCCCGCCGGCGGGCTCCGAGCCCGGCGTCCTGGGACGTGGCGAGGTCATCATCACCGCAGTGAACTGACCCACCGCGGGGGCCCCGGCGACCGATCAACGGTCACCGAGGCCCCCGCACCCTCTCTCCCCGCCCCCTGTTCTTGCAATTGCGCGCGCAAGTGACATCTGCGCGCCAAACATCGCGCGCGGATGCCAGCGATGGCGCGCAGATGTGGGGGCCTCGCGACCGGCCCACGAATCGTCCGTGGGGGTCGTTCGGGTGGGCGAACTCGCCTGAGCGCCACTTTCCCCACCCCAGGCGCCGGCTCCCCCGGGGAAACCGACCACAGCGCCACCGCCCCCACCTCGGGGCCCCACCTCGGGGGCGTGCCGTCCTCGACGCTGGAGGTCAGCGGACGGCGTCGACGAGGACTCCCACGCCGAGCGCCGCGAAGAGGCTCCCCAGGACCGCGTCGACCCCGCGTTCAGCACGCTCGAACGCCCTGACCACCGGGGCCGAACCCGCGGCAACCGCCACGAGCACGAACCACGCGAGCGCGATCGAGGCCATCACCACGAGGACGACCACGCGCTCGGCCGTCGTGGCACCCGCCGGGAGGATCGTCGCGAAGAGCGCGCCGAAGAACACGAGGGCCTTGGGGTTGGCCACGTTCGTGAGGAGCCCGAGGCGATAGGCTGCACCGGGCCGGACGGCGGGAGTACGGACCCCCGTGGGACCCGGTTCGGCGGCGAGCTCGCGGTCGTCGTCGGGCAGGGACTCCCGACGGCGCAGGGCGCCTCGGAGGATCAGGATCCCGTAGCCGGCCAGGACCACGCCGCCGACGATGCGCACGACCCGAAACACCGACTCGTGCGCGAGCAGGACCGCGCTGATGCCCGTCATCGCCAGGACGATCCACAGGGTGATGCCGGTGACCACCCCGGCCGCGCAGGCGATGCCGGGGCGCCGACCCGCGCGCGCCGCCGTTCGGAGCACGGCGATGAAGTCGGGTCCCGGCGAGATCACCCCGACCGTCCACGTCGTCAGCAGCAGGAGCCAGGCGGCAGTCGTCACAGCGGCCAGTGTGCCCGCGCGGGTGACCCACCCCCGCGCCCAACCCCCCGCAATTGCGCGCGCAACTGACATCTGCGCGTGAGATATCACGCGCGTCCGTCAGTTGCGCGCGCAATTGCACGGGAAGGAAAAAAGGAGAGGAAGGAAGGAGGGGGTGGTGTGCGGGGGACCTAGACTTCCGGCCGATGAGCAGCGACACCGACCCCACCTCCGACCCCGGGCCGGGCGTCGACCCCATCGACCTCGAGACCGTCCTGCGCGTCCTCGACTCGCTCCACGAGCTGCCCCCGGACCACCCCGACATCCAGACGATCAAGCGGGCGACCGGCCGGATGTACAAGAAGATCCGCAAGACCCGTCGCGCCGAGGCCAAGCGCCCGCTCGTCGAGGCCGACCAGAAGGTCCTCGACGCGACGGCGACCGGCTCCCCCATGCGCATCGACGACGAGACGCGCGGCATCCCGCTGGCCTCGACCACCCCCGGCACGATCGTCGGCGAGCTCAACATCCCCCGCGGCTGCTACATCTGCCACGCCGACTACACGAAGGTCGACGCGTTCTACCACTGGCTCTGCCCCGACTGCGCCCTCTTCAGCCACGGCAAGCGCCACCAGCGCACCGACCTCACGGGTCGCCGGGCCCTGCTCACCGGGGGCCGGGCGAAGATCGGCATGTACATCGCGCTCATGCTCCTGCGGGACGGCGCCGACCTGACGATCACCACCCGCTTCCCCCGCGACGCGGTCCGCCGGTTCACCGAGATGGCCGACTCCCCCGAGTGGATCGACCGCCTGACGATCGTCGGCATCGACCTGCGCGACCCGACCCAGGTCGTCGCCCTCACCGAGGAGGTCGCGTCCGGCGGGCCGCTCGACATCCTCATCAACAACGCCTGCCAGACGGTGCGGCGCACCCCGGGCGCCTACGCGCACCTCACCGACGGCGAACGCCTGCCGCTGCCGACCGACGGCCCGACCCCCCGGATGATCACCTTCGACCGGGTCAGCGACGCCCACCCCGCCGCCCTCATCGGGTCCCTCGCGGGGCACGCGACCGCCCACCACACCGCCGCCGCGGACGGGTCCGCCCGCGCCGACGTCGACCACTCCAGCGCCCTCACCGCCGCCGACCTCACCTCCCTGGCCCTCTCCGCCGGGAACGCCAGCCTCGAGAAGCACCTCACCGGGACGGCGATCGACGCCGGTGGTCTCCTGCCGGACCTGCAGAAGGTCAACAGCTGGACCCAGAAGGTCCAGGACGTCGACCCGCTCGAGCTCCTCGAGGTGCAGATGTGCAACTCCGTGGCGCCGTTCCTCCTCGTCAGCCGGCTCCGCCCCGCGATGGCGCAGGCCGTCCGGCGTCGGCGCGAGGTCGTCGGCGACGCCGCACGCGCGTACGTCGTCAACGTCTCGGCGATGGAGGGGCAGTTCTCCCGCCGGTACAAGGGCGCCGGCCACCCGCACACCAACATGGCGAAGGCCGCGCTCAACATGCTCACGCGCACGAGCGCGAAGGAGATGTTCGAGACCGACCGGATCCTCATGACCGCGGTCGACACCGGGTGGATCACCGACGAGCGACCGCACGAGGAGAAGCTGCGGATCGCCGCCGAGGGCTGGCACGCCCCGCTCGACCTCGTCGACGGCGCGGCCCGGGTCTACGACCCGATCGTCATGGGCGAGCGCGGGGTCGACCAGTATGGCGAGTTCCTCAAGAACTACAAGCCCCACCCCTGGTGAGGCCCGCGGCACGCCGCCCTCACGTCAGGTCAGCGGCGTGACGACCTTGTCCGTGACGTCCCAGTGCCGCAGCCGGGCGAGGGTCACCGACGTCATCGGCCGGTCGCGGAGCACGACCAGCGCCGCCGCGGCCTGCTCGTGGGTGAGCCCGCGCGCGACCGAGACGTGCGGGACCCACGTCGGTCGGACATCGGTGGGGACCGCCTCACGGACCCGACGGACGGCGGCGACGAGTTCCGCCGACGGCTCGACGAGGCGGGCGAGCGCGAGCCGACGTCCGCCGAAGAGGGCGTAGCCCCCGAGCCGGGCGACCGACGGCAGGCACGGACCGAGGGCGTCCCGCGCAAGATCACGCAGGACGCCCCCGATGGGAGTCGGGGTCGCGACGACGGTGACGTGCGGCGCGTTGCTCGGGCTGAGGTGCCCGGTCAGCGAGGGGATGCCCGCGGCGTCGAGCGCGCTCCAGTCCGCACGCAGCGAGGCATCGCCGTCCTCGTCGAGGGTGAGCTCGAGCGCGTGCGTTCCCACAGCGGCCGATCCTGTCGCAGATCGGTCGGTCAGCCCGCGGGACGGCTGGCGACGCGACGGGACTGACCCGCTCGACGGCCGCCGGAGATGTGCGCGGTCGACGGCTGGGCCGCCTGGCGCGGGGTGCTCGAGGCCGAGCCGGACCGGCCGGAGCCGGACCGCTGGCCCGACCCGCCCGAGCGACGGCCGCCGCCCTGCCCGCTCCGCTGCCCGCCCGGACGCGACTGCCCGCCGGAGGCCTTCTTCTGCCGCGGCTGCTGCTGCGGGACGTCGTGGACGAAGGCGCCGGGGAACTCGCGCTCACCCGGGGCGACCTCCGCCAGGAGCGGGTGACCCGGGCCAACCTTCGTCGTCGTCGGGTCGATCCCGGCCTTGCGGGTCAGGTCCCGCACGTCCTTGCGCTGCTCGTCGGTCATCAGCGTGACGACGGTGCCCTCGCTCCCGGCCCGGGCGGTCCGGCCCGAGCGGTGGAGGTACGCCTTGTGCTCGACCGGCGGGTCGGCGTGGAGGACGAGACCGACGTCGTCGACGTGGATCCCACGCGCGGCGATGTCCGTCGCGACGAGGGTCGACGCCCTGCCCGAGTGGAAGGCCTCCATCGTCCGGGTCCGTGCGTTCTGGCTGAGGTTGCCGTGCAGCTCGACCGCGGGCACCCCGGCGGCGTTGAGCTGGCGGGCGAGCTTCTTCGCGCGGTGCTTGGTCCGGGTGAACACGACCGTCCGGCCGGGAGCGGCGGCGAGGTCGGTGACGACCTTGAGGTGGTCGTCGGCCCGCACGTGGAAGACGTGGTGGGCCATCGTCGACACGGGCGACTGCTCGGAGTCCGCCTCGTGGGTCACGGGGTTCGAGAGGTACTTCTTGACGAGGACGTTGACGCCCGCGTCGAGGGTGGCGGAGAAGAGCATGTGCTGCGCGTCCCGCGGGACCCGGTCGAGGATCCGCTTGACGCCCGGCAGGAAGCCGAGGTCGGCCATGTGGTCGGCTTCGTCGAGGATGACGCACTCGACGTCGGACAGGTCGACGTGGCCCTGACCCATGAGATCCTCGAGCCGGCCCGGGCAGGCGATGACGACGTCGACGCCCTTCGCGATCGCCGTGACCTGCGGGTTCTGCCCGACACCGCCGAAGACGGTGCGGACCGTCATCCGGTGGACGGCGGCCAGCGGCGCGAGGGAGTCCTCGATCTGCGCGACGAGCTCGCGGGTCGGGGCGAGGATCAGCGCGCGGGGCTTCTTCGGACGGGCGCGGTGCCCGCTCTCGGCGAGCCCGGCGACGAGCGGCAGGAGGAAGGCGAAGGTCTTGCCCGACCCCGTACGGCCCCGGCCGAGGACGTCGCGCCCGGCGAGGGAGTCCGGCAGCGTCGCAGCCTGGATCGGGGTGGGGGTGGTGATGCCTCGCTCGGCGAGGACGGCGGCGAGGTCGGCGGGCAGGCCGAGGCCGGTGAAGGTGGTGGTGTCGGTCGACACGGTGGGGTTCTCCGATGATCGGGGTGGTGTCCTGCCCGCGCGGCGAGGTGCCGCGACGCGATGGCGTGACGTGCCAGGTCGGACGCCGATGAGCTCTGACACACGGCCCGGCAGGGCCGGAGCTGCGAACCGGCGCGCGATCCACGGCAGAACCAGGTGGATCGACTCCCCCACCTTAGGGGCATCGCCGTCGTCGCGACGAATCGGCGTCCGGCGGCGCGCTCAGACGCGGGTGTCGAGCCAGGCGAGCAGGTCCGCGACGACCTCGTCCCGGTTGGTCTCGTTGAAGACCTCGTGCCGCGCGCCGGGGTAGATCTTCAGCGTCACGTCCTTGACCCCCGCCGCCGTGTGCAGCTGCGCGACCCTGCGCGGGCCCGCCGCCCGCTTGCCGCCGACCGGGTCGGCCTCCCCGGCGACGACGTAGATCGGCAGATCGGTACGCACCCTGGCGATGCTCGCGCGGCGGTTGATCGTGGCGACCCCGCCGAGCAGGTCGACGAAGAAGCCCGACGAGTGCACCGAGCCGCTGAGCGGGTCCTCGATGTAGTCGTCGACGACCGCCTCGTCACGGGACAGCCAGTCGAACTCGGTGCGCCCGGCCGTCCCCTTGTTGTACGAGCCGAACGTCAGGCGGTTCATCAGCCGGCTGGGGTGACGCGAGCCCCGCACCCGAGCCTCGGCACCGGCCACGAGCCGCCCGACGCGCCCGACGATCCCCGGGTCGACCGCCGTGCCGGACAGGACGAGCGCGTCCACGTCGCTCGCGTCGTCGATGACGTACTGGCGCGCGAGCAGCGACCCCATCGAGTGCCCGAGCAGGACGACGGGCTGGTCCGGCCAGCGCTCGTGGGCGTGCGCGACGACCCGCCGCATGTCGTCCACGACGGTCGCCCACCCGTCCCGCTCGGCGAACCAGCCGCGAAGCTCCGCCCCCTCGCCGTGGCCGAGGTGGTCGTGCGCGAGGACCGCGTACCCCGCCGCCGTGAGGTCCGCGGCGAGCGCCTCGTACCGACGGGCGTGCTCGGCCATCCCGTGCGCGATGACGACGACCGCCCGCGGATCGCGTTCCGGCGTCCACTCGTGGACCGAGATGGGCCGGCCGTCGGCAGCGGGGATCGTCGACGTCGTCGTCATGCCCGGCACCCTAGGGCCTCGGCGACCGCGGCGGGGAGGGCTTCGCCGGATCGGTCGCGTCAGCACGACGACGCCGGCTCCCAAGGTGACCGGTGAGCACGCGCGCCACCCACGTCGAGGGCACCTGCCGCCCCGTCGCGAGGTACTCCGTCGTCGCGTCGTAGTAGAGGACCTCCGTGAGGTCGGCGAGCGCGCCCGACGTCCCGGCGAGCAGGAGCTCGTCCCCGGGAGCGAGCCGCACGTCGTCACCGGGCAGCCACTGCCGTTCCCCGTCGCGCAGGAGCACGAGCGGGACCAGCCCGATGTGCTCGGTGCGGTCGTCGGGGTGCGAGAGCAGCTCACCGAGGGTGAGCGCGTCGTGGTCGAGCCAGCGCACGACGGCGGGCGCGTCGGCGCGGTCGATGACGACCCGGTCCCGGGCGGGGGTCTCCGGCCCGCAGGCGGCGACGATCCGGTCGAGCACCGCCTGGGACCATGCGTCGTCCTGGGTGAGCGCGTGGTCGACGAAGGAGCGGAACGCGGGGGTGATGATCCGGGCGAGGCTCTCCCGGGCGACGAGGTCGGTGGGGACGAAGACGCTGTCGACGTCGAGCGCGTCGACGAGCGCCTCCTTCGCCGGCGACTTCTGCCGCACGGCGAGGACGATGTCCGGCTCGAGGACGCGGGCGTGCTGGGCGAGGGCAAGGTTGTGGGTGTCGTGGATCGTCCCGGCGACGAACCCGGCCGCCCCGGACACGTCGGGGATGCCGTCGGCGGGATCGACGTGCTCGACCTCCATCCCCGCCTTGCGCAGGTCCGCGGCGACCTCGTCCCCGAACTCCCCGGTGCCGGACACGACCCACCGGCCGCGGGCGTTCCGGTGCTCGGCCGGTGGCAGCGGCGTGCCCGCGGGGCTCATGAGCCACCGCACGAGGCGCGCGGTCACCGGTCGCTGGATGCCGAGGACGAGGTAGGCGCCGAACCGGTCGTTGGGGTTGACGACCGCCTCGGCGCCGAAGTCGTGCATCCACACCTCGCTGTCCCGGTCCTGGCACCGCGCGACGACCGGCACCTCGGGGCGCAGGAGGTTGCCCGCCATGACGACCGCGAGGTTGACGTCGTCGTCGCTGGTCAGGGCGAGGACCCCGGCGCACCGCGGGTGGCCGAGGCCCGCGAGACCGAGGATCGCCGGGTTGCTCGCATCACCCTCGAGGGCCGGCACGTCGCTGGAGAACCGCTCGCTGCCGACGATGGCCTGCAGCCGGGTCTCGTCCTTGTCGACGACGACGAACCGGTGACCGACCGCATCGAGCTCCCGCGCGACCCGCTTGCCCGCCTGGCCGAACCCGCAGACGATGACGAAGGGCTCCTTCAGGGCCCGGACCTTGCCGCGGAAGCGCTGGGTGGCCAGCGCCTCCTGGAACGCGCTGTCCTGCAGCAGGGTGAGCAGCGTGCCGATCGCGTACGCCCAGCCGATGACCGTGAGGTAGATCGTCAGCGTCACCCACATCCGCTGCTCGGGGGTGAACGGGTAGGGGATCTCCCCGTAACCGATCGTCGTCGCCGTGTACGAGACGACGTAGAAGGCGTCGAAGACGCTCATCCGCACCGGGGTGCCGTCGGCGTCGCGGCCGGGCATCGCGGCCAGTCCGAAGGTCGCCACCGCGAAGATGGCGACGAGCAGGACGAGCGGCGCCCGCATGCGGCGCAGGACGAGGAAGATCGCGTCCGTCGAGGGGCCCCCGGCGGGGACGGGGACGACCCGCCGCCGGGCGGTGCTCGCGGAGCGGCGCGACCACGGCCGCGCGGAGAAGTTCAGGAGCGGGTTGCCCATCCCGGCCTCAGCGGCGCCGGTAGGAGACCGTCTCCGTGACGAGGAGGACGACGGAGACGATGTTCGCCAGGAGCGCGCCGCCGGAGAGGGACACGACCGAGCTGATCGTGTGGACGTCGTTCGCATGGCCGTGCTGGCTCGCCCACACGAAGTAGCCGGCGGCGGCGAGGAGCTGGATGAGGGCGACGAGGCTCGTCGCGAGGTGGATCGCCCCGATCTGCGTGCGGTCGCCGAACTTGAGGATCGTCGCGACGAGGTTGACGACGACCGCGGCGTACAGCTCGTTGACGTTGTGCACGCGCGGGTCGGCGAGGTCGCCGATGAAGAACCCGAAGTTCAAGGTGGCCGCGAGCAGCACGAAGAAGCCGAAGACGACCTTCTCGAAGCTCATGCGGCGAACCCTAGCCCGCCGGGCCGACACCGAGTTGGCGCAGCGGCCCGCGACCTGTAGCGTCGTCGGCAGTTGTTGAGGTTGTCGTTCTTTGCAGCATGAGCAGTTGGCCCACCCGGGGTCGTCGGCCGGTCTGGAAACGTGCGTACGGAAATGCGTCATCAACGCCAGGGGTGCTCCGAACGTCGGAGCGGCTGCCCCTCTCCAGAAAGCAGGCCGACATGGCTACTGGCACCGTGAAGTGGTTCAACGCCGAGAAGGGCTTCGGCTTCATCGCCCCCGACGACGGCTCCGCCGACGTCTTTGCCCACTTCTCCGCGATCAACTCGACGGGCTACCGCTCGCTCGACGAGAACGCCAAGGTCGAGTACGAGACCCAGCAGGGCCCGAAGGGCCCGCAGGCGGCGAACATCACCGTCATCGGCTGACGTTCTCGCGTTCCACGAGAGCCCCGCACCCGTACCGGGTGGAGGGGCTCTCGTGCGTCCGACCGGTTCCGCGCCGACCCGGCGGAGGCTGGCGGAAGTCGCGCTGTCCGACGCCGCACCTAGGGTTCTCGGGTGACCCCGACCGCCCCTGATCATCCGGCCACGCCCACCCCCGCCGACGACGCGCCCAGCCCGTGGCCCGCCCTGTGGGCGCTCGTCATCGGCTTCTTCATGATCCTCGTCGACTCGACGATCGTCTCGATCGCGACGCCGGCCCTGCTCGAGCACTTCGACACCGGGCTCGGTCCGGTGCTGTGGGTGACGAGCGCCTACCTCCTCGCCTACGCCGTGCCGCTGCTCATCACCGGGCGCCTCGGTGACCGCCTGGGGCCGAAGCGGGTGTACCTCGCCGGCCTCACGCTGTTCACGCTCGCCTCGCTGTGGTGCGGCCTGAGCGGGTCGATCGAGGAGCTCGTCATCGCCCGCGTCCTGCAGGGCCTGGGCGCCTCGCTCATGACGCCGCAGACGATGACCGTCATCACGCGGACCTTCCCGCCGCACCGCCGTGGCACGGCGATGGCGCTGTGGGGCGCGACCGCGGGCGTGGCGACGCTCGTCGGGCCGCTGCTCGGCGGGGTCCTCATCGACGGCCCGGGCTGGGAGTGGATCTTCTTCGTCAACGTGCCGGTCGGCGTCGTCGGGCTCGTGCTCGCGGCGCGCCTGGTGCCCGCCCTCGAGACGCGCGCGCACACCTTCGACTGGGTCGGGGTCGCCCTCAGCGCGGTCGGCCTCTTCTGCGGCATCTTCGCGATCCAGGAGGGCGAGACGTACCACTGGGGGACGATCCGCGGGTTCGTCTCGGTGCCCCTGCTGCTCGCCGTCGGCGCGGTGATGCTCGTCGCGTTCGTGTGGTGGCAGTCGCGGATGCGCACCGAGCCGCTCGTGCCGCTCGGGCTCTTCCGGGACCGGAACTTCTCGGTCTCGAACGTCGCCATCACGTCGATGGGGTTCGCGATCACCGCGGCGATGTTCCCGATGATGCTGTGGGCCCAGGCCGTCCGCGGCTACGACCCGACGCACGCCGCGCTCCTGCTCGCGCCGCAGGCGGTGATGTCGATCGTCCTCGCCCGCCCCGTCGGCGGACTCGTGGACAAGGTCCACCCGCGGGTGCTCGCGAGCACGGGGCTGCTCGCGTTCTCGCTCGTGCTCGTCGGCTTTTGGACGCTCATGACGCCGACGTCGCCGGTGTGGGCGATCCTCCTGCTCGCCGTCGGCATGGGCGCGAGCGGGTCGCTCATCTGGGGACCGCTCGCGGCGTCGGCCAACCGGAACCTGCCGCCGCACCTGGCCGGCGCGGGCTCCGGCGTCTACAACACGACGCGCCAGGTCGGCGCGGTGCTGGGGAGCGCGGCGATCACCGCGCTCATGCAGAACCGCCTCGCGGCGCACCTGCCCGGGTTCGGCGGAGGCGCGACGCCGGGGCAGTCGTCCGGCGGCGCCCTGCCTCCGATGGTCCGCGACGGCTTCTCGAAGGCGCTCGCCGAGTCGATGCTCCTGCCCGCGGCGGTGCTCCTCGTCGGCTTCGCGGCGACCCTCCTGTTCGAGCAGGCGAGGCACCTGCAGAGCAGCCCGGGTGCCGCCGACGCCGCCGCCGCGACCGCCGAGACCCCCGCGTGACGCGGGTGGCATGATTCGCCGGTGCTCGTCGCCGCCTTCTGGGGCCTCGTCGGAGGTCTCGCCCTGCTTCTCGGGGCCCTGCTCGGGATCTTCGCGCCCGTCTCCAACCGGGTCGTCGGCCTCGTCATGGCCTTCGGCGCCGGGGTGCTCATCAGCGCCGTCTCCTTCGAGCTGACGGAGGAGGCGTTCTCCAGCGGCGGCGCGGTCCCCGTCGTCACCGGGCTCGTCGCGGGAGCCCTGACGTTCTTCGCCGGCGACTGGGCCATCGACCGCGCCGGCGGTCACCGCCGCAAGTCGCCGACGGGCCAGCCCCAGGCGGGCGCCGGTGCCGGGGCGCTCGTCCTCGGAGCGCTGCTCGACGGGATCCCCGAGTCGGCCGCGATCGGCGTCAGCCTCCTCGGCGGCGGCGCGATCGGCCTGCCGATGGTCGCCGCGGTCTTCCTCTCCAACGTCCCCGAGTCGATGTCCGCGAGCGCCGGTCTGCGCCGGGCGGGGCACTCCGTCCGGTCGATCCTGCTCATGTGGTCGGCCGTCACCGCCGTCTGCGCGCTCGCCGCCGGGCTCGGCTACGTCCTGCTCGACGGCGCCCCCGAGGAGGTCGTCGCGGTCATCAAGACGTTCGCGGCCGGGGCGATCATCACGATGCTCGCCGACACGATGGTCCCCGAGGCGACGGAGCACGCCGGCCGCTGGGTCGGGCTGCTCACCGTCCTCGGGTTCGCGGCCGCGTTCCTGCTGTCCGCCGCCGCCTGACCATCTCGCCGGTGGACCACCCGGTCCGGATCGCTGGCCGCGCGGCGCGGTCAGCCCCGGGCGTCGAGCTCGGCGACCAGACGTCGACCCGCCGTCTCCCGGTACGACGTCTCGACGAGCTCGGTGATCTCGCCCCAGTCCGTCTCCTCGTCGACGTCGACCCCGACCCAGCCGCTCGGGGCGAGGTAGGCCGGCGCGTAGCAGCGCGCGTCCTCGAGCAGCGCCCGCCGCTCCTCCTCCGGGGGGCGGACGACGACCGAGTGCGGGTGCTGCACGTAGGTGCCGTCGACCTTGATCGAACCCCCGAAGTACGCGAACACCCTGGTCGTGAAGAACGCGGGGTGGCCGTGCGTGATCTTCTCCCGCGACCCCGGCAGATCGAGGGCGATCCGACGCAGGCGCGCGAGCACGGGATCGTCGTCGTCGAACATGAGCGGGTGTCCCACGAGTCCTCCTGCGGTCCGGTCGCAACGGAACGGTACCGGCCGCACCGACGGGCAGCAGCGCCCACGCGGACCTCGGTCTCACCGGGCGGTTCGCGGGAACACCCCCGGGTGAGGCACGGTTGGACCCGTCCGACCCTGCCCCGACCCCGAGGTGACCCGATGAACCGTTCCGCGAAGATCCCCGGCCCGGCGCGCGGCGCCATCGGTGCGACGATCGCCAGCGGCGCCATCGGCGCGTTCTCGGGGGCGCCGGCGAAGCTCAGCGCCCTGTTCCACCGCCGCTACCCGAGCGTCGCCGTGACGGGGATTACCGGGGTCGGCAAGACTCGGCTGGCCGACCGGCTCGCGCGCCGGGTCTCCGACGCGGGCACGGTCGACGTCGGTTCGGCGGTCATGGAGCGTCGGACCCGGTCCTCGGCCCGCGGCCGCGGCTTCCGGTTCCGCGTCGTGCCCGGGGACAACGCCGCGACGCGCCTCGGGGCGCTCGACGAGGTCTTCCACGACGACCCGGTCGACGGAGTCCTCCACGTCGTCGCGTGGGGTCATGCGACGCCACGCCGCACCGCCGGGGTGTCCGGCACCGCGGAGGCCGCACGGGAGGCGCAGCTGGCCGCCGAGCTCGAGGACTGGGCCGTCACCTCGCACCTCGTCGCGTCGATGGCCGTCCGCCGGGAGAAGCCGATCTGGCTCGTCATCGTCGTGACGAAGGCCGACCTCTTCGAGGACGAGCTCGACGAGGCGCTGCGGTACTACTCGCCCGGCAGCGGGTCGCCGTTCGGGCAGAAGCTCGACGAGCTGCGCGCGCTCGCCGGAGGCGCCCGGCTGTCCATCGACGTCCTGCCGATGTGCAGCCCGGAGGCACCGACCGGCGGCACCGGCGCCGACGAGGAACAGGGCCGCTGCGACGCGCGGCTGTCCGCCCTGGAGACGCGGATGGAGCAGCTGAGCGGTCACGTCTGACCGCCGCTCGACGGCGCCGGGCCGCGTCACGTCCGGTCGAGGAACTCCTCGACGCGGACCGGCTCGCCCGGCAGGGCGTCGCGACCGTCGGCTCGGAGGGCATCGAGCAGCAGGGCGCGAGTCCGGGCGCCGACCCGTTCGGCCAGCTCCTCCGGGACGACCGGCCGCCGCTTGAGCAGCGCCAGGAGCTGGACGACGTCCCCCGTCGCGACATCGGACCGCAGCATCCCCTCGGCCTGCGCGGCCTCGACGAGCGACTCGAGCAGGGTGATGAGGGTGGCGCGAGCCGTGCGGACCTGCGGGTCCTCGCGGATCGCCGCCGCGAGCTCGGGCATCCCCTGCTGCGGTGGGGCGATCGAGACCCCGAACGTCGGCGCCGCCCGGACGAAGTGCCCCAGGGCGTCCCACGCCGTCGGTTGCTCCACGGACGCCCGGCGGGCGGCGCCGACCTTGCCCTCCAGGTCGTACGCCACGACCCCGGCGACGAGGGCGGCCCGGTCGGGGAACCGGCGGTAGAGCGTCGCGACGCCGACCCCTGCGGCCTTGGCGATGCGTTCCATCGGGACGTCGAAGCCGCCCTCCGCGAAGACCACCGCCGCGGCCTCGAGGATCGCGACCCGCCGCCGCTCGGCGTCAGCCCGTAGCGGAGTGCCGTCATCGGTCATGGGGCCATCCTCTCCCACCCTAAGTGGATGAAAATCGTCCACTTAGGGTAAGGTAGTTCCCGACACCGGGGACCAGCTGCCCCATCCATGCCGCAAGAACGGTTCCCCCAGTGACTGTGCCCGCCAACGAGGTCCCCGACGCCTCGACACCCGACTCGCCCGTCCCCATGACCCACCGCGAGGTCCTCGAGACCCTGTCCGGGCTGCTGCTCGGCATGTTCGTCGCGATCCTCTCCTCGACCGTCGTCTCCAACGCCCTCCCGCGCATCGTCGCCGACCTCGAGGGGACGGAGTCCGGCTACACGTGGATCGTCACGGCGACCCTGCTGGCGACGACGATCTCGACACCCATCTGGGGCAAGCTCGCGGACCTCACGTCGAAGAAGCGCCTCGTGCAGGTCGCGCTCGGCATCTTCACCGTGTCCTCGATGATCGCCGGGCTCGCCCAGAACATGGAGACGCTCATCGCGATGCGCGTCTTCCAGGGCATCGGCGCCGGTGGCCTCACCGCGCTCTCGCAGGTCATCCTCGCCTCGATCGTCTCCCCCCGGGAGCGGGGCCGCTACTCCGGCTACCTCGGCGCGACGTTCGCTCTCGGCACCGTCGCCGGCCCGCTCATCGGCGGGGCGATCACCGAGCACCTCTCGTGGCGCTGGTGCTTCTACGTCGGGGTCCCGTTCGCGATCGCGGCGGCCGTCGTCCTGCAGAAGACCCTCCACCTGCCGACGATCAAGCGCCCCGTGAGGATCGACTACCTCGGTGCGATGACGATCGCCGGCGGCGTGTCGCTCCTGCTCGTCTGGGTCTCGCTCGCTGGTCACCAGTTCGACTGGGCCTCGTGGGAGACCGCGGTCATGGTGCCGGGCGGGATCGCCCTGCTGGCGCTGACGGTCCTCGTCGAGTCCCGCGCGAGCGAGCCGATCATCCCCCTGCGCCTGTTCGAGAACCGCACGGTCGTGCTGGCCTCGCTCGCGAGCCTCTTCGTCGGCGTCGGGCTCTTCGCGAGCACGATCTTCCTCGGGCAGTACTTCCAGCTCGCCCGCGGCGACAGCCCGATGATGGCGGGGGTCATGACGACCCCCCTCATCCTCGGTCTCTTCGTCACCTCGACCGTCTCGGGCCGGGCCGTGACCCGCACCGGCCGCTGGAAGGTCTGGCTCGTCGCCGGTGCCGCGACCCTCACGGTGGGGCTGCTCCTGATGTCCCGGGTCGGGTGGGACACGACCTACTGGCTCGTCGCGCCCGCGATGCTCGTCGTCGGCGCAGGGACGGGGATGATGATGCAGAACCTCGTCGTCGCCGTGCAGAACGAGGTGTCCGGCCCGGACCTGGGCGCCGCGAGCTCGTTCGTCGCCTTCACCCGGACGATGGGTGGCGCGTTCGGCGTCTCGGCGCTCGGCGCCCTGCTCGGCCACCGTGTGGAGGAGCACACCACCGAGGGACTCGCCGCCGCCGGCATCCACCCGCCGGAAGGCCACGGCGGCCGGTCCATCCCGTCGCTCGACCAGCTGCCCGCGCCGATGCGCCCGATCGTCCAGGCCGCCTACGGCGACGGGATCGCCGAGATCTTCCTCGCCGGCGCACCCTTCGCGTTCTTCGCCCTGGTGCTCTGCCTGCTCATCCGCGAGCGGGCCCTGCGCGAGACGACCAGCTGACGGAACCCATCACCCGCTGCGCGCCCGACCGGCCGACGACCGATCAGGTGCGCGGCTCCCGGACGACGACGATCGGGATGTCGTGCTGCCGACCGAAGGCCTCCCAGTGCGCGGCGGACTCGCCCGCGAACCGCTCCCGCAGCTCCTCCGCGGTCGTGCCGACCTGGGCGGCCAGACGCTGGGCGAAGTGCGGCTCGAGCGCCGCGACCGCGATCCAGCCGTCCGCGGCCGGGTACAGCCCGTAGAACGGCAGGGCTCCCCCGAGCACGGCCCCCGGACCGGTGAGCCCGTGCCGCACCGACGCCGAGACGTCGTGCGCCGCGTCCTCGAGGACGACCCGCTGGTGCACGCCCGCTCCGGTCCGCCCACGCTGGATCAGGCCGGCGAGCGCTGCCGAGACGGCGCGCTCGGAGCCGAGGACGTCGACGAGGGGGACCCGCGGCATGCTCGGCGGGTCCAGCAGCCCGCGCGTGGCCTGGTAGGTCAGGTCGTGCCCGGCCTCCTCGGACCGCTCACCGTCGTGCCCGACGATCTCGACGAGGACCAGGCCGTGCCGCTGCGCGGCGTCCGCCAGCCCCAACCGGTCCAGGGCGGACGGTCGCATCGAGGTGATGAGGACGTCCGCCTCCGCGAGGCGCTGCTCGACCTCGGCCCGGCCCGCGGGGTCCTTGAGGTCGATCGTCACGACCTCCTGGCCCCGGGCGAGCTCCTCGTACCAGCTCGGGGCGACCATCGTCATCGGGTCCCCGGCCGGGGGCTCGACCTTCGTCACCCGCGCGCCGAGGGAGGCCAGCCGCGCGGCGGCGAGCGGGCCGGGGAGATTGATGGCGAGCGAGACCACCCGCACGCCGGTCAGGGTCTGGTTCGGAGTGCTCACAGCGTTCGGGACACCAGCTCTTTCATGATCTCGTTCGTGCCGCCGTAGATCTTCTGGACGCGGGCCGAGGCGTACATCCGGGCGATGGGGTACTCGAGCATGAAGCCGTTCCCACCGAAGATCTGCAGGCAGCGGTCGACGATGTCGCACTGGACGTCGGTCGCGTAGTACTTGGCCATCGACGCCGTCGCCGGGTCGAGCCGGCCCTCGAGGTGCAGGCCGATGCAGTGGTCGACGAGGGTTCGGGCGGCGAGGGTCTCGGTCCGGCACTCGGCCAGCTCGAAGCGCACCGTCTGGAACCTCATGATCGGCCGGCCGAAGGCCTCCCGCTCCTTGGCGTAGTCGATGGCCAGACGCACGGCCTTCTCGGCGGCGGCGACCCCCGCGACGGCGATGATGAGCCGCTCCTGCGGGAGCTGCTGCATGAGCTGGACGAAGCCCGTCCCCTCCTCGCCACCAAGAAGGTTCGCCGCCGGGACGCGCATGTCCTCGAAGAAGAGCTCCATCGTGTCCTGGTACCTCAGGCCGAGCTTCTCCAGCTGCCGGCCCCGGGAGAACCCCTGCAGACCGGCCGTCTCGGCCACGAGGAGCGAGAGGCCCTTGGCCCCCTCCCCGCCGGTCCGCACGACGATGACGAGCAGGTCGCAGTGCAGCCCGTTCGAGATGAACGTCTTCTGGCCGTTGACGACGTACTCGTCGCCGTCCCGGCGGGCGGTGGTGCGCAACGCCTGCAGGTCCGAGCCGGCGTCCGGCTCGGTCATCGCGATCGCCGCGACCATCTCGCCGGAGGCGAGCTCGGGCAGCCAGCGCTCCTTCTGCTCCTGGGTGCCGTACTCGAGCAGATAGTGGGCGACGATCGCGCTGTGGACCTGGTTGGCCCACCCGTCGTCGAGGGCGTGAGCCTGCTCCTCGGCGATGACGGCCTCGTGCGCGAACGTGCCGCCACCACCGCCGTACTCCTCGGGGATCGACATGCACAGCAGGCCGGCCGCCCCCGCCCGGGTCCAGAAGTCACGGTCGACCGAGCCCTGCTCGGCCCAGCGCGCCATGTGCGGCGTGGCCTCCTTCGCGAGGAAGGTCCGCGCGAGCGTCCGCACGTCGTCGAGCTCCTCGGTCATCCAGGGCGAGCGGTACGGCGCCGGGGTGAGCATCTGTCGACTCCTCGTCGGTCACGGTGCGGGGATGCGCCGACCATACGGTTGCACCGTCCCCCATGCAACCGTATGGTCAACTCCGTCGAACCCGTGCACCCTGCCGGGTGCCCCGAGAACGAGGTGTCCACCCGTGCCCGAGACCGCCTACATCTACGACGCCGTCCGCACGCCGCGCGGCAAGGGGAAGTCCTCCGGTGCGCTGCACGGCACCAAGCCGGTCGACCTCGTCGTCGGCCTCATCGAGGCCCTCCGCGAGCGCCTGCCCGGCCTCGACGAGAACCGCATCAGCGACCTCGTCCTGGGGATCGTCTCCCCCATCGGCGACCAGGGCATGGTCCTGCCGCGCACGGCCGCCCTCCTGGCCGGCATGCCCGACACGGTGCCCGGCCTGCAGATCAACCGCTTCTGCGGCTCCGGCCTGAGCGCCGTCAACACCGCGGCCGAGAAGGTCGCCGCGGGCTGGGACGAGCTCGTCCTCGCCGGTGGCGTCGAGTCGATGTCCCGGGTGCCCATGGGCTCCGACGGCGGGGCATGGGCCGCGGACCCCGCGACCGCGATGCGCCTGGGCTTCACCCCGCAGGGCGTCTCCATCGACCTCCTCGCGACGATCGAGGACATCAGCCGCGAGATGCTCGACACCTATGCCGCGCGCTCGCACCACCGGGCCGCACAGGCGTGGCAGGAGGGTCGCTTCGCCCGCTCGGTCGTCCCCGTCAAGGACATCAACGGCCGCGAGGTCCTCGCCACCGACGAGACCATCCGCCCCGACGCGTCCGTCGAGACCCTCGGCGCGCTCCGGCCCTCGTTCGCGCAGATCGGTGAGATGGGGGGCTTCGACGCGGTCGCCGTCCAGCACTTCCCGCAGGCCGAGAAGATCGAGCACCGCCACACGCCCGGCAACTCCTCGGGCATCGTCGACGGCGCGGCGCTGGCCGTCGTCGGCTCGGGCGCCGCCGGCGAGGCGATGGGCATGACCCCGCGGGCGAAGGTGGTCGCCACCGCCACGACGGGCGCCGACCCGGTCGTCATGCTCACCGGGCCCGTCCCCGCCTCGCGCAAGGCCCTCGACGCGGCCGGGCTCAGCGTCTCCGACATCGACCTGTTCGAGGTCAACGAGGCCTTCGCCGCGGTGCCGATCTGGTACGGCCGCGAGATGGGCGTCCCCGAGGACGTCATCAACGTCAACGGCGGGGCCATCGCCATGGGCCACCCGCTCGGCGCGACGGGCGCGATGCTGCTGGGCACCGCCCTCGACGAGCTCGAGCGCCGCGACCAGCGCCGCGCCCTCATCACCCTGTGCATCGGCGCGGGGATGGGCATCGCCACCATCATCGAGCGCGTCTGAGACGCCGGGACCGGAGGAGACCATCATGAGCACCGACCCCATCCGCTGGGACCGCCGGGACGACGGCATCGTCGTCATCACGTTCGACGACCCGACCCAGCAGGTCAACACGATCAGCGCCCGCTTCCAGGACGCCTTCCACGCCGTCGTCGACCGGCTCGTCGCCGAGCGGGACGAGATCACCGGCGTCGTCCTCGCCTCGGCGAAGAAGACGTGGGTCGTCGGCGCCGACCTCGTCGAGTTCCGTGAGTCGATGGAGCGCGGCGAGTCCCTGGGCGAGGCCCTCGACGGCTTCAAGGCGGACCTGCGTCGCCTCGAGACCCTCGGACGGCCCGTCGTCGCCGCGATCAACGGGACCGCGCTCGGCGGTGGCTTCGAGATCGCCCTCGCCTGCCACCACCGCATCGCCGTCGACGACCCGTCGGTCAGGATCGGCCTGCCCGAGGTCAAGCTCGGCCTCCTGCCCGCCGGTGGCGGCGTCACCCGCCTCGTGCGCCTCCTGGGCCTCCAGGCGGCGCTCACCGAGCACCTCCTCATCGGCGCCGAGCACCGCGTCGCCGCGGCGAAGGAGAAGGGCCTCGTCGACGAGGTCGTCCCCGACGCCGAGGCCCTCATGCCGGCCGCGATCGCGTGGATCGGCGCCCACCCCGACGCGGTCGCCCGCTGGGACGCCCCCGGCTACAAGATGCCCGGCGGCACGCCGTCGAACCCGAAGCTGGCCATGATCCTCCCCTCGTTCGGGGCGAACCTGCTCAAGCAGACCAACGGCGCGCCCGCGCCCGGCCCGCGCGCGATCCTGTCCGCGGCCGTCGAGGGCGCCCAGGTCGATCTCGAGACGGCCTCCGCGATCGAGACTCGGTACATGGAGAGCCTGCTGCGCGGGGCGACCGCGCGGAACATGCTCCAGGCCTTCTTCTTCGACCTGCAGTACTGCAAGGGCGGTGGCGGTCGCCCGGTCCGGGCCGACGGCACCCCCTACCCGGAGCGGCGCCCGACGAAGGTCGCCGTCATCGGCGCCGGGATGATGGGCGCGGGCATCGCGTACGTCACGGCGCGCGCCGGCATCGACGTCGTCCTCAAGGACGTCGACCACGCGGCCGCGGAGAAGGGCCTGGCGCACTGCCGGTCCATCGAGGAGAAGAAGGTCGCCCGCGGGCGGACGACGCAGGAGAAGGCCGACGCCCTCCTCGCGCGCATCCACCCGACCGGGGACGTCGCCGACCTCGCCGGCTGCGACCTCGTCGTCGAGGCCGTCTTCGAGTCGCCGGAGCTGAAGGACAAGGTCTTCCGCGAGCTCGAGCCGGTCGTCGCGCCGGACGCCCTGCTCGGCTCGAACACCTCGACCCTGCCGATCACGGGGCTGGCGACGTCCGTCCAGCGGCCCGAGGCGTTCATCGGCCTGCACTTCTTCTCGCCCGTCGAGAAGATGCCGCTGCTGGAGATCATCCGCGGGGAGAAGACCGACGACCAGACGCTCGCCCGGGCGCTCGACTACGCGGCCGCCATCCGGATGACCCCGATCATCGTCAACGACTCCCGCGGCTTCTACACGTCGCGCGTCTTCGGCCGATACATCACCGAGGCCCTGACGATGCTCAGCGAGGGCATCGCCCCCGCGGTCGTCGAGCAGGCGGGCCGTCGCGCCGGCTACCCCGCGCCGCCGCTGCAGCTCATGGACGAGCTCAACCTCAAGACCGTCCAGCGGATCATGCACGAGTCGGCGCGCGCCGAGGAGCCGGGCATGGCGACCCCGCCGGAGGCCCTCCGCCTCATCGACGCGATGGTCGACGAGCTCCAGCGCCCCGGCCGCCAGGCCGGCGCGGGCTTCTACGAGTACGTCGACGGCAAGCGGGCCGGGCTGTGGCCGGGTCTGCGCGAGCACGTGCCCGCCGGGCCCACCCCGGGCGTCCTCGAGCCGGCGCCCGACCTGCAGGAGCTGGCCGACCGGTTCCTCTTCCTCCAGGCGATCGAGACCCAGCGGTGCGTCGACGAGGGCGTCATCCAGTCCGACGCCGAGGCGAACATCGGCGCCATCTTCGGGATCGGCTTCCCGGCGTGGACCGGCGGCCCGCGGCAGTTCCTCGCGAACCACCCCGACGGCCCGGACGCGGTCCGGCAGCGGACGGTGGAGCTCGAGGAGCGCCACGGCGCCCGGTTCCACCTCGTCACGGCGGCCCGGTCATGAGCGCCCCGACGATCGTCGCCGAGCTCGACGGCGGACCGGAGCGGAACACGTTCCCGCGGACGGCGCCGCGCGCGATCGACTGGATCGCGGAGGTCCCCGAGCCCGTCGTCATGCTCCTGCCCCCGGGCGGGGACACCTCCGCCCCGGCCGAGCAGTGGGAGAAGGTGACGGCCGGCCAGCTGCGTGAGCGGGTCCGATCGATCGCCCGCGGGCTCGTCGCGATGGGCCTCGAGCACGGCGACCGCATGTGCCTCATGAGCCGCACCCGGCACGAGTGGACCCTGCTGTCCTGGGGTGCCGCCTACGTCGGGGTCGCCCTCGTGCCGGTGTACGAGACGTCCGCGCCGGCCCAGGTCGAGTGGATCGTCACCGACTCGGGCGCCCGGCTCTTCGTCGTCGAGTCGGCGCAGCTTCGCGTGTCCAGCGGTGTCGACAAGCTGCCGGCGGAGGTCCGACCCCCGGTGCTCGTCATCGACGAGGGCGCGCTCGCGACGATCGAGGAGGCCGGGGCGAGCGTCGACGACGCCACGCTCGACGCGCGGGCAGGGGCGGTGACGAAGACCGACCTGCTGACGATCGTCTACACCTCGGGCACGACCGGGAACCCGAAGGGGTGCGCGGCGAGCCATGGCGGCTTCCTGCTCAACATCGACGACGTGCTCGCCGTCCTCGGCCCGCAGTTCGAGGTCGACGGGGCCCGCACGGTGCTCATGCTGCCGCTCGCTCACATCTTCGGCCGTCTCATCGAGGCGACGACCCTGCTGTCGCGTCACACGCTCGTCCATGAGCCGGACATGGCGCACGTCGCCCAGGCGTTCGCCATCCACCGGCCGACGCACATCGGGTCCGTGCCGCGCGTGTTCGAGAAGGTCCACGCGTCCGCGGTCGCGAGCGCCAAGGCCAAGGGCGGGGCCGCGACCCGGTTGTTCACCGCGGCCGAGAAGGTGGCGATGGCGTGGGGGTCGACCAACTCCCCCAGCCCCGCGCTGCGGGCCAAGCACGCCGTCTTCGACCGGCTGGTCTACCGCAAGCTCCGCGCCGCGCTGGGCGGGGAGTGCAGCACCATCGTCTCCGGCGGTAGCGCGCTCAGCCCCGACCTCATCCGGTTCTTCCGTGGCGTCGGCTTCGAGATCCTCGAGGGGTACGGCCTCACCGAGGCGGCGGTCTCGACCGTCAACGTCCCGGGCCGCAGCCGCACCGGCACGGTCGGACCGCCGCTGCCCAGCGTCCGGGTGGGCATCACCGACACCGGCGAGGTGCTCCTGCGCACCCCTCAGGCCGTCATGGGGTACTGGAACAACCCGGCGGCGACCGAGGCGGCCTTCGCCGGCGGCTGGTTCCACACCGGCGACCTGGGCTCGATCGAGGACGGGTGCCTGAAGATCACAGGTCGGGCCAAGGAGATCATCGTCACCGCGGGCGGGAAGAACGTCGCCCCGATCGCCCTCGAGGACGCCCTGACCCGCCACCCCCTCATCGGGCAGGCGCTCGTCGTCGGCGAGAACCGGCCGTTCATCGCGGCGCTGCTCACCCTCGACGCCGCCGGCTCCCAGCAGTGGGCGGACGCCGAGGGCATCGCACCGGGGACCGACCTGACGACCCACCCGCGCGTCCTCGAGCTGATCGGGGAGCACGTCGCGCAGGTCAACACGACCGTCTCGCGCGCCGAGTCGATCCGGGAGTGGCGGGTCGTGCCGGGCGAGTGGACCCCCGAGTCCGGTGACCTCACGCCGACCATGAAGATGAAGCGCTCGGTGATCTCCACGCGCGCGAAGGACGTCATCGAGGAGATGTACTCTGACCGTCGCCCATGAGCAGTCCGTCCCTCACACCGCCCGGTGACCTCACCGCCCGGGCACGCATCCGCAACGAGGCGTTCTCCCTGTACGCGATCCAGGGCGAGGAGCGGGTCTCGATGCGGGCGGTCGCCGCGGCCGCAGGCGTGACGATCGGGCTGGTGCAACACCACTTCGGGACGAAGGAGGGGCTGCGCCGGTCGGTCGACGAGTACGTCGTCGAGCACTTCGTCGAGGCGCTGGCCGGGGTCGAGCACACCGGAACCGCGGCCGAGGTCGTCGCCGCCCGCGACGGCGCGGTGCGGACCATGCTCCAGGAGAACCCGCTCGTCGTGCGCTACCTGCTGCGCATGCTGCTGGAGCCGGAGACGCGCGGTGCCTTCGTCCTCGGACAGCTGGTGGACCTCACCGTGCAGGAGATCAGACGCCTGCGCGAGGCCGGGTTCGCCTCGACGACCACTCCCGAGCCCGTGCAGGTGGTGCGGACGATCCTCGGGCAGATCGGCGAGCACGCGCTCGAGCCGATGGTCGGAGCGGTCTGGAAGCGGGTCGGTGGGTCCGACGCAGACCGGCCACGCACGGAGATCACCGTGGTGCAGCCCGACGCCGAGGGCTGAGCAGCGCGCCTGATCCACCGGGGGGAACGACCACAGCTGTCGAGATGCAGCGAAGGTTGCACAGTGTGCCCTTCAAACCTTGCACGATCAGGGTCAGCGGGGAGTCGTGTGCAAACTACCGCGCTCACGAGACTGGAGTAACCAGCACCAGGGATGTCGGGTCCACGTCCTCGCGCGTGCGGATCTCAGGCAGGTGCGAGTCCTCCAGCGAGGCCATCTGCATTGCGGTTCTCGCCTGCTCGACCGCCGTAGCGACTGACTGTGCCGAGGCTATGGCGGCGTCGAACCGCGCCGCGAAGGTCACCGCAGCCAAGTCCGTTATGGACTTCGACACGCCGATGACGGTCGGTACCGTCCGGAGTAGGTCGTCTGCCCCTTCCAGGCTCTCGCAGGCGTTGAGGACGACGAGCCGAGGAGGCTCGTCCGTGGCACCGAGCGCCTTGGCCAAGAGGGCGAACTCGACTTCCGCACCGTCCTGGGAACCCTCTTCGTCCTCCAACAGCACACCCAACGCAGAGGCATGGCCGGAGAAGTGGACCACGTGCGGGCGATGGTCGTTCAGGCCGTCGATCAGGTCGATTCCGGTGGCGGCTGGCAGGTGCTCAACGGTCACGAGATCACGCCACTTTGAGGCGCGGAGCGACTGCTTGACCTGTCGAACCTCTTGGTCCACGCGCAGCCACACCCCGTTCGTCTCGCTGGAGCCGTCCGAATGTTCGATGGCCGTCTCCATCGCGTGGGGGTTGGCGGTGAGGTAGAGCACGCGGAGGGGCTCCGACTTGGGAGGCTGCACCTCGACGTAGCGGATCTGAGTGGTGGGCGACTCAGACGGGCGACCTCGCGAGCATGGTCCTTCTCCTTCTGTCGGCGGCGATCTTCCTCGCGGTCCCGGGCGCGCTGCTCGCTCTGTTCCTTCTGACGCCGACGTTGCTCTGCACGGTCTCGGTCCCGCTGCTCGTTCTCCTCGGCGCCCCTAAGCGAAGTGCGCTTGGCCGCGATGGACTTGTTCGCCTCCGCAATCTTACTCCACAGGTCCGCCGCCTTGCTGCTTGCGGTCGTTGCCTCCTTCTCCTTCCGCTCGGCGGTGGACAGCGCCATGCGTCGGGTCGAGTCGCTCTTCGTCCGAGCGGCCTCGTCCCGCTTCTTGCGCGCTGCTGCCGTCGCGTCGTCGGCTGTCTTCTGAGCCCTCGTCTGGTCATTGTGCAGCCCGGCCACCTTTGTTTCCAGGCTGCTAATCTCTCTCCTGATTTGGTCACTTCGTGCCATGCTCTTCTCCTCTTTCCTGTCCGAGCATGTCCTGTGGAACTGACACACGCTGGCCAGACTGCCGCGCAGCGCTCTTGGCGATGACTCGTTAGGAGACTCCTGGCGCTGCTTGAACGGCGACGCGCGCGGCGAGTTGCTGCTCTACCTGGTTGTAGACATCGACGTTGAGCCCTGGTGCCACCCACAGCGAGAGGACGACAGCGAAGGTCACACGCTCGCCTTGTAGTCCTCCCGCTTGACCCTTGCAGTTCACGGTGAGTTCAAGGTCGCTGCCCTGGCCGACTCCGATTGCCTTGGCGACTTCCCACTCGACGTGCTGGAGCGTTCCTCGTTTGGGTCGGTCACCGATCGCTCCCAGCGCGGTCCCGAGATTGGTGAATCCGGTCGGCTGGGAGAACTCCAGCGCCGCGCGCCGGTATTGGCGGTGTCGCCAGTTGACGGGCGATAGCCATGCCAGGGTGGCCGAGATTCTCTTGATCCCCCGTGCCTGGAGGCCGTCCGGAAGTGGGAACGCGAGGGTGCGGGACTCGTTTTCACCAATGTCTCCGATGTAGAGAATGGCGGCTTCGTTGGAGGCGCAACCGTCGGCGAGATGGCGAGCGGGCGAGCCGTATCCGTGCGCGGAGTGACGGAGTTCCTCATGAACGAGGAGGTTTTCAGGCACGCGCGCTGTGTGCGCCACGAGTGCCTTTGTCGCAACGGCTAGCTCGGAACGGGTGAGAGATCGATCGGCAAGATGAATGACTGTGTCAACCGCACGAGCGGCTTCGCGAGAGATCAGCGCCGCGGCGGGGCTCGTGCCGACGGTGAAAGCTTCACCACCCTTGACGGCGGCGACCTTGATACCGGGCCCGAGCGCTGTCCTTTGGGCGGGCCCAGCTTGAGTCGCGTCGCCCACGACGGGCTTCCTGAAAAGGGATCGTCCTCCCGGGGCGACGACATCGGGCTTGACCGATCGGTGGTGTCCTCCGCCGAGTGCGCTGGTCGGGTTGACAATGAGTTCCCCGTCGGCCGGGTCGAACTCGTACCCCCCGATGTGCATGTCGCCAGCTCCGTCGGTGTTCAGCGCCCCGACGCAGAGTGCGTTGATGGAGTCGGCTGGGGCGAGGAGGCTTCGTCGTGGGGTCGTCTGGGCCACGCCGGCGTTGACGGCCTCGGCTCTGTCGGAGCCGGTGAGTGCCAGGAGAGCGTTGGTTCCCCCGGGCACGGGCAGCACCGGGTGGTTGCCAGCGGAGGCGACCACGATGACGCCGTAGGCGGCGCTGAGCCAGTCCAGGGTTCGTGCCCATGAAGAGATCACCCCGTCGAAGGGCACAGCGGGATCCCCGACGGAGAGGTTAAGGACCACTACGGAGGGAGCAGCGGGTGGCGTTATCCCGTCACCGTCAAAGAGTTCGCGGAAGACCCGCCGCATCAGGTCGGGCGCCAAGACAGTGTCGGGAAGTTCTTCCCAACCATCGGACGTGTCGCGGGCGGGGGTGAGGATCGGGCGAACAAGGACTGGGCGTAGAGCGGGCGCTTCGTTGAGGCTGCGATCGCCCCACACGCAGACAGACGCCATGGCGGTCCCGTGGCGCCGGAGCTCGATCTCGGCGGTCGTGTCGGAGCCGAGGTCGTCAGGGTCGCTCACGATGATGCGGCCCGCGAGGAGTGGGTGGTTCGCGATCGGAACTCCATCGAGCACACAAAGGACGGGGTCAGAGACCGGGAGCGGGGCTGCGTCAACAGACGCAGCTTGTGACTCCTCAGAGAAGATGTACGACTGGGCTGAGACCCGCAGGTACATCACGTGCGCCGACTTCACCGCCGCCACGGCGTCGTAGTCGCCGGCTGCCAACCGCTGGAGCAACTCAAGAGGGACAGAGCACTTCATGCCGTGGTAGCCGACTTCTGCGACCTGGGCGGTAGCGACGACGTGGCCCGCGCCTTGCTCGACGAGGGTGGTGACCTCAGCCTCGGCTCGTTTACGAGCCGCTTCGGATTGCCGATACCACAGTTCGATCTCGATGGTGTGATCGCCGGGGAGCATTCCCTCAAGGGCAGCGGCAACGTCGGCTGTCCGTACCCGGTCCTGTGGTCCCCAGGCTCGAACGTCCTTGAGATGGGCGAAGATGCGCCTAAGGGGCGCGTATCCAATATCGACCTTGCCGGCGTTCTGCCACTTGCGCCACTGGGTGATGATGTTGGTCTTTGCCTGTTCACTGATGCAGACGGCGTGCAGGCATCCGGTGACAGGGAGGTCCTGGTTTACGGACCTACGCGGAAAGTCGGGGTCGGGCTCGAATTCACGGTCGACCTCGGCGAGAATCTCCAGGCCAGCACGAGCAGCGACGCCGCTGAGGTCTTCTCGCTCATCGATGGCCTCAAAGACGACCACGAGCTGTGGGTCACTGGCGCCGAGGGAAGCGGTCAGGGTGGCTTGCTCGTTAAAGGCGCTGTCGAGGTCAGTGAAGCGACTGGCCAGCCGTTGTCCCTGTCTCGCCGTTGAGGGCAGATCTACCTTCGAACCACCGCGGTTGTTCGGAGAGAAGGTGATTGGCGGTCCGACAGTTCCCCAGAGCAGGGGTCGCTCGCTGGCCGTTTCGTCAGCCATCGAGATCGGGCATCGGCTTGGCTCGGTTTGCCCAGACCTTCAAGAGGCGTTCCGTCACTGCACTTGGGTCTGCGTCGAATCCGTCGAGGATCTGACGGCGTTGGACGTCCTCAGCGAAGTCTTCCAGCTCTGCGTAACTGACGTGGCGCAGACGGTCGGCGATGCTGCGTTCGGACTTGCCGAACGTTACTCCGGTGCGGGCCGACCAGGACCGCAGCAGTTCGATCTTGCCTGCGCGGGTGGCCTTCGGCAGGGAGAGCCGGATCTGCATCCGTCGCCAGACCGCGCGGTCTAGGAGCTCGGCGTGGTTCGTAGCAGCGATGACGATGACGTGGCTGGGGAGCCGGTCGATCTGCACTAGTAGAGAACTGACGACTCGCTTGATCTCACCGGTCTCGTGTGTGTCTCCGCGCTCCTTGGCGACGGCGTCGAACTCGTCGAAGAAGAGCACGCAGGGACGGATCCGGACGGCAGAGAAGAGCACGTCCAGACGGCTGGCTGTCTCACCGAGGAACGAGCCGATCAGTGCCTCGTAGCGCACGGTCAGTAGCGGGACTGCGATCTCAGTGGCAATGGTCTCGGCGAGGGTGGTCTTGCCACTACCAGGCGGTCCTTCGAGCAGGATGCGGTGGCGCGGTTCGATCCCGTGGCTACGAAGCAGGTCTCGGCGGTGGTGCTCTTCGATGAGGTCAGTTGTTGCTTGGCGAACGGCGGTGGGTAGCACAAGTTCGGTCATCCGGCGCGTTGGCTCAGTCTCGTAGTACAGACCAGCTGACTCTTGCGGACGTGAGAGGGGTGAGACTGACGATCCGGGATTCTTCCGCCGGGTCAGTGCGTCTGCGAGCTGAGAGGCGAGAATGCCGTGCTTCTTCGCGTTCTCTTCTGCGATGAGAGCCTCGGCGGCACGGCGAAACGCGAGCTCGTCCCCTCCAGCACCAGACTGGACGAGCGCTAGGAGCAGGTCGCTGCGCGCCATAGTCCGATCCCTTCTCGCCGCTGCACCCATCTTCGCAGACGACACATCCTGCCAGTCCCACGCGTGCTCCGGCGGGTCGTTCGTCGATGGTGCCAGCATCTCATCGCACGCCGACACTCCGGCGGTGGGCTGGGTGGTTGGTTCCTGCGCTTCCTACTCTGGTGGCGCTCAATATCGACGATCGCCCGGGGGCCGACCCCGGACACCGTGTTCTCGAGTGGTGGGCGACGGCCGGTGGGACTCCTGAACCACCAGGTAGAGGGCATTGGCCTCCTCGAGCCGCTGCACCTGCTCCTCGAACCCGAACCGGGTGAAGACGTCGCGGACGTTGTCGCTGAAACCGTCGACGTAGGAGAGCAGGTTGGCCTTGATGTTGGCGCTGTCGCCGGTCAACGACGGGAGCGTGTATGGCGAGGTGTTGTAGAACGAGTACTTCGCGGCCTTACGCAGCTTGACGTCCAGCAGGTCCTTGGCCGTCCGGTCACCGGAGCGCTTCTGCTCGGAAAGCACGGCGTCCTTGGTCGCGGCCAGGACGCAATCCAGCCGGCGCAGGATCGTCATGGGCAGGACGACGTCGCCGTACTCCTTGGGCTTGTACGGCCCGCGCAGCAGGTTGGCGATGGACCAGATGAAGTTGGCGCCCGGCTTCGACGGCAAGGTGAAGTGTCCTCTCGTGGTGCGTGGCCCCATCCTTGCCCATCACGCCAGCCTCTCGGTGGAGCGGTCTTGCCCGCGCCGTGCGAGGCGCGGGCAAGACCGAAGGTCAGGCCGCCCGGATCAGCACGAAGCCTCGGCGGCGGCTCTCCTGAAGGTTGTCTCTCAGCTCGCGGGCGATCAACTCGTCGAACCCCTCCGGAGTCCGGCAGCCGCAGGATGAGCCACCCCCAGGGCCGTAGCCCCTAGGAGCCGAGTCCTCACAGCGCAGGTCCGGCGGGACCCCTCGCTGCAGGGTGACACAGAGGTCGTGCTCGCAGGCTCGACCCACCAGTTTGACGCGACAGCGATGCGGTGACATCGCCACCTCCTTCTCGACCCAAGTTGGGCCCGGTCTGGGAGGCCTCTAGACTTGGCGACTGCTACATCGAGGTTGTCTGGATGACCTCCGGCGGGGCGAGCGTTGCAAGCGCTCGTCCCGCTTCTTCTTGTGGACATGGACCCGTCGCTGCGGGCGGGCCCATCCTGACAGCCACCACTGACAGCTGCCGGGCTCTCGGGGTAGGCCACGCGGTTGCGCGACGCTCCGGGGCCTGACCATTCATAACCAGATCTTTGCTTTCCACCGCTCATTGATAAGCAGCGGGAATGTTACATACGGACGGTCGCTGCGCAAGATTGGCTGCATCTCGACAACAGCGCCACTTTCCCCGCCGCCCGCCATGCGCGGATCAGAAGCCGTCCTTGGCCATGTTCCCGAAGCGGGAGTAGTGGCCCTGCCATGCCAGGACGATGTCCTTCGTCGGGCCGTTGCGGTGCTTGGCGACGATGACGTCCGCCTCGCCCTCGCGCTCGGGGTTGTCCCGGTCCCGGTGCAGGAGGATGACGACGTCCGCGTCCTGCTCGATGGATCCCGACTCGCGCAGGTCCGACATCTGCGGCCGCTTGTCGGTGCGCTGCTCGGGTCCACGGTTGAGCTGGCTGATCGCGATGACCGGCACCTCGAGCTCCTTCGCCAGGAGCTTGAGCGCCCGGGAGAACTCGGCAACCTCCTGCTGGCGGGACTCGACCTTCTTGCCGGAGCTCATCAGCTGCAGGTAGTCGATGATGACGAGCTTGAGACCGTGCTGCTGGCTCAGCCGGCGCGCCTTCGCCCGGATCT
Organism: Janibacter massiliensis; assembly: GCF_900289115.1. Classification (GTDB taxonomy): domain Bacteria; phylum Actinomycetota; class Actinomycetes; order Actinomycetales; family Dermatophilaceae; genus Janibacter_A; species Janibacter_A massiliensis. Next base: position 753,340 of record NZ_LT985196.1, on the reverse strand, counting down.
CCATGAGCGACATGTTCGGGCTGTCGTCGATGAACAGCGGCGCCTCGGACAGCGTCCCCATGTACCGGGCGAGCTTCTTCCAGTCGTCCTCCGACAACGTGCCCTTGCGCAGGTTCTGCAGCTGGATCGAGGCCTCCGCGGCGAGGATGCGCATCGTGATCTCGGTGCGGCTCATCTCGAGGCTGAAGATCGCCGCGGGCTGACCGTGCTTGATCGCGGCCGCCCGCGCGATGTCGACCCCGAGCGTCGACTTGCCGACCGCCGGACGCGCCGCGACGACGATCATCTGGCCCGGGTGGAGACCGTGCGTGAGGCTGTCGAGCTCGATGAAGCCCGTCGGCACGCCGATCATCTCGTCGGTCCGGCCGGCGGCGACCTCGATCTCGGTGAACGTCTCCTCGAGCGTGCTCGCCAGCGGCACGTAGTCCTCGCTGCCGCGCTGGTCGGCGACCTTGTACACCTCCGCCTGGGCGCGGTTGACGATGTCCTCGACGTTGCCCTCGCCGGCCCCCCGGCCCATCTGGACGATCTTCGTGCCCGCGTCGACGAGCCGACGCAGGACGGCCCGCTCCGCGACGATCTGCGCGTAGAACCCCGCGTTCGCCGCCGTCGGCACCGACTGCACGAGCTCGTGCAGGTACGCCTGGCCGCCGATGCGCTGGAGGTCACCGCGCTTGGTCAGCTCGTCGGCGACGGTGATGGCGTCGGCCGGCTCCCCGCGCCCGTAGAGGTCGATGACCGCGTCGAAGATCGTCTCGTGCGCGGGACGGTAGAAGTCCTCCCCCCGCACCTGCTCGGCGACGTCGGCGATCGCGTCCTTGCTCATGAGCATCGAGCCGATGACCGAGCGCTCGGCGTTGACGTCCTGCGGCGGGAGGAGGTCGTCCGGACCCGAGGCCGAGGGGGCGCCGTACTGGGTCTCCAGCTCGTCGATCGACACCGATCATCCCCTGCTCGTCGCTGCGGAACCGGCCCCGGTCGAGGGGCGGGCGACCCCGTCGGACGGGGCGTGGCGCCCACTGTCGCACCGGGGTCCGACAACCCCAAACGAGGCGGTGGACGCCCCCGTGGACAGGCTGTGGACGACACGCGGAGCGCAGTGCACAGGAGGTGGACAGTTCTGTGGAATCTCGGGTCACAGCCGTATCGGCATGGCGCTGACCTGCGGAAATGGGATCCACGGGATGTGGATCGAAAAAAGTTGGGCCCCCTCGGTCATCCACAGCCGCCACGCCGGTGGGGCATCGTCCGCCTCGTCCGTCAACCCCTCCGGGTGAACCGCTCGGCGCTCTCGCGGGCGTTCGGGCGCCACCCTCACCAGGGCTTCTCGACGTAGCCCTGCGGGTCGTCGTTCACCTGCTCGTCGAACCGGCGGCGCGTGGACGCCTCCCGACCGCCGCCAGCGTTCTTCTCCCGCAGCTTCGACTCCTGGTCCTGGCTCGGGGTGTCGGCCTCGCCCGGCTGGTCCCCCGGCTGGTTGCGGGGCTTCCCACCCTCGCCCTCGCCGCCCTCGCCGGCCCGCTTCCTCGCGTCGGACAGCTGCTTGCTCGCCTTGCCGCCCTGACCGTCCCTGCCGCCCTGCAGGCACTCCGGCGGCGCCGCGTCGACGATCGCGACGACCTCGTCCTTGCGCGCCTTCGAGGTCGCCGTGTCCCCGGCCTCCTCGGCCTTGGCGCCCTGCCGCTCGACGACGAGCACAAGGTTCGCGCGCACCGCGCACTCCTCCGGCGCCCCGTCGACCCGCCGCAGCGCCTTCTCCAGCTGCGGCCGGGCCCGGTCGTCCTCCCCGCGCATCGCGTACCCCGTGCCGAGGTCGTACGGGGCCTTCCACCGCTCGACGACGTTGATCGGGGCGAGCAGTCGTGACCGTCCGACGACCCGCTCGGCGTCGCCCTCGTCGAACCCGCTCGTGGCGCCCGCGGCGACGAACGGCAGGCTCAGCCAGCGCAGGGCGAGGATCCCCACGAGCAGGACCGGCAGGGCGCCCCACAGCAGCAGCCGCCGGCGCAGGGCCAGCCGACGCGCCCGGTCACGCGGATCCTCCGGTCGCACCGCACCCATCACGCCCCCTCCCTCGTCGGTGCCGACAGCCGCGCGAGCCCCCGGACGATCGCCGCGGCGTCCCATGCCAGCAGCCCGAGCGCGCCGAGGACGAGCAGCCAGTACAGCGGGAAGCCGACCGGCACGCCGCCCTCGGTCCCGGCGATCCCCCCGCGGTCGACACCCTCGAGGGCCGGCGCGATCGAGCCGCCGGAGTTCCGGTTGACGTACGGCACCCCGAGCTGGTCCGCGACCCCCCGGAGCGCCCCCTCGTCGATGCTCGAACGCGCCGGCTGCCCCCGGTACTGGATGTCCTCGGTCGGCTCGCCGTCCTTCTCGAGGCCGGGAAAGGCGTCGTTGCGGCGCATCGGCCCGCCGTCGGCGGTCCCGTAGCCGAGCACGGCCCCGCCGTCGACGAGATCCTTCGGCACGTCCAGGGGTTCCGGCGCCGCACCGTTCGTCTGCTCGCCGTCACCGAGGTAGAAGACGACGTGCGCCCGCCCGGGGTCCTTCTCCTCGGCGCGCTCCAGCGTCTCCCGCAGGGCGTCCCGGGCGACCGTGATCGAGGACCCCTTCGCCCTGAACGTCGACTCGGTGTCGAGGATCTCCATCGCGCTCGCGAGCGCGGCCGCGTCGTCGGTGAGCGGCATCGTCAGCCGGCCGCGGGAGTCGAAGGTGATGAGCGCGTACTTCGCGCCGGACAGCTCCTGGGCGATCGCCGCGGTGTCGGCGCGGTACCCCTCGAGCCGCTCCTTCCCGCCGTCGTAGTCGCGGGCGGCGGCCGAGCTCGTCGTGTCGACGACGAAGATGACGTCGAGCTCGCGCTGGCCTGCGGCCGCCGACCCGTTGCCGACCCCCGGGGACAGCAGCGCGAGCGCGACGAGCGCGAGCGCGCCGCCGCGGCGCGCTCCGGCGGCCCGGCCGACCCCACGCCCTCGAGGCGCGAGCGCGACGAGCGCGGCGAGCCCGAGCAGGAGGAGCACGAGCGGGGTCGTCAGGAGCCAGCCCAGGACCGGGGAGAACCTCATCGGCGCCACCACCAGGCAGCGAGCGCATACCCGCCGAGCAGGAGCGACAGCAGGAGCAGCGGCCAGCGCGGCCGGTCGTCGCGGGTGACGGCGGGAGCCTTCGGGGTCTTCGCGGCCTCCGTCCGCTCGACGTCGTCGACGACCCCGTCCACGGCGCCCTCGTCCTCGAGCGCGAACGCCTTCCCGCCCGTGCGTGCCGCCGCCTGCTCGAGCTCGGCGCCCTCCGTGCCGGGGAACGGGTTGGGATTGAGCGCGTACACCCGGATGTCGGACTCCTTCGCGAGCGCGGCGGCCTCCGGCACGGTGTAGACCTGCGGACCGTTGACCATGTTGTCGGTCGCGAGGACGACCGAGCGGGAGCGCTTCTCGCCCTTGCGGTCGAACGCGAGGACGCACGAGGCGAGGCCGTCGCCGATGAGCGAGGAGCCGCCCTCCGCGTAGGTCCCGGCGGCGGGGTCGGTCCCGCCCCGACTCAGCCCGTCGAAGCCCGCCGCGGCCTCGTCGAGACGCTCGACGACGAACTCGTAGTCGTCCGTGAGCGGGAACGCGGTCACCGCGCGGCCGTCGAAGAACACGAGCGCGATCCGCTCGCCCTCGAACCCGTCGACGATCGTCGAGAAGCGCTCGACGACGGCCTTGTCGACCTCGGTCATCGAGCCGGAGACGTCGAGGCACAGGACGATGTCACGGGTGCGGGCCTCGGGCGTGGTCGAGCTCTCCCGGCTGGGTCGGCCCGCGGTCCACGCCCCGACGACCAGGACGAGGGCGAGCACGGCGCCGAGCGCGATGAGCCGCAGGCGCAGCCGCGCGAGCGCGGCGCGGTAGCGGGGCAGACGGGTGAGCCGGTCGGTGTGGGCCGCCAGGACGGCGTCCCCGTCGGATCGGCCACGCTCGCGCCACCACAGGACCGCCACCCCGGCGATCGCGACGAGGAGGACGAGCAGCGTCAGCGGCCACCACACGAGACTCACGCGCGCCACCCCCGCACCAGCTGCGTCGCGGCGTCCGCCGATCCGAGCGCCGCGTCCGTCGTCCGCGACGGCTCCCCCGTGCCGAACTGCGCCGGGTAGAACCGCTCGACGAGATCGACCAGGTGGGGCGGGGCCACGGCGCGCAGGTCCTCGAGCGTCATCCGCTCGGCGTGCAGGCCGCTGGCCGTCGACACGAACGACCGGACGCTCCGCGAGAGCTGGTGGTGCGCGCGGCGCGGGCTGGTCTCGCCTCGCTCGACCGCGGCGCGGACCTCGGCGATCTCCGCCAGGCACCGGGCTCGGGCGGCCTCGACGACGCTCGGCCGCACGACCGGGACCGGCGCGACGACGGAGCGGCGCCGGGTGAGCAGGAGTGTCAGCGCGAACCAGGCGGCGATCCCCACGAGGAGGAGGAAGCCCAGCAGCGGCCAGAGGATCGAGTAGCCGACGGTCGGGACGAGCTCGCCCTCGAGGACGACGGGGCGCAGGACGGTCACGGCCGGGACGGCGGCGGTCGGGACGGCGGCGGTCGGGTCAGCCACGGGCGTGCCTCGCGAGGAGGTCGAGGACTGCGAGGACGACGTCGTCCTCGCAGGTCACCCGCGCGCTGGAGACGCCGAGCCGGCGCAGGCACTGCTCGAGACGGTGCGTGCGCTCGGTCTCGCTCGCCTCGAACAGGGCGACGAGCCCCGGGTCGACCGAGCCGACGTCCGGCAGGAGGGTGCCGCGCGCGACGTCCCGGACCGTGCGGCCGCCCGAGGGGTCGACGTCGGCGACCGTCATCCAGAGGACCTCGTGCCGGACGCGCACGCGCCGCAGGACGGGGTCGACCCGGTCGGCCTCGACCCCATCGTCGGCGACGACGAGGACGATCGAACGGGTCCGCTCGTGGCGGGCGACGTGCTCCAGCAGCGCGACGACGTCCCCGGGCGGAGCGGCCGGGGTCGGGTCGGCGTCGATCCGCCGCAGGAGCAGCTCGAGGTGCGACTCGGTGGCCAGGGCCCGTGAGCCGGTGACCCGGCCCCCGCGACCGGAGACGAGCGCGACCTCGTCGCCGTGGCCGAGGGCGAGCGAGCCGAGGATGCCGCACACGAGGACGGCGAGGTCGGCCTTGCGCTCGCCGCCGGGCGTGCTCGCGGCCATCTCCCGACCCGTGGGGACGACGCACCGGATGACGTGCCGGCGCTCGGCGACGTACCGCTTGACCAGCGGCGCACCGTGCCGGGCGCTCGCCTTCCAGTCGATGTCCCGGACGTCGTCACCGGCGACGTACTCGCGCAGGTCGTCGAAGTCGTGGCTGCGGCCGGTGTGGATCGAGGCGTACCCGCCGTCGAGCAGCCCGATCGTCGCGCGCCGGGCGTGGATCGACAGCGACGTGCGGACCTTGCGGACGAGCGAGGGCATGGCGCGCCCGGGTCAGGGGGTGCGCAGGGCGCCGACGAAGCCGTCGATGATCCGCTCGACCGGGACCTCGTCGGCCGTCGCCTCGTACGACAGGACGATCCGGTGCCGCAGCACCCGGTGCGCCAGGTGCCGCACGTCCTCGGGGATGACGTGGTCACGGCCCCGGATGAGGGCGGCGGCCCGGGCAGCCCGGGCGAAGGCGATCGAGGCGCGCGGGCTCGCCCCGACCTCGACGTAGCGGGCCAGTTCCGGCGGCAGCCAGCGGCGCGGATCCCGGGTGGCGGCGACGAGGTGGGTGATGTAGCCGACGATCGACCGTTCGAGGTGGACGGCGGCGGCGCTGCGCTGGAGGGTGCGGACGTCGTCGAGGCTGATGACCGCGCGGACGGCCTCCTCGAAGACCCCGGCGTCGAGCCGGCGGATGATCTCCGCCTCTTGGTCCGGCGTCGGGTAGTCGAGGACGTCCTTGACCATGAACCGGTCGAGCTGGGCCTCGGGCAGCCGGTAGGTGCCCTCCTGCTCGATGGGGTTCTGCGTCGCCAGGACGAGGAACGGCTGGGGCACCTTGTGGATCGCCCCGCCGATGGACGTCTGCCGCTCCTGCATCGCCTCGAGCATCGCGCTCTGGGTCTTCGCGCTCGAGCGGTTGATCTCGTCGAGCAGGACGACGTTGGCGTGGACCGGGCCGAGCCGGGTGACGAACTCGCCGCGCGCCGCGTCGTAGATCTGGGTGCCGACGATGTCGCTCGGCAGCAGGTCGGGGGTGCACTGGATGCGGTTGAACGAGCCGCCGATCGCCGAGGCGAGCGCGTGCGCGGCGGTCGTCTTCGCCAGGCCCGGCACCGACTCCAGGAGGACGTGACCGCCGGTGACCAGGCCCAGCAGCAGGGTCTCCCGCAGCCGTTCCTGACCGACGACCGTGCGGCCGACGGCCCGCTGGACGGCCTCGACCGCGGCCCGCGCCGCCCGGGGGTCGACCTTCGGGACGGGGGCGCCGCTCGGCGTCGCCGACGGTCCGGCGACCGGGCCCGGCGGCGGGGTCGGCTCACGGTGGTCGCGCGGCTGGTTCATCTCACTCCCCCGAATGGAAAGACCGGTCGGCGGCATCCTTGCAAAGATCGGGGTGCCCGTGCCCCCGGGGTCCATCCAAGGGAGCCTCGATCCGGCATCTACGGTGCAGCTGACCGAGAGCGCGCACCGACGAGGGAGGACGGATGGGTCCCGACGGTCAGGACGCCGGATCGACGGCGGGTGCGTCGGCGAGCGAACCGCGAGGGCCCGGCGACGAGGTCGGGGGCGAGGTCGACCGGGTCGTCGGTCTCGTCGCGGCGTCGATGGCGGCCGAGGGCGCGGCCGCCCACGAGGCGGCCAGGGTCCTCCGCGCCGAGGTCGCCGCCCTCGTCGCGGCGACGGTCGAGCAGGCCCAGGAGGCGGCGCGGCGGCGGGAGCACCTGGCGGAGCTGCTCGTCGACGGGGCGGACCGGCCGGCGGTCACCGCGGCCGCGCGGGCGGCGGGGATCGAGCTGGCGGCGGCGTACCGGGCGGTGCTCGTCCCGGGGTCCATGGCCGGACGGCTCGGCGAGCGCGGGCTGGTGCTTCGGCGGGCCGGGAACGTTCTCGCGCTCGTCGCGGCGGAGGACGAGGAGTGGCTGGCGGAGGTCGTCGAGGGGGCGGCGACGATCGGGCCGTCGGTGGCGAGAGACGTTGTGGCCTCGTCGGTCCGGCTGGCCGAGCGGGTGCTGCCGCTGGCGGTGGCGACCGCGGCGCCCGTGCGGGCGGAGGACCACCTCGCGGCGCTCGCGCTCACGGCCGACCCGGTCGCGGTGGCCGAGATCCGGCGCCGGCGGCTCGCGGCGCTCGACGAGCTGCGGCCGGCGCAGCGGGACCGGCTGCTCGAGACGTTGCGGTCGTGGCTGCGGCACTGGGGTCAGCGCGGCCCGGTGGCGGCCGAGCTGTTCATCCATCCGCAGACGGTGGGGTACCGGCTCGGGCAGCTGCGGTCGGTGCTCGGGGCGGAGCTCGACGACCCCCAGGCGCGGCTGGAGATGCTGCTCGCGCTCGAGGCGGACGCGGCGCCGGTGCCGGGGTCGGAGGGCGAGGCGTGAGCGGGGCGGTTCATGGGCCTGCGGAGGCGATCTCGATCGGGCCGCGGGAGGTGCTCGGGCTCGCCGTGCCGGCGTTCGTGGCGCTGGTGGCGGAACCGCTGTTCCTCCTCGTCGACTCGGCCGTCGTCGGGCACCTGGGGACCGTGCCGCTGGCGGCACTCGGGGTCGCGAGCGCGGTGCTGCTCACCGCCGTCAACCTCTTCGTCTTCCTCGCGTACGGCACGACGGGCTCGGTCGCCCGGCAGGTCGGGGCGGGGTCGACCGCCGGGGCGCTGGCCGCGGGCTTGGCGGGGGTGTGGCTCGCCGCCGGGATCGGCGCGGTCGTCGCGGGGGTGCTCGCGCTGGGGGCGCCGGCGTTCGCGGGGGCGTTCGGCGCGAGCGGTGCGGTGACCGGCGTGGCCGGGACCTACCTGCGGATCAGTGCGATGGGGGTGCCGGCGATGTTCCTCGTCCTCGCCGCGACGGGGGTGCTGCGCGGGCTGCAGGACACCCGGACGCCGATGCTCGTCGCGACGCTTGGTTTCACGGGAAACGCGGTGCTGTGCGTGTGGTTCGTCCGTGGGCTCGGGTGGGGCGTGCCCGGATCGGCGTGGGCGACCGTCCTCGCGCAGTGGGGAATGGCGATCGCGCTGCTGGTCGTCGTGGCGCGCCGGGCGGCCGCTGCCGGGGCGGGGCTGCGGCCGGACCTCGGGGCGGTCGTGCGGGCGTTCGGCGGCGGGGTGCCGCTGCTCGTGCGGACCGTCGCGCTGCGGGCGGTGCTGCTGCTCACCGTGTGGGTGGCAGCGCGGTTCGGCGACGTGCCGCTGGCGGCCCATCAGGTCACGGCGACGATCTGGTCGACGCTGACGTTCGCGCTCGACGCGCTGGCGATCGCGGCGCAGGCGCTGACCGGGCGCGCGCTCGGCGCGGGGGACGTCCGGGCGACGCGGGCGGCGACGGGCCTCATGGTGCGCTGGGGCGTGTGGGGCGGGGTGGTGCTCGGGGTGGCGGTGCTCGCGCTGGCGCCGGTGCTGCCGGCGATGTTCACGCCCGACCCGGCGGTGCGCTCGGCGATCGCGGCGGCGCTCGTCGTCGTGGCGGTGACGCAGCCGCTGAGCGGGTACGTGTTCGTCATCGACGGGGTGCTCATCGGTGCCGGGGACGGGCGCTGGCTGGCGGTCGCGTCGGTGGTGCAGCTGCTGGCGTACCTGCCGGTCGTCGGGCTCGTGCTGCTGGTCGGGCGGTCGGTGTCCGGGGACGCCTGGGGGCTGAGCGGTGCGGCGGCGGTGACGGCGCTGCTGTGGGTCGGGTTCACCGGGTTCATGCTCGTGCGCGGGTTGCTCCTGCGGCACCGGGTGCGGGACGACGCCTGGGCGGTCACCGGCGCGACCCGGTGAGCACCGATCCCCCAGTCACGCACGACGACGAGTGGGACGCCGCAGTTGTGACTCCTCCACAACGCAGTTTCTCCGGCGCGAGCTGCCACGGGGGGACCGGCAAACCCATCCCCTAGCCTGGCGCCATGTCTGGGACCGAGACCGACGCTCCGGTCGCACGCCACATCCGGGTCGTCGCCGCCGTGATCGTCCACGAGGGGCATGTCCTATGTGCTCGCCGGGGGAGCCACGGCCCGCTGGCTGGGTTGTGGGAGTTCCCGGGCGGAAAGATCGAGGAGGGCGAGCAGCCCGAAGTTGCTTTGGCTCGGGAAATCAACGAAGAGCTCGAGTGCGCGATTACCGTGGGCCGACGGATTACCACCACCGACCACCAATACGAGTTCGGGCTCGTGTCCCTCACGTCCTTCTACTGCACTCTCGCGGCAGGGACGCCCACCCTGACCGAGCACACTGAGGTCAGGTGGCAACGGCCCAAGGATCTCGCGCACCTCGAGTGGGCGCCCGCGGATGTACCTGCGGTGCGGATCGTCACGGCCGACCTCGGCGATGACTGACTTCGTTTGGTCGCGGGACCTCGCGCTCGACGTCCAGTACGGCTACGTAACCAGTGAGGCCAGCGCGCCGAGGATTCACCACCCACGGGTCGTCCTCAACGGTGGCGACACCACCGTGCTCCGCACCCTCCGCGACGAATTGCGCCGGTGCGACGGCTTCACGTTCTCCGTTGCTTTCGTCTCGCCGAGCGCGCTAGCCATGATCAAGACCGATCTGCTCGAGTTTCGGGGCCAGGGCCGGATCATTACGTCGGACTATCTCGCCTTCAACTCGCCGCACGCCTTCGCCGAGCTGCTCGACCTGAGCAACCGCGGGGTCGACGTGCGGATCCACTCGGCCGCCGCCTTCCATCCCAAGGGCTACATCTTCCAGCACGAGCACACCGTCTCGGCGATGGTCGGTAGCGCCAACCTCACGGCGAACGCCTTACTGCGTAACCACGAGTGGAACCTCCTGGTCTCGTCCTCGAACGACGGCGACCTCGCACGCCAACTCGACGCGCTCCTCGCTGAGCAGGTCGCGGACTCCGCACCGATTACCGCGTCATGGGTGGAGAGGTACACCGCGTCATACGTCCCCCCGGGCGCGCGCCCGCGCCGGGCCGCGCTGCCAGGCCCACCGCCGCAGTCACCAGAAGAGCCGCTGAGCGCGCCAGGTGTCGACGCGTCACCGACCAGCAACGGCCCGTTGATCGCGCATACGCCGGCCACCCCGACCGTGATCGAGGCGGTTCCGGTGGTTCCGCTCCCGGAACGACCAGCCGACGCCCCCGCGGCGCCTCCACCCCACGGCTCGGAAGAGGCGGCCGTGACGGGCCCGCCGGCGATCCTGCCGAACCGGATGCAACGTGCGGCCCTCGAGGCGATTGCCGAGGTCCGGTCGATGGGCGCCAAACGAGCCCTGATCATCTCCGCCACCGGCACCGGGAAGACAATCCTGTCCGCCTTGGACGCTAGATCTCAGCGCCCGCGCCGCCTCCTGTTCGTCGTCCACCGCGAGCAGATCCTCGACCGCACGATCGACGAGTTCCACCGGGTCCTAGGCGGGCCTCGAACTGATTACGGCAAGCTGAGCGGGTCCTCCAAGGAGATATTTTCCCGATACCTCTTCGCAACGGTTCAGACTTTGTCCCGTGACCGCTGGATCGAGCGGTTCGACCGCGACGCGTTCGACTACATCGTCGTCGACGAAGTCCACCGAGCGGGCGCCCGATCACATCAGTCGATCATGTCGTACTTCACGCCCCGGTTCCTGCTCGGCATGACCGCTACACCCGAGCGCCCTGACGCCTTCAACGTGTTCGAGTTGTTCGATTACACCGTTCCGTATGAGATCCGACTCAAGGAGGCACTTGAGGCGGACATGCTCGTGCCTTTTCACTACTACGGCGTGACCGACATCGAGTTCGAGGATGGGACGACGACCACGGAGGAGACCCGCCTGGATCTCCTCACCTCTCCCGAACGGGTTCGCCACATTATTGGAGCCATCGAGACCTACGGACAGCATGGGATCCGCACGACGGGACTGATCTTCTGCTCCCGCCGCCAAGAGGCCATAGAACTATCGGAGGCGTTGAACGAAGCTACCATCAACGGAGCCCCCGTACGGACCGTCTGCCTCACCGGGGGCGACCCGATCGAGTATCGCAATGCATGCATTGCCCGACTCGAATCAGGTGAACTCGATTACATCGTCACCGTGGACGTGTTCAACGAGGGCGTCGATATTCCGTCCGTGAACCAGGTGATCCTCCTGCGGAACACCCAGTCGCCTATCGTTTTCGTCCAGCAACTGGGTCGGGGCCTGCGTAAGGCCCCCGGCAAGGAATACCTTGTCGTCATCGACTTTATCGGCAATTACACCAACAACTTCATGATCCCGATCGCCCTATTCGGAGATAATTCTCTAAACAAGGAATCGCTACGAAAGAACCTCGCAGTCGCTGAAGAGCGCGGCGCGATCGCGGGATTGTCGTCCGTGCAGTTCGACCGCATCGCCGAGGAGCGGGTCTTCCGATCCATCGCGCAGGCACAACTAACAAGCACTGCGCGGCTCAAGGCGGCGGTCATCGACATGTACCACCGCGTTGGTCACGTGCCCGAGCTGTGGGATTTCGTCCGTTTTGATTCGGCCGATCCCGTGCTCTTGGCCACGACCCGGCAGAACTACCCGGAGCTCGCACGCAGCTTCCTTCGTCAGCCCTCCCCGTTCTCCCCGGTGGAGTCGACCTATCTCACCCACCTCTCGCACGAAGTGCTCTCGGCCAAACGACCGCACGAAGCCATCGCCCTTGCCGCGCTCCTGCGGTCGGGGCGAATGGCGCTACCCGATCTCGGCCGCGAGCTGGCTGGGTTGTACGCAGAGGATCCGGATCGCACCCTCCGGAGCACGGTCGACACCTTCACTACCGAGCGCCACTCCGAGGCAGATCGGCGCAAATACGACGGCGGCATCGCCCGTGTCGAGGGTGACGTGGTCGCGTTGCAGCCCGAGTTCTGGGAGTCGTACACCCACCATCCGGAATTCCGCCTCGCGGTGAACGATCTCGTCCGGACCGCGCAGCACCTCGTCGCCACAACTTACGCGGCAGACCGCGCCTTCACGCCGGAACGCCAGTACTCACGCAAAGAGGTTGCTCGAATTCTCACGTGGCCCCGCAGTTACACCTCGACGATCTACGGTTACAGGGTCGACGACGAGACTGCGAAATGCCCCATCTTCGTGACTCTGCACAAGGCGGGAGACATCGCGGCGAGTACGGCATACGAGGATCGCCTTATCGATCGCCACACCATGCAATGGTTCTCGAAAAGCCGCCGGACGCTGGAGAGCGCCGACGTGCAGAGGATCAGGGGCGGTGCAGTCGACCTCGATGTCTTCGTCAAGAAGGATGACGCTGAAGGCGTTGGTTTCTATTACCTCGGCCAGGCCCGCGTCGCGGATGCCGAGCAAACGACGATGTCCGACGACAAGGGTAATGAACTTCCCGTCGTCCGCATGATCCTCCGATTTGACGAACCGGTGTCGAGCACCCTGTACGACTACTTCCACCCGACCGTGGCGAAGATCTGACCCCGCCCGTCAGAACACGCCGGTCGCTGCCTCGCGCCTCGGATCGCCGGCGGCCTCGAGCACGCCGTCCTCGCGCCGGTACGCCGCACCCACCCCACCGAAGAACATCGACCGCTCCCCGTGCCCGCGCGACGGCAGGGGCGAGCGCTGCACCGCCGCGATGACCTCCGGGTCCTCCTCGAACTCGACGACCCCCTGGCCGTCGACGATCGACACGTGCACCCGCGGCCGGTCGATCGCCGACTGCAGGTCCAGCCCGTGCAGGCACCCCTGGTTGATGACCTGCATGAGCGCGGTCGTGATCCGGTCCGCGCCCGGCGACCCGATCGACAGCACCCGCCCGTCCGCGGTCCGCGCGACGCTCGGCGCCATGTTCGACGCCAGCCGAGTCCCCGGGGGCAGCGCGTGGATGCCCAGGCGGTTGAGCTCGATCTCCCCCAGTGCGTTGTTGTGCACCAGCCCGGTCCCAGGCGTCGTCACGCCCGAGCCGTACCCGGCCGACGCGGTGATCGCGCACGCGTTGCCCTCGGCGTCGACGACCGACACGTGCACCGTGCTCGCCGACGTCGACGGCTGGTCCGCGCCGGTCGCCACCTCCCGCAGCCCCTCGAGCCCGGCTCGTGCCGCGGTCTGCAGCACGAGCCGCCCGTCCGCCTCGAGGTCGCGGCTGTGGTCGTGCACCTGCGCCCGGTACGACAGCACGCGGTGCTGGACGTCGATGACGTCGTCGTAGCCCTGCCCGGCCCGCGTCGCGAGATCACCGAGCATGAGCGCGAGCATCACCCCGCCGACGCTCGGCGGCGGGTTCGTCGCGACGTGCCAGTCGCCGAGGGTGACGCGGTACGGCTCCCGCACCACCGGCCGGTACGCCGCGAGATCCTCCGCGGACAGCAGACCGCCGCGGGCATCCATGTCGGCCACGATCGCCCTCGCGAGCGACCCGGTGTACAGCGCGGCCGCCCCCTCCTGGGCGATGACCTCGTAGGACGCCGCCAGATCGGGGAGCCGCACGACGTCACCGCGCCGCAGCGGCGCCCCGTCGGCGCGGTGGTGGCTCCTCCTGGTCTCCGCGTCCCACCCGAAGATCGGCCCACCGACGAAGCAGAGGTACGTCTCCGACGCCTGCCCGACGACGAACCCCGACCGCAGGACGTCGATCGCCGGCGCGAGCACCTCCGCCCAGCCGATCCCCCCAAACCGGTCGTGCGCCTCCTGGAACGCGGCGAACGAGCCCGGGGTCGCCACCGACCCGTGCCCGACGAAGAGCTCGACCCCGCCGCCGTACTCGATGTGCAGCGGGCGCAGGCCCCCGCCGAACGCCTCCGACGGCCGTCCTCGCCCCGGCATCTCGACGTTCCCGTCGATGACGATCGGGTATCCGCCGGCAGGCCACACCGACACGAAGGCACCGCCGAGCGGCGTGACCATCCCCGGCTCGGTCGCGACCGCCGTGGTCATCGCCGCGAGCGCGGAATCGACGGCGTTGCCCCCGGCGGCGCACGCCCGCGCCGCGGCATCGACGGCATGGCGGTTGGGGGCGGCGACGGCGATCCGGGTCATCCGTCGATTCTTCCGCAGCACGCGAAGGCCCCGTCACCGGCCATGACGGTTCGGTGACGGGGCCCTGACGTCGCCTCGCAGCAGACGCGCGTCATCTGGTGCATCTGCGCGCGATATTCGGCGCGCAGATGGCAATTGCGCGCGCAATTGCGAAGAGGGGTGAGGCGAGGTGGGTCAGCCGGGGACGACCGTGAAGCTCAGCGACGCCTGGACCTCGGGGTGGAGGCGGACGGTGGCGCTGCCCGGGCCGAGCTGCTTGACCGGCTGCGGGATCTCGATCGTGCGGCGGTCCAGCTGCGGACCACCGGCGGCAGCCACCGCGTCGGCGACGTCCTTGGTCGAGACGGCGCCGAACAGGCGACCCTCGGCCGAGGCGTGCGCCGGGACCTTGAACGCCAGCGACTCGAGGTTGCCCTTGATGCTCTGGGCCTCCTCGAGCGACTTCACGGCGCGGGCCTTGCGACCGGCCGCGATCGCGTCGACCTGCTTCTGGCCGCCCTTCGTCCACGCCGTTGCGAGACCGCGGCGGAGGAGGAAGTTGCGGGCGTAGCCGTCCTTGACGTCGACGACGTCACCGGGGGCGCCGAGGTTGCTCACCTCGTGCGTGAGGATGACCTTCATGTCAGCTCCTTGATGTCAGGTCGGTCGAGGTCAGCGCGAGCTGCTCGAGTACGGCAGCAGGGCCATCTCGCGGGCGTTCTTCACGGCCGTCGCGATGAGGCGCTGCTCCTGGACGGAGACGCCGGTGACCCGACGCGCGCGGATCTTGCCGCGGTCGGAGATGAACTTGCGCAGCAGCGCGGTGTCCTTGTAGTCGATCTTCTCGATCTTCGCGGCCTTGAGGGGGTTGGCCTTCTTCTTCGGCTTGCGAACGACGGGCTTGGCCATCGTGGTGCTCTCCTATCGGACGAGAGCCCGAGGTTGGTCCTCGGGATGGGGTTGAACGTGGAGTGCCGGGCGCCCGGGAGGGGCCGCGGCGAGAGGTCGGGACGGGCCCGACGAGGTGCGAGCGAGGTCGATCAGCGCAGCTGGATCAGCGGTGCTCGATCAGAAGGGGGGCTCGTCGTAGGACGGCGCTCCGCCGCCCCAGCCGCCGCCACCCTGCTGGCCGCCGCCCTGGCCGCCCTGGCCGCCCTGGCCGCCGAAACCACCGGAGCCGCCGCCGGGCTGACCGCCGGTCGCCCACGGGTCGGCCTGGCTGCCGCCCTGCTGGCCGCCGAAACCACCGGAGCCACCGCCCTGCGGACCGCCGAAGCCACCGCCCTGACCGCCGCCCCGCTGGGTCTTGTTGACCTTCGCGGTGGCGTAGCGGAGCGAGGGACCGACCTCGTCGACCTGCATCTCCATGACGGTGCGCTTCTGGCCCGTCTCCTTGTCGTCCCACGAGCGGGAGACGAGGCGACCGGTGACGATCACCCGGGCTCCGCGCTGGAGCGACTCGGCGACGTTCTCGGCCGCCTCCCGCCACACCGAGCAGCGCATGAACAGCGTCTCGCCGTCCTTGAACTCGTTGGTGCTGCGGTCGAAGGTCCGCGGGGTGCTCGCGACGGTGAAGTTCGCGACGGCAGCCCCGGTCGGCGTGAAGCGCAGCTCCGGGTCACCGGTGAGGTTGCCGACAACGGTGATGGGGGTCTCGCCAGCCATGGGTCCTCGTCTCAGGCGTCGGCTCGGAGGAGCTTGGTCCGCAGGACCTGCTCGTTGAGGTTGAGCTGACGGTCGAGCTCCTTGCTCGTCGCCGGCTCGCAGGTGATGGTCGCGACGGCGTAGACGCCCTCGGGCTTCTTGTCGATCTCGTAGGCGAGACGACGACGGCCCCAGAGGTCGACGTTGTCGACGGTGCCGCCGTCCTTCGTCACGACGGTGAGGAACTTCTCGAGCACCGGCCCGGTGTTCCGGTCGTCGATCTCGGGGTCGAAGATGACCATGAGCTCGTACGTGCGCATGCTGATAACCCGCCTCCTTCGGTCTTGGCGGTCACGGTCCTTCCGTGACAGGAGGGTTGTGCTGCGTCCCGCGACCGGCGCCGGCGAGTGCCGGGGTGGACGCGGGAACCTCCATGGTAGCCGAGTGCGCGGACAGCCTCTCCCGCTCGTCCACAGCCCCCTCGGCCCGCCGCTCGTCCCCGGGCTGCGGGGTCCCCGCGAGGGACAGCGGCTGGGTGACGATCCAGAGGTTCGTGACGATCCGGAGGACGACGGCCAGGGCGTACCACTGGACCGGCAGCCCCTTCTCCGGGTTGGACGGAGCGGCGATGTACAGCCACAGCAGGCTCGCGTGCCCGATCTCGACCGCGGCCCACACGAGCAGGTCACGCCAGCGCACACCCGACAGCGCGGCGAGGAGCAGCACCCACAGGCTCGCCTGGACCGGGTAGACCGGCGCGAGGACGGTGACGGTGCCCGCGACGACGAGCGCGGTCTGCGGCCAGGTGGGGGTGTGCCACGCCGTCCGCACGAGGAGGACGCCCAGCCCGAGGGCGAGCACCCACACCAGGACGAGGATCACCTGCGTGGCCGGGGCGCCGAGGGCCCACTCGGGCTTGACGCCCTGCGGGAGGAACCACAGCGAGCCGTACGACGGCTGGGCGCTCCACCACTCTCGCAGCGGCCGGCCCACGGCGTTGCCGTTGACGAGCGAGACGAGCGCCGCGAGCAGTCCCGCGGTCGCCACCGCGACCCCGGCGGTCGCGACCGCCCCGCTCAGCCGTCGCCGGCGCCAGCCCCACAGGAGCAGCGCCACCACGACCGCGACGACCCACGGCCGACCCAGGCAGCCCAACCCCAGGAGCACCCCGGCACCGATCCACCAGCCCCGCACCCACGCGTACATCGCCAGGGCGACGAGCATGACGAGCACGCCGTCGCCCGTGAGCAGGCCCGCGGTGATGACGACGGGGCTGAGGGCGAGCCGGCTCGCGAGGTCGAGGTGGCGGGGGTAGATCGCGGCGACGCACCACACGGTGACCATCGCGCACGCCACGAGGACGACCGCCCACACCGCGAGGTACCAGCGGCTGCTCGTCACGGGGTCACCCGCCGGGACGATCCCCCCGATCGCCGCCATGAGGAGACCGACGAGAGGCGGGGTGCCCTCCGGCTGGAGGTCCGCACCGGCCCACCCCGGCAGGCCGCGAGAGAGCCCGGCGATCTGGTACTGCGCCGGCAGGTCGGAGAAGCACTGCCGCCAGAACTGGTCGTCCCCGCTCCACCCCTGCTGCACGCAGTGCCCCTGCCGCAGCCACGCGCCGACGAACGGCAGGACCGCACTGGCGACGACGACCGGGGCCAGCCGTCGCCACGACCGCTCCCCCGGCGCCGCGTACCGCCCGAGCGGCCCGCCGAGGAAGCCGGTCGCCGAGGGCGGCGCGACGTCCCGGGGGTCGGGCGGGGCCTCCACCTCAGGCGGCCCAGCGCAGGACGCCGAGCAGGCCCCGGGCGAGCGACGCGGCCTCGGGTTGCCTCGCCCCGACCTGCGGCGTCGCCGTGGTCGAGGTCGTCGGTGCGTTCGTCGACGACGTCGGGCTCGGCTTGCCCTTCGGCTTCCCGGCGGGGTTCGTCGGCTGGGTCGTCGACGTCGGGCTCGGGGGCGTCGTGCTCGAGGACGACGTGGACGTCGAGGTCGACGTCGGCTGCGGAGCCTCCGTCGTCGGCGCGGGCGCCGGGGCCTGCGTCGGCGCGGGCGCCGGGGCCTGGGTCGGCGCCGGTGCGGGTGCAGGGGCCGGGGCCTGGCTGGTCGGCGCGACCGACGTGGACTCCTGGACGGGCTGGATGTTGCCCGGCTCGGGCAGCTGCGCGACGTCGCGGCCCTCGAGGGCCTTCGTCATGAACGCCGTCCAGATGTCGACCGGGACCGAGCCACCCGTCACCTCCCCGACGCCGGGAATGTTGTTCATCTGGTTCTTCAGGATCGGGCGACCCTTCGCGTCGACCATCTGGCCGTTGCCGCGATAGATCCCGACGGCGGTCGCGAGCTGGTTCGGGGTGAACCCGGCGAACCACGCCGCGTAGTTGTCCGAGGTCGTCCCGGTCTTGCCGGCGACGGGCCGGTCGAGCCCCGAGACCGCGATCTTCGCCGCCGTGCCCCGCGTCGTCACCGCGTTCATCGCCTGGATCGCGTCGCGGGCGACGGCGTCGTCGTAGGCGCGGCGGACGTTCGGCTTGGCCTCGTAGTGGTAGTCGAAGCTCTCGCCGCCGTCGACCGAGGCGATGAAGTACGGGTCCGAGCGGCGCCCCTCGGCCCCGATCGTCGCGTAGGCGTTCGCCATGTCGATGACCTTGACCGAGTCCGTGCCGAAGGTGTTCGTCCCGACCGTGCTCAGCGGGGCCTCCTTCGTCCCGTTCCACCCGCGCACGCCGGACTCCTTGGCCATCTGTGCGGTCTTCTTCGGCCCGACGTCGAGGTTGAGGCGCGCGTAGCACGTGTTGCACGACTGCGCGGTCGCCTCGGTGAGGTTGAGCTGCCCGTACTGGTGCCCACCGAAGTTCGTCACCGCTCCGGTCGGGTTGGCCTTGCTCTTGAACTGGGGCAGGTAGGCCGGGCTGTAGCCCGGATAGCTCGTCCACAGCGGCTTGCGCTCGTCCAGCGCGCCCAGGAGCGTGAACACCTTGAACGTCGAGCCCGCCTGCATCGTGTCGTGCGTCGTCGTGCTCGCGAAGCGGGCGCCCTTGCCGGAGCCGAACTTCGGCCCGCCGTACATCGCGCGGACCGCACCGTCGCCGGGCTGGATCGCCACGAGCCCCACGTGCAGGTCCTTCGCGCCGGCGGGCATCTCGCCCTTGATCGCCTGCCGCGCCGCGTCCTGGGCGGGCTTGTCGATCGTCGTGACGATCTTCAGGCCGCCGCGGTCGATCTCCTTGTCCGACAGCTTGAGCGTCGTCGACAGCTCCGACCGGACCGCCTGGGTGATGAACCCGAGGTCGTCGGACCGGCCGCGCTTGACCTTGGGCTGCTTCACCGCGGGGAATCTCGTCCGGTCCCGCTCGGCCTCGGTCATCCAGCCCTTCTCGACCATGCCGTCGAGGACGTAGTCGACGCGCTCCGTGGCGTTCTTGCGCTGCGTCGGGCCGAGGCTGGGGTCGTAGAGGGACGGCGCCCGGATGACGGAGGCCAGGAGCGCCCCCTCGGCCGGCGTGAGCTTCGAGACGTCCTTGCCGAAGTACGCCTGCGAGGCCGTCTGGATCCCGTCGGCGCCGCGGCCGAAGTAGATCGTGTTGAGGTAGTCCTCGAGGATCTGATCCTTCGACATCTCGTCGTCGATCTTGATCGAGATGAGGATCTCTCGGGCCTTCCGGGAGAGGGTCCGGTCCTGCGAGAGGAAGTAGTTCTTCACGTACTGCTGGGTGATCGTCGACCCGCCCTGCTGCTCCCCGCCCTGCAGGCCGACCCAGACCGCCCGGCCGATGCCCTTGGGCGAGACCCCGTCGTTCTCGTAGAAGTCGCGGTCCTCCGCGGCGAGGAAGGACTGCTGGACCTTCTTCGGCACCTTCGACAGGGGCACGGACTCGCGGTTGACCGTCGAGATGCGGTCGAGCTCGGTCTTGCCGTCGCTGTAGTAGAGGACCGAGGTCTGCGAGAGGGCCGCGTCGTTCGGCGCGGGGATGTCCGTCAGCGTGTACGCGACGGCGACGCCGCCGATCGTAACGAGGACGAGGGCGAAGACGCCGAGCAGGGCCCGCCGGGCCCAGCGGCCCCGACGGCCGCTCGTGCGGGAACGGCGCGCGCGCTCGCGCATGGCGCGCAGCTCGGCGCGACTGCGGGCCACGGGCTGCGCAGGTCGGCGGTCGGTCATCAGCGTCACTTCCAGGGGTCGATCACGGACCGCGGGGCACGGCCCAGCGCCCCAGTATGCCCGCGGCCGCTGGGACGTCCCCGTACGTCGCCCGGGAGGCCTACCAGGGAAGGACGCCCGAGGTGCCGTGTCCGGGGACGGAGACCGTGAGCGACTCGGCGCGCTCGGAGACGAGGATCCCCGTGGGGTGCTCCGCGGTCTCCGGTCCCGTCGAGGTGATGGTGACCTTGCCGTTGACGGTGCGCCCCTCGATCCGCACGGAGACGTGGATCTCGGCCGGTCCGGCCGGCAGACCCGTCGCGACGACGACGAGCTCCGGGCACGACTCGCCGGTCCTGCACGTGCCCGTCCTGCTGCCGGTGTAGGTCTGTCGGGCGCCCTTGATCGCCGTCAGCACGACGGTGGGCGAGGGTGCGCTCGTCGTCGAGGTGGTCGGGGACGTGGGGGTCGCGGTCGGGCCCGTCGAGGTCACGGTGGGCGTGCTCGTCGTCGTCGTGGTGGTCGGGGTCGTCGACGTCACGGTGGGCGTGCTCGTCGTCGACGTCGTGCTCCTGGGGGAACTCGTGCTCGTCGTGGAGGGCGTGCTCGTCGAGGAGCCGGCTGCCGGGGGCTGCTCCGGCGGGGTCGTCGAGGTGGGACCGCCGGCCAGGGGCGGGACGGCGGGCAGACCCGGGACGATCGCGGGGTCGGTGGTCCGCGACACCTCGGGCGAGGTCGAGGACGACGACGAGCGGGACGTCGACGAGGCCGCCGGTCCCGAGGACGACGCCGAGTCCGACGAGGACGCGCCGGCGCCCGGGCCGGCGGACGGACCCGGGTCCGACGGGCCGTCGGACGCCGCCGGCGAGACGGTGGGGGTCGGGGCCGCACCGCCGCGGGTCATGACGACGGCGCCGCCCACGGCCACGGCAGCCAGGGCGACCGCGCCGATGCCCGCCGCGACGACCGGACCGGGTGCGGCCCCGATGCCACCGCCCGATGCGTGACGACCGGGGGCCGTGGTCCCCGTCAGAGCGGCTGCGGTCTCCGTGGCAGCACCCGAGGCGGCGGCACCGGCAGCCGCGCCCGTGATCGTCGCGGTCCACCGCGCGGCGTCGAACTCGACGCGGCCGGCCCGGGCGTTCAGCGTGCGGCGCAGGCGGGCCTCGATGTCCTCGGTCATCGCGCCCCCTCCCGCTCCCGCAGGACGGCGAGTGCGCGGCTGGCCGTCGACCGGACCGAGCTCACCGCCAGGCCCAGCGTCTGCGCGATCGCGGCGTCGTCCATGTCCTCGAAGTAGCGCAGGACGAGGACCGTGCGCATCCGGGTCGGGAGCGTCGCGAGCAGGCGCCACAGGGCGTCGTCGCTGTCGATCCGACCGGTGCCGTCCTCGACCACCTGCGCCGCCATGACGTGCTCGCTCGGGTCCGTGGGCTGCTCGCCGTGCCACCGGCGTCGTCGTGACGAGGTGAACCGGTTGAGCATCATCGTGCGGACGTAGGCGTACGGGTGGTCCGAGCGCGCGACCCGGTCCCACTTGCGGTGGACGTCGGTGAAGGTGTCCTGGAACAGGTCCTCGGCGTCGGTGTGGGAGCCCGTGACGACGTAGGCGAACCGCATGAGTGCCTCGCCGTGCTCGGCGATGAGCTCCTCGACCGTGGCGGGACGAGCGGGGACGGCGACCCGGCCCCCGACGGGGAGGGTGAGCACCCCGGGGGCCTCGAGCGTCGCAGCGGTCACGTCCTCATCGACGCTGCAGGACTGCCCGTCCGCTGCACCGGGTGGAGGATCGGCGGGCACGCCCGACACGCTAGCGGAGGGTGCCGACGGCGGGCGGTCGACGAGCGGCGGCCCGCCCGGAATGGGGCGGCACAATGGGGCGTTACATCCCGGAGGCCCGCAGGGGCCGATCCGTCGTCCCGATCCGCAGGAGAACATCCATGAACCCCGTCCGCGTCGCCATCGTCGGTGTCGGCAACTGCGCCAGCTCCCTGGTCCAGGGTGTCGAGTACTACAAGGACGCGGACCCGACCTCCACGGTCCCCGGGCTCATGCACGTGACGTTCGGCGAGTACCACGTCAAGGACGTCCAGTTCGTCGCGGCGTTCGACGTCGACGACAAGAAGGTCGGCAAGGACCTCGCCGAGGCGATCACCGCCTCCGAGAACAACACGATGAAGATCTGCGACGTCCCGACGACCGGCGTCGAGGTCCTGCGGGGCCCGACGCTCGACGGCCTCGGGAAGTACTACCGCGAGACGATCGACGAGTCGGCCGCCGAGCCCGTCGACGTGGTCGCGGCGCTCAAGGACGCGCAGGTCGACGTGCTCGTCTCCTACCTGCCGGTCGGCTCGGATGAGGCGGACAAGTTCTACGCGCAGTGTGCGATCGACGCCGGCGTCGCCTTCGTCAACGCCCTGCCCGTGTTCATCGCGAGCGACCCGGAGTGGGCGGCGAAGTTCGAGGCCGCGGGCGTCCCGATCGTCGGCGACGACATCAAGTCCCAGGTCGGCGCGACGATCACCCACCGCGTCATGGCCAAGCTGTTCGAGGACCGTGGCGTCGTCCTCGACCGGACCTACCAGCTCAACGTCGGCGGCAACATGGACTTCAAGAACATGCTCGAGCGCGAGCGCCTGGAGTCGAAGAAGGTGAGCAAGACCCAGGCCGTCACGAGCAACCTCGAGGGCCCGCTGTCGGGCAAGGTCCACGACCGCAACGTCCACATCGGACCGTCGGACTACGTCGCGTGGCTCGACGACCGCAAGTGGGCCTACGTCCGGCTCGAGGGCCGCGCGTTCGGCGACGCCCCGCTCAACCTCGAGTACAAGCTCGAGGTGTGGGACTCCCCGAACAGCGCCGGCATCATCATCGACGCGATCCGCGCGGCGAAGATCGCCAAGGACCGCGGCATCGGCGGGCCCGTCCTGTCGGCCTCGGCCTACCTCATGAAGTCCCCGCCGCAGCAGCGCCCGGACGACGAGGGTCGCGCCCGCCTCGAGGCGTTCATCCGCGGCGACGAGCCCCGCTGACGCCCGGGCTCGGTCAGCGGGTCGGCGTCACCGGCTCCCGGATCGTGCCCACGGCCGCCCGCGCCGGCGTCCGCACCCGTGACGGCAGGGCCACGCTCCCGGTCTCCCGGACCACGGCCCGCTGCCCGGCGGAGGTGAGGACGTACCCCAGCCACGCCCGCGCCACCGTCGCCGTGCCCGGCGCCTCGGGGGCCGCGCACGTCGCCTGGTGCCCGACGACGACGAAGGGGTAGGACCCGGCGGGCGGGTGGCCGACCCGTGGGCGCGCGGTGACGAGCCCGCCCGAGCGGGTGACGGCGAGCGAGCGCAGCGACGCGGCGGCGGACGGTGGGACGGCTCGGCCGTCGATCCGCAGGTCGACGCGGTCGACGTGCGCCGAGCCCCGGTCGCTCACCCAGCCGAGGGAACCGGGGTAGCGGAAGACGGACTGCCGGACGCCGACGTTCCCCTTGGCTCCCCGGCCGACCCCGACCGGCCACCCCGCGCCGGCCGAGTACGGCCACCCGACCGGGTCGGCGCGGCGCAGCAGCTCGCTCATCGACGCCGACAGCGGGTTGGGGTCGCTGCGGTACGTGGCGACGATCGGCGTCGCCGGCATCCGGGTGCCGGGGTTGTCGGCCCGCACCTGGGCGGCGTCCCAGCGGGTCGTCCGCCCCGAGGCGATGGCGGCGACGGTCTCCGGCGAGAGGGCGACCCGACGGCGCGTCGGCACGCTCGTGATGAGGTGGACGGGCTGGACGGTCACGGGCACCTCGACGAGCCCGCCCGTGGCGCACGCCGTCGCCGCCCGGCGCCGCTCCCGCGCGGTGAGCGGACGATCGGTGGCGACGATCTCGGCCCGCCCGTCGGCGAAGCGTCGGATCGCCTCGTCCCGCGAGACCGGCTCGAAGGCGACCCGGGCGGCGGGGGGGCGGGCCTCGAACTCGGCGTGCCACGCCTCGTAGTGCCCGACCTGCGCCGCGGTGCCCGCGACGGTGATCGACCCCTCGAGGTCGTCGGTGGCGGGCGTGGTGGTCGAGGAGCTGTCGGGGCCGCTCGACCCGCCGGACTGGCAGCCGACGGCCGCGGCCGCGACGAACGGCAGGCACGCCGCCATCCCCACGGCCCGGCGCAGCGCCGCGTGGGCGCTGCCCGCACTCCCTCGCCGCACTCCCTGCCCCCCTCGTCCGCTGGTCACCGGTCGATCGAGGCTAACGCCCCCGGCTGGGCGCGCGCCGGGGGCCGGGCCGACCCGCCGGACGGCTGTCCCGGGACGCCCGAAGGCGGGCGCCCCCTGGGGGACACCCGCCTTCGGCGGTGGAGCCGAAGCTCCCGCGGGGCTCAGCCCTGCGAGGTCTGCTCCTGCAGCTCGGCGTTCGACTCGGCCTTCTGCGCGAACTGCTCCATGGCCGTCTGCGCCTGCTGGAGCGTCTTGGAGACGTCGTTCCAGCTGTCGCTCCACGACTGCATGTCCTGGCCCAGCCAGTTCGAGGCGAGCTCGCCGGTCGTCGACGCGCCCTCGCTGTTGACCTCGCCGATCTTCGCAGCGGTCTGCTTGAGGCGACCCGCAACGTCCTTGACGCGGCCGGTGTCCATACCCTCGGTCAGGTTTCCACCCATGATGTCTTCTCCTCAGTGCTCGTGTGTGTGCTGTGCGGTGTCTGTGTGAGGTGACGTCAGCCGGATCAGAGGCTGTCGGACGTCTGCTGCTGCTGGTCGATGTTGGCGTTGAGCGCGTCACCGAGGGCCTGCATGGCCTCCTGGATCTGCTTCAGGGCCGGCAGGTGGGTGTTCGTCCACTCGTCGAGCCACTGCTCGGAGTCCTTACCGTTCCAGGCGTCGTTGGCCTCCTGCGTCTGCGCCGTCCCCTCGGTGATGATGTCGGCGAGCTTCTGGACGAGCTCCATCCACTTCTGGAACAGGCCGCGGACGACCTCGATGTTCATGCCGATGAATCCACCCATGGTGCTTTCCCTCCGTTGTGTTGGTGTGTTCCCTGTGCGGCCGGGCCGTTTCCCGCTGGTGCGGTGTCCCGTCCGACTGATCTGAACAGTACGGACGGCCCGCCCGGTTGTGAATGGGGAGGACTCCCCACCCCCTGACGATGTTCAGTTGTGTCGTCGAACCCGTTGCGGGACAACGGATCCGGACGCCTCAGTCGGGCATCGCGACCTGCATGAGAGCGCCCTTGCCCCGGCGGACGAGCACCCCGCGCCCCTCGGGCAGGATCCCCTTCGGGATCGTGGGGAAGTTGCCCTTGAAGATCGTCATCGCCTCCATGCCGTCCGGCTGCAGGCAGATGCCGCTGCGGCTGGCCTTGATCGGTCCCGTGATGCCGATGTTCGAGCCGAAGGCCGCGGGATCGCCCTCGGCGATGACGAAGTGGTCGTTGTCCGCCAGACGCTTGACGGTCGCCGACAGCGGTGCCTGGTTCGGCGGTGCGTTGAGGTCGTCGAGCTTCTCGAGGACGAGGACGACGAGCCCTTGGTGCTCGGCCTCGACCAGGCCGTCGAGCTCGGTGCACAGCTCCTTGATCGCGTCGTCCTTGACGGCCGTCCTCGTCCAGTACGGCAGCGAGAGCAGCTCGGAGTTGCGCCGCGGGGTGACGAGGTAGAAGGACGTGTCCGACTTCCACCGGCGCAGGGACGCCAGCAGCGAGCGCACCGCCGTCGTCCGGCCGGACCCGGGCGGCCCGCAGACGATGAACGATCCGGCCGGGTCGAAGCCCCACGGCTGGAGGCTCTCCGACTCGATCGCGACGACGGGCCGCCCGCCCTCCTCGATCGGCAGCTGCGGGAGGCCGACCTTCTCGGGCAGGCTCGCGATCTCCTTGGCCTGCGGGACGCCGGAGCGGCGCCCGGCGGCGGCGAAGGCCTGGACCGCGCGGGACTGCTCCGAGGCGTCCTGCGTGCCGCCGAGGACGGCGACCTGGACCTCGCGCCCCTTGAAGAGGCCGCGGCCGGGCGCGCTGTCGGCGGTGAGGACGTCCCGCGGGACGCCGAGGTAGGCGTAGTCGTCCTCCGTGGCCATGCGCAGCACGAGCCGCGACTGCACCGAGCTGCCCATCGAGACCGGCAGGCCGTTGCGGGTGTCCACCGAGAGGATGAAGTGCACGCCGACGGGCCGGCCGTCGGACAGCAGCCCGATGAACTTGTCCAGCCACTTCATGAGGGCGCCGGACTGCTCGTAGGCGGTGCGGAACGCCGTGAGGCCGTCGAGCAGGACGAAGATGCGCGGCTCGTCGGTGTTGCCCGTGAGCTGCCGGTACGCGGTGATCGTCGAGGCGTTGACCTTCGAGTAGCGCACGGCGCGCTCGTCGATCGTCTCCCGGATCATCGTGATGAGCCGCTTGACGCGCTCCTCGTCGACGCCGGGGATGATCGAGCCGACGTAGGGCAGGTCCTCGAGCATCGCCAGACCGCGGTTGCCGAAGTCGAGGCCGTACACCTGGCAGGGACCACCGCGGACGGTGAAGCCGGCGCACAGGGCGATCGTCCGCAGGAACGCGCTCTTGCCCGAGCCGGAGGCGCCGAAGACGGCGAGGTTGCCCTCCTGGTCGGGCCGGAACGAGATCGTCGGCTGGGCCTGCTCGTCCGGGTCGTCCGAGACGCCGAAGACGAGCTCGTCGTCGCGCCGCTGCGTGGGCAGCCGGGCGAGGTCGTAGCACTCCTCCATCTCCGGCAGCCACGGCTTGCGCGGCAGCTCCATCTGCGCCGTCTCGCGCGCGGCGTTGATGCACGTGACGACCCGCTGGATGTCGTTCGGCCCGAGCTCGGTCTCGTCCTTGGCCTTGGGGATGAGCTCGGGGGGCAGCTCCCACTTCTGCGAGGCACCGAACGAGAGGGTCTCGACGATGAGGTCCGGCGGCGGCGGCTCGTCCGACGTCCACCCACCGGCGTACCCGGTCTGGAAGGGCACGAGCCGGCCCGGGCCGGACTTGGCCATCGCGCGACCGGGGATCGCCGGGTCGAAGTAGGCGGCGTCCTTCGTGCCGAGGACGTCGCTGGAGTCGTCCTCGTCGGCCATGCGCAGCGCCATGCGGAGGTTGGTGTTGGCGCGCAGGTTGCCCTTGATGACACCGGCCGGTCGCTGCGTCGCGAGGATGAGGTGGATGCCGAGCGATCGGCCACGCTGGGCGATGTTGACGACACCGTCGACGAAGTCCGGGACCTCCTGCACGAGCGCCGCGAACTCGTCGACGATGATGATGAGGCTCGGCGGCGCCTCGACCTCGCCGCGCTTCTCGAGCTCGACGAGGTCCTTCGCCTTGAACCGCGCCAGCAGGTGCTCTCGGTAGCGCAGCTCGGCCGACAGCGACGCGAGCGCTCGGCGGACGAGGTGGGTGTTGAGGTCGGTGACCATGCCGACGGTGTGCGGCAGGTTGACGCAGTCGCGGAACGCCGAACCACCCTTGTAGTCCACGAGCAGGAAGGTGATCCGCTGCGGGGAGTGGGCCACGGCCATGCCGAGGATCCACGCCTGGAGGAGCTCGGACTTGCCGGCGCCGGTCGTGCCACCGACGAGGGCGTGCGGGCCGTCGGTGCGCAGGTCGACCGAGTACGTCCCCGCGGCCGACTGGCCGATGACGGCACGCAGGCTCGCCTTCTTGCGGATCGGGTCCTTAGGGGCGTACGGCCCGGTGAGGATCGAGCGGTTCTCGCCCCAGCGCTCGATGACGGCCGTCTCGCTCTGCGCGAGCTCGGGACCGGTGAGCGTGAGGAGCGAGACCGACCGAGGGATGTCGGAGTCGTCGACGTTGACGGCGCTGGAGTCGACGAGCGGGGCCAGGCCGCGCGCGGCGCGGACGGCGTCCTGGTGCGAGAGGAGGTCGGCCTTGACCTGCCCGACGACGACGCTGTCCCCGACCCAGCCGACGCGGGCCGTGCCGTCGGGGCCGACGTGCATGAAGGTCCGGCAGGCCGCGGGGAGCTGCTCGGTCACCGGCGCGATCCACAGCACGACGATCCGGGTGCGGGCGGTCGTCTCCGCGAGCTGCACCAGCCGGGCGCGCTCGATGGGCGCGTCGTTCTCGACGACGACGAGGATCGTCGGCTCGCCGCCCATCTGGTCGGCCTTCTTCGCCGACATCCCCCGCGCCCGGTCCTCGAGCTGCTCCATGAGGCTCGAGCAGCCGGGGGCGCTGCTGGCGGTGTGGTGCACCTCGATCGGGGAGTGCTGGCTGCTCGTGTGGGGCAGCCACTTGAGCCAGTCCCAGTCGAGCGCGGTGCGGGTCGAGGCGAACGCGCAGACCATGACCTCGGCGGGCGAGTGGCCGACCGCCGTCTGGATGACGAGCGAGCGCGCCATCGCCAGGGCCTCCGCGCGGCCGCCGGCGACCCCGACGGCCCCGTGCTGCAGGGGGGTCGCCGGCACCGGGACGTCGGCCACGACGCCCAGACCCTGCATGGAGCGGGACAGCTCGAGCCACGCCTCGGCGCGGGAGCGGCCCAGCTGCGGGAGGGCGATCGTCGAGCGCGAGGGCATCGTGCCCAGACCCAGGCGCCACTCCATGAAGCCCGGCTCGTTCGGCCGACGCGTCCACAGCAGGGGCGTGTGCCGGTCGAGCGCGCGGAGGAACTCCTCGACGCTCGGCAGCTCCGCGCGTCGGACGTCGTGCTCGCGGTCGAGCTCCTCCTCGATGTCCTCGACGAGGAAGCCGAGGTCCTCGCGGAAGTCACGCATCGCCTCGGCGTACTCCAGCCGCACCCGGCGGCGGGACTCGAAGTTCGAGGCCAGCAGCATCATCGGCATCATGAAGACGAAGATGAGCGAGTAGGGCGAGCGCGTCACCGCGAACATCGTGATGCCCATGAACATCGGCATCATCATCATGGCGAACGGGATCGGCTGGCGCTTGCCCCGCTCGGGCAGCTCGGGCACGGCGAACTCCCGGCCCGGGTAGATGAGGTTGATCCTCGGCGAGCGGGAGAAGGCGACCGTGCCGCCGTCGACGCGGGTGACGCCCGCCGCCATCGACCCGGCACGGACCTTGAACGTCGTCTCGCCGACCCGGAAGGTGTCCCCGTCGCGCAGGATCGCGTTGTCGACGGCCTCGTCGCTGACGACGATGCCGTTCGAGGAGCCCAGGTCGGTCACCTCGATGATGTCGGTGACGACGATCTTCGCGTGCCGACGGGAGGCCGAGGCGTCGGCGAGCTGGAGGTCGCACTCGGCCCCGCGGCCGATGATCGTCGTGCCCGGCCGCAGGTCGTACTCCCTGCCCTCGTCCGGGCCGTCGACGACGATGATCGTCGCGACGACCTTCGCCCGGTCGGCGTACCCCTGCGTGCGGCGCGTGAGCGAGAGGTGGACGCCGGAGCGCAGCCCCGACTCACCCAGGAGCGTGTCCGGATCGACGGCGCGGTGGTCCTCCTCGACGAGCGCCAGGGTGTACGTGCCCAGGTCCGACTGCGGTGGCGGCGCGTCCTTCGGCCGGTGCGGGTCGGTGAGGACGAGGTACTCGGCCAGCTGGCCGACCGTCGTCCGGCCGTCGACCGTCGCGGCGAGGTCGGTGTCCTTGCCGTCCTGGCCCCGCAGGGTGAACGTGAGCTTCACGAGGTGGTCGCCTTCTTCGTCGGGGGAACGGAGGTGCTGGGACGGCGTCGGCGCCGGGTGGTCGATCCCCAGGTGGGGGCGAGCAGCGGGGTCGGATCGAGGTCACCGCGCAGGCGTCGCCCGAGGGGTGCGGTCCCCCGCACCTGGCCGGTGAGCTGGCGCACCCGGCCGGCGAGCGCCGCGACGTGCGCCGGGGGCGCCTCCTGCGTGCCGAACACCTGGTCGTCGACCGCGCGGGCGAGGTCGACCGCCCCGGGAACCCCGGTCGCCGCCGCCTGCTCGGGCCGCGTGCCGTTGGGGGGGACGTCGATGCCGAGCGCGCGTGCCTCGATGACGAGCAGCCGCCACGCGCGGGCGGCGCGTGCCCGCGAGGGGCCGGTGCGCCCGACGACGAGACGTCGCAGCAGGCGGGCGGCGGGCACGACGAGCAGCCACAGGAGCGTCACGAGCAGGGGCAGCGCGATCAGCAGCGCGACGAGGCGCACCGCGGGCGGCCACGTCGACGGGTCGTCCCAGCGGACGGGGGCGACCGCGGCGGGCGGTGGCGGGGCCTGCCGCTGCTGCTCCAGGCGGGCGTCGGACCCCTTCGCCTGCCACGCCTCCGCCGGCCCGCCGGGGCGCTGCGAGCGCGGCGGGGGGAACGCCTGCGGCAGGATCGGCACCCACGACCCGTCGACCACCCGGACCTCGACCCAGGCGCGCACGTCGGCGCCGCGGACGGTCACCTGACCACCGGGGGCCGAGCCCCGCTGGCGCCCGCCCTCCGTCCGCATGTGCAGGTCCTTGCCCGAGCCCGGCAGCGCCCCGACGACGACCCGGGCCGGGATCCCCAGCCGGTTCGCGGCGAGCGCGAAGGTCGTCGCGTACTGCTCGTCGGAGCCGCGCAGCTGCTTCGTGGCGAGGAACCGCCGGATCCGGCCCGCGTCGTGGGCGCCGACGGCATCGGTCCACGCCCCGTCGCGCTTCATCCCCGCGGCGACCTTGCCCAGCCGCTGCCATGCGGTGCCCTCGGTGCCCGCCCACGCCAGGACCCGCTCGTCGACGACGCTCGCCGAGGCGTCGATCGGCACGCTGCCGCTGGCGACGTCGAGGGTGCCCGTGAGGTCGGTGCGCGGGGTCGGCGACCCGGTGACGTCGAGCTCGTAGACGTCGCCGGGCTGGAGCCCCGCGGGCACGACGAGGGTGCCGGTGTCGTTGCTCAACCAGGCCCTGGCGCGCAGCTGGTCCTGCCGACCGCCGAGGAAGCGCACGCCACGGACGGTGCCGGTCGTCGGCACCCACACGCTCGCCGGGGCATCGGCGGCGACAGCCACCTGGACCTTCGCGGGCGAGATGACGGGGGCCCCGCCGATGCGGGTGCCGACCTGCTGGAACGACGCGTTCGGGTCGAGCGAGCCGCCCGCGGTGCGGTCCGCGGCGCCCCAGGCGACGCCGTCCCAGGTGTCGAGGGTGGCCAGGCGGACGGGATGGTCGGCCGGGACCCCGGTGATGCCGAAGAGCTCGGTCCCCGCGAGGGAGCCGTCCGTCGGTCGGCGCGAGGCGTCCATCATCGAGTAGCGCTCTAGGCCCGACAGCGGCGAGGGGTAGCGGATGACGTCGTAGGGCGGCACGACGTGCGAGCGCGCGACCTCGCGCTGCGCCCCCGGCGCGAGCGTGCGGGGGGCGGCCAGCCAGCCGGCGGTCGCGGCGAGCAGGAGCATCACGAGCGCCGTCGCGACCCGGCTCGCCGCGCCCGCTCCGTCCAGCAGCGCCGCCCGCCCGCGACCGGCGCGGATGGAGGCCCACGCCGCGAGGAGGGCTGCGAGCACGGCCCCCTGCGCGAGCGCCGCGGCCGGGGTGAGGGTGCCGAGCCAGAGGACGACGACGAGCAGCCCGACGCCGGGCAGGAGCGCCGCGACGGGTCGGGCGACGCGACGGGCCGTGCCGTGGACGACGAGGGTCCCGACAAGCCCGAGGAACCACGGGACGACGAGCATCCGGCCCCGCGCGTCGACCGGCGGGAGCATCGTCAGCCAGTCCTTCCACACCCCCACGAGCCCGACCAGGAGCATCTTCAGCGTCGCGGGCTTGGGGAAGACGTGCAGGGCCAGCCCCTCGCGGATCGCGAGCGGGCCGCCGAGCAGCGTGTACAGGACGAGGGCGAGGAGGGCGACGGCCGCCAGCGGCAGTCGCAGCGCGGCGGTGAGGTGGGCCAGGAGGAGCCCGACGATCGTCCCGGCGAGCGCGGCGACGATCCACCGCCAGCCGAACAGCCCGGTCCCCAGGCCCGCGAGGCAGATCGTCATGACGAGGATCGTGAAGAGGCCGTCGGTGCGGTCGTGCGTCCGGACCTTGATGCGGTCGCGGAAGCCGACGGCCCGCTCCTTCATCGACGTCTCGTCGCGCACCATCTGCGGCCGGGGAGCCTGGACCGGCGCGGGCAGCACCGTCTCGAGCCCGGACCCCTGGACCGCGGTCGCGCGCTGGGGCGCCACCCCGCGGCCGACCTCGCGCCGGGGGCTCATGCCGCGACCGTCCGGACGAGGGCGCCGCGCAGGGCCTCGAGCGAGGGCACGGTGAGGACGGTGAGGGGCCCGGCCCGGCGCATCGTCGTCCGAGCCTCCGGGTCGAGGACGATGACGATCCGTGCGACCTCCGTCCCGAACCGGCCGAGCGCCCGCTGCGCCTCGATGAACGGCCGGCGGGGGCCCGTGACGAGGACGGCGGTGCTCGCGTCGCCGGCCAGGGCACGGGCCCGCTCGGCCGAGCCGTAGACGTCGCCGGTGCCGATCTCGAGACGGGCGAGCGCGTCGAGGATGACGGGGGCGGTCGTCCGGGTCGCGAGCTGGCCCCCACCGACGACGGTCGCCTCCTGCCCGTCCCGGACGGCACGCACCGCGATCGACGCCGCGGTGGAGACGGCGGCCTCGAGCGCGTCGCGGTCGGCGAAGGCTGCGGGATCGGTGTCGAGCAGGACCGCGACGTGGCTGCGGCGGGTGTCGTTGAACTGTCGGACGAGGAGGCGGTCGTGCTTCGCGCTCGACCGCCAGTGGATGTGCCGCCGCTCGTCGCCGGGCGTGTAGTCGCGCAGCGTGTGGAACGCCAGGTCGCTCGCCGAGACGTCGGGGGTCTCCTGCCCCTCGAGGTCGCGGACGATGCCGTGGTGACCCGGCTCGAGCCCGACGGTCACGGGGTGGACGACGACCTCGACCGGCTCGGTCCACCGCTGGGTGCGGCGCAGCAGACCGAGCGGGTCGCCCTGGAGCGTCGTCACCCGACCGATCCGCACGACGCCCCGTCGGTGGGTCGGCAGGTCGAACTCCTCGACCGCCTCGCCCCGGCCGGGGATGCTCGGCAGGCCGACCTCCTCGATCTCCTCGTCGACGGGCAGCCGGAGGAGGATCGGCAGCAGCCGGCGGGACGAGCGGTTGGTGACGACGACCCGCCCGGCGACCGGCTCGCCCGCCGTGACGCGCAGCCGGTCGACCTCGGTGCGCACGGCGATCGAGGTCCGGCCGAGGGCGACGAGGACCGCGAGCACGACGAGGACGACGAAGGTGATCCCCATCGCCACGAGCTCGACCCAGCTCATCCACGCCCCGACGACCCACACGAGCAGACCCAGTGCCAGCAGGGTCCAGCCGAGCGGGGAGACCCACGTCAGCAGCCGGCCGAACGGGCCGGTGGCGGCGAGGAACGCGCGCTGCCACGTGAGGGAGCGGTCGAGGGCCCCGCGCGCCCGGGTGCGCTGCCGGGCGAGCACCTCCTCGGGGACGGTCGGGATCGTCACCGTCCGGCGCGGTCGCTTCGCGCGCGGGTTGCGCGCCATCTCCGCCATGTGCTCGAGGCGGGCCGACTCCTTCGAGCGGCCGCGGTCCTCGGGCACCGCAGCGCGCCCGCGGCGGCCCGGGGCGGTCCGGTCCGTCGGCGAGGGCGCCTGCGCGTTGCGGCGGAAGAGGGCCATGGTCAGCGGCGCTCCGCGGGCGGCGCGACCTCGGCGAAGATCTGGTCGACGACCCGCTCGACCGTCGTCCCCGCGAACTCGGCCTCCGCGGTGAGGAGGACGCGATGCCCGAGCACGGGCTGCGCGAGCGCCTTGATGTCGTCGGGCACGACGTGGTTGCGGCCCTGGGACAGCGCCCACGTGCGGGCGCAGCGGACGAGGGCGAGGCAGCCGCGCACGGAGATGCCGAGCCGGACGTTGACGTTGCGGCGCGACTCCTCCGACAGGCGCGAGACCCACGCGAGGATCGCCGGGTCGACGTGGACGCCGTCGGCCAGGCGCGCCATCTCCGCGACGACCGTGCTCGTGATGACGGGGCGCAGCCCGGCCGACCGGTCGCGCGTGCCCGACTCGGCGAGGATCTGCACCATCGCCTCGTGGTCGGGGTAGCCGAGGGCGGTCCGCAGGAGGAAGCGGTCGAGCTGGGCCTCGGGCAGGGCGTACGTCCCGGCCTGCTCGACCGGGTTCTGCGTCGCGATGACCATGAACGGCCGCCCCAGCTCGTGGGTCTTCCCGTCGAGCGTGACGCGCCCCTCCTCCATGACCTCGAGCAGCGCGGCCTGCGTCTTGGGCGAGGCACGGTTGATCTCGTCGGCGACGACGATCGTGCTGAACACCGGGCCGGCGTGGAACTCGAACGCCCGCTTCTGCGGGTCGAACACCGACACGCCCGTGATGTCGCTGGGGAGGAGGTCCGGGGTGAACTGGATCCGGTTGTGGGTCCCGCTCACCGTCGCCGCGAGCGCCCGGGCCAGCTGGGTCTTGCCCGTCCCGGGGACGTCCTCGAGGAGCACGTGGCCCTCGGCGAGCATCGCGGTGAGGACGAGCCGGACGACGTGGTGCTTGCCGACGACGACACGCGCGATGTTGCCGGTCATCTGGTCGAAGGCCTGGCTGAACCAGTTGGCCTGGTCCTGGGAGACCGTCATGACGCGGTCCTTCCTGTTCGGGTGGGGCTGGAGGTGCGGGTCGCTGGGGGGGCGACCGCGCGCTGCCTCTCGGCGGCGCGGGTCCAGTCGGTGATCGCCACGGGATCGCCCTCGATGCTCCACACCTCGCCCGTCGTGACGAGGTCGAGGACGATCCTGCTGCGGTTGAGCCGGAAGCGCACGCCGGAGGGCCGGGAACCGCCGGTGTTGCCCTTCGGGTCGAGCGTCACCGCGGGGATCTGCGCCTGGTCGCCGCAGTTGACCCCGTAGTAGACCTTCCCCAGCAGCCAGGCCGCGCGCAGGCAGCGACCCTGGACGACCGGGCGGGTCAGGGTCGACTTCGCCAGGCCCGACCCGCTGTTCTCGACCGGCAGGACGACGCCGCCGTTGTCCTCGTCGTCGTCCGGCTCGGCGACCTCCGACAGCCGCGCCTCACCACGGCCGAGGATGCCGACGCGCGGTGCCGCGGGGCCGGGCTCCTGGAGGGCGGCGAGCAGGA
Source organism: Janibacter massiliensis (assembly GCF_900289115.1). Lineage (GTDB taxonomy): Bacteria > Actinomycetota > Actinomycetes > Actinomycetales > Dermatophilaceae > Janibacter_A > Janibacter_A massiliensis. The sequence goes on along the minus strand of NZ_LT985196.1, from coordinate 718,483 downwards.
CGCTGCGGTCGGCCTTGTCGATGCCGGCGTCGAACGGCTCGGGGTTGCCCTGGGCGAACAGCCGCGCGCCCGAGGCGTCGAGGACGACCCATCGCGGGCCGAGCGCGGTGATGTCGACGGCCCTGGCGGTGATCGGCAGCGTCACCTCGCCCGCCGGGACGAAGCGGTCCCCGGACGGCGCGTACGAGACGACCTTGCCGGTGTCCCCCGAGACGGCGTGGACGACCCCGTCGGTGCCGACGGTCACCGCGGCGGTGCCGCCGATCCGCTGGACGGGTGCCGACCGGGCCAGCAGCGGCGCGAGATCGTCCTTCTGCGGACCGACCCGCTCGTCGTACCGGGTGATGCGGAGGTCGCCGGTGCGCGGGTCGACGAGGGCGATCGAGCCGGCGCGCAGGACGAGCGGCGCGGGCTTGAACGACAGGGGCTCACCGGTCTTGTCCGCGGGGGCCGGCACGACGACGTCCGTCGGGACCGCGTTGCCCGTGCGGGCGTCGAGGATGATCGCCGGCGCGCGGGACCCGGCCCAGGCGATGGCGGCCGAGCCGTCCTGCGCGACGTCGACGGTGCCCACGACCTGCGTCACGTCCCCGAGCGGGACGACCTTGTTCATCCGGTAGGAGGCGGTGTCGACGCGCGCCCAGCCGTGCTCGTCGGAGCTGACCCACACGGCGCCCGAGCCGAGCGCGGCGTCGTGGACGGGGGTGCCGGCCGAGCGGACCGCGAACCACCCGACGAGCGCGAGCGCGACGACGGTGATCACGCTCGTCACCCGGCGCAGGAGGCGCTTGGCCGGGGCGAAGGTGTCCTCCTGATCGGACCCGCTCATGGACGGGGGGCCGGGGCGTCGTCGAGGAGGGCGAGGTCGGCCTCGGTGACGATCCGCGTCGCGAGAGCGTGCTCGACGAGCTTGGCCTTGCGGTTGCTCGCGAGCTTTCCGGGCCCGCCGTGCAGGCCGCGGGTGCCGTTGTCGGCGAGCTTCTGGCAGACGTTGTCGAGCTTGCGGTTGAACTTCGTCACCGTCCACCCCAGGCGCTCCGCGGCGACGGCCGAGGACGGGATCTGGCCCTGCCCGGCGGTGCTGCGCCGCAGGAAGTCCTCGCACAGCGCGACGATGAGCAGCTTCTGGTCGGGGGTGAGGGACACGCGCCCGACCGTCATCTCCCCGGAGTCGGGGGCGACGGACTCGGTGTCGCTCGCGGTGAAGGCCGGGGCGTCGACGCTGATCTCGAGGTCGTACGTCGTCGGGCCTGCCGTGAACCACACGGTGAGGCGGTCGAGGGCGAGCGGCACCCGGGCCCCGGGGGCGAGGTGGGCCTGGAAGAGGCCCTTGGGGTCCGCGACCGTCGCCGTGAGCGTCGACCCGACGTTCGCCAGCCACCACAGCCCGCCCTCGTGGACGACCTGGAGGAAGATCCGGTGGAGGAACGGGTTGTCGTCGATCTCGACGTCGGCCTCCCGCCCGATCGTCAGCGGCGCGTCCTCGCGCGCCTCGAAACGTTCCCCGCAGAACTCGACCACTGCCGTCATGCGATCCCCTTCCCCCTGTCGCTCATCTCGGCCTCACCGGGCGTTCTCCTGCGCCGGTTCGGAGTACGTCGACGTCACGTCCCCTCGCCGGACGGCCACCTGCGCGCACGACCGGCGGGTGGGCATCACCCCCTGGGTGAGGGAGCTGCCCGTGACCTCGTTCTCGTAGGCGACGCCGAGGTCGTCGCAGCTGCGCCCGCTGCGGAAGAGGATGACGTCGTCGGATCGGGGGTTGGGGTACGTCCACACGAACTTCACGCCGCCGTCGACCGCGACGGCCTCGAGGGAGGGTTTCGTCAGGCCCTGAGCGGGCTGGACGTCCGTCTCCGTCGCGACGGCCTCGGGCCCGCCGGGGTCCCGGGTGACGACCCAGCCGAGCCCGGCGAGGACCAGGAGTCCGACGATCGTCGCGATGACGGCCGGGACGACCGGCACCTCGATGCCGGAGCGCTGCTGCGTCGACGAGGCCGTCGCCTCGAGCCGGCGCCGGTCCACCCGCACCGTGCTGTCCTCCGCGTCGCTCTCGCCGACCTCAGCGCTGACGACGAGCGAGGCCGGTCGCGGCGGACCGGTCCTCTCGTCCGCCCGGCCGACCGCCCGGCCGACCGCCCGCACGACCGCCGGGTCCTGCGGGGCGACCGGTCGTCGGCCACCGGTGACATCCCGGGCGATCGTCGCCGGGGCGGCCGGCTGGATCGTCCGACCACCCGTGGCGCGGGCGACCGTCGGCTCCTCCGCGGCCGTCGCGGCGACCGAGGCACCGGCGACGAGGGGCTGGACCGGCCGGCGCCGGGCCGGTGCCATCGCCGGGTCGTCCTGCCCCGAGGTCGGGGCCGGACGCCGGTGCGCGCCGGGGTGCTGCGGCGCCTGCGCCCCGGCGGTGGGTGCCGCTGGCGGCTGCTGGAGGTGCTGGGGGGTGACGGGGCGCAGGCGCCGCAGCACCCNGGAGCCGTCGAGCGGCACCTGCGCGGGCGGCGGGGGCGGGACGTCCTCGCCGACCGGCTCCGCCTGCTCCTGGGGGGCGCCCTGCTCCTGGGGTGCCTCCTGCGCGCCCGGGTCCTGGGGTGCGCCCTCCTGTGCGGGGGCGAGCTCCTGCGCGCCCGGGTCCTGGGGCGTCGACGTCGCGGCGACGTCGTCGGGCGCGGTGGGCAGCCCGGCGGTGAACACCGACGGCTCCGGCCAGCCGGCGATCTCGACCGGGCCGGTGGACCCCGCCAGGGGCACACCGTTGACGGCGACGAGCCGCATCCCCGCTCCGAGGTCCTCGTCGGTCCACGGGCCACGACCGCCCGGCTCGACCACGTGCTCCTGCCCGTCCCGCTCGAGGACCACCCGGCCCTCCCCCCGGACGACGACCCGCCCGCCGTCGGTGACGAGCGCGACGTCCGGCATCCGCCGCACGCCGGACGCGCTCAGCTCGTCGAGGATCGCGTCGAGCACCTCGTCGGCGTCCTCGATCCCGTCGGCGGCGGCGACGGCGGCGTCGCGCACCGCGTCGTCGGCGTGCAGCAGCCCGAGGACACCGGCGGCCTCGATGGGGCTCCAGCCGGGGAGGTCGGGCAGCTGCGGCAGGGTGGCGGTCATCCTCGAACCTCTTCCGTCGGGGTCGACCAGTCGGTCCCCGACCCCTCGTGCTCGTCCTCGCCCGAACCGACCGCGCTCCGGGGGACCGTGTCGGCGTCCGGGTCGTCGTTCACGCCCTCGAGGTCGACGACGACCACCGTGACGTTGTCCCGGCCGCCGGCCTCGACCGCGGCCCGCACGAGCGCCTCGGCCGCGGCCTGCGCCCCGGGGTGCTCCGCGAGGACCTCGGCGATCTCGTCGTCCTCGAGCTCGTTCGACAGGCCGTCGGAGCAGATGACGAAACGCTCCGTCGCGAACGGCGGGAAGACCCAGACGTCGACCTGCGGACGCCCCGCGGTGCCGAGCGAGCGGGTGACGACGTTGCGCATGGGGTGGGTCCGCGCTTCCTGCGCCGTGATCACGCCGGCATCCATGAGCTCACGGACCTCCGAGTGGTCGACCGTGAGGCACGTGAGCCCACCGTCGAGGTAGCGGTAGACCCGAGAGTCGCCGACGTTGAAGACGGCCCAGTGGTCCGTCCCGCCGACCGTGACGACGGCCAGGCCCGCGGCGGTCGTGCCCATCCCGGCCTTCGCCGGGTCGGCGGCGACCTCCTCGTGGATCGCGTCGTTGGCCCGCGCGAGGTGGTCGACGATCTCGTCGGAGAGCAGCTCCTCACGATCGGCGAGCTCGCGCATCGTGTCGACGACGATCCCGCTCGCGACCTCGCCCGCGGCGTGACCGCCCATGCCGTCGGCCACGAGGAAGATGGCGCCCTGCGCGAGCGCGCTGTCCTCGTTGATCTCCCGCACGCGGCCGACGTCCGTCGCCGCCCCCACGCTCAGTCGCATGGGAGGACCATCTCCCTCGGACGCCGTGGTCGTCAACGGATCACCTCGACGGTCGACATCACGGCCTTGATCTCCGCGTACTCCTCGCGCGCGGCGCTGCCCCCGACCGACCCGGTGACCTGGAGGAGGTCGACGCGACCGCCACGGGACTCGGCGACGAACAGGTGGGTCTGGACGATGCGACCGAACTCGGGATCGGCCCAGGAGACGGTCACCCCGACCCACGCCTGCCCGCCGAGCTCGACGTCGAAGGTCGGGTCCACGACGCCCTGCGGCTGGGTGTCGACGAACGCGGCGAGCTCGGCGATCGCCGTGCGCAGCGAGTGGTCGATCCCTCGCGAGGACGTGCGGACGATGATGTTCGGCGCGAAGCTGTGGGCGCTGTCGAGCTTGCGGCACGCCATGGCCGCGGACGCGACGGGGACCGGCGCCCAGCCGTCGGGCAGGTCCAGGCTCGCCCCGAGCGGCCCGGGGAAGAGATCGCTCGGGTAGCCGACGCGGGTCATGCTCCGGCGCCGGTCTCGAGCCGGATCGACTCCAGGATCCGGCGGATGGTCGGCATGTCCTCCTGCGCCCGGTCGCCGCCGCAGGAGCCGGTGAAGTGCAGGACGTCGACGACGTCGTTCTCCGCGGCGGTCGTGAAGAAGTGGACCTGCCCGATGGTCCCGACGTTCGGGTCGCGGAAGGCCAGGTGCGCGCCGTGCCACATCCGCCCGTCGACCTCGACCCCCTTGTCGCCCTCGAACTGCGGGTCCTCCTTGTCGGCGAGCCAGCCCCGCAGCTCGTCGACGGCGTCCGGCCCCGTGAAGGCGCCGACCCGCTGGAAGAAGCGGACGGTGACGTTCGCCAGGAAGTGCCCCGCGCCCGTGTCCTTCTCGACGATCGCGACGAGCGTCTCGGGCACCCACACCTGCTCCCAGCCGTCCGGCAGCTCCATCCGGAGCGGAGGCGGTCCGGGGACGACGCGGCTGGGGTAGGTCACCTGGGGCACGAGGGACTCCTCACGGGTTCGCCAGCGGAGCCGCGGGTCCGCGGGCACCGATCCGGCCCCCGTCGAATCCTGTCGGCCGCGCCGGTCGTCGGGCGGTCGCGGTCATTGTTGCAGCGTGCGGGGGCAGGCGCGCCCCGAGGTCGGTCGGCGGAGTCGTCAGTCGAAGGGGTTGAGGAAGTCCCCGACCGCCTCGGCACCGCGCCGGACGTCCTCGCCCAGGTCGTCGTTGCCGAAGGCCGATCCGATGGAGTTCATCGTGTCGACCGGGTCGATCTCGGCCTGGACCTTGACCGAGAAGCCGAGACCGAGCGTCGCGCCGACGTCGATGGAGCCGCCCATGCGGTCCCACCCGAACCCGCCGTCGACCTTCATGTGGGCTCCCACGCCGTAGGACAGCGAGCCGCCGGCGCCGACCGTGGCCGCACCGAAATCCTTCTGGACCTCACCCTCCACCTTGCCGCCGGCGAAGCCCTCCATGCCGTACCTGACGTTCGCGCCCCCGGGGCCGATGTTCGCCGCACCGTCGACCTTGCCCTCGGCGCCGACGTAGGCCTGGCCCTTGCCGGCCCAGCCGTCGGCCGTCTGGAACTGTCCGGCCGCGCGGGCCGCATAGGCGCCGGCGACGAACTCGCCCTGCGCGAAGACGCCCTTGTCGCCGCTGATGCCGTACTCGCCCTTGGCCGCGTAGCGCGCGGAGAGCGCCTCGACCTGGTAGCCGTTCTTGTCGTCGCCGCCGTGGGCGAGGTCGAAGACCCGGGCGTCGTCCTTCTGCTCGCCCAGCTGCGACCAGATCGGGGCCGTCTCGAGCGCGCTGCCGGCCTTGCGAGCCTGCTTCCACGCCTCGGAGTCCTTGTGCGTCTCGGACCACTTGCCGTACCGGCCGTCGCGGTAGCGGTGGCCCTCCTCCTTGATCTGGTGGTTGGGCTTGCGCTTGTGCTCCCACTTGCCCCAGATCTGCTCCTTGGGGTCCAGCTGAGAGCCCGAACCGCCGCCGGAGCCGCTGCCGTTGCCGGAGCCGTTGCCCCACCCCGCGCCGCCGCCGGGCCCGCCGGAGCCGCCCTGGCTCGTCTGGTCCTGCGCCTCGGCGTTGCGCTGGAGGACCTCGGCGAAGCGAGACAGGCCCTCCTGGGCCGCCTGGAGACTCTTCACCGCCTGCCCCCACCGGACCGCGAAGGCCTCGCGGTCCGAGCCCTGCCACACCTGGCCGAGCGCCTCGACCGCCGCGGTGCCGTCGCTCGCGACGTCGCCGCACTTCCCGGCGACGGCCACGAGCTTCGGTGCGATCGTGCGCACCCGCTGCACGTCCATGCCATGGGTGAGTGCCATCGTCATGCCCCTGTCGGTTCGTCGTCACGGCTGACGCGCGGGTCAGTCGTCGGTCGTTGCGCACGACACTAGGACCGTCCCCCGCCGCGGGCGATGGGGAGCACTCCCCCTCGGCGGTGCCCCTAGAGCAGGGCAGACTCGGGGCCGAGACCGACACCGACGCGGAGGGGACCATGGACATCACGACGACGGACGGGCGGCGCATCCGCGCCCACGAGAGCGGCGCGCGAGACGGCCGTCCCGTGCTGTGGCTCCCGGGCGCCGGGACCCGGGGCGACCTGGCCGCGCCGCTGCCCCGGCTCGCCACGACCCACGGCCTGCGCCTGATGTCGTTCGACCGGCCGGGCTACGGCGGCTCCGAGCCTGCCCCCGTGCGGACCATCGCCGAGGCCGTCGCCGACACCGTCGCCGTCCTCGACGCGCTGGAGGTCGAGCGGGTCGACGTCGTGGGCCTGGGCGCCGGGGCCATCCACGGCCTCGCGCTCGCGGCGGTAGCCCCGCAGCGGGTCGCCGGGGTCACCGCGCTGTCCACCCCCGCGCCGCTGGACGCCGAGGGCCTCGACTGGTTCGCCGGCGCCGGACCGTTGCCGACGGGCGAGACCCGCGCCGCGATGGAGGGCCGGGAGGCGCTCGTGACGTTCCTGGACCAGCCCCACGAGTTCGACATCACGATGTTCCACCTCAAGGACATCCAAGCGATGCGTGGACCGTGGTGGGAGTGGCAGCAGAAGGTCGCCGACCCCTCGGGCACCGAGGGCGTCGTCGGGGACGACCTCGCGCTCGTCGCGCCGTGGGGGTTCGACCTCGCCGCGATCACGACCCCCGTCCGCCTCGTCCACGGCGAGCACGACACGTTCGTGCCCGTGGCGCACGCGCGGTGGCTCGCCGACCGGATCCCCGGGGCCCGGCTCGAGGCCGTCCCCGGCGGGGGGATCAGCACGATCGCCCGGGTCGAGGACGCCCTCGCGCGCCTGAACGGGTGAGGCTCGGCGCAGCGGGTCAGACCCGCTCGTAGTCCGAGGTGAAGCCCGGCACGGACTGGGTGAAGGTGCTCTCCGAGCACGTGTACCGGACGCTGCCGGTGCCGGGCTGGGCCATGGGGTTCGGCGGGTCGAGGGTGAGGCCGTTGCGCAGCAGCTCGAACGACATCGTCCCGTTCGAGGTCGTCACCCGGTACTCGACCGTGCCGTCGAAGACCATCCCCGCGCCGCCGGCCCGGGCCTGGTCGTACGTGATCGTCAGGTGCCCGTCCTCGGTGAACCGCAGGGTGCGATCGAGCGAGGTGATCCCGAGCGCCGGCTCCTCGTGGCGCGTCGTTCGCCAGGTCCCGACAACGCACCGGTCGATCGTCGCGGCGCCGGTCGTCGAGGCGGTCGGCGCGGCGGTCGGCGCCGCGCCCGTGGCGGAGGTGGACGCGGAGGGGTCGCCCGTCGACCCCGTCGACGTCCCGCCGGCCGTGGGCGAGGAGGCGTCGGACGAGGGCGGGGCGCTCGCGCTGGCGTTGCCGTCGTCGAAGACCCGTCGACCGGCGACGACCCCGCCGCCGACGAGGAGGCCCGCGGCGAGCGCGCCAGCCAGCGCGGCGGGCCACCACGAGCGGCGGCGGGCGGGCGTCGCCTCGGCCTCCCGGGCCGGCGCGGGGCTCGGGTCGGTCGTCGCGCCCGACGCCGGGACCGAGCGCACCCGCGTCGGGGCCCCCGTCGCGGTGTGGGGATGCTCGTCGACCCCCCGGTCGAGGAGGACGACGTCGGTCCGCCGCAGGCGCAGCTCCTGCTCGATCGCCTGGAGGTCGGTCGCGAGCGCGAGGGCCGAGCGCGGTCGGCGCGCCGGGTCCTTCGCCATGCCGTGCTGGAGCAGCCGCTCGAGGGACTCGGGGACGTCCGCGCGGCCCGTCCGGGGTGCCGGCTCGTGCGTCGTCCGGGCCACGAGCGCGTCCTCGGAGTTGTCGCCGCCGACCTGCTCGAAGGGGGTGCGGCCGGTGAGCAGGTACCAGATCGTCGCGGTGAGCGAGTAGACGTCGGCGGCGACGGAGCCGTGGCTGAGCCCGTGGAGGACCTCCGGGGGCGCCCAGGCGATGGAGAGGCCGATCTCCTCCTCGGAGCCGAGGGTCTCGGCACGGCCGGCGATGCCGAAGTCGGCGAGCGCGGGGGTGCCGTACGACGACATGAGGACGTTCGCCGGCTTGATGTCGCGGTGCAGCACCCGCGCCCGGTGCGCTGTCTCGACCGCGGAGGCGAGCTGGACGCCGGTGCGCAGCGCGTCGGCGACCGACAGCGGCTGGGTGCGCGCCCGCACGGCGAGGTTGGGCTGCGGGAGGTAGGCCATGACGAGGTACGCCCGGCCGTCGACCGTCGTGCCGGCCCGGAAGATCGTCACGATGTACGGGTGCTCGGCGAGCTCGGCCATCGTGTTCGCCTCGTCGACGAGCTGCTGCGCGAGGTTCGCCCCGGCGCTCGCGCGCAGGATCTTCACCGCGACGAGCATCCGCGGCAGCTCCTGCTGGTAGAGGTGCACGTCCGCGAACCCGCCGGACCCCAGGAGCCGGACGTGCGTCAGGCCCGGCAGGTCCGGCGGCAGGGGCGTCGTCACGTGCACCGAGCGTAGACCGGCGACGCGTCAGGCGGTCGACTCCGGCTGGTTCGCCCACCAGGCGAGGAGCCGCGCGCGGGCCGCGTCCTGGCCGATCGGCCCCTCGTCGAGGCGGATCTCGAGCAGGTGGGCGTACGCCCGGCCGAGCACCGGTCCGGGGCTGATCCCGAGCGTCGCGGCGATCTCGTGCCCGTCGAGCTCGGGCCGGACCTTCCCGAGCTCCTCCTTCTCCAGCAGCTCGGCAATCCGGGCCTCGAGGTCGTCGTACGCCGCGGCCAGTCGCTGCGCCTTGCGCCGGTTGCGGGTCGTGCAGTCGGCGCGGGTGAGCAGGTGCAGCCGGGACAGCAGGGGTCCGGCGTCGGTGACGTACCGGCGCACCGCCGAGTCGGTCCACTGCCCGTCGCCGTAGCCGTGGAAGCGCAGGTGCAGCTCGACGAGCCGGGCGACGGCCTTCGTCGTCTCCTTGTCGAACCGCAGCGCCCGCATCCGCTTCGCCGTGAGCTTCGCGCCGACGACGTCGTGGTGGTGGAAGGACACCCGGCCACCGTCCTCGAAGCGGCGGGTCGCCGGCTTGCCGATGTCGTGCAGCAGCGCGGCCAGGCGCAGGACGAGGTCGGGCCCGGGCACGTCGCCGCCCTCGAGGTCGATCGCCTGCTCGAGGACGGTGAGCGAGTGCTCGTAGACGTCCTTGTGGTGGTGGTGCTCGTCGATCTCCAGCCGCAGGGCCGGGATCTCGGGCAGGACGTGCTGCGCCAGCCCGGTGTCGACGAGCAGCCCCAGGCCCGGCCGGGGCGTGTCGGCCAGGAGGAGCTTGACGAGCTCGTCCCGCACCCGCTCGGCGGACACGATCTCGATCGTCCCCGCGCGCTCGGTCATCGCGGCGACGACCTCGGGCGCCGCGACGAGTCCGAGCTGCGCGGCGAACCGGGCCGCGCGCATCATCCGCAGGGGGTCGTCGCCGAAGGAGACCTCGGGCGGTGCGGGGGTGCGCAGCCGACGGGCGGCGAGGTCGAGCAGCCCCCCGTGCGGGTCGACGAACGTGAGGTCCGGCAGCCGCAGCGCCATCGCGTTGACGGTGAAGTCGCGCCGGACGAGGTCACCCTCGAGGTCGTCGCCGAACGCGACGACCGGCTTGCGGGTCTGCCCGTCGTAGGCGTCGGCGCGGTAGGTCGTCACCTCGACGACGAGGTCCCCGCCGCCCGGGGCCGCGCCGTGGCGCTGCGCACCGATCGTCCCGAACTCGCGCCCCATGTCCCACGTCGTGTCGCCCCACGCCGCGAGGATCGGCTCGATGTCGTCGGGCCGGGCGCTCGTCGTGAGGTCGAGGTCGTTGCTCGTCCGACCGAGGAAGGCGTCCCGGACCGGACCACCGACGAGCGCGAGGTCGTGACCCGCCGCGGCGAAGCGCTCGCCGAGATCGGTGAGGACCGGCAGGACCGGGGCGAGCCGTCCGGCGGCCTCGCGGTACACCTCGGGCGGGACGGCGGGGGCACCGGTCGTGGGGTCAGTCATCGTGCGCACAAGGGTAGGGCGTGGCCGGGACGATGTCCCTCACCACCAGTGAGACCAGCCCCGTCGCCACGTTCGCCTGCTGTTCATGGGGGGGTACGCCGGAGGTTCATTTCTGTCCTGAAGGCTGCGTTCCAGCCCCGAAAGCGGGGCATCCACCAAGGGATGAAACATCATGCGTGTTGGCAATACGTTGGCCGTTGTGGCGATCGGGGCCTCGTTCGCGCTTGCAGCATCCCCAGCAACGGCAGGGAACCCGCGACTGTGTCCCGGCACGACGAAGGCATGTTCCTACGTCAACTCTGGATTTCAAGGCCTGATCTCGGCCAAGACCGCAGGACAGCCGGTGACCAACGTGTCGGCTCCGAACACGATGTCGTCGTGGGAGAACCCCACCTCGCGCAACGGCGCCTGGTACGACGAGCGGGACGGTCGAGGTGACTGCTACAACATGCTGGCGCGCAGGGAGGTGTCGTTCGTGGGAGCCGCCTACAACGACGACATGAAGTCGTGGCGGATGAACAACTCCTGCTGATCTGACTGCGTCGGTCGAACAACATTGGGGGGAACGGTGGCAGGTGTCGGCTCTGGTGCTCTGGTGGTCCGGGATGTGCGGAAGTCCTACGGCGAGGGCGAGATGCGGCTCGTCGCGGTCGATGGGGTGTCGCTGACCGTCACGGCCGGGGAATTCGTCGCACTGATGGGGGCCAGTGGGTGCGGCAAGAGCACCTTGCTTCACGTGGTCGCGGGCCTCCTCGACGGCGCGGAGGGCGGTGTGGAGGTCTTCGGGCAGGAGATGGTCGGCCGCTCGGAGCGCGACCGCACCGCCCTTCGCCTCAAGGACGTGGGGGTCGTCTTCCAAGACCATCTCCTGGTGCCGGAGCTGACGGCGGTGGAGAACGTCGAGCTCCCGCTGGTGATGGCCGGCGTGGTGCGCGGTGAGGCGCGCGCCCAGGCCGTGCAGATGCTGGAGCGGGTCGGCTTGGAGGGTTTGCAGGATCGGGTGCCGGACCGGATGAGCGGCGGTCAGCGTCAGCGCGTCGGGATCGCCCGGGCGATGGTCGGTGGGCGACGCGTGCTCTTGGCGGACGAGCCGACCGGCAACCTCGACACCGACTCCTCGCGGGCGGTCGTCGAGCTGGTGCGGCAGTTGTGTGCGGACGGGGTGGCGGCGCTGGTGGTGACCCACGACCCCCGTGTGGCTGGTGCAGCCGATCGGGTGCTGCACATGGAGGATGGGCGTTTCGTGCCCGAGCCGTCGACCTGGGGTCAGTGGTGACCGGCAGGTTGTCACGCAGCGGACCGGTGCTGCGGGCGTTCGGTCGGAGCGCGGCCCTGCGCCGCAGCATCGGTCTGGTCGGGGTCGTCGTGGCGCTCTTGGCGTTCACGTGGACGGCGAGCACGGCGTTCGTGCGGTCTGTGGACCAACGGGTCGGCTGGAGCTTGGGTGAGGCCGACGCCTCGGTGGAGGGGTGGCGGCCCGTTGACATCGGTCACGGGCCGACGACGCGGGAGCGGGCTGCGTTGACCCACCGCCATGCCAACGGGTGGATCGGGCTGCAGGGGTTGTTCGAGGACACCGCGGGAAACGCGGTCTGGTACAGGGAGGGGCCATGGGTGGATCGCCCGTTCCCGTCCCGGGACACCCTGATCGAGGGCCGGTGGCCCACCAGAGCCGGTGAGGTGGCCGTCAGCGACGCGACCGGCGCATCACCCGGCCAACGTTTCGTGCTGGACAACGAGGTCGTCACCTTCGACGTCGTGGGCGTCGTGCGGTCCGCCGAGTCCCTGAAGGGGCGCACCCTGTATGCGTCCCCGGGCACCTGGGCATCCCTCGACGCATCCATCATCGGTCGTTACCCCTCGATGTCCACGAACCCGGTCGCCTACTGGAGCGGCGGCGGTGACCCTAGGGAGACGGCGTCCGCGATCACCGAGAGCAGTTTCGACCCGGATCAGGACCCGGAGGTCGTCACCCGCAGTGACCTCGCAGTCGGCCACCGGTCGACCCTGCTGACGAGACAACCGTTGCTGTACCTGGGTCCGTCGACCCTCCTGCTGGTCGGGGCCGGTGCACTGCTGGCCCTGTTCAGCGGCCGTTGGGTGCGCACGCACGCCCCGACGTTCCGCGCCATCGGCACCCCCCGTTCCGCCCTGGCGTCGGCCACGGCCATCGCCAATGGCGTCAGCGCGGCCGCCAGCGCGGTGATTGGCGCCCTGGTCGGTATCGCCCTGGCGCTGCTCCTGCGTCCGCTCATGCCCCAGATCACCGGGCGCGAGCTGCCCAACGTGTCCCTCCCCTGGGCCGAGGCGATCCGCCTGGCGGCCATCCCCACCGTCGCCGCGGTGGTGGTCGGGCTGTGGACCACCCGGCCCGAACGCGCCCAGACCAACCGCGCCACCGCGCGCCGCGGCGGCAAGGTCCTCACCACGCTCCGCCGCACCCTCACCGTCGCACTGTCCTGCGCCGCGATCCTGCTTGTCGGGCCATCCGCGCAGGACGAGGTCGTGCGATCCCTGCTCGTCGTCATCGTGGCGCTCGCCTGGGCAACACTCACCCCGGACGTGATCACGGCCACCACCGGTCTCTTGGCCCGGCTCGGTCCCCCGGCCGACCTCGCCGCCCGAAAGATCCGCGCCCAAGGCGGCCTCGTCTCCACGGTCGCCCTCGCCATATGCGCCGCGAGCGTCGTCGCACTCAGCCTGGCCACCACGCTGGCCTCCCAGAAGGCCTACGCTGCCGCCCACTACGTCCCCGAACTACCCGCCGACCGGGTCATGCTTCAACCGCTGGACGAGAGCACCGTCCCCGCCGGTGTCCGGCGGGACTTCGAGCACGCCTCGGGCCTACACGACCCCGTCGTCTTCCGCGTGCCGGGCTTTCGAAACGAACCCATGGGGCCGTTGACCAGCTTTCGTGACGCCGGGGAGGTCGAGCGCCTCCTCGGCCACTCCCTCGACGAGCACCAACGATCCGTCCTCACCCGCGGAGGGGTCCTGCTCCCCCAGGCGGGACCGACGACCTTCACGCTCGATCCCGACGGGCGCCACTGGCGCCCCGAGGACACGGCGACCGTCCCCATAGCTCCGGCGCTCTCCCCGTTCGTCGAGGCCATCACCCTCGACCGGAACCTGCCGGACAAGGCTCTGCACGCGGCAAGAACCAACCTCGTGTACGAAGCACCCACCCGCGCCGACGTGGACCGTGCCGAGGCCGCACCCCAACTGGGGAGATTCGACAGCGGCTACCTGTTCACCCCCCGGATGCCACCCACGACCAAGTTCCCCCTCTGGCTTACCGGCGCTTCCTGGCTGTTCGCCCTCGCTGTCGCCGCGATGGCCTGGGTCGTCGCCCGCCGCATCTCCGCCGACCTCGCCCCCATCACCACCGGCCTACGGGCCGTCGGCGTCCCTGCGGCGTACACCCGTCAGGTCGCCGCCGCCTACATCGGCCACCCGCTACTGACCGCCATTGCATGGGCCATCCTCGGCGCCATCGTTGCAGTCGCCGTACCCGCCCTCTTCGTCGACAACGCCATGCTCGTGCTCACCATCCCTTGGCCCGTCGTCGGCTCCGTCGTCGCCGCCAGCATCCTCGCCACCACCGCTGCCGCAGCCTCAGCCTCAGCCTCACGTAGCGGGCAGAACGCAGCGCACCAACCCCCCACGTGGCAGCCTCGCACCGCACACCGTCACCGCCCGCCGGGACTCGGTGTGGTCGGTCGCGACGAATGAGGACGTGGTTCTCGGTCTGCAGATGGGGAACGCCGGCGGTGTCGCCGGGTGAGGTGGAGATGTGCTTGGGTTCTTGAGACGTTCGGCGCGGAGCGACGACCGCCGGACCCCCGTCAGGGCAGGGTGAAGGCGCCGACCACCGCGACGACGGAGATGGCGAGCGCGACCGTCGCGAGTACACGCGCGACCCGGGTCGGCACGAGGGAGACCAGCACCAGCACGAGGGCGCCGACGGCGCCCCACGAGACCGCGGCCCGCTGCCACGCCGGGCCCCCGTTGCTCGTGTGGTGATCCGCCCAGCCCGCCAGGCTCGCGAGGAACCACGCCGCCAGCGCGAGGATCACGGCGAACAGCCGGATGCCGGCACCCAGGGCGATCGCCACGGCGCGGGACTGCTCGCTCGTCATCCGGTGCGCCGATCCGGTCCGCGGAGACCCTGGACCGGCCCCCGTCGTCGGTCACGCTAGCGGCTACCGGCTTCGTCCCAGCAGCCACACCGGCATCAACGCTAAGGTTGCGGGATGAGCAGCCTCCCCGCTTCCCGCACCGGTCGGCGCCTGCCGGCCGTGGAGGAGAGGTCGGCCGGGGGCATCGTCGTCGACGTGCACGAGGGCCGCGCGCGGATCGCCGTCATCGCCCGTCGCAACCGCGCGGGGCGGGTCGAGTGGTGCCTGCCGAAGGGCCACATCGAGCACGGGGAGACCCTCCCCCAGACCGCGGCGCGCGAGGTCGCGGAGGAGACCGGCATCGAGGCCCGGGTCCTCATCGAGCTGGGCACGATCGACTACTGGTTCGCCACCCACGACCGCCGGATCCACAAGTACGTCCACCACTACCTTCTCGAGGCGACCGGCGGGGAGCTGACGATCGAGAACGACCCCGACCACGAGGCGATCGACGTCGCGTGGCTGCCGCTCGACGAGGCGCACCGCCACCTCACGTTCCCCAACGAGCGCCGGATCGCCCGAGAGGCGTGGCTGCGGCTGTCCGGCGACGCCTGATGTCCCTGGCGAGGCGGCGGCGCCGGGTGGTCGGAGCCGTGACAGGGGCAGTGCTCGCCCTCGCGACGGCCGTGCCCGGCCTCGCCGGTCCCCCTGCCGCGACCCGCGCCGACGCGGCGATGGCCCCGGCCCGTGCCGCCGGCGCGGGAACGCCGGCGAGCACCACGGCCGCCCGCGACGTGCTCACCCAGGACGTGTCCCCGCTCGTCGCCCGGGGGTCGCAGAGCGTCACCGTGCGGGTGGTCGTCCGCAACTCCTCGGAACGCACCCTCACCGACCCGGTCCTCACCGTCGTCCAGGGCACCCCGGGCACCGGGCGAGCGGCGGTCCGGGCCTGGGCGGGCTCGACCGACCTCGCGACCGGCCCGGTCCTCGGCCAGACCCGCATCGACGGCCGGATCCGCCCCGGTGCGAGCCGCGGGGTGCGGGTCACGGTCCCGCGGCTCGCGCAGCGCGCCCCGTCGTCGTGGGGGGCGGTGCCCGTCAGCCTCCAGCTCGCCGACGACCCCTCGACCGAGTTCGACGAGTCCGACGCCATCGTGCCGACCCACACCTTCCTCGGCTTCCAGCGCGCCAAGGAGTACGTCCCCCTCCGGCAGGCCGTGCTCGTGCCGCT
Organism: Janibacter massiliensis; assembly: GCF_900289115.1. Taxonomy (GTDB): domain Bacteria; phylum Actinomycetota; class Actinomycetes; order Actinomycetales; family Dermatophilaceae; genus Janibacter_A; species Janibacter_A massiliensis. Next base: position 702,772 of record NZ_LT985196.1, on the reverse strand, counting down.
GACCCTCCCGCCCGACGCCACCCTCTTCGGTCCGCGCGGGCAGGCCCGGCTCGAGGCGTGGCGCGCCGCGATCGGCCCCCGCTCGAGCATCGCCCGCGCGATCGAGGCCGGGCGCGGGCGTGACGTCGTCTGGGCGATCGACCCCACGCTGCTGACCCCCGCCCGGGCCGCGCGCGGCGCGGGCACCGCCGACGCCGCCGAGCGACGGCTGCGTCAAGCGGTGGCCCGCACGCTGGGCGCCCTCATGTCCCGGGACGAGTCGATCGTCCTGCCGATGGGCGATGCCGACGTCGTCGCCGGTACCCAGTCCGAGTCCGGCCGCGAGCTCGTCGACCGCCAGCACGCCACCGCCGTTCGCGTCGCCGGCCGGCACCCCCGCGCCCGGGCCGACGTCGCGTGGCCCGCCGACGGGCTCACCTCGCAGGAGAGGACGAGCGCGCTGCGGGGGATCTTCGACGACGAGGACCCGGTACAGCTCGTCGCCGGGTCCGCGCTCCCGGCCTCCGGGCTGACGCCGACCTCGGCCCACCGTGTCGAGGGGGAGGACGATGCGGTGATCGCCGTGCAGGACGACCGGGCCCTCGTCCTCGACCCCGCAGGGTGGGCCTCGGCCGACCGCCGGATGGCTGCCATCGCCGACAGCGCCGCGCTCGTCGCCGAGGCGGCCGGGACGGACCGGAGCGTCGTCCTCGCCCTGCCTCGCGGCGGTGCCGGTGACTCCCGGCTGCCGAGCGCCCTCGCGGCCCGCGATGCCGCGCCCTGGCTCGCCCCGGCGAGCTTCTCCACCGCGAGCCGCCCGGCCGACGGGGCGGGCGCGCTCGCCCTGCCCGCCACCGACGCGGACGCAGCAGCGACCGCCTCCGGCACGGCGGCCCCGTCGATCGGGGGGAGCACCGTCCTCACGGGCGCACGGTCGGCGCGGATCGAGCAGCTCCTCACCGACCTCGAGGCGATCGCCGAGGTCCGCGGCGACGGCTCGTCCTATCGGGCGGACGTCCGGGAGGCGGCCCGCCAGCTCGCCTCCACCCGGTACCGCACGGCGCCCCGGGAGTGGCTCTCCGCCATCGGCACCCTCCAGCGCCAGGCGCGGGGCTCGCGGGGCGCGGTCAGCATCTCCTCGGGAGAGGTGAACTTCTTCGCCGACAACGGCCGCCTCCAGGTGACGATCGTCAACACGCTCGACGTCCGGCTCGAGGGGGTCCGCATCGTCCTCGAGCCCGGCGACCGGCGGCTGCGGATCACCCCGCCCGAGCCGATCTCCATCGGGCCGCGCGCACGCCGGACCGTCACCGTCCGCGCGACCGCCCTCGCCTCCGGCAACGTCCCCGTCCGGGTCCAGGCGCAGACCCCCGACGGCGCGGCCATCTCGCAACCGGCGAGCCTGCGGCTGTACCTGCGCCCGACCGGGAGCTGGATCTACTGGGCGATCGGCGGGGCGGCGGGACTGCTGCTCGTCCTCGGCACGTGGCGGACCCGCAACCGCGCCCGCCGGGCGGCGACGACCGGCGCAACGCCGGACCCCACCTCCGACTGCACCGACCCGACCGACCCCCAGGGAGAATCCGCGTGAGCGACGAGCTCGACGACCACGAGGGTGTCGGCTCCCTGCTGGGCGCCCCCGCCGATCCGGGCGGCTGGGCGCAGGTGCCGGCGGCGGACGAACCCCTCCCGACCACCGAGGAGGACGCGGTCGCACGGGAGCGCGGGGACCGAGGCCTCAGCGACGGCGACATCGCCCGCTCGAGCGTCGTCATGGCGGCAGGGACCCTCGCCTCCCGGGTCCTCGGCGTCGCGCGGAACACCCTCACCGCCGCCGTCGTCGGAGCGACCGGCGTCCTCGCGGCCGACGCGTGGAACGTCGCGAACACGCTGCCGAACATCATCCACCTGCTGCTCGCGGGCGGGATCCTCAACGCCGTCATCGTCCCGCAGATCGCCCGGGCGATGAAGGCCGAGGACGGCGGCACCGCCTACGTCAACCGCCTCCTGACCCTCGGCCTGACGATCCTCGCCGGCGCGACCGTCGTGCTCACCGCGGCCTCGCCGCTGCTCGTCGCGCTGTACGTCGACCCCGGCTGGCCCAGCGGTGCGACCGCCCTCGCGACGACCTTCGCCTTCATCTGCGTCCCGCAGGTGTTCTTCTACGGGATGTACACGCTGCTCGGGCAGGTCCTCAACGCCGCCGGGCGGTTCGGGGCGTTCATGTGGGCACCCGCCCTCGCCAACGTCGTCGCCCTCGCCGGGCTCGCGTGGTTCTATCTCACGGACCAGCCGTTCCACGCGCCCGTCGACCAGTGGTCGCCGACGATGATCGCCGTCCTCGGCGGGACGGCGACCCTCTCGATCGTCCTCCAGGCGCTCGTCCTCGTCCCGTCGCTGCGCCGCGCGGGGTTCGCCTTCCGACCGTCGTGGGGGATCCGCGGCAGCGGCCTGCGCGGCGCCTCGCGGATGGCGATGTGGACCTTCCTCGCGCTCGTCGTCGCGCAGGGCGGCTTCACCGTCACCACGCGCGTCCTCACGGCCGCGACCGAGCGCGCGACCCGCACGGGGCTGCCGGACACCGCGGGTCTGGCGGGCTACTCGTTCGTCTTCCTCATCTTCATGCTCCCCCACTCCCTCGTCACGGTCTCGCTCGTCACCGCCCTCTTCACCCGGATGTCGACGGCGGCCGCGGACGAGGACACCGAGTCCGTGCGGGCCGACCTGCGCGCGGGCATCCGCACGCCCGCGCTGCTGCTGGTGCCGGTGACCGCGGCGAGCATCGTCCTCGCCCCGCTCATCACCCAGGCGGTCTTCCCCCTCAACCCGCGCAACGAGACCGACGCCCTCGTCGGGGTGTTCGTCGCGATGATCGCGGGCCTCGTCCCGTACGGCTGGCTCTACCTCGTCCAGCGGGTCTTCTACGCGCTCGAGGACGGTCGCACGCCGTTCGCGCTCCAGCTGCTCGTCACGGGGCTGTCCATCGCGTTCACGGTCTACGGCGGCACCCGACCCGTCGGGGAGGTCGCCACCTGGGTCGGCATCGGGCAGTCCGTCGGCAACCTCGCCGCGGCCCTCGTCGGGTTCACCCTCCTCCGGCGCGCCCTCGGCCCGCTGGGGCTGCGCCCGGTGCTCGGGGACCTCCTCCGCCTCGTCGTCGCCGCCGCCCTCGCGGGGGTCATCGGCTGGGCGTTCGCGACGACCCTGACGATGCTCGTCGGCGACACGCTCCTGCCTGGCACGCTCGTCGGCGGCGGCGTGGGGATCGCGATGCTCCTGCTCACGTGGGCCGTCGCCCGCCTGCTCGGGGTCACCGACGCCTGGTCGGCGGTCGCACCGGTCGGTCGGGTCCTGGGGGCGGTGGGCCGCCGCCTCCCCCTGCGCCGCGGCTGAGCCGGGCTGAGGGCGCGCGGGGGGACGCCGCGCACGGGCGGCTGTCAGGGACCTGCACCTAGGATGGCCGCTTGCGAGCGCCGACCGGCCAGACCGGCCGGTGCCGACCGCATGTCGTCGACACCCAGGAGCTGCACGTGGACGGGGTTGGCCCGGGCACCCTCATCGCCGGACGCTACGAGCTGCGTCGACCCCTCTCCACGCGCGAGAGCGGCACCCGCTGGGTCGGCCACGACACGACCTTCGACCGCGACGTCACGCTCTTGCTCGTCCCTCGGGACGACGCCGCCCGCGCCGCCGACGTGCTCGACGCCGCTCGCCGCTGCGCGGTCGTCGACAACCCGCGCCTCGTGCGCATCTACGACATCGGCCAGGACGAGCGGTGGGCCTGGGTCGTCGAGGAGGACAGCTCCGGCGCCCGCACCCTCGCCGACGTGCTCTCCGAGGGTCCGCTGCCGGCCGAGGAGGTCCGCCGGATCACCGGTGAGGTGGCCGCGGGGCTCGACGCGGGGACCGGTCGGGGGTTGCACCACCGCCGGCTCACCCCCGCCTGCGTCCTGCTCTCCCCCCAGGGGGCCGTGAAGGTCTCCGGCCTGGGCACGGACGCCGCGCTCGCCGGGGCGGACGACGGCGACGACGGGGAGCGCCGCGACGCCGTCGGGGTCGTCGCCCTCGCGTACGCGGGTCTCACGGGTGCCTGGCCCCTCTCCGGCGACACCGCGGGCCTGCCGCGGGCGATGACGCTCGCCGGGGACCTCGCGCGCCCGTCGGAGGTCGTCGGCGGAGTGCCGGGGGACCTCGACGCGCTGTGCCGCCTGACGCTGAGCGAGGACGCCGGTCCCGTCTCCCCCGGGGACTACGCCGCCCAGATCGCTCCGTGGTCGCCCATCCCCGTGCAGCGGACCAGCTCGAGGCTCTCGACCGCCGCCGCGCCCGCCACCGGCGGGTCGACGGCCCCGGAGGCGGCTCCGGGCACGACGGCGGCCGGGCGCCTCTCCCCCGGGCCGAGCGACCAAGACCAACCCCCCCCCCCCGCCTCTATGAATTCCATAGTGTCCGGAAAAAAATCAGGTGATGCTATAGTAGGTACTAGAACTCATAAAACAAAATAACGTACAATAAACAATG
>NZ_LT985196.1:630705-698261 GCF_900289115.1 Janibacter massiliensis | reverse complement strand
CGAATGCACGCGGGATGAAACGCGATGGTTCTGCCATTCTTTGGTGTCTGGTGGAAGGAACGCAGCAGGAGCCTGAGCCCCCTCTGTTCGCCGCCTGCAAAGAAGGTGTAGAGGCGATAGCCACTCGGCGGCGCGGGCGCGGGGTGGCCACCGCGGCCGGCGCCGCCGAGCGGGCCGCCAAGCAGGCGGCCGCCACCGGGTCCGCCGCAGCGACCACCGGGTCCGTCGACGCCGCACGCACGGGGTCGGGCGCCACGACCGCGGCCAGCGCCGCCGCCGGGGCCGCGGCCGCCCGCGCGCGGCTGGCGGGCCTCGCCCGCAACGTCGGCGCCCGGGCCACCGACGTCGCCACCGATCGCCGGGCCCGCAAGGAGGCGGTGTCCCAGAGCGAGGAGCGCAAGCGGGTCGGCATCCGGCAGACCGAGGTGCAGGACACCTACGAGAGCCCCGCCCCGTTCCTGCCCGCGTCCGCCGGGGGGCCGCCCTCCCGGCAGCAGACCGCAGCCGTCCTCGCCGGTCTCGTCGTCCTCACCCTCGCCCTGTGCTCGCTGGGCATCTTCGGCTCGCTGAACTCCGGGCAGGACGTCGCCTTCCCCGCGCTGCCGGGGGCCGACACCTCGACCCAGCCGCTCGGCCCGCGGATCCCCGACGACAAGACCGGCAGCGACCGGCAGGTGGCCTTCGACAGCGTCGTCGGCTACGACCCGTTGGGTGACGGGACCGAGCACAACGCCGACACGAGCAAGGCCTGGGACGAGGACAAGGCCACCGCGTGGACGACCGAGGGCTACCAGGCGCCGATCTCCCAGGTGAAGCAGGGCGTGGGCCTGGCCATCGACCTCGGCAGCAAGACGACGCTCGGCAAGGCCGTCCTCGACCTGCCGCAGGCGGCGAACGTCGAGGTCTACGCCGCCCAGAAGCCGCAGAAGGACGGGGCGAAGCTCGTCGGCGGGTCGAAGGGACGCGCCGGGAAGGTGACGCTCACGGCACCTGCCGGGACCACGGGCCGCTACGTCATCGTGTGGTTCACCGACGGTTCCCGCTCGAGCGACGGCGCCTACCGCGCGACCCTGACCGAGATCGCGCTCTACAGCGCCTGAGCCGTGACCGTCCCGGCGGACCGCCCCGACGCCGAGCTCCTCGCGGCGCACGTCGCCGGTGATCCGAGCGCGTTCGGCGAGCTCGTGGCCCGCCACCGGGACCGCGCGTGGGCCCTGGCGCTGCGCACGTGCCGGGACGCCAACCTCGCCGAGGACGCCGTCCAGGAGGCCTTCCTCGCCGCGCACCGCCGGGCGGCCTCGTTCCGCGGTGACGCCGCGGTGACGACGTGGCTGCACCGGATCGTCGTCAACGCCTCGATCGACCAGCTGCGTCGGCTGCGCCCGAGCGACGACCTCGACACCCTCGGTGACCACGCGGGCGCGCTCGCGGCCCCGCACGACGAGCACGAGCGGGCGATCACCCGCCTCGACGTCCACGACGCCCTCGCCCGTCTGCCCGAGGCGCAGCGGGCCGCGCTGGTCCTCGTCGACATGCACGGTGTCCCCGTCGCGGAGGCGGCCACCACCCTCGGGGTCGCGCCCGGCACGGTGAAGTCGCGCTGCTTCCGTGGCCGGGCGGCCCTCGCGCAGCTGCTGGGTGTCGGGGGCGACCGCCCGGGGTCCGACGGCCCACCGCGGGCGCCGGGAACCCATGCCGTCGCCCGCACGTCGGACCCACGAGGGCCGGGACCCGGCACCGGCCGAGCACGACCGGAGAGGAGGCAGCCGTGACCGACCTCGACCCCGACCGTCCGATCGAGGACGACCCGACGGGGATGCGCGCCCTGCTGGCCTCCCTGCCCGACCAGGAGGCGCGGATGCCCGAGGACGTCGCCGCCCGCCTCGACGCCCGGCTGCGGGCCGAGCTCGGCGACCGCCACCCCGGACCCGTCGGTGCCGGCCCGCAGACGGTGGCCATCGACGTGCCGCACCGTCGCCGAGGCCGCCTGCGGCCCGCCCTCGCCGGTGCTGCCGCGGCCGCGCTGCTCCTGCCCGCCGGAGGCGTCCTGCTCGCCCAGACCCTGGGCACCGACCAGTCCGTCGGGAGCGCCGCCCCCGACGCGGTGGCCGGTTCCGACACCGCCACGCGGCCGGGTTCGACCCGGCCGACCGGGTCGACGTCGTCCCGCGGCCTCGTCCCGCTGATCGCCGACCCCGGCTCGCCCGCGTTCGACGGTCCGCAGGTGCCCGTCGCCGCTGCGCCGCGCGCCCTACGGCCGCGCGATCTGCGCGGGGACGTCGCCGGGCTGGTACGAGGTGCGCGACCCGCGCCGGCCGGTCGCCCGAGGCTGTCCGAGGACCGCGCCCTGGCCTGCCTCGACCCCATCGCCGGGGTCGACGGCGCCTTCCTCGGCCGCGGCCGCATCCGCGCTGCGATCGGCGGCACGGGCGCGGACCGCACCGTCGTGCTGCTGGCCCGGGACGCCTCCGGCGAGGGCCGAGCCGTGCTCGTCGACGAGGGGTGCGACCTTCTCGCCGGGCCCGTCGACGTGCCGCCTCCGGCGCGCTGACCCCGCGTACCGACCCGCACCGACCCGCACCGACGCGCGCCGTCCCCCGCCCGTCGTTCCCGCCCGCGGGAACAACCCTTCGTAGACTGGCGTTCCCACCGGCGCCCGCCCCCGACGAAGGACTCCCGTGACCGACCCGATCATCATCTCCGCCGCCACCGGCGCCGGCCTCGCCGTCGGCGCCCTCCCCGAGCGGGAGGGCCCGGACGAGGGCGAGATCCGCGACGTCGTCATCGTCGGCTCCGGGCCGGCCGGCTACACCGCCGCCGTCTACACGGCCCGCGCGAACCTCGCCCCCGTCGTCCTCGAGGGGTCCGTCACCGCCGGCGGCGCGCTGATGAACACCACCGAGGTCGAGAACTTCCCCGGGTTCCGCGACGGGATCATGGGCCCGGAGCTCATGGACAACATGCGCGCCCAGGCCGAGCGGTTCGGCGCGACGCTCGTCACCGACGACGCCGTCTCCCTCGACCTCCACGGCGAGGTCAAGACGATCACCGACGGGTCCGGCCGCGTCTGGCGTGCCCGGGCGGTCATCCTCGCGATGGGCTCGGCGTACCGCGAGCTCGGCCTGCCGAACGAGAAACGCCTGTCCGGCCACGGCGTGAGCTGGTGCGCCACGTGCGACGGCTTCTTCTTCCGCGACCAGGAGATCGCCGTCGTCGGCGGCGGTGACTCCGCGGTGGAGGAGGCCACCTTTCTCACGCGGTTCGCGAAGAAGGTCCACCTGGTCCACCGCCGGGGGGAGCTGCGCGCGAGCAAGATCATGGCGGAGCGGGCCCACGCCGACGAGAAGATCGAGTTCCAGTGGAACAGCCAGGTCACGGCCATCCACGGCGAGGACAAGGTCAGCGGGATCACGCTCACCGACACCGAGACCGGGCAGACGCGCGAGCTGCCGGTGACCGGCCTGTTCGTCGCCATCGGGCACGACCCCCGCAACGAGCTGCTCCAGGTCGAGGGCGGCGAGCCGCTCGTCGAGCTCGACGCCGAGGGCTACGTCGTCGCGCAGGGGCGCTCGTCGCGCACGAACGTCGAGGGCGTCTTCGCGTGCGGCGACCTCGTCGACCACACCTACCGCCAGGCGATCACGGCTGCCGGGTCCGGCTGCGCCGCGGCCCTGGACGCCGAGCGCTGGCTCGCCGACCGTGACCAGGCCGCCGCGCAGGAGCCGCAGGCCTCCCCGTCCTGACGCCGGAGCACCGCGGCCGTTGTCGGTCCGCGGTGATCGACTGACGCACATCCCCCACCCCATCCCCGAGACCGAACCCCGGAAGGAACCATGGCCACGAAGAACACCTCGGACGCGACGTTCGAGAGCGACGTCCTGCAGGGCGACAAGGTGACGATCGTCGACTTCTGGGCGACGTGGTGCAGCCCGTGCCGCCTCATCGCCCCCGTCCTCGACGAGATCGCCCGCGACCACGCCGACAAGCTCGACATCTACAAGCTCGATATCGACGCGAACCCGGAGATCACGGCGAGCAAGGGCATCACCTCCGTCCCGACGCTGCACGTCTACCAGGGCGGCGAGCTCGTCAAGGTCCTCACCGGCGCCCAGGCCAAGCCCAAGCTGCTCCGCGAGCTTGAGCCCTTCCTCGGCTGAGATCACCCCGCGAGTTTCGTTGCTGCGCAGCGGAATCTGCGTGACGAGGGCCCACCGCGTGCGATCGCGGTGGGCCCTCATCCTGTCCCTGCGCGCGCTCGCGCCTCTCGACTCGATTCGGGGTCACCGGATCCGGTGATCACGAGTCGATTCAGGGTGCGCGAGGGGTCAGAGGGTGTTGACCGTGCTCAGGCCTGGGGATCGACACCCATGGCGGCCATGATGCGGTGGAGGTCGTCGACGCTCGCGAACTCGATCGTCACCTTGCCCTTGCGCTTGCCGAGCGTGATGGAGGCGCGGGTGTCGAGGTGGTCCGACAGGGCGGCCGACCAGTCGTCGAGCTGCGGGTGCCGGCCGCCGGGGCGCGGCTGGCTGCGTCGCGGCGCCGGTGCGGCCTCCCCACCGAGCGCGACGATCTCCTCGACAGAGCGCACGGAGAGTCCCTCGGCGACGATCCGCTGGGCGAGCCGCTCCATCGCCGCGCCGTCCTCGACCGCGAGGAGGGCGCGGGCGTGCCCGGCGGACAGCACGCCGGCCGCGACGCGACGGGCGACGACCGGCGGGAGCCGGAGCAGGCGGAGGGTGTTGCTGATCTGCGGCCGGGACCGGCCGATGCGCTGGGCGAGCTCCTCCTGCGTGCACCCGAAGTCGTTGAGGAGCTGCTGGTAGGCGGCCGCCTCCTCGAGCGCGTTGAGCTGGCTGCGGTGGAGGTTCTCCAGGAGCGCGTCCCGGAGCATGTCGTCGTCGTCGGTCGCCTTGACGATCGCCGGGACCGTGTCGCGGCCCGCGGCCCGGCTGGCCCGCCAGCGTCGCTCGCCCATGATGAGCTCGAAGCGGACGGGCGTGCTCGGGTCCTCCTCGCGCAGCGCGGCGAGGGTGGGCTCGTCGAGCCGGCGGACGACGACCGGCTGGAGGACACCGATCTCGCGGATGCTGTGGACGAGCTCGGCCATGTCGTCCTCGTCGAAGACGGTCCGCGGCTGCTTCGGGTTCGGGCGAACGGCGTCGAGGGGGAGCTCGGCGTAGGTCGCGCCGGGCACCGCGGCGAGCTCTCCTTCGTCGGCCGGTGCCGTGGCGACGTCCGGCCGGGGGCTCGTGGCCGCGGACCCGTCCGGGCCGCCGTCCGCGCCGGTGGTGGTGCCCGGGAGGGATGGCGCCGGGCGATCGGCGCCGGGGAAGAACACGTCGACGGGCCGGTCGCCCGCCGGTGCCTGCGGGATGAGGGCTCCGAGACCTCGCCCGAGCCCGCGTCGCTTCTCGCTCATGCCTGCTCCTTCGTCGCTCCACGCTCGGCGATCTCGCGGGCCGCTTCGCGGTAGCTGAGGGCGCCGGTGCCCTGGGGGTCGTACGTGATGACGGTCTGCTGATAGCTCGGTGCCTCGCTGATGCGCACCGATCGCGGCACCGTGGTCGCGAGCACCTGTTCGGGGAAGTGCTCCCGGACCTCGTCGGCGACCTGGGCCGCGAGACGGGTACGGGCGTCGAACATCGTCAGAAGGATCGTCGAGACGTGCAGACCCGGGTTGAGGTGGGTGCGGATCATCTCGATGTTCTTCAGTAGCTGTGAGAGCCCCTCGAGCGCGTAGTACTCGCACTGGATGGGGATGAGGACCTCGTCGGCGGCGACGAACGCGTTGATCGTCAGCAGTCCGAGACTCGGCGGGCAGTCGATGAGGACGTAGTCGGGAACGCGCCGGCCGGTGGAGGTGCAGTGCTCGAGGTACGCGGCGATCGCGGTCTTCATCCGCGTCTCGCGGGCGACGAGCGAGACCAGCTCGATCTCGGCTCCTGCGAGATCGATCGTTGCCGGCGCGCAGCGCAGACCCACGATGTCGGGGCAGTCCTGGATGACCTCCGCCATCGGCGTGCCGTCCACGAGCACGTCGTAGATCGACGGGACCTCTGCACGATGGTCCGCCCCGAGCGCCGTCGACGCATTCCCCTGCGGGTCGGTGTCGATGACGAGGACCTCGAGGCCGCTCGCGGCGAGCGCCGCCGCGAGGTTGACCGAGGACGTCGTCTTGCCGACGCCGCCCTTCTGGTTCGCCACCGTCATCACCCGGGTGCGGGCCGGACGTGGGAGTCGCAGGCCCTCGAGGTCCTTGCGTCGGCGGACGTCCCGGGCGACCGCCTGGGCCAGCGGGGTGTCCGGGATCTCTGCGCTCACGATCGTCTCCGTTTCACGTGAAACGGGCTCCACGGTCTCGGGCTCCGTTTCACGTGAAACGGCGGCCGTGCCAGCGGCCGCGGCCGACCCGGCAGACGGGGCCTCGACGGGATCGACCCGCGCGCTCGGGACGCCGCTCCAGCCGACCGGGTGCGCCCGATCCGCGGACTCCGGGCGCGGTCGGGTCGGCCAGCCAAGGCCGCGGACGACGCAAGGGGTGTCGTTCGACAATGTGCAGCTCCTTCGTTCTGTCCATGATGCCCGGCTGGCACGCGCGTCCCAAACCGGTGCGTACGACATCCACAGGCCCGCGGCATTGTGGATGGCGTTCGCGCTCGTGGGCGGGGGTCAGCCCAGGGGAGGCACCCGAGCGAGGCAGCCCAGCGACTGCCGTCCTGCGCGGCTTGGGCGCGAGCCGTTGAACGCCGATCAGGAGCGAGCGCCCGTCGACCGGACCGGTCAGCCGAAGCGGAGATCCATGACGAGGGTCGTCTCCTCGAGGATCCCGTCCCCGACCTCGTGGACCCCGCCCGCGGTCATGCCGAGCCGCCGGAGGACCGCGGTCTCCTCCGCGAGCTCCTCCCGCGCCGACCGCCCCTTGAGGGCGACGATCCGGCCCGGACGGTCGAGCAGCGGGACGCACCAGCGAGCCAGCTTGTCGATCCGCGCGACGGCGCGGGCCGTGACGATCGGCGCGGAGACACTCCCGGCGACGTCCTCGGCGCGCCCCCGCACGACCTCGACCCGCTCCAGCCCGAGCCGGGCGATCGTCTCGCTCAGCCACGTCGTGCGCCGGAGCATCGGCTCGACGAGGACGACGTCGAGGTCCGGGCGGGCGATGGCCATGGCGATCCCCGGGAGCCCGGCGCCCGAGCCGACGTCGACGATCCGCGAACCCTCGGGGATGACGACCGCCGGCACCGCACAGTTGAGGACGTGCCGGTCCCACAGGCGGGGCACCTCACGGGGCCCGATGAGTCCGTGGGACACCCCGGTGTGGGCGAGCTCGGCGGCGAACGCCTCCGCGAGGGCCAGGCGGTCGCCGAACACCTCGCGAGCGACCTCGGGCGCGTCGGCGACGGTCACAGGGGCCGGATCGGTCATGACGCCGAGCATCGCAGAGGGCCCCGTTTCACGTGAAACGGGACCCTCTGTCCAGTGCTGCGGCGTCGGTCAGACGTTCTTCGCCGGCAGGACGACGACGTACCGCCGGGGCTCGACGCCCTCGCTCTCCGACGCCAGGCCGGCCGCGAGCACCTCGTCGTGGACGACCTTCCGCTCGAAGGCCGACATCGGCTCGAGCTCCTCCGCCTCGCCGGTCTCCTTCACGCGCTCGATCGCGACGCGGGCCAGCTCGACCAGCTCGGTCTTGCGTCCCGCGCGATGGCCGGCGACGTCGAGCATGAGCCGCGAGCGCTCCCCGGTCTCGCTCTGGACCGCGAGCCGCGTCAGCTCCTGAAGGGCCTCGAGGACCTTGCCGTCCTGGCCGACGAGCCGGCGCGGCACCCGTCCCTCCTCGGAGTCGACGATCGACACCGCCGCGCGGTCACCGTCGATCCCCAGGTCGATGTCACCGTCGAGATCGGCGATGTCGAGGAGCGTCTCGAGGAAGTCGGCGGCGACCTCACCCTCACGCTCCAGCTGCCGCTTCTTCGAGGACCCCGCCGGGGCGGCCGCCGCGGACTCCGACGACGACCCCTCCGTCCCCTCGGGCTCGTCCGCCGGGCCCCCGGCGGGGGCAGCGGCATCCGCGGTCGCGGCGCTCGTCACGGCCAGCTGGTCGGTGTCGGTCACGGCGGCCGGTTCGACGACGCCCGTCACGTTCTCGCTCATGCTTCTCCCTCAGTTGTCGGTCTTCGGGGCGTTCTCACGGACGGCCGAGGACCCGGCCGCACGCGCGCCCGCCCCACCGCTCCGCTTCCCGCGCTTGGTCCGCTTCGGCTGGGCTCGCTGACCGGACGGCTTCGACATCGGCCGCCCGTCTGGCGTCCTCGGGTGCTCGACCGCGATGCCCTTGGCCTCGAGCTCCTCGGCCATCTCCTCGTCGTGCTCGCGCTCGCGCCGCTCCTCGGGGGTGTCGAGCGGCTTGCCGGCCTTGCGGCGCCTGTCGTGGAGGTCCTTCTCCGCCTGTGACCCGGGGGCCGGCATCCGACGGATGACGTAGAACTGCTGGAACATCGACCACACGTTGGTGACGAACCAGTAGACGAGGACACCGATCGGGAAGTTGACGCCCGAGACCGCAAAGATCAGCGGGAAGAGGTAGAGCATGATCTTCTGCTGCTGGGCGAGCGGGCCCTCGAGCGCCGACGGCGGCATGTTCTTGCGCATCAGCTGGTGCTGCGTCATGAACGTCGTCACCGACATGAGGATGATGAGGACGATCGTGACGACCTGCGCCTGCCAGCTGTCCGCGCCCATGAACTTGTCCGAGAGCTGCGCGCCGAAGATCGTCGAGCGCTCCGCCTGACCCGCGAGCTCGCGGCTGATCGGACCGATCGGCTTCGCCTCACCGGTGGCGATCTTCTCCAGGCCGTTGAGGACGCGGAAGAGGCCGAAGAAGAACGGCATCTGGACGAGGATCGGCAGGCACGAGGAGAACGGGTTGGTCCCCGACTCCCGGTACAGGGCCATCGTCTCCTCGGTCATCGCCTGGCGCGACTCCGGGTCGGTCTTGCCCTTGTACTTCTTCTGGATCTTCTGGACCTCGGGCTGGATGAGCTGCATCTTGCGCGAGGCGTGGATCTGCTTGACGAACAGCGGGATCATCGCCGCGCGCATGACGAGCACGAGGCCGACGATCGACAGGGTCCACGTCCACCCGCTGTCCGCCGGCAGGCCGATCGCCGTGAGCCCGGCGTGCCAGGCCCACATGATCCACGCGACGAGCCACTCGAACGGGTAGATCAGGGTGCTGAAGAAGCTGCCCATGGGGTCCTTTTCTCGAAGGGGGTCAGGAAGGGTCCGGCGTCCGCGGGAGGCGGAGGGAGGGGTCGTTGCGCCCGGCCCACGTGTCGGGGACGTGGTGGACGCCGCCCCGGGCCCACGGGTGGCACGAGAGCAGCCGGCGCGCGGCGAGGTAGGTGCCGCGGACCGCCCCGAAGCGGCGCAGCGCGCCGAGCGCGTACTGCGAGCAGCTCGGCGTGTACCGGCACGTGCCCGGCGGCAGGAGCGGGGAGAGCGTCAGCTGATAGGCGCGCACGAGCCACACCAGCGGCAGCGCGGCCGGCGAGGTGCGTGACGTGGGTGCGTTCACCGGCCGGCCCGCTCGCCGAGCCGGCGGACGGCCGCGTCGAGGGTGCGGGTGACATCGGCCTCGAGGGCGACGAAGTCCGCCGCGGCGCTTCCGGGGTTGGCCCGGACGACGAGGTCGGTGCCCGCCGGGACCGAGTGCAGCCGCGCCGCGAGGATCCCGCGGATCCGACGCTTGACCCGGTTCCGCTCGACGGCGGAGCCGACGGCCTTGGACACGACGAGACCGACGCGCGGCGGAGCGCCGGTGCGCGCGTCGGTCTGCGTGGCGTGGGTCACGACGAGGCGGGAGCGGGTCCGCACCCCGCGCGGAGACCGGAGCACCGCCGTGAAGTCGCTCGACGCCCGCAGGCGGTGACGACCCGGCAGCACGGCCGGTCTCAGGCGGAGAGCTTCGTCCGGCCCTTGGCGCGACGGTTGGCGAGGATCGCGCGGCCGGCGCGGGTCCGCATCCGCAGGCGGAAGCCGTGGGTCTTCGCGCGTCGACGGTTGTTCGGCTGGAAGGTGCGCTTGCTCATCGGGGAGGGCTCCTCGGGTGGGACCGCGCCGGACGCGCGGAAAGGGGTGGTCGTCGGGCCCCTCGGCCGCGATCGGAGGCCCAGGGGCCGCCAGCTCGGCGCGGATCGGGGGCTCCGGGACCGGCCCGCAGCGGCGGGTCCGGGGAGCACGACCGGGCACGAGAGCGTCCGTGGGCATGCGAAAGCGGCCGAATGGCTCGGACCACGGTACGGGAGGCGCGCTCGAGGGGTCAAACCCACACACGCGGGGGTCGTGCGAGGTGAAAACGATCAAGTGTGCCGCTCACCGGCGCGCCGACGAAGGCGACACGCCGGGGAGTGGCGCCGAATGTCCGGTGTGGCTTGCCGACCCGTGATCGGTCGTCTACCGTCGGCGTCTCGCAGCACTCACGGCCACCTCCGCCCACAGGATGTGGAAAACCGTGTGGACACGGTGCACTCGTCGCACGTGGGGGGCGTCCACCGCACCGTCTGAGCGCTGCAACAGGCGTGACGCCGGCCCCGGCCACGGGTCCGGACCGGGATCAGGGCGACTCAGGAGGAGCGCGGGTGAGCGAGCCGTCCGAGGACCTCGACGCCGTCTGGCGCTCCATCCTCGCGGCCGTGAGCCACGACGGGGTTCCCGCGCCGCACCGTGCCTTCCTCAGTCTGGCCCGCTTCGTCGGCCTCCTCGACGGCACCGCCCTCGTCGCCGTCCCGAACAACTACTGCAAGACCTACGTCGAGCGAGCGCTGCGGGTGCCCGTGACCCAGGCGTTCTCGGCCCACTACGGGCAGGACGTCCGCCTCGCCGTCACGGTCGACCCCGACCTCGACGACACCGAGGACGAGCTGCCCCAGCCGGACGAGGACACCCCGGGCGTCGGGCTCCACGTCGTCCCGGACCGGGCCGACGATCTCGAGGACCCCGAGGACGGCGCATCGCCGACCCACGACCGCACGGCCGCCGCCATCGCGACCCCCGCGCCGACGCCGAACGGGCGCGTGGTCCCCGAGGAGCTCGAGGCCACCCGCCTGAACCCGAAGTACACCTTCGACACCTTCGTCATCGGCGCCTCGAACCGGTTCGCGCACGCCGCGACCGTCGCCGTAGCCGAGGCACCCGCGCGGGCGTACAACCCGTTGTTCGTCTACGGCGGCTCGGGGCTGGGCAAGACCCACCTGCTGCACGCGATCGGTCACTACGCCCGCAACCTCTACCCGAACGTGCGCGTCCGGTACGTGAACTCCGAGGAGTTCACGAACGACTTCATCAACGCGATCCAGGACAACCGGGCCCAGCAGTTCCAGCGCCGCTACCGGGACGTCGACATCCTCCTCATCGACGACATCCAGTTCCTCTCGGGGAAGATGCAGACGCAGGAGGAGTTCTTCCACACGTTCAACACCCTGCACAACGCGAACAAGCAGGTCGTCATCACCAGCGACGTCGCGCCGAAGATGCTCGGCGGCTTCGAGGAGCGGATGCGCAGCCGGTTCGAGTGGGGTCTGCTCACCGACGTCCAGCCGCCCGACCTCGAGACCCGGATCGCGATCCTGCGCAAGAAGGCGATCCAGGAGCGGCTCGACGTCCCCGACGACGTCCTGGAGTTCATCGCCAGCCGGATCAGCACGAACATCCGCGAGCTCGAGGGGGCGCTCATCCGCGTCACGGCGTTCGCGAGCCTCAACCAGGCCGGGGTGGACGTGCCGCTCGCGACGATCGTCCTCAAGGACCTCATCCCGAACGAGTCGGCCAACCAGATCACGATGGCGCTGATCATGGCCCAGACCGCCTCGTACTTCGCGCTGACGATCGAGGACCTCCAGGGGCCCTCCCGCTCGCGCACCCTCGTCAACGCCCGGCAGATCGCGATGTACCTCTGCCGCGAGCTCACCGACGAGTCGCTGCCGACGATCGGCAAGGGCTTCGGCGGCCGCGACCACACGACGGTGATGCACGCGAACAAGAAGATCCGCCAGCTCATGGCCGAGCGGCGCGCGACGTACAACCAGGTCACGGAGCTGACGAACCGGATCAAGCAGCAGGCCGCTGGCTGAGGTCCCGGCCCACCGATCCCCACCCCGTCACCCCCCACGAACATCTCGTCCACACCGTTGTCCACAGGGTGTGGACCACGCGGGTGACCTTTCCCTGCCCTGCGCCCCGCAGGACGCGCCGGTCGCGACGCCCGAGGACCCCCAGGTGACCACGGGGCGACCTTCGATGAACGCACGGTGCTCCTCCGCCCACATGTGGACACCCGCTGTGGACAACGGTCGCGATGCCGTCCCGGGTCGGCCTGTGGATCATCGGCGCCCACCGGGGGATGTCATGCGCACACCGGCAGGCACGACGGTGGACGGCTGTGGACGGCCCTCCTCCGTCCACATCACGCAGCGCTCGCGTGCCGCGGGATCCACCGTCCGTGCACAGCGCGCGGGGCCGCCGTCGGACCCCGCGCGCCCGCCATCGGGGCCGATCACGCGCCCGCGGCACTCGCCCGTCCACAGGATCCACAGCCCCGATGACGATGACTCCTCATCACACGAAGGGGTTTCCGCCCCGAGCACGGGGATGTGGACGGAGCGAGCAGCTCGGGGATCGGCGCGATCGTCATCGCCCGGAGGGGTTAGGGTCGGACTCCCCGAGGAGTGCACACACGTCGGCCGCCCCGGCCGACGAAGGAAGGGCAGGCTGCCGTGAAGTTCCGCGTCGAGCGCGACGTTCTCGCCGAAGCCGTCACGTGGGTCGCCCGTGGCCTGCCGGCCCGCCCCCCGGTCCCGGTCCTCGCCGGCCTGCTGCTCGAGGCGAGCACCGACGGGGAGCTCACCCTCTCGGCGTTCGACTACGAGGTATCGGCCCGGATCACCGTGCCCGCCGAGGTGAGCGAGTCCGGCACCGTCCTCGTGCTCGGACGCCTCCTGGCCGACATCTCGAAGAACCTCCCGAACAAGCCGGTCGACGTCGGCCTCGACGGCTCGAAGGTCCAGGTGACGTGCGGCAGCTCCCGCTTCGCGCTGCTGCAGATGCCGGTCGGGGACTACCCGACGCTGCCGACCTCGCCCTCCCCCTCCGGCACGATCGAGGGCCCGACGTTCACCCAGGCGGTCCAGCAGGTGGCGATCGCCGCCGACCGCGGCGACACCCTGCCGATCCTCACGGGCGTGCGGGTCGAGGTCGACGGCGAGCGGATGACGCTCCTGGCCACCGACCGCTACCGCCTGGCCATGCGCGAGATCACGTGGAACCCCTCGGCCAGCGACGCCAGCCACGTCGCGCTCGTCCCGGCCCGCACCCTCCTGGACACCGCGCGCTCGCTCGGCGCGGCCGGCACCGTCGACCTCGCCCTGGGCGACGCCGCCGGCGGTGAGGGGCTCGTCGGCTTCGAGGCCGGCCGCCGCCGGACGACCTCCCGCCTGCTCGACGGTGAGTACCCGAAGGTGAGCAAGATCTTCCCCGCGTCGACCGAGACCGACGCCGTCGTCAGCACCCACGAGCTCGTCGAGGCCGTCAAGCGCGTCGCCCTCGTGGCCGAGCGCAACACCCCCGTCCGGCTGCGGTTCACCGAGGGTTCGGTCGCGATCGAGGCGGGCACGGGTGACGACGCGCAGGCCTCCGAGGCCGTCGAGGCCACCGTCACCGGTCCGGACCTCGAGATCGCCTTCAACCCCGGCTACCTGCTCGACGGTCTGGGCGCCCTCGGCACGACGTTCACCCGCCTGGGGTTCACGGCGCCCCTGAAACCCGCGATGATCACGGGGCAGGACACCATCGAGGCCGAGGCCGACACGAGCTACCGCTACGTCCTCCAGCCGGTCCGCCTCGCCGGCTGACCACAGCACCCGAGCGTCAGGAGCGAGTCATGCAGCTGGGTCTCATCGGACTGGGCAAGATGGGCGGCAACATGCGCGAGCGCATCCGCCGCGCCGGTCACGAGGTCATCGGGTACGACCGCAACCCCGAGGTCTCGGACGCCGGCTCCGTCGAGGAGATGATCGACCGGCTGCAGGCGCCGCGCGTCGTCTGGGTCATGGTCCCCTCGGGGCAGATCACCCGCGACGTCATCGCCGACCTCGGGGACCGGCTCGAGCCCGGCGACCTCGTCATCGACGGCGGCAACAGCCGCTTCTCCGACGACCAGCTCAACGCCGCGGCGCTGCAGGAGAAGGGCATCGAGTACCTCGACTGCGGCGTCTCCGGCGGCATCTGGGGTCTGGAGAACGGCTACGGCCTCATGGTCGGCGGGGCCGCGGAGAACGTCGAGCGGGCCATGCCGATCTTCGACGCGCTGCGGCCCGAGGGTCCGCGCGACGAGGGCTTCGTCCACGCCGGCGAGGTCGGGGCGGGCCACTACGTGAAGATGGTCCACAACGGCATCGAGTACGGCCTCATGCACGCCTACGCCGAGGGCTACGAGCTGCTGACGAAGAAGGACATCGTCACCGACGTGCCCGGCGCCTTCAAGGCGTGGAGCCGCGGCACGGTCGTCCGCTCCTGGCTGCTCGACCTCATGGTCCTCGCGCTCGAGGAGAACCCGAGCCTGGACGACGTCTCCGACTACACGGCCGACTCCGGCGAGGGCCGCTGGACGGTCGAGGAGGCCATCGCCAACTCCGTGCCGATGCCGGTGATCTCCGCGTCGCTCTTCGCGCGGTTCGCCTCGCGCCAGGAGTCGAGCCCGACGATGCAGGCCGTCGCGGCGCTGCGCGGTCAGTTCGGCGGCCACCAGGTGATGACGACGGCGGAGGGCGACGAGCTGCGCGCGCAGGCGCAGGAGGGCCCGCGCAGCGCGAAGGCCGCGGAGCAGGCCGAGGAGAGCAAGACCGCGCCGCCGACGAGCGCGACGGAGGCGGCGGCCGAGGGTCGCCGGGCCGCGGACGCCGGCCCGTCCTCGGGCGGCGGGTCGACCGGCGGCTGACCGGCGCGTGCACGTCCGTCACCTGACGGTCGCCGACTTCCGCTCGTACGCGTCCGCCGACCTCGCGCTGTCCCCCGGGATCTCGACGCTCGTCGGGCTCAACGGCCGCGGGAAGACGAACCTCGTCGAGGCGATCGGGTGCGTCTCGACGCTCGGCAGCCACCGGGTGTCCTCCGACCAGCCCCTCGTGCGCTTCGGCGCCGAGCGCGCCGTCGTCCGGGCGGCGGTGGTGCGGGCCGGGCGGGAGCAGGTCGTCGAGCTCGAGATCACCCCGGGCCGGTCGAACAAGGCGCACATCGGCCGCGCGCCGGCCCGCCCCCGCGACGTCCTGGGGATCCTCCGCACGGTCCTCTTCGCCCCCGAGGACCTCGCCCTCGTCAAGGGCGACCCCGCGGCGCGGCGACGCTTCCTCGACGACCTGCTCGTCCAGCGGCAGCCGCGGTGGGCCGGGGTCCGTGCCGACTACGACAAGGTCCTCAAGCAGCGCAACGCCCTGCTGCGGTCCGCCGCGCCCGTCCTGCGTCGCGGCCGGCGGGACCGCGCGGCTCCCCCCGACCCCGACGGTCGGGACCCGCGCGCCTCGGCCCTGCACACCCTCGACATCTGGGACGAGCAGATCGCCGGGGTCGGCGCCCAGCTGACGTACGCCCGCCTGCGCCTGCTGCGCGACCTGCGCCCGCACCTGGACGCCACGTACCGACAGGTCGCCGACGCCGACCGGTCCGCGGGCGCGACGTACCGCAGCAGCCTCGACGCGGCATCGGCGACCGAGCCCGTGGCCGCCGCGATCGCCGCGGGCGAGGTCCCCGAGATCGACGACCTGCGGACCGCCTACCTCGACGGGCTGGCCGGGATGCGCGAGCACGAGATCGAGCGCGGGGTGACGGCGCTGGGTCCGCACCGCGACGAGCTGCGCCTCACGCTCGGGGAGATGCCCGCGAAGGGCTACGCCAGCCACGGCGAGTCGTGGTCGTTCGCGCTCGCGCTGCGCCTGGGGGCCTTCCACCTCCTGCGCCACGACCTCGACGACGACCCCGTCCTCATCCTCGACGACGTCTTCGCCGAGCTCGACTCCGGCCGCCGGGAGCGGCTGGCCGCGATGATCGCCGACTGCGAGCAGGTCCTCATCACCGCCGCGGTCCCGGAGGATGTGCCGGAGGCGCTCAGCGGGCACCGGTTCTCCGTCACCGAGGGCAGCGTGACGCCGGCATGACCCAGCCGCCGCAGGTCGGTCCGCCCGCCGATGACGAGGAGGTCGGCGCCGGGGAGCAGCACGGGACGGTCGAGGAGGTCGGTCCCACGGTCGAGGACGCCGCGGCCGCCGCGCTGGCCCGGGCGCGGGGCGCTGCTCGGGCCAAGGGCCTGCGTCCTGGTCTGCGACCCACGCGCCGCCGTCGGCCGGGTGACGGGCTGGTGCCCCGCACCGGGGCCGACCGCGACCCGCTGCTCATCGGGGACCAGATGGACCGGCTCGTCGCCGACCGGGGCTGGCGGGTCGACGTCGCCGTCGGGTCGGTCATGGGGCGCTGGGCCGAGATCGTCGGGCCCGGCGTCGCGGCGCACTCGACCCCGGTCTCGTTCGAGGGTCGTGTCCTCACCGTCCGCGCGGACTCGACCGCCTGGGCCCACCAGCTGCGGCTGCTCTCGAGCTCGCTGCTGGCCCGGGTCGCGGCGGAGATCGGTCCCGACGCGGTCGCCGAGCTCAAGGTCGTCGGCCCGAGCGCCCCGTCGTGGAGCCGCGGCCCGCGCCGCGCGAGCGACGGCCGCGGCCCGCGGGACACCTACGGCTGATCGCCCGGACACCGGTCGATCACGGATCGGACGGGTGCCCGGGCGTCGTCCCCTGTGCCAGAGTGACGGAGCACGACGCTGAGGAGGAGTTGTCGATGACGCGTCCGGAGGACGAGGGGGTCGAGGCTCTCGACGGCATGCTCGAGCAGGGCTCGTCGGGGGCGTACGACCCGTACGAGGACCCCTGGGCCGAACCAGCGGCCGGCGGGTTCCCCTCTCGTGACCCCGACGCGACGGCGAGCCGCTCCCCGGTGGCGAGCGTCGACGCCGCACCGGTCCACCGCCCGGAGGACTACGCCACCGACCCGGGGCTGGCCGGTCATCCGGTGTACGCCCCGCAACCGGGGTACGCCGTGCAGCACCCCGTTCCCGGGGCGCCCCGCCAGGTCGAGCCCCGACGCGGCGGTCCGGCCCCATGGGTCATCGGGCTGGCCCTCGGGTCCCTCCTCCTGCTCGCAGGGCTGGCCATCGGGTTCTCCCTGCTCGGTGGGCGCGGGGTTGCGGACGCCGACGGGCCGACGGTCGTCACGGAGACGACGACGACCGAGGTGACCACCGACAGCGGCGGCACGCAGGGCTCCGCCAGCCCGTCGTCGTCCTCGCCCCCGTCGTCGCGGCGGACCCGCACCCTGCCGGCGGGTGCCACGGCCTGCGGGCGCTCCACCGCCGGAGGACTCAAGGCCGCGATCGGCTCCGACGTCACCTCGTGCGAGTTCGCCGTCAACGTCCGCGACGCCTACGTCGACGCCGGTGGCCGCGGCAACCGTTCGATCCGTGCGTTCAGCCCCAAGACGGGTCGGACCTACACGATGACGTGCCGGGGTGAGCCGGTGACCTGCACCGGCGGCAACAACGCCGTCGTCCACCTCTACTGA
Source organism: Janibacter massiliensis (assembly GCF_900289115.1). Lineage (GTDB taxonomy): Bacteria > Actinomycetota > Actinomycetes > Actinomycetales > Dermatophilaceae > Janibacter_A > Janibacter_A massiliensis. The sequence goes on along the minus strand of NZ_LT985196.1, from coordinate 680,600 downwards.
GCGTGCGACGCCTGGGTGCGACGGCCCTCGCGCTCGCGCTGGGTGCTCTCGGCGCGTGCGGGACCGGCGCGGACCGAGCCCCCGCGACGGTCACCTCGACCGAGGTCGCGCCGAGCCGGCCCGCCCCGTCCGTCCCGACGACCGGCCCGGCGGAGCGCGTCCCCCGTGCGCTCACGGACGACCTGGCCCGGGTGCGGCGCGCCCATCCCCGCGCGGTCGTCACCGTGGCGTTCGCCCCCGTCGGGCGCCCGCGGACCCCGACCGTCGTCGGGACCGACCCCGGTCTGCCGGCGTGGTCGACGATGAAGGTGCCGATCGTGCTCGCCGCCCTACGGACGCCCTCCCGAGGCAGCGACCAGGTCCTCCGGCGGGACGCGGACGCAGCGATCACCGCGAGCGACAACGACGCCGCGGCGCAGCTGTGGAGCTCGCTCGGTCCCCCGCCGCGGGCGGCCTGCCGCACCGAGGCCGTCCTGCGCGAGGCCGGCGACCGGCGCACCCGCGTCGAGTCCCGCGTCCTCGTCCCCGGGTTCAGCGCGTTCGGGCAGACCCGGTGGCCGGTCGCCGACCAGGCCCGCTTCACGTCCGGCCTGCCGTGCCTGGCCGATGCCGACGAGGTGCTGCCCCTCATGGGGCGGGTGCGGGCGGACCAGCGCTGGGGGCTCGGCACCGACCGCGGGGCGCGGTTCAAGGGCGGTTGGGGCCCGACCCCGCAGGGCTACGTCGCCCGGCAGCTCGGGATCGTCCCGGCCCGCGGCGGGCGGACGGCCGTGGCGCTCGCCGTCCGGCTCCCCGGCGGGACCCACGAGGAGGCGACGGCGATCCTCGGCGACCTCGCGCGCGTCCTCACCGACCACCGCACCGATCTGCCGTCCGGGACCTGCCCCTCCTGACGCCGCGTCGGGTCAGGCGCGCCGACTCAGGCGGCCCGGGACGAGGCCGACGACGCGGCCGAGGAGGACGAGGCCGACGCCGAGGCCGCGACCGGTTCGAGGGTGTCGACGATGTCGTCCATGAGCGCCTTCGCCGCGGGGGCGGTCGCCGCGCTCGCCGTGATCGTCGCGGTGCCTCCGTCGTGCTCGACGGCCATGGCCTCGACCGCGAGCGTGCGGTCCTTGACGGTCATCGTGTAGACTGTGCGGTTCGCCGGCCCCAGCTCCATCGGCACGTCCTTGACGGACAGCACGCGCGTGCGGCTGCCGGGGATGTTCGCCAGCTGGCGGCGGATCTCCTGCTCGTCGGGCAGCGACTGGTTCTCGATCGCGACGAGGTTGACGTTCGCCGTGACCGGCTGCCCCTGCGGGCTGGCCGTGTCGACGGCGACGAGCTCGGCCCCCGTGCCGAACGACGCGAGCATCTCGTTCACCGACATCCCCTGGCGTCGGGCCAGGGCCCGCACGTCCTTCGGCACGGGCGTCGAGCGGTTCGCGCGCAGCGCCGCGACGTCGACGACGGTGAAGTCGTCGGGAACGGCCCAGCGCAGGCCCGACCGGCTCGAGGTCGCCCAGCGGGTGCCGGAGGGCAGGGTCTTCGCGCCGCCGGCCGTCGTCGTCGGGCTGGGGCCGTCCTCGGTCTCCATGGGCGGCAGCGCGTCGGTGGTCGACGTCGCGGTCACCGTCGGGGCGGGCCTGTCGCCGCCGAGCCCGCAGGCCGACAGGCCGCCCACCCCGAGGGCGAGGGCGACGAGCGCGGCGGCGGGGCGGACGGAGCGCGGTGCCATGACACCGAGGGTATCGACGCGTGTCGCGCCTCGTGAATCGACTCGTGGTCACCGGATCCGATGACCACGAGTCGACTCGGTGGGCGCGAGCGCGACACCGGCGCTCGCAGGGCCGCGAGAAGGCCCGGAGGAGGCCGGACGTGTGGATCCCCTCGGATCCCTCCCCGTTCCGGCGCGAGAGCGGCCCTCCCGGCCCGTGTCGACGTGCGCCCGGCCCGTCCGAGCCGGTAAACTCACGACGATGTCCCGGGTCGTCCGACCCGCCGGCGGACGACGCCCCCGGCTCCCGCCGAAGGGCTGACCGCAGACCCGAGGAGAGACGTGGCCGACGAGACCAGCACGCCCGCGCAGGCGAGCACCCCGGACTACGACGCGAGCGCCATCACGGTCCTCGAGGGTCTGGAGGCCGTTCGCAAGCGCCCCGGCATGTACATCGGCTCGACGGGCGAGCGCGGCCTGCACCACCTCGTGTGGGAGATCGTCGACAACTCCGTCGACGAGGCGCTCGCGGGCTACGCGACCTCGATCCTCGTCACCCTCCTGGCCGACGGCGGGGTCCGGGTCGCCGACGACGGCCGCGGCATCCCCACCGACATCCACCCGCAGGAGGGTGTGAGCGCGGTCGAGCTCGTCCTCACCCAGCTGCACGCGGGCGGCAAGTTCGGTGGTGGCGGGTACAAGGTCTCCGGCGGTCTGCACGGCGTCGGCTCGTCCGTCGTCAACGCCCTGTCGACGCGGATGGAGGCCGAGGTCCGCCAGAAGGGGCACGTCCACCGGATGTCCTTCGACCACGGCGTGCCCACCGGGCCGCTGACGGTGGTCGGCGACACCGACGAGACGGGCACGACGATCACGTTCTGGCCGGACGCGGCGATCTTCGAGACGGTCGAGCTCGACTGGGAGACGATCCGCGCGCGCTTCCAGCAGATGGCCTTCCTCAACAAGGGCCTGTCGATCACCCTCGTCGACGAGCGGGAGAACGCCGTCGCCAACGCCGAGGACGAGCTCGAGGACGCCGAGCACGGAGTCGACACGGCGGTGGACTCCCCCGCCTCGACCGGCGCGGGCGACGACGAGGTCGTCCCCGAGACCGATGCGGCGGGCGAGGTGCGGGCCCGCACCGTCACGTACCGCTACGACGGCGGGCTCGTCGACTACGTCCACCACCTCGTCGGCAGCAAGAAGAGCGAGCCGGTGCACGCCGAGGTCATCTCGATCGCGTCGGAGGACGTCGACCGGGCGCTTTCCCTCGAGCTGGCGATGCAGTGGACGAGCGCGTACAGCGAGTCGGTCCACACGTACGCGAACACGATCAACACCCACGAGGGCGGCACCCACGAGGAGGGCTTCCGCGCCGCGCTGACGAAGCTCGTCAACGACTTCGCGCGCCGCCAGGGCCTGCTCAAGGACAAGGACGAGAACCTCACCGGCGACGACATCCGCGAGGGGCTCACCGCCGTCGTCTCGGTCAAGCTCGGCGAGCCGCAGTTCGAGGGCCAGACGAAGACCAAGCTTGGCAACTCCGAGGTCAAGGGGTTCGTCCAGCGGGCGATGACCGACGAGTTCGGCCACTGGCTCGAGGCGCACCCGAACGAGGGCAAGGACATCGTCCGCAAGGCCGTCCAGGCCGCGGCCGCTCGGATGGCCGCCCGCAAGGCGCGCGAGGCGACCCGGCGCAAGGGCCTGCTGGAGTCTGGCGGCCTGCCGGGCAAGCTCAGCGACTGCCAGAGCAAGGACCCGACGGTCTCCGAGGTCTTCATCGTCGAGGGCGACAGCGCCGGCGGCTCGGCCAAGGCCGGCCGCAACCCCGAGAACCAGGCGATCCTGCCGATCCGCGGGAAGATCCTCAACGTCGAGAAGGCCCGGATCGACAAGGTCCTGGCGAACACCGAGGTCCAGGCGCTCATCTCCGCCTTCGGCACGGGCATCGGCGAGGACTTCGACATCACCAAGGCCCGCTACCACAAGATCGTCCTCATGGCCGACGCCGACGTCGACGGCATGCACATCCGCACGCTGCTGCTGACGCTGCTCTTCCGCTTCATGAAGCCGCTCATCGAGGCCGGGTACGTCTACCTCGCCCAGCCCCCGCTCTACCGGCTCAAGTGGAGCAACCACGAGCACGAGTTCGCCTTCTCCGACCGCGAGCGCGACGCGATGATCGCCGACGGCCAGGCCAGCGGGTACCGGCTGCCGAAGGAGAACGGCGTCCAGCGGTACAAGGGTCTGGGCGAGATGAACTACCAGGAGCTGTGGGAGACGACGATGGACCCCGACCACCGGGTCCTGCTCCAGGTGACGCTCGCCGACGCGGCCGCCGCGGACGAGATCTTCGCCGTCCTCATGGGCGAGGACGTGGACTCCCGGCGGACCTTCATCCAGCGCAACGCCCGAGACGTGCGCTTCCTCGACATCTGACCGGCCCGCGAGCCGACGCCTGACACGACGAGACAAGGATCGCGATGACCGACCTGCCCCCCGAGGGACCGACCGAGCCGACCGGGCCGGACGCGCCCGCCGACGGCGCCCTGGTGACCGACCGCACCGAGCCGGTCGACCTCAACCAGGAGATGCAGCGCAGCTACATCGAGTACGCGATGAGCGTCATCGTCAGCCGCGCGCTGCCCGACGTCCGGGACGGCCTCAAGCCGGTGCACCGCCGGATCGTCTACGCGATGTACGACGGTGGGTACCGCCCCGACCGGGGGTACAACAAGTGCTCGCGCGTCGTCGGCGACGTCATGGGGCAGTACCACCCGCACGGCGACACGGCGATCTACGACGCGATGGTCCGTCTCGTCCAGCCGTGGTCGCTGCGGTACCCGCTCATCGACGGTCAGGGGAACTTCGGCTCGGCGGGCAACGACGGGGCCGCCGCACCGCGGTACACCGAGTGCCGGATGGCCTCGATCGCGATGGAGCTCGTCCGGGACATCCACGAGGAGACCGTCGACTTCGTCCCCAACTACGACGGCAAGACGCTCCAGCCGGACGTCCTGCCCGCGCGCTTCCCCAACCTCCTCGTCAACGGCAGCGCCGGCATCGCGGTCGGCATGGCGACCCAGATCCCGCCGCACAACCTGCGCGAGGTCGCCGCTGCGGCCCAGTGGGTCCTCGAGCACCCGGACGCCGGGCGCGAGGAGATGCTCGAGGCCGTCATGGCGCGGGTCACCGGGCCGGACTTCCCCACCGGCGCGCTCATCATGGGCCGCCGGGGGATCGAGGACGCGTACCGCACCGGTCGCGGCTCGATCATCATGCGGGCGGTCGTCGAGGTCGAGGAGATCCAGGGCCGGACCTGCCTCGTCGTCACCCAGCTGCCCTACCAGGTCAACCCGGACGCGCTCGCCCAGAAGATCGCCGACCAGACCCGGGAGGGCCGGCTGTCGGGGATCGCCGACATCCGCGACGAGACCTCGGGCCGCACGGGCCAGCGCCTGGTCATCGTCCTCAAGCGGGACGCGGTCGCGAAGGTCATCCTCAACAACCTCTACAAGCACACGGCGCTGCAGACGACCTTCGGGGCGAACATGCTCGCCCTCGTCGACGGGGTGCCGCGCACGCTGCCGATCGACGCCTTCGTCCGTCACTGGGTCGATCACCAGATCGAGGTCATCCAGCGCCGGACGCGGTTCCGCCTCGCGAAGGCCGAGGCCGAGATCCACATCCTGCGCGGCCTGCTCAAGGCCCTCGACATGCTCGACGAGGTCATCGCGCTCATCCGGCGCAGCCCGACCGTCGACGAGGCCCGCGAGGGGCTCATCCGTCTGCTCGACATCGACGAGATCCAGGCGAACGCGATCCTCAACATGCAGCTGCGGCGCCTGGCCGCGCTGGAGCGCCAGAAGATCATCGACGAGCACGACCGGCTCGCCGCCCTCATCGAGGACTACACGGACATCCTCGCCAAGCCTGAACGGCAGCGGAGCATCGTCTCCGAGGAGCTGCAGGAGATCGTCGACAAGTACGGCGACGAGCGGCGCACCACGATCCACCCGTACGACGGGGACATGTCGATGGAGGACCTCATCCCCGAGGAGGACGTCGTCGTGACGATCACCCGGGGCGGGTACGCCAAGCGCACCCGGGTCGACGCCTACCGCAGCCAGAAGCGCGGCGGGAAGGGTGTGCGCGGCGCGGCGCTGCGCGGGGAGGACGTCGTCGAGCACTTCTACACGACGACGAGCCACCACTGGTTGCTCTTCTTCACCAACCTCGGTCGGGTGTACCGGGCCAAGGCGTACGAGCTGCCCGAGGGTTCGCGGGACAGCAAGGGCCAGCACGTGGCGAACCTGCTGGCCTTCCAGCCGGAGGAGCGCATCGCCGCCGTCCTCGCGGTGCGGGACTACGGGGCCGCGCCGTACCTCGTCCTGGCCACGCGCCGGGGTCTGGCGAAGAAGACGCGCCTGGCGGAGTACGACAGCCCTCGCTCCGGCGGTCTCATCGCGATCAACCTGCGGGACGGGGACGAGCTCGTCGGTGCGGCGCTCGCGTCTGCGGAGGACGACCTGCTCCTGGTGTCCCGCAACGGCCAGTCGGTGCGCTTCCACGCGACCGACGACCAGCTGCGGCCGATGGGTCGGGCGACGAGCGGCGTCACGGGCATGAAGTTCCGCGAGGGGGACAGCCTGCTCGCGATGAACGTCCTGCCCGCCGGCCAGGACCCCGACGTCTTCGTCGTCTTCGAGAACGGTGTCGCCAAGCGGACCGCCGCCTCGGAGTGGACGCCGAAGGGCCGAGGGATCTACGGCGTCACGGCGGCGAGCAACGGCAAGGGCGGTCAGCTCGTCGGGGCGCTCACGGTCGGGGAGAACGACGAGGTGCTCGTCGTCATGGAGAAGGGCAACATCGTCCGCTCCCGGGTCGACGGCGTGAAGCGGACCGGCCGGAACACCATGGGCGTTGCCTTCGCCGCGCCGCGCACGGGCGACTCGATCGTCGCCGTGGCGCGCAGCGTCGAGCAGGTCGGTGACGAGCAGGTCGACGCGGTAGCGTCTGGGGACGACGTCCCGGCGGAGGCCGCCGACGGGAGCACGAACGACGCGGAGCAGACCGCGGGAGGTACCGAGTGAGCGCGACAGACCAGCGGGGGACGGCGATGCGCACGGCGCGGGCCGATGCGGGGTCGCGGGTCGCTGCGGCCCGTGCCCAGGGCGCCGGATCCGCCGCGGTCACCGGTGGTCGTGACCCGCGCGCGGCCCGTCCGTCGCGGCCGGCGGTGCGCCGGGTCAAGCTCATGGTCAGCCGCGTCGACCCGTGGTCGGCGATGAAGGTCGGCTTCCTGCTGTCGTTCGCGTTCGGCGTCGCGATGGTCGTCATGGTGTTCGTCCTCTGGACGATCCTGTCCGGGATGGGAGTCTTCGACGACATCAACCGGATGATCGGCTCGATCATGGGCGACTCGGACAAGCCGTTCGACGTCAACGAGTACCTGGGCCTGGGGCGGATCCTGTCGCTGACGATCGTCCTCGCGGTCATCGACACGTTCCTCTGGACGGCCCTGGCGACGCTCGCCGCGTTCCTCTACAACGTCATCGCCAGCCTCGTCGGCGGCCTGCAGCTCACCCTCACCGACGACTGACCCCCCACACGCCACCACTTCCCCGCATTTGCGCGCGCAAGTGACATCTGCGCGCCGAATATCGCGCGCAAATGTCACCGATGACGCGCAGATCTGAACGAACGACGGGCAGCGGGCCAGCCCGTTTTGGACCGCCGGGTGCAGGTGGGGTAGTCTCGGTCGTCGCCCCGGGCCTATAGCTCAGACGGTTAGAGCGCTTCCCTGATAAGGAAGAGGTCAGAGGTTCAAGTCCTCTTAGGCCCACCCGGAACGCCCCGGCTCGCCCCTCCGCGAGCTGGGGCGTCGTGCATCCCGGGCCGGCGCTGTGCTTGGGTGGGCGCATGAAGCGACTCCTGGCCGTAGCCGCCATCGCCGCCGGCGGTGCCATCGCGTACCGCAAGCAGCTGCGCAAGGCGAAGGACCGTGATCTGTGGGCGACCGCCACCGACGGTGCCCCGACGAGCGTCGTCCCCGAGACGACCCAGGACGGGGCCGACCACGCGGAAGAGCTCGCCGCGAAAGACCGCCCCTCGGGCGCGGCGTGGGGCGCGGCGACCGACCGCATCTGAGCCCTCCGCGCGGCCGGTTCTGCTCGCGCCGCGGCTCGCGTACCATTGGCGGGCACCTCGCGGGGTGCACCCTCCGGGGGCGTGGCGCAATTGGTAGCGCACCTGCTTTGCAAGCAGGGGGTTAGGGGTTCGAGTCCCCTCGCCTCCACCCGATCGCACGGACCCGCACCGCCCTGGTGCGGGTCCGTGCGCGTTCCCGGCCGCGCTGCGACCTGCAGTTCGCGTCACCGCCCCCGGAAACCCGCCATCCCTCGTCGCCGGGACCGCGAACTGCATGTACGAGGCCCAGTCCGCTTCGCGGTTCTGCCTGCCCCCAGCCCGGGTCGTTAGGGTCGAACCATGCGACTGGGCATCGACTTCGGCACCACCCGCACCGTCGTCGCGCAGGTCGACCGCGGCAACTACCCGGTGGTGCGCTTCCTCGACCCCGACGGCGACGTCACCGACCACGTCCCCTCCGTCATCGCCCTCGGGCAGAACGGCCTCCTCCACGGCCACGCCGCCGTCCACGCGGAGGTCCTCGGCGCCCCCACCCTGCGCAGCATCAAGCGCGAGCTCGCCGACCCGGCCGTCGGCATCGACACCGTCATCACCGTCGACGAGGACGAGTACCCCCTCATCGACCTCCTCACCGGCTTCCTCAGCGCGCTCGCCGACGCCATCCGCACGTCCTCCAGCGCCGCCGACCTCCTGGGGCCCGGCGAACCCCTCGAGGCCGTCATCGCCGTCCCCGCGCACGCGCACGGCGCCCAGCGCTACCTGACGATCGAGGCGTTCATCCGCGCGGGCTTCGAGGTCGTCGGCCTCGTCAACGAACCCTCCGCCGCCGGCTTCGAGTACACCCACGCCCACGCGAACACGATCACCTCCCGCCGCACCCAGGTCATCGTCTACGACCTCGGCGGCGGCACCTTCGACGCCTCCCTCGTCACCGTCGACGGCACCGACCACGACGTCGTCGACAGCCTCGGCCACAACCGGCTCGGCGGCGACGACTTCGACGTCGTCCTCGCGGACCTCGCCCTCGCCGCGGCCAGCAGGACCCGCGAGGACCTCGGCCGCTGGCACTGGCGGGTCCTGCTCGACGAGGCCCGTCGCGCGAAGGAGTCGCTCGTCCCCCAGACCAAGCGGGTCGTCCTCGACGTCGCCGGTGAGGTCGTCACCATCCCCGTCGACGACTTCTACGACGCCGCGAGCCACCTCGTCGAGGCGTCCGTCGAGGTCATGCGCCCCCTCGTCGGCGCGCTCGAGGACGAGGACGACCCCGACCTCACGTCCATCGCCGGCATCTACCTCGTCGGCGGCGCCAGCGGGCTGCCGCTCGTCCCGCGCATCCTCCGCACGGACTTCGGTCGTCGCGTCCGTCGCTCGCCGCACCCCGCCGCGTCGACGGCCATCGGCCTGGCCATCGCCGCCGACGAGGACGCCGGCTACCGCCTGCGCGACCAGCTCTCCCGCGGGTTCGGCCTGTACCGCGAGCTCGACGGCGGCACCGCCCGCTCCTTCGACCCGATCCTCACCCGCGCCCAGGCCGTGAGCCGCACCGAGGAGCTGAGCGTCGTGCGCACGTACCGCGCCGCCCACAACATCGGGTGGTTCCGGTTCGTCGAGCACTCCCGCCTCGGCGAGGACGGCCTGCCCGCCGGCGCAGTGTCCCCGTTCGCCGAGGTGACCTTCCCCTTCGCGCCCGACCTGCAGGAGCGGATGCGCACCGGCGCCCTCGACGACGCCGGCCTGGCGCAGCTGGCCGTCGAGCGCAACGCGGACTTCGACCCCGCGACCGCCCCGCTCGTCGAGGAGCGGTACGTCGTCGACCGCGCCGGCATCGTCTCGGTGACGATCACCGACCTCGGCACCGGGTGGAGCGTCACCCGCGCCCTCGGCGGCTGACCCGGGCGGGAACGCCGGACGGGCCGGACCCCGTGAGGAGTCCGGCCCGTCCGCGGTGCGAGCAGGTCAGAGGCGGTTGTCGCCCTTGCCCTCGTCCGTCCAGTCCTTGGCCGTCGACCAGGCGTCGTCACCGGCGGGGGCGGCGTCGTCGAGCGTCGAGCCGACGGTCGGGTCAACCTCGGGTGTGGTCGGCTCGAGGGGCTCGACCGTCGTCGTGGCCTCGATCGTCGACGGCTCGGCGTCGACGGCGTCGCTCACCTCGCGGACCTCACCGAGCGAGCGGGGCTCGTCGGCCGCGGTCGCCCACGGCGAGTCCGTGGAGCTCGCGGAGTCCGTGGCGGACGTGGTCGTCGTGGTCGTCGGGGTCGAGTCGGACGACCCGCCCGTCGCGGCGGCGACCTTCTCCTTGGCGGCCTCGGCGACGGCCGTGGCCTTCGCGGCGAGGCTGCTGTCGCGGCCGCTCGTCGGCGCGGTGTACGGGTCGCCGGCGGGAACGGCCCACGGGTCCTTCTTCGCGCCGCCCGACTTCTGGCGGGCCTGGTACGCGGCGAACCCGGCGAGGCCCAGGCCGACGAGCATCAGCAGCTTGCCGCCCTTCTTCTGCTTCTTGACCTTCCCGTCCTTGGCCGCGGCGAAGGCGGCCGGGGCGTGGTCGGCGAGCGAGTCACCGGCGGCGCGGGCGGCGGTGGCCGACGCGGCGAGCGCGGCGATGCCCTCGGCGACCTTCGGCAGGAGGTCCTCGACGAGCGCGTCGCGGCCCTGGTCGATCTTCGGGGCGAGCGCGAGGACGGCCGGGTCCTGCTTCGGGGCCTTCCCCTTCGCCTTCTTCGCGTCCTCGCGGGCGGCCTCGGCGGCCTTCGCGGCCTCCTTGCGGACCTTCTTCGCCTTTGCCCGGGCGACCTCGGCGTAGGCGTCCGAGTTCTTCCGCACGTCCTCGACCTTGGCGGCGCCGTCGGCAACCGCGTCGCGGGCCTTCTCCGTGGCGGTCTCGAGCGCCTCGACGGCGCGGTCCTTGATGAGCTCGGTCTTGCTCTTGCGACGGAACACGGTTCCTCCTGGTCGGTCGTGCAGCAGGTCTGTCCACCCCCATACAACACGGTTCGCCTCGAGCGCGACAGTCAGGGCGCGCCGCGTCGCACCGGTCGGTGGGCCCGGCCCGCCCGGACCCACGTGCAAGGATGGACGGCATGAAGGCGACCCTGCACACGAACCACGGTGACATCACCCTCGTCCTCTTCCCCAACGAGGCGCCGAAGACCGTCGAGTCCTTCGTCGGCCTCGCCACGGGCGAGAAGGAGTACACGGACGACAAGGGGCGCACCAACCCGACCCCGTTCTACGACGGGCTGATCTTCCACCGGATCATCGACAACTTCATGATCCAGGGCGGCTGCCCGCTCGGTGCCGGCTACGGCGGCCCGGGCTACACCTTCGACGACGAGATTCACCCCGACCTGCAGTTCGACCGCCCGTTCCTCCTCGCGATGGCCAACGCCGGCAAGCGGATGGGCAAGGGCACGAACGGCTCGCAGTTCTTCATCACGACCGTCCCGACGCCGTTCCTCAACGGCAAGCACACGATCTTCGGCGAGGTCGCCGACGAGGCCTCCCGCCAGGTCGTCGCGAAGCTCGGCACGGTCGCGACGGACGGCAGCGACAAGCCGCTCGAGGACGTCGTCATCGAGCGCGTCACCATCGAGCGCGACTGACCCACGACGTGAGCACCACCCCCACGGGCACCCCGCCGGCCGGCGGGGTGCCCGTCTGTCCCCGTCACCCCGACCGGCCCTCGTACGTCCGCTGCCAGCGGTGCGGCCGCCCGACGTGCCCGGAGTGCCAGCGCACCGCGCCCGTCGGGTTCCAGTGCGTCGACTGCGTCCGGGAGGCCGCCAAGGGCCAGCGGGCCGAGGTGACGGTCCTCGGCGGTCGACGCCGACTCCAGCCGTGGGCGACGTGGGGCATCACCGCGGTCTGCGTCCTGCTGTGGCTGGCGCAGCTCGCCTCGCCCCGGGTGACGCTCGACCTCGCGTTCGCCCCGGCGCTCGGCGGGATCGAGCCGTGGCGTCTGGTGACGAGCGGCTTCGTCCACAGCACGGGTCCGACGGGCATCCTTCACATCGGATTCAACCTCTTCGCCCTCGTCGCGATGGGCCGCTCGCTCGAGCCGGCCGTCGGCGCCGGGCGCTTCCTCGCGACCTTCCTCCTCAGCGTCGTCGGCGGCGCGCTCGGGTTCGCGCTGGCCCTCGGGGTCGACGGCCCGGAGGCGTGGACGCCCGTCGTCGGGGCGTCGGGGGGTGTCTTCGGGCTCTTCGCGGCCGTCGTCATCGTCGGTCGGCGCGCGGGGGTGGACGTCTCGGGGCTCATCGGCGTCATCGGGATCAACCTCGTCCTGGGCCTCGTCGTCGCCGGCATCGCGTGGCAGGCCCACCTCGGCGGCCTCGCCGTCGGGGCCCTGTGCGGCGGCGCGCTCGTCAGCGCGACGCGGCGTGACCGCCGGTGGGTGCAATGGGCCCTGCTCGGCGCGATCGCCGTCGCACTTCTGCTCGTGTGGGGCGCCCTCTACCTCGTCTGACCAGCGGAATCACACCGGTGTCATTCATCCCCAGGCGTGGAAAAACCTGTGGACAACCGCGCTGACGGTGGATGGCAGCAGCACGGTCGCGGCCCACGTCAGCCGGCGGCGAGGACCCGGGCGACGCCGTCGGCATCCCCGACGAGCGGGCTGAGCCCGTCCGACCGCTCGACCGCCGCGTCGTCACCCGTGAGCGCGAGCCACTGCGCGAGGATCCGGTGGCCGCCCTCCGTGAGGACCGACTCGGGGTGGAACTGCACGCCGTGCAGCGGCAGGGCGCGGTGGTGGGCCGCCATGATGACGCCCGAGTCGGTCCACGCGTTGGGGACGAGCTCCGGCGTGACGGACTCCGGCTCGATCGTCAGCGAGTGGTACCGGGTGGCCGTGAAGGGGCTGGGCAGCCCGGCGAGGACGCCCGTGTCGTCGTGCCGGACGCGTGAGGTCTTGCCGTGCAGCAGCTCCGGCGCCCGACCGACGCGGCACCCCGTGACGACCCCGAGCGCCTGATGGCCCAGGCACACGCCGAGCATCGGCTGGGCCCGCTGCGCGCACGCCTCGATCATCGCGATCGACACCCCGGCCTCCTCGGGGGTGCCCGGGCCGGGGGAGACCAGGACCCCGTCGAACTCGGCAGCGGCCTCGGGGGAGATCGCGTCGTTGCGCACGACGGTCGTCTCCGCGCCGAGCTGCTGGAGGTATCCGACGATCGTGAAGACGAAGCTGTCGTAGTTGTCGACGACGAGGACCCGGCTCATCGGGCCATCATCCCGCACCGGCGTCACGCGGCGGTCGGCCCGTCCGGTCTCGGCGTCACCGCTCGGGCCGGGCGTGGCGCAGCGTGCTCGAGCCGTCGTACGCCGGCAGGGTGATCCGACCCTGCTGCTCGACGAGCCAGCCGAGCCCCACCTTCTCCACGTACTGCAGGTAGATCTGGACCTGCGGGTCCGCCGACAGCTCGGCCTCGAGCGTCGCGGGGTCGCCGGTCGCGGTCACCGTGAACGGCGGCGAGTAGACCCGGCCCTGGAGGATGAGGGTGTTGCCGACGCACCGGACGGCGCTCGTGCTGATGATCCGCTGGTCCATGACGGTCATGCCCGTCGCGCCGCCGCGCCACAGGGCGTTGACGACCGCCTGGACGTCCTGCTGGTGGACGACGACGTCGTCGACGCTCACGCCCTCGGGCAGGGCGTCAGCGGTGATGTCGGCGTCGTCGAGGGTGACCCGCAGGGCGTCGCCGGTGACCGGGGCGTACCCGGCGGCCGGCGCCAGACGGTCCGCGCGGGCGGTGTCCTCCTTCGCGCGGGTGCTGCCGCCCTTGTCCTGCGAGAGCGCGTCGACCTCGGCCCGCAGCTCGCCGACGCGGGCCGTGCGCTCGGCGTTGCGGGCGTCCTCGGCGCGGATGAGCTGGCTGACGTCCGTCACCTCGGCCCGCAGGTTCGTCCCGCGGGCGACCTGGCTCGTCGTCGCGAAGAGCAGACCGGCGAGCACCGCGACCACCGGTACGAGGGCCGACCACCGGCTGGGGCGCCGGGTGAGCCAGAGGGCCCTGGCGACCGATCGGAGGCGGGGGATGACGGGCACGCGTCTACGCTAGGCCACGACCAGCCCCGCCCGCGGGGACCCGAGACGAGGAAGGGCGCCGCACGTGGCCCACCCCCTGGACGAGACCTCCCCCCGCGACGACGCCTCCGACGAGCGCAGCGACGCCGCGGTGAGCGAGCGCGACGAGAAGACCGAGGTCCGGCGCGGCGCGAAGGTGACCATGGGCAACCCGTCGTGGTTCGTGCCGGTCATGGTCGGCCTCATGCTCGCCGGTCTGGCATGGGTCGTGACGTTCTACGTGTCCGACCAGCGGTACCCGATCGAGAAGATCGGGCGCTGGAACCTCGGCGTCGGCTTCGGCCTCGTCCTCGCCGGGTTCGTCATGACGACCAGGTGGCGCTGAGCCTCCAGCCGTCGGGCCGGACCGCCACCGAGGCGGGCGCGGGTCCGGCCGTCGGGCTCGGGTCGGTCGGCAGGGGCGGCTCGGTCGAGGTCGGGCTGTCGGTCGGCGTCTTCGGGTCCTTGCCGTTGCCCTTGCCCTTGTCCTTGGGCGTGCCCGTGTCGGTCGGCTCGCTCGGCGTGGGCGTCGGGGTCTCGCTCGGCGGGGGCGAGGTGACGGTCTTGTCCGGCGCCTTCGCGATGATGATGGCGACCACCTGGTCGTTGCGGATCGCCCCGGGAGCCGGGTTCTGCGCGATGACCGTTCCGGCCTCGGCCTCGTCCGTGGTCCGCTCGGTCACCTTCGGGTAGGGCAGACCGAGGTCGTCGATGATCTTGCGGGCCTCGTCCGCCGTCTTGCCCGTCAGGTCCGGCAGCCGCACCTTGCCCGACGAGTACGTGACGTCGACCTCCGTGCCCTTCTGCTGGTTCGTCAGGGCGCCGGGGTCGGTCGAGACGACCCGTCCCTGCGGCTGGTCGGCGGTGTCGACCGCCTCCCGGTCGCCGAGCTTGAGCCCCGCGTCCTCCAGCGCCTTCTTCGCCTCGCCGATCGTCATGCCCTCCAGGTCGGGCACCTGGGTCGATCCCGGCCCACCGGAGTACGTGAGCGTCACCAGGCCGTTGCGCTGGAGGATGCCCTCCTCGCCCTTCGAGGCCGGGTCCTGGCTGATGACCTGGCCCTTCGGCTTCTGGCTGTCGACCTCGCGCGCGGTCACCGTGAAGTCCTTGTCGAGGCGCTTCTTCGCGATGTCGATGTCGGTGCCGACGACGTTCGGGACCGGCAGCATCGCCCGGTACTCCCGGTTCTCCTGCCACTGGGAGTACGCGAACAGGCCCAGGAGCAGCGCGCCCAGGAGGGCGAGACCGACGAGGACCCACGCGAGCGCCCCGCCCCGCCGACGGTCCTTCGCCGCGGGGTAGGTGCTCGTCGACCACTCCTCGACCGGCGCGCGGCGGACAGGCTGCGTCGCGGGGTTGGGCGGGCCGACGAGCTGCTCCGTCGGCGCGGCCCCGCCGAGCACCTCCGTCGGCGCTGCGGTCGCCCCGGTCGCCGCCGCGACGGCCGGCGCCCCGATGAGGGCGGCCAGGCTCGCGCGCGCGGGGGCGCTGATCGGGCGGTGGGTGCGGACGCGCTCGAGGTCGGCGCGGAAGGTCTCGGCGTCGGGGTAGCGACGCGTCCGGTCCTTCTCGAGGGAGTGCGCGACGACCGCGTCCATGTCCGTGGGGAGCTCGCTCGCGAGCGTGCTCGGCACCGGCGGCGGCTTGCGGACGTGCTGGTAGGTCAGGGAGATCGGCTCGCCGACGAACGGCGTCCGCCCGGTGAGCAGCTCGAAGAGCAGGCAGCCGGCGGAGTAGACGTCCGAGCGGTGGTCGACGGTCTGGCCCTCGGCCTGCTCGGGGGAGATGTACTGCGCGGTGCCGACGACGGCCTGGGTCTGGGTCATCGTCGCCTGGGCGTCGGCGACCGCGCGCGCGATCCCGAAGTCCATCACCTTCACGGCGCCGTCCTCGGCGATCATGACGTTCCCGGGCTTGATGTCCCGGTGGACGATGCCCCGCTCGTGGCTGTAGGCGAGCGCGTCGAGCACCGACTCGACGACGACGCACGCGTCCTCGACGTCGAGCGACCCGGACTCGTTGAGGACCTCGCGCAGGGTCCGGCCCCGGACGTACTCCATGACGATGTAGGGGATGTCGACCCGGCCGCCGCCGGGCTCGGTCATCGAGTCCTCGCCCGAGTCGTAGACGGCGACGATCGAGGGGTGGTTGAGGCCGGCGACGGACTGCGCCTCGCGGCGGAAGCGGTGGAGGAACGAGGCGTCCCGGGCGTGGTCGCTCCGGAGGATCTTGACGGCCACGTCCCGGCCGAGCCGGGTGTCGTAGGCGCGGTGCACCTCGGCCATGCCGCCGCGGCCGATGAGGTCCCCCACCTCGTACCGGCCGCCGAGAAGACGGGGTGTCCTCACGATGCCCTCTCCTTCGTCCTCGTCGCATGCTCGCACGTCGTGGCCCCGGTGGCTGCCGCTGTCCGAGGCGCGTTCACAGTGCGGCCTCCATGACCTTCTTGCTGATGGGACCGGCCACCGTGCCGCCGTACGCCTCGCTGCCGGCGTTGCCGCCGGACTCGACGACGACGGCGACCGCGACCTTCGGGTCCTCCGCCGGCGCGTAGCCGATGAACCACGCGTGCGGCGGCTTGCCGGGGGCGTGCTGGGCGGTGCCCGTCTTCCCCGCGACGCTCACGCCCGGGATGCCCGCCGGCCCGCCCGTGCCGGAGCGGACGACGGCGGTCATCATCTCGCCGAGCTGGCTCGCGGCCCCCTCGTCCATCGCGCGGCCGAGCTCGTCCGGCTTCGTCTCGTCGATGACCGACAGGTCCGACCCGCGCACCGAGCGGACGAGGTAGGGCTTCATCACCGTGCCCTTGTTGCCGACGGCGGCGGCGACCATCGCCATCTCCAGCGGCGTGGCAGCGACGTCCTGCTGCCCGATCGCGCTCTTGGCCAGCCCGGGCGGGTCGACCTCGTCGGGGAACCTCGACGGGGCGACGGCCATCGGGATCGACATCTCCTGGCCGAAGCCGAACGCGCCCGCGGTGTCGCGCAGGCCGTCGGCGCCGATCTTCATCCCGAGCCAGCCGTACGCGGTGTTGCACGACTGCTCCAGCGCCGCCAGGAGGGAGACCGTCCCCGACGGGCCGCACGGGCCGGGGTGGCTGTTGGCGATCGTCGAGGTCGTCTGCGGGAGCTTGAGGACGGCCGGCCCGGGGATCTGGGAGTCCTTCGAGTACGTCCCGCCCTCGAGGGCGGCGGCGCTCGTGACGACCTTGAACGTCGAGCCCGGCGGGTACGTCCGGGAGATCGCCCGGTTGAGCATCGGCTGGTCCGCGTCGGTCGTCAGCCGCTCCCACGCGTCCTGCGCGCTGCTCAGGTCGTGCGTGGACAGCGTGTTCGGGTCGTACGTCGGGTTCGAGTACATCGCGAGGATGGCGCCGGTCTTCGGGTCCAGCGCGACGACCGCGCCCTTCTGGTTGCCCAGGCCCTCGCGGGCGGCCTGCTGCATCTTCGGGCGGATCGTCAGCGACAGGCTCGCGCCCCGGTTCCGCTTCCCCGTGAGGGCATCGGTGACCCGCCCGTAGAAGAGCTGGTCGGCCTTCCCGGACAGCAGCGGGTCCGCCGCGCTCTCCAGGCCCGCCCCGTTGCCGTAGACGAAGGAGTTGTACCCGGTGACGGTCGCGTAGAGCTCGGGCTCGGTGTACACCCGCTTCCACCTGATCTCGTCCTTGGTGGGCACCGACCGGACGACGACCTTGCCGCCGACGAGGATCTTCCCGCGCTCCTTGTTGTACGAGGCGAGGATCGTCCGCCGGTTGTTCGGCTTCTCGTTGATCGCGCGGGCGTCGATCGCCGAGGTCCACGACGTCGCCCCGAGCAGCAGGGCGAACAGGAGCGAGGCGACGATGGCGACGTGCCGGATCGGGGGGTTCACGAGACGACCTCCGTCGGGTGGTCGGAGCGCACGGCCGGGATCGATCCAGGAGTCGGGGTGTCCTCGTCGACCTGCGGCAGCGGCCGGCGCGCATGGTCGGAGATGCGGAGCATGATCGCCGCGAGCGTCCAGTTCGTCAGGAGCGAGGACCCGCCGTAGGCCATGAACGGGA
Source organism: Janibacter massiliensis (assembly GCF_900289115.1). Taxonomy (GTDB): domain Bacteria; phylum Actinomycetota; class Actinomycetes; order Actinomycetales; family Dermatophilaceae; genus Janibacter_A; species Janibacter_A massiliensis. The sequence goes on along the minus strand of NZ_LT985196.1, from coordinate 662,648 downwards.
GGGTGAGGCCGGTCATCGGGATGACCCGGGTGACGCCGCCGACGGTGACGAAGACCTGCAGCGCGACGATGAACGCCAGACCCGCCGCGAGGAGCTTGCCGAAGCCGTCGCGCAGCCCGATCGCCGTGCGCATGCCGCGCTCGACGAGCAGGGCGTACAGGCAGAGGATCGCGAAGAGGCCGACGAGCCCGAGCTCCTCCCCGAGGGCGGGGAAGATCATGTCCGAGAACGGCAGGTAGTTGATGTCCGGGCGACCGCGGCCCAGCCCGGTGCCCATCATCCCGCCCGCGGCCATGCCCATGAGGCCCTTGGCGACCTGGTCGGACTGACCCGGGTCGAAGGGGTCGAGCCAGAGGGCGACGCGCTGCTGGAGGTGGCCGAAGAGCTGGTAGGCGACGTACGCCCCGCCCGCGGCGAGGGTGAGCCCGAGGACGATCCAGCTCACCCGCTCGGTGGCGATGTAGAGCATCGCGACGAACAGGCCGAAGAGGAGCAGCGAGGTGCCCAGGTCGGTCTGGAGGACGAGGACGCCGACCGACATCACCCAGGCGACGAGGATCGGCCCGAGGTCGCGGCCGCGGGGGAAGGTGATCCCGAGGACCTTCCGGCCGGCGATGGACAGGACGTCACGGGTCTGGACGAGGTAGCCGGCGAAGAAGATCGCCAGGACGATCTTCGTCAGCTCGGCGGGCTGGAAGGTGAACGGCCCGATGCCGATCCAGATGCGCGAGCCGTTGATCTCCCGGCCGATGACCGGCAGCAGCGGGAGCAGGAGCAGGCCGATGGCGGCCAGCCCGGCGGTGTACGTGTACCGGCGCAGCAGGCGGTGGTCGCGCAGGAGGACGAGGACGCCGATGGCGATGGCGACCCCGAGCGCGGAGAACCACAGCTGCTTGAGCGCCAGCCCGCTGATGACCTCGCGCCCGGCGGCGATGTCGAGCCGGTGGATCATGACGACGCCGAGCCCGTTGAGGAGGGTGACGATCGGGAGGATGAGCGGGTCGGCGTAGGAGGCCTTCCAGCGCAGCACGAGGTGGAAGGCGAGGGCGATCGCCAGGAGGATGCCGCCGTGGGTGAGCAGGTCCGCCGGGACGCTGCCGTGGGTGGCGAGCTCGACGTTGACGTACGCGAGGACGACGATCCCGACGGCGACGAGGAGGAGGACGAGCTCGGCCGTCCGCCCGCGCTTGGGGACGACGGAGGTGACGGCGGTCATCGGCTGCCCCCCAAGGGCTCGGCGCCGGAGGTCTTGGTACCCGACGTCTTCGTGCCGGACGTCGTGGAGGTCGACGTCGACGTGGGGCCCTCGACGCCGCACTCGTCGCCGTCGGCGCGGGCCTGCCGGCACTCGGCCGCGGTCCGCTCGAGCTGCTCGACGCGGGTGCGGGCCTGCTCGAGATCGACGACCTTCACGGTGTCCCTGATGCCCTCACGGTCGAACTCGGGCAGGTCGGCGAGGCGCACGTCGGTCTGCTCGATCGGGTCGGACAGGCTGACGGGCCCCAGGTCCATCGAGACGCCGCGGTAGACGGTGACGACCCCGTCCTGCTCGCCGAGGTAGTACTGGTCCTGGGTCCAGGAGTAGGCGGCCCATGTCGCGCCCGCAGCGAGGAGCAGGACCGTGAGGACCGCGGCGAGCGTCGTGAGGAGGCGGCCGCGGGAGGAGTGCTCCTCGACGTCGGCGTCCTCCTCGAGCGGGACGGGCCGGAGCGCGGCGGCCTTCTGCGCAGGGGTGGGGGCGGCGGACTGCTGGGTGCCGCTGCGGCGCAGGCTCGCGGCGCCGACGACCTGGGGCTGGGTGGAGGGGCCCTGGGCGGGGTCGACGACGTCGGCGACGACGACGGTCACGTTGTCCGGGGCGCCGGCGCGCAGGGCGAGGGCGACGAGGCGGTCGGCGGCCTGACCGGGGTCGTCCGTCCCGCTCAGGACCTCCTCGATCGTGTCGTGCGCGACGAAGCCGCACAGGCCGTCGGAGCAGAGCATGTACCGGTCGCCGCGGCGGGCCTCGCGAATGCCGAGGTCGGGCTCGTCGCCCGGCTGGCCGGTGAGGACGCGGGTGACGACCGAGCGCTGCGGGTGGGTCGAGGCCTCGTCCTCGGTGATCCGGCCCTCGTCGACGAGGGTCTGGACGAGGGAGTGGTCCTTCGTGATCTGCTCGAAGCGTCCCTCGCGCAGGAGGTAGGCGCGCGAGTCGCCGATGTGGGCGAGGACGAGCTTGTTGCGCGCTCGCAGCAGGGCGGTGACGGTCGTGCCCATGCCGAGCAGCTCGGGCTCGCCGTCGACGATCCGCCCGATCCGCGCGTTGGCCTCGTGGATGACGCGGTCGAGGGCGTCGCTCGCCTCGCCGCTGGTGAGGGAGTCACCGTCGATGGCCGCCATTGCGGCGATCGCGGTCGAGCTCGCGAGGTCACCGCCGGCGTGGCCGCCCATCCCGTCGGCGACGACGAGCAGGTGGGGGCCGGCGTATCCGGAGTCCTGGTTGTCGGAGCGGACGAGACCGACGTCTGACCGTGCGGCGTAGCGGAAGGTCGTCGGCACGGTCACCTGCGCAGCTCGATGACGGTGCGGCCGATGCGGATCGACCCCCCGGGCGAGATCGGCGTCGGCTCGGTGATCGGGCGGTTGCCGACGAAGGTGCCGTTCGTCGATCCGAGGTCCTCGACGACCCAGCCCGAGCCGTCGTGGAAGACGCGGCAGTGGCGGCCGGAGGCGTAGTCGTCGTCGAGGACGAGCGCGCACTCGGGGTTGCGGCCGATGAGGGTGCCGCCGGGCTTCAGGCGCAGGGAGGTGCCCGCGAGGCCGCCAGCGGTGACGACGAGCGCGGCGGACTCGTTCTGGGTGCGCACGGGTCGCGGCAGGCGGCGCTTGGCGGGCTTGACCTTCGCGTCGCCGCGGTCCTTGGCGGTGCGGGCGACGACGCGGGTGCCGTACAGGTCGCCGCGCAGGATCGTCGCGAGGGAGAAGACGAAGAACCACAGCAGGGCGAGCAGCGCCAGCCGCATGACGAGCAGGGTGAGTTCACTCATGGGGGGTCCTCGCCCTCTTCGGGGGGCGACTCACCGGCGGCCGGCGCGGAAGGTCATCCGCGTCTTGCCGATGGTGATGGTGTCGCCGTCGTGGACGTGCTGGGAGGGGATCCGGTCGCCGTTGACGAAGGTCCCGTTGGTCGAGCCGAGGTCGCGGAGGGTGAACACGGAGCGGGGGCCGTCGGTCGTCGTGCGGATCTCGCAGTGCCGGCGGGAGATGGAGCCGTCGTCGAGGATGATGTCGGCGCTCTCGTCGCGCCCGAGGACGACGGTCGGGCCGAGCAGGGGGTAGCGGTCGCCGTCGATCTCGAGCCACGGGCGGTCCTTGGCGGACATGATCGGTGCCGGCTCGTCGTACGCGTCGTCCTCGTAGCGCTCGCCGTGGTCCTCGGCGTACGGGTCGTTGGGATCGTCCGCGGAGGCCTCGGGTTGCTCGTCCCAGATGCCCGCGAAGGCGTCGTCGTTGCCGGGCTCGTCCTCGACGTCGGCGTGGTGGCGGGCCGGCGGGTTCTTGTCCGTCGAGGGGCGCACCCGGAACACGCCGGTCTCGAGCTCCTCCTCGCACGTGAGGTCGATCCGCAGCGGCCCGGGGATCTGGTAGGCCTGCGTCTCGGCGTGCTCCTGGGCGGAGGCGGCGACCTCGCGCTCGATGTCGTCCTCGTACCCGACGAGCTTGTCGTAGTCGGTCGGGGACAGCTCGACGGAGAAGTAGTTGGGGACGATCGTGCGGCCGCGGCCCAGCCGGGCGGCCCGGTCGTCCATCGCGCGGCGGACCGCAGAGGCGATCTCCACCGGCTCGACGCCGGAGCGGAACGCCTTGGCGAACGCGCCGTTGACGGCACGCTCGAGGCGGCCCTCGAACTTGTCGAACATGCCCATGCTGATCCTCCCTCGCGGTCTCGTGATCGGACACGTGCGCCGGGAACGATACCGAAGGGGGGTGGACGGACTCTGGGAACGAGATGGCCCGCCGGTCGCCGGGGTGAACGGTCAGACCTTGCGGGGCCACCAGAAGCGTTCGCCCATGAGCCATGCGATGGCGGGGACGAGGACGGTGCGCACGAGCAGGGTGTCGAGGAGGACACCGACGCAGATGACGGTGCCGAGCTGAGCGAGGACGACCAGGGGCAGGACACCGAGGACGGCGAACACGGCGGCGAGCAGGATGCCCGCGCTCGTGATCACCCCGCCGGTCGCGGACAGGGCGCGGAGCATGCCCTCGCGGTGGCCGTGGCTGCGGGACTCCTCGAGCGCCCGGGTGACGAGGAAGATGTTGTAGTCGACGCCCAGCGCGACGAGGAAGAGGAACGCGAGCAGCGGGACGCTGTCGACGATCCCCGAGAACCCGAAGACGTGGGCGAAGATCCACCAGCTCACGCCGAGGGCGGCGAGGTACGTCGCGACGACGGTGGCCACGAGGATCAGCGGGGCGGCGAGGGAGCGCAGGAGCAGGACGAGCGCCCCGAGGACGAGGGCGAGGATCAGGGGGAGGACGACGAGCCGGTCGCGCTGCGTGCCGTCGCCGGTGTCGAGGTCCTCCGCGGTGCTCCCCCCGACGTGGCTGCCCGGGTGGTCGGTGAGGGTCTCCCGCAGCCGGGTGACCGTCTCGGCCGCAGCCGGGGACGCCGGGTCGGCGTCGAGGACGACCTGGAGCTCGGTCACGCCGCCGCCGGTGGCCACGGGGGTGACGGACGCGACGCCGTCGACGTCCTTGACCGCGGCGGTCACCTCGCGCGCGTCGGCGGTCGTGACGATCGAGGCGGGGTCGGAGGCGCCGGCGGGGAAGTGCTCGGCGAGCCGGTCGGCGGCGACGAGGGCCTCGGGGCGGGCGAGGAACTGCTCGCTGCGGGGCAGGCCGAGCTTCGACCAGCCGAGGCCGGCGGCGAGGAGGACCAGCAGGAGCGTCGTCGCGGCGGCGAAGGCGCCGGGGCGGCCGCGGACGGCGGTGCCGACGCGGTGCCACAGCGATCGTCGGGTGTCGGCTCCCGGCTCGCCGTCGTGGGGGACACGGGGCCAGAAGATCCACCGGCCGAACAGGGAGAGCACGGCCGGCAGGACGATCAGGGCGAACACGGCCGCGACGACGATGCCGACGGCGCACGCGAGCCCGAGCCCGCGGGTCGTGGGGAAGACCGACAGCAAGAGGGTGAGGACGCCGACGACGACGGTCGTGGCGCTCGCGACGACGGCGTGCGCGGTGGCGCGGGTGGCCGTGGCGAGGGCGGCGCGGCGGCCGTCACCGGTCTCGGGGGCGTGGCGCAGCTCGTCGCGGTAGCGGGAGATGAGCAGGAGGGCGTAGTCCGTGCCGGCGCCGAAGACGAGGACGGAGAGGATGCCGGTCGTCGACTCGTCCCAGGGGATGCCGGTGGCGTCGAGGGTGTGGGTGGCCAGGACGGTGGCGAGCCGGTCGGCGACGCCGATGACGAGCAGGGGGATGACCCAGAGCACCGGGCTGCGGTAGGTGACGATGAGCAGGAACGCGACGACGAGGGCGGTCGCCAGGAGCAGACGGGTGTTCGCCCCGTCGAAGACCTTGGCGAGGTCGGTCTGGATACCGGCGGGGCCGGTGACCTCGGCGCGGATGCCGTCGGGGGTGCTCGTGGCGAGGTCGGCGCGGAGGGCCTCGACCTTCTCCTTCGTCTCCGACGCGTCCGCGGTGTCGATCGGGACGATGCCGATGGCCGCCTGGCCGTCCTCGCTGGGGATGACGGCCGGGGCGCCGCGCGTGGCGCCCTCCGGCAGGTACGGGGTGACGGCCTTGGCGAGCCCACCGAGGGTGGCTCGGTCGAGGCGTGAGCCGTCCTCGGTGGTGAACAGGACGATCGCGGTGGAGGAGTCCTTGTCGGGCAGGCGGTCGCGCAGCTGAGCGGCCTGCGCCGAGTCGGACCCTGCGGCGAGCTGCTCGACCGGGGTGGTCGTGTGCTCGGCCTCGCCCAGGCCGGCGATGAGGCCGACCCCGAGCAGGAGGCCGACGAGGGCGACGAGCCACCCCGTGCGGGCGGCGGTGATGAGGCGAGCCAAGGGTGCGGGCACGGTCGTAGACTCCTCGTATTCGCTCATTTTCTTACTCAAAAGGTGATTAAGTTCGTGAATGAATCTACGCAGGACGGTGTCCGCGTGTCCACTCGGGATGCAGGGTGAACCCTCCCGCGTCCGAGAGCCTCGCGGTGCTGCAGCGACTGACCCAGGTCGCGGCGTCGGTTAGACCTGCCGTGGCGAAGAAGGCCGGGTTGGGGCTGCACGAGCTGCGGGTGCTCGAGCTCATCTACGAGGAGCCGCGGACGCCGGGGGAACTGGCGAAGGAGCTCACGGTGACGTCGGCGGCCGTGTCGGGGATCGTCGACCGGCTTGCCGCGCGCGGGCACGTCGACCGACAGCCGCACCCGACGGACGGCCGGCGGACGGAGATCCACATCAGCGAGACGGGCAAGGCCGAGGTTGTCGCCCTGCTCCGACCGATGTTCGAGCGCCTCCGGACGATCGACGCCGAGCTGTCCGATGACGAGCGGGAGGTCGTTCTTCGGTACATGCGCTCGGCGACGGAGGCCTTCCGCCAGGTGCTCTGAGCCGCGGCTGTCATACGCAACCAATATCGTGTCGGAGACACCAAGGAGGGGCTCGATGACCGATTCTGCTCAGACTGTCGTCCCGGTGTGGACGCTCACCACGGGCGAACCCGCCCTGCCGCACCTCGGGGCGTGGGATGAGATGACACCGGCACGTCTGGACGAGATGCGGCTCGCCCTCGCCGCACTTGCGGAGACGCCGGTCGTCACCCTCGAGGCGCATCCAGTTCCGAAGGGGGTGGAAAGACCCGATGGAGTCCCGTTGGACGCGCTCAGCCCGCTCGCCCGAGAGTTGGGGGCGCTCGTGAGCAAGACCGCCACTGCGATGCCTTCGGCGGTCGCCGAGCAGGGCGAGGTGCTGTATCGGATGGTCGTTCCGGCAAAGGTTGCGGCGCAGGTCGGCCAAGGGTTGGTCAAGCCGATGAAGGCAGCGTCCGGCGGAATCTACAGCGGTCTGCTCGGCGCGAAGGGGGTTACGGCGAACGCGCGGTTCGTCCCCGTGGGCACGAGCGGGGCTGCGTTCGCTGGTGGTGCGGCGGCTGCGGGAGGGTCCGCTGCAATGCTGACGGTGGCTGCCCCGTTGGTCCTCGCACTTGTTGCCGCGGGTGTGACTGCGTACGCCGAGCGACAGCGCGACGAGGCGATCAAGCGGGTGACCGAGCTGCTCGAGAAGATTGATGAACGCGATCTCGATCGGGAGCGGAGCGAGCTCGAAGGGTGTTTGGACTCGATCGACAAGGCGACCGCTGTGCTCCTCGATGAGGGCCGGGTCGGGATCTCCCTAGGCTTGGACTCTGCAGCCCACGAAATCGGCACCGCCATTCGAGCGGCACGGCGCCGTGTCGGCAAGTGGGAGACGAGCCTTGGTCGCGTGCGGGACAAGGCCGTCGAGGTCGAGCGCCTCGAGGACGAATTCCCGGGACTCCTGAGCGGTCAGTCGGGCGAGTTTTACGCCCATCTCGAGCTGGCGGCGTTGGCGATCGCTCTCAAGCGAAGGGTGATCGTCTTGCAGGCGGTGGAGCACAGCCAGCTGGACGCGTCGAACCAGTTCGAGAACTTCATGCGCAGCTTGCGCAACGACCAGCAGAGCGTGGACGAGCTCGAACGGCGCATCGCCGCCGTTCTCCGAGGTCTGTCCGAGCTCCGGCTCCGGCCTCCGCAGGGCTTCCTCGACCGGATGATGATGCGAGGGGAGGTCGATGAGCTGCTGGAGTTCGCCTACGCCCTTCGGTTGGTGGGAGACCGAGTGACCGAGAGGAGCTCTGGCGACCTGACGATCGAGGTCCTCAAGGACCGGGATGGGAGCCTCTTGGTCCTGCCTGCGGTCGCGCGGTAGAGGGTCTGTCGAGCCAGCCACACAAGCTCGGGGGGCCTCGTTTGTGCCGGGAGGCTCCCATGCCGCACAATGGTCCGGCTCACGCGAGAGTGGCGGAACGGCAGACGCGCTGTCTTCAGGTGGCAGTGTCCTTACGGGCGTGGGGGTTCAAATCCCCCCTCTCGCACGCAGGGTGTTCACGAAGCTCCGGTCAGACGTCGGTCTGGCCGGAGTTTCGTCGTTGTGGGGGCGGGTCGCCGGTACGGCCCCGGTTCCACCGGAGCCTGCGGCGCAGCCCGCCTCAGTCCTCGCCGCCCACACCCGCGAGCTGGATCTTCTGGTCGTCGAGGGCACGCTGCGCGCGGGCGATCATCTCCGAGCAGTACGCGCCCCGCCACCGCTCGGCGGCCAACGCCTGCGCCTCGGCGGCCAGCTGGGCCTCCAGGACCCGCCTGAACTGGGCGGCGAGCTCCGCGCTCCGGAGCTCGCCGAGCACCTCCGCCCTCCGGGCTCGCTCCCGCAGCCGCGCCTCGAACCCTTCGGCGACCACGGGATCGATCTCCTCCACCTCGAGCTGCTCCTCGATCGCCTCCCGTGCCGCCTCGCTCATCCGGCCCAGGAGCTCGGCGTACTCCCGGCGCTCGGTGTCGTCCGGATCGGCGGTCGGGCGCAGCCGCCGGACGAGAACGGGCAGGAGCAGACCCTGCGGCAGCAGCGTGGCCAGCGCCACGACGAAGGAGACGAGGACGAGGGTCGCGTACAGCGGGTGATCGCGAGGGAGAGTCTGGGCCGCCGCGATCGTCACCACGCCCCGCATGCCGGCCGTCGACAGGATGATGCTGTCCCGCCATCCGAGCCGCTGCTCCCGCTCCGCGGCCACGTCGTGGCGGTAGGCCTCGAGCCGGAGCCAGCCACGGTCGAGCCGCCGCCGCAGCCGCACGTCATCCTCCTCCGGCTCGACACCCTTGAGGCGTTCGGCCATCGAGTCGCGCCGTTCCGCCATGCGTCGGGCGCGTCGGCGCACGAGCGCGAGGGTGAAGGGGAGGTAGGCGAAACGCACGGCGACCAAGATGGCCGCGACCGCGAGGCCCGCCCCGATCGAGTGCTCGAGGGAGCCCTGCCGAGCGACCTCCCGGACGGCCGGGGGCAGGAGGTAGCCCATGAGGAGGAAGACCCCGTTCTCGACGACCATCGAGAAGGTGGCCCAGTTCGCCTCCTCCGCCCGCCGGCGTGCTGCCGGGACACGGCCGGGTGCCCGGTTGCCGAGGGTCAGGCCGGCCGCGACGACTGCGACGATGCCGGACGCGTGCACCTCCTCGGCCAGGAGGAACGCGACGAAGGGGACGACGAGGGCAATGGCGACGTCGAGGACGAGCGCGGTCGCGTCGTTGACCAGGCCCGAGCGCCGCGTGGACGACGAGGCCCGCCGCGGCCGCCGAGAGCGCGACGAGAACGACCGCGAGCGAGGTGATGACCCGCAGGTTGCGCCGGAAGTCGACGAAGGGCATCTGGAGGGCTGCCGCGTAGAGCAGCGGGGGGAGGACGACGCCGAGGATGACGTGGGGGTTGACCTGGATGAGCGGCGTCGACGGGATGGCTGACGGCGCGGCGCCGACGACGACGAGCGGGAGGGGCGCCGCGACGCCCAACCGGGCGGAGAAGTTGGTCGCGCGGGCGGTGGAGGAGGATCAGCGTGCGCCGGTGCGAGCGCAGGTGATGCAGTCCGACGCCTCGGGTCGGGCCTCGAGGCGGCCCCGCGCGATCGGCTGGCCGCAGCGCACGCACGTGCCGTAGGTGCCGGCCTCGAGCCGGGCGAGCGCCTGGTCGATCGCCTCGATCTGCCGGTGGGAGGCCGTCGCGAGGGCCGAGACCTGCTCGCGGGAGACGGCGATCGTCGCGCCTTCGGGGTCGTGCTCATCGTCGAGGTTGCTGCCCTCGGCCGCCGCGACGATGTCGGCGAAGGACGCGTCCAGCTCCCCGATCCCCGCGACCACCTCGGCCCGGCGCACACGCAGGACACTCCGGGTGCGGTCGGCGTCGATGCCCCTGGCGCCGGGGGCATGAAGGTCACGGTCGGGCCCGGTCATCGTCCGACGGTAAGCCGGGGCGGTTCACCGAGCGCGATGGGGCGCCGCATCCGACCTCGGCCTCGCACAGCGGTCAGCAGTCGAGCCGAGCGCATGCGGCGGCGAACGACGGAACCCCGCAGCGGCTGAGGCGATCGAGCAGATCAGACAAGGTGAGACGGGGTCGGTGCGACGCCGCTACCTGATGCCCCAAGGCCTGCGCGACGTGGCGCGGGTGGAGGTCCAGCTCGTTGAGGAGGAACTCATCGGGGTGAACCGCCGTCAGGTCGAAGGGAGCGGTGGACTCGGCCGGGAAGTCAGCAAGGTTGAAGGTCACGATGACTTCTGCGCCTGCTCGGACGGCGGCGGCGAGCACGTGGCGGTCCTTGGGGTGGTTCGTCATGGCATCGATCAGCGACTCGTAGCCAACGACCTCGGCCTCAGGGAAGGCGGTCCGCATCGCGTCGACGCGGCGTGCCGCAGCGGCGTCCCCGACACGCGAGGCGAGGTTGCGCGACAGCTCGTCGAGGACGTGCGAGGACCACAAGGGTCGGAACGCGTCGTTCTCGGCGAGGCGGAGGAAGAGGTCGCCGAGGCTGATGCCGTACAAGGCGCACGTGTCGAAGTAGACCGGAAAGCTCATCGCCGGAGGGGTGGGGTGCCATCCGTGGCCTCGTACAGGCCGTCCTCGGCGCTCTGTGTCTGCATCGCGTCCAGAGCGGAACGGCGGTGCATCCGGCGGGCTGCCTGATATGCGACGAGGTCGTCGAGGCGCACGTAGCGATGGCGGCCGGGCTTCTCCATCGGGAGGTCACCTCGTTCGAGCATCCGAACGAGGGTCGGGCGCGACACCCCGAGGAACTCGGCAGCCTCCTGCGTCGTCAGGCGCGCGCTACGCGGAGCGACGGTGACACCCATACCGTCCACCAGCGCGTCCGCCACCTGGCGAAGTGCCTCGTAGATCGGTTGTGGGATCTCATGACGGCTTCCGTCCGCGCCGAGGAGGGCCGGCCGGGCCTCCGGGACACCGCGACCGCTCGCCTGGAGCGCGCGCACGAAGTCGACGATCTGCGCGTCATCGGCCTCGGTGACATAGGTGTGGGCCTCGGCCGCAGCGTTCCGGGTCATGGTCCCTCCGTCGGTGCGCCGCTCGGCGCGCGCCAGTCGAAACGAACAAAACGAAACGGTAGCAGGTCGGCCTGCCGTTGTCGGTGCGCGCTGGCAGGGTGTGGATCGTGGCCGCGAAGACCTTCCCCTCGAACCCGAGCTGGGCGAACCCGACCGAGCAGGCGGTGTGGCAGCGCCTGGTCGAGCAGGCACCCGATCACTGGACCGTCATCGCCAACCTCGTCATCTCCCCGCCGCCAGATCGGGTCGGCGATCGCGTCGAGGGCGAGGCCGACCGGGAGTACGAGGTGGATCTCCTCGTGCTCATGCCCGACCTCGGGGCCGTCGTGCTCGAGGTCAAGGGCGGCTCCGTCTTCGTCGACGATCGCGGCCGGTGGCGCCAGGGCATCGGGTCGAGCGAGCATGCGATCGACCCCGTCCGGCAGGTCATGAAGGCCAAGTACCAGACACGCGCCTACGTCGAGGAGGACCCGCGCTGGGGTCGCCCCCGGATGCGCTGGACGCACGCCGTCGCCTTCCCGGACACCTCCGTGCCCGCGAACTTCTCCATGACCGACTGCCCGCGCGAGCGGGTCCACGACCGCAACGACATGGACAACCTCGCCGGCCGCCTGGCGACCCTCGCCCGCCGCAGCGACTCCCGTTACCCGGCTCCGACCGAGGAGGACTGCGCGAAGATCGTCGAGATCCTGCACGGCCGCAACCTGCCGCTGCGGGACGTCGTCGCCGCTGCCGCCGCCCGGGAGGACGCGATCGAGCGGTTGACGATCGAGCAGATGATGATCCTGCGCGCCACGCGGCTCATCCCGCGCATGGAGATCCGCGGTGGCGCCGGCAGCGGGAAGACCGTCCTCGCCCTCGCCCAGGCGAAGGACCTCACGCGCGGCGCCGACGACCGGCCTGCGCAGCGGGTGGCGCTGCTGTGCTACTCGCTCGGTCTCGCCTCGATGTTCACCCGCCGGCTCAGCGGCGAGAAGCGGCAGCACCGTCCCGCCTTCGTCGGCAGCTTCGAGGAGTTCGCGCGCTATCTCGGGGTCGAACGGTTCGGCGGTCGCGAGGACGCCGACTTCTGGGAGACGGAGCTCCCGCAGCGGATGTCCGAGCTTGCGGCGCAGCTGCCCGAGGGGAAGAAGTTCGACGCCTTCGTCGTCGACGAGGGACAGGACTTCGCCGACTCGTGGTGGACCCCGATCCTCCGGTCGCTGCGCGACGAGGAGAACGGCGGCCTCTACGTCTACTCCGACGAGAATTAGCGGGTCTTCCCCCGCTTCGGTCGCCCGCCGGTGCAGCTCGTGCCGCTCGTGCTCGACCACAACCTGCGGAACACGAAGCAGATCGCCGACTCGTTCTCACCCCTGACCCCGATGCGGATGCATGCCCGTGGCGGGGACGGGCCGGACGTCCACTTCGTCCCCGCAGAGCCGGCACGGGCGATCGGCGTCGCTGACGAGGCCGTCGAGATCCTGCTCGAGGAGGGCTGGGACCCCGAGCACGTCGCGCTCATCACGACGGGCAAGCGCCATCCCGTGCAGGCCGAGCGGCAGGAGAACGACGGCCAGGACGGGTACTGGGCCTCGTTCTGGGACGGCGACGACGTCTTCTACGGCCACGTCCTCGGCTGCAAGGGCCTGGAGCGCAAGGCTGTCGTCCTCTGCATCAACGACACCAACCCCGAGCGGGCCAAGGAACGCCTCTACGTCGGGCTCTCCCGTGCGACGGACCGGCTCATCGTCGTCGGCGACCCCGCCTACATCCGCAACGTCGGCGGCGACGCCGTCGCGAGGAAGCTCGGCATCCCGGTCTGACCCGTCAGCCGTCGGCGGAGGTCTCCGCGTTCGGGGTGCCGACCTGCTTCGACTCGGGGGATCCCCGCTCCCGCAGGTAGATCGCGAAGACCGTCATCGACCCGACGGCGAGCAGCTCGCTCTGCCAGTTCTGCAGCGTCCGTCCCCAGAAGTCCGGCGACCCCAGGTAGGCCCACAGGCTCAACGGGTCGAGCTGGTCGCGCATCCGCTCCTCGTTGCTCGCGACCCGCCCGGCCACGGCCTGCGCGGACCACGACAGCAGGAAGATCGCCGTCATGACGATCATCAGCGAGTGGGAGAAGACGGTGCGACGCCAGCCGTCGGCCTTCGCCCACGCGGGGGAGTCCGGTTTCGCGTGCTCGCCGACGAGCTGCTCCTCGTCGCTCTCCCAACCCTCGTCGCCGGGCTTCTTCGACTTGCTCGACCCGCGCTGGACGAGCCAGATCGTCAGCAGGATGAACAGCGTGAACTGGAGGTACTCCGACTGCCAGTTCTCCGCGATGTCGACCGCGAACGAGCTCGAGGTGACGTACCGCCAGAACGAGATCTCCTGCAGCCCCGCCGTCCGCGCCGCGTCGTTGTAGCCGACGACCCCGAACAGTGCCTGCCCCAGCAGCGTGAGCAGGAGCATCGCGCCGAACGCGAGCGAGAGCCCGTTGTCCCTGACGAACGACCGCCGCGGGTCCGCGCCGCTCATCGCGCGAGCATCCCGACAGCGAAGCAGAACGCCAGACCCACGGCGATGAACAGCAGGTACGCCCAGAACATCGTCCTCATCGGCCCTCCACGGCGCACTCGTACGGCTCCTGCGGGTCGCTCGACGTCCGCTCGCACCCGGCGGCCGTCACGCGCCAGCCCTCGTCGAACAACGCGAGGAAGATCGTGTCCCCCGACATCCGCACCTGGGCGGAGTGCCCCGCGACCTCGGTCGCCTCGACGCGGCCGTCGGTCGGCAGGTCCTCGGCGCGGAGCGCGGCCGGGCACGTCTTCTCGGCCTGCGACTCCAGCTGCTGCCGCGTCACCGGCGCGAGCAGCGCGCACGCCGTGGCCGGGTCATCGGCCACCGCCTGCTCGAACTGCTGCGCGGCCTCGGTGGCGGCGCCGTCCTCAGGGCTGCCGCACGCCGACAGGCTCACGGCGACGAGCGCGAACCCGCAGGTCAGGGCGAGAGGACGGACCGTCACCCGCGAACCGTACCGCGACCGACCCAGCCCGTCCGGACGCCGGACGTCGCGCCATCCTGCGCGGTCGTGCTCACCGGCTGCCGTGCTTCGATCACCCGACGAGGCGCCTCAGCGCCACCCAGGCGATCGGCAGGTAGGGCGCGACGAGCAGTCGCGGGGCGTGGATGACGACCCGCGCCCGGCAGCCGTGCTCGACGGCCTCGAGGGTGTGGTCCAACCGCACCCGCAGCGGACCGACCCCGACGCGCCACGACCAGTCCGGCGCCGCGACCGCGAGGACGGTGAACGGCACCTGCACCCCGAGCACGGCACGGACGACGCCGCGCGCCCCGACCTCGAGCCGTTCCGGCGCGTAGCGGACGGACACGATCTGCGGCGCCCAGTCCGACCACCGGCGCGGGTCGGCGTACCGGGCCCACGCCTCGTCGACGGTCGCCGGTCCGGTCGCACTCACGCTGGCCACGCGCTCATCGTGCCCGACCGCCTGCACGTACCCCTCGCCCGCTCGGCTACCCGTCGGTAAGGTCACTGCCGTGCGGACCGACACGCGAGCCCGACGGACCACCCGGTGGGTCACCGAGCACGCCCTCCCCATGACGTACCTCCGGGTCGCGGCCCTCGGCGGCGACCTGCAGGCCCAGGTCGTCACGGCCTCGGCGGCCGGCGACCACGAGCGGCTCGAGGCCCTCCTCGCCCGCGCCCGCGACCACGGCGCCCTCGTCCCCGGCCGGTTCGCCGCGCTCGCGACCCGGCACGCGTCGGTCAAGGAGATCCTCACCTCGCCCGACGTCCGCGTCGGCTTCCCCGGCCCCGACGGCGGCACGGCCGAGCGGGTCGCCCGCTGGTCCGGCGCCGCGCACCTCCACCCGCTCAAGCCCCCGTCGCTGCTGGCCGTCGAGCCGCCGGACCACACGCGGTACCGCAAGCTCCTCACCCGCGTCTTCACCGTCCGCGCGGTCGAGGCGCTCCGCCCCCGGGTCGAGGGCATCGCCGCCGGTCTCCTCGACGAGCTCGAGGCCCGCGCCGCTGCCGACCCGGACGTCGTCGTCGACCTCGTCGAGGACTACTGCGCCCGCCTGCCGGTCATCGTCATCGCCGGGATCCTCGGCGTCCCGCCGGAGCAGCACGCGAAGGTCCTCCGGATGGGGTCGGCCGCCGCCCCGAGCCTCGACCTCGGCCTGCCGTGGCGGGAGTTCGCCGAGGTCGAGGACTCCCTCGCCGAGTTCGACGAGTGGATCGAGGGTCACCTGGCGCACCTGCGGGCCCACCCCGACGACACGCTCATGTCCCGGCTGCTGCGGGCGAGTGACGAGGAGGGGATCCTCGACCACACCGAGCTCAAGGGCACCGCCGGGCTCGTCCTCGCCGCCGGCTTCGAGACGACCGTCAACCTCCTCGGCAACAGCATCGCCCTGCTCCACGACCACCCGCAGCAGCAGGCCGCCCTCGACGCGGACCCGACCCTGTGGCCCAACGCCGTCGAGGAGGTCCTCCGGCTCGACCCGCCCGTGTACCTCACCGGCCGGACATCGACGAAGGACACGACGATCGCCGGCGTGCCGATCGCCGAGCGGACGATGCTCACCGCGATGATCGGCGCCGCCAACCTCGACCCCGACGTCTTCGACGATCCCGAGCGGTTCGACGTCGCGCGCCCGAACGCCCGGGAGCACCTGGCGTTCTCCGCCGGACGGCACCACTGCCTCGGCGCCGCGCTCGCCCGGCTCGAGGGCGAGGTCGGGCTCCGCGCCATCCACGAGCGCTTCCCCCGCCTGGCGCTCCTGCCCGGTCGCGTCCGCCGGACGACGCGTGTCCTGCGCGGTCACGAGCGCCTCCCCGCCCGGCTCGGCAGCCCGGCGCGCTGACGAGCGCATCAGCCCCCGGGGCGGGGCGTGACCGGGGTCACTTCCCGTAGGGTCGAGCCCATGGAGCATCGATACCTCGGCGACAGCGGCCTGAAGATCAGCGAGATCGCGTACGGCAACTGGCTCACCCACGGCAGCCAGGTCGAGAAGGACGCGGCCCACGCGTGCGTGCGCGCCGCCCTCGACGCCGGCATCTCGACCTTCGACACCGCCGACGTCTACGCGAACACCGCCGCCGAGTCCGTCCTCGGTGAGGCGCTCGAGGGTGAGCGGCGCGAGTCGCTCGAGATCTTCACGAAGGTCTACTGGCCCACCGGCCCGAAGGGGCACAACGACTGCGGCCTGTCCCGCAAGCACATCCGCGAGTCCATCGACGGCTCGCTGCGGCGCCTGCGCACCGACTACGTCGACCTCTACCAGGCCCACCGGTTCGACACCGAGACCCCGCTCGAGGAGACGATAGAGGCTTTCGCCGACGTCGTCCGGGCGGGCAAGGCGCTCTACATCGGCGTGAGCGAGTGGACCGCCGAGCAGATCCGCGACGGCCACGCGCTCGCGTGCGACCTCGGCATCCGGCTCGTCTCCTCGCAGCCGCAGTACTCGATGCTGTGGCGCGTCATCGAGGGCGAGGTCGTCCCGACGTGCGAGGAGCTCGGGCTGTCGCAGATCGTGTGGAGCCCGATCGCCCAGGGCGTCCTCACCGGCAAGTACCTCCCGGGTCAGCAGCCGGGGTCCGACACCCGCGCCGGGCACGACGAGGCCGGCCAGTCGATGAAGCACCTCATGACCGACGAGGTCCTCACCGCGGTGCAGGGACTGAAGCCGATCGCCGACGACCTCGGCCTGTCGATGGCGCAGCTGGCCGTCGCGTGGGTGCTCCAGAACGACAACGTCGCCGCGGCGATTATCGGCGCCTCCCGGCCCGAGCAGGTCGCGGAGAACGTCAAGGCCTCGGGCGTCCGGCTCGAGGCCGACGTCCTGCGCCGGATCGACGAGGCCCTGGGCGACGTCGTCGTCCGGGACCCGGCGATGACCGCCCGCAACGCCCCGACCGAGCGCCCCTGCTGAGCGGCGCCGCTCCCGCTCTGACGGCGTCGCCTCGGCGGGGTCCCGAGGGCCGTGCTGAGGGGGGCGTCAGGATCGGCGCAGGTGCGGGGCCACGAGGGGGCCGAAGCCGTCGCGGTGCCCGGCGGCCGAGGGGTGGTACAGCTCGGTCCACTCCGACGTGAGGCCGTTGACCCACGGCGTCCTCGCGCACACCCCGTGGCCCCGGAAGCGCTCCGCGGTCGGGACGTACGTGACGCCCGCCGCCTTCGCGCGGCGCTCGATGACCTCGTTGACGGCGGCGACCGTGCGGTCGAGCGCCTTCGCCTCCCGGGCGGAGACCCCCTGCGCTGCTGCGCAGGCCCGCCCGTCGGAGAAGGGCTGGGGGTAGTCGATCGCGACGATCCGTGCCCGGGGCGCCCGCCGGGCGACGGCGGCGTACGTCGTCGACAGCGCGGGGCCGATGGTTCCCGGGGCGGTCGAGCGCATCGTCGCGAGCCGGTCCAGGCAGGCCTTCTCCTGGTCCTCGGACAGGCATAGCGGGACGGCTCCGAAGAAGCCCGCGTCGTTCCCGCCGACGCTGATCGTGACCACGTCCGCGTCGCGGGGGACCTGCGGCACCTGCCGGGTGAGGACGTCGTCGGTCGTCGCGCCCGCGCACGCGAGGAAGGTGAGGTCGACCCCGCGGTCCCGGGCGGCGAGCAGCTCGGGATAGGCCCGCGTGCCGCGCATGCACGGCCCGTCGACGTCGTACCGTCCCGTCCCAGTACCCGAGGCGTAGCTGTCGCCGAGCGCGGCCCACACGACGCGATCCCCGCGGGCGCTCGTGGGCCGGGACGGGGACGCGCTCGCGGTGGTGGTCGAGGTGGACGCCGTCGCGGTTGACGACGTCGGGGGTGCGGACTCGCGCTCGGGCTCGGTGGACCCGCCGCACGCGGAGAGCGCGAGGACCGGCAGGACCGCGGCCGCGACGAGGGCACGGGACGGGCGTCTCACCCGAAGAGTCTCCCATCACCCTCTGGCAGAGTGCTCGGCGTGACGATGCCGCCGAACGCGCCGCCCCCGACCGGCCCGCCGGTCATCCCGGCCGGTACGCCCCCGTACGCGACCCCGTACGCGCCCCCCTACGCGCTGCCGGCGCGGCGGTCCGACCGGGCCCGACCGACCACCCCGCTGGAGTACGAGCACGCCCTGCGCGGTCCCCTCCACCACTGGGTCAAGGCGCTCGTGTCGCCGATGGTGCTCATCGGCCTCTTCCTCGTCCTCATGGTCGTCTTCCTCGTCGTCTTCCTCCTCGCGGCCCTGGCCTCCGGCGTCTCCCCGAGCGACGAGGCGGCGTGGAACGCGTGGGGCGAGGACCAGTCCAACCCGGTCGTCTTCGCCCTGTCGAACCTCCTGCTCGCGGGGCTCATCCCGGTCGTCATGCTCACGACGTGGATCGTCTCCGGGCAGCGACCGGGCATCGTCAGCTCGGTCGCCGGCCGGTTCCGGTGGCGGTGGGCCGCGGTCTGCGCGCTCGTCGCGGCGCTCGTGTGGGGCGTCGTGCTCGGGCTCGGCGCGGCCTTCCCGCAGCTCCTGGGCGGCGACGAGGGCGGCTCGAGCGAGCGGCCCTCGACGTGGCTCTGGCTCATCGGCCTGACGCTCCTCACCACACCGCTCCAGGCAGCCGGCGAGGAGTACCTCTTCCGCGGGTGGGTCATGCAGTGGGTCGGCTCGTTCGTCCCCTCGCGGATCGCCGCCGTCGCCCTGTCGTGCCTGGTGTCCGCCGCGGCGTTCGCCTCGGCGCACGGCTCGTTCCACGTGTGGATCCTCCTGGACCTCGCGGTCTTCGCCGTCGCGGCGGTCCTGCTCACGTGGCGCACCGGGGGGCTCGAGGCCGCGTGCGCCCTGCACGCCGTGAACAACATCGCGATCCTCGCCACGGTCGCGATCGTCGGCGGCTTCGACGAGGCGTTCGTCCAGTCGGACACGACCGGCTCGCCCGTTGGTGTCCTCACCACGGCCATCCCGCTCGCCGTCATGGGGACCGCCATCTGGGTCCTCGCCGGACGGCTCGGCATCGACCGCCGTACCACCCCGCAGGAGGCCCGCCCGTGACCCCCACCGACCACCGCACCGAGCCAGCCGGCGAGGCGGCCGACGCCGACCGCCGGACGTACATCCTCGTCGACGGCGAGAACATCGATGCCACGCTCGGCACCTCGATCCTCGGTCACCGACCGCAACCGGAGGAGCGTCCCCGCTGGGACCGCGTCCTGTCGTTCGCGCGCCGGGAGTTCGAGCAGGACGTCAAGGGCCTGTTCTTCCTCCAGACGAACCACGAGATGCCGATGGCGTTCGTCCAGGCGCTGCTGGCGCTCGACTACACGCCCGTGCCGCTGTCGGGGAGCTCGCAGCAGAAGGTCGTCGACATCGCCATCCAGAAGATGATGGTCGAGCTCGTTCAGCACGAGGCCGACGTCCTGCTCGTGAGCAACGACGGCGACTTCCTCCCGCAGGTGCGCGAGCTGCTCGCGGACGAGGAACGCCGCGTCGGGGTCATCGGGTTCACCGAGTTCGCCAACGGCGGCTTCGGCTCCCTGCGCGACGAGGGCCTGGAGATCTTCGACCTCGAGCACGACGTGCGGGCCTTCAACGTGACGCTGCCCCGGGTGCGGATCATCCCCATCGACGAGTTCGACCCGACCGCCTTCCTGTGAGCAGGCTGCAGCGCTTCCACGGCTTCATCGCCGGTGCGGGAACGACGAGCGGCGTGCGCGTCGTCGTCGGCCACTGGGTCACGACCCCGTTCGGGTCGTTCTCCGACGTCATGCTCGAGGAACCGAGCGGGCACCGGGTGCTCCTCGCTCCGACCGAGCAGGTCGCCGACTTCATCGCGGGGACGTACACCTTCGACGAGGTGCGGATCGTCCCCGTGAGCGTCGAGCGCACCCGGGACGGGCTGCCGGCGAGCGGGCGCAACCCGGCGCGGGAGCGGTGGGCGGTGCGGGCGGGGGATGAGCCCTCCGCCGGCCTCGACGTGCGGCTCGACCTCGGTGGGCGGACGTCCCTGGGGTGGCTGCACGCCCTCGTCCCGGACGCGCTCCCGTCCGCCCCGGCGTACTGCGTCGCGATCGACCCGATCGCCCGCGTCGTCGTCCCGGGGGTGCGGACCGCGGGGACCGCTCGGGCTGGACGCCGCGAGTACTACGGCGCCGTCGACCAGCACGCGGTCGTCGGGGCCGCCGGGACGTGGGAGGGCACCGACCTCGGCTCCCTCGCCGCCGTCGACCCGCCCGTGCGCTTCGGCTTCGGCTCGACCCCGAAGCACCCGGCGGTCACCCGGATCACGACGACGATCCGCGACCTCTGAGGGCTGCGCTCCCGCCCACCGAAGCGACCCCCGCACGGGGCACTGGACTCCTGCGGCATTCGCGCGCAGCGAATCGACTCGTGGTCACCGGATCCGGTGACCACGAGTCGATTCGTCAGGCGCGAGGGGTACGAGCCTGGTGTCGGCCCCGAAGACTCGCGCCGGGGCCCGTCGCTCAGGGCTGGGTGGGGCGCTCGGCCAGCAGCGCCAGACGCAGCAGCGTCTCCCGGTTGCGGGGGAAGATCGCGGCCTGACGACCGGGCTTGGGCATCGCCTTCGCCGGGCCGCTGTCCGCGTCCTCGCGCATCTCGAGCTGGGTGCCCTCGTCGGTCGGGGTGAGGACGATCTCGACCTTCGCCCGGCCGACCGGCCACGCCTTCGCGTGGAGGACGATCCGGCGACCGGTCTCGACCTCGAGGACCTCGGTCTCGTCGTCGAGGAGGGTCGGCCAGGTGCCGACGGAGTGGTGGATCTTCGCGCCGACGTTGGGCCACGCGGCCTCGACGGCGCGGATCCGGGAGGCACCGACGACCCACGAGGCGTAGGTGAACCCGTCGGCGATGACGTCCCACACCTCCTGCGCGCTCGCGGTGGTCGTGCGGCGGACGGTGAGTGCCTTCATGACTGCTCCTGAGGTAGGTCCGGGTACGGAACCGGCGCGTCAGCGAGAGGCGCACGGGTCCGGGAAAAAGGCGCGGGGCCCCGGCACGCGTCGCGCCGGGGCCCCGTGACCGGGTGTGGTGCTCAGCCGTCGTTGCGGACGGCCTCGACCGAGCCCTCGGCGTCCTCGCGGACGGTCTCGGCCGACTGCTGCGCGGAGGACTTGACGGTCTCCGCCGACTCCTGCGCGCTCTCCTTGACCTGCTGCGCCTGGTCCATGCCCTCGGAGCGCACGTTCTCGACGGCACCCTGAGCGGTCTCCTTGACCTGGGCGAACGCCTGCTGCGCCGGCTCCTGCAGGTTGCCCGCGACCTCCTGGGCCTTCTCCTGCACGGCCGACTTCGCGTCCTCCATCATCGGCTGGGCACGGTCGAGGCCCTCGCGGACGGCGGCCCGCTCGCGGTTGCTCGCCGGGAGCAGCGAGCCGGCGAGCCAACCGGCGCCGAGGGCGATGAGGCCGACGGCGAGCGGGTTGCCCTCCGCCTTCTGCTTCGCGGCGACACCGGCCTGCTGGGCCTGGTCACCGAGGTTCGAGGCGGCGTCCGAGACGCGGTCGGTGACGCCCGGGCCGTCGGAGGAGCCGAAGCTCGGGGCGGACGGGACGGTGCCCATGACCTTGTCCTTGAGGTCGGCCGCCTTGCCGGTGACCTTGTCCACCTGGCGACGGGCGACGTTGCCGGGCTGGACGGCCTCGCCGAGCGCGTCGACGTTGCGGCTCAGGTCGTTGCGGGTGCGGTCGATCTCGGCGCGGATCTCGTCGGGGTTCTGGCTCATGTCAGTTCTCGTTTCCCTTGAGCGCGGCGGGGACCTTCTGGACGGTCTCCTGCGTGCGCGGCATTCCCTGGACGTTCTTGAGGCTGCTCTTGCCGATGAGGGCGAGCACGGCAGCGACGACGGCCCACAGCACGGTGACCACGAGCGCGGCCCAGATGTAGGAGTCGAAGAGCTCGGCGAGGAGGAACATCACGAAGAGCGAGCCGAAGATGAGCATGAGGTGGGCGGCGACGCCCGCGCCGGCGAACATCCCGGCACCCTTGCCCGCCTCCTTGGCCGACTCCTGAAGCTCGGCCTTGGCCAGCTGGACCTCCTGACGCACGAGCGTCGAGAAGTCACGGGTGATGTCCGAGACGAGGGCGCCGATCGAGGAGACCTCGCCCTTCTCGTACGTGTCGTGGGCGCCGTGCAGGGGCTCGGCCGGCGGGACGTGCGTCCCACCGGTCGGGCCACCGACGCCGTGGGCGCCCGCGGAGGAGGTCGGGGGAACCGTCATCGGCCGATCCCGTCGGTCGAACCGCCGGCCGGCGGGGCGAACGGGTCCTGACCCGGCTGGGCGTACGGGTCGGCGACCGGACGGGCCTCCGGCCGGTACGGGTCGCTGGGCTGGGGGGCCGGCGCGTAGGGGTCGGCGTAGGCCTGGGGTGCCGTGCGGACCTCGGTGGCGTACGGCGTCTCCGGGTAGGTGACGGCCGGCTGCGCGACCGGCTGGCGGGCGACGTCGACGCCGTCCGACTCCTCGCGCTTCTCGGCGACGATGCTGCTCGTGATCCGGCCACCGACGAGGCCGAGGAGCGCCGCGGCGGCGATGAAGGTGCCGGGCTTGCGGCGGGCGAAGTTCTTCACGTCCTCGAGGAGGTCGGCCGGCTCGCGGCCCTCCATCCACTCGGCTGCCTGGGCGACGCGCGCCTGGGCCTGGCTGACGACCTCGGCGGCGATGCCGCTCGGCGCGCCGTTCCCCTCGGCCATCGAGGTGAGCTCGTCGGCGAAGCCGCGCAGGCCGCTGGCGGCGCGACCGGTCTGCTCCGAGGCGTGGCCCCCGAGCTCCTCGCGCACCGTGGCGACGAGCGTGGCGATCTGGTCCTTGGCCTCGGCGGCGACCTGCTGGCCCTCGGCCTTGGCGGTCTCGACGACCTTGGCGCCGGACTCCTTCGCGTCGGCCGCGACCGAGGTCGCCTCGGCCTTCACGTCCTGCGCGGTGGACGCGGCCTCGTCCTTGACGGTGCCGGCCGTGGCCTTCGCCTCGTCCTTGGCCTGCTGGGTCGTGCTGCGGTCGCTCGTGTCGAGCGGGTCGGTGCCGTACGCGCCGGTCGGGTACGTGCTGCCCGGCGTGGTCTCGGGGGCGCCGAGCGGGCGGGCGCTCGGCTCACCCGTGGCGGGGTCGAAGGTTCCTTCGGACATCGGTGACGACCTTTCTGTCGTCCCCACCCGCCGCCGACCGAGGGCCGACCTCGGGGAGGGAGGTCATTGGACATCTCGACCATACTTTGTTCAACGTTTGTCCGCCACCTCCGTCGGGGTGGGTCTTCCCGCCTCGAGCTGCGTCGATGCGCGGCTCGGGATCGGCCGGTCCGCGCCGGGCCTCAGAGCTTGGGGAAGAAGTGCTGCTCGCCGTCGTCGACGAGGTCGGCGGCAGGGCCGACGATCAGCGGGTCCGGGGTGCCGACGACGTCCTCGTCCCGGTTGGGGTAGGGCACATGGGTGAGCACCCACCGCATCGCCTCGAGCCGGGCGCGCTTCTTGTCGTTCGACTTCACGACGGTCCACGGGGCGTCACCGGTGTCGGTGTAGAAGAACATCGCCTCCTTCGCCTTCGTGTACTCGTCCCACTTGTCGAGGCTGGCGAGGTCGGTGGGGGAGAGCTTCCACTGCCGGACCGGGTCGTCCTGGCGGGCGGCGAAGCGGTGCAGCTGCTCGGCGTGCCCGACGGAGAACCACAGCTTGAACAGCCGGATGCCGGAGCGGACGAGCATCCGCTCGAAGTCGGGGCAGCTGCGCATGAACTCGAGGTACTCCTGGCTCGAGCAGAACCCCATGACCCGCTCGACGCCCGCACGGTTGTACCAGGAACGGTCCATGAAGACGATCTCCCCGGCCGCCGGCAGGTGCTCGACGTAGCGCTGGAAGTACCACTGCGAGCGCTCACGCTCGGTCGGCGTCCCGAGGGCGACGACCCGGGCGCCGCGGGGGTTGAGGTGCTCGGTGAACCGCTTGATCGAGCCGCCCTTCCCGGCGGCGTCACGGCCCTCGAAGATGATGACGATCCGCTCGCCCGTCGCCTTGACGTGGTTCTGCAGCTTGAGGAGCTCGATCTGGAGGCGGCGCTTCTCCTTCTCGTAGGCCGCACGGGGGAGCTTCGTGTCGTACGGGTATCCCTGCCGCCACGCGTCGGCGTCCTGGCGGGGTCGGCGTGAGGGCTCGTCGTCGCCGTCCTCGCGCGACTCCTCCATGAGGTCGTCGAGGGCCTCGGCGTGGTCGTGGTCGTCGTCGGGGGTGGGGTGGGCCCGGTCCGGTCCGCTCGCCATGGGGTCATTCAACACGGGCCCGGTCCCTCGGCGCCGGGCGGCTGTGGTCAGCAGACCAGCGGACCACAGCTCGGCGACGGCCGCCGCCACGAGCGCGTCGGCATCGGGGTGGTTCCCGAGGTCGGTGCGGATCTCGGTGGCGAGCGCGCAGCGGTCCATCGGGTCGCCGAGGAGGAACCACGCGAGCGCCGCGAGGCCGTGCAGGTGGACGGTGCGGTCCTGCTGGAGGACGAGGGCCTGGCCGTCGGCGGTGATGGCGTCGACGTACGGCGCCCGGGTGACGGGGACCTCCGGCGGGGGCACCGGGCCAGGGTCAGGATCGACGGTGCGGACCGGTCCCGGCGCCGCGTCGACGTCCGTCGAGAGCCCCTCGTCCTGGCTGCCGACCGGCGGCACGTGCTCCCACGGCCGGGCGTCCGGCGGGGGCGCACCGGCGGTCCTCAGGTGCGCACGGAGCAGCTCGACGCAGTCGGCGATGTCGCGGTATTCGAGCCGGTGCGGCCCCGGCCCGGTCGTGACGATCTCCGCCAGCCGCCGCAGCGCGTGGTGCGTCACCCGCGCCCCGGAGGACTCCGGGACGACGGCGGCGACGGCCTCGAGCACGCCGAGGGGGACGAGCCGGGGCCGCTCGATGCTCGGGTCGCGGCGCAGGACGACGAGCGCCCCCAGGCGCGGCGCGGCGGGCGTCGGGCCGAGGCCGAGCTCGTCGGGGGAGTGCTCGTCCTTGTCGAACGGCCGCTGCGGGTCGCGCACGACCGACAACGGCTTCGGGTAGGGCACCGCCGTGCCGTCGTCGGTGAGGCAGACCGTCTCGTCCGTGACGTAGCCGAACGACCGGCCCAGGACCCGGCAGGCCGTCGTCTTGCCCGTCCCCGTGGGGGCGACGAGCGCGAGGAAGCGATCGGTCGCCTCGTCGTGCAGCCCCGCCGCGTGGAGGAGGACGTGCCGCCCCGCCACGGCACGCAGAGCGGTGAGCGTCACGGTCCGGGACAGCTCGTACGGGAGGTCCTCGACCCGGGCGTACTCGACCACCGTCGCGCCGTCCTGCGTCACCTGGCCGCGGGCCGTGACCTCCGTCGGGGGGACGTAGCGCACGGTGATCGTCTCGGCGTCCTGCGGGGGCCGGGGATCGGCGCACCGCGCCCACAGCCTCGCGATCTCGGCGGGCACCTCCGGCGGCGTCTGCGACAGATCGATGCGGATCGCGTGCCCGAAGGCCCGGATCGGCACGTCGCTGCGGCTCATGGCCGCATTCTCCCACCGCCCCGACCGGTACCGGATCGCTAGCCTTCCCTCCATGACTGCCCTCGACGAGCTGATGGCGACCGGGACCGGGGTGATCGACACCCTCGATGATCTCCAGGGGTGGTTGTCCGAGGTCGCCCATGCGGTCAAGGCAGCCACCCCCGGCTGCGAGGAGGTCGGCGTCACCGTCATCGCCGGCCACCTCCCGCGCACCGCGGCGTTCACCACGACCCGCACCCTGACGATCGACGCCCTGCAGTACGGCCTCGACCAGGGCCCGTGCCTCGAGGCCCATCGGATGCGCACGCCGGTCGTGACGACCCTCGACGAGGGCGCGGACCGGTGGCCCGAGTTCGCCCGCGCCGCGCGCGAGGAGCACATGCGAGCGGTCGCGGCGTTCCCGCTGACCAGCGGCCAGGTGTCGGTCGGGGCGCTCAACATGTATGCGCGTGAGCCGATCACGCTCGACGACGAGGAGCGCAGGTGCCTGGCGGCGCTCGCCAGCCGTGTCGGTGACGCCGTCTCGGCGACCTATGCCCTCATCGACGCGCGCGAGCTCGTCGGCCAGCTCGAGACGGCGATGGCCTCGCGCGCGACGATCGAGCAGGCGAAGGGCGTGATCATGGGTCGGCACGGCATCGACGAGGACGCGGCGTTCGAGCTGCTGCGGATCCAGTCCCAGCGGACGAACACGAAGGTCAGCGCGCTCGCGGCGTCGATCGTCGACGAGGCCCGGTCTGCGTCCGGCGCCGTCCATCGCGGGCGTCGACCCGGGGCGGCTGGCGATCGGTAGGGTCGCGCCATGGCTGCCCGCCCCCACGTCGCCTCGCTCCTCGAGGACGCCTGGCACCGTCGGCTCGCGTCGACGATGACCCGGCGAGGGTGGGGCACCCGCGTGCTCGCCTACACCGGTTACGGCTCGACCGAGCGCGTCCGCATCCTCGGGCGCGTGCTCATGTCCCGCCGCCCCTACCGCCGCATGGCGACCCACTCCGGGGCGAGCTGGATCGAGCTGCGCAACGCCGACCGCATGCGCCGCGGCTGGCGGGCGTTCTTCACCGCGCCCGCGATGGGTGAGGAGGTGACGATCACCCTGGGCGGGGCGAGCATCGTCGCGCGGGCCGACCGGAGCGGGATCATCGACGTCGAGCTCGAGGGGCACGGCCTGCCGCCGGGCCTGCACACCGCGCGCCTGACGTCTCCGCGGGCCGCGGACGCCGAGGCCGAGATCCACGTCGTCGACCCGGCCGAGACGTTCGGGCTCGTCAGCGACATCGACGACACGGTCATCGCGACCGCGCTGCCGCGACCCCTCATCGCCGCGTGGAACACCTTCATCAAGGCCGAGGGCACCCGCCGCCCCGTGCCCGGGATGGCGACGATGTACCGCGAGCTGCTGCGCGACCATCCTGGCGCGCCGATCGTCTACGTCTCGACGGGGGCGTGGAACACCGTGCCGCTGCTGACCCGCTTCCTGCGCCGCAACGGCTACCCGCTCGGGCCGCTGCTCATGACCGACTGGGGCCCGACGAACACCGGGTGGTTCCGCTCGGGCCAGGCCCACAAGGAGGCCTGCCTCGAGCGCCTGGCCCGGGAGCTGCCCGAGATCGACTGGATCCTCGTCGGCGACGACGGCCAGCACGACCCGTCGATCTACGCGGAGTTCACCGAGACCCACCCCGACCACGTCCGGGCCGTGTGCATCCGGATGCTCTCGCCGGCCGAGCAGATCCTGTCCCACTTCGCCTTCGGTGCGAACGAGGACATCCGTCGCCACCACACCCGGGACATCCCCCTGTGCAAGGGCAGCGACGGGTACGCCCTGCTGTCCCTCATGCGCCGCGTCATCGGGACGACGAAGCCGCCGGACCCGGTCCTGCGGTCGTCGTGGTGAGGCGGCCGCTGTGCCGACGGCGATGACGGGTATTGCCGATGCCTGAGCTGCCGGAGGTCCAGGGGCTCGTCGACTTCCTGCGCGGGCGGCTCGTCGACGACGCGGTCGCGGCTGTCGAGCTCGCCTCGTTCACGGTGCTCAAGACGTTCGACCCGCCGCCGCAGGAGCTGCACGGTGCGATCGTCACCGACGTCGCCCGGCACGGGAAGTGGATCGACGTCGACGCCGACGGCACCCACCTCGTGATGCACCTGGCGCGGGCGGGGTGGATCCGCTGGTACGACGCGGTGCCGGCGACGGTGGCCCGTCCGGGCAAGGGGCCGATCGCGCTGCGGGTGCGGATGGCCTCCGGTGCCGGGTTCGACCTCACGGAGGCGGGGACGAAGAAGTCGGTCGCGGCGTACGTCGTGCGGGACGTGTCTTCGGTCGAGGCGATCGCGACCCTGGGGCCCGACCCGCTGGCCGACGACTTCGACCGGGACGCGTTCGCGGCGCTGCTGTCCGGGCGGCGGATGCAGATCAAGGGGCTGCTGCGGGACCAGTCGGTGCTCGCCGGGGTCGGCAACGCCTACAGCGACGAGGTGCTCCACGTCGCCAGGCTCAGCCCGTTCGCGATCGCGGGGTCGCTGTCGGAGGACGACGTGACGCGGCTGTACGAGGCGCTGCGCTCGACGCTTCGCGACGCGGCGGCGGCGGCGTCGGGCAGGCCGGCGGCCGAGCTCAAGGACGCCAAGCGAGCGGGGATGCGGGTGCACGGGCGCACCGGCGAGGCGTGCCCGGAGTGCGGGGACGACGTGCGCGAGGTCTCCTTCGCCGACCGCTCGCTCCAGTACTGCGCCACCTGCCAGACCGGCGGCACACCCCTGGCAGACCGCCGCACGAGCAAGTTCCTCAAGTAGAGCTCCCCGCCCCCTCCTTGCCGCCCCCTTGTCGCAATTGCGCGCGCAAGTGCCATCTGCGCGCCGAATATCACGCGCGGATGCACCATGTGACGCGCAGATTCCGCGCGAGCCCGGGGTAGGTCGCACCGTCCGACGCGCCCCGGTGGCCCTCGGGCCGTCCGGCGCGCGAGGATGGGCGGCATGACCGAGCCTCGCCAGACCACCCCGTCCGACCTGCCCGACGAGGCCGTCCTCCTCGACGTGCGCGAGCAGCACGAGTGGGACGCCGGCCACGCCCCGAACGCCGTCCACGTGCCCCTGGCCGACGTCCCCACGCGCCTGGCCGACCTGCCGGCGACGGACGGCCCCCTGCCGGTGATCTGCAAGGCCGGTGGCCGCTCGGCCCGCGCCGCGGCCTGGCTCGCCGGGCAGGGCCACGAGGTGATCAACGTGGACGGCGGCATGCAGGCCTGGGAGGCTGCGGGCAAGCCCGTCGTCACCGACGACGGGACCCCGGGCCGCACGGTCTGACGCGCGGCCCGGGGCCCGAGGTCCTGCTCGACCCTCAGTCGGGCCGGATCACGGCGTGAGGACGACCTTGATGCAGCCGTCCTCCTTCTTCTGGAAGGTCTCGTAGGCGTCCGGTGCGTCCTCGAGCGGGACCCGGTGCGTCGCGAGGTTCTCCAGGTCGAGGACGTCCTCGGCCCCGGACACCAGCTCGAGCAGCTCGTCCGTCCAGCGCTTCACGTGGCACTGGCCCATCCGCATCTCGAGCCCCTTGTCGAACATCTCCATCAGCGGCATCGGGTCGGCCATCCCGCCGTAGACGCCGCTGAGCGAGACCGTGCCGCCACGTCGCGTCGCGGAGATCGCCGTGTGGAGCGCGTCGAGCCGGTCGATGCCCGCCTTCTCGATCGCCGTGCGGGCCAGGGGCCCGGGCAGGCTGCCGGCGGCGGTGATGACCTTCTCCGCGAGGGGGTTGCCGTGCGCCTCCATGCCGACCGCGTCGACGGTCGCGTCCGCGCCCCGACCATCGGTCATGTCGACGATCGTCGCGGCGACGTCCTTCACCTCGCGCAGATCGACGACCTCGGCGCCGTGGGCTCGGGCGAGCTCGAGCCGCTCGTCCACGAGATCGACGCCGATGACGCGCCCGATCCCCATCTGCCGAGCTGAGCGGAGGGCCAGCTGCCCGACGGGGCCGAGGCCGATCACCGCGAGCGTGCTCCCCGGCTCGTCCTGCAGACCGGTGTACTGCACGGCCTGCCACGCGGTCGGGAGGATGTCCGAGAGGTAGAGGTAGCGCTCGTCGTCGTGCTCCTTGGGCAGGACGACCGGCCCGAAGTCGGCGTGGGGGACGCGGACGCGCTCGGCCTGGCCCCCGGGGACCGACCCGTACAGCGAGGTGTAGCCGAACAGGCTCGCGCCCTTGCCCTTCTCGACGACCTGGGTCGTCTCGCACTGGGCGAAGAGCTGGCGCTCGCACATCCAGCAGCGACCGCACGAGATGTTGAACGGGACGACGACGCGGTCGCCGACGGCGAGGTTCGTCACCGCCGGGCCGACCTCCTCGACGATGCCCATGAACTCGTGCCCGAGGACGTCGCCCTTGGACAGGTAGGGGCCGAGGACCCCGTAGAGGTGGAGGTCGGAGCCGCAGATCGCGGTCGACGTGACGCGGATGATCGCGTCGGTGGGCTGCTCGATCGTCGGGTCGGGGACGTCGGTGATCCGGACGTCCTGCTTGCCGTGCCAGGTGAGTGCGCGCATGGCCTCCACCCTAGGGCCGTCGAGGGGGCTCGATCTCCACCCCGGCGGGGGGATCTCCTCCGGCGGCGCACGCCCGTAGCGTCGGACCCATGGAACCTGCCGACGCGCTGACCCACCCCGTCGCCCTCGTCGTAGGGGCCTCCCGGGGTCTGGGACTTCTCGTGGCCCGGGAGCTGTGCGAGCGCGGGCACCACGTCGTCATCGCCGCCCGCAGCGCCGGCGAGCTCGAGAGCGCCGTGCCGCTCGTCGGGCCGTCCGAGCGCGTGACGGCGCGGGTCGTCGACATCCGCGACCGGGCGCAGGTCAAGGCGCTCGTCGACGACGTCGAGGCGACCGTCGGGCCGATCGAGGTCCTCATGACGGTCGCGGGGATCATCCAGGCCGGCCCGGCGGAGTCGGTGACCCTCGAGCACTTCGACGATGCGATCGCGACGATGCTCACGGGCCCGATCGCGCTGACGTGGGCGATGCTCCCGGCGATGCGGGGGCGCGGCCGCGGCCGGATCGGGACCGTGACGTCGATCGGTGGGATGGTCTCTCCGCCGCACCTGCTGCCGTACGCGACGGCGAAGTTCGGCGCGGTCGGCTTCTCCGACGGTCTCGCGGCGTCCCTCTCGGGGACCGGGATCACGGCGACGACGATCGTGCCGGGACTCATGCGCACCGGCTCGCACGAGCGGGCGACCTTCACCGGGGACCCCGAGGCCGAGTACGCGTGGTTCGCCCCGGGCGCCGCGCTGCCCCTGCTGTCGATCGACGCCGACCGGGCAGCCCGGCGGATGGTCGACGCCACGCTCGCAGGACGCCCGATGGTCGTGCTCACCCCGCTCGCGCAGGTCGGGATCCGGGTCCGTGGCCTGATGCCGGGGGCGACGACCCGCCTCATGGGCGTGGGGAACCGGCTCCTGCCGGACGCCCCGCCCGGTGGCGGCGAGACCCGGCCCGTGCTGGGCCGCCATGCCGCCCCGCGCCTGCGGCCCGCCCCCCGAC
Source organism: Janibacter massiliensis (assembly GCF_900289115.1). Taxonomy (GTDB): domain Bacteria; phylum Actinomycetota; class Actinomycetes; order Actinomycetales; family Dermatophilaceae; genus Janibacter_A; species Janibacter_A massiliensis. The sequence continues at coordinate 631,558 of NZ_LT985196.1, read as the reverse complement.
GGGTCGTCGAGGCCCTCACGACCCTCGGCCGCCGCGCCGCACGCCGGAACAACCAGCGCTGAGCACCCGCTGAGGACCGCCGACCTGGCCAGCGGGGCCGCTCTCGAGCTCATCCACGAGGGTTGACCCTCGAGCTCCTCCACCCGGGGACGACCCTCGGCGATTATGCGGGTATCTAGCCATCGCGCTAGTCACGGCGAGAGAGTGCGATCGCAGCGCGGGGGCAGCGGTTACGTCCGGTGTCGGGCGAGGTGGATGACCACGCGTCTGCCCTCTCTTCGGATCGTGTGGGTGTAGCCACGGTCGAGCGCTCGGTGGTGGTGGCCGCACAGGGGCACGGCGTTGGCCAGGTCGGTGCGTCCGCCGTCGCGCCAGGCGTGCAGGTGGTGGGTCTCGGTCCACGCGAACGGGATGTCGCACCCGTGTGCGGCGCACGTGTCGTAGGTGAGGGCGAGGGCGGCGCGCTGGGTGGTGGTGAAGAACCGGTGCTGGCGGCCCAGGTCGATCGGCTGGGAGTCCCCGCCGAGGACGGCGGGGATGATCCCGGCGCCGCAGGCGGCCCGGCGGGCCTCGCCGGCGGTGAGGGTGTGCCCGGTCGGGGTGGATGCCACCGCGGTCGTCTCGTCCTGCAGGTCGCTCAGGCCGGTGGTGACCAGCACGGTCGCGGCGGTCTTGTCGTGGAGGTGGTCGGTCGGCAGCCGCATCAGCAGCGTCGCCAGGTCCTGGCCGTGCCGCCGTTGACGTGCCAGCTGACGGGTCCGGGGGTCGAGGTCCGGGTCCAGCCACGCCGGGCACGCCCGCCCCTGCTCGCCCGGCCCGCCATCACCCACCCCACGGGCGCCGGTCCCGTGGG
>NZ_LT985196.1:533026-630536 GCF_900289115.1 Janibacter massiliensis | reverse complement strand
CCCAGCGCTTCATCTTCTTTATTGGGCGGCGGCGCAGGTGTGGTATAGGGGCCGGGGAGCCGCCCCCGGTCCCCCCCCCCCCGGCGGTCCTGGTCGTCCGGCGCCCCCGGGCCCCCCCCCCGCCGCGCCCGCCAGCGCCGCGCCCTTGTCGTGCAACGCCTGCGCCCGGTTCACCAGACGCGTCAGCTCCCGCATCGCCGCGGCCAGCTCACCCGCACCCACCCCCGACACACCCGCCAGCGCGTCCAACGCCCGCTCCAGCTCGTCCAGGCCCGCGTGCACCGCACCACACAACCCACCCGCAGGAACCCCCTGCGCGTGACCAGTCACCGGTGCGATCGCCATGAGACGAACATATGTTCGAGGACTGACATCGCGCCGTGACGGGGCTCGCGGGTGGACAACCGACGGATGAACGAAGGCCTGTGGACGACTGAATCCCGGCAGAGTCGCCTGATGTGACTCGCTAGCGATGTATGATGCTGTCGGTAGAAACCCGGATAGCCTCCGATCGTGGACCCGATCCGGAACCCCTACGCCCCCGGCGCCGGCCAGCGACCCCCAGAGCTCGCCGGCCGTGACGACCAGCTGCGCGCCTTCGACGTCGTCCTCGAGCGCGTCGCCCGCGGCCGCCCCGAGCGCTCGATCGTCCTCACCGGGCTGCGCGGCGTCGGCAAGACCGTCCTGCTCAACGCGCTGCGCAGCCAGGCCGTCCGCGCCCGCTGGGGCACCGGGAAGATCGAGGCGCGCCCCGACCAGACCCTCCGTCGCCCGCTGAGCAGCGCTCTCCACCAGGCGATCCGCGAGCTCGGGCACGCCCGGTCTGACGAGGCCACCCACGTCCTTGGCGTCGTCAAGGCGTTCGCCCAGCGCGACTCCGCGCCCGGGACGAAGCTGCGTGACCAGTGGAACCCCGGCATCGACGCCCCCGCCGTCACCGGTCGCGCCGACTCCGGCGACATCGAGATCGACCTCGTCGAGCTGTTCACCGAGGTCGGGGGACTGGCCGCCGACCTCGGCCGCGGCGTCGCGATCTTCATCGACGAGATGCAGGACCTCGGCCCCGCGGACGTGTCCGCGCTGTGCGCCGCGTGCCACGAGATGAGCCAGTCGGGACTGCCGGTCATCGTCGTCGGGGCCGGTCTGCCGCACCTGCCCACGGTCCTGTCGGCGAGCAAGAGCTACAGCGAGCGACTGTTCCGGTACCAGCGGATTGACCGGCTCGACCGGCCCGCCGCCGAGCTCGCCCTCACCGCCCCGGCCGCCGAGGAGGAGGCCGAGTACGAGGCCGACGCGCTCGACGCGCTGTTCGTCGCGACGGGTGGCTACCCCTACTTCCTCCAGGCGTACGGGAAGGCGGTGTGGGACAAGGCGCCCGCATCACCGATCACCGCCGAGGACGTGCGGGTCGCGGCCCCCGAGGCCGAGGCCGAGCTCGCCGTCGGCTTCTTCGGCAGCCGGTACGAGCGAGCGACGCCGGGGGAGCGGGAGTACCTGCGGGCGATGGCCGACGTCGCGGCAACGGCCGCCGCCGAGGGGCCGACCGAGTCGCCGTCGCCCGACACCGTCGAGTCCGTCCCGACCGCCGACGTCGCGGCGCACCTGGGCAAGAAGCCGCAGTCGCTCTCACCCGCGCGGGACGCCTTGCTGAAGAAGGGTCTCGTCTACAGCACGGAGCGCGGCCGCATCGCCTTCACCGTCCCCCACTTCGGCCGCTACCTCCGCGACCGCGCCTGATGTGGATCGGGTACCGCGCGGGTCGGTGGGCTCGACCCCGTTCTCGGGGGTGAGGGGACCCGCTCCCTGTTGCAACTGTGTTGCAACAAGGGTTGAGTGGGGCTCATGAGCATCTACTCGCTGCCGGACCTGCCCTACGACTACGCCGCCCTCGAGCCCTACATCTCCGGCGAGATCATGGAGCTCCACCACGACAAGCACCACGCGACCTACGTCAAGGGCATCAACACGACGGTCGACCAGCTCGCGGAGGCCCGCGAGAACGAGTCCTTCGGCTCGCTGTCGACCCTGGAGAAGAACCTCGCGTTCCACCTCGGTGGGCACGTCAACCACTCGGTCTTCTGGGCGAACATGTCGCCCGACGGCGGGGACAAGCCGGTCGGTGAGCTCGCCGCCCGCCTCGACCAGGACTTCGGGTCCTTCGACAAGTTCCGTGCGTACTTCGAGGCCGTCGCCCTCGGGGTGCAGGGCTCGGGCTGGTCCGTTCTCGCGTGGGACATGGTCGCCCAGCGCTGCTACGTCATCCAGCACTTCGACCACCAGGGCAACCTGCCGATGTGCATGGTCCCCCTCCTGGCGCTCGACATGTGGGAGCACGCGTACTACCTGCAGTACAAGAACGACAAGGCGACCTTCGTCAAGCAGTGGTGGAACATCGTCAACTGGGTGGACGTGCAGGAGCGTTTCACCAAGGCGTCGACGCAGACTCCCGGCCTGATCGTCCCCTGACGTCCCGTCAGGGTCCTCCGCACAGGGAACAGAGCACGTCGTCTGGCCGTCGACGCGTCCGCGCTGATCATCGGGGGTGCGGGATGTCGCCGGGCCCCGACTCCACCGGAGAACCGATCACGACCAGCTCGTCCACGTCGTCGGCGGACCCGGGCTCCTCGTCACCCGCGAGCCCGGGTCCGTCGTCGTCCAGCACGACGATGGCTCCGGCCGTCCGGTACCCGACCGGGCAGGGGGCCTCCTGCACGCCACGGTTCGTGATACCCACGGAGCTCGGCGGCGCCCCCTCGACGCCTCGGCGCAACGAGGTGCAGATGATCGTCGTCGAGATCCCTTCCGGTCTGGTCGGACTTTTCGTCTCCGACGAAGACCGCGCGAAAGTCGATCGCGTGTCACGGACCGTCCTGCGCACGATCCACCAGAGGTGAGGACGATGACACCCGAGATCGGTGTCGTAGCCTCGGCGGCATGGCGCTCACCGAGCTGATCCTCGTCCGGCACGGCCAGTCGGAGGGCAACGTCGCGGCCGAGTCCGCGGCCCGCGAGAACCTCGAGCGGATCGACGTCCCGGCGCGCGACCCCGACGTCGTTCTCTCCGAGACCGGCCGGCAGCAGGCCACGGCGGTCGGCCGATGGATCACGAACCTCCCCGAGGACGAGCGCCCGCAGATCGTGTGGACGAGCCCGTACCGCCGCGCCCGACAGACCGCCGAGATCGCCCTGGAGACGGCCGACGTCGAGCTCGACTTCCGCGTCGACGAGCGGCTGCGCGACCGCGACATGGGGATCACCGACCAGCTCACCGCCGCCGGGATCCGCAAGAAGTACCCGGAGGAGGCCGAGCGCCGCGAGTGGATCGGCAAGTTCTACTACCGGCCGCCGGGCGGGGAGTCCTGGGCCGACGTCGCCTTCCGCGTCCGCTCCGTGCTGACCGACCTCGCCAACACCGAGAAGCACGACCGCGTCCTGCTCACCGCGCACGACGTCGTCATCCTCCTGTTCTGCTACGTCGCCGAGGGCCTCGACGAGGAGGCCGTCCTCGAGCGGTCGCGCACGAACGGGCTGCGCAACGCCGCCATCTGCCGCCTGCGCCGCGACGAGGACTCGCCGACCGGCTGGGTCGTCACGGACTACAACATGGACGAGCACCTGCGCGACCAGGGCGTCGAGGTCACCGACCAGCCGGGCGCGAGCGACGAGGTCGGTGGCGAGCGTGTCTGACGTCGCCGAGCCCGAGGTTCCCTCGCCCGAGCAGGGCGGCCCCGTCGACGACTCCCAGCAGGTCTCGCCGGACCTGCTGCGCGCCTGGCCGCTGCCGCAGCCGAACGGGACGAAGTACGCCCGCGGCCTCGTCCTCGTCGTCGGTGGCTCGGCGACGACCCCCGGCGCCGCGATGCTCGCGGGGATCTCCGCGCTGCGGGTCGGGGCGGGACGGCTCACGCTCGCCGTCGCCGGGTCGGTCGCGCCGCACGTCGCGGTCGCCGTCCCTGAGAGCGGGGTCATCCCGCTGCCCGAGACCGACGCCGGGTGCGTCGCCGGCGGCGGTGCCGGTGAGCTCCTCGCCCGCGAGCTCGAGCGTGGTGACGCCGTCCTCGTCGGCCCCGGTCTGAGCGACCCCGAGGGCTCCCTGCAGCTGCTCACCGAGATCGCCCCGCTGATCCCCCGCGAGACGCCCGTCGTCCTCGACGCCTTCGGCCTCACCGTCCTGCCCGACGCCGACGACGACACCCGCGCCGCGCTCGCCGGCCACCTCGTCGCCACCCCGAACAGCGGCGAGCTCGCCCGGATCCTCGGGGAGGACGAGGTCGACGACGTCGCGGCCGCCGTGGTCGAGGCCGCCCGCCGGTTCGACGCCGTCGTCGGGGTCGACTCCTTCGTCGCGTCCGGCGACCGGGTGTGGGAGCTCCCCGTCGGCGACACCGGCCTGGGCACCTCCGGCTCGGGCGACGTCGTCGCGGGCGCGGTCCTCGGCCTCCTCGGTCGGGGAGCCGGCCGCGAGCAGGCCCTCGTCTGGGGCAAGTACCTCCACGCCGCGGCCGGGGACGCGCTCTCGCTGCGGTTCGGACGGGTCGGATACCTCGCCGGCGAGCTGCCCGCCGAGCTCCCGCTCGTCCTGCGCTCCCTCCGCGGCGACTGACCGCCGGGTCGGTCGACCGGGTCAGTCCGCGGCGCGCGCGGCCGCGACGAACGCCCGGATGAGCCCGTGGTCCTTCACCCCGCGGGCGCTCTCGACCCCGCTGCTGACGTCAACGCCCCACGGCCGGGCGGTCGCGATCGCGTCGGCGACGTTGTCCGGGTCGAGCCCGCCGGCGAGCAGCCACCGCCCGACCGGCGGCTGCGCGAGCGTCGACAGGTCCCACCGCGAGCCCGAGCCCGCCGCGGGGGAGTCCAGCAGGAGCACCTCCTCGCCAAGCGCGCCGACGGCCAGGTCGGGCTCGTCCGCGAGGGAGGTCGCCCGCCACGTCCGCACCCCCGCGGCCCGCGCCCGAGCGAAGTCCTCGGCGTCGTAGCGGCGCCCGTGGAGCTGGAGCACCCCCAGGCCCGCGTCGCGCACCAGCGTCACCGCGTCGTCGACCGGCAGCGTCGCCGTGACGAGCACGGTGACGACGTCCTCGGGCACCAGGCGGGCGAGATCGGCGATGCGCTCGCGCGGCACCGATCGCGGGCTGCCCTCGCTGACGACGAACCCGACGGCGTCGGCCCCGGCCTCCACCGCGGTCTCGACGTCCCCCGGCGTGGACAGGCCGCACACCTTGACGAACGTCGACGTGCTCATGCGAGGGCCACGTACCGCTGGAGGGTGCGCACGGCACTCATCGACAGGAACGCCCCGAGCGGCACCTCGACGACGACCGCGCTGAGCAGCGACCCGCGGAAGTCGCCCGGAGCGGCGAGCATGACGTCGAACCACGCGTCGACGAACAGCAGGATCCCCGTCGAGAACGCGACCGGAACGAGCATCGGCCGGCGCCGGCGGGTCAGCCACGCGGTCGCCAGGAGCATCACGCACAACAGCACGTCGAACCCGACCCACGTCGAGCCCCAGTCGGTCGCGCGGTAGGCGTTCGGCAGCGCGAACGCGAGGTAGACGGTCCACGGCACGAGCGCCAGCGCGCACAGCATGACGGCGACGGCAAGTGCGCTGTCCCGGCTGCCACCGCCGGACGTCGGGGTGACCCGGCGCAGGCGGCTCAGCAGGTGACGCCGCTGTCGCGGGGTGAGGTCGGCGAGCGGACCGGGCCCGAGCGCGGCCGTGGCGCCCGCGTCCTCGCGCTCTGATCCCGTGGTCATGGACCAAGGGTAGGCGCGCGCCCGCCGAGCCCCGCCCGGGTGCGAGATGCGCGGGTCGTCAGCGTCGGACGAGCCGGTTCTTGGCGGTCAGGACGGTCATGGGTTCGGCGGTGCCGTCGATGGTGACCGTGTCGGGGATGGGGTGCCAGGGGCCGTCGTCGATGCGGAACTCCCCGCTGTAGGTGACGTCGGCCCGCAGCGAGTAGCGCCCCTTCGTCTCGTACTTGTGGGTGATCCCTCCATCGGGGTACTCACCACCCCAGTCCGAGGTCGGCCCGGTGGAGGTGCCGTCGCCGTGGTCGTAGGTGACGCTGCGGAAGGTGGGGCGAATGTCGACGTCGTACCCGTAGAAGCGGGCCCGGTCGGGGGTGTCGATCTCCTGCGGCTCGAACCCGGCGTCGGGGAAGTCGAGCTGCAGGTAGACGGGGACGGTGACGAGAGTTCGGTTCTTCGGCGGGTCGAGGATCAGCTGCGGCACGGAGAAGTCGGTGTCGTGGAACGCGCGACGGATCTCGTCGGCGCCGGGGACGCGCCCGTCCTCTGGCAGGTGGGTCTCGGGGCAGATCACGCCCTCGTCGCGCCAGTTGCCCTCGACCGACTGGTCCGCACCCGGCGCGACGGACCACACCTCCCGCCAACCGGTCTGCGTTGCGCAGCGGGCGTCCTTGTTCAGGCAGGTGTCCTCGGTGGTGGTGCCCCGCTCCCACGGCACCTCGCCCCGGCACCCGTCCACCCCGAAGTACAACCGCGGAGGCACCCCGGTCGTGACGGACGTCTCCGCAATCTGGGCAACGCTTTCCGAGGTAAACATGCCAACGGTTGTCCCTTTACCGTTGGCTTTTCCGTCGAAGTCGACTACGGGCACGACTGAGGAGAGCAAGGTGGCGGCGAGAGCTGCGGCTGTGACGTTCATGCTTTCGACACCTCCAACAGGCGCCACCCGTCGGCAGTCCATCGGACGACCTCGAAGAGCCTCAGGGGAGGCTCTCCCTTGTCCACCTTGTAGACCCTTCCCGTGGAATAGACCTGGCGAGAATCGAGCTCCGTAATCTCGGTCACGACAGTGATGTCGCTCGCACGTTTGGCGGGCCCGGTGCCGATGATCTTCAGGTCGTGAACGCGGCTCTCGTAGTGTGTGCCGCGCTTCTCAATGGCTCGTAGTTCGGAGATGAACAAGTTGCAAAACTCGCAGTTCTTAGTCCCGAGGCCGTCAATCGGTGCGGGTGATCCTTTTCGGTACGCCAAATTAAGTTGATCGCTGTAGTAGCGCACGAATGCCTCCGCGCCAGCTTTCGTGTTTTTCATGGCCGCTTCGGGGATGTTTGCGCGGGCGCCGGTGGCGGTCGGCGTCGAGGTCTTGTCGGTGGTCGAGCTGCTCGTCGGCGCGGCGGATCCCGTCGTGGACGGCGAGGAGCTCGTCGCGGTCGACGACGTGGGGGTCAGACCGCTGCTGCTGTCGTCGCCGCCACACGCGGCAAGTGCGGCGAGGCCGGCCACGGACAGGGCAACGGCGGCGATCTGCTTCGGTCGGCTCACGGGTGCTCCTCGGTTCGGTCGACTGTCGTCCTGCTGCTGGGGGAGGAGCGACCTCCCCCGAGGTCCGGCTCCGAGCCTAGAGAAGAATTCGGATTCCGCACCTCGATGGTCCACAGGCGGGGCGGCCGCGCACCCTGGGAGGGGTCACGCCCCTGGATGCACCCGGCAGGGACCTTCGTGCGGGACGGCTGGCCGGTGTGAGCCCGCCGAGGGCCGAGCCTCCCGGGTACACCTAGGCTCGGACCCCGTGAGCGACGAGACCCCCGGCGCGACCGCTGCCCCCCGCGCGCAGCCGCACCTGCCGTGGTCCGGCGAGCCGACGCGGGCCGACAAGTGGTGCTGGGGCCTCATCGCCGCGATGGGCATCTACGGCCTGGCGATGATCCCGCTGCGGCCGTACCTCCTCGGCCTGAGCACGACCCTCCTCGCCCTCGTCACCGGCAGCTCGATCGCCCTCGTCGACATCGGCGCGGGCATCCGCGATGGTTCCCAGCCGTGGTGGTGGGCGCTGCTGCTCGTCGCCACCCTCCAGGTCGCGAAGTTCGACGCCATCTACTTCTGGGCCGGGCGGCTGTGGGGCCACGGCCTCATCGAGGTCATGGCCGGCCGGAGCAAGCGCGCCGCCCGGGGCACCGCCCGCGCCGTCGCGATCGCCGAGCGGTGGGCGATCCCCGGCGTCTTCGTCTCCTGGTTCCTGCCGTTCATTCCGACGGCCGCGATCATCGTCGTCGCCGGTGCCGCGAAGATGCGCTGGCGCACCTTCCTCGCCGTCGACCTCCTCGCCGCCCTGCTCAACCGCGCGGTGTACCTCTACCTCGGGTACGCCATCGGCGAGCCGGCCAAGCGGCTCATCGACGAGATCGCGCGGTGGAGCACGTACATCTCCATCGCCCTCATCGTCGTCATCGTCGTCCCCTCCGTCGTGCGGTCGAGCAAGGAGGCCGCTCGGCAGGCCCGCGCCGAGGCGGACGGCGCCGCCGCCAGCCCCGTCGCCGGCACCCCGGCCGCCGACGACGAACGCGGCTGATCCGCGGCTCGCGCGACCGTAGGCTTCCGCCCATGGACTGGAGCGAGCACGACGCGGCCCTCTTCGACCTCGACGGGGTCCTCACGCCTACGGCGAAGGTTCACATGGCCGCGTGGGCGGACATGTTCACCTCCTTCCTCGCCACGCGCGACGAACCCGGCGCGCAGGAGCCGTACACCGACGAGGACTACTTCGCCCACGTCGACGGCAAGCCCCGGTACGACGGCGTCGCGGCCTTCCTCGCCTCCCGCGGCATCGAGATCCCCCACGGCGACCCGTCCGACCCGTCCGACGCCGTCACCGTCTGCGGCCTGGGCAACCGGAAGAACGACGAGGTCAACCGCATCCTGGAGCGCGACGGCGTCGACCCCTACCCAGGCTCGCTCCGCCTCCTCGACGCGCTGCGCGAGCACGGCACGGCGCTAGCGGTCGTGTCCAGCTCGGCCAACGCCGAGACGGTCCTGACCGCGGCAGGCATCCGTGACCGGTTCTCCGTCGTCGTCGACGGTGCCGTCGCTCGGCGCGAGAACCTGCCGGGCAAGCCCGCCCCTGACACCTTCGTCGCCGCCGCAGAGCGCCTGGGCGTCCCGGTCGGGCGCTGCGTCGTCCTCGAGGACGCCGAGTCCGGTGTCGCCGCGGGCCGCGCCGGGGGCTTCGGGCTCGTCGTCGGTGTCGACCGCGGTGCGGGCCGGGACCGGCTCACCGCGAGCGGCGCGGACGTCGTCGTCGACGACCTGGCCGAGCTCCTCCCGTGAACGCCGCCGTCCCCCGCACCGGCCCGGACTTCGACCCGGTCGACCGCGAGCGTTTCCCCGTCGACCCCTGGCGCCTCATCGAGCGCGCACCCTCCCTCGACACCCTCGGGCGCGACGAGACGATCTTCGCCGTCGGCAACGGCTACCTCGGCATGCGCGGCAACCCCGCCGAGGGCCGCGACGCCCACAGCCACGGCACCTTCGTCAACGGCTTCCACGAGACGTGGACCATCCAGCACGCGGAGGACGCCTTCGGGTTCGCGACGACGGGCCAGACGATCGTCCACGCGCCCGACTCCAAGCTGATGAAGGTCTACGTCGACGACGAGCCGCTGCTGCTGTCGACGGCCGATCTCCTCGAGTACGAGCGGGTCCTCGACATGCGCGAGGGGATCCTCCGCCGGGACCTGCTGTGGCGCACCCCCTCGGGCAAGCGGGTGCGGGTGCGCACGGCGCGGATGGTCTCGTTCACCGAGCGCCACCTCGCGGTGATGACGCTCGAGCTGACGATGCTCGACGGGGACGCGCCGGTCGTCGTCTCGAGCCAGATCCTCAACCGCCAGGACGGGCGCGACGAGTACTACGTCGAGCAGGCCGCGATGGGTGAGGGCTTCGACCCGCGCAAGACCCGCCACTTCGAGGAGCGCGTCCTCCTCCCGCGCGGGCACTGGCACGAGGACGGCCGGATGGCCCTGGGGTACCGGACGGCCCGGTCGGGGATGACGATCGCCGTCGCGGCCGACCACACGGTCGAGACCGCCGACGAGGCCGAGGAGCGGATCTCCACCGAGGACGACCTGGGCAAGCACGTCGTCCGGGTCTCCGCCACCGCCGGCACGACGCTACGGATCACCAAGGCCGTCGCGTACCACACGAGCCGCGGCGTGCCCGTACGCGAGCTCTTCGACCGTTGCCGCCGCACCCTCGACCGGGTCCGGGTGCAGGGCGTGGGCCACTACGTCGCCGAGCAGCGCACGTTCCTCGACCGGGCATGGGCCGACGCCGACATCGAGGTCCCCGGGCAGCCGGAGCTGCAGCAGGCGATCCGCTGGAACCTCTTCCAGCTCCTCCAGGCGACGGCACGCACCGACCAGCTGGGGATCGCTGCCAAGGGCGTCACGGGCTCGGGCTACGAGGGCCACTACTTCTGGGACATGGAGGCCTACGTCATCCCGTTCCTCGTGCACACCGCCCCGGACGTCGCCCGGAACGCGCTGCGCTCGCGCGTGACGATGCTGCCGAAGGCCCGTGAGCGCGCGACCCAGATGTCTCAGCGCGGGGCGCTGTTCCCGTGGCGGACGATCAACGGCGAGGAGGCCTCGGCGTACTACGCGGCGGGCACCGCGCAGTACCACATCGACGCGGACATCGCCCACGCGCTGACGAAGTACGTCGACGTCGCCGGCGACGTCGACTTCCTCGCCCGCGAGGGCGTCGACATCCTCGTCGAGACCGCCCGGCTGTGGGCCGACCTCGGGTTCTGGCGCGATGGCCGCAAGGGCCGGCGCTTCCACATCCACGGCGTCACCGGGCCGGACGAGTACACGACCGTGGTCAACAACAACCTCTTCACCAACGTCATGGCGCGCGCCAACTTCGTCCACGCCGCCGACGCGATCGACCGGCTCCGGGAGTCCGACCCCGCGGTGCACCGGCGCGTCGCCCGGCGGCTGGGACTGCTGGAGGGCGAGGTCGAGGAGTGGCGGCGCTGCGCCGCGGGGATGGCGATCCCGTACGACCAGCACCTGCAGATCCACCCCCAGGACGACGGCTTCCTCGACAAGGAGCTGTGGAACCTCTCGGAGACGCCGGACGACCGCCGCCCGCTCCTGCTGCATTACCACCCGCTCGTCATCTACCGGTTCCAGGTGCTCAAGCAGGCCGACGTCGTCCTCGCGATGTTCCTCCAGGGCGAGCGGTTCACCCTCGACGAGAAGCGCCGGAACTTCGACTACTACGACCCGATCACGACGGGTGACTCGACGCTGTCGGCGGTCGTGCAGTCGATCATCGCCGCCGAAGTCGGGTACGGGCAGCTCGCGCTCGACTACTTCTACCGGGGTCTGTTCGTCGACCTGGGCGACCTTCACGGGAACACGAGTGACGGGGTGCACATCGCCTCGACCGGCGGGGTCTGGAACGCGCTCGTCCACGGCTTCGGGGGGATGCGGGACCGCGGTGGGAAGCTGACCTTCGACCCGCGGCTGCCCGACGGGTGGGACGGGCTGACGTTCCGGGTGCGGGTACGGGGGACGCGGCTGCGCATCGACCTGTCGGCCGACGCCCTGAGCGCGACCGCCGAGGAGGGACCGGGCGTGGAGATCACGGTGCGGGACGACATGGTGACGGTGGCGCCGGGGGCACCGGTGACGGTGGCGCTCGAGCACCAGGGCCCGCGCCACACGCCCCCGCCGTTCAGCGACCATCCGGCCAGCCGCATCGGCAGCCTCCCCGGGGAACCCACCCCGACCTGCCCACCCCNTTTTTTGCAAAGAAGAGAACGGCATACGGGTTGGGAGCCCGTCTCGTGGGCTCGGAGATGTTTATAAGAGCCAGCTTCCCCTACAAGGGCGAGGACGGCAAGTCCCTCCCGAACGTCGTCCTCGACCTCGACCTCACGGTCCTCATCCCCCGCCGCTGACCACCCCCGCTCTTCCCGCAATTGCGCGCGCAATTGACATCTGCGCGCCATATTTCACGCGCAGATGCCCCATGTGGCGCGCAGATTTCGTGGGCGGCTGCGCCATCGCCACGCGGACGCCCGGCTCGCGCCGCGCGAAACGACTCCTGCCGCGCGAAACGACTCGCGATCGGCCCGCGCCACGCGAAACGACTCGTGGTCACCGGATCCGATGACCACGAGCCGATTCACGGTGCGGGAGGCACGACGGGCCCGATGGGTCAGGTGGCGTCGATCGCGGCGCGCACGAGCTGTTCGACGCGCGGGTCCTGGTCGGCGTACGTCGGGCTGAACCCCATCCGGACGACGACGAGGTCGGCGCTCGGCACGACGACGGTGCGTTGCCCGTCGTGACCCGACATCCAGTACGTGTCCTTCGGCAGCGAGCGGAAGTACGGCGGCTGGTGGGCGCCGGTGCGCAGCCACCACGTCGATCCGTACGGCTCGGGCTCACCCTCGGCGGGGTCCTCGGTCGTCGACGACCGCATCCAGCCCTTCGGCAGGAGCTGCTTGCCGTCCCAGCGCCCGTCGTCGCGCGCGAACATGCCGAGCGCCGCCCAGTCCCGCGGCGTCATCCACAGGTAGCTGCCGCACGCCGTCGTCCCGCTCGCGTCAGGCTCCCACCGCGCGCTGCGCAGCCCGAGCGGTTCGAGCAGCCAGCGGTAGGGCAGCGCGGCGGCCTCGTCACGGTCGTCCACCCCGAGCTTCTGCCGGACGGTGTCGCACACGAGCTGCGTCGAGCCGGTCGAGTACTGCCGGTGGGCGCCGACGGGGTGCGCGAGGTCTCGCGCTGCGGCGTAGTCGCCCATGTCGTCCTGCCGGTAGAGCATCTCGGTGATGGGGGTGCCGAGCTCGTACGTCTCGTCCCACGCCAGACCCGACTGCATGCGCAGCAGGTCGTCGAGGGTGATCGACGCCTTGTCCTCGGTCCACTCGGGGCGGATGCCCTCCGCATGGATGTCGACCTTCCCCTCCTGCACGAGCCGCCCGACGTAGAGGTTCGTCGCGCTCTTGCTCATCGACCACCCGAGCTGCGGGGTGTCCGCATCGAAGCCGGGGGCGTACCGCTCGGCGACGACGCGGTCGCCCTTGACGACGACGACCGCGCGGGTGCCGAGTCGCTGCTGCTCCGCAGGGTCGAGGTCGTCGCCGAACGCGGTGTCGATCGCGCGGTCGAGGTCGGAACTCCGTGCACCGGTCAGCGGTCGCACCGGTGCACCGTCGAGCGGGTTGGGGCCGAAGGAGGCCGCGTCGCTCACGCGCGGGGCGAAGCCGGGATCGCCCTCCTGAGCGAGCGTGCATCCCAGCCCGGGGGTGAAGAACGCTTCCTGCCCGGCGAGGCCGGTGTTCTTCATCGAGGCCGTCACGTGCGCGCCCTCCTCACCCACCGCGCCGTGGACCCGCGAGCCGAGGTAGGGGACGAGCGGGTTGTCGGGCAGGTCGCTCAGGGGGTCATCGCGACCCGCGAGGTTCCGAACGGCGCACTCGTTGTGCGCGGCGTACCCGGTCCCGGTGAGGATCATCGGTCGCTGCCACCAGTACCCGGCGACAACCGCGACGGCGAGGACGACGAGCAGGCCGACGAGGAGTCGACCGAGGACGCGAAGGGTGCGGCGCATGGGCCGGAGCGTAGAGGACTGTGACGTGAAGCACAGAGACCTCGTGACCCGGTCAGCGGTTGTCGACCCCGGCCGGATCACGTCCGCTCGCGCGCCGCGCGACCCGATCCTCGCGAATCTGCGCGCCGAATGGTGCGCCTGCGCGCGATATTCGGCGCGCAGATGTCACTTGCGCGCGCAATTGCGGGAAGAGCGGGGGTGGTCAGCGGCGGGGGATGAGGACCGTGAGGTCGAGGTCGAGGACGACGTTCGGGAGGTACTTGCCGTCCTCGCCCTTGTAGGGGAAGTCCGCGCACGGCAGGTCCTTGGTCGCGACGAGCCGGACCCGCAGCGCGCCGACGTCGGTCCGCCCGGGCAGCTCGATCTTCTCGAGCACCTCCGACCACGCGTGGATCGTGTCCCCGGCGAACGTCGGGTTCGCATGGGTGCCGGCGTTGATCGCCGCGATCGTCTGGGCGTTGGCCAGGCCGTTGAACGACAGCGCGCGGGCGAGGCTGATGACGTGGCCGCCGTAGATGAGGCGCCGGCCGATCTTCGTGTCCTTCTGGACGAACTGGTTGAAGTGGACCTTCGCCGTGTTCTGGTACAGCCGCGTGGCGAGCATGTGATCGGACTCCTCGATCGTCATGCCGTCGACGTGGTCGATCTTCTCCCCGACCTCGTAGTCGTCCCACAGGTGGCGGCTGCCCGCGAGCTGCTGCAGCTCCTCGCCGTAGCCGTTCGGCAGGTCGAAGGGGACGACGAGGTCCTCCGCCGCCACCGCGCCCGGCAGCTCCGGGACCTGCTTCTCGCCGATCGCGTCGGGGGCGACGGGCTCGCGGCGGTTGACCATGACCCAGCGGACGTAGTCGAGGACGACCTCGCCGTCCTGGTTGCGCCCGACGGAGCGGACGTAGACGTTGCCGTTCTTACCGCTGCTGTTCGGCTTGAGACCGATGACCGTCGACGTCGTCGTGATCGTGTCACCGGGGTAGACGGGCGTGCCGAAGACACCGCCGGCGTAGCCGAGGTTCGCGACGGCGTTGAGCGAGACGTCGGGGACGGTCTTGCCGAAGACGAGGTGGAAGGCGAGGAGGCTGTCGGCGGGCATCCGCTCCAGCCCCATCGAGCGCGCGAACGTCTCGGCCGACGACAGCGCGAACCGCGAGCCGTAGAGCGCCGTGTAGAGCGCGACGTCGCCCTCGGTCACGGTGCGGGGCGTCGCGTGGACGATCTCCTGCCCGATCGCGAAGTCCTCGTAGAAGTTGCCCTGCTCGGTCTTGGTCGACACGCCTGCACGCCTCCTGGTCGTCGGTGGGGTCCGTGGCGATCCTGCCACCGACGACCGGTCGCGCGCCGTGACGCCCGCCTCGCGGCACGGGTCGGTCAGAGGTCGACGTGCATCGCGAGGTTCGGGACGAGCACACCCCTCACGGTGTTGCGGTCATCCTCGCGGTCGACGACGAACCCCGTCCGCTCGAACGTCGTGCGGGCCACGTGGCTGGCCCGGGTGTCGACCCGGTGCAGGCCCCTCCGTCGTGCCTCGGCGAGCACGGTCTCGACGAGACGCCGACCGACGCCCCGGCGGGCGGCGCTCGGGTGGACGAAAAGCATGTCGAGCACCGCGTCCTCCGTCAGGTCGGCGAACCCGATGACACGACCGGCGGACTCGGCGACGGCGGTCCACGCGGCGGACCGGTCTCTGGCCCACGCACCCGGGTCGGTGACCCCGCCGACCCAGGCGGCGATCTGCTCGGGCGAGTAGCGCGTCGCGGCGGTGGTCGTCACCGCGGCCCGGAAGACCTCGGCGGTGGCCACGGCGTCACCGGGCGTGTACGCGCGGACGGTGAGGCCCGCGAGCGCCGCGTGGGTCACAGGAGGGGGACGCGGCGTCGGGTCGCGGTGACGGCCTCGAGGTCGATGTCGCCGACGAGGAGGCCGGGTGCGTGGTCGAGCCGGGCGCGCACGCCGCCGGAGGGGTCGAGCAGCGCGCTGCGGCCGATGCCGAGCGCGGCCTTCCCCCGCGGCGGGGTCCACGCCTGGTCGCACGCGAGCAGCCACGCCTGCGCGTCGTGGGCGCGGGCGCGGACGAGCAGGTCCCACTGCTCGGCCTTCCCCGGCCCCTCTCCCCACGACGCGGGGAGGACGACGAGCTGCGCACCGGCCCGGCCGAGGGCGGTGAACTGGTCGGCGAAGCGGACGTCGTAGCACGTGGCGAGGCCGATGCGCAGCGGACCGCTCGGCGTCGGGGCGTCGACGGTGACGACGCGGTCGCCGGGCTCGACGAGCTCGGACTCCCGCGACCCGTAGGCGTCGAAGAGGTGGATCTTGTCGTACCGCTCCTCGACCTCCGGCCCGGTGACCAGGAGCGTGTTGCGGACCCGCTCGCCGGACTCCGCGGGGGTGAGCGTCCCGACGACGACGGTGACCCCCCGCGCCCGGGCGGCCTCGCGGATCCCGGTCGCGAACGGACCGTCGAGCGGCTGGGCGAGCTCCCGAAGCGGCGCGTCGAAGGGGGCGAGCGCGGCCTCGGGGAGGGCGACGAGCACCGCCCCGGCGTCGGCGGCTCGCCCGATCGCTTCGGTCGCCGCGGCGAGGTTCGCGCCCGGGTCCTCGGTCGCGGTGAGCTGGCAGGCGGCGACGCGCACGATGGTCATGCCCCCACTGTGGCGCACGACGCCCGGCCGGCGACGACCCCCACTAGGGTTGCCGGGACGGGCAAGGATGCCCGCGGCAGAGGAGGCCACCGTGAAGCACGCCCCGCTCGACGTCGTCTCCAAGGGGGTCCTCTCCGTCCTCTCCCGCCTGCCCGAGGGGGTGCAGCGCCGGATCGCCGGGGATCTCGCCGTCGAGCACGGCACGACCGTCCACCCCGAGGTCGGCATGGCCCTACGTCTGCTCAACGCCGTCCCCGCCTCGAGCTTCGAGACGCTCCCGCTCGAGCAGGCTCGCGCGCAGATCGACGCCGAGGCGTGGGTCTTCGGCAAGCGCACCGAGGTCGGACGGGTCGAGGACCTGAGCATCCCCACGCCCGAGGGCTCGGTCCCCGCTCGCCGGTACGACCCGCGCGAGGACGGCCCCGGCCGCGCGGTCCTCGTGTACTTCCACGGCGGCGGCTTCGTCCTCGGCGGGCTCGAGTCCGCCGATTCCGTGTGCCGCTTCCTCTGCGCCCGGGCGAACATCACCGTGCTCGCGGTCGACTACCGGCTCGCGCCCGAGCACCCCTTCCCCGCGGCGCCGGACGACGCGCTCGCGGCCTACCGCTGGGCGGTCCAGCAGGCCCCGGGATGGGGCATCGGACCCGACCGCGTCCTGCTCGGCGGCGACAGCGCGGGCGGCAACCTGACGATCGTCACGGCGATGCGGGTCCGCGACGCGCGGCGGGCGGGCGAGGACCTGCCCGCGCCGATGTTCCAGGTCGCCTTCTTCCCCGTGACCGACATGGCGCACGAGTCCGACTCGTACGAGCGCTTCGCCGACGGGTACTTCCTCACCCGCGACCAGATGCGGTGGTACATCGCTCGGTACCTGCCGGACGCGGCCGACCGCACCGACCCGCACGCATCCCCGCTGCTCGCCGACGACCTCGGCGACCTCGGCCCGGCGTACATCGGTGTCTCCGGCTTCGACCCCCTGCGTGAGGAGGGCCTGGCGTACGGGCGCCGGGCGCAGAAGGCCGGCAACGACGTCGAGGTCGACCTCGAGCCGCGCCACATCCACGGCTACGTCAACGCGACCGGCGTCGGGAAGACGAGCGTCGCCGCGCTGGAGAAGTCCGTCGACGCGATCCGCCGTCGACTCTGAACCGTCGGGCCCGCTACCGGTAACAGCCCGATCAGCGCCAGGCGCCAGCCAGGGCCGAGCGGGCCGCCCGACCGAGCGCGGCGACGTCCTCGACCGCGGCGAGCTCGCGCGCGGAGTGCATCGACAGCAGCGGCAGTCCGACGTCGACGGTGCGGATGCCCAGGCGGGTCGCGGTGATCGGGCCGATCGTCGAGCCGCACGGCAGGACGTTGTTCGAGACGAACTCCTGGACGTCGGCGGCCGCGTCGGCACAGATCCGGTGCCACGCCGCGGCCCCGACCCCGTCGGTCGCGTAGCGCTGGTTCGCGTTGATCTTCAGCAGGACGCCGGAGCCCAGCCGCGGGCGGTTGGCCGGGTCGTGCCGCTCGGGGTAGTTCGGGTGGACGCCGTGCCCGCAGTCGGCCGACACGCACAGCGACCCCGCGAGCGCGCGGTGGTGCTCGTCGGCAGAGGCGCCGAGGCCCGCGCCGACCCGCGACAGGACGTCGGCGAGGAACGGCCCCGCGGCACCGGACCGGGTCTCGCTGCCGATCTCCTCGTGGTCGAAGGCCGCGAGGACGGCGATCGGGGCGTCGCCGCCGAGCCCCTCGGGCCCGATCTCCTCGAGCGCGCGCAGGCCCGCGTGGACGCTCGCGAGGTTGTCCAGGCGCCCGCTCGCCAGCAGCGTCCCGCCCGCCCCGAAGACCGCCGGGTGCTGGGCGTCGGCCGTGACGACGTCGTACCCGGCGACGTCAGCGGGGTCGATCCCCGCCGCCCCGGCGAGGACGGCGAGGAGGTCGGCGCGGGAGGGGTCGCCGAGGGACCACACCGGCTGGGTGTGCTGCTGCCGGTCGAGGGTGAGCCCGTCGTTGACCGCGCGGTCGAGGTGGATCGCGAGCTGCGGGATCCGCAGCAGCGGCTCGGTCCGGGTCAGGTGGCTGGCACCGTCCCGGGTGACGAGCCGCCCGGCGAGGACGAGCTCCCGGTCGAGCCACGAGTTGAGCAACGGCCCGCCGTACACCTCGACCCCGGCCTGGACCCAGCCGTCGCGGCCGGTCGTCGGCCGGGGCTTGAGGACGAACCCGGGGGAGTCGGTGTGCGCGCCGAGGACGGTGAACGGGGTCGTCGGGCCCGCGCCGGTCGGGACGACCCACGCGATGACGCCGCCGTCCCGGACGACGACGTACCCGCCGGGGCTCGACGGCCAGGGGGCGGCCTCGTCGAGCTCGCTGAACCCTCGGGCGACGAGCCGGTCCCGGACCTGCGCGGCGGCATGGAAGCTGCTCGGGCTCGCGGCGACGAACGCACCGAGGTCCTCGGCGGCGGCACGGGCCTGCTCGTCCGGGGAGCCGGCGGGTCGGGTGGGGTCCGGGGCGGAGGTCGTCACCCGCGTCATTGAACCAGCGGGGGCCGACGGCCCTAGGGTGGCGGCGTGCGACTCACCCACTCGGAGACCGTGGCGACCCCGATCGACACCGTCTGGGACCACTTCATGGACCTGCGCCGCGTCGGCCGCTGCTTCCCCGGGGCGGAGGTCACCGACGTCCGCGGGAACGAGTTCGACGGGACGATGAAGGCTGGCATCGGCCTCATCACCCTGTCCTTCGTCGGGCACGGGAAGCTCGCCGTCGCCGACGAGGAGAACCACCACGCGGTCATCCGCTCCGAGGGCAGCGACAGGCGGGGCCTGGCGAAGGCGACGATCGACATCGACCTCGTCCTCACGGAGGTCGACGTCTCCGGTCGGGCCGGCACGCGGATGGACCTGACGACCGACCTCGAGGTGCGCGGCCTGCCGACGAGGCTCGGCGAGCGCCTGGCCCAGGCCGTGAGCGGACCGCTCGTCCAGCAGTTCCTCACCTGCATGGGCCACTGACGACGCGCGGCTGCCAGCGGCCGGCCCGTCCCCGCGTCAGCGCCTGGTTGCCTCGTAGCGGGCCAGCGCCTCGCGTCGCTCGAGGTCGTGGTCGACGATCGGCCGCGGATAGCCCTCGTCGTACGCGCCGTCGGTCTTCCACGGCGTGTGCACGCCCTTGCCGCGGACGTGCGCGAGCTCGGGCACCCAGCGCCGGACGTACTCCCCGGACGGGTCGAGCTTCGTCCCCTGGAGCGTCGGGTTGAACACGCGGAAGAACGGCGAGGCGTCCGTCCCCGTCCCGGCCACCCACTGCCAGCCGTGGTTGTTCGACGCGAGGTCGCCGTCGAGCAGGTGGTCGAGGAAGTGCCGCGCGCCGACCGGCCACCAGACGTGCAGGTCCTTGACGAGGAAGCTCGCCGTGATCATCCGCACACGGTTGTGCATCCAGCCCGAGTCGCGCAGCTGTCGCATCCCCGCGTCGACGATCGGGTACCCCGTCCGGCCCTCGCGCCACGCCTCGACCCGTCGCGCGACTGCTGGCTCGTCCGCGTCGTCGTACGGCAGATCGAGGAGCGTGCCCCTGAGGTCCTCCCACGCCGAGACCGGGTCGTGGTGGAGGACGTCCGCGTAGAACTCGCGCCACGCGAGCTCGGTGACGAACTTCTCGGCCGCATCGGCGCGGACGTCGCGCCAGCCGGCGGTCGCCTCGTCGATCGCGGCGAGGATCGTCCGGGGGTGGATCTCGCCGTGCCGCAGTGGCACCGACAGCCGGCTCGTCGTGTCGAGGTCGGGCCGGTCCCGCTCGTCCGCATAGCGGGCCAGGTCGTCGACGAGGAAGGCGGCGAGCCGATCCAGCGCGGCGCGCTCGCCGAGCGTCGCGGGGTCGATGCGTGGGTCGTCGACGCTCGGCAGCTCGCCGTCGGACAGTGCCTCGCCGTCGGACAGTGCGTCGTCGGGGACCGCGGCCCAGGGGGGCGTGCTCGGGGCCGGTGCGGGACCGGGCCAGCCGTGCTCGCGCCAGGCCCGGGAGAAGGGGGTGAAGACGGCGTACGGCGTGCCCTGCTTCGTCATCACCAGGCCCGGCCCCACCGCGTAGGGGGTGCCCGTCCCGACGAGCTCGACCCCGTCGGCGGCGAGGCGCTCGCGGACCCGGGCGTCGCGCGCGGCCGCCGGCGGGTCCGTCTCCCGGGTGACGTGCACCCGCTGCGCCCCGACGCGCGCGGCGAGCCGGGCGAGGGCGTGCTCGGGGTCTCCGGCGGCGACGACGAGCCTCCCGCCCTGCGCGGCGATGTCCTCGGACAGGCTGCGGGCGGCAGCCGTCCAGCGCAGCCGCGGCAGCTCGCCGGCGGCGAGCGCGGCGTCGTCGGGGCAGACGACCGGCAGCACCTCGCCGTCCTCGATCGCCGCGAGGAGCGCGGGGTGGTCGGTCAGCCGCAGGTCGCGGCGGAACCACAGCAGGCTCGTCGGCCGCCCGCTCGTCGGCCGCCCGCTCGCCCGGTCGGTCACCGTGCGCGCCATGGCACTCAGCCGCCGATGAGGACGAGCACGAGCCCGACGACGGTCATCACGGGTCCGAGCACCCCGCCGACGACGAACCACAGGGCGCGGGCGGCGGTCGTCCCCACCTGCGCCGTCTCGGGGCGGCCCGGCAGGTGCCGGACGGGGATGTCGGACCCGACGGCCGGCGGGGGCGTGGTGGCGATCCGGGAGATGAAGGTGTGGCGGGTGCCGCCCTCGTCGACCCACTCGACCCGGGGGAGCATCGGGACCAGGCGACCGGCGTCGATCCGCCCCATCTGGGTGTACTCGGTGCCGGGGTCGCGCACGAGCTCGACGACGCGGCCGGTGGCCCGCCGCGCCCCGCCGTAGCGGCGCTCACGCGCCGCCGCGGCGAGCAGGAGCCCCCACCCGACGAGGGACGCGAGCACCATGAGGGCCCCGGCGAGGACGAGCGGCTGGACCTCGTACGCGTGCATGCGGCCCATCATCGCGGACCCTGCGCGAGCGGGTCAGGGCCGCCCGCGTCGGTCCGCGCTCAGCCGGCGCTCAGCCGACCGCGGAGGCCTCCTCGATCTCCTCCTCGGTGTCGGCGTCGAGCGCGTGCCGCGCGTCGATCGGGCCGAGGTGACGGCGCTCGCGGAGGGTGCCGAGCCCGATCGCGAGAAGCCCGACGAGGATCCACGCGAGGAGGGTGAGGACGGGGGTCGCCCGGCTCATCAGGGGGAAGTACGCGGTGCGCCGCTCGGCCTCGATGAAGCCGGCGCCGATCCAGATCCGGTGGAGCCAGGCGAAGAGGGCCGGCTGCATCGTCGGGGCGAAGACGCCGCCGGAGGAGGTGAAGTTGAAGCCGACGAAGAGCGCCGAGTAGAGGACGGTGGCGAACCGTCCGACGATCGGGTGCAGCCCCACCCCGATGAGCAGGACGCCGAGGGAGTAGAGGACCGACAGGCCCCAGGCGGTGAGGGTGTGGCCGGCGAAGACGCCCTGGGTGGAGGCGATCGCGACGAGGACGGTCGGGATGACGACGGAGGCGCCGAGGGCGAGGAGGGCCCGCTCGCGCATCCGCCGGGTCGCGCCCGCGGCGCCGATGGCGATGGACGTCGCGTAGGAGGCAATGGTGAGACCGACGAGGTAGAAGAACCCGTTCTGGCCGATGGGGTCGTTCTCGTGCAGCGGCGCGGTGTCCTCGATCGCGAGCCGGGCGCCCTGCTTCTCCGCGACGGAGCGGAAGATCTTCTCGGTGACGTTCGTCGTCGTCTCGGACGAGCCGGTGGCGACGAGAAGGCGGGCGGTCGCGTCCGTCCCGCGCGGGTCCGCCGGGACGTACGCGGCGGCGATCCGCTGGTGGGCCAGGTCGTCGCGCGCCGTCGCCTCGTCCGCCGCGACGGTGACGTCGAGACCGTCGCCGAAGCGCTGCTCGAGGCCGTCCGCGATCGGCGTCGAGGCCTGGCCGACGACGGCGACCGGGAGGTGGCGCGGGCTCGGCGCGTGGAACCCCCACAGGTAGGCGAACGTCATGATGGCGCCCATGAGGAGGGGCGGCCAGAGGTGGCCGAGCACGGTGCGCATGGGGACGTGCTGCCCGGGCGCGATGGCGGAGTGGGACACGAGGATCTCGTGACGGGGAAGCAATCAACGAGGTTTAACAACTAAGTTGATGGTATCGTCGGGGGGTATGACGGGCGAGAACGCGCCGCGCGACGGCGCCCACCTCTCGGTGGCCGACGGGGAGCTCGCCACGGAGCTCGCCGAGGTGATGTGGGCCTTCCTCCGGCGGCTGCGCGCGGAGACGACACGCTCCGAGCTGCCGCTCGCCCAGCAGGCGGTGCTCGCCCGGCTCCACGCGACCCCGGCGATGACGTCCTCGGACCTCGCGCGCGCCGAGCTCGTCAGCCCCCAGGCGATGAACTCCACCGTCGCCGCGGCTCGGACGGCCGGTCTCGTCCGGGCCGACCGGGACGAGGCCGACGGGCGCCGGATGGTGCTGCACCTCACCGCCGACGGCGAGGTCGCGCTGCGCGAGGCGCGCGAGGGGCGGCAGACGTGGCTCGTCGGTCGGATCGAGGTCCTCTCGGCCGAGCAGCGGGCCGGCCTCGACGTGACCCTGGCGACCTTGCGGGCGTTGCTCGACGACGGGCACCAGACCCGGGTCGGGACGCGGTGAGCGCGCGGGTCTTCGTCGCCGTCCGGCCCGCGCTGCACGCGGTCGAGGACCTCGTCGACTTCCTCGAGCCCCGCGCCGGGATGCCGTGGACGTCGCCGGGGCAGTGGCACCTCACGCTCGGTTTCGCCGCGACGATGCCCGAGCACCGCCTGGACGACCTCGCCGAGCGTCTGACGAGCCTCGCCGCCTCGACCGACCCCTTCCCGCTCCGCCTCCGCGGCGGCGGGTGCTTCCCCGACGCCCTCGCCGCGCGGGTCCTCTGGCTCGGCGTCGTGGGTGGCGAGTCGGACCTCCCGCGGCTGGCCGAGGGCTCGCGGAACGCGCTCGCGGTCGTCGGCGCGCCGCCGGACGGGCGCCGGTTCGTCCCGCACCTGACCCTCGCCCGTCCGCGCCGGGCGGTGTCGGCGGCGCGGTGGCTGCGGGTGCTCGACACCTACGAGGGCCCGTGGTGGGACGTCGAGGAGATCGAGCTCGTCGAGTCCGTCCTCGGGCAGCGCGCCGGCAACCGGGCTCTTCCAGATGAAGGTGTAGGTCGGCCGGGCGCGTCGGTCCGCAGATCGACGTCGAGGTCTCCCGGCGATGGAGGTACCTACGCCATCCATCCGAAAGACCTCGACGTGCCCGACGCTACCCCGCCGACCGGCTTCGGCCGCCCTGACCTAACCGCCTTCGCGGCTCATCCCAATCGGCTCTGATCGGGTCTGCTGACCCTCTCGACGAGAACGCAGCGACATCACAGCCACCCAACCCCGACCGTCCGGGAAGCCGGGGCACGTCACATGAGCTGTGCTGCGGGCGTGTCGAGTGGGTAGTCCAGGGGCGACGTAGGAGCGTCGACGCGACGTGCTGAGAGGTGGTTCCAACCGAGCGCTAGGACACAAGCTACAGGCATGGCGATAGGTCAGGAACGGCGTCGCTCCCTGCGCAGGAGGGAGCGCAGGGTCTCGGCGTTCGCGTAGCCGACCCGGAGCGCGATCTCCGCGGAGGTGAGGTCCGTGGTTGCTGAGAGGTGCCGAGCTCGTTCGATGCGAAGCCGTTGGACGAAGCCGAGCGGAGTGAGGTTGAGCGCCGCACGGACTCGTCGTTCGAGGGTGCGCCGGCTGGTGCCGAGCGACTGCGCGACGAAGGCGACGTTGAACGGTTCGTCCAGGCGGGCGCGCACGAAGCGTTCGAACTCGACGACGATCGGGTCCTCGTGCCGGAGATGTTCGTAGGCGACGAAGGCCGCCTGCGACGGACGCTCGTCGATGATGAGGAGCTTGGCGACATGTTGGGCCAGGTCGGGGCTGATCGATCGCACGAGTGAGAGCGCGAGGTCGATGTGGGCGAACGCTGCGCCGGCGGTGACGAGGTTCCCGTCGACCACGACCATGGTGTCGAGATCGAGGGCGACGGTCGGATAGCGCTTCAGGAACTCCGGTCCCAGGAACCAGCTGGTCGTCGCCCGCCGATGATGCATCCGTCCGGTCTCGGCGACAGCGAACACGCCGGTGCACGCCGCGGCGATCCGGGTGGTCGCCTCGTCGAGGCGCCCGAGCGAGGCGATGACCGAACGAGCATCTCGGCTCTGGAGGGCGTCATTGGTAGCGGCGGCCGTAAGGGTTCCAAGTGCAGGGACGACGACCACGTCGAACTCTGCGGACTCCGACAGCGGGTGGTCCACCGACAGGGTCATCGATGCCGTCGTGGTCACTCTCCGTTTCGGTCCGAGGATGGCGAGTTCGATCGGGTCGATCCGCGGGTCGACATCGCCGCGGGCTCCGTCGGCCACCCGCACGATGTCGATGATCGACGCGATAGCCGAACCGAAGCAGCCGTCGATCGCGATCAGTCCAATACGCATGACGTAAACAGTAGCAATACTGCCGTATACGCCACTCCCCACCGGCCCTCGCTCGTTATACGCTGAACTCGTCCCACGAAGAACCACGACCTCAAGGAGAGTCCCTCATGTCAACACCCGCATCACTTCCGTATGCTTTCGTCGCCAAGATCGTCGCGGCCGATGGACAGCACGACGCGCTCGCCGATCTGCTCGCCGGCGCTGTCGCACTCGCCAACGAAGAAGTAGGAACGATTGTCTGGTTCGCGGTCAGGACCTACGCCGACACCTTCTGGATCTTCGATGCATTCCCCGACGAGGACGCTCGAGACGCCCACGCCAACGGCGCCATCGTCGCAGCCCTGATGGCCAACCAGCACCTCCTCGGCGCAGCACCCGAGATCCTGGCGGCCGACGTCCTCGCGTCCAAGCTCCCGTAGTCCGCCAGCGCACGAGACGATCGCGCCCCGCCGAGTCGGTCCGCAGATGGACGTCGAGGTCTCCCGACGATGGAGGTTCCTACGCCATCCATCGGAAAGACCTCGACGTGCCCGACGCTACCCCGCCGCCCGGCTTCGGCCGCCCTGACCTGACCGCCTTCGCTCGACTCGACGGCCTCGGTCTGAGCGTGATCGGGCAACGACTTGAACCGGATCGTGCGGTCCTCGCGTGCCGCGTGGTGGAACCAGATCAGTGGTGCCGACGGTGCGGCAGCGAAGGCGCCGCTCGTGACACCGTGATCCGGCGGTTGGCCCACGAGCCGCTGGGCTGGCGACCGACCGTGCTGGAAGTTGTAGTGCGCCGCTACCGCTGTGCAGACTGCGGACACGTGTGGCGCCAGGACACCAGCGCCGCGTCGGAGCCACGCGCGAAGCGGACGGGGGAGAAGGCGACCAGCGGCGGAGGGCCGCTGGTGTCGTCGTCGCCCTCGGGCCGGGATCTCCGGAGCATGACGGTCGCGACGACGAGGAGCAGCAGCGCGAACGACCCGGTCTGCACCCACGGCGCGACGTGGGCCGAGGCGAGCACCCCGACGGTCGTCCCGACGAACCCGCCGAGCCCGAACACCGTCCCCTGCGTGAGGTTGGTCTCGCCGCGACGACCGTGGGAGATCGCCCCGGCGATGGCACCGATCCCGACCACGACGAGCGAGCCGGTCGTCGCGGCGTGGGGCTCCATGGCGAACCCGTAGAGCAGCACCGGAACGACGAGGATCGCGCCGCCCCCGCCGAGCGCGCCCATGATGACGCCGACCGCGAGGCCGGTGAGAACGGCGAGCGCGAGGGTCACCCGTTCAGTCAATCACGGTCCGCACCCGCCTCCAGGTCGAGCAGATACTCCTTTGCCGCCAGCCCCCCGGCGTACCCGGTGAGCGAGCCGGACGAGGCGACGACCCGGTGGCAGGGCACGACGACGCACACGGGGTTCGCGCCGAGCGCCGCCCCGACCGCCCGGCCGGCCGAGGGCCGCCCGAGCCGGGCCGCGAGCGCCCCGTACGTCGCCCGCTCGCCGTACCCGATGCCGTCGAGCGCGGCGTAGACCGATCGCTGGAACGGCGTCGCGAGAACGAGGTCGACCGCGACGGGCAGGTCCGTGCGGTGCCCGTCGAGGTACTGCTCGAGCAGGGTGCTCGCCTCGTCGAGGTCCCGCGGGCGGTGGAGGATGACCGGCCCGATGCGCTCGGCGATGCGCTGCAGGATGCGCTCGGTCGTCGAGGCGTCCGGTGCGAACGTCGACGCGACGAGCGGTCCGCCCGGGTGCCGCGCGAGCAGCATCCGACCGATCGGGGTGTCCAGGTGCCGGTAGGAGACGGCGCCCGTGACGGGCTCGAGCACCGGAGGGTGTCCCTCGGCCTCGGCAATCATCCGCCGCAGCCGGGCCTCGACGACGGACTCCTCGCCCGTCGTGCGATCGGTCGGGAGGCGGAGCGGCGGGGGGCTCGGCGGCGTGGGGTCGGTCATGCGAGGTCCTTCCGGAGGGTCGCGAGCGCGTCGCTGACGAGGCGACGGCTCGCGGCGGGTGTGGTGCCGAGCGCGCGGCCGACGGAGGCGTGGTCGAGGTCGCCGACGTAGCGCAGGACGATCGCCTCGCGCTGGCGCGGCGGCAGCGCCCCGACCCGCTGCCACAGCTCCTCGTCGAGGAGCCCTGCATCGGCCGGTGGGGCGAGCGGAGCGGCCTCGAGCGCGGCGGGCTCGTCCGTCGGCACCGGGCCGCCCGAGCGACGCCGGTGGTGGTCCATCGCGCATCGGTGGGTGATCGTCAGCAACCACGACCGGAGGTTGCGGGCCGAGGTCAACCGGGGGTATGCGGCGAGCGCCTGGACCCAGGCCTGCTGCGCGACGTCCTCCCCCGCCGAGCCGGCGAGGGCGCGGGCCAGACGGTCGACGTCGCGCCAGTGGTCGTCGACGAGCCGCTGGAACGGCGGCAGGCGGGTCGTGGTCACGTCGGTACAACGTCCGGTGGGTCGGATGTGTGAGGGTGGAGGGTCCAGAGAACCACGCGAGGCAGCGGGAGGTGCCCGATGACCAGCGAGATCGCCCGTGCGACGACGGACGTCGGCGACGGGCTCGACGCCTTCGGCGTCGCCCCCGGCACGGGCGCGGCGCGGATCGTCCGCCCGCCCGCGACCCCGGAGGCCGCCACCCTCGTCCGGGGCGCGCTCGCGGCCGACCTCGCCGCCCGGGGGGTCGACCCCGCAGTGATCGACGACGCGCGCCTGGTCGTCACGGAGCTCGTCGCCAACGCCGTCCGGCACGCCGCACCCCTGACCGACGGCTGCGTCCGCGTCCGCTGGCGGGTCCAGGGCGAGACCGTCGACATCGAGGTCGGCGACGGTGGGGCACCGACCACCCCGCGACCCAGCCCCCTCGCGCCGTGGGCCACCCAGGGTCGGGGCCTGCGGATCGTCCGCAGCGTCGCCCACGAGTGGGGCGTCCTGGACGATCCCCACGGGCGGATCGTCTGGGCGTGCGTCGGCGGGCCGTCCCGGCGCCGCGTCACGACCTGAGCCACGCAGGGCGCCGTCGGCCCCGGCAAACTACCCTCTACCCCCATGGGCAAGGCATCTCGACGCAAGAAGACCGCCGACGCACGTCCGTCCCGGGCGGCGCAGGTGCCGTTCGCCCGACGGCCGTTCGAGGGTCTGCCGGGGGAGACGGAGTGGGTCGCGCTCGGTGAGGTCCTGCCCGCCGCCACCGCGACCGTCGAGCTGTCCGGCGACCAGCTGCCCGAGGGTGCCCCGACGACGGTGACGATCTCGACCGTCCTGCCGCTGGCATGGCCCGCGCTGCGTCGGGACGACGGCGAGGTCCTCGTCGCCACGCAGGCCGGCAGCCACAGCGGCGACGCGAGCCGAGACCTCGCAGGGCGCATCCTCGCCGCGGTCGCCCTCGAGCCCGGCGCCCCCCTGACGACCGCGCCGCCGGTGACGGCCGACACCCCTCGCCTGCAGGACCTCCTCGCCCCCGCGAGCGACCCCCGCGCGCAGGTCCACGACGGCTTCGACTACTGGATCGGTGACCAGGAGGCCGAGGGCGCCGCGAAGGAGTCCCTCGAGCGCGCGAACGAGAGCGTCGTGCCGACCGTCCGCATCGACGTCGACCGCTCGGCGTTCTGGTGCCGGATCGGGGAACGCACCTACGTCCGTGTCCTCCTCGCCGAGGACGAGGACGCCGCGACGACCGCGCTCGCCCGGCTCCAGGCCGCGGGGGAGACGAGCCTGGGTGGGGAGACGAAGCTCCTCGGTGCCTTCCGGACGTCCGGCCTGCTCGTGCCCGTCTGGGAGCTCGACCCCCAGGCCGAGCCGGGCAGCTACGTCGAGGCCCTCACCGCCGTCCTCGCCCGGTACGACGCGGCGCTGTCCGTCGACGAGCCGCTCACGGCCGACGAGCGGCGAGCCCGCAGCGGTCTTCTCAGCCGCCAGATCACGCTCCGCTGATCCCGGTGGCCCCCGCTCCCGCGCCCCCGCCGGCGAAGGCGCGCCCCGGCGCGCGCGTCGACCCGCGCCGACCGTCGGTCTCCCGGTGGCTGCTCGGCGCGGCGATCCTCGTCGCCTCGGCGATCCCGTCGGCGTGGTACTACCTCCTCCGCTGGCCGCAGGACCAGTGGCAGGTCGACGTGGAGGTCTACCGGGAGGCCGGCCGGTCGGTCCTCATGGGTCGACCGATCTACGACCACCTGACCGAGCCGCCGCAGCTCCTGCCGTTCACCTACCCGCCGTTCTCCGCGCTGCTGTCGGTGCCGCTCGGCCTCATCCCGTTCGGTGCCGTCGGCTGGGTCGCCTTCGTCGCCCAGATCCTCGCGACGACGTGCATCGTCTGGTACGCCGCCTTCCGGCTGACCCACCGCACGGGCCGCTGGCTGCCGGTGACGCTCGCCCTCCTCGTCGCGCCGCTGTGGTGGATCCAGCCCGTCGCCGAGGGCCTGCGCTTCGGCCAGGTCAACGCGTTCATCGTCCTGGCCTGCCTCATGGACCTGCGCATCCCCCGGCCCCGGGTGCTGCGCCGGGTTCCGCCGGGCGTCCTCGTCGGCCTCGCGACCGCCGTCAAGCTCACCCCCGGGGTCTTCCTCATCCACTACGCGGTGAACCGGCGCTGGCGGGAGCTCACGACCGCCGTCGGGACGGCCGCGCTCGCGACGATCGGCGCCGCGCTCCTCCTCCCCGAGGCCTCGGTGGCGTTCTGGGGCGGGGCGCTGCAGGACCCCGGACGGCTCGGCCCGAACGCCGGCCCCTCGAACCAGTCGATTCGCGGCGTCCTCATGCGGATCTGGCCCGGCGAGCCGACCGACCCCGGCGGCGACGGCGGCCTGACGCAGACCCTCGTCTGGGCGGTGCTGTGCGTCATCGTCGCGGTCGTCGGCTTCTGGCTTGCGAGCCGGGCGTGGCGCCGGGGCGACTCGATCACGGAGGTCGCAGCGGTCGGCCTCATGGCGTGCATGCTCTCGCCGGTCGCCTGGGTGCACCACTTCCACTGGCTCGCCGTCGCCTTCTTCGCCATCCTCGGCTCCGACCCGCTCAAGGACCGGCGCCGCATCCTCGCGGTCGTGGCGATCGGCGTCGTCTTCGCCATCCACGTGCCGTACTGGGGTCATGAGTGGATGGTCCGGCGGCTGCCGGTGCAGCCGGTCGGTGTGATGCTCGAGAACGCGTACTTCCTCGCCGGGATCGCGACGATCGCCCTCATGTGGTGGTCCTTCCGTCGCGACGAGCGGGACGACGAGGACCCGCCGGGCCGTGTCCTCGCCGACGACCACGACTTCGATCCGGCGGCCCAGGCGGTCCCGGCCCGGACCCCGACCGATCAGCCCGCGACGGCGGAGGCGACCCGATGACCGAGCAGCGCAGTCCCGAGCAGCAGGCCGACGCCTGGTCGGTACCCCGACGGCTCGGGTACCTCGGGCCAGCAGGGACGTTCACCCAGCAGGCCCTGCGGTCGTGGCTCGCCTCGGCGAGCCCCTCGGACGAGTCGAACGCGTCGGGCGCGTCGTCCGTCGACCCACCGGTCGAGGAGATCCCGTTCCCGTCCGTCGGAGCGGCCCTGGCGGCCCTCCTCGCGAGCGAGGTGGACGCGGCGATGGTGCCGATCGAGAACTCCGTCGAGGGCGGCGTGTCCGCGACGCTCGACTCCCTCGCGCACGGCGAGCCCCTCGTCGTCGTCGCCGAGGTCCGGGTGCCCGTCACCTTCGTCCTCGCCGCCCCCACCGGGACCGCGCTCGCGGACGTCCGCACGATCGGCACGCACTCCCACGCCTGGGCGCAGGTCCGCCGGTTCGTCGCCGAGCACCTGCCCGACGTCGACTACGTCCCCACGCTCTCGACCGCCGCCGCGGCAGCCGCCCTGGGGGCAGGTGCCGCGCCGGGCGCGGCCCGCGAAGCCCAGACCCCCTCGGGCGGCTTCGACGCCGCGGTCTGCGCCCCCGGCGCCGCCGCGGACCACGGGCTCGTCGTCCTCGCCAACGACATCGGCGACAACACCGGGGCGGTGACGCGGTTCGTCCTCGTCGCGCGCCCGGGTCGGCTGCCCGCCCCGACCGGCGCCGACAAGACGACGGTCGTTCTCTTCCAGCGGCTGGACCAGCCCGGCGGGCTCCTGGCCCTGCTCGAGCAGCTCGCCGTCCGCGGCATCAACATGACGCGCCTGGAGTCGCGGCCGACGAAGGAGGAGCTCGGCAGCTACTGCTTCTCCGTCGACATCGAGGGCCACGTGAGCGAGCCGCGGGTCGCCGAGGCGCTCATGGGGCTGTACCGGGTGTGCGCGCACGTCCGCTTCCTCGGCTCGTACCCGAGCGCGGACCCGACGACGCCGACGGTCACCGCCTCGACGGGGGCGCAGGCCTTCGAGGACGCGCGCGACTGGTTGCGCTCGATCACCGGCTGACCGTCGGCCGGGCCGGCTCGGCCGTGCCGCGCCCTCGGGCTCGCAGCCTCCCGCTGGTCAGGCCCCGACCTTGTCGAGGTGGGCCAGCGTCGCCTCGCGCGCCCGCTCGATCCGCTCGGGGACGCTGTCGCCCCTGGCCACCCGGAGGGTGGCGATCGGCGACGACGCGCTCACCCCGCTCGGCAGGACGTGCAGCTCGACGTCGTCGGGCACCGCCTCGATCTCCTCGACGAACCGGTGCCGCCGGACGATCTCGAACGCGACGAGCCCCAGCTCCCACGGCGTTTTCGGCGGTTCGAGCCGGTTCTCGACGCGCCCGACCTGGAGGACGAACACGCGGCGCGCGCCGAGCTGCAGCGCCCGCCCGACGGGGATGGAGTGGACGAGCCCGCCGTCGAGGTAGTGCAGCCCGTCGATCTCGACCGGGGCGAACAGTCCCGGCACCGCGCACGAGGCGAGGATGGGGCCGACGAGCGGACCCTCGTCGAACCAGCGGGACCGGCTTCCCTCGATCTCCGCGGCGACGCACTGGAACGGCACGACGAGGTTCTCGATGTGGGTGACGGGCAGGTGGGTCTCGAGGATCTCGCGCAGCGGGTCGGCGGAGACGAGGTGGGTCCGGCTGCGGGCGAACCGGGCCGCTTGGCGCACGGGGTTCTCCAGCAGCACCCCTCGCTCGGTGACCTCGGTCCAGAGCCGTTCGAGCCGGCCGACGGTGTGCAGGCCGGGGTCGGCCGCGACGAACGCCCCGTTGATCGCGCCGACGCTCGTGCCGACGACGATGTCGGGGGTGATCCCTCTGGACATCAGCGCCGAGAGCATCCCGACATGGGTGGCGCCGAGCACACCGCCCCCGCCGAGCACGAAGGCCGTCGTCGGGGCGGGGGCGGTCATGGTGCCCAGCCTACGAAGACCGGGCGCGTGGTCTCGATCGTGGCGACTCAGGCGAGCCGGACCGGCGCCTTGCGCTCACGGGTGGTCAGCACCGCAGCGCCGAGGAGGACGAGGGCGAGGCCGGTGACCGCCAGCGGGTCGGTCGTCAGCAGGCCGTACTGCCACACGAGGAAGGTTCCGGCGGTCGCCGCGAGGGCGCCGAGGACGACCCGGACCGGTTGGCGCGATACGGCGAAGCGGGCGCAGAACAGCTCCCAGCGGACGGCGAGCCGCGTGATCCCGAGCAGCAGCAGGCCGCAGGCGAGGAACCAGCCGGGGCGCATGGCCCACCAGGTCGCCTCGTCCGAGGGCAGGAGGGTGTCGGGAGCGAGGAGGCCGATGCCGATGGCCGTCGCGATGACCGGGACGTGCCAGAGGTAGACGACCATCATCAGCGCGTTGAGGACGCCGATCCGCTGCACCGTGCTCGTCGAGGGGTTCCAGCGGGCGGTGGCGCGGGAGACGAGGGCGATGACCATCATCTGGACGAGGCCGAGGAGGCCGATGATGACGGTCGGGGGAAGGAGGTTGGTGTCGCGGTCCTCGGCGGTGCCGACCATCGCGGCGGGCCAGGGGCCGAGGTCGACCATGACCGTGATGAGCGCCGCGACGGCGCCGGCGACCGCGACGAGCCCCCACGCCGGCACCCGCGCGAAGACGCCGCGGGCGTGGATGATGCCGAGCTGGTGGACGAAGAGCCACACGACGACGAGGTTCGTGTACATCGCGAGCATGCCGACGTTGACACCGCCGAGCGTGCCCACCTCGTAGCGGACCAGGTCGAGCCCGAGTGCGAGGAGCACCAGCGCGGCGGGGACGGCGAGGCCGGACCGGTCGTGCGCACGCACCATGAGCGGCGCGGCGGCGGTGATGACGAGGTAGACGGCGAGGAACCACAGCGGCCGGGCGGCCTGGTCGCCGAGCATCGCGCCGATCGAGGGGTCCATGAGGTTGCCGACGACCGTCACGGGGACGATGACCGCGGCGAGGAGGACCAGGGGCGTGGTCAGCCGCCGGGCGCGGATGCCGAGGTAGTCGGTCGCGCTCTGGCCCTTCGCGCGGCAGGAGTCGACGACCTTCGTGTTCGCGAAGCCGCCCGCGATGAACAGGACTGGCATGACCTGCAGGAGCCAGCCGAGGACGAAGATCGTCCGTCCCTCGAGGGCGAGGGTCGAGTGCATGCCGTCGCCGTCGACCCAGACCCGGGTCGAGAGCCAGTGCATCGTCACGACGACGCCGGCGGAGGCGATGCGCAGGAGGTCGATGAGGTGGTCGCGCCGCGGGGCGGGGTGCGGGTCGGTGGCCGTCGACGGGGCCGTGGGGGCCGTCGACGCGGGGTTCGTCGTGGCGCTCGTCGCGGTGCGGGGGAGGGCGAGGCTCGTCATGCCGTCGAGTCTCGACGCGCCGGTGTCGTCGGTCATGGGTGCGCGTACCCATCCCGATACCCAGTCCGGTGCTCGGTGCCCGGGGCCGATTCGGCGGGCCCGGTCCCCGGGTCTCGGTCAGCGCGCGCCGTGCGGCTGGCGAGCCTCGGCGAGGGACCACGCGATGAGGGGCCACTGGCCGGGGAGTCGTGCGATCGCCGTGGCGGCGGCGGCGACCCGCTTGCCGGTCGGTCGGCGTGCCGCGCGGGGCACGAGGTCGACCGCCATCTGGACGTTCGCGGGGAAGACGGCGACGAGGAGGGCGGCACTGGCCCACGCGGCGCCACGTCGGGTGCGGGGGTGGGCGAGGCCGGCGGCGCAGGCCAGCTCGGCGACGCCCGAGAGGTAGGTCAGCTCCCGGTCCCAGCGGCCGAGGGGGACGGGGATGATGTCGTCGTAGACCCGCGGCACGGCAAGGTGCAGCACCCCGGTCACCGCGTACATCCCGCTGAGGAACTTCGTCGTCGCGCGCATACCCCCCATCCTCCCCGCAATTGCGCGCGCAACTGACATCTGCGCGCGGTATTTCACGCGCGGATGTCTCATTCGACGCGCAGATCCCGTCAGCCCGCCCGATCCGCGTGCGGATCCGTGGCTCCACCCGGCGACCCCGGCCACGCCGGTCGGCACTGCATCGCCATGCCAGCCACGGTCTGGCTGCCGCTGCCAACGTCCGGGCCGGGGCTCGAGATCTGCGCGTCGACGCTGCCATCTGCGCGCGATGTTCGGCGCGCAGATGGCAAATGCGCGCGCAACTGCAGGAAGGAGGGCCTCACCTTGGTCGGCGCGCCGGCCGCGTGCCCGACCGCCCGATCCGGAGGAACCCGCATGCCCACCTCGTCCCGCCCTCGCACCGTCGTCCGCTCCCTCGCAGGAATCTCCACCGCGGCCGTCGTGCTCGCCGGGTGCGGCCTGACGGAGGGGAGGACGGGCGCCGAGGGCGCCATCGCGGTCACCGCCACCGACAGCGAGTGCCAGGTCGCCCGCACCGAGGCCCCGGCGGGTCAGATCGAGTTCACGGTGCGCAACACCGGCACGAAGGTCAACGAGTTCTACGTCTACGCCGAGGGTGACCGCGTCATGGGCGAGGTCGAGAACATCGGCCCCGGCCTCGAGCGCCGCTTCCTCGTCCGCCTCGACGAGCCGGGGACGTACGAGACGGCGTGCAAGCCGGGCCTGGTCGGCCAGGGCATCCGGGCTCCGTTCACGGTGACGGGCGAGGCGGTCGACAAGACCGACGACGAGCGCCTCGTCGAGGCCACCGACGCGTACCAGCGTTACGTGAGCAGCCAGGCGGACGCCTTCGAGAGCGAGACGGAGAGGTTCGTCGCCGCGGTCAAGCGGGGGGACGTCACCGAGGCCAAGCGGCTGTACCCGCGTGCGCGGGTCTACTGGGAGCGGATCGAGCCCGTCGCCGAGTCGTTCGGCGACCTCGACCCGAAGATCGACGGCCGGGAGGACGTCATCGACGAGGGCATGCGGTTCACCGGGTACCACCGCCTCGAGCGCGACCTGTGGAAGACCGGCCTGAGGGAGGACAGCGCGACGATCGCCGACCAGCTCCTGGAGGACGTGCGCACGCTGGTGTCGAGGGCGAAGGAGGTCGAGCTCGACGAGCTGCAGCTCGCGAACGGGAGCAAGGCCCTCCTCGACGAGATCGCCACCGGCAAGATCACCGGCGAGGAGGAGCGGTACAGCCACATGGACCTGTGGGACTTCGACGCCAACCTCGACGGGAGCACGGCGGCGATCCAGGCGCTGCGGCCCTACCTCGAGGAGGAGGACCCGGAGCTCGTCGAGCGGATCGACGAGCGGACGAAGGCCCTCGAGACGCTCCTCGCGAAGCACCAGCGCGGGGACGGCTGGGCGCCGTACACCGACCTGAGCACGGACGAGGTCAAGGCGCTCTCGAAGGCCCTCGACGCCCTGAGCGAGGAGGTCGCGAAGGTCGCGGGCGTCGTCGGGACACGATGAGCGGGTCGACGGATCGGACGACGGCCAGCGGTGCGGCCGGGCCTCGACGAAGGCACCTCCTCGCCACGGCCGCGGGGGCAACTCTCGCCGGTGGTCTTGCGGCGGCGCAGGCGTTCGGCGGTCCCGGGCAGCAGGCGCCGGCCGCCCCGGCGGACGGCGGGGACGACCCGGCTGGTCGGACCCACCCCTTCCGCGGTGACCACCAGGCCGGGGTGACGACCCCGGCGCAGGATCGCATGCACTTCGTGGCGCTCGACGTGACGACCGACGACCGGCAGGCGCTGCAGGACATGCTGAGGGCGTGGACCCGGGCGGCCGAGCGGATGGTCGCCGGAGCCGAGGCCGCGCCGGGCGGTGCTGTCGGCCTCGGACCCCACGGCGTCCCGACGGACACCGGCGAGGCGCTCGACCTCCCTCCGGCCGGACTGACGATCACCATCGGGTACGGGCCCTCGCTCTTCCGCCGGTTCGGGCTCGAGACGCGTCGGCCCGCGGGCCTGGAGGACCTCCCGCGGTTCGGCGGTGACGACCTCGATCCCGCGCGTTCGGGCGGCGACCTGTGCATCCAGGCGTGCGCCGACGACCCGCAGGTCGCGGTCCACGCCGTGCGCAACCTCATCCGGCTCGGGTTCGGCACGGTCGCGGTGCGGTGGAGCCAGCTCGGGTTCGGCCGTACCTCGTCGACCTCGACGAGCCAGGCGACCCCGCGCAACCTCTTCGGCTTCAAGGACGGCACGAGCAACATCAAGGCAGAGGAGGGCGCCGCGCTGCAGGACCACGTCTGGGTCCAGGCGCAGGACGTCCCGGGAGCGTCGTGGATGACCGGCGGGACGTACCTCGTCGCGCGGCGGATCCGGATGAACATCGAGGTCTGGGACCGCAGCACCCTGCAGGAGCAGGAGGCGTCGATCGGTCGGGCGAAGCTCAGCGGTGCCCCGCTCGGCGGGAAGGACGAGTTCGAGCAGCCCGACTTCACCAGGCCCGGTACCGACGGCGCGAGCGCGATCGACGTCCGTTCGCACGTGCGGCTGGCCCACCCGTCGAGCCACGGCGGGCGGCGGATCCTGCGGCGCGGGTACACCTTCATCGACGGCAGCGACGGGCTGGGGCACCTCGACGCGGGGCTGTTCTTCATCGCCTTCTGCCGGGACGTGGGACGGCAATTCGTCCCGATTCAGCGGGCGCTGTCGCGCTCGGACCTGCTGAACGAGTACATCGAGCACACCGGATCGGCGGTCTTCGCCTGCCCCGGCGGGCTCGGCGAGGGTGAGGACTGGGGCACGCAGCTGCTCGGCTGACCCACCTCGAACGACGGGCGAGCCGCATCGAAGGTTCGAGATCTGCGCGCCATCGGTGACATCTGCGCGTGATACTCGGCGCGCAGATTGCAATTGCGCGCGCAAATGCAGGAATCAGGTGCCGGGTTTGTCGGTCTTGGCGGCGCTCTGGGTGAGGGCTTCGACGCGGACGAGGAGGGCTCGTCGTCGGACCGTCGCGATGACGTGGCTCGCCGTCCCGATCGCGTCGCCGTCGATCTCGATCGCCTGGGGGCGCGGCGTGCGCACCTCCATCCGCGACCCCTGCAGCACCTTCATCCGGGACGAGCCGGTCGCGCCGCGGGTGATGATCGACGTCGCGATCTCGAGCCACGACAGCGGGCCCTTCGGCGCGAGCAGTAGCGCATCGAGCCGCCCGTCGTCGACCTTCGCCTCCGGCAGGAGCGCCACGCCACCCTGGACCCGGCCGCAGTTGCCGACGAGCACGGTCTTCACCCGTCGCCCCACCGGCGGCTCGCCGTCCACCGTCACCCGCACGGGGAAGCGGGCCCGTCCGAGCTCGCGCAGCCCCGTGAGCACGTACGCCGGCCACCCGAAGCGCTTCTTCGAGGCCTCCGAGGTCTCCTCCATGATCGCGGCGTCGTACCCGAGCCCCGCCATCACGAGGAAGAGATGCGCGTCGAGCTCCGGCCCGCGCTGCGGCTCGTCGGCGTGGCCCTCGTCGTCGGTGGTGTCCCCCTCCGGCGGGTCGATCCGCAGCCAGCCGACGTCGATCGGTCGGTTGCGGCCCGTGCACGCCGTCACCATCGCCGCCTCGATCGAGTCGACGGGCGCACCGAGGTTGCGGGCCAGCAGGTTGCCGGTCCCGCCCGGCAGCAGGCCGATCGGCGTGCTCGTCCCCGCCAGCGCCGCCGCGACCGCGCGGATCGTCCCGTCGCCACCGAGCGGGCAGACGACGTCGACCCCGGCCTGCAGCGCCTCGCGGGCCTGACCCGTCCCGGGGTCCTCGGCGGTCGTCTCCAGGACGAGCGGCACGTTCCAGCCCTGCTCCCGGCACACCCGATCCAGCCGCGCGCGCACGCCGGCGAGCGCCGCCGCGCTGGCGAACTTCGTCGGGTTGACGATGACGGCCGCCCGCTTGAGCCGCACGGGCTCGGCCACGTCCTTCCCGGCGGGCGCCCCCTTCCCGGCCAGCCCCCGGCGAGCAGCCGCGGGGCGGAAGACCCCGCGGGACGGGCGCGGCCGGGCGTGCCGACCCGGCTCGGTCCGGGGGCGGCCCAGCGCCGCCCGGGTCGTGGACTCGGTCACGACGATCGCGAGCACGACGAGGGCGGCCTCGAGCAGCGCGACGAGGGCGAGGGCGGTCCAGGATCCGGGCACGCGGCGACGGTACCCCCCGCCCCCCGCGGGCGGCCCCTCCCTTCGGGGGGATGGCGGCGCCGGATCGGCGACGTAGGGTGACGCGGTGACCGCCGACGTCGTCTTCCTCGTGTCGGGGATCGCCCTCCTCGCCGCGGTCGTCCTCCCCTCGCTCCTGCACAAGGCCGCCATCAGCGCGCCGATCGTGCTCCTCGCGATGGGCATGCTCATCGGGCTCCTCCCCACCCCGGACGGCCTCGTCCTCGACCCCGTCGAGAACCGCGCGGTCGTCGAGCACGTCACGGAGGTCACCGTCCTCCTCGCGCTCATGGGTGTCGGGCTGGCGCTGGACCGTCCGCTCGATCTCCGCAGCTGGAGCAGCATCCGCCGCTGGTCGGTGACCTGGCGGCTGCTGCTCCTCGCGATGCCGCTGTGCATCGGGGCGGTCGCACTCCTCGGCTGGGGTCTGCTCGGGCTCGCTCCGGCGACCGCGCTCCTCCTCGGGGCCGTCCTCGCGCCGACGGACCCCGTCCTCGCCTCGGACATCCAGGTCGAGGGGCCCGTCACCGAGGGCCACGAGGACGAGATCGACGAGGAGGACGAGGTCCGCTTCGCGCTCACCTCCGAGGCGGGGCTCAACGACGGGCTCGCCTTCCCGTTCGTCTACGCCGCGATCCTCGCCGCGACGGAGGGGGCGTTCGCGAGCTGGGGCGCCGGGTGGTTCGGGTGGGAGCTGGTCGGCAAGGTCGCGGTCGGCGTGCTCACGGGCCTGGCCGTCGGGTGGGTGCTGGCGAAGATCGCCTTCCGGGCCCCGTCACCATCGCTGCGGATGGCCGAGCAGGGCGAGCCGCTCCTGGCGTTCGCCGCGCTGCTCCTCGCGTACGGCACGTCCGAGGTTCTCCACGGGTACGGCTTCCTCGCCGTCTTCGTCGCCGCGATGACGCTCCGCTCCGCCGAACGCGGCAACGAGTACCACGAGCACATGCACCAGGTCGTCGAGCGGCTCGAGCGGCTCATGACCCTCTTCGTCCTCCTCCTGCTCGGGATGGCGCTCACCCACGGGCTCCTGGCCCACCTCGACTGGCGCGGCGCCCTCCTCGCGCTCGTCCTCGTCCTCGTCGTGCGGCCCCTCTCGGCGCTCCTCGCGCTCCGCGTGGGGCACGCGAAGGCGAAGGAGGTCTCCGGCCTCGACTCCCGCGAGCGGCTCGTCACCGCGTTCTTCGGGGTGCGCGGCATCGGCTCGCTCTACTACCTCGCGTACGCGACGGGGGCGGCTGCCTTCGACGGCCAGCGGTGGCTGTGGTCGACCGTCGCGTTCACCATCGTCCTGTCGGTCATCCTCCACGGGGTGCTCGCGACACCGGCGATGGCCCGGCTGGAGAAGCGCCGGAAGGAGCGGGGCAAGCAGGTGCGACCGCGCGGGCCGGGTGGACCCGGCGAGAGCGGGGCGGGCGCGGGCGCGCCGGTAACCTCGACCGCGTGATCGACATCAAGCTCCTGCGCGAGAACCCCGACGTCGTCCGCGCCAGCCAGCGCGCCCGCGGGGAGGACCCCGGGCTCATCGACGAGATCCTCGCGGGGGACGAGCGACGCCGGGCGACGATCGCCGAGTTCGAGGCGCTGCGCGCGGAGCAGAAGGCGATGGGCAGGTCCGTGGCGAAGTCCCGGGGCGAGGAGAAGCAGGCCCTGCTCGCGCGGACCAAGGAGGTCGCCGCGCGGGTCAAGGAGCTCGACGCCGCGAAGGACGAGGCCCAGGTCGAGCTCGACGCGCTGCTGCGGCGGGTCGGCAACGTCATCGTCGACGGCGTTCCCACCGGGGGCGAGGACGACTACGTCGTGCTCGAGGAGGTCGGCACCCCTCGGGACTTCGCCGCCGAGGGCTTCGAGCCCAAGGACCACCTCGAGCTCGGCGAGGCGCTCGGTGCCATCGACATGGAGCGCGGGACGAAGGTCGGCGGCAGCCGCTTCTACTTCCTCACCGGGCCGGGTGCGCGGCTCGAGCTCGGGCTGCTCCAGATGGGGCTGCAGCTCGCGGTGGAGCGTGGTTTCGTCCCGATGATCACCCCGACCCTCGTGCGGCGCGACGTCATGGCCGGCGCGGGCTTCATCGACGCCCACGAGGAGGAGGTCTACCAGCTGCCCGCGGACGACCTCTTCCTCACGGGGACCTCCGAGGTGGCGCTCGCCGGGTATCACGCGGACGAGATCCTCGATCTGTCGGACGGCCCGAGGCGGTACGCGGGCTGGTCGACGTGCTACCGGCGCGAGGCCGGCTCGTACGGCAAGGACACCCGCGGCATCATCCGCGTCCACCAGTTCAACAAGCTCGAGATGTTCGTCTACTGCGACCCGGAGCAGGCGCAGGCCGAGCACGAGCAGCTCCTGGGGTTCGAGAAGGAGATGCTCGCGCGCATCGAGGTGCCCTATCGGGTCATCGACACGGCGGCCGGCGACCTCGGCGGTCCGGCGGCCCGGAAGTTCGACTGCGAGGCGTGGGTCCCCACCCAGGGCCGGCACCGGGAGCTGACCTCGACGAGCAACTGCACGACGTACCAGGCGCGGCGGCTGAACACCCGGTTCCGCGACGCCGAGGGCCGCACCCAGGTCGCGGCGACGCTCAACGGGACGCTCGCGACGACGCGCTGGCTCGTCGCGATCCTCGAGAACCACCAGCAGGCGGACGGCTCGGTCGTCGTGCCCGAGGCGCTGCGCCCGTTCGTCGGCCTCGACGTCATCGCGCCCGCCTGACGTCAGGCGAACTGCCGCGCGGCGGCCTCCCACGTGGAGTCGAGCTCGCGCGGGTCGGGGAAGCGGCCGTCGACCTCGAGGATCGCCATGCCGTGCGCGCAGGCCCACAGCGCCTGGGCGCGGTGCGGGTCGCCGGTGACGAGGAAGAACGGCGAGCCGGCCCACTCCTCGAGCCCGTCGGGCAGCGCGTCGCGATCGAGCGGGCCACTCGTCGCGAGCCGGTAGACCTCGGGGTCGCCGAGCGCCAGCCGGCGGTAGGCGGGCAGCAGCGCCGCGGGTGACGGGTCGCGAGCGATCGCGGCGTGCAGCCCGGTGCCCATGGCGAGCAGGCCGTCGGTGATGAGGAGCGCAGCGAGGGCGTCCTTGTTCTTCACGTGCTTGTACAGCGAGGGCGCGGTGATCCCGAGCGCGGCGGCGATGGTCCGCATCGAGACCGCCTCCCAACCCTGCTCGACGAGGATCGCGCGCGTGGCCCCGACGATCGAGGCCACCCGGGCGCTGCGCTCGGGAACGGCCGGTTCGGGAACGGCCGGTTCGGGCAGCGTGCCGGGGGGTGTGCGGGTCACGGGGTGGACGGTACGTCCGCCTCGACCCGTCGCGCGAGGGCCTCGTTCACCGCCTCGAAGTCGTCCTCGAGGTCGAGCGTGCGGCCCGCGAACGGGACGAGGGCACCGACGAAGCGTTCCTCCTGGACGAGCCAGGTCCGGCGACCCGGCAGCGGCTCGAGGACGAAGGAGTGCTCGCCGTCGGCCAGGCCACGCACGTAGTAGGTCCCGCGCCACCGCAGCTCGCGGTCGGGTTCGAGCGAGAGGATCGTCGGGGTGAACGTCATGGTCCCGTCGCCCGAGCGGACGGTGTTCGTCACCGTGCCGCCCTCGACGAAGCGACCTCTGCTCCGGACGATCGACGGGTTCCACTCCGACCAGCGCTCGTTCGCCTCGAGGACGGCCCACACCCGCTCGGGCGGGGCGTCGATGACGCGCTCGGTGCGGATGACATGGGGGTGGGTCCGGCTCCAGACCCAGGAGGTCGCGACGACGGCGACGAGGGCCACGGGAACGGTGACGAGGACTCGGCTAACAGTGTTCACTTCACTGAGTGAACACTGTTAGCCGATCGGTGTCAACCGACGGTCACGTCGCCCGTCGGCCGGCCGTCACGTCTCCGCGGTCCACGCCTGGCGGACGGTGAGCTTGCCGCCGGTCTGCAGCAGCGCCCGGCGGTAGATCCGCTCCGCGGCGAGCACGACCCCGAGACCGGCCCCGAGCAGGAGGGCGAGCGCGAGGACCGGCTCCCACCACTGCGCCGTCCCCTCGACGATCCGCATCGGCATGAGCACCGCGGACAGGGGCGGGACGAAAGAGGCGACCGTCTTCGGCGCCCCGTCGAGGAACATCGCCCCGAAGAACATGAGCATGACGAGCATCGTCACGGGCACCGACGTCGACTGGACGTCCTCGGTCCGGCTGGCCAGCGCCCCCGCGACGGCGTACAGCGTCGCGATGACCGTGAACCCGACGACGAAGAAGAGGACGAACCACAGCAGGCCGCTCGACATCGCGGGGATCATCGACGCGAACGGGGTGAACGACACCCCGACGAGCGCGACGGTCGTGTAGAGCACGAGCTGGCCGATCGCGAGCAGGACGTTCCCCACGACCTTGCCGAGCAGCAGCTGCCGGACGGGGATCGAGGCGGTGATGATCTCGACGATCCGCGACTGCTTCTCCTCGACGACGCTCGTCGCCAGAGCGATCCCGAAGAGCAGCGCCGCGAAGGAGAAGAGGAACGTCATCGCCAGGCCGACGACCTTCGCGACCAGCTGCTCCTTCTGGTCGCCGACGACGAGGGCGGTCCTCACCTCCGTGCCCTTCTCGATGGCCGCGAGATCGGTGCCCGCGCGCTGGGCGTTCTGCGCCCGAACGACCCCGCCGACCGTCTCCGTCGTCAGACCCTCCAGCCGGTCGTCGACCTCTCGCTGGCCCGTGAGCGTCCACGTGCCGCCGTCCTCGTGGAGCCACCCGTCGGCCGACCCGTCGGCGAGAGCCGCCTTGGCGGCGCCGCCGTCGGGCACGCGCGTCACCGTGATCCCGACGTTGTCGCCGGACTGCTCCGCGGCCGTGGCGATCGTGTCGGCCATCGCCGCGTCGTCGGCCACCGCGACGATCGTGTAGTCGCGGTGCCGGTCGGCGTTCCACGCCTGCCAGCCGATCGACGCACCGATGATCGCGAGGGTGAGGAACGTCGAGAAGATGAAGCTCTTGTCCCGCAGCTTGACGAGGATCTCGCGCTGGGCGATGAGCCGCCAGGCGCCGCGGGCCGAGGCGCGCGGGGTCTGGGCCGGGGTGGTCCGGTTCGCGCTGCTCGGGGTCGGGGTCGTCTGCGTGCTCATGCCGTGACCTCTCGGTAGATGTCGCTCAGGCGGGGGACGATGGGGGCGATCGCGTCGAGGCCGCCGCGAGCGGTCGCCTCGGTGAGGAGCCGGTCGAGGGTGGCGCGGCGCTGCGTCTCGTCGCCGAGCAGCTCGAGCACCGCCTCGCGCCCGTCGACGTCGACGACGTCCAGGCCGGGCAGGTCCCGCAGCCAGCCGGCGTCCCCACGAAGGGTGACCCGGTGCCGCTGGGCCCCGGCGCTGCGGAGCTCGGTGACCGTTCCCTCGGCGCGCTTGCGGCCGCCGGAGAGGATGACGAGCCGGTCGCACAGCTGCTCGACAAGATCGAGCTGGTGGCTGGAGAAGAGGACGGGGATCCCGCGGGCGACGTGCTCGCGCAGCAGGTCGGCCATCGAGTCGACGGCGTCGGGGTCGAGGCCGGAGAACGGCTCGTCGAGGACGAGGGCCGCGGGGCGCGTCATCACCGCGGCGATGATCTGCACCCGCTGCTGGTTGCCGAGCGAGAGCTTCTCGACGGGGTCACCCGCGCGGTGGGCCAGGCCGAGACGCTCGAGGTGCTCCTCC
Source organism: Janibacter massiliensis (assembly GCF_900289115.1). Classification (GTDB taxonomy): domain Bacteria; phylum Actinomycetota; class Actinomycetes; order Actinomycetales; family Dermatophilaceae; genus Janibacter_A; species Janibacter_A massiliensis. The sequence continues at coordinate 587,008 of NZ_LT985196.1, read as the reverse complement.
ACGCTCGCCCGGGCGTCGGCCGCGGACAGCCCCGCCAGGCGGGCGAGGTGGACGAGCTGCTCGCCGACCTTCTGCTTGGGGTAGAGGCCGCGCTCCTCGGGCATGTAGCCGAACGTGCGGCGGTCGTCGGCGGTCATCGGTCGGCCCTGCCAGAGGACCGCGCCCTCGGTGGGCTGCAGGACGCCCATGATCATCCGCATCGTCGTCGTCTTGCCGGCGCCGTTCCCGCCGACGAAGCCCGTCATCCGCCCGCCCGGGATCGTCAGCGACACGTCGTCGACGGCCGTGACGTCCCCGAACCGGCGGGTCAGGTGCTCTGCCCTGATCTCGTTCGCGCTGGTGGTGATGTCCATGCCCTCGACGCTACGGACGAGCGCCCCGGGCCGGATCCGTCGCGCGGCGGATCTTCGGCGGTGCTCTCCTCCGCCCGTCGGGGGACGACTCAGCCGCGCGGTCGGGTGCCCGCGACGATGCCGCACTCGTGCGCACGGACGACGGCCTGGACGCGGTCGCGCAGGTGCAGCTTGGCCAGCACGTTCGAGACGTGGGTCTTCACCGTTGCCTCCCCGATGACGAGCTCGGCGGCGATCTCGGCGTTCGACAGCCCGGCCCCGACGAGACCGAGCACCTCGCGCTCGCGGCCGGTAAGCAGCGAGAGCCCCGGATCGGTGACGACCCCGGGGGAGGTGGTGCTCCCGGTCGGGGCGGCGGCCCGCGCGGCGAGGGTGCGGCGGATGACCCGCGCCGTCACCTCGGGGGCGAGCAGCGCGTGCCCCTGCCCGACGGCGAGGACGGCCTCGACGAGCTGGTCGCTCCCGGCGGTCTTGAGGAGGAAGCCGCTGGCCCCGGCCTCGAGCGCGGCGAAGAGGTAGTCGTCTCGGTCGAAGGTCGTGAGGACGACGACCCTGGTGTCGCTGCTCGAGGTGATCGTCCGGGTGGCCTCGATGCCGTCCGTGCCGGGCATCTGGACGTCCATGAGGACGAGGTCGGGGGCCAGCCGGCGGGCGAGCTCGATCGCCTGCGCCCCGTCGGTGACCTCGCCGACGACCTCGATCCCCGGCTCGGTCCCGAGCACCATCGTCAGGCCGGATCGGACGATCGGCTGGTCGTCGGCGACGAGGACGCGCAGCGGCCCCCCGTCGGTGCGGTTCGAGCCGTCCTGCGGGTCCGGCGCGACCTGCGTGCCCTGCGTGCTCACGACCGCGAGCCTGCCAGCGGGATGCGCACGCGCACGCGGTAGCCCCCGGTGACGCGGGGCCCGATGTCGACGGTGCCACCGAGCCCGGCGACCCGTTCGCGGATCCCGAGCTGCCCCAGCCCGGAGCCGGAGGTGCCATTGCGGGGTCGACCCGAGTCGGTGACCTCGACCTCGACGTGCGGGCTGCTGCCGTGGCGGACGCACCGCAGCGCCACGCGTGCCGAGTCGGCCGTGCTGTGCCGCCGGACGTTCGTCAGCGACTCCTGGACGACCCGGTAGAGCGCGGCCCCGACCGCCGGCGGCACGTCCTCGAGCGCGCCGGGCGGTTCGCTCGCGGTCGTCAGCTCGACGTCGAGCCGGTCGCGCACCTGATCGAGCAGCGCGGGCAGGTCAGCGAGCGCGGGTCCGGGCGACCGGTCGGGCTGCTTTCCCGGTTCGAGCTGGCCCTCGTTCGTGTCGCTCGTGACGTTCGTCCGGCCCGTCTCGTCCACCCGGCCCGTGTCCCCGTCACCATCGGGCATCCGCAGCGCCCCGAGCAGGCCGCGCAGCTGGGCGACGGCGTCGGTGGCGCTCGACTCGACGGTCGCCATCGCCTCGGCGGCGGCGACCGGGTCGGTGCGCACGAGCCGGCGGGCCGCCCCCGCGTGGAGGCCGACGCCCGCGATGTGGTGGCCGACGACGTCGTGGAGCTCACGCGCGATCCGCAGCCGCTCGTCGACGACCGCCTGGGTACGCAGGCGGCTGGACTGGTCGGCGATCGTCTCCGCCTGGTGGGCGAGGACCGCGCGGGCCCGGGCCGCCCGCCACGTGACCCGGCCGAGCTGGATGGCGCCCCCGAAGTAGAGGACGTTGATGATCACCGTGATGAGGATGGCTGCGGTGGCGACCCCGCCACCGGTCGGTGCACCCTGGTTCGCGTCGACGATGTCCTCCACCCCCGAGCCGTACGCGAAGTTCCAGGCGATCCACAGGGCCATGACGAGGACGATCCCGGTGCACACGATCGCTGCCGCTGCGCGGTCCCTGGCCCAGGCCGTGGCCGAGAAGAACGCGACGAAGTACACGACCTGCAGGCTCATCTGCGCCATGACCAGCGGCATCGTCACGCCGACGACGAACATGTGCGCGGCCGCGAGCCCGGCGACGACGAGCGGGTGACGACGCCGGGCCACGAGGAGGGCGGCGACCGCGAGCGTGGCGGCGCGCTGGACCCACGGGTCCGCGCCGACCGTCTCCAGGGCGCCGAGGCGACGGACGAGCTCGAGGAGGACGATCGCGAGGATGCCGACGACGACGCTCAGGCCGATGTCGCGGCGCCCGATCGGCGGGGCGGGGCGTTCCCACCGCTCGAACGCGGCGGGGACGCTCGCTTCCGGCATGGATCCAGCCTACGAGGGGGTCGGCTCCCGGGCACCGACCTCCTCGCGCCCGCCGCCGCGCCAGCGGATCACGACCGCGGCGAGGGCGAGCATGACGACCCAGGTGAGCGCGTTGACCACCCAGAACGGGGCGGTCTCGTCCATCGCGCCCTCCCGTAGGAGGTTGCCCGCGGAGAAGGGCACGGCGTGGGCGGCAGCAGCCGGCCAGACGGACCCGAACCGCTCGACGAGGGCGGCGAGCAGGGGCGCCCACGCCGCGATCCCGACCGTGAGCGCGATCGACTCCGTGGCCGTGAACGTGCCCTGGCGCCAGTAGAGCCACTGCATCGGGACGTGCCACGCGGCCCACGCGATCGCGACGACGAGCGCCATCGGCCAGAACCCCAGCGCCCGCAGGACGGTGTGGGCGTGGCCGCGCCAGAAGACCTCCTCGCCGATCGTGCTCACGACGAGCAGGCTGCTGCCGATGACGAGCAGGGGCACGACCGACGCGAGCGGCAGGGGCCCCTTCGGCATGGTGCCCGTGACGACGCCCGCGACGATCGCCGGGACGATCGTCGCGACCGCCGTCACGGCCATCGCGGCGTACCACGCACGAAGCAGGCCCCTCCACCCGCCCGGGCGCAGTCGCCAGATGTCCGCCAGGCGCGTCGGCCGGCCCTCTGCTCGGGAGCCGTCGGTCTGCTCGGCCGCGCGTCCGCGTCGGGGGACGAGGGGGACGACGAGCAGCGCGAGAAGGCTCGCCAGGGCCGGGATCCATCGGCCGACCGCGATGGCCCACGGCGGGATGTCGTGCCCGCCAGCGGCGAATCCGGCGCACAGCGCGACCATCCCCGCGAGCGCGAGCAGGTACCCGAGCACCAGCCCGGCCGCGGCCCGACCGGTGATCCGAGGCACGCTGTTTGTTCGCTGCACAAATCGGGACGCTACCGTGGTGAGTGATGGTCCGCAAGAAGTCCTCACGAACGCCCCCGGCAGCCGACGGAAACGCCGCTGCGCCGACGGGCGGGTCCCCGGCGTCCCGTCGGGGCCCGCGCGGAGACCTCGACGCCGATCGCTTCGTCGCCGCCGCCGTCGGGCTCGTCGAGGGAGGGGGCGTGCTGTCGCTGCGGTCGGTCGCGGCGGCGGCCGGCGCCACACCGACGGCCATGTACACGTACTTCGCCGACATGGATGACCTGCTCAACGCGGTCGGCGACGCCTTCGTCGGACGTATCCCGCTCGCGCCTCTGGCCGTCGACGGGTCGGTCCCCGACGCTCCCGCCCGGCTGGGTCGGTTCGTCGCGTCGGCGGTCGAGGTCCTCACCGCGAGCCCCGGGCTCGCGGACGTGCTCGCCCGTCGACGGATCGTCGGACCCCACGCGCTCGCGCTCAACGAGGCCCTGCTGCGGTTCCTCGCCGCGCAGGGGCTCGAGCCGGCCCGGGCGGCAGCGGCGACGTACGCCCTGACGACGTACGTCCAGGCGCACGCGCTGTTCGAGGCGAGTGCCACCCTCACCCCCGGTGGGGAGCGGGCGCTGGCGCAGGTCGACCCCGCGGACTTCCCGCTCACCGCTGCGCTCGAGACAGCCGCCGCCCCGCCGCTCCCCGGACTGGACGTCCTCCTCGACGGGATCCTCCCCGCCCGCGAGTCCTGAGGCCTCGGTCACGCGCCCGGGTGCTCGGCCGGCTCGGTCCCGACCGCGCTGCCCTGGCGACGGTTGACACCACCGGGCTACGTTGCTTAGGTAAGCCTTACTTAGGCATGGCTAACCTCATTGTCATGGCCGAGCGACCTGTCTCCGACCCCGAAACGGACCCCTCGATGCGCCGCCGCACCGCCCTCTCCTTCGCCCTGGCCAGTCCGCTCCTCCTGGCCGCGGGTTGCTCGACCGGACCCGCCGACGGACAGGGCGGCTCGACCGGCGCGAGCGGGGAGGTCGAGGACGGTGCGCTGCCGGTGACCCTCGAGCACGCCTTCGGGTCGACGACGGTGCAGAGCGCGCCGCAGCGGGTCGTGACGATCGGCTGGTCGGACCAGGACGTCGTCGCCGCCCTCGGCCTCGTCCCGGCGGCGGCCGCGAAGATCACCTGGGGCGGGAACGCGAAGGGCTCGACCGACTGGTTCGACGAGCAGATCCGCAAGAACAGGAGCATCAACAACAGCAGCGGCTCCGCCGTCGAGCGGTACGACGACTCCGACGGGGTGCCGCTCGACGAGATCGCGACGTTCGAGCCGGACCTCATCCTCGGGGTGAACTCCGGGATGACGAAGGCCGAGTACGCCAAGCTCTCGAAGATCGCACCGACGGTCGCCTACCCCGACATGCCGTGGACGACCCCGTGGCGGGACTCGACGACGACGATCGGCGCTGCCGTCGGCCGCCCCGACGCGGCGAAGGATCTGGTCGCGCGCACCGAGGAGACGATCGAGCGGGCGAAGAAAGACCTCGACGACCTGCGCGGGAAGACCGTCGCGTGGGGCTGGATCGACCCGAAGGACACGAGCACGCTCGGGCTCTACGGCTCGGGAGACCTCCGGCCGCAGATGCTCCGTGAGTTCGGGATGAAGGACGCGCCGCTCGTCGCCGAGCTGTCCCGCGCGAAGAAGACGTTCGACCTCTCGCTGTCCGCGGAGCGGGCGGAGGAGCTGGACGCCGACGTCTTCATCTTCTACCTCGACGAGCCGAAGCAGCTCGACCGGATCCTCGCCAGCCCGCTCGTCTCGGCGATCCCGGCGATCCGCAAGAAGCAGTACGTCGCCTCGGTCGACCGCACGGTCGCCTACGCGATGAGCAGCCCCACCCCGCTGTCCATCGAGGTCGCGGCGACGAAGTTCATGCCGAAGGTCGCGACGGCGGCGGGCGGAACCCCGGTCACCCGGTGAGCGGCCGAAGCCGTGCGGTCGCGGCGGCGGTGATGCTGCTCGCCCTCGGTGCGGCGGTCACGCTCTCGGTTGCGGTGGGTGCGGGCGCGCTGTCGACGTCCGGCGTGCTGCAGGCCCGCACCGATCGCACCGTCGTCGGGCTGGTCGTCGGCGCGGCGCTCGGTCTGGCCGGTGCAACCCTCCAGGGCAGCTCGCGCAACCCGCTGGCGGACCCCGGCCTGCTCGGCCTCACCGCGGGTGCCGTGCTCACGGTCGTCGTCGCCACCGCCGTGCTCGGGATCGGGTCGTCCTCGCTCGTCGGCGTCCTCGCCGTCGTCGGGGTGCTCGTGGTCGGGGTGCTCGTCCACCTCGCGACGCGCCGGGTGCCGGTCGCCCGACGACCCGAGACGAGCGTGCTCGTCGGCGCCGCGCTCACCGCGGTGTGCAGCTCGGCCGCGACGGGGATCCTCCTGACCGACCGCGGCGCCCTCGACCAGCTGAGGTCGTGGCAGGTCGGCTCGTCCGCCGGGCGGTCGGTCGGTGTGCTCCTGCCGGTCGCGCTGCTCCTGCTCGGCGGGGTGGTCCTGGCCCTGGCGCTCGCCCCGGGCCTCGACGCGCTCGCGCTCGGGGACGAGGCCGCGTCCGCGCTCGGGCACGACGTCGGACGGCTCCACGGCCTGGCGCTCCTGGCCGCGGCACTGCTCACCGCTGGTGCGACGGCCGTCGCCGGACCGTTCGGCTTCGTCGGCTTCCTCGCACCGCACGCCGCGCGGCCGCTCGTCGGGACGGGACACCTCGCGGTTCTCCCGGCCTCGGCCGGGTGCGGAGCCGCGTTCGTCGTCATCGCGGACGTCGTCGGGCGGGTCCTCGCACCCCCGGGGGAGGTGCCCGCGGGCATCACGGTCGCGCTCGTCGGGGCGCCCGCCCTCGTCCTGCTCCTGCGCCGACGGACGCTCGCATGAGCACGCCCGCGCTCGCCCGGTCGCCGGGCTGTGGTTCGCCGCTCGCCCTCGCGCGCCGGCGCCGTCGACGCACCACCGGCGTCGTCCTCGGTGGCCTGCTCGCCACGCTCGTCGGCGTCCTGGCGGTGCGCGTGCTCCTCGGTGACTACACGGTGACGCCGGTCGACCTCGTCCGCATCCTGCGCGGCGAGATGATCCCCGTCGCGACCTTCGTCGTCATGGAGTCGAAGCTGCCGCGCGCCGTCACCGCACTGCTCGGCGGGATGTGCCTGGGCGCGGCGGGCGCGCTGCTGCAGGACCACGTGCGCAATCCCGTCGCCAGCCCGGATGTCCTCGGGGTCACCTCCGGCGCGGGGCTCGGGGCGGTCGTCGGTGCCGTCGTCCTCGACCTGCGGGGCCCGGCCGTCACGGGGTGCGCCCTCGCCGGCGCGGTCGTGGCCACCGCGCTCGTCGTTGGCCTCGCCGGACGTGGCCCGCGGGCCTCGACCCGGTTGATCGTCGGCGGCGTCGCGACGGCCGCCGCGTGCCATGCGCTCGTCCAGTGGGTGCTGCTCCGCTCGAGCATCACGGGGGCGCACGAGGCGCTCCTGTGGGTCACGGGCAGCCTCGGCGCGGCGACGTGGGACGGCATCCGGTGGCTCGCGCTCACGACGCTCGCCCTGCTGCCGCTCGCGGTCGCCGTCGGAAGGGTGAGCGAGGTCACCGCGCTCGGCGACGACCTCGCTGCCGGGCTCGGCGTCGACCTGCGGCGGACCCGCGCGGCCGTGCTCGTCCTCGTCGTCCTCCTCGTCGCGGCGGTGTGCGCCCTCTCGGGACCGATCGCGTTCGTCGCGCTGCTGTCCGGTCCGATCGCCCGGCGGCTGCTGCGCGGTCGGCCGACGGTCGTCGCCGCCGCGCTCGTCGGCGCGATCACCCTCGTCACCGCTGATCACGTCGCCGCCTACGCCCTGCCCGGCACGAACCTGCCGGTCGGCGTCGTCACCGGCGCGATCGGCGCTCCCTTCCTCATCTGGCTCATCACCCGACGACCGACGGAGGTCCGATGACCACCACCCCCATGGCCACCAGCCCCCACGCCGAGAAGTGGCACTCCGCGCACGCGCGGAGCGCCACGTGCGTCGCCCGGGGCGCGCCGGTCGCGCCGCCGGAGCTGCGGGCGAGCGGCGTGCGGTTCGTCCACCCGGGGGCGAGCGCGGCGGCGGTCGACGGGGTCGACCTCGACGTCGAGCCCGGCGCCGTGACGGCGATCATCGGTCCGAACGGCTGCGGCAAGTCGACGCTGCTGCGCGCGGTACGCGGACTCGTGCCGCTCGCGGGTGGTCGGGTCACGCTGGACGGGCGGGACGTCGCCGATGTGCCCGCGAAGGCGCTCGCGCGGCAGATCGCGTTCCTCCCGCAGCACCCGGTCGTCCCGGCCGGGACGACCGTCGCCGAGCTCGCCGCGCGCGGCCGGCACCCCCACCGCGGCTGGTTCGGCCGATGGACCGTTGCGGACGACGCCGCGGTCGCCGAGGCGCTCGAGGTCACGGGGACCCGGGACCTCGTCGACCGGGGCGTCGGCGAGCTCTCCGGCGGCCAGCGGCAGCGGGTGTGGCTCGCGCTCGTCCTCGCTCAGCAGGCGCCGGTGCTCCTGCTCGACGAGCCCACGTCCTTCCTCGACCTCGCCCACCAGATCGACGTGCTCGACGTCGTCCGGCGGCTCGGGTCCACCGGCACGACCATCGTCATGGTCCTCCACGACCTCGCCCTCGCCGCCCGCTACGCCGATCGGATCGTCGCGATGCACGACGGTCGCGTGGTGGCGCAGGGCGAGCCAGCGGACGTCCTCACGCCAGCCGTCCTCGAACGCACGCTCGGGCTGACGGTCCAGGTCGTCCCCGACCCGGTGACCGGCACCCCCCTCGTCGTCCCCGCCCACCCACCAGCCCACGGGGGCCGTGCGCCCCGACCGATCGCGCAGGAGCCCCGATGAGCACCGGAGGCCTGATCGAGAAGGGGGCCGTCGCCCTCGTGCACCGCGCCGCCGGCCTGACGATGGCGCTCGCCCCCGCCCGGAAGGAGCAGGTGCAGACGGTCGCGCGCGTCGTCGCCGTCCGGGACCTCGGGACCGCGACCCGCCGTCTGACGATCGCCGCCGACACCCTCCGGACCTTCGAGCGCAGCGGCCCCGACGAGTACGTCGGCCTCCTCATGCCCGAGCGGGGTGCACGCCTCGTGATGCCAGCCGACCGGCCCGACCCGCGCGCGGCCGTCGCGGCGATGCCGGAGGGCGAGCGCCCCGCGCTGCGGTGGTACACGATCCGTGCGCACCGGCCCGAGGCCGGGGAGATCGACGTCGACGTCGTGCGCCACGGTGACAGCGGCCCGGGATCGGCGTGGGCGTGCCGGGTCGGCGTCGGGGACGAGGTCGGGGTGCGCTCGGCGGGGTCGGTCTACGCGGGGTGGCGGCCCGGTGACGCCGCAGCGGTCGACCGGGTCCAGCTGCTCGTCGCGGACGAGACAGCGTTGCCCGCGGTGTGCGCGATCCAGGAATGGCTCGGGAACGGGCCGGGCCGGCCCGTGAGCCTCGTCCACGTCGAGGTCCCCTCGGTCGAGACGGTTGGGGTCGAGTCGATCCCGGCCGGCGCGCTCGTCCACGAACGCGGGGACGCGGCGCCGGGGTCCGCGGTGCTCGACGTGCTGGCGCAGGAACCGATCCCCGGTCTCGGCTACGCGTGGATCTGCGGGGAGGGGTCGATGGTCGCCGCAGCCCGGAGGCACGTGATGCGCGGGCATGGGCTCGACCGGCGGCGGATCAGTCACAGCGGCTACTGGCGCCTGGGGCGCCCGCGCCCGTGACGCGGGGAACGCGCCGTTAGGGTCGGCGGCATGGAGAGCACCGGCTCGCGCCCCCTGATGATCTGCCTCGACATCGACGGCACGACGATCACGCACGACCAGGTGCTCAGCCCGCGCGTGCGGGACGCCGTCCGGCGGGTCGTCGACGCCGGCCACCACGTCGTCATGTCGACCGGTCGGGCGGTCGTCGCGACGATGCCGATCGTCCGCCAGCTGGGGATCACCACCGGCCGGGCGGTGTGCTCGAACGGTGCGGTGACGGTCGCGCTCGATCCGTCGAGAGAGGAGGGCTTCGAGGTGCTCGAGGCGGTGACCTTCGACCCGCGCCCCGCCCTCACCGTCATCCGCGAGCGCTGGCCGGACGGCTCGCCCGTGCCGGTCGTCGCGGTCGAGGAGCTCGGGGTCGGGTTCAAGCTGTCGGCACCGTTCCCCGACGGTGAGCTCGACGGCCGGCTGCGGGTCGTCCCGTGGGAGGAGCTCATGGCCGAGCCCGTGACCCGGGTGACGATCCGCTCGCCGGAGTCGACGAGCGCCGAGTTCGACGAGCTCATCGACCAGATCGGGCTTCACGAGGTGAGCTACGCCGTCGGCTGGTCGGCCTGGCTGGACATCAACCCGGAGGGCGTCTCGAAGGGGTCGGCGCTCGAGCAGCTGCGCCGGCAGCTCGGCGTCCAGCCGGGCGACACGGTCGCGGTGGGGGACCAGCGCAACGACCTGGAGATGCTCCGCTGGGCCGCCCGCGGGGTTGCGATGGGCAACGCGCCCGACGAGGTCAAGGCCGCGGCCGACGAGGTGACCGGCGACGTCCTCGAGGACGGCCTGGCCGACGTCCTCGACTCCCTTACCGGGAGCACGTCCTGACCCCGGCAGCCGACCTGCAGATCACGTCGCCCGCGAACCCTCGCCTCAAGGGGGTGGCGGCCCTGCGTCGGCGTCGGGAGCGGGAGGACTCGGGCACCTGCCTCGTCGAGGGCTACGAAGAGCTCGCGCTCGCGATGGACGCCGGCGCGATCCCCGAGGTGGTCCTCCACTGCGCCGAGCTCATGCTCGACCCGGCCGCGCAGCTGCTGCTCGTCGAGCGCGCCCGGTCGCTCGGGGCGCAGACGTGGGAGGTCGCCCGCGCGGCCTTCGAGAAGACCGCCTACCGCGAGGGGCCGGACGGTTTCCTCGCCGTCGTCCCGACGCCCGGGCTGCCGCTGGCGCAGGTGACCCTGCCGCCCGACCCGCTCGTGCTGCTGTGCGAGGGCATCGAGAAGCCCGGCAACCTCGGGGCGATGCTCCGCACGGCCGACGCCGCGGGGATCGACCTCGTCGTCGCGGTCGACCCGGTGACCGACTGGGGCAACCCGAACGTCGTGCGCGGGAGCAAGGCGACGGTGTTCTCGGTGCCGGTCGCCTCGGCGACGCTCGGCGAGACCATCGCGTGGCTCGCCGACCACGGCGTCCGGCACCTCGCGACGACCCCGGACACCGAGACCGTGCACACCGATGTCGACTGGTCGGGGCCGGTCGCGTTCTCGGTCGGCACGGAGAAGTACGGGCTCACCGACGCCGCGCTCGAGGCGGCCGACGAGCGGATCCGCATCCCGATGCACGGGGTGGTCAACTCGCTCAACGTCGCCACCTCGGCGGCGATCGTCGCGTACGAGGCGCTGCGGCACCGCAGCCGCGGGCTCTCCGGCCAGGACTCCCACCCGGGGTGAGCGCAGGCTGGCCCTCACCCCGGCGGGGGCACCCGTGTCACCGGCGCCTCCGGCCCGTGTCACGATTACCGCATGCGAGTGGACCACGTGTCGTACGCCGCCGAGCGGGACGGTCTGGAGGCGACGGCCCGCAGGCTGGCGGACCAGCTGGGCGTGGAACCGGTCGACGGGGGGCTCCACCCCCGGTTCGGCACGCGGAACGTCATCCTCCCGCTGGCGCACGAGCGCTACGTCGAGGTCGTCGAGGTGCTCGACCACCCCAGCGCCGACAAGGCCCCCTTCGGCCAGGCGGTCCGCGCCCGGTCGGAGGCCGGTGGCGGGTGGATGGGGTGGGTCGTCCGCGTCGACGACATGGCGCCCATCGAGGAGCGGCTGGGTCGCCAGTCGGTCGACGGCGGCCGCCGGACCCCGGACGGTCGCGAGTTCCGCTGGTGCCAGATCGGCGTCAAGGGGATGATGGCCGACGCGCAGCTGCCGTACTTCATCCAGTGGTTGGAGCTCTCGCCGCACCCGTCGGCCGACGTCGCACCGGGCACCGAGGTGACGATCGGTTCCCTCACGCTCGCGGGCGACCCGGGGCGCGTGCGCGACTGGCTGGGCCTGCCGGCCGACGCGACGAGCTCGGTCATCGACTTCACCTTCGTCGCGCCGCACGGCACGCCGGGCCTGCTCGAGGTCGTCTTCAACACCCCTGAGGGCCCCGTCACCATCTGACCCGCGCAGCCACCTGACCCGCGCAGCCAGTTGACCCGCGTAGCACCCAGCTGACCCAGGCACCCAGCTGACCCAGGCACCCAGCTGACCCGCTCGGCCCGATCCCAGCGTCCCGCACCGGCCTCTCCCACCACGCCGAGATACGGCTTTCGGTCCTCATCGGACGGCGATGGGAGCCGAAACCCGTATCTCGGCGGGAGCGCAGCAGACGCACACGGGCGCCGCAGCGGGTCAGCGGACGCAAGCGGGTCAGCGGACGCAAGCGGATCAGCGGACGCGCGTGGGTCAGCGGGAGCGGCGACGGAACGCGCGCAGCCGGAGCGAGTTGCCGACGACCGTGACGCTCGACAGCGCCATCGCGGCCCCGGCGATCATCGGGTCGAGCCGGCCGGACATCGCGATCGGGATCGCGATGACGTTGTAACCGAACGCCCACACGAGGTTCTGGCGGATGACCTGGACGGTGCGGGTCGACAGGTCGAGCGCCTCCTCGACGGCCCGCAGGTCGTCCCGGACGAGCACGACGTCGGCCGAGGCGCTCGCCTGGTCGGTCCCGCCGCCCATCGCGATCCCGACGTCGGCCTGGACGAGCGCGGGGGCGTCGTTGATGCCGTCGCCGACCATGGCCACGACCCGACCCTCGCGCTGCATCGCCTCGATCGCGGCGTGCTTGTCCTCCGGCCGGACCTGCGCGACGACGGAACCACCGTCGCCCGTGTCGATGCCCACCTGCGCGGCGACGGCGCGGGCGACCCGCTCGGAGTCGCCGGTGAGCAGCCGCACGTCGATCCCCCGCGCGCGGAGGGCAGCGATCGCCTCTCCCGCCTCGGGCCGGACGTCGTCGGCCACGGTGAGCGCCGCCTGCGCGACGCCGCCCCAGCCGACGAGCACCCGCGTGCCAGCCACCCGATCCGAGGCGTCAGCCACGAGACGCGAGGCGTCAGCCACCCGATCCGGCGTGCCGGCGGCGCCGTCCGGCGGGCTCGCCTGCACCGCGTCGTGCGCCTGCTCCGCATCGTCCGCCGGCTCCCGCAGCTCCTGGGGAACCTCGGTGAACAGCTCGGGCTTGCCGACGACGACCTCGGTCCCGTTCACCGTTCCCCGGGCGCCGCTGCCGGGCAGCGCCTCGACCCCCGTCGCGGCGGGGATGCTCAGGCCGCGTTCGGTGGCACCGGCGACGACCGCCCGTGCGATCGGGTGCTCGCTGCCCGACTCGACGGCCGCAGCCGCCCGCAGCGCCGCGTCGGGGTCGAGCCGACCAGCGGCCGTCACGTCGACAAGCCGACCGTGGCCGGTCGTCACCGTCCCGGTCTTGTCGAGGACGACGGTGTCGACGGCGCGGGTGTCCTCGAGGACCTGGGGACCCTTGATGAGGATCCCCCGCTCGGCGCCCCGGCCGGTCCCGGCGACGAGCGCCGTCGGGGTCGCGAGCCCGAGCGCGCACGGGCAGGCGATGACGAGCACGGCCACGGCCGCGGACAGCGCGGTCGCGAAGCTTCCCGTGCCGATCCACCACCCGGCGAGGGTGAGCAGCGCCAGCCCGAGGACGACGGGCACGAACACCGCGCTCACCCGGTCGGCGAGCCGCTGCGCGGGCGAGCTGCCGTTCTGCGCCTGCTCGACCAGGCGGGTGATCGAGGCGAGCGTCGTGTCCGCGCCGACCGCGCGGGCCTCGACGGTCAGGCGCCCGTTGACGTTGAGCGAACCCCCGACGACCTCGTCCCCGGCGACGACGTCGACGGGCACCGACTCGCCGGTGACGAGCGAGGCGTCGACCGCGCTCGTGCCCTCCCGGACGATGCCGTCGGTCGCGAGCCGCTCGCCGGGCCGGACGATGAAGGTGTCCCCGACGGCGAGGTCCTCGATGGGGATACGGACGGCCGTCGTGGCGCGGGTGCGGGCGTCGATCCGCTCGACGGCGACGTCCCGCACGGACAGCGACGCCAACGAGGTCAGCGCCGACTTGCCCGCGTTCTTCGCCCGCTCCTCGAGGTAGCGGCCGAGCAGCAGGAACGTCGTGACGACCGCGGCGGTCTCGAACCACAGGTGGGGCAGCGCGTGCCCGCCGTCGGCGTGCGTGCCCCACCAGCCGGTCGCCCAGCCGAGCAGGATGACGACCGACCACGCCCACGAGGCGATGACCCCGATGCTCACGAGGGTGTCCATCGTCGAGCTGCCGTGCTTGGCGTTGAGGGCCGCGGCCCGGTGGAACGGCCACGCACACCACAGGGCGACGGGCGTCGCGAGGACGAGCTGCGCCCACGGGTTCCAGGGCACGTCGAAGCCGGGGGACATCGCGAGGAAGAGGACCGGGATCGTCAGGACGGCGGCGATGGCGAGCCGCGCGCGCGGATCGATCGGCCGCTTCGCGTCGTCGGCGACCCCGGGTTCGCTGGCCGGGTGCGCCACGGCATCGGCGTCGGCCGACTCGCCGGTGCTCGGGCCATCAGCGCCAGCACCGGCCCGGTCCGTCGCCTTCGCCCGCGCTCGCGCGGAGGCCGGGACGATCTCGGTCGCGCCGTAGCCCATGCCGCGCACGGTGCCGATCAGGTCGTCGACGGTCAGCGGCTCACGGAAGACGACGTGGGCCTTCTCCGTGACGAGGTTGACGTTCGTGTCGGTCCCCAGCCGGGTCAGCTTGCGCTCGATCCGGGCCGAGCACGAGGCGCACGTCATCCCGGTGATGGCGAGATCGACCTCGCGCGGCTCGGTGTCCGCGAACCCGGGGGAGCCCGGGTCGCCGCTCACGGGTGGTTCGGGGTCGGCGCCTCGCCGCCCCGTGCGACGGTGTAGCCGGCCTCCTCGACGGCGGCGACGATCGCGTCGTGCTCGATCGGCCCGGTGCTCGTGATGGTCACCGGCGAGTCACCCCCGGCGACGAGGTCGACCGCGACGTCGGTGACACCCGGGATCGCCGACAGCTCCTCGGTGACGGCCGCGACGCAGTGACCGCACGTCATGCCCGTGACGACGACGGGCGTGGTCTGGTTCTCGGTCGATCCGCCAGCGCTGCTCATGTGCTCCACCTTCTCGTAGGGATCCGACAACGGGTCGTCGGGTCTGGCGGCGCGCTCGCACCCCCATCGGGGTGATGTGACGCACACACCGTGGACCTATCGTCCACCTCATGACCAACGACCAGCTGTCCCAGGACAATCCCGTCGACCGGCACCCGAAGATCACGCCCGACCCGCAGGACCAGGACTTCCCCGGTCTCGACGCGAAGCTCGACCCGAAGGCCGACCTCGGCGAGACGTCGTACCGAGGCACCGGCCGGCTCGAGGGCCGTCGCGCGCTCATCACCGGCGGCGACTCGGGCATCGGCGCCGCGACGGCGATCGCCTTCGCCCGGGAGGGGGCCGACGTCGTGATCACCCACCTGCCGGACGAGCAGCCCGACGCGGACAAGATCGTCGAGCTCATCCGCGCCGAGGGCCGCACGGGCGTCTCGATCCCCGGTGACGTGCGGGACCGGCAGTTCAACACCGAGCTCGTCGAGCGGGCGATCGCCGAGCTCGGCGGCCTCGACGTCGTCGTCGTCAACGCCGGCAAGCAGGTCAGCCGCCCGGCGATCACCGACATCACCGACGAGCAGTTCGACGAGACCGTGAAGACGAACGTCTACGGGATGTTCTGGCTGCTCAAGGACGTCGTGCCGCACCTGGAGGCGGGCGCGTCGATCATCCTCACGACGTCGATCCAGGCGTACTCCCCGAGCGACCACCTGCTCGACTACGCGATGACCAAGGGCGCGATGAACACCTTCGGCAAGGGGCTGGCCAAGCAGCTCGCGCCGAAGGGGATCCGCGTCAACCTCGTCGCGCCGGGCCCGATCTGGACGCCGCTGCAGGTCGTCGAGGGCCAGCCGAAGGAGAAGCTGCCGAAGTTCGGCGTCGGGCAGCCGATCGGCCGTGCCGGTCAGCCGGTCGAGCTCGCCCCGGCGTACGTCTTCCTCGCGTCGGCGGAGAGCAGCTACGTCATCGGCGAGACGCTCAACGTCAACGGCGGCGTCGACTCACCCTGACGCACACCGGATGACGGCTGCCCGTCGTCGCCCCGGATCGCCCCAGCTCAGCTCGGGGCCGAGATCGACACCTTCTTGCCCCACTGGTCGGTCCGGATGACGGCGTGGGTCGTGCCGACCGTGTAGTCGGCCTTCCGCAGCAGGTCTCGCGAGTCGAGCCACACGGTGAAGATCACGGTGTCGGGCGCGCTGTCCGGGATCGTGTCCCCGTAGGCGGCCATCATCTTTCGGCTGTCGACGACGAGGGCGTACTTGGTCGTTCGGACGCCGTCGACGGTCACCGTGCCCTGCTCGCGCACCTCGCGAGTGCCCGCAGCCAGGGCGTCGAGGGTGTCGCCGATCCGGAGCCGCTTGATGATCGGCCCGAACTGCTGCGCGACCGGGTGGCTGTCGTCGTCGGAGGCGAAGGCGATCCAGTCGCCCTGGCCTGCGCGGACGTACACCTGCCCACCGGTCTCGATCACCCGTGCCGTGGTGTCCTCGAGCTCGACGTCGAGGTCCATCTGTGGCGAGGAGGCGATCTGCTCGTCGCCCTCCACCGTGAGCGTGAGGCCGTCGCTGCCGCCGTCGACGTCGCCGCGGACGCGGGCCGTCGGGAACTTCGCGACGGCGGCGGTCATCCGTGAGCTCAGCTCGTCGGGGTCGATCTTGTCGCCGGTCGGGCGGGTCGTGGAGCCGGCCGAACCGGTGCTGGCCGATGCCTTCCCGTCGCCGTCCTTCCCGCCGGAACCGGTGCCGCCCGAGGTCAAGGTGGCCGGTGTCCAGTCATCGTCCGAGCTGGTGCCGCTGCTGGTGGCGGTGCTGTCGGGGGCGGTCGAGGTCGCGCTCAGGGGCGTCGGGGCCGGCGCGTCGTCGTTGGTGTCCCCGCACGCGGTGAGGGTGGCGACCGCGAGGGCGGCGACGAGGACGGACGCGCCGCGACGCGACGCGACCCGTCGGGACGTGACACCCCGGGACGTGGAGACGGTCGTGCGACGCATGGGAGACCTCCGGAGGCTCGGAAACTTGTCGCCCGATCACGGTAATCGACCACGCTGGGAGCGGGTCGAGGCGTCCATGCCGGGCGCCGGACGGAGGTTGCGACCCCCGGCCCGCTCGTGCTTAGGTAAGGCACACCTAAAGTATTCGGGCGGTCCGCCGCTCGCATCCCCTCCCAGCGCGCCGAGGACCGTCCGTGATCGTGTGCCACTGCCGGGTCGTCAACGACCAGCAGATCCGCGCTGCCGTGGACGCCGGGGCCGATTCCCTCGCCGAGGTGTGCCAGCGGACGGGCGCCGGCTCCGAGTGCGGCGGGTGCGTGTTCGCGGTGAAGGCCATTCAGTGCCAGCATGAGGTGGCCACCGTCCTCACCGGCACCGGGATCGATGCCGGCCTCCACCGGGAGATCGCCCATGCAGCCCATTAGCCCCCGTGTCGTCGAGCTGCTCAACGAGGCGCTCACGTTCGAGCTGACGGTCACCAACGCGTACTTCCTCAACGCGCGGATGCTCGACAACTGGGGCCTGCCGCGCCTCGGCAAGGTCTTCTACGACCTGTCGATCGGCGAGATGAAGGACGCGGACGCCTACATCCAGCGGATTCTCATGTTCGACGGTCACCCGAACGTCCAGCGCCTGGGTCACATCCAGGTCGGGGAGACGCCCGAGGAGATGCTCCGCCTCGCACTCGAGAGCGAGGTCTCGGCGGTCCGCCTGTTCAACTCGGCGGCCTCGGAGTGTCACGCGCTCGGCGACAACGCGACGGCCCTCGTCTTCGAGGAGTCCGCCCGCGAGGAGGAGGAGCACGCCGACTGGTTCGAGTCGCAGCTCGACGCCATCCGGGCCACGGGCGTGCAGAACTACCTCGCGCAGCAGGTCGACGTCTCCGTCAACCCCGCCTGACCGAGCCCCGCCCGCTGACCGAGCCCCGCCCGCTGCCTGGGTCCCGCGTACTGCCTGGGCCCCCGCGCGGGTCGACCAGCGCTAGGTCTGGTCGTGGAAGCGCACCACCTTCCGTTCCGTCCGCTCGCGTGATCGGCCGCTGGGATCTCGTGGATCTCGTGGATCCTGCGGCGGGTCGGCGGGTTCGACGACGTGTGGTCGTTGGTCGATGAGCCGGTGGTGGAACGGGCAGAGGGGGATCGCGTTGTCCAGGCTCGTGCGGCCCTCGTCCTTCCACGGGTGGTCGTGGTGGATCTCGCACCACGCGAACGGCCGGCCGCAGTGCTCCGCGGCGCACTCCTCGTAGACCTTCGCCAACGCCAGCCGCTGGTGGGTCGTGAAGCACCTGCTCCCCTGCCCCAGGTCCAGCGGCACCGACTCCCCACCCAGGACGCCCGGGATGATCCCCGCCCCGGCCGCCCACCGCCGCAGCTCCCCGGCAGACATCAGCTCCCCGGTGTCGGTGCTCGAGGCCTTCGCGTGCTCCCCGCGCAGCGTTGCCAGATCGACATGGACCACGACCGTGGCCGCGACCTTGTCGTGCAGATGGTCGGTCGGGATCCGCTCGATCAACGACGCGAACGCCTGACCCCGCAGCTGCTGCCACCGCCGCCCCTGGTCACCGGTCTCGTTCCACGCCGTCGAGTACGCCGCATGCAGGTCCGCGACCTCCCGCTGCTGCGGCGTCAACATCGCCGGGTCCGCGTCGAACGGCCCCGCCAGCCCCACGTCGGCAGCGTCGGCCGGTGACCCGCCGGCACGCGCGTCGTCCCGGTACGCCTCCGGGGTGTCGTCCGTGCGCCGCCGCGGCGCGGTCATCGCGTCCAGGACCTTCTTCACCGCGTGCGCCTGCACCGTCGGCACCGTGAACCGGCCATGGGTCGTGCCGTCACCGGCATCCCGCATCCAGAACGTCGTGTTCTCCCACGCCGCCCGTTCCTGCGCCTCCACCAGGGAGTTCTCGTGCTCGTCCACCACCACCGGATCCGGCTCGACCGCCTCGATCGCCCGCCGACCGAACCGCCGCAGGCTCCTCGGGTTCATCCCACCCGCAGCCCGCACCAGCGACTCCTCGACCACCGCCCGCCCCGCCTCGTCCACCGACCCCGGCAGGTCCGCCAACGCCTGGGTGATGACCCGCGCGTGCTCGCTGGAGATCTCCCCCCGCGCCAGCGCCGCACCCGTCGCGCTCGCCTCCAGGTCCGCCGCCAACCGCGCCGCACCCGCGGCCTTGACCCGGTCGGTGTTCGTCACCATCGCGACGAACGACCCGGTGTCCGTGTGCCCCGCCGACGCGGCCGCCCCACGCCGGTCGATCTCCCGGATCACCGCCAACCGCACCGCCTCCGCCCGCCGCACCAGCCGCTCCGCCTCACCCAACGCCGCGCGCAGCTCGGCCAACGACCCCACCCCACCGGCCCCCGCGGCCAGGGCAGCGTCCACCGCCGCGTGCGCATCACCGATCGCCCCGGGCATCCCCCCGCCCGGGGCCTGCAGATCCAGCGCCGCGATGGCCACGCCCCAACGTTATCGAACACCTGTTCGAATGCACAAGGGGGGTCGGCCATCACATCCCGCCGCGAAGCGGGGCCGGCCGAGGCCCTCAGTCGAGGTGGTCGACGAGCTCGGGCGCCAGGCCCACGTACGTCGCCGGCGTCATCGCCGCGAGTCGCTCCTCGACCTCGGCCGGCAGCCCGAGCCCGTGGACGAACTCGACGAGCTCCGGCTGGCCGATCCGCCGACCGCGCGTGAGGTCCTTGAGGCGCTCGTACGGGTTCTCCATGCCGGGGACGCCCTGCGCGCCGAGGGCTCGCATCGCCGTCTGGATCGGCTCGCCGAGCACCTCCCAGTTCGCGTCGAGGTCGGCCGCCATCGCCTCGGGCACGGCGTCCAGCCCCGCGAGCCCGCGGGTGACGTTGTCGATCGCGAGGAGGCCGTGGCCGAGCGCGACGCCGATGTTGCGCTGCATCGAGGAGTCGGTGAGGTCCCGCTGGAGCCGGGACTGGACGAGGGTGCTTGCGAGGACGTCGAGGAGGGCGTTCGACACCTCGAGGTTGGCCTCGGCGTTCTCGAAGCGGATGGGGTTGACCTTGTGCGGCATCGTGCTCGACCCGACCGTGCCCTGCCCACGCACCTGGGCGAAGTAGCCCATCGAGATGTACGTCCAGACGTCGGTGCAGAGGTTGTGCAGGACGCGGTTGAAGCGCGCGACGTCGGCGTACAGCTCGGCCTGCCAGTCGTGCGACTCGATCTGCGTCGTCAGCGGGTTCCACGTGAGGCCGAGCCCAGTGACGAACGACTCGCTGATGTCCTGCCAGTCGGCGCCGGGGACCGCAGCCAGGTGCGCGCCGTACGTGCCGGTCGCGCCGTTGAGCTTGCCGAGGTACTCGGCGTCCTCGATGCGGCGCAGCTGGCGCTGGAGGCGGAACGCGAGGACCGCGAGCTCCTTGCCCATCGTCGTCGGGGTCGCCGGCTGGCCGTGGGTGTGGGCCAGCAGGGGGACGTCCCGCAGGTCGCTCGCCATCGTCGCGAGGGCCTCGACGAGGGTCGTCGCGCGGGGGAGCCACACCTGCTCGATCGCGCCCTGGACCATGAGCGCGTAGGAGAGGTTGTTGATGTCCTCGGACGTGCAGCAGAAGTGGATGAGCTCGGCCAGGCCGCGGTCCTCCGGCGCCGGGGCGATCCGGTGCAGCCGCTCCTTGAGGTAGTACTCGACGGCCTTGACGTCGTGCTGCGTGACGCGCTCGGTCGTCGCCATCTCGTCGATGTCCCGCGCGCCGAACTCGGTGATGACGGCGCGCAGCTTCGCCTTCTCGTCGTCGGTGAGCGCCCGGACGTTCGGGACGACCTGCCGGTCGGTGAGGTGGATGAGCCACTCGATCTCGACGTGCGCGCGGGTGCGGTTGAGCGCCGGCTCGCTCAGGTGGTCGACGAGGTCGGACACGGCGGGGCGGTAGCGCCCGTCGAGCGCGCCGAGGGCGATCGGCGGGGTGATGTCGGCGAGAGAGGCACGCGGCGTCGAGGTCATGCCCCGATCATCCCAGCACGGTAGCGATCGTGTGGTTGGGCTATCAGCCGCCAAGTGAGGCGTTGGCGCACTACCCACCCGGAAATCGCGAGTATCGCTCTCGCTTGCGAATGCCGCCCGATGCGCGCATTAGGCGCTAGGAACGCATCTAGCAGGCGGCGGTCGCTGTCCGTTAAGCCAAGGTGATCGGCCTCTGCAATTGATAGAAAAAGTTCTCTCAAATGGGACTGGAGTGTTTCTGATTCCTGCCTATCCGACAGGTTTTCGACCATTTGGTCGATGCTCTCCGCATAGGAGGCATCCCCCGCGGGGTTCCACAGCCCCATGCT
Source organism: Janibacter massiliensis (assembly GCF_900289115.1). Classification (GTDB taxonomy): domain Bacteria; phylum Actinomycetota; class Actinomycetes; order Actinomycetales; family Dermatophilaceae; genus Janibacter_A; species Janibacter_A massiliensis. The sequence goes on along the minus strand of NZ_LT985196.1, from coordinate 566,069 downwards.
ACCAGGCATTCGGTAGGTCCAGTAGGTGTGCTGGTCCTTCAGTCGAACCGGTCGAAGAAATGCTGTCCGTTCCAGGACCGCGTGGGTCGACGCAGATGCGAAGAGTTCGGTTCGAGTGTGGAATGCTGGCGCGGCATAGCGGACGACTGCCCTCGGATGAACCATCTGATCGAGATCACGGAGGATTCTATACTGGTTGGAATCGGTTTCGATTCGAGCACGGTAGTAGCGTTGGCCGTTCCAGAGATGTGCTGACTGGCCTCGACCGCTCATCCTGTCAGGCCGTTTATACTGGATAAATAGGCTCGCCACAAATCGTGGAATGTTCGCATACTGCCCACGCGCGGGATAGATTGCCGCGGTGGTCACGCCGTCCATTCGCGCGTGCCGCCTAGGCGGGAGCGCCATTGCTCGGCGAAGCGATTTATTTAGGCGCACGTTCGCCGCGGCGTCGTAGCCCAAAGTTGCTTCGAGGACCTGGCCGGGCGTCCATAGGGGAGGCAGTGGCCCCCGACGCCCTAGTTGGTACAATTCAACATTCGCGAAGGTTTCATACTCTTTTTCTTCGAATTCCGCTCGGACCACCACTGCCCCTAAGTTCTCGTCGCGGCTTCCGCCGGAACTAGTTCGAGTCCCCCGACCTACGTGGCTTGACGCCCGACTCCCGTGCGACGACCCTAGTCGCGAGATGTCCGACCTGCACTAGCAGCGCGTCAGGTTCCTGGTCTAGGTCGAGGGCGTGCTGGACCAGGGTGACGCCCGCGTTGCGGACGACTCGGTGCGCTGGCTCGGCCTGACCCTTCGCGTACACGAGGTGTCCCCGGTCGAGGCCGAGGATCGTGCAGTAGGCGAGCATCTGGTACAGGTCCGCGTTCGGATACCCGGACGGCTTCTCCGCCTTGTACTTCGCGTCGATCACGGCCCCTGCCGTCGACGACCCGGTCGGGTACCAGACGAGGTCGGGCTTGACCCACACGGACTGGCCGGTGTCGAGCCACTGCCCGTCCTGGCCCTTCAGCCCGCCACCGAACCGACCTTCGATCGCCTCGCGGAGCGCACGTTCGAGGAAGTCCTCGAACAGGGTCGCCATGTTGATCATGAAGCCCGCCGTCCGCTGGGTCGGATCCGCGGCCTGCTCGACAGAGCACGATCGGAGCACGAGCTCGGCGAGCGGCACCGCCACGTGGTATCTCGCGTTGAGGCGCGTCGGTGACCAGTGAGGCAGGACGCTCCCGCGCACGAGCGGCGAGACGTCCGCCAGCGAGCGGTGTACCCGGGCGAGTCGCCGCCGCGTGTCCTGCCGCACCATCGGCAGGCGGAGCAGCACCGTCGCCGCCGCCTTGAGAATCTGGTTCTCGGCGATGTCGGTGTCGAACTCGTCGTAGGTGACCTCGACCGGGAGCGCCAACCCGAAGTGCTGCCGCATCTGGTCGGCGAGCCGTATCCGCCCGCGGACGACCGGCAGCGCGTCCTCGACCGTGCGGTACCCCTGCAGCAAGCCCTGGCCGATCGCTCGCTCCGCCTGGGCGACGAACGCGCTCGCCATCGCATCGACGAGGTCATCCGTCGTCGCCATGGCGGTAGGCGTCGCGTCCCACCGGTCGTTCCCGGCCGCGTACCCGAGGAGGAAGAACACCCTCCGGATCGGCAGCTTGGGGCGGATGACGACGTCGAGATCACCGATTCGCGCAGATCCGACCCATGTCCTCGGTGCGACGGTCCACCGCCCGCCGGGGGACCGCGTCACGGTCAGCCACCCGGACGCGTCGAGTGCGAACGCCTGCTCGACCGTGAGATCGCAGTCGTCTCGGGCGACCCCTTCCTGCAGCTCGAGCGGCTCAGGCGTCACCGGCGCCCTCGTCCACACCGGGCGCGTCAACGTCGCCGGGCTCCGGAGCGCCAGCTGCCCCGCCGGTGCTATCGAACGACTGGCCCTCGGTCGATCCCTCGGCCGGCGAGGCGGACGGCTCGCGGAGACGGCGCGCAGACCTGCGAACGTCGTCCAACGAGAACCGCCTACCGACGTCGACCTGAGAGTCCCCGAAGTAGTGCTCTTCGAGCAGCGGGACGATCGACGTCTCCCACATCAGCTCGAGCCCGCCCTCCTCGGCGACCTCATCCCGCATGAAGTACGACGGTCCGATCTTGAACTCGGCGTCGTCGATTCGGCTGTTCAGCTCGTCGTGGATGTCGGCGAGCTCGGTGTCGCCGCCCTTCGCCGCCAGCCACCGCCGCAGCAGCCCCGCGGTCGGCCGCTCGTCCGGGTGCATCGGGAGGAAGGCGAACCGTCTGCGCATGGCCGCATCGACGAGCGCGATGGATCGGTCGGCCGTGTTCATCGTCCCGATGATGAAGACGTTCGGCGGCATGATGAACGGCTCGGCATCGGGCTCGGCGTACAGCAGGTCGATCGGGTGCTTGCGGTACTCCAGGAGGAAGTACAGCTCACCGAACACCTTGGCGAGGTTGGCCCTGTTGATCTCGTCGACGATGAGGATGTAGGCCGTGCCTGGGTTGTCCGAGGCGCGGTCGACGAGCTTGCGGAACGGCCCCGGCCGGAGTGCGAGCTGGACCCCGTCGCCAGCCGCGTTCGGCGTCGGGCGGTACCCCTCGAAGAAGTCCTCGTACGTGTACGCCGGGTGGAACTGGATGAGCTTCACGGCGTCCGCGTCGGTGACGGCCTCGGCAAGCTTCTGCGCGACGTACGTCTTCCCCGTGCCTGGGGGCCCGTAGAAGATGATCTGCTTCCGCTGGCGGAGCAACCGGGTCGTCTTCTGCAGCCACTCGAGGTCGACGTGCAGCTCGTCGGCGAGGTCCTGCGTCGGGTCCTGGAGGTCTGCGGTCTGCGGGGCGTCCGGGACCTCGGCCGTCTCGTCCTTAGTCGTCTCCCCCGCGAGCTCGCGGAGGGCGTCGAGCTGGGTCGTCAGGTCGATGACGTCGTCCTGGGACTTCAGCCGTGCCTTGACGCCCTCGGGTAGGTCGCTGAACGGCACCGGTCGATCGGGGTTCTCCCACCGAACCTCACGCCTCAGGTTGCTCAGCCCGCCGGACGAGGCGACCTGCGTCGGCTCGCTGATCAGATGGCCGATGACGAGGTCGCTCCCCTTCACCGTCACGACGACGTCGTCGATCGACATCCGGTTGAGAAACAGGTCGAACGACCGCAAGCGGTTGGACCGCTGGTTGTACGACTGCGACGCGTAATCGATCTCGACGGCCTCGGCGATCTGCCGCCGTTCCACCGGAAGGCTCAGTGTGCGGAGGTGGGTCGCGGCGAGGGAGACGAAGGACTCCCGCAGCCAGGTCGGCACCATGTCCTTGCCGGACACGTTCGACCCGCGCACCAGCCACGCGCGCGTCGTCGTCTCCGGGTCTCCCTCGTCTGGCAAGAGGTCCTCCCGCCCGAGGTGGCCGGCAAGGCTCGCCCGACCGGTGGCCGGGTCGAACTGCAACCCCTCAGCGACGAGCGCTGCGCGTATGGAGTCGGCGTCGTCGTCCGGTCGCCATCGCGGGCGGTCGAGGACCTGGCCCTCGGCGCCGAGCACGCGTCGCGTCGCAGCTCCTTGGTGCGCGGCGAGCCACGTCACGACAGCGTCCTCGTCGGTCTCGACGCAGCTCACGAGGTCGTCCAGACCCGTCCACGTGCCAGGTTCGAGGAGGTCGAGCGCCGTGGCGATGGTTAGCTCGGCAGCCGTTCGTCGCTCCTCCAACCGGAGGCGGGCCTTCTCGCGCCTGTACAGCTCTTGGTAGAAGCGGTACCAGCCGTTCTCGGGACGGGGCGCGGACATCGCCGCGCGACCGGCCTCGGTGACGACCCAGCCGTCGTACTCCTTGACGATCCACCCGAGGGTGACGAGCCCGGAGGACTCCCACCGGAGGAAGGTGTCGAACCGCTCGTGGCCGCTCGGGTTCCGGCTGAGCTCGTATTCGGTCAGCTCGACGCGTTGCCGCACCGCCTCGATGGCCTGGGACGCAGGCAGGTGCCCGTGCGACTCACGGAGGACGTCGATGAGGGCTGCGATCAGAACTTCCTTGCGCACGCTCTCACTCATCGTCCATCTCCTCCAGTCTCGTCGCTCGGGGATCGCGTTCGGGCACCTTCACCCGACCGCGGATCGCCAGGATCGCACCGTTGGGCGCAAGGGCGGTCACCCACGTTGTCGAGCCGGGCTCATAGAGCTCACGGTAGTCATCTTCATCGATCCTCGACTGACGTGCGAACCACTGTTCGGCCAATTGCACACGTGCGGAGAGGTACATGTCGACGTCTCCCTTGAGCAACGACTCGGCCAGGGGGGCATCGATCCCGCGAAAGATCTCCAGACCCTCGAGCTGCCCTCTGCGGCCGTAGACGTCGAGGTGGCCCATCCACTCGTCCCGTAATGAGGTGTATTCGACCGGGGCCTCACGTTCCTGACCTAGAAGCATGTTCACCCCTGACCACGCGGCGAGAGCGCTGATCGAATGACGTAGGCGCGCCTCGGGCCGGTGACGTCGTCGACCTGCAGAGAACTTGAAGAAATCCGCAAGCACGGGATCGAGCGGTTCCTCCGCGGGTGCGGCGACGGCCCAGATGGACACGGGGCCACGACCGGTGAAGGTCACCGATGCGAGCCCGCTGATGTTGGGCAGCGCTGTGATTTGCCCGTGCGCGTCAGCCAATTGCTTCGCCGCGCGCGTCTCGGACGCGGGCGCGGATGCTCCTTTGGCCTCGACTGTGAGCCACCTCGGGGTCATGGTCCCGAGGTCGAATGCCTCGTAACCGAAATCGGGGCGCCGGCCTCTGGCGAGGTTGAGGGCCAGCGGCCCCGGGTGGCGTTCGAGGTCAACGATGTTGCCTGGGATCAGACCGGCGTCCACGATCCATCTTTCAGCCGCAAGGAGACTGAACGCCATGCCGAGCTCGTCTGAGACGGCGCCGCGGCTGTGATGTCGATAACGGGCAGCGTCGGGTCCCGCCAGCAGTCCGCCTCGGCGGGAACGACGGAAGAAGTGGAAGTACTTGAGAATCGGCCACAGCGCGTCGGTTGAGCGTGTCCGACCTCCGCCGGTTCGTCCCTGCGCAGACATCACCAGCCCGAGACGGAGGAGGATGTCGGGGACTCGCGTACGCAGCGGACGGTCAAGCGCGGGCACCGGGCCGATATCGGGGGTCAGCGGCTGGGCGAGCTGCTGCCTGACGGCGGTGCAGAGGAGGTCGTCGCTGTGTGACTCGACGTCGACGGGATAGACGAGCACCAGTACCCCTACCGCGATCCGTGCCGAGGTCCATGCCCCGGCGGGGGGTCGAGGGGTGAGGTGTAGACCGTGCCGCGGGCGGCGGCGTCGGCCATGGCGTCGTAGATCTCGAGGATGAGGCGCTTCGTCCGGAACTCGCCGTGGTCGCGCAGCTCGTACTTCCGGACCACGGTGAACGAACCCATGACGTGCTCGACGTCCTCTCGGGGCATGCCGTAGAGGTGGAACATCGCGGCGTCGATCTCGGCGCGCAGCTGCTCCCGTCGCTCCGGGATCCACCGGAATGGCGGGCCGGGGTCCGTCCCGTCGGGGAGCTCTAGGCAGTCGACCGCGAACGGGGCCATGCGCCACGAGGTGTACGTCAGCTCGAGCACCCGCGGGCGCAGCCAACCCGCGTATGACGTCGAGTCGACGCCACGGAGAGATGCCGCGACCTCGCCCGGCGTCGGGCACGCCAGCTGCCTCATCGGCGAGAGGTTGAGGTGAGCGCCGCTCACCTTCTGTCGGGCGAGGAAGTCATACGCAAAGCTCGACCACACGCCCTCAAGAAGAGGGCCGTCGCCGCCCTGCCTTGGGAACGCAAGGTAGAAACCACCACCGACGGCTGAGATCGGCATTGCGCTCGGTACGCAGGTCCGGGCATCGCTAGCGCGAGCGATGTCGCGCCAGCCGAGGAGCCAGTCGCGGTCCCAGCGATTATCGAGCTGCTTGTCGACCTCGCGTTCGTGGATCCAGTAGCGGGCCAAGGGTTCCATCGACGGGTCGTCGTGGGCGGCCGCGTCGGGGTGGGGGAGCGTGCCCTTGTTCAGCTGCGCCTGTGTGGCGCCACGGTATGTCGAAAACCGATGGTCGTAGTGGCCGAGCATCTTCGCCTCGTACAACGGGACCCAGCGCCGGGGGCCGGAGGTCCACGCCCACCCGTCGAACTCCGCCCCGTCCTGCGCGAGCTGCTCGCCGGTCCGGAACAGACCAGAGTCGTTGGCCATGTCGAACATCCGCATGAAGCGCAGACCCCAGGGGTTCGTGCCGGTCGCGTCGTCGATGAGAACCGGGAACCGGCGGTACACCGCGAGGGTGATCTCCGCATCCCGGCGGGTACGGAACAGCGGAAGTGTCCCGGTGTTGGGGTTGATCCGGAGGATCTCGTCGGCGCTGAGCTCGAACCGGCGATCGGGCACGTCGGCGATGAATCGGGTGTAAAACGCGAGGCGCGTGCGATCAGCACGAACTCCACCGGTCATCGACGTCACCGCGAAGCGGAACTGGTTGTGGACGCCCGCGAAGATCTTCGCCTCGTTCTCGAAGTCGTAGAACGTCCCGAGGCGCCGGGCCTGGAGCGTGTCGGCGAAGAACGCTGAGGTCGTCGCATCCGTTGCGAGGCCGGTCGGTGTGATGATCCCCATGCGGCCGGCGGGGGACAGCGACGAGCGGAACAGCTCGGCGAAGACGCTGTACGTGTTGACATCCCCCGTCCCGCACAGGGGGAACCGCCCCGACACCCGCAGCAGAGCGCTCGTCGCCTCGGACTGGTGAACAGCATCCTGCCACTCCGCCGCCAGCGTGGGGTTCGACTCCACGAGCGCGGTGATGAGCCGCTTGCGTGCGGCGGCGTTCGGAGCCGCGGCCACGGCGGCGTCCCGGTGCGCGAAGAACTCCTTCTCCTGCAGCTTCACGCGGTCCCAGGGCGGGTTGCCGAGCATCGCCGTGAACCCGCCCGCCCAGCCGGTCGGGTCGTCGTCGGGGATGTCGTCCGCCGGCAGCGGGGTGAAGACCTCGGGGAACTCGAGGTGCCAGTGGAAGAAGCGGTAGCGGGTCGCCTCCTCCGACACGATCTCGCCTAGCACAGCCGGCAGCGTGCCGTGCGCAGCGTTGCGCACCGTCTCCGTGGTGATTGCCCGGCTGGAATCGACCTTCGGCGCGGTGAAGGCGGAGCACCACGTGTCCGCGGCGCGCCGGGCGCGCGTCATCTCGTCGTCGCTTTCCAGCGCGCGGAACCGCTCGGCAACCGCCGCGACCTCGGCGGCGGTGCGCTGCGGGACGACCGCCTGGAGTGCGCGCACCCGCTCGGGCGCGATCTCGATCCCCTCGGCGTCGTCGTCCTGGCTGAGGAGGGTGGACTGCTTGGCGACCCGCTCGGTGCGGTTCTGCTTCTTCAGCGCCGCGGCGACCTTCTTGTCGTCCCCGGTGAGCACCGCGTACGCGCCGTCCGGCACACCCCGGGACAGCAGCGCCGGAGTCGCCCCGAGCAGGGAGTTGCCGACCTTGATGTGGTGGTCGAGGAAGGCGAGCGGCTTCCCGCGCTCCATCGACTCGAGCCACAGCGCGACCTTCGCGAGCTGGGCGGCCATCGGCTGGAGGTCGACGCCGTAGATGCACCGGACGACGACATCGCGCATCGCCGCGTCGAGGTCGCCCGGCAGGAGGTCCCGCGTCTCCGAACGCACCAGTGCGACCCGTTCGGCGATCCGTCGGGCGGCCGCGACGAGGAAGTGCCCGGACCCGCACGCCGGGTCGCACACCGTCATCGCCAGCAGTGCGGCCTCCGGGTCGTCGGCGCGCTCCGCCTCGTCGAGCAACGGGTCGAGCGCCTCGTCGAGAACGAGGTCGATGAGATCGCTCGGGGTGTAGTACGACCCGGTCGTCTTCCGATCGTTGCCCAGGTACTCGCCGTACGAGAGGGCCCACGTCGACATGTCCAGGTGCGGGACGAGCTCGAGCAGCGACTCGTAGATGCCCCCGAGCTCCTCGGCGCCCAGGCGACCGAAGTCGACGACCTGCTCCGGCTGCCCCTTGAGCCGGATCACGGACAGCGCACGGACCGCGGCGAGAAAGGAGTCGTTGCCGATCTGGCACAGCGGGGCGGATCGATCGGCCCGAGTGAGTGCCTCCGCCGCCAGGGTCTCGCCCGGTGTCGGCGCGAAGAGCCCACCCAGCCCGGTGACGCCGAGCTCCGGGATCCCGTCACCGCCGAGCCCCCGCAGCACCGTCCACGTCCGCTGCCACTCGTCGCCGTGACGCGTCCGGCGCAGCACGAGGGCGCGGCGCCGGAGCACCCGACTGGAGTAGTACACCGACCAGCGCTCGCGCTGCGCCGGGGTGATCGCGGGATCGAGGATGAGGTCCCGCTCGGGGCGGTCCTCGACGACGAAGAGGAAGAGCAGCCGGTAGACCAGCTGCATGAGCTCGCGGTGGAGCTCGGTGTGCGTCATCTCCCCGGTGGACAGGCGGCGTCGCAGCTCGGTGTTCGCCGGGTGGGTGAGGAAGCCGTTGCCGAGCAGCTCGAGCGCCCGGGCAACCCCCTCGCGTAGCTCCTGCCGCGCCCGGACGCCGAGGTCACGGGCCGTGGACCGCCACGTCTCGATGGGGCAGGCCGTCGGCGGCTGGCCCTCACCGACCTCGAAGCGGGACTGGTGGCACAGGAGGTAGAGGACGACGAAGTCGCTGAAGACGTCGTGGTCGAACATCGTCTCGAGGTCGAACTCGACGTACGAGACCCCGGTGAGGTTCGTCGAGTCGCGGAGCAGCCGCAGGCTCCGGCCGTTCGCGAGGATCCCCCACAGGCGATCCTCGGACCGGTTGAGCAGCTCCTGCACCATCGCGTGCGGCGCCCGGTCCGCCGCTCCCGGCACCCCCTTGGACCTGCGGTCCAGGGGGACGTTCCACCCGAGCAGGTGGATGGGGAGCGCCCCCCACTCGTGCGAGACGGGATAGGCCCGCTCGTCGACGACGATGCCGCCGGCCGGCGTCTGCGGCACCCGCCCGTAGTCGAGCTCGCGCAGCACGACGTGCAGCCACTGGTCGCGGGTCACCCCGATGAGCGGGTCGTCGTCCCGGCGGCCCTCGATCTGTCCTCGGAAGCCGACCCACGCCTGCTTGAGGTACGACCACGCGCGGTGCGCCGCCGCCCGGGGGGTCTCGCCCGCGGCGAGGTGGTAGTCCGCGGCCGACAGTCGGCCGAGCTGGGTGTCCCCGGCGACGACCCGCTCGAGGAGCTCCGCCGGGAGGGTCGTGCCGACCGTGCGGATGGTCGAGAAGTCGCCCTTCACGAACCGGCTCCCTTCGTCGCGCCCACGACGGGCAGGTACACGTAGACCCCGAGCACGTCGACGGGGTGCTCGGCACGCACCTTGAGCGCGCGGATGATCTCGCCCGCGCCTTCGCGGACCCGGGCGTGGCTGGTGGCGAGCTCCGCCGCCCGCTCGTCGGCCCGTGCCGTGAGGTGCTCCTCGACGTGGTGCAGCTGGTCGAGCATCGTGGCGATGCCCTGTCGCGCCTGGTCCGGCGGGATGTTCGCGTCGGGCCGCGCCTCGGCGAGCGCGCTTGTCTCCGCCGCGTCGAGCCACTGCGCGCTGCTCGGCGCTCCGCGGAAGGCGAGGAGCTCGCAGTCCTCCGCGACGAGCGTGCGCGTCCCCTTCTCCCGGCTCGGCAGATCGAGGTGGAAGCGGTAGCGCACGAGCAGCAGCGTCGTCCGTCCGGTCACGGCGGTGGTGCGGATGATCCCGGCCCGCCTGGCCAGACGTTCGCCCGGAACGCTGGCGTCCAAGGCCGACTCGAGCACGTGGCGGGCCACCGCGGCGACGGTCGGGTCGGTTCGCGTCAGCGCCGCGGCGCCCGACGGGGCGGGTGCGGTGCGGACGAAGGTCGACCCGTGGCGCCCGGTGCGCGGCAGGAGGTCCCGCAGCGCGGGGTCGAGAGTGTCGGTGGCGACCTCGAGCCGGTCCTCGGCGTCGCCGGTGATATGACCGCCGAGCCCCACGAGGACCGACCGGACGAACGGCTCGATCTCCGCGCCGGTGCCGATGGCCTCACGCATCCGGTTGACCTCGTCGGCGACGACCTCCGGCTTCAGCGCCGCGTGCTGGTACTTCGTCCGGGTGTCCTTCTCCTTGGCCGCCGCGGACTCCCACGCTGTCTCCAGGTCGTGGTCCGCGCGCGAGACATCGACATCGAGCAGCAGCTGGTCGCCGCTCGCGCCCCGCAGGAGGAGGCCTTCCATCAGGGCCTCGAGGACCGAGTCGTTCTGATCGGGGACCGGCACGCTCACCCCCGTCGCCTTGCGGATGGCGCGGTGCCGTCGGATGAGGACGTCGAGGACGATGCCGTCGATCTGGGTGTCCGGGCCGTACAGCGTCAGCGCCCGCACCGTCCTCGCCCGCTGCCCGAACCGGTCGACGCGGCCTTCGCGCTGCTCGTGGCGCGTCGGGTTCCACGCCAGGTCGTAGTGGAGCACCGCCTGGAAGTGCTCCTGGAGGTTGACTCCCTCCGACAAGCAGTCGGTGGCGACGAGCACGAGCCGCTTGTCCGGGTCCGCCGTGAGCTCGGCGATGCGCTCGGTGCGCTCCGCCGGCGGCAGGGTCCCGGTCACCGCCCCGACGACGATTCCCTTGCCGAGCGCGTTGCTCAGGTGCTCGGCGACGTACTCGGCCGTCTGGATGAACCGGCAGAACACGATCGGGTTGTACCCGTCGGCGAGCAGGCGCTTGACCTCGCGCACCGCCACGGCGAGCTTCGCGTCCTCCGTCGGGCCACGCAGCGCCTCCGCCCGACGCGCGAGGTCCCGCAGCGTCCGGCGCTCGCGCGATGCGGACGAGAGTTCCCCCTCGGCCTCGGTGCCCGGGTCGGCGCCGGGGGAGACGTCCATGCCCTCGACCGCCTCGTCGTCCGCCGCGTCGAACACCCGCGACCGACTGAGGGCGTCGACGGTCGACAGGTCCTCAGCCTGCACGGAAGCCGCCCGGGAGCGGAAGGTCTCCGCCGCGGCCGCCGGGGAGGACGCGAGGGTCCGCAGCATCGCCAGAGCGGACCACCACCGGACCCGCTGGTGCACGGCGCTCCCCGACGTGTCCGTCACCTGCTCCCGGGCGAACGCCAGCGCCCGGTTGAAAAGGTCACGGTAGGCAGGGGTGAGGGAGTAGGCGCGGTCGGCGGTCTCCCGGTCCTCGGGGAAGACGGTCTGCTCCTGCAGCCCGGCCTGGACGAAGTGGCGGATGTCCTTCCGACGACGCTGGACCATGTGCCGGGCAAGGCGCTCGCGGCCGGCCGTGGTGTCGAGGTCGATCGTCGCGAGCTGCGGGTCAAGCAGCCCGACGAGGTTGCGGAAACCCTCCTCCTTGCCCGAATGCGGCGTCGCCGTGACGAGCAGGAGATGACGGGCGGGGTTCGCGGCGAGCGCGGTCAGCAGCTCGAACCGCTGGTGGCGCGCCCGGCCCGTGGTGTCCGCGTCCATGACAGCGGTGTGCGCCTCGTCGACGATGACGAGGTCGGGGGCGTGCTGGACGAAGTCGTCACGCCGGCGCGGGGACTTGATGAAGTCGGTCGAGACGACCGTCACCGGGTGCCGGTCGAAGAGCGACTCGTCCATCATCAGGCCCCGCTCGAGCCTCGCCGCGGTCGAGGTGAGGACGAGTGTCGCGTCGAGGAGGAACTTCTCGCGCAGCTCCTGCTGCCACTGCTCGGCGAGCGCCGGGCTGCAGAGGACGGCCACCCGTTCGATGCTGCCCTGGGCGAGCAGCTCCGCCGCGATGAGGCCTGCCTCGACCGTCTTGCCGATGCCGACGTCGTCGGCGATGAGCAACCTGGTGACCGGCTGGCGCAGGGCGAGCATCAGCGGGACCAGCTGGTAGGCCCGCGGCTCGACCGCGATCGAGCCGATGCAGCGGAACGGGCCGGCGGTCGACCGGAAACCGAGCCGCAGGGCGGTGCGGAGCAGACGGGCGCTCCGGGCATCCCCCAGATCATCGGCGGAGGGCAGGGGGAACGTCGCGGGATCAACCTGCTCCAGCGCGGTGTGCAGACCCGTGACGTCCTCGGCCCGCCCGCCGAGCGGCTGCAGGACGAGGAAGTCGTCGTCGCTGCCCGGCTGCACCACCCATTCCCGACCTCGCGCCCGGACCAGCGACCCGGCCGCCAAAGATCCCGTCACGCTCATACCCACCCTCTCATCGTCCTGCCCCGAAGACCGACGACAGCGTCGGCACCGTCTTCGCCAGCTCGTCCGTGCCGCGGACCCGGACCACGGTCCACCCGAGATCCTCCAGGGCATCGGCGCACCCGGCAGCATCGGGATCGCGCAGGTCGAAGACCGCTGCGTGGTCCGGGTAGACGATCGGGACGCGGATGTCACCCACGCGCATCCCGAACGACATGGGGACCGTGTGGCCGTGCTGCTCGAGCCACCCGACCAGCTCCTGCTCGTAGCTGGTCAACCTGTCGAGGTCAGCGGCGTCCGCGACACCCGCTGCGCCCGGCGTGGCGTCCCCCTGGGCAGCGGTCGAGCCCCCGGCGAGCGCCAGCAGCAGGTCGACGATGCTGTGACGGTCGATGAGCGCGTGGTCGGGCTGGTTGTTGTACCCGAGCAGGCAGTCGTAGCAGGCGAGCTGGCAGTCCTCGGTCGCCGTCGGCGCCCGGCGGAGGTCGCCCCCTCGGTCGTCGAAGTGGAGCAGGTCGAGGGCGGCCCGGGCGACGCGGGCGACCGCATCCGGCTCGGACACGAGGCGACGGAGCACGCCCGCGCCTCCCTCTGACGACTCGGTGAGGAGCAGCCGCCCTCGGTTGTCCGGGTCGGGCAACGCCTCCGACGACAGCTCGGAGTCCTCCAGCTGGAAGCAGACCTCGATACCGCGCTCGAGCGCGTGGCGCAGGGTGACGGCCTGCGTGGGGGTGAGCTCCTCCGCCCACCGGGCGATGACGATGTTCCGCCGGTCGTGGACGTACGGCACGACACGGATGGGGCGCTCCACCGTCCCCGGATCGGTGAGCGCGTCGTCGTCCCCGTTCTCGTCGGACTGCCGCAGCCACCGGCCGTTCCGGGGATCGAGGATGAAGCCCTTGTCACCGTGAGCGGCGCGTCTGGGGCCGAGGTTGGTCACCCGGACGGTGGCCGAGTCGGCGTAGGTCAGCTCCAGGAGCGGACCCGACTCCCCGGCCACGGACGCGTCGTGATGCGAGCGTCCCGACGGCCCCTGCGTGAAGTGGTACGTCGTCCGGAGCTCGTACCCCTGGCGCCGCCGCTCCTCCTCGTCGCTGCTGATCCGGTGGCGTCGTTTCGTGAAGACCGTGCGCAGCTCGAGCAGGCCGCGGGTCTCGTCGCCGAGCTCGGCACCGCACAGCTCGCACCGATCCGTCCCCACCTCGACCCGGTGGTGGTAGCCGCAGGCCTCGCAGGTGCGGGCGGACTCCGTCGTCACGCCGTCGGCGCCCCGGGGTACCTCGACGCGGTACACCTGATACTGCGCGCCCTCGTGGTAGATCAGTGCACCTGGCCCGAACTCGGAGATCGCGAGGAACCGGGGCCGCTGGATGTAGTCCCCGGCGTTCCGGGTCATGCCGGGGATGTACGCAGCCAGGGGCAGGCGGGGGAAGGAGTACCCCGGCAGAAAGCCCTCCGACGCGAGGTAGCGGTAGGTGTAGAAGTCCGTCTGGCCGCCGTCGCGGTCCTCGTTCGACAGCAGACGCAGCTGCCCGGCCGCCTCCCGCTGCCGGGCCTCGGCATCACGGCGCCCCGCGTGGTCGGTCGCGTGGTCACGCACCCGCTTCGACTGCGCCTCGTGCTCCCGGTAGGCCGCGCGGTAGAGGATGCGCCACCGCTCGAGGGCTTCGTCGAGCTCGGTCTCCGCCCGGGAGATGACGTCCGAGACCCACTCCTCGTACCACCAGTCGGCATCCCCCGACCCCCACGACGTCCGCGCCGCGCGCACGACCTTCTCGGCGCGCGCAACCGCCCGGGGCGCGATGTCGGGACGGGTGAGGTCCGCCCGGAGGTCGCGGTCGATCGGAAGGATGTCGATGTCGTCCATCTCGAGCAGGTCCGGGATCCGCGCCGGGAGGGAGACCCCCGCCTCGGCGAGCCAGATCGCGTACACGTGGCTGCGCAGGAGCGCCTCGTTCGCCAGATCGAGCCGGGGCGGCTGGACGACCCCGGCGACCATCTGCTCCGGCCGGTTGAAGAAGTACCGGTCGTGGGCGCTGAACGTCGCGCAGTACGTCGTCACGAGCGCCGGCTGGCCAGATCTCCCGGCGCGGCCGGAGCGCTGAGCGTAGTTGGCCGGTGACGGCGGGACGTTCCGCAGGGCGACGGCGTTCAGCGACTTGATGTCGACCCCGAGCTCCATCGTCGGGGAGCAGAAGAGTGCGTTGAGCTTCGCCTCGGAGAACTCGTGCTCGCGCTCCTCGCGCTCGGCCGGAGGCACCTGAGCGGTGTGCTCCCGCGACCGGAGGCCCTTCAGCGACGCTGCGACGTCCCGGTACAGCTCGACGAAGTACGGGTTGACCCGTTTCGCGTGCTCCGCGTAGATGTGCACCCGGACCGGGTCGACATACCCCTTCTTCCCGCCGCCCAGCCGCCACACCACGCTTCCGGCGTTCAGCTGGTACCCGGGTCCGCCCTTCTGGTCGCCGACCTCGACGAGGATGCCCGCCCGGGCGAGCACGCTGCAGAGGTCGCGGATCAGGCCGACCCGGTCCTCGACCGACGGACGCGTCCCGCGGACCTCGTTGTGCTCGTGCGCGATGTACGTACCGAACGCGCTACGCCCCCCCAGGAACTTGTCGTCGTGCTCCGCTCCCTTGCGTCGCCCCTTCGGCGGGCTGCCAGGTATCACGCGCGAGGTCGATGCGGGCTGCTCGTTCTCTGCGAGGGCCCAGTGCCCGGTGAGATGCTGGCGCGAGGCGCTCTGGAGCTGGTCCCACCCCTGACCCGTGAGCGGTGCGGCGTACACCGCGAGCTCCCGGCGGAACTCCCCCAGGAGAGCCCGGCACCACTCGGCGCGTTGCTGCGGGCGAGCGTCGGCGAGCATCGGATCGCACCCGCGCCACATCGCGTCGTCCTTCGCGACGAGGTCGAGATCGGCGTAATCGACCACCAGCAGGCCGGTCTGCTCGAGGTTCGGCATGGTCAGCCGGTAGCCGACCTTGAGGTCGGCGAGGACGCGGTACCCGACCACCCGGCGGAGCGCCGACTCGGCCCGCTCGCGTGCGGAGTACACCGCCTCCGGCGAGAGCGCGTACTCCTCGAAGTCCAGGGCGAGGGCCTCGGACACCGCAGAGTCGACCGCCTCGTGGTCGAGGGTGTGGTCGGCCGAGTGCTCCAGCGCCCTGACCAACGCCCCCCGCAGCTGCGCCGTGAGGACGAAGTCGTTGAAGTGCCCGCTCTGCAGGGCAGCGTCCTGCCGGTTGTCGACGAACGTCAGCAGCTTGCGCGCCCGGGGGTCGAGAGCTTCGTCGGGAAGCTCACGCAGCGTGCGCAGCAGGCTGGTCGCGATGACCGTGATGGCACTCGCCCGGCCCTCGCGGTCGAGGGTCGCCAGGCGGGGGTAGTCGTTCCCGCGGACGTTGGTGTACGAGGTCGTGCACCGCAGGCAGAAGCGAAAGGGTGAGGGAACCCACCAGGCGAGCTGTCCCTCGTCGTCAATCAATCCGTCCTTGCGGACGCGCACCGTCCGGGGAAGGTGCTGCTCGTAGTTCTTCCGAACGACATCCTGCCCGTCCACGGTCTCGAACCAGTCGGCCGGGAGGCGCTTGCTGACGACGGGGTTCTCCGGCCAGGGAAAGTCGTCCCCCCGGGACAGGTACAAGTATCCGCGCTGCATCCGCGACGGGTCGTCCCCGACGCCGGGACGGGCTGCGACCCAGGTGCCGTCCGCATCGGGCCGAAGGTCGGCGACGAGATAGTCCTGGCCGCACTCGCGGCAGAACGTCATGGGCAGGAGCGCCGCGCCATGGTCCTGCGGGGACCGCAGCTGGTAGGTCCCGACGAGCGTGCGCGCACCCTCGGGCTCGATGGTCGAGTAGACGTTGTCACCCTTGGACAGGAACTGGTGCAGCCTGAAGGCGAAGAGCGGCCGACCGGTGCGCGGGTGCGCCACGTTCGACCCCCGCAGCAGGGTCCGGCGCAGCGCCTCTCCGCAGGCGGTCTCGCCGCGCCCCGTCTGCGACGCAAGGACCCGGGCCTCGGTCTCGATCCGAGAGGGGCGACGGCGAACGAGGTGCGGCGGGTCGCTCTCGCCGTCGAGCCCGAACCGGTCCTCGACCCACGCGGCGATCGGGTGCGCGGCGAGGGCGTCGTAGTCGAGGCGGTCGAGGAGGTCGGGTTCGTCGATGACCTCGACGATGGCTGAACGGTCGGAGGCGTCCCCCGTGGTGGACCGAACCAGGGTCTCGCCGATGATCCGTTCAGGCGGGACCTCCACCCCGAAGAACAGGCTCGCGGTCCTCGCCACCTCGGCCGCCTGCTCGGCCCGCTTGCCGGTGGCCATCGTCGCCGAGGTGCCGATGACGTCCAGCTGCTCGGAACGGCAGGCGTCGCGAACCCGTCGGATGAGCAGCGCGACGTCCGCGCCCTGGCGGCCTCGGTAGCTGTGGAGCTCGTCGAGGACGAGGTACCGCAGCCCCTCCGCGGCGGCGACCAGCGAGTCGCGCTCCTTCGGCCGGGTGAGAACCAGCTCGAGCATCACGTAGTTCGTCAGGAGGATGTCCGGGGGATCGGCGAGGATCGCGGCGCGCTCGTCCTCGCCCTCCTGCCCGGTGTATCGCTTGTACCGCACGGGCGCCTGGCCAGGGGGGAAACCGTGGTCGAGGAACTTCTCCAGCTCGCCCATCTGCGAGTTGGCCAGCGCGTTCATCGGGTAGACGATGATCGCCTTGACCCCGCGGCGAGGCCCCTCGGCCACGCGGGACCGCAGCACGTGGTCGACGATCGGGATGATGTAGGCGAGCGACTTGCCCGACCCCGTGCCGGTCGTCAGGACGTACGACCCGCCGGCGCGCGCGGCATCGATGGCGTCCGCCTGGTGCTGATGGAGGTGCAGCGGCTCACCCGCGGGGTCGCTACCGGGGTTCTTGATGCGAAAGATCGGGGCGGTGTCCGGGTGCAGGCGGCCCTGGGCGACGAGGTCCTCGATCGAACCGCCCGCCCGGAAACTCGGGTTCAGGCTGATCCACGGGTCCGGCCACTGGGCGCCGTCCTGGGCCTGAAGGTCGAGGAAGGCCCGGATGTCCCGCGCCCGAGGGCTCACCGACGCCTCGGTAAAGGTTCGGTAGTCGGTGACGACCTTCTCTCGGACATCGAAGACCTGCACGAACGACCTGCCTCTACGTGTGGGGGCTCGGTGACTTGCCAACCTACCGGAGGGAAATCGTCCGCAGGGGTCAGAACGGCACTAGGCTCCCCGGTCCTCCGCCGCATTCGGGCGACCCCTGTCCCGGGCGCGTGCTCGCCGTGGTCCGGAGCCCGCCGGGCCCGCGATGTTGGTGGGCGGTGCAGCATGTCCGTCATGAGCCAGGTGTGCGGGGGGCGGATGCGGCTGGCCGTGTCCTCCGACCTCGAGTCGATCCTCGAGCTGTGGGAGATGTTGTTTCTCGTCGATGGCACGGCGACGCCGGGCTGGCAGGGCCGGGCCCGCGCGTGGTTCGGCGGGCTGGTCGACCGTCCCGACCGGGCGTGCTTCCCCGTCGTCATCACCCCCGAGGGCCTCGTCGCCGTGGGGTCGGGCTCGATCGAGTGCTGCATCGTCCGCCCGGAGCGACCCTCGGGTCGTGTCGTCCGGCTCGGCAACCTCGTTGTCCACCCCGACCACCGGCGCCACGGCCACGGCGCGGCGCTCGTCGACGAGATCGTCCGCTGGTCCCGCACGGTCGGGGCGGATGAGGTCTTCCTCGACACGACCGAGCAGGGCCGGAGCCTCTACCAGCGAGCGGGGTTCGACGGCCCCTCGGCACGGATGTCCCTGCCCCTCCACCTGCCCGGGGATGGCACCGCCGAGAACTGATCGTTGTCGAGGGTTTGACGAACGCGTTGTGCAAGGTATGTTCAGGGATGACTGATCGCCCCGTCGGGGCCACGACAGTGGCAGCGGCACCGCGCTTCAGCTGAAGGACTGCCCCCGGAAGAGGGCGCTGCACAGGCGTCACCTACTCGAAGGAGAACAGCATGAACTTCAACCTGGATGAGGTCCAGAACGGCACCGTCGTCGACCAGAACGGCGACAAGATCGGTTCCGTCGGCCAGATCTACCTCGACGACGTCACGGACCAGCCGACCTGGGTGACGGTCAACACGGGCCTCTTCGGCAACAAGGAGTCCTTCATCCCGCTGAACGGCGCCAACATCTCGGGCTCCGAGATCCGCGTCCCGTACACCAAGGACTTCGTCAAGGACGCTCCGAACGTCGACGACGACGGTCACATCGGTGAGGCTGAGCAGGACGAGCTCTACCGCTACTACTCGATGGACAACACCCGCACGGACGTCGACGTGGACCGCGCCGCTGCTGCCGACGTGGACGTCGACCGCGACCGGGCGGTCGAGGGTGACTCGGTCGTCCGCCGCGAGGAGCAGCTGAACGTCGGCAAGGAGCGCGTCGAGGGCGGCAAGGTCCGCCTCCGCAAGCACGTCGTCACCGAGCAGCAGACGGTGAACGTCCCGGTCGAGCGCGAGGAGGTGGAGGTCGTCCGCGAGCCGATCGCCGACGGTCGCACCGGCGGCGAGCTCCGCGAGGAGACGATCGAGGCCACGACGTCCGCCGAGCGCGCGGTCGTCGACAAGGAGGTCGTCGACGTCGAGCGTGTCGGTCTCGACAAGCGGACCGTCACGGAGAACCAGCAGGTCACGGCCGACGTCTCGCACGAGGAGATCGAGATCGAGCACGAGGGCGGCGAGCGCACGCGCTACTCGAACGTCCAGGACCGTGACGCCGACTTCGAGCGCCGTGGCTACACCCGCGAGGGCGACAGCTGGCTCGACAAGGCCGGCCGCAAGATCACGGGCGCGTGAACCACGACGCACCACCCACCCGCCGCTGATGCGGTGACGTGAACCCCGAAGGCCCCGGACCTCATGGTCCGGGGCCTTCGGCGCGCCCGGGTCGGGGTGGGGGGTGAGCCTCAGCCGGGCACGCGGCTGTGACCGGCGTAACGGATGCCGCGTCGGGTCAGCCTCGTCGGTCGAGGTCGTCGCGGACGAAGTCGACGACCCCGCGGGCGGCGGCGGTCACTTCCGCGTACGTCTGGTCGAAGGCGGCTGCGTCGCCGTACCAGGGGTCGGGCATCTCGGCGTCCTCGCCAGCAGCGGGGTCGAACGAGCGGAAGAGTCGGACCTTCGCCGCGTCCTCGGGGGTTCGGGCGTAGGAGCGGAGGGTGGACGCGTGCCCCCGGTCGGCGGCGAGGACGAGGTCACGCTCGGCGAGCCACCCGTGCTCGAACGCCCGCGCGACGTGCTCGCGGCCGCCGAAGTCAGCGTGACCGTTCCGCTCGAGCACCGCGAGGGTCCGAGGATCCGCCGGGTTGCCGACCTCCCAGCTGGTCGTCCCCGCGGAGTCGACGACGACGCGGTCCCCGAGACCGGCCTCCTCGAAGAGCTCACGAAGGATGAACTCACCCATCGGCGACCGGCAGATGTTGCCGGTGCAGACGACGCAGACGCGGTACGGCTCGCTCACGGGGTGCTCCTGGGTGGTCTCGGGGATTCGTGGATCGGGCGTGGTGGGTTCGGGGGTTCGTGGGATGTGAACGACGACGGTCGCCCCCGCCGGTCGACGATCTGCGCGTCATCGCTGACATCTGCGCGCGATATTCGGCGCGCAGATGGCAATTGCGCGCGCAATTGCGAGGAGGGACGAGCGGGCGGTGGGTCAGCGGATCGTGAGCCAGGTGGGGGCTTGGGTGGTGAAGGTCTGGGGTTCGAGGGTGCCCACTCCCGTGGGGATGCGGCCGAGCAGGGGAGCGCCGGCCACCGACGGGATCTCCTCCACGTTCGTCGTCTCCGCCAGCCCCGGGTCTTCGGGCCACGTCCCGAGCACGACCCCGAGCAGCGGGAGCGACCGGGCGGCGAGCGCCTCCGCCGATAGTGCGATCGAGTTCAGCGTCCCCAGATGCGGGTCGGCGACGAGGACGACCCCGACCGACGTCCCGACGTACCGCAGCGCCGTCCCCAGGTCGGCCAACGTCCCGCCCCGACCGTCGAGCCGCACGAGCAACCCGCCCGCGCCCTCGACGATCACCGTGTCGTGCTCCGCCGCGAGCGAGCGCACCGTCCGGGCGTGATCGGCGATCGTCGGCAGCTCCACCCCCGCACGTCGGGCGGCGACGTCGGGCGCGAGCGGCTCCGGCACCCGGATCGGCTCGAGGGTCGTCAGCCGCGCCGCCGTCTCCGGGGTCGCCGCGAGGGACCGCACGACGTCGACGTCCCCCGCATCCCCCGGCGCCAGGCCGGTCTGCGCCGGTTTGAGCACGGCGACCCGCGACCCACGGGCGAGGACGAGCGCGGTGAGCGCCGCCGTCGCGATCGTCTTGCCGATCTCGGTCCCCGTCCCGGTGACGAGGACGACCGAGGGCAGCGCGAGCTCGCGCCGGTCGTCCGCCGCATCGGTGTCGAGGGTCGGGCCGGTGGGGGGAACCTGCTCGCTCATGCCGCATCTCCTGTCGTGCCGACGACGCCGGCCAGGACCTGCGCGACCGTCTCGAGGTCCTCGTCGGTGATCCCGGCGTGGGCGGTGAACCGCAGCCGGGAGATCCCGTCGGGTGTCGACGGCGGGCGGAAGCACCCGATCCGCACGCCCCGCTCACCGGCCTCCGCCACCGCCGCGACCGCCTCGTCCGGTCCGGGCATCGGCACCGACAGCACCGCCCCGGCCGGCTCGTCGACCCCGCACACCTCGGCCAACCGCGCCGCGACCTCCCGCACCCGCGCGCAGCGCCACGGCTCGTCGGCGAGCACGTCGAGCGACCCGAGCGCCGCCCCGGCCGCCGCGGGCGCCAGGCCGGTGTCGTAGATGAACGGGCGCGCCGTGTTGACCAGGTGCTCGCGCACGAGCCCGGTCCCGAGCACCGCCCCGCCCTGGGACCCGAGCGACTTGCTCAGCGTCGTCGTCACGACGACGTGCGGCCGTCCGGCGATCCCCGACCCTGCGACGAGCCCCGCACCGTCGGCGCCACGCACTCCCAGCCCGTGCGCGTCGTCGACGAGGAGGACCGCGTCGTGCTCGGCGCACAGGTCCGCCAGCTCGACCAGCGGCGCCGCGTCGCCGAGCACCGAGTACACCGACTCGACGACGACCATCGCCCGGCCGCGCGGCTCGCCGTCCCGGCCGACCCGCGCCGTGAGCAGCTCCTCGACGTGGCCGAGGTCCCTGTGCCGGGCGACCTGCACCGATCCGCGGGACAGGCGCATCCCGTCGATGAGCGAGGCGTGGCAGTGGGCGTCGGAGACGATCAGGGTGTCGGCGTCGGCGAGGGCGGTCGTCGCCGCGAGGTTCGCGTGGTAGCCGGTCGAGAGGACGAGGGCCGCTGGGGTCCCGACGAGCGCCGCGAGCCGGTCCTCCAGCTCCGCGTGGATCGGCAGCGTCCCGGTGACCAGCCGCGAGGCCCCCGCGCCACCACCGGACCCCGCCGCCGCGCGGGCGGCGTCGATCACGCGCGGGTGCCGCCGCAGCCCGAGGTAGTCGTTGCTCGCGAGGTCGACGACGTGCTCCGGCCCGGCATCCCCCCGGACGACCGTCTCGCGGTGCAGGCCCGCGGCATCCCGCTCGCGCGCCCGGTCGCTCAGCCAGTCGGTCAAGGTCGTCGCGTCGGTGATCATCCCGACGATCCTCTCACCGCATCCCGGCGGCCCCTCGCCGCCAGGGTGAGACCGCCCCCACCCCCGGTCTGCGATCGAGCCCACGCCCACCCTCGCTGCTGGCCCGGCGGATCCGAGCGCGCTGTGCTCTCCGTTGCCGCGGATGCTTGCCTACGCCGTCGTGTTCCCGGGCACGAGATCCGGTGGGAAACGCCTGCCCAAGCCGCGCAGTGCACCACCTGCGGCGGGTGCACGACCGCCGTTGCCGGCTGGCGGATCCCCCCGACACGACATCTTCGAGGCCATCGCCGCCGAGGCGCCGAGGTCGCGTATGAGCGACTTGACCACTCGCTGGCCAAGCGTCCAATTGGTCGTGGGTGCCGTCAGACCCCTCGCGTCCGGCCCAAGATTCCGCTCCGGGGCATCGGCCCGGTAGACCGGGGCGGCAGCCCGACGATCGGGGGCGGTGGACCTTGTCATTCGGGGACAAGTTGTGCCTTGCCGTGCTACCAAAGTCCCGTGGGGACCTCGATCTTTACCAGTGAACCGATGGCAACCCGGGCTCTCGCCGCGGAGCTTCGCCACAACGCCGAGCACGCAACCGCCCTGCTCGAGGAGAGCTTGAAACTCGCGACCGGCGAACTGGGGGTTCTGACCGATGTCAGATGCGAGTCGAAGCGAAGGATCGATGTCCTGCTGGTGTACGCGGCTGATGGCAAAGAGCGACGAGTTGGTCTGGAGGCGAAGTTCGATCACCAGATCACGGCCGAGCAGCTTGAGCGTGAAGCGGAGGTTGTCGACCATCTCGTTCTGCTGGTACTCGCCGCTGAGGATGCGGGCGTTCACGCAGATCTCGTCGACTGCGTGATCACATGGGAGCAGCTCCTCGCGACCCTGCCTGACTCACGTTTGACCCTCGATGACGTGCGGAACATGCCGTCCGACAAGCTCACTGTTGAGCGCATGTTCCGGGCCCAGGGGGTCGCGGAGCGGTTGTTCCCTTCCGACTGGTTTGTCGAGATCCGGCGCAACGGCGCCGGGATGCCCTCGATCATCGTGCAATCCCCGACACTCCCGGACGGACGCGAGCTTCGCGGCCAGGTCCAAGTGATCGGGCGGGCGATGCCGAAGGAGAGCGAGCTTCTGCGGCTCGAGTATCACGTGGGTGTCCAGGTGATTGCCGACGACGACGACTTACCTGACGCGAGGGAGTGCGAGTCGGCGCCGGCTTGGATCAAGCATCTCAGGGTCCTGGAGCAACTGGTCACGGACGACGCAGGAGAGAGGTTCCCCCGTATCGCCAGGACGGCGGCCGGGAATGGACGTGGTGCGCGAGGTGCCAACAAGATCCCGCTGGTGAACAAGTTCCTCGATGGCCAGACGTGGCTTGCCAAGGGGTACACGGACGGGTGGGCGCTTGGTGTGAAATCGACGCCGACCCCCGCGGGAGAGCTGGGCTCGCTGTGCGATGAAGCCGCGGCGCTGTTCTTGGCTTGGTTCGAGCGGGAGGCCGACGGCCGTGCGGAGGACCGATGACGGCGGCCCTACCGTGGCACCGGGCGGCGCAGCCCGCGCAGGTCACCCGGACCCGGTCCGTTCAGCGCTGGCCGCGGCGTCGACGGCCGCCCCGACCCCGGCCGTGAGGACCTCGACGTCGGCGTCCGTGCACGCGTACGGCGGCATCGCGTAGACGAGGTCGCGGAACGGCCGCAGCCACACGCCCGCGTCGAGTGCGGCCGAGGTTACCGCCTCGTGCAGCGTCCCCTCGACCGGCCGGTCGACCCGGACGACACCGACCGCCCCGAGCACGCGGACGTCGAGCACCCCGCGCCGCTCACGCAGCGGCTCGAGCCCCGCGCGCAGCGCCGCGGACAGCCGCGCCACCGTCCCCGCCGCACCGGTGCCGCCGTAACCCGGGGATTCGAGGAGGTCGATGCTCGCCGAGGCGATCGCGCACGCGAGCGGGTTGCCCATGAACGTCGGACCGTGCATGAGGGCACCGGCGGACGCGCTCACCCGGTCGGCGACCTCGTCCGTGCACAGCACCGCGGCCAGGGAGAGATACCCGCCGGTGATCGCCTTGCCGATGCACACGATGTCCGCGGGCTCGGCGCAGCGGTCGCCGGCCCAGCGGGTCCCGGTGCGCCAGAACCCGGTCGCGATCTCGTCGTGGATGACGAGCGCGCCGTGCTCGCGCGCCCGGCGGGAGAGGTGGTCGACCGCCTGCGGCGCCCACGGTCGCATTCCACCTGCTCCTTGGAGCAGCGGCTCGACGATGACCGCGGCCAGGTCCGGCCCGTGCTGCGCGAAGAGCGCGTCGACCGACTCCCGCCACGTCGCGAGCGCGCCGGGGTCGCTCACCGGGACGCCCGTGACGGGGTCGACCGGGGCGTGCGGGGGCAACGGAGCGAAGACGTGCTCCGGCAGGACCCCGCGGAAGAGGGAGTGCATCCCGCCGACGGGGTCCGTCACCGACATCGGCGAGAACGTGTCGCCGTGGTACCCCCCGCGGACGGTGAGGAAGCGGGTGCGGGTCGGTCGCCCGTCGAGGACACCCGCCTGGAGGGCCATCTTCATCGCGACCTCGACGCTGACCGACCCGCTGTCGGCGAGAAAGACCCGCGTCAGGTGCGCCGGGGTGATCGCGAGCAGCCGCTCGACGAGGCCGATCGCGGGCGCGTGCGTGAGCCCCCCGAACATCACGTGGCTCATGGAGGCGAGCTGGTCGCGCGCGGCGGCGTCGAGCTCCGGCACGGCGTACCCGTGGATCGCGCACCACCACGAGGCCATCCCGTCGACGACCTCGCGGGTGCTCCCGTCCGCCTCGCGCAGCCGGAGGCGAACCCCCGACGCGGACTCGACCAGGCGTGTCGTCACCGGGTCGAGGGAGGACGAGTACGGGTGCCAGACGTGATCCCGGTCGATCGCGAGGAGCTCATCGGGCGGCCGGGGGTCGATCACCCGGCGAGGATACGCACGGCCTCCCGGTGCACCGTCACCGTCACCGGCAGCCGGCCGATCGGGTCGCCATCGGCGTAGACGTCGAGGTCGGACGGACCCTCGATCCGCACGGTCCGCGCCCGGCTCGACCGGACGCCGGGCCGGTGCACGTGCTTGCCGCTGAACGTCTGCAGCTCGGTCACGGCGAAGGCGACCCGCGAGGTCCGGCCGGTGACGACGAGGTCGAGCTGGCCGTCGTCGAGGACGGCATCGGGGCAGATGTGGATTCCGCCGCCGTAGCGACCCGAGTTGCCGACGGCGACGTTCCACGCCTCGACCTCCTCGCGCCGCCCGTCGACGGTGAGGACGAACCGCCGCGGCCGCGTGCGGAACACCGCCTTCACCCCGCCGACCGTGTAGACGAGCGGGCCCCTGAGCCGGGACTCGTTGGCGATCCGGTTCGCGACCGAGTCGTACCCGACGGCGGCGACGCCGAGGAACCGCGTTCCGGCGACCTCACCGATGTCGACGCGCCGCTCCGTGGCGGTCGGCAGGCCCTTGGCGACGGTGAGGATGCCGTCGGTGATGCCCACGGCCCGTGCGAAGTCGTTCCCGCGGCCGCCGGGCAGCGGCGCGACGAGGGCGCCGGACTCCATCGCCCCCGACGCGACCGCACCGAGCAGCCCGTCGCCGCCGAGCGTCGCGAACAGGTCGTCGGGCCCGGCCGCCGCGGCGAGCGCGGTCGCCTCCGCCGCCGATCCGGGAACGACCTCGGTGACGTCCCAGCCCGTCGAGCGGAGGGCGTCGAGCACGGGGGTGCGCAGCCTCTCGGCCCGGCCACCGCCCGCCGTCGGGTTGACGACGAGCGTGACGGACCGCGCGGTCATCGAGCGGCCTCGGCGGCTGCGACCTCGGCGTCGGTGGGGATGAGCTTGCCGGGGTTGAGGATGCCCTCGGGGTCGAGGGTCGCCTTGACCGCACGGAGGATCTCCACGCCGAGCCCGCCGATCTCGCCCGCGAGGTAGGGGCGGTGGTCGGTACCGACGGCGTGGTGGTGGGTGATCGTGCCGCCGGCGGCGATGATCGCGCGGGACGCGGCGTCCTTGGCCGTGCGCCACTGGGCGATCGGGTCGGCCGCCTCCTTGGCGAGGAAGGTGTAGTACAGCGACGCGCCCGCCTCGTAGAGGTGGCTCACGTGGCACTGGACGATCGCCGGGGTTCCCTGGCCGGCGAACGCCTCGTGGAGCGCGGTCGAGACGGCGTCGTGCAGGACGTGGAGGTTCTCCCACGTCGTCGCCGTCTCGAGGGTGTCGACGAGGACGCCGTGCCCCATGAGCTCGTCCCGCAGGTACGGCGCGGAGAACCGGCCGTGCTCCCACTTCTGGGCGATGACCTTCGGCATGCGGATGCCGTGCTCGCGCAGCAGCCCCTCGGCGGCCTTCTGGCGGGCGGCGAGGACCTTGTCGTCCCGGCCCTCCCAGAGGAAGAGCGAGATGCACGGCTCCGACAGACCGCGGGCGCGCATGTACGCGGACATCGCGGTCCCGGCCCGGCCAGCCAGCCGCATGGAGACCTCGGTCTCCTCGGCGTCCGAGAGCCGGCAGACGTCGGGCGCGACGCCGTGGCCGAGCTCCTGGGCCAGGGCGCGGAAGGCCTCCGTCGCCTCGGCGTACGAGCCGAACGCCCACGAGGCGTAGCGCTTGACGGTCGGCGCGGGGACGACGCGCATGGTCGCCTCGGTGATGATCCCGAAGGCGCCCTCGCTGCCGACGACGAGGTCGGTCAGGCGGGGGCCGGCCGCGGTGGCGGGCGCGCGGTTGCCGACGACGAGCTCGCCGCGAGGGGTGGCCAGACGGGCGCCGACGACGAGCTGGTCGCTGCGGCCGTAGCCCGTCGAGGCCTGGCCGGCCGACCGGGTGGCGACGTACCCGCCGAGGGTGGCCTCCTGGTGGCTCTGCGGGTAGTGGCCCATCGTCAGCCCGTGGGGGCGCAGCGCGGCCTCGATCTCCGGCCCGCGCAGGCCGGGCTCGAAGGTCGCCAGTCGCGAGACGGGGTCGAGGGAGACGAGCTTGTCCATCCGGCGCAGGTCCACGGCCAGGACGGGCGCGGGACCGTCCTCGCCCGCGCCGACGCCGCCGACGACGCTCGTACCGCCGCCGAACGGGACGACGGCGATCCCGGCCTCGGAGCACGTGCGCAGCAGCTCGGCGACCTCGCGGGCATCGGCGGGGAAGGCGACCGCGTCGGGGGCGTTGCGACCGTCGCCGTCGCGCAGGCGCTTGATGTCCGGGTACGACTTGCCCCCGGCGTGCTCGACCCGGTCCCGCCGCTCGGTGGTCACGTGCGCGGCCCCGACGACGGCGGCGACCGCCGAACGCTGGTCGTCCGTCAGCCGGCTGTCGGGCAGCCGCACGTCCTCGATGGGCACGGGCAGGTTCGGCACCCGGCGAGGGGAGACGCCGAGCTCCTTCTCGAGCGCGGACCACGCGCCGGCCGACAGGGGCTTGGCCTCGGTCGGGTCACCCCAGCCGTACCAGACGGAACGAGGGATGACGTGGGTCAGCAGATCGGCCATGTGAAACAGAGTAACGGTGGTGATACATTGTTGTCCATGGTGAAATCGACCGAGGCGCTCGTCCTCGCCGCCGTGCGTGAGGAGGTCATGGCCTACGGCGTCCGCCGGGCCACCGCGACGTCGATCGCCCGACGGGCCGGGGTCTCCCGGGTCACCGTGTATCGCGTCGGCGGGACGATCAACGACCTCGTCATGTCCGCCCTCGTCTCGGAGTTCCGACAGCTGCTCGACGAGGTCCGGGTCCCCGACCCGATCCCCGCCGGGGCGGATCGCCTGACGGTGCTCGTCGACGAGGTTCTCGGGTTCCTCTCCGCCCTGCGCGCCTCCCCCCTCTTCCGTGCCCTGCAGCACCACGACGCCGAGATCCTCCTGCCCTACCTCCTCGACCGGCTGGGCCGCTCGCACGAGATGCTCCTGAGCCACCTGCGCGAACGGATCACGGGGGGGATCGCCGACGGCTCGGTCCGGGAGGTCGATCCCGACCGTGCCGCCCTCGTCCTCCTGCTGGCCCTGCAGTCCTTCGCCGTCTCCGGGTCGATCGTCCAGGCCCACGGCCACGCGTCCGAGATCGAGGACGAGATCCGCCACGTCGTCACCGGCTACCTCCAGCCGGTGGCACCACCTGCCCCGTGACCAAGGAGAACCCATGACCGTCATCGACGCGCGCACCCGCGAGGCCGCCCTCGACCGCCTCGGCGCGCAGCGGTACGACGTCGTCGTCGTCGGTGGTGGCGTGACCGGGGCCGGGGTCGCCCTCGACGCGGCGAGCCGGGGTCTGCGCACGGCCCTCGTCGAACGGGTCGACCTCGCCGCGGGGACGAGCCGGTGGAGCAGCAAGCTCGTCCACGGCGGCCTGCGCTACCTCGCCAAGGGCGACATCGCCATCGCGTGGGAGTCCGCGGTCGAGCGTCACCACCTCCTCACCGCGATCGCCCCGCACCTCATCCACCCGATCGCCACCCTCCTGCCGCTCGACGAGGGCACGTCGCCGGCGATGGGCGCGCTCGCCGAGACCGGCATCCGGTTCGCCGATACCCTCCGCATGGTCCGGCGGACGCCGGCGCGCCTGCTGCCCCGCCCGCGCCGTGTGAGCGCGCAGGACGCGCTCCTGCTCGCCCCGTCCATCGACCCCGACGGGCTGCGCGGCGCCATCGTCTACTGGGACGGCCAGCTCGAGGACGACGCCCGGCTCGTCACCGCGATCGCCCGGACCGCGGCCGCCCACGGCGCTGACGTCGTCACCCACGCTGCCGCGAGCGAGGTCCGCGAGGACGCGCTCACCGTCACCGACGAGCGCACCGGGCGCAGCATCGACGTGCGGGCGCGCGTCGTCGTCTCCGCGACCGGGGTGTGGGCCGGTGACCTCGAGCCGCAGCTGGCGGTGACCCCGAGCCGCGGCACGCACCTCGTGGTCCGCTCGAGCGCCCTCGGCGACCTGCGGGCCCAGCTCACCGTCCCCGTGCCCGACCACTTCGGGCGGTACGTCTTCGCGATGCCGCAGACCGGTGGGCTGACGTACATCGGCCTCACCGACGACCCGGCGCCTGGCGTCGACGGCATCGCGCCGCCCGTGCCGGAGGAGGACGTCGACTTCCTCCTGTCGGTCATCAACCGCGGGCTGGCGCGTCCGCTGACCCGCGACGACGTCGTCGGTCGCTTCGCGGGTCTGCGGCCCCTGGTCACCCCGGCGACGTCCGAGGCGAAGGGTGCGATGCCGACGAGCGACGTCTCGCGCGAGCATCTCCTCCTCGACGAGCCCGGCCGTCCGCTGACGATCGCCGGCGGCAAGCTGACGACGTACCGACGGATGGCCCAGGACGCCGTCGACGCCGCGGTCGCACGGCTGGGCCGGGACGAGCCGTGCCGCACGACCCGGATCCCCCTCGTCGGAGCGGCCGACGAGCGCACACTCTCCCGCATCGACGCGCCCCGGCACCTCGTGCGGCGCTACGGGACCGAGGCGGCGGCGGTGTGGGCGCTGCGGGAGCAGGCGGCCTGGCTCGGCGAGCCGGTCGTGCCCGGGCGCCCGACGATCGGGGCCGAGCTGCTCCACGGCGTCCTCGCCGAGGGGGCGCTCACGCCCGAGGACCTCATCGAGCGGCGCACGCGTCTGTCGCTCGTCGACGCGGACGTGCCCGCCGCGCGGGAGGCGGCGCAGCGGGCGCTCGACCTCGCCGCGCAGGGCTGACGGCGCAGGGCTGACGGCGAGCGTCGGGCGTCAGGCGGGGTCCTGGCGCTCCGTCCCGTGGACCGAGCACGTCGCGCTCCAGCCGAGCGGGACGACCTGGACCTTCATCCGCCGGCGGCAGCGCGGGCAGAACCGCGGCGGCTCCTCGGACGCCAGCCAGCGCTCGCACGCGCCGTGGTCGCCCGTGGCCTCCGGCTCGCCGCACCTGGTGCAGTACGGCGCGTCGTGCTGCTGCGTCACAGCGTCTCGTTGAGGGCCTTGATCGGCATCTCGAGCTCCTCGAGGAGGGCGAGGTCCTCCTTGGGGTCGCGGCCGAGGGTCGTCAGGTAGTTGCCGACGATGACGGCGTTGATCCCGCCGAGGAGACCGTCCTTCGTGCCGAGGTCACCGAGGGTGAGCTCGCGGCCGCCGGCGTACCGCAGGATCGTGCGGGGTAGGGCCAGGCGGAACGCGGCGATCGTCCGGAGCGCGTCGTTGCTCGACATCGGCTCGAGGTGGCCGAACGGCGTGCCGGGGCGCGGGTTGAGGAAGTTCAGCGGCACCTCGTGCGGCTCGAGCGCCGAGAGCTCGGCGGCGAGCTCCGCCCGCTGCTCGAGCGTCTCGCCCATGCCGACGAGCCCGCCGCAGCACAGCTCCATGCCGGACTCCTTGACCATCCGGCAGGTGTCCCAGCGCTCCTCGTAGGTGTGCGTCGTGACGACCTCCGGGAAGTAGCTGCGCGCCGCCTCGAGGTTGTGGTTGTAGCGGTGCACGCCCATGTCGACGAGGTCGTCGACCTGCTCCTGGCTGAGCATCCCCAAGGAGGCGGCGACGTGGATGTCGACCTCGTCGTGGATCGCCTTGACGCCCTCGCGCATCTGCGCCATGAGCTTCTCGTCGGGACCGCGGACGGCGGCGACGATGCAGAACTCGCTCGCGCCGGTCTCGCGGGTCTGCTTCGCGGCCCGGACGAGCTCGGGGATGTTCAGCCACACGCTTCGCACGGGCGAGGTGAACTGGCCCGACTGGCTGCAGAAGTGGCAGTCCTCGGGGCAGCCGCCGGTCTTGAGGGAGACGATGCCCTCGACCTCGATGGCCGGGCCCTGGTAGCGCATCCGGACCTCGTGGGCGAGGGACAGCAGCTCCTCGAGCCGGTCGTCGCCGGTGCGGAGAACCTCGATGAGCTGCTCCCGGTTCAGCGGGACCCCGCGATCGAGGACCTGCTCGCGGGCGATCTCGATGATGTCCCCGTCGGTGCGGCGGTCGTCGGTGGGTGCGGGAGCCTGCGCAGTCATGGGGGCCATCCTCCCACCGGCCCGGCCTGTGGACGGATGGGGTGTCGGTCAGCGGGTGGCGGCGGCGTCGAGGATGTCCGTGTCGATCCGGACGGTCGTGCCGTCCTCCCCGCTGAGCGTGACGTGGTCGCCGGCGACGTCGGCACCAGCGCCGACCTCGTACGGGAACGGCCAGGGCACCTCCGCGCGACCGCCCTCCAGGGCGTCGTGGGCGGGTTCCACCAGGACGAGGACGTCGGTGTCCTCCGCGAGCAGGCGGTCGGCCCTCTCGTGCCGGACGCAGTAGCGGCCCTCGCACTGCTCCCACACGGTCTGCGGCTGGTGGAACGCGAGCTCGGCGACGACGAGCGCACCGACCGCCAGGTAGGCCACCGGCACGGCGACGACGACGCCGAGGGCGAACCCGAGCGCGCCCCGGAGCCAGGCGCTCATCCGAGGTCCTCCGCGCTCACCCGCGGGAACGTCGCGGTGACGTGCCCGTCGGAGACCGTGACCGTGTCCGAGCCGAACACGACCTCCGGCTGTGCGTCGCGCCGCAGCGGCCAGCCGTACGTGACGGCCCGGGGGATCTCGGTGCCGTCCTCCTGCCGGACGACGAGCCGCAGCTGGTCGAGGTGCACTCCGAGGATCGGGTCGCGCAGGGCGTGCTGGACGCACAGCCCGGTGCGCACCGGACCCCCGTCCGGGCCGGTCGCGGTGAGGTCCTCGTGCTCGCACTGCTCGAAGACGGTGGTCGGCCGCTCCGCGCTGCCGACCACCATGAGGCCGAGGACGATCGGCACCGAGGCGAGCGTGACCGCCAGCCCCCCGGCGACGAACGACGCGACCCCGACCCCCGGCCGGAGCCGGCGCCGCGCGCTGTCAGCACGCGGCGCCGGGCCGGGCGGCGCCCCCGCGCCGCCGACGGATCCGCCCTCCGGCGCGCCCGTCGTTCCCCCTTCGGGTGTCCCCATACCCTTAGGACGGGACGAACGCGCCATTGGTTGCCTCCGACCGGGAACTTTTTTCCTAGGCAGGGTCAGCTGAGGAGCGACCCGAGCGCGCTCGCCCCGCCGCCCCCGCCGCTGCCGCCCTGGCCGTTGCCCTCGACGACCGACTCCGAGGGCTGGACGAGGACGTACCCCTGGCCGGAGAAGGCCATCTGGAATGTCTCCCCGGTGCCACCGCGGACCATCGACTTCAGACCGCCGGTGTCGACGCGGATGTCCATGCGGACCCCGTGCGTCCACAGGACGACGGCCTGGGCGTCACCGAAGGTCGGGGCCGAGGCCACATCGAGGGCGACCGGGTCACCCTTGGTCGTGATGGCGACGTAGCCCGTGCCGCGCAGCTCGACGTTGTACAGGCCGCCGGTCATCGCCGCGCCGCGGGCCTGGATCCGCTTGATGTCCCACTCGATCGACGAGCTGAACGCGAGGACGTTGTTGCCGTTGACGGAGATCAGGTCGTTCTCCAGGTACATGACCTGCACCTCCGAGGCCATGTCGGCGACGAACAGCTCGCCCTGGCCGGAGCACTGCATCATGTTGACGCCCTCGCCGGTCATCGCCTGCTTGAACATCTTGCCCAGACCGCCCGAGCCCTTGTTCTCGAAACGGATGTCGCCCTGGTAGGCGACCATCGAGCCCGACCTGGCCCAGACCGGGCCGTACCCCATCTGGATCTTCAGGAGCTTCTTGTTCTGGAGCGAGAACTGGTCCCTCGACTCCGTCTCCTTGAAGTCCGTGAACAGCTTGCCGTGGATCGTCACCGCTGGTTCCCCTTCGTGTCCGCAGTCGGCCGCGACGGTCGCGCGACCGGTCACCTCGAACCCTAGTGATCCGAGGCGCCGGTCCGTAGGGTTGCGCACGCACCGGCGCGCACCGGCGCGTCGACGACGGGCCCGGCCGCGGGCCGGACGGAGGGGACGCATGGGTTTCATGGACAAGGCCCGCTCGCAGCTCGACAACCTCGCGAACAAGGCCGACGGCGCTCTCGGGGGACCCGGCAACGACGTCGAGCGCCACTACCGGGACCTCGGCGTCCTCGCCTACCTCGAGGCGACGGGCCGCCCGGCCGACGCTGGGGAGCGGGAGCGGGTCCTCGGCGCCCTGCGCGCGATGGAGCAGCGCGGCGCGATCCGGTCGTTCGCCCTCCACACGGCCCAGGCCAGCGTGCCGCCGCCCCCGGGCTCGGGTGGCCCCTCGGTGCCGCCTGCCCCCGGCTGTCGCTTATACACATCTGACGCTGCCCACGAATAGAGAGGGGGAGAGCCCGGAGGGCGCCGACTCTGCACCACA
>NZ_LT985196.1:501773-533015 GCF_900289115.1 Janibacter massiliensis | reverse complement strand
GGTACGCTGGGTTCGTGTTTTTTTTTTTTTTAAAAAGAAAAGGCGGCCGGGGGGGGTGGGGCCCCTCCGGGGGGCCGGGGGGTTTTTAAAAGGAGCCGCCCCCCCCCCCCCCCCCCCCGCCGCACCCGGTGGGCGGGCCCTCGTCCTCGCACCCGGCGGACGTCCCGCCGCCGCCCGGCACGGGCACCTCCCCGGAGGCGCCCGAGACCGGCAGCCAGAGCGGCGTCAGCGGCGTCATCGCCTCCTACACCGACGCGATCACCGAGCAGCGCAACCCTCCGAAGGGTCCGCCGCCGGAGCGCGCCGGTCACCACGGCGACTTCCTCAGCCAGCCTCGCGAGGGCGGCAAGCCCGCCTACCTGACGGACGACCCGATCTCGCACGGCAACTTCCCCGGCATCGAGCCGAGCCACGGCGCGGGTCTCGTCAGCCGCGAGGCGCCGGTCGACCGCTCGGAGCGGGACGCCCGGGGCGAGGAGCGCCGGCTCCCGGAGGAACGGGACGTCCACCTGGGTGCCGTCGCCGCCGCCGCTGCGGCCCCGGCTGCATGGGTCGCGGTCGAGGCGGAGCGGAACGAGGGCGCGTCCGAGTCGGTCGACCCGGCCGAGGACGGTGGCACGGCCCCGACCGACGCCACCCCCGGCGACCAGGGTGGAGACCTTCACGCGGCTGTCGACCGGATCGGTCCACCCCCGCCGCCGGCCTGGGACTGACCCCTTAGGTCGCTGCGGCTGGCCCGGCGGTCCCGGGCTCGCGCGCACCGAATCGACTCGTGGTCACCGGATCCGGTGACCACGAGTGGATTGACGAGGCGCGAAGGGTGCGCCGGGGGGCGCGAGTCGATTCACGAGGCGGGAAGCGCTCGGTGGGCGGGTGTCGGTCAGGAGTCCTTGGCGCGGGCGTCGACGTCGGCGATCGCCCGACGGAGCGTGTCGAGCTCTCCAGGGGTGGCCTCCTCGATGAACTAGAGGATCGCGGACTGCCGCGCGGCGTGGTCGAGGGCGTGGAGCGGGTCGCGCATCGCCCGGCTCGCCAGCTCCTCACGGGTCTGCACGGCCCTGTACCGCCAGGCTCGGCCGTCCCGCCGGCGGGTCAGGAGGTCCTTGCCAGCGAGCCGGACGAGCACGGTCATCACCGTCGTGTACGCCAGCTGCTGGTCCGGCAGCCGCTCGAGGACCTGGCGGACGGTGAGCCCGCCGGGCCCGCCGTGGTCCCACACGACGTCCATGACGGTGCGCTCGAGCGCACCGAGCGATCGCATCGGCATGACGGTCACGGCTCCTTCGGCGGGCTGAGCACCACGGACCGGTCGAAGCCGTCGGTCCCGACGTCGTGATGGCTCACCATGACGACGGTCCGGCCTTCCGCGGACTCCAAGAGGTCCTGGAGGACGGCCGCGCCCGTCGGGGTGTCGAGGTGGGCGACCGGCTCGTCGAGGAGGACGAGCGGCCGACGGGACAGCAGGGCGCGGGCGATCGCCAGCCGCGCACGCTCGCCCCCGGACACCGAGCGGCCGGTCGCTCCGAGCCGGGTGTCGAGGCCGTCGGCGAGCCCGTCGAACCACGCCCCGAGCCCCGCGCGGCGCAGCGCCCGGACGAGCGTCGCGTCGTCGGGGTCGGAGCCCTCCCCGTCGATCGGCGCGGCGAGGCGCAGGTTCTCCCGCAGCGTCGAGGCGAAGACGTGCGGCTCGTCGTCGACGAGGGTGCGCAGGGCGCGCCCGTCGGCGAGCGGGACGCCGGTCAGGTCGGTGCCGTCGGCTGCGAGCGTCCCGCCCGTCGGGTCCAGGTGCCGCGCGAGGACGGCGAGCAGTGTCGACTTCCCGGACCCGTTCGGTCCGCTCACGTGGACGTGGTCGCCCGGCGCAAGGTCGAGGTCGAGCGGCCCCAGGTGCGGGCGCGCCCCGGTCCACGACGCGGTGAGGTCCCGGGTCGTCACGGTGGGGACGTCGTCGATCTCGAACGCCGCGCCGCCCCCGTCGACCACGGCCGGGTCCTGCGCGAGGAGTCCCTCGAGCCGGCGGGCGCTCGCACGGGCGCGGGCGTACGCGCGGGTCGCATCGGTGAGGACGCCGATGACCTCGCCGGTCGCGACGGGGGTGAGGACCAGGAGCGCGCGGACCGGGTCCGGCAGCCCGCTCCGGCTGCTCACCCACGCCGCGGTCAGGGTGGCGGCCCCGGTGACGACGAGGACGAGCGCCGCGCACAGGGCCCGGCCCCGGGCCTGCCGGGAGGTCGCGGCTCGTACCCGGGCGTGGGCGTCCTCGACCCACGACATCGCGGTCTCGGTGCCGCCCACGGCCTGGAGCTCGCCCGCGTGGTCGGCGACGAGGGCGGCGACCCGGGAGACCTCGGCGCGGGCGGCCCCGAGGTCGTCCTGCGCGGCCGACTCGAGCCGGACCGAGAGGAGGACGACGAGCGCCGCGGCGAGCAGCATCGCCAGCAGGACCAGCCCCGAGACTGGGTGGAGCCACGCCGTGAGGATCGTCGCGAGCCCACCCGCGACGCCGGCCGCCAGGACCGGCACCGTGACCCGCGCCGAGGCCTCCGTGACCTCGGTGAGGTCGTCGACGACCCCCGTGAGGAGGTCGGCCCGACCGCGCCGACCGAGCCGCGCGGGCGTGAGGGGGACGAGGTCGGCGTACAACCGGGCTCTGCGGTCGGCGAGATCGGCCAGCGCCGCGTCGTGGCTGACGAGCCGCTCCCAGTACCGGAACACCGGCCGCGCCATGCCGAACGTCCGCACCGCGACGATCGCGACGAGGAGGCTGAGGATCTGGGGCATCTGGGCGGCGCGGACGATGAGCCATCCCGAGGTGGCGGTGAGCGCGATCCCCGACGCGCTCGCCACCCCGCCGAGCAGCCCGGCCCGGACGACGGCGGGGGTGACGACGACGGTGCGGACCCGGGCACTCATCGGTCCGCCCCGACGGGTTCGAGGACCACGTGGCGGTCGGCGTGGGCGACGAGCTCGGCCCGGTGGGTCACGGCGACGACCGCCCGCTCCCGCGCGAGGTCGGCGAGGACGTCGTGGACGAGCTGCGCGGACGCCGGATCGAGGTGCGCCGTCGGTTCGTCGACGAGGACGGCCGGCGCGGTCGACAGCAGGGCCCGGGCGAGCACCAGGCGGGCGCGCTGGCCGGCGGACAGGCCGAAGCCGTCGTCGCCGAGCACGGTGTCCAGGCCCGCGGGCAACCCGGCGACGACGTCGGCGAGCCCGACGCGCGCGAGGGCGGCCCCGATCGCGTCGTCATCGGTGCCCTCCGGCGCCCCGAGCAGGACGTTGTCCCGGATCGTCCCCGCGCCGAGGAACGGGCGCTGGCTCACCAGGTGGGTCGTGGGGTGGGCCACGGTCCCGGCGGTGGGGCGGCGGATGCCGGCGAGGACCTCGAGCAGCGTCGTCTTCCCCGTGCCGGACGGTCCGGTGACGACCGTGAGGCCCGGGCCGGTGGTCACGTCGAGGTGGTGCAGCACGTCCCGCTCCGTCCCGGGGTAGCGGTAGGTGAGGCCACGCGCCTCGAGCATCGGCATCCCCGTGGCGTCGGCGCCGCCGGCGGGTGCTGATGCGGACCCGCTCGAGACACCCAGCTCGGCGATGACGTCCTGCAGCGCCTGCACCCCGTCGGCCGCGGAGTGGAACTCGGCGCCGACGCGCCGGATCGGCCAGTACGCCTCGGGGGCCAGGAGGATCGCGACGAGCCCGACGCCGAGGGTCATGTGCCCCGTCGTCAGGCGCAGCCCGACGGACACCGCGACGATCGCGACCGAGATCGTCGCGAGGAGCTCGAGCGCGGCGGAGGAGAGGAACGCCAGCCGCAGGGTGCGCATCGTCGCGACGCGGTGCTTCTCGCTCACCCGCTCGATCGTCGCCACCTGGCGCTCCGCGCGGCCGTGGACGACGAGGGTCGGCAGGCCCCGGACGACGTCGAGGAAGTGCCCGGCCAGGTCGCTCAGCGCGCGCCACCGCCGCTGCGTGTCCGCCTCGGTGCGAGCGCCGATGAGGGCGGCGAAGACCGGGAGCAGCGGGACCGTGAGGACGACGACGAGAGCGCTGACCCAGTCGACGACGGCGAGGACGACCACGACCGCGGCGGGGACGACCGCTGCCGTGATGAGGGCCGGCAGGTACCGCGCGACGTACGGCTCGACGGTCGCGCACCCCTGGCTGGCGAGGGTGCTCGCACGGGCCCGGTCGGGTCGCTCGTCGGCCCCGCGCTCCAGCCAGGCTCGCAGCAGCGTGGAGCGCAGGTCCGTCGCGACCCGCGTCCCCGCCCATGCGGCGACGCGCTCGGTGACGTGGGCCAGGACCGCTCGCACGAGGAAGAGCGCCGCGACCCACATCGCCGGGGCCAGGACGGACCCGCCGCGTGCGACCGCGACGACGAGGCCCGCGATCGCGAACGCCGAGCCGATCGTCGCGGCCCCCGAGAGGACCCCGGCGATGCCGAGCGCGACCACGGGCCGGCGGGCGGCGGGCGCGACCACGAGCAGCTGGGGGTCGAACGGTCTCATCGGGCCTCGGGGGTGGCGGTCGGGGGGCGGTCGGACGTAGAGCGTACGGGCGGCGCCCGGCCCGGAGTCCGGACCGGGCGCCGCCCGTCGTGCGTGCGCGGGGGTCAGAGCCCTTGCGCGGCGGGGATGTGCTTCGTCGTCAGGCGGCGACGGAACACCCAGTAGTTCCACGCGGTGTACAGCAGGGCGATCGGCGTGAAGACGAGGGCGGCGCCCGTCATGATCTTCAGCGTCAGCGGCGAGCTCGACGCGTTGGCGATCGTCAGGTCCGTGCCGCCCGCCAGGTTCGTCGGCATGACGTTCGGGAACAGCAGCAGGAAGTACGTGACGACGGCGAACGCGATCGTCAGCGTCGTCCCGACGAACGCCTTGCCCTCGGCGCCCTTGGTGTTGAAGAAGATCGCCGCGAGCAGCGCGACCGCCGCGACCGCCGTGGTGAGCCACGACAGAAGCGTCCCGCCGCGGGTCAGGCCGAGCGTCAGGAGGAGGACGACGGCGAGCACCGCCGCGACCACCCCGGCCTTCGTCGCGAAGGCGCGGGCATCGTGCCGGATGTCCCCGTCGGTCTTGAGCGCGATGAAGTGCGCGCCGTGCGCGAGGCAGAGCGTGAGGATCGTGAGGCCGCCGAGCAGGCTCAGCGGGTTGAGGATCGTCAGCAGGTTGCCCGTGAACTCCATGTCCTTGTCGATCGGCAGGCCGCGCACGATGTTCGTCAGGGCGGTGCCGATGAGCAGCGGCGGGAGGACGGAGCCGACGACGATCGCGATGTCCCAGCCCCGGCGCCACGCGTCGCTGTTGCGCTTGTGGCGGTACTCGAAGCCCATGTTCCGGACGATGAGGGCGACGAGGACGAGGAGCAGGGGCAGGTAGAAGCCGCTGAACATCGTCGCGTACCAGTGGGGGAACGCGGCGAAGGTCGCGCCACCGGCGGTGATCAGCCACACCTCGTTGCCGTCCCAGAACGGGCCGATGGTCGTCAGCAGCAGCCGGCGCCGCTTCTCGGTCTCGACGGGGTCACCGCCGCGGCTGAGGACCGGCAGGAGCATGCCCACGCCGAAGTCGAAACCCTCGAGGACGAGGAAGCCGGTCCACAGGACTCCGATGAGGATGAACCAGAACGTTGCGAGATCCATTGCAGTCAGTCCTTGTCGTCAGATCGCGCGTCAGTAGGCGAAGGCGAGCTCGTCGTCGTCCCGGAGCTGGGTGGGCTCCTCGAACGGCTCCGGACCCTTCTTGATGTAGTCGAGGAAGAGCTTGACCTCGATGACCGCGAGGACGCCGTACAGCAGGGTGTAGACGATCATCGAGATCCACACGTCGGTGGCGCTCACGCTCGGGCTGACGCCCCGGCTCGTCGTCATCTCGCCGAAGACGATCCACGGCTGCCGGCCCGTCTCCGTGAAGATCCAGCCGAAGCTGTGGCCCAGGACGGTGGCCAGCGGGGCGAGGACGAGCAGCGGGGTCCACCAGCCCTGCATCGGGACGCGCTTCTTACGCGTCATCACCAGGACCAGCGCGGCGACGGCCGCGGCGAAGATGCCCGAGCCGATCATGAACCGGAAGTTCCAGTACGACATCGGGATGTTCGGCACGTACGTCGGCGAGGCGGTGAGCTCCCCCTTGCCGTACGTCGCCTGGTACTCCTTCTCGACGTCCGCGATGCCCTTGACCTGGCCGTCCCACGAGCCCGTGCCGAGGTAGGACAGCAGGCACGGCACCTCGATGACGTGCTTGGGGTTCTTGCCGCCGAGGTCGGCGACGGTGAGGACGGAGAAGGGGGCGCACTCGCCGTTCGGCGGGGTGTCGTACAGCGCCTCGGCCGCCGCCATCTTCATCGGCTGGACCTCGGTCATGATCTTGCCCTGGATGTCGCCGGTGACCGTGACCAGGAGGCCAGAGACGAGGGTGACGACCGCGCCGAGGCGGGCCGCGCGGCGGAACATCGAGACGTCGGACTCGCCCGTGGCCGGATCGGTGTCGGTGCTCGTGTCGGTGTCGGCGGCGATGGCCGCGACCTTCTGCGCCTGGCGCGCCTTGTGGAGCGCGACGGCCATGATGAAGGCGCCGCCGACCATGTAGGACGCGGTGATGACGTGCGGGAAGGTGACGAGCTGGACCTTGTTCGTCAGGACCGCGACGAAGTCGGCCATCTCGGCGCGGCCGGTCTCCGGGTTGTACCGGTAGCCCACCGGGTTCTGCATGAACGAGTTGGCGGCGAGGATGAAGTACGCCGAGAGCACCGTGCCGATGTGGACGAGCCAGATGCACGCGACGTGCAGCTTCTCCGGGATACGGCCCCAGCCGAAGATCCACAGGCCGAGGAAGGTCGACTCCATGAAGAAGGCCAGGAGCGCCTCGAACGCCAGCGGTGCGCCGAAGATGTCACCGACGAAGCGCGAGTAGTCCGACCAGTTCATCCCGAACTGGAACTCCTGGACGATGCCGGTGACGAGACCGAGCGCGAAGTTGATGGTGAACAGCTTGCCGAAGAACTTCGCCAGGCGAAGGTCGTTCGGGTTGCGCTTGCGCAGCCACGACGTGTGGAACCAGGCGACGAGCGCGCTCATGCCGATGGTGATCGGCACGAAGAAGTAGTGGTACACGGTGGTGATGGCGAACTGCCACCGTGCCAGCTCCAGGGCGTCCATTGACGCCTCCCTCGGGGACAATCGAGCAACCGATGTGACGCCCGGATGCTACGACGCGTAGTAGTCAGCCGGTCCACGAAGGTGAGCCTGTGTGACCCACGGATCACGGTGCGGTGGCGCGGGATCGCGGCTCGGTGACCGATCCGCGGAATGGTCCGCGGCCGGGTGCTGTTGAGGACGACGAACG
This sequence comes from Janibacter massiliensis, assembly GCF_900289115.1. GTDB lineage: Bacteria > Actinomycetota > Actinomycetes > Actinomycetales > Dermatophilaceae > Janibacter_A > Janibacter_A massiliensis. Next base: position 525,672 of record NZ_LT985196.1, on the reverse strand, counting down.
ACCGGCGCCGACCGTGCGCTGCCCCGCGACCCCCGAGGAGAACGCCGTGGCGACCACCGCCCTCACCAAGGACACGTTCGTCAGCACCGTCGAGCAGGAGGGGATCACCCTCGTCGACTTCTGGGCGGAGTGGTGCGGCCCGTGCCGCCAGTTCGGCCCCGTCTTCGAGGCGGCGTCGGAGAAGTACCCCGACGTGCGCTTCGGGAAGGTCGACACCGAGGCCGAGCAGGAGCTGGCCGGCGCGCTGCAGATCACCTCGATCCCGACGGTGATGGCGTTCCGTGACGGGATCCTCGTCTTCTCGCAGCCGGGCGCGCTGCCCGGAGCCGCGCTCGAGCAGATCATCGAGCAGGTGCAGCAGCTCGACATGGACGAGGTCCGCGCGCAGGCCCAGCCCCAGGAGTGACGAGGGGGACGGGCGGCCGTACCGCGCTGTGGGATGATGGCCGCCACGTCGTCCCCCGTCCTCGGAAGGATCCCCCCGATGAGCTCGAACGCCACCGCCGGCCACGGCGGCCCCGGGCACGGCAACAGCGTCTCGATGTGGGCGGCCGTGGGCGTCGCGCTCGTCGGCTTCGTCCTCATGATGGTGTCGGTGATGATCCTCAGCTGGCCGCTGTTCTGGGCCTCGTGGGTGGTCGTCGCGCTCGCGATCGTCGTCGGCGTCGTCCTCGGCCGGATGGGTTTCGGCTCGACGTCGGTCACCCGAGGTAACCCGGCCTTCGCCGACGCGGCCGACATCGACAACCGCCACGTCGAGGGCGTCCAGTAACCCCGCCGCCCTCTCCCCGCATTTGCGCGCGCAACTGACATCTGCGCGCCGAATATCGCGCGCGGATGCTCGTTGTGGCGCGCAGATTCTCGATCGTTGCCCCTGGCGACGCCGCGATGCGGAGAGCGCCGGCTCCGACGCGAAGCCCCGACCGCGAGGTCCTCATGCAGCTGGCTGACGTCGGTGCGGCCTCTAGCTCGCCCCGACACCCTTCGGATCTGCGCGCCAATGACACCTGCGCGCCGAATATCGCGCGCAGATGTCATTGGTGCGCGCAAGTGCTGGCGAGGGGGGTCAGGGGGCGGCGAGCGCGGTGAGGGCCGCCCCGTCGACGCGATGGACGGTCCAGCCGTCCTGCGGGGTCGACCCCAGCGAGCGGTAGAACTCGATGCTCGGGGTGTTCCAGTCGAGGACCCACCACTCGAGGCGCTGGAACCCCCGCTCGACGCACTCGCCGGCCAGCGCCCGCAGCAGGCCCTGGCCGAGCCCGCGTCCCCGGTGCGCCGGGTCGACGAAGAGGTCTTCGAGCCAGATCCCGTTGACGCCGGTCCAGGTCGAGAACGTCAGGTACCAGACGGCGATGCCGACGACCTCTCCGTCGACCTCCGCGACGTGGCAGAACGTCGTCGGTCGGCCGTGGTCGGGGAATAGTGCCCGCCGGAAGTGCTCCGGGGTCGAGCGCACCTCGTCTGGCGCGCGCTCGTACTCGGCGAGGGCGACGACGAGCCGGTGGACGTCGGCGACGTCGTCGGGCGTGGCGGGGCGGATGGACTGACGCACGGCCCCGGACCCTACCGCCGGGGCCGCGCCGCCTCGCGCGATCGGGCGCCGCACCACATCGAGATCTGCGCGCGATCTGGTGCATCCGCGCGTGATACTTGGCGCGCAGATGTCAGTTGCGCGCGCAATTGCGAGTAGGGGAGGGAGCGGGCTCGCGGAGGGAGGCGAGGAAGGCGACGAGGCCGAGCGTGGAGAGGCCGGCGCCGACGAGGCTCGGTGCCCGCCAGCCCCAGCCGGCGTCGAGGACCAGACCCCCCACCCAGGCGCCGAGCGCGTTCGCGAGGTTGAGCGCCGCGTGGTTGCTCGCGGCTCCGAGCGTCCGGGCCGTCCCCGCCACCGCCATGAGCCGGATCTGCAGCGCGACGACCAGCAGCCCCGTGGCGAACGAGACGAGGAAGATCGCCACCATCGCCGGCACGGCCCAGCTGGCCACCGCGGCGAACACCACGAGCATCACCCCCGTCCCGACGATCCCCGCCGCGAGGGTGCGCGTCACGCTCCGGCCGACGAGCCGACCGGCGGCCGCCGTCCCGGCGAACCCGCCGAGCCCGAGCACGAGCATCGCCACCGGGACCGCCCCGGGCCCCAGCCCGGTGACGTGCTGCAGCACGGGCCCGATGTACGTCACGAGCGCGAACATCCCGCCGAAGCCGATCGCTCCGATGAGCAGGTTGAGCCACACCGCGTTCGAGTGGAAGGCCGCCAGCTCGCTGCGCAGGTCCGCCGAGGGGTCGCCGGGGATCCACGGGATCGTCGCCAGGACGAGCNAAGACGGAATAGGAGTTGGGGGTCCGTCTCGTGGGCGGGGAGTTGTGTATGAGAAAAAGACCCAGTCCCGGGCCCGGGCGGGGGGGCGGGGGGAGCGTCGGTCATCGTGCGCCTAGTGTGGACCGTGGCCGTTGCGCGCCCGGTCGCGGGAATGGTTACTACATCTGTAGTGTTCGGTCGGTCGCGCGCCGTCCACCGCCGTGACCTGCGCTCGGGCCCAGCGCCCGGATCGTCCACATCTCTCGGGAGAACCCGCATGGCACTCGCCCTCTACCGCCTCGGCCGCTGGTGCGCCGCCCACGCGAAGGTCGTCCTCGCCCTCTGGCTCGTCGCGCTCGTCGTCGCCGGCGCCGCCGCAGCCAGCCTCGGCCGGCCCGTGACGAGCGAGGTGTCGATCCCCGGCTCGCAGTTCGAGGCGGTCCAGTCCGACCTGCAGCGAGAGATCCCGGACGCCTCGGGCGGGTTCGCCGCCGTCGTCGTCCGGTCCGAGGACGGTGACGCCCTCGACGCGAAGCAGCGCGCCGCGATCCGCCGCGTCTTCGCGACCTGGAAGAAGGAGGACGAGGTCGCCGACGTCATCGACCCGTTCACGGCGCAGGCGGAGCTCGACGACTCCCGCACCCGCCTGCGCGAGGGCCGGAAGAAGCTGGACGACGGGCAGAAGCGCTACGACGCCGGGAAGAAGAAGCTCGACGAGGCCGAGGGGAAGCTGAAGTTCGCCAAGGACGGGCTCGAGCAGCTGAAGCGGACCGACCCGACGAACCCGGCCATCCTCCGCAACCAGATCGTCGTCGACGAGGGCGAGAAGAAGATCGTGCCCGCCCGGGAGAAGCTCGACCGGGCGCGCAAGCAGCTGATCGAGGCCCGCAAGGACCTGCGCGACGGCCAGATGCTCGTCGACAGCGCGGGCGACACGCGGCTCGTGACGAAGGACGGCTCGACCGCCGTCGCCCAGGTCCGCTTCACCAAGTCCGTGCCCTCGGTGGCGCCGGAGACGAAGGACGCGGTCGTCGCCGAGGGTGAGAGCCTCGCGGACGCCGGCGTCGTCATCGACTACAGCGCCGACATCACCCAGTCGACGAAGATCATCGGCCCGGGCGAGGCCATCGGTGTGCTCGTCGCCGGCCTCGTCCTCCTCATCGCCCTCGGCAGCCTCGTCGCGGCGGGCCTGCCCATCGCCTCGGCCCTCATCGGCGTCGCCGTCGGTCTCGCGGGCGCGATGGCGAGCACGCACTTCTACACGATGCACCAGCTGACGCCCTCGCTCGCGCTGATGCTCGGGCTTGCGGTCGGCATCGACTACGCGCTGTTCATCGTCAACCGGCACCGCACCCAGCTCCTGGCCGGCGCGCCGATGCTCGAGTCGATCGGCCGGGCCACCGGGACCGCCGGGTCTGCCGTCGTCGTCGCCGGGACGACCGTGGTCATCGCCCTCGCAGCCCTCTTCGTCACGGGCATTCCGCTGCTCGCGCAGATGGGGTTCGTCGCCTCGTCCACCGTCGCGGTGGCCGTCCTGGTCGCCCTGACCCTCACCCCGGCCCTGCTCGGGATCGTGCGCACGCGGGTCCTCAGCCGCCGGTCGTGGCGCAGCGCCGGGTTCGTCGAGCCGGGTGTCCTGCCCGAGGGCGGCCACGGTGACGAGCACGCGGAGGACCACGGCCACTGGTACGCCCGGCTGGTCACGCGCCACCCCGTGCTCGTCGCGCTCGGTGTCATCGCGATCTGCGGCGCCCTGGCGTGGCCCGCGACGACCCTGCGCCTGGGCCTGCCCGACGGCTCGAGCCAGCCGGCGGAGACGACCGGCCACCGCACGTTCGAGCTCGTCGCCGACAACTTCGGCCCCGGCCAGAACGGCCCCATCGTCGCGGTCGTCAGCCACGACGACCCCGTCGCCAAGGACGACATCACCCACGAGCAGGCCGTCGTCGCCGAGGTCATGGGGCGCACCGAGGGCGTCGCCGCCGTCGTCCCGTTCGGCGTGAGCGAGGACCGCCGCACCCTGGCCTTCCAGGTCGTCCCCGACGGCGGCCCGGCGGACGAGCACACGGCCACGACTGTCCAGCTCCTCAAGGGCACGGCCGGCTCCCTCGGCGAGCGGCTCGACGCGGAGGTCGGCCTCACGGGCCAGACCGTCGCGAACATCGAGATCAGCAAGAAGCTCGCGGACGCGCTGCCGGTCTACCTCGCGATCGTCATCGGCCTGTCCCTGCTGCTGCTCCTGGCGGTCTTCCGCTCGCTCCTGGTCCCGCTCGTCGCGACCGGTGGCTTCCTCCTGTCCGTCGGGGCGGCGTTCGGCACGACGGTCGCGGTCTACCAGTGGGGCTGGCTCGGGCAGCTCTTCGACGTCGACACCCCCGGGCCGATCCTGTCGTTCATGCCGGTGATGCTCGTCGGTGTCCTCTTCGGGCTCGCGATGGACTACCAGATGTTCCTCGTCGCGGGCATGAAGGAGGCGCACGCCCACGGCGAGCCCGCGCGCAAGGCCGTCATCACCGGGTTCGGGCACGGGGCGAAGGTCGTCACGGCAGCCGCGCTCATCATGGCCTCGGTCTTCGCCGGCTTCGTCTTCGCGGAGCTGACGATGATCCGGCCGATGGGCTTCGGCCTGGCCGTCGGGGTCCTCGTCGACGCGGTCCTCGTCCGGATGACGCTCGTGCCCGCCCTCATGCACGTCCTCGGGGAGTCCGCGTGGTGGATGCCGCGCTGGCTCGGTCGGATCCTCCCGACGCTCGACGTCGAGGGGACGAGCCTGACGGAGCACCTCGACGAATCCGCTGCGCCCGTCGACGACGTGCCCGAGGGTGCCCACGCCTGAGCCGGCAGCCGGGCCCGCGGTTTGCGGCGTCCGGCTCTCCGGCGTCGGGGCCCGCTGCTACGTTCACCGTCGTGGCGGGCTCCCGCCGCGGTACGTACGCGACAGCAGGGGGAAGAGCATGGGTGCTCGACGACGGTCGATCGCGGCGCTGGCGGCGCTCGCCGGGGCGGCATCGGTGGCGCTCGCCGGTGGAGCCGGCGCCATGGCGGCCGCGCCGACGCAGCCGCGGCAGGGCGCCCCGTCCGTCGCGGCGGCGACCCCGACGATCGACATGTCCGCGGTGCGGACCCCGACGCTTCGATGGCGGTCGTGCACCGGGGACGAGCGCGGCGCCCGGTACCAGTGCGCGAGCGCGCTCGTCCCGCTGGACTACTCCCGACCGGACGGCCCGACGATGCGGATCGGGCTGGCCCGTCGCCTCGCGAGCCGGTCCACGCTGCGGACGGGCGCGGTCTTCATCAACCCCGGCGGACCCGGCGGGTCCTCGATCGAGGCGATCGGCGGGTTCGCCCGCGTGCTCGGGTCGAAGGTGACGGACCGGTACGACGTCGTCGGGATCGACCCGCGGGGTGTCGGCCGCTCGCAGGCGCTCGTGTGCCGGTCGGACCGGCCCTGGGCGGAACTGACGCAGAGCACGCCCCTCAGCGAGGCCCAGCGCGCGGCCCAGTACCGCGCCGACGACCAGCTGCGGGCGGCCTGCAAGACGACGCCCAACTACGTCAAGTACTACATGTCGACGGCGGACACGGCGCGCGACATGGAGCTCGTCCGACGGGCGTTGCGCCAGCCGTCGCTCAACTACTACGGGGTCTCCTACGGAACCCAGCTCGGCCAGACGTACGCCGCGCTCTTCCCGACCAAGGTGCGAGCGCTGGTGATCGACGGCAACCTCGACGCGGACGCGTGGGTCGGCCGCGGGAGCGAGACGGCTCGCCCGTCCTCGGCCCGGTTCGGCTCGGGCGAGGGCACGTGGGAGTCCGTCGACTGGGTGCTCCGCGAGTGCGGCAAGGTCGGCTACCGGGTGTGCCCCGGCGGGACGAAGACACGCGCCGAGTACGACTACGTCCGCTCGCGGCTGCGCGAGCGCGCGCTGCGGGTCGACGGTCAGGTGATCTCGGAGTCCGACTTCGCGAACCTCACGGTCGGGCTCTCCTACGGCGACGGCTGGTGGCACCTGGCGTCCGTCACCCACGAGCTGGCCCGGCTCCTGCGGGCGCGCGAGGCGGCCGCGGCCACGCGCGCGGCCCCGGACGGATCCACGAGCGGGCCCGACGAGTCGGCCGCGGCCGCGGCGATCGACCGCGCGGAGCAGGAGGCGGTCGACGTGACGCAGCCCGTCCCGACCCCCGTCCTGTCGCCAGGCCGCGTGACGGCCGCACGAGGGGGCTTCGCCGCGCGGTACGGCATGGACGCCTCGTTCCAGGGCGTGCTGTGCTCGGAGGCGGCGAACCCGACCGACCGGACGGCGTGGTTCCGCGAGGGTGCGCGCCTGCAGGTCCCGACCCGCACCCTCCACACCGTCTGGACGTGGGCGAGCTCGCCGTGCGCCGGATGGCCGGCGAAGGCGAAGAACGCCTACCGGGGGTCGTTCGCGAGCGCCCCGCGCGGTGGAGCCCTGGTGATGAACAACCGGTACGACGGTCCGACGCCGTACCGCGGTGCCCTGCGCGCGCACGAGCTCATCGGCGGATCGCGCCTCGTGACGACGATGTACGCCGGGCACGGGACGCTCGACGTCAGCTCGTGCGCGAGCTGGCACCGCACCCGGTACATCGTCGACGGGCGCCTGCCCTCGCGGGACATCACGTGCGCCGCGACGAAGAAGCTCTTCAGCCGGACACCCTGACGGGTCCGTCGGGGGCGGCCCGGGGTGCCCTGTGGGGCCGCTCCGTCACCGCCCCCGGTGGTGCCGGGCGGCCGCAGGTGCTGAACTGGGCGCCATGAGCACACCGAACCCGAAGCTCGAGGCCACGACGACGATCGACGCCCCCGCCGAGGCGGTCTGGGCCCACCTCTCCGACCCCCGCGTGCTCGGCGGGCTGAGCCCCCAGGTCGTCCGCTCGACCGTCCAGGGGTCGGCGCCCGTCGGCGTCGGCACGAGGTTCCTCAACGTCAACCGCGACGGCTGGAAGGTGTGGCCGACGCGCGCGGTCGTCACCCGCTACGAGCCGAACCGCGCTCTCGCGTTCAAGGTCAAGGAGAACGGCGCCGTGTGGTCCTTCGACCTCGAGCCGGCCGAGGGTGGCACCCGCGTCGTCCACCGGCGCGAGCTCCCCGCGGGCGTGACGAAGATGTCGGTGCTCCTCCAGGACAAGGTCCTCGGCGGTGTGGCGCCCTTCGAGGCCTCGCTGGAGCGGGGCATGGCGCTCACCCTGCAGCGCCTGGCGGCGGCCGTCGCCGCGGCCCGGGTCTGACCGCGACGGGGCTTCGCGCATCAGCCCGACGTCGGCCCCGTCCCGGTGATCGCCCGCAGGACGGTGGCGTTCGCCGCGCGCGCTGCTCGGGTGCGCTGATCGGTCCACACGTGGAGCTGGTCCTGCCCGAGGACCCACTCGACGTCCACGCCGGCGGCGCGCGCCGCGTCCCGGAACGCCTCGTTCTCCGGCAGGAGGATCTCCCGCGTCCCGCACAGCAGCGTCAGCGGTGGCAGGCCGGTGGGGTCCATCCGCACCGGGCTGAGATGCGGGGCGTCCGCCGGCTCGTCGCCCGCCCACAGCCGGCCCATCGCGCGGAGGAAGACGATCGACAGCGCGGGGTCGACCGCGTCGAGCTCGTCGACCCCCGGGCTCGACAGCTCGAGGTCGAGCCACGGCGAGACGAGGACGACCCGGGCCGGCCGCCGCACCTCCGGGTGCTCCCGCCGCAGGACGTCGAGCAGGCCGAGGGCGTACCCGCCGCCGGCGGACTCACCCATGAGCACGAGCCGGCCCTCGGCGCTCTCGGCGACCCGCCGGTAGGCATCGACCACCCCGGGGAACGACGCGGCGGCATCGGCGTTCGGCACGCGTGCGTACAGCGGGACGGTCGTCCGGGCCCGGGCGAGGTGGGCGTACCGGTGCAGGCGGCGCCACGTCGTGGGGCTCGGACCGAAGGCGTACGCACCGCCGTGGAGGACGACGAGCTCCCGCTCGACCCGGCGCGGGGTGAGCGTGACGACGGGGCACGGGCGGTCGCTCGCCGGGCCGACCCCGTCGATGTCGACGCGGACGCCGGTGATCCGCCGGGCCGGGATCCGAGGGGCTCGCGCCGGTCGGTCGTTCTCCCGCCGCTGGCGGACGAGGAAGTCCTCGAGCTCGGCGGGGCTCGGGTCCTTCTCCTTCGGTCGCCTCCGGAGGGACATCAGGTGAGCGCCAGACCGGTCGGGGTGCCCGAGGCCAGACGCGCGACCTCGGTGCCATCGGCCCAGCGGACCGCCGTGACGACGTCGCCGCGCTCGCACGCGACCCACACGAGCTCGCCGTCGACGAGGACGTCCCGCGGCCAGCGGCCCCCGGCCGCGTGCTCGGCCCGGGCCACCAGGGGCGGCCCGTCGTCGTCCGCGGGCGAGACGTCGACGACGGTGAACGAGTCGGGACCACGGGTCGAGACGAGGACGCGAGTCCCGGCGCCGGCGTCGGGCAGGAGACGCAGCGCGGCGGCGAGCCCGTCGGGCGTCGGGCGGGCGGTCGTCGGGATCCGAGCGATCTCGTGCCACGTCCGCGCGCCGTCGTCCGTGGGGGCCCCGAGCCACAGCTCGCTGCTCAGCTCGCACACGACGAGCAGCCTGCCTGCGACGAGCGCCGCGTGCCGCGGGCCCGTCCCGGCCGGCAGTCGGACCGGCGCGTCGGCCTCGGTCAGCGTGCCGTCCGTGCCGAGCCGGAAGCGGTGGACCGCGTCGGTGCCCAGGTCGCAGACGAGGACGAGCCAGCCCCTCTCCTCGAACCGCGGTGCGAGCAGGACGTGGTGGGCGTGCGGGGCGTCCTGGCGGTCGGCGACCGGCCCGGGGCTGCCGGCCAGCGCGACCGTGGCCGTCCGGCGCCCGGACTCGAGGTCGATGACCGCCACGGACCCGGACACGTAGTGCGCGACGACGGCGAACCTCCCGTCCTGGGTCACCGCCACGTGGCAGGCCCCCCAGCCGCCGGTCGGTGTCGTCGAGACCTCGGGCTGGTCGCCGGGCCCGAGCGTGACGACCGAGACCGCCGAGTGCTCCGTCTCGTGGACGCAGACCACGCTCCGCGGCAGGGTCGGGTGGGGGACGACGTACGAGGGCTCCGCGAGCGGGACCTCGGCGAGGACCTCGGTCCGCCCCGCCCGCGCAGCCTCGGCATCCAGCGCCCGCAACCCGGGCCCGCGACCCTCGCCGCGCGTCGTGTAGCCCCCGATCCACAGGACCGGGGCGGGGCTGGCGGCGGACCGGGTCGGGGCATCGGCCATGCCCCCAGTCTGCCGGAGCGGGTCCTACGCTGGTCCCATGAGCTCTCAGCGTGTGGACACCGGGTCCGAGCACGTCAGCTGCGTCGTCGAGGACGCCGTCGCCCGTGTCCGCCTGGCTCGCCCCGAGAAGCTCAACGGGCTCACCCTCCCCATGCTCGACGCCCTCGTCAGCGCCGCCCGCGCGCTCCGGAGGGACCGCTCGCTGCGCGCGGTCGTCCTCTCCGGGGAGGGCGACTCGTTCTGCGCCGGCCTCGACTTCGCGAGCGCGACGAAGGACCCCTCGGGGGTCGCCCGCGCCTTCGCCCCCCGGCCGTGGCGCGGGACGAACACCTTCCAGGAGGCGTGCTGGGCGTGGCGCCGGCTCGACGTCCCCGTCCTCGCCGCGGTCCACGGCCACTGCTTCGGCGGCGGGGTGCAGCTCGCCCTGGCCGCCGACGTCCGGTTCACCACCCCCGACGCCCGCTGGTCGGTGCTCGAGGCGCGATGGGGTCTCGTCCCGGACATGTCGGGGATCCGGACCCTGACCGAGCACGTCCGGCCCGACGTCGCCAAGCGCCTGACGATGACGGGCGAGGAGGTCGACGGCACCCGCGCGGTCGAGATCGGCCTGGCGACGCAGGTCGCGTCCGACCCGGGGGCCGCGGCGCAGGAGCTCGTCGAGGCGCTGCGCACCCGGTCCCCGGACGCGGTCGCGGCCACCAAGCGTCTGTTCACCGCCAGCCCCGGAGCCTCGGCCCGCTCGACCCTGGCCCGGGAGCGTCGCGAGCAGTCCGTCCTCCTCGTCAGCGCGAACACCGCCGCCGCCCGGCGTGCCGCGCTCGATCGTTCCGGTCCCGCGTACGGCCCGCGCCAGGGCCTGTCCGGGGTGCTGCGATCCGCCGCGCTCCGGAGGAAGGGCCGCTCGTGAGCCGGATCCTCCTCGTCCGCCACGGGCAGGCGTCCTGGGGCAGGCGGGACTACGACGTCCTCTCCGCCCGTGGGCACGAGCAGGCCCGTCTCGTCGGCGCCGCGCTCGCCGAGCGCGGTGTCGTGCCCGACGTCCTCGTCCACGGCGGCATGCGCCGCCAGCGCGAGACCGCCGAGGAGATGGTGCAGGCCGCCGGGTGGAGCGTGGAGCCGGACGTGGACCCGGGCTGGGCGGAGTACGACCACATGGAGGTCATCACCGCGCACCGCCCGGCCTACCGCTCGATGACGATCATGCGCGCCGACCTCATCCGGACCTTCCAGCCGCGGCGGGCCTTCCACGAGATGTACGACGTCGCGACGCAGCGCTGGACCGGCGGGGACCACGACACCGATTACGACGAGTCCTTCGCCCAGTTCAGCAGCCGGGTCGAGGGGGCGCTGACGACGCTCGTGGCGCGACTGGGGGCACGGCAGACGGGCGTCGTCGTCACCTCGGCGGGGGTGCTCGCCTCCATCGTCACCGACCTCGTGCACGGTTCGTCGCAGACGTGGAAGGAGCTCGAGCGATCGGCGGTGAACGCGGCCGTCACGACGCTCGAGGTCACCCGCACCGGGGTGGGGCTCGTCACCTTCAACGAGCACGTCCACCTCGGCTTCGGTGCCGACTCGACGGCGACGACGACCTGACCCGCCCCCGCACGACGAACGCCCCGGCCCCCTCGAGGGGACCGGGGCGTTCTGCGTGCTGCGGGGTCAGCGGCGACCGCTGATGGCCTTGAGGCCGAACAGCAGCACGCAGGCGCCGATGAGGGCGGTGACGAACGTCATGATGAGGCCCGCCCCGTCGATGTCGACACCGAACAGCTTGAGCAGGAAGCCACCGAGCAGCGCGCCGATGACGCCGACGATGATGTTGAGGAAGAGGCCCTGCTGGGCGTCGGTCCCCATGAACTTGCTCGCGATCCAACCTGCGAGGCCGCCGATGATGATCCAGACGATGAACCCGTACTCGCCAGGCATGTGCGTCTCCTTCGTGGGTGCGTACGACGTGCCGAGTGACACGTCCTGCCCCTAGGGGAACACGTCGCCGGCCGAGGATCGTCCCGTGCGGGGCCGCGAGCGGGTCACGAATCCGTACCGAATCCTCCGTCGACCCGGGACGCCTCGAGGGTGAAGCCGTGGTCCCGCAGCCGCGCCACGAGGTCGTCGCCCATCGCCGTCGCGGGGGTGAGGACGCCACCCTCGCCCGGCACGGGAGCGTCCTGGGCGAGCGACAGGGCGGACTGCCCGAGCATGACGGCCGTCCCGGAGTACCCGGGGTCCTTGTCCGCCCCGACGAGGCATCGGAAGCGCGCGCCGGTCGTGCTCGTGGTCCGGATGTCGATGCGGAAGGCGCCCTTCTCCTGCTGCTCGACGCCGGGCCCCTCGCCCGGCTTGGGCAGGACCCGGTCGAGCGCCGTGCGCGTCGGGCCGAAGGACATGGCCGCGAACCCCCCGACGAGCGCGGCCGTGATGACGCCGCCCGTGAGCGCTCCCCGCGGTCCCGAGCCGGTCGTCATCACCTCGCGGTACCGGAAGCCGCGGCCGTAGGAGAAGCCGGTGAGGGCGTTCGACCGGCGCACGACCCGCGTGTTGAACGACGCCATGATGAACGGCGCGGTCCAGCGGTCCACCTCGGCCGCGCGCCGGACGGGCAGCGATCGGGTGATCCGGGCCACGCGGCCGAGCGGGCCCTCGGGCGCGGTCCCGGCGCGGGCCGCGTCGGCCCGCGTCGGCTCGGCGGGACGGTCGGGGCTGTAGCCGTAGGGGTCGGCGACGAGCCGGCGTGCCGCAGCATCCTTCGAGGTCTCGATCGCCTGCTGGCGCATCGAGTCGATCGTGCCGCCGCTCAGTCCGCCGGCGAGGCGACGGACGTACAGGGTCGTCTCGCCGAGCTCGCCCTCGCCGGCCACCCGGACGGTCCGTGCGAGGAGGTGGACCCCGAGGTCGGAGGGGATCGAGTCGAAGCCGCACGCGTGGACGATCCGCGCCCCGCTCCGGCGCGCCGCGTCCGACCACGTGTCCGAGCTCCACCGCGCGAAGAGGATCTCGCCCGTGAGATCGCAGTAGTGCGTCCCCGACTCGGCGCACGCGCGCACGAGCGCCTTGCCGTAGCGCTGGTAGGGCCCCACCGTCGTGACGACGACCCGGGTGCTGCGAGCGAGCTCGCGCAGGGCGGTGAGGTCCTCGGCGTCTGCGACGACGAGGGGCCAGGCCGCGGCCGCCGGCGGAAGGCTCGACCGGACCTGCTCGAGGCGCTCGCGGGAGCGGCCCGCGAGGGCGATGCGGGTGCCGCCGGGGGCGTGCTCGGCGAGGTGCGCCGCGGTGAGGCGACCCACGAAGCCGGTCGCGCCGAAGAGGACGATGTCGTGCTCGCGCTGGTCCGTCATGCCCCCAGCGTAGGGAGGGGTGACCTCCCCACGGGTGGTGCGGGGGGCTCGTCGGCGGGCGATGATGACGCCATGACCGTGCTCTCGCCGCACCGGATGCCCCGTCGGCCGCAGCCGGCCGTCCTCGGCATCGTCCAGGCCGGCGGGCAGGGCTCCCGGATGGACGTCCTCACCCGCGAGCGGGCCAAGCCCGCACTGCCGTTCGCCGGGACCCACCAGCTCATCGACTTCGCGATGAGCAACCTGGCCAACAGCGGGATCGACGACGTCTGGGTCTCGGTGCAGTTCCTCGCGTCCTCCCTCGACCGGCACCTGCAGTCCGGGCGGCCGTGGGACCTCGACCGCACCCGCGGCGGCTACCGGCGGATCGTTCCCGAGGAGGGCGGCGGCGGCGCGACCGGCGGGTTCTCCACGGGCAACGCCGACGACCTCTACCGGATCCGGGACGAGATCCGTCGGCACGGGGCCGAGCACGTCATCGTCACGAGCGCCGACAGCGTGTTCGTCACCGACCTGCGGGTCCTGCTCGCCGCGCACCTGGATCGGGACGCGACGTGCACGATCCTCACCGCCGAGGTCGACCCCGCCGAGGCGGTCCACAAGATGGTCGTGCGGGTCGGCGAGGATCCGTCCCCCGTCGACGGGGTCGAGGGCGTCGTCTCCCGGGTCGTCACGGGGGTCGAGTACAAGCCCGGCACGACGGACGCGACGACGGTCGCCACCGAGGTCTTCGTCTACCGCGCGGAGGACCTGCTGGCGCTGCTGGAGCAGATCGCGCGCGAGCACGCGACGGGGGACGGCGACGACGCGGACACCGGACTGGGGGACTTCGGCGAGGAGCTGGTGCCGCGCCTCGTCGAGGGCGGGCGGGTCGTCGCCGTGCCCGTCGGGTCGTACTGGAAGGACGTCGGCCGTCCGGAGGCCTACCTCGCGGCGCACCGCGACCTGCTCGACGGGCGGGTCGACGTCTTCGACCAGCCCGGCTGGCCGGTACAGACGGAGGCCGGGTCGCTGCCGCCGGCGCGTGTGCGGGCAGGGGCGCAGATCGCCGACTCGCTCGTCACCCACGGCTGCGATGTCGCCGGGACGGTCCGTCGGTCGGTCCTGGGGCCGTGCGTCCGGGTGGCGGCCGGGGCGGTCGTCGAGGACTGCGTCGTCCTCGACGGCGTGACGATCGGGCCGGGCGCGCAGCTCGCCTCGGCCGTCCTCGACAGCGGGACCGTCGTCGGCGACGGCGCACGGGTGGGGCGGCTCGCGGGCGACGACCTGGGCCCGGACGACGTCACCCTCGTCGGGCGGGACAGCGTGATCGGGCCGGGCGTGACGGTCGATGCCGGGGCACGGCTCGAGCCGGGGACGTCGGCCTGACCACCCCCGCGGGTGCTCGACAGCACCCGGCCGGGCCGACTAGAAACAGGAGCGGCCCGGCGTCCGCCGGGTGCCGATCGAGAAGGAGCACGACATGACGGACCTGCCCAAGGACCCGACCGACATCGCCGCCGCCGGCGAGCAGAGTGGCGCGCTCCCGGGCGTCCCGATGGACGCGACGGACGCACCCGCGGGCACCGCGGACGGTGGCGCCGATGGTGGCGCCGATGGTGGCGCGGACGGTGGCGCCGATGGTGGCGCGGACGGTGGCGCCGATGGTGGCGCGGACGGTGGCGCCGACGGTGGCGCGGACGGTGGCGCCGATGGTGGCGCGGACGGTGGCGCCGATGGTGGCGCGGACGGTGGCGCGGACGGTGGCGCCGATGGTGGCGCGGACGGTGGCGCCGATGGTGGCGCCGATGGCGCTGCGCTCTGAGTGATCACGCCTGACGACTCGATGCCCGCCGCCCCCACGGGTGGCGGGCATCGCCGTCCCCCGGTGCTGGACCGGCTGCTACCCCCTTCGGGGAACGGGCCCGGTGTCGGCCTCGGTCGGGACCCGTGGCTGCACCGCGGCGCCGACCCCGCCGGGTTCGCCGACCTCCTCGACCTCGCCGGGGTGGACGAGCTGCTCACCCGACGCGGCCTGCGCACCCCGTTCCTCCGGGTCGCCAAGGACGGGCGCACCCTCGGCGACCGTGAGTTCACCACCGGCGGAGGGGTCGGTGCCTCGATCCCCGACCAGCTCGACGCCGCGACCCTCGCGCGCCTCTTCGCCGAGGGCTCGACGCTCGTCCTCCAGGCCCTGCACCGCACGTGGGGCCCGGTGATCGATCTCGCGCACGACCTCGTCGACGCCCTCGGCCACCCCGTCCAGGTCAACGCCTACGTCACGCCGCCGACCAGCCGCGGGTTCGACGACCACTACGACGTCCACGACGTCCTCGTCCTCCAGCTCGCGGGGGAGAAGGCCTGGCGGGTCCGCCCGCCCGTCGTCACCGACCCGCTGCGCGACGACCCGTGGACGAACCACCGGGCCCAGGTCGCCGCGGCCGCGCAGCACCCGCCGCACCTCGAGGAGACCCTCCGCCCCGGCGACGTCCTCCACGTCCCGCGAGGGTGGATCCACTCCGCGACGGCGCTCGGCGGGGTGAGCGCCCACCTCACCGTCGGCATCCACGCGTGGACCCGGCGGCACGTCGCGGGCTGGCTCGTCGACGCGGCGCTCGCCCTCCTCGACGACGACCCGAGGATGCGCGCGGCCCTCCCGTTCGGGCGCCCGCCCGGCGACCTCACGGACACGGAGATCGACGACGTGCGTCGGGCCCTCGGCGAGGCGCTCGCCGCCGTCCCGTCCGCCCCGGTCCGGTCGGCGTTGGACGAGGCCGCGGCCTCGTCGACCCCGCCCCGGGCGGTCCGACCGGTGGCCTCCCTCGTCGACGGGGACGCGTCGGGCCGGCCGTAGGGTGGCCCGGTGACCGACTCGACCGACCGCTGGCGGTGCGCCCTCGCCGCCCGCGAGCGGCAGGACCCGCTCGTCGGGACCGCAGTCCCCGCGCCCCGGTGGTTCCTCGTCGAGCACCGCGGGCCGTGGCAGCGCACCGCCGCGGGGACCGCGCCCCTCGACGCCGTCGCGGGCGAGCTCACGCCCCTGCTCGAGGGTCACCGCGCACGGCTCCAGCTCGTCCGGCGTCACGGCCGCCGGGTCGAGGGCGGCACAGTCGAGGGCGCCGAGCCCGTCGTGGCGCTCGTCGACTGCCCGACCGGCCGGGTCCACTGGTCGACGTGGGAGCAGCCGGGCGACCTCGTCGCCCTCGCCGCCGCGATGCCGGAGCTCCTCGCGGCCGCTCCGCTCTGCGAGGACCCGCTCGTCCTCGTGTGCGCGCACGGCCGCAAGGACGTGTGCTGCGCGATCGACGGCCGCCTCACCGCGCGCGTCCTCGACGACCTGCTGCCCGGGATGGTGTGGGAGACCACCCACCTCGGCGGCGACCGGTTCGCCGCGAACGTCACCTTCCTGCCCGACGGCACGATGTACGGGCGGGTGGACGGGAGCAGCGCGCCCGACCTCGCGCTGGCCCACCTCGACGGGCTCGCCGATCTCACCCGGTGGCGCGGGCGGTCCCTGTGGCATCCCGCGGTGCAGGCCGCGGCCGCCGACGTCCTCGCGACCCTCGAGGCCCCCCGCTGGCGCGACGTCGTCGTTGCACGCGTCACCGCCCAGGGCCCCGACACCTGGCAGGTCGAGCTGGACGTCGACGGGCGCACGCACCGCCGCACGGTGACCCGCTCGTGGGCGCCCAGGCGCCGCCTGACGTGCGCGGACACGACCGAGAAGACGGTCGCGGTCTGGACGGCCGCGCGCTGAGCGGGATCCGCTCAGCGCAGCGCGTCGACCGCCGCGTCCTCGAAGCCGGGCATCTCGACGATCTGCTTCGTGAACTTCTTCGCGCCGTTCGGCGCGAGGTGGATCTCGTCCCGGCTGTCCCCGTCGCTCCACCAGTCGCCGTAGCTCGTCACGGGGAAGTGGTGGACGTCGGTGCCCGCGACGAGATCGGCCGCCGCCTTCTGGCGCTTCTTGTCGTACTGGCCGTTCGAGATCCCCTCGAGGGTGCGCTGGTGCACGGGGCTGTACGGGATCTCGAACGTGATGACGGTGACGCCGGCGCGCTCGAGGTCGTCGACGAAGGCGTCGAACGCCGCCTTGCCCTCGGGGTCCATGTGCGGCCACCCGGGGAAGCGTTCGGCCCGCTTCCGGCTCGAGGCGAGGACGTCCCCGGTGGACATGCCGGGGTGGTTCATGAAGCCGTCCGGTTGTAGCCAGTCCAGGCCGTCCGCGCGGAACTTGACCGACGTCGGGGCCTTCTTCCCGGCCTTGGCGACCCGGATCTGGTCACCGGCCCGCGCCCACCGCTCGTTCGGGTCCTTGACGTAGCGCTCGCACTGCGCCTCGTCCGCGGCCGTCCACTCCGCACCGATGCGCTCGTCGCAGCCCTGCACCATCGCGGCGAACGGCGTGATCTTCGCGTCGTCGTAGGCGACGTCCTTCTCGGCGGCGCGGGTCGAGATCCCCACGAGGGCGATCTTCGGGGCCTTGCCGATCGAGATCGCGTAGTCGGCCGCGAGCCGGTTGACGCCCCAGCGGGCGCGACTGCTCGACGCGTTGAACGCCGTCACCTCCCGGCCGACGGCGGGGGAGAGGAGTCGGGAAAGGGTGACCGGGTCGATCCCCTGCTGGGTCATCGAGTCGCCGAAGATCATGATGTCCGGCGCGGGACGCTCCCGGATCGACGTCGTCATCGCCTCGAACATCAGGCCGTGGGCGGGCGCCGGCGGCAGCCTCCCCTCCCTGAGCCACGTCGAGATCTGCGCCGGCGTGACGTCCGTGGGCGTCGGCCGGTTCGAGGTCCCGACGATCGGCGTCCCGGCGGGCGCCTTCGGGTCCACCCAGCGGTCGGGTGGGGTGCCGGTCGCCCACGTCGGCTGCGGGGTCCGGGACGGACCGGGCGCGGCGATCGTCGGGGTCCCACGGCCCTCCGGGGCCCTCGTGCTCGACCGGCCGGAGTCCCCGGTGGCCTGCGACGAGCAGGCGGCAAGTCCGAGCGGGAGGGCCACGGCGAGGGCAAGGAACCCGGTGCGTCGCATGATCCCCGAGCCTAGCAACGGGGGACGGACGGCTCGCGGGCTCAGGGCAGCAGGAGGATCTTGCCGACGTGGGTCGAGGACTCCATCTCCCGGTGCGCGGCGGCGGCCTCGGCGAGGGGGTGGGTGGAGTGGACGACGGGGCGTACCGACCCGTCGGCGAGCAGGGGCCAGACCTCGTCCCGGACCGCGGCGACGATTCGGGCCTTGTCCTGCGGGTCGCGGGCGCGCAACGAGGTCGCGGTGATCGACCCCCGCTTGCCCAGGAGGGCGGCGAGGTCGAGCTCCCCCTTCCGGCCGCCGAGGAGCCCGATGACGACGAGGCGTCCGCCGGTGGCGAGGACGTCGACGTTGCGGGAGAGGTACTTCGCGCCGATCGAGTCGAGCACGACGTCGGCGCCGCGGCCGTCGGTGGCCTCGCGGACGGCCTCGACGAAGTCGTCCTCGCGGTAGTTCACGGCGACGTCCGCCCCGAGCTCGCGGCAGAACGCGAGCTTCTCCGGGGTGCCGGCGGTCACCGCGACGCGGCAGCCGCGGGCCTTCGCGAGCTGGATGGCGAAGGTGCCGATGCCCGAGGTCCCACCGTGGACGAGGACCGTCTCGCCGGGCGCGAGCCGGGCGACGTCGACGAGGTTGCTCCACACGGTGCACGCGACCTCGGGGAGGGCGGCGGCGTCGCGCAGCGCCACGCCGTCGGGGATCGGGAGCAGCTGGCCCGCGGGGACGGCGACCCGCTCGGCGTACCCGCCGCCGTCGAGCAGCGCGCACGCCTCGTCCCCGACGGACCAGCCGGTGACGCCGGCGCCGACCTCGACGACCCGTCCGCTCACCTCGAGACCCGGCAGCGGCGAGGCACCCGGCGGCGGCGGGTAGAAGCCCATCCGCTGCATGACGTCGGCGCGGTTCACGCCGGCAGCGACGACCTCGATCACCACCTGCCCGGCCCCAGCGGCGGGGTCGGGGACCTCGGTCGGGACGAGGACGTCGGCGTCGCCGGGCTCACGGATCTCGATGGCCTTCATGCCGTCCACGTTATCGACGTCACGCCCGGTGGGAGACCATGGAGTCGATCGCGCTGGGTGTCGGCGCGCCGATCGTCTACGTCGACTTCGCGGCGGCGTCCTGAGCCGGTCCGTGCCCGGCACTTCCGCCGACGCCGCCGAGGACCTACCGTCGGGGTGCCCCGACCCTGCCCCTGCCCCTGTCCCCGGAGCCGTCCGTGCCTGCCCCCGGTCAGATCCTGCGCGCCGTTCCTGCGCTCGTTGCTGCGCTCGCCCTCGGCGTGGGCACCCTCGCCCCGGCGGCCGCGTCGCCGGCCGTGGGCGCCGCCGACCGTCCGACGCCCGTCGAGGACGACCTGGCGAGCGACGGCGCCGGCACGATGCGCGCCGTGCCCGCGCCGGAGGCGGTGGTCGATGCCCAGCAGAGCACGGCGCCGGCCACGAGGGACCTCACGTGGACGATCACGAAGCGGCTCGGCGAGCGTGACGGGGACTGGCGGCTGGGGTCGTCCTGGTCGGGCTGGGTGGCGAACACCGACGGCACCCGGATGTGGTCGAAGGCGTCGACGACGACCCGGCTGCCGGCCTCGAACGAGAAGGTGCTCACGGCGTACACCGCCCTGCGGGAGATCGGCGGCTGGCGCCGGCTGACGACCCGCGCCAAGCAGTCCTCCGTCGAGCCCAGCCGGATCCATCTCGTCGGAGCGGGGGACCCGAGCCTGTCCTCGAGCCGTCTGCGGGCCTTGGCGGCGCAGACGGCGCAGGCCCTCAAGGCGCAGCGGCGCTCGCGGGTCACGGTCCGGGTCGACGACAGCCTCTTCCCGACACCGACGAACGCGACCGGGTGGAAGAGCAGCTACGTGCCGGACTCGGTCGCTCCGGTCCGCGCGCTCGTCGTCGACCAGCGCAACGTGTGGGACACGTCGATGGACGCGGGGGCCACCTTTGCCTCGTCCCTGCGTGCGAACGGGATCACCGTCGTCGGGGTCTCGCGGATGCGCAACCCGCGGTACTCCCCGACGCTCGCGAGCACGGACTCCGCGCCGGTGGCCGCCCTCGTCCGGGTCATGCTCAACGTGAGCCAGAACGACTACGCCGAGGCCCTGCACCGGCTGGCCGCGCGGTACGCCGGCCGGGGCACGACCTGGACCGCAGCGTCGAGGACCGTCCGGGCTCGGCTGGTCGCCGACGGCATCCCGGTGACGGGCCTGACGGTGGCGGACGGCTCCGGCCTGTCGCGGGCGAACCGGATGCCGGTCCGGACGATGACGGCCACCCTGCGGTCGATGGACACCCGCCCGGGGATGCGCGAGCAGGTGTTCGCGGCCGACGGGATGCCGATCTCGGGGACGTCGGGAACGCTCTACCACCGCTTCCGGGCCTGGCCGAGCACGTGCGCGATCCGGATCGTCGCGGCGAAGACGGGGACCCTGTCCGACACGTACACCCTCGGCGGTGTGGCGTACTCGGTCGACGGGCGGAGGCGCTACTTCTCGTTCCTCGTCAACCACCGGACGGCGGCGACGAGCACCCGCGCGGGCCTCGACTACCTCGCGACGACCGTCACCGGCTGCGCCTGACGACCCTCGCACGGCTCGCGCCTCGTGAATCGACTCCCGCACCCTGAGCCGACTCCCGCACCGCTCGCGCCTCGTGAATCGGCTCGTGGTCACCGGATCCGGTGACCGGGAGTCGATTCGCTGCGCGCGACGGCGGACGGCCGCGGTCAGGACACCGGCGAGAGGCGCGGCCCGAGCCAGCCGGGACGGAACAGGTCCCGCCACGTGACCCGGATGACGCGGTACCCCAGCGCCCGGATCGCGTCCTCTCGTGCCTTCTCCCGGACGAGCTCCTCCCGGCCGTCGGCGCCCTCGTACTTGACGGCGCCGTCGAACTCGAGCACCACGTCGTCGACGACGAGGTCCACCCTGGCGACGAGGTGACCGCTCGCGTCCCGCAGCTCGACCTGCGGCACCGGGACCCGGCCGAGCTCGATGCACCGCAGCCGCAGCAGCGACTCGCCCGGCGACTCGGACCGGCCGTGGGCGAGCTCGAGCGCACGCCGGGCAGCCCCGACGCCGTACCGCACCCAGGCAAGGGAGTGCTCCAGGTCGGCGTGCTCGACCAGACCGCGGGCCAGTGCCGCGTCCATCGCGACGAGGCCCGCGTCGACGCCGTCGAGCGCGGCCACCTGGACACACGCGACGGCCGGCCCGACGACGGCGCCGGTCCCGTCGTCGACGACGTCCGCCCCCGGGTCCCGGTGGAGGTGAAGGCCCGGGCGTCGCCGTGACCGGCCGGCGGGGCCGAGCAGGTGGACGGTCGAGTGGTCGGCGCTCAGGCGTGGCAGGCCGTGGAGCTCGAGCGCACTGTGGTGCGAGGCCGCCCAGCCGGGGTGCGCGGCGCGGACCGCACGGACGCGGTCGGCGTAGCGCGCGCGGGGCTCCCGGTCGCGATCCCTGACGAGGTAGACACCGCGGTCGACGCGTTCGAGCCTGCCGGCGCGGGCGTCACGGAGGACGTGGTGGTGCGGGACGCCGCGCTGCGGCAGGTCACGGGTGAGCAGGTGGCCGCCGGAGTCGAGGACGAGCCGGGCGATCGGGTCGATGGGCACGCGCAGCAGGGTGGCGCGGGATCGACGTGCCGGCGACCCGCCCTGTGGACGGCCGGTCGCTGTGGACGGCTGACCCCGGACCCCTCGCGCCCTCGGGTCCGACCCGGCCGACTCTCGGTTCGCGCCTCGTGAATCGACTCGCGCACCGTTCACGAACTGGCGCCCGGCTCGCGCCTCGTGAATCGGCTCGTGGTCACCGGATCGGGTGCCCACGAGCCGATTCGCTGCGCGGGAAGAGGCGAGCCGACCTTCGGCTCAGGTCAGGTCAGGTCCGGCCCCCGCGCGAAGGGGCCCTAGCGGGGTCAGTCCGTGTCGACCTTCGGCTGGAGGTCGGCGGGGAGGTGCCCGGTCGAGCTGCGGTAGTACTGCGCGGCCTTGCGGCTGAGCAGCGTCTTGACGACGGCTGCGACGACCCCACCGAGGACCACGACGAGCAGGCTTTCCAGGAGCGGGTTGTCCGGGTCGCGCGGGTCGATCTCGAAGTCCTTGCCGGCCTTCTTGTAGGCCGTGACGAGGAGCTTGTTCGTGATGATGCCGGCGAGCGTGGCACCACCGGCGCCGAGCAGCTTCCAAGCGAGGTTGCCCATGGTTTGTCCCCTTCGGATGGGTGCGGCCCGGCCGTCGATGCCGTGCCACGGACGGTCTCGCCCCAAGTATGGGCTACAGTCGCGGCGTCAACGACAGGGGAGCGCCATCCGGGCGCTGAGAGTGCGGCCTGGCCGCAGACCCTCGAACCTGCTCCGGTTAGCACCGGCGAAAGGGAGTCGGGATTCTCCGGCGTGCGCACGTGCGCCCGCCGCCCTGCGGTATCCCCACGGATCCTGTAGGAGCACGCATGAGCACCACCAGCACCACCTCCAGCACCACCAACGCGCGCGGCAGCGGCTGGCGCACCGTCGACCTCGTGACGACCGCCGTCCTCGGCGTCGTCGTCGGGGTCCTCTTCGTCGCCTGGACCTATGCCGCGGTCGGCCCGACCACCGCACTGGGGGGCGTCTTCGCCCCGCTCGGCGCCCTGATGACCGCGCCGTGGTTCCTCGGCGGCGTCCTCGGTGGACTCATCATCCGCAAGCCCGGCGCCGCCCTCGCCGTCGAGCTCGTCGCGACGATCGTCGAGCTCCTCATGATCTCGCGGTGGGGGATGCTCGGCGTCGGCTCCGGGCTCGTCCAGGGCCTCGGCGCCGAGCTCGCGTTCGCCCTCACCCGCTACCGCAGCAGCTCGCTCGGCACCGCGGCGCTCGCGGGCCTGCTCTCGGGTCTGTTCGCCGGGGTCTACGAGCTCTTCGTCTACGTCCAGGCGTACACACCGGCGTTCAAGGCGGCCCACGTCGGCCTCACCGCCCTCGGTGGCATCGTGCTCGCGGGCGTCCTCGGGTGGCTCCTCGTCCGGGCGCTCGCGTCCGCCGGTGCGCTGCGCGCCTTCCCGGTCGGGGCGCAGGCCCGCGAGGCCCGGCTCGCGACCCCGCGCGGCTGACCGATGAGCGGTGCAGCCGTGGCGCCGACGGGTGGCCACGTCGAGGTCGAGGGCCTCACGTGGCGTCCGTTCGGCGCCCCGGCGCCGCTGCTCGACGCGATCGATCTCGACATCCCCGCTGGACAGCGGGTCCTCCTCGTCGGCGCGAGCGGCGCGGGGAAGTCGACCTTGCTGCGCGCCCTCGCCGGGCTCGTCGACGCGGTCGAGCAGGGAGAGCTGTCCGGGTCCGTGACGATCGACGGCCGCGCCCCCCAGGACCGCGCGGGGACGGTCGGCCTCGTCCTCCAAGAACCGGGCGCGGGCGTCGTCGCCGGGACGGTCGGGCGAGACGTCGCCTTCGGGCCCGAGAACGTCGGCGCCGACCCCGCGGGGATTCCGGTGACTTGCCGGGCCGCGCTCGGTGCCGTCGGGCTCGACCTCCCCCTCGACACCCCGACCTCCGCGCTCTCCGGCGGGCAGACCCAGCGCCTCGCGCTCGCGGGCGCCCTGGCGCTGCAACCGGCCGTCCTGCTGCTCGACGAGCCGACGGCGATGCTCGACCACGAGACGGCAGCCGAGGTGCGCGACGCGGTCGACCGGGTCGTCGCCGAGCGCGGGCTCACCCTCGTCGTCGTCGAGCACCTCGTCGAACCGTGGGTGGGCCTCGTCGACCGGGTGCTCGTCCTCGGCGACGGCGGGCGGGTCCTCCTCGACGGTCCGCCGCTCGAGATCTTCCAGCGGCACCGGGACGAGCTCCTGCAGCTCGGGGTATGGCTTCCCGGCGCCCCGCCCCCGGAGCCCGGCCCCGCGCCCCCCCTCCCCTCTCCACCACCCACCCCGCCGCCGAAACACGACGGGTGCGGCGCCCGAGTCGCCCGCCATCTCACACCTACAAAACCACACACCACACAGCACACGCTCACACACAATTA
>NZ_LT985196.1:396449-501762 GCF_900289115.1 Janibacter massiliensis | reverse complement strand
GGGGGTCCGTCTGGTGAGCTCGGGGTCGTGTATAAGAGCCAGTGGGAGACGCACCGCCCGGGGAACAGCGGCCCGGCGACCGCCCCTCGTCGCCCGCGTCGGTCCGCTCGCGCCGCTGCTCGCCCTCCTCCTGGCGGCGGTCGCCGGGCTGCTGTCCCCCGGGTGGCGCGTCTCCCTGGGTCTCGTCGCCGCGGAGGTCGTCCTCGGGGTCGCCCTGCTCGCGGCGCCCGGTCGTCGCGGGATCCCCGACTCCGGACCGCCGCGCAGACGGGCGCGCTCGGTGCTGCTCCGGCTCGCCCCCGGGGTGATCGCCGCCGTCCTCCTCGGCTGGAGCTCGTGGCTGCTCGGCGGTCAGCGGATCGGCCCGGCGCTCGACGCGATGACCCGACTGCTCGTGATGATCGTCCCGGCATCGGTCCTCGTGGCCTGGATCGACACCGACGAGCTGGCCGTGCACCTGGCCCGGCGGCTCGGTCTGCCGGCTCGCCCGGCGGTCGCCTTCGGCGCGGCGCTCGGACGGATCGAAGCCTTCCGCGCGACGTGGGACGAGGTCGCCGCCGTCCGCCGGGTCCGCGGCGTCGGCCCGCGACGCTCCCTGCTGCCACCCGTCCGCACGATCGGGGCGATGACGTTCACGGTCCTCGTGCGCGTGCTCGGGTCGGCGGTCGAGCTGTCGACGGCGATGGACGCCCGCGGTTTCGCCAATGCCGAGCGCCGAACCTGGGTCACCCCCGCCCGCTGGGGAAAGGGTGACACCCTCCTCACGCTCGCGTTCGCGCTCCTGCCGCTCGGGGCGCTCGCCGTCCGGTTCCTGCGCTGACCGGCGCCGGCCTCAGCAGCCCTCGTTCGACATCTCGAGGTAGGTGACCTTCCACGTCGAGCGCTTCGGGTACTCCTTGTTCGTGAGCGTGTACACGTACCGCCTGCTGTTGACCCCGTCCTTCGGCAGGGCCTTGCGCTTCTCGTCGACGTAGTTGACGCCCGAGACGTCGAGGCACGCCTCGAGGTCGATCGCCGGGACCTCGCCGTCCTTGGCGACGATCCGGTCGTCGGCGACCTTCACCGACTTCAGGCGAGTTCGGCCGGTCTGACGGAGGTTCTTCTCGCGCAGGGTGTTGAGGAACAACGAGGCCTTGCTGCCGATCGGGTCCGACACCGCTCGCAGCGAGTCCTCGCCGTACTTCGTCGGGGCACTCATCGCGGTGTCCAAGGCGCTGAGGAATGCGCGCAGCTGCGCCTTCGCGGCCCGGATCGCCTGGTCCCGGTCCGTCTCGAGCAGGGTCGATTCCTCGGTCGTGGACGTGATGCCGCCGCGGGCCAGGGGCTCCGGACCGGACGAGCACCCGCCAGCGAGCGCGGCCGGCGCCAGTGCGACCAGCACCGCGGCGGTGCGGGTGCGTCGGCTCACGGCGTGTCCTCGACGATCGGCACCTGGGCCTCGCCGACCTTGATGACGGCGCTCGAGGCACGCAGCAGACCCTCGTACCGCTCGGGCGGGGTGCCCCAGCCGCCGTCGGTCTCCACCGTCCACACGACGAACGCGCGGACCCGGTAGAGGCCGGGCTTGCGGTAGATGTACCCGCAGTCCGGGGACTCCTTGAGCCCGAACTCGATCCGGTACGGCGTGCCCCGGCCCTTGCAGACGACGTCAGGGCGGGCGCTGCCGTTCTCACCCATGTACCACCGCACCTCGCCCGCCGTGAGGGTGACGGTCATGACGCCCGTCGAGGACAGCAGCTTCACCTGGTAGCGGCCGTACGCCGTCTTGGGGTTGTCCTTCGGGATCCACATCCACACCGGCGCTCCGACGACGCCGATCTGGTCGTTCTCCCGGGCCTCCTTCGAACGCATGTATCCCGGGGTGATGCCGATGCGCACCCGGTCGGGCACGAGCGTCGTCGGGAGGTCGCCGAGGAAGCTGTTCGTCGGCGGCGGGTTCTCCGACCAGAAGGCGGCGCTGCGGGGCCAGCCCCAGTTGAACGTCGTGCAGTAGTAGATCGCGCCCGTCGTGCGGCCCTCCCACACGTCCGCGCCTGCCGGCGGCTGGGGGTCGGCCTTGAGGATGTAGCACTGGCGCTCGTTGGACCAGTCGCCGTACTGGATCTTGCGGCACTCGACCTCGTCCCAGCCCCACTTCGTGCCTTCGGCGACGACCCAGCACGGGGGCTTCGGAGGCTCCTTCTCCTCCTCGGGGGTGTCGTCGCTCGTCGAGCCGCCGCCACCGCCGCCCGTGCTCGAGCCGCCGCCACCGCCGCCCGTGCTCGACCCGCTCGGCGGAGGATCCGCCCGTGGGGGCTCCGGACGCGGCGGTGGGGTGAAGGTGCACGCGGGCACGGCGGGCATCTGGCTGCACCCGGCCTCGGCCCGCGGGGCGAGCACGATGGCGGCCGCCATCGTCATGAGGCACAGCAGCACGACAGCCATGACGGCGCTGATCTGCCGGCGGACCGGGGTCGTGGTCATCGCGTGGGCTCCCCTCCGATGATCGGGCCTGGTGCCCGGAACGGTTCGTTCGATGATGGCACGGCCGCTGGTCCCCGTCAGACGACCTCGGCCGAGCGGCTCGTGGCCGGGGCGAGGATCGAGCCGTCGGGAGCGGTCCGGGCGCGGAGGTCGTCGAGCAGACGGACGGTTTCCGGCTCGAACCGACCACCGGCGGCCTCGCAGAGCGTGACGAGGGCGCTGACGGCCTCGTCACGGACGTCGGGCTGCCCGACCCGGTCGGCCGCGACGATGCGCAGGCGCCACAGCCGCTCGACGGCCGGCTCGACGGTGAGGCCGACGAGCGCCGCGTCGATCGCGTCGTCGTACCGCTGCGTGTCGATGCACCGGCGCGCGAGCTCGGCGGCCGCGTCGACGACGGCGGCGACCATCATCTGCTTCGGACCCTCCGCCCAGGCGAACTGCCGCGGGTGCGTCCCGATGAACGGCCGTCCCCGAACGAGGCCGAGCGCCTGCTCGAGTCGGGCGTCGCTCGATTCCTGCGGGCCGTCGGGCAGCAGGCCCGTCCACAGGTCCCAGTCCGTCGTGACCCGTCCGTCGAGGGAGAGCGTCGCGCCGTCCTCGTGCAGGAGGGCGCCCTCGACGCCGGGGGTGGCGGCGAGCCAGTCGCCGAGCCGGGTGATCGCGGCCTCGCGGGCCTGGCTGATGTCGGCCTGGGCGCGGTTGGGCCAGAGGGCGTCGTCGAGGTGCCGGCGGTCGACGCCCGGGTTGATCGCGAGGTAGGCGGTGAGCTCGGTGAGCCGGGTGCGGGCGCCGTGATCGATGTCCGGGACGTTCTCCAGGTCGACCGGGCCCAGGAGGCGCAGGAACGGCAGCCGCTTGGGCGCCGAGTGCTCGCTGATCCGGGTCGGGAACGGGACGACCGGCGGGACGGGCGTCCCCGGGGTCGGCGTGACCGAGGGCACGAGCCAGTCGGCCACCCGCGGGGTCATGCCGCCGTCGACGCCGCGCACCACGCCCGAGCCGCCGACGGGGCGGGGGACCGGGGTGTTCCACAGCGTCCGCGGGGTGTCGCCGGCCTCGACCCCGCCGCCCGTGTTGCGGACCCGGGTCGGGACGTCCTCGAGGGCGTCGTCGAGGTAGCCCTCGGCGACCCGGGCGGCGGTCAGTCCGGCGAGGGTCGGCTCCTCGACCGGGGCCCACGGCGAGGCCGCGGCGAGCGCGGGGGCGCTGGCGAGCGCGAAGAGGTCGCGGATGTCGTGCCAGACGTCGTCCGGGAGACGCTGGGCGTGGACCTGGAGGTACATCGGCGAGACGACGCCCAGCTGCTCGTCCTCACGCAGGTCGAGGGCCCACTCGCCCGGCGCGAAGTCGCGGGTCGCGATGACGGCGCAGACGTCGCGGCGGGCGGTCGCGAGGTCGGTGAGGCGGCGGCTGCCGTCGATCGTCGCGTCACCGCTGACGAGGACGACGTGGACGACCGGATCGGTGTCCTGCTCGACCATCTCGACGGCGGCGTCGACGTCCGCAGCGGGTCGGAGCCGATCGGTGCCGAGGACCTGGGCGAGGTCGTCCTGGCCGCCGACGACCGTGACCCGGACGCCCGCAGCCCATGCGGAGGTCGCGAGGTCGACCGCGACGGCCACGATGGCCGACCGCGTCCGCTCAGCCGGACCGGCGACCTTGAGGACCCCGGCCTGCTGCAGGTCGACGAGCAGGTGCGCGCCCTCGTGGTCCCGGCCGAGCGAGACGAGCGCGGGGTACGGCGGGGGCGTGGCGCCGGTCGAGGAGAGGTCGAGACCGGCGGCCCGCTCGGCGTGGAGGGTCCAGATCGTCGGGTCGGCCGTGACGGTCCACGGCGCGGGCAGCGCGGTCGGTGCGGCGAGGTGGACGTCGACCCCGCCGGGCGTCATCAGCACGGATCGCACGGCCGGTGCCTCCCGGCCGCCGAAGGCCGCGGCGAGGTGGCGCAGCGCAAGGTCGACCGTGCGCGCGTCCTCCCGCTCGGCGGTGTCGCGCAGCGCGCTCTCGACCTCGACGAGCCGGCCCGTCGGCAGGGGCAGTGCCTCGCCCGGACCGCGGCGGCGCTGCTGCTGCTGACGGCGCAGGGCCAGGAGTCCGACGAGGCCGCTCGCCGTGAGCCCGCCGAGCCCCAGGACCCCGACCGACGCGAGGGCGATCGATCCGAGACCGGGACCCTCGTCCTGCGGCGCGGCGACCGGTCCCGACGCGGTGGTGGGCGCGTCCGTAGCGACGGCGCCCGCGAAGCCCGCGAGGTCGAGGTCGCCCTGCACGTCGGCCGAGCCGGTCGCTCCGGCGAAGATCGCGGCGTCGCTCCGCTCGGGCACGTCGGGCGTCGTGCGGGCCGCGTCCGGGTTGCTGCTCGTCGCCGTCGCGGCGGCTCGGTCCGAGCTGCGCTCGGTGCTACACCCGTCGCCGGGGACCGAGATGGTCCAGCCGGGGAGGATGAGGTCGGGGTCGGTGAGGCGGGCCCCGCCCGGCTGCACCTCGTCCTGCGTGGCCGTCACGAGCTCCGGATAGCGGTCGGCGTCCCCGAGCTCCCGCTCCGCGATGCCCGAGAGGGTGTCGCCGCGCTCGACGACGACCTCGTGGGCGGGCGACGACGCCTGCTCGGCCTTCTCGTCGACGGGGATCTGGATCGTCGTGCCGGTCGCGAGCCAGTGCGAGGAGCTGATCGTGCCCGGGTTCGCGTGGACGATCTCCGGGTAGCGCCCGCCGTCGCCGAGGTGCTTCTCCGCGAGCGACCAGAGCGTGTCCCCCTGCTCGACGACGTGGTCGACCGTCGCGTGCTGCGGGCTGTCCTCCGTCTCCTGCGGTGCGGGGGTGGCCACGTCCACGCTCGCCACGGCGGCGGCCTCCGACGCCCCCAGCGCGACCGCGCTCACGGACGCGGCTGTCGTCGGGGTGGGGCTGGCCGGCCCGACGGCCGCCTGGGCGGCGGTGGCCTGCCCGACGACGGGGGCCGCGACGAAGAGGAGCGCGGCGGTGCCGACGAGGCCGCGGGCGATGCCCTGGGGGAGGGCGAGCCCCGGGATCCTCGGCGTCTCGACCCCCGCCAGGCGGCTGATGATCTCGACGACGACGGAGAAGGCGATGAAGAGCCAGGCGAGCCACGCGAGGCCGCCGAAGACCCGCAGGAGGAAGGTGCCGTCGTCGGGGCTGAGCAGCCCGTCGAGGATCTCCCGGAACGAGGGGACGTCGGAGGGCAGCGGGTGGATACCGAGCGTCCACAGCAGAACCGGGACCCCGACGACGATCGCGAGCAGGCCGAGGGACCCGAGCAGGCCCTTCATCCGTGCGGCCATGTCAGACCTCCTCGCCCCGGAAGACTCGCGTCACCCGTGTCTTGGCCCGACCGGTGACCGGGAGGTCGCTGATGGCGATGACCGACAGGAAGATCGGCTCGTACGTCGCGCGGGTCTCGACGGTGATCGTGTTCTCGGCCACCTCGGACGAGCCCTCGAGGCCGGAACCGGCGAGGTAGGCGTCGGTCGCGGCCTTCGCGGCATCGGGGTCGAGGCGGACGCCGTAGCCGGGGATCGCGAAGCCGCCGTCGATCTGCTGCGCCCCCGTCCGCGCGGCCTCCTGGGCTACGGCGTCGGCGTGCTGCTGCGCCCGGATGTACCCGCCGAGGTCCACGACCATGCCGAGGACGACGATCATCCCGAGCGTCAGGCTGACGAAGTAGACCGACAGGTTTCCGTCGTCGGCCCGCCACGGGCGGGAAGGGGTGCTCATGGACGACCGCCGATCCCGCGCCCGCGGTAGGTGTCGATGGGGCTGCTCTGGGTGGACTCGACCTGCACGGAACCCGGGGTGCCCGGGATGGCGAGGTCGGCCATGTCGACGCGGCAGCGGACGGTCACCTCGACGTCGGAGGGGGTGCCCGGCGGCGCGGAGAAGGCCTCGAGGTCGTTCATCTCCACTTCCGGCTCGGAGCTGCACCGGAGGTTCTGCCGGCCCACCTCGAGCCGGGCCGTCCTGGTCCCGATCGAGCTCGCCTCGGCCGCGGTCCGGGCGAGGGAAGCGGTCCGCGCGGTCTCGAACGCCACCTGCTCCATCGTCTGCTGGGCGATCGCGAGCCGCCCGGCCATGACGAGCAGCGCGACGACGAGCCCGAAGGCGGGGCCGAGGATGACGAGCTCGATCGATGCGGAGCCCGCCTCGGACGCCCCGCGGCGGGCGCTCACGGCGCGTTCGGCGGGGCCTCCCCGCCGAAGGGGTCGTCGGACTCGCCCGGCAGCAGACCCGGGTCGTCGATGCTCTCGCCGCCACCGGTGAGCTGCTCGATCGGCCGCGCGGCGGACTGCGTGATCGTCGCGGAGAACCCGGGGAGGATCGTCGGGCACCGGCCGGTGACGACGGCGATCACGTTGGAATCGCTCCGGTTGAGCGTGACGCTGGGGTTCTCCAGGCCGTCGCCGGTGTGGCCGAGGAAGTTCTCCGCGGCCGCCTTCCCGACGGTGTCGGTCGAGCCGAGCGGCGTGGCGGCACGCGCACCCTCCTGGGCGGCGGCGAGGGCGATCGTCCGGGCGTGCTGGTACGCCGCGGCCTGGAGCGCGAGGAGCGTGACGAGCATGACCATCGGGAAGATGAGCACCATCTCGATGCTCACCGCTCCCCGGTCGTCGTCTCTGCGCCCCCGCTGCTCCATACCGGTCGGATCAGTTCCCGACGTCCGTGCCCTTGTTGGCCAGGTCCCCCGACGCCTTCGTCACCCACGCCGTGATCGCCGCGACGACGATGCCGACAATGGTGATGATCGCGATGGCCCACAGGACCTGCTCGATGGTGACGGAGCCACGCTCGTCCTCGTCCGAGACGATCGCCCACTGCCGGGCGAGGTAGTCACGGCTGATCGCGCCGGCGGTGTGGAGGGTGGCGTACAGCTGGATCATCGGAGTCTCTCCGTCTCAAGATCGGGTGATGCGCGACGGTGGGCCCCCTGCGGGCCACGCCCGTCGACTGTAACCCGCCGGGCGGTCCGGATGCTCGTCCGGACCGCCCCCGAGTGCCCCTTCGGGCGGGGTTCACCGAGTGTTCACCGGAGGATTCGCAGCAGCCTCAGCCGCCGAGCATGACCTTGAGCAGCGCCGGGGTGATGAGGAGGGCCATGAAGATGAGCCCGAGCATCGACATCGGGATCGACATCCGCTCGCCGATCGCGTTGGCCTCGGACAGCTGGTCGTTCATCTCCGCCGTGCGCATGGACTGCGAGCGGGCCCGCAGCGTCGCGTACACCTGCGCGCCCTCCTGGCCGGACAGTCGCATGATGTCCGAGAGGTCGGCGAGCTCCGGCAGGCTCAGCTCGTCGGCGAGGGTGCGCAGCGCGTCCCACGGCGGCTGGCCGGACCAGCGCGACCGGGCGAGCTCGTCGGCCAGGCGCTTGAAGACCCACGAGTCGCCGACGGACGCGGCGATCTCCATCGCCTGCCGCGGGCCGGACCCGGAGTTGCGCTCGAGCGCGACGAGGTCGATGTACGACGCGAGGGCGCGGGAGAAGTCCTTGCGCGCCGCGGCGGCGTCGTCGCGGACGTTGTAATCGGGCAGGAAGAACATCACCGCGGCGAGGACAAGGCTCGCGAGGACGGGAATGGCGAACGGTAGGGACAGGCCGCCGATCCACAGCACCACCGTCAGGATGCTCGGCAGGATCAGGCCGATGAGCCCGTACATGATCTTCTCGCCGAAGAAGCGGTACAGCGGGATCTGCAGGAGGGCGAGCTCCTTCGTCGGCACCGGTCCGAGTCCCGGCAGGGCGGTCTTCCGCAGGGCCCATGAGCCGAGGACGTCGCGCACGTCGGCGTCCTTCGAGGCGATGACGAGCTGCTCGTTGCGCTGCTCGGGGTTGATCCGCTCGAGGGTGGCGAGGGCATCGGGCTGCGCGGGCAGGGACCTGACGAGCAGGAGCGCGAGGCCGAGGCCGACGAGCGCGCCGGCGAAGAGGGACAGCAGAAGGGTCACCGGACCTCCTCGGCGACGTCGGTACCGATGAACCGCGGCAGCTCCTTGCCCCGCGCCATCGCCCGCATCCACACGAGGCAGCCGACGTACGCCGACAGCAGGACGGCGAGGATGACCTGTCCGATGCCGCTCCGGTACGGGTCGACGTAGCTCGTCGCGAAGAAGAGGAAGAGCAGGACCGCGATCGTGATGAGCGTGACCCAGCGGGCGGTCGCCCGAGGCTTGGCGCGGTCGGCCTCGATCATGCGCCGCCCGCGAACGTCCTCGGAGACGGACTGGGCGACGGACTCCAGGACGCTGGCCAGGCCTGCGCCACGCCGCTGGGCACCGAGGAGCAGGTTGGCGCACAGCAGGTCGCCGGTCGGGTCGTCGAGATCATCGGCGAAGGCCCGGATCGCGTCCCGCGTGGGCCAGCGGGCGCGCAGGCGCGCGGCGAGCAGGGTCACCTCCGGCTCGATCGGCTTCGGGGTCGAGCGGAGGGTCGCGACGATCGCCTGCTCGAGCCCCACGCCGACGGTGAGGACGCCGGCGAGCGAGCGCGCCCACTCCTCCATGGCCTCGAGGCGGTCGATCTTCCGGGCCGCACCCCCGGCGGACAGCAGGATCGGCAGGCCGATGACCCCTGCCGGGATGACGACGAGCGCGATCCACCACCCGGTGAGGATCCCGATGAGGAGCCCGGCCGTGACGCCACCGACGACGAGCCGCCGCGTCCGGGTCTCGAGCCGCCGCCACCGCGTCGCCAGGGGGCTGCGGCGGCGCGTGAAGGCCGCCTGCTGCCGCTCCGGCGCCGGCCGCATGCCGACGAGGACGAGGATGATCCCTCCGACGGCGAGGGCGCCGGCGAGCGCGGCGATCTGGGTCTGCATCAGGCCCGGACCCCGGCGTAGTAGCCCTCGATGTCGAAGCCGAAGCGGGCCAGCTCGCGGTAGTCGTCGGGCAGGACGCTCGGGATCGGCTCGCCGCCGTCGGGGTTGGGCCGGAACACGTGGGTCGTCGCCGGGCCGTCCTCGCCGGGGTGCACGGCGATGATCTCGCTGACGTAGCGCTCGCGCCGGGGGGTGCCGTCCGCGGCCGGTCGGGTGTCGAGGTGGAGCTGGACGATGATGTTGATGTGCTCGGCGACGGCCCGCTGGGCGTAGGCCTCGGTCACGTGCCCGCCGGCCTCCATGGCGCAGGTGATGAGCTTGCGGATCGCGCCGACGGCGTCGGCGGAGTGCGTCGTGCTGATCGAGCCGGAGCCCGACTGCATCGCCTTGATCATCGCCATGACCTCCTTGCCGCGGACCTCGCCGACGATCTGGCGGGAGAGGTTGAAGCGGAAGGAGTCGTAGAGCAGGTCGTCCAGCGGGATCTCGCCGGCCTGACGGCCGTCCGGGCCGACCTCGCCGGAGCCCGGGCGGGACTCCCAGGCGACGATCCGGCGGTGCTTCTCGGTGAGCTCGTGCAGGTGGAGCTCGTACTCCGTCTCGAACGTGCCGATCCGCTCCCACGGGTCGAGCTCGGCGCACAGCGCGCGGACCATCGTCGTCTTGCCCGCGCCCTGGGGACCGGAGACGACGATCGACTTCTTCGCCCGCACCGCGGCGCGCAGGAAGGAGACGGCGACGGGGTCGAGCATCCCGCGCTCGGACAGCTCCTCGAGGGTGATCTCCCGGAGACGGTGACGTCGGATGACGAGCGACGGGCGCGGGGTGACCCACGCGGTCGCCGCGAGCCGGGCCCCGCCGTCGAGCCGCATGTGCAGCCGCGGCTGCGCCTCGGAGAACGGACGGGCGTTCACCTCGGACCGGCTGGCGAGGAAGACGAGGAAGTCGATGAGCTCCTGGTCGGACTCGGCGACCGCCGGGCCCTCGTGGAGGGACCCGTCGACGTACTCGAGCAGGACCTGGTCGCAGCCGGTGATCTCGATGTTCTCGACCTGGGGGTCGTCGACGAGCGGCTGGAGCCGGCCGAGGCCGAAGAGCGCATCGTGGACGGCCTGCGCGATGCGGCCCTGCTCCTCGAGCGACCACGCCCGACGTCCGACGGCGAGGTTCTCGGCGGCCGTGGACTGGAGCAGCTCGAGGATGATCGTTCGGCCGAGCTCGCGCTGCGCGTCCCCGTCGAGGGCGTTGCCCCGTTCGGCGATCGCGCTCGTGAGCATCTCCGACGCCTGCGTCCGCAGGGCGGCGACCTGGGCCCAGTCGATGCCCTGGTCGCGGGAGCCGGGGCGACTGGTCGAGGTGCTGGTCCCCGTCGGGACCGTCGGTGACCCGGCGACCGCGGACGGGGCGGACGGTTCGGGGACGGACGGTGCGGCGAGGCCGGGCACGGAGGTCGCGCTCGTCGGTGCCACCGGGGGAGCCAGACCGAGGGTCGGCTGGGGCGGCGAGGGGGCGAGCGCGGCGTCGATCGTGAAGGGTGTCGAGCCCGCCCCGGCGGCGTACCGCTGCGAGACGTCGGCCCGCGAGGACGTGGACTCGTCGACACCGTCGAGGTCGTCGTCGAAGAGGGGGATGCCGATCTCGCCGGGGTCCTGGTCACGCACGGGTGGGCTCCTGGGACGGCGCGTGCGTGCCGAGACGCTCGCGGTTGGTCGTGATGAGGCCGAGGATCGCCTGTGCGGT
This sequence comes from Janibacter massiliensis, assembly GCF_900289115.1. GTDB lineage: Bacteria > Actinomycetota > Actinomycetes > Actinomycetales > Dermatophilaceae > Janibacter_A > Janibacter_A massiliensis. The sequence goes on along the minus strand of NZ_LT985196.1, from coordinate 490,726 downwards.
CGCCCGCAGCCCGCGGTTGAGGGGGCTGTTGGTGAACCGCTTCGGGGCGTCCGCACCGTGGTGGAAGACCGCGGCGGTCTCGGGGTCCCACGGCAGCGCGCTGACGACGGGCAGGCGCAGGACCTTCTGGACCTCGCGGTGCCCGTAGGGCTGGCCCTCCCCGACGACGAGGCAGCCGAGGTGGTCGGGGGTGCCGAGCTGCTGGAACTCGCCGCTCAGCTCCTTGGCCCACGAGCGGGCGGCCGACAGGTCCGGCAGCGAGGTCCGGGTGGTCAGCAGCGCGACGTCGGAGGTGTGGACGATCGGCTTCGGCGCGCCGACGAGGCCCAGGTGACCGCAGTCGACGATCGCGTCCATCCCCTGCTGCTCGAGGGAGCGCAGGACCCCGGAGAGCGGCTCCCACAGGGAGGTCGTCGTCGGGGCCTGGACGTGGGAGCGCAGGCCGGGGATGTAGCGGACCTTGGACCCGGGGATCTCCCGGGCCGTCGCACCGACCGCCGCGCCGAGGTCGCCCGCGCGGTGGGCGATCGCGAGGTCGAGCAGACCGCGGTCGTGGGGCATCTGGCCGCGCAGGTAGCCCGCGAGCACCGCCGAGCCAGCGTTGGGGTTCGCGTCGACGAGGAGGACCGGCCGCGGCCAGGAGAGCGCGAGCCCCAGCGAGCTCACGGTGACCCCGGGTGCGCCTCCGACCGAGAAGAGGGATACGACGGCCACGTCAGCTGCCCGCCGCTTCCTTCGTGTCGCTCTGCGAGCGGCTGTTGAGGACGAGGGCGAGGTCCCCGGGGCCGGACGCCTTGGCGACGGTCTTGGCGTCGGCGGCGGTGAACTCGATGTCGACGAGGATCTTCGTGCCGTCGGCGTTGCGCCGGGTTGCGACGACGGTGCCGGCGACCTCCGTGAAGGAGCCGCCCCCGGCGCCGGCGACCGTCCCCTCGCCGTTGGGCGCGCGGACGACGGTCACCCGGTCGCCCGTGAGGAGCTCGCTGTTGGGCACGTGGCCGGCGTCGAAGCTGAGGCCCACGAGCGCGTTGTTCGGGCCGGGGACGGTCTGCGCGGTGTAACCGTTGCGCGGGACGATGCCCCCGGCCGGCAGGTCGTAGGCGGCGCGCTTGCCGACGACGAGGTCCTGGTCGGCGAAGGGGATCGGGTTGAGTCCCGAGCCGTCGTTGACCTGCGCGGGCATGAGGTCGGAGGCCTCGATCACCTCGCCGCGCCGGATGTCCTTGCTCACGGCGACGACCGAGCTTGAGCTCGTCAGGCTGCTGACGAGGAACGCCGTGAGGATCGCGCCGAGCGCGACGGCCAGGAGCCCGAGGGCGATGTAGAGCGGGCGGCGACGCAGCTTCGGCGGCGGGACCGGGGTCCCGGCCGGTGCGGCCGCCTGCTCGTTGGTCCCCTTCCGCGCCCGGCGCCGCTCGTCGGGCGCCGGCTGGGCCTGCTGGGCGACCGGCTGCCCCGCGATCGGGTGCTGGCCCGGCTGCGGCGGAACGGACTGGCTGGGTGGCTGAGGTGCGGTGCTCATCCGGGAGGGGCCCCTGTCACGTGCGTCGTGGGTCGCTCGGCAGGGACCGACACCCCTGCCGGGGTGGACTGTACCCCGGGACGGAGGGCTCGGCTCGGCGGGCTCAGGAGGCCCCGTCGACCCCCGCGCGGCGCCGCATCTCGGCGTGGTCGGGGACCGGGAACTCGGTCGGGTAGTCGTCGTAGCTGCGGGGGTCGTCGTTCGGCTCGAGGTGGCAGACGAGGGTCACGTCGGGCAGCTCCTCCCGCAGCGCGGCCTCGACGTCCTCGACGAGGTCGTGGCCCTGCGTCACCGTCCACGAGCCGGGGACGAGGACGTGGACCTCGGCGTACCGGCGGTGCCCTGCCTCCCGGGTGCGCAGGCCGTGGAAGTGCACGTCCTGCGTGACGAACCGGCCGAGGGCCTCGGAGATGCGGGCGTTGTCCTCCTTGGGCAGGGAGATGTCCATGAGCCCGTCGGCCGACTCCTGGAGGAGCTTCCACCCGGTGACGATGATGTTGAGGCCGACGAGCAGCGCGACGACGGGGTCGAGCCACTGCAGCCCGCTGATCCACACGAGGGCGACGCCGACGACGACGCCGGCCGAGGTGACGACGTCCGTCATGAGGTGCTTGCCGTCGGCGGTCAGCGTGATCGAGCGGTGCTCGCGGCCGGCGCGCAGGAGGACGAGCGCGCACGCCCCGTTGACGAGCGAGGCGACGACGGAGACGGCCAGACCGATCCCGACGGACTCGATCGGCGCGGGGTGGAGGAGCCGCTGGACGGCGGTCCAGATGATGACGCAGGCTGCGATGAAGATCATCTGACCCTCGATCGCGGCGGAGAAGTACTCGGCCTTCGCGTGCCCGAAGTGGTGGTTCTTGTCCTCGGGGCGGGCGGCGACGCGCAGCGCGAAGAGCGCGGTGACCGCCGCGACGAGGTTGACGACCGACTCGGCGGCGTCGGACAGGAGGCCGACCGAGCCGGTGATCCGCCACGCGTACACCTTGAGCGCGATCGTCACCACCGCCGCGGCGACCGACAGGAGCGCGAACTTCGTCAGGTCGACCCGGGCCGGCGGGCCGGGTCGTGCAGGCGTGGTGGCGGGAACGGCGGTCACGGAGGGACATCCTCCCACCCCTGCGCCGTCGTGCGCAGTTCCCAGCGGGCCTGCGGTGATCTAGGGTCGGGGGACGGCTGCTGCGCCCATCGCCGCAGGTCATCACGACGACGAGGACGGACGGCATGACCGACCACACGCCCGAGCACGCCATCGACCGTGACCACCGGCCCGTCGAGGGCCTCGATGACCGCGACGGCCTCGTGGTCCGCGAGGAGCGCCTCGTCGTCGGCACCGAGCGGGTGGCAGGGGAGCGCGTCGTCGTCCGGACGCGGATCGTCACCGAGGACGTCACGTTCACCATCCCGCTGCGCCGCGAGGAGGTCGAGATCGTCCGGGTGCCGGTCGACCGTGCGACGACCCCGACCGCGGCGGTCGAGGCGGGGACCAGCACCGCCGACGTCGACCGCGAGTGGACCGACGGCGAGCGCGACCTGCGGGCCGATGAGCAGGAGATCGTCGTGCGCGCCGAGCGCCCCGTCTTCGCGACCGAGGTCGTCGAGGTCGAGCGCATCCGGCTCGTGCGCAGCGTCACCCGCGAGGAGGTCCCCGTCACGACGGAGGTCGCCCGCGAGCAGGTCGAGGTCGGGCACGTCGACCCGGTGGACGGGGCGCCCCGCGCCTGAGCGACGGCGGCGCCTACCGTGGGTCCATGCCCGAGCTGCGTTCCAGGACCACCACCCACGGCCGCAACATGGCCGGCGCCCGCGCCCTGTGGCGCGCCACCGGCATGGGGGAGGGTGACTTCGGCAAGCCGATCGTCGCCGTCGCGAACTCCTTCACGCAGTTCGTCCCCGGTCACGTCCACCTGAGGGACATGGGTCGCCTCGTCTCCGACGCGATCGCCGAGGCCGGTGGCGTCGGGCGCGAGTTCAACACCATCGCCGTCGACGACGGGATCGCGATGGGTCACGCGGGCATGCTCTACTCCCTGCCCAGCCGCGAGGTCATCGCCGACAGCGTCGAGTACATGGTCCAGGCGCACCGGGCCGACGCGCTCGTGTGCATCAGCAACTGCGACAAGATCACGCCCGGGATGCTGCTGGCCGCCCTGCGGCTGGACATCCCGACCGTCTTCGTCAGCGGGGGCCCGATGGAGGCCGGTCGCGCGCTCGGCGAGCAGGTCGTCGACGGCGAGCCCGCCGCCGGGGGCCGCCTCGACCTCATCGACGCGATGATCAAGGCCGTCGACGACACCGTCTCGGACACGGAGATCGACGCGATCGAGAAGGCCGCGTGCCCGACGTGCGGCTCGTGCTCGGGGATGTTCACGGCGAACTCGATGAACTGCCTCACCGAGGCCCTCGGCCTGTCGCTGCCCGGCAACGGTTCGACGCTGGCGACGGCGGCGGCCCGGCGCGGGCTCTTCGAGGAGGCCGGGCGCCTCGTCGTCGACCTGTGCCGCCGGTACTACGACAGTGACGACGACTCGGTGCTGCCGCGGGCGATCGCGACCCGCCCGGCGTTCGCCAACGCGATGCGCCTGGACATCGCGATGGGCGGCTCGACGAACACGATCCTCCACCTGCTGGCGGCCGCGCACGAGGCCGGCGTCGACTTCGACCAGGACGACATCGACGCGCTCTCGCGGGTCACGCCGTGCCTGGTCAAGGTCGCCCCGAACTCGACCGATTACTACATGGAGGACGTGCACCGGGCCGGAGGCGTCCCGGCCATCCTCGGCGAGCTCGACCGGGCCGGGATGCTCGACCGCGCCGTCCACGCCGTCCACAGCGAGTCCGTCGACGCGTGGCTGGGAGCCTGGGACATCCGCTCGGGGACGGCCACGCCGGAGGCGACCGAGCTCTTCCACGCCGCGCCCGGCGGTGTCCGCACGACGGAGGCGTTCAGCTCGACCAAGCGCTGGGCCGACCTCGACACCGACGCCGAGCACGGCTGCATCCGGTCGGTCGAGCACGCGTACACCGCCGAGGGCGGCCTCGCCGTGCTCCGCGGCAACCTCGCCCCGGACGGGTGCATCGTCAAGACCGCGGGCGTGCCCGAGCACCAGTGGAGCTTCTCCGGCCCGGCGCGCGTGGCCGAGTCGCAGGAGCAGGCGGTCGAGATGATCCTCTCCGGGCAGATCCAGGCCGGGGACGTCGTCGTCGTCCGGTACGAGGGCCCGAAGGGCGGTCCCGGGATGCAGGAGATGCTCTACCCGACGAGCTACCTCAAGGGCGTCGGGCTCGGCCCGAAGTGCGCCCTCATCACGGACGGCCGGTTCTCCGGCGGGTCCTCGGGCCTGTCGGTCGGGCACGTCTCGCCGGAGGCGGCCAGCGGCGGGCCGATCGGGCTCGTCCGGGACGGGGACGTCATCGAGTTCTCCATCCCCGAGCGCCGCGTGCAGCTGCTCGTCGACGAGGACGAGCTGCGCCGTCGCCGGTCCGAGCAGGACGAGCGCGGCTGGCAGCCCGTCGACCGGGACCGTCCGGTCTCGCCCGCGCTGCGGATCTTCGCCCGGTTCGCGCAGTCGGCGGACAAGGGCGCAGCGCGCGTCGTCGACTGATCCGCGCCCGGCGTCGCCGGACGTTCACCGCAGGTCTGCCCGGGGTCACCCGCTTGTCACGTCGCGACCCTAGGTTCGTGGTGCCCGTCACCCCCGCCCTCAGGGAGACCCGCCATGACCACCGCACCCAGCCGTCGCAGCATGATCACCGCGGGTGCCGCCGGCCTGGCCGCCACCGCCCTGAGCGCCGGCGCCGCCGACGCGTCCCCGACCCACGGCCTGCGTCGACGCCACGGCCACGCCCCGCGCCTGTCGTTCCGTCGCGACGGCTCGTTCAAGATCGTCCAGCTCAACGACACCCAGGACGACGAGACGACCGATGCGCGGACGATCGAGCTCGTCACGAAGGTCATCGCCCAGGAGGAGCCCGACCTCGTCGTCTTCGTCGGCGACAACATCAACGGCGGGCCGGACACGGGTCTGCAGACGAAGCAGGCGCTGAACAACGTCATCGCCCCGGTCGAGGCCGCGGGCATCCCGTGGGCCGCGCAGTTCGGCAACCACGACGAGGACTCGACGAGCAAGACCGGCATGGACGAGTCGGACATGCTCGAGTTCTTCCAGCGGTACCCGCACAACGTGAACCCGGACGGCGCCCGCCGCATCACGGGCACGGGCAACGCGGTCGTCCCGGTCCGCGGGCGCGACGGCCGCACCGCGTTCAACGTGTGGCTGCTCGACTCGGGGCGCTACGCGCCGGACACCATCGCCGGGCAGGACTTCGCCGGGTACCCCGACTGGGACTGGCTGCGAGCGGACCAGGTCGAGTGGTACCTCGAGACCTCGCGGCAGGCCGAGCGGGCCGCGGGCCGGATCGTGCCCGGTGTCATGTTCATCCACATCCCGCTGTGGGAGCACCGCTTCATGTGGTTCGCGAGCGTCGACTCGCGCACGGAGGCCGACCACGCCCGCGCGCGCGTCAAGCACCAGATCGTCGGCGAGCGCAACGAGGACGAGTGCCCCGGCCCGTTCAACTCCGGCATGTTCTCCGCGATCCTCCACCGCGGGGACGTCACGGGCGTCTACTGCGGGCACGACCACGTGAACACGTACACCGGCAGCTACTACGGGGTGCACCTCGGGTACGGCCCGGGCTCGGGCTTCGGCACCTACGGCCTCGGGGGCGCGGAGAACCACCGGCTGCGCGGCAGTCGCGTCTTCGAGGTGCGAGAGGACGGCTCGTGGACCACGCGCCTGGTCTTCGCCCGCGACCTCGGCATCGACCTGACGAACGTCCGGAAGCCGACGACCCCCGCTCCGCTCCCGCGCTGGGCCTGAGCCGTCCGTCGCTGCGCCCGGGGCGGTCCGCCGGCCCGGGCGCAGTGCGTCCGGCCGGTTGCGGTCGGTGACCGGGCGGGGGAGTGTGGAGGGCATGAGCCTGGCGGACATCGACCGCGCCGAGTTCGGGCGCGCGCAGACCGTGGAGATCGCCGCACCGGCGGAGGCGGTGTGGGCCCTCGTCACCGACGTGCGCCGCACCCCCGAGTGGAGCCCGGTCGTCGCCGAGAGCTGGTACGAGGACGGCGGCCCGGTCCGGCCGGGCGCGGTCATCGTCGGCCGGAACGTCACGCCGACGCGGGAGTGGCAGACCACGTCGCGCGTCGTCGAGGCGGATCCGCCGCGCTCGTTCGCGTGGGTCGTGGGCGAGGACGTCGTCCGCTGGGGCTACGAGATCGAGCCGACCGGCAGCGGGTGCCGCCTCACCGAGACGTGGCAGGTGCTCGAGACGGGCTTCGCGTTCTTCGAGCGCAGGTACGGCGACGACGCCCGCGCGCAGCTCGCGGACCGTCGCGAGGCCGCGGTCGCGGGCATCCCGGCGACCCTCGAGGCGATCCGCGCCATCGCCGAACGGGAGGCGGGCTGACGCACTCCGGGGGCGGGGAATGCCCGCGTGCCCCACGGGGTTAGGGTAGTTGAATCGTCAATTAACAGGGCGGAGCACCCCATGCAGATCGGCATCTTCAGCGTCGGCGACGTCACGCGCGACCCGACGACTGGCCGGACCCCGACCGAGCACGAGCGCATCGATGCGATGACCCGCATCGCGCTCAAGGCCGAGGAGGTCGGGCTCGACGTCTTCGCCACGGGCGAGCACCACAACCCGCCGTTCGTCCCCTCCTCGCCGACGACCCACCTGGGCTACATCGCGGCCAAGACCGAGCGTCTGCGGCTGTCGACCTCGACGACCCTCATCACGACGAACGATCCCGTGAAGATCGCCGAGGACTACGCCTTCCTCCAGCACCTGTCCGGCGGGCGCATCGACCTGATGATGGGCCGCGGCAACACCGGCCCGGTGTACCCGTGGTTCGGCAAGGACATCCGCGACGGTATCCCGCTCGCGATCGAGAACTACCACCTCCTGCGTCGGCTGTGGCGCGAGCCGGTCGTCGACTGGAAGGGCCGCTTCCGCACCCCGCTGCAGGGCTACACCTCGACCCCCGCACCGCTCGACGGTGTGCCGCCGTTCGTCTGGCACGGCTCCATCCGCAGCACGGAGATCGCCGAGCAGGCCGCCTTCTACGGCGACGGCTTCTTCCACAACCACATCTTCTGGAACCCCGAGCACACGGCGCAGATGGTCGGGCTGTACCGCCGGCGCTTCGAGCACCACGGTCACGGCGACGCCGACCAGGCGATCGTCGGGCTCGGCGGACAGGTGTTCATGGCGGGCGCCGAGGCCGAGGCCGTGCGCCGCTTCCGCCCGTACTTCGACGTCGCGCCCGTCTACGGTCACGGCCCCTCCCTCGAGGAGTTCACCCGCACCACGCCGCTGACCGTCGGCACGCCCGAGCAGGTCATCGAGCGGTACCTGGGGTACGCCGACCTCGTCGGTGACTACCAGCGGCAGCTGTTCCTCATCGACCACGCCGGCCTGCCGATCGACGTCGTCCTCGAGCAGGTCGAGATCCTCGGTCGCGAGGTCGCGCCGGTGCTGCGCGCCGAGTTCGACCGCCGACGGCCGGCCCACGTGCCGAGCGACCCGCCGACCCACGAGAGCCTGCGCGCCGAGGGGCCGGACTCCCCCCACCGCACGGTCATCACGGCGGTGGCTCGTGACGCCGCCGAGGTGTCGGCATGACCCGGCGGGTGGTCGTCCTCTCCGCGGGGCTCTCGGTGCCGAGCTCGACGCGGCTGCTCGCCGACCGGATCGCCGACGCCGTCCGCTCCCGCGTCTCGGCGCGCGGTGAGGCGGTGGACATCGAGGTCATCGAGCTGCGCGACCTCGCCGTCCCGCTCGCGACGGCGATGACGACCGGCGGGATGCCCTCTCCGGAGCTGGACGCCGCCCGCCGAGCGGTCTCGGAGGCCGATGGTCTCGTCGCCGTCACCCCGGTCTTCGCGGCGAGCTACTCCGGACTGTTCAAGATGTTCGTCGACACCCTCGACCCCGACGCGGTGACGGGGATGCCCGTCCTCGTCGCGGCGACCGCCGGGACGGCCAGGCACAGCCTCGTCCTCGAGCACGCGATGCGGCCGTTGTTCGCCTACCTGCGTGCGGTCGTCGTGCCGACGGCCGTCTTCGCGGCGACCGAGGACTTCGGTGGTGGCGCGGAGCTGCAGGCGCGGATCTCCCGCGCGGCGGACGAGCTCGCCGCCCTGGTCGTCGCCGCCCCCAGCGGCGTCGAGGGGTTCGCGCCGACCGAGGCGGGTGCGGCGCGCCGGCGCCGTTCCGGGGTCGGCGTCGAGCAGGAGGTCACCGACTTCTCCGAGCTGCTGAGCGGTCTGACGGGCGACTGAGCCCCCCGTCACCGACCAAGCCTGGGCCGGCCCCGTCCGCGGGGTCGGCTCAGGCTGCGTGGCGGGGGCGGTAGCCGGCCGAGTGCCGACCGGTGTACCCCCGGCGCGAGCCGGCCGCGACGACGCAGCCGACGAGGACGGCCTCGGCGCCGAGCGCAGCCGCGAGGCCGATCGGTCCCGCGAGAACCGTCGCGACGACGAGGACGACGGCCAGCGCCGCGACGATCCCCAGCAGGGCCCACGGCACCCGGGAGAACGGGGAGGTGGCGCCCGCGCGACGGCTCGCTCGCGTGACTGCGGGCGCGGTGGTCTCGGGCGCGGTGATCGCGGGCGCGGTGGCCGGGGTGCCCGCGGGCGTGGTCCCGACCCGGACCGGCGCGGGGGTCCACACCATCTGCGGCGCCGAGGCAGGGGCGTGCAGGCGGGGGATGATGGCGGTGTCGGACTCGTCGTCGGGGGACGCGAGCCGGCCGAGGAGCCCGTCGATGTCCGCGGCGTCGAACGCGGTGAGGTCCCGGGTCAGCGGGTCGTGGCGGCGGTCGGCCACGGGCCGGAGGTCAGGGATCGCCATGAGCCCATGGTCCCCGATCGAGCCGCCCGACACGCCGAGGCGCGCCGGGCTCAGTCGGTCCTCTCCAGCCGGGGCCGGCGGGTCGAGGACTCGATGACGCGCGTGCCATCGGCCCGGGTGAGGACCGCGACCGCGATGCCGTCGGCCGGGTCGCGGCCCCAGAAGGTGTCGCCGGGATCGAGGAGCAGCTCCGCGGACGCGGTGACCGCCCCGGCGAGCGGGAAGACGAGCAGGGCCGTCTTCCAGTGGATGGGCACCTGGCCGAGGTGCCCGCGCGACATCGGCACCGGCGCGCTCGCGGCGCGCAGCAGCTCGTCGACGGCCTCCTCGCGGGTCGTGTGCTCCACGATCCCAGCATGCCCGGTCGTCGGGAATGCGCCACCGATCCCCGAGGTTGAGTGAAGGTGACTCACCTTTTCGCCCACCGAGTTGCGCAAGGTCGGATCGCGCCCCTAGGTTGAGCGGAAGCACCTCAACCCCAGCACCACCAACGAAGGAGAACCACCATGGCCCGTGCCGTCGGCATCGACCTCGGTACCACCAACTCCGCCGTCGCCGTCCTCGAGGGTGGCGAGCCCACGATCATCGCGAACGCCGAGGGCGGTCGCACCACCCCGTCCGTCGTCGCGTTCTCCAAGAACGGCGAGGTCCTCGTCGGCGAGGTCGCCAAGCGGCAGGCCGTGACGAACGCCGACCGGACCATCCGCTCGGTCAAGCGCCACATGGGCCGCGACTGGACGACCGGCGACATCGACGGCAAGAAGTACACGCCGCAGGAGATCAGCGCCCGGACGCTGATGAAGCTCAAGCGCGACGCCGAGGCCTACCTGGGTGAGGACGTCACCGACGCGGTCATCACCGTCCCGGCGTACTTCGACGACCACGAGCGCCAGGCCACGAAGGAGGCCGGCGAGATCGCGGGCCTCAACGTGCTGCGCATCGTCAACGAGCCGACCGCGGCCGCCCTGGCCTACGGCCTCGACAAGGGCAAGGAGGACGAGCTCATCCTCGTCTTCGACCTCGGCGGTGGCACGTTCGACGTCTCGCTCCTCGAGGTCGGCAAGGACCCGGAGGACGGCTTCAGCACGATCCAGGTCCGGGCGACCTCCGGTGACAACGAGCTCGGCGGTGACGACTGGGACGACCGGATCGTCCAGCACCTGCTCACCGCGGTGAAGAGCTCCACCGGCGTCGACCTGTCGAAGGACAAGATCGCGATGCAGCGGCTCAAGGACGCCGCCGAGCAGGCGAAGAAGGAGCTGTCCTCCTCCTCGAGCACGTCGATCAACCTCCAGTACCTGTCGATGGGCGAGAACGGCCCGATCCACCTCGACGAGACGCTCACTCGCGCCCAGTTCGAGCAGATGACGAAGGACCTCCTCGAGCGGACGAAGCAGCCGTTCCAGAACGTCATCCGGGACGCCGGGATCTCCGTCTCCGAGATCGACCACGTCGTCCTCGTCGGTGGCTCGACCCGCATGCCGGCCGTCTCGGACGTCGTCAAGGAGCTCACGGGCGGCAAGGAGCCGAACAAGGGCGTCAACCCGGACGAGGTCGTCGCGCTCGGCGCCGCGCTCCAGGCCGGTGTCCTCAAGGGCGAGCGCAAGGACGTCCTCCTCATCGACGTCACGCCGCTCTCGCTCGGCATCGAGACCAAGGGTGGCCTGTTCACCAAGCTGATCGAGCGCAACACCGCCATCCCGACGAAGCGCTCGGAGGTCTTCTCCACCGCCGAGGACAACCAGCCCTCGGTCCTCATCCAGGTCTTCCAGGGTGAGCGCGAGATCGCCCAGCAGAACAAGAACCTCGGCACGTTCGAGCTGTCCGGCATCGCGCCGGCGCCGCGCGGGGTCCCGCAGATCGAGGTGACTTTCGACATCGACGCCAACGGCATCGTCAACGTCTCCGCGAAGGACCGGGGCACCGGCAAGGAGCAGAAGATCACCATCTCCGGCGGGTCCGCCCTGTCGAAGGAGGAGATCGAGCGCATGGTCAAGGAGGCCGAGGCGCACGCCGACGAGGACAGGAAGCGGCGCGAGGAGACCGAGGCCCGCAACACCGCGGAGAACCTCGTCTACTCGACGGAGAAGTTCCTCTCGGAGAACGGCGAGAAGCTCGAGGAGAGCGACCGCAAGCCCGTCGACGACGCGCTCGCGGACCTCAAGAAGGCCCTCGAGCCGGAGTCGGGCGCCAGCGCCGAGGAGATCTCGGCCAAGGTCGACACCCTCAACGAGGAGTCGCAGAAGATGGGTGCGGCCCTCTACGCCAAGGCCGCCGAGGAGGGCGAGTCGCCGAACGTCGGCGGCACCGAGGCGGGGGACTCCTCGCAGGGCAGCCCCGCCGGTGACGACGACATCGTCGACGCCGAGGTCGTCGAGGACGACGAGCAGAAGTGACCGGTCGGGCCCCCGCGCAACCTCGCGCGGGGGCCCGCCCCCGGGGCGGCGGGGATCGCCGCCCCCTGACGACGCAGCGCAGGAGGAGCCCGATGACCGAGCAGCCCACCGACCCGACGGCCCCGGACGTGACGACCGAGGCCGTGAACGACGACCCGCAGGCCGCCCAGCCGGGCGCCGCCGCGGACGAGCAGGAGACGCCGACCGAGGGCACGGCGGCCGACGAGGTGGCCGACGCCGGCGTCGGGCAGGCCGCGCCGGAGACCGATCTGGCCGCCGAGCGCCTGGCAGACCTCCAGCGGCTGCAGGCCGAGTACGTCAACTACAAGCGCCGGGTCGACCGCGACCGGGTCGAGGTCAAGCAGTCGGCGGTCGTCGAGGTCCTCACGGGCCTGCTGCCGGTGCTCGACGAGATCCACCTCGCGCGGGAGCACGGCGACGTCGTCGACGGCCCGTTCAAGGCGATCACGGACAAGCTCGAGGCCGCCCTGGGCAAGTACGGGCTCGTGCCGTTCGGTGCGGTGGGCGAGCCGTTCGACCCCACGCAGCACGAGGCGCTCATGCACGCCGAGTGGAACCCCGACGACGAGAACCTGCCGAGCGACGCCACCACGACGACGGTCGTCACGGTCCTCCAGCCGGGCTTCAAGGCCGGCGACCGGGTCCTGCGAGCCGCCCGCGTCGCGGTCGCCGACCCCACCTGACCCAGCCCCCTCTCCCGCAATTGCGCGCGCAAATGACATCTGCGCGCCACACATCGCGCGCGGATGCACCATTCGGCGCGCAGATCTCGCCGACGACCCCGCCCCGCCGCCACGCAACCTCGGTGCTCGCGCCGAGCACCACCTCGAGCTTCCTCTGAAGGGAGGACGTCATGGCCAGTCAGGACTGGTTGGAGAAGGACTTCTACGACATCCTCGGCGTCGCGACGGATGCGGACGACGCCGAGATCAAGAAGGCGTACCGCAAGCTCGCCCGGAAGTACCACCCCGACACCAACGCCGGTGACGCCGCGGCCGAGCAGCGGTTCAAGGACATCGGCGAGGCCCACTCGGTCCTCTCGGACCCCGAGCAGCGCGCCGAGTACGACCAGATCCGCGCGATGGCCCGCGGCGGCGCCCGCTTCACCGCCGGCAGCCACGGCCAGGCCGGTGGCTTCGAGGACATCTTCTCGATGTTCGGCGGCGCGGCCGGTCCGGGCGGCGGTGGCACCCGCGTGCGCTACTCCACCGGCGGTGGCGGCGCCGAGCCCGACCTCGAGGACATCCTCGCGATGTTCGGCCAGGGCGGCACCGGCGGGCGCGCCGGTGGGTTCCCCGGCGGCTTCCCCGGTCAGGCGTACGGAGCCCCGCGCGGCCCTCGCCGGGGCGCCGACCTCACGGCCCGCACGCGCCTGCCGTTCCGGGACGCCGTCACCGGCACCACCGTCACCCTCTCGGTCGACGGCGAGACCGTGACGACCCGCATCCCCGCGGGCGTCAAGGACGGTCAGCGGATCCGCCTTCGCGGCAAGGGCGGGCGCGGTGACGCCGGGGCCGAGCGTGGCGACCTCATCCTCACGGTCGAGGTCGAGCGGCACCCCGTCTTCGCGCGCGACGGCGATCACCTGACCCTCGACCTCCCCGTGACCTTCGCCGAGGCGACCCTCGGCGCGACGGTGGAGGTCCCCACCCTCGACGGCTCGACCGTCAAGGTGCGGATCGCCCCGGGCACGCCCAGCGGCCGCGTCCTGCGCATCAAGGGCCGCGGCGTCGCGTCGAAGAAGGCGACGGGCGACCTCCTCGCCACCGTCCAGGTCGTCGTGCCGACGGACCTCACCGACGAGCAGCGGGCCGCGGTCGAGAGCCTCGCTGCGGCCGACGGTGACCCGCGCGCGAGCCTGCGCGCCGACGCCGGGGCCTGAGCGAGGTCATGGCCGGCACGGACCGGATCACCCCGGACGACGACGCCCCCGTCTTCGTCATCTCGGTCGCCGCCGAGCTCGCCGGGATGCACGCGCAGACCCTCCGGCAGTACGACCGCATCGGCCTCGTCACCCCGTCCCGCACACGGGGCGGGGGGCGGCGCTACTCCGCGAGCGACGTCGCCCGCCTCCGACAGGTCCAGCGGCTGGCGCAGGAGGGCATCAGCCTCGCCGGGATCCAGCGAATCATGGAGCTGGAGAACCACGTCGCGGCCCTGCGCTCCCGGATCGAGGAGCTGACGGAGGAGCTCGAGGCCCACCGCGAGGCCTCCGGCAACCGGTTCTTCGCCGTCGGCCCGTCCGGCGACGTCGTCCCGCTCCGCCACGGCCAGCGCCCCCAGCGGCGGAGCGCGGGGCAGGCGCTCGTCATCTGGCAACCCCGGAACCGCCCGTGAGCGCCCGAGACCTCCTGCCCGACGCCGCCCGCGTGGTCACCGATCTCGTCGACCGCATCGACGGACCGCCCCTGCACCGCCCCAGCCCCTGTGCGGGATGGCGCGTCGGCGACGTCCTCAACCACCTCGTCGCCGAGCACCTGTGGGCCCCGCACCTCCTGCGCGGCGAGTCCCTCGAGGACGTCGGCGACCGGTATGCCGGTGACGTCCTCGGCACCTCCCCGCGAACCGCGTGGCGACGCGCGATCGCCGGCTCGCTCACCGCGTGGGCCTCGCCCGACCCGGACGCGACCGTCGCCACGAGCGCCGGGCCCACGCCCGCCGAGGAGTACGCGCAGCAGATGCTCGTCGACCTCACCGTGCACGCGTGGGACCTCGCCCGCGGGGCGGGGGTGCCGCTGCAGCCGGTCCCGGACGCCGTCGAGCACTGCATCGCCTACGAACGGCCCCGGGTCACCGGCGGGGGCGTCGCGGGGATCTTCGCCGCGCCGGTGCCCGTCCCCGACGACGCGCCGCGGATCGACGTCCTCGTCGGGCTGCTCGGCCGCGATCCGGGCTGGGCGCCGCCGCGCTGACCGCCGCCGTCCGGCATCCTTGGTCGGTGACCACGCCCAGCTCCACCACCCCGCTGCACGACCGCCCGCACCACATCGTCGTCATGGGGGTCTCGGCGAGCGGCAAGAGCACCGTCGCCGAGCTGATCGCGGAGCGGACGGGATGGGTCTACGCCGACGCCGACGACTTCCACGGCCCCGAGAACATCGCGAAGATGAACTCCGGCGAGTCCCTCACCGACGCCGACCGCCAGCCCTGGCTCGAGGCGCTCGCCGCGTGGATCCGTGAGCAGGACGAGGCCGGGCGCAGCACCGTCATGGCGTGCTCGGCCCTCAAGCGCCGCTACCGCGATGTCCTCCGGTCCGGCGCCCCGGGGGTCGAGTTCGTCCACCTCACTGCGCCGTTCGCCGTCCTGCGGGCGCGGATCGCCGGGCGCGTCGGGCACTTCATGCCGCAGAGCCTCCTGCGCAGCCAGGTCGACCAGCTCGAGCCGCTCGAGGCCGACGAGGACGGCTTCACCCTCGACGTGCGCCGGGCGCCGGAGGACGTCACCGACGTCGTCCTCGCCAAGCTCGGCGAACGGAGCGCACCGACCACCCGGTTCCGCGAGGAGCCCGCGCCGACGGTTCCCGACTCCGCCGACACGGGGGCGTTCCTCGACGTCAACCGCTCGTTGTGGGACTCCCGCGCGCACGCCCACGCGAGCTCCCCGGACTACGAGGTCGAGCGGCTCCTCTCCGGCCCCGATCAGCTGAGCCGGGTCGTCGAGTTCGACCGCCCGTTCCTCGGCGACCTCACCGGTCTCGACGTCGTCCACCTGCAGTGCCACATCGGCACTGACACACTCTCCCTGGCCCGGCTCGGCGCGCGGGTCACGGGGCTCGACTTCTCGGGGCGCTCGATCGAGGAGGCGCGCGCCCTCGCCGACCGCGCAGGCGTCGACGTCGAGTACGTGGAGTCCGACGTCCTCGTCGCGCCGCAGGCGCTGGGCGAGCGGCGGTTCGACCTCGTCTACACGGGAATCGGTGCCATCTGCTGGCTGCCGAGCATCGAGGCGTGGGCCGACGCCGTCGTCCCGCTCCTGCGGCCGGGTGGGCGCGTGGTCATCCGCGACGTCCACCCGATGCTCGGCGCGCTCCTGGACACCGTCGACGGCCACCTCGCCGCGGAGATGCCCTACTTCGAGACGCGCGAGCCGGTCGTCTGGGACGACGACTCGACGTACGCCGACACCGACGTCCGCCTGCCACGCCGGACGAGCCACGAGTGGAACCACGGGCTCGGGGAGATCGTCACGGCCCTGCTCTCCCGCGGGATGGAGCTCACGGCGCTCGCCGAGCACGACAGCGCCCCGTGGCGGCCCTTCCCCACGCTCATGGCACCGCACCCGGACCACCCCGGCGAGTACCGCCTCGCAGAACGACCGAGCCGCGTCGCGATGACGTTCACCATCGCGGCGCGGCTGCGGGACTGAGACCGGGCCCGGCGCCCGGACCCTGGGTCAGGCCTGGTCGGCGTCGCCCTCACCCGCGGGGTGGGGCACGTTCGCGTCGTCGACCGTCGCCTGGGTGTCCGGGTTGTGCTGCTCGCGCTCCCCGGTGTTGTCGTCGGTCGAGTCGATGGCCTCGTTGGCGTCGAACGGCATGCTCACGGCGTTCTCCTTCGTCGGGGGTGGTTCGACCACCCTCTCAGGGACGCCCCCGTCCTCCGCAACCGGCGCCGCGAACGACGAGCGGCCCGCCACCCCCGGTCGGGGGCGGCGGGCCGCTCGTCACGGGCACGGGGCCCGACGTCGTCCGGTCAGACGGTGGCCTTCACGGATTCGATGTTCTTCTGCAGCGTCTCGAGCTGGGCCTTGAGCTCCTCGGGCAGCTTGTCGCCGAACTTGGCGAACCACTCCTCGATGAGCGGCAGCTCCTTCTCCCAGTCCTCGACCTTGACCGCGAGCGCCTTGGCGACCTGCTCCTGCGTCATGTCCAGGCCCGTGGTGTCGATGTCGGCCGGGTTCGGGACGAGACCGACCGGGGTCTCCTGCGCCTCGACCGTGCCCTCGAGGCGGTCGACGACCCACTTGAGGACGCGGGCGTTGTCGCCGAAGCCCGGCCACAGGAACGAGCCGTCCTCCTCGTCCTTGCGGAACCAGTTGACCTGGTAGATCTTCGGCAGCTTCGACTCGTCGTGGGTCTTGCCGAGCTCCACCCAGTGGCTGACGTAGTCACCGGCGTTGTAGCCGATGAACGGCAGCATCGCCATCGGGTCGCGGCGGACGACACCGACCGCGCCGGTGGCCGCGGCGGTCGTCTCCGAGGAGAGGGTCGCACCGATGAAGACGCCGTGGTTCCAGTCGCGCGACTCGTAGACGAGCGGGACGGTCGTCTTGCGGCGGCCGCCGAAGAGGATCGCGTCGATCGGGACGCCGTTGGGCTCGTCGTACTCGGCGGCCATCATCGGGCACTGCTTGGCCGGCGTGCAGAAGCGGCTGTTGGGGTGGCTCGAGAGCTGGTCGCTCTCGGGCGTCCAGTCGTTGCCCTTCCAGTCGGTGAGGTGCTCGGGCTTCTCGGGCGTCATGCCCTCCCACCACACGTCGCCGTCGTCGGTGCGGGCGACGTTGGTGAAGATCGAGTTGCCCTTCTCGACGGTCCGCATGGCGTTCGGGTTCGTCGTCTCACCCGTGCCCGGGGCGACGCCGAAGAGGCCGAACTCGGGGTTGACGGCGTAGAGGCGGCCGTCCTTCCCGAAGCGCATCCACGCGATGTCGTCGCCGACCATCTCGGCCTTCCAGCCCTCCAGGCTCGGCTCGATCATCGCGAGGTTGGTCTTGCCGCAGGCGCTCGGGAAGGCGCCGGCGATGTAGTGGTCCTTCCCCGCCGGCGAGGTGAGCTTGAGGATGAGCATGTGCTCGGCCATCCAGCCCTCCTTCTGGGCCATGGCCGAGGCGATGCGCAGCGCGTAGCACTTCTTGCCCAGCAGGGCGTTGCCGCCGTAGCCGGAGCCGTAGCTCCAGATCTCGAGCGTCTCGGGGAAGTGGGCGATGTACTTCGTGTCGTTGCACGGCCACGGGACGTCCTGCTCGCCCTCGGCGAGGGGGGCGCCGACGGAGTGCAGGCCCTTGACGAAGCGGGCGTTCGTCTCCTCCATCTTGTCGAGGACCGTGGTGCCGATGCGGGCCATGATGTTCATGGAGACGACGACGTAGGCGGAGTCGGTGATCTCGACGCCGAACATCGGCTCGTCCGCCTCGAGGTGGCCCATGACGAAGGGGATGACGTACATCGTCCGCCCCTTCATGCACCCCCGGTAGAGGTCGGTCATGATCCCCTTCATCTCGGCGGGGGCCTTCCAGTTGTTCGTGAAGCCCGCGCCCTCCTCCGTCTCGGAGCAGATGAAGGTCTTGTCCTCGACGCGTGCGACGTCGCTCGGCTGCGAGGCGGCCCAGTAGCTGTTCGGCTTCTTCTCCTCGTCGAGCTTGACGAAGGTGCCGCTGGCGACGAGCGCCTGGTTGAGGGACTCGATCTCCTCGGCGCTGCCGGTGACCCAGTGGATGCTGTCGGGCTGCGTGAGCTCGGCGACCTCCTTGACCCACGATGCGAGCTCGGCGTGCGTCGTCCCGCCCTGCTCGGTGCTCGTTCCAGCCGTGTCCGTGCTCATGACCCTTGATCCCTTTCGCGGGGCCGGGTGATGGGCCCCATGGAGTTGCACCCAGTGGTCGGCCGGTTGCGTGTGTCCCGGGGCGAGGCCCCCCGACACGCCGCAGTACCGGGCTAGGTAGAGCCTATTCCGTTCCCCGGCCCGGGTCGAACCGGGGTCGGGCCGGGTTCGGTGACGTGGGGCACAGGGGTGGGCCTAGCCGGCGTCGCGCGTCGACGCCCGACGCCCCACCTCTACGGGGTGCACGCTGCGCCGGTGGCCGGACGCCGCGGCCAAGAACGCGGCGTCCGGCCACGGCAGCGGCGAACGCTCCGTGGAGCGCTCAGGTGCCGTGCGGCGGACGGCGTCAGCGGACGGTGACGTCCGCCCAGACGAGGCGGTGGTCGCTCGTCGGGAAGGGGAAGACCCCGGTCAGTCGGGACAGCGGGTCGGCCTGGACAGGCCAGAAGACGCCGGCGTCGCGCACGCGGGTGCGACGGTCGACGAGGGTGTAGTCGACGCGCAGGTTGCCCGGCGCGCCGTCGGCGAAGTCGGCGGTGTCGTACCGCGGGTCGCCGCGGTGGGTGAGGTTCGCGCCGCCCTGAAGACGTGCGGCCTCGGCGCCGCCGGCCGAGGCCGCCAGCGGGTCGGTGATGCGGCGGTTGTCGAGCAGCTGGTGGATCGCGCCGTCGTAGCTGTCGCCGTCGAGCGGGTCGGCGTTGTAGTCGCCGGCGATGACGAAGTGCTCCGCCGGGTTGAGCCCGCCGCGGCCGCCCTCGTCGTCGTAGATGTAGCGGCCCTGGCCTGGGGTGACGTAGTCGGCCCAGAAGCGGATCTCGTCGTGGTTGCGGCGACCGTTGCGGTCCTCGGGGCCGTCGAAGGTGGGCGGCGTGGGGTGCGCGGCGAGGACGTGGACCGTCGTGCGGCCGACGACCACCGGGACGTCCCAGTGCGACTTGCTCGACAGCGGCAGGTCGGCGAGCTCCTCGCGGGAGTACCAGTCGGCCGGCTGCGGGGTGGTCGGGTCGTCCGGCAGGAGCGCGCCCGGCATGTCCTGCCAGCGGAAGTGCTGGAAGGTGCGGGCGTCCTTGGTGCGGATCGGGTACTTGGAGAGGACGACCATCCCGTACTGGCCCGGGAAGAGCCCGAAGCCGAAGGCGTCGTCGCCGCCGCCGACACGGCCGTCGTTGTTGAGGTCGTGGCCGCTCGGGACACCGGTGTTCACCGGAGCGACGAACGCGTACGGGTACCGGACCGGGCCCGCCCCGTTCTGCGACCGCTGGAGGTAGTTCGTCCGGAACAGGTCGACCGCCCGACCGCCCTGCTCGAAGTCGAACTCGTTGAGGAGGACGACGTCGGGGTTCGTGCGCTGGATGACCTCGGCGACGGCCTTGGCCTGGGCGTTGTCGGGCGTCGACAGGTCGGCGACGAGCTGGCCGGGGGCGTTGCGGTTGAGCGAGAGGTTGTACGTCGCGACGCGCAGGTCGGTCGCCTTGGCCGCGTGCCCGTGGCCGCGCGTGCCGTGGGTCTTGTGGTGGCCGTGGGTCTTCTGCGAGCCGTGCTCGGCGGGGCCGGCGTGGGCGATGGCCGGGGCCAGCGCGAGGGCCGCGGCGGCGCCGAGTGCGGCGAGGGTCGAGCGGGTCATGGGTCCTCCGTCGGTTCGGGGGCGGTCTTGGCCACCCTAGGAACGGCATCGGGCGACCGGATGAAGTCGAGGTGAACGCTGCCAGCCGCACCGGCGGCCCTTCCGGTTGGCGTCAGCGGCGCCGATCGCGTAGCATCGGTCGTCGCCGTGCAAGCGGCATGCGCCCGTAGCTCAACGGATAGAGCATCTGACTACGGATCAGAAGGTTTGGGGTTCGAATCCCTACGGGCGCGCTCTGAGTTGAGACAGACGACGAACGGCCCCGGTGATGACCGGGGCCGTTCGTCGTTGTGCGCTCGGCCTCAGTCGAGCGGGTCCAGGCCCTTCGCCGCGCGGGCTGCGTTGACCCGCCGGGTGCGTTCGGCCCGCATGCGGAAGCGGGGGTCGTTCATCCCGCCCTGGTCGGCCGGGCCCATGAAGGACAGGAGTGTGTACTGGATCCGCCACAGGATCCGGTAGCCGATCGACAGGCCGGTCGTGTCCGCGGGGATTGTCTTCGCCATGACCCCAACCTACGGCGGCGGGGTGCGCGCCGTGCGCGGGCGGGGGCGCCGTCAGCCGGCGGGCTGGGCGAGCTCACGATCGGGGCGGCGGCGGGTGATGAGCATCCCGAAGGCCGCCGCGACGATGTACATGACGATCGAGTACACCGCGCTGGGGATCGCGACCTCCGTGCTCGCCAGGACGCTCAGCGCGATCGTCAGGGCAACGGTCGTGTTGTGGATGCCGACCTCCATCGAGCTGGCGATCGCCTGGCGCTCGGTCAGGCGGAGCGCCTTCGCGCCGAGGTAGCCGATCGTCAGGCTCGCGAGGCAGAACAGCGTCGTGACGATGCCGGCCTGGCGGACGTACTCGCCGAGGTCGTCCCGCTCGCCCAGGATCGCGCCGAAGGCGAGGGGCAGCACGAGGATCTGCAGGGCCAGCGCGACGATGACCGCGCGAGGGCGCGGGCGACCCCGCGGAAGTCGTCGACCGTCAGGGACAGGCCCCGGCCGAACATGATGATCGCGAGCGCGACCGGCAGCCCGACGGTGATGAGGGCGGAGTCGGTCATGGAATGCACCTCGTGGTGCGACAGACGGGCGCGCCGGACCGATGCCCGTGGGCTGCGCTGCCGGATGGTTGCCGAAGAGTAGCGCGCGGAGCCGCGGTGCGGAGTCCTCGGTCCGGTGGACGTGACGCGGGTCACTCCCGTGGGGGTTACCGATACTCGGTGTAACGGATACCGTGCGTACCGCACATTCTTCCCCGGTCGACCCGGGGCATCCGGACCACGAAGGGAACCCGATGGCCTCCACCCCGTCGTCGCTCGCCGAGCGCGGCCAGCGTCTCGGTCTCAAGCTCATCGCCAAGGCCGGTGGCCTGCCGGCCCTGCAGGACCCCGAACGGCGCAAGAAGGTCGAGCGTCTGCTGTATCGCGGTGCCGTCAGCGGCTTCAAGGCCCAGACCGCCGCCGGTCGGGCCTTCGCGAAGAAGAAGGGCTCGGGCGACCCGGAGCGCGCCGCCGCCCGCCCGCCGAAGCAGATGTTCGACCTCACCCCCGACGAGGACCAGGCGACGATCAAGCAGGTCGCCAAGGACCTCGCGGACGAGATGATCCGACCGATCGCCGCCGAGTCCGACGCGAACCGCTCCGTCCCCGACGACGTGCGCGCCGCCGCGACCGAGATGGGCCTGGGCCTCGTCGGCGTCCCCGCCTCGCTCGAGGGCATCGCCGAGGAGCGATCCGCCGTCACCGCCGCCCTCGTCCTCGAGGAGCTCGCGCGCGGCGACATGGGCATCGCCGTCGGCCTCATGGCCCCGGCTGCCGTTGCCACCGCGATCGCGAGCTACGGCGACGCCGACCAGCAGGCGACCTACCTGCCCGCGTTCACCGGTGACAACCCGCCGGCGGCCGCGCTCGCCTTCCAGGAGCCGCAGCCGCTCTTCGACCCCTCCGAGCTCCGGACGGTCGCCACCACCGAGGGCTCCGACCTCGTCCTGCACGGGGTCAAGGCGCTCGTCCCGGCCGCCGACACCGCCGAGCTGTTCGTCGTCTCCGCGATGGTCGACGGCGTCGCCCGGATGGTCGTCGTCGAGCCCGGGGCCGAGGGCCTGACCACCGAGGACGACCCGGCGATGGGCCTGCGAGCGGCGAACACCAAGCGCCTGCACCTGGACGGGGTCCGCGTGCCGAAGACCAACCTCCTCGGCAGCGCCGACGACCACCGGGACGCCGTCCGCCGCGCCCGCCTCGCGTGGGCCGCGCTCGCGGTCGGCACCGGCCAGGCGGTCCTCGACCAGCTCATCCCGTACGTCAAGGAGCGCACCGCCTTCGGCGAGCCGATCGGCCAGCGTCAGGCGGTCGCGTTCACGATCAGCAACATCGGCATCGAGCTCGACGGCCTCCGCCTGACGACGTGGAAGGCAGCGAGCCGGCTCGACCGGGGCGAGGACGCCGCGGCGGCGATCGCCTCGGCCCGGGCCCTCGCCGCCTCGCACGGCGCCCAGATCGGGTCGAACGCCGTGCAGATGCTCGGCGGCCACGGCTTCGTCAAGGAGTACGACAACGAGCGGTGGTACCGCGACCTGCGGGCCGCCGGTGTCCTCGAGGGTGTCGTCCTCGTCTGAGGCGCTCCCACCCACCCCAGACCTTCCCGAAGGAGACACGATGATCGACCTCGAGGTCCCGAAGAAGTTCCGTCCCCTCGTCGAGCAGGCCCGTGGCATGGCCGAGGAGGTGTTCTGGCCGATCTCGCGCAAGTACGACCGCGCCGAGCACGAGTACCCGGCCGAGCTCGACCTCGTCAGCGCCGTCATCGACGGCCTGAGCGACTCCGGCGCCGGCCAGGGCGCGGGCGCCTCCGGCTCGACCCGTAGCGCCGACGAGCCGAGCGCTGACGCCGGCCAGAAGGAGGCCGAGGTCGGGGCCGTCGGCTCGGGCCGCAACAAGAAGAAGGGCTCGAAGGAGAACCGCAACGGCGCGAACCTCTCCTCGGCGCTGTCCATCATGGAGACCTGCCGCGGCGACGTCGGCCTCACGCTGTCGATCCCGCGCCAGGGGCTGGGAAACGCGGCCATCGCGGCCGTCGCCAACGACGAGCAGAAGGCGCGCTACGGCAACCGCTGGGCCGCGATGGCCATCACCGAGCCGGAGGTCGGCTCCGACTCGGGGGCCATCCGGACGACGGCCGTCAGGGACGGCGACGAGTACGTCCTCAACGGCGAGAAGATCTACGTCACGGCTGGCGAGCGGGCCGAGCTCGTCGTCGTGTGGGCGACGCTCGACCGCAGCCTGGGCAAGCAGGCGATCAAGTCGTTCGTCGTCGAGCGGACGAACCCCGGCCTGAAGCTCGTCCGGCTCGAGCACAAGCTCGGCATCCGGGCCTCCGACACCGCGGCCTTCGTCCTCGAGGACTGCCGGGTGCCGGCGCAGGACCTCCTCGGTGACCCGGAGATCAAGATCGAGGGCGGCTTCGGCGGCGCGATGCAGACCTTCGACAACACGCGCCCGCTCGTGGCGTCGATGGCCCTCGGCCTGACCCGCGCGTGCCTCGACACGACGACGAAGCTCCTCGCCGAGCAGGGCGTCGAGGTCGACCACGACGCGCCGGCCACGACCCAGTCGGCCGCGGCCGCCCGGCTGATCCAGATGGAGGCCGACTACGAGTCGGCGTACCTGCTCACGCTGCGCGCGGCGTGGATGGCCGACAACGGCCGGCCGAACTCGATGGAGGCCTCGATGGCCAAGGCCAAGGCGGGTCGCACGTGCGTCGACGTCGCCCTCGGCTGCGTCGAGCTGTGCGGCGCGACCGGCTACGCCGAGACCGAGCTGCTCGAGAAGTGGGCTCGGGACAGCAAGATCCTCGACATCTTCGAGGGCACCCAGCAGATCCAGCTGCTCGTCGTCGCCCGGCGCCTGCTCGGCTACAGCAGCGCGCAGCTGAAATGACCCGCTGAGCGGTCCCGCACGAGACGGCGGGCGGCTCCCCGGCCCGGGGAACCGCCCGCCGTCGCTCGTCCTCGGTGCGACCGGGTCAGCGGTGGTAGAGCGCCTCGATCGCGTCGGCGCGGCTCTTGGTGATGACGTGGCGCCGCAGCTTCATCGCGGCCGTCATCTCGCTGCGCTCCTCGGTGAAGTCGTCCGCGAGGAGGCGGAAGGCACGCACGGACTCGGCCTTCGAGACGGACGCGTTCGCCGCGTCGACGGCCTTCTGGATCTCGTCGCGCAGCTCCTTGCGCTTCGGCAGCTCCTCGATCGGGACGGAGCCGAGGCCGTTCTCTTCCGCCCACCGCTCGACGGCCGGGCGCTCGAGCGTGATGAGCGCGCCGACGAAGGGGCGGCCCTCGCCGACGACGAGCGCGTTCGCGACGAGCGGGTGCTCCCGGATGACGTCCTCGAGCGGGCCGGGCGCGACGTTCTTCCCGCCGGCCGTCACGAGGATCTCCTTGGCCCGGCCGCTGATCGTCAGGTAGCCGTCCTCGTCGAGCGTCCCGAGGTCACCGGTGCGCAGCCAGCCGTCGTCGAAGGTCTTGGCCGTCGCGTCCTGGTTCTGCCAGTAGTCGTCCATGACGACCATCCCCTGGACCTCGATCTCGCCGCCCTCGCCGATCCGGACGCGGTTGCCGGGCACGACCGGGCCGACCGAGCCGATGCGCGTGCACCCGGGGCCGTTGACCGTGATGGCAGCGGTCGTCTCCGTCATCCCGTAGCCCTCGTAGACCGGCACGCCGATGCCCCGGAAGAAGTGCGCCAGCCGGGTGTTGAGCGCGCCGCCGCCGCTGATCGCCAGCTCGCACTCGCCGCCGAGCGCACCCCGGACCCGCCGGAAGAGGAGCCGCTCGAAGACGGCGCGCTCGAGCCGCTCCCGGGCGGTGGGGCGGCGGGAGTCGCCCAGGCCGTCGCCGCCGCGGGCCTCGCTGCGCGCGACGGCGACCTGCTCGCCGCGGCGGAAGATCTCTGCGATCGCAGGGCCGCGGTGGGTGGCCTGGGTGCGGACGGCCGCGTGGACCTTCTCGAAGACCCGCGGAACCCCGAGGACGACGTGCGGGCGGAACGAGACGAGCTTGTCGGTGATCGTCCCGAAGTCGCCCCAGAAACCGACCGTCGAGTTGCCCTGGACGGCCGTGTACGTGACGGCGCGGGCGAGGACGTGCGCCATCGGCAGGAACATGAGGACCCG
Organism: Janibacter massiliensis; assembly: GCF_900289115.1. GTDB lineage: Bacteria > Actinomycetota > Actinomycetes > Actinomycetales > Dermatophilaceae > Janibacter_A > Janibacter_A massiliensis. The sequence continues at coordinate 465,544 of NZ_LT985196.1, read as the reverse complement.
GCGGTTCTGCACGACCCCCCCGATCGGGTGGGTGAGCAGTCCCTTGGCCTCCGCCGCCAGGTGCCGGTGGGTGACGGCGACGCCCTTGGGGCGGCCGGTCGTGCCCGAGGTGTAGATGATCGAGGCGAGGGAGTCGAAGGTGACGGCGTCGCGTCGGGCCTCGACCTCCGCGACGGTGCGGTCGGCCCCGAGCGCCCGCAGCTCGGCGACGGCGTCGGTCGAGTCGTCCTCGGGGTCGAGGACCAGGACGCGGACACCGAGGCCGAGCTCGGCGACGGCCTGGGCCTGCGCCGTCGTCTCGACGACGACGACCCGGGCGCCGGAGTCGGAGACGATCCACTCGACCTGCGGGGGAGCGGACGAGGGGTAGATCGGCACGGCGGCGGCGCCGGCCGCCCACGACGCCTGGTCGATGAGCAGCCACTCGTAGCGGGTGTTCGCCATGAGCGCGACGCGGTCCCCGGGCTCGACCCCGAGGGCGATGAGGCCCCGCGCGACGTCGGTCACCGCGGTGAGGTGGTCGGCCGCGGTGATCGGCAGCCAGCGCTCCTGCGCGAACCGCGAGAAGACGACCCGCTGCGGGTCCTGCGCCGCGGCGCGCCACGGATGGGTGGCGAGGAGGTCCTCCGCCACGAGCTCGAGGGTGCCGCCGTCGGCGATCGACTGGGTCATGACCAACCTTCCCCCGGGGTGGGACCACCCGTTCCCGGGTCTCTCGGTACGGGAACTTCTCCTCTACGGAGGATGTCACGGGGGCGGGCCCGCGGCAGCGGCGGGTCGCCCGCTCGGCCGGGTCGCCGCTCGGGCGCGGCTACCCTGTCGCGCATGCTCGTCCTCGCCGTGTGCAGCCTCAAGGGCGGGGTCGGGAAGACGTCGGTCACCCTCGGCCTCGCCTCCGGCGCGCACGCCCGCGGGTTGCGCACGCTCGTCGTCGACCTCGATCCGCAGGGCGACGTGACGACAGGCCTGGCCGTCGCCGAGGAGCCGTCGACGACGCTCGCCGACGCCCTCGAGGACCCCCGCGCGAAGGTGGTCCGGTCGGCGGTCGTCCCCAGCGGGTGGTCGTGGCGCGGGGCGGACGGAGCGCAGGTGCCGCTCGACGTCCTCACCGGCGGGCCGGCGCTCGCCGCCCGCGAGCGGCCCGACGCGAGCGAGAAGGCGCTGCTGGCCCTGTCCCGTGCGCTGGCGAAGGCCGAGGGGTACGAGCTCGTCCTGCTCGACTGCCCGCCGCACCTGGGTGCCCTCACCCGGTCGGGTCTCGCCGCGAGCGACCGGGCGCTCATCGTCGCCGAGCCCGGGCTGTTCGCCGTCAACGCCGCCGACCGCGCGCTCGGTGCGGTCCACGACGTCCGCGGCTCCCTCAACCCGCGCCTGCAGCCGCTGGGGGTCGTCGTCAACCGGTTCCGCTCGTCGCTGGCCGAGCACCGGTACCGGGTCGAGGAGCTGCAGTCGATGTTCGGCCCGCTCGTCCTCTCCCCGGTCCTGCCCGAGCGCAGCGTCCTGCAGCGCGCCCAGGGTGCGACGGTCCCGATCCACGAGTACCCCGGCGGGCGTGACCTGGCGCGGGCGTTCGACGCGATCCTCGACCGCGCCCTACGAGCGCCGCACGGTCGCTGACCTATCCGCGCGCGTTCACCTCGTCGTGGCGATCGCGTCATCTCGGAGCGGTGCACTGCGGGGCATGACCGAGCCCGGGCCCGCCGACGCGACCCACCGGGTACCGACCGACAGCCTCGGCCCGCTACGAGGGTGGCTCGCTGCGCGTCCGGCTCGGCAACGGCGGCGGCCGCGCGCTGCCCTTCACCGTCTTCCCGTTCGCGGGCGAGCGCCTCACGCCGGCGTTCGTGACGGTCCCGGCCCGAGGGTCGACGGAGACGACGCTCGTCCCGCTCCTGGGCAGGTGGGACATCAGCGTGCAGGGGCCGAACCGGTTCTGGTACGACGTGAAGGGGAGCATCACGGGAGCCGCGCGCGAGGTCGACGTCGAGGTCGCGCCGCGGACCGACCGAGCCGCGCGGCTCACGCTCCGGTCGGGCGCGAAGGCGGTCCGTCTCGTCCTCCGCCCGCTCGCGCACGCCGGCACCAGCCGGACGGTCGACCTGCCCGCCCACGGCTCGACGGAGCTGACGTGGCCGACCGACCACGGGTGGTTCGACGTCGAGGTGACGTGCGCCCAGGACGCGGCCTTCCGCCGACGGGTCACCGGCCACGTCGACACGGGCCGGGAGTCGCTGACCCCCTGAGTGCTCAGCCGCGGCGGGCGCGCAGGCGCTCGGCGGTGTGCAGCGCCCAGCTGCTGAACGTCGTCAGGGCGCCGCAGTAGCCCGTCCCGAGCACGAGGAGCCAGGCCGGGGTCCGTCCCCCGGCGAGAATGAGGAGCGCGCCGAGCAGCACCGTCCCGGCCACGTTGACGGCCAGCGTGGCACGGGCTGCGGCCCAGCCCCGGGTGGTCAGGCTCGTCGTGACCCGCCACCGGGTGATCGTCCCGGCCGCCCCGGCCAGCCCGACGCCCGCAGCGAGGGCGAGTGCGCTCATGCGCCGCCCTCCTCGATCGTGCGTGCGACCTCCGCCTGACCGGGGGAGCCGCCGAGCACCCGCTCGCCGACCACGAGCCCGGCCACGCACCCACCGACCCCGAGCGCGACCGACGCGAGCAGGTACACCAGCGCGACGGCGGGCCGGTGTCCCGCGAGGCGCCCGAGCTCGACGACGAGGGTGGACATCGTCGTCCATCCGCCGAGGACCCCGACGACGAGGAAGGGCCGCACCCACACGGGCTCGGCATCCCGGCGTGCGGCGAGCGCGGCGAGACCGGCGACGACGAGCCCGATGAGCACCGCCCCCGAGACGTTGACGAGCAGCGTCCCCCACGGCAGGCCACCGAGAGGGCCGCCGTCTCGCGGCGGGAGCGCCCGCGAGACGCCCCACCGGCCGAGCGAGCCGAGCGCTCCGCCGAGCCCGACGAGGAGCGGGACCGCGGGCCCGTGCGTGGGCCGCGCCGTCACGAGCCTCGACGGACCTGGAGGAAGTCGGCGATCCGCCCGATCGCCTCGGTGAGGACGTCGGCGTCGGGCAGCGTGACGAGCCGGAAGTGGTCGGGTTCGAACCAGTTGAAACCTCGCCCGTGGGTGACGAGGATCTTCTTCTCCCGCAGCAGCTCGATGACGAACGCCTCGTCGTCCTCGATGGGGTAGACCTCCGGGTCGAGCCGGGGGAAGCAGTAGAGCGCCCCGCGCGGCGGCACGCAGCTGACGCCGGGGATCTCGTTGAGCAAGCGCGACGCCAGCTGGATCTGGTCGTGGAACCGCCCGCCGGGGACGATGAGCTCGTCGATGGACTGGTAGCCCCCGAGGGCGGTCTGGATCGCGTGCTGCCCGGGGACGTTCGCGCACATCCGCATGTTCGCCAGCAGGGTCAGGCCCTCGAGGAAGTCGCTCGCGCGCTCCTTCGGCCCGGTGACGACGACCCACCCGGCGCGGTAGCCGCACACGCGGTACGCCTTCGACAGGCCCGAGAACGTGAGGCAGAGGACGTCGTCGCCGGCGGCCTTGGCGGTGTGGTGGTGGACGGCGTCGTCGAAGACGATCTTCTCGTAGATCTCGTCGGCCATGAGGACGAGGTCGTGGCGCCGGGCGATGTCGACGAGGCCGCGGACGGTCTCCTCCGAGTACACCGCCCCCGTGGGGTTGTTCGGGTTGATGACGACGAGGGCGTGGGTGTTCTCGGTGATCTTCGACTCGATGTCGGCCAGGTCGGGGTTCCACTCGTTTCTCTCGTCGCACCGGTAGTGCACGGGCGTGCCGCCGGAGAGGGCGACGGCCCCGGTCCACAGGGGGTAGTCGGGCGCCGGGACGAGGATCTCGTTGCCGTCGTCGACGAAGGCCTGGAGGACCATCGTGATGAGCTCGGAGACGCCGTTGCCGATGTAGACGTCCTCGACGCCGACCTCGGTGATGCCGACCGACTGGTAGTACTGCGCGACGGCGGTGCGGGCGGGGTAGATGCCCTTGCTGTCGGAGTAGCCCTGGGAGTCGGGCAGGTGCTGGATCATCGCGGCGAGCACCGGCTGCGGTGCCTCGAAGCCGAACGGTGCGGTGTTGCCGATGTTCAGCTTGAGGATCTTCTCGCCCAGGGCCTCGAGGCGCTGGGCCTCCTGGAGGATCGGGCCCCGCACGTCGTACCGGACGTTCTTCAGCTTGTCGGCCTGCCTGATCCGTCGCATGGCGGTCAGTCTCTCAGGCCGACGTCCCCGCCCGACGCTGACTGCGCTCCGTCCATGCCGACGACGACGGGCGCCGACGAGGCCGCCGGGACCACCGCGGAGGCCCTCCCGTCGCAGGCCCGCCGGGGGTACGGGCTGGGGTCGGTGGTCACCGGGTCCTTCGGGGCGGTGCCGGGTCTGCTCCTGCTGCCGTTCCTCACCGACCGGTCGGAGCATCCGGCGGGTCGGCGGCGGCCGTTCATCCTCCGCGCCGGCCTCGCGCTCGCCGTGTGCTTCGCGCTGCTCTTCCTCGGTCCGACGGGTCCGGCCTGGCTCGGTGCGGCGTGGGTCGCCGTGCTCTACCTCGTGTGCGCCAGCGCGTACGCCTTCTTCCAGGTGCCGTGCATGGCGATGCCGGCGGAGATGACCGCCGACCCGGACGGCTCCGCGCGTGGTGGACGACCCGTCGGGCGCCCGTCGACGCCGGCGGGGTGGCCCCGTCGGTCGGCGGCCTGCGCGAGCAGCTCGCGGTCGTCGCTTCCTCGGGTCCGTTCCGCACGCTCCTGCTCGCGTGGGTGCTCCAGGCGCTCGCGACGGGAACGATGCTCGCCGGCGCGGACTACGTCGCCCGCTGGGTGCTGCGCGACGCGGGCGCCTCGACGCTGATCCTCGTCGCGTTCGTCGGGCCGGCGATCGTCGAGACCCCCCTGTGGGAACGGGTCGGTGTCCGGGCGGGCAAGAAGCTCCGGGGCCAACCGGACCGGGGTGTTCACGGGGGTGTGGACCGCGGGGGAGACCCTCGGGCTCGCGCTCGGCACCGGGCTGTACGCGCTCGTGCTCGCCACGGGCGGGTACGTCGCCTCGAGGGACGGTGCCGTGACGCAGCCACCCTCAGCGGTGACTGCCGCGCTCGTCGGCTTCACGGCGGTGCCGGCCGTCCTCGTGGCCCCCTCCCTCGTCCCGCTGCTCCTGCACCGTCCAGCCTCCGAGGACGTGCGCCCGGGGCGGTCCACCTAGACTCGCCGCGTACGGGCGAGCTCTCGCCATCTCGACGCAGGGGGATCCACAGCATGCGTTCCATCCGCACCGCACCCGTCATCGCGAGCTCGATCTTCGCGACCAGCGCGATCACCCTCGGTGCCTGCTCGTTCTCGGTCGGCGACTCCTCGTCGTCCTCGAGCTCGAGCAGCACCTCGCCCGACGGGCCGACGTCGCCCGTCACGTCGACGACGACCGACACCGCCGGGGCGACCGTGTCCGCCTCCGAGATCGAGACGGAGGCGACCGAGGCGTTCACGAACAAGCCCGACGGCGCCACGCTCGACTGCCCGGACGACATCGAGGCGAAGGTCGGCGCGACGACGACCTGTACGTGGACGCTGTCGGACGGCACCACGCTCGGGATGACCGCGACGGTGAAGTCCATCACCGGGACGACGGTGAACTTCGACTTCGAGAACGACACGGCCGTCACCGGCACAGACGGCAGCACGACGCCCGCCGCCGGCTGACCGTCCCGACGTCCGTCCCGGATGTTGGGACGATCGTCCCGAAACTGACCGGAACTCGCGGTATCGGGTATTGCCGCCGTCACATCTGACGACAGGGGGCGCCCGGGCACAATAGGTTGCCTTCGACCACCCAGAGCCGGGTGGCCCGACCGACCCCGAGGAGCGGCAGTGCGACTGGGAGTGCCCAAGGAGTCCCGAGCGGGTGAGACACGCGTCGCGGCGACCCCCAAGACCGTCGAGCGGCTCGTCAAGCTCGGCTACGACGTCGTCATCGAGTCGGGTGCGGGGGCCGCAGCGGCCTTCTCCGACGCGGCGTACGAGGCGGCCGGGGCCACCGTCGGATCGGCCGAGGAGGCATGGGGCGCGGACCTCGTGACGAAGGTCAACGCCCCGAGCCCGGCGGAGATCGGCCGGCTGCGGGAGGGCGCGACCCTCGCGAGCCTGCTGGCCCCGGCGACCTCGCCCGACCTCGTGCAGGCGCTCACCGACCGCAAGGTCACCGCCCTGGCGATGGACGCCGTGCCGCGGATCTCGCGCGCCCAGGCGCTGGACGTGCTGTCGTCGATGGCGAACATCGCCGGGTACCGGGCCGTCGTGGAGGCCGCGCACGAGTTCGGCTCGCTCTTCACCGGTCAGGTCACGGCCGCGGGCAAGGTCCCGCCCGCGAAGGTCCTCGTCTGCGGCGCCGGCGTCGCGGGCCTGGCCGCGATCGGCACGGCGAACAGCCTCGGCGCGATCGTCCGCGCGTTCGACATCCGCCCGGAGGTCGGCGAGCAGGTCGAGTCGATGGGCGCGGAGTTCCTCGAGGTCGAGCGCGACGCCGCCGAGGCCGAGGCCTCGAGCGACGGCTACGCGAAGGAGGCCACGGAGGACTTCAACCGCAAGGCCGCCGCGCTCTACGCGCAGCAGGCGGCCGAGGTCGACATCATCATCACGACGGCCCTCATCCCGGGTCGGCAGGCGCCCCGCCTCATCACCGAGGAGATGGTCGCCTCGATGAAGCCCGGCAGCGTCATCGTCGACATGGCGGCCGGCAGCGGCGGCAACGTCGCGGGCTCCGTCGCCGACGAGAAGGTCGTCACCGCCAACGGCGTGACGATCCTGGGCTACACCGACCTCCCGGCGCGGCTGCCCACCCAGGCCAGCCAGCTCTACGGCACGAACGTCGTCAACATGCTCACGCTGATGACGCCGGAGAAGGACGGCCAGCTCGTCATCGACCTCGACGACGTCGTCGTGCGCGGCATGACGGTGACCAGCGGCGGCGAGACGCTGTGGCCGCCGCCGCCGGTCCAGGTCTCGGCCGCCGCGACCGCGGCGAGCCCCGCGCCGGCTGCCGGGGGTGCGTCCGCGCCCGAGCCCGCCGCCAAGGCGCCGATGAGCCCCGCGGCACGCTGGGGTGCGATCGGTGCCGCCGCGCTGGTGTTCCTGCTCGTCATGGGGTTCGCCCCGCCGGCGATCCTCGCCAACGTCACCGTCTTCATGCTCGCCGTCGTCATCGGCTACTACGTGATCGGCAACGTGCACCACGCGCTGCACACGCCGCTCATGTCGGTGACGAACGCGATCTCCGGGATCATCCTCATCGGTGCGATGACCCAGATCACCGATGACGACCCGATCATCCAGGTCATCGCGTTCCTCGCGGTCCTGCTCGCCAGCATCAATGTCTTCGGTGGGTTCACCGTGACGCAGCGGATGCTCTCGATGTTCCGGAAGGCCTGACCCGTGCAGATCGTCTCCCTGACCACCGCCGCCTACGTCCTCGCGGCGCTGCTGTTCATCCTCTCCCTGGCCGGGCTGTCGAAGCACGAGAGCGCCCGGCAGGGCAACTGGCTCGGCATCGCGGGCATGTCCATCGCCGTCCTCGCCACGCTCGCGCTCCTGGTCGACCGGGCCGTCCGTCTCGAGTCCGGCGCCGCGTGGATCGGCCTGCTCCTCCTGCTCGTCGCGATGGCGATCGGTGCCGCCATCGGCATCTGGCGCGCCCGCGTCGTCGAGATGACGGGGATGCCTGAGCTCATCGCCCTCATGCACAGCTTCGTCGGCCTGGCGGCCGTGCTCGTGGGCTACAACTCGTTCCTCGAGGTGCACGGCGACCAGCTGCTGCACGACGAGCTCGCCGCGTCCTCGATGCTCGGCATCCACGACGCCGAGGTCTTCATCGGCGTCTTCATCGGTGCGGTGACCTTCACCGGCTCGATCGTCGCCTACCTCAAGCTGAGCGGGAAGATGAAGTCCGCGCCGCTCATGCTGCCGCACCACAACCTGCTCAACCTGGCGGCGCTCGCGCTGTTCGTCGTCCTCACGGTCGTCTTCGTCATCTGGCCGAACCTGCCGCTGCTCATCGTCATGACGGTCATCGCGCTGGCGCTCGGGTTCCACCTCGTGGCGAGCATCGGTGGTGGCGACATGCCGGTGGTCGTGTCGATGCTCAACAGCTACTCGGGCTGGGCGGCCGCGGCCTCGGGCTTCATGCTCGACAACGACCTGCTCATCGTCGTCGGTGCGCTCGTCGGGTCCTCCGGCGCATACCTCAGCTACATCATGTGCAAGGCGATGAACCGCTCCTTCCTCAACGTCATCGCCGGGGGGTTCGGCAGCGACGGGGCCGTCTCCGGCGAGGCGAAGGACTACGGCGAGCACCGGGAGATCGACGCCGCGGGCGCGGCCGAGCTGCTCAAGGACGCCTCGTCGGTCGTCATCACCCCCGGGTACGGGATGGCCGTCGCCCAGGCGCAGTACCCGGTCGCCGAGCTCACCCGGCAGCTGCGCGAGCGCGGGGTCGAGGTCCGGTTCGGCATCCACCCGGTCGCCGGGCGCCTGCCGGGCCACATGAACGTCCTCCTCGCCGAGGCGAAGGTGCCCTACGACATCGTCCTCGAGATGGACGAGATCAACGACGACCTCGCCGACACCGATGTCGTCCTCGTCATCGGCGCCAACGACACGGTCAATCCCGCGGCCTCCGAGGACCCGAGCAGCCCGATCGCGGGGATGCCGGTCCTCGAGGTGTGGCACGCCAAGGACGTCATCGTCTTCAAGCGGTCGATGAGCACGGGGTACGCGGGCGTGCAGAACCCGCTCTTCTTCCGGGAGAACACCCAGATGCTCTTCGGGGACGCGAAGGACCGCGTCGAGGACATCCTCAAGGCGCTCTGACGAGCGGGCCCGTGCGGCCAGCGAGGGGCCCGTGCCGACCAGGCACGGGCCCTCGTCCATGGCCGGTGCCCGCCGAGCCCGAACGCCAACGGCCCGCCCCCGGGTCGGGGACGGGCCGCGGTCGGCAGGGTCGATCAGGTCGACGTCATGCTCGGCAGGTCGCCCTCGGCCGCGTTGCCCGACAGCCGGGAGCGCCGGTAGCCGTATGCGAGGTAGATGACCAGGCCGAGCGCCATCCAGACGAGGAATCGCAGCCACGTCTCGACCGGCAGCGTGAGCATGAGGTAGGTGCAGATCAGTGCCGAGAGGATCGGCAGCACGGGGCTGAACGGGACCTTGAACGGGCGCTCCATGTCGGGGCGCTTGCGACGCAGCACGGGCACGGCGATCGAGACGAGGACGAACGCCGACAGCGTGCCGATGTTGACCATGTACTCGAGGACGCCGACCTTCGTCAGCGCGGCCGTGAACGCGACGGCGGTACCGACGACGACGGTGAGCAGGACCGGCGTGCCCGTCCGCGCGTTCGTCCGGCCGAGGGCCGGGGGGATGAGGCGGTCACGGCTCATCGCGAACAGGACGCGCGTCGCGCCGATGAGCAGGGTCATGACGACGGTCGTCAGACCGGCGACGGCACCGGCGGCGATGAGCGTCGCGTACCCCGGCTTGCCGACGTCGGTGAACGCCGTCGCGAGCGCGGCCTTCGGGTCGATCTGGTCGTACCGCACCATGCCCGTGATGACGAGCGCGACCGCCGAGTAGAGGAACGTGCAGATGACGAGCGAGGCGATGATGCCGATCGGCAGGTCGCGCTGGGGGTTCTTGGCTTCCTCCGCCGTCGTCGCGACGGCGTCGAACCCGATGTAGGCGAAGAAGACGAGCGAGGCGCCGGCGAAGATGCCCATGAGGCCGTAGTGGCTCGGGGCGAAGCCGAAGAGGTACTCGATGAGCGGCGCCTGCATGGACGACATCGCCTCGGACGGCTTGGCCGGCGGGACGAACGGCGTGTAGTTCGCCGTGTTGATGAAGCCGATACCGGCGGTGATGACGAACAGGACGATGAAGACCTTGACGGCCACGAGGACGAGGTTGACCCGTAGCGACTCCTTGATGCCGAACGCGACGAGGGCCGTCAGGACGAGCACGAGGAGGAAGGCCGGGAGGTCGAACCGCGAGCCGTACGCCACCTGCTCGGGGACGGCCAGGCCGAGGCGCTCGAGGAACACCCCGAGGTAGGCCGACCAGCCCTGGGCCACGACCGAGGCGCCCAGGAGCATCTCGAGCAGCAGGTCCCAGCCGATGATCCACGCGACGATCTCGCCGAGGGAGGCGTAGGAGAAGGTGTACGCCGACCCGGACACGGGGACCGCGGAGGCGAACTCGGCGTAGCACAGCGCGGCGAGGGCGCAGGCCGTCGCGGCGATGACGAACGAGATGACGACGGCCGGGCCGGCGACCTCCTGGGCGGCGCGCCCGGTGAGGGTGAAGATGCCCGCGCCAATGACGACACCGACGCCGAAGACGGTGAGGTCGAGGGCGGAGAGGGTGCGCTTGAGCTGGTACTCCGGCTCGTCACCCTCGCGGATGGTCTGCTCGATGGATTTGGTGCGCAGCATGTTCATGCCTGCGTTCCTCTCGGTCCCACGAGGCGCCGCCGTGGTCACCCTCGTCGTTCACGACGGCCCCCGGGCCGGGTGACCACGGGCAGCTCCATCGTGTCGTCGTCCGGCCCGAGGCGAACCCCGGCCCCGGTGCGCGGCCGCCAAGGGTACTCCCTCCTCGGCGGTGCCGCGTCGGCGTCGTGCCATGTGAGCAGCTCGTCGTGGCTGGGCAGCCGCTCGACCGGGTCGAGATAGGGGTCGCCGGCCTCGTCGGCGTAGGGGTCGAGGAGTTGCTCGTCCCGCTCGGCACCGAAGAGCTCCGCGCAGATCGCCCGGTAGTTCGCGTCGGGGTGGGGGACGAAGTGGATCTCGCTCAGGGCCTGGTCCTGGCCGGCGGACTCGAGGACGAAGGTCCCCCAGCCGAACAGGCGGCCGGGGATGGAGCGGTCGTACGTCATGTCCGTGACCTTCGCCAGCGGCATCATCGACACCTTGCGGACGAGGAGCCCGTGGAGCAGCAGCAGCCGCTTGTCCGTGGCGACGAAGCGGGTGCGGGCCCAGTCGAACCAGCGCCACAGCGCCCACGCGAGGACGCCCAAGGCGACGTACCACAGGATGTCCGCCGCACGTTCGGCGCTCGCGGGGGTGCGGACGTCCACCTGCTGGGCGAGCGCGAGCGCGGTGATCGCCGCCGCGCTGGGGATGATGAGCACGACGGGGTGGCGTCGGATCGAGGTGACGACGTGCTCCCCGGCGACCAGGTAGCGCCGCAGCGCGGGGTCGTCGTCGACGACGGGCGGGCGGCGCGTCACCGGCCGGCTCCCGTCAGGACCGCGAGAGGAGGGCGTCGAAGAACTGGCCGATGTTGCGGACCGCGGTGACGATCATGTCCCAGACGGTCGAGACGATGTCGGCGGCCTGGTTCGGCGACGTAAGGATCGCGTAGACGAGGAAGATCGTGAGGAGCCAGAGGACGATCTTCTTGATCGGCGGCGTCGACATCGGTCCTCCTCGGGCAGCTCACGGCGACCCGGGTGGCCGCACGACGGGACGAGTGTGGCACGTGTGACACGAGCGACCTCGCCACGACACGCGCACCCGCAATTGCGCGCGCAATTGCCATCTGCGCGCGACATTTCACGCGCGTACGACAATTGCGCGCGCAATTGCCGTAGCCATGCGCGCAGGCGGGGGTGGGTCAGTCGATCGTGGCGCGCGCGATCCCGTACAGCCGGTCGCCGGCGTCGCCGAGCCCGGGGACGATGTACCCCTTGTCGTTGAGCCGCTCGTCGACGGCCGCCGTGACCAGGGTGACGGGCACGTTGAGGTCGTCGACATGACCCCGTAGCGCCTCGATGCCCTCCGGCGCCGACAGCAGCGTCACGGCGGTGATGTCGTCGGCGCCCCGCTCGGCGAGGAACTGGATCGTCATGGCGAGCGTGCCCCCGGTCGCGAGCATCGGGTCGAGGACGTAGCACTGACGGCCGGACAGGTCCTCCGGCAGCCGGTTGGCGTACGCGACGGCCTCGAGCGTCTCCTCGTCCCGGAGCATCCCGAGGAAGCCGACCTCCGCGGTCGGCAGGAGGCGCACCATGCCGTCGAGCATCCCCAACCCGGCGCGCAGGATCGGCACGACGACCGGCTTCGGGTCGGACAGGTGCACGCCCGTCGCCGTCGCGACCGGGGTGCTCACCTCGACCTCGCTCGTGCGCACCTCCCGCGTTGCCTCGTACGCCAGGAGGGTGACGAGCTCGTCGGCCAGGCGCCGGAAGGTGGGCGAGTCGGTCCGCTCGTCCCGCAGGTAGGTGAGCTTGTGGGCGATGAGCGGGTGGTCCGCGACGTGCACGCGCATGGGCCGAACCTACCCGGCGGCCGCGCCCGAGCCCGGCGAGCGGGGGACACTGGACGCATGATCCGGGACGGCGACGAGGAGCTGGTCCGTCTGGCGCTCGCCGAGGCTGCGGGGGCGGGCCCGGCCGGCGACGTGCCCGTCGGCGCGGTCGTCGTCGATGCCGGGGGGACGGTCCTCGGGTGCGGCTTCAACGTCCGGGAACGGGACGCCGATCCGACGGGCCACGCCGAGGTCGTCGCGCTGCGGGCGGCCGCTGCCGCGCGCGGCGAGTGGCGCCTGGATGGCTGCACCCTGGCCGTCACCCTCGAGCCGTGCCCGATGTGCGCCGGCGCTGCGGTGGCCGCGCGCGTCGGGCGGATCGTCTTCGGCGCCTGGGACGAGAAGGCCGGTGCGTGCGGGTCGGTGTGGGACATCCCCCGCGACCGGCGGGTCACGCACCGGCCGGAGGTCGTCGGGGGTGTCCTCGAGCACGAGTGCGCCGCCCCGCTGCTGTCGTTCTTCGCCACCCGGCGCGACGCCGGGTTCGGGGCGGACGCGCCGGGGCTGTAGTATCCCCCGCGGTGGCGTGTCCGAGCGGCCTAAGGAGAACGCCTCGAAAGCGTTTGTGGGTTTACGCCCACCGAGGGTTCAAATCCCTCCGCCACCGCCAGCGCCCTGCTCCAGGGCACGACGAAGCCCCCGGACCCACGTCGGTCCGGGGGCTTCGTGGTCCGTGTCCCCGGCGCCCACGCCCGCCGAGCGGCGTCAGTTGCAGGTCTGCGCCGGTGGCGGGGTCTTCAGCCCGCGGAACGACTGTCCGATGAGGAGGTCGACCGAGGCGTCCGAGCGCGCGCCGGGGTCCCGCTCCACGCCGACGACGTGCCGGGAGAGGGTGTACGCCCCGCGCTGGCCCGCCTGCCCGTAGCGCAGGAGCGCCTTCCCCCCGTACTTGCGCCCGGTCGGCTCGTTCACGGCGCGCAGCACGACGAACCCTCGGGCCCGCAGCTGGTCGGCGGTCTTCGCTGCCGCACCTTCGCGGGTGCTCGCGTTGTAGACGTTGACGCTGATCTTCGACGGCTCCAGCCCCGGCGTGCACCCGCCCGAGCTCACCTCGCGGCCGTCGTCGCGGACGTACGAGTACGCGTACCAGAAGACGAAGAAGGCCCCGAGGACGACGACGAGGAACGTCGTGAGGACCCGGCGCCGGCGCTCGCGGGCCGAGCGGCCAGCGGTGATCACCCCGTCCTCGCGCGCCGCGCGGGCGGTCGCACCCCGCGACGCCGTGGGCTGCGGGCGGGTGAGCGCGTCGTCGGCCGCCTCGGCCCCGTGCTCGTCCGGCTCCTCGAACGTGTCGTCGTGCTCCCGCCGGTCGCTCACGGCGTCACTCGACGACGAGGACGCGGGCGTGTACCGCCGGCCGGCCGTGCAGCGCGGCCCGCAGCGCACGGTGCAGGCCGTCCTCGAGGAACGACCGGCCCCGCCACACGACGACGTGGGGGAAGAGGTCGCCGTAGAACGTCGAGTCCTCGGCGAGGAGGTTGTGCAGGTCGAGCGTCGACTTCGTCGTGATGAGCTCGTCGAGCCGAACCATGCGCGGCGGGATGGTCGACCAGTCGCGCGCCGTCCGCAGACCGTGGTCCGGGTACGGGCGCGAGTCACCCACCGCCTTGAAGATCACGCTGTCCACCATAGGCGGGCCCGCCTGTGAGGCACCTGCGCCCGGGCGGTCGAGGACGTCACCTCTTGGCAACGTCTCCGTCGCGGGGCGGTCACGGCGGTTAGGGTCGCGAGCGTGAGCGAGCCGAAGAGCACCCCTGACCTCCTCGAGACGATCCGCGCGGGTTACACCTTCGAGGGCACCGCGCTCGACCTCGGTGCGGCCGTCGTCGACGGCCAGCCCCACGCCGACACGCCCGTGCGGGTCCCGCTGTCCGTCCTCAACCGGCACGGGCTCGTCGCCGGCGCCACCGGGACGGGCAAGACGAAGACCCTCCAGCTCATGGCCGAGCAGCTGAGCGCCCAGGGCGTGCCGGTCTTCCTCGCGGACGTCAAGGGCGACCTGTCCGGCTTGGCGGTGCCGGGCGAGCCGAACGACCGGATCACCGACCGCGCGGGGAAGGTGGGCCAGCAGTGGACGCCGACGGGCAACCCGGTCGAGCTGCTCACCCTCGGCGGCAAGGGCACGGGCACCCCCGTGCGGGCGACGGTCACGTCCTTCGGCCCGACGCTGCTGAGCAAGGTCCTCGGGCTCAACGACACGCAGGAGTCGAGCCTGGGGCTGGTCTTCCACTTCGCCGACGAGAAGGGCCTCGCCCTTCTCGACCTCAAGGACCTCCGCTCCCTCCTGACCCATCTCACCTCGCCCGAGGGCAAGGCTGACCTGGCCGGGCTCGGCGGTCTGAGCAAGGCGACGGCCGGAGTCATCCTGCGCCAGCTCGTCGCGTTCGAGGACCAGGGGGCGGACGTCTTCTTCGGCGAGCCCGAGTTCGACACGGCCGACCTGCTGCGCACGGACGCCGACGGCCGCGGGATCATCACGTGCCTCGAGCTCCCCGGCGTCCAGGACCGTCCTGCGCTGTTCTCGACGTTCCTCATGTGGCTGCTCGCCGACCTCTTCCACGACCTGCCCGAGGTCGGGGACCCCGACAAGCCGAAGCTCGTCTTCTTCCTCGACGAGGCGCACCTGCTCTTCGAGGACGCCAGCAAGGCGTTCGAGAACGCCATCGAGCAGACGGTCCGGCTCATCCGCTCCAAGGGCGTCGGCGTCTTCTTCGTCACCCAGTCGCCGAAGGACGTGCCCGCGGACGTGCTGGCCCAGCTCGGCAACCGGGTCCAGCACGCGCTGCGCGCCTTCACCCCCGACGACGCGAAGGCGATCAAGCAGACGGTGAAGACCTACCCGAACACCGAGTACGACCTCGAGAAGCTGCTCACCGAGCTCGGCACCGGCGAGGCGGTCGTCACCGTCCTGTCCGAGCGCGGCACCCCGACCCCCGTCGCGTGGACGATGCTCCGTGCGCCGCAGTCCCGGATGGCCCCCGCCGACCAGGGCACCCTCGACCAGCTCGTCGCGGGTTCGACGCTCGCGGGACGCTACGCGGAGGCGGTCGACCGGGAGTCCGCCTACGAGATCCTCGCCCAGCGGCTCAAGGACGCCGACGCGCCGGAGGTGCCCGCAGGCACGACGCCCGCGCCGCAGCCGGCTCCCGCCCCGCAGCGGGCGCCCGAGCCGGACAAGGGGATCGTCGAGCAGGTCGTCGAGTCGAGCGCGTTCCGCTCGGCGATGCGCTCGGCGGGCACCGTCATCGGCCGGGAGATCACCCGCAGCCTCTTCGGGACCGCCCAGCGCCGCCGCCGCTGAGGCTGCCCACGGCGGGTCGGGTGCGGCAGGCGTGCTCCTGTCCGGACAACCTGTCGACTCCACCGGCTCGCCGGATTCACGTGTGCGGCGCGCGCGTGTGCGCTAGTATTTTTTGGGGGGGGGGGGGGGGGGGGGGGGGGGGCCCGGGGCGGGGGGGGGGGGGGGGGGGGGAGGCGGGGGGGGTCGGCCCCGCCCAGGCCGGGTTCGGGGGGGACGGCCAGGGGCGGGGGGGGCCCGACCATGGGGCGCCCCCGGCCGGGGGGGGTCGGGCCCGCCGAGTCGTCGATGACCGTGTCGTAGAAGNAGGGGGGGGGGGGGGGGGGGGGGGGGGGGGGGGGGGGGGGGGGGGGGGGGGGGGGGGGGGGGGGGGGGGGGGGGGGGGGGGGGGGGGGGGGGGGGGGGGGGGGGGGGGGGGGGGGGGGGGGGGGGGGGGGGGGGGGGGGGGGGGGGGGGGGGGGGGGGGGGGGGGGGGGGGGGGGGGGGAGGGGGGGGAGGGGAGAGGAAGGGGGGCAGAGGGCCTCCCACGTAGAGGGAGACACTCATGAGGAAGTCCGTCTGGGCGGGGCTGATTGCGGCCGCCTCCATCATCGCCGTTCCCGCAGCAGCTGACGCAGGAACGCTGTACCTGTACGCCGACTCGAACTACCGCGGGCTGATCGGCACCCGCAGCACGACGGGGTTCTGGAACGTCACGTCGGTGAACAACGACTCGCTGAGCTCCGTGCGCAACCGGAGCAGCTGGGGCGCGGCGTTCTGGCACGACAGCAACCGACAGGGCAAGTGCTGGTACGAGCAGCCGTGGGAGAACGACGCCCAGTTCAACTGGTTGGACAACGACGAGATGTCGTCGTTCGCGCTCGGGCGCGGATGCTGACCGGAACCCACGTCGATGTCGCCGGGCCGAGTCTCGGCCCGGCGACAGCTCGAGACAAGGGGCGCCGGTGATCGAGGCAAGGGACCTGCGCAAGGCCTTCGTCACGCCGGCCGAGACGGTGACTGTGCTGGCCGGGGCCGACCTCACCGTCGCTGCGGGGGAGTGCGTCGGCCTCACCGGCGCGAGCGGATCGGGGAAGTCGACCTTGCTCAACATCCTCGCAGGTTTGGAACCGGCGGATTCCGGGACAGTCCGCATGGCCGGGCGCGAGGTCGTCGGCGCGGAGCCCGACGAGCTGGCCGAGCTGCGGCTGCAGGACGTTGGCGTGGTCTTCCAGGACCACAACCTCGTGCCCGACTTCACGGTCGGCGAGAACCTCGAGGTCGTCCTTCGGGCGCGGGGGATGGACGGCGAGTCAGCCCGTAGGCACGCCGCGCACGCCCTCGGGTCGGTCGGCATCGCCGAGCTGATCGACCGTCGTCCGTCGGAGATCTCTGGCGGCCAGGCGCAGCGGGTCGGGATCGCCCGGGCTCTCGCCGGTGGCAAGCGGATCGTCTTGGCCGACGAACCCACCGGCGCCTTGGACGAGGCCACCAGCCGGTCGATCTTCGAGCTGCTCCGAGAGGTCGCCGAGGCCGGAGCCGCCGTCGTGGTCTGCACCCACGACCTGCTGGTCGGGGAGTACGCGCACCGGCAGGTGGCACTCCGAGACGGCGTCCTCGCATGAACGCCACCGCCGCGCGACAGCTCGTCCCCCTGATCGGTCGCGCGCGGACGTTCCGCGCCGCCCTCGTTCCGTTGCTCGTAGCCGCACTCCTGGGGTGGACGGGCTACTTCATCCTCGCCGCGCGTCACCTCTCGCCCGAGCAGTCAGCAGTTGCGGCTTACGGCTCGTCGAACGGGTCGACCGAGGCCACGGCGCCCATCCCTGGAGAACGTTTCTCGCCGCTGCGGGCGTCGGTCGGCGCGGCACGGATCGATGCCGACGCCCTGTCCTCCGACGTCCAGTGGGCCGGCGACGGCGGGGCGTGGTTTGCGATGTACGTCGAGCAGCCCTACCCCAACCCGAGCACGGAGGGTCGGCTCGTTCTCGATGGCGGTCGATGGCCCCGCCGACCCGGCGAGGTCGTCGCGTCACCGGGTCTGGGCCTGTCGCGCGGCACCGTGGTCCGAGCGGCACGCGGGCGGTGGAATCTGACGGTGGTCGGGACGCTGCGTGATGTGTGGCAACCCGACGCTCGCTCCCTCTATGGCGCACCCGGCACGTGGAACCGGTGGGAGATCAGCCGCGATCAAGCGCGTGTCACCGGCGCGAGCCCCGCCCGCACCGTGTACTGGTCTGCAAGCGAGCCGATGCAGGCAGCCCCCGAGGTGGAACGCGCGGCCGGCGCGGCGCCGTTCTCCTCGAAGGTGCGCGAGGAGTACGTCGACAGCCTGTCCGGGTTCCGCGCCAAGCCCTGGCTCGAGCGGGGACTTCCGGCCCTGCTCGCCACGACGGTCGGGTCGCTCGCGGCTGGCGCCCTTCTCGGGCGTTTCACCCGGCGGACGACGACCCCGCTGACCCGTCTGGGGTACCCGGCCGCAGCGCTGCGGCATGCGGGGGCGGTCGCCACGGCGGGCGGGGTCTGCGTGACCCTGGGGATCGCGTGGGGCGGGGCGCAGGTGCTCTCGCTCCTCTGGCGGCTCGTGTCCCGCTCGCTCTCCCCCGCTCCGATCGGTCCGTGGCAGGCGTGGGGATCCCCCCTGACCCTCGGTGTCGTCACGGCGTTCGGCCTCGCCGTCCCCATGGCCGTGAGGATGCCTCGCCCGCGACGCGCCCGGAGACGTCCCGCGCGGCCGAGAACCCTCATCGCCGGGGCCGCGCTGCTGGGACTCGTTGCCTGGAGCGCCACCGGGCTTGGCCCGTCCTTCACGGCGGTCCTCATCGTGGTCCTGTGCGCCAGCGCCAGCGCCGCGCTCTTGGTGGCCGCCGTCCTGGTCGTCGTCCCCGGCGACGGGGACGTCGGTCCTGGCCTCTTGGCCCGGCGCCTCGTTCGCGGTCAGGTGGGAGGCCTGGCCTCCTTGGTCGTCTCGCTGGCGACGCTCACGGCGGTCGTCGCGTCCGTGTTCAGCGTTGCTGCCGCTCTCACGGCCCACCTCAACGAGCGCATGAGCACGGGCATGCCACCAGGGATGGCCCTGTTCCGAGCGATCCCGCCCGAGACGGCACCCCGGGCTGATCTTCACGCCGAGTTCCGGAAGGACGTGGGTCTCCAGCAGCGACCCGTCCGGACATGGCTGGTCTCGGACGAGCGGCGCGGCGCCTCCGTGCTGGTCGTGACCACGCCGGACGATGTCGGTCGGATCTTCGGGCCACTGGGGCCGACGCAGGAGAGCGCGCTACGGCATCGCGGCCGGGTTCTCCTGACGACGACCGAACGGGCCGGCGCCATCTCGGTCCCGGAGGACCTGGGATGGATCGCCGAGGTGCGCGTCTCCGCGCGCCGGCCCCGCGCTGCGGAGTCGGTCTATCTCTACACGGGGCTCACTCCGGGCCAGGATCGTGCGGCGGCGGGGTGGGCCGAGCGCGTGGGCGTGAACCCGGTCGTCGTCATGGCAACGGGGAGGGGAGGACCGTTGCCGGTCTCCGTGGACGTCCAGCTCTCCGCGGCCGGGTTCGGCCTTCTCGTCGCACTCCTGGCCGGTCTTGGGATGCGTGGCGTGGTGCGATCGCTTCGACCCCTGATGGCCGCGATGAACGCGGCGGGCCTGGGGCGGACGTGGCTTCGCTCGGTCGCGGTACGGGTGGGTGCGATCATCGGGGCGGCGGCCACGGCCGGGGGAGTGCTCGGAACAGGGCTGTCAGTGCTCCTGGTGCGGCAGATCCTGCCGTCGATGAGCGTGGTGGGCTTCCCCTGGCTGGCGCTCACGGCAGTCCTCGTGGGGTCCTTCGTCGGCTCCGTGGTGGGCGCACGGGTCGCGGCGGGCGGCCTTGCGCCGCGGGAGCGCCGGGCCTGACCGTCAGGCCTTGCCCATCGCGTGGGCTTCCTCCCACAGCTCCTCGCGCACGTCCGGGTGGGCGGCCTGCTCGATGAGGTTGCGGGCCTGGGCCTTCTCGTCGTGCCCCCACATCCACGCGACGCCCTGCTCGGTGACGACGGCGCTGTGCTGGAACGACGTGACCGGCTCGGAGATGAGCGGGACGATCGTGCTCACGTCCGCGCGCGGGTGCCACGAGCGCAGCGCCATGAACGCCTGACCGCCTGGGGAGTGGATGGCGCCGACGGTGAAGTCCGTCTGCCCGCCGAAGCCGGAGTAGATCCGGTTGCGGATGCGCGAGGCGTTCGCCTGGTCGAAGAGGTCGACCTGCAGGGCGGTGTTGATCGAGGTCATCGCCGGTTGCTTCGCGATCCTCGACGGGGCGTTCGTCACCTCGGTGCGCGTCATCCGGATGCGCGGGTTGTCGTCGACCCAGTCGTAGAGCTCCTGGCTGCCGAAGATGAAGCTCGTCGTGATCGGCACGCCACGGTCGAGGGCGCCGGCGCGCTCGAGGGCGAGGACGCCGTCGCTGAACATCTCGGTCCAGATGCGGAGGTTGCGGCGGTCGCCGACCCGGGCGATGGTCGCGTCCGGCACCTCGCCGATGCCGGCCTGCAGGGTCGCGCCGTCACCGACCTCGGCGGCCACCCGCGATCCGATCTCGACGGCATCGTCCCCGGGGGCCGGCGCGACGTGCGTCGCGAGGGGAGCGTCCACCTCGACGCCGAGGTCGATGTCCTCGACGGAGACCTCCGCGTCGCCGAACGTCCACGGCATCCGCGGGTTGAGCTGCGCGACGACGAGCGCACCGGCCGCCCGCGCCGCCTCGATCGCGCCGGGGAGGATGTTCACCTCGAGGCCGAGCGAGACCTTCCCGTTCCGCGGCTCCGTCGTGTGGACGACGACGACGTCCGGGCGCAGCGGACCGGCGAACAGCCGCGGCACGAGGGAGAGACGGGCAGGGACGTAGGACAGGCTGGGGTTCTTCCGGAACCCGGGGCCGACGAAGGCCGTCTCGGGAACGACGCCGTCGTGCAGCGGCAGCCCCGGCTGCGGGTTGAGCGCGTGGAGGCGGCACGACTCCAGCTGCCCGACGAGCGCCTGGAGCGTCTCGATCGGCGAGGCGAAGTTGCCGCTGGTGACGATGCGGGGCTGGGGGCTCGCTGCGGTGGCCTGCTGCACGAGGGACGCGAGCTCGGCCAGGGGGACGATGCGCATGACCCAACTCTGCCACCGCCGGGGTGGCGCGCGGAGGGGCCGTGCTCAGTCGGCGCCGTCGAGGACGGCCTGGAGGCGGTGGACCGCTGGGAGGAGCTCGTGCCCCAGACGGATGCACGGCTCGGGGGCGTCATCCTGCTGCTGGCCACCGACGGCGATCCGGACACCCGGGGCGTGCGCCCGCACAGTCGTCGCGACGGCGTTGAGCCCGCGCAGGTCCTCCTCCCGCGCGATCGACAGGACGATGGCGTCCGGCACGAGGCGGCTCGCAGCGATCGCCCAGTCCCCGCTCGGCAGGTCGGCGCCGAGGTACGTCGTGCTCATGCCGGCCCGCCGGGCGAGGACCGCGAACGCCATGAGGCCGATCTCGTGGGTCTGCCCGGGCGGCAGGCCGATGACCAAGCGGCGGCCCCCGGACTGCGCGTTGCGGCCGGCGATGTCGTAGGCGGTGGCCAGGCGCCGGGCGATCGCGCGGGTGACGAGGTGCTCCCCGGCGATGGTGACCAGCCCGTCGGACCACGCCGTGCCGAGGGCGCGGACCGCCGGCATGAGCCAGCTGTCGGCGACGTCCTCGAAGCGGGTGGGGTCGAGGTGGATGTCGAGCTCGCGATCGGCGGCGACGGGATCGAGGGCGGCAGCAGCGGCGACGAGGCCACGGAAGCGGAGGTCGACCTCGGCGATCTCACGGGTGGCCGTGACCTCCGGCGGCGCGACCGGGAAGTGGCGGCCGTCCTCGCGGCGGCGGATGATCTCGGCGCTCGCGTTCTTGGGGGACCAGCCCTGCTGGACCAGGCCGTGCACGAGCGAGATGGTGCGGATTGCATCGTCGTCGTAGAGCCGGTACCCGCCCTCGGAGCGCATCGGCTTGACGATTCCGTACCGG
Source organism: Janibacter massiliensis (assembly GCF_900289115.1). Lineage (GTDB taxonomy): Bacteria > Actinomycetota > Actinomycetes > Actinomycetales > Dermatophilaceae > Janibacter_A > Janibacter_A massiliensis. The sequence goes on along the minus strand of NZ_LT985196.1, from coordinate 443,884 downwards.
CGCTCCCAGACGCGGAGGGTCCCCTCGGTCAGCCCGGTCATCTCGGACGCGCGCTTAATCGTGTACACGGAACACCACCTCGCCACGGGTACGCACGGGACACCCGGGGGTGGGGCCGTGCTCTCGACCCGACATTTGTCAAACCTTGGACACAATCGAAGGATAGCGGCCGCCTCCCCGTCGGGGTAGACGACACCCGAAAGGGTGATTATGGCGGACCGTCCGCCGCGCGGTCAGTCCAAGACCGATGCGGTGAGCAGGATCACCGGGGCAGCGGCGAGCGTCGTCAGCAGGATGGTGTCGCGCGCCACGGTCTCCCCCCGCCGGTAGCGGGTGGCGTGGGCGAAGACGTTCTGCGCCGTGGGAAGCGCCGAGGTGACGGTCACGGCGAGCACGACCGCGGGGGCGAGGCCGAGCGCGAACCGGGCGATGAGGAACGCCGCGAGCGGCTGGACGAGCGCCTTCAGCACGGACGTGAGGACGACCTCCGGGTCGCCCACCGTGAGCCGCGGTCCCAGGCGCAGGGACACGCCGTAGGCGAGGAGCATCGTCGGGACCGCCGCCGCGCCGACGAGCCCGGCCGGCGCCGCGACGACCGCCGGCAGCTGGGTCCCCGTGAGCGACAGCAGCGCCCCGGCGAGCGCCGCGACGGTGATCGGGTTGCGCACCGGCCGAAGCGCTGCCGTCCGGAGCAGGTCGCGCGTCGACCGCGCCCGGCCGGAGGTGCGGGCAGCGTCGACGTCGAGGAGGGCGAGCGCGAACGGCTGCAGGATCAGCACCTGGAGCAGCAGGGTCGGGACGACGAGGCTCGCGTCGCCGAGGACGTACGTCGCGACGGGCAGACCGAGGTAGCCCGCGTTGACGTACCCCGCGGCCAGCGCCCCGACGACCGTCTCGCCGAGCCCGTGGCGCGCCACGCCGAGCGCCCAGACGACGTAGGGCACGACGACGACGGCGACCGCGAGCGCCGTCGCCAGCAACCCGCGGGTCAGTGCCGGGCCGATCGGGGTCCGGGCCATGAGCGTCAGCAGGAGCGCCGGGGTCGCCAGCAGGAAGGAGACCGAGACGAGCGCTCGCTGGGCCGTGAGGTCGAGCACCCCGCGGTCGGCCAGGACCCAGCCGCAGCCGATGACGGCCGCGATCGTGAGGAACCCCTGGAGCGCGCCGACCACCGGCCCATCATCGGGCGCGGTGGTCGGCGGACGTAGGGCGGGGCGGGTCGACGCGCCCCGTGACGATCAGGGGCGGAGGATGCCGCGCAGCTCGTCGAGGACCGAGGAGTCCTCGATCGTTCCGGGCACCACGGCGTCCTTGCCGTCGGCGATCTCGCGCATCGTCTTGCGGAGGATCTTCCCCGAGCGGGTCTTCGGCAGGGCCTGGACGACGTCGACCTGCTTCAGGCTCGCCACGGCGCCGACCTCGTCGCGCACGCGGGTGAAGAGCTCGGCGCGGATCCGCTCCTCCTCACCCTCGGCGACCCCCGCCTTGAGCACGACGAACGCGCGCGGCTGCTGGCCCTTGAAGTCGTCGTGCACGCCGATGACCGCGCACTCGGCGACGTCGGGGTGCCCGGCGATCGCGGCCTCCATCGAACCCGTCGACAGGCGGTGCCCGGCGACGTTGAGGACGTCGTCGGTACGCCCCATGACGAAGACGTACCCGTCCTCGTCCACCATGCCGCCGTCGCCCGTGAGGTAGTACCCCTCGAACGCCGACAGGTAGCCGTCGACGTACCGCTGGTCGTCGCGCCACAGGGTGGGGAGCGTCCCGGGCGGCATGGGCAGACCGATGACGATCGCGCCCTCCTGGCCCGGCGCGCACGGCTGCCCGGTCTCGTCGAGGACCTTGACGTCGTAGCCCGGGACGGCGACCGACGGGGAGCCGGGCTTGATCGGCATCGGGTCGAGACCGCGCAGGTTCGACGCGATCGGCCACCCCGTCTCCGTCTGCCACCAGTTGTCGACGACGGGCACCCCGAGGATCCGGCTGGCCCACTCGTAGGTGTCGGGGTCGAGCCGCTCGCCGGCGAGGAAGAGGGTCCGCAGGCTGGAGACGTCGTGCTCCTTCAGCAGCGCGGCGTCGGCGTCCTCCTTCTTGATCGCGCGGAAGGCGGTCGGGGCGGTGAAGAGGGCGACGACGTCGTAGTCGTCGACGACCCGCCAGAAGGCGCCCGCGTCCGGGGTGCCGACCGGCTTGCCCTCGTACACGACGGTCGTCGCGCCCGTGAACAGGGGCGCGTAGACGATGTACGAGTGGCCGACGACCCACCCCACGTCGGAGGCGGTGAACATCGTCTCGCCCGGTCGGACGTCGTAGACGTGCTCCATCGACCACCGGAGGGCGACCGCGTAGCCGCCGTTGTCTCGGACGATGCCCTTCGGGCGGCCCGTGGTCCCCGACGTGTAGAGGATGTACAGCGGGTCGGTCGCGGCGACCTCGACACAGTCGGCGGGCTCGGCGGCGGCGACGAGCTCCTCCCAGTCGTGGTCCCGCTCGCCGAGCTCGGCCCGCGCCTGCTCGCGCTGGAGGACGACGACGGCCTCGGGGGTATGGCTCGAGCGCTCGATCGCGGCGTCGAGGAACGGCTTGTACTCGACGACCCGCTTGGGCTCGATGCCGCACGAGGCGGACAGGACGACCTTCGGCTCGGCGTCCTCGAGGCGGGCGGCGAGCTCGGCCGGGGCGAAGCCGCCGAAGACGACGGAGTGGATCGCGCCGATCCGGGCGCACGCGAGCATGGCGACGAGCGCCTCGGGAACCATGGGCATGTAGACGACGACGCGGTCGCCCTTCTCGACGCCCAGCCCGCGCAGCGCTCCGGCGAGCCGGGAGACCTGCTTGAGCAGCTCGGCGTAGGTGACGGTGCGCCGCGTGCCGGTCACCGGCGAGTCGTAGCGGATCGCGGCCTGGTCGCCGCGGCCGTCCCGCACGTGCCGGTCGACGGCGTTGAAGCACGTGTTGAGCGTGCCGCCCGGGAACCACCGGTAGAACGGGGCGTTCGAGTCGTCGAGGACGGTCGTCGGCGGGGTGATCCAGTCGATGGCCTTGGCGGCCTCGCCCCAGAACGCGGACGGGTCGGAGATGGACTGCTCGTGGGCCTTCGCATAAGCGCCGTTGCTCATGCGGTGATTGTCCCGCGCGCCAAGGACGGTCGCCACCCGCGGACGGACGAGCGGCGCGTTGCCGCGACGAGCGGCCTCGGGCGCAGCGCTCGAGCGGTTTTCGAGCCGGTGGGCGGGTTCGGGTATCCTCCTCCGTTGGAGGATTCGCATAGTGGCCTAGTGCGCACGATTGGAAATCGTGTTGGGGATGAAACCCCTCATGGGTTCAAATCCCATATCCTCCGCGGTCACGACGGCCCCGGTCCACGCGCGGACCGGGGCCGTCGTCGTGCCTGTCGGGCTCGGCCCGGGGTCAGCGCCCGGGCGGGACGGGCGGGCCGACGACGAGCGCGATCGCGGTCAGGGCTGCGACGGCGACGACGAGGGCGACGAGGGCCAGGGCCGGGTTGCGAACGAGCCAGGCGAGCACCCGCTCGGGGAGGGTGGTGGGCTGCTCGCCGCCGGCGCGCAGGCGCCACGGGCCTTCGATGTCGTCCGACCGCTCGGCGTGGCGCTCGAACCAGACCGTCATGAACGGGGGGATCGCCGAGAAGAGGCCGAGGGCCAGTCGCCCGATCGGCCAGCGCCGGTCGACCGCGACGGCGATCGTCACGAGCACGTAGGAGATGAAGACGATCCCGTGGAGCATCCCGAAGACGCGGACCCCGAGCTCGGTCGTGCGGGTGACGTACTTGAGCACCATGCCGACGATGAGGAGGAACCACGTGACCGCCTCGGCGGTGGCGACGGTTCGGAAGGCGGTGCGCGGGGAGGGGAGCGTCATGCCGTCATTGTCGTAGACTGCCGGGCAGACCCCTCGTGCGGTGGTACCTCACCCAACTCCCCCAGGGCAGGAATGCAGCAAGGGTAAGTGAGCTCTTCCAGGTGCACGGGGGGTCCTCGCGTCCTCCCGCTCCGCCCCGGCCCCCTCGGCATTTGCGCGCGCAAGTGACATCTGCGCGCGAAATTTCACGCGCAGATGCACCAGATGCCGCGCGTCTGTCGTCGGACGCCGTCGGCGTGACTGCGTCGTCCGAACCGCTCGGGTCAGCAACGTCGGGGCGAAGGCACCTCGACCGCAGAGATCGTCGAGATCGGGTTCGACCTTCCGAGACCACCCACGCCGTGCGTCGACCAGATCTGCGCGCCATCGGTGACATCCGCGCGCGATCTATGACGCGCGGATGTCACTTGCGCGCGCAATTGCGGGACGGTCAGGGGGTGCAGGCGCAAGCGGCGCAGTTGCCTCCGCAGCCGGCGGACTCGCGCGGCGTCGGGGCCACGTCGGCCTGCTCGGCCGCCGTCGCCAGGCCGACGAGCAGCGCCTCCACCGGTTGCGGCCCCGAGAGGGCGAACTTGCGGTCGAAGACGAACGTCGGCACCTTCTCGACCCCGATCATCCGGGCGGTCGCCTCGTCCGCCCGGACCTCGTACCCGAGGTCGTCGGAGGCCAGCACCGCCTCGACCACCGCCCGGTCCAGGCCGGCGCCCTCGGCCAGGGAGGTGAGCACCTCGTGGTCGCCCAGCGCCGCGCCGTCGTCGTGGTGGGCCCGAACCAGCGTCGCCCGCACCCGGGCCTCGAGCTCCGGGCCACCCTCGCGCCGCGCGAGCGCGATCACCCGCTGGGCGTCGAAGCTCCGCCGATCGACCGGGGCCTGCCGGTCCACCTCGAACGCGTGCTCGACCACCTCGACGGTCGCACCGAACCGAGCCAGCGCGGCGCCGAGCACCTCCGGCACCTGCGTGCAGTCGGGGCTCGCGGGGTCAGTCCACAGGTCGATGCGCACCCGTCCACGGTACGGACGAGCCGTCCGACCGGGGAATGGGGCCCGTCCGCGACGGGTTGGCGCCGCCATGAGGATCGGAATCGTCATCGGAAGCACCCGCCCCGGCCGCGTCGGTGCCGGCGTCGGCCAGTGGGTCCACGCGGTCGCCACGAGCCTGGGCCCCGCGGAGCACGACGGCGAGGCCGTCGAGTACGAGCTCGTCGACCTTGAGACGTTCGACCTGGACCTGCTGAACGAGCCGACCAAACCCAGCGTCGCAGGCCGGGAGTACGAGAACGCCAAGACCCGGGTCTGGAGCGAGAAGATCGACTCGATCGACGGCTTCGTGTTCGTCACCCCCGAGTACAACCACGGCGTACCGGCCGCGATGAAGAACGCCCTCGACGTCCTCTACCCGGAGTGGAACCACAAGGGCCTCTCCCTCGTCGGCTACGGCGCAGACGGCGGCGTGCGGGCGATCGAGCACTGGCGGACGATCGCCGCGAACGTCCACCTCCACCCGACGCGTGAGCAGGTCTCGCTGTCCATCTTCACCGAGTTCGGCGACGACGGCTTCACCCCCGGCGAGCGGCGCAGCGGGGAGCTCGTCGCGCTCCTGAACTCCCTCGTCCGCCTCACCGCGGCCACCCGCGCGCTGCGCTCCTGAGCGCACCCCGTCCGGAGCGCGACCCGCACCGCTGTCAGGTCGCGCGGCTAGGGTCATGACCCGTGAGCACCGCCCTGTACCGCCGCTACCGGCCCGAGCGCTTCGCCGACGTCATCGGCCAGGAGCACGTCACGGACCCCTTGCGGCAGGCGCTGCGCTCCGGGCGGGTCAACCACGCGTACCTCTTCTCAGGGCCGCGCGGCTGCGGGAAGACGACGAGCGCCCGCATCCTCGCCCGGTGCCTCAACTGCGAGCAGGGTCCGACGGACGAGCCGTGCGGGGAGTGCGACAGCTGCGTGGCGCTCGCGCGCGGCGGTGCGGGGACGGTCGACGTCATCGAGATCGACGCGGCGAGCCACGGCGGGGTCGACGACGCGCGTGACCTGCGGGAGAAGGCGTCCTTCGGCCCGGCCCAGAGCCGCTACAAGGTGTACATCATCGACGAGGCCCACATGGTCACGCCGCAGGGCTTCAACGCGCTGCTGAAGATCGTCGAGGAACCACCGGATCACGTGAAGTTCGTCTTCGCGACGACCGAGCCCGAGAAGGTCATCGGGACGATCCGCAGCCGCACGCACCACTACCCCTTCCGCCTCGTCCCGCCCGCCCGGCTCACGGAGTACCTCGAGCAGCTGTGCGTCTCCGAGGGCGTGAAGGCCGAGCCGGGGGTCATGTCGTTCGTCGTCCGCGCGGGCGGGGGGTCGGTCCGTGACTCCCTGTCCGTGCTCGACCAGCTCATCGCCGGCAGCACGGACGAGGGCCTGACCTACGCGGGTGCGGCGGCGCTGCTCGGGTTCACCGACGGGGAGCTGCTCGACGCCACGATCGACGCGTTCGCGGCGGGGGACGCCGGCGGGGTGTTCCGGCAGATCGACCGGGTCATCGAGACCGGCCTCGACCCGCGGCGGTTCGTCGAGGACCTCCTCGAGCGGCTGCGGGACCTCATCGTCGTGCAGGCCGCCCCCGACCACGCGTCCGCGATCCTGCGTGGCCGCCCGGAGGACCAGGTCGAACGGCTGCGGGTCCAGGCCTCGGCGTTCGGCGCGGCGTCGCCCTCCCGGGCGGCGGACGTCGTCAACGCCGGGCTGACCGAGATGACGGGGGCGACGTCACCGCGGCTCCAGCTCGAGCTCATCGCCGCGCGGGTGCTGCTGCCCGGCGCGTCCGGCGAGGAGGGGTACGGGTCCCGGCTCGACCGCATCGAGCGACGGCTGGAGGTCGGAGGCGCAACCCCGCAGCCGGCACCGGTGCCGGCGCAGGTGCCGCCCCACCAGCCCGACCGGACTCCCGACCAGGTCCCCGACCCGCCACGGACGGACCCCCGGCGTCCCGCGCCGCAGGCCGTCCGCGATCCCGAGCCCGTTCGCGACGGGTGGGACGAGGAGCCCGCGGAGTCCCCCGCCGCGGGCGTCTCGGGGGCGGTCGAGGCCGCGCACGAGGGCACGCCCGGGCCGGTGCAGGAGCACCCCCGGGTCCCGGAACCGGGGACGCCCGCAGCGCCGGGCGGTGTCGACGTGGCGGCCATCCGCCGCGCGTGGCCGCAGGTCCTCGAGCGGGTCGCACGAGCCCGTCGCGTCACATGGGCGCTCGTGTCCGACCACGCGCAGGTCGTCGCCTACGACGGCGACGTCGTGACCCTCGGCTTCACCGCGGCGCCGCTGGCCCAGACCTTCCGCGGGGGCAACCACCGCGACATCGTCCAGCAGGCGCTCCTCGGCGAGATCGGCGTCGGCGCACGGGTCGAGGGGGTGCCGCACGACGGATCGGTCCCCCGCCCGTCGCCCGCCCCACCGCAGGCCCCGGCCGCGCCCTCCGCCGCGCCCGGTCCCTCCGCCACGTCCGGTCCCTCCGCCACGCCCGGACCCTCCGCACCGGGCGGAGAGTCCGCAGGTCCCCGCGACGCCGCGGGCCGTAGCGACCTCGCCGGGCGGGCCAGCGGGTCGACCTCGCCCGAGCCCGCCGCGACCTGGGGTGACGCCCCCGGCTCCGGCGCCCCCGCGTGGGCCTGGGGCGACGCCCCGCCGGCGCGACCCGACCGGCCTGCTGCGTCCGGCCCCACGACCGCTACCGGCCCGCCACCCGCTGCTGCACCGGTTCCGCCCGACGACGAGCCGGACGAGCCGAGCCCCGACGACGAGGACGTCGAGGACGACAGCGCGCGCCACGGCCAGGCACTCGTCGAGCGGATGCTCGGTGCGACGGTGATCCCCGAGACGTCGGGCCCCGGCGCGTAGGCTCGGCGCAATGTACGAAGGAGCGGTCCAGGACCTCATCGACGAGCTCGGCCGGCTGCCGGGCATCGGTCCGAAGAGCGCCCAGCGCATCGCGTTCCACCTCCTGCAGGCCGACGCCGCGGACGTCCAGCGCCTCTCCACCGTCCTCGTCCAGGTGAAGGAGCGCGTCACCTTCTGCGAGATCTGCGGGAACGTCGCGCAGGACAGCACCTGCCGGATGTGCGCCGACCCGCGCCGCGACGACGCGGCGATCTGCGTCGTCGAGGAGCCGAAGGACGTCGTCGCCATCGAGCGGACCCGGGAGTTCCGCGGGCGGTACCACGTGCTCGGCGGCGCGATCAATCCCATGGAGGGCGTCGGGCCCGACGAGCTGCGCATCCGCGAGCTCATGCGCCGCCTCGCCTCGGGCGTCGTCACCGAGGTCATCATCGCGACCAACCCCAACCTCGAGGGCGAGGCGACCGCCGCCTACCTCTCCCGTGCCCTGAAGGACATGGGGTTGCGGATCAGCCGGCTCGCCTCGGGCCTGCCCGTCGGCGGTGACCTCGACTACGCCGACGAGGTGACGCTCGGCCGGGCGTTCGAAGGAAGGACGGTGCTCAGTGGCAGCTGACGACCCCACCCACGAGGCCGACGAGCTGCGCCTCCTCGCCGACGACTGCGCCCGCGAGGCGCGGCTCTTCCTCGAGACCGCCCGCGGTCTGGCGACCGGACAGGCTCCCGACGCGGCCCTCCCGCTGGCCCTCCTCGCGCTCTCCCAGGTCCTGACGATGGGCGCGCGGCTCGGTGCCATGCAGGACGTCGTCCCGACGCTCCGGTTCGAGCCCGACCCCGGGGCGGAGCCGAGCACCGAGGCCCTCCGCCGGGGGATCGCCAACCTCTTCGCGGGCCTCGACGACTACGTGGACCTCGTCGACCCGGTGACCTCCCGCGAGCTGACCGAGGGGTCGGTCTCGGACGACATCGCCCACGTCGCCGCGGCCCTGGCCCACGGCCTGGTCCACCACGACGCCGGGCGGCCCACCGAGGCACTGTGGTGGTGGCAGTTCTCCTACCTCTCCGACTGGGGCGAGCGGGCGGCTAGCGGGCTGCGGGTCGTCCTCGGGCTGCTGTCCCACGTCCGCCTCGACGCCGACGACGAGACGGTCGCCGACGCGGAGTTCGACGCTCTCCACCCCTGACCGGCCGGATGCCCACGCCGTCGTCGGGCACCCTCGCTACGCTGGGCGGGCCCGAGGTCGCACGCCGCGACCGCCGCCACGACCACAGGGAGAGAGCCCCGGTGAGCCTCGTCGTCCAGAAGTACGGCGGGTCCTCCCTCGCCGACGCCGACAGCATCAAGCGCGTCGCCCGGAGGATCGTCGAGACGAAGAAGGCGGGTCACGACGTCTGCGTCGTCGTCTCCGCGATGGGGGACACCACCGACGAGCTGCTCGACCTCGCCGAGCAGGTCAGCCCCATCCCGCCGCCGCGCGAGATGGACATGCTCCTCACGGCGGGCGAACGCATCTCGATGGCCCTCGTCGCGATGGCGATCGCCAACCTCGGGACGACGGTCCGCTCGTTCACCGGCAGCCAGGCGGGTGTCATCACGGACACCTCGCACGGCAAGGCCAAGATCATCGACGTCACCCCCGGCCGCATCACGAGCGCGCTCGACGAGGGGCACGTCGTCATCGTCGCCGGCTTCCAGGGGGTGAGCCAGACGACGAAGGAGATCACCACGCTCGGTCGTGGCGGCTCCGACACCACGGCCGTCGCCCTCGCCGCCGCGCTCGAGGCCGACGTGTGCGAGATCTACACCGACGTCGACGGCATCTTCACGGCGGACCCGCGAATCGTGCCGACCGCCCGCAAGATCGACCGCATCTCCCACGAGGAGATGCTCGAGATGGCCGCGAGCGGCGCGAAGATCCTCCACCTGCGGTGCGTCGAGTACGCCCGCCGCTACGACATGCCGATCCACGTCCGATCCTCCTTCTCGCACAAGGAGGGCACGTGGGTCGTGCCGACCACCGACCACCCCGCCGGGGCCGCCGGCGACAGCGAAGGAGAGCCCGTGGAAGAGCCGATCATCGCCGGGGTCGCGCACGACCGGAGCGAGGCCAAGATCACCGTCGTCGGCGTGCCGGACAACCCCGGCCGCGCGGCGCAGATCTTCAAGGTCGTCGCCGACGCCGAGATCAACATCGACATGATCGTGCAGAACGTGTCGGCGACCGAGACGGGTCTGACGGACATCTCGTTCACCCTGCCGAAGACCGACGGCCAGACCGCGGTGCGCGAGCTCAGCGCCGTGCAGCAGGAGATCGGCTTCGGCTCGGTCCAGTACGACGACCAGATCGGCAAGCTCAGCCTCGTCGGTGCCGGCATGCGGACCAACCCGGGCGTCTCCGCGACGTTCTTCCGCGCCCTGGCCGACGCCGGGGTCAACATCGACATGATCTCCACCTCCGAGATCCGGATCTCCGTCGTCACCCGGGACGAGCAGCTCGACGAGGCCGTGCAGGCCGTCCACACGGCGTTCGGTCTCGACTCCTCCGAGGGCGAGGCTGTCGTCTACGGCGGAACCGGGCGCTGATCCCTCGTGCCGCCCAGGGGGGACCGGCCGACGCTCGCACTGGTCGGGGCCAAGGGCCGCTTCGCGCGGGCCATCCTGCAGATCCTCGCCATGCGCGAGGACCGGTGGGGTGAGATCCGCCTGCTCTGCGACGGGATGACGACGGGGACGCACACCGTCCGCGGGCGGGAGCAGCGGATCGAGACCCTGACGCCCGAGTCGCTGCGCGGGGTCGACATCGCGCTGTTCAACCTCTCCGCCGAGGCGACGACGCGCTGGGCGCAGATCGCCGTCGACGCCGGGGCGATCGTCGTGGACGCCAGCGGCGGGCACCGGCTCGAGGACGGCGTCCCGCTCGTCCTGCCCGAGGTCAATCCCGAGCGGGTCCACGACCACCCGCGCGGGATCGTCTCGATCCCCGGCCCGGTCGCACTCACCGCGATCGACACGGCGTGGGTGCTGCACCAGGGTTGGCGGCTGCGCGAGCTCGTCGTCACGGGGCTGATCGCGTCCGTCTCGCCGGGATCGGTCGGTATGGAGCGACTACGGGCCGAGCTGGACGCCGTCGCCGGACGACGGGACATCGGCCTGCAGGCCGGGGACGTCCGGCGCGCGCTGTCCGACCTGCCCGACGACTCGCCCTTCCCCGCCCCGCTCGCGCTCAACGTCGTCCCGGTGGTCGGCACGACGCGCGAGGACGGGTGGACGACGCTCGAGCGGAAGTTCGCCGACGAGCTGAGAAAGGTCCTCGACCTGCCGGACCTCGCCGTCATGGCGACGTTCGTGCAGGTGCCCGTCGTGACGAACCATTCGCTGTCGGTCCACGCGACCTTCCAGCGGCGGGTCGTCGTCGAACGGGCCCGGCAGGCCCTCGTCGAGGCCCCGGAGATCGTGGCCCTCGACGCCGACGGCGAGTACCCGACGCCGATCGACTCCGTCGGGGTCGACCCGCGGTTCGTCGGGCGCGTGCGGCAGGACCCCCAGCACCCGCACACGCTCGATCTGTTCATCTGCGCGGACTCCCTCCGGCGCGGCGCCGGCGCCCTCGTGCGCACCGCCGAGCTGCTCGTCGCCTGACCCGCTCCGGTCACCCCCGCTCGTCCGAGGGTCCGGGGGCCGTGCCGCGCCTCGCGCCCACCCCATCGACTCGTGGTCACCGGATCCGATGACCACGGGTCGACTCGCGGCGCACGAGCCGACCCGCCGTCCACCGACTCGTGACCCGTCTGTAATGCCTGTGGCTGATGTGAAATTTGTGACTCGTGAGGCATGATGGGGGACCGGTGCGTCGAAAGGGGATAGGCATGGCCGAGCAGCACGAGCGGACGGACGAGCAGTCCGAGCCGTTCTACGTCTCCGTCCCCTACGAGGACCTCCCCCTCGTCCTCGTGCGGGAGCAGCGTCAGCGCCGGTACCGCAAGCTCGCCCTGCTCGTCACGCTGCCCGCGCTCGTCCTCGGCTCCGCCACGGTCGCCGGCGCGTACCAGGCGGGCATCATCGGCACCGAGAAGGAGACCTGCGTCCCCGATCGGGTCCGGGCGCCCGAGCGAGGCTCGTTCGACCTGACCATCCTCAACGCGACCGAGACCCAGGGGCAGGCGACGACGACGGGCACCCTCCTCGCCCGCCGCGGGTTCCACGTCGTCCAGGCCGGCAACGCCCGTCCGGAGGACTACGTCAAGGGCGTCGCGACGATCTATCACGGTCCCGAGGGGCTCGACCAGGCGCTCCTGGTCCAGAAGCAGATGCCCGGCGCCGAGCTGTGGGACGACGGCCGCAGCGGCACGAGCGTCCAGGTCCTCCTCGGCTACGGGTACCGCAGGCTCGCGCCCGCGCCCCCGCCCCCGCTGCCCATGCCCGACAAGGTGCACCTCAACGTCTACAACACGACGTGGATCGACGGGCTCGGCGCGAAGGTCGGTCGCCAGCTCAAGAGCCGGGGCTTCCGCGTCGACGAGGTCGGCCCGGACCCCGAGAACAGCTTCAACCCCCACGACCGGGTCGTCATCCGGTACGGCGCTGCCGGCCTCGAGGCCGCCCAGCGGGTCGAGCAGCACTTCGCCGGCGCAACCATGAAGGAGACCGATCGCGAGGACGCCTCGGTCGACGTCGTCATCGGGAGCACCTACCGTGGGCTGCGTCCGTCCAGCCAGGTCCCGACGCCGGTGCCCCCGCCGCCCGTCATTGACCACGTCGAGAGGCCATGCACCCCGTCATGACCGTGAAGACCGTCGCCATGCTGACCGCCGGGGGCCTCGCCCCGTGCCTGTCCTCCGCGGTTGGCGGTCTGATCGAGCGGTACACGCAGGTGGCGCCCGAGGTCAGGATCATCGGCTACCGCGACGGCTACGCGGGACTGCTCACCGGTGACTCGATCGAGGTCACCGACGAGGTGCGGCGCGACGCGGCCCGGCTCCACCGCTTCGGCGGCAGCCCGCTCGGCAACTCGCGCGTCAAGCTGACCAACCGCGCCGACTGCGAGAAGCGCGGCCTCGTCCCGAAGGGTGCCGACCCGCTGCAGGTCGCGGCCGAGCAGCTGCGCCGTGACGGGGTCGACGTCCTGCACACCATCGGCGGCGACGACACGAACACGACGGCCGCCGACCTCGCGGCCTACCTCGCCGAGCACGACTACGGGCTGCAGGTCGTCGGGCTGCCGAAGACGATCGACAACGACGTCGTGCCGATCCGCCAGAGCCTCGGCGCGTGGACCGCCGCCGAGCAGGGCGCGATCTTCGCCCGGAACGTCCTCGCCGAGCACTCCAGCAACCCCCGGATGCTCATCGTCCACGAGGTCATGGGACGCAACTGCGGCTGGCTCGCGGCGCAGACGGCCCTCCGCCACCACGAGTGGGTGGGGCAGCAGGAGTTCGTCCCGGGGATCGGCAACGACCCGCGCCGGTGGGACGTCCACGCCGTGTACGTGCCGGAGCTGCACGTCGACCTCGACGCCGAGGCGGAGCGGCTGCGGGCCGTCATGGACGAGATCGGCTGCGTCAATGTCTTCCTGTCCGAGGGGGCGGGCGTCGCAGACATCGTCGAGGCGATGGAGGCCGCGGGCACCGAGGTGCCGCGGGACCCGTTCGGCCACGTCATGCTCGACAAGGTCAACCCGGGCGCGTGGTTCGGCGAGCAGTTCGCCCAGCGGGTCGGCGCGCAGAAGGTGATGGTCCAGAAGTCCGGCTACTTCAGCCGCTCGGCCGCCGCGAACGACGAGGACCTCGCCCTCATCCGGCGGTGCACGGACCTCGCCGTCGACGTCGCGCTCGAGGGCGGTTCCGGGGTCGTCGGCCAGGACGAGGAGCGCGGCGACGAGCTGCGCGCGATCGAGTTTCCCCGGATCGCCGGCGGCAAGCCGTTCGACGTCGCCGCCGACTGGTTCGTCGAGCTCCGCCACGCCATCGGCCAGGGCTGACCCCAGCACCATCCCGCCGCGCGTCAGTCGGCCGGGGCGGGGATCGTCGGCGATCCTCCGGCGACCCGGGTGACGACGATCCCGACGATCGTGCCGGCGAGCGCGATCCCCGCGAGGACGACGAGCTGGAAGACCGCGGCGTCGAGCGGGCTCGCCCCACCCATGATCGCGCCGACGAAGGCACCCGGCAGGGTGACGATGCCCGTGGCGCTCGTCTGGTCGATGCTCGGCAGGCGCATCTCGCGCAGCGCGTGACGACCGACGTCGGCGTGTGCCTGCTGCGGCGTCGCGCCGAGGGAGAGCCAGCCCTCGATCTCCGCGGCGTGGTCGCGGGAGCGAGCGAGGAAGTTCCGCCCGCTGAGGGTCGCGGCCGTCATGCAGTTGCCGATGACGATGCCGCCGACGGAGACGAGGTTGCGCACGGTCGGGTCCATCATCCGAAGACCGAAGACGAGCGCGATCGTCACGGCGGCTCCGGCGAGCACGCCGAGCAGTGCGGCCAGCCGGCCGCGGTGCAGCTCGTGGAGGCGCCGGGCCGAGGTCCACGACGCCGTGGAGACCATGAGGAGCAGGAAGAGGGCGACCGTCCACGGCACCGCGAGGATCCCCGAGAGCGCGACGGCGACGATCGCGAGCTGCGCCGTGGCGCGGAGGATCGAGACGACCGTCGGGCGGGTGAGGCCGACACCGGCCCAGCGCTGGAGCCCCACCGTGGCGACGGTGAGGACGGCGAGCCCGAGGGCGAACGGCCAGCGGTCCGCGAGCGGGGCGAGGCTTCCGGGATCTGGCACGCACCGATCCTCCCACCGTGGTTCCGGCCGCGCTCGCGGACGCCGGCGCGGGGCAGCGTTCGCGGGAGGATGGGGTCATGAGCCTGCTCGTCAGCGACCCGTCGGTGCGCTCCCGGCTGGCCGAGCGGGCGCACCTGGTCGACATGGAGGGGTACGCGATCGCCTACGCGTGCCGGGCGATGGGCGTACCCCTGCGGATGGTCAAGCACGTCTCGGACAACGCCGACGAGACGGCCCACGACTGGTCGGCAGCGGTGGACGGCAGCGCCCGGGCGCTCGCGGGCTGGCTCGCCGCGAACACCTGAGGGGCGTCGTCGGCGGAGGGCGCGGCGAGCGGCCCAGCCCCCGGTGGCCCAAGGGCCTGGGGGAGAATCGGGGTATGGCGTACTTCGAGCGGGTCGGGGCGGGGGTGTTCCGTCCGACGGAGCACGTGAGCGGGGCGTGGGCGGAGGCCGAGCAGCACATCGCGCCGGCCTTCGGCCTCCTCACCCACGAGATCGAGCGGTACGTCGAGGAGGGTGCCGACACCGCCCGCGTGACGCGGCTGTCGTTCGACATCCTCGGGGTGCTCCGCATGCAGCCCTTCGAGGTCGCAGTCGCCGTGGTCCGGCCGGGGCGGACGATCGAGCTGGTCGAGGCGCGGCTGACCCAGGACGGACGTGATGCCGTCGTCGCGCGGGTGTGGCGTCAGGCGACCCACGAGGTGAGCGTCGACGTCGGTACGCCGGACGAGCCGATCCCCGGGCCCGAGGAGGCCGAGCCCTGGGACGCGAGCAGCGAGTGGCCCGGCGGGTTCATCCGCTCGATCGAGGTGCGGCGCACCCACACCGGGGCGGGTCGAGGGCGGGTCTGGGCGCGGACGGCGCACCCGCTCGTCGAGGGGGACGAGGTGTCCGAGCTCGCGCGGTTCGTCGGTCTCCTTGACATCGCCAACGGGATGAACACGCGGGCAGATCCGTCGCGGGTGGCGTTCCCGAACCTCGACCTGACCGCGCACCTGCACACCGCGCCGCGGGGGGAGTGGGTCGGGCTGGACACGAGGGTGTCGTTCGCGGACGACGGCATCGGCCTGACGCACAGCACCGTCCACGACGTCCACGGCCCGGTCGGCGTCAGCTCGCAGATCCTCACGGTCCGCCCTCGCTGACCCGGTCGTTCGTCACCGAGATGCACGGATCGGCGCTTCTCAGCCGCCGATGGGCGCAGTTTCGGACATCTCGGCGTGGTCCACGAGTCCGCAGCCGACGCGCGCCGTATCCACCGCATGCTGAGGACGCTCGTGGACGACGAAGGCCCCTGACCGCAGTTCCTGCTGGTCAGAGGCCTGAGTCGAGTGGTCGGGGTGACAGGATTTGAACCTGCGACCTCTTCGTCCCGAACGAAGCGCGCTACCAAGCTGCGCCACACCCCGGTGTCGCGAACGGATCCGCGACAATCGCCCGTGCGAGCGACAAGGAAGGATAACGCAGCCGCGCTCCCTCCCCGAAATCGAATCAGCGCGGCGGCGCCGTGCTCGTGGCCGACGGCTGCGGCTGGGCCGCCCCGGACGTCGATCCCGCCCCTGACGTCGATCGCGCACCGGCGCTCGTCGTGCTCGCGGACGGGCAGCCGCTCGGCGACGGCGCCGAGCTCGTGCCGGTCACGGGCGGACACGTCGACGACGGGCTCGGCGTGCTCGTCGGGCGGGGCGACGTCGGCCGCGGGCTCGAGGTGGGGCTCGGGGCGCTCGAGCTGGGTCGTGGACCGGTGGACGTCGGGCGTGGCGCGCTGCTCGTCGGGCCCGGCGCCGTCGATGTCGGGCGCGGGTCGGACGGCGTCGTCGACGGTCGGGTCGACCTGGGCTGGGGGTCGCGGTCCGGCTTCGGATCCTTCGTCGAGGACGTCCGCCTCGGCGTCGGCGACGTCTTCGGGCCGGTGGTCGAGTCCTCCGACTCGTCTGCGACCTCGCTTGAGGCGTTCGGGACGTAGCCGGCGGTCTGCCCGATCGCCTCGATGCCGTACGTCGCGAAGTACGTCTGCCACCCGATCACGGTGCGCACGTACTCGTCGGACTGGTTGTACGACAGGATCGCGGCTCGACGGCTACCCGCATCCGACATGTCCCGGCCGTCAGCGCACAGGTACCCGGCGGCGCTCGCGGCCGCGTCGTAGACGTTCTGCGGGTCGGCGTCCCCGTCCCCGTCGCCGTCGACACCGCTGCTCTCCCACGTCGAGGGGATGAACTGCATCGGCCCGACGGCACGGTCGAAGCGCGTCGCCCCGTCGAGCCGACCACCGTCGGTGTCGGGGATGTCGGCGAACTGCCCGCCGGTCAGCGGCGGCCCGTAGACCCCCGGGGTGGCCCGGTGCGCCTTGTCGATGCCGCGCCCGCCAAGGTTCCCGGACTCGACCTGCCCGATCGCGGCGAGCAGCTCCGGCCGCATGTGGCAGCCGTCGGGGGCCCCTGCGGCGGCCCTGCGGTAGGCGCGGATGAGGTGGCTGCGGGCGTCGTCGGCGCCGCGGGCGACGGCCCGGCGGGTGGCGGCGAGGGTACCGGCGTCGGGTGCGGTCGTCGGCGCGTGCGGAAGGCCCCACGTCGAGACCTCGACGACCACGAGCGCACCGGTCACGGAGCCCGGCCGCAGCGAGATCGCCCGGTGGGTCGAGGTGCGTGCGGCCTCCTCGGCGCCGACGGTGAGGTCGGCGGGCGGCCGCATCGACTCCCGGGCGCCGGAGAAGGCGGCGACCACGGCCGGGTCGGTGAGGGTGGCCGCTCGCCCGGCCTCCCGCACCGCGGCTGGGCTCTCCGTGCCCTGGGCAACGGCGGATACACCGGTCGCCAGGACGAGGGTGGCGCCGAGGACGGCGGCGTGCGACTTCACGAGAACCTCGCAGTGGGGGGAGCGGCGTACCGGGTCGGCGGGACGGAGGGTCGACCGGTCACCGTGAATATGAGCAGCGTCGGGTGAATGCGGGATCGACGGTGGGTGAACGCGGCGTGCCCGATCGGGGTGCCCGGCGACCGGGCGCGTCGTCAGCGCGCGGTCAGGGTGAGCAGCGCTGCCTCGGGGCGGCAGGCGAGGCGAACGGGCGCGTACGGGGACGTGCCGAGTCCGGCGCAGACGTGGAGCCATGCCGCGGCGCCGGGGGCCTGGCTGCTCGGGGCCGACCCGGCGCCCGGCCACCACCGGGACACCCCGGACACCCGCCCCGTGTCGAGGTCGCAGTTCGTCACGAGCGCGCCGTCCCCCGGGATGCACAGCTGCCCGCCGTGGGTGTGACCGGCCAGGACGAGACCGGCGCCGTCGGCGGTCATGGCGTTGAGCGTCCGCTGGTACGGCGCGTGGGTGACGCCGATCGCCAGGTCGGCGCTCGGGTCGGCGGGCCCCGCGACGAGGTCGTAGCGGTCGCGTTCGAGGTGCGGGTCGTCCACGCCGAGGAGCTCGAACGCCCGCCCGGCGACCTCGAGCCGCTCCCGCCGGTGGGTGAGGTCGCGCCAGCCCGCGCTCGTGAACCCGTCGATGAGGTCCTGCGTCGGCAGCTCCGGCCCGCGACCCAGACCCTTGCGGTGGTGCCTGGTCAGGTAGAGCGCCGGATTCTTCAGGTGCGGCCCGAAGTAGTCGTTCGACCCGAGGACGAAGACGCCCGGCCGCTCGAGCAGGGGGGCCATCGCCGAGAGCGCCGTGGGGACGGCCTGCAGATGGGCGAGGTTGTCGCCGGTGTTGACGACGAGGTCCGGCTCCAGCCGCGCGAGATCCCGCACCCACCCGACCTTCCTGTCCTGACCGGGCACGAGGTGCAGGTCCGAGAGGTGGAGCACCCGGACGGGCGAGGAGCCGGGCGCCAGCACGGGCAGCTCGTGGTGGCGCAGCGTGAAGAGGTTGCGCTCGATCAGCGACGCCCACGCGATGGCGGCCGAGCCGGTCAGTACGGCGGCGCCGAGGGCGGCGAGAGCGGGGCGGCGGGTCACGGGTCCGATCCTTGCAGACCCGTCCGACTGCGGGCGGCGGCTCCGGCAGCGGCCCGCTGGACGCCGGTGGGAGACTGGGCGCATGAGCGAGACGACCCTCAAGGCGACGATCCAGGACGACCTCCACACCGCGATGCGCGAGCGGGACCAGGTCCGCGCCGGGACGCTGCGGATGGCGCTCGCCGCGATCACGAACGCCGAGGTCGCCGGGGACACCGCGAAGGAGCTCTCCGACGACGAGACCCTCAAGGTCGTCGCCAAGGAGGCGAAGAAGCGCAACGAGGCGATCGAGGCCTACCAGGGCGCTGGTCGGGAGGATCTCGCGGCCAAGGAGTCCGCCGAGCTCGTCGTCCTCGAGGCCTACCTGCCCGCGCAGCTGTCCGACGAGGAGATCGCCGCGATCGTCGACGCGGTCGTCACCGAGACCGGAGCCTCCGGGATGCAGCAGATGGGTCAGGTCATGAAGGGCGTCCAGGCGCAGGTCGCCGGGCGCGCCGACGGTGGCCGGATCGCCCCGCTCGTCAAGGCGCGCCTCCAAGGGTGACCTCGACCGGAACCCGAGGGCTGCGGGTCGAGGGGTGGGGCGGCGAGCCGGTCCCGGAGCGGTTCTCCATGGCGCGGTACTGCCTCGGCGTCGCGGCCGCGAACCGTCCTGACGCCGTCGGCCTCACCGTCGTCCATGACGTCGACGCCCCCGCCGACGAGGCCGAGCACCACACCTTCGCCGAGCTCGACCTCGCCGCCCGGGCCGTCGGTGCCGGGCTTCGCGCGCTCGGTCTGGGCCGTGGCGAGCGTGTGCTCCTGCGCCTCCACGGCACGAGCGCCTTCCCGATCGCCCACCTCGGCGCGATGTCCGCCGGTCTCGTCCCCGTCCCGACCTCGGCGATGCTCACCCCCGACGAGGCCGGCTTCGTCCTCGCCGACAGCGGGGCCCGGGCCGTCGTCCTCGCCGACGACCTCCAGCTCGAGGTCCCAGCGGGCGTCCACGTCGTGCGGCCCGCCGACCTCGACGCGTGGGTCGCCGACGCGCGCCGGAATCCCGCCGCCGTCCCCGACCACGTCGACACCGCGGCCGACGACCCGGCCTTCCTCGTCTACACCTCCGGCACGACCGGCCGGCCCAAGGGCGTGCTGCACGCCCACCGCTCCGCCTGGGGCCGGCGGCCGATGCGCGACGGCTGGCTCGGCATCGGCCCGGACGACGTCATGCTCCACGCGGGCACCCTCAGCTGGACGTACACCCTCGGCGTCGGCCTCACCGACCCGTGGGCCGTCGGGGCGCGCGCCGTCGTCCTCGACGGCCCCCGCCGCCGCGACGCGTGGGACCGGCTCGTCCGCGACCACGACGCGACCCTCTTCGCGGCCGTGCCCGGCGTCTACCGCCAGTGGCTCGAGGCAACCGACGGCCCCCTCGACCTGGGCTCCCTCCGGCACGGCCTGGCTGCGGGCGAACCCCTCGCGCCCGACCTGCTCACCGCGTGGCGGCAGCGGACGGGGCTCGAGCTGTACGAGGCGTTCGGCATGAGCGAGATCTCGACCTTCGTCTCCGCCGGGCCGGCCACCCCCGTCCATCCGGGCAGCCCCGGCCGTGCCCAGCCAGGGCGGTGCGTTGCCGTCCTCTCCCAGGACCCCGACGACGGCGATGACCCCCTGCCGCCCGGTACCCCCGGGCTGCTCGCCCTGCACCGGTCCGATCCCGGCCTCATGCTCGGCTACCACCGGCGCCCCGACGAGCAGGACCGCGTCGTCCGCGGGGACTGGTTCGTCGGTGGCGACCTCGTCACGATCGAGACGGACGGCTACGTCACCTTCCACGGCCGGGCGGACGACATCCTCAACGCCGGCGGCTTCCGGGTCTCCCCGGTCGAGGTCGAGCACTGCCTGGCGCAGGTCCCCGGGGTCGCGGACGTCCTCGTCACGGCGGAGGAGGTCCGCGACGGCGTGAGCATCCTCGTCGCGCGGATCGTGCCCGCCGAGGGCGTCGAGCGCCCGCAGGACCTGCCCGATGCGGTGCTCTCCTACGCTGCCGCCACCCTCGCCCGCTACAAGCAGCCCCGCCGGGTCGATCTCGTCGAGAGCCTGCGCCGGACGCCGAACGGGAAGCTCGTCCGCCGCGGCTGACCCCCCGGAACGGGTGACGCCCCCGACCGGTGCGATCGGGGGCGTCACGTCAGACGCGGGTCGGCGTCACTGGGGAGGGGTGCCGTTGGAGACGAAGACCTGGATGCTGGCCCCCTGGGCGGCCGAGCCGGTCGGGGTGATGTAACTGATGATCCCGGCCGGTGCCCGGCTGGGGACGCGCCCCGCAACGACCGGTGTGAAGCCTGCGTTCCGCAAGGTCTGCAGGCCGACCGCCTCGGGCTGACCCGCGACGTTCGGGATGCTCTTCTGGTCGCCGGACGGCTTCTTCGAGCCGCCGCCGTCCGAACCGCCGTCGCTCTGGGGGATGCCCTTCTTCTCCATCCCCCTGCTCTGCATGCCGACGATCTGGGACCACAGCGGGGCGGCGATCGTGCCACCGAAGACGGGGCCGTAGTACTGGCCGCCGATGAGGCCCTTCATCTCGTGCTGCTGGATCGGCGTGCCGACGTAGACCGCGGTCGAGAGCTGGTTGGTGTACCCGACGAACCACGACTGCTTGTGGTCGTTCGTCGTCCCCGTCTTGCCCGCGGCCACCCGCCCGTCCGCGAGCCGAGCTGCCGCACCGGTGCCGTGCGGCCCGGTGATGACCGTCTTCAGCAGCTCGGTGACGTTCTGCGCGCTCGAGTACTTGAGGACGCGTTCGCACTTCGGCGGCTCGAGCTTGAGGGCCTTGCCGTTGGAGTCGGTGATCTTCTCGATCGGATTCGGCGGGCAGTACGTGCCGCCCGCCGCGAGGATCGCGTAGGAGTTGGCGAGCGTGAGCGGATCGGTGTCGTCGCCACCGAGCGCGACGGCCGCCGCACCCTTGTCCCACGCGAGGCCACTCGTGTCCCCGGGGGCAGGTCCACCGTTCTGCAGGTGCATCTTCCCCATCGTGTCGTGGACCTTGCAACCGAGGTTGGCGACGAGCTGGACGAACGCCGTGTTCACGGACCTCGGGGTCACCACGCGGTAGGGGAGGTAGCTGCCCCCGATGAGCTCGTCGTTCCGGACCCCCTGAGGGAAGGTGCCGAAGCACGGATGGCCCGCGAGGCTCGCGGGCGGATACCACGCCTGCGTCGTGCTCGCCATCGGGACGTACAGCCCCCCGTTGGCGGTGTCACCGCGCTCCATCGCGGCGGCGAGGGCGTACATCTTCGCCGTCGAGCCGATCTGCCACCCGCGCGTGCCGCCGAAGGCCACCGGCTGGGTCCACGCCTGCTCGGTGTACCGCGTGCTGTTCTTCTTGATGCCCGTCTTGAACGTCGAGGACTGCGCGAGAACCCGGATCTTGCCCGTGCCTGGCTCGACGGTCGCGACGGCCGCGCCGACGCCGCTCGGGTCACCCGGGGGAACCTTCGCCTGGAGCATCTTCCGCGCCTCGCGGATGTCGCCGTAGTCGAAGGTCGTGTCGATCTTCAGGCCGCCGGTCGTGACGTTCCGCCAGCGCTCCCGCGGGTTGTCGCCGAGCTCCGGCATCGTCTTCAGGTACGCCTCGATGTACGCGCAGACGTACGGCTCGACCGAACGCGCGCACGTGCCGCCCTCGTTGTCGCGGATCCGCAGCTGCGACTTCACGCTCGGCTTCTTCGCCGCCTTGGCCTCCTTGGCGGTGATCCACTTCAGTGCGAGCATCCGGTCGATGACGACGTTGCGGCGCTTCTGCGCAGCCGTGGGGTTGTTGTTCGGGTCGGTCGACCCGGGCGACTGGACGACGCCGGCGAGCGTCGCGGCCTCGGAGAGGTTGAGCTCGCTCGCGTGCTTGTCGTAGTAGTGCCGCGCGGCGGCCTCGACGCCGTACGTCTGGTCGCCGTAGTACGCGAGGTTGAGGTAGCCCTGCAGGATCTGCTTCTTGCTCATCGTCTTCTCGACGTTGAGCGCGTACTTCATCTCCTGGAGCTTGCGGGCGTAGGACTTCTCCTTGGCCCGCGCGGCGCCCTTCTCGTCGCCCTTCTGCAGGGCCTTCTCGACGAGCATCATCTTCACGTACTGCTGGGTGATCGACGAGCCGCCCTGGGTGACGCCGCCGCCGGCGGCGTTGGTGACGAGGGCGCGGGCGGTGCCGCGCACGTCGATGCCGCCGTGCTCCTCGAACCGGCTGTCCTCGATCGCGATCTGCGCCTTGCGCATCACCGGCGCGATCTTCTTCAGCGGGACGATGACGCGGTTGCTCTCGTACGGGGTCGCGAGCGTCTTCCCGTCGCGGGAGACGACCGTGCTCTGCTGGGCGAGCGCGGTCGGAGTGAAGTTCTCGGGGAGGTCCTCGAACGCCGTGGCCGTGCCGCTCGCGGCCGCGCCGAGCGCGCCCGTCAGGGGCAGTGCGAGCCCGGCCGACAGCAGGCCCATCGCGACGGAGATCGCGACGAAGGCTGCGAGCAGGCTCGCGAGGTGGGGCATGTGGGAGCGACGCATGGGGCGAAGGTTACCGACGGAGCCTGAGATCGCCCCCCGGAGCCCGCGCGGCCGGGCGACGGACGCGCCTGCGTAGTCCGAAAGGACCAGCCTCACTGGGCCCGTTCGGGACATGTGAACGACACAGGGTCACACCTAGGGTAGCGGAGCGGCCCGCGGGACGGGCCGGATCGGCTCAAGATGTGGGCTTGATCGGGAACGGGGGTAGCGCCAGGATGACCGTCACAGCCGGGGGGCCACGAGTTCGGTGGGTGACAGACTGGCGACGGCTCGGGCGGTGCGCCACGAGCGACCCCGACGCCCTCTTCGTCCAGGGCAAGGACCAGCGTGAGGCGAAGCTGCTGTGCCGAGGCTGCCCCGTCGTCGCGGAGTGCCTCGCTGACGCGCTCGACACCCGCACCGAGTTCGGGGTGTGGGGCGGGATGACCGAGCGCGAGCGCCGGGCCCTGCTGCGCCGACGCCCGGACGTCACCTCCTGGGCCGACCTGTTCCGTCGGGCGCGCCACGCGGAGGAGACCACCGTCTGAGGCGGTCTCCCACGGGCGGTGGCGGTCACCGGCCGAGGCGGTCGCCGATCAGCCGGAGCCCCTCGAGGTCGTGGACGTCCGTCGCCTCCGTGGGGACGAGCGCGAGGTCGACGTCGTCGTGGACGGCGACGAACCGCTCGACCGCGCGGGCGTGGCGCACGGCGATCGTCATGGCGCGCGCATGGAGCTCGAGCAACGAGGCGGTGAGCCCCGCGGTCGGCGACGGTCGTTCCGCCCGCAGCCGCCCGGCGGCGGCGAGGGCGACGTCGCCCGGCAGATCGAGGTCCGTGAGCCCGCCGTCCGGCAGCGCCAGGGGTTGCACCCGGTTGACGACCACCCCCGCCAGCGGCATGGCATCCGCCCGCAGCCGGTCGACGAGGACGCCCGCCTCGGCCAGAGCGTCCCGCTCGGGGGTGGCGACGACGAGGAACGCGGTCGACTCGGCCTGGAGCAGCGCGTAGGTCCGCTCCGCGCGCTCACGGAAGCCGCCGAACATCGTGTCCAGCGCGGCGACGACGGTCTGGACGTCCCGCAGCAGATCCCCGCCGAGGACCCGGCCCATGACGGCGGTCGCGGCCGCCATCCCCGCACCGACGACCTTGAGCGAGGCCCGACCCCCCGCCCGCGCGGGGCTCGTGAGGAGCCGGACCAGCCGCCCGTCGAGGAATCGGCCGAGCCGCCGCGGCGCGTCGAGGAAGTCCAGCGCCGCGCGGGACGGCGGCGTGTCGACGACGACGAGGTCCCATTCGTCGCTGCGGGCGCGCAGCTGCCCCAGCTTCTCCATCGCCATGTACTCCTGGGTCCCGGCGAACGAGCTCGACAGCGCGAGGTAGAACGGGTTGGCGAGGATCTGGGCCGCCTTCTCCGGGGTCGTGTGGGCCTCGACGACCTCGTCGAAGGTCCGCTTCATGTCGAGCATCATCGCGTCGAGCCGCCCGCCCGCGGCGCCGTCGATCCCGACGACGGGCCGGGGGGTGTTGTCGAGCTCCTCGAGACCGAGGGACTGCGCCAGGCGCCGGGCCGGGTCGATCGTCAGCACGACGACCGAGCGCCCGGCCTCCGCGGCCCGCAGCGCGAGCGCGGCGGCCGTCGTCGTCTTCCCGACCCCACCCGCGCCGCAGCACACGATCACCCCGACCGTCGGGTCGGCGACGAGGGCGTCGACGTCGAGGGGGCGGACCTGCGCCGGGTCGTCGATGCCCGTGCCGTCGCCGCTCACCCCGCCGCCTCCGTGACCTCGGTCGGCAGCGACTCGACGAGTCGACGGAGGCCGGCTCCGCCGAGCTCGCCGTCGGGCGCGTCGAGCCCCTCGGGAATCTCCGGCAGGTGGACGACCGGGACGTCCACCTCCTCGAGCAGCGCGGCCTGCTCGCTCTCAAGATCCACCCGCGCGGTGTGGTCGACCGCCTCGGCGAGCAGCGCGGTGACGAGCTCGGAGGATGTCGCGACGCCCGCGGCGTCGAGGTCCGCGGCGACCGACGCGACGAGCGCGTCCGTGCCCGCGCGCACGCGGCGCAGGTGGCCCGGCGTGACGATCGGGTCGCGCTCGCGGTTGACGACGACCGACCCGACGTGGAAGCCGGCAGCGGTCAGCTCGGCCACCGCCTCGATCGCCTCCCGCACCGGCATCTCCTCGAGCAGGGTGACGACGTGGACGACCGTGCGCCGGTCCTGGAGGAAGTGGGTGATCGTCTCGGCCTGGCCGCGGATCGGACCGCGGGTGGCGAGGTGGCCGACCTCTCGGTTGACGGCGAGGAACGGCGTGATCCGACCCGTCGGCGGCGCGTCGAGGACCACCGCGTCGTAGACCGACTCGGTGCTCGGACCCGATCCCGCGTGCCGACCGGTGCGGCGCGCGGCCTCGTACACCTTGCCGGTGAGCAGGACGTCACGCACGCCCGGCGCGATGCTCGTCGCGAACTCCACCGCGCCGATGCGGTCGAGCACCCCGGCGGTCCGGCCGAGCCGGTAGTTCGTCGCGAGGTACTCCACGAGGGAGGCCCGGGCATCGACCGCGAGCCCCGAGAGCCGACCACCGGTGTCGGTCGTGGCGAGCACCTGCTCCTGCGCCCCGAGCTCGGCAGTCCCCAGCAGTGCGGCGATCCCCTGACGCCCCTCGACCTCGACGAGGAGCACCCGCTGGCCGGCCATCGTCAGCGCGAGCGCGAGCGCCCCGGACACCGTCGTCTTGCCGGTCCCGCCCTTGCCCGTGACGACGTGCAGCCGCGCGCGGGAGTCACGGCCGGAGGTCACGGTCCCAGCGTAGGGGCGCCCGCCCGGCCAGTAGTGTCGGACCCATGACGACGTGGGAGTACGCGACCGTTCCGCTCATCGTGCACGCGACGAAGCAGATCCTCGACCAGTGGGGCGAGGACGGCTGGGAGCTCGTCCAGGTCCTCCAGGGCGCCGAGGGCAACCTGGTGGCCTACCTCAAGCGGCCCAAGGCCTGACATGGGCGTCGCGCAGCGGCTGGCCGAGCTCGGGATCGAGCTGCCGGCGCCCGCCGCGCCGGTCGGCTCGTACGCGCCCGCGGTGCTCGACGGCGACCGGGTCCACACCTCGGGCCAGCTCCCCCTCGTCGGCGGGGAGCTGACGGCGACCGGGCTCGTCGGCGCCGAGGTCACCCCGGAGGACGCCGCGGCGTGCGCCCGGACGTGCGCGGTCAACGCGCTGGCGGCCATCGCCGCCGTGCTCGGGGACCTCGACCGGGTCGAGGCCGTCGTCAAGGTCACCGGGTTCGTCGCCTCCGCCCCGGGCTTCTCGGGGCAGCCGGCCGTCCTCAACGGGGCGAGCGACCTGCTGCGCGAGGTCTTCGGCGAGGCCGGCGTGCACGCCCGGTCGGCCGTCGGCGTCGCCGCGCTCCCGCTCGGCGCACCCGTGGAGGTCGAGGTCACGGTCCGGGTCCGGTGACCTCGTGAGCCCGGTGTGGGAGGTGCCCGTCGTCGGCGTCGCGGCCGTGCGGGACCGCGCGCTCGCCTGGCTCGAGGCCCCGGGGGAGCCGGTCGCCATCAGGGAGGCGGCGACCGTGATGCTGCTGCGGGAGGTCGAGGACGCTCTCGAGGTGTTCGTCCTCCGCCGGGTGCCGCAGATGGAGTTCGCCCCGTCGGTCCACGTGTTCCCCGGTGGCGGCATCGAGGCGGTCGACCGCGACGCGACGGCGCGGTTCGCCGACCGCGGGTCGTCCGACGCGGCCGCCCGGGTCGCCGCCGTCCGCGAGGTGGCCGAGGAGTGCGGCGTGCGGCTCGACCCGTCCTCCCTCGTCCCGCGCGCCCGCTGGCTCACCCCCGACTTCGAGGTGCGTCGGTACGACACGTGGTTCTACGCCGCCGCGATGCCCGAGGGCCAGGAGGCGGTCGCGTGCACGACCGAGGCCGAGCTCGGCGGCTGGGTCCGGCCCGCCGACCTGCTCGCCGCGGCCGACGCGGGCGAGGCGATGCTGCTCGAGCCGACCCGGCACGCGCTCGGCGCCCTCGACGCGCTCGGCTCGGTCGCCGCGGTGCTCGCCGACCGGCCCCGCGTCGAGCGCCTCGAGCCGGTCCTCGTCGCCGGGCCGGACGGCCCCGTGGTCCGGACGGTCCTGCCGTGACGAGCGTCGCGCCCGTGCCGTCGGCGCCGTTCGGGCAGTGGCGCGGCGGTCAGGCCACCGAGCGCGCGTTCTGCGTGCTCGAGGGCAACGCGAACCCGATGACCCTCGACGGGACGAACACGTGGGTCCTCATGGCCCCGGGCGGGTCGGAGGCGATCGTCGTCGACCCCGGCGAGGACGACGAGCCGCACCTGCGGGCCGTCCTCGACCACGTGGCGTGCAGGGATGCGCGGGTCGTGCGGATCGTCCTCACCCACGGCCACCTCGACCACGCCGGCGGCGTCGACCGGTTCGTCGCGATGACCGGCGCCCCCGTCTCGGCGGTGGGCCGCGGGGCCGATGACCTCGCCGACGGCGACGTCCTGCGCGCCGCGGGCGTGGAGCTGCGTGCGGTGACGACCCCCGGCCACACGGCCGACTCCGTCTCGTTCGTCGTCGAAGGCGACGGCGCGCTGCTCACGGGCGACACCGTCCTGGGCCGCGGCACCTCGGTCGTCGCCCACCCCGACGGGGAGCTCGCCGCATACCTCGACTCCCTCGACCGCCTCGCGGCCCTCACCCAGCCGCCCGACGGTGCGGTGACGATCCTGCCCGGGCACGGGCCGGTCGTCCCGGACGCGGCCGCGATGGTCGGGTACTACCGAACGCACCGGCGGGAGCGGCTGGCGCAGGTGCGGGAGGCGCTCGCGGCGGGGTGCGTCAGCGCCGACGACGTCGTGGAGCGGGTCTACGCGGAGGTCGACCGGGCGGTGTGGCCCGCGGCCCGGCTGTCCGTGCTGGCGCAGCTCGACTACCTGCGCGGGGCCTGAGGGCCGGCGGGTCGAGGCAGCGGGTCGGGGGTCAGCGGGCGCGGCGCTGCAGGCGCTCGACGTCGAGGAGGAGGACCGCCCGGGCCTCGAGCCGGATCCAGCCGCGGGTGGCGAAGTCGGCGAGGGCCTTGTTCACCGTCTCGCGGGAGGCGCCGACGAGCTGGGCCAGCTCCTCCTGGGTGAGGTCGTGCGCGACGAGGACGCCTTCCTCGACCGGGCGCCCGAACCGGCTCGACAGCTCCAGCAGCGCCTTGGCGACGCGGCCGGGCACGTCGGTGAAGACGAGGTCGGCGAGGTTCTCGTTCGTCCGGCGCAGCCGGCCGGCGAGCAAGGCCATGAGGGCCATCGCCACCCGCGGGTGCCGGGCGATGACGTCGTGGAGCTGGTCGTTGCCGAGCGCGAGGAGCTGGGTCTCGGCGATCGCCGTCGCGGTGGCGGTCCGGGGGCCGAGGTCGAACAGGCTGAGCTCGCCGAACATCTCGCCGGGCCCGAGGATCGACAGGAGGTTCTCGCGGCCGTCGACGCTGGTGCGGCCGAGCTTGATCTTGCCCTCGGTGATGACGTAGAGCCGGTCGCCCTGCTCGCCCTCGCGGAAGAGGACGTCGCCCCGCTCCATCCGGGAGGCCGTCATGAGGCCGACGAGGTCATGGACGGACTGCTCGTCCAGAGGGCTGAGCAGCGGGGAGCGGCGCACGACGTCGAGGTCCACGGGGGTGATGGTAGCCACAACGGGACGCCCGTCCGGGGATCTGGGGACGGGCGTCGTTGTCCGACGGGCCGCCTACTGTGGGGCCGTGGCCACGACCGACCCCCCGCTGAGCGATGCGCAGGCACCTCCGGCCGCGACACCGACGGGGGAGTCCTCGGTGGCGCTGACCCGCCGGGCACGGCGGATGTACCGCATCCTCGCCGAGCGCTATCCCGACGCGGCGTGCGAGCTCGACTTCGAGAACCCCTTCCAGCTCCTCGTCGCCACGGTGCTGTCCGCCCAGACGACCGACGTGACCGTGAACCGGGTGACACCCACCCTCTTCGCACGGTGGCCCGATGCGGCGGCGCTCGCGGCGGCCGACCGTACCGAGCTCGAGGAGGTGCTGCGGCCCACGGGCTTCTTCCGGTCGAAGGCCGCCAACGTGCTCGCGCTCGCGGCGGACCTCGTCGAGCGGTACGACGGGCAGGTCCCCGGCCGGCTCAGCGACCTGGTCACCCTCGCCGGGGTGGGCCGCAAGACGGCGAACGTCGTCCTCGGCGACGCCGTCGGCGTGCCCGGCATCACCGTCGACACGCACGTCGGCCGGCTCGTGCGGCGCTTCGGCTGGACGACCGAGGAGGACCCGGTCAAGGTCGAGCACGCCATCGGCGCACGGTTCCCCCGCCGGGCGTGGACCGACCTCAGCCACGTCCTCATCTTCCACGGCCGGCGCACCTGTCATGCGCGGCGTCCGGCCTGCGGGGCCTGCCCGGTGGCCCGGCTGTGCCCCTCGTACGGGGTCGGAGAGACCGACCCCGAGAAGGCCGCGAAGCTCGTCAAGCCCGGGCCGGTGACGGCCGCATGAGCTCGGTGGCCGGGTCCGACGGGATGCCGCAGTGGCTGCGCTCGGTGCGACCGACCCTCGACGCGGACCTGCCCGAGTGGTTCGAGCGCTTCCCCCCGCCGCCGAACCCCGCGCGCCGGTCCGCGGTGCTCCTCACCTTCGGGGCCACTCCCGGTCGGGACGTCGGGGAGCTCGGCGACGGCCAGGAGGTCGTCCTCACCGAGCGCTCGTCGACGCTGCGTGCCCATGCGGGGCAGGTCTCCTTCCCCGGCGGGAAGATCGACCCCGAGGACGTGGACGAGGTCGGTGCGGCGCTGCGCGAGGCGCAGGAGGAGGTCGGGATCGACCCCGCGGCCGTCACGGTCGTCGACACGCTGCCCGCCCTCTATCTCCACCCGAGCCAGAACGCGGTCACCCCCGTCCTGGGGTGGTGGCACGAGCCCCACGACATCGGCGTCGTCGACCCCGGGGAGGTCGCGCGGGTCGTCCGGGTCCCTCTCGAGGAGGTCCTCGACCCGGCCAACAGGTTCACCGTCACCGCGCCGCGGGGGTACCGCGGGCCCGGGTTCGAGCTGCACGGCCTCTTCGTCTGGGGGTTCACGGCCCAGCTGCTGTCGACGGTCCTCGACCTCGGCGGCCTGACCCGCCCGTGGGACCAGGACCGCGAACGGCGGCTCCCGCTGCGGATGCTCCGTCCCTACCTGCGTCGGGGCTGAGCTCATGGGCGGCGGTGAGTTCCCCATCCTCGACGCGATCCTCGTGCTCGTCGTGCTCCTCGAGCTCGCGCTCGGGTGGCTGCGCGGGCTCCTCGCGTCGGTGTTCGGGCTCGTCGGTCTCGTCGCCGGGGCGATCGCCGGGACCCTGCTCGTCGGTCAGCTGCCGTGGACCGACCTCGTCGCCGCGCGGGGAGCGACCGCCCTCGGGCTCCTGCCGCTCCTCATCGTCGTCCTGTGCGCCGCGTTCGCGCAGCAGGTGGGCCTGGCCGTCGGCCGCAGCGCCCGGCGCCGGCTCTTCCGGCGCTCGAGGCACGGCAGCGGCCACCGCTGGCGCCTGCCGGGGGCAGCCGTCTCGGGGCTGCTCACCCTGGGGCTCATGTGGCTCGTCGTCCTCCCCCTGCGCGGGGTCGGGCTCGGCCCGCTCTCCCAGGAGATCGCCGACTCCCGCGTGCTGCACGCCGTCGACCGGTACGTCCCCGACCGGGCGCGGGTGGCGGCGGCGCCGCTGCACCGCCGGGTCAGCCGGGAGGGGATCGCGACCGTCGCGGTCGGCGTCGGGCTCGAGCGGATCCGGCCGGTCGACCCGCCCAACCCGCGGATCCGGGGGGCCGTGCGGATCTCCGCCGTCTCCGGCGCCGTCGTCAAGGTCCGGTCGATGTCGCGGGAGTGCTCCGGCGGCAGCGAGGGGTCGGGCTTCGTGGCCCGCACCGGGTTCGTCGTGACGAACGCGCACGTCGTCGCCGGCGGCCGACGGGTCACGGTGACGACCCGGGAGGGGCAGGTCTGGCCGGCCGAGGTCGTCTCCTTCGATCCCCGGCAGGACATCGCCGTCGTGCGTGTCGCGGGCCTGCGGCAGCAACCGCTGCGGAAGGGGCTCGAGCCGGTCCGCGGCGCCGACGCCGCCGTCGCAGGGTACCCGCTCGACGGCCCGTACTCCGTCCGCCCGGCGCGGGTGCGCGAGGTGAGCGAGGACGTCGGCACCGACATCTACGGCTCGGTCGGCCCGACCCGCCGGACGCTGGTGCTGCGCTCCCGGCTCGACGAGGGGAACTCGGGCGGGCCGCTGTTCAATGCGTACGGCGAGGTCGTGGGACTCGTCTTCGCCCGGTCGCTCGAGGACCGCGAGACCGGGTACGCGATGACGCTCGACCGGGTCTACCCGATGGTCGACGGTCTGGGTCCCCGGGCCGCGGCCGTGGGCACCGGCCCGTGCCTGCCGGGCCAGCAGGACGACTGGGGCTGACCCACCGGGTCAGGGGCGTCAGTTGGCGGCGTGCTTGACCGCGTCGACCGTGTCCTTGGCGCTCTTGATGGCGCGCTCGGGGACCGGCTTGGCCTTCTTCAGGGACTTGATGCCGAGCAGGGCGAGGATGCCGGCGACGAGGAAGAGGACCGCCGCGACGATGAGGTAGCCCGCCCAGACCGGGAGGAAGACGCCGATGCCGCGCGCGGCCGCGTGGAGCAGGTAGATGAGGCCGAACAGGCCCATGAGGCCGGCCCCGACGAGCATGCCGACGCCCTTGCCGCCGATCGTCAGCCCCTTGGTGACCTCGGCCTTGGCGAGCTGGATCTCGCCGCGGATGATCGCGCTGAGGTCGGCGCTCGCGTCGGCGACCAGCTGCCCGATCGTCCGCTCCGGCGTGCGGGGCGTCTCGACGGCGGGGGCGCCGGCGTCGAAGGAGTGGGCGCCGCGCGTGCGGTCCTGGTCGCTGCTCATCGGGGTGCTCCGTCGAATGATCGGGTGCTGAGGTTCACGTCAGCCTATCCGCTGACCGCGCGGGCGCCGGGCGGGACGGCCGTGTCGTCCTGGTAGACGTCGGGGATCCCGTCGGCGTCGGCGTCGGCGGTCTCCTCCTCGTGGATCCGCCGGTGGACGCGGTTGCGGACCCGCAGGACGACCGCCGCGAGGCATGCCGCGAGCAGCGATCCGGTGAGGATCGCGACCTTGACGTGCTCGTCGCGCTCGCTCCCGGCGCCGAACGCGAGCTCCCCGACGAGGAGGGAGACGGTGAACCCGACCCCGGTGAGGAGCGCGACACCGACGACGTCCCACCACCCGAGGGACGGGTCGAGCGTGGCGCGGGTGAGCTTCGCGGCGACGAACGTCCCGGTGAGGACGCCGACGAGCTTGCCTCCGACGAGGGCGACGACGACGGCGATCGCGGCCTCGTCCGCGAACGTCGCGCCCAGGCCGCCGCCGACGACCGTCACGCCCGATGCGAAGAACGCGAAGGCCGGGACGGCGAACCCGGCGGACACGGGACGGACGAGGTGCTCGAAACGGTGGGCGACGTCGGCCTTGCGGCTCATCGTCGCCGCCGCGGGGACCTGCGTCCGCGGCTTGACCGGGACTGCGAGCCCGAGCAGGACGCCGGCCACGGTGGCGTGGATGCCCGAGGCGTGGACCAGGGCCCAGGTGAGGAACGCGATCGGGACCAGGAGCCACCAGTGGGTGATGCGGCGCTGCGTGAGGAAGGTGAACGCGGCAAGGGGGACCAGGGCGAGCAGCAGGGGGAGGACCTCGACGTGGTCGGTGTAGAACACCGCGATGATCGTGATGGCGATGAGGTCGTCGACGACCGCGAGGGTGAGGAGGAACGACCGGAGCGCGCTCGGCAGGTGCGAGCCGATGACCGCCAGCACCGCGAGGGCGAACGCGATGTCCGTCGCCGTCGGGATGGCCCAGCCGCGAGCGGCCTCGCCCGCCCCGAGACCGTGGACGACGGCGAGGTAGGTCAGCGCCGGGACGATGACGCCGCAGACGGCGGCGGCGACGGGGACGACCGCCCGCCGCACCTCGCGGAGGTCGCCGACGAGGAACTCGCGCTTGAGCTCGAGCCCGGCGACGAAGAAGAAGATCGCGAGCAGGCCGTCGGCGGCCCAGTGCCCGATGCTCAGGCGGAGGTGGAGGCTCTCGACCCCGAGCTCGAGGTCGCGCAGCGCGGCGTAGGACTCGCGCCACGGGGAGTTCGCCCAGACGAGCGCGGCGACGGCGGCGAGCAGGAGGAGGGCACCACCGATCGTCTCGGTGCGCAGGGCGGCCGCGACGTACCGCGCCTCGGGCCAGCTGGGGCGGGAGAAGACCCGGCTGGCGCCGGTCGAGGGCGGTGCTGGGCGGGTGTCGGGGGACGGCACGATGGCTCCTCGGAGGGGTCGACGGGCTTGATCGCCGACCAGGCTTCCCGGCACACCATGCGGGACGGCGGGACCGTCGCGCGCTGGTCGCAGTCTACCGGCCGCGCGTCGCGCCCCCGGCCTGCCCGCCCGCCGGTGGCGCTCAGGTGGCCGCCGGGTGAACCGGGCGAAGTCTCGGTGAACAGCGGGTCGTCCCGGCCACGAATGGCGTCGACCACCCCCGCGTGCGCGTCACGCTGGTGGGTATGGCGCGTTACGGACAGGGACCGGGGCCGCTCGCCATCGCTCACCGCGGTGGCGCGGCGATGGCGCCCGAGAACACCCTCGCGGCCTTCCGGATGGCCGCCGGGATGGGGCTCGGGTACCTCGAGACGGACGTCAAGCTCACCGCCGACGGGCACCTCGTGTGCTTCCACGACGACACCCTCGACCGCTGCACGGACGCGACCGGCCGGGTCGGCGCGCGGACCCTCGAGCAGCTGCGCGAGGTGCGGGTCGAGGGGGCCGAGCCGATCCCGACGTTGCTCGAGGCGCTCGAGGCCCTGCCGGACGCGTGCTTCACCGTCGACCTCAAGGACCGCGCGGCGATCGCCCCGATGGCCCGGCTCCTCCAGCGTCGGGACCTCGCCGAGCGGGTGTGCGTCGCCGGCGCCTCGGACGGGGCGCTCGGTCTGCTCGCGGAGCAGACGCCGGGGCTGCGGACCGCGCTCGGCTGGCGCTCGCTCACCGCGCTCATCAGCGCGTCGAAGGTGCGGACGTTCCTGCCGCGGCGGGTGGCGACGGGCCAGTTCGCGCACGTGCCGATCCAGCTCGGCGCGGTGCCGATCTTCGCCGACCGGCTCATCGTGCGGGCCCACCGGCTCGGGGTGCGGGTCGTCGTGTGGACCGTCGACGAGCCCGATCTCATGCACCGCCTGCTCGACGCCGGGGTGGACGGGATCATCACGGACCGCCCCGACGTCCTGCGTGCGGTGATGATCGAGCGCGGCGTGTGGACCCCGATGGGTGGCCGGGACTCCGCCGCCGTTCCCGGCTGACGGGCCCCGGTCGCCCCGGTCAGCCCGTCATGCCCTGCTGGATCGTCTGCATGACCGAGCTGTCCGCGAGCGTCGTCGCGTCGCCGACCTCCCGGCCCTCGGCGAGGTCGCGCAGCAGGCGACGCATGATCTTCCCCGAGCGGGTCTTCGGCAGCTCGGTGACGACCATGATCGACCGCGGCTTGGCGATCGGGCCGATCTCCTTCCCGACGTGGGCTCGGAGCTCCTGGACGACCGCGTCGGTGTCCCCGTCGGCGGGGACGGCGGCGCCGCGCAGGATGACGAAGGCGCACACGGCCTGGCCGGTCATCTCGTCGCTCGCGCCGACGACGGCGGCCTCCGCGACCGCCGGGTGCGACACGAGCGCGGACTCGATCTCCGCCGTCGACAGCCGGTGGCCGCTGACGTTCATCACGTCGTCCACCCGGCCGAGCAGCCAGATGTTGCCGTCCGCGTCGTACTTCGCGCCGTCGCCCGCGAAGTAGTACTCGGGGCCGAAGCGTGACCAGTACGTCTCCCGGTAGCGGTCCGGGTCGCCCCAGATGCCCCGCAGCATCGACGGCCACGGCTTCGTCAGGACGAGGTAGCCGACCTTCTCGGGCTCGGTGAACGGCTTGCCCTCGTCGTCGAGGATCTCGGCGCTGATGCCGGGGACGGGCCGCTGCGCTGACCCGGGCTCGAGGGTCGTCACGCCCGGCAGCGGGCTGATCATGATCGCGCCCGTCTCCGTCTGCCACCACGTGTCGACGATCGGGGCGCTGCCGCCGCCGATGTGCTCGCGGTACCAGCGCCACGCCTCGGGGTTGATCGGCTCGCCGACGCTGCCGAGGATGCGGATGCTCGACAGGTCGTACCTCGCCGGGATGTCCGCACCCCACTTCATGCACGCGCGCACGGCCGTCGGTGCGGTGTAGAGGATCGAGACCTTGTACTTCTCGACGATCTCCCACCAGCGGCCCTGGTGCGGGCTGTCCGGGGTGCCCTCGTAGACGACCTGGGTCGCGCCGTTCGCGAGCGGGCCGTAGACGAGGTAGCTGTGGCCGGTGACCCAGCCGATGTCCGCGGTGCACCAGTAGACGTCGGTCTCCGGGCGCAGGTCGTGGACGATCGCGTTCGTGTA
This sequence comes from Janibacter massiliensis, assembly GCF_900289115.1. Classification (GTDB taxonomy): domain Bacteria; phylum Actinomycetota; class Actinomycetes; order Actinomycetales; family Dermatophilaceae; genus Janibacter_A; species Janibacter_A massiliensis. The sequence goes on along the minus strand of NZ_LT985196.1, from coordinate 408,403 downwards.
CGCGACCTGGGTGAGGTACCCGCCGGAGGTGTGCAGGATACCCTTCGGCTTCCCGGTCGTGCCCGAGGTGTAGAGGATGAACAGCGGGTGCTCGCTGTCGTGGGCCTGCGCCTCGTGGGTGTCGGGCTGACGGTCGACGAGCTCGTGCCACCACTGGTCGCGGGCGTCGTCCCAAGCGACCTCGCCCTCCGTGCGGCGCACGACGAGGACGTGGTCGACGGGCGAGTCGGCCCCCATGTGGTCGATCGCCTCGTCGACGGCCTTCTTCAGCGGCAGCGACGTGCCCTTGCGGAACTGCCCGTCGGCGGTGACGACGACCCGGGCCTGCGCGTCGAGGATCCGGGACTTCAGCGCGTCCGCGGAGAACCCCCCGAAGACGACCGAGTGGGGTGCGCCGAGCCGCGCGCACGCGAGCATCGTGACGATCGCCTCGGGGATCATCGGCAGGTAGATCGCGACCCGGTCGCCGGTCTGCACGCCGAGCTCGGTGAGCGCGTTCGCGGCCTTCGCGACCTCGCGCTGGAGGTCGGCGTAGGTGAGGGTCCGGGTGTCGCCGCGCTCCCCCTCGAAGTGGATCGCCACCCGCTCGCCGTTGCCGGCCTCGACGTGCCGGTCGACGCAGTTGTGGGCGACGTTGAGCCGCCCGCCGACGAACCACTTCGCGAACGGGGCCTCGCTCCAGTCGAGGACCTGCTCGAAGTCGGTGTCCCACGTGAGCCGCTCGCGTGCCTGCCGGGCCCAGAAGCCCTCGAGGTCGGCCGTGGCCTCCTCGAAGAGCTCGGGCTGACCGTTCGCGTCGGCCGCGAGCTGCGGCGACGGGGCGAGATCGGGGACGGGTGCGGTCTCGGACACGGGATCTCCTCGTTGAGCGTGCTCGTGCGGGTGCTGCCTCGGTACACCCTGTCGTCACGTGACGTGGCGCACAACCGTGCGTCCATGGCCGGGCCGACCAGCGGCACCACCGCGCGCCGAGCGGACGCCCCTGCCGTCAGAGCCAGCCGCGGTCGCGGGCGACGGCTGCCGCCTCGACGCGGGTGCCGGTGCCCGTCTTGCCGATCGCCGACGACAGGTGGTTGCGCACGGTGCCGGGGGACAGGTGCACCCGGCGCGAGATGTCGGCGACCGTCGCACCGGACAGCGCCTCGCGCAGCACGTCCTGCTCCCGAGGGGTGAGGGGGTTGCGGCCCTCGACGAGGGAGGCCGTTGCCAAGGCGGGGTCGACCACCCGCAGGCCCGCGGCGACCCGGCGGACCGCGTCGGCGAGCTCGTCGGCGGGGGCGTCCTTGACGACGAATCCGCTGGCGCCCGCCTCGAGCGCTCGGCGCAGGTACCCCGGACGGCCGAAGGTCGTGACGATGAGGCAGTGCACCTGGGGGTACCGGGCGCGGACGGCCCGGGTCGCCTCGATCCCGTCCGTCCCCGGCATCTCGATGTCGACGAGGCAGACGTCCGGGAGCGTCGTCGCGACGGCGTTCGCGACCTCGTCGCCTCGGCCGACCTGCGCGACGACCTCGATGTCGGGTTCGAGGTCGAGGAGGGTGGCGAGGGCGCCGCGGACCATCGCCTGGTCGTCTGCGAGAAGGACCCGGATCATGACTGCGCTCCGATCGGCAGGGTGACCTCGACCCGCGTTCCGGTGCCGTCCGGACGGGGACCCACCTCGAGCGTGCCACCGGCCCCCGTGACGCGCTCCCGCAGGCCGGTGAGGCCGTTGCCGAACCGCCCGCCCGCGGCTCCCACGCCGTCGTCCTCGACGCAGAGGGTCGCCCGGCCCCACGTCACGGTGCACTCGCGGGCCCGGGCGTGGCGCACGACGTTCGTCACGGCCTCCCGCAGGGCCCACGCGACGGTGATCCGGTGCCGCGGGTCGACCTCCTCCACGTCGTGCGGCAGGTGCGCGTCGATGCTCGCGCCGGCGAGGGCCTGACGGGCAGCCTCGAGCTCGTCGGTGAGCCGGGCGACGCGCAGACCGGAGACGGTGGACCGGATCTCGGCGAGCGACTGCCGGGACAGGGCACCGATCTCGGCGATCTCGGCGCGCGCCCGGTCCGGGTCGAGGTCGACGAGCCGCTGGGCGAGCTCGGTCTTCACGGCGATGACGGTGAGCGTGTGGCCGAGGACGTCGTGGACGTCGCGGGCCATCCGGTCCCGCTCGTCGGCGATCCGCGCCTGCTCACGCGCCTCCTGGACCTCCTGCGCGCGGCTCTCGACGAGGCGCCCACCGAGGGTGAGCCCGCCCACGGCCAGGACGATGACCGCGAGGGGCCACCACTGGGCGAGGTCCCCGAACAGGGCCGGTCCCCCGACCGCGACGGCGACCGCGGCGACGAGGCTCGCGATCGCCGGGCGCAGCGGGAGGGCGTAGGCCGTGAGCGAGACGACGTAGGGCAGCAGGCCGGTGACGCCCGAGCCGAGGAGGGGGACCAGACCGATCGCGACGAGGCAGCACCCGCAGATCCCTCCCAGGGCCACCCGGTCGCCCGTTCCCCAGCGCTCCGGCGGCCCCAGGCGGACGGTGACGAGGAGGTCGAGTGCGGCGAAGACGGCCAGTCCCACCATCCCGGCCGCGCGGGCCGCGGCAGAGGCGTCGCTCGTCGCCACCCCGGCCACGGGGAAGAGGAGGAAGACGAGCCACACCGCGGCCATGAGGGCGTTGCGACGCTCCAGCGACCGACGCGCCCGTGCGGTGTCGGTCGGGACCAGGGCCGGTCCGGCCGTCATCCCCACCCTCGCTGCGTCACGCGCCCATGATGCCCAGCCTCCCGGTCCGAGACCGGGGTCGTCCGTCGCGGGTGGGCCATGACATCCGTCAGGGTGGCTGTCGGGTGCGGTGGTTACGCTTCGCATGACGGGCGTCGGACCTCGGCGCCGCTGGCTGGTCGGTGGGGAGATCGGTGCGATGAAGAAGTGGCTGGGCGTGGCGCTCGCCGTGGCCCTGCTCCTCGGCGTCGTGGCCGCCGTCGTCCTCGGGACGGGTCGGGGCGGGGGTGGGATCGCCGCAGGAGGAGGCCCGCGGGACCTGACGGTCGTCACCGGCGTCGTGGGCTCGGAGAAGAAGCCCTACTTCGAGGACCCGGAGGTCAAGCGCGTCCTGGCCGAGCACGGGTACGAGGTTCGGATCGACACGGCCGGGTCCCGGGAGATCGCGAGCCTGCCGAAGCTCGAGGAGTACGACTTCGCCTTCCCCAGCTCCACGCCCGCGGCCGACCGCATCCGCAAGGAGCACACGACGAACGGGACCGTCACCCCGTTCAGCACGCCGATGGCGGTCGCGACCTTCGCACCCATCGTCGACGCCCTCCGCCCGACCGGGATCTTCACCACGGGCAAGCACGGCCAGGTCGTCTTCCACGTCGACCGCTACCTGGCGACGGTCGGCAAGCGCACCCGGTGGAACGAGGTCAAGGGCAACGGGGCCTACCCGGCGTCGAAGTCGGTCCTCGTGACGACGAGCGACGTCCGGAAGTCGAACTCCGCCGCCATGTTCCTCGCGCTGGCCGCCTACGTCGCCAACGACGGTGCCGTCGTCAGGTCGAAGGCGCAGGAGCAGAAGGTCCTGCCGCAGGTCGCCCCGCTCTTCCTCGACCAGGGCTACAGCGACAGCAGCTCGGACGGGCCGTTCGAGGACTACCTGAGCATCGGCATGGGCAAGACCCCGATGGTGCTCTGCTACGAGGCGCAGTTCCTCGAGCGGCAGCTGGCGAAGGACGGCTCGATCGGCGACGACATGGTCCTCGCGCACCCGGTGCCGGACGTCACCTCCAAGCACACGGTCGTCTCGTTCAGCGCGCCCGGCAAGGAGCTCGGTCGGCTCCTGGCCGAGGACCCCGAGCTGCAGCGTCTCGCGGCCATCCACGGCTTCCGCCCGCGTGACCGCGCCGTCTTCGCAGCCGTGCTCAAGGACAAGGGCGTCAAGGCCCCGCCCGAGCTCATCGACGTCATCGAGCCGCCGGCGTACGAGCGGCTCGAGGGCCTCATCGTCGGCATCGAGAAGAAGTACTGACCGCACCGTCACGTCACCAGGGGAGACCATGACCGACCAGCCGCAGCCCGTCCCGCAGCCCACGACGCCGGCGACCCCGGCGCCGCCCGTCGCGACCGCCGCCCCGTCCTCGTCGCTCGACATCGGCAGCCCGCTGGCAGCCGCCTCGGAGGCTCCGACGACGTCGAGCGACCTCGTCCTGCACCCCCCGGCGCCCGTGCCGGCCATCGCGCCGGAGCAGGCCGGGACGATGGTGCCGCTGGAGCCGGCGCAGCTCGACGCGCTCGCCCAGAAGGCCCAGGCGTTCGTCACCCAGCTCGCCGAGATGGACCCCCGGCAGCCGGAGTTCAACGCGAAGGTCCGCGACATCGCGATCATGGGCGACCGGGACGTCCGCGCCGCCAGCCAGGTCGCGAACCGGATGCTCGAGCGGCCCGTCCGGGCGCTGCAGGAGGCCCGCGGCGGGGGCGGCGACGTCGGCCAGGCCCGAGTGGCGACCGGCCTCGTCGAGCTCCGGCGCACGATCGAGGACCTCGACCCGAGCCAGGTCAACCAGGGGGGTCTCGGCGGGTTCATCTCCCGGCTGCCGTTCATGGACAACGTCAAGGACTACTTCGCCAAGTACGCGAGCGCGCAGACCCACCTCGAGAAGATCATCGTCACCCTCCAGCGCGGGCAGGAGGAGCTCCGCAAGGACAACGCGGCGATCGAGGGGGAGAAGGTCAACCTCTGGGCGACGATGCAGCGGATGCAGGAGTACGCGGTCCTCGCGGCGAGCCTCGACGCGGCGATCGTCCAGCACATCGAGACCGTCCGTCTCACCGACCCGGAGCGGGCCGACCAGCTGACGTCCGACCTGCTCTTCGTCATCCGCCAGAAGCACCAGGACCTGCTCACGCAGCTGGCCGTCTCGGCGCAGGGGTACCTCGCGCTCGACCTCGTGCGGAAGAACAACACCGAGCTCATCCGCGGCGTCGAGCGGGCGACGACGACGACCGTCTCCGCCCTGCGCACGGCGATCGTCGTCGCCCAGGCGCTGGCGAACCAGAAGCTCGTCCTCGACCAGATCACCGCGCTCAACACGACGACGAGCAACCTCATCGTCAGCACCTCGGAGATGCTGCGGAAGCAGACGGGCGAGATCCACACCCAGGCCGCGAGCAGCACGGTGAGCCTCGACGCGCTCAAGCAGTCCTTCGCCAACGTGTACGCGACGATGGACGCGATCGACACCTTCAAGGTCCAGGCCGTCGACTCGATGGCCGCGACGGTCTCCACCCTCGAGAGCGAGCTCGGCAAGGCGAACAGCTACCTCAGCCGGGCGCGGGAGCAGCAGGAGCGGCTCGAGGGGCCGATCGGCCATGCGTGAGGCGCAGCGGCTCGCCGGCGCCCGGGCGGTCCTGATCGCCCTGCTCCTCCTGCCCGCGCTCCTGCTGTCCTCGTGCTCGGGCAGCGGCGACGACGGGGCCGACGGCGGTGGCGCCGGCGACGAGCAGGTGCTGCGCGTCCTCGCCGGCTCGGAGATCAAGGACCTCGCCCCCGTCCTCGAGAAGGCGCGCGAGGCGACGGGCGTCCGGGTCGAGCTCACGTACACCGGCACCCTCGAGGGCGCCGAGCAGGTCGCGTCCGGTGGGGCCGAGTCCTCGGCCGACGCGATCTGGTTCTCCTCCAACCGCTACCTCAACCTCCTCCCCGGCGGGAAGGGCGCGGTGGCGACGTCGACGCGGACGATGACCTCGCCCGTCGTCCTCGGCGTGCGGGAGTCGAAGGCCAAGGAGCTCGGCTGGGACGCGAGCGCCCCGACGTGGGGCCAGATCGCGGACGCGGCCAAGGCGAAGAAGTTCCGGTTCGGGATGACCGACCCCTCGGCGAGCAACTCCGGGTTCTCCGCGCTCGTCGGGGTCGCGACGGCCCTGTCCGGCGGCGGGTCGGCACTGGACTCCTCGAAGGTGGCCTCGGCCCGCCCGGGGCTGCGCGCGTTCTTCGGCGGCCAGACGCTCACCTCCGGCTCGTCGGGCTGGCTCGCCGAGGCGTACGTCAAGGCCCAGGGACGCACGGGCGCGGACGCGGTCGACGGGCTCGTGAACTACGAGTCGGTCCTTCTCGAGCTGAACGACGGCGGGCAGCTGAGCGAGCCCCTGACGATCGTCCGCCCCAAGGACGGGGTCGTCACCGCCGACTACCCGTTCGCGCTCCTGAAGTCCGCGGCGCCGGAGAAGCGGGCGGCCTACGACGAGCTCGCGGCCTGGCTGCGCACCCCCGAGGCGCAGCAGCTGATCATGGAGACCACCTCGCGGCGGCCGGCCGTCCCGTCGGTGAAGCTCGACCCGAAGTTCGGCAAGGGCGTGCTGCTCGAGCAGCCGTTCCCCGCCTCCCGGCAGGTCGCTGACGGCCTCATCGAGAGCTACCTGCAGGACCTGCGCCGCCCCACCCAGACCGTCTACGTCCTCGACGTCTCCGGTTCGATGGAGGGACCCCGGCTCGACCAGCTCAAGTCCGCGCTCGGGGCGCTCACCGGTCAGGGGTCGCAGCAGGGGTCCGACCGGTTCACCACCTTCCGAGACCGCGAACGGGTCGTCCTCCTGCCGTTCGCCGGGTTCCCGATGGAGCCGCAGGAGTACCTCATCGCGCCGGGGGCGAAGGGTGACGACGCCCGCCGCCGGATCCGGGACAGCGGCAACGCGCTCTCGGCCCGCGGCGGGACGGCGATCTTCGCGAGCACGGAGAAGGCGTACGACATCGCGGCGGGGCTCAAGAGCCGCAACCCCGACACGTTCACGTCGATCGTCGTCATGACCGACGGCGAGAACACCCAGGGCATCGGGCTGGCGGAGTTCCGCCGCCGGTACGACTCCTGGCCGGCGGAGCAGCGGGCCATCCCTGTCTTCGCCGTCCGCTTCGGCGACGCCGACCCCGCCGAGCTCAAGGGCCTGACCGAGGCGACGGGCGGCAAGGTCTTCGACGCAGGATCGGGCGACCTCACCGCGGCCTTCCGCGAGATCCGCGGGTACCAGTGACGAACCCCGTCCTGCACTACCTCGGGTCGACGAAGAACATCGTCGGCAGCGCCGCCGGCCTCGCCGGTCTCGCCGCGACGCTCCCCACGGGGCTCGCCGGCGACCTGTGGCCGGTCGTCGTGGCCGGCCTCTACGGCGCGGGGGCGCTCCTGGCGCCCCGGGAGAAGGCGAAGCTCACGGTCGGCGGCTTCGGTGCGGTCGAGGCGACGCGGCTCAAGGAGGAGCTCGCGTCGCTCCAGACGCGGGTCGCGGCGTGGCGCTCGCGGCTCGCCCCCGACACCCGCGACCGGCTCGACGCGGTGATGGCGAGCCTCACGGAGATCCTCGACCGCGCCGAGGGCCTGGCCACCTCCCCGGACGACCTCTTCGTCGTCGGCCAGACGATCCGCGACTACGTCCCGACGTCGCTCGAGGCGTACCTCAACCTGCCGCTGCGGTACGCGATGAGCCACAAGGGGGCGTCCGGGAAGACCCCGCACGAGGAGCTCAACGGCCAGCTGGAGATCCTCGCGGAGAAGCTCGGGGCGGTGTCCGAGGCGCTCTACGCCGGCGATGCGCAGAAGCTGCGCGACCAGGGCCGGTTCCTCCAGGACCGCTTCCGGGGCAGCAGCCTCGACCTCTGACGGGGCAGCCGCCACGGCCGGAGACGGCCCGTTCACCCGCCCGTCACCGCGGCGGGATTGAATCGGTCCGAGGTGCCCGCCCGATGGTGCCCGGTCGAGGAGGAACGATGGACGACGTACCCGGCTCGAAGGTCGCGGTCGGCTTTCTGGGCCCCCAGCCCTACATGGCGACCGCGCTCGAGGAGCTGCGGGAGACCTATGACGTCCACGTCCTGACCCCGGACGGCTGGAGCGAGCAGGAGATGGACGCGGTCGCCGCCGACTGCCGGGCCAAGGGCGTGGAGGCGGTCGCCGGGTACGCGCAGAAGGACGCCTTCCACCACGTCCTCATCAACGAGCGCCTGGGCAACGCGGTCCCCCGCAGGCTGGCGTTCCTGCACTGCATGAACAAGTACCTCATGCGCACCCTCGAGGCCGACGCGTTCTGGTTCGTCGCCATCGACCCGCTCGCCCAGAGCGACGACGAGATCATCGACTCCATCGCCGAGTGGCCGTTCATGCTCAAGAACACCTCGCTGTCCCTCGGACGGGGGATCTACAAGATCAAGGACGAGGACGGGCTACGGCAGGTGCTCGCCGCCTACCGCGCCGACACCGACCTCCAGCAGCTCATCGCCGCGCAGAACGCCGCGTACACGAAGGGCATGACCGACGCGATGCCGCCGGTGGTCCCGCCGTTCCTCGGCGAGCACCTCGTCGACATGTCCCGCTGCGTCGAGTACTGCTACGAGGGGTACATCACCGCCGAAGGCGAGATCGTCCACTACGCGCTCACCGAGGAGGTCTACTTCCGCGGGCACGAGGCGCTGGGGTACATCACCCCGCCGATCTCCGTCGGGGTCGACAAGGCCCACGAGATCGAGGCGTGGGTCGAGGACTACATGGGCCGGATGCGGGACCTGGGCTACCTCAACCAGTTCTTCAACCTCGAGTTCTGGATCCTCCCGGACGGGACGATCGCGCTCACCGAGATCAACCCGCGCGCAGCGCACAGCTACCACTACAACTACGCGTACTCCTTCGGGGCGAACCTCTTCGGCGACAACCTCGAGCTCGTCCGGACCGGCCGTCGGCTGCCGGGCCGGACGCCGTGGCAAGTGTGGCTCGACGGCGAGACGCGGTGCTACACCCTCATCACGCTCATCACCGCGACGTCGACCGGACCGGTCGAGGAGATCCTCGACTACGACTACGTCGACCACCTCGAGCAGGCGGAGGGCGTGCTCGTCCGGCACACCCGCCAGCGGGAGGACGTCCTCGTCGAGGCGGACATGACGGCAGCCGGTGTCATGCTCCTGCAGATGTGGCTCACCGGTGACACGAAGGAGGACGTCGTCGCCCGCGAGCGGGAGATCCGGTCGCGCATCTACCGGAAGCCGCCCCGAGGGCTGGAATACCCCGACCATTGGCAGTGACCGCCTGCGCGGATCGGCCCGTTCTGGGACGATCGACGGGACCTCGACACCGACCATCGATGGGAATCCGATGCGCCGCATGCCAGTGCGTACCTCCGCCGTCGTCGCGGCGGTCATCATCCTCACCGGCTGCGGGAGCCTGGGGAACGACAGCCCGCCGTCGTCCAGCTCCGCCAGCAGCTCCGCCCCCGAGTCCACGACCTCGTCCGCGCCGGACGCCTCCAGCCCGAGCGCGTCGGACTCCTCGGGCGGGGTCACCACCGCCGGCCCGTCCGAGTCCCCGACCGAGGTCGCCGCGGGCGACAGCACCATCGCGTCGGGCTCGGGCTCGATGAGCATCGACGGCGGCCCCAAGGTCACGCTGTCCGAGGCGTCCTGCCTGACCAGCTCCACCACCGCCGCCTACACGGCCACCGAGTCGGAGGGTTCCAAGAGCGGCCTGCTCATCGGCAAGAAGGACGGCAAGGTCTCGGTCGTCGTCACCGACGGCAGCACGGTCCTCGCGAGCGAGGACGCCGCGGGCCTGCAGCTCGAGCCGAAGTCCGCGAAGGGCTCGGACATCGCCGTCCAGGGCATGGACGGCGCGACGAAGAAGGTCTCCTTCGAGATCACCTGCTGACCCGCGACGCGCGCGACGAGGGGCCCGCCACCGGTGACGGTGACGGGCCCCTCGGCCGTGCGGGGACGGGTCAGTGGTCGATGGCCTCCGCCACGCCGTGACCGGTGAGGGAACGGACCTCCATCTCCGCGTACTTGTCCTCGTTGAACTCCTTGCTCGTCACCGTGCCGAGCCACCCGAGGAAGAACCCGAGCGGGATCGAGACGAGCCCGGGGTTGTCGAGCGGGAACCAGTGGAAGTCGATCGACGCCGGGAGCATCGAGAGCGTCTTGCCGGTCGCCGGGTCGACGCCCTTGCCCGAGACGACGGGGCTGAAGAAGATCAGCCCGACCGCCGACAGCAGACCGCCGTAGATCGACCAGACCGCGCCGCGGGTGTTGAACCGCTTCCAGAACAGCGAGTAGAGGATCGTCGGGAGGTTCGCGCTCGCCGCGACGGCGAACGCGAGGGCGACGAGGAAGGCGATGTTCTGGTCCTTGGCGAGCATGCCGCCGAGGATCGCGATGACGCCGCCGCCGACCGCGGCCCAGCGGGCCACCTTGACCTCCTCCTCGGGCGTGGCCTTGCCGTGCTTGAAGACCTGGTTGTACAGGTCGTGGGCGAAGGTCGCGCTCGTCGTGATCGTCAGGCCGGCGACGACGGCGAGGATCGTCGCGAAGGCGATGCCGGAGACGATGCCGAGCAGCGGGGAGCCGCCGAGCTCGTAGGCGAGCAGCGGAGCGGCGGCGTTCGCCTTGCCCGGGGCCTTGGCGATCGCGTCCGGGCCGACGAGGGCGGCCGCGCCGAAGCCGATGACGAGCGTCAGCAGGTAGAACCCGCCGATGAGCCAGATCGCCCACTCGACCGACTTGCGGGCGGCCTTGCTCGTCGGGACGGTGTAGAACCGCTGGAGGACGTGCGGCAGGCCGGCGGTGCCGAGGACGAGCGCCATCGCCAGCGAGATGAAATCGATCTTCGTCGTCGTCGTCTTGCCGTACTTCAGGCCGGGCGTGAGCAGCTTGTCGGCCGCCGCCGCCGTCTTCGGGTCGGCCGAGCCCTTGGTCATGGTGACGGCCTCGGTGAACACCCCGGACAGGTTGAACTTGAAGAGGGCGAGCACCCAGATGGTCATGATCGCCGTCGCTGCGATGAGGATTACGGCCTTGATGATCTGCACCCAGGTGGTGCCCTTCATCCCGCCGATCATCACGTAGGCGACCATGACGGCCCCGACGACCGCGATGACGACGTTCTGGGCCGTCGCACCGGTGACGCCGAGCAGGAGCGAGACGAGCGCCCCGGCGCCGGCCATCTGCGCCAACAGGTAGAAGAAGCTCACCGACAACGCCGAGGTCGCCGCGGCCATGCGGACCGGCCGCTGCTTGAGCCGGTACGAGAGGACGTCGGCCATCGTGAAGCGGCCGGTGTTGCGCATGAGCTCGGCCACGAGCAGGAGCGCGACGAGCCAGGCGACGAGGAAGCCGATCGAGTAGAGGAAGCCGTCGTAGCCCTGGAGCGCGATGGCGCCGGCGATGCCGAGGAAGCTCGCAGCCGAGAGGTAGTCACCGGCGATGGCGACGCCGTTCTGCTTGCCGGAGAAGGCGGCGCCGCCGGTGTACATCTGGCCGGCGGTCTTCTGGCCGGAGGCGACCTTGATGACGATGCCGAGCGTGACGAGGACGAAGGCGGCGAAGATGCCGATGTTCAGCAGCGGGTTGCCGACCCCGGCACCGCTGGCGGTGGCGAGCGCGGTCATCAGTGGCTCCCCCCGCCGTCGAGGCGGGCACCGATGGCGTCGGCGCGCGGGTCGAACTCACGGCCGGCCCAGCGGGCGTAGAGGAACGTGATCGCGAAGGTCGTCACGAACTGGCCCAGGCCCATGAGGAGACCGATGGTGATGCTCCCGGCGACCTTCGTCCCCATGAGCGAGGGGGCGAAGATCGACAGCAGGACGTAGAGGAAGTACCACGCGAGGAAGAAGGCCGTGGTGGGGAAGACGAAGCCGCGGAAGCGCCGCCGCAGGTCGGCGAACTCCTCCGAGCGTTGGACGGCGAGATAGGTCTCGCTCGTCGTCGGGTGGGCGCCGTTGCTCACTGGGGGTTCACCTCCGGATCGGGCCTGTCTCTTTATAGGGCCTGTCTCTTATACACATCTGACGCTGCCGACGAATAGAGAGTCTTATATTACACCTCTGTCTCCTTAAAAACGAACACGAAAGAAGAAGACGCGTGACACATGAGAGACCGCGCAGCTAGCACACAACGAAGGCAGGATGAAGTGGGTAAGAGGAGCTGGTGTACAGGTGACGGGATGAGTGAA
>NZ_LT985196.1:0-396438 GCF_900289115.1 Janibacter massiliensis | reverse complement strand
TGGGCTCGGAGATGTGTAAAAGAGCCAGTCCAACGGCGGGGGGGCCCCCGCCGAACGGTCGCCGGGCGCGGCCGAGCGGTCGTCCGCGCGCGACCGGGTGGCCGGGCCGCGGGCGAGGGCGGGGCGAGGTGATCGGGGGCTTCGCGCCCATCGAATCGGCTCCCGGTCACCGGATCCGATGACCGGGAGTCGAGTCGCGCGGCGCGAGGGGGGTCAGCCCCGGGGCGCCACGCCCTGCGCAGACTCCGGGGTGTGCAGGCGCGCGAGAAAGCGGTCGGTCCCGCGGGGGATCGAGGACGGCGTCGCGAGGGAGACGACCGTCGCCGTCGCGAAGGCGAGGGGGATGCTCCACGCGGCCGGGTGGGCGACGAGGGCGGTCGCCCACGAGGCGCCGGGCGCATCACCGCGGACGAGGGACAGCCCCACGCACCCGAACGACGTGGCGCCCCCGACGAGCATCCCCGCCGTCGCGCCGACCGTGGACAGGCCCCGCCACCACACGCCCAGGACGAGCAGGGGCGTGAACGTCGCCGCGGCGACCGAGAACGTGAGACCGACCGTCGTCGCCAGCCCGAGCGGCGGCACGACGAGGCTCAGCAGCAGCGGGACGAGCAGGGCGAGGACCGTCCCCAGCCGGAACCCGCCGACGGACCCGCCCTCGCCGACGACGCCCGAGCAGGGCCGCCGCACGGGGGAGATGACGTCCTGGTCGAGCACGCCCGCGACGGCGATCGCGAGCCCGGAGGCGGTCGAGAGGAAGGCGGCCACGGCCCCGGCACCGACGAGGGCAGCGAGCGCCTCGCCGGCGGGACCGCCCAGCGCCGCGCGCGGCAGGTCGAGGAGGACGGCGTCGACGTCCCCGGCGTACCCGGGCGGGAGGAAGACGTGGCCGAGCACGCCGACGACGGGCGGGAAGAGGTAGAAGAGGCCGAGCAGCGCGACGACGAGCACCGTCGTCCGCCGGGCGGCCGCGCCGTCGGCGTTCGTGTAGAGCCGGATGACGACGTGCGGCAGCGCCATCGTCCCCAGCGACAGCCCGAGGATCGTCGAGACGGTCGCGTAGAAGGGGTGGCCCGTGACGCCGAGACCGTGGAACGGCTGCGACCAGCCGGGCGGCGGGTCGATGGCCGGGGCACCCCGGTGGGCCCACAGCGCGACGAGCACGAGGGCGGGCACGGCGAGCGCGACGAGCTTGAACCAGTACTGGCCGGCCTGGACGAGGGTGATCGATCGCATCCCGCCGGCCGCGACGGTGACCGCGACGACGCCCGCGACGAGCGTCGAGCCCACCCACGGCCGGGACCCGACGAGGTGCTCGAGCGCAATCCCCGCGCCGCGCAGGAGGGGGAGCAGGTAGAGCCAGCCGACAAGGACGACGAGCGCCCCGCAGACCCGGCGGACCCGCCGGCTGCCCAGCCGGGCGGCGGCGAAGTCGGGGAGGGTGTACGCCCCCGACCGGCGCAGCGGGGCGGCGACGAGGACGAGCAGCGCGAGGAAGCCGACGGTGTACCCGACGGGGAACCAGAGCATGTCGAGGCCGCCGGCGAAGACGAGCCCGCCCACCCCGAGGAAGCTCGCCGCCGAGAGGTACTCGCCGCAGATCGCGCTCGCGTTCCGTGAGGCGCCGACCGACCGGCTCGCGACGTAGAAGTCGCTCGTGGCCCGGGAGAACCGGCCGCCCATGAGCCCGACCCCGACGGTGGCGAGGCAGACGAGGGCGACGGCCAGCAGGGTCACTGGCGCTGGATCGTCGCGTCGAACTGGCGCTCGATCCGTTCCGACCCGCGGACGTGGACCCAGGCGAGCAGGACCGCCGCCGGGTAGAGGGCGCCGCCGAGGACGAGCCACGGGAAGGGCACGCCGAGGACCCGGATGCCCGCCGAGCCCGGGACGAGCGCGAAGAGGACCGGCAGCAGCCCGAGGCCGACGATCCCGACGGCGATGACACCGAGCGCGAGACGGCCTTGCGCCCGCAGCAGGTCGCTCACCCACACCTGGCCGAGGCCGGTCTGCTCGGCGAGGTCGAGCCGGCGGGCCGAGCGCCGCGGCGTGCTGGGCGCAGCGGCCGAGCGGGTGACCCGCACCCGGCGGGGGGTCTCGGGCGTTGCCGGTCCCGTGGTCTCGCGGCTCACAGGGAGACCCCCGCGTCCCCGCGGGCGAGGAGCTCGCGCAGGTCGCGGGTGTGGCGGCGGCTGACCTGCAGGGGGATGCCCTCGACGACCACCGTGCACCGGCCGTGGTCGGTGCGCACCTCCTGGATGTGGCGCGCCGAGACGAGGGTGCTGCGGTGGATGCGGACGAACCCGACCGACGCCCAGCGCTCCTCGAGGGTCGCCATGGGGATGCGCACGAGGTGCCCGCCGGTGGCCGTGTGGAGTCGGACGTAGTCGCCGTGCGCCTCGACCCAGCGGATGTCCGAACGCTTGACGAGTCGGGTCACCCCCGCGAGCTCGACCGGGACCGTCTCTTCCGGCGGCTCCTGGTCGGCCGGCGCGGCCTCCCGGGGCTGGGCCTGGACGACCCGGCGCACGGCCTCCCGGAGCCGCGCCGCGCGCACGGGTTTGACGACGTAGTCGTCGGCGTCGAGGGCGAAGGCGTCGACCGCGTGCTCCTCGTGCGCGGTGACGAAGACGATCCGCGGGCGCTCCGCGAAGCGCGAGACGACGCGGGCCAGCGCCATGCCGTCGAGCCCGGGCATGGAGATGTCGCTCAGGACGAGGTCGACCCGCTCGCGCTCGAGGACGCCCAGGGCGTCGGTGCCGCTCGACGCGGTGAGGATCCGGCCGACGCGCTCGTCCTGCTCGAGGAGGTACTGCATCTCCGACAGCGCCGGGGCCTCGTCGTCGACGACGAGGACGGTGAGGCCGGGCACGGCAGGGGTGCGGCCGTGGGCGTCCTCGCCCGCCATCGCGCTCGGCATGCGCGGGATGCTACCGGTCAGTCGGTCTCGTGTGGCTGGAACTTCGGAACCCGGAAGGCGACCCTCGTCCCGGCCCCGCGCGCGGTGTCCACGACGAGCCCGGCAGCCGGGCCGTAGACCTGCCGGAGCCGGGCGTCGACGTTGCCCAGGCCGACGGAGTCGGTCCGCAGCTGGCCGTCGAGCACTCGCCGGACGTGCTCGGGGTCCGCGCCGACGCCGTCGTCCTCGATGGACACCTCGACGTCCGTCCCGCGGTCGGTCGCGGTCAGGGTCACGTGCCCGGGCCCCTCCTTCGGCGCGAGCCCGTGGCGCACGGCGTTCTCGACGAGCGGCTGGATCGCGAGGTAGGGCACGCGCACGGGCAGCACCGCAGGGTCGATCCGGAGGCTGATGCGCAGCCGGTCGCCGAAGCGGGCCTGCTCGAGGACGAGGTAGCGCTCGACGTTCTGCAGCTCCTCGCGCAGGGTCGTGAAGGCTCCGCCGCGGCGCAGCGCGTAGCGCGTGAAGTCGGCGAACTCGAGAAGGAGCTCACGGGCCCGGTCGGGGTCGGTCCGGACGAACGTGGCGATCGCCGCGAGCGAGTTGTAGACGAAGTGCGGGCTGATCTGCGCACGCAGGGCCCGCAGCTCGGCCTCGACGGCGCGTGTGCGCTCGAGGTCGAGCTCGGCGAGCTCGACCTGGTCGGCGACGAGCCGCGCGACCTCCTCGAGCGCGAGCGCGAGGCCGGAGGTGACGCTCGGGCCGTAGGCGGCGATGGTCCCGACGAGCCGGCCGTCGGCGACGATCGGGGTGACGACGGCGGCCCGCACGGGGCAGTCGGGGTCGGGGCAGCGGACGTCGCGCTCGGTGAGGGCGACGGTGCGGCCGGTGCGACGGGCCTGCTCGGCGTGCCCGTGGGCGCTCGTCAGGTGGTGCTCGCCGACGCCCTCCCAGACGATCGGCCCGGTCGGGTCGCACACCGCGATCGCGGGGGTGCCGAGCATCGCGCGCAGGTGCGGTGCGGCGCGGGTGACGCCGGAGTCGTCGAGCCCCTCGCGCAGCTCCCGGGCGGCGAGCGAGGCGGTGTGCAGGGTCTCGTGGGTGGCGCGGTCGGCGTCGCTGAGGAAACCTCCGCGCGGGCGCCGGGTGCGGACAATGACCTGGCCGAGCACCCACAGCAGGACCAGCGTCGTCGCGACGACGATCGCCGTCGGCAGGTGCAGGCCCGTGGTCACCCGGGCACGCTAGCCGGGTGCGCGGCTCCCCGTGCCGTGGCGGGCCGGGCGCAGGGCCCACCTACGCTCTGCGCGTGAGCTCGAAACCGGACCCCGTCGTCGACGCCCTCTCGCAGATCGCCGCCCTGCCGGCCGTCGTCACGGCGGTCGACGACTCTCGCGAGGCGTGCACCCGGCTGCGGTGGCACCAGGCGCTGCGCCGGCGGATCCCCGAGGCGGCCGCGGAGTCGCGGGTCCGGGGGGCGTGGGCGAGCGCCGAGCTGGACGGCGCGCGCAGCTCGGCCGACATCGTCCGTGATCTCGCGTGCGGGGCGCGGCACTGGTCGCCAGACCCCGACCCGGGCGAGCGGGTGCTGCGCGGTGCCGTCACCGCGACGAGCGAGGCTGAGCACGTGCGGTCCGTCGTCCTCGCGGCGCCGCTGCAAGCGCTGGCCCGCCTGCACCTGGCGGCGGCGGCCGACCTCGTCGAGGATCCGGCGCAGCTCGGACGGCCCCGGAACCCCGGCGAGGAGTGCGGCGAGCTCGTCGACCTCGGTCCCGCGCCCGAGGTGAGCGAGATGCGCGCGCGGCTCGACGCGCTGACCCGGGTCGTCGCGGCCCACGGGCGGATC
This sequence comes from Janibacter massiliensis, assembly GCF_900289115.1. Taxonomy (GTDB): domain Bacteria; phylum Actinomycetota; class Actinomycetes; order Actinomycetales; family Dermatophilaceae; genus Janibacter_A; species Janibacter_A massiliensis. The sequence continues at coordinate 391,693 of NZ_LT985196.1, read as the reverse complement.
CCGACCCTCGTCGTCGCGGCGATCGTCCACGCCGAGGTTGCGGCCGTCCGCCCGTTCACCCGGGGCAACGGCGTCGTCGCCCGGGCGATGGAACGGGCGATCATCCAGGCCGGGGGGCTCGACCCGACCGCCGTCGTCGTGCCGGAGGCGGGCCACGGGGCGCAGGGTGGGACCGCCTACCTCGGGGCGCTCACCGCGTACGCGACCGGAGGCCCCGACGGGCTCGTGCTGTGGCTCACCCACTGCGGTGACGCGGTCGTCGCGGGCGCGCTCGAGGGCCAGGGCATCGCCGACGCCGTTCTCGCAGGTCGGCTGGGGTAGGCGGCACGGCTGCGCCGGCGTCCTGCGGTACGGCGGCGGCGCGGATTCCACACTTGCGCTGGGTGGGTCGCATGGCACACGATTGCGCCGTCGCTCCCTGCGGGTCGAGCGACGGCGTCGGGGCTCCTCCCCCCCTCGAACCCCGACGTCGACGGCCCCGGTCCACTCCCCCCCAGGACCGGGGCCGTCCCCGTTCCCGCGAGCAGTTCCGGCGCCGGTGTCCACAGCGCAGCCCGCGCCGGGGCGTCGTCCACAGGCGGGCGCCGGGGATGGCTGGGCGCCGACCCCCCGGGGTGGACTCGGCGCATGCCCGCCATCCATGTCACCGGCGCCTCCGGAGGCCTTGGCGCGTCGGTCCTCGCCGCCGCGCTCGCCGCCCGCGCGGCGCGTCGCCGACTGCGGACCGTCCTCGTCGACGGCGACCCCCTCGGGGCGCTCGACGTTACCTGCGGCATCGAGCACGAGGACGGCTACCGCTGGTCGGACCTGACCGACCTCGACGGCGCGGTCGACGGCCGGCTCCTCGCAGCGGGCCTGCCGAAGGACGAGTGCCCGGTCCTGGCCGGGGACGTCTCCGGCGCGCGCGTTCCCGAGGCCGTCCACCGCGCGGTGCTCGCCGCGATCACGGAGGTCGCCGACGTGGTCGTCGTCGACGGCCCCGGTCCCGGCGGGCCCGACGCCGACGCCTCGACGGTGCTCGTCGCGGGGGTGTCCCCGAGACGGGTGGCCGATGCCGACCGGGTCGTCCTCGGGTGGCCCGCCGACGAGGGGTTGCCCGTCCTCGTCACGCGGGGGCCGCGCCGGGACGAGGACCTCGCCGAGGTCGTCGCGGCCCACCTGGGGCTGCCCCTGGCCGCCCACCTCCCGGACGTCCCGCGCTTCCCCGTCGACGAGGCCGCCGGTCGCTGGCCCGGGACCGCTGGCTCGCTCGCCCGCGTGGCCGACCGGGTCCTCGATTCGGTCGTGGAGCCGGGGCACCGGGCGGTGGCCTCGTGACGGGGCGACCGCGATCCGCGCGGGGGATCGACGGCGCCATCGAGGAACGGATCCGGGCCGGGACCACCCCCGCCACCCGGGTGCTCCAGGACGTGGCCGCGGCGGACCGAGCGAGGCTGGGTGAGACGGGGACGCTGGCGACGGCCGTCCGTCTCGCCGACGACCTCGTCGGCCTGGGCCCCCTCGCTCCGCTCGTCGGCGACGACGCCGTGACCGACGTGCTCGTCAACGGCGACGGCCGGGTCTGGGTCGATCGCGGGCGCGGTGTCCAGCGGTCGGTCGAGCACGACCTCGACGGCCCGGAGGCGGTGCGCCGGCTCGCGGTGCGGCTCGCAGGCCTGGCCGGTCGGCGCCTCGACGAGGGGCAGCCCTGGGTCGACGGCCTCCTCGACGGCGGGGTCCGGCTGCACGCGATCCTCCCGCCGCTCGCCGGGGACGGAGCGCACGTGTCGTTGCGGATCCCCCGCCGGATGGCCCGCACCCTGGCCGACCTCGCGGCCAGCGGGATGATGACCCCCGGGCAGCGCGACCGGCTGGAGGACATCGTCCGCGCCCGCCGATCGTTCGTCGTCACCGGTGGGACCGGGACGGGCAAGACGACGCTGCTCGCGGCGATGCTCGCGCTCGTCCCCGCGTCCGAGCGGGTCCTCGTCGTCGAGGACGTCGCCGAGATCGCCGTCGACCACCCGCACACCGTGCGGCTCCAGGCGCGCCAGGCGAACGTCGAGGGCGTCGGGCGGGTCGATCTCGTCGACCTCGTGCGGCAGGCGCTGCGGATGCGGCCCGACCGGCTCGTCGTCGGCGAGGTGCGCGGGGCCGAGGTCCGCGAGCTGCTCCTGGCCCTGAACACCGGCCACGACGGTGGGTGCGGCACGCTCCACGCCAACCGGGCCGCCGACGTGCCCGCGCGCTTCGAGGCGCTCGGGGCGCTGGCCGGGATGGACGCCCACGCGGTCGCGACGCAGCTGCGCAGCGCGATCGAGTGGGTGGTCCACCTGCGACGCGGGCCGGGCGGGCGGGTGGTCGAGGCGATCGAGCCACTCGGTGGTGTCGCATGACGTGGGTCCTCCTCTGCCTCGCGGCGGCGGTCGCCCTGTGGCCGGGACGCCGGCGCCTCCTGCCGTCGCAGGCCGGCCGGTCCCCGTCCGCGTGGGTCGGGGAGCGGCTGCGCCGACGCCGCGAGCAGGGCCCCGACCTCGCCTCCGTCGTCGAGGTGCTCGCGCTCACGCTGTCCGCAGGGCTCACCCCGTCGGCCGCGCTGCGCGTCGTCGTCGACGGCTGGCCGGACCTGCAGGACCCGCCGCCGTGGTGGGCCGAGCTCGCGGCCGTCGCCGAGCGGGGCGGGTCGCTCGGGCTCGGGCGCGAGCTGCAGCGCGTGGCGCGGCTCGAACCCCGGGTGCGGCTGCTCGCCGACGCGTGGGAGCTGAGCGAACGGACGGGGGCGCCGGTCGCGGACGCCGTGGCGACCGTCGCCGAGGCCCTCCGGTCGGCCGAGGCCGCCCGGGCCCGGCTCGACGCGGAGACGGCCGGGTCGCGGGCCACGATGACGCTCCTGTGCTGCCTGCCCGCGCTCGGCCCCGGGGTCACCCTCCTCCTGGGGCTCGACCCGCTCGAGGCCTACACGGGCAACCCGGTCGTCCTCCTCGTGACGGGGCTCGGGGTCGCGCTCGCCGCGAGCGGCTGGGTCGTGGGCCAGTGGCTGCTCGCGCGGGCCGTCCGCCCGCCGGTGGTCGAGGTGGCCTCGTGATCCTCGTGCTCGTCCTGCTTGCCGCCGCCGTCGCCCTGTGGCCCACCCGGCGCGGGGGTGGGTTCCGGTCGCTGTCGATGCGTGACCGGGCGACGACCGAGGCCGGGGGTGAACGACGGGCCGAACCGCGGGACGACCTCGTCGTCGAGGACTGCGCCGATGCGCTCGTCCTCCTGGCCGTCGCGCTGCGGGCGGGGCGCGGCACGGCCGAGGCGATCGAGGAGACCGCGGACGTCGCCGGGGGAGTGGCCGGGCGGCAGCTGCGGGTCGTCGCGGCGGCGATGCGGTGGGACCGGACCCCCGAGGAGGCGTGGGCCTACGCCCATCCCGTGTGGCGCCCGGCGGCGCTCGCGCTCACCGTCGCGCACCGCACGGGGGCGCCGCCCGCCGCCGCGGTCCTGGGCGCGGCGGCCCGCATCCGGGAGGATGCCCGCCGCCGCCAGGAGGCTGCCGCGGCGAAGGCCGGGGTCATGCTCGTCGTGCCGCTGGGGCTGCTCTTCCTCCCGGCCTTCGTGTGCACCGCCGTCGTGCCGGTCGTCGCGGCCCTGGCGGGTCGGGCGCTCAGCGGATCGTGAGGCACGCTCCGTAGGCTGGTTCTTGCGCCGTGCACCCGGCGTTCCGCTTCGCCTCCCACCCGAGAAGGACCCGCATGCGCACCGCCGTCTCCCTCGCCCTTGCCGCCGTCGTCGCCCTCGGCCTCGGGGCGTGCGGACAGGACGGTCCCCAGAACGATGCCGAGCGGGCCGTCGTCGAGTTCCACACCGCGCTGCAGGGCAAGGACTGGGAGGGCGTGTGCGAGCGGATCGACCCGGGTCTGAAGGACCTCTTCGACAAGGAGGCCGGGTCCTGCGAGAACGCCATGGAGAGGTCCGTCGGCGACGACGAGCAGTTCTTCCGCGACGTCTCGGGCGAGCTCGAGGTCGCCGGCTCGGACATCGACGAGGACGCAGGCACCGGGACGGTCCAGGTCAAGGCCAACGACGGGCGGGTTCACGACATCGGGGTGAAGAAGATCAAGGGCCAGTGGCGCGTCGTCGGGGGCTGACCCGGTGGACGCCACCGACCTGATCCGCCGCGTCACGCCGACCGACCCCGTCCCGCTCGAGGCCGTCCAGCTCCTCGTCCTGCTCGCCGTCGTCGGCTTCGTCGTGCTGGCCCCGTACGTGTGGTCGCTCGTCAGGCTCCTCGTCACGCTCGTCCACGAGCTCGGTCATGCGCTCGTGGGCGTCCTGTGCGGTCGGCGGTTCACCGGCTTCGTCGTCAACGGCGACATGTCGGGGCACGCCGTCACGGTCGGCCCGGCGAAGGGTGCCGGGCGCGTCGCGACGACGTGGGCGGGGTACCCCGCGCCGGCCGTCGTCGGGGCCGCGGTCATCGTCGCCGCCGGTCGCGGATGGGCGGCCCCGGTTCTCGCGCTCGCCCTGCCGGTCCTTCTCGTCGCCCTCGTCCGGGCGCGCTCGGCACTCACGGCCGTCGTCACCGTCTCCCTCCTCGCGGCCGTCGGATCGGCGTGGTGGTGGCGCTCGGACTCGCTCCAGGCCCGGCTGCTCGTCGGCGTCGGGCTGGTGCTGCTCGTCGGGGCGTGGCGGCACCTCGCAGCCGTCCTGGGCGATCGATCCCGCACGAGCGACCCGGCGGTCCTCGCCAGGCTCACGGGGATCCCGCGCCTGCTGTGGAACCTCTCCTTCCTCGTCGTCCTCGCGCTGTCGACGTGGTGGGCGTGGTCGGCCCTGCGCATCGTCTGAGCCATCGCACGGATCTGGCGCGCAGCGACGTCCACAGCGGCTGGCCCGCCGCCACCTCCGTCCACAGGGGCGGTGACGGTGGTGTTCCCGACGGCGACGGGCCGGGAGCGTGGTCGGCGAACGGGTGACGACCGGTCACCCTCGTCGAAGGAGGACCACGTGAAGAACTACCTCGTGCGCCGCTGGCGGCACGTGCAGGAGGCCGCCGAGGCCGGGATGACGACCGCGGAGTACGCGGTCGGCACGCTCGCCGCGGTGGCGTTCGCGCTCGTGCTCATGCTCGTCGTCAAGTCGGGTCCGGTGCAGTCCGCCCTGTCGGGGATCATCACCGACGCGCTCGCCCAGCGCTGAGATGAGCCACCCCCTTCGTGGCGGCGACGCGGGGATGGTGACGGCCGAGCTCGCGGTCGCCATCCCCGCGCTCGTCGCGGTGCTGCTGCTCGCGCTCGCAGCGGTCGGGCACGGGATCGACACGATCCGGTGCGCTGACGCGGCCCGCACCTCGGCGCGCGTGCTCGCCCGGGGAGAGCACGCCGGGACGGCCCGCGCGGCCGCGGTCGCCCAGGCGCCGCAGGGTGCGTCGGTCGACACCGTTGCGACGACGGTCGCCGGCCTGCCGGCGGTTCGGGTCACCGTGACCGCCCCGGGGTCACCGGCGCTGCGCGCGATCGGGGTGCCGGGACCGAGCTCGACGTCGACCGCGGTCACCGAGTCGACCGAGGTGCCCGGTGCTCGCTGACGAGCGAGGGTCCGCAACCGTCCTCGTCGTCGCCGGGATCGGGGTGCTCGTCGCCGTGCTCGTCGGGGCGCTGACGGTGCTCGACGCGGTCGCGACGTCCCGCCGCGCCCAGGCAGCCGCGGACCTCGGCGCGCTGGCCGCCGCGACGGCGGCGCGGTCTGGGGCAGACGGCTGTGTGGTCGGCGCCGAGACCGCCCGGGCCAACGGCGGGGAGCTGACGACGTGTGTCGACGAGGGCGGGGGCGTCTTCCGGGCGACGGTCACCGTGCCGTTCACGCCGATCGTCCCGGCCGACGTGGGCCCCGCGTCCGCGGTTGCCCGTGCGGGGCCGACGGGGTAACCGCGGACGGTTCGATCAGGCGCGGGTGGCGCCCGTCCCGTCCGGGTCGATGTCGTGGCGGTCGACGTACCGCGGCTCGGGGGCGACGTCGACCCGCTCGGTCGTCACACCCTCACGCCGCTCGGACGCGGCGGTCGGACCCCCGTCGTAGATCGGCGCGCTCTGCGAGCGCCGCAGCTCCTCGGCCTCGCGCTCGGCGGCCTCGGCGCGCTCGCGGGCGATCTCCGTCGAGACCCGCTGCTCCTCCAGGGCCCGCTCCCGCTCCTCGATCTCGCGGATCCGCTCGTCCTCACGGGCCATGAGGCGCTCGCGGGCGGCGCGCTCCTCCTCCTTGCGCTGACGGCGCTTCTTCGCCCGCGACGCGAGGGCGAGGCGGACGAGCATCGTGCCGAGCCACAGGACCGCCATCGTCGCGAGCGAGGCCACGACGAGCGCGAGCGGGGACAGGCTCAACGTCTGGCCGCCGAGAGTGAGGTCGACGAGCTGGTCGCTGCCGCGACTGCCGAGGACGAGGAAGGCGGCGAAGGCCAGCGCGAGCAGGACGAGGAGAGCTCCGAGGATCAGCACACGGGCGAGCGTAGTCGGCGCGCGCCCCGGGGGCAGGACCTTGAGGGCTGGCTCACCCCTCTGACAGGGCCGCCAGGACGAGGTCGAGCAGCCGGACCGCGCCCGCCTTGTCGAGCGGCTCGTTGCCGTTGCCGCACTTGGGGGACTGCACGCACCCCGGGCAACCCCGGTCGCAGGGGCAGGCGGCGATCGCGTCGCGTGTCGACATCAGCCAGCCGTCGACGACCCGGTGCCCGTGCTCGGCGAATCCCGCACCCCCGGGATACCCGTCGTAGACCATGACGGTCGGCAGGCCGGTGTCCGGGTGGAGCGCGGTCGAGACCCCGCCGATGTCCCACCGGTCGCACGTCGCCAGCAGCGGGAGCATCCCGATCGCCGCGTGCTCGGCGGCATGGGCCGCGCCCGGCACGTCGACCTCGTCGATCCCGGCCGCGGCGAGCGCGTCCGGCGTCATCGTCCACCACACCCCACGGGTCGTCAGGCTCTGCTCCGGCAGGTCGAGGGGGTGGGTGCCGATGACCTCGCCGCTCGGCAGCCGTCGGACGAACGAGGTGACCCGGGAACGGACCCGGACCACGCCGCGGCTGACCCGCACCGGCCCGTGGGTCACGCCGTCCTCCTCCGCGACGACGTCGAAGGCCGACTCGGCGCGGGCGTGCGTCGTCCACCCGGGATCGCCCCGGACGACGTGGGCCGTCGCGTCCTCCAGGTCGAGATCGGTGACGACGTAGGTGACCCCTTGGTGGACGTGGACGGCCCCGGCGTGGACCTGGGCCACGGCGGACGCCCCGTCGACCGTCCCGACGACCCGCCCCGTCCGCCGCTCGACGACGGACACGACCTGCCCGATCCCGCGCAGCGAGACGTGGTCGACCGCCCGGTCCTGCCGGGTCCAGTACCAGCCCGTCGGGCGCCACCGGAGCACCCCGCGCCCGACGAGGTCGTCGAGGACGCCACGCATCCGCGAGCCGAACCACCGCTCGTCGGCCTCGGTCACGGGGAGCTCGGCCGCCGCGGCCGCGAGGTGCGGCGTGAGCACGTGGACGTTGGAGGGGTCGAAGACGGATCCCTCGACGGGCTCACCGAGGACCGCCGCGGGGTGGGCCATGAGGTAGGTGTCCAGCGGGTCGTCCGCGGCGACGAGGACGACCGTCGCAGGGGACCCCGACCGCCCGGCCCGGCCGGCCTGCTGCCAGAACGACGCCCGGCGCCCCGGCCAGCCCCCGACGACGACGGCGTCGAGCCCCGCGACGTCGACCCCGAGCTCGAGCGCGTTCGTCGCGGCGAGCCCGCGCAGCGACCCCTCCCGCAGGCGCGCTTCGAGCGCCCGCCGCTCCTCGGGGAGGTACCCACCCCGGTAGGCCGCGACCTCGCCCGGGTCGCCGCCGCGCGCCTCCACCCGCCGGGCGGCGCCCGCCGCCGCGGCCTCGACCCCGGCGCGCGATCGGACGAAGGCCACCGTCTGCACCCCGGTGGACGCGAGGTCGCCGAGCAGCTCGCCGGCCTCCGTCGTCGCCGAGCGGCGGGGGCCGTCCTCGTCCGTCGGTGGCTCCCAGAAGGCGACCGTCATCGGCCCGCGGGGTGATCCGTCGTCCGTCACCGCCTCCACCGGCGATCCGATGAGGCGCTCTCCGAGGCCTCCCGGGTCGGCCACCGTCGCCGACGCCATGACGAAGACCGGGTCGCTCCCGTACCGCTGCGCCACCCGGCGCAGCCGCCGCAGGAGCAGCGCGACGTGCGCACCGAACACCCCGCGGTAGGTGTGGCACTCGTCGACGACGACGTACGTCAGCGAGCGCAGCAGCCCCGCCCACCGGTCGTGGTGCGGCAGCAGGGAGTGGTGGACGAGGTCGGGGTTGGTGAGGACGACGTTCGCGTGCTGACGGATCCACCGCCGCTCGTCGGTCGGGGTGTCCCCGTCGTAGGTGGCCGCGCGCACCCCCGGCACCGCGAGCGCCTCGATCCGGGCCAGCTGGTCGGCCGCGAGCGCCTTCGTCGGCGACAGGTACAGGGCCGTCGCCCCGCGCGGCCGCCACGACCCCGGACCCTCGTCCGGCCCGGCGCCGGGGGCGTACCCGTCGACCGCGGCGGTGAGGGCGGGCAGCAGGTAGACGAGGCTCTTCCCGCTCGCCGTTCCCGTCGCGACGACGACGTGCCGGCCGGCGGCGACGTGCTCCAGCGCCTGCGCCTGGTGGGTCCACAGCGCGTCGATCCCGGCGGAGCGGAACGCCTCGGACACCGGCGGGGCGACCCACCCGGGCCACGGCGCGGTCCGGCCGGGCCGCGCCGGCAGGTGGGTCACGTGGCGCAGCCGCTCCCCGCGCCCGGCGGCGAGGGCGTCGAGCGGGCTGGTCACGGTCGTCTACGGTAGTTCGACCTGAATCCACCGCGCCGTGGCGGTCTCGCGGCGCCCACGCCCGGAGGACCCCATGCGACTGGCGGCCCACGACGTCGACGGCACGAGCGTGATCTCGGTGACGGGCGAGGTGGACGTCTACACCGCCCCGCGGCTCCGGGCGGCCCTCGACGCCCGCGTCGCCGCCGGTGCCTGCCGTCTCGTCGTCGACCTCGGTGGTGTGGACCTCATCGACTCCACGGGCCTCGGTGTCCTCGTCGGCTGCCTGCGGCGCATCGCCCCGGCCGGCGGCTCGATCGAGCTGGTCGTGACCTCGCCGTCCGTCGCCCGGGTCCTGCAGATCACGGGGCTGGACGCCCTGTTCGCCGTCCACGACACCGTGGACGAGGCTCTCGCCGGCGCCCGGGACGCGGGGACCGTCGGGGGCTGAGGGGCCGCGAGCACGGCCCGGGACATCGCCCTGGCCGAGGAGCCGGGGCAGCCGCCTACGATCTCACCGTGACCGACCCCCGCAGCGCCCCGTCCCCGACACCGGTCCTCGTGCCGGACCTGATCGAGCGGCTCCGCGACGACCTCCGCGCCGCAGGATGGACGGTCGAGTCGATCGAGGACCGCCTCGGCCCCGCCGCCTCGACCGCCCTCCACCGCGAGCTGGCCCTGCCCGCACGTCGTGCCCTCGTCGAGGCCGACGACCCGCTCGCGACCCTCACCCGCCTGTTCGCCCTCGGCGACCCGGTCGACCACGACCTCGTCGAGGCGGCGCTGCCGACCCTGGGTGTCGCGGGCGCGACCCGCCTGGGTCTGCTCGAGATCGAGGGCGCGGCCGTCCGCGCGACCTGCGACCTGCGCCCGTACGGCGACGAGTCGCACACGTGGTGGGTCGCCTCCGACCTCTCGGAGATGGCCACGGGCAGCCCGCTGCGCGTCGACCACGTGCTCGGGATCGGGGGCGCGTCGACGACGCTGGCGTCGTGGACCCCGCGGTCGCAGGTCGGGCGAGCACTCGACCTCGGCACGGGGTGCGGGGTGCAGGCCCTGCACCTGGCCGGTCACGCCGACGCGGTCACCGTGACCGACGTCAGCGAGCGAGCCCTCGCCTACGCCCGGTTCAACGCCGCGCTCGCCGGACAGGACTGGGAGGTCCTCGCCGGGTCGATGCTTGAGCCCGTCGCCGGGCGGCAGTTCGACCTCGTCGTGTCGAACCCCCCGTTCGTCATCACGCCGCGATCGGGGGACGTCCCCCTCTTCGAGTACCGCGACGGCGGGTCGACCGGCGATGCGGTCGTCGCCGGTCTCGTCCGCGGTGTCGCTCCGCTGCTCGCGCCCGGCGGGACCGCCCAGCTCCTCGGCAACTGGGAGATCGCGGACGAGGAGTCCTGGCAGGAGCGCGTCAGGTCGTGGCTCGAGGGAACCGGTCTCGACGCGCTCGTCGTCCAGCGCGAGGTCCAGGACCCCGTCGAGTACGCCCAGACGTGGGCTCGCGACGGGGGGCACCGCGACGGGACGGCTGCCTTCGACCGGATGCTCACCGCCTGGCTCGAGGACTTCGAGTCCCGCGGCGTCACGGCGATCGGGTTCGGCATCATCACGCTGCACCGCCCGACGCAGGCGCGTGAGCCGTGGGTCGAGCTCCTCGACGTGCGGCACCCGGTCGGTCCCGCGATGGGGGAGGAGGTCGCGGCGGTCGTCGCCGCCCGGTCGGCGCTGGCCTCGGCCGATGACGACGAGCTGCTCTCGACCCCGTGGCGCGCCGCCGCCGACGTCACCGTCGAGCAGCACCAGCGGGCGGGTGCGCCGGGGCCGGAGATCATCCGCGCGCGCCGAGGCGGGGGCCTGCGGCCGAGCGTCGACCTGGGTACGGCTGCCGCCGCGCTGCTGTCCGTGTGCGACGGGGACCTGACGGCCGGTGCCGCGCTCGCGGCGATCAGCGGCCTGGTCGAGCGGGAGACGGACGAGGTCACCGCCGAGGTGCTCCCGACCCTGCGCGAGCTCGTCGCCCGGGGCTTCCTCGTCAGCTGACGCCCTCGACGTTGCTGATCTTCCAGCTGCCGTCGATCTTCTTCAGGCTGAAGGTCGCCGTCTTCGGCGCGCCCTTCTGCGTGTAGCTCGCCTGGACGGTCGCGGTGTCGTTGGTGACGGACGAGCTCGAGATGTTCGTCGAGCCCTTGTCGACCGCGCCCGAGGTGTCACCAGCGCCGGCCAGGGCCGTCTCGCACCCGCCCACCGACTGGAACAGCGCGGGGTCGACCACCGAGCACGCCTCGGCCTTGTCGCCGTCCGCGACGGCGTCCATGAAGGTGGTGACGGCCTCCTTCGGCCCGTCGTTGATCTGCTTGGCGATGAGGAAGGCCGCACCTCCGCCGCAGCAGCACAGCGCCAGGAGAGCGGCGAGCCCGATGAGGATCCACTTCGTCGCGCCGCCCTTCTTCGCCGGCGGCTGCCCGTAGGGCGCGGACGCGCTGGGCGCCGGAGGCATCCCGGGGGCGGCGTCGGGCGCCGGTGCGGGCGCGCCGTAGGCGGGGGTGGGTGCCCCGGACGAGGCGCCCGGGATCGGCTGCTGGGGGGACATGCCCGGACCGGGCGGGGGCGGCGTCGCGGAGCTCATGCCGCCATCCTGCCCTGACCGGCCGACCGGCGCACGCCGTGCCGGCGAGTCAGACGTCGAGGTCCGTCATCTTCCACTCGCCGTCGACGACCCGCAGGTCGATGCGGGCGGTGGAGTTCGTCCCGCCCATGCCGTACGTCGCGTCGCACCGGGCGGTGCCCGACGTGTCGCTGCCGCCGTCGGTCCGCGTGACCGTCACGGTGTCGGCGTCGAACGTCGAGGGCATCTGGTCGAACGTCCGGCCGAGGGTCGCCTCGCAGTCGTCCCCGGCCTTCATCGCGGTGGGGTCGATCAGGTCGCAGGCTGCGGCCTCGTCCCGGTCCTCCATCGCCTGGAAGAAGGAACGGACGGTCTGCTCGGGTGTGCCCGACACCGTCCTGTCGGAGTCCTTGGTGAGGAAGTACGCACCGATGCCTCCGCAGCAGCACAGCAGGAGGAGGCCGACCACCGCGAGGATGATCCACTTCGTGGCACCGCCGCGGGAGCCGCCGCCGTCGGCGGGCAGGTAGCCGCCACCGGACGGCGGCATCGGGGCCTGGCCGCCGTAGGGGCCACCCGCGCCGTACGGGCTGGGGCCGCCCTGCTGCGGGGCGCCGTAGGAGCCGTTCGACCCGCCGCCGTACGGGGACGGACCGGCGGGCATCGGACCGGGGCCGGGGCGACCCCCGAGTCCGGGGCCTGGCGGGGGCGGAGGTGCAGCGCTCATGGCCGACATCCTCCCGGCTGGTGGCCGGGCGCGCCACCCGGGGGTGGGCCACCGGCGCGCGGCGCCGCTGACGGGGACGGGCTACCGTTCCCCCGGCCGCTCGTCCACCCGCCTCGACGAATCCGAGGCGACGACGGCCGGAACAGGAAGGTGCGTACGTGGGAACGCGCAAGCTCGTCATCGTCGAGTCCCCCGCCAAGGCCAAGACCATCGCCGGGTACCTCGGTCCCGACTTCGACGTCGAGGCGTCGGTCGGTCACATCCGGGACATCCCGACCCCGTCGCAGATGCCGGCCGACGTGAAGAAGGGACGATTCGGCCGCTTCGGGGTCGACGTCGACGGGGGCTTCGAGCCGTACTACGTCGTCGATGCCGACAAGAAGAAGAAGGTCGCCGAGCTCAAGCGCCTCCTGAAGAACGCCGACGAGCTCTACCTCGCCACCGATGAGGACCGTGAGGGCGAGGCCATCGCGTGGCACCTGCTCGAGGCGCTGAAGCCCACGATCCCCGTGCGGCGCATGGTCTTCCACGAGATCACCAAGGAGGCCATCCAGCGCGCCGCGCAGCAGACCCGGGACCTCGACACCCGGCTCGTCGACGCGCAGGAGACCCGCCGCATCCTCGACCGGCTCTACGGCTACGAGGTCTCGCCCGTCCTCTGGCGCAAGATCACCCAGGGCATCTCCGCCGGTCGTGTCCAGTCGGTCGCGACCCGGCTCGTCGTCGAGCGCGAGCGCGAGCGGATGGCCTTCGTCCGGGCGGGGTACCACGACGTCGAGGGCGAGTTCGCGCCCCCCGGCTCCCGCGGTCAGGCGTTCCGCGCCCGGCTCAGCCACGTCGACGGCACGAAGGTGGCCACCGGCCGGGACTTCGGCGACGACGGGCGCCTGAAGAGTGACGCCGCGCACCTGGACGAGGCGGCCGCGACCGCGATCGCCACCGCCGTCGCGGAGCGCGACGCCGTCGTCCGCAGCGTCCAGGAGAAGCCCTACACCCGCCGCCCGTCAGCGCCGTTCACGACGAGCACCCTCCAGCAGGAGGCCTCCCGCAAGCTCGGGATGGGCAGCAAGCACGCGATGAGCGTCGCGCAGCGCCTCTACGAGAACGGGTACATCACGTACATGCGGACCGACAGCACCGAGCTGTCGCAGTCGGCGATCGAGGCCGCCCGCTCCCAGGCCCGCGACATGTACGGCGCCGACCACGTTCCCGACGCCCCCCGCCGCTACGGCAAGAAGGCGAAGAACGCCCAGGAGGCGCACGAGGCCATCCGGCCCGCCGGTGACCGGTTCCGCACCCCCGCCCAGGTCGCCGGTGAGCTGCGCGGCGAGGAGTTCCGCCTCTACGAGCTCGTGTGGAAGCGGACGATCGCCTCGCAGATGGCCGACGCGAAGGGCTCGACGGCGACGATCCGGCTCGCTGTCGACCTGTCCGGCTCGGGCGCGGCGGACGTCGCCACGGACGCCGAGTTCACCGCGAGCGGCACGGTCATCACCTTCAAGGGATTCCTCGCCGCGTACGAGGAGGGCCGGGACGAGGCCCGCCCGGGGCACGACGACAAGGACTCCGAGGCCCGTCTGCCGAAGCTGTCCGAGGGGGTCGCGCTCGCCGTCCTCTCGGCGGAGGCCAACGGCCACGAGACCTCGCCCCCGCCGCGCTACACCGAGGCCTCGCTCGTCAAGGCGATGGAGGAGCGGGGCATCGGTCGCCCCTCGACCTACGCCTCGATCATGGACACGATCCAGCAGCGCGGGTACGTGTGGAGCCGCGGTTCGGCGCTCATCCCGACGTGGCTCGCGTTCGCGGTCACCCGGCTGCTCGAGGAGCACTTCGCGCGCCTGGTCGACTACGACTTCACGGCCGCGATGGAGGAGGACCTCGACCGGATCGCCGGCGGGCAGGAGGACCGGGTCGCGTGGCTGACGCGGTTCTACTTCGGCGGTGACGACGAGGCGATGGAGGGCCTGCGCCGGCTCGTCGAGAACCTCGGAGAGATCGACGCGCGCGGGATCAGCACGGTCGAGCTCGGCGACGGGATCGTCGTGCGCGTCGGGCGCTACGGGCCCTACGTCGAGGAGACGACGCCCGCCGGGGTCGACCCCGCTACGGGGGAGATGGCCCAGGACGCGGACGGCACGCCGCGGCGGGCGACGATCCGCGACGACATCGCTCCGGACGAGCTCACCCCGGCGAAGGCCCGGGATCTGCTCGACACCGCCGCCGACGACGGTCGGGTCCTGGGCGCCGCCCCGGACACCGGCCGCGAGGTCGTGGCCAAGGCCGGCCGGTACGGGCCGTACGTCACCGAGGTCCTCACCGAGGAGGAGTCCGGCCGCACCGGGAAGGCGAAGGTCAAGCCGCGCACCGCCTCCCTCTTCGCCAGCATGGACCTGGCGACGATCGACCTCGACACGGCACTCAAGCTCCTGTCGCTGCCGCGCGTCGTCGGGACCGTCGAGGAGACGCGGACCGCCGAGGACGGGAGCGAGCAGATCGTTCTCGTCGAGATCACCGTGCAGAACGGTCGGTACGGGCCGTACCTGAAGAAGGGCACGGACTCCCGCTCGATCGAGTCCGAGGACCAGATCTTCACGATCACCCTCGACGAGGCGAAGGCGATCTACGCCGAGCCGAAGCGCCGTGGCCGCGCTGCTGCCAAGCCGCCGCTGAAGGAGCTCGGCGAGGACCCGGTGTCGAAGAAGCCGATCGTCGTCAAGGACGGGCGCTTCGGGCCGTACGTCACGGACGGGGAGACGAACGCGACCCTGCGCCGCGGCGACGACCCGGAGACGATCACCCCCGAGCGCGGGCAGGGGCTGCTGGCCGAGAAACGCGCGAAGGGCCCCACGACCCGCAAGAGCGCGAAGAAGACGGCGAAGAAGGCAGCGAAGAAGACGACCGCCAAGAAGACGACGGCGAAGAAGACGGCCGCGAAGAAGACGGCAGCGGCGAAGAAGACCGCGGCCGGGAAGGACGCGGGATGAGGTCCTGGACCAGGATCGCCCCGGCCGCGGCGGCCGCGGTCCTCGCCGCGACGTGGGGGAGGTACGGCCTGCCGTGGGCCGTCATGATCCTGGTCGGGGCGCTCCTGTGCGCGGCGGTCCTCGCCGCGGTCCACCACGCCGAGGTGGTCGCGCACCGGGTGGGAGAGCCGTTGGGCTCCCTCATCCTTGCCGTGGCCGTCACCGTCATCGAGGTCGGGCTCATTCTCATGCTGATGAGCGGGGGCGGCTCCGAGGCCAAGACCCTGGCCCGGGACACGGTCTTCGCGGCCGTGATGATCACGATGAACCTCATCGTCGGCGCCTCCATCCTCGCCGGCACCCGCCGCGGTTCCACCGTGTGGTTCAACGCCGAGGGTGCCGGCTCGGGACTGACGGCCGCAGCTGTGGTCGCGACCTTGTGCCTCGTCCTGCCGACGTTCACCCTCTCGGCTCGCGGGCCAGAGTTCACCCCGGTCCAGCTCCTCTTCGCCGCGACCGCCTCCGCCGTTCTCTACGCCTCCTACGTGTTCACCCAGACCGTGCGGCACCGCGACTTCTTCCTCCCGGTCGCCGCCGGTGGGGATCTCCTCGAGGACGACCACGCCGACCCGCCGAGCAACCGCCAGTCGCTGACGAGCCTCGGCCTGCTCCTCGTCTCCCTCGTCGCCGTCGTCGGTCTGGCGAAGGTCGCCTCCCCGGCGATCGAGTCGGCCGTCGCCGCCGCGGGTCTGCCGCAGTCGTTCGTCGGTGTCGTCATCGCCCTGCTCGTCCTGGGCCCCGAGACGATCGCGTCGGTGACGGCGGCCCGGCGCGGTCGGATGCAGAACGCGTTCAACCTCGCCTACGGCTCGGCGATGGCGAGCGTCGGCCTGACGATCCCGACCCTGGCGATCGCGACGATCTGGCTGAGCTCCCCGCTCCACCTGGGGCTCGGCACGAGCCACATCGTGCTGCTGGCGATCACGATCGCGGTGTCGATCCTCACCGTCGTGCCCGGACGGGCCGTTCGGCTCCAGGGCGTCGTCCACCTCGTCCTCGGCGCGGCCTTCATCGCACTGTCGATGGCTCCGTGAGGCAGGGTCCACCGGGATCCGTCCGGTGGTCGGTCACCCGGTGGACGCGGGGATCGGCGCACCCCTAGGGTCAGGTGCCGGACCGCATCAACGACGAGGGGCCCCCGATGACGCTCGACCCGAGCACGTTCTCGACCATGACTCCGCAGGAGTTCTCGCGGACGGTCGCGGCGATGTCCGACCGCCAGGTCGAGGAGATCATGGGGGGCGAGCGCCGTCGGACGATCCTCGATGCGATCTTCCGCCGCTTCCCCTCCGCCGTGCGCGCCGATCGCACCGCCGGCGTGCACAAGACCGTGGACTTCCGGGTCACCGGCGGCCCCGGGGGGTCGAGCGACACCTACCGCGTGACGATCGACGACGGCGCGGCCCGGACGGAGCGGGACCCGTCCGGGGAGCCCGACGCCTCGCTCATGCTGGGGCCCGTGGAGCTCGCGAAGGTCCTCACCGGCCGCGGGAACCCGACGCTCATGGTCGTGCGGGGCAAGATCAAGGTCCGCGGCGACCTCGGCCTGGCCAAGTCCTTCAGCTCCTACTTCGCCGTCCCGAAGGGTTGATACGTGACCGTGGGTGACTCTCTGAACACGAAGATCGCCGAGCTCACCGGGGGCATCGGCCCCACGAAGGTCGGCCTGACGATGGCCCGCCGGGGGATGCTCGGTGTCGACGGCGCCCATCGCTCCGCCTTCCAGCTCGCTGCGCTGCGCCGCTGGCGCTTCGGCCTCGCCGGTGAGCTGCGGCAGGCGGCGGCCCGCAGCCCCCGAGCGGTGGCGATCATCGACGACGAGGAGAAGGTGACCTACGCGCAGCTGCTCGACCGGAGCGAGCGGATCGCTGCGGTCCTCGCGGCGCGCGGGTTCGGTGAGGGCGACCGGATCGGGCTGCTGGCCCGCAACCACGCGTGGGCCGTCGCGTTCATGTGCGCGACGAGCGCTCTCGGTGCCGACGTCGTCCTGGGCAACACCGGTCTGGCCCCCCAGCAGTTCGCGGTCGTCGCGCAGCAGCAGGAGATCGCCTTCCTCGTGCACGACGACGAGTTCGCGAACGTCGCCGCGGAGCTGCCCGAGGGCATCGGGGCGATGAGCGAGAGCGAGCTGCGCGAGGCGGTCGCCGCGACGCCGCAGCCGCCGCGGATGACGCCCCCGGCGCGGGTCGGGCGGACGATCATCCTCACGTCGGGCACGACGGGGACGCCGAAGGGTGCGGCGCGTCGGACGCCCGGTGGGTTCGGGCCCCTGATCTCGATCATCGACCGGATCCCGCTGCACGCGCGCGACCGGATCCTCATCGCGGCCCCGATCTTCCACACCTGGGGCTACGCGGCGATGCAGCTGTCGATCGCGATGCGCTCGACGATGGTGATGCAGCGCCGGTACCAGCCGGAGTCGGCGATCGAGGCGATGGTGCGCAACGACGTCCAGGCGGTCTTCGCCATCCCGGTGATGCTCCAGCGGATGGTCGACCAGGTGCCGGACCTGGCCGAGCACGCGCGGCGGCTGACGAAGCTCAGGGTCATCGCGACGTCCGGATCGGCGTACCCGAGCGGGTTCACGACGCGGTTCATGGACGCGGTCGGGGACGTGCTCTACAACCTCTACGGCTCGACCGAGGCCTCGTGGGTCGCGATCGCGACCCCTCAGGACCTGCGCCGCGACCCCGACACCGCGGGAACCCCGCCGCTGGGGACGGTCGTGCGGATCGTCGACGGTGACGGCAACGAGGTGCCCGAGGGGCAGAAGGGGCGGATCTTCTGCGGGAACGAGCTCGTGTTCGACGGGTACACCTCCGGCGCCGACAAGGACCGGATGGACGGGCTCGTCGCGACGGGTGACCTGGGCTACGTCAAGGACGGGCTGTACTTCGTCGCCGGGCGCGAGGACGACATGATCGTCAGCGGCGGGGAGAACGTGTACCCCGCGGAGGTCGAGTCGTTGCTCGTGCAGCACCCGGCGGTCCAGGAGGTGTCGGTCGTCGGTGTGCCCGACCCGGAGTTCGGCCAGCGGCTCGCGGCGTTCGTCGTCGTGCGCGAGGGGGAGTCCCTCGAGGCCGACGAGGTGCGCGAGCTGGTCCGCGCCGAACGCGCCCGCCACTGCATCCCCCGAGAGGTCGTCTTCCTCGACGAGCTCCCCCGCAACGCAACAGGCAAGGTCCTCGCCCGAGAGCTGCGCAAGCACTTCACCTGACCCACCCCCCTTTTTCTGCATTTGCGCGCGCAATTGACATCTGCGCGCCGAATATCGCGCGCAGATGCACCACACGGCGCGCGGATCTCGACGGGTCACCGTCCGCCGCGCCGACGGCGACACCCGGGGGGCTGACGGTGCCCGGCCATGTCTGCGAGGGTGGAGGCATGGCACGCACCCCCAAGTCTCCCACCGTCGAGCCCACCCGTCGCATCCTCGTGGTCGTCACGAGCACCCCCGAGTACACGACGACCGGCTACCGCACCGGCCTGTGGCTGGGGGAGCTCACCCACTTCTACGACCGCGTCACGAAGGCCGGGTACGACATCACCATCGCGAGCATCGAGGGCGGCCGTGTCCCGCTCGACCCCGAGTCGCTCTCGGCACCGATGCTCAAGATGGGCGGCACGGGCAAGCGGTACGAGGACCGCGAGTTCATGGACCTGCTCGTCGACACCGTCTCCGTCGACGACGTGCGTGCCGAGGACTTCGACGCGATCTACCTCACCGGCGGTCACGGCACGATGTTCGACTTCGACGCCGCCGGTCTGCAGCGGCTGATCACCGACTTCGACGCGGCGGACAAGGTCGTCTCCGCGGTCTGCCACGGCCCCGCCGGCCTCGTCCCGGCGAAGCGCGCCGATGGCACACCCCTGCTCGCCGGCCGCAAGGCGACCGGCTTCAGCTGGGCTGAGGAGAAGCTCGCCGGCCGACGCGACGCCGTCCCGTTCCGGCTCGACGAGGCGATGAAGGGCGCGGGTGCGAAGTACACCAAGGGCCGCGTCCCGATGACCTCGAAGGTGGTGCGCGACGGTCTGCTGATCACGGGTCAGAACCCGATGTCGGCAGCCGGCGTCGCCGACGAGGTCCTCAAGGTTCTGCGCAAGCGCCGCTGATTCGAGGCGTGCGAATCTGCGCGCGAGACATGACATCCGCGCGTGAGATATCGCGCGCAGATGGCAATTGCGCGCGCAATTGCGGGAACCGTGGGGGGTGTCGGGGGGCTCGCCTAGGCTCGGCCGGGTGGTGATGATCGCGAGCTCGGGCGGAGCGCAGGCGGACGGCGGCGGACGGCGCGGGGCGTTCGTCGTCTTCGAGGGCGGCGACGGGGCCGGGAAGTCGACCCAGGTGCAGCTCCTCGTCGAGGCCCTCGCCGACCGCGGTGTTCCCGTCCTGCGCACCCGGCAGCCCGGCGGCACGCCGCTCGGCAACGCCCTCCGGGACCTCGTCCTCCACGGCGATCCGATGAGCGCGCGCGCCGAGGCCCTCCTCTTCGCCGCGGACAAGGCGCAGCACGTCGCCGACGTCATCGAGCCGGCCCTGTCCGCCGGGACCACGGTCGTCTGCGACCGCTACGTCGACTCCTCCGTCGCCTACCAGGGCGCCGGTCGGGGGGTCGGCGCCGACGAGGTCGAGCGCGTCCAGGACTGGGCCGTCGGCGGACTGGCCCCCGACCTCACCGTCGTCGTCGACGTCACCCCCGACGAGGGCCGCCGCCGGCGGGGGCAGGTTCACGACCGGCTCGAGGCCGAGGGCGAAGACTTCCACGCGGCGATCCGCACCCACTTCCTCGACCGTGCCGCCGCCCACCCCACCCGCTATCTCGTCGTCGACGGAACCCCCGACCCGCAGGCCATCCACGCCCGGGTGCTCGAGCGGCTCGAGGCGGACCGGCTGATCGGGCCGGCGACGTGACCGTCTGGGACGACGTCGTCGGGCAGGACGAGACGGTGGCGACCCTCGACCGCGCCGTCCGCGATCCCGCTGCGATGACCCACGCGTGGCTGCTCACCGGCCCTCCGGGCTCGGGCCGCTCCACCGCCGCCCGGGCCTTCGCCGCGGCCCTCCAGTGCGCCGAGCACGGCTGCGGCACGTGCAAGGAGTGCCGCACGGCCCTCGACGGCACCCACGCCGACGTCACGGTCCTCGCGACGGAGAACATGCAGATCGGCGTCGACACCGCCCGCGACCTCGTCGCCCTCGCGGCGCGCTCGCCGTCGGTCGGTCGGTACCGCGTCCTCCTCGTCGAGGACGCCGACCGTCTCAACGACTCGTCGGGCAACGCGCTGCTCAAGGCGATCGAGGAGCCGAGCGAGCGCACCGTCTGGGTCCTGTGCGCCCCCAGCCTCGAGGACGTCCTCGTGACGATCCGCAGCCGCGCCCGCCACGTTCGGCTGCGGATCCCCCCGGCGCAGGCGATCGCCGACCTCCTCCACCGGCGCGACGGCATCGACCACGCCACGGCGCTCACCGCCGCGCGGGCAGCCCAGAACCACATCGGCATCGCCCGCCGGCTCGCCCGGGACGAGGGTGCCCGCAGCCGGCGGGCCGACACCCTCGCGCTCGCGGTCCGCATCGACGGGGTCGGGACCGCCGTCCGGGGCGCCGAGCAGCTCGTCGCCATCGCGACCGCCGAGCGCGACAGCGCCCTGTCCGAGCGGCACGCGACCGAGAAGGCCACCCTCCTCGAGCAGCTCGGCGCCGACCCCTCCGCCCGCACCCAGCCCCCGCACGTCCGGTCCCAGATCTCCGCGCTGGAGAAGGAGCAGAAGAAACGCGAGCGCCGGTTCATCACCGACGTCGTCGACCGCTGCCTCGTCGACCTGCTGTCGGTCTACCGCGACGCGCTCGTCGTGCAGAGCGGGGCGGGCGACATCGGCCTGGTCAACGAGGACCACCGGCAGCTCGTCGACCGGGTCGCGCTCGCGCTCCGGCCCGAGCGGATCCTCGCCGCGATGGATGCGATCGGCACCGCCCGCGAGCGCGTCGCGGCCAACGTCCCACCCCAGCTGGCCCTCGAGGCGATGGCCGTCTCGCTCCAGCTCCCGCGATAGCGTTCGGCCATGCCGCAGCGCTCCCGCCGCCTCGTCCCGACCGTGATCGCGCTGCTCTGCGCCGGCTCCCTCGCCGGCTGCGGGCTCGTCCAGCGGGACTCGGGAACGCCCTCGGCGACGACCTCGAGCACCGCCGCGGCGCCCCGGGGGCTCGAGAAGTTCTACGCGCAGACGCTCGACTGGGCGAACTGCGAGGGCGGTGAGTGCGCCGAGCTCGAGGTGCCGGTCGACTACGCCAACCCCGACGGCGAGACGCTGCGGATCGCGGTGCTGCGCGCCCCGGCGAAGGGGAAGCGGGCTGGCTCGCTCGTCGTCAACCCCGGCGGGCCGGGCGGGTCGGGGGTCGAGTACGCCCGGTACGCCGACTTCATCGTCACCCCGAAGGTCCGCCGCGCGTACGACGTCGTGGGCTTCGACCCGCGCGGGGTGGGGCAGTCCGAGCCGATCGACTGTCTCGACGGCGAGCAGCTCGACACCTTCCTCGGGTTCGACCCGACCCCGGACGACGCCCGGGAGAAGAAGGACTTCGCCAAGAACGCGAAGACGATGGCCGACGGCTGCGCCAAGAACGGCGGCTCCCTGACCGCGCACATGTCGACCGTCGAGGCCGCCAAGGACATGGACGTCCTGCGCGCCGCGCTCGGTGAGGACCGGCTCGACTACCTCGGCAAGTCGTACGGCACCTTCCTCGGGGCGACGTACGCCGAGCAGTTCCCGAAGAACGTCGGCCGCTTCGTCCTCGACGGGGTCGTCGCCCCGGACCTGACGTCGCAGGAGTTCACCGACGGCCAGGCCAAGGGCTTCGAGCTGGCCACCCGCACGTGGGCGACGTCGTGCGTCGACGGCGGGTCCTGCCCGCTCGGGAGCACCGAGGACGCGGTCGTCGCAGAGCTCCAGCGCATCCTCAAGGTGCTCGACAAGGAGCCGATCGAGGTCGACGGCATCACGCTCGGCGAGGGCTGGGCCGCGCTCGGTGTCGGCGCGGCCCTGTACGACCAGAGCAAGTGGAAGAGCCTGACCGAGGCGCTCGTCGACGCCCGCGACGGCGAGGGCCGGGCGCTCATGGCGCTGGCGAACCTCTACGCCGACCGGACCGGCAACGGCGAGTACCGCGGCAACATCATGGAGGCGATCTACGCCGTCAACTGCCTCGACCGGCAGGAGTCGAGCGACCCCGCCGACTACGACACGGCAGCGGCGAAGGCCGAGAAGGTCGCGCCCGTGTGGGGCGAGTTCATCGCCCGGAGCTCGATGTCGTGCGGCTACTGGCCCGTCAAGGCGACGGGGACGCCGCACCCGATCGACGCCACGGGGGCGGCGCCCATCGTCCTCGTGGGCACGACGCGCGACCCCGCCACGCCGTACGAGTGGGCCACGCGCGTCCACGAGCAGATGCCCGACAGCCGGCTCATCACCTTCGACGGCGACGGCCACACCGCGTACACCCGCAGCAACGACTGCGTCGACGGCGCGGTGGACGCCTACCTGCTCGACGGGACGCTGCCGGGCGAGGACCTGCGCTGCTGACAGAGCCTGGACCCGGCGTCAGCCGGGTTCGCGCGCGGGTGGCCGGTGGCCCTATACTGGTCCTCCGTGCCCGGCGCTGCCGGGTGCCCGCCGCCTTAGCTCAGTCGGCCAGAGCGATTCACTCGTAATGAATAGGTCGTCGGTTCGATTCCGACAGGCGGCTCATACGATGCCCCCGACCCCGGGTCGGGGGCATCGCTGCGTCCCGGGGCGCGTACGCCTAGTCTGGCCGGGTGGTTCAGGTCCTGGCCCCGCGCGAGGTCCCGCTCGGCGGTGTGCGCGCGCTCGACGTCCGACGCACCCTGCCGCATCGGGCGCGCCCCTTCGTCGGCGCGTGGTGCTTCGCGGATCACTACGGTCCGACGAAGGCTGGCATGGACGTCCCGCCGCACCCGCACACCGGGATCGCGACCGTCTCGTGGTTGTTCGAGGGGGAGATCGAGCACCGCGACTCCGGGGGCGTGGTCGCCCTTGTGCGGCCCGGCGAGGTGAACCTCATGACGGCCGGGCACGGGATCGCCCACTCCGAGGTGTCGACCAGCGCGACGCAGGTGCTCCACGGGGTCCAGCTCTGGGTCGCGCTGCCCGCGCACGCGCGGGAGGGGGACCGCGAGTTCCAGCACCACGCGCCCGACCCCGTCGTCGGCGACGGACTGCACGCCCGGGTGTTCGTCGGGTCCCTCCTGGGGTCGACCTCGCCGATCCGGACGGCGACGCCGCTGCTCGGTGCTCAGCTCGACCTCGGGCCCGGAGCGAGCGTCACCCTCGACGTCGACCCCACGTTCGAGCACGCCCTCCTCCTCGACTCCGGGGCCGTGACGCTCGACGAGCGCCGCCTCGAGGTGGGAGAGCTGGGCGTCCTCAATCCCGGACCGTCGCACCTGCGCCTCGACGCCGGCGCGGAGGGGGCCCGGGCGATCCTGCTCGGCGGGGCGCCCTTCGAGGATGAGGTCGTCATGTGGTGGAACTTCATGGGTCCCGACCACGAGGCCATCGACCGCGCCCGGCGGGAGTGGGAGGCGGGCAGCGATCGCTTCGGCGTCGTCCCGGGCGACGACCGCCGCCTCCCCGCACCGCCCCTGCCACCCGTCCGCCTGCGCGGGCGGCGCCGACTGCCCCTGACCGAACCACCCGCCGTGTCCTGACCCAGCAGAGGAGATCCCCATGAGCGACCGACCCGACGTCCAGGTCACCCACAACCCGGAGGAGCACCGGTACGAGGCCCGCATCGACGGGGCCCTGGCGGGCGTTGCCGTGTACGAGCGCACGGACGATCTCGTCGTCCTCACCCACACCGAGGTCGACGACGCCCACGAGGGCCAGGGTGTCGGCGGGGCGCTTGCCCGGTTCGCCCTCGAGGACATCAGGGCGGAGGGCACGAAGGTCGTGCCGGAGTGTCCCTTCATGAAGGGGTGGATCGAGAAGCACCCCGAGTTCCAGGACCTCGTCCACGACGCTCCCGCCCCCACCGCGGACTGAGCCACGTCCGGGACGGCCGCACGGATGGTCGGTCGTCCCGGCGGGCCGCGGGTCCGTCGTCCACAGGCGCCGAGCCTGTGGACGACCGAGGGCGCGATGTCGTCAGGCTGGGCCACGGTCGGGTCATGCCGCCGGCACGAGGCCGGTGACGACGACCCGGAGGACCCCATGACCCGACCGACCACCCGCACCCGAGCAGCCCTCGCCCTCGCGGCTGCCGCGACCACCGCCGCCGGCCTCGCGACCTCGATCGCCCCGTCGGCCGCCGACGCCGCGGGGACGAGCCCCGCGCCCACGGCGATCACCTCGAGCACCTTGCCGTCCTCGTCCTTCGTATGGACGACGACGAGCCCGCGGGGCGTGGTGCGCTCCGGCGCGCTCGACGCGTCGACCGGGCTCATCGCGATCGCCCCGCCGGGCATGGTCCCCGGCACGCTCGGCGGCGTCACGGTCGAGGCCGGCAGCCGCGCGGACCGCTCCGGCTGGCGGATCACGCTCCGACCGGCCGACGGGCAGCGGCTGACGACCGGCCACCACGAGAGCGACCACCGCGTCTCGGACGACCGGCCCCGGGTCGGCGTCGAGGCCGACATCGCCCACGTCGGCCTTCCCGAGCAGAGCGCCCGTGGTGAGGTCGTCCTTCGCCACCTGCGGACCGACCCCAGCGGGCGCGTCACGGCCATCGACGCCGAGGTCCACCTCCGCTACGACACCGGCACCCGCCTCCACCTCCGCATCCGGGAGAACGCCCCGGTCGGCAAGGACCTGTCCCTCTCGTCGCAGTCGCCCGTGACCGTCGCCGGCCAGGCGACGGCCTTCACCGCGGTGCAGCGGCCGGGCCAGCGATACCGCGTTGCGTTCCGCGCCGGGGAGAAGGTCATCGGCGCTGCCCTCCCGGACTCCGACGGCGTCGCGCGGTTCATGACGAACGCGCTGCCCGCGGGCGTCCACCGGATCACCGCCCAGCGGCTCGACCTGCGCACGAACGCCCCGGTCGGCGCGCCCGTCGCGATCCGCCAGCTCGTCCGCCACGGCGACACCTCGGTGACGACGACCTCGACGGCGGGGGACTGGGTCGGGCGCGGCGCGATCGGGGGCTGGACCGCCCGCGACCGCGGCGCCGTGCGCGTCAGCAGCTCCGGCCGCGAGCGCGTCACGGTCGTCTCGGGCGGGTCGACGAGCCCGCTGCGGACGACGTTCGGCCGGGCCGGGGGCGGGGTGCTCAAGGCTCGGACCTACGGGACGATGCCCTACGGCCTGCCCGTGTCGATGACGAGCGGCTCCGGCCGGTGCGCCCAGCAGGGCCCCAGCCGCATCAACTCCGTCGCGTGGAACCGCGACGGGTCGCTGCGCTGGCTCAGCGCGGACGTCTCGACCCGCTGCTCGGGCGTCGACCACGCGATGACCCATGTTCGGTTCGGCGCACCGAAGGGGTGGTCGAGCACCCACCTCGAGACCGACCGCGTCTCCCGCGGCTCGGTCCGGCTCACGGCCTCGGTGGCGACGACCACCGGCCCGGCTCGGGGCACGGTCACCTTCAGCAACGGCACGACCGTCCTCGGCCACGCTCGCCTCTCGGCCTGGGGCAGGGCGAACATCGTGGTGCCGGCCTCGGCGTCCGCCACGGTGATGCGCGCGCAGTACGACGGTCAGCCGGCGACCCCGACCTCGCCGCGGGTCCTGGGCAGCACCGACCTCACGACGACGACCATCGGCTGAGCCGCCGGCTCAGTCCACGTCGAGCACGTACCCGATCCCGGGCTCGGTGCGCAGGTACCGCGGCGCGCCGGGCTCGGGTTCGAGCTTGCGGCGCAGCTGGTTGGCGTACACCCGAAGGTAGTTCGACTCCCGCCCGTACGCCGGACCCCACGCGGACCGAAGGATCGTCTGGTGCGGCACGACGATGCCCCGGTTCGTCGCGAGGCAGGCAAGAATCCGCCACTCGGTCGGCGTGAGGTGGATCGCCTCCCACCCCGGCGTCCCGGCCCGGCGGACCTGCGCCAGGTGCCGGTCGAAGTCGAGCCGGAAGTCTGCTGTCTCGACGGGTGCGGTGCCCGGGGGCGTGTCGGCGCCCCGGCGCTGCGCGGCCCGCACCCGCGCCATCAGCTCGTCCATCCCGAAGGGCTTCGTCACGTAGTCGTCCGCACCCTCGTCCAGCGCCTCCACCTTGTCGTCGGACTCGTGGCGGGCAGAGAGGACGATGACCGGCGTCGCGTGCGTCTCGCGGATCCGGCGCAGCACCTCGATGCCGTCGAGGTCCGGCAGCCCCAGGTCGAGGATGGCGACGTCCGGGGGCTGCGCGGCGTGCGCGTCCAGGGCGCTGCGGCCGTCCCCGACGACCTCGACCTCGTAGCCGCGGGCCCGCAGGTTGATGCGCAGCGTCCGACGGATGGTCTCATCGTCGTCGACGACGAGGACGCGTGCGGTCATGCCCCCTCCTCGGGTGTCGCGCGGCGGAGGCTGACCACCATGGTCAGCCCGCCGCCGGGGGTGTCCTCGGCCTCGAGCGTGCCACCCATGGCCTCCGTCAGACCCCGCGCCACGGCCAGTCCCAGGCCCACGCCGTCGCCCGCGGGCACGTCCCCGTACCGCTGGAAGGGCAGGAAGATCCGCTCCCGCGCCTCCGGAGGGATGCCCGGCCCCCGGTCGACGACCCGGATCTCGACCCGGTCCTCGACCGCGCTCACCTGCACGAGCACGGGGGAGCTCGGCGGGGTGTGGCGCACCGCGTTCTCGACGAGGTTGGCGACGACCCGTTCGAGCAGGCCCGAGTCCGCCCAGGCAGCCGGGGTGCCGGGCTCGACGCCCCAGACGATCCGGTCGGGGTCCGGCACGCCCTCGAGCACCGCCGGGCGGATCTCGGCGACGTCGACCGCGCGGGCGGCGACGCTGAGCGAGCCGAGCTGGAGGCGGGACGCGTGCAGCAGGTTCCCGATGAGCGCGTCGAGCCGATCGGTCGAGGTCTCGATCGCCTCCATGAGCTCGGCCCGGTCCTCCTCGGAGAACTCGACGTCCGAACTGCGGAGCGACCCGATCGCCGCCTTGATGCCCGCGAGCGGGCTGCGCAGGTCGTGGGAGACGCCGGACAGGAGGGCGACCCGGGCCCGGTTGTCCCGGGCGAGCGCGTCCGAGCGGGAGGCGCTCGCCTGCAGCTGACGACGGGCGAGCACCGCGCCGGCGTGCGCGGCGAGCGCCGCGACGAGCCGTCGGTCGCGCGCGCTCGTCGGCGCCCCGGTGAGGACGAGGTCGTGCTCCTCGTCGATCTGCTCGACGATCCACCCGGCGATGATCACGCAGGCACCCGCACCGTCGGCGGTGCGGGACTCCTCCTCCCAGCCCTGGGTCGCCTGCACGACCCGGCGGTCCCGGCCGCGCCCCTTGGTCACCGCGGCCGCCTGGGCGCCGAACAGCTCGACGCTCCGGTCGAGGAGCAGCTGGAGCTGGTGGTCGGAGGACAGGAGCGAGTGGGAGAGCTCGAGGAGGGTGTCGGACTCGGCGCGCGCTGCCTCGGCCTGGGCCGTCCGGCGGGCGTTGAGGTGGACCACCGAGGCCACGCCGCCGGCGACGAGGACGAAGGCGAGGAGCGCGAGCGCGTTCTCGGGGCTGCTGATGGTGAAGGTGTGGACCGGCGGGGTGAAGAACCAGTTGATCGTCAGCGACGAGACGACAGCGGTGAGCAGCGCCGGCCAGAGGCCGCCGACGAGCGCGACGACGACGGTGAGGACGAGGTACGCCTGGACGGTGAGGGGGAGCCCCGGCTGCACCCCGGCCAGCGACAGGGCGACGGTGAGGGCGACGACGCCGAGGATCCCCAGCAGCAGGCCGGCGACGGTTCGTCGTGGTGAGAGCCCGGCCACCGGCGCCGGGCGGTGCGCCCGGGGCTGGCCGCCGGCCAGCTCGTGGGTGACCATGTGCACGTCGATGTCCCCGGAGTCACGGACGACGCTGTCGCCGATCGAGGGCCGCAGGAGCGAGGACAGCCGCCCGCGCCGGCTCGTGCCGATGACGATCTGGCTCGCGTTGAGCCCCCGGGCGAAGTCGAGGATCGACTCGGCCACGGAACTACCGGTCACGGTGTGGAAGCGGCCGCCGAGCTCCTCGGTGAGCCGCTTGAGCCGGGCGACCTCGGCGAGGTCAGACCCGGCCAGGCCGTCGGCCAGCCCCACGTGGACGGCGTGCAGCTCGCCGCCCGCGCCGCGGGAGGCGATGCGGGCGCCGCGCCGCAGCACGGTGGCGCTCTCCGGCCCGCCGGTGAGGGCGACGACGATCCGCTCCCGGGTCGCCCACGACCCGGTGATCCGGTGGTCGTCGCGGTAGCGCGCCAGCCCCTCCTCGACCCGGTCGGCCAGCCACAGCAGGGCGAGCTCGCGCAGGGCGGCGAGGTTGCCGGGCCGGAAGTAGTTCGACAGCGCGGCGTCGATCCGCTCGGCCCGGTAGACGTTGCCGTGCGCGAGCCGCCGGCGCAGGGCCTCCGGCGCCATGTCGACGAGCTCGACCTGGTCGGCGGCGCGGACGAACTCGTCCGGCACGGTCTCGCGCTGCCGGACGCCGGTGATCTGCGCGGTGACGTCGTTCAGGGACTCCAGGTGCTGGATGTTCACCGTCGAGATGACGTCGATCCCCGCGTCGAGAAGCTCGTCCACGTCCTGCCAGCGCTTGGCGTTGCGCGAACCGGGTGCGTTGGAGTGGGCGAGCTCGTCGACGAGCGCGACGCGCGGCCGACGCCGGAGGATCGCGTCGACGTCCATCTCGGTGACGGCCGACCCGCGGTGGTCGAGGACCCGGCGAGGGATCACCTCGTGGCCCTCGACCATCCGCGTGGTGTGGGGGCGGCCGTGGGTCTCGACGATCCCGACGACGACGTCAGTGCCGCGGTCGGCCCGCCGCCGGCCCTCGTCGAGCATCGCGACGGTCTTGCCGACGCCGGGTGCGGACCCGAGGTAGATGCGCAGGCGGCCGCGGGTCACCTCACCAGTGTCGGTCACGACCGGTCGGCCTCCGGGAGCGACGCGTTGAGGACGGCGACGTTCACGGTCGGCTGACCGAGAAAGCCCAGCGGCGGCTGCTCCGTGGCCTGTTCGACGAGGTCCCGCACGCGGTCGGCCTGAAGACCGCGGGCCCGCGCGACCCGGTCCACCTGGATCTCGGCGTACTCGGGCGAGATGTGCGGGTCGAGGCCCGAGCTGCTCGCGGTGAGCGCGTCGGCCGGCACGTCGGCGGGGTCGATGCCCTCGGTGCGGGCGACCGTCGTGCGGCGCTCGGCGATCGCGGCGACCTGGTCCGGCTCGTTCGGGCCGAGGTTGCTGCCGCCGCTCGCCGAGCCGTCGAGGCCGGGTGCCGAGGGGCGGGGGTGGAACCAGGCGCGCCCGGTCGACTCCTGGGCGAGCAGGCGGGAGCCGGCCACGCGCCCGTCGACGGTCAGCGGCGATCCGTCGGCGCGGGCCGGCACCGCCCGGCCGATGCCCAGGAGCAGCGCGGGGTAGAGGACGCCCAGGACGAGGGTGAGCACGAGGAGCGCCCGCAGCGCGACGGTGGTCTGGCGAAGGAAGGAGTACATGGTCACAGTCCGGGGAGGAGGGAGACGACGAGGTCGATGAGCTTGATGCCGACGAACGGGACGATGACGCCACCGAGGCCGTACAGCAGGAGGTTGCGGCGGAGCATCTGGTCGGCGGTCATCGGGCGGTAGGGCACGCCGCGCAGGGCGAGCGGGATGAGCGCGACGATGATGAGCGCGTTGAAGATCACCGCGCTGAGCATCGCGGACTCCGGGCTGCTCAGGCGCATGATGTTGAGCCGGTCGAGCCCGGGGAAGAGGACGACGAACATCGCGGGGATGATCGCGAAGTACTTCGCGATGTCGTTGGCGATGGAGAACGTCGTCAGCGCCCCGCGGGTGATGAGCAGCTGCTTGCCGATGGCGACGATGTCGATGAGCTTCGTCGGGTCGGAGTCGAGGTCGACCATGTTGCCGGCCTCCTTCGCCGCCGACGTGCCCGTGTTCATCGCGACACCGACGTCCGCCTGGGCGAGCGCGGGGGCGTCGTTCGTGCCGTCGCCGGTCATCGCGACGAGACGGCCACCCTCCTGCTCCTTGCGGATGAGGGCCATCTTGTCCTCCGGCGTCGCCTCGGCGAGGAAGTCGTCGACGCCGGCCTCGGCCGCGATCGCACCCGCGGTGACCCGGTTGTCACCGGTGATCATCACCGTGCGGATGCCCATCGAGCGCAGCTGGTCGAACCGCTCCCGCATGCCGGGCTTGACGACGTCCTTGAGGTGGACGACACCGACGACCCGGCGCTGCCCGGCAGCGGTCTGCTCGGCGACGACGAGCGGGGTGCCGCCCGAGGCGGAGATGGACTCGATCGCCGGGTCCGCGTCGGTCGGCCACGTACCGCCCGTCTCGGTGACCCAGGCGGCGACCGAGCTGCCGGCGCCCTTGCGCAGGCTGCTGCCGTCCGGCAGGTCCACCCCGGACATCCGCGTCTGGGCGGTGAACGGGACCACGGCCGCCCCGGTCGCGGCGAGGGCCGCGGCGTCGGCGTGCTCGGGGGAGTGCCCCTGCTCGAGGGCGTGCTCGACGATCGAGCGGCCCTCGGGGGTCTCGTCGGCGAGCGAGGCGAGGTGCGCGACGCGCAGGACCTCGGCCCGCTGCGCGCCGGCGACGGGGACGACGTCCGTCGCGCGCCGGTTGCCGAAGGTGATCGTGCCGGTCTTGTCCAGCAGGAGGGTCGACACGTCGCCCGCGGCCTCGACGGCGCGGCCGGACATCGCCAGGACGTTGCGCTGGACGAGCCGGTCCATGCCGGCGATGCCGATGGCCGACAGCAGGGCGCCGATCGTCGTGGGGATGAGGCACACGAGGAGCGCGACGAGGACGACGACGGACAGGGGCTCGCCGGCGAAGGCCGCCATCGGCTGGATCGCCGCGACGGCGAGCAGGAAGATGATCGTCAGCGTCGTCAGCAGGATCGTCAGCGCGATCTCGTTCGGGGTCTTCTGCCGGGCGGCGCCCTCGACGAGCGAGATCATCCGGTCGATGAACGTCTCGCCGGGGCGGCTGGTGATCCGCACGACGATCGTGTCGGACAGGACCGTGGTCCCGCCGGTGACGGCGCTGCGGTCGCCGCCGGACTCCCGCACGACCGGCGCGGACTCGCCGGTGATCGCCGACTCGTCGACCGTGGCCACACCCTGGACGACGTCACCGTCGCCGGGGATGACCTGATCGGCCTGGACGACGACGAGGTCCCCCAGGCGCAGGTCCTGGCCCGAGACCTCCTCGATCGTGCCGGGCGGCAGCTGCGCGCCGGCCTCGAGCGCGGACAGCGGCGGCACCTCGGTCGACGTCAGGCGCCGGGCCGTGGTCTCGGTGCGGGTGGCCCGCAGGGTGGCCGCCTGCGCCTTGCCGCGTCCCTCGGCGACGGACTCCGCGAGGTTGGCGAAGACGTTCGTCGCCCAGAGCCACAGGGCCACCGACCATGCGAAGACGCTCGGGTGGAGGATCGCCAGGACCGTCGTCATCACGGAGCCGATCCAGACGACGAACAGGACGGGGGAGCGGACGACGTGCCGCGGGTCGAGCTTGCGGAACGCGTCGGGCAGCGCCTCGAGCGCGGTGGCGGCCAGCGACCGCCGCGGCTGGGCGGGGAGGGTGGTGTCGGACACGGTGGAGGAGGTCATCGGAGCGCCTCTGCGATCGGGCCCAGGGCGAGGGCGGGGAAGAAGGTGAGGCCGGCGACGACGAGGACGATGCCCGTGAGCACGCCCGCGAACAGCGCGGTGTGGGTCGGCATGGTCCCGTCGGTCACCGGACGGCGGCGCTGGGCCGCGAGGCTGCCGGCGAGGGCGAGGACGAGGACGATCGGCAGGAACCGTCCGAGCGCCATCGCCAGGGCCAGGGTCAGGCCGAGCCACGGCTGGTCGGCCGAGAGCCCCGCGTACGCCGAGCCGTTGTTGTTGGCCGCGGAGGTGTACGCGTAGAGCATCTCCGTGAACCCGCGCGGTCCGGAGCCGAGCAGCGCGTCGCGCGCCACCGGCAGGGACAGGGAGGCGCCGGTGAGCAGGAGCACGGTCGCGGGCATGACGAGCGTCGTCAGCGCCGCGCACGTGATCTCGCGGCGGCCGATCGTCTTCCCGAGCAGCTCGGGGGTGCGCCCGACCATGAGGCCGGTGATGAAGACCGTGAGCACCGCCATGACGAGCATCCCGTAGAGGCCCGATCCGACGCCGCCGGGGGAGACCTCGCCGAGCATCATGTCGCCGAGGAGGACCCCGCCGCCGAGCGGCGAGTAGGACTCGTGCATCGAGTTCACCGCGCCGGTCGAGGTCCCGGTCGTCGCGACCCCGAACAGGGCGGACCAGACCGGGCCGAAGCGCTGCTCCTTGCCCTCCATCGACCCTCCGGGGCCGCTGGCGGCGGACAGCTCGGCCCACACCGCGAGCGCGCTCGCCGCGAGCCACAGGGTGGCCATCGCGCCGAGGATCGCCCGGCCCTGGCGCCGGTCGCCGACGAGCAGGCCGTAGGTGTACGGCAGGGAGAACGGGATGCACAGGACGAGCAGGATCGACAGGACGTTCGTCCAGCCGTTGGGGTTCTCGAACGGGTGCGCCGAGTTGGCGTTGAAGAACCCGCCGCCGTTCGTGCCGAGGAGCTTGATGACCTCCTGGCTGGCGACGGGGCCGCCCTGGACGACCTGCTCGCCGCCGGCGACGGTGGTCACCGGCTGCGGCGCGCCGAGGTTCTGCGGCACGCCGGACAGCAGGAAGACGATCGCGGCGACGACGGCGATGGGCAGGAGGATGCGGAGGCTGCCGCGCACGAGGTCGACCCAGAAGTTGCCGATCCGGTCGGTGCCCTGCGCCGCGATGCCGCGCACGAGCGCGACGGCGACGGCCATCCCGACGGCCGCGGAGACGAAGTTCTGCACCGCGAGGCCGAGGGCCTGGACGACGTGGCCCGCGCCGGCCTCGCCGGCGTAGGACTGCCAGTTGGTGTTCGTCGTGAACGAGACCGCGGTGTTCAGGGCGGTCCACCACGTCATCTCCCGGTCGAGGGAGAGCGGGAGCCAGCCCTGGACGGTGATGAGGGCCCACAGGCCCAGGATGCTGACGAGCGAGAACGCGAGCACCGACGCGGCGTAGCTGCGCCAGGTCTGCGGCGAGTCGGGGGAGACCCCCATGACGCGGTAGGCCAGCCGCTCGGGGGCCCAGTGCCGCTCGTCGGTGTAGACGCGGTGCATCCACGTGCCGAGCGGGACGTGGATGAGGGCGAGCGCGAGGACGAGAAGGCCGATCCCGAGGACGGCCGTCAGGGTGGGCGCCACGGTCACCACCGGTCCGGGTGGATCAGGGCGACGACGAGGTAGATGACGAGGCCGGCAGCGACGATCCCGGCGATGAGATTTTCGATCACCGGCACATCCGACAGCACCCCGACGCTGCCGGCTTCGGTCCGCAGCCGTTCTTTACGGACCTTGACGCGTTCTTGACGCTCAGTCGTCGCTGAGCGGCTTGTCCTTCGTCGCGAGCTCCTCGCGCGCCTTCTGCGCGGCGGCCGAGGTCTCCTCCTGGGTGTGGGCGACGTCCTCGGCCTGGGAGGCGTGGCCGTTCGGCATGTACCAGCGCGCCGTCGTCATGCCCGCGTCCTTGGCCCGCTTGAGGGCCTCCTCGATGCACTTCTCGGCGTCCTCGCGGCCGGCCCAGTGGGCGCCCTCGACGGACTTGCCGGGCTCGAGGTCCTTGTACGTCTCGAAGAAGTGCTGGATCTCGAGGCGGTCGAACTCGCTGATGTCCTCGAGATCGGTGATGTGGTCGCGGCGCGGGTCGCCCGCCGGGACGCAGAGGATCTTGTCGTCGCCACCGGCCTCGTCCCGCATGCGGAACATGCCGATGGGCCGGGCGCGCACGATGCAACCGGGGAACGTCGGCTCGTCGAGGAGCACGAGCGCGTCGAGCGGGTCGCCGTCCTCGCCGAGGCTGTCCTCGATGTAGCCGTAGTCGCTCGGGTAGCTCATCGCGGTGAAGAGGAGACGGTCCAGGCGGATGCGGCCCGACTCGTGGTCGACCTCGTACTTGTTGCGGTGACCCTTGGGGATCTCGATGGTGACGTCGAACTCCACGTCGTTTCCTCCTCGTCGGGCGCCCGGGTGGGGCGCCGGTGCGGGCAGCGCTCCGTTCGAAGAGCGGGGCGCCGATGACCTAACCTTCCTTGCAGTCTGCCCCCATCATTCCCGACCTCGAGCGAGAGGGTGCGCGTGCGCCGGATCCGGGCCCTGCTGCTCACCCTCGTCGTGGTCGCCCTGGCGCTGGGCGGGTACGGCTGGGCCGATGTCACCGACCACGCCCCGGGCATCCTCACGCGTGACGAGCCAGTCCCCGCGGGTGCCGCGCAGGCCGTTCCCGCCGCGGCCCGACCGACCCCCGTCCTGGCGACCGACCCGGCGACCGCCCCGGTCCCGACCCGCGCCGGCCTCGCCCGCGACCTGCGTGCCCCGCTGCGGGCGCCGGGCCTGGGGCCGAGCGTCGGGGTCGTCGTCCGCGACGGGGTCACCGGCGAGACCCTCTTCGAGCAGGCCGCGACCGCGCCCAGGGTCGTCGCGTCCGCGCAGAAGCTCCTGTCCGCCGCGGCCGTTGCGAGCAGCGACGACCTCTCGGCACCCCTGACGACGAGCACCGTCTGGGACCCCGCCACCCGCACCGTCGTCCTCGTCGGCGGGGGAGACGTCCTCCTGAGCACCGGCTCCGGCGACCCGACGACGGTCGCCGGTCGGGCCGGGCTCGACGACCTCGCGGCCCGCACGGCCGCCGCGCTGAGGACGGAAGGCGCGCGTCCGCGTCGCGTCCGCCTCGACACCTCCGCCCTGCCCGGGCCGCGGATCGCCCGTGGGTGGAAGCAGGCCGACGTCGCCGCGGGCTACACCGACCCCGTCGCGGCGATCGGTGTCGCGACCGCGCGCGCGCGGCCGGGCGCCCCCGCGCTCGACCCCGAGGGCACCGCGCTGCGCGCCTTCACCCGCCGCCTGGCCGCCCACGGCGTGCGGGTGACCCCGACGGCGGGGACCACGGCCGCCCCCCGCGGCGCGACCCCGCTGGCCTCCGTCGACTCCGCGCCGGTCGGCCAGGTCCTGGCGTACGCCATGGAGCACTCGGACAACGCGCTCACCGAGGGCCTCGTCCGCCGGGCCGCGAAGCGCGACGCCGGCTCCGGTTCCCCGCGGACGAACCCCCAGTTCATCCGCACCCAGCTGGCTGCCCGGGGCTTCGACCTCACGGGGCTGAGCATCACCGACGCCTCCGGCCTCGGCCCGAACCAGAAGGTCCCCGTCCGGCTCGTCGGCGACGTCCTCGTCGCCGCCACCGCGACCGGTGCCGACCCCGTCCTGCCCGAGCTGCGGGACGTCGTCGCCCAGCTGCCCGTCGCCGGGCTGGACGGCACCCTCTACGACCGGTTCGCCACCCCGGGAACCCGTCCGGCAGCCGGCATCGCCCGCGCGAAGACCGGCACCCTCACGGGGACCTCCGCGCTCGCCGGGACGACGACGACCAGGGACGGGCGCCCCCTCGACTTCGTCGTCGTCGCCAGCCGAGTGCCGGCCAGGCAGGGAACGCTCGAGGCCCGGGCGGCGTTGGACGAGGTGGTCACCGCCCTCACCGCGTGCGGGTGCCGCTGACCTCCCGACGACCAAGGAGAAGACGTGGCACGACGACCGACGACGTACGTGGACTGGGAGTTCGCGAAGACGACGGCCGCCCGGCTCGTCAACCCCGGGCCGGACGTGACCGAGCAGGAGGCCCGGCAGGTCGTCGAGGACATCCGGCGGTCCGCGCGCCGCGCCGTCGACCCCGTCGCCGAGACCTCCCGCCTGCACGCCCCCGGCACGGCGCCCGCGCCGCTCGTCGTCGATCGTCCGACGTGGGTGTCGGTCAACGCCGACTCGATGGCGACGATGTTCGAGCCGATCGCGCGCAAGCTGTCGGCGGCATCGCCCGCCCCGCCGCCGGCCCTCGCCCAGATGATCGGCGGGAAGGTCACCGGCGCCGAGGCCGGTGCCCTCTTCGCCTTCCTCTCCTCACGGGTCCTGGGGCAGTACGACCTCGCGCCCGGCGGCACCCCGAAGCTCCTCCTCGTCGCGCCCAACCTCGTCCAGGCCGAGCGCGAGCTCGAGGTCGACCCGACCGACTTCCGCGCGTGGGTGTGCATGCACGAGGAGACCCACCGCGTGCAGTTCACCGCGGTCCCGTGGCTGCGCGACCACCTCATCGAGCGGACCCAGGCGCTCGCCGTCGACATGGTCCCCGACCCCACCGCTCTCAAGGACCGGCTCGCGGCCCTGGCGCGCAACGTGCCCGGCGCGCTCGGCGGCGACGGTCAGGGCCTGGCCGACGTCTTCGCCACGCCCGAGCAGAAGCGGCGGATGGCGGAGATCACCGCGGTGATGTCCCTGCTCGAGGGGCACGCGGACGTCGTCATGGACGAGGTCGGACCGGCGCACATCCCCAGCGTCGCGACGATCCGCGCCCGCTTCGACGAGCGCCGAAAGGGTGCGGGGACGCTCGACCGCTTCCTGCGGCGCCTCATGGGGCTCGAGGCGAAGATGCGCCAGTACCGCGACGGGGCCACCTTCGTCCGGGCCGTCCAGGACACGGTCGGGATCGACGGCTTCAACGCCGTGTGGACCTCCCCGGAGACGCTGCCGCGGCCCGCGGAGATCACCGACCCGCAGCGGTGGGTCGCCCGCGTCCACGGCTGAGCGACCGGCGCCTCAGGCCCTGACACCCTCCCAGGCCGCGAGCGCCTCGCGCACGACGGCCGCCGGGTCCTCGGCGGTCATGATCGCCCGCACCATCGCCACCCCGGCGATCCCGGTCCGGGACAGGGCGGGCACGTCGGCCGGCGTGATGTCCCCGATGGCGACGACGGGGGCGGGGGTCGCGGCCACGAGCGGCGGGTAGCCCTCGACCCCGAGCGGCGGGCGGCCGCTGTCCTTCGTCGGCGTCGTGCGGAACGGCCCGGCTCCGATGTAGTCGGGCGACAGCCCGTGCGCGACGCTGTCGCGCACGAGGTCGAGGGTCCCCGTCGTCAGCCCGATGATCGCGTCGGGCCCCAGGGCCTCGCGCGCGAGCACGACGGGCAGGTCGTCCTGGCCGAGGTGGACGCCGTGGACCGGGAGCCCTTCGGCCCGGGCGCGGCGCGCGACCTCCACGTCGTCATCGACGAGCAGCGTGGTGCCCGGTGCGGCGGTCGCTACGGCCTCGGCGACCCGGGCGACGAAGGCGAACAGGGCGTCCCCCCGCAGGTCCTTCGCCCGGACCTGGACGATGCCGACCCCGGCGGCGGCGGCGCGCGCGGCGACCTCGACCGTCCGGTCGTCGATTCCCGACGTCACGAGATAGACCCTCAGGTCGAGGTCAGCGCTCACGGTTCCCCTCCGTCAGCTCGGCGAGCGAGGTCGGCTCGAAGCGGTCGAGCGCGTCGAGGAGCCTCACGGAGAAGGTACCCGGCCCGACCGGCGTGCGGCTCCCGAGCGGGTCCGCGTCCTCGGCCGCGAGGGTGAGCCACCACGTCGCGGCGAGGGTGGCCGCGACGGGATCCTCCGGAGCGACGGCCAGACAGGCCCCGACGAGGGCGGCGAGCAGGCACCCGGTGCCGGTGACGCGCGCGAGCAGCGGCGACCCGTGCTCGACCCGGACGACCCGGTCACCGTCGGTGACGACGTCGACGGCGCCCGACACCGCGACGACGGCACCGGAGCGGCGGGCCACCTCGCGGGCGGCCTCGAGCGCGTCCTCCGGGTCGTGGACCGCGTCGGCCCCCCGGCCGCCGCTGCCGCCCGACCCGAGGACGAGCAGCTCCGAGGCGTTCCCGCGCACGACGGCCGGCCCCTGCCGCAGGAGATCGTGGGCCAGGCGCGTGCGCACCGGTGCGACCCCGATCGCCGCGGGGTCGAGCACCCAGGGGACTCCGGCGTCCCGGGCAGCGGCGACCGTCGGCGGGATCCCGGCGCGCGCGTCCCCGGAGAGCGACCCGGTCCCGACGACGAGGGCGTCGGCGGCGCGCACGAGGGCGGGCGCCTCGTCGGCGGTGTCGGTCACCAGTGGTCGGGCGCCGGCGGCGAGCAGGCCGTTGGCGACGATCGGCGCGGTCACGCCCGGACCGATCCGGTGGACCAGCGGCCGGCGTCCGCGGACCGCCGCGACGATCGCGGTCGCAGCCGTGACGAGCTCCGGGGCGACGTCAGGCACGGGCACCGACCTCGCGCCCACCGCGGACGCCGTCGCGGGCGACCGACTCGATGTCGCTGTCGAGATCCCGGCGGGTGAGCGCGGGCCCGAGCGCCGCGCACGCCGCGACGAGCAGCCCGGCGAGGCCGAGGAGGACGACCGGCACGGAGACGGTGTCCCCGACGGCCTCCTGCAGCGGCGGCCCCCACATCGGCAGCAGCGCGGGGACGACGATCGACCAGCTGTACGCCGCGCCGTAACCCGTGGCCCGGATCGCCGTCGGCAGGCCCTCGGACAGGTAGGCCCCCATCGGGCCGTACGCGGTGACGGTGACGACCTGGAGCGCCGCCGCCCCGAGCGCGACGAGGACGAGCGAGGAGCGGCCGAGCGTCCAGGCCCACAGCACCGGTCCGAGCACCGACGCGACGATCCCGGCGAGGACGAGGTAGCGCCGGCGGCCGAGCAGCGTCGACAGGTGCCCGGTGAAGGACATCCCGATCGCCTGCCCGATCGACGCCACCGCCATGACCGCCGACACGGACTCGGGACTCACGCCGTCGCGGGCGACGAGCCGACCGGTCAGCGCGATGACGACGACGTTCGTCATGAGCCACAGGCCGGACATGAGCCCGAGCATCGGCCAGAAGCGCCGGGCCCACCGACCGAGGAGCAGGTCGCGTGGGGTCGGCCGGCGTTCGTCCGGCACCTGCCGGACGAACGCCGGGGCGTCGGCGACGAACCGGCGGTACCAGAGCCACATCCCGCCGGAGGCGAGCGCGCCAGCGGCAAAAAGAACGCGCCAGCCCCAGCTCGCGTACGCGCCCGGGCCGAGCAGCGCGAGCCCCCCGAGGGTCGACAGGGCGATGAGCGCCTGCGCCCACGGGGCCATCGCCATGATGAGCCCGGACACCAGGCCGCGGTGGCGCGGTGCCGACCACTCCATCGCGAGGGGGATCGCCGAGGTGTACTCGCCCGCCAGGAACACCCCGGCGAGGAAGCGGAGCGCGACGACCCACCACCACGCGAACGCCCCGACCGCCTCGTACGTCGGGGCGAGGGCGACGCCGAGCGCGCACAACGCGGTCCCGGCGATGGCGAACCGCGTCACCCGGGTGCGGCCGACGCGGTCGGCGATCGTGCCGAAGATGACGGCGCCGATGGGCCGGGCGAGGAGGGTGGCGACGACGAGCGCCGCGCTCGAGGCGCCCGCCTGAGGTCCGGCCAGGGTCTTCGTCGCCGGGGCGAGGGCGACGAGCGGCAGGAAGATGTGGACCATGTCGACGAGGTTGCCGACGACCCCGCCCCTGATCGCGGCGCTGCGGTGCGCGAGGTCGGCCAGCCGGTCGGCGTCGCGGTGCCCGGTGTCGTCCACGCGGCGAGGCTAGTCGCCGCACCCCCACGGGCCGCGGGAGGATGGGGGCCATGGCAGCCGGGCATCCCTCGCAGGCCGACTGCCGGCGGGCGGTGCGGGGCGTCCTGCCGCCGGTCGGGGTGGTCCTCGCGGCGGTGAGCGGGGGACCGGACTCGCTCGCTCTCGCCGCGGCGCTGGCGGCCGAGGCGTCCTCGGCAACCGACCTGCGCGCCGGAGCGGTCGTCGTCGACCACGGCCTGCAGGAGGACTCGGCCGCCGTCGCGCAACGGGCGGCGGCCGCCTGCCGGACGCTCGGGCTGGCCCCGGTCACCGTCGTCGCGGCCGATGCGACCCCACGGCCGGGGGAGTCCCTGGAGACCGCGGCCCGTCGCGCCCGCTACGCCGCGATCGAAGCGGTCGCCGACGAGCTGGGTGACGGCGAGCCCGTCACCGTGCTCCTCGGGCACACGAGGGACGACCAGGCCGAGCAGGTGCTGCTGGGGCTCGCCCGCGGCTCCGGCGCCCGGTCCCTGTCGGGGATGCCCGCCGCCCGGACCGTTCGCACCGCACGCGGCGAGGTCAGGCTCGTCCGTCCCTTCCTCACGCTCCCGCGCGCGACGACCCTCGCCGCCTGCGACGCCTGGGGCCTCGACCCGTGGCACGACCCGCACAACACCGACCGGCGCCACGCACGGGTCCGGGCCCGGGCCGCGCTCGCCGAGCTCGAGGGCGTTCTGGGCCCCGGCCTGGCCGACGGGCTCGTCCGCACCGCCGACCTCCTGCGCGCCGATGCCGACCTGCTCGACGCCCTCACCGCAGCCGCCCGCGCCGCGCTGCCGGGTGCGCTCGACGACGGGGGTGTCGACGCCGGCACCCTCGCCCCGCTCGAGCCCGCGCTGCGCCGCCGCGTCCTGCGGGTGCTGCTCCTCGAGGCGGGGTGCCCGCCGGGATCGCTCGCCGTCGTGCACGTCGACCGCGTCGACGCCCTTCTGGTCGGCTGGCGCGGACAGGGGCCCGCCGACCTGCCCGGCGGGGTCCGGGTCGCCCGCGTCGACGGTCGTCTCCACGCCCTCGCCGGACCGGGGGCACCACCGGCCCCGCCCGGCGCGGTCTAATAAGGGTCGACCCCGACCCGACCGGCAGGAGCCCGACGTGGACGCCCGCACGATCTCCGACGACCTCGAGCGCGTGCTCCTCACCGAGCAGCAGATCCAGGAGCGCCTGGCCGAGCTGGCCCAGGAGGTGTGGGCCCACTACGAGGGCAAGGACGTCCTCCTCGTCGGCGTCCTCAAGGGCGCGGTCATCGTCATGGCCGACTTCATGCGCGCCCTGCCCGGCTCGGTGCCGATGGACTGGATGGCCGTCAGCTCCTACGGCTCGGGGACGAAGTCCTCGGGCGTCGTCCGCATCCTCAAGGACCTCGACGCCGACATCACCGGCCGCCACGTCCTCATCGTCGAGGACATCATCGACTCCGGCCTCACGCTCAGCTGGATCAAGGCCAACCTCGAGTCCCGCAGCCCCGCGACGGTCGAGATCCTCACGCTGCTGCGCAAGCCCGACGCGGCCAAGGTCGAGATCCCAGTCCGATGGGTCGGCTTCGACATCCCGAACGAGTTCGTCGTCGGCTACGGGCTCGACTTCGACGAGCGGTACCGCAACCTGCGCGAGGTCGCGACCCTCGCCCCCCACGTCTACTCCTGAGCCCCCGGAACACGGGGACGGGGCCGGGCGTTGACCGTCATCGGGCCCGCTGTCCGGGCCTCGTAGTAGCGTCTTCCCCCAGCACACTCGGCCCGGGCCACCCGTCGGCCGGCCGTCCACGAGCAGGAGGTACCGGGGTCCGCCCGGGAACCACATGAAACCCGCCAAGGTCTTCCGCACGCCGCTGTTCTGGTTCGCGCTCATCGCGATTACCGCGGGTCTCTTCTTCTTCTACGACGGCTCCGGCGGCTACCAGCGGGTCGACACCTCGGCGGCGGAGACGCTCATCCGCGAGGACAAGGTCGACAAGGCCGAGTTCACGAGCGACAACGTCCTCCAGCTCGACCTCAAGGACGGCGAGACCTACTCCGACGGCGAGAACGTCAAGGATGCGCAGAAGGTGCGCACCGAGTACGTCGACGCGCGCGCTCCGCAGCTGGTGCGGCTCGTCGACCAGCACGTCGACGGCGTGCGCAACGACCGGATCGAGCACCCGAGCATCGTCGGGACGCTCCTGCTCAACCTTCTGCCGCTCCTGCTGTTCGTCGGCCTCTTCTTCTTCCTGATGTCGCAGGCCCAGGGCGGCGGCAACCGGGTCATGCAGTTCGGCAAGTCGAAGGCCAAGCTCGCGAGCAAGGACATGCCGAAGGTGACCTTCGCCGACGTCGCCGGTGCGGACGAGGCGGTCGAGGAGCTGCACGAGATCAAGGAGTTCCTCGCCGACTCGAGCAAGTTCCACGCCGTCGGCGCGAAGATCCCCAAGGGCGTCCTGCTCTACGGCCCGCCCGGCACCGGCAAGACGCTCCTCGCGCGCGCGGTCGCCGGCGAGGCGGGCGTGCCCTTCTACTCGATCTCCGGCTCGGACTTCGTCGAGATGTTCGTCGGTGTCGGCGCCTCGCGCGTCCGGGACCTCTTCGAGCAGGCCAAGGCGAACGCGCCGGCCATCGTCTTCGTCGACGAGATCGACGCCGTCGGCCGGCACCGCGGCGCCGGCCTGGGTGGCGGGCACGACGAGCGCGAGCAGACCCTCAACCAGCTCCTCGTCGAGATGGACGGCTTCGACGTCAAGACCGACGTCATCCTCATCGCGGCGACGAACCGCCCCGACATCCTCGACCCGGCACTCCTGCGCCCGGGCCGCTTCGACCGGCAGATCGCGGTCGAGGCCCCCGACATGCTCGGCCGCGCCCGGATCCTCGAGGTGCACGCCCGCAGCAAGCCGATGGCCCCGGACGTCGACCTCATGGCCGTCGCCCGCCGCACGCCCGGCATGTCCGGCGCGGACCTGGCGAACGTCCTCAACGAGGCCGCGCTCCTCACGGCGCGGCTGGGCAAGCAGGTCATCGACGACTCGATCCTCGACGAGGCGATCGACCGCGTCATGGCCGGTCCGCAGAAGCGGACGCGGATCATGTCCGCCAAGGAGCGGAAGATCACCGCCTACCACGAGGGCGGTCACGCGCTCGTCGCCGCGGCGATGAACCACACCGACCCGGTGAGCAAGGTGACGATCCTTCCGCGCGGCCGGGCGCTGGGCTACACGATGGTCCTGCCGACGGACGACAAGTACTCGACGACGCGCAACGAGATCCTCGACCAGCTCGCGTACGCCCTCGGCGGGCGCGTCGCGGAGGAGATCATCTTCCACGACCCGACGACGGGCGCGGCGAACGACATCGAGAAGGCCACCGCGATGGCCCGCAAGATGGTCACCGAGTTCGGCATGTCCGAGCGGGTCGGTGCCATCAAGCTCGGTCAGTCCCAGGGCGAGGTCTTCCTCGGCCGCGACATGGGCCACCAGCGCGACTACTCCGAGCACGTCGCGCGCATCGTCGACGAGGAGGTGCGCTCCCTCATCGAGGCCGCGCACGACGAGGCGTGGCACGCCCTCAACGACAACCGGGACGTCCTCGACCGTCTCGTCCTCGAGCTGCTCGAGCACGAGACGCTCAACCAGAAGGAGATCGCCGAGATCTTCCGCGACGTCCGCAAGCGCCCCCTGCGCGAGACGTGGCTCTCGAGCGAGCGGCGCCTGCTGTCCGACAAGCCCCCGGTGCTCACCCCGGCCGAGGAGGCGGCGCTCGCCGGTGGCGGCACCGTTCCGACCGGGCCGCTCGGTGGCACCCCCCTCCCCCCGCCGGGGGCGAACGCGCCGGCGGGCGCGACGCTCACCCCGGGCGACCCGGGGATGCGGCAGGCCATCGACGACGCCGCCCGTGGCGGGGCCAGCCCGTACGCGGAGGACCTCGGCGGCGAGCCCGACCGGGTCGCGCCGATCCCGCCCGACGGCCAGGTGGACCCGGATGGGCCCCGCTGACCCGGGAGCGGACGCGGCGCACGAGGTCGACACGGCCCAGCAGGTCGACACGGCGCGGGAGGTCGACCTGCCGCGCATCGAGGCGGCCGTCCGGGAGATCCTCCTGGCCGTCGGCGAGGA
The DNA here is from genome assembly GCF_900289115.1 of Janibacter massiliensis. Taxonomy (GTDB): domain Bacteria; phylum Actinomycetota; class Actinomycetes; order Actinomycetales; family Dermatophilaceae; genus Janibacter_A; species Janibacter_A massiliensis. The sequence goes on along the minus strand of NZ_LT985196.1, from coordinate 347,776 downwards.
CCCCGACCGTGACGGTCTGCGGGACACCCCGGCCCGGGTCGCCCGCTCCTACGCGGAGATCTTCGCGGGGCTGCGCGCCGACCCGGCGGAGGTTCTCTCCACGACCTTCGAGATCGAGCACGACGAGCTCATCGTGGTCCGGGACATCGAGCTGTACAGCGTGTGCGAGCACCACCTCGTGCCCTTCCACGGCGTCGCCCACGTCGGGTACATCCCCGCGCCGAACGGTCGGGTGACCGGCCTGAGCAAGATCGCCCGGCTCGTCGAGCTGTACGCCCGCCGACCGCAGGTCCAGGAACGGCTCACGAGCCAGGTCGCCGACGCGCTCGTCCGGCACCTCGACGCGCAAGGCGTTCTCGTCGTCGTCCAGGCCGAGCACCTGTGCATGTCCATGCGCGGCATCCGCAAGCCGGGCGCCTCGACGGTCACCTCGGCCGTCCGGGGGCAGCTGCGCGACCCGGCCACGCGCGCCGAGGCGATGTCGCTCATGCTCGGGGGCCGTTCGTGACGGAGGACCTGCCCCTCCTCGAGGCAGAGTCCCAGCGGGCCCGGCGTCGCCGGCGGCGCGTCGAGCGGGAGGCCGTCCTTCAGGCGGCCCTCGCCCGCGGTGCCTCCCTGGAGGAGGCCGAGCGGGAGGTCGCCCGGGCCACGTGGGAACGCGGCCGGGCGATCGCCCGCGCGCACCGGGCCCGGGTCGATGCGGCGCAGCCGCCGAGCACCCGCCGACCGCGCCGGGAGCAGCGCGATCTCGTCGCGGCGATGGACGCCGCCTCCCGCGAGCGGGGGTCCGGCCACGGGCCCGACGGGCGGCTGCTCGATCGCTTCCTCCACCCCTCGAGGGCGCCGCGCCGGATCGCCTGGCTCGTCTACGCCATCGCCTTCCTCGACATCGTCAGCGGGACGATCCACTCCTGGCGGGTGCGGCTGTACGACGTCACGACCGCCGTCCCCGGCCTGCTCAGCGATGCCGCGGCCGCCGCCACCGTCGTCACCGGGCTGGCGCTGCTCCTGCTCGCGCACTCGCTCGGACGGCGCAAGCGGCGGGCCTGGGCGCTCGCCACCGGGCTGACCGTCGCCAGCATCCTCCTCCAGCTCGCCCACGGCCGGCAGCTCGCCCCGGTCGCCCTCGTCCTCAGCGTCGTCGGGCTCGTCCTGCTCGTGGTCTACCGCCGTCAGTTCACGGCGCAGCCTGACCCGCGCGACCGCTGGGACGCCCTCTGGACGGTCCTCACCCTCGTGCCGCTGTCGATCGCCCTCGGGTCGGCCTACCTCGCCGTCAACGACCGGGCCCTCGTCGGGGGATGGCCGGGGAGCGTGACGGTCGCCCGCCACGTGGCGCTCGGACTCGTCGGCATCGACGGGGGGTTGACGTTCGATCAGGCCCGTCACCGGACCGAGCTCGCCTCGTACGGCCTCAACCTCGGCCTCGGCGTCCTCACGCTCCTGTCCGTCGCGTGGACCTTCTTCCGCTCGGCCAACCAGCCGGCGACCCTCTCCGACGACGACGACGCCCGCATCCGCCGGCTGCTCGCGGAGCACCCCGACTCGCTCGGGTACTTCGCCACCCGCCGCGACAAGTCCGTCGTGTGGTCCGAGTCCGGCAAGGCGGGCATCTGCTACCGGGTGGTCCAGGGCGTCATGCTCGCCGGGGGCGACCCGGTCGGCGATCCCGAGGCCTGGCCGGGGGCGATCGCGGCGTTCCTCGCCGTCGCCGACGAGCACGGGTGGACCCCGGCGGTCCTCGGGTGCTCCGAGCGTGCGGGCCGGACGTGGGTGCGCGAGACCGGCTTCCAGGTCCTCGAGCTCGGGGACGAGGCGATCGTCGAGACGGGGCGCTTCGACCTCGAGGGTCGATCGATGCGCAACGTGCGGCAGATGGTCGGGCGGGTGCGACGGCTGGGGTACCGCACCCACATGTTCCGCGTCCGCGACGCCTCGGAGGAGATCCGCCGTCAGGCCGTCCGCGACGCCGCGGCGTGGCGCGGGGCGGGCACCGAGCGCGGATTCTCGATGGCCACCAGCCGGGTCCTCGACCCGCGCGACCCCGACGCGCTCGTCATCGCCGCGACGAAGGACGGCGTCACCCACGGCTTCCTCCAGTTCGCGCCCTGGGGCTCGGACGGCATGAGCCTCGACCTCATGCGGCGCTCCCGGGACGCCGCCCCGGGCATCAACGAGCTGCTCATCGTCGAGGCCCTCGAGCAGGCGCCCCGGTTCGGGATCCGGCGGGTGTCCTTGAACTTCGCGATGTTCCGCAGCACCTTCGAGCGGGGCCAGAAGCTCGGGGCCGGCCCGCTGACGAAGCTCTTCCGCGGCTCCCTCGTGTGGGGCAACCGGTGGTTCCAGCTGGAGAGCCTCTACACCTTCAACGCGAAGTTCGAGCCGGAGTGGACGCCCCGGTTCGTCGTCTACCCCCGCGTCGGGGACGTCGTCCGGGTCGGGTTCGCCATGGGCGAGGCCGAGGGCTTCCTCGTGGTCCCGCCGCTGCGGCAGCTCTTCCCGGGCCGTCGGCGCGCGGAGCCCGCGGCCACCGCGAGGGAGGTGCTCGCGCGATGAGCGATGCCGGACCCGTGCGTCGTCCCCTCGTCATGGGGATCCTCAACGTCACCCCGGACAGCTTCAGCGACGGCGGCGAGCACGCGACGACGGAGGCGGCGGTCGAGCACGGCCGGCGGCTCGTCGCGCAGGGCGCGGATCTGGTCGACGTCGGCGGCGAGTCGACCCGCCCCGGGGCGGCCCGCGTCGACGAGGCGGAGGAGCTGCGCCGGGTCGTGCCCGTCGTCGAGGCGCTCGCGGCCGAGGGGATCAAGGTGTCGATCGACACGACCCGGGCCAGGGTCGCGCGGGCCTGCGTCGGGGTCGGCGCGGGCATCGTCAACGACGTGAGCGGCGGCCTCGCGGACCCGGTGATGCCCGGGACCGTCGCCTCGCTCGACGTCCCCTTCGTCGTCATGCACTGGCGGGCGCACAGCGCGACGATGCAGAACCTCGCCGAGTACGACGACGTCGTCACCGACGTCCTCGCCGAGCTCGACGGCCGCGTCCGGGCGCTCGTCGGCGCCGGGGTCGACCCGGCACGGCTCGTCCTCGATCCCGGGATCGGGTTCTCGAAGACGGCCGAGCACAACTGGCAGCTGCTCGCCGCGCTCGACCGCTTCGTCGCGACGGGATCGCGCGTGCTCGTCGGGGCCTCCCGCAAGCGCTTCCTCGGCTCCGTCGGGCGACCGGTCGACCCCGCGACGGGCGAGGTCGCGCCGCACGACCTGCGGCCCGTCGACGCCCGGGACGTCGCGACGGCGGTCGTGTCCGCGGCGTCGATGCGCGCCGGCGCGTGGGCCGTGCGGGTCCACGACGTGCCCGCGACGGTCGACGCCTTCGACGTCACGCAGGCACTGCTGACCGCCAGCGGTGCCCGATGACGGCGCGGACGGGCGCCGACGGCGCGATGCCGGGCCTGACGACGATCGTCCTCAGCGGCGTCCGGGCCCGGGGGCACCACGGGGTGCTGCCCAGCGAGAAGGAGGCGGGCCAGGAGTTCGTCGTCGACGTGGAGTACGACGTCGACGCCGCTGCCGCCGCCGCGGCCGACGACCTCGCGCTCACCGTGAGCTACGCCGACGTCGCCGCGGAGGTCATCCAGCGGGTGCAGGACGGCGCGCTCGACCTCGTCGAGACCCTCGCGGCGCGCATTCTCGCCGACGTCGTGCGGCGACCGTTCGTCGAACGGGCCAGGGTGACGGTGCACAAGCCGCAGGCCCCGGTCGGGGTGCCCTTCGGGGACGTCTCCGTCTCGCTCGAGGCGCCGGGCCGCCACCCCGTCGTCATCGCCCTCGGCTCCAACCTCGGCGACCGCCGCGCGGTGCTGGAGGACGCGATCGCCCGCCTGTCGTCGTTCGTCACCGTCACCGGCCGGTCGGCGTTGTTCGAGACGGACCCGGTGGGCGGCGTCCCGCAGCCGGACTACCTCAACGCCGTCGTCGTCGGCACGACCGCCCTCGGTCCCACCCACCTCATGCGCCGCCTCCACGAGATCGAGGCTGCGGCCGGGCGCACGCGCGAGGTTCGCTGGGGAGCGCGCACCCTCGACCTCGACCTCGTCCAGCACGGCCACCCCGACGACCCCGCCTCGCTCGCGCTGCTCGACGGTGACCTCGTCCTGCCGCACCCGCGGGCGCACGAGCGGGCGTTCGTCCTGGTGCCGTGGCTCGACGCCGACCCGCGCGCGGCGCTCGCGACCGGCGGACGGACCCTGTCCGTCCGGGAGCTGCTCGAGGGGCTCGACGCCTCCGCGGTGCGCGCGCTCGAGGACGTCCCGTGAGGTCCGGGATCAGCGGGCGCCTGGCAGCGTGGATCGCCGCCGTCGTCGCGCTCGTCGTCGGCGTCGTGTGGCACCTGCTCCTCCGGCAGGGGACCATCCCCGGCCGGGTGCCGTGGATGACGATCCTCTTCCACCTCGGTGCCGCCGGGGTCGTCGTCGGGTACGGCTGGGGCGTGCGCTCGTGGCAGCGCCGGGACGACCGGTCGGCGCCCGTCCGGCGCCGCATCGACCCCCTGCGCGCGACGCGGACCCTCGCGCTCGCGCAGGCGGCCATCCTCACCGGGTCGGTCCTCACGGGGGTGTGGGCGGGCCAGGCCCTCGCGCTGCTGCCCGACGCCGGCTTCGCCCCGTTCCGGCCGATCCTCGCCCGTGCCGCCCTCGCGGCGGGGTCGGCGTTCGTGCTTCTCGTCGCCGGCCTCGTCGTGCAGCGGTGGTGCCGGGTGCGCGCCGACGAGAACGACGACGACCCCCGCGGACCCGGCGTGGCGGTCGGCCTGGGCCCCGAGGATCTCGACCCCGCCTGACCCTCGGTCAGACCGGCTCGGCCCAGACGACCCAGTTCCCCTCGTAGTGCCCGGCGTTGATCGGCGTCGTCGGGTCGCAGGTGATGAGCCGCAGGAGCGGCCGCGGGTTCTTCCAGTCCCAGATCGTCGTGTCCTTCGGCACCTGGGTCTTGGCCATGGCCTGCGACCTCACGACCCGGAAGTCGACCGACCTGCCGGATGCGTCGCGCACCGACACCCGGTCCCCGGCCGTTGCTTGCGGGAGGTTCCAGAAGACGTCGGGCCGGCCGCCCTGGTCGACGTGTCCGACGAGGATCGAGGCCCCCGGCTCGCCGGGCCTGGGCCATCCGCGCTCGGCGTACCAGCCCGCGGTGCCCGCCGGGGGCGCGAGCTCGCCCCCGGCCGCCAGGTAGGTCGGGACCACTCCGGTGTCCACGAGGACCCGACCGCCTCGCGCGGTCACCGTGACGTTCCCGGGCGTCACGGCGATCGTGGCTCCGGTGGCGGCCGACGCCGTGCGACGATCCCCGGTGGCGGGGTCGACCGCCCGGCTGCGCGCCGTGCGGGTCGGTGCCGTGGACGTCGACGTCGAGGGTGGGGACGCCTCGATCTCCGACGGCGCGACGTACGTACCCGGGGTGGGGGTGCCCCCGCCCTCGGCGGCTCGGTACGCCACCACGTTGGCGAGCGTCAGCCCGACGATGGTGGCGACGACGGCCAGCCAGCCGAGGCGAGCCGACGAGCGACGCCGTCGGCTCGCCTCCGCGCGCGTGACCGGGACGCCGGGCCGTCCATCGGGGTCCACGTCGGTGGTCGTCGCATCATGCTCGCGGTGGCGAGCGCGAGACGGGGTCAGTGCGCGGCGTCCTTGCGGCGGCGGCTGGCGGCGCCGAGCAGACCACCGGCCACGAGGCTGCCGGCCGCGGCGAACCCGCCGAGCACGAGGTACCCGTCACCGTCGGCGCCGGAGCCGGTGTTCACCACGGAAGGCGTGGGCGGAGCTGCTTCCGCGCCGCCGTCCTGGGGCGTCTCGGTCGGCTGGTCGGTGGGCGCCGCGGCGGGCTCGTCCGTCGGCTCGGGCGCGGGCTCGTCCCCCGGCTCGGGCGCGGGCTCGGGCGCGGGCGCCGGCTCGTCCACCGGCGCAGCCTCGACGGTGAAGGCGCCGATCGAGGCGTCCGCGGACGTGTTCGTGCAGCGGAGCTTGATGTTCGTCTTGTAGTTCGTGCCGTCCGCGCTCGAGAAGCCCCGGATGAAGCCCGTGAAGTCGCCGACCTCGATCGCGAGCTCACCCTCCGTCGTCGGGGTGAAGCTCTCGGTCGACCCCGAGGCGGTGACGTCGAAGTCACCGGAGGCGGGCACGAGCGTGACCGGGGCCGTGAGCGGGGCCTTGACGGTCGTGTCCCCGACGAGGACGTCGGCGCTCGTCACGATGCCGTCCTTGTTCAGGTCGACGGCGGCCGTCGCCGTCTCGGCGTCGGGCGCGTCGACGGACCGGACGGCCAGGAGGTCGTAGAGCGCGACGCGACGGTCGTCGGGGATGGTCACGACCGCCTGGACCGGGACCCGGGGAGCCGCCGTGCCGACCTGGAGCGGCGTGCTCGGGATGTCGGCCGTCACCGACACCTTCACCGTGCTGTTGCCCGCGTCACCGACCCCGAGCACGTCGAAATTGCAGTCGTAGGTGAGGTCCTTCGTGACCTGGTCGGCGTGCGCGGGCGAGGCCGCGCCGGCGACGGCGATGCTCGACGCGGCGAGCGTCAGGACGGTGGCGCCGATCGCGGACGTGGGGCGGCGAAAGCTCATCAGGATCCCTCCGAGGGAAGCATTACTCACGGGTAATGACGAGGACCCTAGGGCAGGGAGGCGCGAGGGACAACCCCCCGGGCATGATGGGACGGTGAGCGAGCACGCGACCGGCCGGGCCCACCGGGTCCCCGCCCGACTCCGGGTCGGCGTCGTCGGGGCCGGGCGGGTCGGGGCCGTGCTCGGGGCCGCCCTGCGGGTCGCCGGGCACGACGTCGTCGCCGTGTCGGCCGTGTCCGAGGCCTCGCGCACCCGGGCCGAGGCCCTGCTGCCGGGGGTGCCGGTCCGCACCGCCGACGAGGTCGTCGCGGACGCCGACCTCGTCCTCCTCGCCGTGCCGGACGACGTCCTCGCCGACCTCGTCGCCGGCCTGGTGGCCACGGGCGCCCTGGGGGAGGGTCGGATCCTCGTCCACACCTCCGGGCGTCACGGCCTGGCGCCGTTCGACCCCGCGGGGGCGCTCGGCGTCGTCGGTCTCGCGCTGCACCCGGCGATGACGTTCACGGGCACCTCCCTCGACCTGGAGCGGCTGCGTGGTTGCCCGTTCGGGATCACCTGCGCGGGGGACCTGCGACCGGTCGCGGAGGCGCTCGTGCTCGAGATGGGCGGCGAGCCGGTCTGGGTGCCCGACGCCGAGCGGATCAGCTACCACGCCGCGCTCGCCCACGGCTCGAACCACCTCGTCACCCTCGTCGCGCAGGCGATGGAGATCCTCCGCGGGACGGGCATCGAGGACCCGGCGACGATGCTCCGGCCGCTGCTGTCCGCGAGCCTCGACAACGCCCTGAGGGCCGGCGATGCCGCGCTCACCGGTCCCGTCGCCCGCGGCGACGCCGGCACCGTCGCCGACCACCTCGCCGCGCTCACGCAGGAGTCGCCCGACATCCGCGCGACCTACCTGGCCCTGGCCCGGGCGACGGCCCGCCGCGCGGGGTCGGCGGGCCGCCTGCCGGGCCCCGCTGCGGACGAGCTCCGGCGCGTGCTCGACGCGGCGGACGACGACGCCGGCGCCGGGATGGGGGAGACTTCCGCACCGTGACCCCGAACGAGCCGGTCGTCGCCCGGACCCGCGACGAGATGAAGGCCGCCCGCGCCGCGATCGAGCCGGCCGCCGGCGGCGAGGTCGCGGTCGTCATGACGATGGGCGCGCTCCACGAGGGCCACGCCACCCTCATCCGCACCGCCCGGGAGCGGGCCGAGCAGGTCATCGTCACGATCTTCCTCAACCCCCTGCAGTTCGGGCCCAAGGAGGACCTCAGCCGCTACCCGCGCACCTTCGACGCCGACCTGGCGCTGTGTCGCCGCCAGGGCGTCGACCTCGTCTTCGCCCCGACCCCGGACGTCGTCTACCCCGACGGTGACCCCGGCGTGCGGGTCAGTGCCGGCCCGCTCGGCGACGTGCTCGAGGGAGCCTCGCGCCCGGGTCACTTCGACGGGGTGCTCACCGTCGTCGCCAAGCTCATGCACCTCACCGGTGGGACCGCGTTCTACTTCGGCCAGAAGGATGCGCAGCAGCTGCTCCTCATCCGCCGGATGGTCCGCGACCTCGACTTCCCGGTGCGGGTGGTGTCGGTCCCGACCGTGCGGGAGGACGACGGGCTCGCGATGAGCAGCCGCAACACCTATCTCTCCGAGGCCGACCGCGAGGTGGCGCTGTGCCTGTCCCGGGCGCTCGCGGCCGGCGCCGCGGCTGCCGCCGAGGGCCCCTCCGCCGTCCGGCGCGCGGCCCGCGCGGTGCTCGTGGCCGAGCCGCTGGCCCTCGTCGACTACCTCGTCCTCGTCCACCCGACGACCCTCAAGGACGTGCCCGAGTGGTACAGCGGCGAGGCCCTGCTCGCCGTCGCCGCGAAGGTCGGCACGACCCGGCTCATCGACAACCGTCCGATGCTCCTGGGGCCAGGGGGCGGCCCGCTCGAGGTCTTCGACGGAACCGGCGCCTGACGGCCGGCGGACCGACGGCGTCGGCGTCGGACGGTCGCGCCCGCATCGTTACCCTTGGGCCCCGTGACCGAGCCGAACGCGACCGCCCCCGACGAGAACGACCTGCCCGAGCAGCTGCGGGTCCGGCGGGAGAAGCGCGACCGGATCCTCGCCACCGGCGGCGAGGCCTATCCCGTCACCGTCGGGCGCACCCACACCCTCGCCGCGGTCCGCGAGCGCTGGGGCCACCTCGAGACGGGGGAGGAGACGCAGGACGTCGTCGCCGTCGCCGGACGCGTGATCTTCGTCCGTACGACGGGCAAGCTCGCGTTCGCCACCCTCCAGGAGGGCATCGGCACCCGGCTGCAGGTCATGCTCTCGCTCGCGGAGGTCGGCGAGGAGGCCCTCGCCCGGTTCAAGACCGACGTGGACCTGGGCGACCACATCGCCGTCACCGGCCGGGTCATCTCCTCCCGTCGCGGCGAGCTGTCGGTCATGGCGACGAGCTGGGTCATGGCGAGCAAGGCGCTGCGGCCCCTGCCGGTCATGCACAAGGACCTCTCGGAGGAGGCGCGGGTCCGGCAGCGGTACGCCGACCTCGTCGTCCGCCAGGAGTCGCGCGACATGGTGCGGACGAAGGGCGCGATCCTCGCGGCGATCCGGCACGAGCTCGAGCGCCAGGGTTATCTCGAGGTCGAGACCCCGATCCTCCAGCTCGTCCACGGTGGCGCAGCGGCCCGTCCGTTCAACACCCACATGAATGCTTTCGACCAGCCGATGTCGCTGCGGATCGCACTCGAGCTCAACCTCAAGAAGGCGGTCGTCGGCGGGGTCGATCGCGTCTACGAGATGGGCCGCATCTTCCGCAACGAGGGCGTGGACGCCACGCACAGCCCCGAGTTCACGATGCTCGAGGCCTATCAGGCGTACGGCGACCAGCACACGATCGCCCGTCTCCTGCAGGACGTCATCCTCGCCGCGGCCGATGCGTTCGGCTCGCGCCGGATCGAGACGCCGGCGGGCACGATCGACCTCGACGGGGACTGGCGCTGGCTCAAGGTCTACGACGGCATCTCCGAGGCGGTCGGGGAGACGATCACCGTCGACACGCCCGCCACCCGGCTGCGGGAGATCGCGGCGGAGCGCGGCGTGGAGATCGACCCGACGTGGGACGGCGAGAAGATCGCCCTCGAGCTCCTCGGCGAGCTCGTCGAGCCCGGGCTGATCCAGCCGACGTTCCTCTACGACTACCCCGCCTCGGCGCAGCCGCTGGCCCGCCGCCACCGCAGCGAGCCCGGGCTCATCGAGGCGTGGGACCTCATCATCGGCGGGGTCGAGCGTGGCACCGGGTTCTCCGAGCTCATCGACCCCGTCATCCAGCGCCAGGTGCTCACCGAGCAGTCCCTCAAGGCGGCCGCCGGCGATCCCGAGGCGATGCAGCTCGACGAGGACTTCCTCACCGCCCTGGAGCTCGGTGCCCCGCCGATGGGTGGGCTCGGGTGCGGCATCGACCGGCTCGTCATGCTCTTCACGGGCGCGAGCATCCGCGAGACGATCCTCTTTCCCCACCTGAAGCCCACGAGTAGGAGCTGATCGAGATGTCGCAGGTCTGGCCCTACCTCGCCGCGATCCTCCCGACGATCGGGGTTGCGATCCTCTTCTGGATCGTCATCAAGAACCTCATCACCGCCGATCGGAACGAGCGCGCAGCGCAGGCGCGGTGGGAGCGCGAGAACCCGGGCAGGAATTTTGCCGACGAGCACTCGCCGGATTCCGAGAAGCGCCCGCGGCGCTGACGGGCGCGCCATGCTTCGAGCCCCGTGGATGACCGGGTGGAATTGTTTCGGGAGTTTTTTCCTGCGCGCGCCTGAGATATCCTGAGCGCAGCGGTCCGGAATGCCGTTCCGCATTACCACCAAGAAGGGTCGAAAATTCATGGCGCAGAAGGTTCAGGTTCTCCTCGTCGACGACATCGACGGAAGCGACGCGGACGAGACCGTGACGTTCTCCCTCGATGGCGTCTCCTACGAGATCGACCTCACCGATGCCAACGCCCAGAAGCTGCGGGACGACCTGTCGACGTGGATCGGGCACGCCCGTCGCGCCGGCGGGCGGAAGACGACCAGCCGCTCCACCACGGCCCGCCGGACGAGCAACGCCAGCAGCAGCGCTGACCTGACGAAGGTCCGCGAGTGGGCCCGCTCGAACGGCTACGAGGTCTCCGACCGCGGCCGCATCAAGGCCGACATCCAGGCGGCCTACGACAAGGCGCACGCCTGATCGACGCGGTCGATCCGCGCACCGCGGCCCCGGCGCAGCTGGCTCGTCTTCGCGACGAGTGGGCGGCCGGGGCCCGTGCATGGGCGGGTGATCCGCTGCCCAAGGGGCTCGCGGACACGACCGTCCTCATGCTCCTGCTCGACGCGGCCGCCGCGCCGTGGATCGCCCGCTCCCTGGCCGGTGACCGGTCGGCCGAGCGCCGGTACGAGGACTCGCTCGCCGGGCTCCTCGATCGGTTCCCGGCCCGCCACCCGATGGGGCCGCACCGGCGCTGGTGCCTCGTCCGCGATGCGTGGGCGCTCGCCGAGCACCGCGCCCGCACGGCCCGCGGCGAACGTCTCCCGCCCCCGGCCCGGCCGACGTGCTGCCTCCTCGTGCGGGTTCCCGGATGCACGGAGTGCGCCGGCTGCCCCCGCTAGGGCGCGAGATCCGCGAGGAGATCGCCGTGCTTCTCGAGCCGCGGCGGCAGGTCCCACACGAGCACCTGCTCGAACCGCCCGCCGTCGGCGCCGGTCTCGACCTCCTCCCACGTCCGCGGGGTCGCCACGCACGGCAGCTCCCGTCCGCGCAGCGCGTAGGGGGTGATCGTCGTCTTCGCCGCGACGTTCTGGCTCCAGTCGAGGAGCACCTTCCCGGGCCGGATCGACTTCGTCATCGACGAGACGACGAGCTGCGGCATCGAGCCGACGAGCTCGCCGGCCAGGGTCTTGGCCAGGTCCCGCACCTGGTCGCTCGTGAGGTCGCCGCCGAGCGCCGCGTACAGCTGCATGCCCTTGCTGCCGCTCGTGACGGGGTGCAGCTCCATCCCCAGGCCGCCGAGGCGCTCCCGGACCGCGAGGGCGACGGTCGCGCACTCGAGCAGGCCCGCGCCGGTGCCGGGGTCGAGGTCGATGACGAGACGGTCGGGGTTGCGGCGTTCACCGGTCTCCCGGTCCACGCGCCACTGCGGGACGTGGAGCTCGATCGCGTTGAGGTTGACCAGGTAGCTGAGGGCCGCGACGTCGTCGACGTGGGGGTAGGTGACGTCGTCGATCCGCGTGCGCGGGAGCCAGTCGGGCGCACCGGCGGGGACGTTCTTCTCGAAGAACCCCTCGGAGCCGACGCCGTGCGGCCAGCGGACCCGGGTGACCGGTCGGTCGCGCAGGTGGGGCAGGAGCAGCGGGGCGACGGCGGCGTAGTGCGCGAGGACCTCGCCCTTGGTCGTCTCCGTCGCGGGGAAGAGGACCTTCGACAGGCTCGTCAGGCGCAGGGTGCGTCCGTCGACGACGGCGCGGGTCACCTCGGGCTGGTCGACCACGGCCGCTCCGCTCAGGACCTGCCGGACGCCAGGCGCCCGGGCGTGAGGTCAGGCCGGACCCCGAGGAAGGTCGGCTGTCGCAGCCTGCCGGAGTCGGCGTGGCCGAGCGCGCGGAGCTCGACGACGAGCTCCGGAGTCACCCACGTCGCGCCGGCGGCATCGACCCGCGGCACGTCGTCGGAGAACGGGGAGGCCTCGCGCACCAGCGGCTCGAGCGCGGCCGTGAGTCGCTCTGCGGCGGCGCCCGAGACACCCGACCCGACCCGACCCGCGTAGCGCCAGCCGCCCGCCCCGTCGGGCTGGCCGACGAGGAGCGCCCCGATCCGTCCCGAGCCGTTCGACTCGGGCCGCCAACCCCCGACCACGGCCGACACGGTGAGGCGGTGGGCCGACTTCACCCAGTCCCCGCTGCGCCGTCCCGGCAGGTAGGGCGCGGAGCGCCGCTTGCTGACGACTCCCTCGAGCCCGGACTCCCGGGTGGCCTCGAAGAGCGCCGCGCCGTCGTCGTGGACCTGCGGCACCTGGCAGTGCAGCCCGTCGAGGTCGAGGGCCTCGAGCAGCCTGCGGCGGTCGGTCCACGGCAGGTGGGTCACCCCGGTCCCCGCGACCCGCAGGACGTCGAACACCATGAACGTCACGGGGCGGGTCGCGGCCAGGCGCTCGGCCCGCCCGCGGTCGCGCACATGCATCCGGTCGGCGAGCGCGGCGAACGACGGGGCACCGTCCCGCAGCGCGATGACCTCGCCGTCGAGGAGGACGTCGTCGGCGACGCGGCAGAGCGAGCGCAGCTCGGGAAAGGTGTCGGTGACGTCGCGCCCGGACCGGGAGAGCAGCCGCACGGCGCCGTCGTGGACGTCCGCGAGGAGCCGCATCCCGTCCCACTTGACCTCGTGCACCCACTCGCGGCCCGTGGGCACCCCCTCGCCCGCGATCGCGAGCATCGGCTCCGCGGCGGGGCGGGCGTCGTCGGCCATGCACCCATCCTGCCGCAGCGAGGGTGCGACGATGGGGCTCCGGGCGCCGACGTGGGTCGGTGCGGCGACGGAGGGAAGCACCGTGCGACCGATCTGGAAGGGCGCCGTCTCGTTCGGGCTCGTCAACGTGCCCGTCCGCCTGTACAGCGCGACGGAGAACCACGACGTGCAGTTCCGCCAGGTGCACCGCGAGGACGGCGGGCGCATCAAGTACCAGCGGGTGTGCTCCGTCGACGGCGAGCAGGTCGCCTACGAGGACATCGCCAAGGGGTACGAGACCGAGGACGGGAGGATGGTCGTCCTCACCGACGAGGACCTCAAGGAGCTGCCGGTCCGCTCCTCGAAGGAGATCACCGTCGAGAAGTTCGTCCCGCGCGAGCAGATCGACCCGATCTACTTCGACAAGACGTACTACCTCCAGCCCGACCAGTCGGCGATGAAGGCGTACGTCCTGCTGCGCGACGCGCTCGTCGGCGAGGACCGGATCGCCGTCGCGACGGTGTCGATCCGCACGCGGCAGACGATGGCCGTGCTCCGGGTGCGCGAGGACGCGATCGTCCTGCAGACGATGCTGTGGCCGGACGAGGTGCGGGCGACCGACGAGCTCGGCGACCTCGACGAGGACGTCCACGCCAGCGACAAGGAGCTGGCGATGGCCAAGGTCCTCATCGAGCAGCTCGCGGGTGACTACGACCCGAGCGAGTACGAGGACGAGTACGAGGCGGCTGTGAAGGAGCTCGTCGAGACCAAGCTCGAGGGCGGCGAGGTGCGAGCCCCGGCCGAGAGCGAGGAAGCCGGCGGGGAGGTCGTCGACCTGCTCGCGGCGCTGGCGAAGTCGGTCGAGAAGGCGAAGGCCGCCCGCGGCGAGGCCCCGGACGGCGCAGGAGAGTCGGACGACGCGGGGGAGTCGGACGACCACGCCGACGAGGCACCCCGGAAGACTGCCGCGAAGAAGACGACCGCGAAGAAGACGGCGGCGAAGAAGACGACCGCGAAGAAGGCGGCGACCAAGAAGACAGCGACCAAGAAGACGGCCCCGAAGAAGGCGAGCTGAGGTCCGGGGGAGGATCACCCCCATGCCCGAAGGCCACACCCTCCACCGGCTCGCCCACGATCTCGACGACGCCTTCGCCGGGACCGCGCCGCGGGCCTCGTCACCCCAGGGCCGGTTCGAGGACGGGGCGGCGCTCCTCGACGGCCGGGCCTGGCGCGGTGCGTCCGCGTGGGGCAAGCACCTCTTCGTCGCGTTCGACGGCGATCTCGTCCTCCACGTCCACCTCGGGCTGTACGGGAAGTTCCACGTCCATGCCGGTGACTACGCCGCGACGGGGGCGCCCGATCCGGTCGGGCAGGTCCGCCTGCGGCTGCTCACCGCCGACCGGCTCGCCGAGCTGCGCGGTGCGACGGCGTGCGAGGTGCTCACCCCCGCGGAGGCGGAGGCGATCCAGGCCCGGCTCGGGCCCGACCCCCTCCGCCCGCTCGACGAGCTCAACGACCCCGAGCGGGCGTGGCACCGCGTGCACCGCAGCCGGACGGCGATCGGGCCGCTGATCATGGATCAGGCCGTCCTTGCCGGGGTGGGGAACGTCTACCGCAGCGAGGTGCTCTTCCGGCACCGGCTCGACCCGGCGAAGCCCGGCTCCGCCCTGCGCGAGGACCGGTGGCGGGCGGTGTGGGACGACCTCGTGCGGCTCATGCCGATCGGCGTCGCGACGGGCCGGATCCTCACGGTCGAGGAGGACGTCGTCGCCGCGGAGGCCGCGCTCGCGGCGGGTGAGCCCGTCCCCGTGCCCGACCCGCTCGTGCCGTACGTCTACAAGCGGACGGGGGAGGCGTGCTTCGTCTGCGGGTCGCGGGTGCGCACCGCGGTCGTCGCCGGCCGCAACCTGTTCTGGTGCGGTCGCTGCCAGCGCCGCTGACGGCTGTTCGCCGGGGGCGTAACCGGGGCGTGCGGAGCCGCGGAACATCGGGCCGCCGGGTCGGCGTTGACCCCCGCAGGACGGGAGCAGGGCCCGCACCACCGGTGCGACGTCCGACCCCGTGACTAGCATCGACGGCACGTCGCTCGGTCCGCCGCAGCGCCGCGACCAACGGAGGAGCACGCATGTTCGAAAGGTTCACCGACCGCGCCCGCCGCGTCGTCGTCCTCGCCCAGGAGGAGGCGCGGCTGCTCAACCACAACTACATCGGGACCGAGCACATCCTCCTCGGCCTCATCCACGAGGGCGAGGGTGTCGCGAGCAAGGCGCTCGAGGGCCTGGGCATCTCGCTGGAGTCGGTCCGCGAGCAGGTGCAGGAGATCATCGGCCAGGGCCAGCAGGCGCCCTCGGGCCACATCCCGTTCACGCCGCGCGCGAAGAAGGTCCTCGAGCTGTCGCTGCGCGAGGCGCTCCAGCTCGGCCACAACTACATCGGCACCGAGCACATCCTCCTCGGCCTCATCCGCGAGGGCGAGGGCGTGGCCGCGCAGGTCCTCGTCAAGCTCGGGGCGGACCTGGGCAGCGTGCGCCAGCAGGTGCTCCAGCTCATCTCCGGCTACCAGGGCGGCAAGGAGGGCGCGACCGCCGGCGTCGGCGCCGGTGGCGCCGCCGAGGGCACGCCCGCCGGCTCGCTCGTGCTCGACCAGTTCGGCCGCAACCTCACCCAGGCCGCCCGCGACGGCTCGCTCGACCCGGTCATCGGGCGCGAGAAGGAGATCGAGCGCGTCATGCAGGTCCTCTCGCGCCGGACGAAGAACAACCCGGTCCTCATCGGTGAGCCCGGCGTCGGCAAGTCCGCCGTCGTCGAGGGCCTCGCGCAGGACATCGTCGCCGGGGACGTGCCCGAGCCACTGAAGGACAAGCAGGTCTACACCCTCGACCTCGGCTCGCTCGTGGCCGGCAGCCGGTACCGCGGTGACTTCGAGGAGCGCCTGAAGAAGGTCCTCAAGGAGATCAAGACCCGCGGCGACATCATCATCTTCATCGACGAGATCCACACCCTTGTCGGTGCGGGCGCCGCCGAGGGTGCGATCGACGCCGCGAGCATCCTCAAGCCGATGCTCGCCCGCGGCGAGCTCCAGACGATCGGCGCGACGACGCTCGAGGAGTACCGCAAGCACATCGAGAAGGACTCCGCGCTCGAGCGCCGGTTCCAGCCGATCCAGGTCGACGAGCCCTCGATCGCCCACGCGATCGAGATGCTCAGGGGTCTGCGCGACCGCTACGAGGCGCACCACAAGGTGACGATCACCGACGCCGCGATCGTCGGCGCCGTGACGATGGCCGACCGCTACGTCAACGACCGCTTCCTGCCGGACAAGGCGATCGACCTCATCGACGAGGCCGGCGCGCGCCTGCGGATCCGCCGCCTCTCGGCCCCGCCGGAGCTGAAGGCGATGGACGAGCGCATCGCCGAGGTCCGCAAGGAGAAGGAGTCGGCGATCGACAGCCAGGACTTCGAGGGTGCCGCCCGCCTGCGGGACCAGGAGAAGACGCTCATCGAGGAGAAGGCGAAGCGCGAGGAGGAGTGGAGGAACGGAGACCTCGACGTGGCCGCGGTCGTCGACGAGGAGGTCATCGCCGAGGTCCTCGCCGCCTCGACCGGCATCCCCGTCTTCAAGCTCTCCGAGGAGGAGAGCAGCCGGCTGCTCAACATGGAGGCCGAGCTCCACAAGCGGGTCGTCGGCAACGACGAGGCGATCAAGGCGCTCTCCCAGGCGATCCGCCGCACTCGTGCCGGTCTTAAGGACCCGCGCCGCCCCGGTGGTTCGTTCATCTTCGCCGGCCCGACGGGCGTGGGTAAGACCGAGCTCGCGAAGGCGCTCGCCGAGTTCCTCTTCGGCGACGAGGACGCGCTCATCACGATGGACATGTCCGAGTTCGCCGAGAAGCACACGGTCAGCCGGCTCTTCGGCTCGCCGCCCGGGTACGTCGGGTACGACGAGGGCGGTCAGCTCACGGAGAAGGTGCGCCGCAAGCCGTTCTCGGTCGTCCTCTTCGACGAGGTCGAGAAGGCCCACCCGGAGATCTTCAACAGCCTTCTCCAGGTGCTCGACGAGGGTCGCCTGACCGACTCGCAGGGTCGCAACGTCGACTTCAAGAACACCGTCATCATCATGACGACGAACCTCGGAGCGCGCGACATCTCCAAGGGTGTCCTCGGGTTCTCGGCCGGTGCGGAATCGATGACGGAGTACGACCGGATGAAGGCGAAGGTGAACGGGGCGCTCAAGGAGCACTTCCGGCCGGAGTTCCTCAACCGGGTCGACGAGACGATCGTGTTCGCCCAGCTGACGCCGGCCGAGATCGAGAAGATCGTCGAGCTCGAGATCGCCAAGCTCGACGCGCGCCTGAAGGACAAGGACATGGGCATCGAGCTCACGACCGAGGCCAAGGCGCTGCTCGCCAAGCGCGGGTACGACCCCGTGCTCGGGGCACGGCCGCTCAAGCGGACGATCCAGCGCGAGATCGAGGACGTCCTGTCGGAGAAGATCCTCTACGGCGAGCTCGGCTCGGGGGAGATCGTCGCCGTCGGTGTCGAGGGCGAGGGCAAGGAGGCGACGTTCACGTTCGCCGGCGCCCCGAACACCTCGGCGCTCGAGATCCCGCTCGTCGAGGCGGGCGACACGTCCAGCGACTGACGTCGTTCCGTGCAGACGAACGAGGGGCGGTGACCGATCCGGTCACCGCCCCTCGTCGTGCCAGCGGGGCCGTCAGATGCCCGGAACGATGCCAGGTCGAGCGGCGCCGCGCCACCGGGAGGTCATCGGACCGCGTCGTCGGCCAAGAGCGCGTCGAGCTTCTCGTAACCCTCCTGGATGCCGGTCTCCATGCCGGAGGCGAGCATCCCCTCGCGCGCCTCGAAGGAGTCGACGAGCGACTGCGCGTGCAGGCGGGTCCAGCCGTCGCCGAGGTCCTCGAACGTCAGCGTCTCGAGCGAGACGGCGTCCGGCATGCCCTCGAACGTGAACGTCTGGACGATGCGGTCCTCGCGGACCTCGTGGAAGCACCCACGGAAGGCGTACTCCTCGGTCTCGCCCTCGGCCTCGCGGATGTTGACGAAGCGCCAGCTGCCGCCGCGGCGCGCGTCCCAGTGCTCGACACGGGTGGACAGGTCATCGCGTCCGACCCATCGGGCGTAGAGATCGGGGTCGGTGTGGGCGCCGAAGAGCTGGGCGGGGGTGGCCTCGAAGTCCCGGGTGATGCGGATGATCGGGACGTCGGGGTCGCCTTCGATGCGGGCGGTGGTCAGGCGGTCGGTCATCGTCATTCTCCTTCGGGTGCGGTGATGGTGTCGTCGGTGCGGGTCGATGGGTCGGTGTCGGCGAGGACGGCGGCGAGGCGGGACATCCGGGCCTCGGCCCGCCGCCGGTGGGTGTCCACCCACGCGGTCACTTCGCCGAGGCGCTCGGGCTCGAGGTGGACGAGGGTGCGCCGGCCCTCCTTGCGGCGGGTTACGAGCCCGGCGCCCTCGAGCACGGTGAGGTGCTTGCTCACCGCCTGCAGGCTCATCGCGTACGGGGCGGCCAGCTCGCTGACGCTTGCGCCACCGATGGTGAGGCGTGCGACGAGGTCGCGCCGCGTCGGGTCGGCGAGGGCTGCGAAGGCCAGCGAGAGCCGATCGTCGGTCACGGGCATCATCCTCAACTGTGTGGTTGATCTTCACGGTAGCCGGGGTGCAGCTAACCGTCAACTGTTCGGTTGAGTATCGCCAGAGGGTCGGGCGTCGTAGGTTGGGGGGATGAGCGAGCCCCAGGTCGTCGTGCGCCGCGCGCGCACGTCGGACGTCCGCGCGATCCGGGCCCTCGTCAAGCCGCTGTCCGAGCGTCGGGTCCTCCTCGACAAGGAGGCCGTGACGTACTACGAGGCGGTGCAGGAGTTCCGGGTCGCGGAGATCGACGGTGTCGTCGTCGGCTGCGGGGCGCTGCACGTCATGTGGGAGGACCTCGCAGAGGTCCGCACCCTGGCCGTGTCGGAGGAGCACCTGCGGCTGGGGATCGGGGGAGTCATCCTCGAACGGCTGCTCGCCGACGCGCGTGAGCTCGGCGTCCGCCGGATCTTCTGCCTGACCTTCGAGGTCGACTTCTTCTCGCGGCACGGCTTCCATGAGATCGAGGGGCAGGCCGTCGAGCCGGCGGTGTACATCGAGCTCCTGCGCTCGTACGACGAGGGTGTCGCCGAGTTCCTCGATCTCGAGCGGGTCAAGCCGAACACCCTGGGCAACTCCCGGATGCTCCTCGAGCTCTGAGCCGGGGTCAGCGGGGGAGGCGGTACGCGGCGCCGTCGTCGGTCGGCTCGACGAGACCGTCCTCGACGAGCGCCGCGAGGCACCGGTCGACCTTCGTGGCGTCGTCGGGCCAGGTGGAGGCGAGAGCAGCGCGGGTCACCGGGTCCGGGGACTCGCGCAGGGCCTGGACGATGCGGCCGCGCACCTGCCGGTCGGTGCCCGCCCACGCCTGACCACGCCGCGGGGGCCCGTCGTAGGCCGGGCGCCCGGCGGCCACCCACGCGCAGCGGTCGAGGACCGGGCACCGGTCGCACTTCGGCGCCCGCGCCGTGCACACCAGCGCGCCGAGCTCCATGACGGCCACGTTCCACCGGTTGGCCCGAGTGATGTTCTCGTCGGTCGTGCCGGTCGGCATCGAGGCCGCGGCGAGCCGGGACTCGGCGACGGTGAGGGCCGGGGCGGCGTGCTCGGCGCCCGTGACCGCCCGCGCGAGGACGCGCCGGACGTTGGTGTCGACCACTGGCACGGGGATCTGGTGCGTGAAGGAGGAGACGGCCGCGGCGGTGTACGCCCCGACGCCGGGCAGCGCGAGCAGCTCGTCGTGACCCCTCGGGACCTCACCGCCGTGGTCGCGCACCATCGCCGTCGCCGCCTCGTGCAGCCGGAGGGCGCGGCGGGGGTAGCCGAGCCGACGCCAGGCGCGCACGGCCTCGCCGGGGGAGTCGGCCGCGAGGTCGGCAGGCGTCGGCCACCGCTGCATCCACTCGCGCCACACCGGCTCGACGCGGTGCAGGGGGGTCTGCTGGGACATCACCTCGGAGAGGAAGACGCCCCACGCCGAGCAGTCGGGGTCACGCCACGGGAGCTCGGTACGTCCGTGCCGGTCGAACCATGCGAGGACGGGGCCGTGCAGGTGCGAAGCCGGGTTCGACTCATCGGCCCCTGCCGCGGTGGATGCCCCTGTCCTCACACGTAACGCTCGAGGATCGAGGCCTCGGCGAGCCGGGACAGGCCCTCGCGGACGATCTTCGCCCGTCCGTCCCCGACGCCCTCGACGGCCATGAGGTCGTCGATGTTCGCGGCGAGCAGCGCCTGCAGGGTCCCGAAGTGCTCGACGAGCCGGCTGACGATGGCGCCGGGCAGGCGGGGGACCCGGCTGAGCAGGCGGTAGCCGCGAGGTACGCACGGCGCGTCGAGCGCGTCACCGCCGACCTCGAACCCGAGCACCCGCACGCACTCGGCCGGGTCGACGAGCTCGGTCGCGGACAGCCGGGTGAGGGCGGCGACGGCGTCGGCGACCTCGAGCGTGGACCCCTCGGGCAGGTAGTCCTCGACGACCCACTCGATATCGTTGCCGGGGCCGGCGGTGAGCTCCTCGAGCTGGAGGGTCAGCAACCGGCCGTCGACGCCGAGGTCGGTGACGTAGCCGTTGATCTCGGCGGTGATCCGGCGGACCATCTCGAGTCGCTGCAGGACGTTGGCGACGTCACGGACGGTGACGAGGTCCTCGATCTCGAGGGCGGAGAGGTTGCTCGTCACCTCGTCCAGCCGGGACTTGTAGCGCTCGAGGGTCTGCAGGGCCTGGTTAGCGCGGGAGAGGATCGCGCTCGAGCCCTCGAGGACGTGCCGGACGCCTGCGACGTAGAGGGCGATGATCCGCATCGACTGGCTGACGGTGACGACGGGGTAGCCGGTCTGTTTCGCGACGCGCTCGGCGGTGCGGTGCCGCGTACCCGACTCGGAGGTCTCGATCGTCGGGTCGGGCACGAGGTGGGTCGCGGCCCGCACGATCCGGGTGGCGTCCTTGTCCAGGATGATCGCGCCGTCCATCTTCGCCAGCTCCCGCATGCGGGTCGCGGAGAACGGGATGTCGAGCTCGAAGCCGCCGGTGCTGATGGACTGCACCGTCTTGTCGTCGCCGAGGACGATGAGAGCACCGGTGTTGCCGCGCAGGATGCGCTCGAGCCCGTCGCGCAGCTCGGTCCCGGGCGCGACGGCGGCCTTCGTCGCCTCCAGCAGATCGGTGTCGTTCATCGTCTGTCCTGTTCTCGCGCGAGGTCGGGCGATTCCCCCTTCGCCCCGTGACCTGCGGTGATCCTAGCTCCCGCGACCCCCGAAAGAGGTGCGGACCGCGCTGGCCACGTCGGGTACCTCGACCACGGTGAGCCCGTGCGGGACGGGCTCGCTCCCCCTCACGCCGGGGGGCACGAGCGCGCGGGTGAATCCGAGCCGCGCGGCCTCGGCGATCCGGCGCGCGACGCCGGTCGCAGGACGGACCTCCCCGGCGAGCCCGACCTCACCCAGGGCGACGGTCCCGGCCGGCAGCGGCTGGTCGCGCAGGGATGAGGCGAGGGCGAGGGCGACGGCGAGGTCGGAGGCGGGTTCGGTGACGCGGACGCCGCCGACCGTCGAGAGGTAGATATCGTGCTTGCCCAGCGGAGCGCCGGCGCGCCGGTCGAGGACGGCGGTGATCATCGAGACCCGTGCCGCGTCGAGGCCGGAGGTCGCCCGCCGTGGAGTGGGGATCTGCGACGGTGCGACGAGGGCCTGCACCTCGGTGACGAGGGGGCGGCGCCCCTCGAGGGTGATGGTGACGCAGGTGCCGGGAACCTGGGTCGTCCGCTGCGAGAGGAACAGCCCGCTCGGGTCGGCCAGACCGGTGATGCCCGCGTCCGACAGGTCGAAGCAGCCGACCTCGTCGGTGGGGCCGTAGCGGTTCTTCACCGCCCGCACGAGCCGCAGCCGCGAGTGCCGGTCGCCCTCGAACTGGACGACGACGTCGACGAGGTGCTCAAGCACGCGGGGGCCGGCGATCGAGCCTTCCTTCGTCACGTGACCCACGAGGAGCATCGCGGTGTCGGTGGACTTTGCGGACTGGATGAGCGCTGCCGCGACCTCGCGGACCTGCCCGACGTTGCCGGGCGAGCCGTCGACCTCGCTCGAGGCGATCGTCTGGACGGAGTCGACGACGACGAGGTCCGGGGCGAGGCGTTCGATCTGCCTGAGGACGGCGCCGAGGTCGTGCTCGGAGGCGAGATAGAGGCCGTCGGCGAGCGCGCCGATCCGTTCGGCGCGCGACCGGACCTGGGCGGCCGTCTCCTCGCCGGAGACGTAGAGGACCGTGCGGCCCTCGGTGGCGGCGCGGGCGGCGACGTCGAGCAGGAGGGTCGACTTGCCGATGCCCGGTTCTCCGGCGACGAGGACGACGGCCCCGGCGACGAGGCCGCCGCCGAGGACACGGTCGAACTCCCCGACGCCGGTCGGGCGGGCCTGCGCCCGGGCGCCGTCGATCTGTGCGATCGGCACAGCGGGGGTGGCGACGTGCCGTGCCGGTGCCGTGCGAGCGACGGTGGGTCCGCCCGCCTCGACGACCGTCCCCCACGCCTGGCACTCGCCGCAGCGACCGACCCACTTCACACTCGTCCACCCGCACTCGGTGCAGCGGTACCCGGAGCGGGTGGTCTTCGTCGCCATGCGCAGGAGGCTAGGTCAGGGGTGCGACAACGCCGCGCGCGTCGAGACCGCCCCTCGCGCGCCGGAGGACGAGGCCGGACGAACCGCACTGACGCCCGGCCGAGGCGAGCCGGCGGTCAGCCCGCGATGACCACCGTGACCGTCTCGGCCACGCAGGCCGGCTTGGCCGCGCCCTCGAGCTCGACCGTGACCGTGGTCAGCAGGTTCGCGCCACGGGCGTTGCGCTCGACGCCGCTGATGGTGACGTGCCCGCGGACGCGGGACCCGACCGGGACGGGCGTGGGAAAACGCACCTTGTTCGAGCCGTAGTTGAGGGCCGCGGAGACACCGGTGAGCTCGTACACCTGCCAGACCATCGACGGCACGAGGCTGAGCGTGAGGTAACCGTGGGCGATGGTCCCGCCGAACGGGCCGTCCTTCGCCCGCTCGGGATCGACGTGGATCCACTGGTGGTCGCCGGTCGCGTCGGCGAAGGCGTCGATCTGCTCCTGCGTGATCGTGTGCCACTCGCTCGCGCCGAGATCCTCCCCGACTGCCGCCTCGATCTCGTCGATTCCGTTGAAGGACCGCATGCCGCCGACCCTATCGCCGCAGCAGCCGATGGACCCGGGCGAGCCAGTGCGCGGGGTCGGCCAGGTCGCCCCACGTGACTCGCACGACCGGATGGCCGAGGGCGCGGATCCGGTCCTCTCGCCGCTTCTCCGCGACCAGCGCGCGGCGTCCCTCGGCACCCTCGTACTTCACCGCCCCGTCGAACTCGACCACGACGTGCTCGACCATGAGGTCGATCCGCCCGACGAACCCGCGCGCGTCTCGCAGCTCGACCTGGGATCGCACCGGCCGGGCAAGGGTGCGCAGCGCCAGACGGGTCCGGGTCTCGCCGACCGACTCCGCCCCGGGGTCGGTCGCTCCGACCGCCGCCGCAGCTCGGGTGCGGCGGGCCCGTGGCAGGAGACCGGCCGCGGCGTCGAGATCGGCGCGCGTGACCAGCCGCCGGTTCAGTGCGGCGTCCATCGCCACGACCGCTGCGACGTGCGAGGACGCGGCGAGCTGCACACAGGCGAGCGCAGGCGGGACGAACCGCTGCGGGTACGGCCCACCCGGGGGCATCGGGCGGATACGCAGGTCGCCCCGGCGGGTGGTGCTGCTGATCGCTCCGGCCAGGTCGACGACGGAAAGGTCGACGTCGAACAGCGGGAGCCCGTGCAGCGCCGCGGCGGACTGGTGCGTGGCGATGACCTGCGGGTGGGTCATCAGCGCAGCGCGGACCCGGCGGACGAGCTCGAGGGTGGGCCGCGCGGGCCCGTCGTCCACGATCGGGCGCGCAAAGACGCCGCGGCGCACGCGCTCGATCTCCCCGGTCCGCACGAGGCGCGCCAGGTCGGCCGGCATCACCCCGACGGATTCCGCCTGCCGCCGCAGGACGAGGCCGCGTTGGAGGTCGAGGAACGGGGTCAGGCGTGGGTCCACGTCCGCAGGCTCGCCGCCCGGGGGCAGGCGGGCGAGCGGACCGGTGACGCTGTGGATCGCTGGCGGGGGCGCGCGCCCCTGGGGACGTCGAAACCGCGACGGGTTTGGCGAAGCGCGACGGGTTCGAACGGGGCGGGGCTCGCCAAACCCGTCGCGATTCGGGCAGGCACCGCCCAGGCCCGGTTCGGGGGACCGGGTTACCGCGCCGCCAGGGTCGCCGGGTGCACCAGCAGCGGCAGCAGACGCCGCCCGCCGGGCCGGGCGCGTGCTGCGTCGACGAGCGCCAGGTGCGCCTCGCAGTGCTGCACGAGGACGTCGTACCCTGCCCGGCCCATGAGCTCGATCAGCCCCGGCCCCTCGGTCAGGTACACCGGGTCGGCGGCGACGTGCGCATCCGGGCTGCCGGAGCAGTACCAGTCGAGGTCGTGCCCGCCCGGCCCCCAGCCGCGTCGGTCGTACTCGCCGATGCTCACCTCGAGGTACTCCGTGCCGTCGGGCAGCTCGACCTCCCGGTAGGTCCGGCGGATCGGCAGCTGCCAGCAGACGTCCGGCTTCACCGTGTGCGGCTCGACGCCGACGAGCCCGGCGTGCTGGTGCAGCGCGCAGCCGGCACCCGCGGGAAACCCCGGTCTGTTGAGGAAGATGCACGCCCCGTCGACGACCCGCGTCTTGCGCGCGCCGTCCTCCTTCTCGGTCCACGTCGACCGCGCGAGACGACCCTCCGGGCGCAGCTGCCACTCGTCGGGGCCCAGCTCCGCGGCCGCCGCCGCGACCCGCTCGACGTCGTCGTCGTCGGTGAAGTGGGCGCCGAGCACGCAGCACCCGAAGTCGGGCAGCTCGGCATCGATGCCGTGGCAACCGGTCCCGAAGACGCACGTCCAGCGGGAGGTCAGCCACGTCAGGTCGCACCGGAACCGCTGGCCCTCGTCTGCCGGATCCGCGAACTCCACCCACGTCCGGGGAGCGTCGAGGGGGGTCTCGGTCACCGGCCCACAGTACGCACGCCGCGGCGCCGTTCTACGCTTGGGGATCATGCGCCTGGGAGTCATCGACGTCGGGTCGAACACCGTCCACCTGCTCGTCGTCGACGCCCACCCCGGCGCCCAGCCGCTGCCGGCGACCTCGCACAAGATCGAGCTGCGGCTGTCCGAGCACGTCGAGGACGACGGCCGCATCTCCGACGGCGGGCGTGACCGGCTCGCAGAGTTCGTCATCGAGTGCTTGGAGGTCGCCGAGGAGCGGGGCGTCGAGGAGGTCGTCGCGTTCGCCACGTCGGCGATCCGCGAGGCCCCCAACGGTGCCGAGGTCCTCGAGGCGGTCCGTGATCGCACGGGGGTCGAGCTGCGCGTGCTCTCGGGCGAGATGGAGTCGCGGCTGACCTTCCTCGCCGTCCGCCGGTGGTTCGGCTGGAGCAGCGGACGACTGCTCGTCATCGACATCGGCGGCGGCTCGCTCGAGATCGCCGTCGGCATCGACGAGGACCCCGACGTCGCCATCTCCCTCCCGCTCGGCGCCGGGCGGGTCACGCGCGACCTACTCGCAGGCGACCCGCCGGACGCCGCCCAGGTCAAGGCCGCCCGCAAGCACGCCCGGGCGACGATCGCGAGCGAGATCCGGGACATCGCCCGTGCGGGAAAGGTCGACCACGTCGTCGGCACGAGCAAGACGATGCGCACCCTGGCTCGGCTCAACGGCGCCGCACCCAGCGGCGAGGGCCCCTACGTCCCGCGGATCCTCCGCGCGAGCGACGTCAGCTCGACGATCTCCCGGCTCGCCGGCCTCACCGCCGCCGAGCGCGCCGAGCTGCCGGGGATCAGCGAGTCCCGCGCGGCGCAGAGCCTCGCCGGTGCGATCGTCGCCGAGGCCGCGATGGACCTCCTGGGCGTCGAGGAGCTCGAGATCTGCCCGTGGGCGCTGCGCGAGGGCGTCATCCTCCGCCGGCTCGACCGGATGAACATCCCCGACTGAGGGACCGGCCGGGACCGCGCCCCCGAGGTGGGCCCGACCCCCGTCGTACGCTCGATCCCATGCCCGCGCCCGCCCACGGCATCCCCGGAGCCGACATCGCCGTCACCCTCTCGACGGCCTCGGTCTACCCGGCCAGTGCGGAGGTGGCGTTCTCGCTCGCCGCCCGACTGGGGTACGACGGCATCGAGGTCATGGTGTGGACGGACCCGGCCACGCAGGACGCGACCCGGCTGCGGCAGCTCGTCGAGGAGCACGGCGTCCCCGTCCACTCGATCCACGCACCGACCCTCCTGCTCACGCAGCGCGTCATGGGCATCGACCCGTGGGGCAAGGTCGACCGCTCCATCGAGCTCGCCCAGGAGGTGGGCGCGACGGTCGTCGTCCTCCACCCGCCCTTCCGGTGGCAGAAGGCGTACGCCGAGCACTTCGTCGACGGCGTGGCGACCCGTGAGCACGACAGCGGGTTGTGCCTGGCCGTCGAGAACATGTTCCCGTGGACGGCCGGGCGCGGCACCGTCCAGGCGTACCTGCCGCACTGGGACCCGGTGCCGCAGCCGTACGACCACGTGACGATGGACCTGTCCCACACGGCGACCGCGCGCAGCGACGCGATGGCGATGGTCCACGCCCTCGGCGACCGGCTGGCCCACGTCCACCTCGCGGACGGCTCGGGCTCGACGACCCTCAAGGACGAGCACCTCCCACCGGGGCGGGGGAACCAGCCGTGCGCGGAGTTCCTCGAGCACATCGCGCAGAGCGGCTACGCCGGTGCGGTCGCGCTCGAGGTGGGGACCCGGCGGCAGGACCGGACGGGGCGCGAGGCCGCCCTCGCGGAGTCCCTCGCCTTCGCCCGTGACCACCTGGCCGCGGGTCTGGCCCGGTCCACGTCGTGAGCCGGGAACCAGGCCGCGTGGACCATCCGGTCCAGGGCCTTCTCCATGCGGGTGCCGGACGTCACGGCATAGGGTGACGGCCGTGTCGATCCCGAGCTCCGTCGCCGCGCGCTTCGTCGCCGGGCCCGAGGTCCGCGACGCGATCGCCGTCGCGGCGCGGCTGCGTGAGACGAACCGGATGACCGCGCTGCTCCCGCTCACCGCCGAGGACACCGACCGCTTCGCCGCCCACCTCATGGGCACCCTCCCGGCGCTCGCGGCCAACCCGCTGCCCGGTCCGCGCGCCTTCGACCTCACGCTGTCCGCGGCCGGCCTCACCGTCCAGGAGGTCGCGACGATCGTCGGCCACGCCGCGCGGGCCGACGTGACGGTGACGCTCTCCCCGGTGGGCCACCGCGACGTCGACGACCTGCTCGCCCTCGCCGAGGGGGTCCGCCGGGAGCACGAGACGATCGGGGTCGCGATCGACGCCAGCCTGCACCGCAGCGACCGGGACTGCCTCGAGCTCGCGGAGCAGGGCGCCCGGGTCCGCCTGCTGCGCCGCACGGAGTCCGCCCCGCGCTCGGTCGCCTGGCAGGACCCGAACGAGATCGATCTCGCGTTCGCCCGCTGCCTGCGAGCCCTCGTGCCCGCCCCCGGCTACCTCGCGGTGGCGACGTGGCAGCAGCGCCTCATCGACGTCACCGGCAGCGTCGCCGCGCTCCACGACCGCGACCCGGCGACGTTCGAGTACACCCTCCCGCTCGGGGTGCGGGCCGACGAGCAGCGACGGATCGCCGACGCCGGTCAGCAGCTGCGGGTCCTCGTGCCCTACGGTCCGCGGTGGCGGCCCTACGTCCGCGAGCGGATGGCCGAGCGCCCCCGGGCGGGCGTCCAGGCGGTGTGGCGTTCGGTCCGACCCCGCTCGGCGCCGATCATCGACGAGAGCTGAGGAGCACCATGAGCACACGGATCGCCCTGCACGGCGGCGGGATGATGGGCGGGGCGATCCTCGCCGGCATCCTGCGGGGCTCGAGCAGCCCGGACGAGATAAGCGTGGTCGAGGCATCCTCGGAGCGCGCCGACCTCCTGAGGCAGCGGTACGGGGTGGCGGTGGTCGGCCCCGACGCGCTCGCCGACGTCGCTGCGGCCGCCATCCACGTCGTCGCCGTCAAGCCGCACCACGCCCCGGGCGTCCTGCGCGCACTGGCCCCCCATCTGAGCGACGGCGCGCTCGTCGTGTCCGTCGTCGCCGGCCTCACGACCGACACCCTCGAGCGGGACCTGCCCGCGGGCACCCCCGTCGTCCGGGTCATGCCGAACACCCCGGCGCTCGTCGGTGCCGGTGCCGCGGCGACGAGTCGCGGCGCCCACGCGACGGCCGAGCACGCCGCCACCGTCGCCGACCTGCTCGCCGGCACCGGCCTGGTCGTCGAGGTCCCCGAGGCCCAGCTGAACGCCGTCACGGCGCTGTCGGGGTCCGGCCCGGCGTACGTCTTCGCGGTCGTCGAGGCCCTCGTCGACGGCGGTGTCCTCCTCGGGCTGCCCCGGCCGACCGCGACCCGCCTGGCCGTGCAGACCCTCCGCGGCGCGGCGGCGATGCTCGAGGAGACCGGCGAGCACCCGACGATCCTGCGCGAGCAGGTGACCTCGCCGGGCGGCACCACCGCGGCCGCCCTGCGCGAGCTCGAGGAGTACGGTCTCAATGCCGCTTTCCTCACCGCGATGCGCGCCAACGTCGACCGGTCGGAGGAGATCGCCGCCGCCAACGAGGACTGATCGGCGCCCGCCGCGTGAGACGGCTCACAGCGGCGTGAACTCTCGGTGACCGAGGCTCCCCGGACGTGCCACCTCACCCCCCGACGTGGGACAGTGACCGTATGTCCGAGAACGACACCGCCGAGCAGGGACGGCCAGTGATCGAGGTGCGCACGCTCGCCGAGGACGAGTGGGCGACGTACCGCGAGGTCCGGCTGCGCGCTCTCAAGGAATCGCCCGAGGCCTTCGCCGCCGACCTCGAGGACGAGGCCGAGTACGACGAGGAGTTCTGGCGCTCCCGGATGAACCGCTCCCGCCGCCTCCTCGCCGAGGTCGACGGGCAGGTCGTCGGGGTCGTCTCCGTCGGGGACGACTCGACCGACGACGAGCCGGCCACCGGCGAGCTCTTCGGCCTGTGGGTGACTCCGGAGTGGCGTGGTCGGTCCGTGGCCGCCGCCCTCGTCCGTGAGGGCGCCCAGCGGGCGCTCGCCGACGGCATGCGCCAGCTCTCGTACTGGGTCGGCACGGACAACGGACGGGCCGTCGCGTTCGCCAGCTCGTTCGGCTTCCGGCCGACCGACGACCGACGCGCCATGGGCGGCGACGCCCCGGTCCCGGGCGACGAGCAGATCGAGGGCGAGGAGGAGTCGCGCTTCGTCCTCGCGCTCGGCTGACGCGCCCGGGCACCACCGCGCCCGGGCGACGCACGCGTCGGAGACACCTGCCGGGCCGGCTCCCGGAGTAGCGTGACGCGCATGCCCGCCCGCACCTGCGTCATCTGGGGACCGGAGTTCACCCGGTACGACTTCGGCGACGGCCATCCCATGGCGCCCATCCGGATCGACCTCACCGCCCGGCTCTGCGAGTCGTTCGGCGTCTTCGACGGCATCGAGGTGATCGACCCGGGCGTCGCCGACGACGACCTCCTCGCGACCGTCCACGACCGCGACTACATCGCGGCGGTACGCCGGGCCTCGGAGGACCCCGAGCACGGCGCCGACCCCGCTCGCGGGCTGGGGACCGAGGACGTCCCGGTGTTCCGTGGGATGCACGAGGCGTCGGCGCGCTTGGCCGCCGGCACCCGGATAGCCGCGGAGCGGGTGTGGACCGGCGCGACCGAGCACGCGGTGAACTTCACCGGCGGCATGCACCACGCGATGCCCGACAGGGCGTCGGGATTCTGCGTCTACAACGACGTCGCCATCGGCATCCAGTGGCTCCTCGACCAGGGAGTCGAGCGGGTCGCGTACGTCGACGTCGACGTCCATCACGGGGACGGCGTCGAGAAGATCTTCTGGGACGACCCCCGCGTCCTCACCTGTTCGGTCCACCAGAACGGCCGGACCCTCTTTCCCGGCACGGGCTGGCCGGGGGACATCGGCGGCGCCGGCGCCGAGGGCACCGCGCTCAACGTCGCGCTGCCGCCGGGGACGACCGACAGCCAGTGGCTGCGCGCGATCCAGTCGACGGTCGGGCAGGTCGTGCGCGACTTCGCCCCGCAGGTCCTCGTCACCCAGCACGGCTGCGACAGCCACATGGACGACCCGCTCGCCCATCTCGCGATCTCCGTCGACGCGCAGCGGTACGCCATGGACGTGCTGCACCGGCTGGCGCACGAGGCCGCGGGCGGCCGGTGGATCGCCGTCGGTGGCGGCGGGGACGAGGTCGTCCAGGGAGTCCCGCGGAGCTGGGCCCACCTCGGGGCCGGCAGCCGGCACGAGCCGATCCACGTCTCGACCCCGACCCCTCAGGCCTGGCGCGACCAGGTCCACGAGCTCACGGACCAGGACGCGCCCACCCGGATGGGCGACCTGCCGCCGGGGGAGTGGCCGATCTGGGTCCAGCCGTGGGAGATGGGGTACAACCCGCACAGCGAGGTCGACCGGGCCATCATGGCGACGCGCCAGAGCGTCTTCCCGCTCCACGGCATGGACCCGTACTTCGGTTGATCGACGCCCCAGCGGATCACTTTCGGCGTTACCGGCGTGTCGGCTGGACGTGACCTGATCGTTTCCTCCGTTCGACTTCCCAGCCGTCACAGGAACCCCTATGGTTGCGCCTGCACGCATGCAGAAGTCCACCGGCGGACCGTCCGGGCTGCACGCAGGTAGAAGCCCGAGGTCGTCCATGTCGCAGGAGCGTCAGCTCGCCGAGGTCAAGTTCCTCACGGTCGCGGAGGTCGCCTCGATCATGCGTGTCTCGAAGATGACGGTGTACCGGATGGTCCACGCCGGAGAGCTGCCCGCCGTCCGGGTCGGGCGGTCCTTCCGGGTCCCCGAGGACGCCGTCCACCAGTACCTGCGCGGCTCGTTCGTCGAGACTGCCTGAGCGGTCGGATTCGGCCCCGTCGCGGTCCGCGAGTACGATTGCCGGTCTGACCTTCGTCGCCGGCACCGGCGGCGCAGCCCGGACCACCACCGAACGATCGAGGGACACGCATGGGTTCTGTCATCAAGAAGCGGCGCAAGCGCATGGCGAAGAAGAAGCACCGCAAGCTGCTGCGCAAGACCCGCCACCAGCGCCGCAACAAGAAGTGACCCGCCGCCCCGCCTGACCGGGGCCGTGCGCGAGGGGCCCTGCCGACGCCGGCGGGGCCCCTCGGGCGCCCCGGTGGTCACAGATGTGTCGCGAGTCTCGCGCAGGAGGGCGCTCCGGACCCGCCCGCGTGGTTACTCTCGGGTCGCATCATCCGATCGAGACCGCGTCCTCGCGTGAAGGCGGTGCCCATGGGAGACGTCGTCCTCCTCACCGGGGTGTCCCAGCACCTCGGCGGAGCCTTCGCGCGCGCTCTCTCGCGCCATGAGTCGATCACGCGGATCATCGCGGTCGACGTCGTCCCGCCCCGGCACGCGATCGGGCGGGCCGAGTTCGTCCGAGCGGACATCCGCAGCCCGATGATCGGTCGGATCATCGCCGCGAACGACGTCGACACGGTCGTCCACATGA
The DNA here is from genome assembly GCF_900289115.1 of Janibacter massiliensis. Lineage (GTDB taxonomy): Bacteria > Actinomycetota > Actinomycetes > Actinomycetales > Dermatophilaceae > Janibacter_A > Janibacter_A massiliensis. The sequence goes on along the minus strand of NZ_LT985196.1, from coordinate 315,986 downwards.
ACGTCGTCGCGACGCCGCTGCAGACCGGCGGGCGGGTCGTGCAGAAGGAGATCAACGTCATCGGCACGATGCAGCTTCTCGCCGCGTGCCAGAAGGCGCCGTCCGTGCAGCGGCTGGTCGTGAAGTCGACGGCCGGCGTGTACGGATCGAGCCCGCGCGACCCGGCCATGTTCACCGAGGACATGGACGCGAAGGTCCTCCCGCGTGGCGGCTGGGCGAAGGACTCGGTCGAGGTCGAGGGGTACGTCCGCGGCTTCTCCCGCCGGCGGCCGGACGTCGACGTCGTGGTGCTCCGCTTCGCCAACGTCCTGGGCCCGAGCGTGCGCACCGCGATGACGGACTACTTCAGCATGCCGGTCGTGCCGATCCCGTTCGGCTTCGACGCCCGTCTCCAGTTCGTCCACGAGGACGACCTCGTGGCCGCGATGGTCGTCGCGACGACCGGTGACGCGACCGGCGCGATCAACGTCGCCGGTGACGGGGTGATCACCGCCAGCCAGGCGGCGAACCTCGCGGGCCGGCCGTTCGTCACGGTTCCCCAGATGACGACGGGCGCGGTGGTCGGCTGGGCGCGCCGCCTCGGTCTCATCGGGTACTCGCCCGACCAGATGCAGCTGCTCGCCTACGGGCGGGGCATCGACACGACGCGGATGCGGGAGGTGCTCGGTTTCGAGCCCGCGTACACGACCCGTGAGGCGTTCGAGGACTTCGCCGCCCACGTCGTGCGGCCCGTCCAGCGGGCCGCCCTGCTCGCGGGGGCGACGATGACGACGACCCAGGCGGTGGTCGGTGCCGCGACGAGCACCGTGCGCCGCCGCCTCGGACTGCGCGGGAGCGAGGCGTGATGGCAGAACCGACGAAGGCGGCGGCCAAGAAGGCGGCGGTCAAGAAGACGACCGCGAAGAAGGCGGCGACCACGAAGACGGCGGCCAAGAAGACGACCGCGACGACGAAGACGACCACGAAGAAGACCACCGCGACGAAGACGACCGCGAAGAAGCCCGCCGCGACGACTTCCGCGCGCCCGAAGCGTGCGTCGGTGGCCGCGGCGGCCGAGCGGGCCGGGGGCGAGCGCGCGCGTCGCCACCGCACGCCGCTCCTGCCGGAGGTGGACGCCCCTCGGCCCGTCGGGGCAACGGTCGGCGTCGAGCCCGAGGTCGTGCCCGCCCCCGACACCGCGCAGCGGCCGGCTCTGCGGATCGTCGAGGAGTCCGAGTCGATCCCGGACGGTCCGGTCTCCGGCGGGACGGCGGTCGTCCCGGGCGCGGCCCAGCTGGCCCAGCTCGGGCTCCTGGCCGGACAGCTCGCCTCCCGCCTGGCCGGCGAGGAGGGGGAGGACCTCGAGGACCGGCTCGCCGAGCTCGCCGGCTACCTCCGTCGGCGGATCTCGGGCCGGTACGAGGTCGACGAGTTCGGCTTCGACGAGAACTTCACGACGCACGCGTACTTCCCGTTGCTCCGCCTGCTCTACCGGCACTGGTTCCGGGTCGAGGTCCGCGGCATCGAGAACATCCCCGCCGACAGCGGCGCGCTCATCGTGAGCAACCACTCCGGCACCGTCGCGATCGACTCCCTCATGACGCAGCTGGCCGTCCACGACGAGACGCCGAACCACCGCTTCCTGCGGATGCTCGGGGCGGACCTCGTGTTCCGCACCCCGGTGCTGTCGGACGTCGCGCGCAAGACCGGCGCGACGCTCGCGACGAACCCCGACGCGACCCGCCTCCTGTCCGGCGGTCACCTCGTCGGCGTGTGGCCCGAGGGCTTCAAGGGCGTCGGCAAGCCGTTCAGCGAGCGCTACAAGCTCCAGCGGTTCGGCCGCGGGGGGTTCGTCTCGGCCGCCCTGCGTAGCCAGGTGCCGATCGTGCCGTGCTCGGTCGTCGGCGCCGAGGAGGCCTACCCGATGATCGGCAACCTCAAGACGGTCGCCCGGATCGCGGGGCTGCCCTACGCCCCGGTCACCCCGACGTTCCCCCTGCTCGGCCCCCTCGGGATGATCCCCCTGCCGAGCAAGTGGATCATCGAGTTCGGCGAGCCGGTGGACACCGCCTCCCTCGGGCCGGCGGCCGCCGACGACCCGATGCTCGTCTTCGACCTCACCGACCAGGTCCGCGAGACGATCCAGCAGACCCTCTACTCCCTGCTCATGGCCCGCCGGAGCGTGTTCTTCTGAGCCGCCGGGGCGAGCGTCCGCGGGTGGAGCTCCTCACCCGTGAGGGGTGCCACCTGTGCGCGGTCGTCGAGGAGACGGTCGCCGAGGTCTGCTGCGAGCGCGGCACGGGGTGGGTCGTCATCGACCTCGACCGGCAGGGTGACCCGGACCTGCTGGCCCGGTGGACCGACCTCGTGCCGGTCGTCCTCGTCGACGGGATCGAGGTCGCGCACTGGGAGCTCGACCCCCGGATCCTGCGGCGCGCGCTGGGGCGCCGCAGACGCCTGTGGCCCTTGTGACTTTGTGCATTCGTTCGCTGAAGCGATATCGTCACCTGAGCGCCGCGCGAGCGACCGGTTGCAGCCCTCGAGGAAGACGCCCGATCCCGCGCCCTCCCAGCCCGGTCAGTCCGTGCGGCGCGCCGAGAGGAGCCCCCCGCGCGTGACGGTCGACACTGGCGACAGCCGTGGCATCCCCGATGCCACCGTCGCCCGACTCCCCGGGTACCTGCGTGCCCTGGGGGAGCTCGCGGCGTCCGGCGCGGTGCGCGTGAGCTCCGAGGAGCTCGCCCAGGCCAGCGGTGTCCGGTCGGCCAAGCTCCGACGTGATCTCTCCCACCTCGGCTCCTACGGCGTCCGCGGCGTGGGCTACGACGTCGCCCACCTCAGCTTCGAGATCTCCCGGGAGCTCGGGCTCACCCGCGACTGGCCCGTCGCCATCGTCGGGATGGGCAACCTCGGGCGCGCGCTCGCCGCGTACTCCGGGTTCGCCACCCGTGGGTTCACCGTCGTCGCGCTCCTCGACGACGACCCGGGCGTCGTCGGGGACGAGGTGTGCGGGCTGCGCGTCCGGCACGTCGACGACCTGCCCGCCGTCGCCGCAGCCCACCACCCCGCGATCGGGGTCGTCGCGACCCCGGCCGCCTCCGCCCAGACCGTCGCCGACGCGCTCGTCGCCGCCGGGGTGTCCTCGATCCTCAACTTCGCGCCCTGCGTCCTCGACGTGCCGCCCGGGGTCGACGTCCGCAAGGTCGACCTCTCGACCGAGCTGCAGATCCTCGCCTTCCACGAGCAGCGCAAGGCCGGCCTCGCGGGGGTGGCGCCGTGAGCCTGCTCGTCCTCGGACTCTCGCACCGCAACGCCCCGCTCGAGGTGCTCGAGCGCGCCGCGCTCGACCCGGCGGCCCGGGCGGACGTCGCCGCGGTCGCCCTCGCCGGCGACCACGTCCGCGAGATCCTCGTCCTCTCCACGTGCAACCGCACCGAGGTCTTCGCCGAGGTCACGGCGTTCCACCCGGCCGTCGACACCCTGCGTGACGCCCTCACGTCGCGGACCGCGCTGAACCGCGACGATCTGCGCGAGCACCTCGTCCTCCACTACGACGAGGGTGCCGTCGAGCACGCCTTCTCCCTCGCGGCGGGCCTGGACTCGATGGCCGTCGGCGAGGCGCAGATCCTTGGTCAGCTGCGCTCGGCCCTCGCGGAGGGGCAGGAGCGCGAGGAGACGGGCCCCTCCCTCAACGCGCTCGTCCAGCAGGCCCTGCGGGTCGGCAAGCGCGTCCACTCCGAGACCGAGATCGACACCGTCTCCCGCTCGCTCGTCCAGGCCGGCCTCGACCGTGCCTTCCCGGCGATCGGCGCGAGCTCGCCCGCGGACGTCGACGTGCTCGTCGTCGGGGCCGGGTCGATGAGCGCGCTCGCGGCCACCACCGCCGTCCGGGCCGGGGTGCGCAGCCTCACCGTCGTCAACCGCACCGCGGCACGCGCGAGCGACCTGGCGCAGCGCCTCGGCGGCAGCTCGATCGACATCGCCGACCTGGCGGACGGGATCGCCCGTGCCGACATCGTCATCTCGTGCACCGGTTCGACCGGTGTCGTCGTCGATCTCGCGACGGCGACGGACGCGCAGATCGCCCGCGGCGGACGGCCGCAGGCGTACCTCGACCTCGCGCTGCCTCACGACGTCGCCGAGGCCGTCGACGAGCTGTCCGGCGTGACCCGGCTCGGTCTCGACCGCCTCGGCGAGGACCTGGGCGCGGCCGGCCGCACCCCCGAGGTCGCCCGCGCCCGAGAGCTCGTGGCCGCCGAGGTGCGTCGGCACCAGGGTGCGCGCGCGGCCGAGCGGGTCGGCCCGACGGTTGCCGCCCTCCGTGCGAACGCGACCGGCGTCATGGAGGCCGAGCTCGCCCGGCTCGAGCAGCGTACCCCCGACCTCACCGACGCCGAGCGCGCCGAGGTGCGGCTGGCCGTCCACCGGGTCGTGGAGAAGCTGCTCCACGCGCCGACGGTCAGGGTCAAGGAGATGGCGGTCGACGGGCGCATCGACGACTACGTCGACGTCATCGACGCCCTCTTCGACCTGCGGCTCGGCGACGAGTTCGCGCAGCGGGAGGCGCGCCCATGAAGCTCCGCCTCGGCACCCGTCGCTCCGTCCTCGCCCGCACCCAGTCGGGCTGGGTCGCGGATCTGCTGCGCGCCCACGGCCACGAGGTCGAGCTCGTCCACGTCGTCACCGAGGGCGACGTGAGCACCGAGTCGCTCGCGAGCCTCGGCGGGACAGGGGTCTTCGCGAGCGCGCTGCGCCAGGCGCTGCGCCGCGGGGACGTCGACCTCGCCGTCCACTCCTTCAAGGACCTGCCGACCGCGGCCGAGGCCGGGCTCGTCATCGGAGCGGTCCCGCGGCGGGAGGACTCGCGCGACGTCCTCGTCACCGCGAGCGGGCAGGGCCTGCACTCCCTCGGCGCTGGCGCGAAGGTCGGTACCGGCTCGCCGCGCCGCCGCGCCCAGCTCGCCGCGCTCGGGCTCGGGCTGCACCTCGTCGACATCCGCGGCAACGTGGACACCCGTATCGGCATGGTCCGCGACGGTCGACTGGACGCCGTCGTCCTCGCGCGGGCCGGTCTGCTGCGCCTGGGCAGGGCGGACGAGGTCGCCGAGGTCCTCGACCCCGCCCTCATGCTCCCCGCGCCCGCGCAGGGTGCCCTCGCGGTCGAGTGCCGCGCGGACCGCGTCGACGTCCGCGAGGCCCTCGCGGCCCTCGACGACGCGGACAGCCGCGCCGCCGTCACCGCCGAGCGGGCCGTGCTCGCGCGTCTCGAGGCCGGCTGCGCCGCGCCGATCGGGGCGCTCGCCGAGGTCGCCGAGGGAATCGACAGCCTCGAGCTGACGTTGCGTGCTGTCGTGTCCGCGCCGGACGGGGCGACCGACATCCGTCGCAGCGCGAGTGCCTCCCTGACACCCGACGCCGACCCCACCGCGGTCGCGACCGCCCTCGGCACGACCCTCGCCGAGACCCTCCTCGACGACGGGGCGCCCGACATCGCCCCGCTGCGACCCGACCCCGGTCCGCCGGCGGACCCGACCGCCACGAACCAGCCCGCCACCTCGAAGGACGACCCCACGTGACTCCGCGCAAGGCCACGGCGCCTGCCCACGTCGTGTTCATCGGAGCAGGACCCGGTGACCCCGACCTCCTCACCGTCGCCGCGACCCGCCACCTCGCCGAGGCGGACGCGGTCGTCGTCGACCGCCCGCGCCGCGACGACGTGCTGGCCCGGTGGGCGAAGGACGACGTCGAGGTCGTCGACGCCACCGACGGGGACCACGACGCCCAGCTGACCGTCGCCGCGCGGGCGAAGCTCCTCGTGAAGACGGCCAAGACTCACCCCGAGGGCGTCGTCGTCCGGCTCATGGACGGCGACCCGGCCGTGTTCAACGGGATGGCCGAGGAGGCCCTCGCCCTGGCCAAGGCCGGGATCCCGTTCGACGTCGTCCCGGGCGTGACGAGCGCGAGCGCCGTGCCGACGTACGCGGGCGTGCCGCTGACCACTGCCTCGACCGCCGCCGTGCAGGTCGTCGCGGGCGACGACGTCGCGGGGGTCGAGGGTGCGGCGTCGAAGGACGTCACCGTCGTCCTCCTCGGCGACGCGGCCACGCTCACCGCCGGTGTCGAGCGGCTGCTGGCCGCCGGGCGGCCCGGGTCGACCCCCGTCGCCGTGACCGAGCGAGGCACGACGACGTCCCAGTCGACCCGCACCACGACCCTCGAGGACGCCAGCCCGGTCGTCGCCGAGACCGAGGTCCCGGCCGTGGTCGTCGTCGGCCAGAGCGTGGACCTGCGCGAGAAGCTCAGCTGGTTCGAGACCAAGCCCCTGTTCGGCTGGCGCGTCCTGGTCCCCCGGACCAAGCAGCAGTCCGGCACGATGACGACCCGTCTGGCCGCCCACGGGGCGACGTCCGAGGTCGTCCCGACGATCAGCGTCGAGCCGCCCCGCACCCCCCAGCAGATGGAGCGCGCGGTCAAGGGCCTGGTCACCGGCCGGTACGAGTGGGTCGGGTTCACCAGCGTCAACGCGGTGCGTGCCGTGCGCGAGCGTTTCGAGGAGCTCGGGCTCGACGCGCGCGCGTTCTCGGGCCTGAAGATCGCCGCGGTCGGCGGGGTGACCGCGCAGGCCCTCGCCGAGTGGGGCCTCGTGCCCGACCTCGTCCCCAGCGGTGAGCAGTCGGCCCGTGGCCTGCTCGAGGAGTGGCCGCCGTACGACTCGATGCTCGACCCCATCGACCGGGTCTTCCTCCCGCGCGCCGACATCGCGACCGACACCCTCGTCGCCGGCCTGCAGGAGATGGGCTGGGAGGTCGACGACGTCACCGCGTACCGCACCGTCCGCGCGGCCCCGCCGCCGGCGCCCGTGCGCGACGCGATCAAGGGCGGGGCGTTCGACGCCGTCGTCTTCACGTCGAGCTCGACCGTCCGCAACCTCGTCGGCATCGCGGGCAAGCCGCACGCGAACACCGTCGTCGCGTGCATCGGCCCGGCCACCGCGAAGACGGCCGAGGAGCACGGCCTGCGGGTCGACGTCCTCGCGCCCGAGGCGTCCGCGGTCTCCGTCGTCGACGCGCTCGCCGACCACGCCCGCGGGCTCGTCCTCGAGGCCGCGGCCTCCGGCGAGGAGTGGACCCGGCCGAGCCTGCGCCGCAAGAGCACGACGAGGCGGCGGGCCCGGTGACCGGCGCGGCGCTCGGCGGCTCGGCGCCCGGCGCCGTACGTCGCCCCCGGCGACTGCGTCGCACGCCGGCCCTGCGCCGGCTCGTCGCCCAGACCCGGCTCCACCCGGCCGACCTCGTGCTGCCGGTCTTCGTCAAGGAGGGCGCGTCCGAGCCGACGCCGATCGAGTCGATGCCCGGCGTCGTCCAGCACTCGCTCGACTCGCTCGTCGAGGAGGCCCGGCGCTGCGTCACGGCCGGGCTCGGCGGGATCATGCTCTTCGGCGTACCGCTGACGAAGGACGCGGTCGGCAGCGGTGCCGACGATCCCGAGGGGATCCTCAACGTCGCGACCCGCGCGGTCGTCGACGCGGTGGGGGACGACCTCGTCGTCATGACCGACCTGTGCCTCGACGAGTTCACCGACCACGGCCACTGCGGGGTGCTCGGCGACGACCCGCAGCGGCCGGGGGTGCGGGTCGTCGACAACGACGCGACCCTCGAGCGCTACGCCGCGATGGCCCTCGCTCAGGCCCGCTCCGGGGCGCACGTCCTCGGCCTGTCCGGGATGATGGACGGCCAGGTGGGTCACGTCCGTGCGGCGCTCGATGCCGAGGGCTTCACCGACGTCGCCCTGCTGGCGTACGCGGCGAAGTACACCTCGGCGCTGTACGGGCCGTTCCGCGACGCGGTCGAGAGCAGCCTCGAGGGCGACCGGGCCGCCTACCAGCAGGACCCGGCGAACGCCGCGGAGGCGCAGGTCGAGACCCTTCTCGACCTGCAGGAAGGCGCGGACATCGTCATGGTGAAGCCTGCCGGGCCGCACCTCGACGTCCTCGCAACCGTGGCCGGGATCAGCCCGGTGCCGGTCGCCGCCTACCAGATCTCGGGGGAGTACAGCCAGATCGTCGCCGCGGCCGAGCGCGGGTGGATCGACAGGGACCGCGCCGTGCTCGAGTCCCTCGTGACCATCAAGCGGGCCGGGGCGGGGATCGTCCTCACGTACTTCGCGATCGAGGTCGTCGGGCTGCTGCGCGACGCGGCGTTCCCGGCGGGTGCCGAGCGATGACCCCGACGACCGAGTCGCGATGGCTCGACGACGGCGAGCAGGCGGCCTGGCGGGCGTACCTGCGGGGCAGCCGGTTGCTCGAGGTCGAGCTCGACCGGGCGCTGGACACGTACGGGGTCGCCCTCACCGAGTACGAGCTGCTGTCGATGCTCTCGGAGTCCCCCGGCCAGCGGACGCGGATGTCCCTGCTCGCGGATCAGATCGTGCAGTCGCGCTCGCGGGTCTCGCACACCGCGGCCCGCCTCGAGCGACGGGGCTGGGTCGTGCGGGAGCCGGCGCCCGACGACCGGCGGGGCGTCGTCATCGCCCTCGCCCCCGCCGGGCGGACGGCGCTCGACGCGATGAGCCCCACGCACGTCGAGTGCGTCCGTGCGGCGCTCGTGGACATCCTCACCCCGCAGCAGTTCGCGGCGCTCGGCGAGGCGATGGCGAGGGTGCGCGACCACCTGTGCCCCGGGCAGCGCGAGCCCGGCGAGGCCTGAGCGGCGGGGTTCGGGGTCGGCCGATCGTCAGGCCGATGCGGCCGCGCGTGCGGCAGCGGGCAGGGCGTCGAGGACGACCTGGACGGCCTCGTCGTCGTGGGCGCCGGAGACGAACCACGCCTCGAACGCGCTCGGGGGAAGGTGCACCCCCGCGCTCAGCATCGCGTGGAAGAAGCGCCCGAACGCCGCGACGTCCTGGTCCCGGGCGTCGTCGTAGTCCCGCACCCGGCCCTCGCGGAAGAAGATGCTGAACATCGACCCGGCCCGCTGCACCCGGTGGGGGACGCCCTGCGCCGACAGCGCGGCGCTCGCCGCCTCCGAGATCGTCGTCGAGACGACCCCGAGCCGGTCGTAGAGCTCGGGCGTGCAGCCCCGCAGGGTCGCCAGGCCCGCGGCGGTCGCGACGGGGTTCCCCGACAGCGTCCCCGCCTGGTAGACCGGCCCCTCCGGGGCGAGGTGGGCCATGATGTCCGCCCGCCCGCCGAAGGCCGCCGCCGGGAAGCCCCCGCCCATGACCTTCCCGAAGGTGAACAGGTCCGGCGCGCCGGCCTCGTAGGGCCCCTCGAGCCCGTACCAGCCGGCCGCGCTGCACCGGAATCCCGTCATCACCTCGTCGCTGATCAGGAGCGCGCCGTGCTCCCGGGTGATCCGCCGCAGCCCCTCGGTGAAACCCGGCTCGGGCGGGACGACCCCCATGTTCCCGGGGGAGGCCTCGGTCATGACGCACGCGATCTGCTCCCCGCGCTCGGCGAACGCCGCCTCGACCGCCGCGAGGTCGTTGTACGGCAGGACGAGCGTCTCGGCGGCGGCGTCCCGGCTCACGCCGGCGGAGTCCGGCAGGGCCAGCGTCGCGACCCCCGACCCGGCGCTGGCCAGCAGGCTGTCGACGTGCCCGTGGTAGCACCCGGAGAACTTGACGACGAGCGTGCGGCCCGTGAACCCGCGGGCCAGGCGGATCGCGCTCATCGTCGCCTCGGTGCCCGAGCTGACCAGGCGCACCCGCTCGACCGGCTCGACCCGCGCGACGATCTCCTGCGCCAGGGCGACCTCGTTCTCGCTCGGCGTGCCGAACGAGAAGCCCTTCGACGCGGCGGCCGTGACGGCGGCGAGGACGTCCGGGTGGGTGTGGCCGAGGATCATCGGCCCCCAGCTGCACACGAGATCGACGTACCGGCGGCCGTCGACGTCGACGAGCCACGGCCCCTGCGCCCGGTCGACGAAGCGCGGTGTGCCCCCCACGCTGCGGAACGCGCGCACCGGCGAGTTGACGCCGCCGGGGGTGACGCCGCTGGCCCGCTCGAAGAGTGCGGCCGACGCCGGGGCGTCCGGCGGGTACGGCAGCGCGAGCGGGGGCAGCGCGACGGTCGGTGCGGCGGTCGGGTCGACGTGCGGGGTCAAGGGCATGCCCCCGATCCTCCCACCGGCCCTGCCGCCGGGGGCCGGGCGGGCTCACAGGGTGGTATGGGATGATCCGCCCATGCCGCAGCACCCGCAGGACCCCGCGCGCCCCGACGACCCCGCCGAGGAGGCCGACGGGACCGGGCCCGGTCTCGACACCGCGGCGGTCGCCGAACGCGCCTCGGAGCGGGCGAGCGGGGCCGCGCAGGAGGCATCGCGAGGTGTCGAGGACACCTCGACGGTCCGCACGGTGGTCCACCTGCTGCGCCACGGGGAGGTCGACAACCCGCGCAAGATCCTCTACGGCCGTCTGCCCGGCTACCACCTCTCGGATCTCGGGCGCCAGATGGCCGAGGCCGTCGTCCCCTTCTTCGCCGGCCGGGACCTCGCGCTCGTCGTATGCTCGCCGCTCGAGCGCACGCAGGAGACCGCTGCGCCCGTCGCGGCCGACCACGGCCTCACTCCGGTCATCGACCCGCGGGTCATCGAGGCGGGCAACCGGTTCGAGGGCTCCCGCTTCGAGGGCAAGGGCTTCCTGCGGCGCCCGTGGCGGCTGTGGTGGGTCCGCAACCCCACCGTGCCGACGTGGGGCGAGTCGTACGCAGCGATCGCCCGCCGGATGACCGCCGCCATCGAGGACGCCCGCGACCACGCCCGCGGGCGGGAGGCGCTCGTCGTCAGCCACCAGCTGCCGGTGTGGACGATGCGCAGCGTCCTCGAGGGCCGGCACCTGTGGCACGACCCCCGCAGACGCGAGTGCAACCTCGCCTCCGTGACGAGCGTGACCTACGAGGGCGACCGTGTCGTCGAGGTCTCCTACAGCGAGCCCGCCGCGCACCTGTACCCGCAGGCGAGCGCGGTGCCGGGCGCATGAGCGCGGCACGTCGGGCGCTCGCGGCCGCCGCGATCGCGCTCCTGCCGGTCACCCTCGCCGGCTGCGGCGGCGCCGAGCCGGGGTCCGTCGCCGACCAGGCGCGCGGCGGTGGCCGCAAGGGCTACATCGCCGGTGACGGCGCGATCGAGCAGATCCCGGTCGCCGACCGCGCGACCCCCGTCGAGCTGTCCGGGACGACCCTCGACGGCGACGACCTCGACGTCGCCGACCTGCGTGGCGACGTCGTCGTGCTCAACGTGTGGGCCTCGTGGTGCGGCCCGTGCCAGGCGGAGGCCCCCGTCCTGGAGGAGGTCCAGGAGCGAACGAAGAAGGACGGCGTCCGGTTCGTCGGCATCGACTACCGCGAGCCGGCGGCCAACGGCCGGGCCCAGGCGGAGGCGTGGGGCCACACCTTCCCCTCGATCTCTGACGAGGCCGGCACGAGCGCGGTGGCGCTCCAGGGCAAGGTCGCCAGCCAGCCCACGACGATCGTCCTGGACGAGCAGGGGCGGATCGCCGCGGTCGTCCGGGGCGCCGTGGAACGCTCGACCCTCCTGGGTCTCATCGAGGACGCGTCCGCCGGGTGAACGACGTCGTCACCTCCGGGGCGCTGCCGGTCGCCGTCCTCGTCGCCGCGCTCGCCGGGCTCGTCTCCTTCGCGAGCCCGTGCGTGCTGCCGCTCGTGCCCGGCTACCTCGGCTACGTCACCGGCGTGAGCGACACCTCCCTGGCCGACCGATCCCGGTGGCGGATGGTGGTCGGCGCGCTGCTGTTCGTCCTCGGGTTCACCGCCGTCTTCGTCCTGGGGACGGTCTTCGTCGCCGGGGTCGGCGTCGCGCTCGTCGAGCACCGGGCGCTGCTGGGCCGGATCGGCGGGGGTGTCCTCATCCTCATGGCGCTCGTGTTCGCCGGGGTGGGCAGCGACCGCGTCCAGCGCAGCGTCCGGCTCCCGGTGACCCCGACGAGCGGGCTGGTCGGGGCGCCGTTGCTCGGGGCCGTCTTCGGGCTCGGCTGGGCGCCGTGCATCGGCCCGACGCTCGCGGCCGTCCTCACCCTCGCCGTCGCCGGGCCGGACCCCGACACCGGGCGGGCGGCGGTCCTCGCCGTCGCCTACTGCCTGGGCCTGGGGCTGCCGTTCGTCCTCGCCGCGCTGCTGTGGGAGCGCTGGCTGCGGATCTCCGGCGGGCTACGCCGGCACACCCGCGCCGTGCAGCTGATCGGCGCGGGCCTGCTCGCGCTGCTCGGCGTCCTGCTCCTCACCGGCCTGTGGGACGACGCGACCGTCTGGCTCCAGGGCCGCTTCATCTCGACGTGGGAGGCCCCGCTGTGAGCCCGTCCGTCCGCCGCACCGACCCGGCCCGGCGCACACCGGCACCCGTGAACCAGCCGAAGATCGGGTTCGTCGGCTGGCTGCGCTGGGCCTGGCGCCAGCTGACGAGCATGCGTACCGCGCTGCTGCTGCTGCTCCTCCTCGCGCTCGGCGCCGTGCCGGGGTCGCTGTGGCCGCAGCGCTCGCTCGACGCGTCCCGCACCGCGGACTACATCGACGCCCACCCGCGTACCGGTCCCTGGCTCGATCGGCTCGGGTTCTTCGACGTCTACGCCTCGCCGTGGTTCTCGGCGATCTACCTCCTGCTGTTCGTCTCGCTCGTCGGGTGCGTCCTGCCCCGCACGGCCGCCCACTGGCGCTCCATGCGGGCGGCGCCCCCACGCACCCCTCGCCGCCTCACCCGCCTGCCCGCCCACGCGGTGATCGACCTGCCCGACGGGGTCGACGCCGACACCGCGCTCGGTGCCGTCGAGCAGCAGCTGCGCGCCGGCCGTGCCCCGGGCCGCCGGTACCGGGTGCGTCGCGACGGCGCGGCGCTGTCGGGGGAGAGCGGCTACCTGCGCGAGACCGGCAACCTCGTCTTCCACCTGGCGCTCGTGCTCGTCATCGTCGGGGTGGCGATCGGGCACGTCTTCGGCTGGAAGGGTGACGTCATCGTCCCCGTCGGACAGACCTTCACCAACACCCAGACCCGGTTCGACACCCTCAGCCCCGGTCCGTGGGTCGACACCGCGTCCGACCTGCGCCCGTTCACCGTGCGGGTCGACTCGATGGACGTGACGTTCGAGGAGGAGGTGACAGGACGCGGGCAGTTCGGCCAGCCGCGGGACTTCACCGCGCGGGTGACCGTCGCCGACGAGCCGGGCGCCCCGACGCGGTCCGACGTCGTCCAGGTCAACCATCCGCTGGAGATGGACCGGGCCACGGTCTTCCTCCTCGGCAACGGGTACGCGCCGGTCGTCACCGTCCGGGACGCGAAGGGCCGGGTGCTCAGCAGCGGGCCGACGCCGATGCTGCCCACGGACGGCAACTACCGCTCCGTCGGGGCGATCAAGGTCCCGGCCGCGCAGCCGAAGGACCTCGGGTTCGTCGCCCTCTTCCTCCCGACCGCGACCATCGACGAGCAGCGCGGGCCGGAGTCGGTCTTCCCCGACGCGAAGGCGCCGGCGCTGGCGCTCAGCCTGTACGAGGGCGAGCTGTTCCCGGGCGGGAAGCCCTCGTCCGTCTTCGCCATCGACACCGACTCGATGAGCCCGGTGATCTCGACCAGTGGCCGGACGAAGGGCAGCCCGACCAGGATCTGGCTCACCCCCGGCCAGAGCGCGACGCTGCCCGGCGACCGCGGCAGCATCACGTTCGACAAGGTGGAGCGCTTCGCGGGCTTCTCCGTGCGCTACGACCCCGACAAGTGGCTGACGCTCGGCGCCTCGCTGGCCGCGCTGGCGGGTCTCGTCCTCAGCCTCACGGTCCCCCGGCGTCGGATGTTCGCCCGCGTCGAGGACGGCCGGCTGACGATCGCGGGGATGAGCCGCGACGACGACTCGGGCCTGGGTGACCTCGTGACGGACGTCGCACGCCGGGTGCGGAGCTCGCTCGACCCGGCGAGTGGGAGGATTCCCCTGTCATGACGAAGGAAACGGTGGCGTCGTACGCCAACATCAGCATCTACTCGGCGATGGCGGTGCTCGCCGTGGCGATGATCCTCTACGCCGTCTACCTCGCGGGGATGGTGCCCGCGCGGGTCGATGCCCGCTCCGGGTCACCGGCCGACGACGTAGCGACGCCCCAGCACGCCCGGAAGATGGGGGGCGTCGCGGGGACCCTGACGTGGCTCGGCGGGCTTCTCCTGCTCCTGGCGGCCGTGCTCCGCGGCGCGAGCGTCAACCGCGCCCCGCTGGGCAACATGCACGAGTTCGCGCTCGTGGCCTCGATGTTCACGATCCTGCTGTTCTGCGTGTGGTCCCTCAAGCGCGACCTGCGCTGGCTCGGGGTCTTCGTCGTCACCCCGGTCCTGCTCGTCCTCGGCATGGCGATCACCGCCTGGTACACCGAGGCCGCCGAGCTGCTGCCGTCGCTGAAGTCCTACTGGCTCGTCATCCACGTCGTCGTCGCGACCTTCTCGATCGCGCTGTTCATCCTCGGCGCGGTCATCACCGTCCTCTACCTGCTGGCCGACCGGCGCCAGGCCCGGGGCGTGCCCGAGGGTGCCCGGCCCTCGCTGCTGGACAAGATGCCGAACGCGCAGGCCCTGGAGCGGATGGCCTACGGGACCCACATCATCGCCTTCCCGCTGTGGACCTTCACCCTCATCGCCGGTGCGATCTGGGCGCGTCAGGCCTGGGGCTCCTACTGGAACTGGGACCCGAAGGAGACGTGGACGTTCGTCATCTGGGTCGTCTACGCGGCCTACCTCCACGCCCGTGCGACGACGACCGTGAGCCGCCGGACGGCCAACCTCGTCGCGGTCGCCGGGTTCGTGTGCATCATCATCAACTACGTCGTCGTCAACCAGTTCCTCGTCGGCATGCACTCGTACTCGGGGCTGTGACCGTGCGCGCCTTCGTCACCTACTCGATCCTGCGGATCATGGTCTTCCTCGGGTGCCTGTCGGCGCTGTACCTGCTCGGGCTGCGCGAGGCGAAGCACCTGCCGTGGCTCGCCGTCGGGGCGGCGGTGCTCTCGGTGCTCGTGTCCGCGGTCGTCCTGCGGCCCTTCCGGCGCGAGCTCGAGGAGCAGCTCACCGCGCGCTCCCGGGCGCGGGCGGAGCGGGCCGCAGACCGCGCACCGGCGCCGGGCAGCGACGAGGCCGCCGAGGACGACTACCGCTGACGCAGTGCTCAGGGCGCGAGCCAGGGGTGGGCCTCGAAGGCCCGCTCGAACGCCGCCTCGGCGCGCTTCGGCACGGCGCGTCCGCCCTCGAAGCGGGTGAGCTCCAGCCGGCGCCGCCGTCCTGACCCGGCACGGCGCCACGTCCCGAGTGGCCGGGCGCGGTCGAGCGCCAGGCCCCGGAAGACCCCGTTGTTGCCCGGGACCGTCGCGTCGTGCTCGGCCGGCGTAAGAAGGAAGCCGCGGTCCTGGTAGCCGAGGACGAGCTCGTCGAACCCGGGCAGGAGCATCGCGCGGTCGGCCGCCCGCAGCAGGTCCTCGCCCGCCTCGAGCACCTCCGGCCGGCACCACGCGGCCTGCCCGTCGACCGTCGTCTCCGCCAGCCCCTCCGTCGCCGCGGGCGCGGCCGTGCGGATCTCCGTCAGGCCGAGCTTCGTCCACCACGCGAAGTCCCGCAGCGTCGCCGGACCGTGGGAGGTCAGGTACGTCCGCAGCCAGTGGGCGATCGCCGCGACCCGGTCCCCGCCGAAGCGCGCCGCCAGGCCAGAGTCCGCCGGCAGCCACGTCGACGCCGCGACGATCCGCTGCTCCTTCGCCTCCGCGTCCCACGGCCCGTAGACGAGGTGGCCCTCGATCATCATCGTCGAGATGAAGTGGTACGAGCGGGCGCTCGTCATCTCGACCCCCGCCTCATCCCACCGCCCGGCGAGCTCTGCCCGGGTGAGCCCCAGCCCCGGGTCGGGGACGTCCGCGACGGTCGACCGGGTGGGGCCGTCGAGCGCCGCGAGCGCCGTGTCCCGGACGAGGGCGACCGTGGCCTCGTCGACGCCCTGGGCCGCCCGGCGCCGCGCGAGATCGGTGCCGAACTTCGGCCGGAGCAGCTCCCCCATCCAGGCGAGGTCGTCGGCGTGGACCGCGAAGACCGTCCCGCGCATGGGGTAGCCGCGTACGACGCCGCCGTCCGTCATCGCGGCGGTGACGTCCTCGGCGGTGGCGCCCGGCACCCGCAGCGCCAACGAGGCCACGACCCCGGGCAGGTCCTGCCCCTGCGCGCACCCCAGCCGACGGACCGCATCCTGCGGGGACGCGTCGTCGGGGACGGCCAGGCCGGTCGCGATCAGCCGCTGGCGGATGAGGTCGAGGTCGCGGTCCACGGTCTCACCGTACGGGTCCGGCGGTGGCCGGGACCCGTTCCTGCGGGATCTCGTCCGCGGGCGGGGTCAGCGCTGCAGGGTCGCGACGGAGTAGGTGAGGACGACCCCGATCGTGAGGAGGGTCGACCACGCGAGCTGGGCCAGCCCGGTGGCGCCGAGGGCGGGCACGAGGTCGCGTCCGGTCGCGCCGCCGCGGACGGCCCGGATCGCCGGCCACGCGGCCAGCACCCCGAGCGCCGATGCGGCCGCCCCGACGTGCCACCCGGTGCACGCCAGCCCGCACAGGAGGGCGACCCCGACGAGCGCGAGGTAGAGGGTCCGGGTCCGGGCGTCGCCGAGCCGGACCGCGAGCGTCCGCTTGCCCGCCTCGGTGTCGCTGGGGATGTCCCTCAGGTTGTTCGCGACGAGGATCGCCGAGGCCCACGCCCCGACCCCGACGGCGCCGAACAGCCCGACCCACGTCAGGCGGTGGGCCTGCGTCCACTGCGTGCCGAGCGTCGCGACGAGCCCGAAGAAGACGAAGACGTAGACCTCGCCGAGACCGCGGTAGCCGTACGGGTTGTCCCCTCCGGTGTAGCGCCACGCCGCGAGCAGCGCGAGGGCGCCGACCGGTAGCAGGACGAGCGTGTTGGCGAGCGCGACGAGCGCCAGCCCGGCGAGCACGGCGATCCCCATGAAGATGAACGCCATCGTCTTGACGCTCTCCGGCGCTGCCAGGTGCTGGCCGACGAGCCGGACGGGTCCGACCCGCTCCTCGTCGGTGCCGCGAACGCCGTCGGAGTAGTCGTTGGCGTAGTTCACCGCGATCTGGAGGCTCGTCGACACGACGAGCGCGAGCAGCGCGATCGACGGGTCGAAGGCGTCGACCGCGGCCGCCGCGCCGGAGCCGACGAGGACGGGCGCGAGCGCGGCGGGCAGGGTCCGGGGACGGGCTCCGGCGATCCACTGGGCGGGGGCCGTCTCTGTCACACCACTGCCCCNCCATCGGGGGGTGGTGCTCCTGGGGGTGGGCGAACGGATGGGTCGTCATTCTCCCGCACCGCGCACGGTGCTCAGGACCGTGGCAGCGCCTCCAGCAGCGCCGCGGCGGCGCGCCGGTCGGGCTTGCCCGGGCCGCGCAGGGGGAGGGCCCCGACGGCGGTGACGACCGCAGGGAGGGCGTACCGCGGAAGGTGGGGGCGGAGCGCCTCGCGCAGGTCGTCTGATCCGCCCGTGCTCGTCTCGAGCACCACGAGCAGCCCGACGACCTGGCCCAGCTCGGCGTCCGGCAGGCCGACCGCGAGCGCGTCGGTCACCCCCGGCAGCCCTCGCGCGGCGTCCTCGACGACGGCGGGCGCGACCTTGTACCCCCCGGTGACGACGAGGTCGTCGGCCCGACCGTGGACCGTCAGCCGCGTGCCGTCCCACGTGCCCAGGTCGCCGGTGCGGAACCACCGCTGGCCGTCGATGTCGACGAAGGCCCGCGCGCTCTCCTGGGGCATGCCGAGGTAGCCGCTGGCGAGCATCGGCCCGCCCAGGAGGACGGCGTCACCCCGCTCGCCGGGCTCGGTCCGGACGCGCACGCCCTCGAGGGGCACCCCGTCGTACACGCAGCCGCCGGAGGTCTCGGACATCCCGTACGTCCGCACGACCCGTGCGCCGGCGGCGGCCGCGGCATCGACGAGCCCGGGCGGGCACGCCGCACCTCCGACGAGGACGCCGTCGAACCGGGCGAGCGCGGCCGTGCCGTCGGCGTCCCGCAGCAGGCGAGCGAGCTGCGTCGGGACGAGGGAGGTGTAGCGACGCGGGCCCGGCATCGCCTGCTCGGCGGTGGTGAAGGCACGCACGAAGGCCTCCGCCCCGCGGGTGGGCGCGACTGCGTGCGGCTCGAGATCCGCGGCGAGCGAGCGCGCGAGGACCTGGACGCCCGCGACGTGGTGCGCGGGCAGCGCGAGCAGCCACCGGCCGGGCCCGCCGAGCCGGTCGTGGGTCGCGGTCGCGCTCGCGGCGAGGGCGGCTACGGGCAGGACGGCGGGCTTCGGGGTCCCGGTCGAGCCGGAGGTCGACAGGACGAGCGCCGTGCCGGGCGGGACCTCGGCCCCCTCCAGCGGGCTCGGCGCCGCCGGTGCGAGCGGCACCGCCGGGCGCTCGCCGGACAGTGCCCGCGCCAGGTCCGGGAGGGCCGCGCGCACCCCCGGCCCGTCGGGGAGGGCGAGGGCGGTCAGCTGAGGCACCCGGCCACCGTACGCAGCCGCACCCGTCGGGCACACTGCGAGGGACGCTGCGACGACGAAGGGGGTGCCGACGGTGGGTCCTGCGACGCTGCCCGACCTCGAGGAGGTCCTGGCGCGCCTGCACGTCGTCGGCATCCCGCTGCGGACCCGCTTCCGACGGACGACCGTCCGGGAGGTCGCGCTGCTCGAGGGGCCGACGGGCTGGGGGGAGTTCGGCCCCTTCCCGGAATACGGGCCCCAGGAGGCGTCCCGGTGGCTCGGGGCGGCGATCGAGGCGGCGTGGGGATCGTCCGCGCCGAGCCTGCGCGCCGAGGTGCCGGTGAACGCGACCGTGCCTGCGGTCGCGGCGGCCGACGTCCTGCCGGTCCTCGCGCGGTTCGACGGGTGCACCACGGCGAAGGTCAAGGTCGCCGAGCCCGGCCAGCGGCTGCGGGACGACGTCGAGCGCGTCGCGGCCGTGCGACGACACCTCGGCCGCGACGCGCGGATCCGGGTCGATGCCAACGGCGGCTGGTCGCTCGCCCAGGCGCGGGACGCGGTCGCCGCGCTCGCGCCCTTCGACCTCGAGTACGTGGAGCAGCCGTGCGCCGACGTCGAGGACCTCGCCCGGCTGCGGGTCGCGCTCGCCGGTGCCGGGCTCGACGTGCGGGTCGCGGCCGACGAGTCGATCCGCAGGGCGGAGGACCCGCTGCGGGTCGCGCGGCTCGAGGCCGCGGACGTCGTCGTCGTCAAGGTGGCGCCGCTGGGCGGGGTCGCGCGGGCGCTGCAGGTCGTCGCCGACTGCGGACTGCCGGCGGTCGTCTCCTCGGCGCTCGACACGAGCATCGGGATCGCGGCGGGGGTGCGGCTCGCGGCCGCGTTGCCGGACCTGCCGTTCGCCTGCGGGCTCGGGACGGTCGAGCTGTTCACGGGTGACGTCGTCGCGGACAGCCTCGTCGCGCACGACGGGGTGATCGACGTCGCGCGGGCGGTGGGGGTGGCTGCGACGCCGGACCTGCTCGACCGGTGGCGGGTGGACCCCGAGCGCGAACGGTGGTGGCGCGAGCGGACGACCGCGGCGCACGGAGTGCTCACCGCGGGGACCGCCTGACGCGCCGTCCACCGCCGGCCGTCGGTACGGCCCGTTCTCCACAGGTCGGTCCCGTCGGCCTCCGCCACGCCCCGCGGGCCGCTGCGATGGGGCGGTGACCAGTCGTGCACCGCGCCCGATCCCCCCGGATCTCCCGGTCGAGCTCGCCGTCCCCGTCCTCGACGCCATCGCCCTCACCGCGCTCGAACGGCGGCTGCGGGACGCGGCGACGACCGTCGACGGCATCCGCGCCGGGCTGCGCCGGGTCGAGCTGCGGGAGTGGCGCGGGAGCGCCGCCGACGCCTTCCGCGACCGGCTCGAGGAGTGGGTGACGACGCTGCACCGCCGGCGGGACGCGCTCGACGAGGCGGCGGACCTGGTGGCAGAGCACCGCCGGGCGGCCGCGGACCGGGTCGAGCTCGCGCAGGACGCCGCCCGGCGCGCCGCGCACGAGGCCGCCCGGCAGGCGGCGGAGGCGGGCGACCGCGCCCGTCGCGCGGTCGGGGGTGGGCACCGTGCGGGCTGACGACCTCGCCGTCATCGGGGGCGCGCACGGGATCGCGGCCCGGCTCGACGACCTCGCCGGGGCGGCCCGCCACCTGCGCCGGGCCGGCCTCGACCTCGGGCTCGTCGCCGCGGTGGCGTCCGAGGGGATGCGCAACCCCGGGGTGATGGCGACGGCACCCCTCTCGCCCGTGACCTGGGCCGCGCTGGAGGAGGCGCTCGTCCGGCTCGCCCATCCGGGCGCGCTGCCGCTGGACGCGGCGGGCCTCACGGGGCTGGGAGCAACCCTCGAGGCGTCCGTCCTTGCGTACGAGCAGGGGGAGCACGCCGCCACCGCGGCGTTCGAGGGGACGGCCGACACCGTCGGGGTGACCCTGGGGATCACCGTCGGCGTCGCCGCGCCGGTCGTCCTGCTGGCCGGGACCGCCACTCTCGCCACGCCCCAGGGGCAGCAGGCGTTCGTCGCGGCGGCCCGGCTCGGAGCCACGCCGGCGGGGCGGGACGCCGGGCGCACGGCACGACGGGCGGGCGACGCGTCCGTCGCGGAGAACCCGTGGGCGGGCAGCTATCTGGCGGCCGGCGCCGACGGCATCGTCCTGGGCCTCCGGTGCGTCTACGGCGCACCGGCGGATCCGGTCCTGTCCGCCGCCGCCCGGTCGGCGGGGGCGCCCTCCCCGCCACGGGACGCGCGGGACGCGACGGCGATCCTCGCGGCCCTGGTCGCCGCCGCGCCGGGCCCGATGCTCGAGGACGGCCCCCTGCGCGCCCGGCGGGACGCCGCCGGGCGGCCGCAGGCGCCGACGCGGGAGCGGGTGGTCCCGCCGCGCACGGTGGGGGATCTCGTCGACGGCGGTCGGCGCGGGGTGCTCGACGACGGGATCGTGGTGCCCGTCGGGCCGGGGCGAGGGGAGAGTCGCGACCGAGGCACGTCGACGGTCCGGGTCCAGCGCGTCGACCGGGACGGACGGACCGCCTGGATCCTCCACTACCCGCCGACGAAGGAGTTCGACCCCAGGCCCGGCACGAACCCCTACGACATGACGACCAACACCGCGGCCCGCGGGCGTGGCTCGACCGCCGTCATGGACGCGGCGCACGCCGCGCTGGTCGCGGCCCAGCGGCGGGCCGATGCGCAGGACCGGGCGCGCGGCATCCGATCCGACCACCGGAACGATCCCGTCATGGTCGTCGGCCACAGCCAAGGTGGGATCCACGCCGCCCGCTCGGCCGAGCACTCGTCCTTCCGGGACGTGAACATCACGCACGTCGTCACCTACGGCTCGCCCGTCGACGACATCGACGTCCCCCCGCACGTCAGCCTCCTGTCGCTCGAGACCGACCGCGACATCGTCCCGCGGCTCGACGGCCGCGCGCCGGTCGACGCCCCCCACCGGGTCACCGTCCGCCGGACGGCGCCGGACTCCGACGACACCGTCATCGGCCTGCACGGGTCCGCCGCGCAGCGGGAGACCGCCCGCCAGGTCGACGCCCGGATCACCGGCGGGGACCGGACGTTGGCGGAGTGGCGGCGTGGCGCATCGGACTTCCTCGACGGGGAGAGCTCGGAGACCACCGACGTCTGGCTCGAACGCGACCCGGTGGCAGGATCGGCGGGGTGAACCCGTCGTCCTCGTGCGCCCTCGCCATCGTCGAGGAGCTGTGCCGGCACGGGGTGCGTGACGCCGTCCTCGCGCCCGGGTCACGCTCTGCGCCGCTGGCGCACGCCTTGGCCGCCGCTGACGAGGCGGGGCTGCTGCGCCTGCACGTCCGGGTCGACGAGCGTGCCGCCGCGTTCCTCGCCCTCGGCCTCGCGAAACGGTCGCGGCGTCCCGTCCCGGTCGTGACGACGTCCGGGACCGCGGTCGCGAACCTCCATCCGGCCGCGCTCGAGGCCCATCACGCCGGGGTGCCGCTGCTGCTGCTCACGGCCGACCGGCCCGTGGAGCTGCGCGGCACGGGCGCCAACCAGACGACCCGCCAGCCGGGGATCTTCGGCCCGGTCACCCGGTGGTCCGGCGACGTCGGTGTCGATGCCGGCCCCGATCCCGACGCCGTGTGGCGCACGACGGTCGCCCGGGCCGTCGTCGCCGCCCGCGGCGACCTCACCGACGACCCCGGCCCCGTCCACCTCGACGTCCCGCTGCGCGACCCGCCCGTCCCCGACGCACCGCTGCTCCCGACCGCGGGCGAGCCGCGCGTCCGCATCGAGCGACAGGTCGCCCCCGGCCCCGCCCGCCCCCTCGTCGTCGTCGGCGACCTGCCGACCTCCCGCCACGTCGACGAGGCGATCGCGTGGGCATCCGGGAACGGCTGGCCCGTCGTCCGAGAGCTCGGCCCGCCCGGCCCGACCGGTGTGGCGCACGGGCTGTCGGTCCTCGCCGGGCTCGGCCGTCCGGGCGGGGACGCCCGGACCGACCCCCAGATGGCCGTTCCCGAGCCGCCCGACCGCGTCATCCTCGTCGGGCGGGCCACGGTGTCCCGGGCCGTCGGTGCCGTGACGCGCCGCCCCGGCACCCGCGTCGAGGCGGTCACCGCGACCCCCGGCTGGACCGACCCGGCCCACGTCGTCACCCGGGTCCACCCGTGGTCCGCGATCCGCCGCGGCGCGTCGCCCCTCGCCGACGACCCGGCGTGGACCGCCTCGTGGGTCGAGGCCGGCAGGGTGACGGCGCAGCGGCACGCCGCGGTCCTCGAGGCAGCGGACGAGCCCACCGGCCCCGCCGTCGCCCGCGCCGTCGTCGCGGCCATGCCCGCCGGGGCTCGCCTGTTCGTCGGCTCGTCGAACAGCGCGCGCGACCTCGACCTGGGCGTCGGCGAGTGGCCCGAGGACCTCGACGTCGTCGCGAGCCGGGGGCTGGCCGGCATCGACGGCTGCGTCTCGACCGCCGTCGGCCTCGCCCTGGCCGACCCTGGACGTCCGTGGGTGGCACTCGTCGGCGACCTCACGTTCGAGCACGACGCCGCCGCCCTGGCCATCGGGCCGGGGGAGCCGCGACCGGACCTCACGGTCGTCGTCCTCGACGACCGCGGCGGCGGCATCTTCTCCACGCTCGAGCACGGCGTCGGGCTCGACGACGCCGGACGCGCCCGCTTCGAGCGGGTCTTCGCGACCCCGACGGGCACCGACCTCGCCGCCATCTGCGCCGCGCACGGCGTCGACCACGTCCGCGTCAGCTCGTTGCGTGCCCTGCGCGGGGCGCTCGCGGACCGGGTCGGAGCCACCGGCACGGGGCTGCGGGTCGTCACCGTCGCCGTCGACCGTGACGGGCACCGCGGGATCCGCTCGGCCCTCGCCGGTCCGACCGAGTAGCCACCGGCACCGGCGGATCAAGAGCGGCGTGGCCGCGCGGGGCCGGAGGTCCAGCGCCCCACGCCCCAGCGACTCAGACCCCGAGCGCCTCGCGCATCGGGACGAGCTTCGCCTCGGACTCGGCGACCTCCGCGTCGGCGTCCGAGCCCGCGACGATCCCGCAGCCCGCGTAGAGGGTGATCTCCGACGGCGCCCCGGGGGTGATCCGGCCGCACCGCAGCGCGATGCCCCACTCGCCGTCGCCGGACGCGCTCATCCATCCGACGGGCCCGGCGTACCGGCCGCGGTCGAGCTCCTCGGTGGCCGCGATGAGCTCGTCGGCGACCGGCGTCGGGGTGCCGCACACCGCCGCCGACGGGTGCAGCGACGCCGCAAGGTCGAGGGAGCGCACGTCGTCCGAGACGACCGCGGTGACGTCGGTGGCCAGGTGCATGACGTTCGCGAGGTGGAGGACGAAGGGCGCCTCGGGCACGTTCATCGACGAGGTGTGCGGCGCGAGCGCGTCGGCGACCGAGCGGACCGCGTACTCGTGCTCCTCGAGGTCCTTGCTCGACCGCGCGAGCGATCCTGCGAGCGCCGCGTCGGCCGCGTCGTCGCCGGTCCGCCGGATCGTCCCCGCGAGGACCCGCGAGGTGACCAGTCCCCGCTCGAGCCGGACGAGCATCTCCGGCGTCGCACCGACCAGGCCGTCGACCGCGAACACCCACGTCGCGTCGTAGCGCGCGGCGAGCCGCCGCAGGACGGTGCGGGCGTCGATCGGTGCCGCCGCGGTCACGGTCTCGGAGCGGGCGAGGACGACCTTGTCGAGCCGGCCCTCGGCGATCTGCGCGACGGCCGCCTCGACCGTCGCGGACCACGTGCGGGTCGTCGCCGAGGCGGGCGCGACCGTGACGGGCCCGGTCTCGCGGTGGTCGCTCCGCCGCAGCAGCGCGGGGGGCTGCGGGGCTGGGCCCTCGACCGCGGTCGTCGTCACCCACGTCACCCCGTCGCGCCGCCCGACGACGACCTCTGGGACGACGAGCGTGGACCCGGCGGGCGAGGCGGCCGCGTACGCGAACGAGCCGAAGCACACGAGGCCGGATGCCGGCAGGGCCACCTCGTCCTCGACGACCGCCGCGTGCGTCACGGCCTCCCACCAGGCCCGGGCGTCGGCGAACCGCGCGGGCGTCGTCACCGCCGTCGTCGCGGCCCGACCCCAGCCGACGATCCCCTCGCCGCGGCGGACCCAGGCCGACACCAGCGGCGCATCGACGTCGGGCACGAGGTCGAGCAGCGGCACGTCCTCCATCGCGCCGTGGACACGGACCGTGCGGGTGCGGAGGGTGCCGGGCACGCCGGCGACGGCCCGTCCGGGCAGGGGTGGGGTTGACATCGCAGGGCAGCCTATGTCGGGCCGGCTCCCGGGTCTCCGACGCCTGCGCTCCACCGTGGCCCCCGGTGGGTGATGATGGGCACATGACCACCGCCCCCGTGTCGCCGACCCGCGCCTCGCTCGAGAAGCAGCCGCACGAGGTCGCGTCGATGTTCGACACCGTCGCCTCGCGTTACGACCTGACCAACGACATCCTCTCGCTGGGGCAGGACCGGTTCTGGCGCTCGGCCGTCACCAGGGCGGTCGGGGCCCGCCCGGGCGACCGGGTGCTCGACATCGCGGCGGGCACTGGCACCTCGAGCGAGCCCTTCGTGGCCGACGGGCTCGAGGTCGTCCCCGCCGACTTCTCCCTCGGGATGCTGCGCGTGGGCAAGAAGCGCCGTCCGGACCTGGGCTTCACCGCCGCCGACGCGATGCGCCTTCCCTTCGAGGACGAGAGCTTCGACGCGGTGACGATGAGCTTCGGCCTGCGCAACGTCTCGGACCCCGCGGCCGCCCTCGAGGAGTTCCTCCGCGTCACCCGCCCCGGCGGCACGCTCGTCGTGTGCGAGTTCAGCCGTCCGGTGAGCAGCGCCTTCCGGACGGTGTACCTCAACTACCTCATGGCGGCTCTGCCGGCGATCGCCCGACGGACGTCGTCGAACCCCGACAGCTACGTGTACCTCGCCGAGTCGATCCGCGCGTGGCCCTCGCAGCGGGAGCTCGGTCTGACGATCGCGAAGGCCGGCTGGCACGGCGTGCAGTGGCGCAACCTCACCGGCGGCGTCGTCGCGCTGCACCGGGGCCACAAGCCCGACGTCTGAGCCGATAAGGCGTGCCTTACCCCGTCCCCCCGAAGGCCGGGAGTATCGTCCCGTGCGGCTCGTGAACCCGCTCACAAGCCACCCTGCGACGGACCCCCGTCCTGCCCCTGACCCCGAGCCGAGGACACGTTGACCCCCTCCGAGCAGCACGCCGACGTCATCGTCGTCGGTGCCGGTCCCGGCGGTTCCGCGACCGCCGCGTGGCTCGCCGGCGCTGGGCTCGACGTCCTCCTCCTCGAGAAGGCGACCTTCCCGCGCGACAAGATCTGCGGTGACGGCCTGACCCCCCGCGCGGTCAAGGAGCTCATCGCGCTCGGCGTCGACACCGAGGGCTGGACGAGGACGAAGGGCCTGCGGATCCTCGGCGGCGGGCACACCCTCACGCTCGACTGGCCCGAGACGACCTCCTTCCCCTCGTACGGCATGGTGCGCGCGCGGGGCGACCTCGACGAGGCGCTCGCCCGCCACGCGCAGGCGCGCGGCGCGATCCTGCGCGAGGGCGTCTCGGTCACCGGACCCGTCCTCGAGGGTGGCCGCGTCGTCGGCGTCGAGGCCAAGCTCGTCGACGGCCGCGGGCGGGCGACGGGGGAGCGGACGACCTTCCGCGCACCGGTCGTCGTCGCCTCCGACGGGGTCTCCTCGCGACTGGCCGTCGCGGTCGGCCGCGAGAAGCGCGAGGACCGCCCGATGGGCGTCGCCGTGCGCGGGTACTACGCGAGCGACCGGGTCGACGACTACCTGGAGTCCCACCTCGAGCTGTGGACCACCGGAGCCGACGGCGAGCGCATCCTCATGCCCGGCTACGGCTGGATCTTCCCGCTCGACGGCGGGCGGGCGAACGTCGGCCTCGGGATCCTCAACACCTCGACGGCCTTCGGGCAGACGGACTACAAGGACGTCATGCGCCGCTGGGTCGAGACGATGCCGGGAGACTGGGAGTTCCCCGAGGGCAGCGAGCTCGGCCCGATCCGCGGCGCCGCCCTCCCGATGGGCTTCAACCGCACCCCGCTGTACGCCGACGGGCTGCTGCTCGTGGGCGACTCCGGCGGGATGGTCAACCCGTTCAACGGCGAGGGCATCGACTACGCCCTCGAGGCCGCCCGGGTCGCTGCGGACGTCATCCTCCAGGCCCGCGGCCGCACCACCGACGCCCAGCGGGAGGCCGTGCTGCAGACCTACCCGCGGATCCTGCGCGACGAGCTCGGCGGCTACTTCACCCTCGGGCGCTGGTTCGCCAAGGCCATCGGGAACCCGGACGTCATGCGCCTGGCCACCCGCTACGGCCTGCCGCGCACGACGCTCATGCGGTTCCTGCTCAAGGTCATGGCCAACCTCCCGCAGGAGCGCGGCGGCGGCATCGACGACCGTCTCGTGCGGGCGATGGCGACGATGGCTCCGGACGCATGACCATGACGACGACCCATAGGATCGAACCCGTGCAGCACGTCGAGAGGCAGGCCGGCCGATGAACGCCCCGTACGTCCCGCTCCTGATCTTCATGGGGCTGGGCTTCGCCTTCGCCGCAGGATCCGTCCTCACCTCGCTCGTCGTCGGCCCGCGCCGCTACAACGCGGCCAAGGCGATGGCGTACGAGTGCGGCATCCAGCCGTCTCCGCAGGCCGACGAGGGCGGCCGCGTGCCGATCAAGTACTACCTGACGGCGATGCTCTTCATCATCTTCGACGTCGAGTCGCTCTTCCTCTACCCGTTCGCCGTGTCGTTCAACCGGCTCGGGCTCTTCGCGCTCGTCGAGATGGTCCTGTTCATGCTGACCGTGTTCATCGCGTACGCCTACGTCTGGCGCCGCGGCGGACTCAACTGGGAGTGAGGTGACGGCGTGGGCATCGAGGAGAAGCTCCCGTCCGGGTTCCTGCTGAGCACCGTCGAGTCGCTCGCGGGGTACATGCGCAAGTCGTCGGTGTGGCCGGCGACCTTCGGCCTGGCCTGCTGCGCCATCGAGATGATGGCCGTCGGCACACCGCACTACGACATCGCGCGGTTCGGCATGGAGCGCTTCGCGGCGACGCCGCGGCAGGCCGACATCATGATCGTCGCGGGTCGGGTGAGCCAGAAGATGGCCCCCGTCGTCCGGCAGGTCTACGACCAGATGGCCGAGCCCAAGTGGGTCATCTCGATGGGCGTGTGCGCGAGCTCCGGCGGCATGTTCAACAACTACGCGATCGTCCAGGGCGTCGACCACATCATCCCCGTCGACGTGTACCTGCCCGGGTGTCCCCCGCGGCCGGAGATGCTCCTCAACGCGATCATCACGCTCCACGACCAGATCCAGCACACCAAGCTCGGCGTCAACCGGGTCGCGGCCGCCCGCGCCGCGGAGGAGGCGGCGCTCCGGGCGACGCCGACCCAGCTGATGGAGCCCACGCACGTCCACGGCGGCACGCCCCACGCCCTGCGCGGCGAGGAGGAGGCGGCCGGTCTCGCCGGAAGGAACCTCCTCGCATGAGCGACGGCACCAAGCCCGCGACCCCCACGGCGGCGGACGCACCCCCGGCCCCCACGGCGGAGGGCCCGACGACGGCCGACGTCGAGCAGAGCATCCTCCCGGCCGAGCCCGGCTCGGGGAGCGACCCGGTCGTCATCGGCAGCCGGCAGGGCATGTTCGGCGCCAAGGTCGGCGGGGACACCTCCGGCTACGGCGGGCTGCAGACGCCGATCCTCTTCCCCGGCGCGGCCGCCCGGCCCTACGGCAGCTGGTTCGACGAGGCCGCGGACGCCCTCGAGGCGCGGCTCGGTGGCTCCGGCCCGCAGGTCGGCATCGAGCGGGTCGTCGTCGACCGCGGCGAGCTGACGCTCCACGTCGCCGCGCAGCACCTGCCGACCGTCGCCCGGGCGCTGCGGGACGACCCGGCGCTCCGGTTCGAGATCTGCACGGGCGTCTCCGGGGTCCACTACCCGGGGGAGACCGGTCGCGAGCTGCACGCGGTCTACCACCTCCTGTCGATCACCCACGGCTCGCGCCGGCTGCGGCTGGAGGTCTCCGTCCCGGACACCGACCCGCACATCCCCTCGATCGTCGACACCTACCCCGGTGCCGACTGGCACGAGCGCGAGACGTGGGACATGTTCGGGATCGTCTTCGACGGCCACCCGTCCCTGACCCGGATCCTCATGCCGGACGACTGGGACGGCCACCCGCAGCGCAAGGACTACCCCCTCGGCGGCATCCCCGTCGAGTACAAGGGCGGCACCGTCCCGCCGCCGGACCAGCGGAGGTCCTACTCCTGATGAGCACCGACAGCATGCGCGCCGCCGCCTCCGGCCCGACGCTCGACGACGACGCCCGCGAGGGCACCGTCCTCAACCCGCAGGGCGGGGACTGGGACGACCTCGTCGGCGAGCTCACCTCGACCCCCCAGGAGCGGATCGTCGTCAACATGGGGCCGCAGCACCCCTCGACGCACGGCGTCCTCCGCCTCATCCTCGAGCTCGACGGCGAGCTGGTCACCGAGGCCCGCGCGGGCATCGGCTACCTGCACACCGGCATCGAGAAGAACATGGAGTTCCGCTCCTTCACGCAGGGCGTGACCTTCTGCACGCGGATGGACTACCTCACCCCGATGTTCCAGGAGGCCGCGTACTGCCTCGCGGTCGAGAAGCTGCTGGGCATCACCGACGAGGTTCCCGAGCGCGCGAGCGCGATCCGCGTCCTCATGATGGAGATGACCCGCGTCTCCAGCCACCTCATCTGCCTGGGCACCGGCGGCATGGAGATGGGCGCGACGACGGTCATGACGATCGGCTTCCGGGAGCGCGAGCGTCTGCTGTCGGTCATCGAGGGCATCACCGGCCTGCGGATGAACAACGCCTACATCCGTCCCGGCGGCGTCGCGAACGACCTGCCGGAAGGAATGATCGAGCAGATCCGGTCGATGATCCCGCAGGTCCGCAAGGGCATCCGCGAGCTCGAGGCGCTCCTGCTCGAGGCGCCGATCCTCAAGGGCCGCACCAAGCACGTCGGCTACCTCGACCTCACCGGCTGCATGGCGCTGGGGATCACCGGGCCGATCCTCCGCTCCACGGGTCTGCCCCACGACCTGCGGAAGTCCGACCCGTACTGCGGCTACGAGAAGTACGACTTCGACGTCGTCACCCGCACCGGCGCCGACGCCTACGACCGGCTGTGCATCCGCCTCGACGAGATGCACCAGAGCCTGCGGATCATCGAGCAGGTGACCGACGAGCTCGCCGGCAACCCGGGACCGGTCATGGTCGCCGACAAGCGGATCGCGTGGCCGGCCAACCTCTCCGTCGGGCCCGACGGGCAGGGCAACAGCCTCGAGCACATCCGCGAGATCATGGGCACCTCGATGGAGTCGCTCATCCACCACTTCAAGCTCGTCACCGAGGGCTTCCGCGTCCCGCCGGGTCAGGCGTACGTCGCGGTCGAGTCCCCCAAGGGCGAGCTCGGCTGCCACCTCGTCTCCGACGGCGGCACGCGGCCGTACCGGGCCCACTTCCGGGACCCCTCGTTCAACAACCTCCAGGCCGTCGCCGCGATGTCCGAGGGCGGCAACCTCGCGGACGTCATCGTCGCCGTGGCCTCGATCGACCCCGTGATGGGTGGCGTGGACCGGTGACCGGCCGCGCGCGGAAGGAACTGATCTGATGGCGGACAACTTCGGGCTGCAGAGCGCCTCCGGGCACCTCCACGTCCCCGAGGCGTCGAAGGAGCCGTACGACCCCGAGACCCTCGCGGGCCTGCACCGGGACGCGCAGGAGGTCATCGCGCGGTACCCGCAGAAGCGGTCGGCGCTGCTGCCGCTGCTCCACCTCGTCCAGTCCGTCGACGGCTACGTCACGGGCCGGGGGATCGACTTCTGCGCCGAGGTCCTCGAGCTGACGACCGCCGAGGTCTCCGGCGTCGCGACCTTCTACACGCAGTACAAGCGGCACCCCAACGGCGACTACACCGTCGGCGTCTGCACGAACACGCTGTGCGCGATCATGGGCGGCGACGCCATCTGGGACGCGGTGAGCGAGCACCTGGGCATCGGGCACGACGAGACCACGCCGGACGGCAAGATCACGCTCGAGAAGATCGAGTGCAACGCCGCCTGCGACTACGCCCCGGTCGTCATGACGAACTGGGAGTTCTTCGACAACCAGACGCCGGAGTCGACAGTCGCGCTCGTCGACGACCTGCGCGAGGGCCGGGAGGTCCGTCCGACCCGCGGTCCGAGCACGCTGTGCACCTTCAAGCAGACCTCCCGCGTCCTGGCCGGCTTCCTCGACGGCCGCGCGGACGAGGGCGTCGGCGCCGGACCCGCCTCCACCGAGGGCGTCCGCCTGGCGAAGGAGAAGGGCTGGCACGCCCCGAGCGCGTCGACCTCCAGCGACGCCGAGGACGCCGCCACCGGCGAGGGCACCTCGACCGCCGGCATGGCCGCCGGGCGCGACGACAGCGTCAACGCCGCGACGAACGCCCCCGACGAGAAGCCCGGCGGGCAGTCCGGGCAGGCGGCCGAGGGCGGCAAGATCGCCGACGACACGACGAAGGCCGAGACCGACCCGGGCAAGGGGGCGAAGTGACGATGACGACCCTGACGCCGATCCTCACGCGGTTCTGGGACGCCGAGGAGTCCTGGACCCTGCGGACGTACGAGGACAACGAGGGCTACCAGGCGCTGCGCAAGGCGCTGGGCAGCGCGCCCGCCGACCTCGTGCAGATGGCCAAGGACTCCGGGCTGCGCGGCCGCGGTGGCGCAGGCTTCCCCACCGGCATGAAGTGGGGCTTCCTGCCCCCGCCGGACGGCGGTCCCCGATACCTCGTCGTCAACGCCGACGAGTCCGAGCCGGGCACGTGCAAGGACATCCCGCTGATGATGGCCGCGCCGCACTTCCTCGTCGAGGGCGTGGCGATCACGAGCTTCGCCATCGGGTGCAACCACGCGTTCATCTACCTGCGCGGCGAGGTCGTCCACGTCTACCGCCGGCTGCTGCGCGCGGTGGAGGAGGCCTACGCGGCCGGGCACCTGGGCAAGAACATCCACGGTTCGGGCTTCGACCTCGACGTCACCGTCCACGCCGGCGCCGGCGCGTACATCTGCGGCGAGGAGACGGCACTGCTCGACTCCCTCGAGGGTCGGCGCGGCCAGCCGCGGCTCAAGCCGCCGTTCCCCGCCGTCGCCGGCCTCTACGCCCGGCCGACGGTCGTCAACAACGTCGAGTCGATCGCCTCGATCCCGCCGATCCTCCTGCACGGCGCCGACTGGTTCGGCGGCATGGGTACGGAGAAGTCGAAGGGCTTCGGCATCTTCTCCCTCTCCGGCCACGTCAAGCGGCCCGGCCAGTACGAGGCGCCCCTGGGCATCACCCTGCGCGAGCTCATCGACATGGCCGGCGGCATGCGCGACCCGAACCGGAAGCTGAAGTTCTGGACGCCGGGCGGGTCCTCGACCCCGATCTTCACCGAGCAGCACCTCGACGTCCCGCTCGACTTCGAGTCGGTCGCGGCGGAGGGCTCGATGCTCGGCACCCGCGCGCTGCAGATCTTCGACGAGAGCGTCTCGGTCGTCCGGGCCGTCTCGCGGTGGATCGATTTCTACAAGCACGAGTCCTGCGGCAAGTGCACCCCGTGCCGCGAGGGCACGTGGTGGCTGGCGCAGATCATGCACCGCTTCGAGCACGGCCAGGGCCAGCCCGAGGACATAGAGAAGCTCCTCGACATCTGCGACAACATCCTCGGCCGCTCCTTCTGCGCCCTCGGCGACGGCGCGACCAGTCCCGTGACGTCGGCGGTGAAGTACTTCCGCGAGGAGTTCGAGGCCGGCTGCCACACGCCCGCCGACGTCCTCTTCCCGCCAGCCGCCTCGACCCTCTTCGACAAGGAGTCGGTGAGCGCATGACCGCCACGACGAACACCCCGCCCGGCGCCCCGGAGCAGCAGAAGCCCGAGACCGTCGACCTGACGATCGACGGCATCCCCGTCACCGTCGAGAAGAACACCCTCGTCATCCGTGCGGCCGAGCAGGTGGGCATCCAGATCCCCCGGTTCTGCGACCACCCGCTGCTCGACCCCGTCGGCGCCTGCCGGCAGTGCCTGGTCGAGGTCGCCATGCCCGACCGGGAGGGCAACCTCAAGCCGATGCCGAAGCCCCAGGCCTCGTGCACGATGACGGTCGCCCCGGGCATGGAGGTGAAGACGCAGGTCTCCTCGCCGGTCGCCGACAAGGCGCAGCGCGGCGTCATGGAGCTGCTGCTCATCAACCACCCGCTCGACTGCCCCGTGTGCGACAAGGGCGGGGAGTGCCCCCTGCAGAACCAGGCGATGACCGCCGGGCGGGCGATCAGCCGGTTCGAGGACAGCAAGCGGACCTACCCCAAGCCGATCAACATCAGCAGCCAGGTCCTCCTCGACCGCGAGCGCTGCGTCCTGTGCGCCCGCTGCACCCGGTTCTCCGACCAGGTCGCCGGCGACCCGTTCATCGCCCTCGTCGAGCGCGGCGCCCTCCAGCAGGTCGGCATCTACGAGGAGCAGCCCTTCGAGAGCTACTTCTCGGGCAACACCGTCCAGATCTGCCCGGTCGGCGCGCTCACCGGCGCGGCCTACCGCTTCCGCTCGCGGCCCTTCGACCTCGTCTCGACGCCGACGACGTGCGAGCACTGCGCCTCCGGCTGCGCGATCCGCACCGACCACCGCCGGGGCACCGTCCTGCGGCGCATGGCGTGGAACGACCCGGCCGTGAACGAGGAGTGGAACTGCGACAAGGGTCGCTGGGCCTTCCAGTACACGATGGTCGGCGACCGCATCGAGCACCCGATGGTGCGCGACGCCTCCGGCGCCCTCGTCGTCGTCTCCTGGGACGAGGCCCTCGAGGCCGCGGCCGCGGGGCTGCGGGCGGCCGGCACGACCGGCGTCCTCACCGGCGGCCGGCTCGTCGTCGAGGACGCCGCCGCCTACGCCCGCTTCGCCCGCGAGGTGCTCGGCACGGGATCGATCGACTTCCGCTCCCGGCCGCACTCGGCGGAGGAGGCCGCCTTCCTCGTCGAGCACGTCCTGGGGACCTCGCCGGAGACCGGCGGTGTCACCTACGCCGACGTCGAGCACGCCGGTTCCGTCCTCCTCGTCGGCGTCGAGCCGGAGGAGGAGAGCCCGATCCTCTTCCTGCGCCTGCGCAAGGCCTACCGCCGGAACGGCACGAAGGTCGCCGCGGTCGCGCCGCTGAGCACCCGCGGCCTGCGCAAGGTCGGCGGCGCGCTCATCCCGTCCGCCCCCGGCACCGAGGTCGAGGTCCTGGAGGCGCTGCGTGCCGACGCCCCGGCCGAGACCGGCGGCGAGGCCTACCGAGCCGCCCACGAGGCCCTGCGCGCCGAGGGCGCGATCATCCTCGTCGGCGAGCGTCTGGCGACCGTCCCGGGCGCCCTCACGGCGGCTGCCGGGCTGGCGAGGACCACCGGCGCGCGGCTTGCATGGGTGCCCCGCCGCGCCGGTGAGCGCGGAGCCCTCGAGGCCGGCTGCCTCCCGACCGGTTCGGGCCTGTCCGCCGACGGCATGCTCGACGCGGCCCGCGCGGGCCAGCTGGGCGCCCTCGTCGTCGGCGGCGTGGAGCTCGCCGACCTCGGACGCCGTCGGGCCGCCGAGGACCTCGCCGGGACCTTCGTCGTCTCCCTCGAGCACCGCGCCAGCGACGTCACGGCCGTCGCCGACGTCGTCCTGCCGGTGGCGCCGCACGCCGAGCGCTCGGGCACCTTCCTCGACTGGGAGGGCCGGCGGCGCGAGGTCCAGGCCGCCCTCGAGACCGGTGCCCTGGCCGACCACGTCGTCCTCGACCGGCTCGCCGGGCACCTGGGGGAGTTCCTGGGCACCCGGTCGGTGCAGGAGGCGAACCGAGCGCTGACCGAGGACGCCTTCGACGGCACCGGCGTCGCGCGCGGCACGGTCGCCGCCGCGGACGTGCCCCAGCTCGGTGAGGGCCAGTTCGTCCTCGCGACCTGGCGCCAGCTGCTCGACGGCGGGCGCCTGCAGGACGGCGACCCGTTCCTCGCCGGCACCGCTCCGGCACCGCGGGCCTGGATCTCCCCCGCGAGCGCCGAGGACCTGGGGATCGTCGACGGCGACCAGGTCACGGTCACCGCCCGCACCCGCGACGGCGGGACGGTCGCCGTCGTCGCGCCCGTCACCGTCGAGGAGATGGTCGACCGGGTCGTGTGGCTCCCGACGAACCAGGCCGGGCTCGACCTGCGGGACGTGCCCGCGGGCTCCGTCGTCACGCTCACCCGAGGTGGTCAGGCATGAGCTTCTCGTCCGTCGCCGCGCTCGCGACGCAGGACAACACGTCCCTGCCGCTGGCCGACTTCAGCGACACCCCCGTGTGGCTCTCGCTCGTCAAGGCGCTCCTGCTGTTCGTCTACCTGCTGGTCAGCGTCCTGCTGATGATCTGGTTCGAGCGGCGCGTCATCGGACGGATGCAGCAGCGGCCGGGCCCGAACCGCACCGGCCCCTTCGGGCTCCTGCAGTCGCTCGCCGACGGCATGAAGTCGATGTTCAAGGAGGACGTGATCCCCAAGAACGCCGACCGGCTGATCTTCACGCTGGCGCCGATCCTCTTCGCGACGATGGCGTTCGTCTCCTTCGCGATCATCCCGCTCGGCGGCACCGTCCGGATGTTCGGCCACACGACGCCGCTGCAGCTGACCGACCTGCCGGTGGCCTCGCTCCTCGTCCTCGCCGTCGCCGGTGTGGCGGCCTACGGGATCGTCATGGCCGGTTGGTCCTCGGGCTCGACCTACCCGTTGCTCGGTGGCCTGCGCGCCTCGGCGCAGATCATCTCGTACGAGATCGCGATGGGTCTCGCGCTCGTCGCGGTCTTCCTCTACAGCGGGTCGATGAGCACCAGCCAGATCGTCGCCGCCCAGAGCGACCTGTGGTACATCGTCCCGGCGTTCGTGTCCTTCGTCGTCTACGTCATCACGATGGTCGGCGAGACGAACCGCCTGCCGTTCGACCTCGCGGAGGGCGAGGGCGAGATCGTCGGCGGGTACTTCACCGAGTACTCCTCGATGCGCTTCGCCATGTTCTTCCTCGGCGAGTACGTGAACATGTTCACCGTCTCCGCCCTGGCCACGACGCTCTTCCTCGGTGGCCCGGCGGCGCTGCCCGGCCTCGGCTTCATGGCCGGCGGCTGGTGGGGCCTGCTGTGGTTCACGCTGAAGATGTGGCTGTTCATGTACTTCTTCGTCTGGCTGCGCGGCTCGCTTCCCCGCACCCGGTACGACCAGTTCATGGCCTTCGGCTGGAAGCTGCTCATCCCGCTGACCCTCGTGTGGGTCATCGCGGTCGCCTTCATCCGCGGCGCGCAGCTGGGCTACCTCGGTGACGCGACGATCACCCTGCTCGGCCGTGCCGTCCCGATCGCGACGCTCATCATCGTCAGCGTGCTCGCGCTCTTCGTCCTCGCCGCGGTCTGGGTGTGGGAGGGCCGCGTGGCCCGGGCCGAGGCGAGCCGGCAGGCGCCTCCGCCGGAGGAGATCGACCCGTTCGCGGGTGGCCACCCCGTGCCGCCCCTGCCCGGCCAGCGGCTTCGCGAGCCTGCGGCCGCCGGTACCGCACCCGCCGTCACGGCCCACCGCAGCACCAGCCCGACCAAGGAGGCCCCCCGTGGCTGACGCCCAGAAGAAGGGCGGGTTCCTGTCCGACCTGTTCGCGCCGGTCGCCGGCTTCGGCGTGACCTTCGCGACGATGTTCCGCAAGGTCGAGACGGAGCAGTACCCGGACGAGAAGTGGGCGACCCAGCCCCGCTTCCACGGCCGTCATCAGCTCAACCGCCACCCCGACGGGCTCGAGAAGTGCGTCGGCTGCGAGCTGTGCGCCTGGGCCTGCCCCGCGGATGCGATCCTCGTCGAGGGCGCCGACAACGACGACACCCCCGTCGCGGACGGCGGCACCGGCCGGTACAGCCCCGGTGAGCGGTACGGGCGGATCTATCAGATCAACTACCTGCGCTGCATCTTCTGCGGTCTGTGCATCGAGGCGTGCCCGACGCGGGCGCTGACGATGACGAACGAGTACGAGCTCGCCGACCACCACCGCAAGGACCTCATCTTCACCAAGGAGCAGCTCTTGGCCCCGGTGCAGCAGGGGATGCTCCCGCCGCCCCACCCGATGGTCGAGGGCATGGAGGAGCGCGACTACTACCTCGGGTCCGTCACGGGCGCGACCGGCCAGCAGCAGGCCTGGGTCGACAGCCACGTCCGCGCAGCGACCGACGGAGGCACCCGATGACCGGCACCGGCGAGGCCGTGACCTTCTGGATCCTCGCGCCCGTCGCCGTCCTGGGCGCCCTCGGGCTGATCTTCGCCCGCAAGGCGGTCCACGCGGCGCTCGGGATGGTCATCACGATGGTGACGATCGGTGTCTTCTACCTCGCGCAGCAGGCCCCGTTCCTCGGCGTCGTGCACGTCTTCGTCTACTCGGGCGCCGTGATGATGCTCTTCCTCTTCGTCATCATGCTCGTCGGTGTCGACGCCTCGGACAGCCGCGTCGAGACGATCCGCGGGCAGCGGGTCGCCGGGATCCTCGCGTCCCTGGCGATCGCCGCGCTGCTCGTCGCGACGATCGGCGGAACCCGCGTCCCGGCCGGCGGCGGCGACCTCAGCGCCGTCAACACCGACCCGGGCAACGTCAACGCGATCGCGTTCCTCATCTTCGGCCGCTACGTCTGGGTCTTCGAGCTCACCTCCGCCCTGCTCATCACCGCGGCGATGGGTGCGATGGTCCTCGCGCACCGCGAGCGGCTCACGCCGAAGCCGACGCAGCGCGAGTGGAGCCAGCGCCGCATCCGCTCGGGCCGCAACGTCGCGGGCCTGCCCGCGCCCGGCGTGTACGCCCGCCACAACGCCGCCGACACCCCGGCCCTGCTGCCGGACGGCACGACGAGCGAGCTGTCGGTCAACCGCACCCTCGACGCACGCCACCAGGTGAGCGACCCCGACCGGTTCAGCCACCACCGGGACACCGACGTCGTCCCGGGCACCGCGCGCACCGAGGCGACCGACGACCTCGCGGCCGTGGACCCCGAGCTCGTCGGCGGGCCGAACACCGACACCCTGGGCTCGGAGGAGACGAAGTGAGCCTGCTCAACTACCTCTACCTCGCGTGCCTGCTGTTCTCGATCGGTGCCGT
The DNA here is from genome assembly GCF_900289115.1 of Janibacter massiliensis. Classification (GTDB taxonomy): domain Bacteria; phylum Actinomycetota; class Actinomycetes; order Actinomycetales; family Dermatophilaceae; genus Janibacter_A; species Janibacter_A massiliensis. The sequence goes on along the minus strand of NZ_LT985196.1, from coordinate 278,307 downwards.
GACGGTGCTCCTGCGCCGCAACGCCCTCATCGTGTTCATGGGTGTCGAGCTCATGCTCAACGCCGCGAACCTCGCGTTCGTCACCTTCGCCCGGATGCACGGGACCGTCGAGGGGCAGGCGATCGCCCTCTTCGTCATGGTCGTCGCTGCGGCCGAGGTCGTCGTCGGGCTCGCCATCATCATGGCGATCCACCGTTCCCGCCGGTCGGCCTCGGTCGACGCCGCCAACCTGCTGAAGCTGTGAGGAGCCGACGTTGACCTCCCTGTACTCCCTGGCTCTCGAGGGTGGCGACCAGGCCGTCGCCGCCGCGAGCGGGATGTCCTCCCTCGCGTGGCTCCTCGTCGCGCTGCCGCTGCTGGGTGCCGCGCTCCTGCTCCTCCTGGGCCGGGTCTCGGACTCCTTCGGCCCGATCCTCGCGACGATCCTGTCGTGGTCGAGCTTCGCCGTCGCCGCCGCGATCGTCGTGGGGATGCTCGGCCAGGACCCGCAGGCGCGGGCCGGCCACCTGCACCTCTTCGAGTGGGTGCACGCGGGCGGCTTCCACCTCGACGCCGGCATGCTCGTCGACCAGCTGTCGATGTCCTTCGTCCTGCTCGTGACCTTCGTCGGCTCGCTCATCCACGTGTACTCGCTCGGGTACATGGCGCACGACCCGGACAAGCGGCGCTTCTTCGCCTACCTCAACCTCTTCGTCGCGGCGATGCTCCTGCTCGTCCTGGCCGACAGCTACCTCCTGCTGTTCGTCGGCTGGGAAGGCGTCGGCCTGGCCTCGTACCTGCTCATCGGGTTCTGGAACCACAACCCCGACTACGCAGCCGCCGCGAACAAGGCCTTCATCGTCAACCGCGTCGGTGACGTCGGCCTCGCCCTGGCGGTGGCGATGATGTTCGCGACCTTCGGCCGGGCGGACTTCGCGGGGGTGAACGCCGGCGTGCCCGGTGCGAGCGAGGGCGCCCTCACGGCGATCGGCCTCCTGCTGCTCCTCGCGGCGTGCGGCAAGTCCGCGCAGTTCCCGCTGCAGAGCTGGCTCGGTGACGCCATGGCGGGCCCGACCCCGGTCTCGGCGCTCATCCACGCGGCGACCATGGTCACCGCGGGCGTCTACCTCGTCGTCCGCAGCCACGCGATCTTCGAGGGCGCGCCGGGCGCCCAGCTCGTCGTCGCGATCGTCGGTGCGATCACGCTCGCGTACGGCGCGATCGTCGGCTGCGCGAAGGACGACATCAAGAAGGCGCTGGCCGCATCGACGATGTCCCAGATCGGCTACATGATGCTCGCCGCCGGCCTGGGCCCGATCGGCTACGCCTTCGCGATCTTCCACCTCATCACCCACGGCTTCTTCAAGGCCGGGATGTTCCTCGGTGCGGGCTCGGTCATGCACGCCATGAACGACCGTGTGGACATGCGCCGCTTCGGCGGGCTCTCGACGGTCATGAAGATCACGTGGGTCACCTTCGGCCTGGGCTGGCTGGCGATCCTCGGCGTCCCGCCGTTCTCCGGCTTCTGGAGCAAGGACAAGATCATCGAGGCCGCCTTCGTCGGCGAGGGCTGGCGCCCCTGGGTCTTCGGGCTCACCGCGCTCGTCGGTGCCGGGGTCACGGCGTTCTACATGTCGCGACTGTTCTTCATGACCTTCCACGGCCGCCGCCGCTGGGAGGACGACGTCCACCCGCACGAGTCGCCCCTGTCGATGACGATCCCGATGATGGTCCTGGCCGTCGGCTCGGCCCTGCTCGGCCTCGCGCTCGGCCCGACGAACGTCTTCACCCGCTGGCTCGAGCCGGTCACCGGCCACCACGAGCACGGCGAGCCGGTCCTGCCGGTCCCCGTCCTCATGGGCCTGACGCTGCTCTTCGTCCTCGCCGGGGCCGCCCTCGCGTTCGTCCGGTACTGGCGCGCCGAGGTCCCGGTCGTCGCACCGCACGGCTCGTTCGCCACGCGGGCGGCCCGCAAGGACCTCTTCCAGGACGACGTCAACGACCTCCTCGCGATCGGGCCGGTGATGGGCCTGGCCGGGGCGACCCGCGCCACGGACCGTGCGCTGGGCGACGGTGGTGCGGACGGGATCGGCAGGCTCGTCACGGGCGCCGCCTCCGGCCTGCGACGTGCCCAGAACGGTTTCGTCCGCTCCTATGCCCTGACCATGCTGGTCGGCGTCGTCGCCGTCCTCGCCTCCCTGTGGGTGATGAACTGATGAACGACTACCCCTGGCTGACCCTGATGATCGCGGTGCCCGCGGTGGGCGCCCTGACCATCGCGTGCCTGCCGCGGAACGTCGCCCGGCTGGCGAAGCCGATCGCGCTCGCGTACTCGCTCCTGGTCCTGCTGCTCACCGTCGGGCTGACGACGGCGATCGACGTGCGCTCGGGCTTCTTCTCGCTCACCGAGCGGCACGACTGGATCCCGCAGCTGGGCACCTCGTGGGCCCTGGGCGTCGACGGGATCTCCTACCTCCTCATCGCGATGGCCGCGATCCTCACCCCGATCTGCCTGCTGGCGGCCTGGGACGACGAGCACGAGCCGGGCCGCGTGAAGACGTACTTCGCGCTCATGCTCCTGCTCGAGGCCTTCATGGTCGGCGTCTTCGCCGCCGCGGACGTCCTGCTGTTCTACGTCTTCTTCGAGGCGATGCTCATCCCCGTCTACTTCCTCATCGGGATGTTCGGCGGCGAGGGGCGGCAGCGTGCGGCGATGAAGTTCCTCCTCTTCAGCCTCGCCGGCGGGCTCGTCATGCTCGCGGCGGTCATCGGGCTCTACGTCGTCGGCCCGGGGGGCTCGCAGGGCTACCTCATCGAGCGCCTCGGTGACCTCGAGATGTCGACATGGACCGAGCGTCTGCTCTTCCTCGGCTTCTTCATCGCCTTCGCGATCAAGGCGCCGATGTGGCCGGTGCACTCGTGGCTGCCCGACGCGGCGGGCGCCTCCCGCCCGGCGACGGCGACCCTGCTCGTCGGGGTGCTCGACAAGGTCGGCACCTACGGGATGATCCGGTTCTGCCTCGAGCTCTTCCCCGACGCGAGCCGCTGGGCCACCCCGGCAATCACCGTCCTCGCCCTCGTGTCGATCTTCTACGGGGCGTTCATGGCGATCGGGGAACGGGACCTCATGCGCCTGATCTCGTGGACCTCGGTGAGCCACTTCGGCTTCATCGTCCTGGGGATCTTCGCGATCACCCGGACCTCCCAGGCGGGCAGCGCGTTCTACATGATCAACCACGGCTTCTCCACGGCCGGGCTCTTCCTCGTCGCGGGGATGCTCATCGCGCGCCGCGGCAGCCGGATGGTGCCCGACTTCGGTGGCTGGCAGCGGGTGACGCCCGGCCTGGCGGGGGTCTTCCTCATCGCGGGCCTGTCGACGCTCGCGCTGCCGGGCATGGGCTCCTTCCTCTCGGAGTTCCTCGTCATCACCGGCACCTTCCAGCGCAACCGGTGGGCCGGCGCGATCGCGGCCGTCGGCATCGTGCTGGCCGCGACGTACGTCCTGCTCATGTACAAGCGGACGATGACCGGCCCCGTCCCGCAGCTGGCGACGCCGGTGCGCGACATCACGTGGCGCGAGAAGGTCGTCGTCGCGCCGCTCGTCGCGCTGTTCCTCGTGCTCGGCGTGTACCCCAAGCCGGTGCTCGACGTCATCAACCCCAGCGTCGAGCGCACGCTGTCGTGGATCGGCGCGTCCGACCCCGCCCCGACCGCCGTCGCGGCGACGGCGGTCGCCCTCCTGCGGACCGTCGACGCCCAGGGCGTGACCCTCGACGGGTCGGTCGCCGTCGACGGACCGGCGATCTTCCTCCAGGTGACGCTCCTGGTGATGGCCCTGCTCGGCGTCCTCCTCATGGCCGAGCGCTTCGGTGGCTCCGGAGCCGACGCGTTCACCCCGATGGGTGCGAGCGTCCCCGGCTCGCCGCTCGAGGACGCCGTCGCCCGCGAGGGCTGGAGCACCTCCGAGGTCTTCCCGCTGACGCTCCTGTCGGTGACCGGCATGCTCATGTTCGTCTCCGCGAACGACCTGCTGACGATGTTCGTCGGCCTCGAGGTGCTCTCCCTGCCGCTGTACCTCCTGTGCGCGCTCGGCCGTCGGCGCCGGCTGCTCAGCCAGGAGGCGGCGCTGAAGTACTTCCTCCTCGGTGCCTTCTCCAGCGCATTCTTCCTCTTCGGCGCGGCGCTCATGTACGGCTACGCCGGCTCGGTCCGGTTCGACCGCATCGCGGCTGCGATCGGCGGCGCGGACGCCCAGACGGAGTCGCTCCTGCTGCCCGCCGTCGTCCTCCTCCTCGTCGGCGTGCTCTTCAAGGTCGGCGCCGTGCCCTTCCACAGCTGGACGCCCGACGTCTACCAGGGCGCCCCGACCCCCGTCACCGGGTTCATGGCCGCGTGCACGAAGGCCGCCGCCTTCGGTGCGATGCTGCGGCTGGTCTACGTCGGTCTCGCGGCCGACCGCTGGGACTGGCGCTGGGGTCTCATCGCGGTCGCGGCCCTGACGATGGTCGTCGGCTCGGTCCTCACCGTCGTCCAGCGCGACGTCAAGCGGCTGCTCGCCTACTCCTCGATCGCCCACGCCGGCTTCATCATCGTCGGCCTGCTCGCCTTCGACCGGACCGCCGTCAGCGGGGTTCTCGTCTACCTCGTCTGCTACGGATTCGCCACGCTCGCCGCCTTCGGCGTCGTCACGATGGTCCGCAGCGGGGGGTCCGAGGCGACGGACCTCGAGCAGTGGCGTGGTCTGGGCCGTCGTCACCCCGCGGTGGCGGCGACATTCACGGTCCTCCTCCTCGCCTTCGCCGGCATCCCCCTGACCTCCGGTTTCACGGCGAAGTTCCTCGTCTTCCAGCCCGCCATCGCCCACGGCGGCCGTGCCGGAGCCGCGCTCGTCGTCCTCGGTGTGCTGTGCAGCGCCATCACCGCGTACGCCTACTTCCGGATCGTCGTGCGGATGTTCTTCGACGCCGACGGTGACGGCGAGCGCGCGGACGGTCCCGGCGCGGTCGACGGCGCCACCGCCGCGCTCCCGTCCGCTGACGCCGTGGCGGCCCCGGCGACAGTCCTCGCGCCCGGTGCCGGCACCCTGCTCGTCGTCGTCGTCGGGCTCGTGGTGACGATCCTCCTCGGCGTCTTCCCGGCCCCGCTCCTGTCGGCTGCGGCCGACTCGGCGCAGTTCCTCCGGTGACCCAGCCCGCCACCGGGCAGGGGACGCCGCCTGTCCTGTCCATCCCCGGCCTCGCGCCCGAGCTCCGCGAGCGGGTGCTCGAGGGGATGGCGCGGGTCGAGGCCCTGCTGTCGGCACGAGTGGCGGCGGACGACCCGTTCGTCGCCGAGGCCTCGGGCCACCTCCTCGCCGCCGGCGGCAAGCGGTTCCGACCCCTGCTCACGCTCCTCGTCGCCGAGCTGGGAGCAGGCGCGACCGACGAGGTCGTCGCGGCCGCGGCCGGCGTCGAGCTCACGCACCTCGCCTCGCTCTACCACGACGACGTCATGGACGAGGCCGACGTGCGCCGAGGCGCCCCCAGCGCGAACGCTCGCTACGGCAACTCGACGGCGATCCTCGTCGGCGACCTCCTCTTCGGGACGGCCTCCGACATCGTCGCCGACCTCGGTCCCCAGGCCGTGAAGCTCCAGGCGCGGACCTTCGTCCGGCTGTGCTCGGGGCAGATCCGCGACGAGCGGCCGTGCCCGGACGGCACCGACCCCGTCGAGTACCACCTCGGCGTCCTCGCCGACAAGACGGGCGTGCTCATCGCCACGGCGGCGCGGTACGGCGCGATGTTCGCGGGGTGCCCGCAGGACGTCGTCGCGATGGCCACGGAGTACGGGGAGCGGCTCGGCATGGCCTTCCAGCTCGCCGACGACCTCATCGACATCGGCAGCGAGGGGGAGGAGTCGGGCAAGACCCCCGGCACCGACCTGCGTGAGGGCAAGCGCACGCTGCCCGTGCTCCACGCCCTCGCGTCGACGGACCGGGCCGACGACCGGCTCAAGGAGCTGCTCACCGGCGACCTCGACGACGACGCCCGGCTGGCCGAGGCCCTCACCCTCCTGCGGGGGCACCGCGCGATGGACGAGGCGCGGGAGCAGACCCGCGCGGTCGCGCGGCGGGCCGTCGAAGTGCTCGAGCCCCTGCCGGCGAGCGAGGCCAAGGATGCGCTGGTCGCCCTTGCCTCGGGCGTCGTCGAGCGGGTCGGCTGAGGGCCTTCAGCCGAAGCAGCGACCCTCGCCGCGGTACGTCGGCAGCGACCCGACGACCCGCCCGCCGGAGACGAGGTGGAGCGCCTCGAAGCGCTCGCACAGCTCCCCGGCCTTGGCGTGCCGGAACCACACCCGGTCGCCGATCGAGAGCGTGTCGGCGACGGCGCCGCGCAGCGGCGTCTGCACCTCGCCCGCGCCCTCGGCCCCGAGGTACTGGAGCCCGGCCGGGGAGTGGATCGTCGGCAACCGGGATGCCCCGGGGGCGCCCGAGGCCAGGTAGCCACCCTGCAGGACGGTGACGAACCCCGGCCCGGGGCGCCGGACGACCGGGAGGGCGAAGGCCGCGCACGGTCGCGGCGCGAAGTCGCCGTACCCGTCGAAGAGCGCAGGGGCGAGGAAGCCCGACCCGGCGGCGAGCTCGGTGAGGCACGGGTCGGTGCCGGTGAGGTGGAGGCTGCCCGTGCCACCCCCGTTGACGAACGCCAGCTCGGTGAGCGCCGAGACGGCCTCGACGACCCGGTGGCGCCGCTCCATGAGCGCTGCGTGCGAGCGGCGCTTCATCGCCCGCACCGCGAGCGAGCTGTCCGGCACCCCCGCGATCTGGGCGTCGTAGAACATCAGCCCGACGACCCGCAGGCCGGCCGTCTGCGCCGCCACGACGACCTCGACCGCGTCGGCCGGCTCGCGCACCGGCGAGCGTCGCGCGCCCAGGTGGGCCGGGCCGACCTTGAGCGAGGCGTCGACGTCGACCGCGACCCGCAGGCCGGTCAGCGCGTGGGCGGCGAGGAACCGGACGTGCTCGGGGGAGTCGATGGTGATCGTCACCCGCTCGCGCAGCACCTCGTCGGCGGCCACCTCCGCGAGCGCCGCGACGTCGACCGAGGGATAGGCGACGTAGACGTCGTCGGACACCGTGGGGTCGGCGGGGTCGTCGTCGGCGGCGCCGCCCGGGCCCCCGGCCAGCCAGATCGCCTCGCGCACGGTGTACGCCATGACGCCGGCGAAGCCGTCCGTCGACAGCGCGCGGCGCAGCAGGCCCCGGCAGCGCACCGACTTGCTCGCGACACGGACGGGGACGCCACCGGCCCGTCGGGCGAGGTCGGCGCCGTTCGCGTCGAAGGCGTCGAGGTCCACGAGGGCGAACGGGGCCTGGAGGCCCTCCGTCGCGGCGTCCCAGCTGATCACCCGGCCACCCTACTGGGGGGGTCATCCCCCGCCGGCGGCGTGAGCGTCACCGAGCCGTCACGCAACGTTCACCGCAGCGGCGCGCCGGTTCCGCCCGGCACCCCTAGCGTCGGGTCGGATCGCCCACCCGTGAAAGGACCCTCGATGAGCAAGCGCACCGTGCTCCCCCTGACTCCGGTCAACCACCCCGGCCGTCAGTCGATGACGTGCCAGTACCGCTGCGCGGACGCGTGCAGCCAGGAGATCCCGAACACGACGTCGAACCCGACGTTCGGAGAGATCGTCACCGCCTCGGCCTCCCGCCGCGCCGTCCTCAAGGGCTCCGGCCTCGGTGTGGCGGTCGTCGGCGTCAACGCGGTCGCGGGCCAGGTCCAGCCGGTCGCCGCCGCGGAGTCGACCTCGACGGTCACCGCGAAGGCCCCGTTCAACTTCCAGGGCGTCCCGCCGCAGCCGTTCGGCGAGGACCGGATCCAGGTCCCCGAGGGCATGGTCTACAAGCGGGTCATCTCGTGGGGCGAGGGCCTCTTCGACGACTCGCCGAAGTTCGACTTCGACAACCAGACGGCGGCCGCCCAGGAGAAGCAGTTCGGCTACAACAACGACTTCGTCGCGGTCTTCCCGCGCGGTATCGCGAACAAGGCCGTCATGTTCGTCAACCACGAGTACACGAACGACGAGCTCATGTTCCGCGGCTACACCGGCCCGGCCAGCCTGACCGACGAGCAGCTCAAGGTCATCATGGCCGCGCACGGTGCCTCGGTCGTCGAGCTCAGCCGGAAGTCCTACCTCCACCCCTGGACGTACGTGAAGGGCGCGTGGCGCAACCGCCGCATCACGGCCACGACGAACTTCACGGTCGACGGCCCGGTCGCGAACCACCCCCTCCTGAAGACGTCGGCCGACCCGAACGGCATCCGCATCAAGGGCACGCTCAACAACTGCGCGGGCGGCATGACGCCGTGGGGCACGGTCCTCTCGGGCGAGGAGAACTTCAACCAGTACTTCAAGGCCGACACCGCGCTCGCGTCCTCGACCGTCTCCGCGGAGCAGAAGGCGGCCTGGAAGCGCTACGGGATCACCAGCTCGGGCCGTGGGTGGGAGCGGGTCGACTCGCGCTTCGACCTCGCGGAGGAGCCGAACGAGGCCAACCGCTTCGGCTGGGTCGTCGAGATCGACCCGTTCAACCCGAACTCGACGCCGGTCAAGCACACGGCGCTCGGTCGCTTCAAGCACGAGGGCGCGAACGTCACGATCGCCGAGAACGGCAAGGTCGTCTGCTACTCCGGTGACGACGAGCGGTACGACTACCTCTACAAGTTCGTCTCGAAGCACACCTACCGCGAGGGCGACAAGGCCCACAACATGACGCTGCTGGCCGAGGGTGACCTCTACGTCGCCGAGTTCGCGGGCGACGGTTTCGAGGACGGTGTCAGCGACGGCACCGGGCGCTGGATCCCGCTCGTCAAGGACGGCGAGTCGAAGGTCCCCGGCATGAGCGTCGCGGAGGTCCTCGTCCACACCCGTCTGGCCGCCGACAAGGTCGGCCCGACGAAGATGGACCGCCCCGAGGACGTCGAGGTCAACCCGGTCGACAACCGCGTCTACGTGGCCTGCACGAACAACACCCGCCGCCAGCCGAGCGAGATCGACGAGGCGAACCCGCGCGCGAACAACAAGCACGGGCACATCATCGCGATCGACCCGCTGTACGACGACCACACGAGCTCGCGCTTCACGTGGCGGATCGTCCTCATCGCCGGTGACCCGCAGGACCCGACGACGTACTTCAACGGGTTCGACAAGAACCAGGTCACCCCGATCTCCTGCCCGGACAACGTGGCCTTCGACGCCAAGGGCGACCTGTGGATCGCGACGGACGGCAACGCGCTCGGCTTCGCCGACGGTCTGTTCCACATGCCGATGAGCGGCCCGAAGAAGGGTCACCTGCAGCAGTTCCTGACGATGCCGGCCGGCGCGGAGTGCTGCGGCCCGCTCATCAGCTTCGACGGTCGCACGGTGTTCGCGGCCCCGCAGCACCCGGGTGAGATCGACGGGGCCTCCCCGGACGCGCCGAAGTCGACCTTCCCGTGGGGTGGCAACACGCAGCCGCGGCCGTCGGTCATCCAGGTCCAGAAGGCGAACAAGTACACGCGCTCGAGCGCGATGGGCCCGAACGCCTGACCCGTCCGCCCCGACGCGAGGGCCCCGCACCCATCGGTGCGGGGCCCTCGCCCGTCCGGGGCGTGCGTGCTCAGGCCGGGCGCACCGGTCCGGCGGCCTCGCGCGCATCGGCCCGCCGGGAGCGCAGCGCACGCACCGAGTCCCACGAGAGGACGATGAGCGCGACCCAGACGATCCCGAAGGCGACCCACCGCTCGCGGGGCAGGTGCTCACCGAGGACGAGCACGCCGAGCAGCAGCTGGATCACCGGCGTGCAGAACTGGACCAGACCGATGAGCGCCAGCGGGATGCGCCGGGCCGATGCCGCGAACAGCAGAAGGGGCGCCGCGGTGACGGCACCGGCGAGGACGAGCAGGATCGTGTGCCCCCAGCCGTGGCCGGTGAAGGTCGTCGCGTGCCGGCCGGCGAGCAGCGCCACCGTGACGGCGGCGGCGGGCGCGAGGACGATGGTCTCGGCCGTGAGTGACTCCAGGGCGGGGAGACTCGCGCCGAGCTTGTTCTTCGCCAGCCCGTAGAGGGCGAAGCTCGCCGCGAGCGCCGCGGAGACCCACGGCAGGGATCCGGCGACGGCGACCAGGTACACCCCGGCGAGGGCACCGATCGCGATGGCCACCCACTGCAGGCGGCGCAGGCGTTCGCCCAGGACGAGCACACCGAGGGCGACGGTCGCCAAGGGGTTGAGGAAGTAGCCGAGCGCCGCCTCGTGCGTCCGTCCACCGAGCACGGCGATGACGTACGTGAGCCAGTTGATCCCGATGAGGACCGCGGCGATCGCGACCCCGACCAACAGCCGCGGCCGCCGCAGGGCGGCGAGCAGCCCCGGCAGCCGTCCCAGCGCGGCGAGGACGCCGAGACACAGCAGGAGGGTCCACAGGATCCGGTGGGCGAGCACCTCCCACGCGCCGGCCGGCGCGAGGGCATGGATGTAGATCGGGAAGGCGCCCCAGATGCCGTACGCGCCGAAGGCCTGGAGTAGGCCCGTCCGCCGGTCGGTGCGGAGGTCGCCCCCCGGCGTCACCCCACCGGGCCGGTGCTCGGCCCGCCGACCGTCCAGGTGTCCCGGCCGTGGAGCAGCTCGCGCAGATCGGCGTTCGTCGCCGGACCGCCGGCCGTCGCGACGGCCCCGTCGACCTGCTCGCGGACCGCGTCGTCGTACGTCGGGCGCTCGACGTCCCGGAAGATGCCCATGGGGACGTGCGCCATGTCGAGGGTGTCCAGACGCGAGAGGGCGAAGGCCTGGCTCGGGTCCGAGGCGTGGACGTCGTGGATGACGACGCGCCGCTCGTCGACCCCCTCGCGCGCGACGAACGACAGGGAGCCGTCGTCGGCGCGCACGAGGATGCGCTCGGCGTTGGCGCCGCTCGTCACGGGCTGGCCGTGCTCGAGGTGGACCAGGCGCTCCTTCTGCTGCTCGCGGTCCTTGATCGGCTCGAACGCCCCGTCGTTGAAGATCGGGCAGTTCTGGTAGATCTCGACGAGCGAGGTGCCCCGGTGCTTGGCCGCGGCGCGCAGGACGTCCGTGAGGTGCTTGCGCATCGAGTCCATGGTCCGGGCCACGAACGTCGCCTCGGCGCCCAGCGCGAGGCTGACGGGGTTGAACGGGGCGTCGACGGATCCGCTCGGGGACGACTTCGTCACGGTGCCCGGCTCGGACGTCGGCGAGTACTGGCCCTTCGTCAGGCCGTAGATCCGGTTGTTGAACAGCAGGATCGTCATGTTGACGTTGCGGCGCAGCGCGTGGATGAGGTGGTTGCCCCCGATGGACAGCGCGTCGCCGTCCCCGGTGACGACCCACACGGACAGGTCGGGCCGGCTCGTCGCGAGGCCGGTCGCGATGGACGGGGCCCGGCCGTGGATCGAGTGCATGCCGTACGTGTCGAGGTAGTACGGGAAGCGGCTGGAGCAGCCGATGCCGGAGACGAAGACGATGTTCTCCCGGCGCAGGCCGAGGTCGGGCAGGAAGCCCTGGACGGCCGCGAGGACGGCGTAGTCGCCGCAGCCGGGGCACCAGCGGACCTCCTGGTCGGAGGTGAAGTCCTTCTTGGTCTGGCGGGGCTCGTCCTCGCCGAGGCGGGGGACGAGGCCCGTCCCGCCGACGGCGGGCAGGCCGAGGTCGATCGTGGTCACGCGGAGAGCTCCTTCAGGAGGGTGTGGATCTGCTCGGTGAGCTCGGCCGTGGTGAACGGCAGGCCGCGCACGCGGTTGTACGGGCGCACGTCGACGAGATAGGTGCCACGGAGCAGGAGAGCGAGCTGGCCGGAGTTCATCTCGGGCACGAGCACGCGGTCGTAGCCGTGCAGGACGTCGCCGAGGTTGGCCGGGAAGGGGTTGATGTGGCGCAGGTGTGCGTGGGCGACCGCGGCGCCCTCGCGCCGGGCCTCGCGGACCGCGGCGGCGCACGGCCCGAAGGTCGAGCCCCAGCCGAGGACGAGGACGCGTGCGTCGCCGGTCGGGTCGTCGACGACGACGTCGGGGACCTCGATGCCCGCGATCTTGCTCGCGCGGGTGCGCACCATGAGGTCGTGGTTGTCGGGGTCGTAGGAGATGTTGCCGGTGACGTCGGCCTTCTCGATGCCACCGATGCGGTGCTCCAGGCCCGGCGTGCCGGGGACGGCCCACGGGCGGGCGAGCGTCTCGGGGTCGCGCAGGTAGGGGTGGAAGACGGGCTTGCCGTCCTCGTCCAGGCCGTTCGGCTCGGTCGCGAGCTCGACGGTGAGGTCGGGCAGGTCCTCGACCTCGGGCAGCGACCACGGCTCGGAGCCGTTGGCGAGGTAGCCGTCAGACAGCAGGAAGACGGGGGTGCGGTAGGTCGTCGCGATCCGGACGGCCTCGACGGCCGCGTCGAAGCAGTCCGTCGGGGTCTGCGGTGCGACGATCGCGACGGGCGACTCGCCGTTGCGGCCGTACATCGCCTGGAGGAGGTCCGCCTGCTCGGTCTTCGTCGGCAGACCCGTCGAGGGGCCGCCGCGCTGGACGTCGACGATGACGAGCGGGAGCTCGAGGGCGACGGCCAGGCCGATCGCCTCCGACTTGAGCGCGACGCCCGGCCCGGACGTCGAGGTCACGCCGATCGCCCCGCCGTAGCTCGCGCCGAGCGCGATGCCGATCCCGGCGATCTCGTCCTCGGCCTGCATCGTCGTCACGCCGAACCGCTTGTGACGGCTCAGCTCGTGGAGGATGTCGCTCGCCGGGGTGATCGGGTACGTGCCGAGCACGAGCGGGCGACCGGCGCGGTGGGCGGCGGCGACGAGCCCGAGCGCGAGCGCCTGGTTGCCCGTGATGTTCCGGTACGTGCCCTCGGCCATCGCCGCCGGGGCGATCTCGTAGCGGACGGCGAAGTCCTCGGTCGTCTCGCCGTAGTTCCAGCCCGCCTTCAGCGCGGTGAGGTTGGCGGCGAGGATCGACGGCTTCTTGCCGAACTTCGTCCGGAGGAACTGCTCGGTGCCGGTCGTCGGGCGCCCGTACATCCACGACAGGAGACCGAGGGCGAACATGTTCTTGGCCCGCTCCTTCTCCTTGCGCGTGAGGTCGGGCAGGTCGGCGAGGGACTCGACCGTCGTCGAGGTCAGCGGCAGGGCGTGGACGTGCCACGAGTCGAGCGTGCCGTCCTCGAGCGGGTTGGTCGCGTAGCCGACCTTCGAGAGGTTGCGCTTGGAGAACTCGTCGCTGTCGACGATGACGGTGCTGCCGCGGGGGATCTCGGCGATGTTCGCCTTGAGCGCGGCGGGGTTCATCGCGACGAGCACGTCGGGGGCGTCGCCGGGGGTGAGGACGTCGTGGTCGGCGAAGTGCAGCTGGAATGAGCTCACCCCGGGCAGGGTGCCCTGCGGGGCGCGGATCTCGGCCGGGAAGTTGGGCAGCGTGGACAGGTCGTTGCCGAGCTGCGCGGTCTCGGAGGTGAACCGGTCGCCGGTGAGCTGCATGCCGTCGCCGGAGTCGCCGGCGAAGCGGATGATGACGCGGTCGCGCTGCTGGACGCTGGGGGTGCTCATGTGAGGGGTGCGGTCCTGACGGGTGCGGGGGGGCCTGGCCTGGTCGGCGCGGGCACGTTCGTCCATGGTAGGACGCACGGTTCCGCGCTCTGCTTTACCGTCCATTATGCGACGGATAACGCAGCGTTATGCATCGGGGGCGCACCGGGGTCCTCGGGAACGTCCGACGTGCGGGCGACGTTCACCGGGCATGCACTCGCACCACAACGGGTTGAAGACCGCCGTCCTCTTCGCGGGGATCTGGGCCGTCCTGCTCGGACTTGGCTGGGCCGCCGCGGCGTACTTCCGCAGCTCGGCGCTCATCCTCGTCTTCGCCCTCCTCGGGCTCGTGACGACCTTCTGGTCGTACTGGAACTCCGACAAGCTCGCGATCCGTGCGATGCAGGCCTACCCGGTGACCGAGGCCGAGGCCCCGGCGATGCACCGCATCGTCCGGGAGCTCTCGCAGCGAGCGAACCAGCCGATGCCGCGGCTGTACGTCTCCCCGACCGCGGCCCCGAACGCCTTCGCCACCGGCCGGAACCCCCGCAACGCGGCGGTGTGCTGCACCGAGGGGATCCTCTCGATCCTCGACGAGCGAGAGCTGCGCGGTGTCCTCGGCCACGAGCTCATGCACGTCTACAACCGCGACATCCTCACCGGCTCGGTCGCCGCGGCCATCGCGGGGATCATCAGCAGCGTCGGCCAGATGCTCATGTTCACGTCGATGTTCTCCGGCGGGCGCGACGACGACCGGCCCAACCCCCTCGTCGGGCTCGTCATGGCCCTGCTCGCCCCGCTGGTCGCCGCGGTCATCCAGATGGCGATCAGCCGCACCCGCGAGTTCGACGCCGACGAGGACGGTGCGCGCCTGACCGGTGACCCGCTCGCGCTCGCCAGCGCCCTGCGCAAGCTCGAGGCCGGTGTCGCCCGGGCACCCCTGGCCCCGACGCCGCGGCTGCAGAACGCGAGCCACATGATGATCGCCAACCCCTTCCGCCCGCAGGACGTCTCGGCGCTCATGTCGACCCATCCGCCCATGGCCGAGCGCATCGCCCGGCTCGAGGGGATGGCGACCGGCATGATGCCCCGGTGACCGTACTCACCCGCACCGAGGCCCAGGGCCGCGCCGCACTCCTCGACGTCGACGACGTCACGCTCGAGCTCGACCTGACGACGGGGCCGGAGACCTTCGGCTCCCGCTCGCAGGTCCGCTTCCGCGCCCGGCAGGCGGGGGAGACCTTCCTCGACTGCCAGGCCGTCCGGGTCACGGCGATCAGCCTCGACGGCGAGCCGCTGCCGCTCGAGGTGTGGGCCGAGGGGCGGATCCCGCTCGAGGTCGCCGAGGGCGAGCACGTCGTCGAGGTCCACGCGGTCATGCCCTACAGCCGGGAGGGTGTCGGCCTGCACCGGCTCACCGACCCCGCCGACGGGCAGGACTACGTGTGGAGCAACCTCGCGCTCGATGCCGCCCCGCGGGTCCTGGCGTGCTTCGACCAGCCCGACCTCAAGCCCGAGTGGGAGATCTCGGTCGTCGCCCCCTCGGCGTGGACCGTCGTGTCGAACGGAGATTTCGTCACCTCGACCCCGGCCGAGGGCGCCGACGGGGTCCGCCACGTCTTCTCCCGCACCCGGCGGTTCCCCACGTACGTCGCCGCCGTGTGCGCAGGGCCCTGGGCGAGCGAGGCGACGACGCACGACGGGATTCCGCTGCGGGTGCTCGCCATGGCCTCCCGCGCCGACGACCTGCGCGAGCAGGCGCCCGACCTCTTCGACGCCACCCGACGCGCGTTCGACCACCACCACGAGGTCTTCGGCATCCGGTACCCGTACGCCGGCTACGACCAGGTCTTCGTCCCCGAGTTCAACTGGGGGGCGATGGAGAACCCCGGCTGCGTCGTCTTCCGCGACGAGGAGATCTTCCGCGGGGCGGCGAGCCACGACCAGCGCCTCGTCCGCACGGGGATCATCGCCCACGAGCTCGCGCACATGTGGGTCGGCAACCTCGTGACGATGCGCTGGTGGGACGACCTGTGGCTCAACGAGTCGTTCGCCGAGTACATGGCCCACCGCTGCCTCGTCGACGCGACGACGTACACCGACGCCTGGGTCCACTTCGGGATGACCCGGCGGACGTGGGGCAGCGCCGCCGACCGCTCGCCGTCGACGCACCCCATCGCCCCGGAGTCCGTCGAGGACACCAAGGACGCGCTGCAGAACTTCGACGGCATCTCCTACGCCAAGGGCGCCTCCGTCCTGCGCCAGCTCGTCGCGCACATCGGCGACGAGGCCTTCCTCGCGGGCATCCGCGACCACCTGAGCACCCACGCGTGGGGCAACGCGACGCTCGCCGACTTCCTCGACGCGATGGGCCGGTCCAGCGGGACCGACCTGCGGCCGTGGGCCCGCTCGTGGCTCGAGCGGGCCGGGCTCGACCGGCTCTCCGTCGACCGCGCGACCGGGACGCTGCGCCGTGACGAGCCGGCGACACCCGCCGGTCGCCCCCACACCCTCGACGTCCTGCAGCTCGACGGCGCCGCGGCGACCGCCCGGCACGAGGTCGTCCTGCCCGCCGGGGCGCCCGGTGTCGAGATCCCCGGCCTCGCCGGCGCGCACGGCCTCGTCCTGCCGAACGCGGCCGACCTCACGTGGGCCCAGGCCGTCCTCGACGAGGAGTCCCTCGCGGGCGCCGTCGAGGCGCTCGTCGGCTGCCCGGACGAGACCGCCCGCGGGGTCCTGTGGCAGACCCTGCTGTCCGGGGTCGCGACCGCCGACGTCGACCCGCGGCTCGTCGTCTCGGCCGCCGCCGCGGCGCTGCCGGGGGAGCGGAACGAGTCGATCCTCGCGGCCGTCGCCACCCAGCTCGGGGCCCGGCTCGTGTCCGTCGTCCTGCCCGCGGCGGAGCGCCCGGCGGCCGACGACGCCCTCGCCGAGGTCGGCCGCCGGCTGCTCGCCGCCGACGAGCCCGGCCGCCGTCTCGTCGGCGCGCGCCTGCTCGCCCGGCACGCCCGCGACGTCGAGTGCACCCTGCTGCCGATGGCCGCCGGCCGGGACCTGCCGGAGGAGCTGCGCACCGACGACGACCTGCGGTGGAGCGCCCTCATCCGAGCGAGCGCGCTCGGCGGCGTCGACGCCGACCGGATCGAGGCCGCGGCCGAGGTCGACCCGACCGTCAGCGGGCGGCAGCACCGGCTCACGGCGCTCGCGGCGATGCCGGACGCGAAGGCCAAGGAGATGTCCTGGCTGGAGATGACGACCGACCGGACCCTCTCCGCGCACGAGGCGATGGCGATCGCGCGCGGCCTGTGGCTGGGCGACCCGCCTCTGGCCGACGCGCTCGCCGACCGGTGGCTGGTCGACGTCCCGACGATGTCGTCGTGGATGCGCGACGACGCGCTGGCCCGGCTGGCGACCGCGTCGTTCCCTGCGGATCGGGTCGATGGCGCCTTCCGCGGCCAGGTGGCGCAGGCGGCTGCCCGGGACGACCTCAGCGCGGGGATCCGGCGCGTCCTTATCGACCAGGGCGCCCGGCTCGACGAGGCCCTCGCCTCACGGGAGCGCTTCGGCGGCTGAGCGCGGGGGCGGTCAGGGGCGGACGACGATCCGCCCGGTCGTCCCGCCGCCGGTGAGCCGACCGAGCGCGGCGGGCACGTCCTCGAGCCCGACGACCTCGGCGATGAGCGGCTCGAGCCGGCCGTCCGCGGCCAGCCCGAGCAGCTCGTCGTGGCACTGCCGGACGAGGTCCGGGGTGTGCTCGAGGTAGAGGCTCCAGTGCAGCCCGAGGATCGTGTAGTTCTTCACGAGCGCGTGGTTGAGCCTGGCCTGCTGGCGCGTCCCGGAGGCGAAACCGATCACGACGATCCGCCCCTCGAACGCGATGCAGCGGGTCGACGCCTCGAACGCCGGGCCGCCGACCGGGTCGTAGACGACGTCTGCGCCGTGCCCGTCCGTGGCCTCGAGGACGGCCGCGGCGAGGTCGACCGGCCCGCCGCCGACGGTGGCCTTGCGGTCGATGACGACGTCGCACCCGAGCGCGCGGGCGACCTCGACCTTGTGCTGCCCGCCGACGACGCCGATGACGTGCGCGCCCGCGGCCTTGCCGAGCTGGACGGCGCTGCTGCCGACCCCGCCCGAGGCGGCATGGACGAGCAGGTGCTCGCCGGGGCGGAGGTTCGCCCTGCGGTGCAGGGCGAACCATGACGTCTGGTAGCCGATGTACAGCGCGGCGGCGGTCACGTCGCTCACCGCGTCCGGCACGGGGAACGCGGCGCTGGCGTCCATGAGGGCCCGGTCGGCGAACCCGCCGGCGGGCAGCGCGGCGGAGCCGAGCACCCGCTCGCCCACCGCCGGCGAGGTCACCCCGTCGCCCGTCGCGAGGACGCGCCCGCACACCTCGAGCCCCGGCGTGAACGGGCGCGGCGGCTTCACCTGGTACTCGCCCCTGCACAGCAGCGAGTCCGCGAAGTTCATCGCCGAGGCCGCGACCTCGACGAGGACCTGACCCGGGCCGGGGACCGGCTCGGGGACCTCGCGGAGACGAAGGACCTCCGCCGGTTCGCCGAGCTCGGCGACCTGCCACGCGCGCATGCTCATGAGACGGGAGGGTATCGACGCATGGGGGGCGGCATGATGCGCACATGAGTTCCACGCCCGCGGTGGCGACGGTCCCCTCGAAGGGCGCCGACCCCACCCGCCTCGAACGCCTCGGTCGGCTCCCCTTCACCCGCCGTCACGGTCGGCTCGTCCTCGGCTCCGGTGCCGGCTGGGCGCTCGACGCCATGGACGTCGGCCTCATCTCCTTCGTCCTCGTCGTCCTGTCGAAGCAGTGGGAGCTCACCCCCGCCGAGAAGTCGTGGACCGTCGCCATCGGGTTCATCGGGATGGCCATCGGTGCGACCTTCGGCGGGGCGCTCGCCGACCGGTTCGGGCGGCGCACCGTCTTCGCGCTGACGATGCTCGTCTACGGCCTGGCTACCGGCGCCTCGGCGCTCGTCGGCGGTCTGGCGCTCTTCCTCGTCCTGCGGTTCTTCGTCGGCCTCGGCCTCGGGGCCGAGCTGCCCGTCGCCTCGACCCTCGTCAGCGAGCTCTCACCGACACGTCTGCGCGGCCGGATCGTCGTCGCACTCGAGTCCTTCTGGGCCGTGGGGTGGATCCTCGCGGCACTCATCGGGTTCTTCGTCGTCCCGCACGGGGAGAACGGGTGGCGCTGGGGCCTGGCCCTGGGGCTCCTGCCGGCGCTCTACGCGATCGTCGTCCGGCTCGGTCTGCCCGAGTCGGCGCTGTGGCTCGAGCGGCGCGGGCGGGTCGACGAGGCCGAGAAGGTCGTGCGGTCCTTCGAGCAGTCGGCCGGCGTCGAGCCGCAGGCCTCGCGTCCGCTGCCCCCGCCGTCGGCGAGCGGACCGGCGGGGCTGTGGACCTCCGCCCTGCGGGTCCGCACTCTGGGGATCTGGGTGGTCTGGTTCTTCGTCAACCTGTCGTACTACGGCGCCTTCATCTGGATCCCGACGATCCTCGACGAACGGCTGTCGGCGATGACGAAGTCGTTCGAGTACACGCTCATCATCACCCTCGCGCAGCTGCCCGGGTACGCCGTCGCGGCCGTCCTCATCGAGCTGTGGGGCCGACGCTCGACGCTCGCGACCTTCCTCGTCGGCTCGGCGGTCTCCGCGTGGTTCTTCGGGCAGGCGACGACCGGCACCGAGCTGCTCACCGCCGGGTGCGCCCTGTCCTTCTTCAACCTCGGCGCCTGGGGTGCCCTCTACGCGATCACCCCGGAGATCTACCCGACGTCGGTCCGCGGGGCCGGGGCCGGTGCGGCGGCCGGGTTCGGGCGGATCGCCTCGATCATCGCGCCGTTCGCCGTGCCCTTCGTCCTCGCCGCGAGCTGGGGCGGGCAGGGCGTCGTCTTCACGATCTTCGCGGCATCGTTCCTCCTCGCGGCGGCGGCAGCCTTCCTCCTGCCCGAGCGGCGCGGGGCCCAGCTGACCGAGTGAGCCCCGCCGTCCGGCACCCGGGGTCAGCGCGGGTGCCGGACGGGGCGAGCCGAGGTGCCTGCGGCCCGGCGCCTTCGTAGGCTGAAGGCGTCCGGTCGTCGACGGTGACGACGTCGTACCGACCGCCGGAGGCAGCCGTTCACACCGTTCTTGCGTTCCTCGCCGAGGAGCCCCTCGTCCACCTCTTCGTCACCGTGGCGATCGGCGCCCTGCTGGGGAGCATCCAGGTCGGGGGCATCCGCCTCCACGCGGCCGCGGTCCTCTTCGTCGCCATCGCCGTCACCGCTCTCGGGGTGGCGAACGGGGTGACGATCGAGATCTCCACGCTTGTCGGTGACCTCGGTCTGGCGCTCTTCGCCTTCGCCATCGGCATCACGAGCGGCCCGAGCTTCTTCCACGCGGTGCGCACGGCATGGTCGCGGATCCTCGTCAGCGCGCTCGTCCTCGTCGTCGCCGGCGGGGTGACGGCCGCCGGCGGCCGGCTGCTCGGCCTGGCCCCCGACACGACGGCCGGGACCTTCGCCGGGGCCCTGACGAACACGCCCTCGCTCTCAGCGGCCGGAGGGACCCCCGGTGCCACTGTCGGGTACTCGGTGTCCTACCTCTTCGGCGTCGTGGGGATGCTGGTCGTCATCAACATGGCGCTCGCGTACCGCCGCAGCGACACCGACGCCCCCTCGGAGCTGTTCGAGCAGTCGGTGCGGGTCGAGCGGGACGACCGTCCGACGGTCGAGGCGATCACGCAGCGGCACGGCTCGGACGTCCGCTTCAACCGGATCCGGGAGGGGCACGGCGATGCCGCGACGCAGCACGTCGCCACGAACGAGGACGTCCTCGAGCAGGGGATGGTCGTCACGGTCATCGGTCCGCGGGAGAAGGTCGAGGCGATCGTTCGAGAGCTCGGCCACCCCTCGTCGTTGGCCCTGCCGAAGGACCGTCGCTACCTCGACTTCCGACGGATCACCGTGTCGGACCCGAAGCTCGCCGGCCGCGAGATCCGCGAGCTGAACCTCGAGCGGACGTACGGCGCGACCATCTCGCGCGTGCGTCGCGGGGACGTCGACATCGTGGGTGTCGGCTCGACGGTGCTGCAGCTCGGGGACCGGGTCCGGGTCATCGCACCGGCCTCCCGGATGAAGCAGGTCAGCGCGTTCTTCGGTGACTCCGCGCGCGGGCTGACCGACATCAACCCCGTCGCGCTCGGCGTGGGGCTCAGCCTGGGACTGGTCCTGGGGGCCATCCCGATCCCGCTGCCGGGCGGGTCGACCTTCGCCGTCGGCTCGGCCGCCGGGGCACTCGTGGTCGGCCTCGTCATGGGTCGCGTCGGGCGGGTCGGCCGCTTCGTCACGGCGCTGCCGCACACCGCGGCCATGGTGCTCACCGAGCTCGGGCTGACGCTCTTCCTCGCCTACGCCGGGACGAGGGCCGGGAGCCAGATCGCCCAGGCCTTCACCTCGGGCAAGTGGTGGCGCATCCTGGTCCTGGGTGCGGTCGTCACCGCCTTCTCGGGTGCGTCGGCGTACGTCCTCATGGGGTTCGTCCTCGGTCTCGGCGGTACCCGCCTGTCCGGGGTGCTCGCGGGCATGCAGACCCAGCCGGCGCTGCTCGCGTACGCCAACGGGCGGACCAACCACGACCCGCGGGTCATGCTGGGCTACGCGCTCGTCTACCCGACGGCGATGATCGCCAAGATCCTCACGGCGACGGTCCTTGCCGCGTTGTAGCAGCCTCGGCCCGTTGCGGTGCGGGCCTCAGCGGTAGTTGGTGAACTGGAGGGCGACCGGGAGGTCCTTGCCCTTCAGCAGGGCGATGACGGCCTGGAGGTCGTCGCGCGACTTGCCCGTGACGCGCAGCTCGTCGCCCTGGATCTGCGCCTTGATGCCCTTGGGTCCCTCGTCGCGGATGATCTTGCTGATCTTCTTCGCGTTCTCCTGGTCGATGCCCTCCTTGGTCGGGCCCGACAGGACGTACTCCTTGCCCGATGCCTGGGGCTCCTTCTCGCCGAAGTCGATGTTCTTCAGCGAGACGCCGCGGCGGACGAGCTTGGACTCGAAGACGTCGAGGACGGCCAGGACGCGCTCGGCCGTGTTCGCCTTGATGACGACGTTGTCGCCGCTCCACGCGATGGAGGCGCCGACCCCCTTGAAGTCGTAGCGCTGGGCGACCTCCTTGGCCGCCTGGTTGAGGGCGTTGTCGACCTCCTGCCGGTCGACCTTGCTGACGATGTCGAACGAGCTGTCGGCCATGGGTGCCTCCCGGGGGGTCTTCCGGCATCTGCCGGTTCGTTGATCGGTGCGCGGCTTGCTATCCTTGCACGCGCGCTGGCCGACGCTCCTGACTCGGAGCAGGCCCGCAAGCCCGGCAGGTTGTCCGAGTGGCCAATGGAAGCGGACTGTAAATCCGTCGCGGTAACGCTACGCAGGTTCGAATCCTGCACCTGCCACCCCGTGGAAGGCCCCGGACGCTCGTGCGTCCGGGGCCTTCCACGTCAATAACCTCCGCCGCGTTGTCGGCGGTCCCTGCCATCGTCGGGGCCATGCCGAAGATCCCGAGCACCCCCGCCGCCGGGAGCGGGCTGGTCACCGGCGAGGACGGGCTGGCCCGCCCGCCGTGGGCCGCCACCGACCCGCTCCTGCGCGACTACTACGACACCGAGTGGGGGATGCCCGTCACCGACGAGCGCGGCGTCTTCGAACGGCTCAGCCTCGAGGCCTTCCAGTCGGGCCTGTCGTGGGCGACCATCCTGAGGAAACGGCCGGCCTTCCGCGAGGCCTTCGCCGACTTCGACCCCGACGTCGTCTCCGTCTTCGACGACGGCGACGTGGCGCGCCTCCTGGCCGATGCCCGGATCGTCCGCAACCGCCGCAAGATCGAGGCGACGATCGTCAACGCGCGGGCCACAGTGGCGCTGCGGGAGGCCGGCGACCTGCCGGACGGGGTGCGGGACCTCGCCGGGCTCGTGTGGGCGTTCCGGCCGGCGACGACGCCGACCCCGACGCGCGTGACGGACGTGCCCTCCACCTCGCCCGAGAGCGTCGCACTGGCCAACGAGCTCAAGCGGCGAGGCTTCCGCTTCGTCGGGCCGACGACGATCTTCGCCCTCATGGAGGCCCTGGGCATCGTCGACACCCATGTGATCGGCTCCCATCGGCGGGGGAGCTCGGGAGTCTGGACCGGGGGGGAAGCCGGGCCGATTTCAACCCCGGCGGTCGGGGCGTGTACCCTCGCCTAGCGCTTCCCGCGCAGCACGTGCGGGAGACGCCCCCTTAGCTCAGTCGGCAGAGCGTTTCCATGGTAAGGAAAAGGTCGTCGGTTCGATTCCGACAGGGGGCTCTGGGTGACGAGACCGGCCTGCCGGGACCGTCGTCCTCCTTGGCGGGGTAGCTCAGCTGGTTAGAGCGCACGACTCATAATCGTGAGGTCGCGGGATCGAGCCCCGCTCCCGCTACGGCTCGGAGACGCGGGTGTCCGGGGCGATCGTCGATCGTTCCGGACCTCGCGTATCCTTGACGGTTGCAGGTCCGCTCCGCGGACCACCCGGCCGCAGCCCGAGGGACCACCTCGCGTGCGTGCCGCCCTACAGACAGCAGGACCCGAGAGAAGGTAGGCCCATGGCCAGCAACAGCAAGGACGTGCGCCCCAAGATCACGATGGCGTGCACGGACTGCAAGGAGCGCAACTACATCACGAAGAAGAACCGGCGGAACGACCCGGACCGCCTGGAGCTCGCGAAGTTCTGCCCGCGCTGCAAGAAGCACACGGCGCACCGCGAGACCCGCTGAGCCGGTCCCGCCACACGCCCGAACCGCCTCCGTCGCCGCTGCGACCGGGGCGGTTCGTGCATTCCCGACGCCGTTAGGCTCCCCGCATGCCGCAGACCGACCCCGTCCGCCTCGCCGACCTCACGACGATGCGGGTCGGTGGCCCGGCGCAGCGCTACCTCGAGGCGAGCACGACAGACGAGCTCGTCGACGCCGTGCGCGAGGTCGACGACGCCGACGAGCCGCTCCTGATCGTCGCGGGCGGGTCGAACCTCGTCGTCGCCGACGAGGGTGTCGCGGGCACGGTGGTCCGGGTCGCCACGCGGGGGATCACCGTCGAGTCGGCCGACCACTGCGGTGGGGCGATGGTCCGCGTCGCCGCGGGGGAGTCCTGGGACGGCCTCGTCGAGCGCGCGGTGGCCGAGGGGTGGTCGGGGATCGAGGCGCTGGCGGGGATCCCTGGGGCGACCGGCTCCACGCCGATCCAGAACGTCGGAGCGTACGGCCAAGAGGTCGCCCAGACCATCGCGTCCGTCCGTGCGTGGGACCGGCACGAGCAGGCCGTCCGCACCCTGACCAACGCAGAGTGCGCCTTCACCTACCGCCACTCCCGGTTCAAGGGCAGCGACCGCTACGTCGTCCTCGACGTCCTCTTCCAGCTCGTCCTCGCCGACCTCTCCGCGCCGGTCGCGTACGCCGACCTCGCCCGCCAGCTCGGCGTCGAGCTCGGCGACCGCGTCCCGCTCGCGGACGCCCGGGCGGCGGTGATCGAGCAGCGCCGCCGGCGCGGCATGGTGCTCGACCCCGACGACCACGACACGTGGTCCTGCGGCTCGTTCTTCACCAACCCGATCGTCTCGGCGCCGGACTTCGAGCGGATGCGAGAGGCCGTGCACGCCCGGTGCGGCGCTGACGCCGAGCCGCCACGCTTCGATGCCCCCGACGGCCAGGCGAAGACGAGCGCGGCCTGGCTCATCGACCGTGCCGGCTTCGGCAAGGGGTTCACGACGACCGGGCGGGCCGCCCTGTCCTCCAAGCACACCCTCGCCGTGACGAACCGCGGCGGTGCGAGCGCTGCCGATGTCATCGATCTGGCCCGCACGGTCCGGGACGGGGTGCGCGACGCCTTCGGGGTCACCCTCGTCAACGAGCCGGTGCTCGTCGGTATGACGCTCTGACCCCCCGGTCGCCCGCGCGGGTCTCAGGTCGGCGTGGCGAGCCAGGCGTCGACCTCGCCAAGCATCTGCTCCCGCAGCGTGCGCGGGGCGCGGCTCGCGCGGATCGACCCACGGGCGAGCTCGGCGACGGTCTCGTCCGGCAGCCCGTGGACGTCCCGGGCGGTCCGGTACTGGTCGACGAGGCGGGAGCCGAAGAGCAGCGGGTCGTCGGCGCCGAGGGCGATCGTCGCCCCGGCGTCGACGAGCCGGCGCAGCGGCACCTGCGGGGCGTCGTCGTAGACCCCGAGCGCGACGTTGCTGCCCGGGCACACCTCGAGCGCGACCTGCTGCTCGACGACCCGGTCGAGGACGGCTGGGTCCTCGACGCTACGGACCCCGTGCCCGAGCCGGTCCGGGTGCAGGGCGTCGAGGGTCTCGACGACGGCCTCGGGCCCCAGGAGCTCGCCGGCGTGGGGGACCAGCGCGAGACCGGCCGCGTGGGCGATGCGGAAGGCTCCGGCGAACTCTGGGGTGACGCCACGACGCTCGTCGTTCGACAGGCCGAAGCCGACGACGCTGCCCGGACCGTCGCCGGCGTGGTGGGCGGCGAGCCGAGCGAGCGCGCGGGCGTCGAGCGGGTGCCGCATCCGGCTCGCGGCGACGACGACCGCCACGGGGGACACCGGCCCGCCCGCGGCGGCCTCCGCCGAGACGGCACGCGCCTCGTCGAGAACGATCTCCAGCGCCGGGGTGATCCCGCCGACG
Source organism: Janibacter massiliensis (assembly GCF_900289115.1). Lineage (GTDB taxonomy): Bacteria > Actinomycetota > Actinomycetes > Actinomycetales > Dermatophilaceae > Janibacter_A > Janibacter_A massiliensis. The sequence goes on along the minus strand of NZ_LT985196.1, from coordinate 253,114 downwards.
AACGGCCCGTAGGACGTCGGGTCGACCTGGATCTCGAGCCAGCGCGAGCCCTCCGCGTGGTCGTCCTCCGCCGCCTCACGGACGATGCGGCGCATGTCGGCCTCGGACCGCACGCACGCTCGCGCCGCGTCGTAGAGCCGCTGGAAGCGGAACCAGCCACGGGCGTCGGCAGCCTCGGTGAGCTCTGGCGGCCACTGCGAGCGGAACACCTCGGGCAGGTGCAGGCCGTGCCGATCGGCCATCTCGAGGACGGTCGGGACGCGCATCGACCCCGTGAAGTGCAGGTGCAGGTGGGCCTTGGGCAGGAGGGTGAGGTCGCGCACGGTCCTCAGTCGGCGTCGATGATGTGGACCGCGGCCTCCTCGGCCGACGCGCCGGCGCCGTCGACACCGACGTCCCGGCCCAAGGCCTCGCTCGTGTCGTCGCCGTGCGAGCCCTCGTCCGGGGCGACGAGCCGACCGGCGCGCCGGTCGCCGACCTCGGCGTCACCGAGCCAGTCGTCGTCCGCGTCGATCGCGTCGGGGTCGTCGCCGCCGACCCGCTCGCGGTCGAGCCCGGACTCGTCGTCGGGTGCCCCGTAGGCGGTCGCCGGGTCCGGCACCTCCTGGCGGATGCGCTCCTCGATCGTCTCCTCGTGGCGCGCCTCGTCCGCGGTGACGCCGTGGGCCATCGACCCGCGGGCGGAGTCCGGCGGGGAGTAGCCGCGGTCGAGGACGTCGTCGACGCCGTCCTCGATCAAGGTGTCCTCGGGCTGGAGCTGGTTCTCGAAGTCGCTCGGGTCGCTCGCGTACCGCTCGAGGCCCTCGCCCGCGGCGCTGCCGTCCATGCTGCTCATGCCGTTCCTCCGCTCTGCCCGGCGTCGCCGAGCGCCTTCTCCACCGCGGCGAGCAGGACGCACGTCGCGACGATCTCCATCGCCTCGGTCACCTCGGCCACCGGCGGCATCGTCGGGGCGAGGCGGATGTTCCGGTCGCGCGGGTCCTCCCCGCGGGGGAAGGACGCGCCGGCCGGTGTGAGCGCGACCCCGGCCTCCTTCGCGAGCGTGACGACCCGGCTCGCCGTGCCGTCGACGACGTCGAGGTTGACGAAGTAGCCGCCGGCGGGACGGTTCCACGTCGCGACGTCGTACCCCTCGAGCTTCTCGGTGAGCACCCGGTCGACCTCGTCGAACTTCGGCGCGATGATCCGTCGGTGCTCGACCATGTGGCGGCGCACCCCGTCGGCGTCGCCGAAGAACTCCGCGTGCCGCAGGTGGTTCACCTTGTCGGGGCCGATCGAGCCCGTGCCCAGGTGCTTCAGGTACCACGCGACCTGCTCGGTGGAGGCCGCGAGGAAGGCGACCCCGGCGCCGGCGAAGGTGATCTTGCTCGTCGAGGCGAACATGATCGGGCGGTGCGGGTGGCCGGCGGCGGAGGCGAGGCTGAGCACGTCCGCGCTCTTCGCCTCGTCGTCCGTGAGGTGGTGCAGGGCGTACGCGTTGTCCCAGAAGATCTTGAAGTCCGGGGCCGCCGTCTCCATGCCGACGAGCCGCGAGGCGACCTCTTGGCTGCAGACCGCCCCCGCCGGGTTGGAGTAGGTCGGGACGATCCACATGCCCTTGATGCTCGGGTCCTGGGCGACGAGCGCCGCGACCGCCTCGGCGTCGGGGCCGTCGTCGTGCATCGGGACGGTGACCATGTCGATCCCGAGCGACTCGAGCAGCGTGAAGTGCCGGTCGTAGCCAGGGACGGGGCAGACGAAGGTGACCTTCTCCTCCTGGCTCCACGGGCGCGGCGAGTCGACCCCGCCGAAGAGCAGGAGGTCGACGAGGCAGTCGCGCATCATCGTCAGGCTGGAGTTGCCACCGGCGACGAGCTGCTCGGTCTCGACGCCCAGGAGCTCGGCGAAGATCGTCCGGAGCTCGGCCAGGCCCTGGAGCCCGCCGTAGTTCCGCACGTCCGTCCCGGAGGCGTCCGTGTGCCGCGTGGGCAGTCGGAGCATGCCGTCCGACAGATCGAGCTGGTCCGACGACGGCTTGCCCCGGGTGAGGTCGAGCTTCACGCCCCGCGCGGCGAGGTCGGAGTGCTCGGCGGCGAGCCGGTCGCGCAGCTCGGTCAGCTCCTGCGGCGACAGGCGGGGCAGGGGGGTGCGGGCGGCGGGTGTCGTGCTCACCCGGTCATCCTCGCACCACACCCCGCCCGGACGGGGCCGCGGTCTCGGTTCGCACCGGCGGCCCCGGTTGCGTATGATCGGACCTTGGTTGTCTCGACCATCGTCTCGTCGTGCCCGGATCCTTCCGGGGCGAGTGAGGTTGGTCAGCGGCCGCGGAGCTCGCCGCCCCACCGGCGGGTTCCGAAGGGCAGTGGCTCAATTGGTAGAGCACCGGTCTCCAAAACCGGCGGTTGGGGGTTCGAGTCCCTCCTGCCCTGCGTCGAAGGACCCCGCAGCCGCTGCGGGTACGCGGTGCTCGTCCCCGGGCATCCGGAGCAGTCCGGGCACGCCGGAAGACGACGAGAAGAGGACATCGTGAGCGAAGCGGGCACCACCGCGCGCACGTCGGACGACGCGGAGCGTCGCCGCACGACGAACCCGATCACGTTCGTCGGGCAGATCGTGGACGAGCTGCGGAAGGTCGTCCGGCCGACCCGTTCGGAGCTGCTCAACTACGTGCTCGTCGTCATCGTCTTCGTCACCGTGATGATGGCGCTCGTCTCGGCGCTCGACTTCGTCTTCACCAAGCTCGTCTTCTGGGCCTTCGCGGCCTGACGCGCGCACCGACCCGGCCCGCCCCGCGCGGCGCCCACCCATCCACCGAGGAGCCCTCATGAGCGACCTGGAGCCGACCCCCGAGCAGGAGGCGCCCGTCGTCGACCCCGCCGACGAGCTGACGGCCGACGTGACCGCCGAGGCCGACACCCTCGGCGAGCCCGCGAGCGACGCGGTCGCGGACGCTGCCGACGCGACCGCTGCTGACGCTGGCGAGGCGGTCGAGGACGGCTCGCAGGACGACGAGCTGCCCGCGGACCCGGTGCAGGCGTTCAAGGACGAGCTGGCGGGCAAGTTCGGCGACTGGTACGTCATCCACAGCTACGCGGGCTACGAGAACCGGGTCAAGCACAACCTCGAGACCCGGATCTCGAACCTCGACATGGAGGACTACATCTTCGAGGTCGCCGTGACCATCGACGAGGTCACCGAGATCAAGAACGGCCAGAAGAAGACCCGCAAGCAGCCGCGGATGCCCGGGTACGTCCTCGTCCGCATGGACCTCACCGACGAGTCCTGGGGCGCCGTCCGGCACACGCCCGGCGTCACGGGCTTCGTCGGCAACGCCCACGACCCGGTGCCGCTGAGCCTCGACGAGGTCTACACGATGCTCAAGCCGGCCGACCTCGAGGCGTCGGCCAAGGCCGCGGCCGAGCTCGCCGCCGGTGGCTCGGGCGAGCAGCGGGACGTCCTCGCGACGACCGCCGCCCCCGTCGAGGTGGACTTCGAGGTCGGGGAGTCGGTCACCGTCATGGAGGGTCCCTTCGAGACCATGCCCGCGACGATCTCCGAGATCCTGCCCGAGTCGCAGAAGCTCAAGGTCCTCGTCTCCATCTTCGGCCGGGAGACCCCGGTCGAGCTCGGGTTCAACCAGGTCGCCAAGATCTGATCGAGCCCCACCCCGGCCGCCGCGACCGCGTCGGCCGTGCAACCGGGTCATCGCCCACGGCGTCGGCCCACCACGGAAGAGAGCACGCATGCCCCCCAAGAAGAAGGTCGCCGGCTTCATCAAGCTGCAGATCCAGGCCGGTCAGGCGACGCCCGCCCCGCCGGTCGGTCCGGCGCTCGGTCAGCACGGCGTCAACATCATGGAGTTCGTCAAGGCGTACAACGACGCCACGGCGGACAAGCGCGGGAACGTCATCCCCGTCGAGATCACGGTCTACGAGGACCGTTCCTTCACCTTCATCACGAAGACGCCGCCGGCCGCCGAGCTCATCAAGAAGGCCGCGGGCATCCAGAAGGCCTCGGGCGAGCCGCACACGAACAAGGTTGCGCACCTCTCGCACGACCAGCTCAAGGAGATCGCGGAGACGAAGATGCCCGATCTCAATGCGAACGACATCGACGCGGCGATGAAGATCATCGCCGGCACCGCCCGCCAGATGGGCATCACGACCGACCTCGGCTGAGGCTGGTTCACCAGGACCCCGGGCGCGCCGCGTCCGGTGTGGCAGGGCCAGCGCTGGCCCGACGACCACGACTCCACCGCACACCGCAGGAGCAGCACATGAAGCGCAGCAAGAACTACCGCGCCACCGCGGAGAAGATCGACGCCGACGCCCTCTACGGCCCGCTCGAGGCCGTGCGCCTCGCCAAGGAGGGTGCGAAGGCCAAGTACGACGAGACCGTCGAGGTCGCGTTCCGGCTGGGCATCGACCCGCGCAAGGCGGACCAGATGGTCCGCGGCACGGTCAACCTCCCGCACGGGACGGGCAAGACCGCCCGCGTCCTCGTCTTCGCCAACGGGGACAAGGCCGAGGCCGCCCGCGCGGCCGGCGCCGACTACGTCGGCAGCGACGACATGCTCGAGAAGGTCCAGGGTGGCTGGCTCGACTTCGACGCTGTCGTCGCGACGCCCGACCTCATGGGCAAGGTCGGCCGGCTCGGCAAGGTCCTCGGTCCGCGTGGTCTCATGCCGAACCCGAAGACCGGCACGGTCACGATGGACACCGCCAAGGCCGTCTCGGACATCAAGGGCGGCAAGATCGAGTTCCGCAACGACAAGCACGCGAACCTGCACTTCATCATCGGCAAGGCCTCGTTCGACGAGACCAAGCTCGTGGAGAACTACCAGGCCGCGCTCGAGGAGATCCTCCGGCTCAAGCCGTCGGCCTCCAAGGGGCGCTACATCGTCAAGGCGACGATGAGCACGACGATGGGCCCGGGCATCCCGCTCGACCACACCCGCACCAAGGCCCTCCTCGAGGAGGCGGCCCCCGTCGCCGCCGCGGAGGTCGCCGAGCAGGAGTGACCTGACCGCACCACCACGCAGGCCCCCGTCGACAACCCCGTCGGCGGGGGCCTGCGTGTGGTTCAGGGTGGCGAGCTGGTGTCTTGACGGCTGCCTCGACCGCAGTGGTACCGTCAGCCACACGTGGGGGGGGGGGGGCTTCCCTCGGCGTCTTCGTCTCGCTTGAGGAGATCGTGATGAGGGGTATTCGTAAGACCCTTGGCCGGGTCGCGGTGGTCGCCGGGGTCATCGTGGCGACATCAGGGGCGTTCGCGCCGGCCATGGCCTCCGATGACTACGTGAACTGTCGATCGGGGAACCTGTGCGCGTGGGTCGGCCCATACTACACGCAAGCGCCCGTATCCGGCGGCTCTCAGTTCTCCCAGGAGAACGCGCGCTGGGACTCGGGGTGGATGATCACCAACGCTGACTCGTCTTGGTACAACAACAGCGCGCAGAACCGCTTCGCGGCCGTGTACGAATATCCGAACTTTGGCGGTCGTGTTGAGGTGTGCCTACGGCCTGGGCAGAGGATTGGGTACCAGGCCCTCGACAATCTGGGCACGTCGAACCGGTGGCCTTACACGGCGGGTGGGTGCTGACCGGGTGATGGGTCGGCACGTCCTGGGTCGGCGGACCGCGGCACCTGCTGCAGCCGTGCTCCTCTGCATTCTGCTGGCCGGGGGTTGCGCCTCCTCGGGCCAGAACGTCGCAGACACCCCGTCGACGAGCTCCAGGAGCGACGAGGTCGTTCCGCCGCTGCCGGAGGCGGACCAGCGGACCCTCCACGCGGCTCAGATGAAGCTCGTCGCCCGCTGCATGAAGGATGCCGGCTTCGAGTTCGAGGAGACGTCTTTCGACGAGATCAAGGCGAGTGACGACCGGGCGGTCGAGATCGCCGCTGGTGCGTCGAGGCGGGACGAGGTCGAGAAGGACCACACCCTCGCCCGGAAGATCGGCTGGGGCATCGACCCCGACACCGCGCCGACGCCCGAGCCGGCAGAGGACGTCCAGCCGCCGGCCGGGCCGGACGATCGCGCGCGCCAGGAGGCGCTCTTCGGGACGCGCTACGAGAAGGTCCGCACCGCGCAGGGCTCGGTCCTCGAGTACCCGACGGACGGATGCCAGGCGTCAGCGGACCGTCGTCTGTACGGCGACGTCGGGGGATGGAACGTCTCCACGTTCCACGCGGCGAACCTCGACTCCATCGTCGGTGCCGTGGTCGACAGGCGCAGTGACGTGCGGACGGTGACCCGCTCGTGGCGACGGTGCGTCAAGGACGCGACCGGGGAGGTTGTGAAGGATCCGGACGGAGCCTAGGCAGGTTCAACCAGTCGATGCAACACCGTGTTGTTGAAGGGAGCGTAGTTGCTCTTCGAAGACCTCGGCGGGGGTCTTCCACCCGAGGACCTTGCGGGGCCTGTTGTTCAGTGCGTATGCGACGGCCTCGAGGTCNAGGCAGGTTCAACCAGTCGATGCAACACCGTGTTGTTGAAGGGAGCGTAGTTGCTCTTCGAAGACCTCGGCGGGGGTCTTCCACCCGAGGACCTTGCGGGGCCTGTTGTTCAGTGCGTATGCGACGGCTTCGAGGTCCTCGGCCGACCAGCGGGACAGGTCGGTGCCCTTGGGGAAGTACTGCCGCAGAAGCCCGTTGGTGTTCTCGTTGGTCGGCCGCTGCCAGGGCGAGTGCGGGTCGGCGAAGAACACCTTGGTGCCGGTCGCCAGCGCGAACGTTGCGTGGCCGGAGAGTTCCTTGCCGCGGTCCCAGGTGATGGTCTTGCGCAGCTGCTCGGGCAGCGTGGTCATCGATCTGGTGAGCGCGGCGTTCATCGCTTCGGCTCCGTAGCCACCCAGGGCCGGCCCGTTCTTCACGTGCGGCTTCTCGCCCCAGCCCTCCAGCCGCGGCAGGTATACGAGCAACGCGCTCCGGCTGCTGCGTTCGACGAGGGTGCCGATCGCTGACCTGCCGGTGCCGATGATCAGATCGCCCTCCCAGTGACCGGGTACGGCACGGTCATCGGCCTCGGCCGGACGCTCGGACAGGACGACATCAGCGGTGACGTGCCCTTGCGCCTTGTTGCGCGTACGGGCCCGCGGCCGCCGCAGCGCTCGACCGGTGCGCAGGCAGGCGACCAGCTCGCGCTGGAGCGCGCCACGCCCCTGGATGAACAGCGACTGGTAGATCGCCTCGTGGCTGATGCGCATGGACTCATCATCGGGGAAGTCGACCTTCAGCCGCTGTGAGATCTGCTCCGGGCTCCACGCCGTCGACCACGGACGATCCTGGCGGTGCGGCTTGTTCAGCCCCTTCCACGCGGGCGGTCTCGGACCCTCGACGGGCGTGCCGTCAGGTCCCCGGACGCTGCCCGCGAGCCGTTCTTGGACGTACTGCCGCAACCGTTCGTTCTTGACGAGTTTCGCGGTCTTGGGGCGCTTGGCCGCCTGCTGAGCCTTCCACTGCGCCACCCCCGCCCGGTACTCCAGCTTCCCGCCACGGGTGGCGGCGTTGCGGCGCAGTTCGCGTGAGATCGTCCCCGGGTCACGACCGATCGCGTGGGCGATCTGGCGCACTCCCTGACCTCGGGCGCGCAGGATCGCGATCTCCTCGCGTTCCTCGAAAGACAGGTAACGGCCCGTGGGCTCGGCCAGACAGATCGGTGGCATGCCGCCAGCGTGACGAAACCAGCGCGAGCCCACCGGCACGGACACGCCCACCCTCACCGCAGCCTCGGCCGAGGTGATGCCCGTGGCGATCAACCGCCAGAACTGTCGCTGCACCGCCCGCGAGGGCTCGGGCCGTCCAGGCGAACGCATTGGCGGGCGCAACGCCCGATCCGCACGCCACTGCCGACGAAGCCCCTCCGGTACATCGCTGGTCTTCCTACGCCAGTCGCTCGTCGCCATCCCTGAACACCTCCATGATCGAGGTGTTGCGACGACCAGTTGAATCCGCCCTACGCCCGAGCGTTGGAGTGGAACGCCGACCGTGTACCGCAGGCGAAGGACCGCGAGATCGCGTTGGCGACGGCGGTGTACCGGTGCGACGACCAGCATCGCTACACGCCGGTCGTCGACGCGGCGTGGCGTACAGAGCTCCTGAAGGAGAAGAAGGCCCCCAACGGCTTGATCGTGCGGTATCTCGAGCTGCGGGCCCGCGGGCTGCGCGAGGCCCGAACGGTGCTCGAGGAGTGACGTACGACGAGCACCCTCGCCGGGCGGCCCGTCGTCGCCTGCTGGTCCTTGCCCTTGTCCTCGCTCTCGTCGCGGTCGGGTCCTTCGTCGCCGGCCGGAGCTTCTCGACCCCGGCGAGCGAGGCGGCGAAGGTGGCACCCCCGGACCTCAGCCGGATCACCGCACCGGTCGAGCGACGACGGATCCGGGATGCCACGCCGCTCACCTGCACCCCGAAGATCACCGAGCGCCCGCTCCGGTGGGCCGGCGGTGGGGGGATGGCGGTCGTCACCTCGGTGTCCGACGACCTTGCCGGCTCCATCCCTGCGGGGTGGGTGCCCCTGTACGTCCAGGACCGGCCGATCGTCGTGCTCCCCGGGCGCCTTCCCGTCTATCGGTCGCTGAGGACCGGAGCGCGCGGCTCGGACGTCCTCCAGCTCCAGGACGCGCTCGCCGCAGCCGGTTACCCCACGGGCGAGCGGGGCAGGATGGGGGCGGGGACGGTCCGCGCGCTCCGCTCCCTCTACACCCACCTCGGAGCGCCACCGCCGATCCGTACCAGCGGCCGGGGAAAGAAGGCGACCATCACCATCGATCAGGGTGAGTTCGTCTTCGTCGACAGGCTGCGGGCCGACACGGTACGCATCGCCGCGACGGTCGGCCAGGTGCTCGAGCCGGGCAAGCCGTTCGCCACCGCCACGACCCGAACGGCCAGCCTCTCCTGCCGCGGAGCAGCTGCGGTCGGCGCGGGGCTTCGCGTCGAGGTCCGGGGCGCCGGCGGCACGCAGCAGTGCCGGACGGCAGGATCGACCAAGGGGAAGGTCGCCGTCCGGTGCCCGCGTCCGACCCGGGGGCGTCCGACAGCCGAGCTCGTCCGCGCCCAGTCGTCCGGGGCGGTCCTCGCCGTGCCCAGCACCGCCGTCGTCGTTCGCGGCGCGCAGACCGTCGTGCGGGTCGCGACGGGCGACACCGTCCGTGAGGTGCCCGTCACCGTCGGCGTGGCGGGCGGGGGTTACACGGCGGTCAGCAGCACCGCGCTCTCGGCCGGTGACGAGGTCGTCGTCGGCGAGCGTGAGGCCGACCCGGCATGACAGACCCGCTGATCGTCGAGCTGCGGGACGTCGTCAAGACCTACCCGGGGCCGCCGGCGGTCGAGGCGCTGCGGGGGGTGAGCGTGTCGATCGCGGCCGGCGAGCACGTCGCCGTCGTCGGCCGCTCCGGGTCGGGCAAGTCGACGCTCATGGCCATCCTCGGCCTGCTCGACCGCCCGTCGGCCGGGCACTACGCACTGGCCGGGGTGGAGACCTCCCAGATGCCGGACGCCACCCGATCCTCCATGCGGGCGGCTCATCTGGGGTTCGTCTTCCAGAGCTTCCACCTGCTTCCCGACCGGGACGTCGTGGAGAACATCGCCCTCGGGATGCTGTACGGCGGGTGCCCCGCTGACGAGCGGCGCGCTCGCGCGATCGACGTGTGCGAGCGCGTCGGGCTGGCGCACCGCGCCTCCGCCTCCGTCCGCCACCTCAGCGGCGGGGAGCAGCAGCGGGTCGCGATCGCGCGCGCAATCGCAGGAGCCCCCGCTCTCCTTCTCGCCGACGAGCCGACCGGCAACCTCGATCCGGACAACGCCGAGGACGTGCTCGCCCTCCTGGACGCGCTGCGCACGGACGGGACGACGCTCGTGGTCGTCACCCACGACCCGGAGGTCGCGCGGCGCGCGGACCGACGGCTGCGGATGACGGCCGGGCTCATCGAGGACGGCGAGGGATGAGGCGGGCATCGACCGAGCTGTGGACGGAGGCCGCCATGGCGATCTTCCACAAGCCGGCCCGGTCGTTCCTCACCGCCCTCGGCACGGTGCTGGCCATCGCGGGCATCGTCGCGGTGACCGGCCTTCAGGCGACCGGGCGCAGCCAGGTGACCGACAGCTTCTTGTCGATCGAGGCGACGACGGTCGCGCTCGTCCCGGCGGGAGACGGCCGCGGGCCCATCGATGCGCGAGCACGGCGCAAGGTCGAGCGGCTCGACGGCGTCGAAGCGGTGTCCGTCTACGCGATCCACCAGGACGACGTGACCGTCGATGCCGGCGCGCCGGGGGTCAACGCGGACGCCGGGGTCGAGATCATGGACGCACAGTCCTTCGCTGCCCTCCAGCCCACGATGTCGTGGGGGCGAGACCTCACGACGCTCCGCCGCGACGGCCAGTACCCACCCTGCGCCGTCGGCCGCGAGGTCGCCCAGGTGCTCGGGCTGACCTACCTCGACTCATCTCGCGTGCTGTCCGTCGAAGGAGCGCGGTGCGTGCTCGCCGGCGTCGTCCGATCGGTCGAGCGGCGCCCCGAGCTGGTCGGCTCGGTCGTGATGCTGGACTCGACCTCGGTGCCCGGCCCGTGGTCGACCGAGATGCTCGTCACCGTCCGTCCCGGTGCCGCCTCCGAGGTCGCCGGTGCCCTTCCGCTGGTCGTCGCTCCGGCAGCCCCCGACTCGGTCATCGCCCAGGCATCGCCCGAGATCGGCGCGGTCCGGGACACCGTCCTGGCCGACTTCGGGTCGGTCATGTGGGTCACGGTCGCCGTCGCACTCATCGTCGGGGTCCTCGGCATCCTCACGGCGACCCTGCTGTCGGTGTCGCAACGCCGCTCGGAGTTCGGGCTCCGCCGCGCGCTCGGCGCTCGGCGGCGGGACGTCGCCTTTCAGGTGCTCGCCGAGTCGGTCGTCATCGGGCTGCTCGGCAGCGTCAGCGGCGTGGTCCTCGGGCAGCTGGCGGTACTCATCGCCTCGACCATCCGAGGCTGGGTACCGGTGATGTCCCCGTGGGCCCTCGTGCTCGGCCCGCTCGCAGGGCTGGTCATCGGCTCGGCTGCGGGGCTCCCGCCGGCGATGCGAGCAGCCGCCATCGAGCCGTCGACCGCATTGCGCGATTCCGCAGGCTGAGGTGCACGGGCCGGCGGCGCGGCCGGCTTCCTGGGCTACGGTGACAGGCGTTCCAACCACAGACGACCCGCAGGGGAGACAACCCATGAAGAAGACGATGGGGAGCGCCGCTGCGCTCGTGGCTGGCATGGCGATCGCGCTCACGGGCTGCGGCGCGACCGGTGGTTCCGACGGTGGCAACGGTGGGGGCGGCGCGAGCCAGGCGCAGGACGTCAAGGTCGGTGACACCGTCCCGGTCAAGGAGCTCGCTCAGCGGATCAGCGGAGCGACGTCCGAGAAGAAGACCGTCGCGGTGGAGATGAACAGCGAGAACGAGAAGGTCACGGGCGCGGTCCGGCTGGGCGACACGCCGGCCTTCACGATGAAGGGCGACATGGAGAGCGCCCCGATGGAGATGGTCTACATCGACAAGACTCTCTACCTCAGCGGCGATGGCGTCGACCAGGTGTCCGGCGGCAAGAAGTGGATCAAGATCACCGCCGACGGCACCGACATGATGAGCAAGATGATGGGCCCGGTCATCGGGGTCTTCGAGAACATCACCGACCCGGGCAAGCTCATCGGCGGGATAGACGGTGACGCGAAGGTGAAGAGCACCTCGGGCGACGAGACGACGTACGAGATCACCCTCACGGCCGAGCAGCAGAAGAAGCTCGCCGAGAAGCTCGACCCGAACAAGGGCTCCAGCAGCTCCTCGACGTCGGCCCCGTCGGCCTCCGCCGCGGACCAGAAGATCGAGCTGACGGTCGACAAGGACAACCTCCCGGTCCGGACCCGGGCCACCAACTCGAGCACCCCGATGGAGGTCACCTACTCCGACTGGGGCAAGGACGTGACGATCGAGGCGCCGCCGGCCGGCGAGGCCGGCACGGCGCAGATGCCGGAGATGAGCTCCGGGTCCACCGGCGCCACGCTCTGACGCCGCGCCGCACGGCGCAGGGCCCGACCGCACGCCGCGGTCGGGCCCTGCGGCGTCCTCGGGGCGGGACGCCTCGCGTGCATCGACCCCGGTGAAGGGGCGCGAGGGGGTGACCCGGGCGCCGATTGGACGCCCGCCCGACGGCCGCGTATGGTCTCCCCTCGACCACAGACCGCCGGTCGTCCTGATCCCCGTCCCGGGGTGACGGGCCGAAGGTCCCGCAGCAGCGGGCGTCCAGCGCAGGCCATGAGTTCCGATCCACGCCTTCCGGCGTGCCTTCCGAGCCCCGTGCCCTGCGCGGGGCTCTCGTCGTGCTCGGGCCCCTCGCCGACGGCACCACGCACGGAAGGAGGCCCCATGGCCAAGGCTGACAAGGCTGCTGCCATCGCTGAGCTGTCGGAGAAGCTCCGCACCTCGAACGCGGCCGTTCTGACGGAGTACCGCGGGCTGACCGTCGCGCAGATCACCGACCTGCGCACGAAGCTCCGGGGCAACGCCACCTACTCCGTGGTGAAGAACACGCTGACCGAGCTCGCCGCGAAGGACGCCGGTGTCACGGCGTTCGACGGCCTGCTCGAGGGCCCGAGCGCGATCGCCTTCGTCGAGGGCGACCCGGTCGAGGCCGCCAAGGGTCTGCGTGACTTCGCCAAGGACAACCCGCTCCTCGTCATCAAGGGCGGTGTCCTCGAGGGCAAGGCCCTCAGCGTCGAGGAGATCAGCAAGCTCGCGAACCTCGAGTCGCGCGAGGTGCTGCTCGCCAAGCTGGCCGGTGCCATGAAGGCCCAGCTCAGCCAGGCGGTGTACCTCTTCGCGGCCCCGCTCGCCCAGACGGCCCGGGTCGTCGACGCGCTGCGGCAGAAGGTCGAGGCGGAGGGTCCGGCGCAGCCGGCCGCCGCGGAGGCCGAGAGCACGGAGGCGCCGGCGGAGGCCGACGCCGCCACCGAGACCGTCGCCGAGGGTGGCGACGAGAGCTGACGTGACCGCGGGGTGACCCGCGTTCCGCCCGCTCGACAACCAGCACGACGCCACTCACGGCTGAAACACATTCGAGAAAGGACGCCCATCATGGCGAAGCTCAGCACCGACGAGCTCCTTGAGGCCTTCAAGGAGATGACCCTCATCGAGCTCTCCGAGTTCGTGAAGCAGTTCGAGGAGACCTTCGAGGTCACCGCCGCCGCCCCGGTCGCCGTCGCGGCCGCCGGCGCTGCGGGTGGCGCCGCCGGTGGCGACGCCCCGGCCGCCGAGGAGAAGGACGAGTTCGACGTCGTCCTCACCGCTGCCGGTGACAAGAAGATCCAGGTCATCAAGGAGGTGCGCGCCCTCACGTCCCTCGGTCTCAAGGAGGCCAAGGACCTCGTCGACGGCGCCCCGAAGCCCGTCCTGGAGAAGGTCGACAAGGCTGCCGCGGAGAAGGCCAAGGAGGCCCTCGAGGGCGCCGGCGCCACCGTCGAGCTCAAGTGACACCCGCGCCCTGACGGGCGCGCGCACCACCGCCAGCGGGCGGGTCGGGAACATCCCGGCCCGCCCGTTCGGCGTTCAGCCGTCCTCAGAGGATCGGCCGCCAGGGGGACAGCAGGCCCTCGACGGTCCGCGCGACCGTGCCGCGCGAGCGCCACTCCTCCAGGGTGAGCTCCGCGCAGTTCTCGGCGTCCGTGGCGAAGATCTCCTCCATCCGCGCCGCGACGTCCTTGTCGGTGAGCTCGATGTTGATCTCGTAGTTGCCGGCGAGCGAGAGCCGGTCGAGGTTGGCCGTCCCGATCGTCGACCAGCGCCCGTCGATCGTCGCCGTCTTGGCGTGCACCATCGCGTTGCGGTACCGCAGGATCCGTACCCCGCCGGCGAGGAGGGTGTCGTAGAGCGCCCGGCTGATCCAGTCGGCGACGACGTGGTTGGAGATCTCCGGGACGATGATCTGCACGTCCACGCCGCGCTCGACCGCCTTGACCAGGCCGCGGGTCAGGGCCTCGTCGGGCAGGAAGTACGCCTGGGTCAGGTAGATGTGGTGCTCGGCCCGGTCGATCGCCTCGAGGTACATCGAGCGGATGGGGAACACCACGTGCCGGGGAATGTTCCGGTGGACGCGGATCGTCGTCGACCAGGTCCGATGCCTCACCTCCGCCAGCGGCTGCTCGCCCTTGGCGGGAATGAGGTTCCAGAAGTCGATGAAGGCGTTCTTCAGCTCGACGACGAGGTCTCCGGTCAGGCGCGCGTGGGTGTCCCGCCACTGCGTCGCGTACAGGGCCCCGATGTTGTACCCGCCGATGAACGCGGTGTCGTCGTCGACGACGAGGAGCTTGCGGTGATCCCGCCCGGAGTATCGCGGGCTGATGCTCTTCCACCCGCCGGCGAAGACCGGGTGGGGCTTGACGTGGACACCCGGCGGGAAGCGGAAGAACTCCTGCGGGACGACGAGGTTGGCGAAGCGGTCATAGATGACGTGGACTGTGACCCCCCGCTCGTGGGCGGCGACGAGCGCGTCCTTGAACCGCTGCCCGAGGACGTCGTCCTTCCAGATGAACGTCTCGAGCATGACCGACGTCGTGGAGGTCCCGATCGCCTCGAGCATCGCGTCGTAGACGTCGTCCCCGTAGGAGTAGATCGACAGCTCGCCGCCCTCGACGGGGACGGTGGTCACGGGGGAGCGGGGGAACTCCTTGTACGGCCGGTCCTTCTTGCGCGCCTGGTCCACTGCGACGAGACCGGCGGCTGTCGCCACCTGCGCGCCGACGACGGCGAGGCCACCGCGGACGGCCAGGCGGCGGAGAGATGGTCGGCCGGTCATGGCCGCCAGCGTAGGACGCAGCGGCGAGGCCGGGGTGCCCGGCTGCCGACCCCACGGTCCCGCAGCGGCCGTGCCTGCTTGACGTGCGCGCCCCCGCGAGTCATCCTCGTTGCGTTCGCGCCGCACCATGCCCGTCGCCCGACGGGACCCGGCGCCAGCCCCCGGCCGTACGGTTTGACGGGGTTGGACTGTCATGCCCAGATGCGCTATCGTTGTGCTTTGCGCTGCCCTGTCCGCGTCTGCCTGCCCTGATCGCCCCCACCTCGCCGTGGCCCGACCCGTCCCGCGGGTCCGGCCACGTCCGGCGAGTGGGCGTCCCGGCCGGAGGATGCCGGTCGGACGGCGCGCCGCTCCGTCTCTCGAGGACCGTGGAAGGACCACCCTTGGCTGCCTCGCGCACCGCGCCCCAGTCCCTGACCACCGCACGCACGGCCTCCGGCCGGCTGTCGTTCGCCAAGATCCGGGAGCCCCTGGAGGTCCCGGACCTCCTCGCGCTCCAGACGGAGAGCTTCGACTGGCTGCTCGGCAACGAGAAGTGGCAGGCCCGCGTCGCCGAGGCGATCGAGGCCGGTCGCACCGACGTGCCGGACCGCTCGGGCCTGGAGGAGATCTTCGAGGAGATCTCCCCGATCGAGGACTTCGCCGAGTCGATGAGCCTCAGCTTCCGCGAGTCGCGCTTCGAGTCGCCCAAGTACTCGATCGAGGAGTGCCAGGAGCGCGACCAGACGTACTCGGCGCCGCTGTTCGTCACCGCCGAGTTCATGAACAACACGACGGGCGAGATCAAGAGCCAGACGGTCTTCATGGGCGACTTCCCGCTCATGACCGAGCGCGGCACGTTCGTCATCAACGGCACCGAGCGGGTCGTCGTCAGCCAGCTCGTCCGGAGCCCGGGCGTCTACTTCGAGCGCACCCCCGACAAGACCTCCGACAAGGACGTCTACTCGGCGAAGATCATCCCCAGCCGCGGTGCGTGGCTCGAGTTCGAGATCGACAAGCGCGACATGATCGGCGTCCGCGTCGACCGCAAGCGCAAGCAGTCGGCGACCGTCCTGCTCAAGGCCCTCGGCATGTCCGAGGCCGAGATCCGCGAGGCGCTCGTCGGCGTCGACGCCAACGGGGCCGAGCGCCACTACGAGTCGGTCGACCTCACCCTCGAGAAGGACACGACCGAGGGTCAGGACGACGCGCTCCTCGACCTCTACCGCAAGCTCCGTCCGGGCGAGCCGCCGACCCGCGAGGCCGCCCAGACGCTGCTGGACAACCTCTACTTCAACCCGAAGCGGTACGACACGGCCAAGGTCGGCCGGTACAAGATGAACCGCAAGCTCGGGGTCGAGGTGCCGCTCGAGGACTCGGTGCTCTCGATCGACGACATCGTCGCGACGATCCGCTACCTCGTCGCCCTCCACGCCGGCGACGAGACCCTCCCGGGCACGCGCGACGGCGAGGCGTACGACGTGCCCGTCGAGGTCGACGACATCGACCACTTCGGCAACCGCCGCGTGCGCAGCGTCGGCGAGCTCATCCAGAACCAGGTCCGCACGGGCCTGTCCCGGATGGAGCGCGTCGTCCGCGAGCGGATGACCACACAGGACGTCGAGGCGATCACGCCTCAGACGCTCATCAACATCCGGCCGGTCGTCGCCTCCATCAAGGAGTTCTTCGGCACCAGCCAGCTGTCGCAGTTCATGGACCAGAACAACCCGCTGTCGGGTCTGACGCACAAGCGTCGGCTCTCGGCGCTGGGCCCGGGCGGTATCTCCCGTGACCGCGCCCAGATGGAGGTCCGTGACGTCCACCCGAGCCACTACGGCCGGATGTGCCCGATCGAGACCCCCGAGGGCCCGAACATCGGTCTCATCGGCTCGCTCGCGAGCTACGGACGGATCAACCCGTTCGGCTTCATCGAGACGCCGTACCGCAAGGTGAGCAACGGTGTCGTCAGCGACGACGTCGAGTACCTCTCCGCCGACGAGGAGGACAAGGTCGTCGTCGCCCAGGCGAACGCGCCGCTGGCCGAGGACGGCTCGTTCCTCGAGGAGCGCGTCCTGGTCCGGTCCAAGGGCGGCGAGGTCGAGTACATCCCCGGCGACGAGGTCGACTACATGGACGTCTCGCCGCGGCAGATGGTCTCCGCCGCGACCGCGATGATCCCCTTCCTCGAGCACGACGACGCCAACCGCGCGCTCATGGGCGCGAACATGCAGCGTCAGGCCGTCCCGCTCGTGCGCGCCGAGGCCCCGCTCGTCGGCACCGGCATGGAGTGGCGTGCCGCGCTCGACTCCGGTGACGTCGTCCGGGCCGAGAAGGCCGGCGCGGTCACCTCCGTGTCCGCCGACCTCGTCACCGTCGCCCACGACGACGGCACGCAGCGGACGTACAAGATCATGAAGTTCTCCCGCTCGAACCAGGGCAACAGCTACAACCAGCGGGTCGTCGTCTCCGAGGGGGACCGGGTCGAGGCCGGCCAGCTCATCGCGGACGGTCCGGCGACCGACGGCGGCGAGATGGCGCTGGGGCGCAACCTCCTCGTCGCGTTCATGCCGTGGGAGGGGTACAACTACGAGGACGCGATCATCCTCAGCCAGCGCCTGGTCCAGGACGACGTCCTCTCCTCGATCCACATCGAGGAGCACGAGGTCGACGCCCGCGACACGAAGCTCGGCCCCGAGGAGATCACGCGGGACATCCCGAACGTCGCCGAGGAGGTCCTCGCCGACCTCGACGAGCGCGGCATCATCCGCATCGGCGCCGAGGTCCGCGACGGCGACCTGCTCGTCGGCAAGGTCACGCCGAAGGGCGAGACCGAGCTGACGCCGGAGGAGCGCCTCCTGCGCGCGATCTTCGGTGAGAAGGCGCGCGAGGTCCGCGACACCTCCCTCAAGGTGCCCCACGGCGAGACCGGCACCGTCATCGGCGTCAAGGTCTTCGACAAGGACGCCGGCGACGAGCTGCCCCCGGGCGTCAACCAGCTCGTCCGGGTCCACGTCGCCAACCGGCGCAAGATCACCGACGGCGACAAGCTCGCCGGCCGGCACGGCAACAAGGGCGTCATCTCCAAGATCCTCCCGGTCGAGGACATGCCCTTCCTCGAGGACGGCACGCCCGTCGACGTCGTCCTCAACCCGCTCGGCGTCCCCGGCCGGATGAACATCGGTCAGATCCTCGAGCTCCACCTCGGCTGGGCGGCCAGCCGCGGCTGGGAGATCGAGGGCAACCCGGAGTGGGCGGAGCTCATCCCGCAGGACGCCCGTGCGGCCGAGCCGAACTCGCGCGTCGCCAGCCCCGTCTTCGACGGTGCCCGCGAGGAGGAGATCAAGGGCCTGCTCGACAGCACCCGCAAGACCCGCGACGGCCAGCGCCTCATCGGTGCTTCCGGCAAGGCGCAGCTGTTCGACGGGCGCTCGGGCGAGCCGTACCCGGACCCGGTCTCGGTCGGCTACATGTACATCCTCAAGCTGCACCACCTCGTGGACGACAAGATCCACGCGCGCAGCACGGGGCCGTACTCGATGATCACCCAGCAGCCGCTCGGTGGTAAGGCGCAGTTCGGTGGTCAGCGGTTCGGCGAGATGGAGGTCTGGGCGCTCGAGGCCTACGGCGCCAGCTACGCCCTCCAGGAGCTGCTGACGATCAAGTCGGACGACGTCAACGGCCGCGTCAAGGTGTACGAGGCCATCGTCAAGGGCGACAACATCCCCGAGCCGGGCATCCCGGAGTCCTTCAAGGTCCTCATCAAGGAGATGCAGTCCCTCTGCCTCGACGTCGAGGTCCTCTCGACGGACGGCAGCGCGATCGAGATGCGCGAGAACGAGGAGGACGTGTTCCGCGCCGCCGAGGAGCTCGGCATCGACCTCTCCCGGCGCGAGCCGAGCAGCGTCGAGGAGGTCTGACGGGAGCGGGGCGCCCCCACCGGCGCCCCGCTCCCGTCAGACCTCCTCGACACCGAACGAGAGAAGGACACCGTGCTCGACGTCAACTTCTTCGACGAGCTGCGCATCGGCCTGGCCACCGCCGCGGACATCCGCGAGTGGAGCCACGGCGAGGTCAAGAAGCCGGAGACCATCAACTACCGCACCCTCAAGCCGGAGAAGGAGGGCCTGTTCTGCGAGCGCATCTTCGGCCCCACCCGGGACTGGGAGTGCTCCTGCGGCAAGTACAAGCGCGTCCGCTTCAAGGGCATCATCTGCGAGCGCTGCGGCGTCGAGGTGACCCGCGCGGGCGTCCGGCGTGAGCGGATGGGCCACATCGAGCTCGCCGCCCCGGTCACCCACATCTGGTACTTCAAGGGCGTCCCGAGCCGCCTGGGGTACCTCCTCGACCTCGCCCCGAAGGACCTCGAGAAGGTCATCTACTTCGCGGCCTACATGATCACGCACGTCGACGAGGAGCAGCGGCACGCCGACCTGCCCTCGCTCGAGGCGCAGATCGAGGTCGAGCGCAAGGAGCTGGAGAACAAGCGCGACGCCGACATCGAGGCGCGCGCCAAGAAGCTCGAGCAGGACGTCGCGCAGCTCGAGGAGGAGGGCGCGAAGTCGGACCAGAAGCGGAAGGTCCGCGACTCGGCCGAGCGCGAGATGAACCAGATCCGCAAGCGGGCCGACCAGCAGGTCGAGCGCCTCACGCAGGTCTGGGACCGGTTCAAGAACCTCAAGGTCCAGGACCTCGAGGGCGACGAGATCCTCTACCGCGAGATGCGTGACCGCTTCGGCATGTACTTCGAGGGCGGGATGGGCGCCGCGGCGATCCAGAAGCGCCTGGAGACCTTCGACCTCGAGGCCGAGGTCGAGGTCCTGCGCGAGATCATCGCGACGGGCAAGGGCCAGAAGAAGACCCGCGCCCTCAAGCGTCTCAAGGTCGTCACCGCCTTCCTCACGACCGACAACGAGCCCGTGGGCATGGTCCTCGACGCGATCCCGGTCATCCCGCCGGACCTGCGTCCGATGGTCCAGCTCGACGGTGGCCGCTTCGCCACCTCGGACCTCAACGACCTCTACCGCCGCGTCATCAACCGGAACAACCGCCTCAAGCGGCTGCTCGACCTCGGCGCGCCGGAGATCATCGTCAACAACGAGAAGCGGATGCTCCAGGAGGCCGTCGACAACCTGTTCGACAACGGTCGCCGCGGCCGTCCCGTCACCGGCCCGGGCAACCGGCCGCTGAAGTCGCTGTCCGACATGCTCAAGGGCAAGCAGGGTCGGTTCCGCCAGAACCTACTCGGCAAGCGCGTCGACTACTCGGGCCGTTCGGTCATCGTCGTCGGCCCGCAGCTCAAGCTCCACCAGTGCGGTCTGCCGAAGCAGATGGCGCTCGAGCTGTTCAAGCCGTTCGTCATGAAGCGTCTCGTCGACCTCGACCTCGCCCAGAACATCAAGTCCGCCAAGCGGATGGTCGAGCGGCAGCGGCCGCAGGTGTGGGACGTGCTCGAGGAGGTCATCACCGAGCACCCGGTCCTGCTCAACCGGGCGCCGACGCTGCACCGCCTCGGCATCCAGGCCTTCGAGCCGCAGCTGGTCGAGGGCAAGGCCATCCAGATCCACCCGCTCGTCTGCACCGCCTTCAACGCGGACTTCGACGGTGACCAGATGGCCGTGCACCTGCCGCTGTCGACGGAGGCGCAGGCCGAGGCCCGCATCCTCATGCTGTCCTCGAACAACATCCTCAAGCCGGCCGACGGTCGCCCGGTGACGATGCCGACGCAGGACATGATCATCGGGCTCTTCCACCTCACCTCCGAGGTCGAGGGTGCCGACGAGGTCGAGCAGAAGGACCGCCGGGCGTTCTCGACGGTGGCCGAGGCACGCATGGCCTACGACGCCGGCGAGATCAAGATCGGTACCCCGATCCGGGTCCGGCTCGTCGACATCGTCCCGCCGGCGGGCACCGCGCTGCCCGAGGGCACCGAGGTCGCCGAGGACGGCCGGGTCGCCACCTGGCTCGCCGACACGACGCTCGGCCGCGCCCTGTTCAACCAGGCGATGCCGGTCGACTACCCGTTCGTCGACGAGCCGGTCGACAAGAAGCGGCTCGGCCGCATCGTCAACGACCTCGCCGAGCGGTACTCGAAGGTCCAGGTCGCCGCGTCCCTCGACGCGCTCAAGGAGGCCGGGTACTACTGGGCCTCCCGCTCGGGCACGACCGTCGCGGTCTCGGACGTCGTCACCCCGCCGCGCAAGGGCGAGATCCTCGAGGGCTACGAGGCGAAGGCGACGAAGGTCCAGACGCAGTACGAGCGCGGTCTCATCACCGACGACGAGCGCCGCCAGGAGCTCATCGAGATCTGGACCCAGGCGACCAACGAGGTCTCCAAGGAGATGGAGAACAACTTCCCGCGCAAGAACCCGATCTTCCGCATGGTCTCCTCCGGTGCCCGAGGCAACTGGTTCCAGCTGCGGCAGATCGCCGGCATGCGCGGGCTCATGGCCAACCCGAAGGGCGAGATCATCCCGCGCCCGATCCGGACGAACTTCCGTGAGGGCCTGTCCGTCGTCGAGTTCTTCATCTCGACGCACGGCGCCCGCAAGGGTCTGGCCGACACCGCCCTGCGTACGGCCGACTCGGGGTACCTCACCCGTCGTCTCGTCGACGTCTCCCAGGACGTCATCGTCCGCGAGGAGGACTGCGGGACCACGCGCGGCCTGACGATGCCGATCGCCGAGGCCGACCCGGTGACGGGCGAGCGGCGCAAGCACGAGGTCGTCGAGTTCACCGTGTACGCCCGGTGCCTCGCGGCCGACGTCGAGAAGGACGGCGAGGTCCTCTACCGCGCCGGGGACGACATCGGCGACGTCGCCATCGAGCGGCTCTACCAGGCGGGTGTCGACGAGCTCAAGGTTCGCTCCGTCCTCACCTGCGAGTCGAAGGTCGGCACGTGCGCCCGCTGCTACGGTCGCTCGCTGGCGACCGGTCAGCTCGTCGACATCGGCGAGGCCGTCGGCATCATCGCGGCCCAGTCGATCGGTGAGCCCGGCACCCAGCTGACGATGCGGACCTTCCACACCGGTGGTGTGGCCGGTGACGACATCACCCACGGTCTGCCGCGTGTCGTCGAGCTCTTCGAGGCCCGGACGCCCAAGGGTGTCGCGCCGATCTCGGAGGCGGCCGGTCGCGTCCGCGTCGAGGAGACCGACAAGGGCAAGCAGATCGTCGTCGTCCCCGACGACGGCAGCGAGGAGCAGGCCTACCCGGTGAGCAAGCGTGCGCGCCTGCTCGTCGAGGACGGCGGCTCGGTCGAGGTCGGTGACCAGCTCGTCCAGGGTGCGATCGACCCCAAGGAGGTGCTGCGCATCCTCGGCCCGCGCCAGGCGCAGAAGCACCTCGTCGACGAGGTCCAGGGGGTCTACCGCCAGCAGGGTGTGTCGATCCACGACAAGCACATCGAGGTCATCGTCCGGCAGATGCTCCGCCGGGTGACCATCCTCGAGGCGCACGACACCGACCTCCTGCCGGGCATGCTCGCCGAGCGCGCCCGCTTCGAGGAGGAGAACCGTCGGGTCGTCGCCGAGGGCGGCACCCCGGCGGCCGCGCGTCCGCAGCTCATGGGCATCACGAAGGCGTCGCTGGCGACCGACTCGTGGCTCTCGGCCGCCTCCTTCCAGGAGACGACGCGGGTGCTCACCGAGGCCGCGATGGAGGGTCGCTCCGACCCGCTGCTCGGCCTCAAGGAGAACGTCATCCTCGGAAAGCTCATCCCGGCGGGTACGGGTCTGTCCCGCTACCGCGACGTCGCGGTCGAGCCGACCGAGGAGGCGAAGGCCGCCGCGTACTCGATGCCGAGCTACGAGGACTACGGCTACGCCGCGTTCGGCCCCGGCACCGGAGAGGCGATCCGCCTCGACGACGCCGAGCTCGGCCTCGACGAGCTCCGCTGACGCAGGTCCGATCAGGACGGCCCCGTACCCGCCCCGGGTGCGGGGCCGCCCTGCGTGCGGGCCGGCCCGGGTCGGGGCGCCCCGGACCACGCGCGGAACGCGCGACTCGCTGAGGATCCCCGGATTTCCGGCGATCGTGCGTAGTGTGGGCGGCAGACGGGTTGGCTGCGGTCGGCCCGGACCCGCGGGACCACCCCGTCGTGGAACGTCCAGGTGGCCGACCGGCCGCCCGTGAACCGAAACGGAGATCCACATGAACAAGTCCGAGCTCGCCTCCGCCGTCGCCGAGAAGGCCGGCGTCTCCGCCGCCCAGGCCGCTGCCGTCATCACCGCCATGCAGGACGTCCTCGTCGACGCCGTCGCCAAGGGTGAGAAGGTCAGCGTCCCCGGCTTCTTCTCGCTGGAGCGCACCGAGCGCGCCGCCCGCCAGGGCCGCAACCCGCAGACCGGTGAGTCGATGACCATCCCGGCCGGTTTCGCCGCCAAGCTCACGGCCGGCTCTGCGTTGAAGAACGCCGTCAAGAAGTGACCCGCCGGCGGGCCGTGCCCGCCGCGCTGATCGAGGCCGTCGACCGCTGGGTCGGCGGCCTCGAGCCGTCCCGGGCTGAGAGGATCCCCGTATGACCACGCCGACGCCGAACCCTCCGGCCGGCCGCGGGGCGAGGCTGCGGGACCGCGCGATCGCCGTCGGTCTGCTCCTCGCCGCCGTCCTGCTCGCGCTCAAGCCCGCGGGCCTGACGACGAAGCTGCTCGCGGTGGGGCTGGCGGCATGGGCCGTCAGCCGCTGGTCCGGGCGTCACCGTCTCGATGCGACCGTCATCGTCGTCACCCTGCTCGTGATCGCCGCCTACCGTCTCGTGCTCGTCCTCACGGGGGCCCAGGCCCCCTTCTGACGGCCGTCCCACCACGCGGCGGCTGCGGGTGATGGAATGGAGGGACCGCCCGAACGACGGGTGGGCGAGGAGGAACGGCGATGGACGGCAGGCGCGACGGGGCGCAGGTGGATCGCTACGTCTTCGACTTCACCGAGGGGTCGATGAGCGAGAAGGACCGGCTCGGGGGCAAGGGCGCGAACCTCGCCGAGATGGTGCGGCTCGGGCTTCCCGTCCCACCGGGGTTCACGATCACGACCGACGCCTGCCGGTACTTCCTCGCCCACGGCGAGGAGCCCGCCCAGCTGCCGGACGAGGTGTCGACGCACCTGGCGCGGATGGAGTCGGAGATGGGGCGCCGCCTGGGGGCGACCGCCGAGCCGCTGCTCGTGTCCGTCCGCTCGGGCGCGAAGTTCTCGATGCCCGGGATGATGGAGACCGTCCTCAACATCGGGCTCAACGACGACTCGGTGGCCGGGCTCGCTGCCGCCTCCGGGTCCGAGCGCTTCGCATGGGACTCCTACCGCCGGCTGGTCCAGATGTTCGGCCGGACCGTCATGGGCGTGGACGGCGAGGTCTTCGAGACGCGGATCGAGGAGCTGAAGACAGAGCGGGGTGTCGAGGCGGACACGGGTCTGACCGCCGACGACCTCCGGTCGCTCGTCGAGAGCTTCAAGCGCGCGATCCACGCCGCCACCGGCCGGGACTTCCCGCAGGACCCGCGCGAGCAGCTCGACGCCGCGATCCGTGCCGTCTTCACCAGCTGGACCGGTGAGCGGGCGGTCCTCTACCGGCGTCAGGAGCGGATCCCGCACGACCTCGGCACGGCGGTGAACGTGCAGGCGATGGTCTTCGGCAACCTCTCCGACGACTCCGGCACGGGCGTGTGCTTCACCCGAGACCCGGCGACGGGTGCGACCGGCGTCTACGGCGACTTCCTCATGAACGCCCAGGGCGAGGACGTCGTCGCCGGGATCCGCAACACCTCGCCGCTCGCGGAGCTCGAGCACGTCTCGCCCGCTGCCTACGTCGAGCTCCGTGCCGCGATGGATCGGCTCGAGGGGCACTACCGCGACCTGTGCGACATCGAGTTCACGATCGAGCGCGGTCGGCTGTGGATGCTGCAGACGCGGGTCGGCAAGCGCACCGCCGAGGCCGCCTTCCGCATCGCCTGCCAGCTCGTCGACGAGGGGGTCATCGACGCGCACGAGGCGCTGCGTCGGGTCACGGGGCAGCAGCTGTCGATGCTCATGTTCCCCCGGTTCGCCACCGACTCCTCCGCGCGCGTCCTCACCCGGGCCGTCGCGGCCAGCCCCGGCGCTGCGGTCGGGGCGATCGTCTTCGACTCGGCCACGGCGGCCCGCCGGGCGGCGGCGGGGGAGGACGTCATCCTCGTCCGTGCGGAGACGACGCCGGACGACCTCGAGGGCATGATCGCCGCGCGGGGCATCCTCACCTCCCGCGGCGGCAAGACCAGCCACGCGGCCGTCGTCGCGCGGGGGATGGGCAAGACGTGCGTCTGCGGGGCGGAGTCCCTCGTCGTCGACGTCGCGAACAGGTCCCTCATGGTGCGGGGCGAGGCGGGGCACATCCTCCACGAGGGCGACGTCATCTCGATCGACGGCAGCACCGGCGGGGTCTTCGAGGGTGCGGTGGACGTCGTGCCGAGCCCGGTCGTCGACTTCTTCGAGGGACGCACCGTCCCCGACGAGGGCGCAGCGGAGGTCGTCCGCGCCGTCGCGCGGATCATGGCGATCGCCGACGACGCCCGCCGGCTCAAGGTGCGGGCCAACGCGGACACGCCCGAGGACGCGGCCCGTGCCGTCCGTTTCGGCGCGGAGGGGATCGGCCTGTGCCGTACCGAGCACATGTTCCTCGGCGAGCGGCGCGAGCTCGTCGAGCACCTCATCCTCGCGGAAGGCGATGCCGAGCGGGAGGGCGCCCTCGAGGCGCTGCGCCCCCTGCAGAAGCAGGACTTCGTCGAGATCTTCCGGGCGATGGGGGACCGGCCCGTCACCGTCCGGCTCATCGACCCGCCGCTGCACGAGTTCCTGCCGAACCTCGTCGACCTCACCGTCGACGAGGCGCTCGCGACGGAGCGCGGCGAGTCCGACCCCGGCCGCCGTCGGATGCTCGCCGCGGTCGAGCGCCTGCACGAGTCGAACCCGATGTTCGGCCTGCGAGGCGTCCGCCTCGGGATCGCGCGCCCGGGCCTGTTCGCCATGCAGATCCGGGCCATCCTCGAGGCCTTCGTCGAGGTCCGCCGGACCGGCCACCGCGGCACGGTCGAGATCATGGTGCCGCTCGTCGACTCGGTCGAGGAGCTCGACCTCGTCCGCGCCGAGGCGCTCGAGATCGCCCGGGCCCACGGCGAGGACCCCGGCCCGGGCGAGCCGGTCTCCATCGGCACGATGATGGAGCTGCCGCGCGCCTGCCTGACGGCGGGTGCGATCGCCGGCTCGGCCGACTTTTTCTCCTTCGGGACGAACGACCTCACCCAGACGACGTGGGGCTTCAGCCGGGACGACGTCGAGAGCAGCTTCTTCTCCACCTACCTCGAGAAGGGGGTCTTCCCGGTGTCACCCTTCGAGACCCTCGACGTCGACGGGGTCGGTCGCCTCATCACCCTGGCCGTCTCCGAGGGCCGGGCGAGGAAGGCGACGCTGAAGACCGGCGTGTGCGGGGAGCACGGCGGCGACCCGGAGTCCGTCGACTTCTTCCACCGCGCCGGGCTCGACTACGTCTCCTGCTCGCCGTTCCGCGTGCCGATCGCGCGGCTCGAGGCCGGCCGCGCGGCCGTCGCGGCGCGGGACTGAGCAGGCCCCGGGCGTCGCCGCGCGATTTGGCCGCCCGGTGGCCCGCCGGTAGTCTCGACCGAGGTAACGGGCACACGTGTGCCTGCGACCACCTCCTGCCGGGCGCCCGGAGCTCGACGCGGCCGATGCCGCAGCCGGGAGTGCAGGGAGGAGCCCGCCCACGACATACCCGACCTCGGGGGTCGAGGGCGTAGGTCAAGGAGCCCCGTTCGCGGGGCGGATCACATCGATACAGACGGAGAACAGGTTGCCCACGATCAACCAGCTGGTGCGCAAGGGCCGGCAGGACAAGGCCTCGAAGGTCTCGACTCCTGCGCTCAAGGGCTCGCCGCAGCGCCGCGGGGTGTGCACGCGCGTGTACACCACCACCCCCAAGAAGCCGAACTCCGCGCTCCGCAAGGTCGCGCGCGTCCGCCTCACCTCGGGCATCGAGGTCACGGCGTACATCCCGGGCGTCGGTCACAACCTGCAGGAGCACTCGATCGTGCTCGTGCGTGGTGGCCGTGTGAAGGACCTTCCCGGTGTCCGTTACAAGATCATCCGCGGTTCGCTCGACACCCAGGGTGTCAAGGGTCGCCAGCAGGCCCGCAGCCGCTACGGCGCCAAGAAGGAGAAGAAGTAATGCCTCGCAAGGGTCCCGCCCCGAAGCGGCCGCTCGTCGTCGACCCCGTCTACGGCAGCCCCCTCGTCACGCAGCTCGTCAACAAGATCCTTCTCGACGGCAAGAAGTCGACCGCCGAGCGCATCGTCTACGGCGCCCTCGAGGGCTGCCGCGACAAGACCGGCACGGACCCGGTGCAGACGCTCAAGCGCGCGCTGGACAACGTCCGCCCGAGCCTCGAGGTCAAGTCCCGCCGGGTCGGTGGTGCGACCTACCAGGTCCCGATCGAGGTCAAGCCGGGTCGCGCGACGACCCTCTCGCTCCGCTGGCTCGTCGGCTACGCCCGGCAGCGCCGCGAGAAGACGATGACCGAGCGCCTCATGAACGAGATCCTCGACGCGAGCAACGGTCTCGGTGCCGCGGTCAAGCGTCGCGAGGACACGCACAAGATGGCCGAGTCGAACAAGGCCTTCGCGCACTACCGCTGGTGACGCCGCCGGGGTGGTCCCGACCGGGGCCACCCCGCCGGTGCGCCGGTGGCGCACGACCACCGCGGCAGCGGTGCGCACGACCCCCCAGATCAGTCCCACGAACGAGATGAGAAACGAGTGGCACTCGACGTCCTGACGGACCTCAACAAGGTCCGCAACATCGGCATCATGGCGCACATCGACGCCGGCAAGACGACGACGACGGAGCGCATCCTCTTCTACACCGGTGTCAACCACAAGATCGGTGAGACGCACGACGGTGCCTCGACGACGGACTGGATGGAGCAGGAGAAGGAGCGGGGGATCACCATCACCTCCGCCGCTGTCACCTCCTTCTGGGAGGGCACCCAGATCAACATCATCGACACCCCGGGCCACGTCGACTTCACGGTCGAGGTCGAGCGCTCGCTGCGCGTCCTCGACGGTGCCGTCGCGGTCTTCGACGGCAAGGAGGGTGTCGAGCCCCAGTCCGAGACGGTCTGGCGCCAGGCCGACAAGTACAACGTCCCCCGCATCGCGTTCGTCAACAAGATGGACAAGCTCGGCGCGGACTTCTACTTCACGGTCGACACGATCAAGGACCGCCTCGGCGCGGAGCCGCTCGTCATGCAGCTGCCGATCGGCGCCGAGAACGACTTCGTCGGTGTCGTCGACCTGCTCTACATGCGTGCGCTCACCTGGCCCGGCGACGCCAAGGGCGACGTGACGATGGGCTCGAAGTACGAGATCGAGGAGATCCCCGCGGACCTGCTCGAGAAGGCCGAGGAGTACCGCAACCACCTCGTCGAGCGCGTCGCCGAGGCCGACGACGCCCTCATGGAGAAGTACCTCGGTGGCGAGGAGCTGACGATCGAGGAGCTCAAGGCCGGGATCCGCAAGCTGACGATCGACTCCGAGCTGTACCCGGTCTTCTGCGGCTCCGCGTTCAAGAACCGTGGCGTCCAGCCGATCCTCGACGCGGTCTGCGACTACCTCCCCAGCCCGCTCGACGTCCCGGCGATGGAGGGCCACGCCCCGAACGACGAGGACGAGAAGATCATGCGCCGTCCCTCGACGGACGAGCCCTTCTCGGCGCTGGCGTTCAAGGTCGCGGCGCACCCGTTCTTCGGCACGCTCACCTTCATCCGGGTCTACTCGGGCCGGATCGACGCGGGCACCCAGGTGCTCAACTCGACGAAGGGCAAGAAGGAGCGCGTCGGCAAGCTCTTCCAGATGCACGCGAACAAGGAGAACCCGGTCGAGGAGGCCCTCGCCGGGCACATCTACGCGGCCATCGGTCTCAAGGGGACCACCACCGGTGACACGCTCTGCGACATCAACGCCCCGGTCGTCCTCGAGTCGATGACCTTCCCCGAGCCCGTCATCCAGGTCGCCATCGAGCCCAAGACGAAGGGCGACCAGGAGAAGCTCGGCACCGCTATCCAGAAGCTCGCCGAGGAGGACCCGACGTTCCGCGTCGAGCTCGACGAGGAGACCGGCCAGACGATCATCGCCGGCATGGGCGAGCTCCACCTCGACATCCTCGTCGACCGGATGAAGCGCGAGTTCAAGGTCGAGGCGAACGTTGGCAAGCCGCAGGTCGCCTACCGCGAGACCATCCGTCGGGCCGTCGAGAAGTACGACTACACGCACAAGAAGCAGACGGGTGGTTCCGGTCAGTTCGCGAAGGTCCAGATCAGCCTCGAGCCGCTGGACACGACCGAGTCCGAGGATCTGTACGAGTTCGACAACCAGGTCACCGGTGGTCGTGTCCCGCGCGAGTACATCCCCTCGGTCGACGCCGGCATCCAGGACGCCATGCAGTACGGCGTGCTCGCCGGCTACCCGCTCGTCGGGATCAAGGCGACCCTGCTCGACGGTGCGTACCACGACGTCGACTCCTCGGAGATGGCGTTCAAGATCGCCGGTTCGATGGCGCTCAAGGAGGCCGTCCGCAAGGCCGACCCGGTCCTCATGGAGCCGATGATGAGCGTCGAGGTCCGTACCCCCGAGGACTACATGGGTGACGTCATCGGTGACATCAACGCCCGCCGTGGACAGATCCAGTCCATGGAGGACGTCAGCGGTGCCAAGGTCGTGCGCGGCCTCGTCCCGCTGAGCGAGATGTTCGGGTACGTCGGCGACCTGCGGTCCAAGACCCAGGGTCGCGCGAACTACTCGATGGAGTTCGACTCCTACGCCGAGGTCCCCAAGGCCGTGGCCGAGGAGATCATCAAGAAGACCCGCGGGGAGTGAGCGGTACACTCAACCGCTCCCGCCTCTAAGGGCACCACGCAGCACCAGCACCACCCCCAGAACGACGCCACGTCCTGCCCGGTCGTACGGCGTAATCACAGAAGAGAAGTCCTGAGGAGGACATTCAAGTGGCGAAGGCAAAGTTCGAGCGGTCGAAGCCGCACGTCAACATCGGCACGATCGGTCACATCGACCACGGCAAGACGACGCTGACGGCTGCGATCTCGAAGGTCCTGCACGACAAGTACCCGGACCTCAACGAGGCGTCCCCGTTCGACTCGATCGACAAGGCGCCCGAGGAGAAGCAGCGCGGTATCACCATCTCCATCGCGCACATCGAGTACCAGACGGAGCAGCGTCACTACGCGCACGTCGACTGCCCGGGTCACGCCGACTACGTGAAGAACATGATCACGGGTGCCGCCCAGATGGACGGCGCCATCCTCGTCGTCGCCGCGACGGACGGCCCGATGCCGCAGACGAAGGAGCACGTCCTCCTCGCCCGCCAGGTCGGCGTCCCGTACATCGTCGTCGCGCTGAACAAGGCCGACATGGTCGACGACGAGGAGATCCTCGAGCTCGTCGAGATGGAGGTCCGTGAGCTCCTGTCCGACTACGACTTCCCGGGCGACGACGTCCCGGTCGTCAAGGTCTCCGCGCTCAAGGCCCTCGAGGGCGACGCCCAGTGGGGCGAGTCGGTCCTCGAGCTCATGAACGCCGTCGACGAGGCGATCCCGGAGCCGGAGCGCGAAATCGACAAGCCGTTCCTCATGCCGGTCGAGGACGTCTTCACGATCACCGGTCGTGGCACCGTCGTCACCGGTCGTATCGAGCGCGGCATCCTCAACGTCAACGAGGAGATCGAGATCGTCGGTATCCGCGACGAGAAGCAGACCACCACGGTGACGGGCATCGAGATGTTCCGCAAGCTGCTCGACGAGGGTCGCGCTGGTGAGAACGTCGGTCTCCTCCTCCGTGGCACCAAGCGTGAGGACGTCGAGCGCGGGCAGGTCATCTGCAAGCCGGGCTCGATCACGCCGCACACCGAGTTCGAGGCGCAGGTCTACATCCTCGGCAAGGAGGAGGGCGGCCGTCACACGCCGTTCTACGACAACTACCGTCCGCAGTTCTACTTCCGGACCACGGACGTCACGGGTGTCGTCAGCCTCCCCGAGGGCACCGAGATGGTCATGCCCGGCGACAACACCGACATGAAGGTCGAGCTCATCCAGCCGATCGCCATGGAGGACGGCCTCAAGTTCGCCATCCGTGAGGGTGGCCGCACGGTCGGCGCCGGTCGCGTCACGAAGATCCTCAAGTGACGCTCTGACCGATCCCACGGACGGCCCGTCTCCCCACCGGGAGACGGGCCGTCCGTCGTCCCCGGGTCCGTGCGTGACGTACGCGGAACTACTTTTGTCGTTCCACCCCCTGACACCGAAAACCCCTGTAAACTTGACGCGAAGCGTCCTCCTGCGCCTGCCCCACGGATTGGAACCCACGTGACCAGCACGATCAGCCGCCGCACGCTCGCGAAGGGCGCGGCCTGGACCGTCCCCGCCGTCACGGTCGGGGCTGCCGCACCCGCGTTCGCGGCGTCGACGACCTGCCAGCCGGAGACCTGTGCCCACCCGCGCCTGTCCGCCGTTCAGGTCCTCGCGGCGCGAGGGATCGACGGGAAGGCGAACATCACGTTCACCGGCGCGATCACGGCCACGATCGGCCAGTGCACCGGTCTGTTCTCGCTGGGTGTCGCCACCCTGACCCAGGTCGAGATCCAGTGGACGAGCAACGCCCGACCGGGCTCGCCGGTGCCGGCCGGGACGACGACCACCACGACGAACCTGAACCTCGCGCTCGGTGTGAACGCCCTCGGTCTCCTGGTGATCCCGACGGCCCTCATCAACGTCTCCGGGGTGCCGAACGTGCAGCTCGGCCTGTACACCGGCGTCGCGAACATCGGGCTCCTGCCGTCGCGGCCGACGAAGATCTGCTTCTACATCCGCTACACCCGGATCCTGGGTGGGGGACTTCCGCCTCAGGAGTGCCAGGCCAAGGTGTGCGTCGACCCGGTGATCATCGCCGCCGTCGGCGACGTTGGCCTCATCACGGGCCTCGGCCTCGTGACGTACACCATCGCCGACGTCGGCTGACGCGACACGACGCGTGTCGGACGGCCCATCACCCCCCCCCCGGGGGGTGATGGGCCGCCCACGTCCCGGGGTCGTGCGACCGACAGGTGGGGCACAGGTCGGCCATCGGGCCGTGCCAGCCGAGCCGCCGATCGTAGGTGTCGTCGAGGCCGGGACCAGCCCGGCCCGCGCACCGAGGAGTGACGGCATGACCCCCACGAACATCCCCACCAGCCTGAAGATCGCCACCGTCGGCGGCCTGGCCGCCGCAGCGACGGCGATCGGCGTCGCCGGCGCCCAGGCCGACACGTCCCCGTCGACCGCAGGCGCGACCACCTCGTCCACGACGACCGACCAGTCGTCCGCCGGGAACGGGACGGCGAAGGCGCCGGACCACGGCCGCCCCGGTCCGGGCCGCCCGGGTGAGGGCGGGCCGGGCGGTCCGCGCGAGGACGCGGCCGCGCTGGCGAAGAAGCTCGGCATCACCGAGGCGAAGCTGACCGCCGCGATGCAGAAGGTCCACGAGGCGAACCGGCCGACGTCCCGCCCGGCCACGCCGCCGACCCAGGCCGACATGAAGGCCCACCGCACCGCCGAGGCCGCAGCGCTGGCGAAGCAGCTGGGCATCAGCGAGTCGAAGGTCACGGCGGCCCTCGACGCGGTCCGCGACGCCCACGAGGCCCAGGAGCGCACCGACCTCGCCACCCGGCTCGACTCGGCGGTGAAGAAGGGGACCCTCACGTCGGGCGACAAGGCGAGCGTCCTCAAGGCGTTCGACGCCGGGGTCCTGCGCGGCGGCCCCGCGGGCGGACCGCACGGCCGCTGACGATCTCGAGCCCGACGGCCCGCCGGCAACCCCGCCGGCGGGCCGTCGCCGGGCGGGGGAGGGGCGATCGCATAGGGTTTCGCCCAACCGCGCCGCCCGCCCCCCCAGGAGCACCGCCATGCCCACCCCTCGCGAAGGAACGGCCGTCGAGAAGGCCGAGAACGCCCCGCACCCCGACGCCGAGTTCAAGCCGGGGGAGCTGAAGGAGATCAAGAAGCCCTCGTGGGTCTACACGACCAAGAAGGCCTTCAGCGAGTTCACCCGGGACCAGTGCACCGACCTCGCCGCGGCCCTCACCTATTACTCGGTGCTCTCCGTCTTCCCGGCGCTCCTGGCCATCGTGTCGGTGCTCGGCGTCGTCGGCCAGGCGGACGAGACGACGACCGCGGTCCTCGACCTCATCCGGCAGGTCGGCCAGGGTGACGTCGCGGACCAACTCGCCGGGCCCGTGAGCCAGATCGCCCAGTCCAAGGGCGCGGGCCTCGGCCTCGTCATCGGTGTCGTCGGTGCGCTGTGGTCGGCCTCCGGGTACGTCGGCGCGTTCGGCCGTGCGCTCAACCGCGTGTACCAGGTCGACGAGGGTCGCCCGTTCTGGAAGCTGCGCCCCGCGAACCTCCTCCTCACAGCCGTCCTCGTCCTCATGGCGGTCGTCCTGCTGCTCGGACTCGTCCTCAGCGGCGACCTCGCGGCGGGGGTCGGGGAGCGGATCGGCCTCGAGGCGGGGACCGTCGAGATCTTCAACATCGCCAAGTGGCCGGTGATGCTCGGCGTCGTCGTCCTGATGATCGCGATGCTCTACCACTTCACGCCCAACGTCCGGCAGCCGAGGATGCGGTGGATGAGCCCGGGCGCGGCCCTCGCGCTCGTCGTCATCCTCCTCGCGTCGTTCGGCTTCGCGCTCTACGTGCGGAACTTCTCCTCGTACGACAAGACGTACGGCTCGCTCGCCGGTGTCATCGTCGCCCTGCTGTGGGTGTGGATCGTCAACAACGTCCTCCTGCTCGGCGCGGAGTTCGACTCGGAGCTCGAGCGCTCGCGCGAGCTGCAGGCGGGTATCCCGGCCGAGGACACCCTCCAGCTGCCCCCGCGCGACACGAAGGCCTCGGAGAAGGCCGCGGAGAAGCGCGAGGAGCAGATCGCCGAGGGCCGCCGCCTGCGGCTCGAGGCCGACCCCACCGAGAGCGTCGCCCGCAACCTGGGCCACGACACGGTGCCCGGTCACGGTCGCCCGATCGGCGGCGAGCGGCGAGAGGGCCGAGGTACCCGCCGTGCCGGCAGCTCCCGGCCGACGGTCGGGGTTGGTGATCACCGCGTCCGCGACGACGCCCCGGAGACGAGCGACGCCGCCTCGAAGATCGGCGGCCTGCTCACCCTCCCGACGGTGATCTGGGCGGTCGTCAAGGGGATGCAGCGCGGCCGCTGAGCGGCCCGCGGAGAAGCGACACGCCTCGGTGCGGGCCATTCCGGCCCGCCGTGCACGCCGCTGGTAGCGCGATTTGTGATGGCGACGCATCCTCTGGCACACTAGAGCGGTTGCTTGATGAGCGCCTGCGTGCGCATCCCGGCCAGGGGTGCACCACGTGGCGCAACCGTGGGTGAGAACGAATCGAACCGGGCGCATGTCCCCGGGGCGACACATCCACGTCGACGAGCTCCGGTGCTGCCGGAGAACCGACCATCGGGACGGCGCGGGAACGCGCGCGTCCCGATCCCGCGGAGCGGGTGCGACACACCCGACCTCGGGGGTCGGTGTCGGCAGACCACACAGACCAGCTGGACGGCGAGAGAGAGACGTAACGGATATGGCGGGACAGAAGATCCGCATCCGACTGAAGTCGTACGACCACGAGGTCATCGACTCCTCGGCGCGCAAGATCGTCGACACGGTGACCCGTGCCGGCGCGACCGTTGTCGGCCCCGTGCCGCTCCCGACGGAGAAGAACGTCTTCTGCGTCATCCGGTCGCCGCACAAGTACAAGGACAGCCGCGAGCACTTCGAGATGCGGACGCACAAGCGCCTCATCGACATCATCGACCCGACGCCGAAGGCCGTCGACTCGCTGATGCGTCTCGACCTGCCGGCGGACGTCAACATCGAGATCAAGCTCTGAGCGGGAGGGAACGATGACCACCGCCACCACCACGCGGACGCTCAAGGGCGTCCTCGGCGAGAAGCTCGGCATGACCCAGGTCTGGGACGCCGACAACAAGCTCGTCCCCGTCACCGTCGTCCAGGCCGGCCCGTGCGTCGTCACGCAGGTCCGTGACGAGGCCACCGACGGCTACGCCGCCGTCCAGATCGCGTACGGCGCGATCGACCCGCGCAAGGTGAGCAAGCCCACCGCCGGCCACTTCGAGAAGGCCGGGGTCGCCCCGCGCCGCCACCTCGTCGAGCTGCGGACCTCCGACGCCGCCGAGTACTCGCTCGGCCAGGAGGTCACGGCCGAGATCTTCGAGGCCGGCCAGGAGGTCGACGTCACGGGGACGACCAAGGGCAAGGGCTTCGCCGGTGTCATGAAGCGCCATGGCTTCGCCGGTGTCTCGGCCAGCCACGGTGCGCACCGCAACCACCGCAAGCCCGGCTCGATCGGCGGGTGCGCCACCCCCGGTCGCGTCTTCAAGGGCATGCGCATGGCCGGTCGCATGGGCGGCCAGCGCCAGACCACGCAGAACCTGACGATCCACGCCGTGGACGCCGAGAAGGGCCTGCTGCTGATCAAGGGCGCCGTCCCCGGCCCCCGCGGCGGCATCGTCCTCGTCCGCACGGCTGCCAAGGGAGCCTGACATGCCGACGATCGACATCCTCAGCCCGGAGGGCACGAAGACCGGCACGGCCGAGCTGCCCGCCGAGGTCTTCGACGTCCAGACGAACGTCCCGCTCATCCACCAGGTCGTCGTCGCCCAGCTCGCCGCTGCGCGGCAGGGTACGCACGCGACGAAGACCCGCGGCGAGGTCCGCGGTGGTGGGCGCAAGCCGTACAAGCAGAAGGGCACCGGTCGCGCCCGCCAGGGTTCGACCCGCGCCCCGCAGTTCGCCGGTGGTGGCACGGTCCACGGTCCGCAGCCGCGCGACTACAGCCAGCGCACGCCCAAGAAGATGAAGGCCGCCGCCCTGCGCGGCGCGCTCTCGGACCGCGCCCGTCACGGCCGGATCCACCTCTTCTCGAGCCTCGTCGCCGGTGAGACCCCGAGCACCAAGGCCGTCGCCGGCGTCCTCGGCGGGCTCTCGACGCGCAAGAACCTGCTCGTCGTGCTCGACCGGGCCGACGAGGTGGCGACGAAGTCGGTCCGCAACCTCGCCGACGTCCACGTCCTGTGGGCCGATCAGCTCAACACCTACGACGTCCTGTGCGCCGACGACGTCGTCTTCACGCAGGCCG
This sequence comes from Janibacter massiliensis, assembly GCF_900289115.1. Lineage (GTDB taxonomy): Bacteria > Actinomycetota > Actinomycetes > Actinomycetales > Dermatophilaceae > Janibacter_A > Janibacter_A massiliensis. Next base: position 217,103 of record NZ_LT985196.1, on the reverse strand, counting down.
CCCTGGACGCGTTCCTCGCCGGTCCGCAGAAGAGCACGGAGGAGACCAAGTGAGCACCACCGTCAAGGACCCCCGCGACGTCCTGATCGCGCCGGTCGTCTCCGAGAAGTCGTACTCCCTCCTCGACGAGGGCAAGTACACGTTCATCGTCGACCCGGCAGCGAACAAGACGGAGATCAAGATCGCCGTCGAGCGGATCTTCGACGTCAAGGTCGACTCGGTCCACACGCTCAACCGCAAGGGCAAGGCCCGCCGCACGCGGTTCGGCATGGGCCGCCGCAAGGACACCAAGCGCGCGATCGTCACCCTCCGCGAGGGCACGATCGACATCTTCGGCAGCCAGGCCTGACCGGGGAACGGGAAGAGGAAATCTGAGCATGGGTATCCGCAAGTACAAGCCGACCACCCCGGGCCGTCGTGGCTCGTCGGTCGCCGACTTCGTCGAGGTCACGCGTGACACGCCGGAGAAGTCCCTCGTCCGTCCGCTGACGAAGTCCGGCGGTCGCAACGCGAACGGCCGCATCACGACGCGTCACATCGGTGGCGGTCACAAGCGCGCCTACCGCGTCATCGACTTCCGTCGCAACGACAAGGACGGCGTGCCCGCGAAGGTCGCGCACATCGAGTACGACCCCAACCGCACGGCGCGCATCGCGCTCCTGCACTACGCGGACGGCGAGAAGCGCTACATCCTCGCGCCGAACCGCCTTCGCCAGGGCGACCCGATCGAGAACGGCCCCGGTGCCGACATCAAGCCGGGCAACAACCTGCCGCTGCGCAACATCCCGACGGGTACGACCGTCCACGCCGTCGAGCTCCGTCCGGGCGGCGGCGCGAAGATCGCGCGCTCGGCCGGCTCGAGCATCCAGCTCCTGGGCAAGGAGGGGCAGTACGCCACCCTCCGCATGCCCTCGGGCGAGATCCGCCGGGTCGACATCCGCTGCCGCGCGACGGTCGGCGAGGTCGGCAACGCCGAGCAGTCCAACATCAACTGGGGCAAGGCCGGCCGCATGCGCTGGAAGGGCAAGCGCCCTACCGTCCGTGGTGTCGTCATGAACCCGGTCGACCACCCCCACGGTGGTGGTGAGGGTCGTACCTCCGGTGGACGCCACCCGGTGTCCCCGTGGGGTCAGCCGGAGGGCCGGACCCGCAAGCCGGGCAAGGCCAGCGACAAGCTGATCGTCCGCCGCCGCCGTACGGGCAAGAAGCGCTGATAGGAGCTCATCGACATGCCTCGTAGCCTCAGGAAGGGCCCCTTCATCGACGACCACCTCCAGAAGAAGGTGGACGCCCAGAACGAAGCGGGCACGAAGAACGTCATCAAGACCTGGTCGCGCCGGTCGGTCATCAGCCCGGACATGCTCGGTCACACCCTCGCCGTCCACGACGGTCGCAAGCACGTGCCGGTGTTCGTCACCGAGTCGATGGTCGGCCACAAGCTCGGCGAGTTCGCCCCGACGCGGACCTTCAAGGGTCACGTGAAGGACGACAAGAAGGGCAAGCGCCGCTGATGTCCGCCACCACCGAAGAGAACACGATGGAAGCCATGGCCCGGGCGCGGTTCCTCCGCGTCACGCCGCAGAAGGCCCGCCGCGTCGTGGACATGGTCCGCGGCCAGGACACGACCACCGCTCTGGCGACGCTGCGGTTCTCGCCGCAGGGCGCGTCCGAGCCGGTGCTGAAGATCGTCGAGTCCGCGATCGCCAACCTCAAGGTCAAGGCCGACCAGGAGGGGCGCGCGTTCGACGAGCGCAACCTCGTCATCACCCGGGCGTTCGTCGACGAGGGCCCCACGATGAAGCGGTTCCGTCCGCGGGCCCAGGGTCGCGCCGGCCGGATCAACAAGCGCACGAGCCATATCACCGTCTTCGTCGCACCGAAGCCTGAGAAGGCCGCGAAGGGAGGGACCCGCTGATGGGTCAGAAGGTCAACCCGCACGGCTTCCGTCTGGGCATCACCACCGACCACAAGAGCCGCTGGTTCGCCGACTCCACCAAGGAGGGTCAGCGTTACCGCGACTACGTCAAGGAGGACGTGGCGATCCGCAAGCTCATGTCCACGGGCATGGAGCGCGCCGGCATCAGCCGCGTCGAGATCGAGCGCACCCGCGACCGGGTCCGCGTCGACATCCACACCGCCCGCCCGGGCATCGTCATCGGGCGCCGCGGGGCCGAGGCCGACCGCATCCGAGGCGAGCTCGAGAAGCTCACGGGCAAGCAGGTCCAGCTGAACATCCTCGAGGTGAAGAACCCCGAGATCGACGCTCAGCTGGTCGCCCAGGGCATCGCCGAGCAGCTCGCGGCCCGCGTGACCTTCCGTCGCGCGATGCGCAAGGGGATGCAGTCCTCGCTGCGCGCCGGCGCCAAGGGCATCCGGATCCAGTGCTCCGGCCGTCTCGGCGGTGCCGAGATGTCGCGCTCGGAGTTCTACCGCGAGGGCCGTGTCCCGCTGCACACCCTGCGCGCGAACATCGACTACGGCTTCTACGAGGCCCGTACGACGTTCGGCCGCATCGGCGTGAAGGTGTGGATCTACAAGGGCGACATGACGGAGAAGGAGTTCGCCGCCCAGCAGGCGACCGCCCCCGGCCCGCGTCGTGGCCCGCGCCGCGACCGTGACGACCGTCCCGCCCGCGCCCGCCGTGGCGAGCGCACCGACGCGCCGCAGCAGCAGCCGTCGCAGGAGCAGGCCACCGCCGAGCAGGCGGCCCCGGCCACCGAGGGAGTGCAGTCCTGATGTTGATCCCCCGTCGAGTCAAGCACCGCAAGCAGCACCACCCGAAGCGCTCGGGCCGTTCCAAGGGCGGCACGACGATCGCCTTCGGCGACTTCGGCATCCAGGCGACCGAGCCGGCCTACGTGACGAACCGTCAGATCGAGTCGGCCCGTATCGCCATGACCCGCTACATGAAGCGTGGCGGGAAGGTCTGGATCAACATCTACCCGGACCGCCCGCTGACGAAGAAGCCGGCCGAGACCCGCATGGGTTCCGGCAAGGGTTCGCCGGAGTGGTGGGTCGCGAACGTCAAGCCGGGCCGCGTCATGTTCGAGGTCTCCGGCGTGTCCGAGGAGGTTGCTCGCGAGGCGCTCCGCCTGGCGATGCACAAGCTGCCGATGAAGTGCCGCTTCGTCGCGCGTGAGGGTGGTGACATCTGATGGCGATCGGATCCAAGGACCTGACGAGCAAGGAGCTGCGGGGTCTCGACGACGAGCGACTCGTCGAGGAGCTGCGGAAGGCCAAGGAGGAGCTCTTCAACCTCCGTTTCCAGTCGGCGACCGGCCAGCTGGAGAGCCACGGACGGCTGCGGGCGGTCCGGAAGGACATCGCCCGGATCTACACCGAGATGCGTGAGCGCGAGCTCGGCATCGGCAGCACGGAGGCCAGCAAGTGAGCGAGACCACCCAGACGCCCGAGGTCGACGTCGACCACACCGAGGCCCTCGAGGGCCACGGCGGCGACCGCAACTACCGCAAGACGCGCCAGGGTTACGTCGTCAGCGACAAGATGGACAAGACCATCACCGTCGAGGTCGAGGACCGCGTCAAGCACGCGCTGTACGGCAAGGTCCTGCGCCGCAGCAGCAAGGTGAAGGCCCACGACGAGGAGAACGTCGCCGGTGTCGGCGACCGCGTCCTCATCATGGAGACCCGGCCCCTGTCCGCCACGAAGCGGTGGCGCCTCGTGACCATCCTCGAGAAGGCCAAGTAAGCCGACTCGACCCGCTGCCGACGGGGCCCAGCGCCCCGCCGCGGCACCCAGACCAGGAAGTTCGGCCAGGCTCGCCGCCACGGCGGCGAGAACCAGCTCGACGACAGGAGTGAGAAGTGATCCAGCAGGAGTCGCGACTGCGTGTCGCCGACAACACGGGTGCGAAGGAGATCCTCTGCATCCGCGTGCTCGGCGGTTCCGGTCGGCGCTACGCCGGCATCGGTGACACCATCGTCGCCACCGTCAAGGACGCGATCCCCGGTGGCAACGTCAAGAAGGGCGACGTCGTCAAGGCCGTCATCGTCCGGACCTCGAAGGAGCGCCGTCGCCCGGACGGGTCGTACATCCGCTTCGACGAGAACGCTGCCGTCATCCTCAAGAACGACGGCGACCCGCGTGGGACCCGTATCTTCGGCCCGGTGGGCCGCGAGCTGCGCGACAAGAAGTTCATGAAGATCATCTCGCTCGCGCCGGAGGTGCTCTGACCATGGCGAAGATCATGAAGATCAAGAAGGGTGACCTCGTCCAGGTCCTGTCCGGCAAGGACCGGACCAAGCAGGGCAAGGTCATCGCCGTCGACACCGAGACCCAGCGGGTCACGGTCGAGGGCGTCAACCGCGTCACGCGCCACGTCAAGGCGGGCGTCCGTGGTCAGGCCGGCGGCCTCGTCGTCCAGGAGGCCCCGATCCACGTGAGCAACGTCGCGATCGTCGACCCCGAGGACAACAAGCCGACGCGCGTCCGCACGCGGACCGAGACCGTCGAGCGCGACGGTCGTTCCAAGACGAGCCGCACCCGCGTCGGTGTGCGCTCGGGCAAGGACCTGTGAGAGAGATGACTGAGACCGCAACCACCACGCAGAAGGTCGCCCCGCGCCTCAAGCAGCGGTACGCCGACGAGATCAAGGGCTCGCTGCAGGAGCAGTTCGGCTTCGCGAACGTCATGCAGGTCCCGGGCGTCGTCAAGGTCGTCGTCAACATGGGCGTCGGAGACGCCGCGAAGGACAGCAAGCTCATCGAGGGTGCCGTCCGTGACCTCACGGCCATCACCGGTCAGAAGCCGTCCGTGACCAAGGCCCGCAAGTCGATCGCCCAGTTCAAGCTCCGCGAGGGCATGCCCATCGGCTGCCACGTGACGCTGCGCGGCGACCGGATGTGGGAGTTCCTGGACCGGCTCGTGTCGGTCGCCCTCCCGCGCATCCGCGACTTCCGCGGTCTGTCGCCGAAGCAGTTCGACGGCCGGGGCAACTACACGTTCGGCCTCACGGAGCAGTCGATGTTCCACGAGATCGACATGGACAAGATCGACCGCGTCCGCGGCATGGACATCACGGTCGTCACCTCCGCCGCCACCGACGACGAGGGACGTGCGCTGCTCAAGGCGCTCGGCTTCCCCTTCAAGGAGAACTGACATGGCCAAGACCGCCCTGATCGAGAAGGCGAACAAGAAGCCGAAGTTCAAGGTCCGCGCCTACACCCGCTGCCAGCGCTGCGGCCGGCCGCACTCGGTGTACCGCAAGTTCGGCCTGTGCCGGATCTGCCTGCGCGAGATGGCGCACCGGGGCCAGCTGCCCGGCGTGACCAAGTCCAGCTGGTGACCCAGCCTTCCTCCCACATCCCGACCATCTACATCGCAGGTCGCCCGGCGTCAGCCGGGTGAAACCGCGGTGAGAGAGGGCAGATCAAGCCCATGACCATGACCGATCCCATCGCGGACATGCTGACGCGTGTGCGCAACGCCAACTCGGCGCACCACGACACCGTCGACATGCCGTTCTCCAAGCTGAAGTCGCACATCGCCGACATCCTCCAGGCGGAGGGCTACATCGCCGGCTGGTCCGTCAAGGACGCCGAGGTCGGCCGCACGCTGACCATCGAGCTCAAGTACGGCCCCAACCGCGAGCGTTCCATCGCCGGTGTCCGCCGGGTGTCCAAGCCCGGTCTCCGCGTCTACGCGAAGTCCACCAACCTCCCCAAGGTTCTCGGTGGTCTCGGTGTCGCGATCATCTCCACGTCGTCCGGTCTGCTCACCGACAAGCAGGCCGCGAGCAAGGGTGTGGGCGGGGAAGTCCTCGCCTACGTCTGGTGAGGCAGGACTGACATGTCGCGAATCGGACGACTTCCCATCACCGTGCCCTCCGGCGTCGACGTGTCCGTCGACGGCCAGACCGTCAAGGTCAAGGGCCCCAAGGGCGAGCTGACCCACGTGGTCGCCGCGCCCATCAGCGTCGAGCGCGGCGAGGAGGGCCTCCAGGTCTCCCGCCCCGACGACGAGCGGCAGAACCGCGCGCTGCACGGCCTGACCCGCTCGCTCATCGCGAACATGGTCACCGGCGTCACCGAGGGTTACGAGAAGAAGCTCGAGATCCACGGCACGGGTTACCGCGTGCAGAACAAGGGCGGCAACCTCGAGTTCGCGCTCGGGTACAGCCACCCCATCACGGTCGAGCCGCCGCAGGGCATCACGTTCGCCGTCGAGAACCCCACGCGGTTCTCGGTCCAGGGCATCGACAAGCAGCTCGTCGGCGAGGTCGCCGCGAACATCCGCAAGCTGCGCAAGCCCGACCCGTACAAGGGCAAGGGTGTCCGGTACGAGGGCGAGCACATCCGTCGCAAGGTCGGAAAGGCTGGTAAGTAAGCCATGGCACTGATCGTCAAGCGCGCCAAGGGCAAGTCCGCCGCGCGCGGTCGCCGGCACACGCGCGTCCGCAAGCGGATCACCGGCACCGCCGTCCGGCCCCGCCTCGTCGTGACGCGCTCCGCGCGCCACATGTTCGTCCAGGTCGTCGACGACACCGTCGGCAAGACGGTCGCGTCGGCCTCGACGATGGAGGCGGACGTCCGCGCCCTCGAGGGCGACAAGACCTCGAAGGCCAAGAAGGTCGGCGAGCTCGTCGCCCAGCGGGCCAAAGACGCCGGGGTGGACGCCGTGGTCTTCGACCGCGGCGGCAACCGCTACCACGGCCGGGTCGCCGCCATCGCGGACGGCGCCCGCGAGGGGGGACTGGCCCTGTGATGTCCGCCCAGCACACCACCGCCACCGAGACGAGGAGCATCTGATGCCCGGACCGCAGCGTCGAGGCACCGGACCCGACAACGGTCGCGGTTCGACGAACGACAACCAGCGCGGCAACGACCGCCGGGGCGGTCGCGACGACCGTCGCGGCGGCCGTGACCGCCAGCAGGAGAGCCAGTACCTCGAGCGGGTCGTCACGATCAACCGTGTCGCCAAGGTCGTCAAGGGTGGTCGGCGCTTCAGCTTCACCGCCCTCGTCGTCGTCGGCGACGGTGACGGCACCGTCGGCGTCGGCTACGGCAAGGCAAAGGAGGTCCCGGCCGCCATCGCGAAGGGTGTCGAGGAGGCGAAGAAGGCCTTCTTCACCGTCCCGCGCATCCAGGGGACGATCCCGCACCCGGTCCAGGGTGAGGCCGCCGCTGGCGTCGTCCTGCTCCGTCCCGCCGCGCCCGGTACCGGTGTCATCGCCGGTGGTCCGGTCCGCGCAGTGCTCGAGTGCGCCGGCATCCACGACGTCCTGAGCAAGTCGCTCGGGTCGGACAACGCCATCAACATCGTCCACGCGACGGTCCAGGCCCTGCGTGACCTCGAGCGCCCGGAGTCCGTGGCCGCCCGCCGTGGTCTCCCGCTCGACGAGGTCGCCCCCTCGGCGATGCTTCGTGCGCAGGCCGCCGGTCGCGCCGAGGCCGCCGAGAAGAAGAAGGCCGAGCAGGCCGAGAAGGCGGGTGCGTGATGGCTCGTCTGAAGGTCACCCAGGTCAAGTCCGAGATCGGCGGGAAGCAGAACCAGCGGGACACGCTGCGCACGCTCGGTCTGAAGCGCATCGGCGACGTCGTCGTCAAGGAGGACCGCCCCGAGATCCGGGGGATGGTCCGTACGGTGGCGCACCTCGTCGCCGTCGAGGAGGTTGAGTGAGCATGGCTGACTCCACGAAGAAGGCCGCCCAGGCCGCGGCCGGCTCGGCCGACGGCCGGGCGCACGCCCTGAAGGTCCACCACCTTCGTCCGGCCCCCGGCGCCAAGACCGCGCGCACCCGCGTCGGTCGTGGTGAGGGGAGCAAGGGAAAGACCGCCGGCCGCGGCACCAAGGGAACCGGCGCCCGATACCAGGTCCCCGAGCGGTTCGAGGGCGGGCAGACGCCGTTGCACATGCGCCTGCCGAAGCTCCGCGGGTTCAAGAACCCGTTCAAGACCGAGTACCAGGTCGTCAACCTCGACCGGATCTCGACGCTGTTCCCCGAGGGTGGCACCGTCACCGTCGAGAACCTCGTCGAGAAGGGCGCCGTTCGCGGCGGGCACCCGGTGAAGGTTCTCGGCTCGGGCGAGATCACCGTGAAGGTCGACGTCACGGCTGACGCGTTCTCGGCGAGCGCCAAGGAGAAGATCGAGGCGGCGGGCGGCAGCATCACCGCCGGCTGATCCCGTGCGACCGGTGCCGCAGGGCAGATCCCCGTCCGGGGACCCGCTCTGCGGCACCGTCGTTTCCGGCGTGGGTGTCCCGGCACGGCCGCGGGGGGGCGTGAACGACCCGCTTCGGCCCCCACGGCACCACGGGGTAGATTTCGCCAGTACACCGACCGCGGCACCGCCGCGCCAGATGGAGGACCAGTGCTCTCAGCCTTCGGCCGCGCGTTCCAGACGCCGGACCTGCGCAGGAAGCTGCTGTTCACCCTTGGCATCATCGTGCTGTTCCGGCTCGGCAGCGTCATCCCGACGCCTGGCGTCAGCTACGGCGCTGTCCAGGGGTGCATCGCCCGGTCCGAGGGGTCGAACACCTTCCTCGGGCTCGCCAACCTCTTCAGCGGTGGGGCGCTGCTCCAGCTGTCGGTGTTCGCGCTCGGGATCATGCCGTACATCACCGCGAGCATCATCGTGCAGCTGCTGACGGTGGTCATCCCGCGGTTCGAGACCCTCAAGCAGGAGGGCCAGCAGGGCCAGACGAAGCTGACCCAGTACACGCGCTACCTGACGATCGCCCTGGCCGTCCTGCAGTCCTCCACGCTGATCACGTTCGCCCGCAACCCCGAGAACCTCTTCGGCACCGGCTGCCAGAACATCCTCTACGACGAGGGCTGGGTGACGATCTCCCTCATGGTTCTGACGATGACGGCGGGCACCGGGCTGGTGATGTGGCTCGGTGAGCTCATCACCGAGAAGGGTGTCGGCAACGGCATGTCCCTCCTCATCTTCACCTCCATCGCGTCCACGTTCCCCGGCTCGCTGTGGGCCATCCAGCAGCGAGAGGGCCGCTGGGACATCTTCTTCGGCGTCATCGCGCTCGGCCTGCTCATCATCGGTCTCGTCGTCTTCGTCGAGCAGAGCCAGCGGCGGATCCCGGTCCAGTACGCCAAGCGGATGGTGGGCCGACAGATGTACGGCGGCACGTCGACGTACATCCCGATCAAGGTGAACATGGCCGGTGTCATCCCGGTGATCTTCGCCAGCTCGCTGCTGGCGCTGCCGACGATGGTCGCCCAGTTCAGCTCGAGCCCGGACGGGAACAATCCCGGCTGGGTCGACTGGATCAACGCCCACCTCGTCCAGGGCGACCATCCGATCTACATGGCGACCTACACCGCCCTCATCCTCTTCTTCACGTTCTTCTACGTCTCGATCACGTTCAACCCCGTCGAGGTCGCGGACAACATGAAGAAGTACGGCGGCTTCGTCCCGGGCTACCGCGCGGGCCGGCCGACGGCCGAGTACCTGAACTACGTCCTCACCCGGATCACGGTGCCCGGTGCCATCTACCTCGCCCTCATCTCGCTCATCCCGCTCATCGCGCTCGTGCTGGTCGGGGCGAACCAGAACTTCCCGTTCGGTGGCACCTCGATCCTCATCATGGTCGGGGTCGGCCTCGAGACGGTGAAGCAGATCGAGTCCCAGCTGCAGCAGCAGCGCTACGAAGGGTTCCTCCGCTGATGCGCCTCATCATCTTCGGTCCTCCCGGTGCCGGGAAGGGCACCCAGGCCTCCCGGATCGCCGAGCACTACGGCATCCCCGCGATCTCCACGGGCGACATCTTCCGGGCCAACATCAAGGCGGAGACCCCCCTGGGCCTGAAGGTCAAGGAGATCACCGCCAGCGGCGGCTACGTCTCCGACGACATCACGAACGAGATCGTGCGCGACCGCCTCGCGGAGCCGGACGCGGCCAACGGCTTCCTGCTCGATGGCTACCCGCGCACCGAGGCGCAGGTCGACGCCCTCGCCGGCATGCTCGCCGAGACGGGGCATCGCATCGACGGCGTCCTCATGCTCACGGTCGACGAGGACGAGGTCGTCGGTCGCCTGCTCAAGCGCGCCGAGGTCGAGAACCGACCGGACGACACCGAGGACGTCATCCGCGAGCGTCAGGCGATCTACCGCCGAGAGACCGAGCCGCTCGCGGCCGTCTTCCGCGCCAAGGGCCTCCTCGTCGAGGTCGACGGCATGGGCGAGGTCGACGAGGTCACCACCCGCGTGCTCGCGGCGCTCGACCGCCTCGAGCGCTGAGCGGGGTGGGCCTGTTCGGCCGGGAGCGGATCCCGCGACGCAGTCGGGACGAGCTGACGCGGATGCGGGCGGCCGGCCTCCTCGTCGGGCGGACCTTGGAGCTGCTCGCAGCGCAGCTGCGCCCGGGTATGACGACGCTCGACCTCGACACGCTCGCCGAGACCCACATCCGCGACCACGGTGGTGTGCCGAACTTCCAGCTCGTCCCGGGGTACCGGCACACGCTGTGCACCTCCGTCAACGACGAGATCGTCCACGGCATCCCGGGGGAGCGGGTCCTGCTCGAGGGTGACCTGGTGTCGATCGACTGCGGCGCCCAGCTCGAGGGGTGGAACGGTGACGCGGCGATGACGCTCGTCGTCGGCGGCGAGGCCGCCGGCCGTGCCGAGGACCTCGAGCTGTCCCGCACGACCGAGGAGAGCCTGTGGGCGGGGATCGCCGCGCTGCGGGTGGGGGCAGACCTCCACGTCGTCGGGGCCGCGATCGAGGACTCGATCCGGGCGGCCGGGCGACGCGACGGCCGGACCTACGGGATCGTCGAGGACTACGTCGGCCACGGCATCGGGCGATCGATGCACGAGCCCCCGAACGTCCCGAACTACCGGATGGACCGTCGCGGGCCCGAGCTGCGGGACGGGACGACGATCGCCATCGAGCCGATGGTCACCCTGGGTGACCAGGCCAACCACGTCGAGGACGACGACTGGACGGTCTCCACCGACGACGGCGCCCGGGCAGCTCACTGGGAGCACTCGGTGGCGCTGACGTCGGACGGGATCTGCGTCCTCACGGCGGTCGACGGCGGCACCGATCGTCTGCGGACGCTCGGTGTCCCCGCCGTCGACCTCGGCTGACCCCGGCTCGATTCGCCGGGGAGTGCCCGTATCGCGTATCGTTTTACGTCGGTCCTCCATGCCGTCCGTCCAGCGGACGGCACCACCCACCGCCTCGCCGCCGAACGGCCCGGGGCGGCGTGTGCCCGGAGGGCCACGCAGACCCCACCATCCCGGCGGGGTCGCACGACGGATCGAGAGGGTATGGCCAAGAAGGACGGTGTCATCGAGGTCGAGGGCACGATCGTCGAGGCTCTTCCGAACGCGATGTTCCGCGTCGAGCTGACGAACGGTCACAAGGTTCTCGCCCACATCTCGGGCAAGATGCGCCAGCACTACATCCGGATCCTCCCCGAGGACCGGGTCGTGGTGGAGCTCAGCCCGTACGACCTGACCCGCGGCCGGATCGTCTTCCGTTACCGCTGAGTCGAGGGCCCCGGCCGTCGACCGCAGAGCAGGACCCGCCACCGAACCGCGGTGGTGGGACGGATAGATCAAGGATGCACAGGCATGAAGGTCCAGCCGAGCGTCAAGAAGATCTGCGACAAGTGCAAGGTGATCCGCCGCAACGGGCGGGTCATGGTGATCTGCGAGAACCTGCGCCACAAGCAGCGCCAGGGCTGAGCAGCCGCCGCCGGCTCGCGCCGGCCGCACCGCGTGGACTTCGATCGCACGCGCCCCGCGCTCGCGGGGAAGCACAACTGAACATCGACAGCTGAATGACTGGCAGCGCCCGACCCCCGAGCCCGCTCGGGACGTCACCCCCGGCCCGGAGGCCGGGGACCGCAGGTCCGCACGGAGTGCGGGTCACCACCTCGGAACGGCGCCGCCCCCGCACACCTCCGGACGAGACAGACAAGGAACCCGAACAAGATGGCACGTCTTGTTGGAGTCGACCTCCCGCGCGAGAAGCGCGTCGAGGTCGCACTGACCTACATCTTCGGTGTGGGCCGGACGACGTCGAAGGCCGCGCTGGCCGAGACCGGTGTCGACCCGAGCACCCGCGTGAAGGACCTCGACGAGCAGCAGCTCGTGGCCCTTCGCGACTACCTCGAGGCGAACTGCAAGCTCGAGGGTGACCTCCGCCGGGAGGTCGCCGCCGACATCCGCCGCAAGGTCGAGATCGGCAGCTACGAGGGTCTTCGCCACCGTCGCGGTCTCCCCGTTCGCGGGCAGCGGACCAAGACCAACGCCCGGACCCGCAAGGGCCCCAAGCGCACCGTCGCCGGCAAGAAGAAGGCCTGAGGACCGCGACCGGTCGTTGCGGTCCTGACCGCGGCGCTCGCGTGATCCCTCGCCTCCACCGAAGAAGAACGTAGGAGAAGCATGCCCCCCAAGAGCCGCACCGGCGCGAAGGTCCGCCGGAAGGTCAAGAAGAACGTCGCCGTGGGCCAGGCCCACATCAAGAGCACGTTCAACAACACCATCATCTCGATCACCGACCCGACCGGTGCCGTGATCTCGTGGGCGTCCGCCGGACAGGTCGGCTTCAAGGGCTCCCGCAAGTCCACCCCGTACGCGGCCCAGATGGCCGCCGAGGCCGCCGCCCGCCGTGCCATGGAGCACGGCATGCGGAAGGTCGACGTCTTCGTCAAGGGCCCGGGTCCTGGTCGTGAGACCGCGATCCGTTCGCTCACCGCGGCCGGTCTCGAGGTCGGCGCGATCGCCGACGTCACGCCGCAGCCGCACAACGGTGTCCGTCCGCCCAAGCCGCGTCGCAACTGAGTCTGAGCACGGGGAAAGAGAGAACCTGACATGGCCCGTTACACCGGCCCGATCACCAAGAAGTCCCGCCGCCTCAAGCTCGACCTCGTCGGTGGCGACAAGAACTTCGAGCTCCGCCCGTTCCCGCCCGGCCAGCACGGCCGGCGCCGGATCCAGGAGAAGGAGTACCTCAACCAGCTGCAGGAGAAGCAGCGCGCCCGCTTCACCTACGGCGTCATGGAGAAGCAGTTCGTCCGGTACTACAAGGAGGCGGCCAACCGCCCCGGCAAGACCGGCTCGAACCTGCTGACGATCCTCGAGTCGCGGCTCGACAACGTCATCTACCGCGCGGGGCTGGCCCGCACGCGTCGGCACGCCCGCCAGCTCGTCACGCACGGCCACTTCGAGGTCAACGGGGTCCGCACGGACATCCCGAGCCACCGCGTCGAGCAGTACGACATCATCAGCATCCGCAAGCAGTCGGTGGAGAGCTTCCCGTTCCAGCTGGCGCGGGAGACCTTCGGCGAGCGTCCCGTCCCGGCGTGGCTGCACGTGATCCCGGGCAAGCTGGACATCCTCGTCCACTCGCTCCCGACCCGCGAGCAGATCGACACCCCGCTCACCGAGCAGCTGATCGTCGAGCTCTACTCGAAGAACTGATCCACCACCCTCCGGGACCGGCCGCACCCGTGGCCGGTCCCGGAGGACCAGGGTGGCCCCGGGGACCGAGCCGGGGCCGCCGCCGGGTCGAACCGGCACCGACACGTGGCGTCATATAGCGGTCGCCCGTGGGAAGGACACCATCGTGCTCATCGCACAGCGCCCCACCCTCAGCGAAGAGGTCATCGCCGAGAACCGTTCGCGGTTCACCATCGAGCCCCTCGAGCCCGGCTTCGGCTACACCCTGGGCAACTCCCTCCGTCGGACGCTCCTGTCGAGCATCCCCGGTGCGGCCACGACGTCGATCCGCATCGAGGGCGTGCTCCACGAGTTCTCGACGGTCCCCGGGGTCAAGGAGGACGTCACCGAGATGATCCTCAACCTCAAGGGCCTCGTCGTCTCCTCCGAGCACGACGAGCCGGTCGTCATTTACCTGCGCAAGCAGGGCCCCGGCGCGGCCACGGCCGCGGACATCGCCCCGCCGGCCGGTGTCGAGATCCACAACCCGGACCTGCACATCGCGACCCTCAACACCTCGGGCACGCTCGAGATGGAGCTGACGGTCGAGCGCGGTCGTGGGTACGTCTCCGCCGCGCAGAACAAGTCGGGCGACCAGGAGATCGGCCGGATCCCGGTCGACTCGATCTACAGCCCGGTGCTCGCCGTGACCTACAAGGTCGAGGCGACGCGTGTCGAGCAGCGGACCGACTTCGACCGCCTCGTCGTCGACGTCGAGACGAAGAACGCGATCTCCCCGCGCGATGCCATGGCCTCGGCCGGCTCGACGCTCGTCGAGCTCTTCGGCCTCGCCCGGGAGCTCAACGTCGAGGCCGAGGGCATCGACATGGGCCCGTCGCCGACGGACGCGGCGCTTGCTGCCGACCTCGCCCTGCCGATCGAGGACCTCGACCTCACGGTGCGGTCGTACAACTGCCTCAAGCGGGAGGGCATCCACACGGTCGGCGAGCTCGTCGGTCGCAGCGAGGCCGACCTGCTCGACATCCGCAACTTCGGCGCGAAGTCGATCGACGAGGTCAAGGTCAAGCTCCACGAGCTCGGCCTGGCGCTCAAGGACAGCCCGCCCGGGTTCGACCCGAGCGCGATCATCGACTCCTACGGCGACTACGACGAGTCCGGCGACATCGCCGACGAGGACCGGTCGTTCGCCGAGGACGAGCAGCTCTGACCCACCCCTCGTGACCGCCCGAGCGCGCCACGCTCGGTGAGGTCGGAACCTCAAGGAGAACCACATGCCCACGCCCACGAAGGGCCCCCGCCTCGGTGGCGGTCCCGCGCACGAGCGCCTCATGCTCGCCAACCTCGCGCAGTCGCTGTTCGAGCACGACTCGATCACGACGACGCAGGCGAAGGCCAAGCGGCTCCGTCCGCTCGCCGAGCGCATGATCACCTTCGCCAAGCGCGGTGACCTGCACGCGCGACGCAAGGTCATGACCGTGATCCGCGACAAGGGTGTCGTGCACCGCCTGTTCGTCGAGATCGCGCCCGACATGGCCGAGCGTGAGGGCGGGTACACCCGCATCACGAAGATCGCCCCCCGCAAGGGTGACAACGCGCCGATGGCCGTGATCGAGCTCGTCCGCGAGCCCGTGAACGCCAAGCCCAAGCGCGCGGTCGTCGCGGAGGCCGAGGCGACGACGGCCCGCGCCGCGAAGGGCGCCGAGCACGAGGCGCCGCAGGCCACGGACGGCGCCGTCGTCGAGGCCGACGAGGCACCCGCGGTCGAGGCCCAGGAATCGTCCGAGGGCGCCACGGCGCCGACCGAGGAGGAGGTCGCCCCCCTGACGGACACGTCCGTCGAGGAGGCCGTCGAGGACGCCCCCGAGAAGGCCTGACCTCGCACCGCCACGACCGGGGCGGCACCCGCGCGTTGCGGGTGCCGCCCCGGTCGTTGGAGTGAGGGTTGCCGGGCGGTTACGGTCCTGCCATGTCGATCCGCGTCCGACTCGACCTGGGTTACGAGGGCACCGACTTCCACGGGTGGGCGGCGCAGCCGGGGCTGCGGACCGTCGAGGGGGCTCTTGCCGTGGGCTTGGCCCGGGTGCTCCGCCTCGACCAACCGCCCGTCCTCACCGTGGCGGGCCGCACGGACGCGGGGGTCCACGCGCGAGGCCAGGTCGTTCACGTCGATCTCCCCGACGAGGCGTGGGCGTCGCTTCCCGGCAGGCCGGACCGGTCGCCAGGGCAGACTCTCGTGTCCCGCCTGCGGGGGGTCCTGCCGCCCGATGTCGACGTCCGGACTGCGCGACCCGCACCCGAGGGCTTCGACGCACGGTTCTCGGCGACCTACCGCCGATATGCGTACCGGCTGGCAGACGATCCGCTGGCGTGGGACCCGCTGCGCCGGGCGGACACCGTCCGGACCGGTCGGCCGCTGGATGAGGCACGGATGAACGAGGCGGCGGAGGCGCTGCTCGGTCTGCGCGACTTCGCAGCGTTCTGCAAGCGGCGGGAGGGGGCGACGACGATCCGGACGCTGCTGCGGTACCGGTGGGCGCGGGACGAGCACGGGGTGCTCGTCGGCGAGGTGGTCGCGGATGCGTTCTGCCACAGCATGGTTCGGGCGCTCGTCGGTGCGGTGGTGCCCGTCGGCGAGCGACGCCAGAAGCCAACCTTCGCCGCCGAGGTCCTCACGGCACGTGACCGCGACCCGCGCGTCAAGGTCATGCCGGCGCACGGACTGACCCTCCTGGAGGTGGGGTACCCGCCGGTCGAGGAGCTCGGCTCCCGGGCGAGCGAGTCGCGAGCACGACGTGCCCCGCAGCCGAGCACCGGCAATGCCAGTCATCGCGACCTGCCAGCCGGTGCCCCTCGGTTCCGCGCCGCTGGCGCGGGAGCAGGTCAAGGCGATGAACTCGATCGTCACGGACGTGCTCCGACGACTACCTCCGCCGGGTGAACACGTGGATCACGACGGGTGAGGGTCGCCTGGGCATCATCTGGATCGTCGCGACGGACCCGACGCGCGACTGCTTCAACCAGGGCGGGTTCACCCGCGCCCAGATCTTCGGCCACAACGGCATACGCGGATCAGGCGGGCGACCTCGGCTCGGACAACGGCACGTTCTGACCGACCCATTTCCGTCGCGAGCGCTGCAGCTGCCCGGTCCCCGATGGGGGCGGGCAGCTGCGTCTCGCGGGGCCTAGCGTGGCCGGTCGACCGGCAGGAGCGAGCTCCACACGGCGACGCGCAGCGCGCCCGGTGTACCGCCCCCGGCGCGTCGGTAGCGTGCGACGACGGCGTCGATCTCCGAGCGAAGGGCCGCCAGCTGGTCCGTCGTGACGATGACGAGGTCGTCCTTGAGCCCGCACTCGTCGATGAGCCCCGCCGGCCACGCGTCGGCGCCGTCGATCCACGCATGGTTCCGCTGCGCGCAGAGGTCGACGTAGTCGTGCGCGAGCCAGGCCGCCGTCTCGGGGTCGTCGTCCTCCGTGGCCACCCGTGTGGTCGTCGGCGACCCGTCGTCATCGGTCTCGCTCGCGGCCCACATCCGGCTGCGGCCGTCCCCGAGTCCGGTGTCCTCGACGAGGCCCGCGTCCTCGAGGACCCGCAGGTGGTAGCTCGTGGCCCCTGTGTTGGTCCCGAGCTCGCGCGCGAGCTCCGCCCCGCTCGCCGCACCGTGCAGCCGCAGGTGCGCCAGGAGCCGAGAACGCAGCGGGTGGGCGAGGGTGCGCCATCGGTCCTCGGGCGGCGCCGCATCGGGTGAGCTCACCGCGCCAGAATCGCACAACTTCTGTGCAAAAGGCGTGCGGTGCCACTGCATGGGAGGGCGGGATTGCCAAAACTGTTGTGCAACAGAAGAGTTCGCGCCATCGATGACTTTGGCTCCGGCCGCCTCCGGCTCGTATCCTTGTGGAGATCGGCCGCGCCCCGTTGCGCGGTCGAAGCCCCGATCCATCCGAGTGAAGGCAATCCTTTGCGTACCTACACCCCGAAGCCGGGCGAGATCACGCGGCAGTGGCACGTCATCGACGCCACCGACGTCGTTCTCGGCCGCCTCGCCAGCCAGACCGCTGCGCTCCTGCGCGGCAAGCACAAGACGATCTTCGCCCCGCACGTCGACACCGGCGACTTCGTCATCATCATCAACGCCGACAAGGTCGCCCTCACCGGCGCCAAGCTCGAGCAGAAGCGCGCCTACCGCCACTCGGGTTACCCGGGTGGTCTCCGCTCGCGCAGCTACGCCGAGATGCTCGACCGCTTCCCCGAGAAGGCCATCGAGAAGGCCGTCCGCGGCATGCTCCCGCGCAACTCCCTCGGCCGCCAGCAGCTGGCCAAGCTCAAGGTCTACGCCGGGTCCGAGCACCCGCACGCTGCCCAGCAGCCCCAGCCGTACACGATCTCCCAGGTCGCCCAGTGAGCGCCGACCGGAACAGGAACTGAGGAACCACCGTGTCTGACTTCACTGAGAACCCCGAGCTCGACGGCGATGAGGTCGAGCTGACCGAGTACACCTCCGAGTCCGAGGGCCCGATCGGCGCCGACGGCACCGTCGCCCGGCCCTCCGCCTCGGCCCCCGGCGCCGGCACCGGCCGCCGCAAGCAGGCCGTCGCCCGCGTGCGGATCGTCCCGGGCACCGGCGAGTGGAAGGTCAACGGCCGCTCGCTCGAGGAGTACTTCCCGAACAAGGTCCACCAGCAGCTCGTCAACGAGCCGCTCAAGGTCCTCGAGCTCGACGGCTCGTACGACGTCCTCGTCCGCGTCCACGGCGGTGGCCCCTCGGGCCAGGCCGGCGCGGTCCGCCTCGGTGTCGCCCGCTCGCTCAACGGCGTCGACCCCGAGCTCAACCGCCCCGCCCTCAAGCAGGCCGGCTTCCTCACGCGGGACGCGCGCGTCCCCGAGCGCAAGAAGGCCGGTCTCAAGAAGGCCCGCAAGGCGCCGCAGTACAGCAAGCGCTGACCTGCTCGCGCCGACCGATGGCCCGTCACGTGCACCGCACGCGGCGGGCCGTCGCCGTTCGCGGACACCGGGTGGAGCCCGGTATCAGGCGCGCCGGGTGGGGCGGCCGCTGCGCATCTCCTCGACGAGCTGGCCCGTGACCGCGCGCAGGTCCCCGCCCGCGGCCTCGAACGCCGCGATCTGGCGTCGGTAGCTCGCGCCGGTGGCCAGCAGATCGAGCACCGAGGCCAGCTCTGCGCTGCACCCGAGGCGCTCGGCCACCGGGGCCAGGCGCTCGACGTGCCGGACGATCTCGTCGGTCACGAGCCGCTCGGCGTTCTCGGGGTCGCAGATGATGATCGCGTCGGTGCCGTACCGCGCGGTGCGCCACTTGTTCTCCTGCACGTGCCACGGCGGCAGCGTGACGACGGGCTCGCCGCGCTCGACCCGCTCGTCGAGGTCGACGACGAGGCACTGGGTGAACGCGGTGACGGCCGCGACCTCGGCCATGGTCGGCAGCCCGTCGCAGACCCGGACCTCGATCGTCCCCAGGTGCGGCGCAGGTCGCACGTCCCAGCGCAGCTCCTTGAGCTCCTCGATGACCCCGGTCGTCATGAGGTCGTCGACGTACCGCTCGTACTCCTGCCACGTGCGGAACTGGAACGGCAGGCCTGCGGTCGGCAGCTGCTGGAAGAGGAGCGCGCGGTTGCTCGCGTACCCGGTCTGGTCCTCCTCCCAGAACGGGGACGAGGCGCCGAGCGCCTGGAGGTGCGGGTGGAACGTCAGCAGGCCGTCGAGGACCGCAGGGACCCGCTCGCGCTGCGGCAGCCCCACGTGGACGTGCACGCCGTAGATCACCATCTGCCGACCCCACCAGCGGGTCCGGTCCATGAGGGTCGCGTAGCGCTCGCCCGCGCTCACCTCCTGGGTCTCCCAGCGGGCGAACGGGTGGGTGCCCGCGCTCAGCAGCTCGAGCCCGAGGCCGTCCGTCACGCCTCGGACCTCCTCGAGCGTCGCGCCGAGGTCCGTGACGACCTCGCCGACGGTGCCGCAGACGTCCGTGACGAGCTCGACGGTGTTGCTCAGCAGCTCGCGGTGGACGTGGTCCGCGCGCGGTCGCCCCTCGAGGCCGGCGAGGACCTCCTCGGCACGGGAGGCGAGATCGTGGGTGGCGCGGTCGACGAGGGCGATCTCCCACTCGACGCCCAGGCTGCCGCGCGCGGACGGGGCGAACTCGATCAACGGGGCCTCCTCGACGGGCCCGGCGATGGCGCCGGACCTGCGCCATTCTTCACTGCCCGGCGGGTATCGTCGCGCAGGCCCCGGCCGGTCGCGGTTGCTGCCGCCGGTCACCCCGGATCCTGCACGGAAGGTTCGTCCATGGCTCGACTCTTCGGAACGGACGGCGTGCGCGGCCTCGCGAACGGCCCCGTCGTCACGGCCGAGACCGCGATGTCCCTCGCCGTCGCCGCCGCCCACGTCCTGCGCGACGCCGAGCCCGCCGCGGGACGCCGGCCCAAGGCCGTCGTCGGTCGCGACCCCCGCGCCTCGGGCGAGTTCCTCTCCGCCGCCGTCGTCGCCGGTCTCGCCTCGGCGGGCGTCGACGTCCACGACGTCGGCGTCGTGCCGACCCCGGCGGTCGCCTTCCTCACCGCCGACCTCGACGCCGACCTCGGCGTCATGCTCTCGGCCTCGCACAACGCGATGCCGGACAACGGCATCAAGTTCTTCGCCCGTGGCGGGCACAAGCTCCCCGACGCAGTCGAGGACGCGATCGAGGCCCGGATGGGCGAGGTCGGTGAGCGCCCCACGGGTGCCGCGGTGGGTCGGATCGTCCCCATGGTGGACGGCGCGACCCGGTACATCACCCACCTCCTCGCCGCCGTGCCGCACCGGCTCGACGGGCTGCACGTCGTCATCGACGCGGCCCACGGCGCGGCGAGCCAGGTGAGCCCGGAGGTCTTCCGGCTGGCCGGTGCGACGGTCGACGTCATCGGCGCGAGCCCCGACGGCCTCAACATCAACGACGGCTACGGGTCGACCCACCTCGAGCAGCTCAGGGCCGCCGTCGTCGACCGCGGCGCCGACCTCGGCATCGCCCACGACGGCGACGCCGACCGCTGCCTGGCCGTCGATGCCAGCGGCACCGAGGTCGACGGGGACCAGATCATGGCGATCCTGGCGCTCGCGCTGAAGGACCGCGGGCAGCTGCACGAGGACACCCTCGTCGCCACCGTGATGTCCAACCTCGGCCTGCTCAACGCGATGACCGCCGCGGGTGTCACGGTGAAGCAGACGGCCGTGGGCGACCGCTACGTCCTCGAGGAGATGCGCGCGAGCGGCCACTCCCTCGGCGGGGAGCAGTCCGGCCACGTCATCATGCTCGAGCACGGCACCACCGGCGACGGCGTCCTCACCGGGCTCTTCCTCGCCAGTCGGGTCGCCGAGACTGGGCGCTCGCTCGCCGAGCTCGCCGGGGTGATGACGCGCCTGCCCCAGGTGCTCGTCAACGTCAAGGGCGTCGACAAGGACCGGGTCGAGGCCGACGCCGGGGTGCAGGAGGCGGTCGCGACCGAGTCCGCGGCGCTCGGCGACGGCGGTCGCGTGCTGCTGCGCAAGTCCGGGACCGAGCCGGTCGTCCGCGTCATGGTCGAGGCGGGCACGCAGGAGCACGCCCGGGAGGTCGCCGACCGGCTCGCCGGGGTCGTCCGGGAGCGGCTCGCGCTCTGACGCCCCGGCGGCCGGTGTCGATCAGGCGGTCGCGCCGGCGGTGCCGACCTCGGTGACGACGCGCGCGCGGCCCTCGGCCAGCGCGTACTCGGCGCCGACGATCGCCAGGGTCCCGTTGCGGACGCCGTCGGCGATGACCGTCGAACGCTCGGCGAGGAGCTGGCAGGTCTCGCGGACGTGACGGCGCATGACGTCGTCCGGCTCGGCGTCGCCCTCGCGGTGCGAGGTGAGGACCGAGGGCATGACCCGCTCGACGATGTCGCGCAGGAAGCCCGGCGGCAGGTCTCCGGTCGCCTCGGCGTCGATCGTCGCCTTGACGGCACCGCACGAGTCGTGTCCGAGGACGACGATGAGCGGTGCGCCGAGGACCCCGACGCCGAACTCGAGCGAGCCGAGCACGGCCGGGTCGACGACGTGCCCGGCGGTCCGGACGACGAAGAGGTCGCCCAAGCCCTGGTCGAAGATGATCTCCGCCGCCACGCGCGAGTCCGCGCAGCCGAAGAACACGGCGAAGGGTGCCTGCCCGTCGGCGAGCGCCTCGCGGTCGTGGACGTCCTGGTGCGGGTGCTCGCGGTCGCCGGCGATGAACCGGTCGTTGCCCGCGGCGAGCTCCGCCCAGGCCTCGGCGGGGGTGGTGGGCCGTGCCATGGTCACTTCTCCAATCCCGGGCGCACGCCGATGGTCGGCACCGATGGTTGCCGGACCGCGGCGAAGAAGTCGTTGCCCTTGTCGTCGACGACGATGAAGGCGGGGAAGTCCTCCACGTCGATCTTCCAGATGGCCTCCATCCCGAGCTCGGGGTACTCCAGCACCTCGACGCTCTTGATGCAGTCCTGGGCCAGTCGTGCGGCCGGGCCGCCGATCGAGCCGAGGTAGAACCCCCCGTGCGTCGCGCACGCGTCCGTCACCTGCTGGCTGCGGTTGCCCTTCGCGAGCATGACCATCGAGCCCCCCGCCGCCTGGAACTGGTCGACGTAGGAGTCCATCCGGCCGGCGGTCGTCGGGCCGAACGACCCGCTCGCCATGCCCTCGGGGGTCTTCGCCGGGCCCGCGTAGTACACCGGGTGGTCGCGCAGGTACGCGGGCATCGGCTCACCGGCGTCGAGCCGTTCCTTGATCTTCGCGTGAGCGATGTCCCGGGCGACGACGAGCGTGCCCGTGAGCGACAGGCGGGTCTTGACCGGGTGCTTGCTCAGCTCCGCGCGGATCTCGTCCATCGGGCGGGACAGATCGATCGCGACGGCCTCGTCGCTGGTCACGGATCCGTCGGCGCCCGCCCCGGTGAGCGCCTCGTGGGTGACGTCCGGAAGGTAGTGCGCCGGCTCGGTCTCCAGCTGCTCGAGGAAGACGCCGTCGGGGGTGATCTGCGCGACGGCCTGACGGTCCGCGGAGCAGGAGACGGCGACGGCGACGGGCAGCGAGGCGCCGTGGCGGGGGAGCCGGATGACGCGGACGTCATGGCAGAAGTACTTGCCGCCGAACTGCGCGCCGATACCGAACGAGCGGGTCAGCTCGTGGACCTTCGCCTCGAGCTCGACGTCGCGGAAGCCGTGCCCCGTGGCGGGGTCGCCGGTGGTGGGGATGTGGTCGAGGTAGCGGGCGCTGGCGTACTTCGCCGTCTTCAGGGCGAACTCCGCGCTCGTGCCGCCGATGACGACGGCGAGGTGGTACGGCGGGCAGGCCGCGGTGCCGAGGGCGCGCAGCTTCTCGTCGAGGAAACGCATCATCCCGTCCGGGTTGAGGACGGCCTTCGTCTCCTGGTACAGGAACGACTTGTTCGCGCTGCCTCCGCCCTTGGCGAAGAACAGCAGCTTGTACATGAGCTCGTGCTCGGGGTCGGTGTCGGCGTAGAGCTCGATCTGGGCGGGGAGGTTGCTGCCGGTGTTCTTCTCGTCCCACATCGTCACCGGCGCCATCTGGCTGTAGCGCAGGTTGAGGCGGGTGTACGCGTCGTAGATGCCGCGGGAGAGGGCGCGCTCGTCATGGCCCTCGGTGAGGACGTGCTGCCCGCGCTTGCCCATGACGATCGCCGTGCCCGTGTCCTGGCACATCGGCAGGATCCCGCCCGCGGCGATGTTCGCGTTCTTCAGCAGGTCGAGGGCGACGAACTTGTCGTTGTCGCTCGCCTCGGGGTCCTCGAGGATCTTCCGCAGCTGTCCGAGGTGGCCCGGGCGGAGGTAGTGCGCGATGTCGTGCATCGCGGTCTCGGCGAGCAGGCGCAGGGGCTCGGGCGCGACCTGGAGGAAGCGGCGGCCGCCCGGGCCCTCGACGACCTCGACGCCCTCGGTCGTCAGCAGGCGCCACGGGGTCTGGGGCTCACCGTTGCCACCGGCCCCCGGGAGCAGGTCCTCGTACGCGAACTCGGCCATCGTCGATCTCCTTCTGTCAGGGCCACCGGCCAGCCTACGGCGGGGTGCGCTCCTACGATCGACCCATGACCTCCCGACCCCGTGTCCTCGTCACCGGCGCCACCCGCGGGATCGGCCTGGCGATCGCCCTCGACCTGGCGGCGGACCACGACCTCGTGCTCGGCGGGCGGTCCGCCGACGCGGTCGAGACGCTCGCCGTCGAGGTCGGCGACCGGAGCGCGGCGGTGTCCCCGTTCGTCGTCGACCTGGACGATGAGGCGGCGACGACGGCGGCGGTCGAGGCGTTCCTCGCCGACGACCCGCGGCTCGACGCGATCGTCCACTCCGCCGGGGTCGTGGGTCTCGGCGCGACCGACGAGCTGCGCCGCTCGGACTGGCGAGGGGTGCTCGAGACGAACGTCGTGGCGGTCGCCGACCTCACCCGACTCCTCCTGCCGTCGCTGCGGGCCAGTCGCGGGACCGTCGTGACGATTAACTCCGGCAGCGGGCTGCGGGCGAGCGGGACGGGTGGGAGCTACCCGGCCTCGAAGTTCGCGCTCACCGCACTCACCGACGTCCTGCGGGAGGAGCTCCGACCCGACGGGATCCGGGTCGCCTCGATCCACCCCGGCCGGGTCGACACCGACATGCAGCGCCAGCTCGTGGCCCAGGAGGGGCGGGAGTACGACGCCGAGGAGTTCCTGCGCCCGGAGTCGGTCGCGGCCGCGGTCCGGCTCGCCCTGACGATCGGGCCCGACGCGAACATCGACATGCTGTCCATCCGTCCCGGGCCGGCCGCCCGCCGGGGTGAGCGAGCTCAGGAGAGCTCGGTGCGGACGGGGGCGTAGGCCCCGGCACGCGAGACGGTGACGGCCGACGTCGCCAGGCCACGTTCGATCGCCGTGACGATGCGGGTGTCGTCGGCGCCGATGCCGCGGTGCGCCGACCCGCGGGGCGCGCCGAGGAGCCCGGCGTCGAGGAGGCCGGAGACGAGCCCCGCCATGAACGAGTCGCCCGCGCCGACGGTGTCGAGGACGTCGACGTCCCGGGCGGCTCGCGTGCCGGGGGAGTCCGGCGCCGCGGCCGTCCACCAGCGCACCCCGGCACCGGCGTCGGTGACGACGACGAGCCAGGGGCCGGTGTCGAGCAGCTCGGCGACGACCGCGTCCTCCGGTCGGTCGGGGTGGAGCCACGCGAGATCCTCCGCCGACGCCTTGACGACGTCGGCGCGGCGAGCGACCTCCGCCACCCGCTCGGCCACGACCGTGCGGTCCGGCGTGATCGACGGACGGACGTTCGGGTCGAACGAGACGGTCCCGGTGGCTAGGACCTCGTCGAGCAGGCGCAGCACGTCAGCCGCGCCCGGGTCGAGCGCGGCGGCCAGGGACCCGGTGTGGACGTGACCGGTCCCGGGCGGGAGCGCGATCGGTCCGGGTGCCCACGCGAGGTCGAAGGCGTACTCGGCAGCACCGTGCACGTCGAGGCGCGCGCTCGCCGTGCCCGTCGTGGCGATCGGCCGCGCGTCGAGCTCGACGCCGCCACGAGCCAGGTGCTCACGCACGGCCGCGCCCCGCGCGTCGTTCCCGAGGCACGCGACGAGCCCGGTGGGGTGGCCCAGTCGCGCGAGGCCGAGCGCGACGTTCGCCGGCGATCCGCCGACGTGCTCCGTCGTCGGCGACGCGGCCGGGGTGACGACGTCGACGAGCGCCTCGCCGACGACGAGCACGCCCGGCCGGTCGGTGCTCACGCGCCAGCGCCGCCGAAGTCGAGGGCGCTGTACGAGCTGAGCTTGCGCAGCTGGTGGTGGCTCTCGATGACGCGGATGGTGCCCGACTTGCTCCGCATGACCAGCGAGTGCGTCGTCGCACCGCCGGCCCGGTAGCGGACGCCGCGCAGGAGCTCCCCGTCGGTGATGCCCGTGGCGACGAAGAAGCAGTTCTCGCTGCGGACGAGGTCGTCGGTCGACAGGACGGCGTCGAGGTCGTGACCGGCGTCGATCGCCTTCTGCCGCTCCTCGTCGTCGCGCGGCGCGAGGCGGCCCTGGATGACGCCGCCGAGGCACTTGATCGCGCAGGCCGTGATGATGCCCTCGGGCGTCCCGCCGATGCCCAGGAGCAGGTCGATGCCGGTCGTCTCGCGCGCTGCCATGATCGCGCCGGCGACGTCACCGTCGGAGATGAACCGGATGCGCGCGCCGGCGTCGCGGATCTCCTGCGCGAGGCCCTCGTGGCGCGGGCGGTCGAGGAGGACGACGGTGACGTCCTCGACCGACTCCTTCTTCGCCTTGGCGATGCGGCGGAGGTTCTCCTTGACCGGCAGCCGGATGTCGACGACGTCCGCCGCCTCGGGCCCGGTGACGAGCTTGTCCATGTAGAAGACCGCGCTCGGGTCGTACATCGCGCCGCGGTCGGAGACGGCGAGGACGGACACGGCGTTCGACATGCCCTTGCTGGTGAGCGTCGTGCCGTCGATGGGGTCGACCGCCACGTCGCACTCGGGGCCCTGACCGTCGCCGACCTGCTCCCCGTTGAAGAGCATCGGGGCCTCGTCCTTCTCGCCCTCGCCGATGACGACGACCCCGCTCATGTGCACCGTCGAGATGAGCTCGCGCATCGCCTCGACGGCCACCCCGTCGGCGCCGTTCTTGTCGCCGCGTCCCACCCAGCGGCCGGCCGCGAGCGCGGCAGCCTCGGTGACGCGGACGAGCTCGAGGGCGAGGTTGCGGTCGGGACGCTCTCCCGTCCGTCCGGGGGTGGTGGCGGTCGGGTCGCTCATGGCGTCTCCTTCGTCGGCGAGGCTTCCTCACCACCCTATCGACGAGGCGGCCGCCGACCGGTGTGACATCGGCCCTGTCCGGTGCTCGGACCCGGTGTCCGGAGGAGGCGCCGGATCGGGGACGATGGGGCCATGAGCACCGCCCCGCAGCGCAGCAGCTATGCGAACGGGTCCGTGGCGAACATGCTGCGGTCCCTGCTCGTCATCTGCGCGATCCTCGCGGTGGCCTTCCTCGGCGTCGGACGGGTGAACAGCGTGACCCCGCAGACCGTCGACGACCGCGTCGCGGCCCAGGGGGTCGCCGACCGGACCGGCCGTGCCGTCGCCGTCCCGGACGGGCTCGGCGACGGGTGGACCGCGACGAGCGCCCGGTACGTCCGGTCCACCGACGGGCTGATGATGTGGCACGCCGGGTACACGACGCCGGACGGCCGCCACGTCGCCGTCCAGCAGGTCGTCGGCGCCACGGACAACTGGGTCTCGGCGCAGACGATCGACCCGCCGCCGGGCGGGGTGTGGACGGGTGCGGACGGACGCCGGTGGGAGCGGCTCGAGCGGGTCGACAAGGACCAGCGCTCGCTGCTCGACCGGCCCAAGGACCCCAAGGCCGTGACCACCCTCGTCACCGGGACCGCGAGCTACGAACAGCTCGAGAGGTTCGCGGAGGCGCTCACCGACGTGCGGCCGACGCCGGGGTCGACGCCCGACCGCTGATCCGGCGTCACTCCCCGGCCGGCTCGGGGGTGCCGTCGAGGGATGCCTGGGCCCGGTCCAGCCAGACCGTGCACCGCGCCGCGAGGGCCTCGCCGCGGGCCCACAGCCGCATCGACTCCTCGAGCCCGACCTGCCCCGACTCGAGCCGCGCGACGATGGCGGAGAGCTCGTCCCTGGCCTCCTCGTACCCCAGACCGGCGACGTCGGCGTCGAGGGCCTCGGAGTCCGTGGTCTCGGCGTCCGGGGTGGTGGCGTCGGAGGTCTCGGGCTGGTCGCTCGTCCGGCTCATGGCGCCCGACCCTAGCCGTCGGCACCGACGACGCGGACCGTGAAGTCGCCGTCGCCGACCCGCACGCGGAGCAGCTCGCCGGGGGAGACCTGCTCGCGGCTGCGGACGATGGTGCCGTCCGGGTGCTGGACGATTGCGTACCCGCGGTCGAGGGTCGAGCGGGGGGCGAGCAGACGCACCTGGGCCAGGAGGTGCACGGTGCGGTCGCGCTCGCGGTCGAGCCGTACGGCCCGCAGGTGCCGCAGCCGCGCCGTGAGGTGCTCGAGGCGTTCCCGGTGCCGGTCGAAGACCGCCACCCGGTCCGCCATGACGGGGCGTTCGACGAGCGCGGCGACGGCGCGGCGTCCGGCGTCGATCCGGCGCTCCTGGGCGGCGCGGGCTCGGGCTCGGAGGTCGGCGATGGTGCGCGTCTGCTCGACGGCGTCGGGGACGACCGCTCGAGCGGCGTCGGTCGGTGTGGATGCCCTCAGGTCGGCGACGAGGTCGAGCAGCGGGGTGTCGACCTCGTGGCCGATCGCCGAGACGACGGGGGTGCGGGCGGCGGAGACGGCGCGCACGAGGGCTTCGTTGCTGAAGGGGAGCAGGTCCTCGACGCTGCCGCCGCCGCGGGTGATGACGACGACGTCGACCTCGGGGTGGGCATCGAGCTCCCGCAACGCGCCCGCGACCTCCTCGACCGCCCCGACCCCTTGGACCGCGACCTGTCGCACCTCGAACCGGGCCGACGGCCACCGGCGGCGGACGTTCTCGACGACGTCCCGCTCGGCCGCGCTCGCGCGCCCGCAGATCATGCCGATGCGGCGCGGCAGGAAGGGCAGCGGACGCTTGCGGCGTGCGTCGAAGAGTCCCTCGGCTGCGAGGTTCTGCTTGAGGTACTCGATCCGTGCGAGCAGCTCCCCGACCCCGACGGGGCGGATCTGGCGGACGTCGAAGGTGAGGGAGCCGCGGCCGGCCCAGTACTCGGCCTTCGTCTGGATGACGACCCGCGACCCCTGGGTCAGCGGCGCGGGCATCGCGTCGAGGGCGAGGACGCGGACGCTGCACGAGAGCGACATGTCGGCGTCGGTGTCGCGCAGGGTGAGGTAGGCGGTGCGGGCGCCGGGGCGGCGGTTGAGCTGGACGACCTGGCCCTCGACCCAGGTCACCGGCATGCGGTCGATGTACTCGCCGACCTTGAGCGAGAGGTACCGGACCGGCCACGGGCGCTCGGGGCTGGTGTCCGCGGCGCGCGCGGGCAGGGCGGTCCCCGGGCTCGGTTGCATCGCGTCCACGCGGTCACCCTAGGCGTGCTCACCGACAGCGGCCCCTGCTCCGAGGACGAGGCGCTCGTCCCCGGTCGGTTCAGACGAGCTCGGCACCGAGGGCCGCGAGCAGGGCGCGCGCCTTGACCCGCGTCTCCTCCACCTCGGCCCCGGGGTCGGAGTCGGCGACGATCGCGCCCCCGACACCGAAGGTGGTGGCGCTCGCGTCGCTGACGAGCGTGCGGATCGTGATGGCGAGGTCGGCCGTGCCGGTGAAGGAGATCCACCCGATCGCGCCGGAGTAGAAGCCGCGCGCGCGATGCTCGAGGGAGTCCGAGATCTCCGTCGTCCGGATCTTCGGCGCGCCGGTCATCGAACCGCCGGGGAACGCGGCCTCGAGCGCGTCGACGGCGTTTCGGCCGGCGCGGAGCGTGCCGGAGACCGTGCTCACGAGCTGGTGGACGTGGGAGAAGGTCTCGACGCGGAAGAGGTCGTCCGTGCGGACGGTGCCGGGGACGCACACGCGGCTGAGGTCGTTGCGCAGCAGATCGACGATCATGAGGTTCTCGGCGAGGTCCTTCGGATGCGTGGCCAGGTCCTGCCGGAGGCGCGCGTCCTCGGCCTTGGTCGAGCCGCGCGGGCGGGTGCCCTTGATCGGCCGGGTCTGCACCGTGCCGTCGCCGGTGACGCGGAGGAAGCGTTCGGGCGAGGCGGAGAGGATCGCGAGGTCGTCGAATCGCAGGAGCGCGCCGTACGGGACGGGGCTCGTGCGGCGAAGGGCGCGGTAGGCGGCTGCCGGGTCGGCCAACGGGGCACCGGTCGCCATGTTCGTCAGGCAGATCTCGTAGGAGTCGCCCGCGCGGATGTGTTCCAGGCAGCGCTCGATGCTCGCGATGTAGGAGGCCTCGTCCTGGTCGAGGCGGAACCGGGGCGGGGTTGCTGCGGGGGTGCGGTCGAGGCACGGTGGCGGGGGTTCTAGGGGCTCGGCGGTGGCTGCGGGCGTGGCCTTGATCGTCGCCGACGTGCGGGCGAACCACTCGGCGGCGGCGGACGCGGTGTGGGGCAGGGCGTCGTCGACGAGCGCCAGGAGCAGGACGGTCGCGCTGGCGTGGTCGAGGACGACGGCGCGGTCGGCGAGGATCAGCGCCGCGTCGGGATGCGTCGAGCGGTGGGGCGGCGGGTGCATCCGCTCGTCCTTGAGCTGGTACCCGAGCGCGCCGACCCAGCCGAGGGCGAAGTCGATGGGGAGGTCCTCCGGGACGGCGACGGGGCAGCTGGCCAGCAGTGAGCGGAGGTGGTCGTGGAAGGCGGCGCGGACGGTGTGGCGGCCCGCGGCCGTGCGCACGTCCCACCGCGCAGCGGCGACGTCGTAGCGGAGGACCTCGGCGAGCGGACCGGAGGCATCACCCATGATCGAGATCCGCCCGTCCGGGGGTACGGCGGCGCCGGCGTCGGAGCTGTCGAGCCAGAACGAGGCCCGCGGGTCGAGCGCGAGCGCGGCGTGGAGCCGTTCGGGGTCGGGGGCGCCCTCGATGCGCCGCCACTCGACGCGCCGGTGCGGTCCCGGGTGCCGCGCGCGGCTCGCTCGCGGGTACTCGTCACCGGGGATCATCGGTCCATGGTCACCCGGCGGCGCACCACGTGCGCGCGCGAAACGGGGCATCTGCGCGTGAGATATCGCGCGTGGATGTCAATTGCGCGCGCAATTGCGGGGGAGGGTGGCGGGTTCAGGGGGCGTTGCGGAACCATCCCTACGATGGGGGCATGACCGACGCCGCGACCGTACCGACCGCGCCCGAGAGTGCCGCCGAGACCGCGAAGCGGGTGCTCCTCGCTGCGCCACGGGGGTACTGCGCCGGGGTCGACCGGGCGGTCGTCACCGTCGAGAAGGCCCTCGAGCTGTACGGCCCGCCGGTGTACGTCCGCAAGGAGATCGTCCACAACAAGCACGTCGTCTCGACGCTGCAGCAGCGCGGCGCGATCTTCGTCGAGGAGACCGACGAGGTGCCCGAGGGCGCGACGGTCGTCTTCTCCGCCCACGGCGTCGCCCCGGTCGTCCACGAGGAGGCCCGGGCGCTGTCCCTGCGGACGATCGACGCGACCTGCCCGCTCGTGACGAAGGTCCACCGGGAGGCCGTGCGGTTCGCCGAGAGCGACCACGACATCCTCCTCATCGGCCATGACGGCCACGAGGAGGTGATCGGCACCTCGGGCGAGGCACCCGATCACATCACGCTCGTCGACGGGCCGGACGACGTCGACAACGTCGTCGTCCGGAACCCGGACAAGGTCGTGTGGCTCTCCCAGACCACCCTGTCGGTGGACGAGACGATGGAGACCGTCCGGCGGCTGCGTGAGCGCTTCCCGAACCTGCAGGACC
The DNA here is from genome assembly GCF_900289115.1 of Janibacter massiliensis. Classification (GTDB taxonomy): domain Bacteria; phylum Actinomycetota; class Actinomycetes; order Actinomycetales; family Dermatophilaceae; genus Janibacter_A; species Janibacter_A massiliensis. Next base: position 186,316 of record NZ_LT985196.1, on the reverse strand, counting down.
CGCCGAGCGACGACATCTGCTACGCGACGCAGAACCGTCAGCTCGCGGTGAAGCAGATGGCAGCGGACTGCGATCTCATGCTCGTCGTCGGGTCGCGGAACTCCTCGAACTCGGTCCGGCTCGTCGAGGTCGCGCTCGAGCACGGCGCGCGGGCAGGTCATCTCGTCGACTACGCCGAGGAGATCGACGAGGCGTGGCTCGAGGGCGTGTCGACCGTCGGCGTCACCTCCGGCGCCTCGGTGCCGGAGATCCTCGTCCGCGACGTTCTCGCCTTCCTCACCGAGCGCGGGTTCGGGGACCCGGAGCCGGTCATCGCCGCGGAGGAGTCCCTGACGTTCGCGCTGCCGAACGAGATCCGGCGCGACCTCAAGGCCGCGGGGATGTCGGACAAGATGACCCACGACGCGGCCGCGGCCACCGACGGCGTCACCGACCCGCTCCACTGACCTCGAGCCGAGGTCGGAGCGCATCCTGCTCCTGGGCGGACGGCTCCGCGGCCACACCCCGCGGGTCGGACATCTCGGGGGCGATGAGCTCGGGCGCGGTGAGGACCCGGGGTGTGGCCTCGACGGCGGGGGGCGAACCGATCTCGTCACCGCCGGTGCCGAGATCGCGCATCGACCGAGCGGTGATGAGCACCCGGGACTCCAAGGTGCCGACGAACTTGTTGTAGGCCTCCACGCTCGACCTCAGCGACCGGCCCAGACGTCCGGTGTGCTCGGCGAGCGTCCCGATCCGCGAGTGGAGCTCGGCACCGACGGCGAGGAGCTCGCGCGCGTTGTCGGCGAGGGCGTCCTGCTGCCAGGCGAACGCCAGCGCCCGCAGCACGGCGTGCAACGTCGCCGGCGACGCGAGGACCACCCGCGCGTCGAGGGCTTCCTCCACCAGCCCCGGCCGGTGGTCGAGCGCGACGGCCAGCACCGGCTCGGACGGGACGAAGGCGATGACGAACTCCGGCGCAGGCTCGATGGCCCGCCAGTACGCCTTGCCCGCCAGCGCCTTGACGTGCCCCGCGAGCGCGTCCGCGTGGGCCCTCAGGTGCTGCGCACGCTCGGCATCGGGCAGGTCGGCCGCCTGGGCGGCGAGGAAGCGTTCCATCGGGGCCTTGGCGTCGAGCGCGCAGCGTCGCCCTCCGGGCAGCGCGACGATCGCGTCGGGCCGGACCACCCCGCCCGCAGGGTGGGGGAGGGACACCTGGGTGTCGAAGTCGCAGCGGTGGAGCATCCCCGAGGCCTCGAGCACCCGGCGCAGCTGCACCTCGCCCCAGGAACCGCGTACCGACGACGCGCGCAACGACCCGGCGATCGAGGCGGCCTCCCGGCCGACGGCGTCGGAGGACTCGCCGACCCGGACCAGCGCCTCCCGGACCGCCGCGAACTGGTCGACGCGCTCGCGGTCGATCCGGTCGACGTGCCGTTCGACGCGGGTCAGTGCCTCGCGCACCGGCGCCAGCGCTGCTGACGTCTCCGCGGAGTCCGCGACGCTGGCCTCGAGGTCGACGACCCGATCGCGCAGGACGTCCCGCTCGGTCTCGGCGGCCGCCAGACGCACCCGCGTCGAGGCGGTCGCCGACGCCCGGGCGAGCAGGGCGGAGACCACCCCGGCGAGCAGGGCGGAGACCAGGGCGATGGCCAGCGTCAGCGTCCACGTCGGAGTCATGCGCACAGCGTCCCGCCGACGTCCGACAACGCCGCGGGTCAATGGCCAGCGGTGCTGCGCCCCATCCGTCCGAGCCGGGACCAGACGAGTCGCTGGGCGAGGATGACGGCCGTCCCGGCGAGCACCATGCCCGTGACGTTGACGATCAGCTGCAGCACCGAGCCGGTGATCTCCTCCGGCGCCCGGGCGCCCAGGGCGAGCGCGAGGTTCCCAGCCGCCGGGACGGTCGTCACGGAGATGAACACTCCGACCATCGCCTCGGCCCGGCCGATGGTCGCGGCGAGCGCGCCGGCCGCCCCGGCGAGCAGCGCGACGACGAACGACCACCGGTCCGGGTGCCAGATGAAGCCGGTGAGCGGACGCGGGGCGGTCACCTGCTCCCGCGTGAACATCCCCAGCTCGTGCGAGACGAACGAGACGAGGGTGACGACGGCGATCGCGCCCGCGAATCCGATCACGAGCATCACCAGGGCCCGCCACGCGAGCAGCCAGCGCCCGAACGCGAGGCCGCAGCAGATCGCGGCGATCGTGGAGAACTCCGGCCCGACGACCATCGCGCCGACGACGAGGACGGGGGAGTCGGTGATGACGGCGATCGCGGCGAGGGCGGTCGCGAGGGTGAGGAAGGCGTGGAAGGACACGGTGTGGCGGGTGGCCGACTCGGCGTGGGAGAGGACGACGTCCCAGATGACCGCGTCGTCCGGCGAGCCGACCGCCTGCCGCTCGAGCTCCCGGGCGGACTCGCACGGTGCCACGGTCGTCTCAGTCATCGAGATGCCGCCCCGGGTCCCCAGCCCCATGCGGGTGAGGGTCCCGAGGACGTCCGAGGCCGCCTCACGGGCGACGTCGGCCTCGACGACGTCTCGGGGTGGCTCGATCCCGGCGCCGCGGACGAGGGTGACGTCGGTGACGCGCGGGTCCTCGACGAGCAGGCCCACGACCGGGTCCGTCATGTCGGCGGGGGTCGACAGCCGCAGGTGCACGATCACGCGCGAAGCCTAGGGCGGCGCCGGTGCGTTCGCCGATGTCCGGGCCCGCGGGTAGCGTCGACGCATGGCCGATGACGCAGCACCCCCCGGCGCCCGGCGCCCCGACCTCGCGACCGAGGACGGGCGGCGACGGTTCATCGGCATCCTCAACTCGCGGCTGCCGAAGAAGCGGAACATTGCCCAGGGCCTCGTGCGCAACGAGCGCGGCGAGATCCTCCTGTGCGAGCTGGCGTACAAGAAGGAGTGGGACCTGCCGGGCGGCGTCGTCGACCCGAAGGAGTCGCCTGCGACGTGCGTGCGGCGGGAGATCTCCGAGGAGCTCGGCGTCGAGTGGCCGGTGGGCCAGCTGCGGGCCGTGAACTGGCTGCCGCCGTACCGCGGCTGGGACGACGCGGTGCTGTGCCTGTTCGACCTCGGGGAACGCCCGGCCGACGTCGTCGCGGGGATGACGCTGCTGGCCAAGGAGATCAAGGCCGTCCACTGGTGCCCGCCGGAGGAGCTGGGCGAGCACGTGGCGCCGTACGTCGCCCGGATGCTCGGTTCGGTCCTGGCCGCCGGCCCGGGCACGGTCTACCTCGAGGACGGCCTCCCGCGGGCCTGACGTCGCGCGGGCCGCGGTGGACCGGCAGCGCACTAGACTCTCGTCCCCGTGGCACTCACCATCGGAATCGTCGGGCTCCCCAACGTCGGCAAGTCGACGATGTTCAACGCCTTGACCAAGAACGACGTCCTCGCCGCGAACTACCCGTTCGCGACGATCGAGCCCAACGTCGGCGTCGTCCCGCTGCCGGACCCGCGGCTGCAGCGCCTCGCGGAGATCTTCGGCAGCGAGAAGGTCCTCCCGGCGACGGTGAGCTTCGTCGACATCGCCGGCATCGTCCGCGGCGCGAGCGAGGGTGAGGGCCTGGGCAACAAGTTCCTCGCGAACATCCGCGAGGCCGACGCGATCTGCCAGGTCGTCCGCGCCTTCGTCGACGACGACGTCACCCACGTCGACGGCAAGGTCGCCCCCGCCTCCGACATGGAGACGATCAACACCGAGCTCATCCTCGCCGACCTCCAGACCCTCGAGAACGCGATCCCGCGGATCGAGAAGGAGGTCAAGGGCAAGAAGACCGACAAGGCCGTCCTCGACACCGCTCTCGCTGCGCGGACCGTCCTCGAGGAGGGCCGGACCCTCTTCCAGGCGATGGCCGGCGGCGCCTCCGACATCGACCCGGTGCACGCCCGCACCCTCGGGCTGCTGACGACCAAGCCGTTCCTCTACGTCTTCAACGTCGACGAGGACCAGCTGACCGACGAGGCGTTCCAGGCGGAGATGCAGGCGCTCGTCGAGCCGGCCGAGGCGATCTTCCTCAACGCCAAGCTCGAGTCCGAGGTCGCCGAGCTCGACGACGAGGACGCTGCCGAGCTGCTCGAGTCGGTCGGCGTCAGCGAGCGGGGCCTCGACCAGCTCGCGCACAAGGGGTTCCACACCCTCGGGCTGCAGACCTACCTCACCGCGGGGCCGAAGGAGTCGCGGGCGTGGACGATCCGCAAGGGGTGGACGGCGCCGCAGGCCGCGGGGGTCATCCACACCGACTTCGAGCGCGGTTTCATCAAGGCCGAGGTCGTCTCCTTCGACGACCTCGACGCCGCCGGGTCGATGGTCAAGGCCAAGGAGGCAGGCCGCGTGCGCATGGAGGGCAAGGACTACGTCATGCAGGACGGTGACGTCGTCGAGTTCCGAACGGGACTGACGTCTGGGAGTAAGAAGTGAGCCACCTTCCCGCTCTTGGGGCTGCGCCGACGGGTCGCCTGCCGCAGATCCGTGTTGCACATCGGATCCTAGGGCGGGCACACGTGTCCGTGACGGGGCTTTCTGGCGCGGCAGCGGTCCTCGAACAGAACCTCCGGTCTTGACATCAGTCACCGGTCGGCCGAAAGGCGACGGTGGAGCAGGATGCTGTACGGTCCGCGATCGTCTTCACCTCCGCCGTTCTCGATGCTGCGATGAAGCGGCTCGTGAACGATTGCGCGAAGCCCCTCATTGCCGTCCCGGGCTCGGGCGCTCGGGACCGCTGCACGGGTAGGTGACAGGTTGGGTCAGGCTGCGTGAGCGGCCGGTGTGGTCATGATGGTCTCGTACTCGATGGGGGTCAATCGGCCGAGAGCGTCTTGCCTGCGACGGCGGTGGTAGGTCCTCTCGATCCAGGTAACGATGGCGATGCGCAGCTCCTGACGGGTCGTCCAGGGCCGGCGGTCCAGGACGTTCTTCTGGAGCAGGGCGAAGAAGGACTCCATCGCGGCGTTGTCGCCGGCTGCGCCGACGGGTCGCCTGCCGCAGATCCGTGCTGCGGCGGTGCAGAGCGTGGACGAACTTCCGGCTTCGAGATTGCGACCCCCTTGCCGGTCTGCAGTGAATCGCTCCGGGTTCGGTGGAGGCTCGTAAGTGTCGTCCCGACCGCGTCGTGAGGCAGATCGGCTCACACCGAACTGGTGGCTGCACGGTGGCGATCTCCGTAGCACAGGGCGCTACGCTGGATACATGTCCGAGACGATCAGCCAGCGGGAGCTGCGCAACGACAGTGGGCGCATCATGCGTGAGCTGGATGCCGGGCGATCCTTCGTCGTCACGCGACATGCAGCCCCCGTTGGCGAGCTGCGTCCGCTGCGCCGCCATCGACTGGTCGACCGGGCGGTCGTGGCGGAGATCTTCCGCGGCGCACCCGAGATCGACCGACGACGGTTCGTGAACGACCTCGATGCCGCAACGGACCAGGACATGGAACCTCGTGCCTGAGCCGCGTGAGGCCGGCCTGCTGGATACGTCCGTCGTCATCGACCTGGGCCACTTGGACGCCGCGCTGCTGCCGCAGCGGGTGGCGATCTGTGCGGTCACCCTGGCGGAGCTGTCCGCCGGTCCCGCGGCCACCGAGGACCGCGCCGAGCGAGCCCGTCGGCAGGATCGCCTGCAACGGGTGGAGGCGGCGTTTGAGCCCATTGCCTTTGGAGCGGAAGCCGCCCGAGCGTACGGGCGTGTCTACGCCGCAGTGGTCGCGGCGGGTCGTCAACCCCGCCGACGCTTTGTTGACCTCCTGATCGCCAGTGTGGCCGTCGCCGAGGATCTGCCTCTCTACACGCGCAATCCGGACGATTTCTCCGGCCTTGAGCCAGTCCTTGACGTCGTGGCCCTATGAAGGCCCTACCACCCCATGACAGCCGGTGGGAGGGGGACGGCGGGGCGCTGGAGCAGGTCGGTGAGCGGTGAACGCCCTCTGGTGACGACTTCGTGCTCCGGCGCTCGGCGTGGTGCCAATCGGGTACGGAACTGGGTGGAGTTCCGCTCAACGTCCGAGTTGGGCGTGCACAACCGGGGCGCCCATGGGCTCGGCACGGCCCCGACGGGCCGTGACGGGCGTGGCTCGTGTGTGACTTTCTCCGGTGAGTGGCGGCGGTCTTCAGCCGCTCAGGGGCACGGTTAGTTGACTCCGATGACGAGGGTGCTGGCGGCGGCTTCGACGACGTCGTTGGTGATGGTCTGCAGCTCGTTGATCTTCAGGACGCGTTCGATCTGGGGGAAGAGTCGCTCCAGGAGGCGGAAGTTGCCGCGGGTGATGCGGCTGATCGCGGCGATGGTCTGGGCGTCGGTGAAGTCGTCGGGGTTGAGGGTCTTGCCCAGGGAGCGCCAGTGGCGTTGGAGGACGAAGAGCATCTCGTCGGTGCTCAGGGGCCGGTACTGGTGGGCGAAGCCGACGCGGCTGTAGAACTGGGGGTAGTGGCTGAACTGCTTCTCCAGCCCGGGCATGCCGATGAGGATCAGGGCGATCTGGTCGCGGTCGCAGCGGTCCCGTAGGAGCTCGAGCGCGGTGGGGCTCAGGCGTTCGGACTCGTCGACGATAACGAGCTGGACGTAGTTGCTGGTGCGCCGGGTGCCCCACCGGTCCAAGGGGATGCGGTCGGGGGCTTCGACGTGCTGCTGGATGCAGATGCTGGTGCGCGTGATGATCCGGTCCAGGTCCTCGCGCAGCAGCCGCGGGGTGGTCAGGACCCCGGGGGTGTACAGGGCGGTGCGGTTCTTGGCCAGCGCGGCGTAGATCTTGGCGTCGTCATCGCAGCGCGGGCCCCAGTCGGTGAGCAGCTCGTGGGCTTGGTCCCAGTGGGCGTAGCGGCGTGCGGAGACGGTCTTGCCGACCCCGGCCGGCCCGAAGCACAGCCCGATGGTGCGCCCGCGCCGGACGGAGTCGGCGAACTCGGTGAAGCGGCGGTGCTCCTTGGTGACGATGAAGCGTTCGCTCACCTGAGCTCCTCCTTGTAGACCTTGAGCCGCGCCACGGTCGGCACGCGCGGCGGCACGGGCCTGGCAGGGGCGTCGGGGGTGTGGGCGGCGACGACGGCGATCCGCTCGTTGATGCCTCGGCGCAGGGCGCGGCGACGGGCGTTGCGGGCGGCCTGGACGTCCTTGAGGCTGATCTGCTTGGCGTGGTGTTCCTGATCGACGGCGGTGCACAGGAACTGGTCGTGGTCGAAGACGCGGATCTCGGTGATGTCTCTGGGGTCGTAGCGGATGACCACGGGGCGGCCGACGAAGCCGGCGAGGGTCGGTGAGACGTAGCGCATGCCTTGGAAGTGGATGCCGTCGCGGCGCACCGTCCTGGATCGGGCCACGGTCAGCAGCAGCCCGTCCAGCGCCTGGAGGCTGTCGGGAAGGCGTGGCAGCCAGCCGTCGGCGATCCACGCCGACCGCGGCGAGACGCCGAGCTCGCCGTGGGCGCGGTCGTTGTAGTCCAGGACGAACGCCCCGACGGCGGCGTCGAGGTCAGCCAAGGACAGGGCTGGCGCGGGCCAGCGCTCCGCGCCGCTGTGGAGGTGTCCGGGCAGGGTGGTGAGCAGCTCGGTGTTGACCGTGCCGAAGAAGCGCTCGACCTTGCCTCGCCCTTGGGGTCGCGCGACGGCGGAGTGGATCAGGCGGATGTGCAGGTCGACGGCGGTGCGGGCCAGGTGGTCGCTGGTGAAGTCCGACCCGTGGTCGACGTACAACAGGTCGGGGATGCCGCACATCGGCCACCGGGGGTCGGCCTTGGGCCAGATCGCCTGCCGTAGCGCCAGGGCGGTGTGCATCGTTGACGGCGCACCGAAGAAGACCGTGTAGCCGCAGATCGCGCGGGAGCAGTCGTCCATCACGACGGTCAGCCACGGCCGGGCCGGCTTGCCGTCCGTGCCGACGAGCACGATGTCCAGCAAGGTGTGGTCGGCCTGCCACATCGCGTTGGGGCGGTCGGCCGTCCGCCGCAACGCGAGCTCGTACTTGTCCCGGTAGGAGCCTGCTCCCTCGAGGGCGAGGGTGACCATGCCGGGGTCCAGGGCGGTGATGATCGACCGGACGACGCCGTAGGACGGGACCGGCCACGCGGTGCCGGCGCAGACCTTCACCACCGTCCGGTGGATCGCGGCGATCGGTGGGCGGGGCCGGGTCAGCCCGAGCCCTTCGATTAGCGCGATGAGGTCCGCCGGCAGGTGATGCCCGCCCGCGTCCGCCCGCGGCACTCGGCCCAGGGCCGACAGGCCGCCGGCGCGGTAGCGGGCATGCCAGCGTTCCAGCGTGCGCACTCCCAGGCCGTGGTGACGGGCCAGCGCGGCGAGCGGGACCTGGTCCTCGACATGCAGCCGCAGGATCTGCCATCGCCCGTCCGCGTCCACGGCCGGCCTACACGGCGCTCGTGGCTCGTCGTGACGGGGCCGCTGCGGCGGGCGCGCGGTTCAGGGCCCGGTAGATGGTGGTGCGGGAGACGCCGAGCACCTGCCCGATCTGGGCGACGGTCATGTCCTTCTGCTCATACATCCGTCGGGCCGCCCGGACCTGGTCCGCGGACAACGCCGACGGCCGCCCACCGCTGCGGCCCCGAGCACGAGCGGCCGCCAGGCCGGCGTTGGTGCGCTCTCGGATCAGGTCGCGCTCGAACTCGGCCAGTGCCGCGAAGACGTGAAACACCAACCGTCCGCCTGGGGAGGTGGTGTCGATGGTCTCCTGCAACGACCGGAACCCCACGCCGCGGTCGGCCAGGACCTGCAGCTGGTCGATCAGGTGGCGGATCGACCGGCCGAGCCGGTCCAGCCGCCACACCACCAGGGTGTCCCCCGGGCGCAGCTGGTCCAGCAGCTTGTCCAGCTCCGGCCGGTGCTGCAGCGACCCGGAGCCGGTGTCGACGAACACCCGGTAGCACCCGGCCTTGGTCAGCGCATCGACCTGCAGCGACGCGTCCTGATCGGTTGTCGACACGCGCGCGTACCCCAGGAGATGCCCCTCGCGTCGACGCGAAACCCGTCCGACACGGGAAGTATCGCGCCGTAGTTTTCGGCACGCAGTTCCGCTACATCAGGCGCCTCGTCGACGACGCGCGCCGCCCGGCCCTCCGGCGCGTGTAGCGGAATCGTTCGTTTGCGGCACAGGCTGCCGGTTCAGTCAGTGCTGTATAGTTCAGCACATGCTGATCATTGCTACTCGCCTGGACGTGATGAACCGGTTGGGCCGGGCAATGGCCGACCCAACACGGTCACGGCTCCTGATGGCGTTGTTGGAGCGGCCCGCCTATCCGGCAGAGCTGGCACGCGACCTCGGGCTGACGCGCTCGAACGTGTCGAACCATCTGGCTTGCCTGCGCGACTGCGGCATCGTGGTCGCCGAGCCCGAGGGCCGCCAGACACGTTACGAGATCGCCGACCCGCACCTGGCACGGGCGCTCAACGCACTGGTCGAGGTCACCCTCGCCGTGAACGAGAACGCTCCCTGCATCGATCCTGCCTGCCCTGTTCCCGGGTGCGCCAACGCGGAGCCTGACGCGTGATCGTTTCCTCGGTCCTGCAGGCGATCGGCCTGTTCGTTGCCACCAACATCGACGACATCATCGTGCTCTCGCTGTTCTTCGCCCGGGGCGCAGGGCAACGCGGGACGACGGCCCGGATCACCGCAGGCCAGTACCTCGGGTTCGCCGGCATCCTGGGCACCGCCGTGCTCGTGTCACTGGGCGCGGGAGCATTCCTTCCTGAAGAAGCCATCCCCTACTTCGGGCTCATCCCCCTGGCCCTAGGCCTGTGGGCCGCATGGCGGGCCTGGCGCGGGAGCGACGACGATGACGATGACGCCAAGGTTGAGGGCAAGAACGTCGGCGTCTTGACCGTCGCCGCGGTCACCTTCGCCAACGGAGGAGACAACATCGGCGTCTACGTCCCGGTCTTCCTCAACGTGGGACCTGTAGCCGTGGTCGCCTACTGTGTCGTCTTCCTCCTGCTCGTCGCGATCCTCGTCATGCTGGCCAAGTTCACCGCCACGCGCCGACCGATCGCCGAAGTCCTCGAACGCTGGGAACACGTGCTGTTCCCGATCGTTCTGATCGGCCTGGGCATCGTCATCCTCGTCAGCGGCGGAGCCTTCGGCCTCTGACGCCCTGCCCCGGCCCATGACGCATCTCGGTTGAGAGACTGCACGCACGGAGCGAAGAGCTCCGAGGAGAGGCATGGTGGATAGCCGCGCCGGTGTTGCCATCGCGTGGCCGCGCTGGCAGATCTCGCGGTAGACCCGCGATCACCCCCTGGTTGTCGGCGCCAGCTGACCCGACCGCCACAGAACACCGACAAGGCCCCGCCACCTGAACGCCAAGACCACATGGCTCGTGACCGGCGGGTCGCGCAGCGTGTCGTGCAGGTCGCTCGAGTCGCGCGCGTCGGATGGACGGTCAGCACCGGTTCGCCGTGTGATTCAGCTCAAGTTCAAGAAGCTGTCGAGGTCGAGCACCGCGACGACACGTGGGGTCCCGCTCCCGTCCGGCCGGAAGATGATCGTCGTGCCCGCGTCGGGGCAGTAGCCGTAGGCCTTGTCGAACTTGCCCTGGTGGGTGAACAGGACCGTGTTGCTCCCCGGATCCGGCGGGGTGACGGTGCGGTTCCGGAGCCCCTGGAGCGACGCCTCGAGCTCCCGCTCGTCGGAGAAGTCGAGGGAGCCCGTGAGGTCGCGGTGGATGTCGATCGGGGCGCCGAAGGCCGCCTCGGCGTGCTGCCAGACGAAGTAGTACTCCGAGCTCACGACCCGGCTGACCGGGATCCGCTTCGTGCGGTACGCGGAGCCGTAGGCCCTCATCCGCTCGACGCTCTCGGCGGAGATGCGCTGCCCGTCGTCCTTCACCTTGCCCTGCAACGAGCTCGGCAACGGCGCAGGTCCTCGGCGAGCTGCGCCGGGGGAGTGATGCGCTCGAAGCGCACGTCTGAGGTGGTCGCACGGACCAAGTTCTGCGAGGCCGCGTCCGCACGTCGGTCGGGCGACGCCGGGGATGAGCTCGTGCCGGACGTCGAGCTCGACGAGGAACTCGACGATGCGCTCGTCATGGACGTCGTCGAGGCGTCGGTCGAGGTAGGGGAGTCGGCCGGGGCGGAGCCCGCCGTGGCGGTGGCCGCGAGCAGGGCCAGTGCCGCCATGATTGAAGAGCGCATGAGGCCCACCCTGCCGGGTGAACTCCGTGGCTACCCCCGTGCGCGCTCCTTGCGCAGCCGCTGGGCCACCGCGACGAGACCGGGCCGGTCGTCGCTCACGGTCGCGAGCAGGAGTGCACCATCGACCTCGGAGGCGGTGGCAGACCGCAGGACGGCGGCCGCGCGGCCTGCGTGCTTCTCGCCGGACTGACGCTCCATGACGCCGTAGCGGGTCGGGTCGGCGAGGGCGACGAGGACCTCGGCGGCGTGCGACCGGACCGCCGGTGACGGGTCGGCCAACGCGTCGGCGAGCGGGTCGATCACGGTCTGACCGAGCTCGAGGAGGGCGCGGGTCAGGCCGTGCCGGCGTTCGGCCCGCTCGGCGCCCAGGTGCGGCAGCAGCGTCGGCAGCGCGACCGGAGCTCCGATCCTCGCGAGGGCCCACCACGCCTTCGCCGCGACGGCGTCGTCGGGGTGCTGCGCCCAGGGGACGATCGCCTCCGCCGTCTCCGGGTCGCCGATCTTGCTCAGCGCGTGGAGCACCGGTTCGTGCGGCAGGTCGTGCCCGAGCGCGTCGACGAGCGCCGGGGCCGCGGCCGCGGGACGGGCGACGACCGCCCAGATGAGGGTCTCGCGGACGAAGTCGTCGGCCTCCGAGGCCATCGCCTCGACGAGCCGGGGCATCACCGGCGACACGTCGAGCGCACCGAGCTGCATCGCCGCGCGCTGGCGGCGGTTCGGGTCGGTCGAGGAGAGGGCATGTACGAGCCGCTCGACGAAGGTCACGCGAGTAGACTAGGAGCCCGCGTGCCAGCCGCGTCGCGTGCCGGGGCGGAGAACCGGGGAGGTGAGGCTGGAGGTGTCTGGGATCATGTCCCATGACGACCGAGCCGCCGACCGGGGAAGGCAGGGCATGACGACCAGCCCGAGCGAGATCGTCGACCGGGTCGTGCGGGACCACCTCGCACCCATCATCCGCGCCCGCGGGTACAAGGGTCGGGGCCCGACCTGGCGTCGCTCGTCGAGCGAGGTCGTCCATGTGGTGCAGGTCCAGCGCAGCACCTACAACGGCCCGTTCGGGGCGCGCTTCTACCTCAACGGCGCGGTGTACGCCGGGGTCCTCGACGACATCCTGGGCCTGCCGGTGCAGGATGCACCCCGTGAACCGGACTGTCAGCTCCGGTGGCGCGCCGACGACGTGGGGGGAGCGGCCAGGTCCTACGACCTCGAGCCCGGTGCGGACGCCGCCGCCCTCGCCGCCCTCGCCGTCGCTGACCTCACCCTCCTTCTCGAGGCGCTCGATCGCATCCGATCGGTCGACGACCTCGTCGACGTCGCGCGCACGCAGTCCCTCGCCGCCTATGAGGCGGTCTACGGCTGGTACCTCCGCACCGGTCGCCCGGCCGAGGCCGCGAACCTCCGGGCCGAGCTTCGGGCCTCGGTCAGCGACGCAAGACGCTGGTCGATCCTCGCGGGGCACCTCGACGCGGTCGACGAGCTGGCGTCGCGCAACGGCCTCGATCCCTGAGGACCCGCGGGCCGTCACGGAGCCTCGGGGGGCGATCACCCGGGTCGCGACCCGGGCCGGCGTCAGGTGTCGTGCCCACCGACCGGATCAGGGGGGCGCGCGCCCGTCCCGTAGTCGTCGACCCACAGCACTGCGTCGCTGAGCCACCCGTTCCGACGGAAGGTCGCGAGCACATCCTCCGCGACCGCCACCGGGACGGTCCACGACTCCGGGTACTCGTCGACCTGCCCGTTCTCCAGCCGGAACCGCCGTACCGCGGTGGAGCTCTCACCGTCCGGGTCGCGCGAGACGAAGCAGCAGGCGTCGTCGTCGCCCAGGTACATCAGCCAAGCGCGGTCCCCGTCCGAGCATGCCGTCAGCACACCCTCGGGGCCTCGTAGGGAGTACTCGCGCGGCGAACGGTCCATCCCCCGACCGTAGCCGTCGTCAGCGCCTCGTCCGGGTCGCTGCAGCACGTGACGACGTGGCTTCCATGCCAGACCGGAAGGGGAGGATCGTCTCGAAGGCCTGTGGCACGTGCACCGTGACGCCCGACGCGCGGGCCTTGCGCGTGACGAAGGCACGGGTACGCCGGGGCCGGTCGAGGGGGAAGGGCATCGGCCGGAGGCCGCGCGAGAGGGGTCGGCCAAAGTCGTCCCAGTGGATCGGCACGACGAGCCGCGGCCCGGTCGCCCCGACCACCTGCTCCCAGTACTCGTCCTGGAAGTCCGCGTCCTGCCGGCCGACCCCGTCGTCACCCACGGCGGGCTGTCGGCGGGCATGGGCGGCGCCGTCCACGGGGACGTCGGCGACCGGGTGACCGTGACGGTCCGCGTCCGCAACGCCGGTGGCATGCGGCTGCTCGTCAAGGGCAAGGGCGGCACGCTCCTCCACCTGCGCTGGCTGACCTCCGACGACGAGACGGCTCGGATCCGGGTGAGCATCCCCGAGGGCGGCGGCTACGTCCGGGCCGAGGTCCGTGGCCGGCCGAACGGGCCCGAGGGCGGCATGGAGGCGATCACGAACCCGGTCTGTCTGCGGGTCGGGGACGCCCCTGCGGGCGCCGTGAGCGATGTCCCGCCGGTGCCGGAGCGGGTCGGCCCGCGGCGCACGGTCTGACCGCTGCCGGTCGCCCCCCCGCAACCGGGGGACAATCATCGCCGTGAACGAGCGCAGGTGGGCCAGGCGCGGGCGTCGTGCCTTGGTCGCCGTCGTCGCGGTCATCGTGGCGCTCACCCTCGCGTCGCTGACGTTCAACGCGGCGACGACCCCGGAGCGCACGCTGCCGGCTCCCGGCGGGCGCGACGTCCAGACCTCGGTCGGTCGGATCCACTACGAACGGTGGGGCGAGCACGGCACCCCGGTGGTCCTCGTGCACGGGTTCGCCGAGTCGACGCTCGCCTGGTCCCTCACCGCCCCCGAGCTCGCGCGTCACCACCGGGTCTACGCGCTCGATCTGCCCGGCTTCGGGTACAGCGAGTACACCGGCCGCTACACCCTCGACGACGAGGTGGCGGCGCTGGAGGCCTTCCTCGACGCGCTCGGCATCGGTCGCCCGATCCTCGTCGGCCACTCGATGGGTGCCGGTGTCGTCGGGGAGCTGGCGCGCCGCCGTCCCGACCTCGTCTCCGCCGTCGTCTTCGCCGACGGGGACGCACTCGCCTTCGAGGGCCGCGACCGTCCGTCGCGGGCGGCGGAGGTCGTCGTCGGGTCGCCCTACGCCACCTCGGCGCTGCGCCTGGGCCTGCGGTCCCGGTGGGTGCGGCGCGAGTTCTTCGAGCAGGCCTGCGGGTCGGTCTGCCCCGCGGCGACCGACGAGCTGATCGATGCGTGGGTCCGGCCCATGCGCCAAGGCGCTGCCGAGAACGCCCTGAGGACGATGGCGAGCCAGCCGATGGTCGCGATGACGCCCGAGCAGGTCCGGCAGATCCGGGTGCCGCGCGGGATCGTCTGGGGCGAGGAGGACACCACCTCCGGCGGCTCGCTCGACGGCGCCCGTGCCGCCCTCGGGGACCCACCGACGGTCGTCATCCCGGATGCCGGTCACCTGCCGGTGGTCGCCGACCCGAAGGGGTTCGCCCACGCCCTTGAGCTCGTCATCGACCGCATGGGTACGTTGACCGTTGAAGGGGGCGAGCCATGAGCGAGCAGGAGTCGCCGGAGGTGGTCACCGCCGGAGCGGTCGAGCAGGGGAGCGAGGCCGGCGGGAGGGACGGCAGCGCGACCCTTGTCGAGCTGCTCGGACGCGCCAGCCCTCGGGGTGGTCGGCCGGGTGCGAAGGCAGTCCTCGACGTCGCGTCGGCCAAGGTCGTCACGTTCGAGTTCGACACCGGCGACGTGCTCAACGACCACGCAGCTCGCCACCCCGTCCTCATCCAGGTCGTGCGCGGCCGGGTCGAGCTCGAGCTGCCGGACCGGCAGGTCGAGCTCACACCCGGCGCGGTGATCCACCTCACCCCGATGCTGCGTCACGCCGTGAAGGCGCTCGAGCCGAGCACCCTCGCCGTCACGATGCTCCTGCCGCACGACTGACGCCCGGACGGCGGGCCCTCGGCGGTGGTGGGCTCGCTCCGTGGTGCCCCACCCGGAGAGGAGCCGTGGCGCGCGGCGCCCGAGACCTCGGTACCGTCGTCGAGGTGGACACCTTCACCCGGGACGGGCTGACCTTCGACGTCCTCGACGCCGGGCCGGTGGACGGTGACGTCGTCATCCTCCTTCACGGCTTCCCGCAGGACGCGCACGCGTGGGACGCGGTCACCCCCGTGCTCGGCGGCACGGGCCTGCGCACCCTTGCGCCGTGGCAGCGCGGGTACTGCCCGGGAGCCACCCCGCGGGAGATCGAGCGGTACGAGATCGGCGAGCTCGTCGCGGACGTCCGCGCGCTCGCCGACGCCGCGGGCGCCGATCGGGTGCACGTCGTCGGCCACGACTGGGGTGCGGTCGTCGCGTGGGAGATGGCCCTCCGGCACCCGGACCGGGTGGCCACCCTCACCGCGCTGTCCGTACCGGCGCCCGGGGCGATGGCATGGGCGACGCGGAAGGGCCCGCAGCTCGTGCGGAGCTGGTACATCGGCGCCTTCTGCCTCCCGGTCCTGCCGGAGCGCGCACTCGCGAACGCCCGCGGCCGGCTCCACCGCAGCGGGCTGGACCCCGCGGCGGCCCGCGGCTACGCCGAGCGATTCCCCGACCCGTCCTCGTTCACCGGACCGCTGGCCTGGTACCGCGCGATGGGGTGGAGCGCCGCGCGACGGTCCCGTGTCGCGCACCTCCGCCCGCTCGCCGGCCCGCCCACGGCAGGCGCCGTGCGCATCCCCACGACGTTCGCCTGGGGCCTGCACGACCAGTTCATCTCTCGGGCCGCCGCCGAGCGCTGCGGCCGCTTCGTCACCGCGCCGTATCGCTTCGTCGAGCTCGATGCGAACCACTGGTTGCCGGAGAACGAGCCGGACGCCGTCGCCGACCTCGTCCTGCAGCGGGTCCGTTCGACAGGATGACCCCGGCCCGTGACTAGGGTTGCGGGTGTGAGCGCCGAACCCGCGTCCGACCAGCTCGTCCGGCTCGCCGACCGCCGCGGTGTCGCTACCGACTACTGGGACTGGCAGCAGCATCACGTCCGCGTCCCCGCGTCCACCCTCGTCGCCGTGCTCGACGCGCTCGGCATCGACGCCTCCGACGACGACGCGGTCGCCCGCGCCCACCGTGACCTCGACGACGCACCGTGGCGGTGCACCCTCCCCCCGACCGTCGTCACGCGCGCGGGCTGGACGCCGTGGGTGGCGGTGCACGTCCCGCACGGCACCGGGGTCGCCCTCCACGTCGAGCTCGAGGGTGGGGGCCGGCGCCGGGTTCGTCAGCTCGACCACTGGGTCGAGCCGAGCGAGATCGACGGCGAGCTCGTCGGCGAGGCGACCTTCGAGCTCGACGCCGACCTCCCGCTCGGGTGGCACCGTCTCGTCGCCGAGGTCGAGGGCCGCGACCCGCAGGACGACCCGACGGCGTCCGCCACCCTCGTCGTCACCCCGCAGAAGCTCGAGCTGCCCGACACCCTGGGGGAGCGGGGCACCGGGCTCGCCGCGCAGCTGTACCAGGTCCGCAGCGCTCGTTCGTGGGGGATCGGGGACCTCGCCGACCTCCGGGAGATCTCCCGCTGGGCGGCGGCGGACCTCGACGCGGACTTCGTCCTCATCAACCCGCTGCACGCGAGCGATCCGATCGCCCCGATCGAGCCCTCGCCGTACCTGCCGAGCACCCGCTCGTTCGTCAGCCCGCTGTACATCGCGGTCGACGAGGTCCCGGAGCTCGACGGCGCCGACGGTCTGACCCGGGCGAGCGTCCTCGCGCTCGCGGCCGAGGGCCACCGGCTCCACGCGGACGACACGGTCGACCGGGACGCCGTCTGGCGCGTGAAGTCCGAGGCCCTCGAGCTGCTCCACCGCCTGCCCCGCTCGGCCGACCGGCAGGCCGATCTCGACGACCTCGTCCAGGCGCGCGGCGAGGCCCTCGTGCGGTGGGCGCGGTGGTGCGCGATCGCGGAGGTCCACGGCGCGACGTGGCCCGAGTGGCCCGAGGAGCTGCGCTCACCGACGTCGCCGGCCGTCGAGGAGTTCGCGCTCGAGCACGCCGACCGGGTCGACCTGCACCTGTGGCTCCAGCTCCTCGCGGACGAGCAGCTCGGCGCCACGCAGGCCGCCGCCACCGACGCCGGGATGGGACTGGGGATCCTTCACGACCTCGCCGTGGGGGTGCACCCCGAGGGGGCCGATGCCTGGGCGCTGCCCGACGTCCTCGCCCGCGGTGTCACCGTCGGCGCGCCGCCGGACCAGTTCACCCAGAAGGGCCAGAACTGGAGCCAGCCGCCGTGGCACCCCACCCGCCTCGCGGAGGCCGGGTACGCGCCGTACCGCGACATGGTGCGCGCCATCCTCGCCCACGCCGGGGGCATCCGCGTCGACCACGTCATCGGCCTCTTCCGGCTGTGGTGGATCCCGGAGGACCAGGAGCCCTCGGCCGGGACCTACGTGCGCTACGACCACGAGGCGCTCGTGGGGATCCTCGCGCTCGAGGCGCACCGGGCCGGCGCGGTCCTCGTCGGGGAGGACCTGGGTGTCGTCGAACCGTGGGTGCGCGACCACCTGCGCGAGCGCGGGATCCTTGGGACATCCATCGT
This sequence comes from Janibacter massiliensis, assembly GCF_900289115.1. Taxonomy (GTDB): domain Bacteria; phylum Actinomycetota; class Actinomycetes; order Actinomycetales; family Dermatophilaceae; genus Janibacter_A; species Janibacter_A massiliensis. The sequence goes on along the minus strand of NZ_LT985196.1, from coordinate 168,552 downwards.
GTGGTTCGAGCACGACGACGCCGGCGCCGTCATCCCGCCAGCCGCCTACCGCGAGCTGTGCCTGGCGACCGTGACGACCCACGACCTTCCTCCGACCGAGGGCTTCCTCGACCTCGTCCACGTCGACCTGCGGGACGAGCTCGGCCAGCTCACCCGGCCCGTCGAGGAGGAACGCGCCGACGAGGAGGCCGCCCACCGGCTCATGGCCGATGCCCTCCGGGCCGAGGGCGTCCTCGGTGACGACGAGTCGCTGCAGGGGGCTCCCGGCGTGCGGGCGCTGCACGCCTACGTCGCCCGGACCCCGTCACGGCTCGTGGCGTACGCCCTCACCGACCTCGTCGGCGACCGGCGGCCGATCAACCAGCCCGGGACCCACCGGGAGTACCCGAACTGGTCGCTCGCGCTCACCGGCGCGGACGGCCGGGTGCTCGCGCTCGAGGACGTCCCGCGCGCCGTCGCCGCGCGCGACGTCCTGCCGCGACGCGCCTGACCCGCGGGGCTACCCTGTGGGCGCGGGGAGGGGCCCCGCAGTCATCAGAAGGGGTTGGTTCTCAGATGCGCACCATGCTTGCGGCGGCCTCGGCCGTCGCCCTCTCCGCCGGGCTGGCGGTCTCGACCGCCGCGCCGAGCCAGGCAGCCGGCGGCGCCTGCTACACGGCAGTCACGCCGCGGGTCTACGTCGACTCCTCCACCGAGTGGGTCCGCGCGGTCTTCAGCGACTCCTGCAAGACGTACAACGCTCGGGCGCTCTGGTACGCCGTGGACCCGGGCGGGGTCAAGCGCGACCACTGGATCTACGACTCGGACGGCTCGGGTGCCCGTCGCTCGGCGAGCATCACCGACGGCTCGCGCCTGGGCCGCTGGAAGTCGTCGGCCGGCGGTGCGATCAACCAGGCCACCGGCGCCCGTCTCGAGCAGAACTACGACTACACCCTCATCCGTCTGCGCTCGCTCCTGTCCATCAGCGGCACGGCCTACGACCCCGGTGACAAGGTCGTCATCCGCGGCCGCGCGAAGCGCTACTCGCCCGCCGCCAACACCTACCGCGCGTGGAGCGGGGTGAAGGTGAAGCTCTACGTCCGCAAGAGCTCGAGCAGCCCGTGGGTCCTGCGGTCGAGCAAGAACGCCGACCGCTACGGCCGCGTCTCGTTCACCACCTACGCGCCGTACGGCTACGACTTCCACCTGCGCACGTCGTCGACGTCGAACACGTGGGGCAAGTACAGCAACTGGATCAGCGAGGGCTGATCTGCCCTGTCGGGTCGCGCGTCGGCCGGTCGTCCTGAGGGGCGGCCGGCCGACCCGTTCCCGCCGGGTGACCGCGGGTCGGGCGAAATGGCGTGCAGCGGTGGCGGATCCGCCTCCGGAGGTCTCATTTTGATCACCGCGACGGGGGCGCCTTTGAGTCGGCGCGGTGAGGGCACTAACGTCCGACCATTCAGACAGACCGACGGTGGTCCCGACCCGCACACCCGTGAGTCCGGCGCCATCCAGGAGGACCGCACATGGCGACGACGCCGACGGAGATCGATCCTGCATCGGTCCAGGTCACGGAGACCGACGGGAAGGCGAAGGCCATCGAGGGCCGCAGCCCGTGGGAGCTCTTCCGTGCCCGCCTCCTCAAGGACAAGCCGACCCTCGTCGTCCTCGGGATCGTCGTCTTCGCGCTGGTCCTCGCCGTTCTGGCACCCCTGCTGTGGAAGCTCGGCGTCATCAACCCGACCAAGGGTGACATCTCCCTGCTCAACATCGAGGAGGGGTCGATCCCGAAGGCCCCGTGGGGCGGGATCAGCGCGGCGCACCCCTTCGGCGTGGAGCCCGGGACCGGCGCGGACGTCATGTCTCGCGTCATCGTCGGCGTCTCGCTCTCCCTCGTCATCTCCCTCGCAGCCGCCTTCATCGCGGTCGGTCTCGGCACCGTGCTGGGGATCGTGGCCGGCTACTCGCGAGGGTGGGTCGACTTCGCCCTCAGCCGCCTCATCGACCTCACGCTGACGTTCCCGCAGACCCTCATGCTCATCGCCCTCTCCGGCGTCGCCGTCGAGCTGCTCAAGCGGGTGCTCCACCTCTCCGACGGTGCGCTCGTCAACGGGCTCTACGTCGCCCTCGTCCTGGGCATCTTCGGCTGGCCCGGGTTCGCCCGCATCATTCGCGGTCAGGTGCTCTCGCTGCGCGAGCGCGAGTTCGTCGAGGCCGCGCGCAGCCTCGGGGCCAAGCCCGGCCGGATCTACTTCAAGGAGCTGCTGCCCAACCTGTGGGCGCCGGTGCTCGTGTACTTCACGCTCCTGCTGCCCTCGTTCATCTCGGCCGAGGCCGCGCTGTCCTACCTCGGCGTGGGCATCAAGCCCCCCATGCCCACCCTCGGCAACATCCTCGCCGACTCGGTGAACTACGCCGACGCGGACCCGGTGTTCTTCACGATCCCCGCGCTCGTCATCGCCACCCTCGTCCTCAGCCTCAACCTGCTGGGCGACGGGCTCCGGGACGCGCTCGACCCCAAGTCGAACCGCTGACCCCCACCAGACCCCCTGGGCCATCAGCTCGGGGAAAGTGCACCGCTCATGCGGCGCAAGATTCGAAGGAGATCGCATGATCCGCAAGACGAAGGCCACGAGCGCCGCGGCGCTCACCGCCGTCGCCGCGCTTTCCCTCGCCGCCTGTGGCGGCGGCAGCAAGGACGGCGGCGAGGCCGCCGGGGGAGAGGCGGAGAAGGGGGGCACCCTCCACTACCTGACCTTCCGTCCCGCCGAGTCGCTCGACCCGCAGCGCATCTACATCGGCCGTGACATCTTCAACACGAGCCGCCTGGTCTACCGCGGCCTGCTCCAGTTCCCCGTGGGCGAGCAGGACCCGATCAAGGCCCAGACGCCGATCCCGGACATCGCCGAGGAGGTCCCGACGTCCAAGGACGGCAAGACCTGGACGTTCAAGCTCAAGTCCGGCGTCAAGTGGGAGGACGGCAAGGACGTCACCTGCGAGGACTTCAAGTACGGCGTCTCGCGCAACTTCGCCTCGGACGTCCTCGACGGCGGCCCGTTCCAGTACCCGACGGGTTACCTCGACATCCCGAAGGACAAGGACGGCTCCTCGAGGTACAAGGGCCCCTACAAGAAGACCGGCCAGGACCTCTTCGACAAGGCCGTCACCTGCAAGGGCAACGAGCTCACCTACAAGTTCAACAAGCCGTGGGCCGACTTCCCGGCCGCGGTCGCGGGCCTGCACGCCTTCGCCCCCTACCGTGAGGACAAGGACCAGGGCGCGAAGAACAAGCTCGTCGTGTTCTCCAACGGCCCCTACAAGCTCGAGGGCGCCTGGAGCAAGAACAAGGGCGGGACGTTCGTCCGCAACGACCAGTACGACCCGAAGACGGACGAGGGCACGCGCGCCGCGAACCCCGACAAGATCGTCTTCACCCAGGGCCTCGAGAACGAGATCATCGCCGACCGCCTCGTGAAGGACTCCGGCGACGACAAGTACGCGATCACCGACCGCAACATCCCGCCGTCGAAGTTCGCGACCGTCAAGCCGGCCGAGTCCCGGACGACGAACGTCACCTCGCCGTACGTCTTCTACCTGGTCCCGAACGTCAAGAACATGCCGAACGTCAAGGTGCGTCAGGCGCTCGCGACGGCGACCGACAAGGAGGCCTACATCGCGGCCGAGGGTGGCAGCAAGGCCTCCGAGCCTGCGGTCTCGATCATCAACCCCTCGATGGAGGGCTACGCGGAGAACCCGGCGTTCAAGGACATCCCCGCCGCCGGTGACCCCGCCGCCGCCAAGAAGCTCCTCGAGGAGTCGGGCGTCAAGACGCCGGTCAAGCTCAAGGTGACGTACCAGAAGTCCCCGATCATGGACAAGGCGTTCCGCGCCCTCAAGGAGGGCTGGGACAAGGCCGGGTTCGACACCCAGCTCAACCCGCTGGCGGACACGTACTACGACGTCATCAACAAGCCGAGCAACGACTCCGACGTCTTCCAGGGCGGCTGGGGTGCCGACTACCCGTCGCTCGCCACGGTCCTGCCGCTGCTCTTCGACGGCGGTCAGCTGTCTGCGGCCAACGTCGGCAACAACTACGGCCGCTACGACAACCCGGAGGTCAACAAGGCGTTCGAGGACGCCCTGACGATCGAGGACCCGAAGGAGGCCGCGGCCGCCTACCAGAAGGTGGACGTCACGCTGGGTGAGGACTACGCCTACATCCCGCTCGACATCCAGAAGTTCTACTTCCTCCGCGGCTCGAAGGTCACGGGGTACCAGCAGACCGAGGCCACCTCGATGTTCCCGGACCTGGGGACCATCGGCGTCGCCAAGTGACGCAGCGTCCCGCATGAACGACGCCTGACCTGGGTGGGGGCCGCGACGAGCGGCCCCCACCTCGGGCGCCCGGCCCGGGTGCCCACCCCTTCTGCCCCTCCACCCGAGAGGTCGAGCCCCCGCGGCTGGTGCCATGTTCGCCTACGTGATCCGACGCATGTTCTCCGGACTGATCATGCTCGTCGTGATGAGCTTCGTGACGTTCCTGCTCTTCTTCAACGGCGCGGTCGATCCGGTGCGCTTCACGTGCGGCAAGGCCTGCACGCCCACGGTCCTCGAGACGAACCGCAAGACCCTCGGGTTCGACGACCCGGTCCCGGTCCAGTACGGCAAGTTCGTCAAGGGCATCTTCGTCGGGCGCAACTACCCCGACGACCCCGAGCTCGCGAAGACCTCCCCAGAGACGATCGCCCGCTGCGACGCGCCCTGCCTGGGCTACTCCCCGCAGCAGAGCGCGACCGTCACCTCCGTCATCGGGGACAAGATCCCCGTGTCGGTCTCCCTCGCCATCGCCGCCTTCATCCTGTGGATCGTGTTCGGCGTCCTCTTCGGCGTCATCGCTGCGCTGAACAAGGGGAAGTTCCTCGACAAGCTGCTCGTCGGTGGCTCGCTCCTCTTCTTCGCCTTCCCCACGTTCTGGATCGGCAGCTTCGCCTACCGCTTCATCGCCGTGCGGTGGGAGCTGCTCCCCGTGCCCGAGTACGTGTCGATCGCCGACGGGGGTGTCGGCGCCTGGGCGCTCGGCCTCTTCCTCCCGGCGCTGACCCTCGCGCTGTTCTACATGGCCGGGTACGTCCGCATCACCCGCGCGTACGTGCTGGAGTCCATGTCCGAGGACTACCTGCGGACGGCGAAGGCCAAGGGGCTCCAGCCCCGCAAGATCCTGTGGAAGCACACGATGCGCGCGGCGCTCACGCCGCTGGTCACCATCGCCGGGCTCGACTTCGCGGCCCTGCTCGGCGGCGCGATCATCACCGAGTCGGTGTTCAACTACGACGGCCTGGGCAAGCTCGCCCGAGATGCCGCGACGACCTGGGACCTGCCGATCACCGTCGGGATCGTCCTGCTGCTCGCGACGTTCGTCATCATCGCCAACATCATCGTCGACGTGCTCTACGCGGTCATCGACCCGCGCGTGAAGTACGTCTGATCGCCGAGGACCGCCTGTGACACCCTCCAGCACCCCCTCCGCGGCCACCGCCGCCGGCGCGCGCCCGACGCACCACACCGTCGGCGAGCCCCTGCTGTCCGTCCGGGACCTCAAGGTCCACTTCCCGACCGACGACGGCCTCGTGAAGTCCGTCGACGGCCTGTCCTACGACCTCGCCCAGGGCGGCACGATCGGCATCGTCGGCGAGTCCGGGTCCGGCAAGTCCGTCTCGAGCCAGGCGATCATGGGTCTTCACCGGGGCACCCGTGCCCAGCTGTCGGGGGAGATCATCTTCGACGGCAAGGACCTGCTGACGATCGGCGACGAGGAGCTGCGTCAGCTGCGCGGCCGGGACATCGCGATGGTCTTCCAGGATCCGCTGAGTGCCCTCCACCCGTACTACACGGTCGGCAACCAGATCATGGAGGCCTACCGCGTCCACCACGACGTGTCGAAGAAGGCCGCCCGGACGCGGACCGTCGAGATGCTCGACCGCGTCGGCATCCCGAACGCCTCGGCTCGCGTCGACCAGTACCCGCACGAGTTCTCCGGCGGCATGCGGCAGCGCGCGATGATCGCGATGGCCCTCATCAACGACCCGCGGCTGATCATCGCCGACGAGCCGACGACCGCGCTCGACGTCACGGTCCAGGCGCAGATCCTCGACCTGCTGCGGGGCCTGCAGACGGAGTTCGGCAGCTCGATCATCATCATCACCCACGACCTCGGGGTCGTCGCGGAGATGGCCGAGCAGATCCTCGTCATGTACGGCGGGCGGGCGGTCGAGCGCGGGAGCGTCGACGACATCTTCTACGCCCCGGAGCACCCGTACGCCTGGGGTCTGCTCTCGTCGATGCCCCGCATGGACCGGGTCCGCGAGGAGCGGCTGCGGCCGATCGCGGGCAACCCGCCCTCGCTCATCAACCCGCCGGCCGGCTGCGTGTTCAACCCGCGCTGCCCGTACGTCGACGAGGCCCGGCTCGGCTGCGTGTCGAAGCCCCCGGCGTTCGACGAGAGCTCGCCGCACCCGGTCCGGTGCCACATCCCGCACGAGACCCGCCGCGAGATCTTCCAGACGAAGGTGAAGCCGACCCTATGAGCAGCTCGATCACCAGCGCGACCACGGCGGGCACGACGGACCGGTCGGACGCGCGCCACGACCCGCGCGAGGCGATCCTCTCCGTCCGCGACCTGAGGAAGCACTTCCCCCGCAAGACCCGCGGCATCATCCGCCGGGCCGACGACCCGGTGAAGGCCGTCGACGGCATCTCCTTCGACCTCTACCCGGGAGAGACGCTCGGCGTCGTCGGCGAGTCCGGGTGCGGGAAGTCCACCGCGGGGCGCACGACGCTCCAGCTCCTGCCGCCGACCTCGGGGACGATCACCTTCAAGGGCCAGGACATCACCGGTATCAAGGGCGAGCGCCTGCGGAAGATGCGCACCGAGATGCAGATGGTCTTCCAGGACCCGGTGGGCTCGCTCAACCCGCGCCAGACGGTCGGCTCGATCATCGGCGCCCCCTTCGACATCCAGGGGATCACGCCCGAGGGCGGGGTGAAGGCCGAGGTCCAGAGCCTCATGGAGCGCGTCGGGCTCAACCCCGAGCACTACAACCGCTACCCCCACGAGTTTTCCGGCGGTCAGCGCCAGCGGATCGGCATCGCCCGCGCCGTGGCGCTGCGCCCGGAGGTCATCGTCTGCGACGAGCCGGTCTCCGCGCTGGACGTGTCGATCCAGGCGCAGGTCGTCAACCTCCTCGAGGACGTCCAGAAGGAGTTCGGCGTCACCTACATGTTCATCGCCCACGACCTCTCGGTCGTCCGGCACATCTCCGACCGCGTCGCGGTGATGTACCTGGGCAAGATCATGGAGATCGCCGACCGCGACGAGCTGTACGCCAACCCCCAGCACCCGTACACCCAGGCGCTGCTGTCTGCCGTCCCGCTGCCGGACCCGCGCAAGGAGGACAAGCGCGAGCGCGTCCTCCTCACCGGCGACCTGCCCAGCCCGATCAACCCGCCGAGCGGCTGCGTCTTCCACACCCGCTGCCCGAAGTTCCGCACCGAGCTGAGCGACGCGGACAAGGCCCGTTGCACCGGCGAGGTCCCCCAGCAGCGGCGGATCGGGGCCGACCACGAGGTCGCCTGCCACTTCGCGGCGACGACCGACAAGGCGATCGTCTGACCGCCGAGCGACCCCGGGACCCGGTCCACGCCCCGAGCGAGGACCGGGTCCTCGTCGTCGGGGCGGCGATCGTCGACGACCTCGACCGACCGACTCGGCTGCTCGCCGCCCGGCGCACCGCCCCGGAGGCGCTCGCCGGACGGTGGGAGCTGCCCGGGGGCAAGGTCGAGCCGGGGGAGGACCCGACCGACGCGCTGCACCGGGAGCTCGCCGAGGAGCTCGGGGTGCGCGTGCGGGTGGGTGAGCAGGTGCCGGGTCCGCTGGCGGACCGCACGTGGCCGCTGACCGGTCGGTACGTCATGGCCGTGACCCTCGTCGCGATCGCCGAGGGCGCCCCGCGCCCGCTCGAGGACCACGACGAGCTGCGCTGGCTCGCCGCCCACGAGCTGCGCGACGTCCCGTGGATCGAGGCCGACCTGCCGATCGTCGACGCGCTGGGCGAGCTGCTGCGCGGCTGACCGGATTGGGGCTGGCGGGGCTCGGCTGCGACAATGCGGCAATGCCCATGACCCATCGGTCCGACGTCCGCAACGTCGCCATCGTCGCCCACGTCGACCACGGGAAGACGACCCTCGTCGACAAGATGCTCTGGCAGGCCGGCACCTTCGGCGAGCACGACCACGTCGACGAGCGCGCGATGGACAGCGGCGACCTCGAGCGCGAGAAGGGCATCACCATCCTCGCGAAGAACACCGCGATCCGGTACACCGGGCCGTCGGCCGCGGAGCACGGCGCCCCCGACGGGGTGACGATCAACATCATCGACACCCCCGGCCACGCCGACTTCGGCGGTGAGGTCGAGCGCGGCCTGTCGATGGTCGACGGGGTCGTCCTCCTCGTCGACGCCTCCGAGGGCCCGCTGCCGCAGACCCGCTTCGTGCTGCGCAAGGCGCTCGCGGCGAAGATGCCGGTCATCCTCTGCATCAACAAGGTCGACCGGCCCGACAGTCGGATCGCCGAAGTCGTCGACGAGGCCTACGAGCTGTTCATGGACCTCGACGCCGACGAGGACCAGATCGACTTCCCCATCGTCTACGCCTCGGGCAAGGCCGGCGCCGCCTCGCTCACCCGCCCGGCGGACGGCACCCTCCCGGACAACGACGACCTCGAGCCGCTGTTCGCGACGATCATGGAGACGATCCCGGCGCCGTCGTACGACGAGGACGCCCCGCTCCAGGCGCACGTGACGAACCTCGACTCCTCGAACTTCCTCGGCCGCCTGGCGCTCCTGCGGGTCTTCAACGGCGAGATCCGCAAGGGCCAGCAGGTGACGTGGTGCCGCCACGACGGCAGCCAGCAGCGGGTGAAGATCACCGAGCTGCTCATGACCGAGGGCCTGGAGCGCAAGCCGCTCGAGGACAAGCCCGCGCTGCCCGGCGACATCATCGCCATCGCCGGCATCCCCGAGATCATGATCGGCGACACCATCGCCGACGCCGAGAACCCCGTCCCGCTGCCGGTGATCACCGTCGACGAGCCGGCGATCTCGATGACGATCGGGACGAACACCTCGCCGCTCGTCGGCCGCGGCCCGACCCGTGCCACGAAGGTCACCGCCCGCCTCGTCAAGGACCGGCTCGACAAGGAGCTCGTCGGCAACGTCAGCCTCCGGGTCCTGCCGACAGAGCGCCCCGACGCGTGGGAGGTCCAGGGTCGCGGCGAGCTCGCCCTGGCGATCCTCGTCGAGCAGATGCGCCGCGAGGGCTTCGAGCTCACCGTCGGCAAGCCGCAGGTCGTCACCCGCGAGGTCGGCGGCAAGGTCCACGAGCCGGTCGAGCGGCTGACGATCGACACCCCGGAGGAGTTCCTCGGCGCGATCACCCAGATCCTCGCCGCCCGCAAGGGCCGGATGGAGCAGATGACCAACCACGGCACGGGCTGGATCCGCATGGAGTTCCTCGTCCCCTCCCGTGGCCTCATCGGCTTCCGCACCGAGTTCCTCACCGAGACCCGCGGCGCGGGCATCGCGCACCACGTCTTCGAGGACTACGAGCCGTGGTTCGGGCCGATCCAGACCCGTGTCTCCGGCTCGCTCGTCGCGGACCGCTCGGGGCCCGTGACGTCGTACGCCATGGTCAACCTCCAGGAGCGCGGCACGCTGTTCGTCGAGCCGGGCACCGAGGTGTACGAGGGGATGATCGTCGGCGAGAACTCCCGGGCGGACGACATGGACGTCAACATCACGAAGGAGAAGAAGCTGACGAACGTGCGCGCGTCGTCGGCCGACAACTTCGAGAAGGTCGTCCCGCCGCGCAAGCTCTCCCTCGAGCAGTCCCTCGAGTTCTGCCGGGAGGACGAGTGCGTCGAGGTCACGCCCGACGCGGTCCGCATCCGCAAGGTCGAGCTCGACCAGAACACCCGTTCCCGCGCCGCGTCGCGGGCGCGCAACTCCTGACCCCGAGCCCGGGACCGCCGTGATCGCACGCCTCCGCCTGCCCCTCCTCGCCGCCACCCTCGCCGGCGCCCTCCTGCCCCTGTCGGGGTGCCAGGACGGCGGCACCGGGCCCGCGCTCCCGACGGAGGAGCCCCGCCGCGGCGAGCTCACGCTCCTGTCGCTCGGGCCGGTCCTGGCGTGGGATCCGCAGCGGGTGAGCGGGCGGGAGACGGCGGGGTACGCCAACCGCCTCTTCCTGCGCAGCCTCACGGGCTACACCGCGGTGGCGGACGGCCAGGGGCGCCCGCGGCTCGTCGGGGACCTCGCGACCGGGACGGGGACCGCGGACAGCACCCGCACCCGGTGGTCGTTCACCCTCCGCAAGGACGTGCGGTGGCAGGACGGTTCCCGCGTCACGTGCGCGGACGTCAAGTACGGGGTGAGCCGGTCCTTCGCCCGGGAGATGGCCGGCGCCTACCCCCCGGTCCTCCTCGACGTCCCGCGCAGCGCGTCGGGCCGCAGCATCTACCGTGGGCCGTGGGAGACCGCGAAGGGGTCCGCCGCTGGTCGGCGGGCGTTCGACCGGGCAGTGACCTGCACGGGCCGGGCGATCACCTTCCGGCTCGCGGAGCCGATGGGTGACTTCGACCAGGTCGTCTCGACACCGGCGTTCGCCCCGTTCAAGAAGAGCCGGGAGCGGAAGAAGGACAGCCTCTACGACGCCTTCTCGACGGGGCCGTACCGGCTCGACGGGCGGTGGACGCCCTCGAAGGGCGGCACGTGGGTGCGCAACCGGTACTGGACGCCGTCCGCCGACCCCATCCGTCGCGCGCAGCCGGACCGGGTCCTCCACCGGGAGGGGCTCGACCCGCAGGCCGTCGTCGAGGACCTCGTCGGTGGCGGCGCGAACCGGGCGGCGATCGCGATCGAGCCGGTCCCCCGGGCGCTGTGGCCCGTCGTCGACCAGGCGGCCGGCCTGAGCACGGTCGTCACGCCCAACCAGCTCGTCGACTACCTCGCGCCGAACGTCCGCCGCGGCCCGATGGCCGACGAGCACACCCGGCGGGCCCTCGCCCTGGCGACCGACCGTCAGGCGTTCGTCGACGCCCTCGGCGGAGACCGCGCGGCCGAGCCGACGTGGTCGCTGCTCACCCCCGCCCTCCCCTCGAGCCACCCCCCGCGGCTGGAGAGGGGCGCGCACGGGAACGCCGCCAGGGCGCGGGCCGAGCTGCGGAAGGCGAAGGACCGTACCCCGCGCATCGTCGTCGCCTACCGGGACAGCCCGCAGGTCACCGAGGGGATGAAGGCGCTCGAGAAGGGATGGGAGTCCGCCGGCTTCGAGGTGACCCTCGAGCCGTTCGGCAAGGACTACTTCGCGAAGGCCGCCCAGCCGGCGACTGCCCGGACCGTGGACGTCTTCTGGTCGAACTGGGGTGCCGACTGGCCCTCGGCCTCGACCGTCCTCCCGCCCCTGTTCGACTCGCGCACGAACCTCACGTCGACGAGCAACGGCCGTGACTACGGCGCGGTGAAGGACGTGCGGACCAACGCGACCTTCGACCGTGCGAGCGCGATGCGCTCCTCCCGGAGACGTGCCGGGCTGTGGGCCTCGGCCGACATCCGGCTGCTCGAGCGCGGGATGTACGTGCCGATCGCGCAGCGGCGCTCGGTCCTCGTCCACGGCCCCGACGTCTCCGAGGTGACGACGAACGACGCCTACGGCGGTGCGGTCGACCTCGCGACGATCCGGGTGGCGAGGTGACCGTCGCGGCGGGGACCGTCCTGCTCGTCCACGCCCACCCTGACGACGAGCTGCTCTCGACCGGCGTCCGCCTCTGCCACGACGTCGCCGCCGGTCGTGACGTGCACGTCCTCACGTGCACGCTCGGGGACGAGGGCGAGGTCATCCCCCCCGGGCTCGCGCACCTGGTCGCGGGGCGTGAGGGCGCGCTCGCGTCCCACCGCCTCGGGGAGCTGCGGGCGGCCCTCGCCGCGGCGGGGGCCACGAGCCACGTCCTGGCGGAGGCCGACGGTCGCGCGCGCTGGCGCGACAGCGGGATGGCCGGTTCGGCCGCGGCGGACCACCCCGACGCCTGGGTCGGCTCCGACGACGACGAGGCTGTGGACGCGGTCCGGGAGGTCCTCGCCCGCGTCGCCCCCGACGTCGTCGTCACCTACGACGCCGGCGGCGGGTACCAGCACCCCGACCACGTCCGGACCCATGCCGTGACCCGTGCCGCCGTCATCGCCGAGAACGCCGAGCTGGCCGCCGACGGCCGGGCACCGATCCGCCTCGAGATCGCCCTCACCCCCGCCTCGTGGGCGCGTGAGGACCGCGCGTGGGTCCGGGAGCACGCGGAGCAGCTCGAGGCGCTCGGCTGGCGCATCCCCGCCGAGGACGAGGGGTACCCCGTCTCCGTCGTCGACGACGCGCTCGTCCCGATCCGGGTCGTCGATCCTGCTGCGGCCCGGAGCCGCGCTGAGGCCCTCCGCCACCACCGCACCCAGGTGATCGTCACGGCCGACGGGCAGGCCCACGCCCTGTCCAACCTCGTCGCCGCCCGGCTGCCCGACCGGGAGGGCTACGCCGAGATCGACCCGGTCACGGGCGAGCACCGGAGCGCCGGATGACCCGGGCCGCCGACGACCGGCTCCCGACGCCGGACGAGTTCCGCCACGCGATCGCGCGCTTCCCCACCGGCGTGGCCACGGTGACCACGATCGCCGACGGTCACGACCACGCGATGACCGCGAGCTCGGTGGTCTCGCTCTCCCTCGAACCACCGGCCCTGCTGTTCTGCGTGGCGGTCGGGTCCCGCTTCCACGAGGCCGTGCTCAGCGCCGGCGTCTGGGGGGTCTCGGTCCTGGGTGGCGGGCAGCGGTCCGTCGCGGACTGGCTGTCGGCCCCGGGTCGACCGGTCCTCGGTCAGCTCGACCGCGTCCCGCACCACCGCGGACCTCGCACCGGGGTCGCCCTCGTCGAGGGCGCGCTGGCCGCCTTCGAGTGCCGGACCCGGGCGACGCACCGCGACGGTGACCACGAGATCGTCGTCGGAGACGTACTCTTCGTCGACCGACCCGACCGTGCCGGCGCAGCCCTGGTACGGCACCGCAGCACGTACGGAAGCGTGGGCTGAGCAGTGAGAGACGACTACGACGTCGATGGTGCCGTCGCGGACGACCCCGGCCCCCGGCACGGGGCCGGGCCTCGGGAGGACGACGTCTTCTGGGAGACCGCCCCCGCCGCCGAACGGCCGGGCCGTGCCCCCGGGTGCGTCGCCGTCCTCGCCGGTATCGCTCTGCTCGCCGGGCTCTACGTGGGCCTCGCCCTGCTGGGCGGCGACCGCGTCCCACGGGACACCCGCATCTCCGGCGTGGCCGTCGGTGGGATGACGCACGACGAGGCGAAGCAGGCGTTGCGCGACGGTCTCGCCGACCGCGTGGACGCCCCGGTCACGGTCGACGTGGATGGCAAGCGGGTCCGCATCGATCCCGACGAGGCGGGACTGGCCATCGACACCGAGGCCTCGCTGTCCGGCCTCACGGGGTTCAGCCTCGCGCCCGCCGACCTGTGGCACCACTACCGCGGGGGAGTGCGCCGGGACATCGAGACCCGGATCGACGAGCAGACCCTCACGGACGCGGTCGAGAAGCGGACGGCGTCCGCCGAGCGGAGGTCGGTCGACGGCGCCGTCCGGTTCTCGGGCGGGAAGGTCGTCACGACCCAGCCGGTGGAGGGGCTGTCGGTGGACACGACCGCGACCCGGGACCGGATCGCCGAGGGGTGGCCCGCGGTGAACTCCTTCACCGCGACGACGGAGGTCACCCGCCCGCGCATCGGCAAGGAGGCGGTGGACGCCTTCGTCCGGGACGTCGCCGAGCGCGTCGTCTCCGGACCGGTGACCATCCGTGCGGGGGCGCGGTCCTTCCAGGTCCAGCCCGCCGAGGTGACGCCCGCGCTCTCGGTCGAGGAGGAGGGCGGCGCGCTCGGTGCCAGGGTCGACGACAAGAAGCTCGCGGCCGCGGTCGTCGCGGCGGGCGAGCGGGCCGGCGTGGTGCGACCCGCGCAGGACGCGACGGTCGCGTTCACGGGGCGGACGCCGACCGTGACCCCCTCGAAGGTCGGCCACGGCATCGACCGCGCCAGCGTCTCCAAGTCCGTGTGGCGTGCGATGACGGACACCGGCGCCCGGACGGCACGGGTGCGCGTCACCCGTCTCGAGCCGGAGCTGACGACCGCGCAGGCCAAGGCGGACCTGCCGAAGGAGAAGATCTCCACCTTCACGACGTACATGCCGCCGAACCCGCCGCGGACGGAGAACATCGTCATTGCCGCGCGGACGCTCGACGGGACCTACGTCCCGCGCGGCAAGACCCTGAGCCTCAACGCGGTCCTCGGCGAACGGACGGCCGCGAAGGGCTACAACAAGGCGCCGGTCATCAACGCCGGCCGGCTGACGAACAGCTACGGCGGCGGCATCTCACAGCTGTCGACGACCCTCTTCAACGCGGTCTTCTTCTCCGGCGCGAAGATCGAGGAGTTCCACCCGCACTCGTTCTACATCTCCCGCTATCCCGAGGGGCGGGAGGCGACGATCTCCTGGCCCGACGTCGACAACCGGTTCACGAACGACACCAAGGGTGGGATCCTCGTGCGGTCCTTCGTCTCGGGCAACGCCGTGACGGTCGAGCTGTGGGGCACGAAGACGTGGGACGTGAAGGCGACGAAGAGCCCGCGCCGGAACATCCGCCAGCCGAAGCGGATCGTCGACCGGTCGCCCGGCTGCGTCCCGCAGTCGCCGTCGGAGGGCTTCGAGGTGACGATCGGGCGGATCTTCAGCCGCGACGGCAAGCAGGTGCGTACGAGCTCGTTCGTCACCCGCTACATCCCCGAGGACCACGTCGTGTGCGCCGGCCCGACCGGCGGCGGCGGTAGCTCCGACTGACGTTCAGGCGCGGGCGAAGGTCCGCACCGGCCCCTCCACGGTCAGCGACACCGCGTCCCCCGGCTCGGGCAGCTCGCTGCCGCGCACCCGCGCGCTGACGACCACGTCGCCGGCTCGCAGGATCGCCAGGGCGTCGTGACCGAAGTAGGAGGTCCGCTCGACGACGGCGCCGACCGCCCCGTCGCCCGGCGGGCGCAGCCGGACCTGCTCAGGGCGGACGAGGACCTCGACCTCCCCGCGGCTGGGAGGACCGTCCACCGTGAGGTCACCGAGCGCGGTGCGCACGACGCCTGCGTCGGCGACACCCTCCAGCCGCACGGCGTCGCCGAGGAAGGCCGCCTCGGCAAGGTCGGCCGGCTGCTCGTAGACCGTGCGGGGCGCGCCGACGGAGGTCAGCCGGCCGCCGCGCAGGATCGCCACCTGGTCGGCGAAGGAGAGGGCCTCGCCCTGGTCGTGGGTGACGAGGACCGCGGTCGCGCCGCGCTCGGCGAGCGCCTGCGCCACCGCGGCACGGGTCTGCGCCCGCAGGCCGGTGTCGAGGGAGGAGAACGGCTCGTCGAGGAGGACCACGTCCGGTTCGAGCGCCAGCGCGCGGGCGAGGGCGACCCGTTGCTGCTGCCCGCCGGAGAGCTCGTCGGGCCGGCGTGCGGCCAGCCGGGGGTCGAGCCCGACGAGCTCGAGGAGGTCCTCCACGCCCTCGCGCCGGCGTCGTCGGCGCCGGTCCCAGCCGAAGGCGACGTTCCCCCCGACGTCGAGGTGGGGGAACAGCCCGCCGTCCTGGCGGACGTACCCGATGCCGCGCCGTTCCGGGGGCATGTGGCGGCCGGGGCCCGAGACGAGCCGGTCGCCGATCTCGACCTCGCCGGCGTCGGGACGGACGAAGCCGGCGATGATCCGCAGCAGCGTCGTCTTCCCGCACCCGGAGGCGCCGAGCACGGCGGTCGTCGACCCTGCGGGGACGTCGAGGTCGACCGCGTGCAGGACGGGGACGCCGGGGGTGTAGGAGGCGGTGACGCCGCGGACGCGGACGGCGCTCACCGGGAGGCCCCGGACTGCCGCAGCATGAGCAGGGTGACCGGCGCGGAGAGGACGATCATCAGGGCAGCGTAGGGCGCGGCGGCGACGTAATCGATCTCGGAGGTCGCCTCCCAGAACCCGGTGGCGAGCGTCTCGGTCCCGGTGGGGGCGAGCAGGAGGGTCGCCGTGAGCTCCGTGCTCGCGGCGATGAAGACGAGCGCCGCGCCGGTGAGCGCCGAGGGGAGGACGAGCGGGGCGACGACCCGGCGGAAGGTGTCGAAGCCGTCGGACCCCAGGGCCCGGGCGGCCTCGGACAGCTCCGGCGGCGCGGCGGCGAGTCCCGAGCGCAGGGTGACCATCGCGCGCGGGACGAAGAGCACCGAGTAGGCGACGACGAGCATGCCGGCGCTCTGGTACAGCGCGGGCAACCAGCGCACGGCGATCGTCACCATCGCCAGGCCGACGACGACGCCGGGCAGGGCGCTGGCGAGGTAGGTCACCCGTTCCATGGCGATGGTCCCGACGTTGCGGTGGCGGTCGAGCCGCCACGCGCCGGGGAGGGCGGCGAGGATCGCGACGACCGCGGCGGCGGCGGCGAGCAGGAGGGTCGACCCGGCTGCCGCCAGCAGCTCCGCGGCGCCGGGTGCGCCCCGGTCGACCCATCGGACCAGCCACCGGCCGACCTGGCCGAGGGGGACCGCGACGGCCAGCAGCACGACGACGGCGAGGAGGGCCGTGGCGGGCCAGCGCCAGGGGCCTAGTGCGGAGCGTCCGGCGCGCTGGTGGACACCGCGGCCGAGCCGGGCGGTGCGCGCCCGGCCCCGCAGGAGCATCTCGAGGCCGAGCAGGGCCAGGCACATGACGACGAGGACCATGGCGAGCATCGCGCCCTCGTCGTTGCTGAAGCCCATCGAGTACTGGGTGAGGATCGCGGTCGTCACCGTGGGGTAGCGCATCATCTCGAGGACGCCGAACTCGGCGAGCAGGTGGAGCGCGACGAGGAGCGCACCGCCGCTCGCGGCCGGACGCAGACGGGGCAGGACGGTGCGCAGCACGGCGGCGCGGGGTCCCAGGCCGAGCGACCGGGCGACCTCCTCGTCGGCGAGGTCGAGGTCGCGCAGCACGGCCGCGACCGGCAGCAGGACGAACGGCAGGTAGGCCAGCGTCGTCACGAGCGCAGCCCCGCCCAGACCCTCCATACCCGGGACCGCCGAGGTCCACGCGTAGCTGCTGACGAAGGCGGGGACCGCGAGCGGGGCGGTGAGGAGGATCCGCCACAGGCTCGGCGCCGGGACGTCGGTGCGCTCGACGAGCCACGCGCAGCCGATGCCGAGCACGACCGTCGCGGGCACGGTGACCCCGACGAGCGCAAGGGTGTGACCGACGAGCTCGCCCATCCGCGGACGCAGGAAGTAGGCGGTCACCTCGTGCCAGGGGGCGCCGAACGCGCGCGAGGCGACGACGAGGAGGGGGGCGAGGCTGATCGCCGCGACGGCGAGGGCTGCTGTCGAGACGGTGGCCCGCCCGGCCGTCGCGCGGAGGTCAGAGGATGCCGACATCTGTCATGAGCGTGGCGACCTTCTCCGAGTCGACCTTGCTCGGGTCGACGGTCGGCGGGTCGAGGCTGTCGAGCGGCGGGAGGGCGGGGTCGGAGGTCGCGCCCTTCGAGACGGCGTACTCCATCGATCCCGAGTCGGCCAGGACCTGCTGCCCCTCGACGCTCGTCACGTACTCGAGGAACTTCCTCGCCTCGGCCTGGTGCTTGCCGTTCTTGAGGATCCCGCCGCCGGAGAAGCTGATGAAGGCGCCCGGGTCCTCGTTCTTCAGGTAGTGAAGCTTCGTGCTGCCCGAGCTCTCCTTCGTGCCGGCCTGGTCCTTGTACCAGTAGTAGTGGTAGATGACCCCCATGGGCACCTCGCCGGCGCTCACCGCCTTCATCGTGGCGATGTTGTTCTCGTAGATCTTCGCGTTCTCCTTCAGGCCCTCGAGCCACGCCTTCGTCTCGTCCTCGCCGCGCTGGACGATCATCCCGGCGACGATCGCCTGGAAGTCGGGCTTGGCGGCCCCGGCGCCCCAGCGGCCCTTCCACTCCGGCTCCTGGAGGTCCATGAGCGAGGCCGGCAGGTCCTTCTCCGCGATCTTCTCCGGGTTGTAGACGATCACGGTCGAGCGGGCGGCGACGGACGTCCACGCCCCCGAGCTCGGTCGGCGCCCCGCCGGGACCTGGGCGGCGACCTTCGCCGGGACGGGGGCGAACAGGCCCGCGTCCTCGACGAGCGTCATCGCCGGGCTGTTCTCGGTGAGGAAGACGTCGGCGGGCGAGCGCTCACCCTCCTCGACGATCTGGTGGCCCATCGAGCCGTCCTCGCCGTCGCGGATCTGCACCTTGATCCCGGTCTTCTTCGTGAATCCCTCGGCCCACGCCGTCGTCACCGCGTCGTGCTGCGCGGAGTAGACCTGCAGCGCCTCGGGGTCGGGGGAGTAGCCGGCGTCGCTCGAGGACCCGCACGCCGACAGGGCGAGAGGGACCGAGACGACGGCGGCGGCGAGCAGGGTGCGGCGGCGCATGGAGGGCCTTTCTTCGGGAATCAGGTGGTGGTCGGGGTCGGGGAGGGGGACGGGACCCGAGCGGTGCGCCAGGCGGTGCTGACGGCACGGGCGAGCGCCCAGTACGCGAGGCCGACGGCCAGCGAGGCGACGACGCCGGTCCAGGAGTGCCCGACGCGCCCCAGGACGTGGAACTGGACGAGGTAGATGTGCAGCGAGGCGGCGGCGAGCGCTCCGAGCGCGGGCACGAGGGCTCGTGGGACCCGCACGTGGGGGACGAGCCCCAGGAGCGCGATCCCAGCGAGGACGGTCGCGTTGCGCTGGGGGTCGGGGAAGAAGGTGGCGCCCCCCGCGGCGACGACGGCGAGGGTGATGAGGGACTCGCGACGTCGGCGGGCGAGACCGAGGGTCACCCCGGCGAGGACGAGCCACAGCACGGTGGGCGGCGTGCCGCGGGTCGGGCCCGTGCCGTCGGGCACGAGAGCGAAGCGGGGAACGAGGGCGATCGCGGTGCACCCGAGGGCGAGCGCCCAACGGTGGCGCGCGGCGAGTCCCACGGCGCTGCGGACCGGATCCCGCCAGCGAGTCGGGACGAGATCGGGCAGGGCCCGGACGAGCGCGACCGCGCCCGCGACGGCGACGGTGCACGCCAGCATCGCCTCGACGAACCAGAGCTCGATCCGCGGGCCCCACTCGACGGTTCCGATGGCCCAGTTGAGCAGGAGCACGTTCTCCCAGCCGTAGGCCCCGGTGGCGAGATGGACCAGCAGGGCGACAAGCATCGAGGGGATCGCGATGGCGCGGACCGACCGGGCCGTCCGGGCGAGCAGCTCGCCGACCGAGGGTGCGGACAGGGTGAGCCCGGCGAGGTTCGCGCCGGCGATCGCCAGGAGGGTGTGCGCCCCGCCGGGCACGTCGACCACCGTCGCGTGGGTTGCGCAGATGGTCAGGACCGCCAGCGCACGGAGCACCATGGAGGTCTCGACCGTGCTCCAGCGCGCTGAGCCGGTCGGGGCCGGGCGCTCGAGGAGCTCGCGCAGCGGGCGGTGCTGCCAACCGCGCGGGAGGGGGCCGAGGACGTCGGTCAGGCCGAGGCTCACCGGCACGAGCGTGAACGAGTCGCCGCCCTGGGCGGCGAACGAGAGCTCGAGGTCGACCGGGCGGCCCAGCGCCCCCTCGACGACGGCGGCGACCCGTTCCGCCGCTGGCACGGCGCCCTCGCGGCCGGCGTGCCGGGTCCGCCGACCGCGGGCGGGCGGTCGGTCGTGCGCGGCCGCGGCCGCCATCCGGTCCACCTTGCCGCTGGGCAGCCGGGGCAGCTCGTCGACGAGCGCGACCGACACGTTGGCCGGGGCGAGCCCTGCGGCGGAGGCCGCCACCCGCGCGGCGCGGTCGGGCCCGGACGTGGTGGTGACGCGCAGGACGGCGTCGTCGCTCGTCACGCAGGTCTCCAGGCCGGCGGCGCGCAACCGTGACTCGACGGCGGCGAGGTCGATGCGCAGGCCCATGATCTTCGCGAACCCGCTGCGCCGCCCGTGGATCCGGAGGCGGCCGTCGGGCGTGACCGAGGCGAGATCGCCGGTGCGCAGCTCCGGCACCATCCGACCGAGCGCGAGGTCGGCCGGCTCGTGGGCGTAGCCGAGCATCACCCCGGGGCCCTCGACGACGAGCTCGCCGACGGGTCGTCCGGCGCGCGCGCTCAGCTCGGCTGCCCCGTCCACCGACCCGTCCAGCCGCACCGTCGTCCCGGGGACGGGGCGACCGACGAGCCCTGGGGCGGCGGCGACCTCCTCCGGCCGGTGGACGGCGATCCGTGCCGTCGCCTCCGTCTGGCCGTACATGACGGCCAGGCCCCACCCGGCGGCCCGGCCGCGGCGGGACCAGGCGCGGACCTCCTCGGCGGGCAGCCCGCCGCCGGCCTGGGTGACCAGGCGGAGGCTCGGGAGGGTGTCGAGGTGGTCGGTGTGCTCGAGCAGCCGGAGGGTGTGCGGGACGGCCGGGACGACGGACACGTCCGCCGTCCGGGCCAGGTCCCAGGCGGCCGGGTCGGTGACCGAGGCGTCGGTGAGCGCGATGCCGCCGCCGCAGACGAGCTGGCTGTGCAGCACCGAGAGGCCGAAGCAGTAGTGCAGCGGGAGCGTCGTCAGCGCGACGTCCCCCTCCCGCAGCCCGAGCGAGGCGGCGATGGCCCGCGCGTTGGACAGGAGGCCCTCGCGCGACAGGCGGACGAGCTTCGGTGAGCCGGTCGAGCCCGAGGTCGGGAGGAGCAGCGCGAGGTCGTCGTGGAGCAGATGGCGCGGGCCGCCGCGGTCGACCTCGAAGGGGATGGCGCCCTCGCCCGTCGCACGGACGTCCGGTGACCAGCGGTCGAGGAGGTCCTGCGGTGCGTCGGGGGCGGTGACGAGACCCACGTGCCCGGCAGCGAGGACGGCGAGGTGGGCGACGACGGCGTCGAGGTCCCGGCTCAGGGGGACGTGGACGAGGCGGCGCCCGTCCGCCGCGTCCGGCAGGTGGGCGGCGGCAGCGATGACCCGGGTGCGGAGCTGGCCGCGGTCGAGGACCCGTCCGCCGGGCAGGACGACCGCGGAGCGGACGTCGTCGTGCTGCTCGCCGAGGAGGTCCAGGGACGGCCCCGCCGTCGGCGCCGCCAGCGGGCGCACCTCCTCGACCACCGTCATGTAGGTAAGCCTAACCTTGCCCCATGACGAACGGTGCGCAGGTGGACGTGTGGTGGGCCACGTTGACGTCTGCCGACATCGCTCTCGCTGGCTGCCTCACGGCGGCCGAGAGCCGGAGGCTCGAGGGGCTCGGGGCCGGAGCCGCCGCCGGTCGCTTCCTCGTCGGCTCCGCGCTGCTGCGGATCGCCGCGGCCGACCGACGCGGGCGCAAGGCGGGCGAGGTCGAGCTCACCCGGACCTGCCCGGACTGCGGTGAGCCCCACGGGAGGCCGGTCGTCGCCGGCGGCCCGCACCTGTCGCTGTCGCACGCGGGTGTCCTCGTCGTCGTCGCCGCGGCGGACGTCCCGGTCGGCGTCGACCTCGAGCGCGTCGAGGACGGTGCCGACCCCGGGGAACGCCGGCGCCGGGACCGCTGGGTGGTCGACGAGGCGGTGCTCAAGGCCGGCGACGAGGGGGCGCTGGTCGCGCTCGAGGCGCCCCTGCCCGGGTACACCGGCGCGCTCGCCGTGGTCGCCCCGGCCCCGCCGACGGTCCGTCACCGCCGGGCGAACGAGCCGCTCGCCCGGCTGCGGCGCGAGGGGTGACACCGCGCCGGGTGCGGGTCAGTCGCGGGCGGGCACGACCCGGGCGGCGGTGATGCGGGAGCGCTCGACGACGACGTCACCGCGTCGCCGGGTCCGCAGCGTCACCGTCTCAGCATCGATCGTGATGACGTCCCCGACGGTGTCCGTGAGCGAGGCGCCGGTCGCCGGGTCCCGCTCGGGCAGACGGTGCCGGACGGCGGCGCGCAGGCCTGGTACGAGGCCGTCTGCGGGGTCGCGACGTGCCGGGGCCGGTCCGTCGTCGGCGTCGCGCACGGCCCGAATAGTATGTGCGGCATGACGTACGTGATCGCGCAGCCCTGTGTCGACCTCAAGGACAAGGCCTGCATCGACGAGTGCCCGGTCGACTGCATCTACGAGGGTGAGCGCAGCCTCTACATCCACCCCGACGAGTGCGTCGACTGCGGTGCGTGCGAGCCCGTCTGCCCCGTCGAGGCGATCTACTACGAGGACGACGTCCCCGAGGAGTGGGCCGAGTACTACAAGGCCAACGTCGAGTTCTTCGACGACCTCGGCAGCCCCGGCGGCGCGGCGAAGATGGGCCTCATCGCCAAGGACCACCCCCTGATCAAGGCGCTCCCGCCGCAGTCGCACGACGAGTGACAGGCGCCCCGTGGCGCTGACGCTCCCCGACTTCCCCTGGGACTCGCTCGCTTCGTACAAGGAGCGGGCGAGTGCCGTTCCCGGTGGGATCGTCGACCTCTCCGTCGGGACCCCGGTCGACCCGACGCCCGCCGTCCTCCAGGACGCCCTGCGGCGGGCCGCCGACGCCCCCGGGTACCCGACGACGTGGGGGACGCCCGCGCTCCGGGAGGCGGTTGCCGCTTGGTTCGAGCGCACCCGCGGCTGCCCCGGGGTCGACGCCGACTCGGTCCTGCCGACGATCGGGAGCAAGGAGCTCGTCGCCTGGCTGCCGACGCTCCTGGGCCTCGGCCCCGGGGACGTCGTCGGCATCCCCGCCGTCGCGTACCCGACCTACGACGTCGGCGCGCGCCTCGCGGGTGCCGATCCGGTCGTCGTCGACGGCCTCGCGGCGTTCGGGCCGCCGACCCCGTCCCGCACGCCGAAGCTGCTGTGGGTCAACAGCCCGGGGAACCCGACGGGCAAGGTCCTCGGTGTCGATCACCTGCGCAAGGTCGTCGGGTGGGCGCGGCAGCACGGCGTCGTCGTCGCGAGCGACGAGTGCTACGCAGCGCTCGACTGGCGCCCGGATGCGGACGGCCCGAGCACCCCGAGCATCCTCGACCCGCGGGTCTGCGACGGTGACCACACCGGCCTGCTCGCCGTGTACTCGACGAGCAAGCAGAGCAACCTCGCCGGGTACCGGGCGGCCTTCGTCGCCGGCGACGCCGCGCTCGTCAGGCGGATCCTCGAGGTCCGCAAGCACGCCGGGATGATCGTGCCCGCACCGGTCCAGGCGGCGCTGCTCGCCGCGGTGACCGACGACGCCCACGTGGCCGAGCAGAAGGAGCGGTACCGCGCCCGCCGCGATGCGCTCCGGCCCGCTCTCGAGGCCTTCGACCTGCGGATCGAGCACTCCGAGGCGGGCCTGTACCTCTGGGCTACGGCGGACGAGGACTGCTGGGACACGCTCGACCGGCTGTGCGCCGCCGGCATCCTCGTGGCGCCGGGCGCCTTCTACGGCGCCGCCGGCCGTCGGCACGTCCGTGTCGCGCTCACCGCGTCCGACGAGCGGATCGCGACCGCCGTGGAGCGGCTCACCCGTCGGCGCTGAGCAGCCCGTGCGGTGCCCGTCGGCGGCGGTCGGGCGTGGGCCGCGCCACGTCAGGTGTAGGTTCGAGGTGATCCCGTGCCCCGCGCGACCGGGGGTACGACGCACCCGCCGCCGACCGGGCGGCCCGCGACAAGGACGGATGACATGACGGACAACGGACCCGCCGGAGCGACCCTCTCGGCCGAGGGCAGGACCATCGACCTCCCGCTCGTCAAGGCGGCCGAGGGCAACGACGGATATTCGATCAGCAGCCTCCTCAAGGAGACCGGGAACGTCACCCTCGACGCCGGCTTCGTCAACACGGCCTCGTGCACGAGCGCGATCACGTACATCGACGGCGACGCCGGAATCCTGCGCTACCGCGGCTACCCGATCGAGCAGCTCGCGAAGTCCTCGAGCTTCGTCGAGACCTCCTACCTGCTCATCTACGGCGAGCTCCCCACGAGCGAGCAGCTGGCGACGTTCGAGAACGACATCCGTCGGCACACGATGCTCCACGAGGACCTCAAGGCCTTCTTCCAGGGCTTTCCCCGCGACGCGCACCCGATGCCGGTCCTGTCCTCGGCCGTCTCGGCGCTGTCGACCTTCTACCAGGACAGCCTCGACCCCTTCGACGAGCGTCAGGTCGAGATCAGCACGATCCGCCTGCTGGCCAAGCTCCCGACGATCGCCGCTTACGCGTACAAGAAGAGCGTCGGGCAGCCGTTCCTCTACCCGGACAACAGCCAGACGCTGACCGAGAACTTCATGCGGATGACGTTCGGCTTCCCGGCTGAGCCGTACGAGGCCGACCCGGAGGTCGTCAAGGCCCTCGACCTCCTCCTCATCCTCCACGCCGACCACGAGCAGAACTGCTCGACCTCGACGGTCCGGCTCGTCGGCAGCAGCCACGCGAACCTCTTCGCGTCGGTCTCGGCCGGCATCAACGCCCTCTTCGGTCCCCTCCACGGTGGTGCCAACCAGGCCGTCCTCGAGATGCTCCAGCGGATCCAGGGCGCCGAGTACGACGTCGACACCTTCATGCAGAAGGTCAAGGACAAGGAGGACGGGGTCCGGCTCATGGGCTTCGGTCACCGGGTCTACAAGAACTACGACCCGCGCGCGGCGATCGTCAAGGAGACGGCCCACAGCGTGCTGGGGAAGCTCGGCGTCCAGGACGAGCTGCTCGACATCGCGATGCGCCTCGAGGAGATCGCCCTCGCGGACGACTACTTCGTCGAGCGCAAGCTGTACCCGAACGTCGACTTCTACACGGGTCTGATCTACAAGGCCATGGGCTTCCCGACGAAGATGTTCACGGTGCTCTTCGCCCTGGGCCGACTGCCCGGCTGGATCGCCCAGTGGCGCGAGATGATCGCGGACTCGGAGACGAAGATCGGCCGCCCGCGCCAGATCTACGTCGGCGCCACCGAGCGCGACTACGTGGCGCTCGACCAGCGCTGACCCATCCCCCTGCAGGACCGGACCCCGGTCGTGACCGCCCCGGTCACGACCGGGGTCCGGTCATCCGGCGACGGTGATCCGCACCTGCTGCTCCGGCAGCGGGTCGGAGGCCTGCTGCCACGACCACGCCTCCTCGCCGCGCGCCCGCGTCCACACCCGGTCGCCGACGGTGACCGAGGTGGTGCGACGGGCCTGCGCCTGCGCGACCGCCCACGTGCCCACGGCCCACGCCTGCCGCCGGGAGGCCGCGGCCACGGTGACGTCACGGCCGGTGGCCGTCCCCCGGACGCCGAGCTCCTCCGACAACGCCGCGCTCAGGCGGGAGGCGTCCCCGGGGCCGTCGGGGTCCTTGAGCCGGCAGCCGAGACCGCTCTCGGTGTGGCCGGTGAGGTTGGAGGCGTACACCCGCCCCTCCCACTCGTGGTCGGCGTAGGCCTCGGGATAGGCGCTGCGCTGGACCCGCTGGGCGATCTCCGTGATCCGCATGTCCTCGTAGCCCTCGATCCGCACGAGGGCGTCGTAGAAGCGGTTGGCGGCGTAGGCCGGGTCGAGGATCTGCGCGCGGTTGCCCCAGCCCTGGCTCGGCCGCTGCTGGAACAGGCCGACCGAGTCCCGGTCGCCGTACGTGATGTTCCGCAGCTTCGACTCCTGGATCGCCGTCGCGAGCGCGATCGTCACGGCCCGCGGCGGCAGCCCCCGCCGCTGCGCCACGGCGGCGATGACGGCCGCGTTGTGCGTCTGCTCCGGGTCGAGCGCCGCGGTCCGCCCCGCTGCGGCCGCCCGGCACGTCGGGGTGACGAGGCCGCGGACGCGCTCGACACCCAGGTGGACCCCGAGGCCGATCAGCCCGACGACCACGAGAGCGGCGACGAGCGGGACGAACCAGCGGCGCCACCCGGGGCCGTCCGGGTCGCGGTGGGTGTCGCGGTGGTCCATCGGTCCCGGGAGGCTCAGTCGTTCGCGTGGAGGGCGTCGTTGAGGACGATGCCGTGGCCCTCACGCTCCTTGGCGAGGACCGTCCCGCTCACGCTGTCGCGCAGGAAGAGGACGTTGCTCGCCCCGGACAGGTCCCGGGCCTTGACGACGGAGCCGTCGGGCATCGTCACCTTCGTACCGGCCGTGAGGTAGAGGCCGGCCTCGACGACGCAGTCGTCACCGAGCGCGATGCCGACGCCCGCCTCGGCGCCGACGAGGCACCGCCGACCGATCGAGACGCGCTGGGTACCGCCGCCGGACAGGGTGCCCATCGTCGACGCGCCGCCACCGATGTCGGAGCCGTCGCCGACGACGACGCCCTGGCTGATCCGTCCCTCGACCATCGAGCTGCCGAGCGTGCCGGCGTTGAAGTTGACGAAGCCCTCGTGCATGACGGTGGTGCCGGGGGCCAGGTGCGCCCCGAGCCGGACCCGGTCCGCGTCGGCCACGCGCACGCCCGACGGGGTGACGTAGTCGACCATCCGCGGGAACTTGTCGACCGAGAGGACGGTGACGTGCCCGGTCGCCCGCAGCCGAGCGCGCGTCGACTCGAAGCCCTCGACGGCGCACGGGCCGCGATCGGTCCACACGACGTTCGGCAGCACCCCGAACAGGCCGTCGAGGTTGATCGTGTTCGGCTCGACGAGACGGTGGGAGAGCAGGTGCAGGCGCAGGTACGCGTCGCTCGTGGAGGCGGGGGCGGCGTCGAGGTCGATCTCGATGGTGACGACCGCGGTGCGCACCCCACGGGCCCCGTCGGTGGTCACGAGCGCCGCGAGCTCGGCCGGGGCGGCGGTGCCGTCGGCGGCGCCGAGGGCGGGCGCGGGGAACCACGTGTCGAGGACCTGGCCGGTGTCGGTCGTCGTGGCGAGGCCGTGGCCCCAGGCGGTGCGTGCGTCGCTCGTCATGGTGCCCAAGGGTAAGGAGGGCACGGGCGGACCACGAATCGGGCGGCGGGGCGTCCGTAGAGTGGCCGGCATGCCGATCGCCCGCCTCGACCTGTCCGCGGACGTCGTCGACCTCGCTGCCGCCCTGTGCGACGCGGAGTCGGTCAGCCTCCACGAGGGGCCCCTCGTCGACGCTCTGGAGGCGGCCCTGGCCGCGCTGTCGTGCTGGTCGGTCACCCGGCGCGGGAACGTCCTCGTCGCCCGGACGGACACCGGGGCCCCGGAGCGCGTCGTCCTCGCCGGGCACGTCGACACCGTGCCCCTGGCCGACCCGCCGAACCTGCCCACCCGCCGCGAGGACCGGGACGGGGCGGAGGTCCTGTGGGGGCGCGGCACCGTCGACATGAAGGGCGGGGTGGCCGTCCAGCTCGCCGTCGTCCAGGCCGTCGAGGAGGCGCTCTCCGCCGGACGGTCCATCCCACGGGACCTCACCGTCGTCCTGTACGACGCGGAGGAGATCGCGAGCGAGCACAACGGCCTGGGCCACCTCGTCGCGTCGGACCCCGACCTGCTCGCCGGTGACCTCGCGGTCCTCCTCGAGCCGACGGGCGGCACCATCGAGGGCGGTTGCAAGGGGACGCTGCGGGTCGAGCTGACGCTCACCGGCACCGCCGCGCACTCCGGGCGACCGTGGAAGGGGCACAACGCGATCCACGACGCGGCCGACGTGCTCGCCCTGCTCTCGCAGCACCTCGCACGCGTCGTCGAGGTGGACGGCCTGACGTACCACGAGGGGCTGCAGGCGGTCGGGATCCGCGGCGGGATCGCGGGCAACGTCATCCCTGACGAGTGCGTCGTGACGATCAACTACCGCTTCGCGCCCGACCGGGACGGGCAGGAGGCGCTCGCGTACGTCCGGGGGCTCTTCCCCGACCACGAGCTCGTCGTCACCGACCTCGCCCCGGGTGCCCGCCCCGGCCTGGACCGGCCCGCCGCCCGCGCCCTCGTCGACGGGCTCGGGGTCGAGGTCGGGCCGAAGGAGGGCTGGACCGACGTCGCCCGGTTCACCGCGCTCGGGATGCCGGCCGTCAACTTCGGGCCCGGTGACCCCGGCCTGGCGCACCACGACGACGAGCACGTGCCGGTGGACCAGCTGCGCTCGTGCGCGTCCGCGCTCGTGCGGTGGGTCCTCGCGTGATGGGGAAGGATGCCCGCATGAGCATCCAGCCGCCGCCCCCCGAGCCCGCGCGCCGCCGGCACACCCACCTCAAGGGCCCGGTCACCCTCCGGGGGTCGAAGGTCCCCGGCACGACGACGGACCAGCGCCTCCTCGACAGCCGGGGCCCCAGCGACTGGGTGCACACCGACCCGTGGCGGGTGATGCGCATCCAGGCCGAGTTCGTCGAGGGGTTCGGCGCGCTCGCCGAGCTCGGCCCGGCGATCTCCGTCTTCGGCTCCGCCCGCACGCCGCGGGACTCCCCGACGTACGACCTCGGCGTCCGGCTCGGCGACGCGCTCGTCGAGCAGGGGTACGCCGTCATCACCGGCGGCGGCCCCGGCGCGATGGAGGCGGCGAACAAGGGCGCCCTCGAGGCTGGTGGCACCTCCGTCGGTCTTGGGATCGAGCTGCCCTTCGAGTCCGGCCTCAACGAGTACGTCGAGATCGGCGTGAACTTCCGATACTTCTTCGCCCGGAAGACGATGTTCGCCAAGTACAGCCAGGGCTTCGTCGTCCTGCCCGGCGGGTTCGGCACCTTCGACGAGCTGTTCGAGGCCGTGACCCTCGTCCAGACGGGCAAGGTCACCTCCTTCCCGATCATCCTCGTCGGGACGGAGTTCTGGAGCGGGATGCTCGACTGGTTCCGCAGCACGCTCCTGCCTGCCGGGGTGGTGTCCGAGAAGGACCTCGCGCTCATCCAGGTGACGGACGACCCGAAGGAGGCGGCCCGGCTCGCCGCGGTGATCGACGATGGGGCCTGAGGTCGTCTGGGTCGTCCTGGGTGCCGCCGCGATCGTCGTCCTCGGGGTGATCGGCGCCCTGCTCGCCGGTCGGCTGCCGTACGACCCGATGGCGCCGGCCACCTCGACCGTCCCGGACGAGGGCCTGCCGGACGGCCCGGTGACCGCCGGGGACGTGCCCGTCATCGCCTTCGACACGGCGCTGCGCGGGTACCGGATGGACCAGGTCGACCGTGTGCTCGACCGCCTCCAGGGCGAGATCGCAGACCGCGACCGCCTCATCGCCCGGCTGCGCGCCGGGACCGACCCGTCCCGAGAGGAGGACCCCGGTGCCGACCGAGTTCGTGCTGCGTCGCCTGGTCCAGGCGCCGCCCGATGACGTCTGGGACGTCGTCACCGACCTGGGGGCGCACGGGCGGTACGTGCCTCTGACGACCGTGAGGATGCCCGACCCGGTCGTCGTCGGGTCGACCGTCCACGCCCTGACCCGGCTCGGGCCGCTCGTCCTCGACGACGCGATGCTCGTGCGGCAGTGGCGGCCGCCGGCTCCGGGGTGCCCCGGCAGCGCCCGTCTGCTGAAGACGGGGTTCCTCTCCGGGCACGCGGACATCCTCGTCGTCGGACGCCCGTCGGGGACGCTCCTGACGTGGCGGGAGACGCTCGCGCTCCGGGTGCCGGGCACGCAGGCCGTCAGCCGTCGGGTCTTCGCCCGGGCCGGATCGGTGGTCTTCGGTCGCGTCGTCGACCGCCTGCTGGCCGACGCGGGGATGGACACCGAGGTCCTCAGCGGCCGGTGAGCTCCGGGCGGCGCTTCTCGAGGAAGGCAGCGACGGCCTCGCGGTGGTCGGCGCTGGCCCCGGTGCGGTCCATGCCCCGCGCCTCGTTCTCGAGGGACTCGGCCAGGCCGTGGGTGGCAGAGAAGCGCACCGCGGCGCGGATCGAGGCGTAGGCGAGGGTCGGCCCGGCGGCGAGCTCGGCGGCGACCTGCGCCACCCGGTCGGACAGCTCGGGCGCCGGGACGACCTCGGTGAGGATGCCGAGGTCGAGCGCCTCGGCCGCCGAGATCGTCCGCGGGCGGAGCAGGAGGTCGAGCGCGCGCCCGGCACCGACGAGGCGTGGCAGCGTCCAGCTCGCCCCGGAGTCGCACGAGAGCGCGACCCCGGCGAACGCGAGGTTGACCGCCGCGGTGTCGGCTGCGATCCGCAGGTCGCACGCGAAGGCGAACGCCGCCCCCGCGCCCGCCGCGACCCCGTTGACGGCTGCGACGACCGGCTTCGGCATCGTCGACAGCAGCTCGACGATCGGGTTGTAGTGCTCGCGGACCGTGGAGCCGAGGTCGGTGTCGGGGTCGGCGAGCCCGGCGGCGTGCTCGCGCAGGTCCTGCCCGACGCAGAAGGCACGATCCCCGGCGCCGGTGAGGACGACGACGCGCACGGTCCCGTCCTCGGCGACCTCGCGCAGGGCGTCGAGCAGCCCGTCCTTCGTCGCGGTGTCGAGGGCGTTCATCGCCTCAGGCCGGTCGAGGACGACGGTCGCGACGGCGCCCGCCCGGTCGAGGCGGACGGGGGAGGTGGCTGCGTTCTCGCTCATGGACCCATCCTCCCCGAGGACCCGGCGTCGGCGGTCGTCGGCACCTGATTTCGCCGGGCGGCCGGCGTCGGGCGATAATGGACGTCAGACCCGTCGCGCAACGCGTCGGGACCGGTGATGCCCGGCACGATGGAGGACAGACGATGGCGGCGATGAAGCCCAGGACCGGAGACGGCGACCTCGAGGTCGTCAAGGAGGGACGCGGCATCGTCCTGCGCATGCCCCTGGAGGGTGGCGGACGGCTCGTCGTCGAGATGACGCCGGACGAGGTCCGCGCCCTCGGCGCGGCGATCGACAGCTGCGACGGGCTCAAGTGATCCGTTGACGCCCCGGACGCCGGGCCCCGACCGACGTGCTCGGTCGGGGCCCGTGGTCGTTCCCCAGACCGCATCGTGACACGGCTCACCGGCGACGCGGCGCGTCGGCCTACGGTGCCGGTCCATCCCCTCTCGGAAGGCCGTCATGAACCACTCGATGAACGCCGGCTACGGGCTCGCGGTCCGCTGGTCCCTCGCCGATGCGCCGACCGACGTCGCGGACCGGCTGCGCGAGTACGTCGTCGGGACCTCGATGGCGAAGTTCATGTTCCTCGACGGGCTCGGCTTCAAGACGTGGCGGATGCGGGAGGGGGAGTGGTTCGAGGGGACCTACGTCTTCGACTCCGCGCGTGAGCGCGACCTGTTCCGCGACGAGTTCGTCGAGGGCGCGGCCGACTCCCCGGGTTCGCAGATCATCGGCTCGGCCCCGGTCAGCATCGAGGACTTCGAGGTCGTCGCCATCGCGGAGGGCCCGGCCGGGTTCCGCCGCGGCCCCGGCCCGGGGTCGATGGACAGCGACGACTGACGGCTCGGCCTCAGCGCCGCACCGCGACCAGGAGCCCGCCCCCGACGGGCAGCAGGGCGCTCGCGAGACGCTCGTCGTCCCGGAGGCTCTTGCCCAGGTCGCGCAGCAGCACGGTCGTCGCGTCCCGGGAGGCCGGGTCGGCGACGGTGTCGTGCCACAGCATGTTCTCGAGCGCGAGGACCCCTCCCGGTCGCAGCAGCCGGATGCCGTGCTCGGCGTACTCGGGGTATCCCTCCGTGTCGGCGTCGACGTGCACGAGGTCGTAGGCGCCGTCGTTGAGCCGGGGCAGGACGTCGAGCGCCCGGCCGGTGATCACCCGGGTCCGCTGCGGCGGAATCCCGGCCTCGGCGAACGTGCGGCGCGCGCGGCTCGCGTGCTCCGGCTCGACGTCGATCGTCGTGAGGACCCCGTCCGACGGCATGCCGTCCAGGAGCCACGCCCCCGACGTGCCCGCGCCCGTACCGATCTCGATGACGTGCCGTGCGCGGAGCATGGCGGCGATGACCCGCAGCGCCGCGCCCGTCCCCGTCCCGACCGGCGCGGCCCCGAGACGCTCGCCGTCCCGGCGGGCGCGCTCCACCACCGGCGCCTCCTCGACGAAGGACTCGGCATGGGCCCAGCTGGCCGCTCGTGACGCGCTCATGGCGGCACACCCTACGTCGACGGCCCGGTCCCAGCCGCCTCACAGGGGCTCCCGTGACGATGGCGCAGGCCGGGCGGAGCGCCCGGCGCAGCGAGCGGCCGGTCCCGGGCCGAGGAGGATGCAGTGCAGAGAGCGGAGCACACACCCACGACGTGGTCGGCCCCGTCGTGGGAGGAGATCGTCGGCGAGCACTCCGGCCGGGTCTACCGGCTCGCGTACCGCCTCACCGGAGACGTCCACGACGCCGAGGACCTCACCCAGGACGTCTTCGTCAAGGTCTTCCGGAGCCTGCACACGTACGAGCCCGGCACCTTCGAGGGCTGGCTGCACCGCATCACGACGAACGCCTTCCTCGACCGCGCCCGCCGCCGCCAGCGGATCCGGATGGACGCGTTGAGCGAGGAGTCCTCGGCGCGGCTGCCGAGCACGGGCCGTGGCCCGGAGCAGACAGTCCTCGACGCGACCCTCGACGACGACGTGCAGCGCGCGCTGGACGCCCTCCCCCCGGAGTTCCGCGCCGCCGTCGTCCTCTCCGACATCGAGGGCCTGACCTACGAGGAGGTGAGCGCCACGCTCGGCATCAAGCTCGGCACGGTGCGCTCGCGGATCCACCGCGGCCGCGCGCGCCTGCGCGAGGCGCTCGCGCACCGCGACCCGGCCCGGTCGACGAGCCCGCGGCGCGGGACCCGCACCCGTCCCTCGACGCCGGTCTCGACGCTGCCGACCGTCCGTCTGGCGGGGATCTGATGAGCGCGCCGACCGTCCCCACCCCCCGTGCCGTGGCCGGGCCCGAGCCGAGGGAGGAGCTCGTCGCCCGCCTGCTGGCGCTCGCGGAGGACCCGGGGCGTCCGATCGTCGACCGTCCGCACGATGCCCTCCCGCGCGTGGCGCCGGGCGAGCCGCCGGCGCACCAGTCCCCGGTCCGGGCCGGGGTGTGCGCGATCGTCGTCGGCGCCTCGTCGGTCGCCGCGGCGTGGGTCGCAGGCGTCGCGGTGCCCCAGGGATCGCCCGCCCCGGCCGGCCCGACGGTTGCCCCGTCGCGCCCTGCCGGCGGTGCGGGGCCGGCGGGAGCCGTCGACGTCCGTCCGGCCCGGCTGCGGTGCTCCTCCGGTCCCTCGGGGTGGTGCTGAGCCCATGACGACGCCTCCCGAGAACCAGCCTTGGTCCGCCCGGCACAATCGCCCCGTGCCCGAGACTGACGAGCCCCGCCCGCACGACCCCACGCAGGAGATCCCCACCGGCGCGACGACGCCGCTGCCGGTGACCGAGCCTGCACC
Organism: Janibacter massiliensis; assembly: GCF_900289115.1. Taxonomy (GTDB): domain Bacteria; phylum Actinomycetota; class Actinomycetes; order Actinomycetales; family Dermatophilaceae; genus Janibacter_A; species Janibacter_A massiliensis. The sequence continues at coordinate 135,388 of NZ_LT985196.1, read as the reverse complement.
CTCCACGCCGCCCGCGCACGCGACCTCGACGCCGCCCGCGCGCGCCACCGCGGCGCCCCGCGCACGACGCGGCCCGGGCTGGGCGGGCGCGCTGACGATGGCCGTCGCCTCGGCGACGGTCGCCGGCCTGCTCGGCGGGTACACCGGCGGCTGGCTGGAGGACCAGGACGACGACGCCGGCACGACGAGCGTCAGCGTGGCGTCCGGGCGGCCGTCCGGCGCCGGGTCCAGCACCGCCGGGTCGGTGGCGCGGATCGCCGATGAGGTCGTCCCGAGCGTCGTGACCATCCGGGCGAGCGGATCGGGGGAGCAGGGCGTCGGGTCCGGCTTCGTCCTCGACCGGCAGGGGCACGTGGTGACCAACAACCACGTCGTCGCCGCGGCGGCGGACGGCGGGAGGGTCACCGTCCAGACCTCGAAGGGCGAGCAGCTCGATGCGAAGGTCGTCGGTCGCGACGCCTCCTACGATCTCGCGGTCCTCGAGGTCGACCCGGAGGGGCTGCAGCCGGTGACGATGGGACGATCCTCCGACGTCGTCGTCGGCGACGAGGTCGTCGCCGTCGGTGCGCCGCTGGGGCTGTCGGGGTCGGTCACCTCCGGGATCGTGAGCGCGCTGGACCGTCCCGTGACCGCGGGGCGGGACGACGACCGCTCGTACCTCAACGCGATCCAGACCGATGCGGCGATCAACCCGGGCAACTCCGGTGGCCCGCTGCTCGACATGGACGGTCGGGTCATCGGCGTGAACTCGGCGATCGCCCAGCTGCCGAGCGCCTCGGGCGGCCAGGGCGGGAGCATCGGCCTCGGGTTCGCCATCCCCAGCGACCAGGTCGTCCGCATCGCGGATGAGCTCATCCGTACGGGCAGGGCGGTGCACCCCGTCATCGGCGTGCAGCTCGATCTCCAGTACTCCGGGGAGGGCGTCCGGGTCCTCGACCGCCCCGAGGCCGTCGAGGCGTCCGGGCCGGCGGCCAAGGCCGGCATCGAGCCGGGGGACGTCATCACCGCCTTCGAGGGCCGGCCGGTCTCGAGCCCCGACGCGCTCGTCGTGCTCATCCGCTCGCGGAAGGTCGGGGAGACCGTCGCCCTGACCATCCGGCGCGGGGGTGCCGAGAAGGATGTCAAGATGACCCTCGAGGCATCCGGCGACTGAGGGAGAACACGCGCATGCTCGGCATGAACGGCTGGGAGATGGTGGTCCTCGTCGTCCTCGCCGTCGTCGTCCTCGGCCCCGAGCGCATGCCGGAGTACGCCGCGAAGCTCGCCCGGCTCGTCGTGCGGGTCCGGGACATGGCCAACGACGCCAAGGGCCAGATCAAGGACCAGATGGGTCCGGAGTTCGAGGACATCAACTGGCGCCAGTACGACCCGCGCCAGTACGACCCGCGTCGGATCGTCCGAGAGGCCCTCCTCGAGCCATCGCCCGGGGCCACGGCTGTCGGAGCGACGGCCGTCGGGACCGCCGCGACCGCGGGGGCCACGGGGATGTCGGCGCAGGACGCGGATGACGACGCCGCCGCGCACGCGGTGCCGACGCGGTCGACGTCGTACGACCCCGACCTCGCGGTGCCCTACGACATCGAGGCCACCTGAGGCCTCGAGTCACGGGACGGCGCGCCGCGCGTGCGGCGGCCGCTGATCAGCGGCCGCTGGGGGAGAGCCCGAGCGAGCGTCCCGCGAGGCCACGGGAGCGCTGGGCCAGGCCCTTGGCCACGCCGCGCAGGGCGACCGCCGCCGGGCTCGTCGGGTCGCCCAGGACGACGGGGGTGCCGGTGTCGGAGCCCTCGCGCAGGCGGGTGTCGAGCGGGACCTGGCCCAGGAGGCTCACGTCCGCGCCGATCGTCCGCGTGAGGGACTCGGCGACGCGCTGACCGCCGCCGGCGCCGAAGATCTCCTGCCGCGAGCCGTCCGGGAGCTCGAGCCACGACATGTTCTCGACGACGCCGACGATCCGCTGATGGGTCTGGACGGCGATCGACCCGGCACGCTCGGCGACCTCGGCCGCGGCCTGCTGCGGGGTCGTGACGACGAGGATCTCGGCCCCCGGGATGAGCTGGGCGACGGAGATCGCGATGTCCCCCGTGCCGGGCGGGAGGTCGAGCAGCAGGACGTCGAGGTCGCCCCAGAAGACGTCGGCGAGGAACTGCTGGAGCGCGCGGTGCAGCATCGGGCCGCGCCAGACGACGGGCTGGTTGCCGGGCACGAACATCCCGACCGAGATGACCTTCACCTCGTGGGCCACGGGCGGCAGGATCATGTCGTCGACCTGCGTCGGCCGGTGCTCGACCCCGAGCATCCGGGGGATCGAGAACCCGTGGACGTCGGCGTCGACGACCCCGACCTTGAGCCCCTCGTCGGCGAGCGCGGCCGCGAGGTTGGCCGTGATCGAGGACTTGCCGACGCCGCCCTTGCCGGAGGCGATCGCGTAGACGCGGGTGAGGGAGCCGGGCTTGGCGAAGGGGATCTCGCGCTCGGCCTGGCCACCGCGCAGGTGCTGACGCAGGGCGGCCCGCTGCTCCTCGTCCATGACCCCGAGCTCGACGGTGGCGTCGGTGACCCCGGGCAGGCGACGCACGGCGGCCTCGGTGTCCTTCGTCAGGGTCTGCTTCATCGGGCAGCCGGCGACGGTGAGGAGGATCTTCACGGTGGCGCGGCCGTCGGCGTCGACCTCGGCGCTCTCGACCATCCCCAGCTCGGTGATCGGCTTGCGGATCTCGGGATCGATGACGGTCGCGAGGGCCGCGTGCAGCTGGTCCTGGGTGGGAACGGTCGACTCGGGCATGGCGGCCATCGTAGGTCGTCCGGGTCCACCGTCCGGCCCGACCCCGGGGGTGCGGACGCTCAGCGCGGGTCGCGACTCTCCGGCGTGTCCGAGGTCCCGTCCTCGACGCCCTCGCGACGGCGGACCTCGAGGCCACGCTCCTCCATCTCCTCGAGCAGCGAGCGCAGCTCGGACCGGACGAAGTCGCGGGTGGCGGCATCACGGAGGGCCAGGCGCAGCGCGGCGACCTCGCGGGTGAGGAACTCGGTGTCGGCGAGGTTGCGCTCGGCCTGGACGCGGTCGCTCTCCATGGCGACCCGGTCGCGGTCGTCCTGCCGGTTCTGCGCGAGGAGGATGAGCGGCGCGGCGTAGCTCGCCTGCAGGCTGAGGATGAGCGTGAGCAGGGTGTAGTTGAGCGAGCGCGGGTCGAACTGGACCGACTCCGGCGCGAAGGTGTTCCACGCGAGCCACACGACGACGAAGACCGACATCCAGATGAGGAAGGTCGGGGTCCCCATGAAGCGCGCGAACCGCTCGGACAGGACCCCGAAGGCCTCCTCGGAGAACACCGACGGGCGCCGGATCAACCGCCGACGGGTGGGCAGCGGCTGGTCGAGCCGGGAGGAGGGACGGTCAGCCACGGGTCACCACGCTCGCTCCGTCCCGCGCGGGCGCCGCGCCCGGCTCGTCCTGGTCGGGGTCGATGTCGTCCTCGGAGATCTCCTCGTGCCGGTCCTCGCGCCAGTCCTCGGGGAGGATGTGGTCGAGGACGTCGTCGACCGTCACCGCGCCGAGCAGGCGCTGGTCCTCGTCGACGACGGGCAGCGAGACGAGGTTGTACGTCGCGAGCGTCCGGGTGACCTCGCCGATGCGGACGTCGACGGCGACCGGCTCGATGTCCTTGTCGAGGAAGTCGCCGACCGCGGCGTGCGGCGGCTCGCGGAGCAGACGCTGGATGTGGAGCATCCCCAGGTACTTGCCCGTCGGGGTCTCGTGCGGCGCCCGGCAGACGTACACGGCCGCGGCCGTCGCGGGGGAGATCTCCTCGCGCCGGACGACGGCGAGCGCCTCCGCGACGGTCGCGTCCGGGCCGAGGATGACCGGCTCGGTCGTCATGAGACCGCCGGCGGTGTTCTCGTCGTACGACAGCAGGCGGCGCAGCGAGCCGGCATCGGCCGGCTCCATGAGACGCAGGAGGCTCTCGGCGCTCTCGGGCGTGAGCTCGGAGAGGAGGTCGGCGGCGTCGTCGGGCTCCATCGCCTCGAGGACGTCGACGGCGCGGGACTGCTTGAGGGTCGCCATGATCTCGACCTGGTCGTCCTCCGGCAGCTCCTGGAGGACGTCGGCGAGCGTGTCGTCGTCGAGCGCGGCGGCGACCTCGGCGCGGCGCTGCGGCGAGAGGTCGTGGATCTGCTCGGCGATGTCGGCGGGCTTGAGGTCGCCCCACGACTCGATGAGCCGGTCGGCGGACTGCTGGCCCGGGGTCGCGGCGAGGCCCGTGACGTCCTCGACCGGGACGACGAAGGTGTCGCCACGCCGCCGGGAGAGCCGCGACAGCGTCGTGCGCGAGCGCCCGAGGCGGCAGAACACCCGCACGATCTCCCAGTCCCGCGTCCGGCCACGCTCGATCGCGACGTCCTCGACCGTCGCGGCGACGAGCTCGCCGTCCTGGAGGGCGGTGACGGGGCGCTCGACGAGCTCCGCGAGGACGAGGGTCTCGGTGCGCCGCTGCTCGAACCGGCGCATGTTCACCAGCCCGGTCGTGATGACCTGGCCGCCCTCGACCGAGGTCACCCTCGTCATGGGGACGAAGACCCGGCGACGTCCGGGGACCTCGACGACGAGCCCGATGACCCGCGGGCGGCGCTTCGGCGGGAAGGTGACGACGACGTCCCGGACCCGGCCGACGCGGTCCCCGAGCGGGTCGAAGACGTCAAGGCTGGCCAGCCTGGCGACGTAGACACGGGTGGGGGCGCTCACGCGGCAAGGCTAACGACGCGCGCAAGTCGAGCGGTCCGCCGTGCGGGCCGTCACGGCGGGCGGCGCGGGTGCGCTGCTACGTTCGAGCGGATCCTCGTCCCCGCACCGGAAGGTCGACCATGCGCAGCGCCAAGGACTTCTTCGCCCCCCTCGCGGTGGGTGCTCCGGCACCGGTCCGAGAGGTGCCGGCCCGCCCGAGCCGGATGATCCACTTCTTCGACCCGAGCAACCCCAAGATGGCCGCGAAGGTCCCGGACATGATCGGGACCGTCGACGTCCTCCTGGGCAACCTCGAGGACGCCGTCAAGGCCGACAAGAAGGAGGCGGCCCGGCAGGGCCTCGTCGACATCGCCAAGGCGACCGACTTCGGCGAGCACACCCAGCTGTGGACGCGGGTCAACGCGCTGGACAGCCCGTGGGTGCTCGACGACCTCACGACGCTCGTCACGCAGATCGGCGACAAGCTCGACGTGATCATGGTCCCGAAGGTCCAGGGCCCCGAGGACATCCACTACGTGGACCGGATCTTGGCCCAGCTCGAGGCGAAGGCGGGCCTGCAGCGGCCGATCCTCGTCCACGCGATCCTCGAGACGGCGCGGGGTGTCGCGAACGTCGAGGCGATCTGCGGGGCGAGCCCCCGGATGCAGGGCATCTCGCTCGGCCCGGCCGACCTCGCGGCCGACCGGCGGATGAAGACGACGCGCGTCGGCGGCGGCCACCCCGGCTACCTCGTTCGCCAGGACCCGCCGAAGGACGCGGACGGCGCCCCGCAGTACGACGCCGAGCGCACCGTCTTCCAGCAGGACCTGTGGCACTACACGATCGCGCGCATGGTCGACGCGTGCGCGATGCACGGGATCTTCCCGTACTACGGCCCGTTCGGGGACATCAAGGACGTCGTCGCGTGCGAGGACCAGTTCCGCAACGCCTTCCTCCTCGGGTGCGTCGGCACGTGGACCCTCCACCCCGTGCAGATCGCCATCGCGAAAAAGGTCTTCTCCCCCTCGGCCGAGGACGTCGCGCACGCCCGCCGCGTCAAGGAGGCGATGGGTGACGGGACCGGCGCCGTCATGCTCGACGGGAAGATGGAGGACGACGCGAGCCTCAAGCAGTGCCTGGTCATCCTCGAGCTCGCCGACCGACTGTCGGCCAACGACCCCGAGCTGGCGGAGCTCTACGCGACGCCCGAGACCACCGAGAACACCGACAACGCGAAGGGCTGAGCGCCATGACGAACGAGTACACCCCCCGCCGCTCGGTCCTCTACATGCCGAGCAGCAACGCCCGCGCCCTGGAGAAGGCCAAGACCCTCCCGGTCGACGCGCTCATCCTCGATCTCGAGGACGCCGTCGGGCCGGACGACAAGCCGGCCGCCCGAGAGGCCGCCTGCGCCGCCGTCACCTCCGGCGAGTACGGCGAGCGCGAGCTGACGATCCGGATCAACGGGATCGGCACGCAGTGGCACGACGAGGACCTCGCCGCGGCCGCGAAGGCCGGCCCCGCCGGGATCGTCGTGCCGAAGGTCGGGACCGCGGACGAGGTCCGCCAGCTCGTCGCCGCGATCAAGCAGGCCGGCGCGCCCGAGCACACGAGGCTGTGGGCGATGGTCGAGACCCCGCAGGCGATCTTCAACGCCCGCGAGATCGCCGCCGCCTCCGACCGGCTCGCCGTCCTCGTCATGGGGACGAACGACCTCGTCAAGGAGCTCCAGGCCGCGCACGTCCCGGGTCGGACCCCGCTGATCACGTCGCTCTCGTGGGCGCTGCTCGCCGCCCGCGAGGCCGGGGTCGCGATCCTCGACGGCGTCTACAACGACGTCAAGGACGCCGAGGGCTTCGCCGCCGAGTGCCGGCAGGGCCGCGAGATGGGCTTCGACGGCAAGACGCTCATCCACCCCGGCCAGGTCGAGGTCTGCAACGAGACCTACGCCCCGAGCGAGAAGGACGTCGAGGAGGCCCGCGGGATCCTGCAGGCGTGGGAGGCGGGCGCCGGCACCGGCGTCGTCACCTACAACGGCAAGATGATCGAGAACCTCCACGTCGACATCGCCCGCCGCGTGCTCGCGACCCACGAGGCGATCATCTCGCGCACGGCCTGACCGCGCCCCTCGCAGCGGCCGGTTCGTGGCATCCTTGACGGTGCCGCCGGACCGGCCGCTGCCGCGTCCGACGGGGTGGACGGCCGCAACCGAGTACCCGTCCTGAGCCGATCGAGAGAAGTGACCGCCATGAGCCTGTCCCGTCGAGTCCTCCTGCGCGGGGCTGGCGCTGCCACCGTCACCGGCGCGCTCGTCGCGACCGGGATGGATCCCGCGGCCGCCGTCACCCGCCCCACCCTGCGCGTCGGCTCGCGCAACCAGTGGGTGCGCAAGCTCCAGTGGCGCCTCTACAGCCACGGCTACTGGCTCGACCGGCGCTACCCCGGCTACTTCGACACGACGACCGCGCAGGCGGTCATGGCGTTCCAGAAGATGCGGGGCCTGACCCGAGACGGCATCTGCGGCCCGGCGACGTGGCGGGCGCTCGACAGCATCACCCGACCGGTCGCCCGGACCAAGAGCGGCAGCATCATCGAGGTCAACAAGCGCCGCCAGGTGATGATCGCGGTCGTCAACGGTCGCGTCGCGTGGGTCTTCAACACGAGCACCGGAGCGCCGAGCACGCCGACGCCGGTCGGGCGCTGGCGCTTCCAGCGCGCGATCAACGGGATGGACCGGTCGCCGCTTGGGACCCTGTGGCGGCCGCGGTACTTCTACCGTGGCTATGCGATCCACGGGTCGCGCTCGATCCCCGGCTACCCGGCCTCCCACGGGTGCGCCCGCCTGCACAACAAGGCGATCGACTTCATCTGGGCGCACAACCTCGCGCCGATCGGCCGCCAGATCTGGATCTACTGACCGGTCGACCCCCGGGCGCGGTCACAGGTCGGCAACGACCGGGGCCGCCCGGGCAACCGGATGCGGCGCGTCGGCGTCGGATCGGGTGATACTGGACGACGGGGCATGCCCGGGCAGGACGAGGGGACCGGATTCATCATGGGGATGACGGCACGGCTGGCGAAGGCTGCGCTCGGGGGAGCGCTTGCCGTGGGCGTCGGGATCGGCGGCGCGGCCGTCGCGGGCAGCACATCGACGGACGCTGCCGCATGGGACCGCATCACGGGGACCTCGAGCCCGACCGGGACGTCGTCGACCTCGTCCACCGGCGGCGACGTCCCGGAGGTCCAGGCATCCCCACCCGCGACGACGGTCGGCCGCACGCCGCTGGGGCCGGGCGACCGCGGGGCCCGGGTGATCCGCCTGCAGAAGCGTCTGACCGAGCTCGGGTACTGGAACGGGAAGGCCGACGGCACGTACGGCGAGCTGACCTCCCAGGCGGTGCTCGCGCTGCAGAAGGCAGCCGACCTCGCGCCCGACGGGGTGGCCGGCAGCAAGACGATGAAGGCGCTCGCCGAGGGCGTCCGCCCGACGACGACGGCCTCGGGCGATCTCGTCGAGATCGACATCAGCTCCCAGCTGCTGCTCGTCGTCCGCGACGGCCGCGTCGCCATGACGTTCAACACGAGCACGGCCTCGGGCGAGACGTACGTCAGTCAGGGCGAGACCCGGGTCGCGTACACCCCCCGGGGCGACTACCGGGTCGGTCGCACGGTGAACGGTCCGGACACGGGGCCGCTCGGGACGTTGTACCGGCCGCGCTACTTCAACGGCGGGTACGCGGTGCACGGTGCCCCGTACATCCCCGGGTACCCCGCCTCGCACGGCTGCGCCCGGCTGAGCAACGCGGCGATGGACATGATCTGGGCGAAGGACCTCATGCCGGTCGGCAGCCGGGTGCTCGTCCACGACTGACGCCCCGGGGCCTGGCGGTGGTCGATGTCACCGCGGGGAGCCTTCCGATGGCCGCGGTCGACGCGGGATACTGGTAGGCAGCCCCATCCCCGACCCGAAGGCGGCGAACCACCGCATGTCCCGACTGCAGACGACCGACGGCCTCACCGAGGAGCAGACCGAGCTGATCAAGCTCGTCCGGGAGTTCGTCGAGGAGCAGATCATTCCCGTCGCCCAGGAGCTCGAGGCGAAGGACGAGTACCCCACCGAGATCGTCGAGGCGATGAAGGAGATGGGGATCTTCGGCCTGATGATCCCCGAGGAGTACGGCGGTCTCGGCGAGTCGCTCCTCACCTACGCGCTGTGCGTCGAGGAGATCGCCCGCGGCTGGATGAGCGTCTCCGGGATCATCAACACCCACTTCATCGTGGCCTACATGCTCCTCAAGCACGGCACGGACGAGCAGAAGCAGCGCTACCTCCCCCGCATGGCCACGGGTGAGATCCGGGGCGCGTTCTCGATGTCCGAGCCGGGCCTGGGGTCCGACGTTGCCGGCATCCGGACCAAGGCCGTCCAGGGCGAGGGCGACGAGTGGACGATCACCGGCCAGAAGATGTGGCTGACCAACGGTGGCTCCGCCAACCTCGTCGCCGTCCTCGTCAAGACCGACCTCGGGGGCGAGCGGCCGCACCAGAACATGACGACGTTCCTCGTCGAGAAGGAGTCGGGCTTCGGTGAGACCGCGCAGGGCGTCACCGTCCCGGGCAAGATCGCGAAGATGGGCTACAAGGGCGTCGACACGACCGAGCTCGTCCTCGAGGGCCACAAGACCACGACGGCCCAGATCCTCGGCGGCGAGCCGGGCAAGGGCTTCTACCAGATGATGGACGGCGTCGAGGTCGGTCGCGTCAACGTCGCCGCGCGCGCGTGCGGCCTGGCCCGTCGTGCGTTCGAGCTCGGCATCTCCTACGCCCAGCAGCGCGAGACCTTCGGCAAGAAGATCGCCGAGCACCAGGGCATCCTCTTCCGGCTCGCCGACATGGGCACGAAGGTCGAGGCCGCGCACCAGATGATGGTCAAGGCCGCCAAGCTCAAGGACCGCGGCGAGCGCAACGACCTCGAGGCCGGGATGGCGAAGTACCTCGCCGCCGAGTACTGCGCCGACGTCGTCGAGCAGAGCTTCCGCATCCACGGTGGTTACGGGTACTCGAAGGAGTACGAGATCGAGCGGCTCTACCGTGAGGCGCCCATGCTCCTCATCGGTGAGGGCACGGCGGAGATCCAGAAGATGATCATCGGCAAGGCGCTGCTCAAGGACTACAAGCTCAAGGGCTGAGCCCGCACGCCGGAGCCCCGGACGTCGGAACCCCGCACCGAACGGTGCGGGGTTCCGACGTTCTCTGAGAGGATCGGGGCATGACCGCCCAGACGACCGCAGCGTCCCTGCCGACCTCCCGTCTCCGCCTCGCCTACCCCATGAGCCTCGGGGTGTTCGACGCCTACGAGGACGCCCAGCGCGCGGTGGACCACCTCGCCGACCACGAGTTCCCCGTCGCCGACGTGATGATCGTCGGCACCGACCTCAAGCAGATCGAGCGGGTCACCGGCCGGCTGACGTGGGGCTCCGTCATCGCCGGTGGCGCGCTGTCGGGCATGTGGCTCGGTCTGTTCATCGGTGTGATCCTCTCGCTCTTCGACGAGGGCCCGATCCTCGCGATCCTGCTGTCGACCGTGCTCACCGGTGCGGTCTTCGGCATCGTCTGGGCGGCGATCGGCTATGCCGTGACCCGCGGCCGCCGTGACTTCACGTCGGTCAGCCAGGTCGTCGCCACCCGGTACGAGGTGCTCACCGAGCACAAGCACGCGGCGATGGGCCGGGAGCTGCTCGCGAAGCTCGACCCTCGGGCGGCGGCGCAGGAGAGGATCCGGGCCGCCCAGGAGGCCGCCCGGCCGCAGCAGTCCGGGGGGCCGGGCCAGCCGCGGGTCTGACCGGCCGACCCGTGACGAGGCCCCGCACGCCACCACGGCGCGCGGGGCCTCGCCGTCTGCTGGTGTGTCCGGGTGCCGGACCCGGGTTTCGCCTGCGGGTGGTGCCGGTTGTACGGTGCTCCCGACATCCATCACGACCGGCTGAGGGACAGGCCCGACGACGCCGGGGCAACCACCCGCGGAGCGATCCGCGGTCACGGTGCCAAGTCCTGCGGTGGTCCTCGGACCGGCCGGCAGATGGATCGCGAGCGGCCCCCGCGGTCGTCGCGATGCACCCGGTACCCGCAGGTCGAGGCGCCCCTCGAACCACGGAAAGGTGCACCCGATGACCACGAGCGAGACGAACCCCACCACCACTGACGCGACCCGCGGCTCGGGCATGACCCGCGGCGTCCGCTCGGGGCTGGAGTCCGACACGCAGTTCGGCGCGGTCGTGCCGCCGCTGCACCTGTCGAGCAACTTCACGTTCGCCGACTTCGCCGAACCCCGGAAGTACGACTACACCCGCAGCGGCAACCCGACCCGGGACCTGCTCGGCGACGCGCTCGCCGACCTCGAGGGTGGGGCCGGCGGCGTCGTCGCCGCGACGGGCCTGGGCGCGATCACCATCGCCGTGCACGCCCTCCTGTCGCCCGGGGGCACCGTCCTGCTCCCGCACGACTGCTACGGCGGCACGTGGCGCCTCTTCGACTCGCTCGGCGCGAAGGAGCACTTCACCGTCATCAGCGTCGACTTCACCGACGAGGAGGCCGTCGCCGCCGCGCTGGGTGCCGAGCAGGCCCCGAAGGTCGTCTGGCTCGAGACCCCCTCGAACCCGCTGCTGCGGATCACCGACGTCGCGAAGGTCGCCGCCGCCGCGAAGGAGGTCGGGGCGCTCGTCGTCGCCGACAACACCTTCCTGTCCCCGGTGTGGCAGCGGCCGATCGAGCTCGGCTGCGACGTGGTCGTCCACTCGACGACGAAGTACCTCAACGGGCACAGCGACGTCGTCGGCGGCGCGGTGGTCAGCGCGACCGCCGAGCTGCACGAGCAGATGGCGTGGTGGGCCAACGTCCTCGGCCTCACCGGCAGCCCGTTCGACAGCTACCAGACGCTGCGGGGCCTGCGGACCCTCCACGTCCGGCTGCGGCAGCACGAGGAGAACACGGCTGCCGTGCTCGAGGCGATCCGCGGGCACCGGGCGCTCGCGCGGGTCAACCACCCTGCCCTGCCCGAGCACCCCGGTCACGAGATCGCCGCCCGGCAGCAGGACGGGTTCGGCGCGATGCTCAGCGTCGAGCTGTCCGGGGGCGAGCCGGCGGTCCGGGCGTTCCTCGACGGGCTGCGCTACTTCAGCCTCGCCGAGTCCCTCGGCGGGGTGGAGTCGCTGGTCGCGCACCCGGCGACGATGACCCACGCGTCGATGACCGCTGAGGCGCGGGAGACGGCCGGGATCGGCGAGGGCCTGCTGCGCTTCTCGATCGGGATCGAGGACCCCGCCGACCTCGTCGCCGACCTCGTCGCGGCGCTCGACCGCGCGGCCGACGCGACGACCTGAGCCGGTTCGGCTGCTCTGGTTCGCCGCGGACTCAGCGGTCGCCGAGCAGGTCAGCGGGACTGGATCCGCGCCATCCAGGCCTCGACGTCGTCGGCCGTCCGGGGGAAGTCCGCCGAGAGGTTGCGGCAGCCGTCCTCGGTGATGACGACGTCGTCCTCGATCCGCACCCCGTTCCCGCGGAAGCGCTCGGGCACCTTGAGGTCGTCGGCCTTGAAGTAGAGCCCGGGCTCGACGGTGAGGACCATGCCGGGGACGAGCTCGGCGTCCATGTACTCCTCGCGCGTGGCGAGCGCGCAGTCGTGGACGTCGATGCCCAGGTGGTGGCTCGTGCCGTGGACCATCCACCGCCGGTGGTACTGGCCGGTCGACGGGTCGAGCGTGCCCTCGACGTCGACGCCCTCGGGCAGCAGGCCCCAGGCGTGGAGGTGCTCGGCGATGACCCGGATCGCCGCCGCGTGGACGTCGCTGAACCGGTTGCCCGGGCGGGCCGCGGCGATCCCGGCCTCCTGCGCGGCGAGCACCGCGTCGTAGATCTCCCGCTGGGCGTCGCTGAACCGTCCCGACACCGGCAGGGTGCGCGTGACGTCCGCGGTGAACAGCGAGTCGACCTCGACCCCGGCGTCGAGCAGCAGGAGGTCGCCCTCGCGCAGCTCGCCGGTGTTCTTGATCCAGTGCAGCGTGTTCGCGTGGTCGCCGGCCGCGCAGATCGAGTCGTACCCGACCCCGTTGCCCTCGTGCCGGGCGTGCAGGCCGAAGACGCCCTCGACCCAGCGCTCGCCGCGGCCGCGGCGCACCGCCTCCGGCAGGTCGGCGATGACCGCCTCGAAGCCGACCTTCGTGGCGTCGACGGCCCGCTGCATCTGCCCGACCTCCCACGCGTCCTTCGTCAGGCGCAGGATGCTGCAGGCGGCGGCGAGCGCGTCGTCGGCCTCGGCCAAGGACTCCTGGTCCGCCCCCTCCTGCACGCGGACCCCGTCGAGCCGCTGCGTCAGCTCCCGGTCGGCGTCGCGGACGAGCCGGACCGTCGTCGCACCGGCGTCCTTGCCGACGTGGGCGTCGAGCTCGGACAGGTGCCGGGTCTCGATGCCGAGCCGCACGGCGAGGTCCTCCAGCGTCGGTCGGACGCCGACCCAGTACTCCCCGTACCGGGGGTCGGCGAAGAACTCTTCGTCCTCCCGCGGCGCCATCGGCCGGAAGTAGAGGACCGGGTCGTGCCCGGCGTCCTCGCGCGGCTCGAGGACGAGCACGGCGTCGGGCTCGGCGTCGGCGGCCCACCCGGTGAGGTGGACGAACGCCGAGTGCGGCCGGAAGACGTAGTCCGTGTCGTTGCTGCGGACCTTGAGCCCGCCGGCCGGCACGACGAGACGATCCCCGGGGAACCGCTGGGAGAGGGCATCGCGGCGGGCCGGGGTGTACGCGGCCACCTCGTCCGCGGTCGAAGCCCCCGGCGGCCGAGGAGCCCAGTCCTGCGCGACGAACTCCCGGAACTGATCGGTCGTCGGGCGTGGGCGGTTGTCGGCCTGGGTCTGCTCCTCGCTCATCGGCTCATCGTGGCACGGGTGGGGGAGCGCGGCCGTAGGGTGCGGGGGGTGCGCCCCGTGATCGACCTCCACAGCCACTCGAGCGCGAGCGACGGCACCGACTCGCCGGCGCAGCTCGTCCGTGCGGCGGCGGCCGCGGGGGTCGACGTCCTCGCCGTCACCGACCACGACACGGCGCTCGGCTGGGCCGACGCGCAGACCGAGGCCGAGCGCGTCGGGATCGAGATCGTCCCCGGGATCGAGGTGTCCTGCACCGACGACGGGCGCAGCGTGCACCTGCTCGGCTACCACCTCGACCCCGAGCACCCCGAGCTCGTCGCCGAGCTCGCGAAGGCCCGCACCTCCCGGGAGACCCGGCTGGAGCGGATGGTCGAGCTCATGATCGAGGACGGCATCCCGATCAGCTGGGACGAGGTCACCGCGCAGATCGGCCCGGGGGCGACCCCGGGGCGTCCGCACATCGCCGACGCGCTCGTCGCCTCGGGCGTCGTCGGGCACCGGGACGAGGCGTTCGCGCGGATGCTCGGCACCGACAGCCCGTACTACGTCCATCACTACGCGATCCCTGCCGTCCGTGGCGTCGAGGTGGTCCGCGCCGCCGGCGGGGTGGCGGTCATCGCGCACCCGTTCGCGGTCTCCCGTGGGCACCGGCACGAGGAGCGGCTCATCGAGGAGATGGCCGCCGCCGGGATGGCGGGCATCGAGGTCGACCACCGCGACCACGACGAGGCCGACCGCCGGCGGCTGCGCGAGCTGGCCGCGGGGCTCGGCCTCCTGGTGACGGGCAGCAGCGACTACCACGGGACCGGCAAGCACAACCGGCTCGCGGAGCACACCACCGAGCCCGAGGTCCTCGAGGCGATCCGTGGGCTCGTCGGAGGCTGAGGTCCCGGCCGGCGGGGGAGAGGCGCTCCCGCTCGAGGGCGTCCCGGCTCCGACGTGGGGCGGGTCGCCCAGCCGCCTGACGACCTTCCTCGACTGCCCGCGCCGCTACCGGCTCGTCTACCTCGACCGGCCCCGGCCCGAGCGTCGCGCGCAGCGGGCGCACACCGCGGTCGGCGTGACGATCCACAACGCGCTGCGGGACTGGTGGGACCTGTCGGTCGTCGACCGGACCCCGTCGGCGGGGGCGCGCCTGGTCCGGGAGGGGTGGAGCGACGTCGGCTTCCTCGACCTCGACCAGTCGGCGCGCCACCGGTCCGCGGCGATGCGCTGGGTCGCGGACTACCTCGCCGGGGTCGACCCGCACGTCGAGCCGCTCGGGGTCGAACGGTCCGTCGCCTTCGTCGACCGGACCCGGACGCTGCGGATGTTCGGGCGGATCGACCGGCTGGACGACCGCGACGGGGAGCTCGTCGTCGTCGACTACAAGACGGGCCGGACCCCGCCGGGGGAGGACGAGGCGCGGACGTCCCTGCCCTTGGCGCTGTACGCCGCGGCGGTGTGGAAGATGTTCCGTCGCCGGTGCGTCGCGGTCGAGCTCCACCACGTCCCGAGCGGCACCGTCGTCCGTCACGAGCACACCGACGACTCGCTCGCGAGGAAGGTCGCCCAAGCCGGACAGATCGCGACCGACGCCGGACGGGCCGATGCCGACCACGCCCGTACGGGGAGCGAGTCGGCGATGTTCGAGCCGAACCCATCCCCGCTGTGCCGGTGGTGCGACGTCCGAGCTCACTGCCCCGAGGGGCAGGCGGTCGGCCCCGAGCACCCGGACTGGGCCGGGCTGCCCGACCTCGACGAGGCGGACAACCCGGCCTGAGCTCCACGGATCACGCGGCATGGGTGCGGAGGTTGCCTCCGGGTGACAGGATCGTCGGGGCGACGGCGCCACGGGGCGCCCGTCCGAGAACGAAGGGTGGCCACGTGGCGCGGAAGAAGAAGGCGGTCGTCGTCTCCGTCGCGAACCAGAAGGGCGGCGTCGCGAAGACGACGAGCACCGCCTCGCTCGGTGCGGCCTTCGCCGAGGGCGGCAAGCGGGTGCTGCTCGTCGACCTCGACGCCCAGGCGTCGCTGACCTTCAGCCTCGGGGTCGACCCCGACCTCGTCGAGACGAGCATCAACGAGGCGCTGCTCGGGCAGTGCGCGCTCGCCGACACGATCATCGGCTGCGACGAGGGGATCGATCTCGTCCCGAGCACGATCGACCTCGCGGGGGCCGAGGCCCAGCTGCTCCCACGGCCCGGTCGGGAGTACGCGCTCCAGAGCGCCCTCGACGAGGTGCTCGGCGACTATGACGTCATCCTCGTCGACTGCAGCCCCTCGCTCGGGGTGCTGACCCTCAACGCCCTCACCGCCAGCCAGGGGCTCATCATCCCGATGTCGTGCGAGATGCTCAGCCACCGCGGCGTCGGCCAGCTCCTCGACACGGTCGCCGACGTCCGCCGCCTGCTCAACAAGAAGCTCACCGTGTGGGGGATCCTCCCGACGATGTACGACGGGCGCAGCAGCCACGCGCGGGAGGTCCTCGCCGACCTCGGGGGGCGGTACGGGGTGCCGGTCCTCGACCCGCCGATCCCGCGCACCGTCCGGTTCGCCGAGGCCCCCGCCATCGGCCGGTCGATCCTGTCGACCTCGCGACGCTCGAAGGGGGCGATCGCCTACCGCGAGGTCGCGACCGGCCTCCTGCCGCGGCTCTGACGGCGGGGCTCCCGCTGTCGGCGCACCGTGAGAGTCTGCTCGCATGATGACGACCCTCGCGCTGCAGGCACCCGGACCCGACGCCGCCTTCGAGCAGGGCACGATCGAACGGCGCGACGTCGGCGAGCACGACGTCCTCATCGACATCGCCTTCGCCGGCATCTGCCACTCGGACATCCACACCGTCCGGGGCGAGTGGGGGGAGATCCGGTACCCCCTCACCCCGGGGCACGAGATCGCCGGCACGGTCTCGGCCGTCGGCTCGGCCGTCACGCGGCACGGCGTCGGTGACCGCGTCGGCGTCGGCTGCATGGTCGAGAGCTGCGGCGAGTGCGAGCAGTGCAAGAACGGCGCCGAACAGTTCTGCCGCAGGGGTGCGACGTTCACGTACAACAGCCCCGACCCCAAGCGCGGCGAGGGTGCGATCACCCAGGGCGGGTACGCCCAGCAGATCGTCGTCGACGAGCGCTTCGTCTGCCGGATCCCCGAGGGGATCGGGCTCGACGTCGCCGCCCCGCTCATGTGTGCGGGCGTGACCACCTTCGCCCCGCTGCAGCGCTGGGGTGTCGGCCCCGGTTCGACCGTCGCCGTCGTGGGGATGGGCGGCCTGGGCCACATGGGGGTGAAGATCGCCGCCGCGATGGGCGCGCAGGTCACCGTCCTCTCCCGCAGCCTCGACAAGGCCGACGACAGCCGGGAGCTCGGTGCGAGCGACCACGTCTCGACCAAGGACGAGGCGTCGATGAAGGCACTGCGGGGCAGCTTCGACGTCATCCTCAACACGGTGAGCGCCGACCTCGACCTGGGCGGGCTCCTCGGTCTGCTCAAGCCCTTCGGCGTCCTCGTCAACGTCGGTCTGCCGAACGACGACTACGCCTTCCCGCCCAGCGCGGTCATCGGGCAGAGCAAGGTCGTCGCCGGGTCGATGATCGGCGGCATCCAGGAGACGCAGGAGATGCTCGACTTCTGCGCCGAGCACGGCATCGGCGCGACGATCGAGGTCATCACCGCCGACGAGGTGACCGAGGCGTACGACAAGGTCGTCGCGGGCGACGTCCGCTACCGGTACGTCATCGACACCTCGACGATCGGGTCCTGATCCGTGCCGAGCCCCGCCCGGCTCCTCGCCCTCGGCCGCCAGGCCGTCGGTCTCCTCGCGAGCGGTGATCCCGTCGACCGCACCCGCGTGCTCGCGCCTCCGGCGGCGCTCGTGCGCGGGGCGCGGACGACCGGCGCGGACCGACTCGTCGCCGGGTACGCCCGCGGCGCGGAGATCACCGGCAGCGAGGCGCTCGTCGCGACCGCGCTGCGCACCCGCTCGGCGATCGCCCGGGACGCGGTCGAGCTCCTCGCCCGACGCACCGGGGCCGTCCACTGGCGGGCAGCGCTCGGTGAGGTCCTCGCCGTCTCCGACGACCGCGCGGACGAGGGGTTCGCGATCCTCGCGGAGGTCGTCGACCGCGACGGTGCCCGACGGCTCACCGCCCGCCAGCAGCTGCTCCACGCCCACGGCCTCGTCCTCGCCGGGGCGGCCGACCGGTTCGCCCGGGACCTGCCCGCGCTGACCCGCCTCGAGGAGGACTCGGTCCGCGCGCTGCGGGCCGACGTCGCCCACCCGCAGGCCGGGGGCGACCCGGACGCGTGGTGGCACCTGCTCACGGCCGGGTGGGCCGCGACCGGCCGGATCGTCCCCGCGCTGCGCGAGCCGACCGGCCCCGAGGACACCGCCTTCGACCGGCTCACCGCCCCCGCCGACGTCGTGGCCGCCCGGCGGGACGCCCTGGCTGCGGAGCTCACCGCCGCCGGCCGGGACGTGCCGCGGGTGAGCATCGTCGTCTGCACGCACGAGCCGGGCCCCTTCCTCGCGACCGCGATGGCCTCGCTGCGCGACCAGACCTGGCCCGACCTCGAGGTCGTCCTCGTCGACGACGGGTCCTCGCCGGAGGGCGCCTCGGCGGTCGAGGAGGCCGCGGCGATCGTCCCCGGCTGCCGGGTGCTCCACCTGCCGCGGAACGTCGGCGCCTTCGCGGCCCGCAACGCCGGCTTCGCGGCCACGACCGGAGACCTCCTGGGCAACCTCGACTCCGACGACTGGAACCACCCCGAGCGGGTCGAGCGCCAGGTCCTGCCGATGCTCGACGACCCCGCGGTCGTCGCGACCGAGTCGGGCGCGCTGCGAGCCCTTCCCGACCTGCGGACGACGTGGCTGGGCTACCCCGCCACCCGCGTCAACGCCTCGAGCACCCTCGTCCGGCGGGAGGTCCACGAGGCGATCGGCTGGTTCGACTCGGCCCGCCGCGGCGGGGACGCCGAGCTCCAGGAACGCATCGACCGCCGGTACCCCGGCGGGCGGCACGTCGTCGACGAGGTCCTCAGCATCACCCGGCTGCGGGAGGGTTCGCTGTCGCGGGCCGACTTCCGGGTGGGCTGGGCCCGCGCGCCGTGGATCGTCCACCAGTCGGCGTACCGCGCCTGGCACGGACGGCTCCCCGCGGGCCCGCCCACCGCGGTGGCGGGCGGCGCGGGGGAGGTCGCCGCTCGGGAGGCCGACGGCGGGGCTGGCGTGTGGCCGCGGCTCGACGGCTCGGGGCAGCGCCGCTTCGCCCTGCCCCGGACGTGGGTGACCGACGCGCCGTTCGACCTCGACGTCGTTCTCGTCGACGACCCGGCCGACACGATGGACGCCCCCGGCGCCCTCGCCGGGATCCTCCGGGGGCTCGCGGACGCCGGCCTGCGGGTCGGGCTCCTGCCGCGCGAGAACGAGGCCCGCCTGCGCCGGCACCGCGTGATGATCCGGTCGGACGTGCAGGCGCTCGTCGACGATGGGCGACTGGTCGTCGTCGAGCCGGAGGCCGACGGCCATGCCCGACTCGTGCACGTCCGCACCCCCGCCTGCGTCGCCACGGGCCGCGTGGCACCCTCGCTCACCGCGGACGCCGTCGTCGTCCGCGACCCGGGGTCGGCACGGGTCGGGCGGGTGCCGGTCGCCTGGACCCGCGAGTCCGTCGAGACCGAGCTCGGCCGCTGGGCCGTCGCCACGCCGCTCGCGTGGTGCGGACCCGGCGACACCCCGGCCGAGACCGTCCGGGTCGTGCAGGCGCACCTGTCATCCTTGGAGTCCCCGCCGTTGAGGAGCTGAACCGATGTCGCTGCGCTCGTCCGTCCCCGACCCGCTCGTCGGCCCCGCCCGCCGGGTGCGGGACGCCGTCCGGGACGCGACGGCGGGGCAGCGCAGCGGCTGGGCGGCCTCGCGCCGGCGCCGCCGCGTCGAGGCGAAGGCCGACGCTCCGACACCCCCGTCCGGCGAGACCCGGGTCTCCGCTGCCGTGTGCGCCACCCCCCGGCTGGCCGTCGGGCTGCGCGGCCGGTGGGACGTCACGGAGGTGCTCGTCCTCCAAGGGGTCGACGCGGTCGAGCGCGCCGATCTCTTCCTCGTCGAGCTGCGCGGCGCGGCCCCGGCCACCGCGACCCTGACGACCGTCGTCCACCTCATCGCCCGCGCCCGGGCCGCCGGGGTGCCCGTCGCGCTGTGGTCCACCGAGGCCGCGCTCCACGAGTGGGACCCCGAGGCCCTCGAGGCGCTCCTGGCGGACACCGAGCGCCGCGAGGGCATCCGGCTCTACGTCGACGACGAGGCCCGCGCGACGCAGTGGGCCGAGGTCTCGGGGCTGCCGACCGCCTTCCTTCCGCCGGCCGCCGCCCCGGAGATCCACGCGCCCCGGCACGTCGGGCGCCTGGCGCACCGCGAGGAGGGCATCGCCCTCGTGGCGGGCGAGCGACCCGACGTCGCGACGTACGCCCCGGCGCCGGCCGATCGGCTCGATGCCCGCGTCGTCCGCTCCATCGACGACCTGCCCGGCGACCGCCCGGTGCTCGGCCACTACCGCGCCGTCGCCGCGACCGGTGGGCACCCCGGCCTCGCGTGGTCCGTCGTCGAGGCCGCCATGGCCGGGACCTCGATCGTCGTCGACTCCGCGACCGCACCCCTGCTCCCGGCTCGCCTGCGGCCGCACGTGACGCTCGCCGACGACGAGGAGGCGTTGCGGCTCGACGTCATCGCCCGGCTGTGGCAGGACGAGGTCGTCGAGCGAGAGGCCCTCGTCGCCGCGCGCGCGGCCCGCACCGGTCACACCCTCGGCCACCGCGCGCACGTCATCGAGCAGGACGCCGCGATCACCGGTTCCCACGTCTGCCGGGACGTCTCTCTCGTCGTCTCGACGAACCGCGCGCACGAGCTGGACAACGTCACCGAGAACGTCCTGCGCCAGGCCGAGCACGCGAACGGGACGGTCCAGCTCGTCCTCGTCCTCCACGGGCTCGACCTCGACCCGGCCGCCGTCCGCAAGGACCTGCGGGCCAAGGGCGTGACGAACGTCGAGGTCATCGCGGCCGACAAGGAGCTGACCCTCGGCGCGTGCCTCAACCTCGGCGTCGATGCGAGCGACGGGAAGTACGTCGCCAAGGTCGATGACGACAACTTCTACGGCCGGCACTACCTCACCGACCTGCTCGACTGCTTCACCCACTCCGGGGCGGGGATCGTGGGGAAGTGGGCGCACTACACGTGGCTGCGCAGCTCCGGCGCCGTCGTCCTGCGGTTCCCGTACGCCGAGCACCGCTTCGAGAAGCTCGTCCAGGGCGGGACGATCATCCTCGACCGGGACGTCGTCACGGACCTGCGCTTCGGCGACCTGCCGCGCGCCGTCGACACCGACATCCTCACCCGCGCCACGGAGGCCGGGGTGCGGACGTGGTCGGGCGACCGGTTCAACTTCGTGTCCGTCCGCGGCGTCGACCGGCACGCCCACACGTGGCCCATCGCCGACACGGCGCTGATGAACCGGGCCGGGCACGTCGCCTTCTTCGGCGACCCGCGCGAGCACGTCGAGGTCTGACCGACCGTCCCCCCGGCGTCGCCCGAGGCCGCGTCCGACCCTCAGAGGTTGCGGATGATCTCCGCGTAGCGGGGACCGTTGTCCGCCCAGCGCCGGTGAGCGACGACCCAGGCCCGCGCCGCCGCGCCGAGCCGGTCCCGCTCGGCCGGGTCGCCGGCGAGCCGGCCGAGCACGTCCGCGAGGGAGCTCGCGTCGCCGGCGGTGAACACCGCGCCCCGGGCGTCGTCCCCGGACCCGACGATCTCCGACAGGGCGGGCAGGTCCGAGACGACGACGGCGCGGCCGACGGCCATCGCCTCGAACGGCTTGAGCGGGCTGACGAGGCGCGCGGCGCGCTCGTCGATCCGGGGGACGACGAAGACGTCGAGCAGCGCGTAGTGGTCGAGCACCTGCTCGTGCGGCACGCGTCCGGTGATGACGACCTCCCCCCGCTCGAGCGCGCCCGTGGCCCGCGCGTGCTCCTCGACCTCGGCCCGGCGCAGCCCGTCACCGACGATCACCGCGCTCGCCGCGACGCCGCGCCGGTTCAGCTCGACCGCGGCGTCGACGAGCAGCTCCTGCGCCTCGCGTCGGTGGTCGAGGTTGCTCACGTAGCCGAAGGTGAACCGGTCGGTCAGCCCGAGCCGCGCCCGCAGGTCCGCGACGGCCCGCGCGCGCTCGGATCCCGGCTCCACCGGCGAGAAGGCCTCGGTGTCGACCCCGTTCGGCATGACGTGGACCCGAGAGGCCGGCACGCCCCGGCCGACGATGTCGGCGCGCATCGTCTCGCTCAGCGTGACGACGGCATCGGCGGCCTCCATGCACCGGGTGTCGGTGTCCCGGCGTCGCCGGAAGACCTCCGCGGCCTCGACGCGGCCGAGGTCCTTGCCCCACAGGGACTCGAAGAAGCCGCGGACCTCGTAGACGACCGGCACGCCGAGCGCGCGGCCGACGGCGAGCGCGACGAGCGCGCCCTCGTAGCCGCGCGAGCCGGAGTGGGCGACGATCGCCGCCGGGCGCACCGCGGCGACGACCGGCGCCAGCGCCGTCGCCCACGCGTCGAGGTGGGCGTCCCACGGCTCGTTCTCCGGGACGTCCTCGCGCGAGAGGTGGATCGTGCGGATGCCGTCGACGAGCTCCTCCGCGGGGGCTCCGACCGACGGGCCGTAGTCGACCTCGGTGACGACGACGGGGTCGAGCCCGGCGTCGCGCTGGGCCAGGAGGTTGTACCGCGAGCGGAAGGTGTACCCGCTCGGGCTGCGGGGCAGGGACTGCTTGACGACGTGCAGGACCCGGCCCGGCACGGGGTCCGTCACGGGCGTCAGACCCTCCAGGACCGATGGCTCGATCGTCGGTGCCCAGTCGGGCGAGGTCTCGAGCCAGCGCCCCTCGAGCACGCGCGCGTTCGTCGCCATCCGGGCCCGCAGCGGGGCGTGGAGGGGGGAGCGCAGGCCGTGGAGGCGCAGGAGCGTCGCCTCCCGCTGGAGGGAGAGCTCACCCGCGGCCCCGGCGGTCGCCCGCACCTGGTCGAGGAAGGGGGCGTCGGTGCCGAGGTCGCCGATCGTCGCCCGGGCGAGGGCGATCGCTGCGTCGTGCTGCCCGGCGTCGGTCAGCCGGGCGAGCTCGGTGGTGACCTCGGCCGCGCCCCGCCCGTCGTTCGTGCTCGGGCGCGGCGTCAGCCGGGCTGCGAGGCCGAGCCCCGCCCGGACGAGCCGCCGCGCGAGGGGGCGTGCGTCACGCACCGCTGCCGTCCGCCGCAGACCCACCCTCGCCGCTGCGGCGCCGACGACGCCGGCGCGGCTTCCGGTCGCCGGACTCGCCGGATGCGTCCGAGCGGTCCGTGCTGCGTCCGCCGTCTCCGTTCGCGCGCCCACGGCCGCCGTCGCTGCGCCCGCTGTCGCCACGCCCACCGTTCCCACGGCCGCCCGAGCGGGTGCGGCCACCCTGCGGCCGGCGCCCGCTGGAGGCCCCGGTCTCGCCGAGGTCCTCGAGCTCCTCGGCGTCGAGCCCGGCGCGCGTGCGCTTGCTGCGCGGCAGCCGGCCCTTGGCGTCCCGGGGGATGTCGAGGTCGGTGTAGAGGTGCTCGCTCGAGGAGTAGGTCTCGACGGGCTCGGGCATCCCCAGGTCGAGGATCCGGTTGATGACCGCCCACTTCGTCATGTCGTCCCAGTCGACGAACGTGACGGCGACGCCGGTGTTGCCGGCGCGGCCGGTCCGGCCGATGCGGTGGACGTACGTCTTCTCGTCGTCGGGGCACTGGTAGTTGACGACGTGCGTGACGTTGTCGACGTCGATGCCGCGCGCGGCGACGTCGGTGGCGACGAGGATGTCGACCTTGCCGTTGCGGAAGGCCCGCAGCGCCTGCTCGCGGGCGCCCTGGCCCAGGTCGCCGTGGATCGAGGCGGCCGCGAAGCCGCGGTCGGTCAGCTCGTCGGCCACCTTGGCGGCGGTGCGCTTGGTGCGGCTGAAGATGATGGTCAGGCCCCGGCCCTCGGCCTGGAGGATGCGCGAGAGCATCTCGACCTTGTCCATGGCGTGGGCGCGGTAGACGTGCTGGGTGATGGCCTTGACGGTCGCGCTGTCCTTGTCGCCGTCATCGCTCATCGCCCGGATGTGCGTCGGCTGGGTCATGTACCGGCGGGCGAGCGCCACGATCGCGCCCGGCATCGTCGCGCTGAAGAGCATCGTGTGCCGCGCCGGCGAGGTCATCGCCATGATCTTCTCGACGTCCGGGAGGAACCCGAGGTCGAGCATCTCGTCGGCCTCGTCGAGGACGACGGTCTTCGTCGCGGACAGGTCGAGGTGCTTCTGCTTGGCCAGGTCGATGAGGCGGCCCGGGGTCCCGACGACGACGTGGACGCCCTGGGCGAGCGCCTCGATCTGCGGCTCGTAGGCGCGGCCGCCGTAGACGGTGAGCACCTTGATCCCGCGCTTCTTCCCGGCCCGCTCGAGGTCGCCGGCGACCTGCACGGCGAGCTCGCGGGTCGGCGCGACGGCCAGGGCCTGCGGGCGGCGGTCGTCGGTGTCGAGGTCGATGCGGTTGAGCATCGGGATCCCGAAGCCCAGCGTCTTGCCCGTGCCGGTCTTGGCCTGGCCGATGATGTCGTGCCCGCCGAGCGCGACCGGGAGGGTCATCGCCTGGATCGGGAAGGGGTGGACGATCCCGGCCTCGGCGAGCGCGGCGACGATGTCGGGGTGGACGTCGAAGTCCGCGAAGGTCTGCTCGGGGGTGACGGCCTCGGAGGCGGTCGCCGAGACGGTCTCGATGGACTCGGCGGCGAGCTGCTCCTCGACGGGGGTGGTGGTGTCCGTGGTCTGGTCGGTCATGCGTCTCTCTCGGGTCGGCGGTCGCGATCGCGTCGCGTGCTCGGGCCGATCGGAGGTCATTCGTCGACGGCGGGGGCTGCTGCCCCTGGCCATCGGGTCGGTCGGGTGCGCTGCGCGCCGCCGGACCGAGGTGAGGTCGTGCCGACCGGGCACCGTGGGTCCCGACCACACTACATCGCTCGCGCTAGCCTGCCGTCATGGCGAACGCGGAGCAGCGGACCGACGGTGACGTCCCGGCGGGCGTCGTCGACCTCCTTGGCGTTCTGGCCTGCGGCGAGCTGTCGGCGTTCGGCCGGCTCGCGGAGGACGCGCGGCTGGCGCCGACCCTCCACCTGACGGGCGAGCTGTCCCGGATGGCGGCCCGAGAGCTGGAGCACCACGACCTGCTCGTCGAGCGCCTGCGGGAGCTCGGCCAGGACCCCGAGGTCGTGATGAACCGCTTCGTCCCCGGTTTCGAGGCCTTCCACCAGCGCACCCGCCCGGCGACGTGGCTCGAGGGGCTCGTCAAGGCGTACGTCGGGGACGGGATCGCGCTCGACTTCTACGGCGAGGCCGCTCGCTTCGTCGACGATCGCACCCGCGAGGTGATCGAGCGGGCCCGAGCGGACGACGGCAAGACCGATCTCATCGTCGACACGGTGCGCGGCGCGGTCGCCGTCGACCCGCGGGTCGGCGGGCGGCTCGCGCTGTGGGCGCGACGGCTGGTCGGCGAGGCGCTGAGCCAGGGCCAGCGGGTGGCCGCCGAGCACGACAGCCTCGTCGAGCTGCTCGTCGGCGGCGGGCGCGACGGCGTCGACCTCGGTGGGCTGGGCGCGATGTTCACCCGGCTGACCGACGCGCACACCGAACGCCTCAGCCGCCTGGGCCTGTCGTCCTGACCCCGGCTGGGAACGGGAAGGGCCCCCGACCTGGTGGTCGGGGGCCCTTCCGGCGTGCGTGGTCCGGCTGATCAGACCTGCTTGCGGCCGACCGCGAGGCCGTAGCCGATGATGAGCAGCACGGCGACGACGACGCCGACGATGAACTCGAGGATCCAGTTGCTCGAGTTGAGCAGCGCGTGCGTCAGCCACGAGCCGATGAGGCCACCGAGGATGCCGAGGATGACCGTGACGACGGGGGAGATGGTCTGGCGGCCCGGGAGCACGAGGCGCGCGACGAAGCCGATGATGGCGCCGACGATGATCGCGCCGATGATGCCCATGAAGCTCATGATGTTCTCCTTGTGCGCCGGGTGACCGGCGCGGCGGGGGTCGGCTGGTCCGACCCGTTGTCAGGAGATTTTCATGGGTCGGTGGTAACCACCACATCCAACACGCAAGGTTTGTTCAATCGTTGTCGAATGTTCGGGCCCGCCCGGGCGCGTCAGATGCCGAAGCCGACGCGGCCCTTCGTCGGCTCGCCGACCTCGACGTAGCCCAGCGCGGCGGCCGGCACCATGACCGCGCGACCGTGGGTGTCGACGACCCGCAGGACCCGGGAGGTCCCCTCCAGCGCGGCCTCGACCGCGCGCTCGACGGTCTCGGCATCGGCGTTCGTCTCGACGACGAGCTCACGGGCGACGTTCTGGACGCCGATCTTGATCTCCACGGGTTCCTCCTGCGCTGCGGTCGGTTCGATCGATCTGCCCGCGACGCTACCCGAGGTGCGTCAGGAGCCCGCGCCGCCGGCCTCGCGGTAGGCCGCGGCCGTCGCCCGCGTCGGGAACGCCCCGATGCCGCGCCACGCGAGGTGACCCGCGGCCTGGGCGGCGGCATCACGGGGGATCTCCGAGCCGTGCTCGAGCCACGCACGGGCGGTCATCTGGGAGAGACCCGCGAGGGAGTGACCGAGGAGGCGGGCGAACTGCTCGGGCAGATCGGTGTCGCGGACGATCCGGTCGCCGATCATCCGGGCCACGCCGAGCTCGGTCGCGTCGAGGCGCTCGCGCACGGCCGGCTCGTTCGTCAGGTCCGACTCGAAGAGGAGCCGGTACGCGCCGCCCGGGCCGTCGACGAAGGCGAAGAAGGCCGCGATCGTCGCGTACACCCGCTCCTTGTGGTCCTCGGTCGAGGCGAGCGCGTCGCGGACGAGCCCGGTGAGGGCCTCGGTCTGCGCGTCGACGATCGCGAGGTAGAGCTCGAGCTTGCCGTCGAAGTGCTGGTAGAGCACGGGCTTGGAGATCCCGGCGCGCTCGGCGACGTCCTCCATCGCGGCGGCGTGGTACCCGTGCGCGACGAAGACCTCGAGGGCGGCGTCGAGCAGCTGGGCGCGGCGCTCCTCGCGCGGGAGTCGGACCTTGCGCGTGCCGTTCGAGGTCGACAACGGGGGGCTCCTGGTTCGTGGGGGTCCCTCATCCTAAAGCTACCGGCGGGTCGCTCGGTGGTAGGGCGTTGTCGGTGCCGGGTGGTGTGATCGAGGACGTGGACGGCACAGGGGCGGTCGGGGCGGTGCCCGACGAGGACCAGCGGGCGGCGATCGCGCACGACGGGCGCTTCCTGCGGGTGCTCGGGGCGCCCGGCAGCGGCCGGACGACGGTGGCGGTCGAGCTGCTCCTGGCGCGGATCGCCACGGGGCGGGTCGCGGCGGACCGGGCGGTCCTCCTCGCGCCCACCCGTCGTGGGGCCGGCACCCTGCGCGACGAGCTCACCGCCCGGCTCCGTGGCGCCACGCGCCAGCCGCTGGCCCGCACCGTCCAGAGCCTGGCGTTCGGGCTGCTGCGCGAGGGGGCGGCGGTCGACGGGGCGCCGGCGCCGCGGCTGCTCTCCGGCCCGGAGCAGGAGGCGGTCGTCGCGGAGCTGCTCGCCGGGCACGCCGCGGAGGGGACCGGGCCGCGGTGGCCGTCGTCGCTCGGTGACGCGACGAGGACGAGGGCGTTCCGGCGGGAGCTGCGGGACCTGCTCATGCGCGCGGTGGAGCACGACGTGGAGCCGGCCGCCCTCGCCGAGCTCGGGCGCGTGCACGGCCGGCCGGAGTGGGTCGCCGGGGCCGCGATGCTCGCGGAGTACGACGAGGTGACGGCGCTGTCGGCCCCCGGCGCGCTCGACCCCGCGTGGGTCGTAGGGCGCCTCCTCGACGCGATCGAGGAGGACCCGGCAGCCGCGGACCGGGCGGCGGCCGCCGTCGGCCTGGTCGTCGTCGACGACGCGCAGGAGCTCACCCCGCCGGGATGGCGCCTGGTGCGGACGCTGGGCCGGCTCGGGGCGGAGGTGGTGCTCGTCGGGGACCCCGATGCGGCGGTCCAGGGGTTCCGGGGTGCCGAGCCGGAGGGCCTGCTCGAGCCGTGGCCGGGAGAACGCCCGCAGGACACGGTGGTCCTGCGGGGTCGGTACCGGGTCGTCGAGGGGGTCGCTCCCGCGGTGGCGCGCCTCGTCGAACGGATCGGTGTCATCGGGAGGGCGGACCACCGCGCGGGGCCGGACGGGGTCGCGGGGCGGGGATCGCTCGCCGTCGAGGTGTTCCGCTCGCCGGCGCAGGAGGCGGCCGCCGTGGCGACGCGTCTGCGCTCGGAGCACCTGGAACGGGGCGTGCCGTGGCAGTCGATGGTCGTCGTCTGCCGGGGTCGGTCGCGCACCGAGGGGATCCGGCGCGCGCTCGCCGGTCAAGGGGTGCCCGTCGTCACGGCTGCCGCCGATCTCCCGCTGCGGGACGAGCCTGCGGTCCGCCCGCTCATGGCGCTCTTCGACGTCGTCGTCGCCCGGGCGCGTGACCCTCGCGCTGCGGTCGCGCCGGAGGTCGCCCTCGATGCGCTCACCTCGCCGCTCGGCGGGGCCGACCCGGTGACCCTGCGGCGCCTCCGACGCGGGTTGCGGGCCGACGAGCTGGCGGCCGGGGGTGCCCGGACCTCCGACGAGCTGCTCGTCGCCGGGCTGCTCGGCGAGGTGCCGTGCGGACACCTCGGGCCCGAGGCCGCGCCGCTGGCGAGGCTCGCCGCGGTCGTCGAGGCCGGGGCGGCGGTCGCGGTGCGGGTCGGGGACGGTCCGATGGCCCGATGGGCGCCGAGCGCCACCGCCGAGGCGATCCTGTGGGCGATGTGGGATGCGTCGGGGCTCGCCGAGCCGTGGCGCCGGACCGCGCTCGCCGGCGGGGTCGCGGGCGCCCGGGCGGACCGGGACCTCGATGCGCTCGTCGCCCTCTTCGACACGGCCGCGCGCTTCGAGGACCGGTTGCCCCTGGCCGGGCCCGAGCGCTTCGCCGAGTACCTCGAGGTGCAGGAGGTCGCGGCGGACTCGGTCGCGCGGACCGCCCAGGGCGCGGCCGGGGTCGAGGTCCTCACGCCCCAGGGCGTCACGGGCCGGGAGTGGGACGTCGTCGTCGTCGCGGGCCTGCAGGACGGCGCGTGGCCGGACCTGCGGCTGCGGGGCTCGCTGCTGCGCTCGGAGCAGCTGGTCTCCGTCGTCCGCGGCCGGCCCGACGACCCCCGCTCGGCCCGGGCCCGGATCCTCCACGACGAGACCCGCCTCCTGCACGTCGCTCTCACCCGCAGCCGCGGTGACGTCCTCGTGACGGCCGCGCGCTCCGAGGAGGAGCAGCCCTCGCCGTACCTGTCCGTCCTCGACCCCCTGCCCGAGGGCGAGGACCGCCGGGTCGCCGAGCCGCCCGTGCCGCTGACCCTCGCCGGGCTCGTCACCCGGCTGCGACGCACGGCGGCGGGCGTCGACCCCGGCGACGAGCTGTCCGCCGAGGCGGCGGGTGCCGACCTGGCGGTGCTCGCGGCCTCCGGCGTCGCGGGTGCCCGTCCCGACCAGTGGTGGGCGCTGCGGACGGTGAGCGACCGACGGCCGCTGCGCGGACCCGAGGACGTCGTGCGGGTCTCGCCGTCGGCGGTCGAGACGTTCGGCACGTGCCGGCTGCGGTGGCTGCTCACCTCGCACGGCGGTGACGGCCCGCCCGTCGGGACGATGACGGTCGGCACGATGGTCCACGACCTCGCGCACGAGCTCGGTGACGTCGACGGCGAGGCGTACGTGGCGGCCCTCGACGAGCGGTGGCCGCAGCTCGGCCTCGGCCGCAGCTGGGCCGACGTGCGCACCCGCAGCCAGGTCGAGGACATGCTCCGGCGCGTCGCGCGCTACCACGCCGACGCCCAGGGTGCGGGCTGGGAACGGCACGCCACCGAGGTCGCCGCCGACGTCACGATCGGCCGGGCCCGGGTCGTCGCCCGGCTCGACCGGGTCGAGGCGACGGCCGACGGCAGCGTGCGCATCGTCGACTGGAAGACCGGCGCCACCGCCGTGACGAAGGACGACGCGCGCGTCCACCCGCAGCTCGGCACCTACCAGGCCGTCGTCGAGGCCGGAGGGATCGCCGGTCCCTCGGGGTCGGCCACCCCGCCCGTCGCCGGTGCGAGCCTCGTCTACGTCGGCAAGCCGGCGAACTCGAACGGCGCGGCGATCCGGACCCAGGGTCCGCTGGCGGAGGCGGACGACCCACGGTGGGCGGTCGATCTCATCGCCCGCACCGCCGAGGGGATGGCGGGCGAGGTCTTCCCAGCCACCGCGAACGACCGCTGCGCGACCTGCCCGGTCCGCACGAGCTGCCCCCTCCAGCCCGAAGGACGGAGCCTCACGTGACCACCCAGCCTGCCCCCCGGATCGGCGCCGTCGAGCTGTCCCGGCGCCTGGGCCAGACCTACGCCCCCACCGCCGAGCAGGTCGCCGTCATCGAGGCGCATCTCCGCTCGACCCTCGTGGTCGCCGGGGCGGGGTCGGGGAAGACGGAGACGATGACCGCACGGATCGTGTGGCTCGTCGCGAACGACCTCGTCCGGCCCGAGGAGGTCCTCGGGCTGACGTTCACCCGCAAGGCCGCGGGGGAGCTCGCCGACCGGGTCACCGCCCGGCTCGACGTCCTCCGTTCGCGCGGGGTGTGGCGGCCTGCTGACCCCGCCGACGACCTCCTCGGCGGCACGCCGACGATCTCGACGTACCACTCGTACGCCGGATCCCTCGTCCGCGAGCACGCGATGCGGCTGGGCCACGAGCCCGACTCCCGCCTGCTCGCGCCCGCCGCGGCGTGGCAGTACGCGCACGAGGTCGTCCGGCGCTGGGAGGACCCCCTGACGACGACGAAGGTCGAGGCGAGCGTCACCGCCGCTGTCGTCTCGCTCGCGGGGGAGCTCGCCGAGCACCTGCGCACCCCCGAGGAGATCGCTGCGTGGATCGACGACCTCCTGGCCCACCTCCACGCGCTACCGCCCGGGCCACGGCGCCGCGGGCCGGGGACCGCGACCAAGCGGCTCCTGTCCGCCCTCGCCGAGCGACGCTCGTTCCTCCCGCTCGTGAGCGCCTACCTCGACCTCAAGGCGTCCCGGGACGCGACGGACTTCGCCGACCAGGTCGCGCTCGCCGCGCGGCTGGCCGCAGGTTTCCCCGAGGTCCGCGAGGGGGAGCGGTCCCGGTTCCGGGTCGTCCTGCTCGACGAGTTCCAGGACACCTCGGAGGCGCAGATGACCCTCCTTCGGGACCTCTTCGCCACGGGGCCGGACCCCGTGCCGGTGATGGCGGTCGGCGACCCCCACCAGTCGATCTACGCGTGGCGCGGCGCGAGCGCGACGACGCTCGCTCGGTTCCCCGCGCTCTTCGCCGACGTCGACGGGCCCGCCGAGCACCGCCAGCTGTCGACGAGCTGGCGCAACGACGACGCGATCCTCGCCGCGGCCAACCTCGTCGCGGACCCGTTGCGCTCGGGCGTCGGGGCGGCGGCGGGCGCTCCCGCGGTGCCCGTCGCGGCGCTCGTCGCTCGTGACGGGAGCGGACCGGGAGCGGTCGACGTCCTGCGGGTCGAGACCGAGCGGGACGAGGCCGCGGAGGTCGCCGCGTGGATCGCGGAGCACCGTGCCAGCGGGCCGGAGGTGCCCTCGGCGGCCGTCCTGTGCCGGCGCCGGGCCCAGTTCGCGCCGGTGATCGAGGCGCTCGAGGCCAAGGGGCTGCCGTACGAGGTCGTCGGGCTCGGCGGGCTGCTCGGGACGAGCGAGGTCGTCGACATCGTCGCGCTGCTCACCGTCGTCCAGGACCCCTCCCGCGGCGACCGGTTCATGCGGCTGCTGACCGGACCGGTGTGCCGGCTCGGTGCGGCCGACCTCGACGCGCTGTGGACGTGGGCGCGGCAGTCCCAGCCCCCGCCCGACCGGTCCCGCGGACGGGACCTCGCGCCCGAGTCCTCCGACGCGGTCGTGCTCGCCGACGCGCTCCGCCCCCTGCCGCCGCCCGGGTGGGAGGGCCCGGCCGGGGAGCGGCTCTCGGACGTCGCCCGCGACCGGCTCGCCGACCTCGCCGCGCGGATCGACCGCGTCCGGACCCGGGTCGGCGCCTCGCTGGCGGACCTCGTCGTCGAGGCCGAGCAGGTCCTCGGCCTGGACATCGAGGTCGCGGTCCGCGAGGGGTGGTCGCACGTCGCCGCCCGGGCCCACCTCGACGCCTTCGCCGATGTCGCGACGACCTTCACGGCGACGGCGGACCGGCCGACCCTCGGCGGATTCCTCGACTGGCTCGAGGCGGCCGACGAGGAGGAGCGCGGCCTGGACCTGCCGACCATCGACCCGGCCCCGGGGGCGGTCCACATCCTCACCGTCCACGCCGCGAAGGGCCTCGAGTGGGACGTCGTCGCCGTTCCCGGGCTCGTCGAGGGCGCCTTTCCCTCGTGCAGCGTCCGGGCCAGCCACGACGGCACCGACTGGGGCGTCAAGGAACCGAACGACTGGGGGTGGACGGCCGCGTCGGGAGGCGTGCCGTACCCGCTGCGGGGCGACGTCGCGGGCCTGCCGTTCGTCGACCTCCGCTCGGCGCCTGACCTGGCGACCGTCGAGAAGCGCCTCGAGGAGTTCGGCCGGGCCTCGGGCGCCCATGCGATCGCCGAGGAGCGGCGTCTCGCCTACGTCGCCCTCACCCGAGCGCGGCGCAGCCTGCTGCTGTCGGCGCCGGTCTGGGGCTCTACGGCGAGCTCCCCGAAGGTCACCTCCCGCTTCCTCACGGAGGTGCGCGACGCCGACGGTGGGCGCCTGGCGCGCACCCTCGCCTGGGCGGAGATGCCGGACGCGGACGCGCACAACCCGAGCGTCGGGGCGCAGGAGACTGCCCCGTGGCCGCTCGACCCCGAGCCGGCGGCGGCCCGATCGGCGCACCGGGCGGCGGAGCGGGTCGCCCGCGCGAACGCCGCGATCGCCCGTGGTGAAGAGCCGACCATCGGGCTGCGCACCCGGACCCTGCTGGCCGAACGGGCCCGGCTCGCGGGTGACCCCGGGTGGACCCCCGAGCGAGCGGAGCCCCCGGCCCACGTCTCGACGTCCTCGCTCGTGGCCTGGGCGCGCGACCCCGATTCCTTCGCGCGCGACCTGCGTCGACCGGTGCCGCGCCGCCCGTCACCGCAGGCGCGGCGGGGCACCGAGTTCCACGCCCTCGTCGAGCAGCACTACGCCCGGGCCGCGATCGTCGACGTCGACGAGCTGCCCGGCAGCCTCGACGAGGACCTCGACACCGGGACCGACCTCGCCGCCCTCCGCGAGCGCTTCCTCGCGAGCGGGTGGGCCGACTGCACGCCGCTGGACGTCGAGCTCGCCCTCGAGACGGTCGTCGCCGGGGTCGCCGTCCGCGGCCGGGTCGACGCGGTCTTCCCCGACCCCGACCACCCGGGTGATGCCTCGCGGGTCGTCGTCGTCGACTGGAAGACGGGGCGCCCGCCGACCGGCGACGAGGCCAGGCTGCGCGCGCTGCAGCTGGGCGTGTACCGGCTCGCGTGGTCACGGCTGACCGGGACTGCGCTGGACCACGTCCGCGCCGCCTTCTACTACGCCGACTCCGGGGAGACGGTGTGGCCCGACCTGCTCGACGAGGCCGAGCTCACCGACCTCGTCGCGGGACTCTCCGGGCGGGTCAGCTGAAGCGGGCGTCGTCGAGCGGGCGCAGGACGACGGGTCGCACCACCGGCGCCGGCTCCCGCGGCTCGTCGGTCGCCGCCGGTTCCGGCGGCGCAGCGGTCGCCGGTGGCTCCTCGGGCTGGTCCGCGGTCGGGGGAGCGTCGGCCGCGGCAGCGTCCTCGGGGTCGCCGTCGGGCTGGTGGTGGTCGTCGACACCCGCGGGAGCGGTCGGCGTGGGGGTCGTCGTCGCCAGGCGGGGCAGGTCCGGGACGTGCGTGGCCAGCTCTTCGAGCCGCCCGACCTGCGCGGAGATCCACTCCTCGTCCTCCGAGGCGACGGCCTCGAGCAGGCACGTCATCTCGACGAGCTCGCCGAGCAGCCGCGCGCGCGTGACCAGGTGCCGGTCCGGGCGATCGACCCGGGCGTGGGCGTAGGCCTCGATCACCGTGTCGACCACCTGGTCCTCGCAGCGGTGGACGACCTCGGCGAGGTCCTCGGCCGGGTCGGCCACGCGCGCCCGGGTCCACCCCGTGATCGCGGTGATCCGGCCGGTCGACGAGTCGGCCTCGTCCTCGAAGACGACGACGACGTCGTCCTCGTCGAGCGAGCCGTGGACGGGGACGGGCGCGAAGTGCCACAGGCTCACGTCCTCGAGCGCCGCCTCCCACCGCGCGAGCAGGGCGGCCGGGACGTGCCCGGTCGCGGCGGCCCGGTCGAGGGCGGCGACGTGGCGGCGACGGCACTGGTCCGCCGAGTACGCGGGCAGCTGCGCCTCCTCGGCGAGCGCGGGATCGCTGTTGTGCAGGGCGGCCAGGGCCCGGCCGATGCCCGCCGCGAGCGGCGAACCCGCCGGCAGCGCCCCGAAGTCGAGGTGGTGGCCGGGTACGTACGCGTGGACCGCCGCCCGCCCGCCCTCCGGCAGCGACGTCCAGCCGCGGACGACCGGCACCGAGAACGCCGTGAGGCGTCGCGACAGGAGCCGGAGGTACTCGGCGGACTGGGCCAGCTCCGCGGCCGCGGACGGGGTCCGTGGTGACCGGACGACCCAGCGGCGGTCCTGCGCGTCGGCGACGAACGCGACGTCGTAGCGGGCGTCGTCGGTGCGTACGGCCTCGACGGCGACGGGGTCGAGACCGGGGACCGCGGTGCTGGCCAGGGCTGCGAGGGCGAGCGGCGTTCGGGTCACCGCTCCACCGTACGGCCCGCGAGCCCACCTACCGTGGAGGTCATGGCCGACGAGCGCGAAGACACCGGGAGCGACCCGTTCTCCGAGATGCCGTTCACCCACGTGCTCGACCGCCGCGCCCTCGACCGGCCGTCCCTGACCCCGGACGACCCGGCCGGCCTGCCTGCCGGTGCCCGGACCGTCGACGTCCTCGTCGACCCCGACGCGCGGGCCGTCCTCGGCCTCGGGTGGGACGGACGGCGCCTGGCCGGCGACCCGGCGCACCCCGCCTCGGGCCGTGCGCCGACGTGCTACCTCGGGCGGGACACCGCCGGCGCCGACTGGTTCGCCCGCCCCGTCGAGGGGGCCGACCCCGCCGACCACCCCGGTCTGCGGTCCCTCGTCGACCTCGTCGACCCGATCGAGGCCGGAGCCGCCGCGACGGCGCAGGCCCTCCTCGGCTGGCACCTCACCCACCCCCGCTGCCCCCGGTGCGGGGGCCCGACGCGCTCGCGGGACGCCGGCTGGCTCCGGGTCTGCGAGGCGGACGGCTCGCAGCACCACCCGCGCACCGACCCGGCCGTGATCATGGCCGTCATCGACGAGGCCGACCGCATCCTCCTCGCCCGCAACACCGGCTGGCCGCAGGGGCGGCTGTCGGTCCTCGCCGGCTTCGTCGAGCCCGGCGAACGCCTCGTCGACGCCGTCGCCCGGGAGGTCTTCGAGGAGGTCGGCCTCGAGGTCGGCGACATCGTCCACCACGCCGACCAGCCCTGGCCCTTCCCCGGCTCCCTCATGATCGGGTTCACCGCCCGGGCCCGGTCCGCGGAGCTCACCCTCGACCCGCGGGAGATCGCCGAGGCCCGCTGGGTCTCCCGGGCCGAGGTGCCGGGCCTGCTCGCCTCCGGCGCGTGGCGCTACCGCGGCCGGTCGTCGATCTCGGGCCGACTCATCGAGCACTGGTACGGCGGCCCGCTGCCCACCTGAGCGGTGTCGGCCCCCGGTGAGAGGATCGCCGGCGATGACGACACCGACCCGGTACGACGCGGACTCCGTCCTCGAGGGCCTCGACCCCGAGCAGCGGGAGGTCGCGGCCAACCCGTCGGGCGCGATGTGCGTCCTCGCCGGTGCGGGCACGGGCAAGACCCGCGCGATCACCCACCGGATCGCGCACGGCGTCCTGTCCGGCACCCAGCAGCCGCAGCAGATCCTCGCCGTGACCTTCACGGCACGCGCCGCCGGCGAGATGCGCACCCGGCTGCGGGACCTCGGGGTCGGCGGCGTCCAGGCACGGACCTTCCACGCGGCGGCGCTGCGGCAGCTGCACTACTTCTGGCCGCAGGCGATCGGCGGGTCCGCGCCCGAGGTGATGGCGCACAAGGCGGCGGCCGTCGCCGAGGCGTCGGGTCGGCTGCGCATCCGGCTCGACCGGACCCAGCTGCGCGACGCCGCCGCGGAGATCGAGTGGAGCAAGGTCTCCCTCCTCACGCCCGAGACGTACGCGGCCGCGGCGCGGGCGGCCGGTCGCGAGGCCCCCGGCATGGACCACACGGCGATGGCCCGCCTCATCGCCGCCTACGAGGAGGTCAAGTCGGACCGCGGGGTCATCGACTTCGAGGACGTCCTCCTCCTCACCGTCGGCATCCTCGACGAGCGGGACGACGTCGCCGCGACCGTCCGCCAGCAGTACCGCCACTTCGTCGTCGACGAGTACCAGGACGTCAACGCGCTCCAGCAGCGGCTGCTCGACCTGTGGCTCGGCGGCCGCCAGGACGTGTGCGTGGTCGGCGACCCGGCCCAGACGATCTACTCCTTCACCGGCGCCACCCCGCGCCACCTCCTCGACTTCACCCGCACCCACCCCGGCGCGCGGAAGGTCGAGCTCGTGCGGAACTACCGCTCGACGCCGCAGGTGATCGAGGTCGCGAACCGGCTCATGGCCTCGCCCGGGGGTGGGCGGCGTTCGAACGGCGTCGTGCTGCGCGCCCAGCGACCGGCCGGCGCGCGGGTCACGGTCGAGGCGCACGCGGACGACGAGGCGGAGGCTGCGGAGGTCGCCGGGCGGATCCGGGCCCTGGTCGATTCGGGCGTGCCCGCCTCGAGCATCGCCGTCCTCTTCCGGACGAACGGGCAGAGCGAGGCCTGCGAGTCCGCGCTCACCCAGGCGGGGGTGCCCTACCTCGTGCGCGGCGGCGAGCGCTTCTTCTCCCGCCAGGAGGTGAAGCAGGCGGTCGTCCTCCTCCGCGGCGCGGCCCGCTCGGACGACGGCTCGGTGCCGATGCCGACCCTCGCGCGGGACGTCATCACGGCGGCGGGGTGGAGCGCCGATCCGCCGAACGGCGGGGCCGCGCGCGAGCGCTGGGAGTCCCTCAACGCGCTCGCGGGCCTGGCCGACACCGTCGCCGCCGCCGTCCCCGACGCCCGCCTGCCCGACCTCGTCCGCGAGCTCGACGAG
Organism: Janibacter massiliensis; assembly: GCF_900289115.1. GTDB lineage: Bacteria > Actinomycetota > Actinomycetes > Actinomycetales > Dermatophilaceae > Janibacter_A > Janibacter_A massiliensis. The sequence continues at coordinate 98,460 of NZ_LT985196.1, read as the reverse complement.
CGTGCCGCGAGCCAGCACGCACCGACGGTCGAGGGCGTGACGCTCGCCTCGCTGCACGCGGCCAAGGGCCTCGAGTGGGACCGCGTCTTCCTCGTCGGCTGCTCCGACGGGCTCGTGCCGATCACGATGGCGCAGGGGCCCGAGGAGATCGAGGAGGAGCGCCGACTGCTGTACGTCGGGGTCACCCGAGCCCGCGACGAGCTCGTCATCACGTGGTCGCGGTCGCGCAACCCCGGCGGTCGCGCGACCCGGCGAGCCAGCCGTTTCCTCGACCAGGCCGCCGACCTGCTGGGGGAGGACGCGCGCTCGAGCCCGAAGCGCGCGGCCGTCGATCGACCCGCGGGCCGGTCCGCCGCGCGGGAGCGGCGCCCCACCCGCCCCAGGACGTGCCGCTCGTGCGGCGCCGAGCTCGACACCGCGGCGCAGAAGGCCCGCGGCCGGTGCGACGAGTGCCCCGCGACCTACGACGAGGAGCTGTTCGAGCGACTGCGGGCCTGGCGCCTGGCGGCGGCGAAGGCGCAGTCGGTCCCGGCGTTCGTCGTCTTCACCGACGCGACCCTCACCGCCATCGCCGAGACGGTGCCCAGCGACACCCGCGGCCTGTCCGCGATCGCGGGGGTCGGCACCCGCAAGCTCGACCAGTACGGGGCCCAGGTCCTGGCCGTCCTCGGCGGGGCGGATCCCGACGAGGTCGTCGCGGCCGCCGCCCCGGACGAGGGCTGAGACGGCCCGGCGATCCTCAGTCCGTGGGCGCGAGTCCGGGGATCCAGCGCTCCATCGGCTCGCGGACCTCGATCTCGGACTCGAGCTGGCACAGGACGCCGACCGCCCCGAGCCACACGCGCTGGATCATGAGGTACTGCGGCGGCAGGTTGAGCTTCAGCCCCGTCCGGAAGGCCTCGCCCTTCGGGTCCTGGACCACCGCGGCGACGTCGCGCATCCAGTCACGGCTGAAGGTGAAGCGGTCGTGCCGGAGGGGTTCGAGGAAGGTCGTCACGTACCGCAGCAGCTCGTCGGGATCGACGGTGACGTTGCGCCGGACGAAGCCCTCCGCGGTGAGCCCGGCGTGGACGGTCTCGGCGTCCCCGTCGAGCGCGGCGCGCACGAGCTCGCCGATGATCGGGGGCACCCCGCCCGGCAGGGGGTGGACAGCACCGAAGTCGATGATCGCCAGCTGCCCCTCGGGGGTGATGCGGAAGTTGCCGGGGTGCGGGTCGGCGTGGAGCACGCCCGAGCGCTCCGGCCCGACGAGGAGGAAGTCGAAGTACTTCTGGGCCACGGCCGCCCGCACCGCGGGGGACCCCTCCCGGATGATCCGGCTCACCGGCACGCCGTCGACCCACTCGCTGACGAGGACGTGCTCGGCGTGGGCGAGGACCTCCGGCACGACGAACTCCGGGTCGTCGCGGAACGCGCGGGCGACGAGGCGCTGGTTGGCCGCCTCCTGGTCGTAGTCGAGCTCCTGCGTCATCGTCGCCGTGAGCTCGTCGGTGATCGGCTTGACGTCGAGCCCGGGCACCCAGCCGGCCGTGACCCGCGCGAGCCGGGCGATCTGGCGCAGATCGCTGCGCAGCGCCTCGCCCGCCCCGGGGTACTGGACCTTGACGGCCACGGACCGCCCGTCCCGCCAGGTCGCCTTGTGGACCTGCCCGATCGAGGCCGCGGCAGCCGGGGTGTCGTCGAACGAGGCGAACTTCGTCGTCCGCCACCGCGGGCCGAGCTCGGCGGCGAGGATCTCGTGGACGGTCTCGGCGGCCATGGGCGGCGCCGCGTCCTGCAGGCGCGTGAGGGCGTCGCGGAACGGCTCGGCGAGGTCCTCGGGGAAGGCGGCCTCGAGCACCGAGAGCTGCTGGCCGACCTTCATCGCCCCGCCCTTGAGGTTGCCCAGCACCGTGAACAGCTGCTCGGCGGTGCGGCGCCGTTGCTCGGCGGTGACCTCCTCGGCCGACCGGCCACCGAGCCGCTGCCCCCAGCCTCGCGCCGTGCGGCCGGCGACGCCGAGCGGGACCTGTGCGAGGCGGGCGGACCGGGCGATGCCGCGGCGGGGGAGGTCGGTCACGCCTCCATCATCACCCGGGACGCCGGGAGCAGGTCGAGGGCGGGGGCCGACCCCGCATCGGACGGGACGACGACGGGCCCTCCCGGGTGGGCCGTGCACCGCTCGTGACGGGGCCACCGCCGCACCGTCGTCGCCGGCCCGGGCAGCCGGACCGTCCACGAGCGTCCGGCCGCGGCGCGTGCCGCCCCGGGCTCGACGAGGCCAGCGACGAGCGCGGCGGCCAGGTGGGCGAGCACCGGCGCAGGGGTCGGCGCCGGGCCCGCCGACCCGTCGAGCTGGGCGCGCACCCACGGCCACCCCGGGTCGACATCGGCCCGGTGCAGCTCCAGGCACGCCCCGCAGGGCCCCTCGCCCCCGAGCAGGAGCGGCCCGACGTCGACCGCCGGGCCGCAGCCGACGACCGGGACGACCGGCACCCCGACGGCCTCCCACGGCCGGAGCCGCTCCGGACCGATCGGCCACGCCCCCACGACGACCGCGAGGCCGGGCCGGTCGACGTCCTCGTCCGTCGACCCGCCGCGCAACCGGTCGCGGATGACCTCGATCGCGGCCGGGGACCGTTCGACCCGCGCGACCCCGGCGCCGGCGAGGGCGTGCGCGAGCGCCCCTGCGATCCGGCCGTGCCCGACGAGCACGACGTGGGCCAGCGGCGACGGCGCCTCCCCCGGCGCCGGCCCGTCGAGCACGAGCCCGCGGTCGGCGAGGTCGTCGAGCAGCCGCGCGACGTGCGGTCGCCGGTCCGGCGCGAGCCGACGCAGTGCCCGCTCCCGTTCGGCCGTGCCGTCGAGGCTCGCCAGCCACGCAGCCTCCCGTGCCCGCAGCCCGGTGACCCGCACGCCCACCCCGTCGTCGAGGCCGAGCTGCACGGTCCCGTCCGGCCGGCGGAACGGGCGGGCGTGCGGGGCGAGGCGAGGGTTGCGGACGGGCGGGGCGCTCATGACGATCGACTCTGGCAGGCGCGGCGCGGCCCCCGCCGACGTTGTCCACAGGTCCCCGGGAACCGCCGGCCGCTGTCGGTGGGCGTTCCTATGCTCGCCGCATGCCCTCCAGCCGCCGACCGTCGAGCACGGTCCGTCACGACCCGGTCCACGGGCAGGTCGAGGTGCGCCGCAGCGCCCGGCGTCGCCGGACGATCAGCGCCCGCCGTGAGGACGGGCGGACCGTCGTCCTCGTGCCCGCCGGGGCGTCGGCGGCGGACGAGGACCGGTGGGTCACCCAGATGCTCGGACGGATCGCCACCCGGGAGATCCGGCGTCGGCCGAGCGACGAGGCGCTCCTGCGGCGCGCGGCCGAGCTGAGCGAGCGGTACCTCGGCGGCCGGGCCCGCCCGACCTCCGTCCGGTGGGTGACCAACCAGCGCCGGCGCTGGGGCTCCTGCACGCCGAGCGAAGGCACCATCCGGCTCTCCGACCGCCTCCAAGGGATGCCCGAGCACGTCGTCGACTACGTCCTGCTCCACGAGCTCGCCCACCTGGTCGTCCCCGGCCACGGCCACCGGTTCTGGGCCCTGCTGTCGGGGTACGGCGAGCTCGAGCGGGCCCGCGGCTTCCTCGAGGGGGTCTCCTGGCGGGCTGGCGAACCGCCGCCGGACCATCCCGAGGAGGACGACCGCGACCCGTCCGACGGTGTCGACGACGCGCAGGTGAGCGTCAGGTGAAGACCTGACGAACCCTCGGCCGTGGGGGGCTCTCCGCCGCCTGACCGGGGTGAGACTCAGGTGCGCGCGTGCCGGGGCCCCCGGCCGATCCGCACATCGTCACCGTCCGAAGGAACACTCATGCCGTCTCCCCGCAGGTATCTCGCGGCCGGCGTCGCCGCCGTCGCGACGTTCGGCCTGGGCGCCGCGCCGGCGTTCTCCGCCGACGCCGTCCAGCCCGGCCAGGTCTCCGCGTCCCTGACCGAGGTCAACCTCCTCAACATCAACGACTTCCACGGGTACTTCAGCACCGCGTTCGCGTGCCACCTCGTGACCCAGGAGAACCGGCTCGGTGCCGACAGCACCCTCTTCCTCTCGGCCGGTGACAACGTCGGGGGCTCGAAGTTCGAGTCGGCCATCCAGAACGACGAGCCGACGATCGACTTCCTCAACGCGCTGGGCCTCGACGCCTCGGCGGTCGGCAACCACGAGTTCGACCAGGGCTTCGCCGACCTCACGGGCCGCATCGCCCCGCGCTCGACCTACCCCAACCTCGGCGCGAACGTCTACAAGAAGGGCACGACCGAGCCGACGCTGCCCGAGTACACCGTCAAGACGGTCAACGGCGTCCGTGTCGGCGTCGTCGGCGCCGTGACGTCGGAGACGCGCACGAAGGTCAGCCCGGACGGCATCACGACGATCGACTTCGGCGACCCCGTCGAGGCGGTCAACCGGGTCGCCAAGCAGCTCAAGGACGGCGACGCCACGAACGGCGAGGCCGACATCGTCGTCGCCGAGTACCACGAGGGTGCGGAGCTCAGCAAGGCCGAGCTCTCGGCCGCGAAGGCCGGCTCGCAGATCTTCACGAAGATCGTCGACCAGACCAGCGCCGACGTCGACGTCATCTTCAACGGCGACAAGCACGCCGAGTACGCCTACGACGCCCCGATCCCCGGTGGCACGGGCACCCGCCCCGTCATCCAGGCCAAGCAGTACGGCGAGCGTCTCGCTGCGGTCGAGCTCGGCTACGACCCGGAGACGAAGAAGGTCACGCAGTACTCGAGCGCGGTCCTGCCGACCCCCTCGACCGTCGACCCCTCCTGCGCCGGCAACGCGAAGTTCGACGCCGCCAAGCAGATCGTCGACACCGCGACCGCCAAGGCGGGCGAGCTCGGCGCCCAGCAGATCGGCACCGTCACCGACGACATCACGACGGCAGTCCCGCTCGACGCCTCGGGGAACCCCCAGAGGTCGGCGGACGGCACGTGGCGGCGTGACGACCGCGGCCGTGAGTCGACGCTGAGCAACATGATCGCCCAGTCCTACGTCGACTCCCTCGCGGCGAAGAAGGTCGCGAACGCCGACATCGGCGTGATGAACCCCGGCGGCGTCCGCGCGGAGCTCTACCAGGACGAGGACGGCATCACCTTCCGCGAGGCGGCGAACATCATGCCGTTCAACAACATCGTCAAGACGATCGACGTCACGGGCGCGACGTTCAAGGAGATCCTTGAGCAGCAGTGGCAGCCGGGCAGCTCCCGCCCGTTCCTCGCGCTCGGCCTGTCGGAGCGGGTCACGTACACCTACGACCCGTACGCGCCGCAGGGCTCGCACGTCACGTCGATCATGCTCGACGGGAAGCCGATGGACATGGGCAAGACGTACACCGTGGCCTCGAACAACTTCCTCCTCGCCGGCGGTGACGGCTTCAGCGCGTTCACGAAGGGGACGAACCTCAAGGACAGCGGTCTGGTCGACCAGTCGCTCTTCGTCGACTGGATCAAGGCGCACAGCCCGCTGAGCCCCGACTACACCAAGCACGGCGTCGCCACCGTCGGCCAGCCGACGGAGGCCACGGCCGGTGACGACGTGACGTTCATCGTCTCGGGCCTGTCGCTCTCCTCGGTCGACGCGCCGAAGGTCACGGAGGTCACGGCGTCGATCGACGGCACGGACCTGGGCACCTTCCCGGTCAAGGACGTCTACTACGCCACCCCGGCCCCGACCCGCAACGGCGAGGCCACCGTCACGGTGACGCTGCCGAAGGACCTGCCGACCAACCCCGAGTCGGTCATCACGCTCACCTCCGCGCCCGGCGGGTCGAAGGCCACCTTCCCGATCGCCATCACGGCGGCGCCGCAGGACACGAAGGCCTACCTGGGCCTGGGCAACCCGGCGCCGCGCACCGTCCGCGCGGTCGTCTCGGTCGTCGACGGTGACGAGACCCGCCCGAACGGCACCATCGAGCTCGTCCAGAACGAGCGGGTCGTGGGCACGGCCGAGGCCGTCGACGGGAAGGCCGTCTTCACCCTCGAGGACGTCGAGTACGGCCGGCAGACGTACTCGGCCCGCTTCGTCCCGGCCGACCGGGCGGTCAACACCGCCGCGACCGCCCGGGCCAAGACGGTCTTCGTCCGCTACCGCACGTCGACGTCGGCGTCGGTCCCCTCCGTCCGGGCCGGGAAGGCGCCGCGGGCGACCGTGACGATCGGCAGCCAGGACCGCGCGCTCAAGGGCTCGATCCGGGTCCGCAAGGGCTGGACGACGCTGCGCACGGTCGCGATGTGGCCGTCGTACGAGGGTCGCCGGAGCTTCAACCTGCCGAAGCTCAGCCGCGGCACGCACACGCTGACGATCACCTACCTCGGTGACGCCCGCCACCACCGCTCGGAGCGGAAGGTCACCGTCACGGTGCGCTGACCCTCCCGGCACGACGGAGGCCGCCGTCCCCCCGAGGGGCGGCGGCCTCCGTCGTCCCCGGCGGCGGGTCGAGGACCCGGCGCCGATGACTCGGGCAGGGCGTCAGGGGGCGTCCGGGCGGGGGTCGTCGTCCTCGCCGAGCGCGTCGCGCAGGAAGGCGTCGATCTCGTCGTCGGTCGCGCTGGCGCCGGCCCGCTCGACGAACCCGAGGACGTCGTCGAGGTCGTCCGCGGAGGGGGCCTGGTCCGGGTGGGACCACACGCGGTCCCGGCCTTCGGCGCCGTGCCGCTCCTCGAGCGCGGCCCAGAGGTTCGCCGCGTCCCGCAGCCGTCGGGGGCGCAGCTCGAGCCCGACGAGCGTCGCGAAGGCCTTCTGGGCGGGGCCGTCGGTGGCGCGGCGGCGGCGGACGGCCTCGCCCAGCGCTGCGGCGTGGGGGAGGTGACCGGTCGTCGCCCGGCTCGTGACGACGTCCACCCAGCCCTCGATGAGCGCGAGCCACGTCTCGAGCCGGGCGAGGGCGGCGGCCTGCTCCGGCGTCGCGGCGGGAGCGAAGAGCGAGCCGCCGAGGGCGTCCCGGAGGCTCTCGGGATCGCTGGGGTCGGCCGACGAGAGGGCCGCCTCGACGGACTCGGTGTCGACGTTCGTCCCCGCGGCGTGGTCGTGGACGGCCCGCTCGAGCGCGTCGCCGAGCCACGGCACGGCCCGGAAGAGGCGGTGGCGGGCGGTCTCGCGGACCGCGAGGTAGAGCCACACCTCGTCGAGGTCGAGCTCGAGGTCGGTGGACACCTGCGCGACGGCGACGGGGAGGATCGCGACCTCGTCCTCGGGGACCAGGGGCAGGCAGACCTCGGTGCCGGTGACGACGTCCTCCGCGAGCGTCCCGAGCGCCTCGCCGAGCTGGGTGGTGAAGATCGCGCCGCTCATCCGGTCGACGACACCCTGCACCTGGCCGAGCAGGGCGGCGGGGTTGACCCCCGAACCGCCGGCGAGGGCCGACAGCGTGCCGCTCTCGTCACCGGCGAGCCGGGCCCGCATGGAGTCGCCGATCGCCGTGGCGACGCCTTCGGCGACGGGAGCCACGAGCCGCTCCCACGCCGGCATCGTCCGGTCGACCCACTCGGCGCGCGACCACGCGACGCCGCGGGCGGTCGGGGCGCCGAGGTCGGTCACCTCGTCGAGCCACAGCGTCGCCACCTGGACGGCCTGCCCGGCGAGCGCGACCTCCTGGTCGTGGACCTCCCGGTCGTCGTCGATGTGCTGGCGGGCCACGGCGGCCGCGACCCGGCCGTCGACCCCGGACCCGGGGGCGCCCTCGAACGGCCCGTCGCCGCCGGGGGCGAAGCCGACGGGCATCCCCGGCGTGCCGCCGCCGAACATCGCGCGCAGCTGCCCGGCCATCATCCGCAGCTGGGCGGGGTCGGCGTCGGCGAGACCGAAGGCGGACAGCTGCTGGAGCATGGCCGGCGGGATGTCACGGCCGCCGGTGAGCTCGCGCAGCACCTCGAGGATCTCCTCGGGGACGCCGGGCTCGTCGGGGTCGGGAACGGGGGAGTCGGTCATGTCATCACTCAACCACGCACGCGTCCCGGTGGTTCCCGCCGTTCGTCGACCCACCCGTCATCTACCCTCGCTGCGTGACGTGGCACGGCAGCACCGGGCGGATGATCGTCGGCCAGGACAGCGAGGACGACGACCGCCCCGGGCGCGGTGGCAGCGCCATGCTCGTCCTGTCGGCGCTCGTCGTCGTCCTCGCGGCGGGCCTGTCGTTCATCCACCCGCCGTACGCGATCTACGAGCCGGGTCCGGTGACGAACACCCTGGAGGCGACGGACGGCACCCCCGTCGTCACCGTCCGAGGCGCGCGGACGTACCCGACGAGCGGAGCGCTCGACTTCACGACCGTGTACGTCTCGGGAGGTCCGGGTGCGCCCGTCGACGGGTGGGACGTCCTGCGCGCGTGGGCGGACCCGGCGGCCGAGGTCGTGCCCCGGGCGGAGGCCTTCCCGCCGGGCGCGAGCCAGGACGAGATCGCCGAGATCAACACGAAGGAGATGGCCAACTCCCAGCAGGAGGCGATCGCCGTCGCCCTGCGGGGGCTCGGCCGGACGGTCGACGAGCACGTCGTCGTCGACGCGATCGAGAAGGGCGCCCCCGCCCTGGGCGCGCTCGAGGCGGGCGACCGGATCACCGCCGTGGACGGGCGTCGCGTGCGCACCCGGGTGGAGGCGATCCGGGCCATACGGGCGCGTCGGGTCGGTGCCACCGTGCGGCTGTCGGTCGTGCGCGACGGCGCGGACCGGGTCGTGCGCGTGCCGACGGTGGGCGCCCGGGTCTCGGGCGGGGGCGAGGTGCCCGTCATCGGGGTGATCCTCGCGCCGCGCTTCACCTTCCCGTTCGACGTGACGATCGACGCGGGCGAGGTCGGCGGGCCGTCGGCGGGGATGATGCTGTCGCTGGCGGTGCGGGACGTCCTCACCCCCGGCGCAATGACCGGTGGCAAGCAGATCGCCGGCACCGGGACGATCTCCGAGCGAGGCAGCGTCGGCCCGATCGGCGGGATCGAGCACAAGCTCGTCGGGGCCCGGCGGGCGGGGGCGCAGTGGTTCCTCGCTCCCGCCGACAACTGCTCCGAGGTCCGCGGGCACGTCCCGGACGGGCTGCGGGTGGTGCGGGTCTCGACCCACCGCGAGGCCGTCGATGCCGTCGAGGCGATCGCCGCGGACCGGACGGGCGCGCTGCCCTCCTGCTGACGGGCCCGCTCAGTCCTCGAGCGTCGTGCGGAGGGCGTGCAGCAGGCCGGGGGCGATGTCCTGCCCGCGCGCGACCCGGTCGTCGCGGTCGTGCGAGCGCTGGCGCAGCAGGCATGTCGCGGTCCCGTCCCGCAGGCACGCGGCGAGCAGCCGGACGTCCTCGCGCTCGGGGTGCGCCGCGAGCACCCGGGCGGCCTCGTCGGGGTCCTTCGGCAGGTCGCGCTCGGCCGACGGCGGCACGACGATCCGCTCCAGCGCGATGGCTGCGCCGACGACGGCCGGGGGCCACGCGATCTGGCCGAGGAGCTCCTCGACGGTGCCCGCCTCGGGCAGCTCGTCCTGCTCGATCGCGGTGAGGTCCCCGGGCCGGGGCTCGGCGCCGGTCGCCATACCCGGCTCGCGGGCCAGGAGGTCGGCGGTCGGGACGAGGGCGAACAGCCGCGGTGCCTGGTCCCACCCGGCGGCGGCGACGTAGCGCTCGGTCTCGAGAGCGACGATCGACAGGGGGTCGGTCACGGGCGTCGGGGTCGGCTCGGTCACCGCGCCATCGTCCCACGCGGCTACCGTGCTCCCGTGGCGCACGTGGCGGGCCCGGCGGACGGGTGGGGGAGCGAGGCCGAGGGTCGCGGGCGCGGCGCCCGGCGCTGGGCACGGCCCGTGCTCGCCGGGGCCCTCGTGGTGCTCGCCGTCCTCCTCGTCCTCACCGCGGCCCGGCTGCGCGCCGAGACCTACTGGTACGAGTCGGTGGGCCACGGCGGCGTCCCGGAGGTCGTCCTGCGTGCGCGGGTGCTGCTCGGGACGGCCGGGGCCGCCCTGGCCGCGGTCCTCGTCGGCGGCTCGTTGTGGCTCGCGCGGCGGACCGCGCCCCGGTTCGCGGCCGTGACCCCTGCCGAGCGGGCGCTCGCCGAGTACCGGGCCCTCGTGCGGCCGTCGCGGGGGTGGACCGTCGCGGGCGCCGTCCTGGGGTCGGCGGTGCTGTGCGGCAACGGGGCCTCGGGGCAGTGGGCGACGTACCTGCTGTGGCGCCACCGTCGTCCGGTCGGGGTGACCGAGCCGGTGACGGGGGCCGACATCGGCTTCTTCCTCTTCACCCTGCCGGCGCTGCAGGCGCTGCTCGGGTACCTCACCCTCGTGCTCGTCCTTGCGCTGATCGTCGCGACGGCCGCGCAGTACGCAGTGGGCGGCCTCACCGCCCCGGGGCGCCGACCGCCGACCCGGGCCGCCCTCGCGCACGTCGGCGGGCTCGCCGCGCTGCTCCTGCTCGTCCGTGCCGGTCAGGCGTGGTTGTCCCGGTACGAGGCGGTGCTCGTCGACCGCGGTCCGTACGTCGGGGCGGACGCGGCGGCCGCGAGCAGCGGCATGGCGCTGCACGCGATCCTGGGCGTCGCCGCCGCCGTCTGCGCGGGCCTGTTCCTGTCGGCGGCGTGGAGCCGGGCCCTGCGGCCGGCGCTCGTCGGAACGGTCTGCCTCGTCGTCACGTCCGTCGTCGTCGGGGGGCTCGTGCCGGCCGCCGCGCGGGCGTTCGGGTCGCGGCCGGACCCGGAGCAGGACCGGGCGGCGCTCGAACGGTCCCTCGTCGCCACGCGGGCGGCCTGGGGCCTCGACGGCATCGAGCGGGTCGACGCGCCGGCGACGCTCACCGGGTCCGGCGACGCGTCGCGGATCGCCGCCGCGGCCCCGCGGGTCGACCGGCTCACCGCGGCCTCGTCGGCCTCCGCGCGCGACCTCGCCGACGGGATGGTCCTGCCCGACGCGCTCGACCCGGTGGCGGTCCCGGGTGAGGGGGAGCTGTACCTGGGCCTGCGGGAGGCGGACACCTCGGCCGCCACCGCGCCGACCTGGGACGAGACGCACCTGCGGCGCACCCACGGCTGGGGGATCGTCGCCGTGCCGACCCGCCCGGCGGGGAGCGCCCCGATCGAGTCGCTCGACACCTCGGCCTCCGGCGTTCTCGGGCGGGTCGAGCCGCGCTCGTACGTCGGCGAGGCGGCGAGCACGTGGGTCGTCACGGGGGTCGACGGGGTCGAGGAGCACGACGGCCCGGCGCTCGAGGACCGCTCCCGGTACGACGGCCTGGACGGCATCGTCCTGTCGTCGGCGACGCGCCGGGCCGTGCTGGGTCTGGCGCTCGGGGACTGGCGGCTGGCCTTCGACGACCGGATCGGGGAGCGCTCGCGGCTGCTCATGCACCGCCGGCCTCTGGAGCGGGTGGCGCGGGTCGCGCCGTGGCTCACGCTCGACGGCGACCCGTACCCCGTCGTCGCCGGCGGGCGTGTGCTGTGGGTCGTCGACGGGTACACGACGAGCAGCCGGTACCCCGGCTCCGAGCGGCTGGACCTCTCGACGGCCTCGGCGGACGCGGTGAGCGAGGCCTCGAGGTCCACCGGGACGGTCCGGCGCGGGCAGGCGAGCTACGCGCGGCGCAGCGTCGTCGCGACGGTTGACGCCTACGACGGGACGACGACCCTCTACCGGACGGACGAGGCGGACCCGCTCGTCGCGGCGTGGGACGAGGCGTTCCCGGGGACGCTGCGCGACCGGCGGACGATGCCGGACGCCGTCGCCGCTGCGCTGCGCTACCCGCGCGGGCTGTTCGCGCTCCAGCGTCGGGTGCTCGCCAGGTACGCCGACGACGACCCGACGGCGCTCGCGTCGCCGGACTCCGGCTGGCGGGTGCCGGGCTCGGCGGCCGAGGCCGATGTCGCGCGGGCGCCGGTGGACCTGGTGCGGGACGTCCCGGGGTCGCGCCGGGTCGAGACGGTGCGCTCCGGGGAGCTCGTCGACGCCTCACGCTCGAGCGCGACCGCGATCCTCGAGGCGACCAGCGCCGGCACGAGGTCTGACCGGCCGGGCGAGCTCGTCCTGCGGGAGCTCGGGGACGAGCAGTCGTCCGTCCCCTCGGCGGGTCGGTCCGAGGACGCGATCGCGCGCTCGAGCGCCCTGGGCCAGGGGGCCGATGCGGGCGCCACCCTCGACACCATCCTGCGCGCGCCCGGCGAGGACGGGGTGACGGCCGTCGTCACGCGCCACCCGGTCGCTCTCGTGCCGGGGGACGAGACGGTCGTCGCGCTCGGGAGTCTGACCGAGCCGGCGCCCGGTGGGGGCTCCCGGCTGCGCGGGGTCGTCGCCGCCCGCGGGGACACCGTGGCGTGGGGTCGCGATCCGGCTGCCGTGGTCCGGGCGGTGCTGCCGCGCCCGGCGCCGGCAGGCGGGAGCGAGCTGCGGGCGGCGCTCGATCGGATCACCCGGGCGTCGGCGGCCGAGCGCCGTGCGCGTCGGTCGGGGACGCCGGGCGAGGCAGCCCGCGCCCGACGGCAGCTCGACGACGCGATCGACGATGCGGCGCGACTGGCCGACAGGGGCCGCGGTCGCTGACGCCGATTTGCGCCGGCCGGGGCCGTTCACCTATCGTTCACTCATACCGACGCGGGGTGGAGCAGCTCGGTAGCTCGCCGGGCTCATAACCCGGAGGTCGCAGGTTCAAATCCTGCCCCCGCTACCACGGTGCCGCAGAGGCACGACCGAAGCGCCGGATCCTTGACCAAGGGTCCGGCGCTTCGCCGTTCTCGGGTCCCCGGCGACCGGCGCCGTCCGAGGCGGGTCACGTCAGCGGGGCTGGATCTCGCCCATCGGGCCGAAGCCGTCGACGTCCGGTGCGTCGACGTAGATGATCTGCGGCTGCGTCGCGACGATGTCCGGCATCTCCGCCATGAACCGCGTGACGTGCGGCTGCTGCATGTGCTCCTCGCCGGCGGCCTGGTCGCGGAAGCCCTCGATGCAGACGAACTCGTTCGGGTCGGCGACGCTGCGGGAGAACTCGAAGAAGACGCAACCGGGCTCGGCGGAGACGGCGGCGGCGTAGTCGGCGGACAGCGCCTCCCACTGGGTCATCCGGTCGGGGCGGATGGGGAACTTCACGGTGATGAGGATCATGCCCCCGAGCGTAGGAGCCCGGCCGCCGGGAGGATGGGGGACGTGCCGACCCCTGCCGTGACCGCCGACCGCCTCGGGGCGTGGCTGCTCAAGGTCAACCCGCGGGTGACCGACCTCGGCGACGACCCCGGCACCGCGCTCGCGGCGCTGACGGAGCGGTGCGTCCGGCCCGGCTACCGCCTGCGCCTCGTCCGCCCCGGGCAGCCGGTGCTCCTCTGGGTGAGTGGCGGGTCGAGGGCATGCCCGCCGGGGATCTGGGCGACCGGCACCGTCACCGGGCCGGTCGTCCCGCCCGAGCCGGGGGCCCGCACAGCCACGCTGCCGATCGCCGTCACCGCCTTGGCCGAGCCGATCCTGCGGACGACCCTGCGCGCCGACCCGCGCCTGGCCGGGCTCGAGGTGCTGCGCGCGCCGTTCGGCAGCAACCCCTCGTGGGTCGACCGCCATCAGCTCGCGGCCCTCCGCCAGACCTCCGCCGAGATACGCAAGACGGCGCCTATCGGGCTCGAATAACGACCGATTCGGGTATCTCGGCGGAGGTGGGGACGGGTCAGCGCTGGGCCGGCGGGACGTTCTTCATGACCTGGTCGACGTGCTGGCCGCAGCCGGCCCAGGTCGTCTTTCCGCAGGTCTTGCAGGTGGCGGGTCGGCACATGGTGGTTCTCCCTCGGGGTGGGGGCGGGGGATCAGGACGTGGTGAGGCCGGCCTCGCCGGCGCGGGCGAACTGGTCGTCGACGGCGACGACGTGGCGGCCGTGGGCGGCGAGGACGGAGGCGGCGATCGAGGCGCGGTACCCGCTCTGGCAGTGCACCCACACCTCGCCCTGCGGCACCTCGGCGATCCGCTCGAGCAGCTCGTGCAGCGGGACGTTGACCGCGTCCGTGACGTGCTCGGCGTCGAACTCCGAGGCGCGGCGCACGTCGAGGACGCGGACGTCGCGGTGGTGACGGACCTGGGCGAGGTCCCCGAAGGTCGCCCGCTCGAACGACCCGAGCGCCGTCGTGCTCCAGCCCTCCGGCCCGCCCGTCGCGGCGCCGGCCAGCTCGTCGATGCCGATGCGCACGAGCTCGCGCTGGGCCTGCGCCACCTGTTCCTCGCTCTCGCCGAGCAGCGTCAGCGGCGTCCCCCACGGGATGAGCCACCCCAGGTAGGTCGAGAACTGGCCGTCGAGCCCGAAGTTCAGCGTGCCGGAGACGTGCCCCGCAGCGAAGGCCGTCCGGTTGCGCAGGTCGACGACCCACTCCCCGTCGGCGACCCGCCGCGCGAGGGTGTCCCGGTCGGCCTGCTCCGGCAGCTCGAGGTCGGGCGCGGCGGGGCCCGCGCTGTTGGTCGGCGCCATGTGGACGTAGTACGCGGGATGGACGTCGAGCCCGGCGAGGGTGTCGGCGACCCAGCGCTCCTCGGCCTCGGTGAGCACGGGGTTGACCGAACGCTCGCGCCCGATCGTCGACTCGTCCGCACCCCCGGTCGACCCCGACGAGCAGAACGACCCGAAGCCGTGCGTGGGGAGAACCTACGAGAGGTGGGTGAAGGTGTGGCCGGGGGTGGCGAGCACCCGCACGCGCATCCGCGGGGAGATCTCGACGACCTCGCCGTCCTCGACCGGCACCCGGTCGAAGGCCACCTCGTCCTGGGCGTTGACGTGGTAGCGCGCGCCCGTCGCCTCGGCGAGGGCGAGCCCGCCGGTGACGTAGTCGTTGTGGATGTGGGTCTCGAAGACGTGCGTGATCCGCACGCCCGCCTCCTGCGCCACGGCCAGGACGCGGTCGATGTCGCGCTGCGGGTCGATGACGAGCGCGACCGAGCCGTCGTGGGCCAGGTATCTGCGGTCGCCGAGGCTCGGGGTCTCGATCGTCTCGACGACGGGCGTCGCCGCAGGCTGGTGGGTGGTCATCGGCAGGTGCTCCTCCGGAAGTGGGGTAGATACCCTGGGGGGTATCTGACGTCGCCAACACCAATACCCCCTGGGGTATAGTGGTCAAGTCGACCGGGAACGGCCCGGTCCGATCCCCAGGAGCGCGCATGGTCACCCTCAACAGCGACGACATGACCCCCGTCGTCCATCGCCTGCGTCGCGCCCAGGGCCAGCTCGGTGGCGTCATCCGCCTCATCGAGGAGGGGCGCGACTGCAAGGACGTCGTCACCCAGCTCGCCGCGGTCAAGCGCGCGCTCGACCGGGCCGGCTTCGCCATCGTCTCCTCCGGCATGCGGGAGTGCGCCAGCTCGCCCGACGGCCTCACCGACGAGGACCGGGCGACGATGGAGAAGCTCTTCCTCACCCTGTCGTGACAAGGGGGCGGGGGTGTGCGGCAGACTCGGGGGCGTGACTGTCGCCACTGCGCCCACGTCCCCCCGTCACCGCGTCGTCATCATCGGCTCCGGCTTCGGCGGTCTCTTCGGCGCGCAGGCGCTCAAGGACGCCGATGTCGACATCACGCTGATCTCCCGCACGACCCACCACCTCTTCCAGCCGTTGCTGTACCAGGTGGCCACGGGCATCCTGTCCGAGGGCGCGATCGCCCCGACGACCCGCGAGATCCTCGCCCGGCAGAAGAACGTCCGCGCCATCGCCGGTGAGGTCACCGACATCGACCTCTCCGCCCGTACGGTCACCTCCGAGATCCTCGGCCGGACCACGGTCACGGAGTACGACTCGCTCCTCGTCGCCGCCGGCGCCGGTCAGTCGTACTTCGGCAACGACCACTTCGCCCAGCACGCGCCGGGCATGAAGTCGATCGACGACGCCCTCGAGCTGCGCGGCCGGATCTTCGGCGCGTTCGAGCTGGCCGAGCTCGCCTCGACGCCCGCCGAGATCGAGCGGCTCCTGACCTTCGTCGTCGTCGGCGCGGGCCCGACCGGTGTCGAGATGGCCGGGCAGATCGCCGAGCTCGCCCACCGCACCCTCCAGCACGACTTCCGCCGCATCGACCCGCGCAAGGCGCGGATCGTCCTCCTCGACGGCGCCGACCAGGTGCTCCCGAGCTTCGGTCAGAAGCTCGGCGGGAAGGCGCGCCGCCAGCTCGAGAAGATGGGGGTCGAGGTCCGGCTCGGCGAGATGGTCGTCGACCTCGATGCCACCGGCCTGACGACGAAGGACCGCGACGGCAACGAGACGCGGATCGAGGCGCTGACGAAGGTGTGGGCCGCCGGGGTCCAGGCCTCCCCGCTCGGCAGGATGCTCGCCGAGCAGTCCGGCGCGAAGACCGACCGCGCCGGCCGGGTCGAGGTCGCGCCCGACCTCACCCTCCCCGGCCACCCCGAGGTCTACGTCGTCGGCGACCTCATGGCTCTCGACAAGCTCCCCGGCGTCGCGCAGGTCGCCATCCAGGGCGCCCAGCACGCGGCCAAGGCGATCGAGGCCCGCGCGGCCGGTGGCGCCCGCAGCGAGCCGTTCTCGTACTTCGACAAGGGCTCGATGGCGACGATCTCCCGGTTCAGCGCGGTCGCGAGCATCGGGAAGGTCCGCTTCAGCGGGTTGGTCGCGTGGCTGCTCTGGCTCGGCGTCCACCTGCTCTACCTCATCGGCTTCAAGACCCGCGTGACCACGCTCCTGCACTGGGCGATCAGCTTCGTCGGGCGCGGCCGGACCGAGCGGGTCGTCACCGAGCAGCAGGTGTTCGCGCGCAACCTCATCCACCGGCTCGGTCGGGCCGAGGCCTACCCCTCCCTGCCACGCGTGCCCGGCGACCGCGGGGAGCTGGAGGAGGGCGGCGACGACCGCGGGCAGGAGCGCGCCGCTGGCTGACATAGGGTCGAGCGCATGCCGCTCGACTTCGAGATCGCCACGCGCACGCTCGACAACGGCCTGCGGGTCGTCGTCCAGCCCGACCACCGGGTCCCGACGGTGACCGTCAACATCTGGGTCGGCGTCGGGTCGCGGCACGAGGTCGCCGGCCGCACCGGCTTCGCCCACCTCTTCGAGCACCTCATGTTCCAGGGGTCGCGCAACGTCGCCAGCGGCGAGCACTTCGAGCGCCTCATGGCCGCCGGAGCGCAGCTCAACGCGACGACGTGGTTCGACCGGACGAACTACTTCGAGACGGTCCCGACCGGGGCGCTCGAGCTCGCCCTGTGGCTCGAGGCCGACCGGCACGGGCACCTGCTCGACGCGGTGACGCAGGAGAACCTCGACAACCAGCGCGACGTCGTCAAGGAGGAGAAGCGGCAGCGGTACGACAACCAGCCGTACGGCACCGCGCTCATCGACGTCTACGCCGCGGTCTTCCCCGAGGGGCACCCCTACCACCACCCGGCGATCGGGTCGATGGCCGACCTCGACGCAGCCTCGCTCGAGGACGTCCACGACTTCTTCCGCCGCTACTACGCCCCGGACAACACCGTCCTCACGCTGTGCGGCGACGTCACCGCGGAGCGCGGGTTCGAGCTCGTCGAGCGGTACTTCGGGGACATCGACACGAGCGCCCAGCCGCCCCGCCCGCTGGTCGAGGCGCTGCCTCCGCTGCAGGCACCGGTGCGCATCGACCGCCGGGAAGAGGTGCCGAACGACCGGCTGTACATCGGCTTCCGGCTGCCGGTCGACGGCACGGACGAGTTCCTCGCGAGCAGCCTGGCGATCGACCTGCTCGGCGGGCTGACGACCTCGCGGCTGGAGCAGCGGCTGGTGCGCGGGGAACGGGTCGCCAACGCCGTGTCGGTGAGCGCGATGGGGTTCGTCGACGGGGTCTCGCTCGGCCTCGTCGTCGTCGACGTCGCCGAGGGGGAGGACCCCGAGCGGGTCGAGGAGCTCCTCGTCGCCGAGCTCGAGGCCTTCGCCGACGCAGGCCCGGACCCCGAGCAGCTCGAGGCGCTGCGCGCGCAGTGCGAGCGGTCGTGGCTGTCCAGCCTGGCCGACCAGGACGAGCGCGCCGACCAGATCAGCCAGCACGTGCTGCTCCACGACGACCCGCAGTTCGTCAACCACCACCTCGACCGCGTCCTTGCGGTCGGGCCGGACGCCATCCGCGCCGCCGCCGACCGCTGGCTGCGGGGCGCCAACCGCGCCACCGTCCGCTACCTCGCGACCGACGCGCCGACCGAGGAGGTCGCATGACCACGACGACCGACGGCAGCACCCTGCCCGGCGGGCTGCCCCGCCCCGAGGTGACCCCGCCGGGGCCGTGGGCCCTGGCGACCCCGACGTCGAGCACCCTCCCGAACGGGATGGGGTGCCACCTCGTCGACGTCCCCGGCCAGCACGTCGTCTCCGTCGCGGTCGTCCTCCCGCTGCCGATCACGGCCGAGCCGCGCGAGGTCGAGGGCGTCGGGGCGATCACCACCGCGCTGCTCGACGAGGGCACGGTGAGCCACCCCGCGGAGCAGTTCGCCGCGCTGCTCGAGCGCACGGGAGCCGCGATGGGTGCCGGCCAGCGGGGGGCGGGCGTCGTCGTCACGCTCGACGTCCCCGCCCGCCGTCTGGGCCCGGCCCTCGACCTGCTCGCCGAGGCCCTCCGGGAGCCGGCGTTCGAGACGGAGGACGTCACCCGCCTGGTGCGCACGCGCCTGGCGGAGATCGAGCAGCAGCACGCCGTCGCCGCCTCCCGCGCCTCGATCGAGCTGGCCCGCACGGAGTTCGTCGACGCCTCCCGGGCGGCCCGGCCGCTCGGTGGCACCGCGGAGACCGTCGCCGCGATCGACCGCGCCGCCGTCGTGGCCCACCACGCCCGGCTCGACCCGTCCCTCGGGCACGTCGTCGTGGCCGGCGACCTGTCCTCGGTCGACGCCGCGGCGCTGCTGTCGGCCTCCGTCGGAGCGTGGCAGCAGACGCCGAGCGCCCCCGTCCCGGAGCCGGTGGCCCCGCAGCGCCGCGCCGACCGGGTGCGGACCGTCGTCGTCGACCGTCCCGGGTCGGTGCAGAGCGAGCTGCTGGTCAGCTGCCCGGGCCCGAACCGCCGGACGGTCGACTCGTGGGCGCCCTTCCCCGTCCTGGACTACCTCGTCGGCGGGTCGCCGAGCGCCCGGATCGACGCGGTCCTGCGCGAGGACAAGGGGTACACGTACGGCATCCGCGCGGGCTTCCACAGCTGGAGCGTCGACGGCGGCTTCGTCACCCGCGGGTCGGTGCGCGCCGACTCCACGGTCGACGCGGTCCGCCTCCTGCTGGGCATCCTCGAGGACGCCCGCGAGGGGTTCAGCCAGGACGAGGCCCGCGAGGGTCGGGACTACGTCGCCCGCACCGCGCCGGCCCGGTACGCGACGGCGGACGCGGTCGCCGACGAGGTCGCGGACCTCCTCCTCACGGAGCTGCCGCTCGACTTCCCCACCCGGACCGTCACCGAGGTCACCGAGCTCACCCCGGACGCGCTCGACGCCGCGTGGCGGGAGTGGATCACCGGCGAGTGGACGCTCGTCGTCGTCGGGGACGCGGCCTCGATCGTCGACGGCCTGCGCGAGCTCGGCCGCGGCGAGGTCACGGTCGTCCCCGCCTGACGCCCGGCCGCTGCCTCACGCCCGGCCGTCCCGGCGCTCGCGCCGCCCGAATCGACTCGTGGTCACCGGATCCGGTGACCACGAGTCGATTCGCTGAGCGCGAAGGGGGAAGGCGCCCGGCCGCGCGGGTCAGTCGCGGGTGTCGAGGTAGCCGCGCGCGACGTCGTGCAGGTGCCCGTTCGTCGCGATCGCGTTCGGTCCGAACGGCCCGTCCTCGCCCGACAGGGAGGTGAACCGGCCGCCGGCCTCGGTGACGATCGGGGCGAGCGCGGCCATGTCGTGCAGGGCGAGCTCGGGCTCGGCGGCGATGTCGACCGCGCCCTCGGCCACGAGCATGTACGACCAGAAGTCGCCGAACGCCCGGTCCCGCCACACCTGCGAGACGAGCTCGAGGAAGCCCCGCCCGCGCCTGGCCTGCCGCCACGAGTCGAGGGAGCTGTACGAGAAGGACGCATCCTCCAGGACCGTCACGCCGCTGACGTGGATCCGGCGGGCCTGGCTCAGGCTGCGGCCCGTCCACGCGCCCGACCCCTTCGCGGCCCACCAGCGACGGCCGAGCGCCGGTGCCGAGACGCACCCGACGACCGGCTCGCCGTCGTCGACGAGGGCGATGAGGGTCGCCCAGACGGGCACGCCGCGGACGTAGTTGTGCGTGCCGTCGATCGGGTCGACGATCCACGAGCGGGTGCCGTGCCCGGTCGTCGTCTCGAGCTCCTCGCCCCGGACGGTGTCGCGGGGGCGGGTGCGCCCGAGCTGGGCGCGGATGACCTGCTCGGTGGCGCGGTCGGCGTCGCTCACGAGCGTCATGTCGGGCTTGGTCTCGACGCGCAGGTCCTCGGCGTGGAAGCGGTCCATGCTCGTCCGTTCGGCCGCGTCGGCGAGCACGTGGGCCAGGCGGAGGTCGTCGTCGTAGCGCGTCACGGCGGTGACGCTACCGCTGCTCGGCCTCCCGGGACCGCAGGAGACGGTGGAAGGACTCCAGGCGCGCCGGACCCGACGACCCGGCCCGCCCGGCAGCGACCCACGCGGGAAGACCGCACTCGGGCTCGTCGTGGGTGCAGCCCCGCGGGCAGGCGTCCGCGCCGCCGACGAGGTCCGGGAAGGCGCTGAGCAGCCGCTCGGGGTCGACGTGCGCGAGCCCGAACGAGCGCACGCCGGGGGTGTCGATGACCCAGCCCCCGTCGGGCAGCGGCAGGGCGACCGCGGACGTCGACGTGTGCCGCCCTCGCCCCGTGACCGCGTTGACGTGACCCGTCGCCCGGTCGGTGCCGGGGACGAGGGCGTTGACGAGCGTGGACTTGCCGACGCCCGAGTGCCCGACGAGGACGCTGATCCGGCCGGTGAGCCGGGCGCGGACGTCCTCGAGCCCGACGAACGGCTCATCCCCCTTCGCGCCGGTGCTCGTCACGACGTGCGGCACCTGCAGCGGGGCGTAGTCGCGCAGGAACGGCTCGGGGTCGGTGAGGTCGGCCTTCGTGAGGACGAGGAGCGGGTCCATCCCCGCGTCGTACGCGGCGACGAGGCAGCGGTCGATGAGCCCGGGGCTCGGGGCGGGGTCGGCCAGGGCGCTGACGACGACGAGCTGGTCGGCGTTGGCGACGATCGGCCGCTCGACGGGGTCGGTGTCGTCGGCCGTCCGGCGCAGCATCGTGCTCCGGTCGTGGACCCGGACGATCCGGGCGAGGGTGTCCGGCGCACCGCTGACGTCCCCGACGAGCCCGACGACGTCCCCGACGACGATGCCCTTGCGGCCCAGCTCCCGCGCTCGCATCGCGACGACGACCGTGCCGTGGGGCCGCGCGCGGGAGGCGAGCGGCGCCGAACCCTCCGACCCCTCGAGCAGGAGCGTCGTCCACCGGCCGCGATCGACCCCGGTGACGACGGCGGGCACCGCGTCCTCGTGCTTGGGGCGGTCCTTCGTCCGGGGGCGGGAGCCGCGTCGCCCGGGCCGGACCTTCGCGGCCGACTCGTCCCAGGCGTCGTAGCGACTCACGCGCGGGTCCGGTCCGGGTCGCCGACGAGCATCGCCTCCCACATCGTCGTGAACGTCGGGAGCGTCTTGCCCACGGTCGCGACGTCCTCGACGACGACCCCCGGCACGGCCAGCCCGACGACGGCGGCCGCCATGACCATCCGGTGGTCGGCGTACGTGTGGAAGGTCGTCGGCCGGAGGCTGCGCCGGTCGACGGGGGAGAATGCGAGGCCGTCCTCGGTCTCGGTGACGTCGGCGCCGATCGCCGAGAGCTCACGGGTGAGGGCGGCGAGCCGGTCGGTCTCGTGGCCGCGGATGTGGGCGACCCCGCGGATCCTGCTCGGCCCGTCGGCCAAGGCGCACAGGGCCGCGACGACGGGGGTCAGCTCGCTCGCCTCGTGCAGGTCGACGTCGATCCCGCACAGGCTCGGGTGACCGGACGGCCCGCTCGGCGGTGCGGTGACGGTGAGCCCCGCCCGGTCGAGCTCGACGCTCGCGCCGAAGCCCTCGAGGACCGGGCGCAGGACGTCCCCGGCCTGGGTGGTGTGGCGGGGCCAGTCGGGAACGGTGACCCGGCCCTCGGTGACCAGCGGCGCGGCGAGGAAGGCGCCGGCGTTCGACAGGTCGGGCTCGACGGTCACCTCGAGCCCCCGTAGGGGCCCGGGCTCGACCCGCCACCGGTCCGGCTCGGCGTCCTCGACGACGGCGCCGGCGTCCCGGAGGGTCTCGACCGTCATCTCGACGTGCGGGGCGCTCGGCAGGGGCGCGCCGTCGTGGACGACCGTGACGCCCTCGTCGAACCGGGGCCCGGCGAGCAGCAGCGCCGAGACGAACTGCGAGGACGCGGAGGCGTCGACGACGACCTCCCCGCCGCGCACGCTGCCGGTGCCGTGGACGACGACGGGCAGGCAGCCCGGCTCGCCCTGCTCCTCGATCCGCACGCCGAGCGCGCGCAGCGCGTGCAGGACCGCGGCCATCGGGCGGCGGCGGGCGTGGGGGTCGCCGTCGAGCCGGACGGGCCCGTCGGCGAGCGCGGCGAGCGGGGTGACGAAGCGCATCACCGTGCCGGCCAGGCCGCAGTCGACCTCGACCCCGCCGCTGAGCACCGGCGCCGGGTCGACGCGCCACGCCGGCTCACCCGCGCCGTCCGGGACGTCGGTGATCGTCGCCCCGAGGGCGCGCAGCGCGTCGGCCATGAGGAGGGTGTCGCGGCTACGCAGGGGGCGGCGCAGGACGGACCGGTCGTCGGCGAGGGCCGCCAGGACGAGGTACCGGTTCGTCAGGGACTTGCTCCCCGGCAGCGCGACGGTCGCCGAGACCGGGCCGCGCGCTGCCGGGGCCGGCCAGTCAGCCGAGGGCATTCTTCGCGCGGAGCGCGGCCAGCTTCGTCTCGAGCTTCGCCTCCCGGGCGGTGTGCTTCGCCTCGCGGCGGGTCGACTCGAGCCCGCGGCTCACGGAGTCGCTCGCCATGCCCGCGCGGTAGACCAGGCCCGGCTTGCCGGCGGTATCGACCGAGGAGAGCAGGAGACCGCCGAGCAGACCGACGTTCTTCAGGAGCTTGCCCCGCTGCGCGGTGCGCGCCGGGGCGTGCGTCTCGTTCCAGAAGTCGTTGAGGGCGACCTGGGGGACGACCGCGGCCGACAGGACGAGCGAGGCCAGGCGTGGGAAGCGGCCGGCCGCCAGGAGGGCGCCGCCGGCGACCATCGCGGCACCGTTGGCGCGCACGAGCAGCTCCGGGTCGTTCGGGATCCCGGCCTTGCCGGCGTAGCGGGCGACGAGCGGGCGGGCCACGTCGGCGCGCGACTGCGGGCGACGGATCATCTCGATGCCGTCGGCGATGAACGGCGCGGCGAGCATCGGGCGGGCGATTCGGCGGATCATGCTTCTCGGCCTCCGTGGGCGGTCGGTGCGGGCGTACCTAACCACCGTAGTGCGCCGACGGCCTACGCTGCCGGGCATGTGCGGCCGTTACGCCTCGAGCGCCGACTCGCACGCGATCATCGAGGCCTTCGACGTCGAGCTCGACGCGACGGGCGAGGCGGACGCGGGGGTGCTCGGCGGACGGCAGGAGCCGGCGCCGGGGCGGGCGGACCACAACCTGGCGCCGACGAAGCAGGCCCGGGTCGTCCTCGAGCGGGCGCCGCGCGGTGCGCAGGACGGCGACGACACGCCCGCCGACCCGGTGCGGCAGCTGCGGCTGCTCACGTGGGGGTTGCTGCCGCCGTGGAGCACCGACGTCCGGGCGGGGGTGCGGATGATCAACGCGCGCGCCGAGTCGGTGCTCACCAAGCCCGCCTTCCGAGCGGCCATCCGGTCGCGCCGCTGCCTCGTGCCCGCCGACGGCTGGTTCGAGTGGCAGAAGGACCCCGACCCGGTGTGGGGGATCCCGAAGGGCAGGAAGCTGCCCCACCTCATCACCCGACGCGACGACGTCCCGATGGCGATGGCCGGGATCTACGAGTTCTGGCGGGACGAGGCCGTCGCCGATGCCGCCGACCCGGCGGCATGGATCTCGACGTTCTCCATCGTCACGACGGCGGCCGAGCCGGAGCTCGCGCCCATCCACGACCGGCAGCCGGTCGTCCTCGACCCGGACCGCTGGGACACGTGGCTCGACCCGGCCGTGACGGGTACGGCTGACGTCGAGGCGCTGCTGGCCGGGAACGAGGTCGGGCGCTTCGTCGCGACGCCGGTCGGGGACGCGGTCGGTCGGGTGCAGAGCAACGGCCCCGGGCTGCTCGTCCCGCGCGAGGGGCCGAACCCGGCGTGACCCCGGGGCGCCCTCACCCGGGCGGGGGAATGGGCGGCGCGATCGGCGCGTTGCCCCCGGCGTGCCCGCTCTCCTCACGGCTCCGTCCCAGCCCGCCGGGCTACGCTGGTCGACGATGAGCAACCACTCCCAGGCCCCCGCTGCCGACGCGCTCGACCCGGTCGCCCTCGCGGACGCGACCGTCGACGTCGAGCGTGAGTCGACCGACGAGCGCCGGGCGCGGTTCGAGCGCGAGGCCATGCCCCTGCTCGACCAGCTGTACTCGGCGGCCCTGCGCACGACGCGCAACCCGACCGACGCCGAGGACCTCGTCCAGGAGACGTACGCGAAGGCCTACGCGGCCTTCCACCAGTACAAGCCGGGGACGAACCTCAAGGCGTGGATGTACCGCATCCTCACGAACACGTACATCAACACGTACCGCAAGAAGCAGCGCGAGCCGAAGCAGACGGACGCCCCGGAGGTCGAGGACTACCAGCTGCACCGGGCGGAGACGCACACCTCGACCGGCCTGCGCTCGGCTGAGACCGAGGCGCTCGACCACATGCCCGACACCGAGGTGAAGCGCGCGCTGCAGCAGCTGCCCGAGGACTTCCGCATGGCGGTGTACCTCGCGGACGTCGAGGGCTTCGCCTACAAGGAGATCGCGGAGATCATGGGCACCCCGATCGGCACGGTGATGTCGCGCCTGCACCGCGGCCGGCGCCAGCTGCGCGAGCTGCTGTCCGACTACGCCCGCGAGCGGGGGATGTCCGTGGAGGGGTCGAGGTGAGCGCCCCGCAGCGCCGGGAGGCGGCGGACTGCTCGGAGACTCTGCACCGGATCCACGAGTACCTCGACGGCGAGATGACCGCCGAGGACACGCTGCGGATCGCCCAGCACATCGAGCAGTGCGCGCCGTGCCTGGCGCAGCACGACCTCGACCATGCGATCAAGGACCTCGTACGGCGTTCGTGCCAGTGCGAGGAGGCCCCGGCGGAGCTGCGGATGACGATCCTGCAGCGGATCACCTCCATCGAGGTCCGCTGGAGCGACTGACCCGGGCAGGCCGCCGATCGGTGGCCGGACGCGGAACGGCCGCCTCGACGAGGATGTCGGGGCGGCCGTCGCGCGTCTGGGGGCTCAGGCGTTGGGCTTGCGGCCGTGGTTGGCCGCCTTGCCCTTGCGCGAGCGGCGCTTGCGGGCGCGCTTGCTCATGGGGATCTCCTTGCCGTTCGTCAACCGGCCCATTCTGACACAGCCACGGCACCCCGCCCGGCGAGGGGAAAGTGGCGCTGTGGTCGATCTCCCCGCGCGGGCGAGCCGTGGGGGTGGGGGGAAAGTGCCGGGCGGCGGTGCGTCCGCGGATCCACGAGTCCGGGCCGGCGAGGAGCAGCGTGGCGAGGGCACGGACGCGGGTGTCGACGACGACGCTCGAGGAGATCCAGACGCCGCGCAGGACGGGGGAGTGGCCCAGTCGGCGCAGTCGCTTGGGGTCGAGCCCGGCCGCGGCGGCGTCGCGGGGCGTGAACGGGCGCGTGGTGTTGAGGACGGGCGCGGGTTCGGGGGTCGGTCGGACGCTCACCCGATCAGGCTGACGGAACCGGCGCCCGCAGTCGGGGGCTCATGCACAGGCCTCGGTCGGGCGCGTCCTTGGGGAAAGTGGCGCTGTGGTCGATTTCCCGCGCTGGCGCGCTCTGGGGGTGGGGAAAGTGGCGCTGTGGTCGATTCCCCCGCGCCGACCAGCGTGTGCCGCGGCCCAGACGACGAACGCGGCCCGGGACCGCATCGGGTCCCGGGCCGCGTTCGAGCGAGCGGAAGGCGTCAGGCCTTCTTCGTCTCCGCGAAGATGCGGGCGATCTCGTCGATCTTCGCGAGGAGCTCGTCGGCCGTGGCCTCGTCGAAGGCGGAACCCTTCGTGCCGGCCGCGCCCGCGAGCTTCGTCGCCTCGTTGACGAGCGTGTGCAGCTCGGGGAACTTCTCGAAGTGCGGCGGCTTGAAGTAGTCCGTCCACAGCACCCACAGGTGCTCCTTGACGAGCTGGCTGCGCTGCTCCTTGATGATCGTCGCACGGACGCGGAAGTCCGGGTCCGAGTTCTCGGCGACCTTCTTGCAGATGGCCTTGATCGACTCGGCCTCGATGCGGGCCTGGGCGGGGTCGTAGACGCCGCAGGGCAGGTCGCAGTGGGCGCTGACGGTCGTGAGGCGGAACGGGAAACGCATGTCGTGTCCTTCCGTCGGGTGGATCGGTCCCTGCCAACCTACCGGCGGGATCTCGACCGCAGAAGATGACCGGGCGTGATGCGAGGCAGTCGCAGGAGGACCCGCGCCCGCAGCGCCGACGTCGGCAGCGATCCGACGAGCCAGGAATCGACCCCGACGCGCGGGTTGTCCCGCTCGACCCACCAGCGGCCTGCCGGTTCGCCGGGCGCCGGGCCGGTCAGCCGTTTGACGGCCAGCGGTCGGGGGCAGCCGTCGTCGTCGGGCGGCAGCTGGCACACGACGAGCGACCCGGGGTTCGGGCGCGCTCCCCACAGCACGAGGAGCACCTCCCCGTCGCGCAGCGTCGGTTCCATCGAGACGCCGCTGACGCGCACGAGACCGAGTCGGGGCACGGGACCTCCATCACCGCGGGCGGGGCCGGTCGAGGACGGGCGGGGCGACCTCAGGCTAGGGGGCCGCGCGGTCGCTCCCCCTTGAGGGACGCGGCCGTGGCATGTGGGAGGATCGAGGGCGTGTCAGATGCCACCTCCACGACCTCCGTCGACCTGAGCGCCCCGGCGTTCGCGGCCCACGAAGGTGGCAAGCTCGAGGTACGCGCGACCAAGCCGCTGCGCGACAAGGACGACCTGTCGCTGCTGTACACCCCGGGTGTCGCGGACGTGTGCCTCGGCATCGCCGCCGACCCGCAGCTGTCCCACGTGTACACCGCCCGCAAGAACACCGTCGCGGTCGTCAGCGACGGCACCGCGGTGCTGGGGCTGGGAGACATCGGTCCGCTCGCGGCGATGCCGGTCATGGAGGGCAAGGCGGTGCTCTTCAAGCACTTCGCCGGGGTGGACGCCATCCCGATCTGCCTCGAGTCGGGGTCGGTCGACGACCTCGTCGAGGCGGTCGTGCGGATGGCCCCGAGCTTCGGCGGGGTCAACCTCGAGGACATCTCGGCGCCGCGCTGCTTCGACATCGAGCGCAAGCTCAAGGAGCGACTCGACATCCCCGTCTTCCACGACGACCAGCACGGGACGGCGATCGTCGCGCTCGCAGCGATGATCAACGCGTGCCGGGTGACCGGGCGCGAGCTGTCCGACCTCAAGGTCGTCGTCGGCGGCGCGGGCGCCGCGGGCGTCGCGGTGACCGAGCTGCTCATGCTCGCCGGTCTGCGGGACGTCGTCGTCTGCGACTCCCGCGGGATCATCAGCGCCGACCGGGCCGACCTCGTCGAGCACAAGCAGCGCCTGGCGCGGACGACGAACCCGCGCGGGCTCACGGGGAAGATGGGCGTGGCGCTGCAGGGCGCGGACGTCTACCTCGGCCTGTCCGGCGGGACGGTGCCGGAGGAGGAGGTCGCGACGATGGCGGACGGGTGCTTCATCTTCGCGATGGCGAACCCGACGCCGGAGGTGCACCCCGACATCGCGCACAAGTACGCCTCGATCGTCGCGACGGGCCGCTCGGACTACCCGAACCAGATCAACAACGTCCTGGCCTTCCCGGGGATCTTCCGCGGGGCGCTCGACGCCGGCGGGGTGCAGATCACCGAGGAGATGAAGCTCGCGGCGGCGCAGGCGATCGCCGACCTCGTCGAGGAGCCCCGCCCGGATCTCATCGTCCCGCCGGTGTTCCAGGAGGGCGTCGCCGAGGCGGTCGCCGCAGCGGTCGCCGCCCACGCGGGCTGATCGAAGGCGCAGCGGGTACGGACCCCGAGGGCCCTCGGCCGGATCCGCCGGCCCTCGGCCACACGGGTCAGGCGGGGGAGACCCCGAGCCACGCGTGCCATCCGGAGTGCAGGACGAGCCACGCCATGAGGCCGTAGCCCGCCTGCCCCGGGTGCAGGCCGTCGCCGGTCGCGAGGTCCTCGTGCCACTGCTCGTGGTCGGCCAGCGGCGTGAACGTGTCGACGAAGGGCACGTCCCGGCGGTCGCAGACATCGGCCTGGGCGGCCGAGAGCGTCGCGACCTGACCTCGCAGCGGTTCCTGCAGCGGCGGCGGCGGACCGACGACGAACGGCGCGATACCCCGGCTGCTCGCCTCGTCGAGGACGTTGGCGAGGTTGAGCCGGTGCCGGGCCAGGCTCGTCCGCTCGACCGCGTCGCCCGTGCCGACGGACACGACGAGCCGCTTCTCGGCCCGACCCTCCCACCGGCTCGCGCCCTCGACCTGCCAACGCCGTAGAACCCCGCCAGAGGTGTCGCCCCGCAGCCCGAGGTTGTACGGCGTGATCGCGACCGCCGGGTCCTGGCTGCGGGCGACGACGCGCGTCACCCAGCCCTGACCGCGCGGGTCGCCGACGCCGACCGTGAGCCCGTCGCCGAGGAAGACGAGACCGACGTCCCGAGCGCCGTCACCGGCGTCGACGTGGAACTCCGCGCTGGGGACGAAGGCGTTGCCCGCCGCGTCGGTGCTCGGGTGGTTCCACCCGTCCTGCTCGGTCACTCGTCCTCCCCGAGGTCGTCGTCGAGCCGTGCCAGCCACGAGGCCAGCCGCTCGACCGGGACCTCGTGCTCGGGGTGCTCGTCGACGAACGCGCGCAGCCGGTCGGCCAGCCACGCAAGGCTGACCTCCTCCTCGCCGCGCCGGTCGGCGAGCTCCTCGATCCCGCGGTCGGTGAAGTACATCAGCGCTCGAACGCGCGCTGGACGAGATCCTTCTGCTCGGCCGCGTGCGCCTTCGACGACCCGCTCGCCGGCGAGGCCGACGCCGGGCGGGAGACGACGCGCAGCGGCCGGGACTCGCCCTGCGCCTGGAGCGCCGCCGGCAGGTTGAGCGCGAGGAACGGCCAGCCGCCCTGGTTCTCCGGCTCCTCCTGGACGACGACGACCTCCGCGCCGGGGTAGCGGCGGATCTCCGAGGCGATCGCCTCTCCCGGCAGCGGGTAGTACTGCTCGAGCCGGATGATCGCCGTGCGGGTGTCCTCCCGCTTCGCGCGCTCGGCCTCGAGGTCGTAGACGACCTTGCCCGAGGCGATGATCACCCGGTCGACGTCGCCGAGCTCGACGCCGCGATCGGGCAGGACGGGCCGGAAGCCGCCGCTGGTGAAGTCCTCCGGCGCGCTCGCCGCGGCCCGCAGCCGCAGCATCGACTTCGGCGTGAAGACGATGAGCGGACGACGCGGCCGGGCGTACGCCTGACGCCGCAGCAGGTGGAAGTAGCTCGCCGGCGTCGAGGGGAAGGCGACCGTCATGTTGTTCTCGGCGCACAGCGTGAGGAAGCGCTCGATCCGCGCCGAGCTGTGGTCCGGCCCCTGGCCCTCGTAGCCGTGGGGGAGCAGGAGGACGACGGAGCTGTTCTGGCCCCACTTCTGCTCGCTGCTGCTGACGAACTCGTCGATGATCGTCTGCGCGCCGTTGAAGAAGTCGCCGAACTGCGCCTCCCACAGCACGAGCGCGTCCGGCCGCTCGACGGAGTAGCCGTACTCGAAGCCCATCGCGGCGAACTCCGACAGGAGGGAGTCGTAGACCCAGAACCGGGCCTGGCCGCGACCGAGGTACAGCAGCGGCGTCCACTCCTCGGCGGTGTGCTTGTCGATGAGGACCGCGTGCCGCTGGACGAACGTCCCACGGCGGCTGTCCTGACCGGCCAGCCGCACCGGCGTGCCCTCGAGGAGGAGCGAGCCGAACGCGAGCAGCTCGCCCGTGGCCCAGTCGATGCCACCCTCGTGCACGCTCTTCGCCCGCTTCTCCAGCGCCTGCTTGAGCTTGGGGTGGACCGTGAAGCCCTCGGGCCACTGCGTGAAGACGTCGCCGATGTACGTGAGGTCGTCGCCGCTGATGGCCGTCTGCGAGGAGTCGCGACGCGGGGCGTCCGCGCTCTGCGCCGACGGCTTCTCCAGGCCCGCAGGGGCGTCCGGTCGGGCCTCGCCCTCACCGGCGGCCAGGGCCTCCTTCGTCTCGACGAAGACCCGCTCGAGCTGCGCCTGGTAGTCCCTCAGCGCGGTCGCGGCGTCCTCCTCGGAGATGTCGCCGCGACCGATGAGGCTCTCGGTGTAGAGCTTGCGGACGCTGCGCTTGGCCTCGATGAGGTCGTACATGATCGGCTGCGTCATCGACGGGTCGTCTCCCTCGTTGTGGCCGCGACGGCGGTAGCAGACGAGGTCGATGACGACGTCCTTCATGAACGCCTGGCGGAACTCGTACGCGAGCTCGGCGACCCGGACGCACGCCTCGGGGTCGTCCCCGTTGACGTGAAAGATCGGCGCCTGGATCATCCGCGCGACGTCGGTGGAGTACTGCGAGCTGCGCGAGTTGCTCGGCGCGGTCGTGAAGCCGACCTGGTTGTTGACGACGACGTGGATCGTGCCGCCCGTCCGGTACCCGCGCAGCTGGGACTGCTGGAGGGTCTCGGCGACGACGCCCTGGCCGGCGAAGGCCGCGTCCCCGTGCAGGAGGATCGGCAGGACGGGGAAGTCCTCGCCGGCGTGGTTGAGCCGGTCCTGCTTGGCCCGCACGATCCCCTCGAGGACCGGGTTGACCGCCTCGAGGTGGCTCGGGTTGGCCGCGAGGTAGACCTTCGTGCTGCTGCCGTCCTCGGCGAGGAACTTGCCCTCGGTGCCCAGGTGGTACTTCACGTCGCCGGAGCCCTGGACCGAGCGCGGGTCCTGCTTGCCCTCGAACTCGCGGAAGATCTGCGCGTACGACTTGCCCGCGATGTTCGCCAGCACGTTGAGGCGTCCGCGGTGCGGCATGCCGATGCAGACCTCGTCGAGCCCGTCCTGCGCGGCGCGGGAGAGGACGCGGTCGAGCAGGGCGATCGTCGACTCGCCACCCTCGAGCGAGAACCGCTTCTGGCCGACGAACTTCGTCTGGAGGAAGGTCTCGAAGGCCTCGGCGGCGTTGAGGCGGCGGAGGATCCGCAGCTGCTCGTCGGTCGTCGGCTTGGCGTAGCCGACCTCGACGCGCTCCTGGATCCATCGGCGCTGCTCGGGGTCCTGGATGTGCATGTACTCGACGCCGGTCGTGCGGCAGTACGAGTCGCGCAGGATGCCGAGGATCTTCCGCAGGGGGAGCATCGGCTCGCCCCCGAAGCCGCCGGTGGCGAACTCGCGGTCGAGGTCCCACAGCGTCAGGCCGTGGCTCGTCACGTCGAGGTCGCTGTGACGGCGCTGGCGGTACTCGAGGGGGTCGGTGTCGGCCATGAGGTGGCCGCGGACGCGGTAGGCGTGGATGAGCTCCTGCACCCGCGCGGTCTTGTTGATGTCGTCCTCGTGGGTCGTCGAGATGTCCTGGACCCAGCGGATCGGCTCGTAGGGGATCCGCAGCGATCGGAAGACGTCGTCGTAGAACTCGTCCCCGCCGATGAGGAAGTGGTGCATCGTCTTGAGGAACTCGCCGGACTGCGCGCCCTGGATGATGCGGTGGTCGTACGTCGAGGTGAGCGTGAGGATCTTGCTCACCGCGTTGCGGTTGAGGATCTCCTGGCTCGCGCCCTGCCACTCGGCGGGGTAGTCGAGCGAGCCGACGCCGATGATGGCGCCCTGCCCGGGCATGAGGCGCGGCACCGAGTGGACCGTGCCGATGCCGCCGGGGTTCGTCAGCGAGACGGTCGTGCCCTTGAAGTCCTCGACCGTCAGCTTGCCGTTGCGGGCCTTCTTGACGACGTCCTCGTACGCGGTCCAGAACTGGAAGAAGTCCATCGTCTCGGTGCCCTTGATCGAGGGCACGAGGAGCTGTCGGGAGCCGTCGTCCTTCTGCAGGTCGATGGCGATGCCGAGGTTGACGTGGGCCGGCTGGACGAGCTGGGGCTTGCCCTTCTCGTCGGTCTGGTAGCCGACGTTCATCTCCGGCATCGCGGCGAGGGCGCGGACCATCGCGTACCCGATGAGGTGGGTGAACGACACCTTCCCGCCGCGGGAGCGCTTGAGGTGGTTGTTGATGACGATGCGGTTGTCGATGAGGAGCTTGGCCGGCAGCGACCGGACGCTCGTCGCGGTCGGCACCTGCAGCGAGGCGTCCATGTTCGTCACGACCCGGGCGGCGGCGCCGCGGATCGGGGTGATCGTGTCCTCCTCGACGGCCTTGGGCTCGGCCGCGCGCGGGGCCTCCCGGGGGGTCGGGGCGCCGCGGCCGGGGCCGTCGGTGTCCTTCTCGGGGCGCCGCGGGGCGGCCTTGGGGGCGGTCGATCCCGGTGCCGTCTCGGCGGACGAGGCGGACCGGGCGGGACCCTCGGTGACGCTGTCGCCCGCGAGGGCGGGCGTGGCCGCGGTCTCCTTGGCGGACGGCTGCTGCGGCGGCGTCGCCTGCTGGGGCGATGACGCCTGCTGGGGCGGGGACGCCTGCTGCGGAGAGATGCCCGGCTGGTAGTCCTCGAAGAACGCCCACCACGCCTTGTCGACGCTGTTGCGGTCGCGCTTGAACTGCTCGTACAGCTCGTCGACGAGCCACTCGTTCGGTCCGAAGGCCGTCAGCGGGTTCTGGCTCGCAGGCTGGTCGGGCACGCGGATACGCCTCTTCCGGTTCGTCGGGTGCTGCCGGGGATCACCGGCAGGTCCACGGGTCGGTGGACGGACCCTCCCACCCTAACCGGCACACCTGGCGCGCGCCCTCCCCCTCAGGTGACGTCGCGCCGATCGGTCACGATCGCGCCGGGAACGGTGAAGATGCCCGCCCACCCGAGCAGGACCAGCAGCGCCTGCCACCAGCTGAGCGTCTTCGCCTGCGCGATGCCCATGAACGTCTCCTCGGCCGGGTCGGTCATGAGCACGCTCGCGGAGCTGGGGAGGAACCGGACGAGGTCATTGCTCCAGTCGAACCCCAGGAGGATCAGCGGGAGCGCCGTGCTGCCGATGAGCGTGAGCGGCAGGAGGATGACGAGCGCGAGGATCTGGTTGCGCAGGAGCAGCGCACCGCCGAACCCGATGAGCGCCCAGCACGTGAGCATGAGCGCGGCCATCAGGAGCGGTCGTGCGACGTCCGCACCCGGGTTCGCCGAGATGCCCTTGATCGCCGCCATGAGCGCGCCGCCGGCGACCGCGCCGAGGAGGCAGACGAGCGCGTACCCGAAGCCGATGACGACGAGCGAGAGGGCCTTGGCAGCGATCGCGACCCAGCGGTTCGGCGTCGCCAGGAAGGTGCCGGTGATCGTCTTGTGGCGGTACTCCTGGCCCATGAGGACGACGCCGATCGTCATCGTCAGGAGGGTGACGAAGCGCGTCGGGAAGAGGTACGCGCCACGGATCGCCTCCTGCTGGAGGTCGACCGGGGCCTGGTCGAAGGGGGTCGCGTTCCCCTCCGGGGTGATGTACCCCTGCGTGGCGAGCGCCCACACGTTCGCGAACGCGAGCAGGGCCGACAGGAGGAACGCGACGAGCGCGAGGATCCACCACAGGCGGGTCGTGAAGAGCTTGCGCAGCTCCGAGCGGAACGCGGGGATCATCGAGCCTCTCCGTTCGGGGTCGGGGCCGGGGTCTGGGCGCCGGGGTGGCCGGGCGGCGTGACCGCGGCGGCGTGTGCGGCGCCCGTCGCGCCGAGGTTGCGGTTCTGGCCCTCGGTGAGCTGGAAGAACAGGCCCTCGAGGTCGGTGCCGCGCTCCTCGAGCCGCCAGATCGGCAGCCCGGCGCGGTGGGCGACGTCGCCGACGAGGCGCAGGCCCGCGGTGTCGGCGATGAGCGTGCCGTCGGGCTGGGCGGTCGCGATGACGTCCGCCACCCGCGGGGCGCCGGCGGGGGCGTCGGGGTCGGAGGTCGCGACGAGCGATCGCCGCCCGCCGCTCAGCTCCTCGATCCGCCCCGCCTTGACGAGCGCGCCGTTGCTGATGATGACGACGTCGTCGACGGTCTGCTGG
The DNA here is from genome assembly GCF_900289115.1 of Janibacter massiliensis. Lineage (GTDB taxonomy): Bacteria > Actinomycetota > Actinomycetes > Actinomycetales > Dermatophilaceae > Janibacter_A > Janibacter_A massiliensis. Next base: position 64,238 of record NZ_LT985196.1, on the reverse strand, counting down.
ACCTCCTGGAGCATGTGGCTGCTCACGAGGACCGTCCGCCCCTCGTCGGCGAGGTGGCGCAGGAAGCCGCGCAGCCAGCGGATGCCCTCCGGGTCGAGCCCGTTGGCCGGCTCGTCGAGGATGAGGACGTCGGGGTCGCCGAGCAGGGCGGCGGCCAGACCGAGCCGCTGCCGCATGCCCATCGAGTACGAGCCGGCGCGCTTGCGGGCGGCGGCGGGGATGCCGGTGAGCTCGAGCAGCTCGTCGACCCGGGAGTCCTCGACACCGCCGGCGGCGGCCAGGACCCGCAGGTGGTCGCGCCCGGACCGGCCGGGGTGGAAGCTCGTCGCCTCGAGCGCCGCGCCGACGACCTGCTGGGGGTTCGGCAGCGAGCGGTAGGCCTGCCCGCCGATCGTCGAGGACCCCGCGGTGGGGCGGACGAGCCCCAGGATCATCCGCAGCGTCGTCGTCTTGCCGGAGCCGTTCGGGCCGAGGAAGCCGGTGACCCGACCGGGCTCGACGGAGAAGGACAGGTCGTCGACCGCGGTGAACGACCCGAACCTCTTCGTCAGGCCGTCGACCTCGACGCGGGTGCCCCGCTCTCTCGTGCCGCTGCTCATGCGTCCCCTTCGCTCGTGCGGTCCAGGCGCGCCCATCCTGTCGGACGGGGCCGCTCCCGTCACATCGACGCCGACTACGCTCGTGCCCACCATGACCGAATGGCTGCTGCTGCTCCTCGCCCTCGTGCTCACGGCCGGGACGGCGCTCTTCGTCGCGGCCGAGTTCTCGCTCGTCGCGCTCGACAGGTCTTCCGTGCAGAAGGCGGTGGACGAGGGGGATGCCGGCGCCAAGGGCGTGCTCGGCTCCCTCGGGCGCCTGTCGACGCTGCTGTCGGCCTGCCAGGTCGGGATCACCCTGACGACCCTGGTCCTCGGCTTCATCGCGGCGCCGTCCATCGGCGCGCTGCTGCGCGGACCGCTGTCGGCCGCGGGCCTGTCGGACGGGGTGATCGACACCGCGGCCCCCGTCCTGTCGATGCTGCTCGCCACGGTGCTGTCGATGGTGCTCGGCGAGATGGTGCCCAAGACCTTCGCCGTCTCGGCGCCGCTGGCCACGGCGAAGGTCGTCCACGCACCGACCCGGATCTTCACCGTCCTCTTCACGCCGCTCATCGCGATCCTCAACGGGTCCGCCAACTGGGCGCTGCGCCGGGTGGGCGTCGAGCCGCAGGAGGAGCTCTCGGCCGCCCGCAGCCCCCAGGAGCTCGCCTCCCTCGTCCGCACCTCCGCCGAGGCAGGCACCCTCGACTCCGGGACGGCCCGCCTGGTCACCCGATCCCTCGGCTTCGGCGACCAGACCGCCACCGACGTGATGACCCCCCGCTCCCGCGCGACCGCGATCGAGCGCACCGCGACGGCGAGCGACCTCGTGCGCCTGGCCCGCCGGACCGGGCACAGCCGGTTCCCCGTCATCGACGAGGACTGGGACGACGTCGTCGGCGTGGCCCACGTCAAGCGCGCGATCGCCGTGCCGCACGAGCGCCGCGACGAGGTCCCGGTGTCCGCGCTCATGGTCGACGCGGTCTTCGTGCCCGAGACGCTCGGCCTCGACCCGCTCCTGGTCGAGCTGCGCGACGGGGGCCTGCAGCTCGCGGTCGTCGTCGACGAGCACGGCGGCACGGCCGGCGTCGTCACGCTCGAGGACCTCGTCGAGGAGATCGTCGGCGAGGTCGCCGACGAGCACGACCGGGCGACCTCGACCGCGCGGCGGCTGCCCGGCGGGTCGTGGACCGTGCCGGGGATGTGGCGCCCCGACGAGGTGACCGAGCGGATCGGCGTCACCGTCCCCGAGGACGGGCCGTACGAGACGCTCGGCGGATTCGTCATGGAACGGCTCGGGCGGGTGCCCCGGGTCGGGGACGAGGTGGAGGTCGACGGCTGGCGCCTGCGCGTCATCGCGATGGACACCCGCCGCGTCGAGCGCCTCCAGCTGAGCCCGCTGCACGGCCGCCGCGCCGCCCGGACGGAGGCCTCGCGATGAGCCTCTGGGTCGTGCTCGTCACCGTCCTCCTCCTGCTGCTCAACGCCTTCTTCGTCGGCGCGGAGTTCGCGGCGATGGCCGCCCGTCGCAGCCAGCTGGAGCCGCTGGCGCTCGCGGGGGACAAGAAGGCCCAGATCGCCCTCGACGCGATGAGCCGGACGGGTCTGCTCCTGGCCACCTGCCAGCTCGGCATCACCGTGTCCTCGGTCCTGCTCGGTGCGATCTCCGAGGCGGCGCTGCACCACGCGCTGGAACCGGTCGTGCACCACCTGGGCCTGTCCGACGCGATGACCGACGCCATCGCCCTCGTGCTGGCCATCCTCGTCGTCGTCTACCTCCACGTCGTCGTCGGCGAGATGATCCCGAAGAACCTCGCGATCGCCGCGCCCGAGCGGGTGGCGACGATCCTCGTCCCGCCGCTGGTGCTCGTCTCGAAGCTCACCCACCCCCTCATCCGCGCCATGGACGTCATCAGCAAGCTCGTCGTCCGGGCCTTCGGGGTCGAGCCGAAGGACGAGGTGGGCTCGACCTTCACCGCCGAGGAGGTCCAGCACATCGTCGAGGAGTCGGTCCGGGAGGGGCTGGTCGAGGAGGACCAGTTCGGCCTGCTCGGCGCGGCCCTGGAGTTCAGCGACAAGCTCGCCTCCGACGTCGCCATCGACCGCGAGGCCCTCGTCACGGTCCCCGTGGACTGCACCCCCGACGACCTCGAGCGGCTCGTCGCCCGCCACGGGTTCTCCCGGTACCCCGTCGCCGACGCCTCCGGCACCCTGCTCGGCTACCTCCACCTCAAGGACGTCCTCTACGCCGACGAGACGGAGCGCACGCAGCCGGTGCCGGCCAAGCGGCTGCGGCGGCTGGCGACGGTCCGCTGCGAGGACGAGGTCGAGACGGTGCTCGCGACGATGCAGGACAGCGGGCGGCACGTGGCCCGGGTCGTCGGCGAGGACGGGGAGACCCGCGGCGTCGTCTTCCTCGAGGACGTCATCGAGGAGCTCGTCGGCGAGGTCAGCGACACCACGCAGCGCGCCCGCTGACCCACCCTCGTCCCGGCCCTCGGGCGCTCGGCGTCGTGCGAGAGGGCCCCGACCGCGTGCGGCGGTCGGGGCCCTTCCACGACGTGCCCCCGGCAGGATTCGAACCTGCGACTCCTGGTACCGGAAACCAGTGCTCTATCCCCTGAGCTACGGAGGCGGGGTGCTGCGACGAGGGTCGCGAGCGACGACCGAGCGTAGCACCGGCGCGACCCGGGCAGGAATCCTCACCCGGCCGGGCGCCGGCGTCTCACGGCTCGCACGCCCGCGGGGACGGGCGGCGGCGTCCACCTAGACTCGACCCCCGTGACTCCCGAACAGCTCGCCGCCGCGATCCGGCAGGCGCTCCAGGCCGCCGTCGACGAGGGGGCCTTCACCGCCCCCGTCCCCGACGAGGTCCGGGTGGAGCGCCCGAAGCAGCGCGAGCACGGGGACTGGACGACGAACATCGCCCTCCAGCTCGCCAAGCCCGCCGGGATGCCGCCGCGCGAGCTCGCGACCACGCTGGCCACCCGGCTGGCGGCGACCGACGGGATCGCCTCGGCCGACGTCGCCGGGCCCGGTTTCGTCAACATCAGCCTCGACGCCGCCTCCGCCGGCGAGCTCGCGCGGACGATCGTCGAGGCCGGCGCCGACTACGGCCGCACCGACACCGGTGCCGGCACGAGGGTCAACCTCGAGTTCGTCTCGGCCAACCCCACCGGGCCGATCCACCTCGGCGGCACCCGCTGGGCCGCCGTCGGCGACTCCCTCGCCCGGATCCTCGAGGCGACCGGCGCGCAGGTCACGCGGGAGTACTACTTCAACGACCACGGCGCGCAGATCGACCGCTTCGCGCGCAGCCTGCTGGCCGCCGCCCGTCACGAGCCGACCCCCGAGGACGGCTACGCCGGGGCCTACATCGACGAGATCGCCGCGCGGGTCCTCGACATCGAGCCCGACGCGCTGTCGGCCGACGACCCGCAGGAGCGCTTCCGTGCGATCGGCGTCGACCTCATGTTCGCCGAGATCAAGAAGACCCTCAGCGACTTCGGCGTCGAGTTCGACGTCTACTTCCACGAGAACGACCTGCACGAGTCCGGCGCCGTCGACCGCGCGATCGAGCGACTCAAGGCCCTCGACGCGATGTACGAGAAGGACGGCGCGTGGTGGCTGCGGACCACCGCCCACGGGGACGACAAGGACCGCGTCGTCATCAAGTCCGACGGCCAGCCGGCGTACATCTCCGGCGACCTCGCCTACTACCTCGACAAGCGCGAGCGCGGCTTCGACGAGGTCATCATCATGCTCGGCGCCGACCACCACGGGTACGTCAGCCGGATGATGGCGATGTGCGCCCTCTACGGCGACGAGCCGGGCCGCAACCTGCAGATCCTCATCGGCCAGATGGTCAACCTCGTCAAGGACGGCCAGCCGGTCCGGATGAGCAAGCGCGCGGGCACCGTCGTCGTCCTCGACGACCTCGTCCAGGCCGTCGGCCGCGACGCCGCGCGGTACGCGATCACCCGCACGTCGATCGACAGCCCGCTCGACATCGACCTCGACCTGCTCGCCAAGCGCTCGAACGACAACCCCGTCTTCTACGTCCAGTACGCCCACGCCCGCACGTGCAACGTCGCGCGCCTGGCGGCGGAGGACGGGGTGCGGCGCGAGGACGGCTTCGACCCCGCGCTGCTGTCCGACCCGACCGAGGCCGCCCTGCTGGCGATCCTCGGCGAGCTGCCGCGGGTCGTCGAGCAGGCCGCCCGGCTGCGCGAGCCGCACCGCGTCGCCCGGTACCTCGAGGACCTCGCCGGCCGCTTCCACAAGTGGTACGACACCTGCCGCGTCCGCCCGCAGAACGCCGACGAGCCCGTCACCGACGTCCACCGCACCCGCCTGTGGCTCAACGACGCCACCCGTCAGGTCCTCGCGACCGGGCTGGGGCTGCTCGGCGTCGGCGCGCCCGAGCGGATGTGAGCCCGATGGCGACGAACATGCGCGCCCACGAGGCGGGCACGCTGCACGCCGACGGTTACGGCGCCGCCCCCCACTGGCTGCCCTACCCGAACGACGTCATGGAGCTGCTGCCGCAGCTGTGGTCCAGCGGCGTGACGCGTGGCGGCGACGGCGTCCTGGCCGTCGCCGGGGTGCCGGTCACCGACCTCGCGGCGCAGTTCGGCACCGCGGCGTACGTCGTGGACGAGGCCGACTTCCGCGCCCGCGCGCGAGCCTTCGCCGACGACTTCACCCGCCCGTTCGTCGCCGTCTGCGGGGGCGCGGACGTCTACTACGCGGCGAAGGCCTTCCTGTGCACGGCGGTCGCGCGCTGGGTCATGGAGGAGGGTCTCTGCCTCGACGTGTGCAGCGGCGGGGAGCTCGCCGTGGCCCGCCGGGTCGGGTTCCCGCCGGAGCGGATCGGCCTGCACGGCAACAACAAGAGCGTCGCCGAGATCCGCGATGCGCTCGAGTACGGCGTCGGCCGGATCGTGCTCGACTCCCTCGAGGAGATCGACCGGGTCGCCGCGCTCGCGCGCGAGCTCGGGGTGGTCGCCCCGGTGATGGTCCGCGTCACCGTGGGCGTCGAGGCTCACACCCACGAGTTCATCGCCACCGCCCACGAGGACCAGAAGTTCGGCTTCTCCCTCGGCAGCGGCGCCGCGATGGAGGCGGTCGAGGCCGTGCTGGCGCAGCCGGACGCCCTCGACCCGCGCGGCCTGCACAGCCACATCGGCAGCCAGATCTTCGACGTCTCCGGCTTCGAGGTCGCCGCGCGGCGCCTCGTCGGCCTCCACGTCGACATCGTGCGGCAGCACGGCCTGCACCTGCCGGAGATGGACCTGGGCGGCGGGTACGGCATCGCGTACACCTCGGAGCACGACCCGATGACGCCCGCGCACCTGGGCGCCGACATGGCCGCCGTGTGCGAGCGTGAGCTGAAGGCCCTCGACGACCTGGCCCCCGGCGCGCCCCGCCCGCGGATCTCCATCGAGCCCGGCCGCGCCATCGCCGGCCCGAGCACGCTGACGCTCTACGAGGTCGGCACCGTCAAGCAGGTGCAGGTGACGAACGACGCCGTCCGCAGCTACGTGAGCGTCGACGGCGGGATGAGCGACAACGTGCGCACCGCCCTCTACGGCGCCGACTACTCGTGCACGCTCGCCAGCCGCGGTTCGGAGGCCGCGCCCGCCGTCACCCGCGTCGTCGGCAGGCACTGCGAGAGCGGCGACATCGTCGTCATGGACGAGTACCTCCCGGCCGACCTCGCCCCGGGCGATCTCCTGGCCGTCCCGGGCACGGGCGCCTACTGCCGCAGCCTGTCCAGCCAGTACAACCACACGCCGCGCCCGCCGGTGATCGCCGTCCGGGACGGCCGCGCACGGGTCATCGTCCGACGCGAGACGATCGACGACATCCTCGCCCTCGACGTGGACGACCACGCCGGTGACGACCACGCCGTGGTCGGGGCGAGCCCGACCGAGCAGGAGGACCGATGACCACGTCCGTGCAACCGCTGCGCGTCGCCCTCCTCGGGTGCGGCGTCGTCGGGTCGTCCGTGGCGACGATGCTCGTCACGCAGGCGCAGGACCTGCACGAGCGGGTCGGGCGCCCCCTCGAGCTCGTCGGCATCGCCGTCCGGCGGCTCGACCGGGACCGGGCGACCGTGCCCGTCGACCCGTCGCTGTTCACCACGGACGCCGCCGAGCTCGTCACCCGCGCCGACATCGTCGTCGAGGTCATGGGTGGTATCGACCCCGCGCGCGAGCTCATCCTCTCGGCCCTGCAGCACGGCGCGAGCGTCGTCACCGCGAACAAGGCGCTGCTCGCCGAGGACGGGCCGTCGCTGTACGCCGCGGCGCACGAGAACGGTGTCGACATCTACTACGAGGCGGCCGTCGCCGGTGCCATCCCGATCCTCCGGCCGATCCGCGAGTCCCTCGCGGGCGACGACGTCCGCCGGGTGCTCGGCATCGTCAACGGCACGACGAACTTCGTCCTCGACAAGATGGACTCGACGGGCGCCGGCCTGACCGAGACCGTCGAGCAGGCCCAGGAGCTCGGGTACGCCGAGGCCGACCCGACCGCCGACGTCGAAGGCTTCGACGCCGCCGCGAAGGCGGCCATCCTCGCCTCGCTGGCGTTCCACACCCGGGTCTCGGGCGCCGACGTCCACCGCGAGGGCATCACCGAGGTCACCGCCGCGGACATCCAGGCCGCGAAGGACATGGGGTGCGTCGTCAAGCTGCTCGCGATCTGCGAGCGGACGGGGGAGCCCGGCAGCGGCGACGACGGCGTCAACGTCCGCGTCCACCCCGCGATGGTGCCGCGCAGCCACCCGCTGGCCTCGGTCCGCGAGGCGTACAACGCCGTCTTCGTCGAGGCGACCGCCGCGGGCGAGCTCATGTTCTACGGCAAGGGCGCCGGCGGTGACCCGACGGCCAGCGCCGTCATGGGTGACATCGTCGCCGTGGCGCGGCACCGGGTCTCCGGCGGTCGCGGCCCGGGGGAGAGCGCCTACGCCCAGCTGCCGGTCCACGACATCGGCAAGGCGAGCACGAGGTACCACATCAGCCTCGCCGTCGCCGACCGTCCGGGCGTGCTCGCGCAGGTCGCGTCCGTGTTCGCCGCCCACGGCGTGTCGATCCAGGCGGTCCGCCAGCAGGTCGTCGGCGGCGACGGCGAGGAGCACGCCGCGCAGGCGTACCTCATCGTCGTCACGCACACCGCGCCCGACGCGGCCCTGACCGCGACCGTCGAGGCGCTGTCGGACCTCGACACCGTGACCGACGTCGTGTCCGTGATGCGAGTGGAGGGATCCTGAGATGGCTCACCAGTGGCGCGGCGTGATCCGCGAGTACGCCGACCGCCTGCCGATGCTCGAGGGCGCCCCGGTCGTCACCCTCCACGAGGGCGGCACCCCGCTCATCGAGGCGGCGGCCCTGTCCGAGCGGGTCGGCGCCCGGGTGCTCGTCAAGTACGAGGGGCTCAACCCGACCGGCTCCTTCAAGGACCGGGGTATGACGACGGCCATCTCCGTCGCCGCGAAGGAGGGCGCGAAGGCCGTCATCTGCGCGAGCACCGGCAACACGAGCGCCTCGGCCGCGGCCTACGCGACGAAGGCCGGCATGACGTGCGCCGTCCTCGTGCCCGACGGGAAGATCGCCATGGGCAAGCTGTCCCAGGCGATCGCCCACGGCGCGACGCTGCTGCAGGTCGACGGCAACTTCGACGACTGCCTCGAGGTCGCCCGCAAGCTCGCCGAGTCCCACCCGGTCGAGCTCGTGAACTCCGTCAACCCCGCGCGGATCGAGGGCCAGAAGACGGCGAGCTTCGAGATCGTCGACGCCCTCGGCGACGCCCCGGAGATCCATTGCCTGCCGGTGGGCAACGCCGGGAACATCACCGCCTACTGGCGCGGGTACCGCGAGTACGCGACCGACGCCCCGGGCCTGCCTGCCGTCGCGACCCGCCTGCCGCAGATGTGGGGCTTCCAGGCCGCCGGCGCCGCGCCGCTGGTCAAGGGTCACCCGGTCGACGAGCCCGACACCATCGCGACGGCCATCCGCATCGGCAACCCGGCGTCGTGGGACCAGGCGATCGCGGCGCGGGACGAGTCGGGCGGCTGCATCGAGTCGGTCACCGACGAGCAGATCCTCGAGGCCCACCGGATCCTGTCCTCGACGGAGGGGATCTTCGTCGAGCCGGCGTCGGCGGCGAGCATCGCTGGCCTGCTCCAGCGGCACGCGGCCGGGCAGGTCCCCGAGGGCGCGACGATCGTCTGCACGGTCACCGGTCACGGGCTGAAGGACCCCCGGTGGGCGCTGCGCACGGCCGACGGCGACGAGATCGTCCCGGTCCGGGTGGCGGTGGACCCCTACGCCATCGCCGACGCCCTCGGGCTCGGGTGATGCCACGGTGAGCACGGCCACGGCGCCCGCCCCCGGGACGCGGGTCGAGCTCGTCGTCCCCGCCAGCAGCGCCAACCTGGGGCCGGGCTTCGACTCCGTCGGGCTCGCGCTCGGCGTCCACGACCGCACGGTCGTCATGGTGGCCGACGAGCCGGGGGTCTCGATCGACGTCGAGGGCGAGGGCGCCGACGGGGTCCCCCGCGACGAGCGCCACCTCGTCCACCGGGCGATGGTCGCGGCGTGGCGGTGGATGGGCGTCGCGGCGCCCGCCGGGGTCCACCTCTCGTGCCACAACAGCGTGCCCCACGGTCGCGGGATGGGCTCGTCGGCGACGGCGATCGTCACGGGGGTCTCCGCCGCCGTCGCGCTCGTCGCCGCGCAGGGGGCCGACCCCGGCCCGCTCGACCTCGACCTCGGGCTCGTCAACGACATCGCGTGCGACCTCGAGGGGCACCCGGACAACGCCTCGGCGAGCGTCTTCGGCGGCGCGACCCTGTCCTGGTCGGACGACGACCCGGCGGGTGACCCCGCGCGTCCGCGCACCCGCACGGTCGCGATCGACCTCCACCCCGACGTCGAGCCCGTCGTCTTCGTCCCCTCCGTCGTCCTCTCCACCGCCACGGCCCGCAGCGTCCTGCCCGCCGAGGTGCCCCTGTCGGTGGCGGCGGCGAACGGCGGTCGGGTGGGACTCCTCGTCCACGCGCTCGCGCAGGACCCCTCGCTCCTGCTGCCCGCGACCCTCGACCGGCTGCACCAGGAGCCGCGCCGCCCGTCGTACCCCGCGTCGATGGCGCTCGTCGACGAGCTGCGGTCCGCCGGCGTGGCCGCGACGATCAGCGGGGCGGGCCCGACCGTCCTCGCGCTGACGACGCCGGACCGTTCCGACGCGGTCGCCGGCAGCGTCCCGGCCGGCGGCCCGTGGCGCGTCCTGCGGCCCGGGGTGCCGACGGTCGGGGTCCGAGCCACCTCCGGCTGAGACGCCGCGGAGGGGAGCCCGCGAGCGGCCCCACCCCCGGTGCTACGCTGACCGTGCTTCGCGAGTCATCGCCCGGGCGTCCAGCCCGGTGCCAGTCCCGTTTCGTCAAGACGGCTGACCCGACCGGAGCACCGAGTGCCCAGGGGCGGCGCAGTCGCTCCGTCGGCCCTCGGATCCACGCACACCCACCCTTTCGGCCGCTCTGGCCGAACGGCCCCGCCCGCTCTCGGTGCGGCGGCCCCGACGAGGGGGAAGGAACCTTCGTGACGGACACCACCCCGGAGACCAGCGCACCCGCGACCCCGCGGCGCTCGGGCTCCCTCAGCTCCCTGCGCCTCGCCGAGCTGCAGGCCCTCGCCTCGAGCATGGGTCTGAGCGGGACGACGAAGATGCGCAAGAGCGACCTCATCGAGGCGATCCGCGCGCGCCAGTCCGGTGCCGGCGTCTCGACGCAGGCCCCGGAGCGCGCCGCGGCCCCCGCCGCCGAGGCCGCGCCCCGCGCCGAGCAGCCGGCGCGCCAGCAGCAGACGACCCAGCAGCCGGCCGAGCAGCCCGCCGCCGAGCGCCGGGACGAGGAGAACGCCGACCGCGCCGAGAGGCGCCAGGGTCAGCGCCGCGGCGGCCAGGAGCGCGATGGTCAGAACCGCAACGATGGTCAGAACCGCAACGATGGTCAGAACCGCGACGGTCAGCAGCGCAATCGGAACCAGGGCGGCAGCGACCAGCCGCGTCGCGACGACCGGGACGGTCAGCGCGATGGTGACGGCCAGGGCCGCGGCCGGGGCGAGAACGACGGCAACGGCGGTCACGGTCCGGACGACGAGGACGGCCGCGGCGGCCGGCGCCGCAACCGCAACCGGAACCGGAACCGCAACCGGGATCGGCGTGGCCGCGGGCAGGGCGGTCCGGAGGAGGACGACGAGCCCCAGGTGGCCGAGGACGATGTCCTCGTCGACATCGCCGGCATCCTCGACGTCCTCGACAGCTACGCCTTCGTGCGGACCTCGGGCTACCTGCCCGGCACCCAGGACGTCTACGTCCCGCTCGGCACGGTCAAGCGGCACGGGCTGCGCAAGGGCGACGCCGTCACCGGCGCCGTCCGCGCCAACGCCGACGGGGAGATCCCCCAGGGCGGGGGTGGCGGCGGTCGGAACAAGCGCGAGAAGTTCAACCCGCTCGTCCGCCTCGACACCGTCAACGGGATGACCCCGGACGAGGCGCGCAAGCGCCCCGAGTTCGGCAAGCTGACCCCGCTGTACCCGCAGGAGCGGCTGCGGCTGGAGACCGAGCCGAACATCCTGACGACGCGGATCATCGACCTCGTCGCCCCCATCGGCAAGGGCCAGCGAGGCCTCATCGTCGCCCCGGCGAAGGCCGGCAAGACGATGGTCATGCAGTCGCTCGCGAACGCGATCACGACGAACAACCCCGAGTGCCACCTCATGGTCGTCCTCGTCGACGAGCGTCCGGAGGAGGTCACCGACATGCAGCGCGCCGTCAAGGGCGAGGTCATCTCCTCGACCTTCGACCGCCCGGCAGACGACCACACGACCGTCGCCGAGCTCGCGATCGAGCGGGCCAAGCGTCTGGTCGAGATGGGGCACGACGTCGTCGTCCTCCTCGACTCGATCACCAAGCTCGGCCGGGCCTACAACCTCGCGGCCCCGGCGAGCGGCCGGATCATGTCGGGCGGTGTCGACTCCGCGGCGCTCTACCCGCCGAAGAAGTTCTTCGGCGCCGCGCGCAACATCGAGCACGGCGGCTCCCTGACGATCCTCGCCACGGCCCTCGTCGAGACGGGCTCGCGCATGGACGAGGTGATCTTCGAGGAGTTCAAGGGCACCGGCAACATGGAGCTCAAGCTCGACCGGCAGCTCGCCAACCGCCGCATCTTCCCCGCGGTCGACGTCAACAACTCCGGCACGCGTCGCGAGGAGATCCTCCTCGCCCCGGACGAGCTGAAGATCATGTGGAAGCTCCGCCGGGTCCTGGCCGCCCTCGACAGCCAGCAGGGCATCGAGCTGCTCCTGGACCGGCTGCGGAAGACGAAGAGCAACTACGAGTTCCTCCTCCAGGTCCAGCAGACGAGCTCGATCAAGCTCGACGACGAGGACGACGCCTGAGCGAGGGCCCGCACTGAGGAGCCGTGGTGCGATGTGGCAGAATGTCTCCTTGGTCCGGTTCACGGCACGCGCCGCCGAGAGCGCACCGCCCGGTCGCCCGGCACGGGTGACGGCGGGCCGACCCGGTCCGTATCCCGAGGAGACACGGTGAAGAAGGACATCCACCCCGAGTACGTCGAGACCCAGGTGACCTGCACCTGCGGCAACTCGTTCACGACCCGCAGCACGGCGAAGTCCGGCCAGATCAACGCCGAGGTGTGCTCGCAGTGCCACCCGTTCTACACGGGCAAGCAGAAGATCCTCGACACCGGTGGTCGCGTCGCCCGGTTCCAGGCCCGCTACGGCAAGAAGGCCGCCAAGTGACGTCTGCCTGAGCGCAGCCGCTCGGCCCCGCTCCCGGGTCGCGGGGCCGAGCGCGTTCCGGCCCCTTCGACACCCCTCAGGACCGAGATGACCGACCCTGCCCGCGCGCTGCTCGACGAGGCCGCCGAGCTGACCCGACGTCTGGCCGACCCCGACGTCGTCGGCGATCAGGCGGAGTTCCGCCGGGCCAGCCGCCGCTACGCAGCCCTCGCCCCCGTCGTGGCCTGCCACGAGGAGGTGCAGGCCCTGGCTCGTGACCTCGCGGCCGCTCTCGAGCTCGGCGCGGAGGACGCTTCCTTCGCGCAGGAGGCGGTCGAGCTGGAGCACCGGCTCACGGAGGCGCAGGACCGGCTGCGACTGCTGCTCCTGCCGCGCGACCCCGACGACGACCGGGACGTCTTCCTCGAGGTGAAGGCCGGCGAGGGCGGCGAGGAGTCGGCGCTCTTCGCCGGCGACCTCGCGCGGATGTACCTGCGCTACGCCGAGCGGGTCGGGTGGCGGACCGAGATCGTCGACGCCTCGCCCTCCGACCTCGGCGGGTACAAGGACGTGCGCATCGCGGTGTCCGCCACGGGCAGCCCGGGACCGGGGGAGGCACCGTGGGCGTGGCTGAAGTTCGAGGCCGGGGTCCACCGTGTCCAGCGGGTGCCGGTGACCGAGAGCCAGGGGCGGATCCACACCAGTGCCGCCGGGGTCTGGGTCATCCCGCAGGTCGACGACCCCGGCGAGGTCGACATCGACCCGAACGACCTGCGGATCGACGTCTTCCGCAGCTCCGGGCCCGGCGGGCAGAGCGTGAACACGACGGACTCGGCCGTGCGGATCACCCACCTGCCGACGGGGACGGTCGTCTCCTGCCAGAACGAGAAGTCCCAGATCCAGAACCGTGAGGCGGCGATGCGGGTGCTGCGCGCCCGGCTCCGCCAGGCGGCCCTCGAGGCCGCGGCGGCCGCGGAGGCCGGCGTCCGGGCTGGTCAGGTCCGGACCGTCGACCGCAGCGAGCGCATCCGCACGTACAACTTCCCGGAGAACCGGGTGAGCGACCACCGGACGGGGTACAAGGCCCACAACCTTCCCGCGGTGCTCGACGGGGACCTCGACGCCCTCCTCGGGTCCGCGGTCGCCGCCGACGAGGCCGCGCGGCTCGCGGCACTGGGGCAGGAGTGAGCGACCTGCGGCGGGTCGTCGACGACGCGACCGCCCGGCTCACCCGGGCCGGGATCGTCGGGGCCCGCGCCGACGTCGTCCGCCTCGTCGGGCACGTCCTCGCGGTCGACCTCGGCGAGGTGGAGCGTCGGGTCCTGCTGCGGGCGCCGCTGGAGCCGGAGGACCTGGCCGTGCTCGAGGCGCTCCTCGACGAGCGCGCCGCCCGGGTGCCGCTGCAGCACCTCACGGGCATCGCTCCGTTCCGCGGTGTCGACCTCGCGGTCGGCCCCGGGGTCTTCGTCCCCCGGCCCGAGACCGAGGTCGTCGCCGGGCTCGCGATCGGGGCCGCGCGTGCCGTCGCCCACCCTGTCGTCGTCGACCTGTGCACCGGCTCGGGGGCGATCGCGGTCGCGCTCGCCCGCGAGGTGCCCGGCGCCCGGGTGCACGCGGTGGAGCTGTCCGCCCACGCGCACGCCTGGGCGCAGCGCAACGTCGCCGACCACGCACCGGCGGTGTCGCTCGTCCTCGGCGACGCGCTCGAGGCCTTCGACGATCTCGCCGGGGAGGTCGACGTCGTCGTGAGCAACCCCCCGTACGTCCCGCACCACATGGAGCCGGTCGACCCGGAGGTGCGCGACCACGACCCGGCGCTCGCCCTCTACGGCGGCGGGAGGGACGGGTTGGAGCTGCCGCGCCGGATCCTCGCCCGCGCCGCGGTCCTGCTGCGACCGGGCGGCACCGTCGTCCTCGAGCACGCGGAGGTGCAGTCGGGCGCGCTCCTGGACCACGCCGCGGCGGACCCGGCGTGGTCGGACGCGCGCGACGTGCCCGATCTCACGGGCCGTCCCCGGGCGCTCGTCGCGACGCGCACGGCGGCCCCGCCGCCCGCATCACCCCCACGGGTACGCTGACGCGCATGTCATCCGTGCTCGACGCGACCTCCGAGGACACCCGCGAGGAAGCCCTCCAGGAGGCGGCGGTCGCGGTCCGGGCCGGCGAGCTCGTCGTCGTCCCGACCGACACCGTCTACGGCATCGGCTGCGACGCCTTCTCCGTCCCCGGCGTCCGCGCGCTCCTCGAGGCCAAGGGGCGCGGCGACGACATGCCGCCGCCGGTCCTCGTCCCCAACCCGCGGACGCTCGACGGCCTGGCCGTCGACATCCCGGCCTACGCGCGCGACCTCGTGCGCGCCTTCTGGCCCGGCGCGCTCACCCTCGTCCTGCGCAGCCAGCCGTCGCTCACGTGGGACCTCGGCCGGACGAACGGGACCGTCGCCCTGCGGATGCCGGACGACGAGGTCCTCCTCACCCTCCTGGCCGAGGTCGGCCCCATGGCGGTGAGCTCGGCGAACCGGACGGGGGAACCGGCCGCCCGCACCGTGCTGGAGGCGGCCACCCAGCTCGGCTCGTCCGTCGCGTACTACGTCGACGCCGGCCCCCGCACCGAGCTCGACCCCTCTACGATCATCGACTGCACGGGCGACTCGCCCGTCCTGCTGCGGGCGGGTGCGGTCGACGAGGACGCCCTCGCGGAGATCCTCGACCGCTACGCCCCCGCCGACCTCGAGGCCGGCGAGCCCGACCCGGTCGAGCCCTCGGCCACCGACCCCGACCCGACCGACGACACGAGGAGCACCCCGTGACCGAGCCCTTCTACGGCTCCGACTACCAGGCGCTGGCGGCCTTCGACCCCCAGATCGCCGACGTCCTGCTCACCGAGCTCGAGCGCCTGCGTGGTGGTCTGCAGCTCATCGCGTCGGAGAACATGTCCTCGCCGGAGGTTCTCACGGCGCTCGGGTCGACGCTGTCGAACAAGTACGCCGAGGGCTACCCCGGTCGCCGCTACTACGGCGGCTGCGCCGAGGTCGACAAGGCCGAGGAGCTCGCGATCGAGCGCTGCAAGGCCCTCCTGGACGCCGACCACGCGAACGTCCAGCCGCACTCTGGGGCGAGCGCGAACCAGGCCGTCTACGGCGCCTTCCTCCAGCCGGGCGAGAAGATCCTCGCGATGAGCCTCCCGCACGGCGGGCACCTCACCCACGGCACGAAGGTCTCGTTCTCCGGCAAGTGGTTCGACGCGATCCACTACGGCGTCCACCCCGAGACCGAGAACATCGACTACGACGAGGTCGAGCGACTGGCCAAGGAGCACCGCCCGAAGGTCATCTGCGCCGGCGGGTCCGCGATCCCGCGGCTCATCGACTTCGAGCGCTTCCGCGCGATCGCCGACGAGGTCGGGGCCATCTTCTGGGTGGACGCGGCCCACTTCATCGGTCTCGTCGCCGGCAAGGCGATCCCGAGCCCGGTCCCGCACGCCGACGTCGTCACGTTCACCACGCACAAGGTGCTGCGCGGCCCCCGCTCGGGTGCGCTCGTCTGCCGCGAGGAGCACGCCAAGGCCCTCGACAAGGCCGTCTTCCCGATGATGCAGGGCGGCCCGCAGATGCACACGATCGCGGCCAAGGCGGTGAACTTCAAGGAGTGCGCCACCCCGGAGTACGCGGCGTACGCCTCGGCGGTCATCGAGAACTGCCAGGCGTTGGCCGCGCGGCTGCAGGAGCACGGCATCCGGCCGACGACCGGCGGGACCGACACCCACCTCACGCTCCTCGACCTCCAGGGGGTCGGGGTCACCGGCGCCGACGCGGAGGCCCGCTGCGACGCCGCGGGGATCACGCTGAACAAGAACGCGATCCCCAACGACCCGCAGAAGCCGAGCATCGCCTCCGGCATCCGCGTCGGCACCCCCTGCGTGACGACCCAGGGGATGGGCGTCGAGCAGATGACGACGATCGCCGACCTCATCGACGAGGCGGTCACGGCCGGAGACGCCGACCCGGAGCACGAGGTGAGCCGGCGGGTCCGCGCGCAGGTCACCGAGCTCGTCGAGGCCTTCCCCGCGTACCCGCGCTGATCCGCGGCCGGGGCTGAGCGCCGGTGCGCGAGTACCTCTTCGTCCTGCTCGTCGGCTTCGTCGCGACCTTCCTCACGGTGCCGGCGATTCGTGCCCTCGCGGTGCGGGTGGGGGCCTTCACGCCCGTCCGCGACCGGGACGTCCACGCCGTGCCGATCCCGCGGCTCGGTGGGGTCGCGATCCTCGTCGGGTACGCGGCGGCGACCCTCGCGGCGAGTCGGCTGCCCTACCTGAGCCAGGTCTTCACGGGACCGGAGCTGCTCGGCGTCCTCGGCGGCGGGGCGCTGGTGTGCGCGATCGGGGCGTGGGACGACATCCACGAGCTCGACGCGCTGACCAAGCTCGGCGGGCAGCTCGTCGCCGCCGGGATCCTGGCGTTCAGCGGGGTGCAGCTGTTCTCGCTGCCGCTCGGGGTCGTCACGGTCCTGCCCGCCCCCGTCCTCGTCCTCATGACGATCTTCGTCGTCGTCCTGTCGATCAACGCGGTGAACTTCGTCGACGGCCTCGACGGCCTGGCGGCGGGGATCGTCGCGATCGCGGCAGCGGCGTTCTTCGCCTACACGTACACGCTCGGGCACCTCTTCGACCCGCCGAACGTCTTCGGGGCCTCGACGTTCATCTCGGCGGCCCTCCTCGGCTGCTGCCTGGGCTTCCTGCCGCACAACGTGTACCCGGCGCGCCTGTTCATGGGGGACAGCGGCGCGCTGCTGCTCGGCCTGCTCCTGGCGGCCGCGACGATCTCGACCACGGGCGCCGTCGACCCCTCCCAGGTCAGCGCGAACCCGATCGCGGCGACCCTCCTGCCGATCGCGGTCCCCGCCTCGATCATGCTCCTGCCGCTCCTGGACGTCGTCCTGGCCGTCGTCCGCCGCCTGGCCCGGGGTCAGAGCCCGTGGCAGGCCGACCGGCAGCACCTGCACCACCGGATGCTCGAGATCGGCCACGGGCACCGCCGCGCGGTCCTGCTGCTGTGGCTGTGGGCGCTCGTCATCGCCGCGGGCGCCGTCGGCTTCGTCGTCCTCCCTGCCGAGGTCGCCGGGGGAGCGCTCGCGCTCATGCTCGTCGTCGCCGCGGGGCTGACGGTCTGGGTGCCGCAGGCCCGGGCGCTCGGCAGCGAGCCGAAGGTCTACGAGCAGACCGAGCACGGGATCGAACGGCGCTTGTGATAGTTTTCACAAGCGTTTGCCCCCGCCTGCTGATCGCCCGCTGAGAGGTCCTCGTGAGCCGCCGTCCGCCGCGCACCCCGGTCCCCGGGATGCTTCGTGGGCTCGTCGTCGGCGGGGGAGCGGCCCTGGCCGTCGCGGCGCTCGGGGGATGGGTGAGCAGCGGGTCCCGGGGGGCCGCGAGCGCGATCGTCGTCGCTGCCCTCGTCGTCGCCCTGCTCGCCGGCGGGGTCGCCCTCGTCGCGTGGATCCTCGCGGGCCCGACGAGCACCTACCTCGTCGGCGCCTTCGTGGTCTACCTCGGCCAGCTCGCCCTGCTCGCGATGGCCGTCGTCGCCCTCCGCCGGACCGACTGGCTCGACGGCTCCGTCGCCGCGGCCGCGGGTGCGCTCGCCGTCGTCGGCGCGCAGCTCGGGCTGACGGTCGGTCACGTCCGGGCCGGTCGCGGCGTCTTCGTGGAGGCGGGTCGATGAGCGCCGCCGTGCCCCCGACCAGCGACGACCGTGTGCCGGCCAACCCCAGCGGGCTGTCCGCGACGGTCATGGCCTACCTGCTCGCCGGACCCCTGACGTACGGGGGCCTGGGATGGGTGCTCGACCGCTGGTTGCTGCACCGCACCCTGCTCATGCCGATCGGCGTCGTCGGTGGCATGGCTCTGTCCATCTATGTCGTCTGGCTCCGGTACGGTACGTCCCGGACACCGGACGTCGACGGCGGCGCCGTCCCCGGTGCCACGCGCCACGACGAGGAGATTCCGTGACACTGACTGCGCCTGCGTCGCAGACGTCCTTCGCGACCGCCGCGGCCGAGGGCGGGCCCCACATCCCGGGCCCGAACGACTTCTGGCTCCCGCTGTTCGGCCCCGAGGGCTGGCAGGTCACCGAGCAGATGGTCTGGTCGACGGTCGCCGTCGCCCTCCTGTGCACCACGATGATCGCGCTCTCGCGCCGCGCCGCCGTCGTCCCGACGAAGGGTCAGTGGCTGCTGGAGAAGTTCTACGAGCTGCCGCGCAACGCCATCGGCCGCGACATGCTCGGGAACAAGGAGTTCCGGCGCTTCGTGCCGCTGCTCGTCACGCTGTTCAGCACGATCCTCGTGTTCAACCTGCTCGGGGCGATCCCGCCGGTGATGAACCCGGTCAACGGTGTCATCGGCTTCCCCATCGCCTTCACGATCGTCGCGTACGTCGTCTACCACGTCGTCGGCATCCAGCGGCACGGCCTGCTCGGCTACTTCAAGCACATGGTCCCGCCGGGCCTGCCGCTGCTCATGATCCCGATCGTCTTCGTCCTCGAGCTCGTCACGTACTTCATCACGCGGCCGCTCACGCTCGCGCTCCGACTCTTCGGCAACATGTTCGCCGGGCACATGCTCATCCTGCTCCTCGCGGGCTCGGCGGGCTGGTTCCTGCTCGACGCAGAGGGGGCGATGAAGCTCGTGGCCCTGCCGGCCTACCTCATGGCCAGCCTCATGCTCGTCTTCGAGCTCCTGATCCAGTTCCTCCAGGCGTTCGTCTTCACCCTGCTCACCGCGAGCTACCTCGCCGGCGTCCTCGCCGACGACCACTGACCGACAACTCAATACCTCGGCGCGCCCGCGCCCCCCAGAACGCCTACGACACGGGTCGTAGTCGAAACCCGAGAAAAGAAAGAGGCACACAGTGAACCTCCTCGCTGTCGACATCACCGGCAACCTCTCCGTCATCGGCTACGGCCTCGCCGCCATCGGCCCGGCGATCGCCGTCGGCATGATCTTCGCCGCCCTCATCAACGGCATCGCGCGCCAGCCCGAGGCCCGCAACCTCATGCAGCCGCAGGCCATCCTCGGCTTCGCCGTCGCCGAGGCCCTCGCGATCCTCGGCTTCGTCCTGTTCTTCCTCTGATCGTCGGGGAACCCCGCCATCCCGTCCCGGTCCACGGCTAAGGAGAGCCCCCTGTGATCACCGCCGTCGTCCTCGCCGCCGAGGAGGCAGCCGAGGAGAAGATGCCCCTCATCCCGCACATCCCCGAGCTCGTCTGGGGCCTGGTGATGGTGGGGGTGGTGTACTTCGTCGTCGCCCGCTTCGTCGCGCCCAAGCTGGAGCAGGCCTTCGCCGAGCGCCACGCGGCGATCGAGGGTGGCATCGCCCAGGCCGAGGCCGCCCAGGCCGAGGCTGCGGCCGCCAAGCAGCAGTACGAGACCCAGCTGCAGGACGCACGGGCCGAGGCCGCTCAGATCCGTGAGGAGGCCCGCCAGCACGGCGCGCAGATCGTCACGGAGATGCGGGCCCAGGCCCAGGCCGAGCACGACCGGATCGTCGAGTCGGCGCACAAGCAGGTCGAGGCCGAGCGCCTGCAGGCGAGCCAGTCGCTGCGCTCGGAGGTCGGCCGCCTGTCGACGGACCTCGCAAGCCGGATCGTCGGCGAGTCCCTCCACGAGGAGACCCGTCAGAAGGGCATCGTCGAGCGCTTCCTCACCGAGCTCGAGTCGGGCGAGATCCGCCCGGAGAAGGTCGGTTCCTGATGCGCGGCGCCTCCCGTGAGGCGGCCGCCGCCGGGCGCGAGGCCCTCACGTCGGCGCTCGCCGTGGCGGACGCCGCGTCGCTGGCCGACGAGCTCTTCGCGGTCGCCTCGGCGGTCGACGCCAACCCGACCCTCCGCCGCGGCATCGCGGACCCCTCGCGGGACGCGGCCGCCAAGCAGGGGATCGTCGACCGCGTGCTCGCCGGCAAGGTGTCCTCCGCGGCCCTCGACGTCGTCAAGGCGCTCGTCGGGCAGCGGTGGTCCCAGGACCGTGACCTCACCGACACGGTCGAGACGCTCGCCGTCGAGGCGGTCGTCGCCGGTGCCGAGCGCTCCGGGGAGGTCGACCGGGTCGAGGACGAGCTGTTCCGCTTCGAGCGTGCCGTCGCGGGAGACCCGGAGCTGCGGGACGTCCTGACCAACCGGTACGGCGACCCCGCGCAGCGGGCCGCCGTCGTCGATCGGCTGCTTCAGCACAAGGCGCGTCCGGAGACGGTCCGGCTCGCGCGCCAGGCGGTGCTCGAGCCGCGTGGTCGGAAGTTCGGCCGCACGATCGAGGAGTACCTCGCGGTCGCCGCCCGGCGCCGGGAGCAGATCACCGCGGTCGTCACCGCCGCCACGCCGCTCGACCAAGCCGACGAGGACCGGCTCGCCCGTGCTCTCTCGGGGATCTACGGCAAGCCCGTCCTGCTCCAGGTCGTCGTCGATCCGTCCGTCATCGGGGGCCTGCGGGTCCGCGTCGGCGACGAGGTCATCGACGGCACGGTCGCTCGCAAGCTCGAAGGCGCCCGCCGGCACCTCGCCGGCTGACGCCCCCACCCGCCACCCACACAGCCGGCTCCGGACCGGGGCCACACGAGGAGAAGAGACACATGACGGAGCTTTCGATCCGTCCGGAGGAGATCCGGGACGCGCTCGACGCCAGCGTGCAGTCCTACGACCCGGGCGCCGCGTCGCGCGAAGAGGTCGGCCGCGTCGTCGACGCCGGTGACGGCATCGCCCACGTCGAGGGGCTGCCCTCGGCGATGACCAACGAGCTGCTCCAGTTCGAGGACGGCACGCTCGGCATCGCGCTCAACCTCGACGTGCACGAGATAGGTGTCGTCATCCTCGGTGACTTCGCCGGCATCGAGGAGGGCCAGACGGTCAAGCGCACGGGCGAGGTCCTGTCGGTCCCCGTCGGCGACGCCTACCTCGGCCGCGTCGTGAACCCGCTCGGCCAGCCGATCGACGGTCTCGGTGAGATCGCCTCGACCGAGCGTCGTGCGCTCGAGCTCCAGGCCCCGACGGTCGTCCAGCGCAAGTCGGTCCACGAGCCGATGCAGACGGGCCTGAAGGCCGTCGACGCGATGACGCCGATCGGCCGCGGCCAGCGCCAGCTGATCATCGGCGACCGCCAGACGGGCAAGACCACCGTCGCGGTCGACACGATCATCAACCAGAAGGAGTACTGGGAGACGGGCGACCCGGCCAAGCAGGTCCGGTGCATCTACGTCGCCATCGGCCAGAAGGGCTCGACGATCGCGGCCGTCAAGGGCACGCTCGAGGAGGCCGGCGCGATGGAGTACACGACGATCGTCGCCGCTCCGGCGTCGGACGCCGCCGGCTTCAAGTACCTCGCCCCGTTCACCGGCTCGGCCATCGGTCAGCACTGGATGTACCAGGGCAAGCACGTCCTCATCGTCTTCGACGATCTGAGCAAGCAGGCCGAGGCCTACCGCGCGATGTCGCTCCTGCTGCGCCGTCCGCCGGGCCGCGAGGCGTACCCGGGCGACGTCTTCTACCTCCACAGCCGGCTCCTCGAGCGCTGCGCGAAGCTGTCCGACGAGATGGGGGCGGGCTCGATGACGGGTCTGCCGATCATCGAGACGAAGGCCGGCGACGTCTCGGCGTACATCCCGACGAACGTCATCTCCATCACCGACGGCCAGATCTACCTCCAGGCGGACCTGTTCAACAGCAACGTCCGCCCGGCGATCGACGTGGGTGTCTCGGTCTCCCGCGTCGGTGGTGCCGCGCAGGTCAAGGCGATGAAGAAGGTCTCCGGCCGGCTCAAGCTCGACCTCGCCCAGTACCGGGCGCTCGAGGCGTTCGCCATGTTCGCCTCCGACCTCGACCCGGCCTCGAAGCAGCAGCTCGCCCGGGGCGCGCGGCTGGTCGAGCTCCTCAAGCAGCGTCAGGCCAACCCGTTCCCGATCCAGGAGCAGGTCGTCTCCATCTGGCTCGGCACGACGGGCCGCCTCGACGAGGTTCCGGTCGAGGAGGTCTCGCGCTTCGAGGCGGAGTTCCTCGACCACCTGCGCCGCACCCGACCGGAGGTCCTCGACGGCATCCGGGAGACGGGCAAGCTCGAGGAGGGTGCCGAGGACGCGCTCGCGGCCGAGGTCGACGAGTTCACCCGCGGCTTCCGGCCCGAGCAGCACGAGACCGTGCCGCTGGGTACCGAGGCCGACCCGGGTGAGCTCGACGAGGACCCGATGCAGGAGCAGATCGTCCGCCAGAAGCGGTGACGACCCCGGTGGCCGGGCGGAGATCCGCCCGGCCACCCACCCGCCGCCCACGCGGCACCCCCGACCACCCACCACCCTGACCCCAGGAGAGGCGGAACAGCATGGGAGCGCAGATCCGGGAGTACCGGCAGCGCATCCGCTCCGTCAGCGCGACGAAGAAGATCACGCGGGCGATGGAGCTCATGGCGGCCTCACGCGTCGTCAAGGCGCAGCAGGCCGTGCGCGCATCCTCGCCGTACGCCCGGGCGCTCACCCGCGCCGTCTCGGCCGTCGCGACCTTCTCGGACGTCGACCACCCGCTGACGACCGAGCACGAGCAGGTCCGGCGCGCGGCCGTCGTCATCTTCGCGGCCGACCGCGGGCTCGCCGGCGGGTACAACGCCAACGTCCTCAAGGAGAGCGAGCGGCTCGTCCAGCGCCTGCGCTCCGAGGGCAAGGAGGTCGTGCCCTACCTCGTCGGCCGCCGCGCGATCAGCTTCTACTCGTTCCGGCGTCGTGAGTACGCCGCGGAGTGGAGCGGCTTCAGCGAGAAGCCGACGTTCGAGCACGCCCGCGAGATCAGCGAGCGGATCGTCGCCGACTTCACGGCCGACACCGGGACCGGCGGCGTCGACGAGGTGCACGTCGTCTTCACCCGCTTCGTGTCGATGGTCAGCCAGGAGGCGGAGATCATCCGGCTGCTGCCGCTGGAGGTCGTCGACGAGTTCCAGGACGCGGCCGAGGCCAAGGCGAACGGCGCGTCGATGCCGCTGTACGACTTCGAGCCGAACGCCGAGGAGCTCCTCGACACCCTGCTCCCGCGGTACGTCGCGGCGCGGATCTTCAACTGCCTCCTGCAGGCCGCCGCGTCCGAGCTCGCCGCCCGCCAGCGGGCGATGAAGTCGGCGACGGACAACGCCGAGGAGCTCATCAAGAAGTACACCCGTCTGGCGAACCAGGCCCGCCAGGCCGAGATCACCCAAGAGATTTCCGAGATCGTCGGCGGCGCAAGCGCCCTCGCCGAGGCCAAGTGAAGAGGTAGAGAGAGACCATGACCGCCACTGCCTACGACCCCACCGCCGCGGGCTCGAGCTCCGAGTCGACCGGACCGCAGGAGGAGAACCTCATGGACGTCACCCCCGGTGGTGTCGGCCGCATCTCCCGCGTCATCGGCCCCGTCGTCGACGTCGAGTTCCCCGGCGACGCGATGCCCGACCAGTACAACCTCCTCACGACGACCGTCGAGATCGCCGGCGAGCAGCGCAACATCAACCTCGAGGTCGCCCAGCACATCGGTGACTCGATGGTCCGCGCCATCTCCCTCCAGCCGACCGACGGCCTCGTCCGCGGCGCGCAGGTGCAGGACACCGGCGGCCCGATCAGCGTCCCCGTCGGTGACGTCACGCTCGGCAAGGTCTTCAACGCCACGGGTGACTGCCTCAACCTCGAGGAGGGCGAGACGCTCGAGGTCAAGGAGCGCTGGGGCATCCACCGCTCCGCGCCGGCCTTCGACCAGCTCGAGTCCAAGACCCAGATGTTCGAGACGGGCATCAAGGTCATCGACCTGCTCACCCCGTACGTCCAGGGCGGGAAGATCGGCCTCTTCGGTGGTGCCGGTGTCGGCAAGACCGTCCTCATCCAGGAGATGATCGCCCGCGTCGCCCGCGACCACGGCGGTGTCTCCACGTTCGCCGGTGTCGGTGAGCGCACCCGTGAGGGCAACGACCTCATGGTCGAGATGGAGGAGGCGGGCGTCCTCGGTCAGACGGCGCTCGTGTTCGGCCAGATGGACGAGCCGCCGGGCACGCGTCTGCGCGTCGCCCTCTCGGCCCTGACGATGGCCGAGTACTTCCGCGACGTCCAGAAGCAGGACGTCCTCCTGTTCATCGACAACATCTTCCGGTTCACGCAGGCCGGCTCCGAGGTCTCGACCCTGCTCGGTCGCATGCCGTCCGCCGTCGGGTACCAGCCGACGCTGGCCGACGAGATGGGTGTCCTCCAGGAGCGGATCACCTCGACGCGTGGTCACTCGATCACCTCGATGCAGGCGATCTACGTCCCGGCCGACGACTACACCGACCCGGCCCCGGCGACGACCTTCGCCCACCTCGACGCGACGACCGAGCTCTCGCGTGAGATCGCCTCGCTGGGTATCTACCCGGCCGTGGACCCGCTCACCTCGACGAGCCGGATCCTCGACCGCCGGTACATCGCCGAGGACCACTACAACACCGCGGTCCGCGTGAAGCAGATCCTCCAGCGCAACAAGGAGCTGCAGGACATCATCGCGATCCTCGGTATCGACGAGCTGTCCGAGGAGGACAAGATCCTCGTCAACCGGGCCCGCCGGATCCAGCGGTTCCTCTCGCAGAACACCTACGTCGCCAAGCAGTTCACCGGCATCGAGGGTTCGACGGTCCCGCTGGCCGACACCATCGAGGCCTTCACGAAGATCTGCGACGGCGAGTACGACCACGTCGGCGAGCAGGCCTTCTTCATGTGCGGTGGCCTCGACGACGTCGAGCGCCAGTGGGCGGAGATCCAGAAGAACCTCTGATCCGACCTCGATCACCGACGGCGGGCCGTCCCTTCGGGGGCGGCCCGCCGTCGTTCTATGATCGGCGGGTGACCGTCGACCAGCACACGCCCGCCCCGGCCCCGGGACCGACCGCTGCGGTGCCCTCGGGGCCGCCGCCGCGCACGGTCGGCGCCGCCCCGCGCTCGCGTCGGCTGGAGTCGGTCCTCGTGGGCGTGCTCGCGGCGGGTGGGGCCGGAGCGCTGGCGGTGTCCTTCCTCAAGGACCCGTACCTCACCGACCACGGGCAGACGACCTGCCCGGTGCTCCTGCTGACGGGGTTGCCGTGCCCAGGGTGCGGGCTGACCCGGTCGTGGGTGCACCTCAGCCACGGCGACGTCGGCGCGGCCTTCGACTACAACCTCTTCGGGCCGGCCTTCTACCTCGTCGCGGTCGGTCTCGCGATCGCGACCGTCGTGGCGCTCGTGCGGCGGCGCCCCCTGTACTCGCTCATCGACCGGGTGCCCGTCTGGCTCGTCGCTGGCGGCTTCGGGGCATGGATCCTCTACAGCGTCGTCCGCATCGTCACCCTCGCCAACGGCATCACCTGGTTCGACCGCGTCATCACCTGACCCGCCCGGCCGGTAGGATCGCTCGGAACCAGTCGCCCTCGAGATGTGAGGATCGCCCGTGAGCTCGCTGCAGGTTGAAGTCGTCGCCGCCGACCGTCAGGTGTGGGAGGGCGAGGCCACCCAGGTCACGGCGCGCACGGTCGACGGTGAGATCGGGATCCTCCCGGGCCACACCCCGCTGCTGGCCGTTCTCGCCGCGGGTGAGGTCGGCATCCACACCGGCAGCGGCCGTAGCACCGCGACGGTCGACGGCGGCTTCATGTCGGTCGACCACGACCGCGTCACGATCGTCTCCGAGCAGGTCTCGGCCGACGGCCTGAGCTGAGGTGTCGGTCGTGACGGGGGCGGAGACCGCCCTCGTCGTGCTGCTCGCGGGGCTGCTCCTCGTCCTCCCCGCGACCCTGTGGTTCCGGCACCGGGTGATCGCCACCGCGGCGGCCGTCGCCTACGTCGCCCGGCGCTCGGACCGCTCCGGCCGGTGGCACGCGGGCTTCGTCAGGCTCGGGACCCATCGCCTCGACTGGTTCCCGCTCGTCGGGTGGAGCACCCAGCCGTCCCTGTCGTGGCCCCGCGGGGACGTGGCGGTCGGCGCCCCGTCGGAGGTCGTGGAGCGGGTGCCCGGCATCCCCGTCGCGGTGAGCGTCCCGATCGCCGGTCCCATCGGGACCGCGCTGCCCTCCGCGGAGCTCGGTCTGAGCCGGGAGGTCTACACCGCGCTGCGGTCCTGGGCCGAGTCGACGCCCCCGGGCTCGACCGTCCACGTCGCCTGAGGCGGCTCAGCCCTTCGACGGCGCCTCGGCGCGCCCGCCTCCGGGCTGCCACAGGACGTCCCCGCCACGCCCGAGGTTCGCCACCCGCGCGAGGATGAAGAGCAGGTCCGAGAGCCGGTTGAGGTACGTCGTGGTCAGGGGATTGATCCCGCCGACGCCGCGCGCGCCCCCCGCCTCGGTGCCGTGGACCTGCCGCGCCGCCCACGCCGAGCGCTCGGCCCGCCGGACGACGGTCGTCGCCACGTGCAGGTGCGCGGCAGCCGGGCTGCCGCCGGGGAGGATGAACGAGCGGAGCTTCTCCAGCCGGGCGTTGTACGTGTCGCAGTCGGCCTCGAGCTCGTCGACCCAGCGCTGCTCGACCCGCAGCGGCGGGTACTCGTACGACTCCTGCAGCGGGGTCGCGAGATCGGCGCCGACGTCGAAGAGGTCGTTCTGGACGCGGGTCAGCACCGCGACGACGTCCTCGTCGAGCTCCCCGGTCGCGATCGCGACCCCCAGGTGGGCGTTGGCCTCGTTCGTGTCGGCGTAGGCCCCGAGCCGAGGGTCGGTCTTGCTCGTCCGGCTGAAGTCGCCGAGCGCCGTCGTGCCGTCGTCGCCCGTCCGGGTGTAGATCCGCGTGAGGTTGACCATGGGGCCACCCTCCCAGACGCCCCGCCACCCGCCACCGCCCGACCGGTGTGGTCGCTTTCACCGCGGACTGGGCTGCCGCGTCCCGGGGCTGCCGAGTACCTTCGGACCATGCCCGAGACCCCCGACGTCACCGAGTCCGCCGCACCCGTCCGCCCCGAGCGCGACCGCCCCTGGGTCATGCGGACCTACGCCGGTCACAGCAGCGCTGCGGCGAGCAACGCGCTCTACCGCCGGAACCTCGCGAAGGGCCAGACGGGGCTGTCCGTCGCCTTCGACCTGCCGACGCAGACGGGGTACGACCCCGACCACGTCCTCTCCCGCGGCGAGGTCGGCAAGGTCGGCGTGCCGATCAGCCACATCGGCGACATGCGCGCCCTCTTCGACCAGATCCCCCTCGGCGAGATGAACACGTCGATGACGATCAACGCGACGGCGATGTACCTCCTCGCGCTCTACCAGGTCGCCGCCGAGGAGCAGGCGGAGGCCGCGGGGGAGGAGCGCTCGGCCGTCGTCGCCCGGCTCGCGGGCACGACGCAGAACGACATCATCAAGGAGTACCTCTCGCGCGGGACGTACGTCTTCCCGCCGGCGCCGTCGATGCGCCTCATCACCGACATGGTGACGTACACCGTCGACGAGATCCCGAAGTGGAACCCGACGAACATCTGCAGCTACCACCTCCAGGAGGCCGGGGCGACGCCGGTGCAGGAGATCGCGTACGCGATGTGCACGGCGATCGCGGTGCTCGACGCCGTGAAGGCCTCGGGCCGCGTGCCGGACGAGGAGTTCGGCAAGGTCGTCGCCCGGATCTCCTTCTTCGTCAACGCCGGCGTGCGCTTCGTCGAGGAGATGTGCAAGATGCGCGCCTTCGTCCAGCTGTGGGACGAGATCACGCGGGAGCGCTACGGCGTGACGGACGCCAAGCAGCGCCGCTTCCGCTACGGCGTCCAGGTGAACAGCCTCGGTCTGACGGAGGCCCAGCCGGAGAACAACGTTCAGCGCATCCTCATCGAGATGCTCGCGGTGACCCTGAGCAAGGACGCCCGCGCCCGCGCCGTCCAGCTGCCGGCGTGGAACGAGGCGCTCGGCCTGCCGCGGCCGTGGGACCAGCAGTGGTCCCTGCGGATGCAGCAGGTTCTCGCGTTCGAGACCGACCTGCTGGAGTACGACGACCTCTTCACCGGGTCCGCGGTCGTCGAGGCGAAGGTCGCGGAGCTCGTCGCCGGCGCCAAGGCCGAGATCGACCGGGTCCAGGAGATGGGCGGAGCGGTCCCGGCCGTCGAGTCCGGGTACATGAAGAGCGCGCTCGTCGCCAGCCACGCCCTGCGCCGTCAGCGCATCGAGGCCGGCGAGGACGTCGTCGTCGGCGTGAACAAGTACGAGACGACCGAGCCCAGCCCCCTCACGGCCGATCTCGACACGGCCATCCAGACCGTCGACCACGACGTCGAGGAGAAGGCGATCGAGGCGATCCGCGCGTGGCGTGCGGATCGGGACGGCGACGAGACCCGCAGGGCCCGTGCGGAGGCGGCGATCGCCGCGCTCAAGGAGGCCGCCGGCAGCGAGGAGAACCTCATGGCCGCGTCGCTGGAGTGCGCGCGAGCCGAGGTGACCGTGGGCGAGTGGGCGCAGGCGCTGCGGGACGTCTTCGGCGAGTTCCGGGCCCCGACGGGGGTCAGCGGGTCGGTGGGCGTCGCGGACGCGGGCAGCGGGGAGCTGGCGGCGGTGCGGGACGCGGTGCGCCGGACGTCTGAGGAGCTCGGCGAGACCCTCCGGATCCTCGTCGGCAAGCCGGGCCTCGACGGCCACAGCAACGGCGCGGAGCAGATCGCCGTCCGTGCTCGTGACGCCGGCTTCGAGGTCGTCTACCAGGGCATCCGGCTGACGCCCGAGCAGATCGTCGCGGCGGCGGTCGCGGAGGACGTGCACGTCGTCGGGATCTCGATCCTGTCCGGCTCGCACATGGAGCTCATCCCGGACATCCTCCAGCGGATGCAGGACGCGGGCGCCGGTGACGTGCCCGTCATCGTCGGCGGGATCATCCCCGAGTCGGACGCGGCGCGCCTGCGCGAGATGGGCGTCGCGGCCGTCTTCACGCCGAAGGACTTCGGGCTGAACGAGATCATGGCCCACGTCGTCGACGTCGTCCGCACCAGCCGCGACCTGCCGCCCCTGGAGCCCACCCCCGCCTGACGTCCCCCCACCACCCCCTCCTCGCATTTGCGCGCGCAAATGACAGGTGCGCGTGAAACATCACGCGCACCTGTCACCTTTCGCGCGCAGATGGGAACCTCCGCGCGATTTCCGAGACCGTCAGCCCATCGCGTCGAGCGCCGAGAGCAGCTCGCGGTTGAACGCGGGCAGGTCGTCGGGGTTGCGGCTCGAGATGAGGTTGCCGTCGACGACGACCTCTTCGTCGACCCACGTCCCACCGGCGTTGCGAATGTCGGTCCGGAGGCTCGGCCACGACGCAAGGCGGCGGCCGTCGACGGCGCCGGCCTCGACGAGCGTCCAGGCAGCGTGGCAGATCGCGGCCACCGGCTTGCCCGACGCGACGAACTCCTTGACGAAGGACACCGCGCGGGGCTCGGTGCGCAGGGCGTCGGGGTTGGCGACGCCTCCGGGGAGCACGAGCGCGGCGTACTCGGCGACGATGGCGGCGTCGAACGTCGTGTTGACCTCGAAGGTGTCGGCCTTGTCGAGGTGGTTGAAAGCCTGGACCGTGCCCGGCTCGACGGAGACGAGCACCGGCTGGTAGCCCGCGCGCTCCACCGCGTTCCACGGATCGGTGAGCTCGACCTGCTCGATGCCTTCGCCGGCGACCGCGAAGGCAACCTTGGTCGGGGTAGGGGGAGTGGAGTCGACCATGACGCGTCCTCTCGTAGGGGGTGCCTCGACACTACGACCGGCCCCGGGGGTCGCGCATCCCCAACCGCCCCCCGGCCGCAATTGCGCGCGCAAGTGCCATCTGCGCGTCGAATGCCGCGCGCGGATGTCACCTTCGGCGCGCAGATTTCACGGCTCCACTTTGAGTGTTCACATGCGCAAGCGTGCATGTATAGTGCGGACGTGACGAGGATCGACGAGGCGGTGGCCAGGGCTGCCGACCTGTTCAAGATCCTCGGAGCCCCCGTCCGGGTCCGGCTCCTGGTGATCCTCTCGAGGGAACCGGCCACGGTCGCAGGGCTCGTCGAGGGAACCGGCTCGAGCCAGACCCTCGTCTCGCAGCACCTGCGGGTCATGCGCACCGCCGGGATCGTCCGGTCGGAACCGCGGGGTCGGGAGCGGATCTACTCCGTGACCGACGCGCACGTGTCCCACATCGTGCTCGACGCGATCGAGCACGCGAAGGAGAGCCAGCGATGAGCACCGACCACGCCGCCCACGCCATCCACCCCGACCACGATCACGTGCACGGCGCCGACTGCGGCCACCAGGCCGTCGAGCACGGCGACCACACCGACTACGAGCACGACGGTCACCTGCACCACGCCCACGGTGGCCACGTCGAGGAGTGCGACGCCTGTTCGTGCGGCTCCTGCCCGACCGGGTGCCGGTGCGCGACGTGCACGTGCGCGGACTGCACCTGCTCGACCTGCTCGCACGCCGCCTGATCTCGCCCGTCGCGTCCGCGCGACATCTGCGCGCCCAACTGCACATCTGCGCGTGAAATATCGCGCGCAGATGTCAGTTGCGCGCGCAATTGCGAGAAGGGGTGGGGGGTGGGGCGTGAGGGGTGGGGTCAGAAGAGGCGGTGCTCGCTGAGGTCGATGCCCTTGAGCTCGTCGTAGTCGAGGGTGACGCAGCGGATGCCCCGGTCCTCGGCCAGGGTGCGGGCCTGCGGCTTGATCACCTGGGCCGCGAAGACGCCGGTGACGGGCGCCAGGTGCGGGTCACGGTTCATCAGCTCCAGGTAGCGCGTCAGCTGCTCGACCCCGTCGATCTCCCCGCGTCGCTTGATCTCGACCGCGACCGCCGCGCCGCTGCCGTCGCGGCACAGGATGTCCACCGGCCCGATCGCCGTCATGTGCTCCCGACGCACGAAGGTGTACCCCTCGCCCAGGGTCGTGATGTGCTCGGCGAGCAGCGCCTGCAGGTGTGCCTCGACCCCGTCCTTGACCAGGCCCGGATCGACCCCCAGCTCGTGGCTGCTGTCGTGGTGGATCTCGTGGATCCGCACCCGCAGCCGGTCCTCGGACTTCGCGTGCTGGACGTTCCACACCGCGACGACCCCCGCGGCCGCGTCGTCCTCGTCCGGCGCCAGCTCGGCCATCGCGCACGGCGGGCTCATCCAGTTCAGCGGCTTGTACGACCCACCGTCGCTGTGGACGAGGACCGAGCCGTCCGCCTTGACGAGCAGCAGCCGCCGCGCGAGCGGCAGGTGGGCGTCGAGCCGCCCCTCGTAGTCGACGCTGCACGTCGCGATCACCAGGCGCATGGCACCCCACCCTAGGACCCCGCCGACGTGCCTCCGGCGGCTACGCTGCGCCTGTGGCCTGGACCCGGATCTACCTGCCCCACGACCTCGACGGGCTCCTCGCGCTCCAGCGGACGGGGGAGGTCGCCGCCAGCGGGGAGCACCTCCACGCCTGGGCCGTCACCGTCGAGCTCGAGCGGGCGACGCCCGACGCCGACGAGGAGGAGCTCGAGTTCTTCGCGATGCACCAGGCGCTCGCCTCCCTGCCGACCGGCCGGGGCCGCCGTGCCGTCGTCGCCGCGGACATCGAGCGGCCCGCGCTGACCAAGCGGGAACCCGAGCCCGGCTCGGCGCACATCCTCGTCCGCCCGCCCGTGCCTCGCCGCCGGATCGCGTCGGTCCACGTGGAGGAGACTCCGCCGACCGGCAGCGACGAGGTCCCGGACCTGCTGTGGTTCGACGTCACGGAGCTGGCCGCCGCGATCGACTACGCCCGGGGCTGACCGGCGCCGATCTCGGCAGTCACACCGGCGAGCAGAACCTCCAGCTCGACGGCACGCCGGGCCGCGCGGGTGTCGATCGACCGTTCCCGCTCGGCGCGCTCCTCGTCGCCGAGCGCCGGGTTCGCGACGAGCCCGGCTCGGTCGGTGCGCACCTGGGCGAGGTCGGCGGCATGGGTGGCGAGCGCGAGGCCCGCCCGGTCCATCGCCCCGGCGAGCTCCCACGCGCGGGTCGCGAGGTCCCCGGCGGTCCGGCGGTGCTGCACCGACACCCGCCCGGGCCAGCCGTCCGCCGCCGCCTGCGAGGCCGCCTCCGCCTCCCGCACCGCCGCCCGGAGCGCGGCCGCGTGCCGGCGCAGCGACCCGGCGAGGGCCGAGCACGAGACGGGGTCGTCGAGCTGGTCGGTCGTCACCGCGCCTCCTCGGACGCTCGCGCACCCCGCGACGCGGCCGGGCCGGTGTCTGCCCGCTGCGCCCCCTCGCGGCGCGAGGCGGCGATGATCTCCACCCGCGCGGCCGCCGCGGCAGTCTCGTCGGCGAGCGCCCCGAGCGCCGCCACGAGCTCGTCGACCAGGTCGTCGACGCGGCGCTGGAGCGACGGCGGGGAGAGCGTGGGCTGTGCCTCGAGCAGGTCGTCGGCGGCGGTGGACAGCGTCCGGGCGAGCCCGGCGAGGGGCCCCAGCAGCGCATCCGGGCCGGTCGGCGGCGGTGGCGAGGTCGGCATCACCGCAACTCTAGGCGCCATGCGCGGGGGAGGGCCGAACGCATCCACAGCCCGCAGGGCTGCCTCGCCGCCACCGCGCGACCACCCCCAGCCACCGCCAGCACCGACCGGGCGAGCCGCCCCGCGGGAGTGTGTCCGACGTCACGCACCGGGCTAAGGTCGTCCGGGTGGGACCCAGCGTCGGTCCCCGCGTCCGCCGACCAGAGGGTGAGATCAGCACCGATGCCGTCCAGCGACCGTCAGTCCGTCGTCGAGGCCGCCGCCGCGCAGGCGGACGGGGCGAGCCCCGCCGCGGTGCGGGCCTACTTCCGGGCCGTCCCGACCGAGGAGCTCCAGCACCGCGGGGTCGCCGAGCTCGCGGAGCTGTTCCGCGGGCACGTGGAGCTCGCCGCGCGGCGCAGCGTCGGTGAGCCCCTCGTTCGCCTGGTCACCCGCGGCGGCCAGCCGGGTCCGGTGCCGCACCCGGCCATGCTGAAGATCGTCACCGACGACATGCCGTTCCTCGTCGACTCCGTGACGAACGCGCTCGCCGGGCGGGGGGTGACCGTCCGCTCGGTCATCCACCCGCAGCTCACCGTGCGCCGCGACGACGACGGGCGGCTGGTGGAGATCGTCGGCGCGGTCGCCGGCGCGACCCCCCACCTGCGGCCGCCCGTCCCTGCCGAGGGCGCGTGCGACGAGTCGTGGATGCACATCGAGCTCGCGGCGGTCGCGGACGAGGAGGAGGCGGACCTCGTCGCGGCGATCGAGGCCGTCCTCGCCGACGTGCGCACAGCGGTGCGCGACTGGCCGCGGATGGTCGCCCGGTGCACGGAGATCGCCGAGGACCTCGCGGCAGGGGTGGGCATCGCCACCGGCACCCCGTACGCCCAGACCGCGGCGGCCGTCGAGTTCCTCCGGTGGCTCGTCGACGACCACTTCGCCTTCCTCGGATCGACGGGGATCGAGTACGGCACCCCGGGCGATCCCACGAGCGCGCGCGAGGTCGACGGCGCCGCCCTCGGTCTCACCGTCGATCCGGTCCTCCCGACGACCGCCCCCGCTGCGCCGGACGCGGCCCGGGTCGTCCTCGTCACCTCCGGCCGCCGCCGGTCCACCGTTCATCGCGCCGCGTGGCTGGACGAGGTGCGTATCCGGCGGTTCGACGAGGCGGGCTCGATCACCGCCGAGACCGTCGTCATGGGGCTGTTCACCGCGAGCGCGTACACCGAGCCGGTCGAGTCGATCCCCATCATCCGCGAGAAGGTCGCGGAGATCATCCGCAGCAGCGGGTTCACCCCGCGCTCGCACGGGGGCAAGGACATCCTCGGCACGCTCGCGACCTACCCGCGCTCGGAGCTCTTCCAGGCGGACGTCGCCCACCTGCAGCACGTCGTCTCGACGGTGGTCCGGATGCCCGCGCGCCACGGGGTGCACACCTTCCTGCGCCGCGGGGGAGAGGGGACCTTCATCTCCTGCCTCGTCTACGTCCCGCGCGACCGGTACACGACCCGGGTGCGCGAGCGCATCCAGACGATCCTCACCGACTCGCTCGACACCGACGTCCTCGACTTCACGGCCCAGGTCTCCGAGAGCGCCGTGGCGCGGCTGCACTTCGCCGCGCGCCGCTCCGACGGCGGCGTCGTCCCGCAGATCGAGCCCGAGCTGCTGGAGCGGGTCGAGACCGCCGTCGTCGCCGCGACCCTCACGTGGTCCGAGCGGGTGGCCGCCGATGCTCGCGAGCTCCTCGGGGTCGAGCGGTCCCAGGAGCTCCTCGGGACCTTCGCCGACGGCTTCCCGGTGGCCTACCGCGAGCGCTTCGGCAGCCAGCAGACGATCGCGGACCTCAAGCACCTCACCCGTCTGGGGCCGGACCGGCCGACCTCGCACGCGCTCTACCGACCGGTCGGCGCCGAGCCCGGGGTACGCCGCTACAAGCTGTTCCGCACGCAGCCGCTCTCGCTCACGGCCGTCCTGCCGATCTTCACGGACATGGGCGTCGAGGTCGTCGACGAGCAGCCGTACGAGATCGAGCGGACCGACGGCGCCCGCGTGCACGTGTACGACTTCGGGCTGCGCGCCGACGAGGAGCTGTGGGACGCGCTGCCCCACGAGGAGATGCGCGACCTGTTCGAGTCGGCCGTCGGCGCGGTCTGGTCCGGGCAGGTCGAGTCCGACCGCCTCGGCTCCCTCGTCCTCCTCGCGCGCCTCACGTGGCGGCAGGTGGCGATCCTGCGGATGCTCGCCGGGTACGTGCGCCAGGCGAGCCCCAGCGACGACCAGGTGGCGATCACCGGCGCGCTCGTCGGCTCCCCGGACATCGCCGCCCTGCTGGTGAAGCTGTTCGAGACCCGCTTCGATCCCGACCGCTTCGACGGCGAGCCGAACGACGAGCGGGCGGCGGCCGAGGAGGAGGTCGCGCAGCGGATCCTCGCCGCGCTCGAGGAGGTCGAGAGCCTCGATGCCGACCGCATCCTGCGGATGTGCCTCGCGGTCGTGCGGGCCGCGCTGCGGACGACGTACTACCGCGCCGTCGGCGCCGTCGAGCCGGCCTCGGACGGGGGCCTGCACATCGGCCTCAAGCTCGAGCCGGGGAAGGTGCCCGGGCTGCCGGCGCCCCTGCCCGCGTACGAGATGTGGGTCCACGGCCCGCAGGTCGAGGGCGTGCACCTGCGCTTCGGTGCGGTCGCTCGCGGCGGTCTGCGGTGGTCCGACCGCCGGACCGACTTCCGCACGGAGGTCCTCGGCCTGGTCAAGGCGCAGATGGTGAAGAACGCCGTCATCGTGCCGACGGGGTCCAAGGGCGGGTTCTACGCCACCCGGCTGCCCGACCCCGCGACCGACCGCGACGCGTGGTTCGAGGCGGGCCGGGCGGCCTACACCCGGTTCATCGGGACGATGCTCGACCTCACCGACAACCGCGTCGAGGACGAGGTCGTCCCGCCCGAGCGCACCGTGCGGCACGACGGGGACGACCCCTACCTCGTCGTCGCCGCGGACAAGGGCACCGCGACCTTCTCGGACACCGCGAACGCCGTCGCGGCCGAGCACGGCTTCTGGCTCGACGACGCGTTCGCCTCCGGCGGCTCGGCCGGCTACGACCACAAGGCGATGGGCATCACCGCCCGGGGCGCGTGGGAGTCGGTCAAGCGGCACTTCCGCGAGCGGGGGATCGACACCCAGACGCAGGACTTCACCGTCGTCGGCATCGGCGACATGAGCGGCGACGTCTTCGGCAACGGGATGCTCCTGTCCGAGCACATCCGGCTCGTCGCGGCGTTCGACCACCGGCACGTGTTCATCGACCCGACGCCCGACGCCGCGGCCTCGCACGCGGAGCGGCGGCGCCTGTTCGAGACGCCGCGCAGCTCGTGGGACGACTACGACCGCTCGCTCATCAGCGCCGGGGGCGGGGTGTGGCCGCGCACGGCCAAGTCGATCCCGCTCTCGCCCGAGGCGATCGCGGCGCTGGGCCTGCCGGAGGGCACGGGCGCGCTCAGCCCCGACGAGGTGCTCCGCGCGGTGCTGCTCGCCCCCGTGGACCTGCTGTGGAACGGCGGCATCGGCACGTACGTGAAGTCCTCCCGCGAGACCGACGCGAGCGTCGGGGACCGCGCGAACGACGCGATCCGGGTCGACGGCGCGGACCTGCGCGTCCGCGTCGTCGGCGAGGGCGGCAACCTCGGCCTCACCCAGCTCGGGCGGATCGAGGCGGCTCACGCCGGGGTCGCCGTCAACACGGACGCGATCGACAACTCCGCGGGCGTCGACACCTCCGACCACGAGGTGAACATCAAGGTCCTGCTGGGTCCGGCGGTCGCCTCCGGGGAGCTGTCGACCGACGAGCGCAACGAGCTGCTCGCGTCGATGACGGACGAGGTCGCCCAGCGGGTGCTGCGCCACAACCACGCGCAGAACGTCGTCCTGGGCAACGCCCGGGCCCGCGAGGGGTCGATGCTCGGGGCGCACCAGCGGTTCATGCGCTGGCTGGAGGAGCGCGGCATCCTCGACCGGTCCCTGGAGTTCCTCCCGAGCGACTCCGCGCTCGAGCGGCTGCGGGCGGCGGGGGAGGGCCTGGCGTCGCCGGAGCTGTCGGTGCTCGTCGCGTACGCCAAGCTCGCGCTCAAGGAGGACGTGCTC
Source organism: Janibacter massiliensis (assembly GCF_900289115.1). Classification (GTDB taxonomy): domain Bacteria; phylum Actinomycetota; class Actinomycetes; order Actinomycetales; family Dermatophilaceae; genus Janibacter_A; species Janibacter_A massiliensis. Next base: position 27,316 of record NZ_LT985196.1, on the reverse strand, counting down.
GCCAGCGACGTACCCGACGACCCGTGGTGCGACGAGATCCTCGCCGGGTACTTCCCGGAGCGGCTGCGCGAGCGGTTCGCCGACGGCCTGGCCGCGCACCCCCTGCGCCGGGAGATCGTCACGACCCGGATCGCCAACGACGTCGTCGACCGCGGCGGGATCACCTTCGTCCATCGTGCCGTCGAGGAGACGGGCGCGAGCGTGGACCAGGTCGTCCGGGCCTTCCTCGTCGCGCGCGAGGTCTTCGACCTGCCGGGGTTCTCGGCGCAGGTCGACGAGCTCGACAGCGTCGTGCCGACAGCGGTCCAGGCCGCGCTGCTGCTGGAGATCCGGCGGCTGCTCGACCGGGCGGTCCGCTGGCTCGTCACGAGCCGCCGCGGGTCGATCGACGTCGGCGCCGAGATCGAGCGGTTCCGGGACGTCGTGGCGGCCTGGGCGCCGCGGATGGCCGAGGTGCTCACCGGGGGTGAGCGCGAGCGGCTGCTCGCGGACGCGGACGCCTACGCCGAGGACGGGGTGCCGCAGGATCTGGCCCTGCGCACGGCGGGGCTGCTCGAGCTCTACTCGCTCCTCGACGTCGTCGACATCGCGCACGACACCCAGGAGGTCGTCGAGGACGTCGTCCCGCTGTACTTCGGCCTGTCCGAGGAGTTCGGGATCGACGTCAACCTCATCAAGGTGAGCCGCCTGCCGCGCGAGGAGCTGTGGGACGCGATGGCGCGGGCCGCGCTGCGCGACGACCTGTACGCGGTCCTCGCCGGGCTGACCCGGGGGGTCATCGCGGCGACGCCCGCGGGTGGGGATCCGCACGCGCGGATCGCGGCGTGGCTCGAGGCGAACGAGCGCACCGTCCTGCGGGCCCGGACCTCGCTGCGGGGCATCGAGGAGCAGACGTCCCCGAGCATCGCCGCGCTGTCCGTCGCGCTGCGCACGTTGCGCTCGCTCGTGCAGGCGACGGGTTGAGCCCCTCGTAGGATCGCGCGGTGACCGTCTACCTCGACCACGCCGCGACGACCCCGGTCCTGCCGCACGTCGTCGAGGCGATCGCCGAGACGATGCGGGCGGTCGGCAACCCCTCGTCGCTGCACACGAGCGGCCGGGCGGCGCGGGCCGTGGTCGAGGACGCCCGCGAGCGCATCGCGGCGTGCCTGGGGTCGCGGCCGAGCGAGATCGTCCTCACCTCGGGCGGGACGGAGTCGGACAACATCGCCGTCAAGGGCACGGTGTGGGCGGCGAGCGCGCAGGACCCCGCGCGCCGTCGGATCGTCGCGAGCGGCGTCGAGCACCACGCCGTCCTCGACCCGGTGACCGCCCTCGTCGAGGCGGGCGACGCCGAGGTCACCTGGGTCGAGCCGGGCCCGTGCGGGCTCGTCGCGGCGCAGGACGTCCTCGCGGCCGTCGACGAGGACCCGGGATCGGTCGCGCTCGTCACGGTCATGTGGGCCAACAACGAGGTCGGCACGGTGCAGGACGTCGCCACCATCGCGGCCGGCTGCCGGGAGCGCGGTGTCCGCTTCCACACCGACGCCGTCCAGGCGGTCGCGCACCTGCCCGTCGACCTCGGGGCCGCCGGCGTCGACCTCGCGGCGGTGAGCGCCCACAAGCTCGGCGGGCCGGTCGGGGTCGGGGCGCTCCACGTCGCCCGCGACCTGCGGCCGATGCCGTTGTCGCACGGTGGGGGCCAGGAGCGGGACATCCGCAGCGGGACGCTCGACGCGGCCGGTGCGGTCGGCCTGGCGCTCGCGCTCGAGCACGCGGTCGAGCACCGGGCGGCCGAGTCGGCGCGGCTGGCGGCGCTGCGCGACCGGGTCCTCTCAGGGGCCCTCGCGCTCGACCTCGGGATCGAGGTCACCGGCTGCTGGGAGCCGGGGGACACGACGACCCGCCTGGCGAACAACGCCCACCTGCTCGTGCCGGGGTGCTCGGGCGACTCCCTCCTCTACCTGCTCGACGCGCAGGGGATCGAGGTCTCGACGGGATCGGCCTGCCAGGCGGGGGTGCCCCGCCCCAGCCACGTCGTCCTCGCGATGGGCTACGACCCGGAGGTCGCGCGTGGTTCGCTGCGGATCTCCCTGGGATCGACCTCGACCGAGGACGACGTCGAACGCTTCCTCGCGGCGCTGCCCGAGGTCGTCGAGCGCGCGCGCCGGGCAGGGGGGGCGGCATGAGGGTGGTCGCCGCGATGAGCGGCGGGGTGGACTCGGCCGTCGCGGCAGCGCGGGTGCGGGACGCCGGGCACGACGTCGTCGGGGTCCACCTCGCGCTCTCGCAGTCCGCGGCGACCCTGCGCGAGAGCGCCCGCGGGTGCTGCACGCTCGAGGACGCCGGTGACGCCCGGCGGGTCGCCGACCGGCTCGGGATCCCGTTCTACGTGTGGGACCTCGCCGACCGCTTCCGAGAGGACGTCGTCGAGGACTTCGTCGCGGAGTACGCCGCAGGGCGCACCCCCAACCCGTGCCTGCGGTGCAACGAGCGGATCAAGTTCGCCGCGCTGCTCGACAAGGCCGTCGCGCTCGGGTTCGACGCCGTCGCGACGGGCCACTACGCGCAGGTCGTCGACGGCCCGGGAGGGCGGGAGCTGCACCGCGCGGTCGACCCGGCCAAGGACCAGTCGTACGTCCTCGGGGTGCTCGACGCCGACCAGCTCGCGCGGTCGATCTTCCCGCTCGGCGGCTCCACGAAGGAGCAGGTCCGGGCGGAGGCGGCGCAGCGCGGGTTCGCCGTCGCGCGCAAGCCCGACAGCCATGACATCTGCTTCATCCCCGACGGGGACACCCGCGGGTTCCTCGCCGACCGGCTCGGGGAGGCGCCCGGCCCGGTCGTCGACGCGCACACCGGGGCCGTCGTCGGCGAGCACCGCGGCACCCACGGGTTCACGGTCGGCCAGCGGCGGGGCCTCGGCGTGCCCCGCGCGGCGCAGGACGGCCGGCCCCGGTACGTCACCGCGACCGACCCGGTCACCCGGACGGTGACGATCGGGACGGCGGACCTGCTCGGGATCGACACGATCACGGCCGAGCGCGCCCGCTGGTGCGGGGTCGCGCCGGTCGGCGACCAGGCGTACGGCGCACAGCTGCGTGCCCACGGCGAGGAGGTCCCCGCGCGGGTCCGGGTGACCGGGGACGGCGTCGAGGTGGTGCTCGAGCAGCGGGTGCGCGGCGTGGCGCCCGGGCAGAGCGTCGTCCTCTACGACGGGAGCCGGGTCGTCGGGTCCGCGACGATCGCGCGCACGGGCACCGCTGCGCGATGATGGCCGGATGCCGGACCCCACCGCGAACGCCGTGACCGAACCTGCTGCTCTCGGGCGGCTGACCCGCAAGCCCGCGCGTGGCGAGGCCTCCCGTGCGGAGCTCGACGCGCTCCTCGACGAGGTGCTCGTCGGCACGCTGTCGACCGTCGTCGACGGCTGGCCGTGGGCCGTCCCGCTGCTGCTCGCCCGGGACGGCGACCGCATCCTCCTGCACGGCTCGTCCGGGGCGGGAGCGCTGCGCCACGTCGCCGCCGGCGCCCCGGCGTGCCTCACGGTGACGAGCATCGACGGGATCGTCGTCGCCGCCTCGACCTTCGACTCGAGCGCGAACTACCGCAGCGCCGTCGTCCGCGGGCGGCTCGAGGAGCTGCGGGGCGAGGAGGCGTGGACGGCACTGGCCCGACTGTCGGACCGGATCATCCCCGCGCGGACGGGCGAGGTGCGGGACATGACGGCCAAGGAGGTCGGAGCGACCGTCGCGCTCGCGCTGCCGATCGAGGACGGTGGCTGGCTCCTCAAGACCCGCACGGGCGGGGTCGGGACGGAGCCGGTTCAGGGCGTGTGGCAGGGCGTGGTGCCGCTGCGCACGGTCGCGGGCGACCCGGTGTCCGAGCCCGGCACGGACGCGCCCGTCCCGGCGTCGGTCGACGCGCTGCGCCGCCGGTACCGGTGACCGGCACGGAGATCCCCGGGCGCGTCACGGGGATGGGCAGCTGGCCGGGCACGAGCGCCCGCGAGGCCGTGCGCGCCGTCCGTGACCTGCTCGGCGACGGCGTGCCGCACGTCCCCGAGCTGCCCGCGCGCGGCCCCGGGGCCGACATGGTCGGGCGCACCGCGGGTCTCCTCGTCGACCTCCATGTCGAGCTCCAGCCCTCGGGCTGGCGTCTGGCCGACCGGCCCGGGCGCGACCTCGCCCGAGCGGCGGCCTTCCTCCGGGAGGACCTCGACGAGGTGGCCGAGGCGTTCGACGGGTGGGACGGGCCGCTCAAGGTGCAGGTCTGCGGTCCGTGGACGTCGGCCGCGGCGATCGAGCGGCCCCGGGCCGACCGTCTCCTCTCGGACGCCGGCGCGTGCCGTGACCTCGCGGCCTCGCTCGCCGAGGGCGTCGCCGGACACGTGGCCCGGGTACGCGCCCTCGTCCCCGGCGCACGGCTCGTCGTCCAGGTCGACGAGCCCGGGCTCCCCGCGGTGCTCGCGGGGCGGCTGCCGACGCGTTCCGGTCGGGGCCGGCTGCGGGCGGTCGACCTGCCCGAGGCCGTCGCCGGGCTCGAGGTGGTCGTGACCGGTGCCCGCCGTGCCGGGGCGGAGCACGTGTGGTTGCACTGCTGCGACCCGCAGGTCCCGGTGCGCGGCCTGGCGTCGCTGCGTCTGGACGCGCTCGCGCTCGACACGACCGGGCTCCCGCCGGCGGCGTGGGAGGGCGTGGCCGCGGCGCTCGAGTCCGGGACCGCGCTCGTGGCCGGGGCCGTCCCCGCCCCGGTGGGTGCGGGCGCCCGCGTCGACGTCGATGCGGCGTGGCGCGCCCTGCGCCAGGCATGGCGACGGGTCGGGCTGCCGACCGCGGCGCTCGCCGACGTCGTCGTCAGCCCCGCGTGCGGGCTGGCCGGCAGCGACCTCGCCGGGGCTGCCGCCGCCCTGCGCGCAGCGGCGACGATCGCCGACCGCTGCGCGCAGGAGGGGGGCTGAGACCCGGCCCCGAGGCTCAGCCCTGCGGGGCGCGCACCTCGCGGCGGAGGATCTTGCCCGTCGGGCCCTTCGGCAGCTCGTCGACGATCCACACGTGGCGCGGGTACTTGTACGCCGCGAGCCGCTCCTTGACGAACTGCTGCAGCTCCTCGGGCGTGGCGCTCGTCTCCTCCTTGAGGCCGACGGCGGCGCCGATCTCCTCGCCCATGAGCTCGTCGGGCACGGAGACGACGGCGACCTCGCGCACGGCCGGGTGGGTGTAGAGGCACTCCTCGACCTCGCGGGGGTACACGTTCATCCCGCCGCGGATGATCATGTCCTTCTTGCGATCGACGATCGTGTAGTACCCCTCGTCGTCGACGGTCGCGAGGTCACCGGTGCGGAACCATCCGTCGGGGATGGCGGCCTTCGTCTCCTCCGGCTTGTTCCAGTACCCCTTCATGACGTTGTCACCGCGGATGACGATCTCCCCGACTCCCTCGCCCGGCCCGACGACGGCCCCCGAGTCGTCGAGCAGCCGCATCTCGCAACCGGGGATCGTGCGACCGATCGTGCCGGGCTTCGTCGGACCGTCGGGCATGTTGAACGAGGCCACCGGGCTCGTCTCCGACAAGCCGTAGCCCTCGAAGATCCGGCAGGAGAACTTCTCCTCGAAGGCGGACATCACCTCGACCGGCATCGCCGACCCGCCGGAGACGCACGCGCGCAGCGAGCTGGTGTCGGTGGAGTCGGCACGCTTGGCGTGGAGCATCGCCGCGTACATCGTCGGCACGCCCTGGAAGATCGTCACCCGGTCGCGCTCGACGACCTCGAGGGCCTTCTCGGGGTCGAACCGCGGCACGAGGGTGAGCGTCGCCCCGGAGGTGGTCGCCGCGATGAGGCCGCAGGTGAGGCCGAAGACGTGGAACAGCGGGAGGCAGCCCATGATGACGTCGTCGGGCGTCATCTCCATGATGACCTCGGCGCTGCGCTGCGCGTTGAGCCGAATGTTGTCGTGGGTGAGCTGCGCGCCCTTCGGCTTCCCGGTGGTGCCCGAGGTGTAGAGGATGACGGCGGTCTCGTCGCCGGCCACGTCCTCCGGGGTGGCGATCGGCTCACCGGCCGGGAGCGCGTCCGCTGCCGGTCCGACGGGCCCGGACACGATGACCGTCGTCCCCGTCGCGGCGCCGGCGGCCTGCGCGGCCGGGGCGAAGTCCTGCCAGACGAAGGCGAACGACGCGCCCGAGTCGGAGAAGAAGTACTCGAGCTCGGCCTCCTTGAGCAGGGGGTTGAGCGGGACGACGACGCCACCGGCCAGCAGGGTCCCGTAGAAAAGGACGGGGTAGGCCGGGACGTTCGGCAGGATCAGCGCCACCCGGTCGCCGGGCGCGAGGCCGGCGGCCCGGAGGGCACCAGCGACGCGGGCGGCGAGACCGTGGAGCTCGGACCACGTGAGGGTGGCGTCGTCGAGGACGATCGCTCTGCGATCCCCGTGCGTCGAGGCGCTGCGGACGACGCTCTGCGCGAGGCTGGACATGGTCGACTCCTTTGTCGAGGGACATGTGGTGGCACCATCGTGACGCACACCACGTCCGCCCGCACCTACCGGGGCTCGATGTCGGACCGGTGGGGGAGGATGACGCCGTGATCGAGGACCCTCCCACCGCGCAGACGCCGGCCGCCCCGACCGACGAGGTGACCACCTCGGCGCGCCACCGCTGGGAGGAGTTGGCCGAGCAGGTGCGCGCCCACCAGTTCGCCTACCACGTCAAGGACGCGCCGACGATCAGCGACGGCGAGTACGACAGCCTCGTGCGCGAGCTCACCGCGCTCGAGGAGGAGCACCCCGCGCTGCGCACGCCCGACAGCCCGACGCAGGCCGTCGGTGCCGCCGCGTTCTCCACCGATTTCCAGGCCGTCGACCACCTCGAGCGGATGCTCAGCCTCGACAACGTCTTCTCGCCGGACGAGCTCGCCGAGTGGCTGGGCAAGGCCGCCCGCGACGCGCACACCGACGTGCACTGGCTGTGCGAGCTGAAGATCGACGGCCTGGCCATCAACCTGCTCTACGAGGACGGCCGGCTCACCCGCGCGCTTACCCGCGGGGACGGCCGCACGGGCGAGGACGTCACCCACAACGTCCGCACGATCGAGGGCATCCCGACGACGCTCACCGGCAGCGCGGAGCACCCCGTGCCCCGGCTCGTCGAGGTCCGCGGGGAGATCTTCTTCCCGGTCGAGGCCTTCGCCGACCTCAACGCCTCGCTCGTCGAGGCAGGCAAGGACCCGTTCGCCAACCCGCGCAACGCGGCCGCGGGCTCCCTGCGTCAGAAGGACCCGCGGGTCACGGCCAATCGTCCGCTGCGGATGCTCGTCCACGGCCTCGGCCGCCGCGAGGGTCTCGACCTCGCGCGCCAGTCCGAGGGCTACGACCTGCTCGCCGGCTGGGGCCTGCCGGTGTCGAGCCACTATCGGGTGCTCGAGTCGGCCGAGGAGGTGCAGGCCTTCGTCGCCGCGGTGGGGGAGGACCGGCACGGTGTCGAGCACGAGATCGACGGGGTCGTCGTGAAGATCGACGAGCTCGCCGTCCAGCGCCGGCTCGGCTCCACCTCGCGCGCACCTCGCTGGGCCATCGCCTACAAGTTCCCGCCCGAGGAGGTGACGACGAAGCTGCTCGACATCCGGGTCAACGTCGGGCGCACGGGTCGGGTCACGCCGTTCGGGTACATGGAGCCGGTCGTCGTCGCCGGCTCGACCGTCTCCCTCGCCACCCTGCACAACGCCCACGAGGTCGTCCGCAAGGGCGTGCTCATCGGCGACACCGTCGTCCTGCGCAAGGCCGGCGACGTCATCCCCGAGATCCTCGGGCCGGTCGTCGACCTGCGCGACGGCAGCGAGCGGGAGTTCGTCATGCCGTCGGAGTGCCCCGCGTGCGGCACGCCCCTGGCCCCCCAGAAGGAGGGTGACAAGGACATCCGCTGCCCGAACGCCCGCTCCTGCCCCAGCCAGCTGCGCGAGCGCGTCTTCGGCCTGGCGGGGCGCGGCGCCCTCGACATCGAGGCACTGGGTTGGGAGGGCGCGATCGCGCTGCTCGAGGCCGGGGTGATCGAGGACGAGTCGACCCTCTTCGACCTCACCGCCGCGGACCTCGCCCGCGTGCCGCTCTACACCCGGGCGGCGAAGAAGACCGACCCCGAGGACGAGGTCGTCGACGGCCGGGTCCTGTCGGCGAACGGCCGCCGCCTCGTCGAGAACCTCGAGAAGGCGAAGGACCAGCCGCTGTGGCGGGTCCTCGTGGCCCTGTCGATCCGGCACGTCGGCCCGACGGCCGCGCGGGCCCTCGCGCAGTCGATGGGATCGATGGCGGCCATCCGCACGGCGAGCGTCGAGCAGCTCGCCGCCGTCGAGGGCGTCGGGCCGACGATCGCCGCGTCCGTCCGCGACTGGTTCGACGGGGCGGACGCCGACTGGCACGGCGCGATCGTCGACCGGTGGGCCGCGGCCGGGGTCCGGATGGAGGACGAGCGGGACGAGACCCTTCCCCGGACGCTCGAGGGCGTTACCGTCGTCGTCACCGGCTCGCTCGAGGGGTTCTCCCGCGACGAGGCGAAGGAGGCGATCCTCGCCCGTGGCGGCAAGGCGTCGGGCTCGGTGAGCAAGAAGACGGACTGGGTCGTCGTCGGCGAGAACGCCGGGACCAAGGAGGACAAGGCCCGCGAGCTCGGGCGCCCGATCCTCACCGAGGAGCAGTTCGTCGAGCTCCTCGAGACGGGCACGGTCGAGGCCTTCGCCGCCTCCGACGACACAGGCGACGGCGACGACGGCACGGACCCCGGCACCGGTCCCGACGCGGTGAAGGCCCCCGAGAAGCAGGAGTCCTGATGGCCACCGGGTACCCCGCATCCGACTCGAGGTACGGCTCGCCCGAGGTGGTGTGGTCGGCGCGGCGCTACCGCACGGCCGGACAGCCCCGACCCACCGTCCACGAGGGGGAGGCTGGCGTCGCCCTCCCGCTCCGGCGCCCGCCGTGGTGGATGCTGCCGGTCACCGCCCTCCTGGCCCTGGGGGCTCGGGGCCTCCGTCGTCCTCGGCGCAGGGCGGCTCGCGCGGGGAGACGTGGAGAGCATCCCGAAGGCGGTTCTCGGGCTCGTGGTCATCACGGCCATCACCGGGGTGTTCACGCTCGGGACGGTCGCCCTCTGGCGGCTGCGGCGCGTGCCCGGAGAGGTCGTCGCCACCCCGACCCGGGTCGTCACCGCGCGGCGGCAGGAGCTGGCGTGGGAGGACGTCGGGTCGATCTCCGCCCTGCAGACCCGGCGCCAGGGCAACCTGCGCTCGGTCGAGCTCGCCATCGCGGTCGCGAACGGGCGGCAGGCGACGATCTTCGAGGCTGCCCGACTCGACGTCGACCCGCGGCGGGCCCTCACGGGGCTACGGGCGTTGCACCTCGATCCCGCGCTGCGGGCCTCCCTCGGGTCGGGTGACACCTCCCACCTGCTCGGCTGATCGCGCCGGGTCCGGCCCGCCCGGACATGCGACAGGGCGTCGTTCCCATCGGCGGGAACGACGCCCTGTCGCCTGGACGGCGGGTCAGCCGAGCGCGTTGATCGCGGCGTCGTAGTCCGGCTCGGTGGAGATGTCGTCGACGAGCTGGGCGTGCACGACCTCGCCGTTCTCGTCGAGCACGACGACGGCGCGGGCGAGAAGACCGGCCATCGGGCCGTCCTGCAGCGTCACGCCGTAGTCCTCGCCGAAGGAGGAACGGAAGGCCGAGCCGGCCTTCACGGCGTCGATGCCCTCGACCGCGCAGAAGCGCGCGTGCGCGAACGGCAGGTCCTGGCTCACGTTGACGACGGTGGTGTTCTCGAGCCCGGCGGCCTTCTCGTTGAACGTGCGCACGCTCTGCGCGCAGACGCCGGTGTCGACGCTCGGGAAGATGTTGAGGACGACGCGGCCGGGGAGGTCGGCGGAGGTGAGGGGGGAGAGGCCCTCGCCGACGAGCTCGAAGGCCGGGGCCTTGGAGCCGACGGTCGGGAGCTCGCCGGAGGTCTGGACGGGGGTGCCCTTGAGCGCGGTGGTTGCCATGGGTCCAGCCAACAGGGTGCGGCGCGCCCTTGTCACCCCGGGTCACCTCGCGCGGTGGAAGGCTGCTCCGCGACCGACGGGATCGACCGGGCGACGGCCGAGCGGTACGTCGACACCGCGCCGCCGGTGACAACGCCGCCATGGAGAGCTTCTTCGCCCTCCTCCAGAAGAACGGCCTGGACCGGCATGCCTGGACCACCCGCGATGAGCTTCGCATCGCGATCGTGACCTGGATCGAGCCGCAATTGCCCGGAGGCGAACGCCTGGTTTCATGGCACCACGGTGCTCCGCTGGTACCCACACTCCACGTGAACCGCACGGACATGCCGCCGAGCGCGCGTCACGGTGTCAGAGCGTAGCCAACTGAGAGACACGCCCTAGCCCTGGCTGCACTGCCCAGCTGGTCCTCGCGCACACTCCCCGAGGACCGCGACGGGATCGCTGACGGACCTGGCCGTCGACGGTGCCATCGCGCAACAGGCGACGTTCGGCTGCGCGCGGGTCAGCGGGCGAGCGGCCCGGCCGGGACGACCCGCTCGGCGTGACCCATCGCCCTGAGCCGCTGCCGCAGGCGCTGCGCGGCGGCGTCGAGCTCCTCGGCGGGCACGTCGGTCTTCGTCGCGTGCGGGTCGAAGTCCTCCGGCGAGAACGCCGGCCAGGTGTGCACGTGCAAGTGGTCGACGAGGAAGCCCTCGAGCAGCAGCCCCACCCGCGGGCACTCCCACTCGGCCTGCTGCGCGAGCGCGATGGTCCGCGCCACCGACGTCAGGTGCGCCCACGTCTGCTCGGACGCGTCGGTCCACTGCTCGATCTCCTCGCGCGGGACGACCATGCAGTGCCCGTCGGTGATCGGCTCGATGGTGAGGAAGGCGACGCACACGTCGTCGGCCCACACGAAACGGCCGGGGATCTCCCCGGCGATGATCTTGGAGAAGACGGTCGCCATGCCCGCGAGCCTAGGGACGAAGGCCGCGCCCGTCGACCGCGCCGGTAGCGTCGACCTCGTGCCCCAGGTCACGGCCGAGATCCACGTGCCGCTCCCGCCCGATCTCGCCTTCGCCGTCTCCCAGACGACGGGCGAGGTCCGGTTGCGGTGGGACCCCTTCATCCGCCGCCAGTACTTCCTCGACGGGGCCACCCGGGCGGCCAAGGGGGTGCGGACCAAGACCCACGCCCGCGTCGGGCCGACGATGATCAGCCGGTATGTCTCCTACCGGCCGCCGAGCAACGTCGGCATGACGATGGAGTCGGGGCCGTGGTTCTTCGACACCTTCGGCGGGGGTTGGCGTTTCACGCCCGACGGGGAGGGCGCCAAGGCGTCGTGGAAGTACACCTACACCGTCCGGCCGCGGTTCCTCCGGCCGATCGCGGAGCCGATCGGGCAGTGGCTCCTGGGCCGCGAGATCCGGGCGCGGATCGCCGCCTTCGCCAAGGGGTGCGCTGACGAGGTGGTGCTCGCCGAGGCGCGGCGCCTGCTCGCCGAGCAGCCCTCCCTAGACTGACCCGCATGTCAGATCTCACCCGGGCGGACGTCGCGCACCTCGCGTCCCTCGCCCGCATCGACCTGTCCGACGCCGAGCTGGACTCGCTCGCCGGCGAGCTCACCGTCATCCTCGACTCCGTCGCCCAGGTCCAGCGCGCGGACCTGGCCGGGGCGGAGCCGATGAGCCACCCGATGCCGCTGGTCAACGTCACCCGCCCCGACGTCGTGCGCCCCTCGCTCGACGTCGCGGACGCCCTTGCCGGCGCGCCCGCGAGCGACCTCGACCGCTTCTCCGTGCCCCGCATCCTGGACGAGGACTGACCCCGTGACCGACCTGACCCGCCTGACCGCCGCCGAGCTGTCCGCGCGCCTGCGCGCCGGGGACGTCTCCGCCGTCGAGGTGACGCAGGCCCACCTGGACCGGACCGCGGCCGTCGACGAGCTCGTCCACGCCTACCTCCACGTCGCGGGGGAGTCCGCACTGGCCACCGCGCGCGAGGTCGACGAGCGTCGCGCCAAGGGTGAGGACCTGCACGTCCTCGCCGGGGTGCCGATCGCCGTCAAGGACGTCATGGCGACCAGGGGCCTGCCGACGACCGCCGGCAGCCGGATGCTCGAGGGCTGGGTGCCGCCCTACGACGCGACCTGCGTGCGCCACCTCAAGGACGCCGGGATGCCGATCCTCGGCAAGGTGAACATGGACGAGTTCGCCATGGGCTCGTCCACCGAGCACTCCGCGTACGGCGCGACGCACAACCCGTGGGACCTGACCCGCATCCCCGGCGGCTCCGGCGGCGGTTCCTCGGCCGCGCTCGCCTCCTTCCAGGCGCCGCTGGCCACCGGCACCGACACCGGGGGCTCGATCCGCCAGCCCGCCGCCGTCACCGCCACCGTCGGGGTGAAGCCGACCTACGGCGGGGTCTCCCGCTACGGGCTCATCGCCCTCGCGTCCTCCCTCGACCAGGGCGGCCCGTGCGCGCGCACCGTCCTCGACACCGCGCTCCTGCACGAGGTCATGGGCGGTCACGACCCGCTCGACTCGACGTCCATCGACGCCCCCGTGCCGCCGGTCGTCGAGGCCGCCCGCCGGGGTGACGTCCGGGGGATGAAGGTCGGCCTGATCACGGAGCTCACCGGCGAGGGCTTCCAGCCCGGCGTCCGGGCGCGCTTCGAGGAGGCGGTCGAGCTCCTCACGCAGGCCGGTGCCGAGGTCGTCGAGGTCTCCTGCCCCAGCTTCGAGCACGCGCTCGCCGCGTACTACCTCATCCTGCCGAGCGAGGCGAGCAGCAACCTCGCCCGCTTCGACGCGATGCGCTACGGCCTGCGGGTCGCGCCGCAGGGGATCGACGCCCCGAGCGCCGAGCAGGTGATGGCCGCCAGCCGCGACGCCGGCTTCGGCGACGAGGTCAAGCGCCGCATCATCATCGGCACCTACGCCCTGTCGTCCGGCTACTACGACGCGTACTACGGCTCGGCGCAGAAGGTCCGGCGGCTCATCGCGAACGACTTCCAGACCGCCTTCGAGCACGTCGACGTCCTGCTCAGCCCCACGGCGCCGACGACGGCCTTCCCTCTCGGCGACAAGCTCGACGACCCGATGGCGATGTACCTCAACGACATCGCGACGATCCCGGCGAACCTCGCGGGCATCCCCGGGATGTCCCTGCCGAGCGGTCTGGCCGACGAGGACGGACTGCCCGCGGGCATCCAGATCCTCGCGCCCGCGATGAAGGACGAGCGCCTGTACACCGTCGGGGCCGCCCTCGAGCGGGCCCTGACCGACCGCTGGGGCGGCCCCCTCCTCGACCGCGCCCCCGAGCTGACCGCCCACGGAGGCTGACGATGAGCACGACCACGACCGACGCCGTCCTCGGGTACGACGAGGCGCTCGCCTCCTACGACCCCGTCATGGGGCTCGAGGTGCACGTCGAGCTCGGCACCGCGACGAAGATGTTCTGCGGCTGCGCGACGACCTTCGGCGCCGAGCCGAACACCCAGGTCTGTCCCGTCTGCCTCGGGCTGCCCGGCGCGCTGCCCGTCGTCAACGAGGTCGCCGTCGAGTCGGCGATCCGGATCGGGCTCGCGCTGCACTGCGACATCGCCTCGTGGTGCCGGTTCGCGCGGAAGAACTACTTCTACCCGGACATGCCGAAGAACTTCCAGACGAGCCAGTACGACGAGCCGATCGCCTTCGACGGCTACCTCGACGTCGAGCTCGAGGACGGCACGACCTACCGGGTCGAGATCGAGCGCGCCCACATGGAGGAGGACACCGGCAAGTCGCTCCACGTCGGCGGCTCGACCGGCCGGATCCACGGGGCGGAGTACTCGCTCGTCGACTACAACCGCGCGGGCATCCCGCTCATCGAGATCGTCACGAAGCCGCTCGTCGGGGCCGGGGAGCGGGCGCCGGAGGTCGCGAAGGCGTACGTCGGTGCACTGCGCGAGCTGCTCCGGGCCCTGGGGGTCTCGGACGTGAAGATGGAGCAGGGCTCGATGCGCTGCGACGCGAACGTCTCGCTCCGCCCGAAGGCCGGCGACCCGACCGACCCGCGCAACGCAGAGCAGCTCGCCGTCCCGTTCGGCACCCGGACCGAGACGAAGAACGTCAACAGCCTCCGCTCCGTCGAGCGCGCGGTCCGGTACGAGATCTGCCGCCACGCCGCGGTGCTGTCCTCCGGGGGGTCGATCCTCCAGGAGACGCGGCACTGGCACGAGGACACCGGGGTGACGACGAGCGGGCGCGAGAAGTCCGACGCCGAGGACTACCGGTACTTCCCCGAGCCCGATCTCGTCCCCGTCGCCCCGAGCGCGGAGCGGGTCGAGGAGCTCCGCGGCACCCTCCCCGAGGACCCGGCCGTCCGTCGGCGCCGGGTCCAGGCCGAGCACGGCTGGTCCGACCTCGAGATGCGCGACGTCCTCAACGCCGGTGCGCTCGACCTCATCGAGGAGACGATCGCCGCCGGCGGCACCGCCGCGGGGGCGAAGAAGTGGTGGCTCGGCGAGGTCGCCCGGCGGGCGAACGAGGCGAACCAGCCCCTGACGGAGTACGCCACGCAGGTCGGCGTCACACCCGGTGCGATCGCCGAGCTCGAGGGTCTCGTCTCGAGCGGGCGGCTCAACGACAAGATGGCCCGCGAGGTCATGGGCGGCGTGCTCGACGGCGAGGGCACCCCGACGCAGGTCGCCGACGCCCGCGGGCTCGAGCTCGTCGAGGACGACGACGCCCTCCAGGCGGCGATCACCACCGTCATCGAGCGCAACCCCGACATCGCCGAGAAGATCCGCGGCGGCAAGGTGCAGGCGGCCGGAGCCCTCATCGGTCAGGTGATGAAGGAGATGAAGGGACAGGCGGACGCCGGGAAGGCCCGCTCCCTCATCCTCGCCGCGCTGGGCGTCGAGGGCTGAGCGTGGGCGTCGTCGCCTCGCTCCCGGACCGGGCCTGGCTCGAGGCGGTCGGGGACGTCGACGGGGTGACGACGGTGGTGTGGGACCTCGAGGCGCCCGCGCCCACCCAGGACATCGATCTCGTCGTCCTGCCGTACATGGACGCGAGCCGGACGGCGCCCGCCGTGGCGACGGTCTCGGCGCGCTGGGTCCAGCTGCTGTCCGCCGGGTACGAGAACGTCGCCCGCGTGCTCCCGGAGGGGCCGGGGCTCTGCAACGCCGCCGGGGTCCATGACGCGGCGACCGCCGAGCTCGCCGTCGGCCTGGCCATCGCCGCCCTGCGCGGCTTCGACGAGCACACCCGGGCTCAGGACCGCGGCGAGTGGCTCCCGCGCACGTTCCGGCCGGGTCTGGCCGACCGGCGGGTCCTTCTCGTCGGCTACGGCTCGATCGGGCGGAGCATCGCCCGGCGCCTCGCGCCCTTCGAGGTGACGCTCACCGCTGTCGCCTCCCGCCGCCGGGGTGGGGACGAGCTCGTCGACGTCGTCCACGGGATCGACGAGCTGACGGTCCTGCTGCCCGAGCACGACGTCGTCGTCCTCGTCGTCCCGGGCGGGGACGAGACGGCCGGTCTGATGGACGCCGACGCGCTCGCCCTGCTGCCCGACGGCGCGCTCGTCGTCAACGTCGCGCGGGGGACCGTCCTCGACACCGAGGCGGTCCTGAGTCACGCCGCCCGGCTGCGTTTCGCGCTCGACGTCACCGATCCCGAGCCGCTGCCCGCGGACCACCCCCTGTGGTCCGCGCCCGGAGTCATCGTCAGCCCCCACGTCGGCGGGGTCACCGAGGCCTTCCGCCCCCGCGCGGTCGCGATGATCCGTTCCCAGCTCGCGCGACTGGCCGCCGGCGGGGAGCCGGAGCACCTCGTGCGGCGGCCGGGCTGACCGACCGCCGCACGAGGGTCCGGTCAGCGGCGGCCGCCGCCGAGCAGCCCGCCGAGGACGTCCGTGACGATCGACCCGGCGTTCAGCCCGCCCGGCTGCGGTGCCGGGGTGGACTGCCCGCCGCCGAGGGCGCCGCTGAGCACCTGGGTGAGGGCGTCCTGGACCGCCGGGCTGCTCCCGAGCCCGCCGGGCAGCGCCCCGCCGGCCTTCGCGGTCACCTGCTTGACAAGCCACGCCATGACGATCGGCGCGATGATCGGGATGATCTTCTGCACCAGTGCGTTGCCACCGCCGAGACCACCGAGCTGCTGGGCGACCTGCGCCTGCTGGTCGCCGAAGATGTGACCGGCGATCCGCTCGCCGTCGGCCGGGTCGACCGCGGACAGATCGGCCTGCTCGAAGACCGACGCGTCGTGGTCGCCCAGAGCGGCCGCGATGGAGGCTGCGCCAGCCGGGTCCTGAGCGTTGGCCTCGAGACCACCGACGAGGGCGGGCACGGCAGCCGCTGCGGCCTGCCGGGTCTCCTCGGGGGTCGCGCCGACCCGTGCGGCGATCTGGTCGATGGGCAGGGCAGCGAGGATCTCCTCGATCTGCGACACGGGCGTCTCCTTCGTCGGACCGGGCTCGGGGCCGCGGTCGGGGCTGGTCAGGCCCCACCCAACCACGAGATCGGGGCGGCGGGGCGCGCAGCATTGCCACGGGGCCGGGTCGGGGGGAAAGTGGGGTCATGACGACGAGCGCCGAGGACCGAACGCTGCTCCTCCTCCGCCACGGCGAGGCGGTGGCCGACCCGATGATGCGCGACCGGGACCGCCCCCTCACCGACCGCGGGCGCGCTCAGGCGCGCGCCGTCGGCACGTGGCTGCGCGAGCACGGGCTCGGCTGCGACCTCGTCCTGTGCTCGACGACGCTCCGTACCCGTCAGACGTGCGAGGCGATCGCCGCCGCGGGGGAGTGCGAGGCCGAGGTCCGGCACGACGACCGGATCCCGGGGGCAGACGCGCACGGCCTGCTCGACGTCATCAGGGACGCGGACGAGTCCGCGCAGGTGGTCCTCGTCATCGGGCACAACCCGACACTCCCGTCGACGGTGAGCATGCTCGCCGACGGCGCGGGTGCCGAGGACGCCCACGAGGCGCTCACCCGCGGCTGTCCACCGGCGACGCTCGCCGTCCTCGAGTACCGCGGGCCGTGGTCGGTGCTGGGGTTCGGCGAAGCCGAGCTCACCCGGGTCGTGCGTGCCGACGACCTGCTCTGACCGCAGCCTCGGCCCGGGCCGTACAGGGAGGTCGTCTCAGCGGGTCATCGCCCGCGCACGGCGGCTGACGAGGGCCACGTAGTCGTCCGAGTGGTTGTACGAGAACACCGCGTCGGTCCACCCCGAGTCCGTCGACAGGTCCCGTCCGTCGGCGCACAGGTAGCGCGCCGTCGCGAGCGCGGCGTCGTCGATGTCGTTCGGGTCGGCCCGCCCGTCACCGTCCCCGTCGGCACCCCACGTCCGCCACGTCGAGGGGATGAACTGCATCGGACCGACGGCGTGGTCCCAGTCGTCGTCCCCGTGGAAGAACTCGGAGTCGGCGCTCGCCGGAATGGCCTCGGTGCCGTTCGTCCCGTCGAGCGCGGGCCCGACGATCCGCGGCCACGGCCGGCCGTCGGCGCGCAGCCGGGCGCCGTCGTGACGGCCGTGGTCCGACTCGACGGACCCGATCCCAGCGATCGTCGGCCAGCCGACGTGGCAGCCGGGTTGCTCCCGGGAGACGACGATCGACGCCCGTCCGTACGCGCGTGCGGCCGGTCGTGGCATCCCCGTCGCGTGAGCCGTCCGGGCGACCCACGCGGGGTCCGGCTCCACGCTGGTCCCCGCCGTCGTCGCGCGGACCGGCGTTCCAGAGGGGGCACGGGAGACGACGACCCGCGCACCCTCCGGAGGTGTGCCGACGACACCGCTGCCGGTGACGGTCCCGTCGCGGTCGAGCGCGACGGCGGCCGTGGACAGCGCCAGGAGCGGGCCGACGACGAAGGCCGCCGTCAGCGCCGTCGTCCGTCCGGTGCCAGCCACGCCCACGGGATCAGCCGAAGCGTCCGTTGACGTAGTCGTAGGTGCGCGGGTCCTGCGGGTTGTCGAACATGGACGTCGTGTCCCCGTGCTCGACGATGACGCCGGGCGTCCCCTGGGCCGCGAGGAAGAACGCGCACCTGTCCGAGACGCGGGCGGCCTGCTGCATGTTGTGCGTGACGATGACGATCGTCACCTCCTGCGCCAGCTCGAGCATCGTCTCCTCGATGACGCGCGTCGAGGTGGGGTCGAGCGCGGAGCAGGGCTCGTCCATGAGGAGGACGCGGGGCTTGATCGCGAGCGAGCGGGCGATGCACAGCCGCTGCTGCTGACCACCGGAGAGGCCACCGCCGGGGGCGTCGAGGCGGTCACGGACCTCCGTCCACAGACCTGCGCGGGTCAGGCACTGCTCGACGAGGTCGTTCTTCGTCGCCCGCGACGCCTTCGTACCGGTGAGCTTGAGCCCGGCGAGGACGTTGTCCTTGATCGACATCGCCGGGAACGGGTTCGGCTTCTGGAACACCATGCCGATCTGACGGCGCGCGTCGATGAGCTTCTTCTGCGGGGCGTAGATGTCCTCCCCGTCGAGGAGGACCTCACCGGCGAGCTGGGCCGAGGGGACGAGCTCGTGCATCCGGTTGAGGATCCGGAGGAAGGTGGACTTGCCGCAGCCGGACGGGCCGATGAGGGCGGTGATCTCGCCGGCGTGCATGGTCAGGCTGACCCGGTCGAGGACCTTGCGCGAGCCGAACCACGCGGACACGTCGCGGCCCTCGAGGGTGGCGAGCCCGGTGCCGTCGACGACCCGGCGACGGCTGGCGGTATCCGGCTCGGAGACGGGCGGGAGGGTCGTTGTCGTCTCGGGCCCGGCCGGGGCAAGCACCGTCGTCTCGGGCTCCGCGCTGTGGTGGGGGACGTACTCGTGGCTCACGGTGGTCCTGTCGTGCGTGGTGATGTGTGGGGGAGGAGCGGGGGACACACCGTCGGGGTGGGCCGCCGCCCGGCGACCCACCCCGACGTCGTGGAACGTCAGCTGACGGTAATCGTGACCTTCTTGTACGACGAGAGGGTCTTGAAGTCACCGTAGTACTTGAAGGTGACCGTCTTCTTGCCCGCCGACATCTTCGGGAGCGTCAGGGTGACGCGACCGTACTTGTCGAGCATGCCGCCCGTGAGCTTCTTCGTGCCCAGGAGCGCGTTGACCTGACCGGTCGGCTTGACGAAGGCCGTGTCGGTCCGCTTGACGGTGACGACGTACCGGCCGGCGGTCGTGCGCGTGATCGTGAAGTCGCCCTTGACGCTCGTCGCGGACGAGCCGCGGACGACCGTCTTGGCCTCGGCCGACGTCGACCCGGTGTACGGCGCACCGTCGGCCGGGACGTACTTCGCGACGATCTTGTGCGTGCCGACGCGCTGCGCGGTGGCCTTGTACACGGCCTTGCCCGAGACGGGGACGACCGT
The DNA here is from genome assembly GCF_900289115.1 of Janibacter massiliensis. Taxonomy (GTDB): domain Bacteria; phylum Actinomycetota; class Actinomycetes; order Actinomycetales; family Dermatophilaceae; genus Janibacter_A; species Janibacter_A massiliensis. Next base: position 7,985 of record NZ_LT985196.1, on the reverse strand, counting down.
CTTGACGAGGACGCCGCCGTCCCAGAACTGGACGGTGCCGCGCGGGGCCGTGCCGTCCGACGCCGTGACCGTGGCGGTGGCCGTGTAGCCGAACGCGACCTTCTGGACCGTGGCGACCGCGAGCGTGGACGTCGTCGTGGCGACCTGCTGGTCGTTGGTCGTGAAGTTCGACGTCGCACCCTGGGTGGCCTCACCGCAGACGCCGCCGTTCGCGACGCTGGCGAGCTGCTCGAGACCGCCGAGCGCGATGAGCTCCTTGGCCTGCGGCGAGCAGAGGAAGCCGTCCGTGCCGAAGATCTTGACCATGCGCGAGTTCGTGCGGTCCGCCGAGCGGACGACGTTGTAGACGGCGCGCTTGGCCTCCCAGCCCGACTCGAGCTTGACGGCCGTGCCGGCGAGCTTCGCGCGACCGACCGAGAACGGCGCGACGGCGTTCGGGTTGTTCTGGATGTCGGCCGGGTCGTGCTCCTGGGTCTCCTTGACCGTCGGCGCGAGGGTGACGGCCGTACCGTTGTTCGCGGCCTTGAGCTGGCCCTCGAAGAACGACCGGGTGCCCGAGCCGGACTGCGGGATGAGCGGGACGATCGCGCCGTCCTTGCCACCCAGCTGGCTCCAGTTGGTGTAGGTGCCGTTGTAGATCTTGACGATCTGGTCCGCGGTGAGCGTCGCCGGGGCGTTCGAGGCGACGGTGCCGGAGACGGCCATCTGGAGGCGGTCGAGGGCGAACGGGAAGGCGTAGAGGCCGGCGGCCGCCTCCGCGGAGTTCAGCGCGGAGGACGAGCGGGCGTAGTCGATGGCCGTGTTGTTGCCCGAGCCGTAGAGGAGGTTCTTGCCGGCGCCCGAGCCGTTGGGGCGGGCGATCTCGGTCGCACCCGCACGCGGGACGATCGTCGGGGAGACGTCGCCGACGACCGCGTCCCAGGAGACGAGGCGCTCCTTGGCGCCGGAGGCCTCGTTGTAGCCGGGGATGCCGTTCTTGCCGTCGGCGACGTTGTCCATCGCGAGCATGGTCGTGTCGGAGCCGACACCGACGACGTCGTCGGTGTCCGGCGTGAAGGCCGGGTCGGCCTGGGCGGGGGCGGCGGCGAAGAAGGCCGCGCCGGCGAGGGTGAGGGCAAGGCCGGCGGAGATCTTGTGACGAGACATCCCAATGCTTTCTGTGACGTGGAAGGTGGCATATCGCCAGTGCCACTGTCCGCCCGCTGCGGGGCCGTAGGGCAACGACAGGGTGAACGCACGGTGCCGCGCAGTCGACCGTTCCGCATCGGTCTCGACACGGCGACGGGGCCGCACCGCGATCGCGTGGTGCTGCCCCGCCGACGGGCTCACATGAGGTTCGGCAGGAGGCGCATGAGTGTGTCGGTGCTCGCCCAGGCGAGCGCGATACCGACGGGAGCGGCGAGGATCCACACCATCGACCGGCTGAACCGGTTCCATGCCCACGTCGTCACGCAGACGAGCAGCAGGAGAGCGGTGAGGCACAGCGCCATGAGGGGCCAGGCCGAGTTGTCCCGGGCCATCGCCTTCTCCGCGTCGGGGACGGCGGGGAGCCGACCGGCGGGAGCGGCGAACGCCTTGCCCTTCATCGTCGCGTCGACGTAGACGGCCTGGTCGGGGGACGCCCAGGCCAGCGGCCCGTGGCCCTCGCCCGTGGCGAGGACGAGCCGCGCCTGCCCGACCTCGACCGGCGGGGGGAGCGGGTCGCCGGGGCGGCGCACGCCGTCCACGACGAAGGTCGCCTCGCCGACGGACGTGGTCGCGATGATCTCGTCACCCTTCTTCAGGTCGGTGATGTCGTCGAAGGGCGCCCCGTAGGTCATCGACCGGCCGTAGACGAGGGAGACACCCGCCTGGCCGGGCAGCGGGCTGTCGCGCCGGTGGCCCGGTCCGCCGAGCAGGTCGCCGGACGCGGTCCCCTCCGAGACCACCTCCTGGAGGTTGATCGCCGGGATCGACAGGAGCGCGACCGGGTGCCCCGGCTCGATCACCCCGCCCGTCGGGCTCGTGGCCCCGGCGAGCTCTCCTCGGATCTGCTGGTACTTCGCGTCCTGCGCGCGCTCGTGGCTGAAGGCGCCGAAGAGGAACAGCTGGAGCACGAGCCAGAAGAGGATGACCGACAGCGTGAAGCTCGCCCCGATGATCGCGGAGAGGGCACCGGCCTCCTTCGGTGCGGTCGAGGACAGGTCCACCGGCGGCCCGGCGGGCGCCGGACGTCCCTGCGCGGCGGCCTCGTGGGCCGCGACGGCGGCGTCGTGGTCGGTGCTCGGTGTCTCGGGATCGAGCACCGGCGGGGGAGGGGGGAGCGTCATGCCGTCCTCCCGCCGGAGCCGCCCGAGCGGATGAGCTGGAGGAGGCCCGCGCCGCCAGCGAGGAGCGGAGCCGCCAGCAGGAGCACCGGGACGAGGACCTTCGCCAGCCACGAGGCGATCTCCGCGGTGGTGCCCAGCGGGGTCGCCGGCGAGGAGACGGGGGCGGTGTTCTTCGCGGCGGTCGCGTCCTTGGCCGAGCTGGTGGCCGTCGAGTCGTCGGCCGCCTTCGCGTCTCCGCCGCCGCTGCCGCCACCCGTGTCGCCCGTGGCGCCGGAGCCCGAACCGCCGCCGTCGCCGGATCCGCCTGCTCCACCGGGACCACCGGAGCCCGAACCGCCGCCGCCGTCGTCACCACCGGAGCCCGAGCCGCCGTCGCCGCCGGAGCTCGTCGGCTCCTTCTGGGCACGGATGGCGGCTGCGGTGCTCTGGGCACCCGCCCACAGCCGTGCGGTCGCGCCGGTCTTGCGGATCGGGACGTAGCCCTCGGCGAGCTGACCGTTGCCCGGCCCGGGTCGCTGGCCCTCGGTCGTGGCGATCTCGATGAAGTCGGCGACGACGTCCGCGTCGGTCTCGGGCAGGCCCGTCAGCTTGGCCGCGGTGTCGACGACCATCGCACCCGGGTACGCCTTGCCGTCCTTGACGACGTCGCGCTGGGACCAGGTGAAGGCGCCGTGCTCGCTCGTGCGGCGCGCGAGGCCCGCCGTGCGGGTGATCGATGCGTCCGTCGGTGCGACGAACGTTCCCTTCTTCGTCTCGAGCGCCGCGACACGCAGACCGAACCGCTCGGCGTCACCGAGGGTCACGAGTCCGAGCACGAACCGGCTGCCGACGCCCTGTCGCTCGATCCGGCCGAACTTCGCCGGGTCGGACTGGGTCGCCGGGACGCACGTCGTCGCCGTGAACGGCCACGCGTCGAGAACGGCCTCGGCGACCTTCCGCAGGCTCGTCACCGGGGCCGCCAGCAGGTTGAAGTACGGGGAGTCGAGCGACTTGCGGCACTCGTCCTCGTACGTCGGTTTGTACGTGTCGAGCAGGTCCCACTCGTCGGTCGGGAGGGAGTAGTCCTTGTACGTGGGGTTGACCTTCATCCCCCAGGGGTCGGCCTTGCCCGCGATGAAGTCGCTCGCCGCCTTGTCCTGGGCGATGTACTCCGTGAGCGAGCGGACGGAGTCGGAGGACTCGGACAGGAACGCGAGGGAGGCGCCCGCCTCGAAGCCGTCCGCCCGCTGGCCGGGGTTGAGCTCGCGGAACTCGGGGTCCTGGTTGATCGACTGCGGGTTGTTCGCCATGCCGGGGTGCTCCTGGCCGGCCTTGGACCCGGCGTACGACTGGGTGAGGAGCTTGGCGATGAGGCGGGGCGTCAGGCGGAGGTTCGTGAACTCGCCCGCATTCTTGGGCTTGTCGATGATGTACCCGATGCCGTACCCGGTGAGGGCGGTCGGGGCGTACCCGATCGGGTCGGCCGACTCGTGCTCCGCCGCGACGAAGGCCGCACTGCCACCGCCGGACCGCATGAGGTTGAAGCCGGTCGCGTCCGACATCCGGTTGTGCTGGAAGTTGAAGCGGTTCTTGTTGAGGCAGTACGCGGGCGCCCACTGCAGGCTCGCCTGGCTGAGCAGCTCGGTGCCGTAGAAGCCGACCGGCGGCCGGGAGTCGAGGATCGAGCAGGCGTCCGGCGGGTACCCGAAGGAGATCGGCACGCTGAACCGGTTGCGCCAGTTGGAGGCCGACCACCAGTAGCGCGGCCCGACGGCCTCGTCGACGCCGTCACCCGTGTAGTTGCTCTCGCCCTCGAGGAACCGTCCCGTCCGCTGACAGAGGCTGTTGGCGTTGCAGTACGTCGCGTCGTACCTCGTGCTGATGCCCTCGATCGGGATGACGACGATCGAGCACGCGACCTTCTCGGAGCAGCCGAGCGACTCGTTCTCCGTCTCGCTGCGCACCTCGAACTGGACGTCCCCGCGGCCCTCCTTGTCGGTGTAGGCCGCGATCTCCGCCGGGGGGAAGGCCGCGTCGACCGCGGCCTCGGGAGCCATGGACTCCGCCGAGCACGACTTGTGCACCTTCTTGTTCGCCGCGACGAACGGGGTGACGTGGATCGAGTCGGTCTCGGCCGGGGCCTGGCACGCCGGTTTCGTCGCGAAGTCCGAGAGCGGCAGCCCGGAGACCGGCTCGGTGTCGGCCTTGTCCGCGAAGGCGTCCCAGCGCCACAGCGCGGTGCGCGGCGAGGGCTCGAGCGAGCTGGTGCGCTGCGCCTGGGTCGAGGTCCAGCACGTCTCGGGACGGAGCTTCTCCTGTCCCGGCTTCGGGTTCTCGACGCCGCGGCACTGAAGGATGACGACCGGGTACTCCTGCGCCATGCCCCCGCCGCCGTACGGGTTGACCGCACGGCCCTGGCTCGGCTTGGCGCCCGACCACGTGATCCGGACGCGCTCCCGCCCGCGAAGCTGGGTCGTCTTGGCGACCTTCACGGTGACCGTGTGGCTCAGCGCGTCGAGCGTCGTGCCGTCGGGCTGCTCGAAGGTGCGGGTGAGGGTCTTCGTCTTCGACCACGGCTTCGGTGCTGCGGTCGGGACGGCGACCGACGGGGCGGAGGCCGTGCTGCCGGTGGCGGCAGCAGGAGTGCCCGCGGGCGAGACGGCGAGCGCGGGCGCCACCCCGAGCGCGACGAGCGCGCCGGCGCCGAGCGCCCCGAGCGTGCTGCGGAATCGCGTCGTCATCCCTGGCCTCCCTGGTCGGCACGGCGCTTCATGATCGCCGGACCGACGGCCGGCACGAGGACGATCCCGAGCAGCGCGAGGACCGCGAGGATCGAGAAGATCGTCTGGTCGTTCTGGCGGCCGTTGATGAGCTCGATCGGGACGCCGAACACGGTGCCGTCGCCCTCGTCGACGCCAGCCGCGACGGGCTGGCCGGTCTCCGGGTCGACCGTCGTCCCCGCCCCTGCGGCCTTCGCGTCCTTGCCGCCGGTCCCGGCCGAACCGCCGGCGTCGCCTCCACCGGTGCCAGCACCGCCGTCGCCGCCAGCGCTGCCGCCAGCACCACCGCCGGTGCTACCGCCGCCGCCAGCGCCACCACTGCCGCCGCCAGCGCCACCGCCGCCGCCCGCACCGCCTGCGGACCCGCCGGCATCCTTCGAGGAGGCCTTGTTCTCACCCGTCCCGCCACCGCACGGGCCCTGACCGACCTTGTCGCACGAGGGGGGCATCGGCGCCAGCTTCGCCAGCTTGTTGGCGTTCGGGTTCTTGCCGTCGAACGTCGGGTTGTTGCACGAGCGGACGTCGCGGTTGTTGAGGTTGACGCCCGAGTCCGCCGCCTTGAGCTTCTTCACCTGGTCGAACCCCGCGGACACGAGGTTGAGCGTCAGCGGGGAGTACCCGTACGGCCCGGCCTTCGTCTGCCCGGCGCAGAGGGAGTAGAAGAGGAAGTCCGCGAGGGTCTGTCGCTTGGCCGTCGTCATGCGGCGGTCCTGGGCGTTCTTGCCCGTGGGAAGCAGGAGGTACGAGTACGACGAGAGCGGGTACGCGCGGGCGTCGGGTGCCCGGTAGACGCCGTCGAGGATCTGCGTGAGGTACTTGTCCGAGCCCTTGTTCTGGTTGATCTTGGCGTACTGGAGGGCCACGGCGACGTTGTACGTCGTCGGCTCGACGTAGTAGCCCTTCGCGTTGAGCACCTTGACGACCGGGTACTGCTTGTTCACCGGGTAGGAGTACTCGACATAGCCGATCGTCCCGTTGCCGTCGGCCGAGGAGATCGTGTTCATCACCTGGTCGGAGCCGGAGACCTTGCTGAACGCGTTGTCGTTCCTCGTCGGGTAGTACGAGGTGAGGCCGGCCTTGCCGAACCACGGGCGCCAGATCCCGGCGTGCATCGTGTCGAGGTACGTCGTGAACTGTGCCGTCGTTCCCGAGCCGTCGGACCGGACGACCGGGCGGACGGGGATCTTCGGGAACTTGCGGCCGTTGTTGTCCTTGCTGATCGCCGGGTCGTCCCACGACGTGATCTTGCGGGTGAAGATCTTCGCGATGGTCGCTCCCGACAGCCGGAGGTTGCGCACCTGCTGGTTGCCGATCTTCAGCTGGTAGGTGAACGCGGTACCACCGGCGACGATCGGGAGGTAGGCGAACTCGCGGCCGTTGGAGGTGTCGGCCTTCCCGTACTCGTCCTTGCCCTGGTAGGGGATCTCCGAGATGCCGAAGTCGGTGACGTAGTTCGCGAACGACCGGCGGCCCTGGGAGGAACCACCGCCGGAGTAGGTGACCTTCATGCCGCGGGCGTCGACGTCGGCGATCCACTGCTGGACGATGTTCTCCGACCACGTCGAGCCGTTGCCCTCGATCTGGGCGTACTTCTCGGCGCGGGCCGGGGGTGCCCCGGCGAGCGAGCTCGCGGCGAGGACGGCGAGGGTGAAGAGGACGGACAGGTAACGCATCACGGCGGTGCTCCGGGTCGGTGCGGCGGGGGTCGGGTGTGTCCGGGACGGGGGCGTGGTCATCGGCCGGCCTTCCTGGGGCGGGCGAGCCAGCGGGCGACGACGAAGAGGACGAGAACGAGCGCCAGCAGGGCGGAGGCCGCTCCGAACCCTCGGACCTCAAGCCCGGGCTCGCCGGACCGGACGGCCGAGAAGACGTAGAGCGGCAGGGAGTTCATCACTCCCGACGTCGGGTCGGTAACGAAGAACGGGGCCGTGCCGGAGGTCAGCAGGACGGGCGAGGTCTCCCCGATGCCGCGGGCGATGCCGAGGATGAGGGCGGTCGCCAGGCCCGGTCGGGCCGTCGGGAGGACGACGTGCCAGACCGTCTTCCATCGGGAGGCCCCGAGCGCCAGGCTCGCCTCACGCAGGCTTCCCGGCACGACCCGCAGGACGACGTCGGCCGCCCGGGCGATGATCGGGAGCATCATCACGGCGATCGCCAGGGCGCCCGCCAGGCCGGACTTGGGCACGCCGAGCATGAGGACGACCGTCGTGTAGATGAACAGTCCGGCGACGATCGACGGCAGGGCCGTCATCGCCTCGACGACGGTGCGGACGACGCGGGCGAAGCGTCCGCCGACCTCGGTCATGTACACGGCCGTCCCGATGCCCAGGGGGAGGGTGATCGCGATGGCGATGGCGATCTCGATGAGGGTGCCGAGGATCGCATGGGCGAATCCACCTCGGTCGAGCGGGTCGGCGGGGCCGACCCCGGACATGTCCTTGTAGAACATGTTCGGGTGCCCCAGGGCGCTCCAGCCTCGGTAGAAGGTGTATCCGACGGCCGACAGCAGCGCGAGGAACACGACGAGCGCCCCGGTGTGGACGATCACCGACATCACGCGGTCGGCGAGCTCGGGCACACCACCGCGCTCCAGGCCGACCACGGCGGTGATCACGACGGTGAACAGGATCCCGAGGACGAACCACGGGAGCAGGCGCCCCCACGGCATGACGCGGTAGCAGACCATCCAGGCGAGGGCGAAGCCCGCGACGACCGTCCCCCACCGCACGAAGTGCTCCTCGGCGGTGACGAGCCCGAGCTTGCGTCGCGGCGGGTGGGTGTCTCTTTTAAACATCTGACGCCGCCCGCGAAAAGAGAGGGGTGGGAGTCCGGGGGGGCGGGGCACTTTAAAAACAAAAAAACAATCACTGAGACGCGTCTAGAATCACATATCAATGAGTAGACACACACTGTATCG